>CAVOQH010000001.1:0-93259 GCA_963698315.1 uncultured Actinomycetota bacterium
CCGTGTGGCTGACATCCGCGCGCTCCTCGCTGGGTGAATGTGCTCCGCAATCGGTTCTGGGACAACTGACCCGATGTCGAGTCTGAACCCATCGACCAGTCCGCCGGCAAGATGATGTGAAAGCATCTCGCCGTGAACATGGTCCTCGCCTGGCTCGCGGTTGCGCTTCTGGCGCTCGCCGCTGCCTTCCAGCTCGGGCTCGCAGCCGGAGCGCCGTGGGGTGCGGCGGCGTACGGCGGAAGGGCGGTCACCGGTGACGGCGGCTTACCGGCGGTGTATCGCCTCGGCAGCGGCATCGCAGCGCTGATGCTCCTCGGTACCGTGTGGGTCGTGCTCGCGGGCTCCGTCTCGGTGGTCGGCAGCGGGCCGGTTTCCGGGGCGGCGCTGACGGTCATCCTGTGGTGCCTCGCCGCCTTGTTCGGCCTCAACACACTCGGCAACGCCCGCGGCCGGCATCCCCTCGAGCGGTGGGGGGCTGGCACCGTCACGGCCTTTCTGGCCATTCTCTGCGCGCTCATTGCCGCGAACTGACGCGGTCCGCATCTGCCCCCGGCGCTGGCGCGAGCCGGGGACGGTCAGTCCTCGGCGTTGCCGGCCCTGGCCACCGTCTCCGGCGGGCCCTCGAGGCATCGGTAGCGCAGCAGCACCACTCCCCCGGGATACGACCTCGGCGGCTCGACCTGCTCGAACCGGATGGCGGCTGCGCCCTCGGGAAAGAGCTTCTTGCCCTGCCCGATCACGACCGGACACATCCACAGGTTCACCTGGTCGACCAGGGCCTCGCGGAACAGGGTCTGCAGCAGGTTCGCGCTGCCCCACGTGTGGATCTGCTCGTGCCGCTCACGCAGGTCACGAACCTCGGCGCCCACGTCGGTGATCTGGATGCTGGTGTCCCACGACAGCTCTGGCGTGCCGCGGGAGGCGACGTACTTGGGCACCCGGTCGAAGGCCCGCCCGATCTCGTCGGTCCTGCCCGGCCAGTAGCCGCGGAAGATGTCGTACGTCGTGCGACCCAGCAGCAACGCGTCGGACGCCTGCACGTCAGCACTGATCTGTTCGCCGGCCTCCGCATCCCAGAACGGGCGCTCCCAGCCGGCGTACTCGAAGTCGCCGTCCTGCTCGGTGGGGCCACCGTTGGCCTGGATCACGCCGTCGAGCGTGATGTTCATGTTGACGTGCACCTGACCCATCGCGCCAACTCCTCGTGCTCTCGTCGTCCGCGCAGCTCCTCCCTGAGATCATCGGACCTCTGGCCCTGGCAGGGCCAGTGCCGAAGGGTCACGCTGTGGTCATGTCCAGTGATCGTGAGGCACGGACAGGGGTGGCGCGCCGGCGGCGTGCACCGCTTCCGCCGCGGTGGTTCATCGTGGCTTTCTGGCATGGCCATCGCGCGCTGCTGCGCGCAACCGGCGGCCGGTTCGGCTTGTGGCGGCCGAAGCCGGGCCGGTGGGGGACGCTGCGGCTGACCACGACGGGCCGACGCAGCGGGATGCCACGTCAGGTCGTCGTCGGCTACTTCGAAGACGGTCGCAACCTGGTCACGATGGCGATGAACGGGTGGGGTGCGGCTGAACCCGCGTGGTGGCTGAACCTGCAGGACCACCCTGACGCCATCGCCCAGACCCGCGACGGACCACGACGGGTTCGTGCGCGCCGCGCGCAGGGCGAGGAGCGCGAGCGGCTGTGGTCTCGGTGGGCCGAGATCGACAAGAAACTCGACGACTACGCCGCCCGGCGGCCCAGCGAGACCGCCGTCGTCGTCCTCGAGCCGCCCGCCGCCGAGCGCCTGGCGCTTGACCCTTCCGCCCGAGCGCATCGCGCCGGGAGTGGCGTGATGGAACGCGAGGAAGCGCCCACCCGGCGGTCTGCTCGTGTGGGCGCTTCCTGTGGTTCGTCAGCTGAGGGTGCTGGTGTCGATGACGAAGCGATAGCGGACGTCGGAGGCGAGGACTCGCTCGTAGGCCTCGTTGATCTGGTCCGCGGCGATGATCTCGATCTCGGCGCCGAGGTTGTGCTCGGCGCAGAAGTCGAGCATCTCCTGGGTGAGCGCGATGCCGCCGATCATCGAGCCGGCGAACGAGCGGCGGGCGCCGATCAGGGAGAACACGTTCACGCTGAGTGGCTCGGCGGGGGCGCCGACGTTGACGAGGGTGCCGTCGACGGCGAGCAGGCCGAGGTAGGCGTCGAGGTCGATGCTGGCGCTGACGGTGTTGACGATCAGGTCGAAACGGCCGGCAAGCTGCTCGAAGGTGCCGGGGTCGTGAGGTGGCGTAGTACTCGTCCGCGCCGAGGCGGAGGCCGTCCTCCTGCTTCTTCAGCGACTGGGAGAGCACGGTCACCTCGGCGCCGAGCGCGTGGGCGATCTTGACCGCCATGTGGCCCAGTCCGCCGAGCCCGACGATGGCGACCTTCTTGCCGGGACCGGCGCCCCAGCGGCGCAGCGGTGCGTAGGTGGTGATGCCTGCGCACAGCAGGGGTGCTGCCGCCGCCGCGGTCGAGCCCCGCGGGCACGGTCAGGACGTAGTCGGAGTCGACGACGACGTGGGTGGAGTAGCCGCCCTGGGTGGTGGTCCCGTCGCGGTCGGTGCCGGCGTAGGTGGGGACCATCGCCGTCGGAGCAGTACTGCTCGTCGCCGTTGCGGCAGTTGGTGCACTGGCCGCAGGAGTTGACCATGCAGCCGACGCCGACGCGGTCGCCGACCTGGTGCCGGGTGACGTCGGCGCCGACCTGGGTGACGGTGCCGACGATCTCGTGGCCGGGCACCACCGGGAACGGCTGGGGTCCCCAGTCGCCGTTGACGGTGTGGATGTCGGAGTGGCAGATGCCGGCGTACTCGATCTGGATGAGGACGTCGGTGGGGCCGACCTCGCGACGCTCGATGGTGATCGGGGCCAGGGGCCGGCCCGCGGCGGGAGCGGCGTAGGCGTTGACGTGCATGTGTGTCTCCTTCGTCTGTGGTGTCGTGTCTTCGGTTGGTCCGGCGATGCCGGCGCGCGAGCAGGGCGCACCTGGCCTGCGGTCCGGGCAGGTCCGCCGTGCTGGGAGGGCTGGTGGTCGGTGCGGCTAGTGCTTGGTGGGTCGCTTGAGCTGGTCCGCGAGCGTGCGGGCTCTCCCGGACAAGAGCTCGGCCCGGGCGGTGTCGCCCGCCTCGACCGCGCGCCAGTAGTCGATCTTCAGCCGGACGTAGCGCTGACGGAGAGCAATCTGTTCCGCCTCGGCCGCCAGGCGACGCTCCTGCTCGGCGAGCAGCTCGATCTGCTCGCCGGCCGCCGCAGGGCCGAGCTGCCCGTTCGCCACGTACTGACGCATGTCCTCCACGGACATACCGGTCGCGGCGAGGCAGGCCACCCACATGAGCTGGTCCAGGTCCTCCTCGTCGTAGACCCGGTGCTTGCTGCTCGCACCGCGGCTGATCGGCGCGATCACCCCGATGGACTCGTAGTAGCGCAGCGTGCTCGCCGGGAGCCCGGTCAACGCCGCGGCTTCCTTGATCGAGTAGGTGTGCTGGGTCATCGGTGCGCTCACGTCATCGACGTTAGGAACTTCAAGTACTTGAAGTCAAAGGTCGCCTCGGTCACACCACGGCTGGGACGTCTGCGCGATCGTCGTACCGCACATGGGAGCGGCGGTTGGTCCTCCTGGGCTATGGGGGGCGAGCCGACTACGTGACTACCGTCATGTGCAGGGCAACAGATGTGGAGGCTGCGCATGAGTTACGGGATCATCCACTACTTTCCCGGTGGCACGCAGGAGCAGTACGAGGCGTCACTCGCGGCCGTCCACCCCGGCCCCGACCAGCTGCCCGAGGGTCAGATCTTCCACGCCGCAGGTCCCTCCGAGGGCGGCTGGACGATCATGGCCGTGCATGAGTCGCAGGCGAGCTGGGAGAAGTTCCGTGACGAGATCCTGATGCCACGGATGCAGGCAGGCATCGAGGGCGGCCTCCCCTCGCCGCCTGAAGAGCGCACGGTCGATCTCTACCGGGTCATGCCCTAGCCGGCGCACGCGTCCTTCCTGGCGGGTTGGCCGAACCAGGTCGTGAGGGTTTCGCTGAGCCCGGTCTGAGTTCCGTCGCCGACCCAGGCCACGTGGCCGTCCGGCCGGATCAGGACAGCGACGGGGGCGGTGACGGTTCCGACGACGGGCAGCTCCCAGGGCCCGGTGTGGTCGGCGTCGACGTGCTGGACTCGGTCCGTCCATGCGGTGATGTCGATGCTGTCGGGCTCCCCGAGGTTGAGCAGCACCGGCCGGGCGTCGTGGAGCAGCTCGAAGGCTCGTCGCGGGCCATGGGAGGTGGTGAGGTCGAGGTCGGGCATGCGGCGTCCGAGCAGAGGGTGCCCCTCGCCGAGGTCGTAGCAGCACGTCGAGCCCGGACAGGAGTCCGGCGAGCTGGGCGCGCGGCCCGTCGAAGCTCAGCAGGTCGGAGATCGTGTCGCGCATCGCCTCGGTCCGCGCGTCCCCTCGCTGGAGCGAGGGCTTGGGCCATCACGTTCCTCAGGACGCGGGCCGTGGCGGGGTGCCGCTCCGCGTGGTAGCTGTCCAGGAGGCCGTCGGGTGAGACGCCCTGGACGACCTGGGCGAGCTTCCAGCCGAGGTTGACCGCGTCCTGCACGCCGAGGCCGATCCCCTGGCCGCCGGTGGGCGGATGGATGTGCGCGGCGTCTCCGGCGAGCAGCACCCGCCCACTGCGGTAGGCGACTGCCTGCCTGGTGGCGTCGGTGAACCTCGAGATCCACCTCGGATCGTGGGTCCCGAAGTCCGTGCCGTACACGGCCGTCAGTGCTTCGCTGAGGTCCGCCAGGGTCGGCTCGGTGGCGGGTCCGAGCTGCTGCTCGGTCACGACGATCCCTACGGTCCGCCCGTCCTCCATCACGTTCATCGCATGGATGCCGACGTCGTCGAGCCGGATGCCCGTGGGCGTCTCCTCGGTCACCTCGACCTCGGCGATCAGGTGGCTCCGGGTCGCCTCCGCTCCGACGAAGTCGATGCCGGCCACCTTGCGGATGACACTGCGCCCACCATCGGCCCCGACCAGGTATGCCGTTCGGACCGGCTTGCCCTCGGCGAGGTGTACGTCGACGCCGGCGTCGTCCTGGGCGAAGCCGGTGACCTCGAGCCCTCGACGAACCGGCACACCCAGCTCCTCGACCCAGCCGAGCAGGATCCGCTCGATGTGGCTCTGCCCCAGCCCCAGCGTGTACGGGTGCCGGGAGGGAAAGCCGCCGACGTTCAGCGAGGTGTCGCCGAAGCTCAGCGCCTGGGCCGTCTGTCCCTCGGCGAGGAACCGGTCGACGATGCCGCGCTGGTCGAAGATCTCGATCGTTCGTGAGTGGAACCCGCGAGCACGAGAGCCGACCAGGTCCGGCGTCGTACGTCGCTCGAGGAGCGCAACATCGACCCCCGCCAACGCCAGCTCGCCCGCCAACATCAGGCCGGTCGGCCCGCTTCCGACGATGGTCACGTCGTACATGCCCCACCCCTCGCTTCGCTCGGCCAGGCCGAGAAGTCTGGGGCACGACAGGGGTCTTGCCGCAAGGCCCCCTCTCCGCTATACCTTGGAAGTGGCAAGGGGCGGCAGGCTCCTTGCCTTTTCGTTCCCGGTCGTGAACCAGACCTCAGGCCTCGACGAGGATCACCAGGGTCTCGGGCAGCACGCCGTCGTACTCCATCGCCTCGGCCGCGCCCTCGGACTGCATCGCGGCCTGGAAGGCGTCCATGTCGGCAACGTCCATGAGCACCGCAACATGCTTCGGGTTCTGCAGGGTCGACGAAGGTGCGGATGTTGGTGACCCCGAGGGGGCCGAAGATCTCCTCGCGCTTCGGCGACGCCAACCAGTGATCGTGGTCCTTCACATCGTGGTGACCAATCAAAGTCGGCATGGCTCCTCCTCGGCGTCCAAGGCCGACGGGCGTCAAGCCCTGTGACTCGACGCTATACCCGGGCCACTCACGTGCGCATCGGCCAAACCGCGCAGGTGATCGCCGGGTGCAGACTGGTCATTGCACAGAGGAAGGAGTGCCGATGCCAGAGCTTGTCGTCGACTTCATCACCTCGCTCGACGGGTATGCGTCCGCCGAGGGCTGGCCCGGCCGGTGGGGCCTGGAGGGACCGGAGTACCTCGCCTGGCTGGGCGAGAACCCGGAAGCGGACTACCTGCTCCTGATGGGCGCGAACACCTACCGGCTCATGCACGGCTTCACGAGGGAGGGCGAACCCGGCACGGACGTGCTGGGAGGCATGGCCAAGGTCGTCTTCTCCAGCACGCTGACCGAGCCGTTGCAGTGGGAGAACTCCACCTTGGTCACCGGGGACGCGGCCGAGGCTGTGCGGAGGATGAAGGACACCGGGGACAGGTCCCTGCGCACCATCGGCAGCCTTTCGTTGTGCCGGTCGCTCCTGGAAGCCGGCCTCGTCGACCGGTTCCGGGTGGTGATGTTCCCGGTGATCACCGGGGCGACCGGATCCGAGCGGATCTACGACGGCTACCCCGACGTCGCCCTCGACATGACGGACAGCCGCACCTTCGACGGCCAGATCCAGCTGGTCGAGTACATGCCGAGAGTGCTGGACGGTCCTCCCGGCACCTCCTGAGGGTCGCTCCCCTCCGCGACGTCAGCGAGGCAGCCTGTCGCCCTGGAGGTCGACCAGCGACTCGGCGGCGGTCAGCCTCCACGCCTCGAAGGTGAGCTCGGCCAGCTCGTCACGCTCGACACCTTCCAGCCGGACCACGACCCAGCCGAACCCACCCGAGGTGAACTGCACTTCGAACGTCTCCGGGCGCTCGGCCACCAGCGCGAGCTGCTCGGAGATCGTCTGCTTGAGACCGACCGTCAGGGTCGGCTCCCAGAGATAGCCGAACGTGCGATCGGCGACCGCCAGCCGCCAGTAACGGCCGCTGTCGACCCGCGTGACCTCCGGGAGCTGCTGGGCCAGGTCGAAGAAGTCGGCGATGCTGCATCCGGTCACCGGGTCATCCTGGCACCGGCCGAGCGCACCGGCTGAGGCCGTCGCTCATCCGGGTCAGCCGGATGTCCTGCGAGTCGCAGGCGGGTCATGAGCGCCAGCGGGTCCGCGCGCTCGGGGGCTTCGCGGTCTTCGGCGGGAGCGGGCCGACCTGGATCTCCGCGCCGTACGACCAGCCCGGGAGCAGCGGCAGGAACTCACCACTCCAGAAGGTGCCGGGGTCGAACCAGGACGGCTTCCAGCCGTCCTCGACGACGCCCATGTCCTGCAAGGTCAGCGCGACGGTCTCGGCACAGAACGCCGCCTCGGGCCGGACGCGGTGGCCGCGCTTGCGGCGGGGCTGGTAAGCGTCGCGCCCGGACAACCACCGGGCCGCAAGGCGGGCGGTGCTGGGGAACGAGACCCCGTCGAGGCGCGCGACCGCGCGCAGCACGGCGTCCTCCTCGGGCCGGCCCTACCTCCGGGACGAGCTGGCGGAACCACGCGGCCTGGCCGTACGTCTCCCGCCACCGGGTCACGGCCTCACCGAGGTCGTGCAGCTGCACGCCTCGGTGGAAGCCGCCGGACCAGTGGTCGACGAGCGCCTTTCCGAGCTCGGCGTGCCACATCAACGGCGGCAGGTCGTCGAGGACCACGGCCATGCCCACGTGGTTGACCGGTGCGTTGGTGAGCGTCTGGATCGCGCGGTCGGCCGCCGTCCGGCCGCGGAACAGCCACAGGTCGCCCGTGCGGGTCACCCGGGCGGCGGCGTCGACGGACATGGGTCCGGCCGGCAGATCGGTCACGCGGCTCATCGTGCCGCATGTCGTCTAGGGTCGACGGCATGCGCGCGGCGACGTGGTGGAAGCTTCTGGGTCTGGCCGGGGTCGCCGGCGTGGTCGCGACCGGCGCCGTTGTCGCCCGGCAGGAGCGCGAGCGGCAGTCCTACACACCCGAGCAGGTGCGCGACCGGCTGCGCGAGCGGTACGCCGAGATCGAGGAGCAGGATCAGGCTCCCGGGTAGGCACCCCATCGGCGGGCGAGCGTCACCGCCGACGTACGGAGCGCCTGTGACCCGTGCTCACGGCCCCACTTCGGGTGGATCTCGCGGCCGCCGCGGTCGGCGATGCCTGCCGCGACTCCGTCGGGATCGTGTGACGGCGCACGACTCCAGCGTCGTCGCGACCCTTATCGTGCGGTCACGAGCGAGGCGTGCCGAATGCGGACCACGGGGAATGGTGCTCATGACCGACCGCCGGCGACGCCCGCCGATCGCCGGCGGTCCCCTTCTTGCGGGTTGTCTTGGCGGGCGCCTACCGTGAGGAAGGCGTCGAGCGGGGACCGCCACCTCAAGTTCTACGAGACCCGGGACAACCTCTTCTCGTGGAACTCACCAGAAATGAACTGGGGAGGGGACGAGTCATGCGAGTACTGATGTACGGAATCGGCTCGGTGGGATCCACCATGTCCCGGATGCTCCTGGAGCGAGGGGCCACGATCGTAGGCGCGGTCGCTGCGAGCCAGGAGAAGAACGGGAAGGACGTGGGTGAGCTCGTCGGGCTCGACACGCAACTGGGCGCTCGGGTCTACACGGATCCCGACGAAGCCTTGGCACTTCGGCCGGACCTGGTCGTGATGAGCATTGCCAGCTACATGGAGGACATGTACGAGCCGATGCAGCGATGCATCAGGGCTGGGGCCAATGTCATCTCCCTTGCCGAGGAGCTGTTGTACAGCTGGAACACGTCTCCCAACGAGACCGCTGAGCTGGACGCCCTTGCCAAGGAACACGGCGTGCGGGTGCTTTGCACGGGGCATCAGGATGGCTACTGGGTCTCGTTGGTGTCGGTCCTCATGGGCACCTGCTTCAAGGTCGACGAAGTGCTCGGCCAGTGCACCTGGAACGTGGACGACTTCGGCGCGGAGCTTGCTCGGGACCAGCAGGTGGGAACGTCTCCCGAGAGCTTCGAGGAGTGGGCCAGCACTTCACATCGCCCGCCCACGTTCGGTCGCACCTCGCTGCACGTCCTGGCCGCGATGGCGGGCCTGGAAGTCGTCGACTCGATGACCAGCAGCCGACCCGACATCGCTGAGGCGCCCATCTACTGCAAGGTGCTCGACAGCGAGATCCCGGCCGGGAAGGTCATCGGGTTCACTGACGTCGACGAGGTGACAACACGCGAGGGCATCCGGCTGCGTCTGGAGATGACCGGCAAGGTCTACGCCGAGGGCGAGACCGACAGCAATGCTTGGGAGGTCCGAGGGGAGCCGACCGTGCGCATCCTCAGCGACCACCTGGCCACGCACTACACGACCTGCGGCACGCTCCTGAACCGCATTCCCCAACTGCTCGCAGCGGAGCCCGGCTACTTGACGATCGACTCCCTCCCCCAGCTGAGGTACCAGCAGAGCTACGTGGGCTGAGGGCGAAGCTCGACGCCATGGGACGCGCTGGCCGCCGCGGCGCTGGTGACCCAACCGACTGCGGGACGCAGGATGTCCCGAGTTCGCTACCCCGAGCAGCCACTTCAACCTGCAGATGCGTTAGTCAGGAATGTCCGCAGGACCGGGATCACGTCGGCGGGCTTCTCGTCTTGCGGGCTGTGGCCCGCCCCGTCAACGATCACCAGTTGCGACCTGGGAACGCCGGCGGCGAGCTGCTGCTGACACTCCGGCGGGAACACGAAGTCCTGCCTGCCGGCCATGATGAGTGTGGGAACGGTGATCTCACCAAGACGGTCCACCACCGACCAGCCGTCGAACAGGTGGCGGCCGGAGTAGATCAACGCCTCCGGGCGCATCCTCGAGCGCCACCCGCCGGCGGCCATCGCCCGCGCCAAGAAGCGCCAGCCTGAGCCTTCGACGTACGCACCGCTGATCCGCCAGAAGATCGGGAGGTACTCCCGTGGTGTGAACTCCCCGTGGAACCAACGTCGGGCGAGCTCCACCTTCTCGGGGCTGTACCCCCGCTGTGCGAGGACTCTTGGAGCGTTCTCCCGGGCCCATCGGCTGTCAGCACCGGTGTCGACGAGCACGAGGCTGGATACCCTCTCGGGGTAGCGCAGCGCGTACTCGAGGGCCACGCTGCCACCGAACGAGTGCCCGAGCACGGCCCACCGTTCGAAACCCAGGTATTCGCGCAGACCATCGGCGTCGGCGGTGAGGTTCTCCCACGTCATCGACGAGACCGGAACCCCCGAAGAACGTCCGTTGCAGCGGTGGTCGTAGAACACCAGGGTGTGCTCGTCGGCGCACTCCCGGAACCCGCCCATCGTCCACAGATCCGCACTCGGTCCACCGTGCATGAGAACCAACGGGTCGCCGTGGCCAACCACGTCGACGTACAGCGACACGTCGCCGAGCGGGACGTTCCTCGGCCACGCCCTGGCGTTCCTTCGCCGCCGGAGCATCCTCTCCAACATCCGGGGCCTCCTCTGCATCCACCATCCACCATCGCCCCTGCAGGACGCTCTCGTCGCCGGAGTTTTCAGCGGCGGCCTCATCCGCGGTCGCGCCCCAACTCGGCATTCGAGGCCTGGCCCCAGACGGCGTACACCACGGTTATCGCGACTCCGGCCACGACGTCGACCAGCCGTGCCTGGGGACCGGTGTCCTGCCATGGCGTCAACGTCACAGCATTGAGGCGTGCTGCCGGACCCGAATGGCTGAGTCGCCCCGCGAACTGGATTACCGACGGTGCTGCAGGCCGCGGACCATGCGGATCTCCCGCACCCCGCCCTCGACCTGGGCCGTCCCGTCGGCAACGAAGCCGTGCTTGCGGTAGAACGCCTGTGCACGAGGGTTCGGGTCGGCCACCCACAGCGCCACCGACTCCTCCGGATCGACGACCGCCTCCAGCAGCGCCGGCCCAGCACCCGTGCCGTGGTCGGCCGCATACACATAGAGCACGTACAGCTGCCTCGCCCACGCCGACCCGGCGTCCAAGGGCGGCCCTGACATGGCGATCCCGACCAGCTCGCCGTCCCGCTCGGCGACAGCCACGCGGTTCTCGCGATAGCGCTCGTCGGTCAACGCGGCAGTCCAGAACCGCTCCCGAGCAGCCAGGAAGCCTGGGTCGTCGAGCACCGCGTCCGACATGAGTCCCCGATACGTCTCCTGCCAGCACCGCACATTCACGCGCGCCATCTGCGCGACGTCCTCGACCCGAGCCGGGCGAACAGTCAGCGAGGAACTCACCGCCGAATCGTAGGCCGCCAACCGTCGCGCGCGCGTTGCACAGTGATGACGACCGCTCATCGGCATGCCCTTGAAGTCCGGCCCGGCCGATAGGCGGCGGAAGGACGCAACGCTCCGTGGACCGAGCCCATGGCGAAGGTCGGAGTTCGACTCTTTCCTGACGTACGTTCGCGCTCAAGGGCGCGGGTCGAGGGCAGGTCCGTCGACGGCCTACGTCATCGATCGCGGGTTGCGCGGTCTGGCGGCGGACGCCTTTGCAGACTTCGCACCCATAACGGGCTCAGCGGACTTCGCGGAAGTCCCTTTGGCGTGAGACCTTTTCACGATCCTCGTCGCGGGGCTCTTCTTGACCGTCCTCTTGGTCGTCTTCTTCGCACCCTTCTTCGCGAGCGCTGCGCGTGCGCGGTCGTCGGCGTCGTGGGGGTAGGCCTCGTTGATGAGGAGGTAGACGTTGCGGACGCGCTCGCGGCTGAATGCCTGGGCCTTTGCCGAGTTTGGTACCGAGCGCTTCGTGACGAGTAGTAGCCGGCGCCCGACGAGCTCGCGGGTTCCCTTCGACCGCGTGGTCGGGGTGAGGTTGTATCGGGCAGGGAACACGGTGGTCGACCACCAAGTCTTGCGCTTGTCCTTTCCCTGCTCAGCCAGGGCGACGAGAAGCATCGCTAACGCGGACGCCGACATCGACTGGATGTGCCCGTCGGTCCACAGCGCCGACGGGATCTTGAAGTAGACGTGCTTCGGCTTGTTCGACGGCGAGGCGAACTGGTGGGCCGTGGACGGAATGTCGTAGGCGGCGCCGGTCCCCGACTCCTCGAGGAGCTTGATGAGGGACGGCTCGCCGCGGCGCTTGGTAACGTCAATGAGCTTCTCGTCGTGGAGCACATCGAGCGCAGCTGCGATGCGTCGCGCGCCGAGCGTGTCGGGCTGGTCGAGGCCGAGGAGCCGGGCCCATATCCGGGCCGGGACGTCGGTTGTGTACGGCGGCGCCGAGCACCGCCAGATCAGCGCCAGGTACAGCTTCACCGCGACCGCACCGCCGCGCCCGCCACGTCCGATGAGCCGCGACAGTGGGGGCCGCTCGTCCTCGTCGTCGTTGCGGACGAACGACTTGCGGACCGGTACGTCGACGCGCCGCTCGGAGGTATCGCGGAGGCTCTTCGCGGTCTCCAGCGCGGACTCGGGCGCATCGGGGAGGATGACTTGAACGCCTGTGCCGCCGACGGTGCCTTCCATGGGCTCTCCGGAGATCAATGTAGTCCTCCTTACTTCTCCATACAGCCACTAACCGACTATGCCAGAAGGGTACTACTGACTAGTGCGTTGAAGGAGGACCGACTGGTGCTGTTCGGAACGTCGGTTTCGCTCCTCAAAGTCTACGCCGCTCCCCTGAGCGTGTTCAGGTACCACGGAGGTGGTCCGGCGGGTTAGCCTGTCAGCACGTTCTCGCTCAAGGTCATCTGGTGCACAGGAACTACCTAGTGGTGGTGTGGCTGGCGACCGGTCGGCTCGCCAGTGGGAACGAGGTTGTCAGCCAGTCCCTTCCGGAGGGGACGTGCCGTGGGGAACGAGCGGATTGTGGTTCCGCGATCGGCCCCGAGAAGCGGTGCTGGCGGCCGGTGCGGGGGTCCCGTTGGACCGGGGCCCCCGCAACTTCTTCGGCGACTTGGCGACGTCACGGGCCGAGGTGCTCTTTGGAGCAGTCACTCTCGCCCGACCACCCCGGCGGAAACCGGCTCCCGCAGGTCACGGCGTTGCGGTTCGGCTATCCCAAGGATCCACACCATCCACGCCATCACCCGTGTCGCGATTGCGTATGGATTTCCTCCCTTCGGTCCAACTAGGCACGTCATAATGGGCGGAAAGCAGTCATCCCTGCCCTACGCGATTCTGCGACCCTGCACCTTGGAACAATTCCCGACAGATTCGCCGATCGTCGGCAGCAGCTCGGTCGGTCAGCCGTGGGCCATGTCGACGAAGCGGGAGTAGTGGCCCTGGAAGGCGACGACGAGGTCGCGGGTCGGGCCGTTGCGGTGCTTGGCCACGATCACGTCGGCCTCGCCGGGGCGGGCGGACTCCTTCTCGTAGACGTCCTCGCGGTGCAGCAGGATCACCATGTCGGCGTCCTGCTCGATCGAGCCGGACTCACGCAGGTCGGAGACCATCGGCCGCTTGTCGGCGCGCTGCTCGGCGCCACGGTTGAGCTGCGAGAGCGCGATGATCGGGATCTCGAGCTCCTTGGCCAGCAGCTTGATCTGCCGGGAGAACTCCGAGACCTCGAGCTGGCGGGACTCGACCTTCTTGCCCGAGCTCATCAGCTGGAGGTAGTCGATGACGATCAGCCGGAGGTCGTGACGCTGCTTGAGCCGGCGGGCCTTGGCCCGGATCTCCATCATCGTCATGTTGGGCGAGTCGTCGATGAACATCGGCGCCGAGGAGACCTCGCCCATCTTGCGCGCGAGCTTGGCCCAGTCCTCGTCGTTCATGTGCCCGTTGCGCATGTGGTTGAGCGGGATGCGGGCCTCCGCGGAGAGCATGCGCATCGTGATCTCGGTGCGCGTCATCTCCAGGGAGAAGATCACGCTGGTCATGTTGTGGTGGATCGACGCCGCCCGGCAGATGTCCAGGCCGAAGGTGGACTTACCCATCGCGGGACGGGCCGCGATGATGATCATCTGCCCGGCGTGCAGGCCGTTGGTGAGCTCGTCGAGGTCGGCGAACCCGGTGGGCACCCCGACCATCTGGCCGTCGCGGTTGGAGATCGCCTCGATCTCGTCGAGCGCCGACTCCATGATGTCGCTGAGCGGGGCGTAGTCCTCCGACGCGCGCTTCTCGGTCACGCCGTAGACCTCGGCCTGCGCCCGGTCGACCACGTCGTCGACCTGGCCCTCCCCGGCGTAGCCCATCTGCGCGATCCGGGTGCCGGCGTCGACCAGCCGCCGCAGGATCGCCTTCTCGCGGACGATCTCGGCGTAGTAGCCGGCGTTGGCCGCGATCGGCACGCTCGCCGACAGGGTGTGGAGGTACGGCGCGCCGCCGATCTTGACCAGGTCGCCCCGGCGCTGCAGCTCGGCGGCCGTGGTGACCGGGTCGACCGGCTCGCCGCGGCCGTAGAGGTCGACCATCGCGTCGAAGATGGTCTCGTGGGCCGGGCGGTAGAAGTCGTTGCCGCGCACCGACTCGATCACGTCGGCGATGGCGTCCTTGGACAGCAGCATCGAGCCGAGCACGCTCTGCTCGGCGTCGTTGTCCTGGGGCGGGGTCCGGTCGCCGTAGCCACCACCACCGCCGCTGCCGCGGCCCGGCTGCGCCGCCTCGCCCAGAGCCGCCCACTCGTCGGGCGGCGCGAAGTCGGGGCCGTAACCACTCGAGGGGGCGGTGCTCACGAGGCGGAACTTCCTGTTCGTTTGGGGTGGAGACACCGTGCCAGCGGCCACCGACATACCGGTGGATTCTCGCCTCGGACCGCACCCGCGAGAGCGGTCCGTGACGCGGGCACCGCTGGACGATCGTGGGTGCGCGAGGGCCGACAGTACGGGCCCGCGGGGCACCGTGGGAAGCCCGTTGTCCACAGGTCCTGGGGATAACTCGGCCGGGGGTGTGGAACACGCCCGGCCGCCATGTGCACAGGGTGTTGACGCACCTGTGGAGAGAGCCGTGGAATCTCCGACCATTGTGCCTCTGACCTGCACGAACACCGTCCACGGGATGTGCACACCAGAAACCTGGGCGGCCCGGGTGTTCACCATCCGGACCGCACCCGTTCGCCGTCCGACCACCGGGTCCGCGGCGTCCGCCCACGGGCTGTATGCACAGCCGGGGCCGAGTTACACACAGAACCGGAAGATCCAGTTCGGTCAGTGGCAGGTGGGCCAGGTGGCCCTTACGCGTCCCGTACACTGAGCCGGGTGAGCAGCCCCGGACGGTCCACCGACAGCGCGCCCGTGCCCGGGTCCGCTCCGGGCACGGTCGCCGACTCCCCCGGGCGGCACGACCGCGAGATCCTGCGGCTCGCGGTGCCGGCCTTCCTCGCGCTGGTGGCCGAGCCGCTCTTCCTGCTCTCCGACGCCGCCATCGTCGGCCACCTCGGCACCCCCGAGCTGGCCGGGCTCGGGATCGCCGGGGCCGTGGTGCAGACCGCCGTCGGCCTGTGCATCTTCCTCGCCTACGGCACCACCGCCTCGGTGGCCCGCCGGATCGGCGCCGGCGACGTGCGCGGTGCGCTGGCCCAGGGCGTCGACGGGGTCTGGCTGGCGGTGCTGATCGGCGTGGTCACCACCGTCGTCGGCGTGCTGGCCACCGGCCCGCTGGTCGGGCTGTTCGGCCCCGACCCGGAGGTCACCGGGCACGCCACGACCTACCTGCGCTGGGCGTTCCTCGGCGTCACCCCGCTGCTGGTCATGCTCGCCGCGACCGGCATCCTGCGCGGCCTCCAGGACACCCGGACCCCGCTGCTGGTCGCGGTGGCCGGCAACCTGCTCAACATCGCCCTCAACGTCGCCCTGGTCTACGGCCTCGACCTCGGCATCGCCGGCTCGGCGATCGGCACCGACCTCGCCCAGCTCGCCTCCGCCGCGGCGCTGATGGCCGTCGTGGTCCGCGCCGCCCGGCGCGAGGGGGCGTCGCTGCGTCCCGACCTGTCCGGGGTGCGCCGGGCCGCCCACGCCGGGGTCGCGCTGGTGGTGCGCACCCTGACCCTGCGCGCCTCGCTGCTGGTGATGACGTACGGCGCCGCGGTGCTCGGCGCCACCGCGACCGCCACCCACCAGCTCGCGATGACGCTGTGGACCTTCCTCGCCTTCGCCCTCGACGCGATCGCCATCGCCGCCCAGGCGATCACCGGCCGCTACCTCGGCGCCGGCGACCTGGCCGGCACCCGCACCGTCACCAGCCGGATGGTCCGCTGGGGCGTCTGGTCCGGCGTGGTCACCGGGCTCGGGCTCGCCGCCCTGGCCGGGGTGCTCGGCCCGCTGTTCACCCCCGACCCCGCCGTGCACGACCTGCTCGTGCCGGTCCTGCTCGCCGCCGCGGTCTTCCAGCCGGTGGCCGGGGTGGTCTTCGTGCTCGACGGCGTGCTGATCGGCGCCGGCGACGGCCGCTACCTCGCCTGGGGCGGGCTCGCCGTGCTGGCCGTCTTCGCCCCGCTCGCCTGGCTCGCCGCCACCTGGGCGGCCGGCTCCCCGGACGACGACGGGCTGCTGTGGCTGTGGGTGTCGTTCGGGCTGGGCTTCATGGGCAGCCGTGCGGTGGTGCTGCTGCACCGCGCCCGCGGCACCCGCTGGATGGTCACCGGCGCGGGCTGAGCCGGGCCCCGGCCTCTAGGCTCGCCGGGTGACGCCGCTGCAGAAGGTCGCCATGGGCCTGGTGATCGTGCTCGTCGACGCCTATTTCGGAGGGTACGACGGGGTGCCGGACCCGCTCGGGTGGGCCCTCGTCCTGGCCGGGCTGCTGCCGCTGCGCGGCGTGCTCCGGGGACGCCCGCTGGTGGGGACCGCCGTGGTCTGCCTGCTGGTGTCGCTCGCGACGTACCCGCCCCAGGTCGCCGGACGGCTCGACGACACCGGCGGCTGGGCGCTGTCGCTGCCGCAGCTGGTCTTCGGGTTCCTGCTCTGCACCGCGCTGTCCGACCAGCTCGCCGACGAGCCCGGTCCGCTGGCCGGCCGGTTCCGGATGCTGCGGTGGCTGTTCGTGGTGCTCGCGGTCGCGCCCGTGCTGGTGCTCGGCGGCGGGGTCGAGGTGCTGCGCGACCCGCTGGCCTTCCTGGTGGTCGCGGTCCAGGTCTACCTGGTCTACCTGCTCTTCGCCGCCTCCGGCCGGGTGCCCGGACCGCCCGGGGAGCCCGCCGCGGACCGGCCGGTCACCGGCTGACCCGCGCAGACGCGACGAGGGCCGCCCCCGATGGGGAGCGGCCCTCGTGCGGTGGTGCGTGGGTCAGGCGGGAACCACGTTGAGGTTGACGGTGGCGTCGACCTCGTCGTGCACCTTCACGGTCACCTGGTGCGTGCCCAGGGACTTGATCGGGTTGCCGACGATGATCTTGCGCTTGTCGACCTCGGCACCGGCCCCGGTGATCGCGGAGGCGATGTCGCCGACGGTGACGGCGCCGAACAGGCGGCCGCCCTCACCGGCGCGGACCGGCAGCTGGAAGGTGGTGCCCTCGAGCTGCGCCTTGACCTGCTTGGCGTGGTCGAGGTCGCGGATCTCGCGGGTGGACCGCGCGGCCTTGATCGACTCGATGGTGCGCTCGCCGCCCTTGGTCCAGCGGATCGCGAAACCGCGCGGGATCAGGAAGTTGCGGCCGTAGCCGTCCTTCACCTCGACGACGTCGCCGGGGGCACCGAGGCCAGAGACCTCCTGGGTCAGGATGAGCTTCATGTTCTCGTCCTCCCTCAGCGAGCCGTCGACGTGTAGGGCAGCAGTGCGACCTCGCGGGCGTTCTTGACCGCGGTGGCGACGTCGCGCTGGTGCTGCACGCAGTTGCCGGTCACCCGACGCGCACGGATCTTGCCGCGGTCGGAGATGAACTTGCGCAGGAGCGTCGTGTCCTTGTAGTCGACGTACGACACCTTCTCCTTGCAGAACTGGCAAACCTTCTTCTTCGGCTTGCGGAGTACTGGCTTGGCCATTGTGGTGCTTCCTTTCGTGAAGCCCGGCGTTCAGCCGGAATGGTCGTCAGTGGATGAGGGATGTGAGTGGTCTCGACAGGCTCGACCACCCGTGTGGTTCAGATCAGAACGGGGGTTCCTCGGAGGAGCCGCCGGCGCCGCCGGAGGACCACGGGTCGTTGGACGGCTGGTTGCCGCCGCCGTAGGACCCGCCGCCCTGCTGGCCGCCCCAGCTGCCGCCGCCACCCTGGTTGCCGCCACCCTGGCCGCCGCCCGAGCCGCCGGACGACCACGGGTCGTCGCCGCCCTGGCCGCCGCCGCCACCGGAGAAGCCGCCACCCTGACCGCCGCCGGAGCGGGAGGTCTTGGTGACCTTGGCGGTGGCGTAGCGCAGGCTCGGACCGACCTCGTCGACGTCGATCTCGAACACGGTGCGCTTCTCGCCCTCACGGGTCTCGTAGGAGCGCGCCTTCAGGCGGCCCGACACGATGACCCGCATGCCGCGCTGCAGCGACTCGGCGACGTTCTCCGCCGCCTGTCGCCACACCGAGCAGTTGAGGAACAGCGCCTCGCCGTCCTTCCACTCGTTGGTCTGCCGGTCGAACGTGCGCGGCGTCGACGCAACGGTGAAGTTGGCGACCGCCGCACCCGACGGGGTGAAGCGGAGCTCGGGGTCGGCGGTGAGGTTGCCGATGACGGTGATCGGGGTTTCGCCTGCCATGTCAGGCCTCCAGTCTCGAGTGGGAACTCATGTGGGGTGACCGGGGGAAACGGTCCTCTTCCGGGGACGTGCTGATCGTGAGGTGCGTCAGCGAACGTCGGGCCGGATGACCTTGGTGCGCAGCACCGACTCGTTCAGCCCCAGCTGACGGTCGAGCTCCTTCACCGTGGCCGGCTCGGCCTGCAGTTCGACGACGGCGTAGATGCCTTCGGCCTTCTTGTCGATCTCGTAGGCGAGACGGCGACGTCCCCAGACGTCGACCTTCTCCACCGAGCCACCGTCCTGACGGACGACGTTGAGGTACGTGTCGAGCGAAGGCGCAACAGTGCGCTCTTCCAGATCGGGGTCGAGGATGACCATCACTTCGTAGGCACGCAAAGCGGTCTCCACCTCCTTCGGACTCAAAGCGGCCACGGCATCTCCGTGGCAGGAGGGCTTCTGCGTCTGCCGGGGCGACCGGAGGCCGGTCCCGACACATCGGCGGCCCGACGCCCAGTCTTGTCCTGGGGTCGAGCCGATCGACGTTCCAGGGTATCAGCGGGCCACCGGGCGCGAGAAATCGTCGTCCACAGCCTCGCCGGGGCCGGGGCCGGCCCGGCCGGAGCGTCGGCGGCCTCTCCTAGGCTGGGGGCATGTTGATCGGTGCGCACGTCGACCAGACCGACCCGGTCGCCGAGGCCCAGGCCCGCGGCGCCGACCTGGTGCAGTTCTTCCTCGGTGACCCGCAGGGCTACAAGGGCCCCGAGATCCGGTACGCCGGGGGGCCCGAGGCCCTCCGCGACGACGCGGCCGCGGCCGGCATCGCGCTCTACGTCCACGCGCCCTACATCGTCAACGTGGCCACCACCAACAACCGCATCCGGATCCCGAGCCGCAAGCTGCTCCAGCAGCACGTCGACGCGGCCGCCGCCATCGGCGCCAAGGGCCTGATCGTGCACGGCGGCCACGTCAACAAGGACGACGACCCCGAAAAGGGCTTCGACAACTGGCGCAAGGCCGTCGAGGCGACCGACCTCAAGCTGCCGCTGCTGATCGAGAACACCGCCGGCGGCGACAACGCGATGACCCGCTACCTCGACCGGATCGGCCGGGTCTGGGACGCCATCTCCGCCGCCGAGGGGGCCGACCAGGTCGGCTTCTGCCTCGACACCTGCCACGCCCACGCCGGCGGCAACGACCTGACCACCGTGGTCGAGGACGTCCGCCGGATCACCGGCCGCATCGACCTCGTGCACGCCAACGACAGCCGCGACGCCTTCGACTCCGGCGCCGACCGGCACACCAACTTCGGGTCCGGGCACATCGAGCCCGACCTGCTCGCGGCGGTCGTCCGCGACGCCGGCGCCCCGGTGGTCTGCGAGACCCCGGGCGGGGCCGACGAGCACCGCGCCGACTTCGACTGGCTCCGCGAGCGCGTCTGACCATGCCGATCGGGGCCGGCGGGACGTGCGCACCCGGTGCGGCCGGCGAGGACGGCGCGGTCGGCCGCCGCGTCCTGCTGCTCGGCGCCGCGCTGGCCGCCGCCACCGGCGGGCTCGCGCTGCTGGCCCGCCCGCAGACGCCGGAGCCGGCCGCGGGCACGCCCCGGCCGACCCGGCACCGCTACGGCGACCACCCGCGCCAGGTCGGCGACCTCTACCGGCCGGCCGGCGCCCGGTGGGCACCACGGTGATGCTGCACGGCGGCTTCTGGCAGGCCGCCTACGACCTGACCCTGCAGGACGCGGTCGCCGCCGACCTGGCCGACCGCGGCTGGACCGTGTGGAACCTCGACTACCGCTGCGTCGGCGACGGCGGCGGCTTCCCGGCCACCTTCGACGACGTGCGCGCCGGCATCGCCCACCTGGGGCGGCTCGACGTCGCCGGCGACCCGGTCGTGCTCGGCCACTCCGCCGGCGGGCACCTCGCGGCCTGGGCGGCGGGCGCCGACACCGGCCCGGTGCGGGTCCGGGCCGCGGTGCCGATGGCCGGCGTGCTCGACCTGACCACCGCGGCCCGTCAGGGGCTCGGCGGCGGCGCGGTGGAGTCGCTGATGGGCGGCGGTCCCGACGAGGTGCCCGGGCGCTACGCCGTGGGCGACCCGGTCCGCCGGCTCCCGCTCGACGTGCCGGTCCGCTGCGTGCACGGCGTCGACGACACCGTCGTACCCCTCGAGCAGACCACCGCCTACGTCGCCGCCTCGGTGCGAGGCCGGCGGGGAGCCGGCCACCGCCGTCGAGACGCCCGGGGGCCACTTCGACGCCCTCGACCCGGGCACGGCGATGTGGCGGCGCACGGTCGAGGTGCTCGACGGGCTCCGCTGACCCCGACCACCGGGGCCGACCGCGGCCACCGGGACGCCGTTAGGCTCGCTCCTTGTGAGCGCCCCCGCCCTGACCGTCCGCACGATCACGCCCGACCAGCACCTCGCCCACCTCCGCGAGCAGCGGTCGGCGAGCTTCCTGCAGACCCCTGCCTGGGGCGAGGTCAAGAACGACTGGCGCAGCGAGTCGGTCGGCTGGTTCGACGGCAACGAGCTGGTCGGCAGCGCGCTGGTGCTCTACCGGCAGCTGCCCAAGGTCAAGCGCTACCTCGCCTACCTCCCCGAGGGCCCGGTCATCGACTGGTCGACCGAGGACCTCGGCGCCTGGCTGGCCCCGCTGACCCGGCACCTCAAGCGGGCCGGCGCGTTCGGCGTCCGGATGGGCCCGCCCGTCGTCGTGGCCCGGTGGACGGCCGCCGCGCTCAAGGAGGGCATCGCCGACGAGGCGGTCGACCGGCTGGCCGAGGTGCCGCCGACCGAGCGTTCCCAGGAGGGCGCCCGGGTGGTCTCCCAGCTCCAGGAGCTCGGCTGGCGGCTCCAGGGCGCCGAGGGCGGCTTCGCCGCGGGGCAGCCGCGCTTCAACTTCCAGATCCCGCTCCGCCAGGTCGAGGGCCGCACCGCCGGCGAGCCCCGCACCGAGGAGGACGTGCTCGCGGGGATGAACCAGCAGTGGCGCCGCAACATCAAGAAGGCCGCCAAGGCCGGCGTCGAGGTCACCCACGGCACCCCCGAGGACCTCCCGCTGTTCCACGAGCTCTACGCCCACACCGCCGAGCGCGACCACTTCACGCCGCGGCCGCTGTCCTACTTCGAGACCATGTTCCGCGCGCTGCTCGCCGAGGAGCCCGACCGGATCCGGCTCTACCTCGCCCGGCACGAGGACGACCTCGTCGCGGCGACGATCTGGATCCGGGTCGGCGCGCACACCTGGTACTCCTACGGCGCCTCCTCCACCGAGAAGCGCGACGTGCGCGGCTCCAACGCGATCCAGTGGCGGATGATCCAGGACGCCCTCGCCGCCGAGGCCGACTGCTACGACCTGCGCGGCATCACCGACACCCTCGACCCCGACGACCCGCACGTGGGCCTGATCCAGTTCAAGGTCGGCACCGGCGGGGAGGCGGTCGAGTACGCCGGCGAGTGGGACCTCCCGCTCAACGGCGCGATCTACAAGGCGTTCAGCGTCTACATGGCCCGCCGGTCGGGAGGGCGCTGACCATGGCGCTCACGCTGTACGTCGACGGCGACCGCTGGCGCGCACACCTGCACGCGGTGCGGGACGCCCACCCCGGCATCGTGCCGGTGATCAAGGGCAACGGCTACGGCTTCGGGGTCGCGCGCCTCGGCGAGCTGTCCACCTGGCTGGGCGTCGACACGGTCGCGGTCGGCACGTACGCCGAGGTGCCCGAGGTGTCGAAGGCCTTCACCGGCACGGTGCTGGTGCTCACCCCGTGGCGTCCCAGCGAGCGCCGCGCCGTCTTCGACGACCACGTCGTGCACACCGTCGGCCGGCTCGAGGACCTGCGGGCGCTGACCCGCCGGGTCGAGCGGCCGCGGGTGATCCTCGAGCGGATGACCTCGATGCGGCGGCACGGCTTCTCCGCCCGCGAGCTGCGCGAGGCGGTGCAGCTGTGGGCCGAGGTCGGCGGGGTGCGCCTCGAGGGCGTCGCCTTCCACCTGCCGATCTCGCAGGGCTCCCACGTCGCCGAGGTGGACCGGCTGATGACCGACGTGGTCGCCGCCGGGATGCCGGCCAAGCGCATCTGGGTCTCCCACCTGACCGACACCGAGCTCGCCGACCTGCGCCACCGCTACGCCGACTTCGAGTTCCGCCCCCGCATCGGCACCCAGCTGTGGCTCGGTGACCGCGGCGCGCTGTCGGTGCGGGCGACCGTGCTCGACGTGCACCCGGTCGACCGCGGCGACGTGTTCGGCTACCGCAGCCGCACCATCCCCAAGTCCGGCCACATCGTGGTCGTCTCCGGCGGCACCGCGCACGGCATCGGCCTCGAGGCCCCCACCGGCGGGGCGTCGCTCAAGGACCGGGCGGCACGGGTGGCCAAGGGCGGCCTCGACGCGGCCGGCTTCGTGCGGTCGCCGTACACCATCGACGGCAAGCAGCGGCTGTTCGGCGAACCCCCGCACATGCAGGCCTCGATGCTGTTCCTGCCGTCCGGCGCGGACGTGCCCGAGGTCGGCGACGAGGTCGACGTCCGGGTCCGCTACACCGCCACGTCCTTCGACGAGACCGTCATCTCCTGAGCCTCCGTCTCGATACGACGCGACGTTCGTGTCGTCCAGACGGCCCGGAGACGACACGTTCGTCGCGTCGTATCCGGCTGGGGGGCCACCTGTTTGCGTCCCGCGGGGTGGGGTCGGTTGACTGTGCGCCGCACCCGACCAGGAGGAGACCCAGATGCAGTTCACGAAGCTCGCCATCGCCCTGTCCAGCCCCGACGTCGGTGACAGCCGGGACTTCTGGGTCGAGCGGCTCGGGTTCACCCCGGCGGTCGAGCTCGACTGGTACGTCAGCCTCCACCACGCCGACCACCCCAGCTATGTCGTCGACCTGGTCGCGGCCGACCACGAGTCGCTGCCGGAGGACTTCCGGGGCCGCTCGGTCGGCGGCACGAGCATCGCCCTCGTGGTCGACGACGCGGCCGCCGAGGAGGCGCGGCTGCGGGCGGCCGGCGTCGAGATCGCGGTCGCGCTGGCCGACATGCCCTGGGGGCAGCGCCGGTTCCACGTGGTGGCCCCCGAGGGCACCGTGGTCGAGGTCGTCGAGTTCATCGAGCCCGACCCGGCCTGGGTCGCCTCGTTGCAGGGCTAACCGTCCCGGTACGACGCGACGTTCTCGTCGTCCACGCGGCCCGGAGACGACACGTTCGTCGCGTCGTATCGGGCGGAGGGCTCCATCGGGTCGTCGGTGACCCCGTCGGCGCGCACCGGGTCGCGCCACGGCACCAGGATGTCGCGCACGATGACACCGGCCAGCCAGAGCTCGGCCGCGATGCGCACGCCGATCGTCAGCCAGTAGGTGTGGTCGGACTGGCCGCTGGTGGCCGCCGCGGTGAAGCCGCCGAGGTAGAACCACACCCCGACGAAGTAGAGCGCCTCGCCCGCCTGCCAGATCAGCAGGTCGCGCCAGCGCGGCCGGGCGAGCACGGCGAGCGGCAGCAGCCACAGGACGTACTGCGGTGAGTAGACCTTGTTGACCAGCAGGAAGCCGACCACGATCAGGAAGGCGAGCTGCGGGATCCGCGGCGTGCGCGGCGCGAGCAGGCCGAGCGTGAGCACGGCGACGCAGACCGCGCCGAACCAGATCCACGAGGACAGGTTGATCCCCGACGCGGTGACGGCGTGCCCGCTCTGCTGCCAGACCAGCCAGATCGAGCCGAGGTCGGCGCCACGGCCGTCGTTGAACGACCAGAACACCTTCCACTGGTCGAAGCCGTAGAGCATCGCCGGCAGGTTCGCCAGCAGCCAGGCACCCACCGCCGCCACGGTCGCGGTGGCGAAGGCGGCCATCCGCCGCCGGCGCAGGCAGACCACGAGCAGCGCGCCGAGCAGGAACAGCGGGTAGAGCTTGGTGGCGGTGCCGATCCCGATGAGCACCCCGGACAGCAGCGGCCGGTCGCGCGACCACGCCCACAGCGCACCGGCCACCGCGGTCACGGCCAGCAGGTCCCAGTTGACCAGGCCGGTCAGCACCAGCGCCGGGCTGAGCGCGAACAGCGCGGCGTCCCAGGGCCGGCCGCGGTGGGTGCGCGCGAGGAACCACGCCGCCAGCAGGGCGAAGCCGGCCAGGAGCACGGCGGTCACCTGGAAGTAGAGGTGCGACTCGTCCAGTACGCCGGGGGCGCCGCCGACGCTGTCCGCGGGGAGGGCCTCCCGCTCGGCGACGTCGGGCCACCCGCTGAGCGCCTGGGTCACCAGCGCCGAGCCGTAGGCGAAGTAGCCGATGACCACGGGGTACTCCATGACCTGCCAGCGGCCGCCGGTGTCGGAGAACGGGACGCTGCGCTCGGCGAACCCGCGCCCGACGTAGAGGTAGGGCACGTCGGAGTAGCAGAGCGCGGCGTAACGGTAGGACTCACCGGTCCAGTCCTCCTGCACGCACGGCGTCTTCTGCACCATCGCGAGCAGGAAGCCGACGCAGGTCAGCGCCAGCACCACCCGCAGCGGCGTCCACCACGGGTGCCCCGCCGAGCGCCGGCCCGACGGCCCGCCGATCCCCTCGCTCGCCGAGCGGGCCAGGGGGTCGTCGTGGGTCGGCCGCACCAGGTCGTCGCCGGGGCCTTCGCCGGGGCCATCGCCGGGGCCGGGTGCGGGCACGGGGTCGGTCACGCGACGACCCTACTGACCGGGCGGTCCGGTCAGCGCCTGCGACGCCGCCCGCGACGCTGCTGCGGCGGCGGGGTCTGGGTCTGCCCCGGCGGCGGGGCGGTCTCGGTCGGGGTCGGCGACGGCTCGCAGAGGATGCCCTCGCACGGGCCGGTCGGGCTCGGCGACGGCAGCGGGGTCTGCGACGGGGTGGGCGTCGGCGTGGGCGTCGGGGTCGGCGTGGGCGACGGGGTCCGCGACGGCGTCCGGGTCGGCGTCGGGGTCGGCGTCGGGGTCGGCAACGGCTCGTGGTCGTCCTTGGTCGCCTCGAGGTTGGCCGGCGGCGGGAAGTCCACGATCGGGGCGCCCGCGAGCGCACCCTCGGTGATGGAGGCCCAGGTGCGGGCGGGGTACTCGCCGCCGTAGAAGGTGGGCATGTAGTCGTCGAGCGGCGCCTGCCCCTTGCCGCGGACGTACATCACGGCGGTGGACAGCTGCGGGGTGAAGCCGACGAACCACGAGGACCGGATCCGGCCGTCGTCGTTGGTGGCCGTGCCGGTCTTGCCCGCGATCGGCCGGCCGATGGTGTTGGCGTTGACGCCGCTGCCGACGGCCGCCACCTGCTGCAGGGCGTAGGTGACGTCGCGGGTGACGTCCTCGGGCACGACGCGGCGCACCTCGTTCTGGTGGGTGTAGCGGCTCTCGCCGTCGGCGTCGCGCACCTTGTTGACGACGTACCACTCCTTGGCCCGGCCGCCGTCGGCGATCGTGCCGTAGGAGCTGGCCATGTCGATCGGGTTGACGATCGCCGAGCCCAGCGCGACGCCGGCCTCGGGACGCAGGTCGGTGGAGTCCTTCGGGATGCCCAGGTCGACGGCGGTGTCCACGACGGCCTCGGGCCCGTCGCTGAGCGCGAGGGTCAGGTCCACGTAGGCCGTGTTGATGGAGTCCTCGGTGGCCTTGAGCAGGCTGACCGCGGAGCCGTAGTCGGAGCCGCCGTCCTCACCCTGGTTCTCGAACTCGCTGTCGCCGACCTCGAGCGGCGAGTTGCCCTCGAAGGTGCTCTTCAGCGAGTAGCCGTCCTCGAGCCCGGCGGTCAGCGCGAACGGCTTGAAGCTCGACCCGGGGGCGCCACCGGCGAGCGCCCAGTTGGTCCCGCCGTTGCTCTTGAGGTAGTCCTGGCCGGCGAAGAAGCCGCGCAGCGCGCCGCTGCGCGGGTCGACCGAGGCCGACGCGACGTGCAGCTGCCGCAGGCCCGGGGGCCGGTTCTGCAGGACGCCCCGGGTCGACGAGGCCATCGCCTTGCGGGTGAAGGTGGTGGTGACCCGGAGCCCGCCGCCCTGGATCTCGGCGTCGCCGAAGCCCTCGCCGCGCAGCTCGGACTTCACCATCTCGAGCATGTAGCCGCGCTGGCCGCCGAGCGAGTCGTTGTCGACCACGCGCGGGAACTTCGGCAGCTTCTGCCGGGCCTTCTCGCCCTCGTCGGCGTCGAGCTCGCCCATCTCGACCATGCCGTCGATGACGTACTGGAAGCGGCCGAGCAGCCGTTCCTTGGTCTCCTTGCCGTTGGTCGGGTCGTAGTTGTTGGGCGAGTTGAGGATCGAGGCCAGGGCGGCACCCTCGCGGACGGTCAGGTCCTTGGCGTCCTTGTCGAAGTAGGCCTGCGCCGCGGCCTGGATGCCGTAGGCGCCGCGACCGAAGTAGATGGTGTTGAGGTAGCCCTGGAGGATCTGGTTCTTGCTCTGCGACTGCTGGAGCTTCAGCGACACGAACGCCTCCTTGACCTTGCGGGTCAGGGTGCGGTCGGAGGAGAGGTAGAAGATCTTGACGTACTGCTGGGTGATCGTCGACGCGCCCTGCGTGGCGTTGCCCTGCGCGTTGCTGAACGCCGCCCGCAGGATGCCCTTGGGATCGATGCCGCGGTTGGTGTAGAAGGTGCGGTCCTCGGCGGCGATCACCGCCGCCTGCACGTGGGCCGGGACGTCGGACAGCGAGACGCTGGTGCGGTTCTGCTCCGCGAACCGGCCGAGCTCGGTCTTGCCGTCGGCGTAGTAGACGATCGTCGTCTCGGTCTGGAAGTCCTCGTTGGGGTCGGGGATGTCGGTCGCCATGTAGCCGTAGGCGAACGCCGCGGTGCCGAGCAGGAAGCCGATCAGCCCGGTGAGCAGCACCCACTTCAGGATCCGGCGCCCGAGCGGCCTCTTCCCGCCGGCCGCGGTCGTGCCCCCACGACCAGCGCCGCCACCCCCGCCGCCCTTGCCCGAGCCCTTGCCCGAGCCCTGGGCGGGACCACCCTTGCCGGGGCCGCTCGTGGCGCGGCGACCCGTCGAGGAGGCGGCGCCGGCAGGCCCGCGGGCCGCCCGGCGACCGGTCGAGGACGAGGCCGGTGCGGCGGCCTTGCGGTGTGCGCTCAAGACGAGAACTCCGGGGAGTGCGGGGACATGATTCAACGGGGTTTCCCGGGTCGGATCGGGCGAAACCCCCGGCCCAGGGTACGGGCGACCGCCACCAGGTCCGAAAACCGGCGGCGAGCCACCGGCCGACCCACCCGTTCGGGCCATCCTGCGCACCGATGCATTCACGCGCTCGATATATCGCTACGATAGGTGTGTTCGATAGAGAGTTCCGATAGCACCGCACCGGACCCGGGCGGCAGGAGGTGACATGGCACGACGAGGCGAGACCCTCGAGCTGGCCGTGCTCGGCCTGCTGCACGAGTCGCCCCTGCACGGCTACGAGCTGCGCAAGCGGCTCAACACCGTGCTCGGCTGGGGCCGGGTGCTGAGCTACGGATCTCTCTACCCGGCGCTGAAGAAGCTGCTCAGGGCAGGCTTCATCGCCGAGGACGTCGGTCCCGTGACGGCGAGCGCCAGCCGTCGGCAGAGGATCACCTACGCCCTCACCCCCGCCGGTCAGGACCGGTTCGCTGCGCTGATGTCGGAGGCCGGGCCCGCGGCCTGGGAGGACGACAACTTCGACGTGCGGTTCGCGTTCTTCAGCCGCACCGACATGGAGATCCGTCTGCGCATCCTCGAGGGACGGAGGTCCCGGCTCGAGGAGAGGCTCAGCCGGGTCCAGGCGCAGCTCGACCGCACCAACCAGCAGGTCGACCGCTACGCCGCGGAGCTGCAGCGCCACGGCGTCGAGTCCGTCGAGCGCGAGGTGCGCTGGCTCTCCGACCTGATCAACGCCGAGCGCGACGGCACCCACCCCGCGCCCGCCGCCCTGACCGACCAGCACCAGCACGACCAGTCCGCAGCAGTTCCACCAGCCGACCAGAGCAACCGCAGCACGCAGGCGCCGATCGTGACGGAGCCGTAGTGGGTGGCAGCAACAGATCCGAAGGAGTGGGCCCCATGGGTTCGGTACGAGTAGCAATCGTGGGGGTCGGCAACTGCGCCACCTCCCTCATCCAGGGTGTCGAGTACTACCGCGACGCCAAGGCCGGCACGTCCGTCCCCGGCCTGATGCACGTCGAGTTCGGGCCCTACCACGTCTCCGACGTGGAGTTCGTGGCCGCGTTCGACGTCGACGACAAGAAGGTCGGCAAGGACCTGTCCGAGGCGATCAACGCCTCCGAGAACAACACCATCAAGATCGCCGACGTCCCCACGCTGGGCGTCGAGGTGCGCCGCGGCCCGACGCTCGACGGTCTCGGCAAGTACTACCGCGAGACCATCGAGGAGTCGGCCGCCGAGCCGGTCGACGTCGTCCAGGCGCTGAAGGACTCCGGCGCCGACGTCCTCGTGTCCTACCTGCCGGTGGGCTCCGAGCAGGCCGACAAGTTCTACGCCCAGTGCGCGATCGACGCGGGCGTGGCGTTCGTCAACGCGCTCCCCGTCTTCATCGCCTCCGACCCCGAGTGGGCCAAGAAGTTCGAGGACGCCGGCGTCCCGATCGTCGGCGACGACATCAAGAGCCAGGTCGGCGCGACCATCACCCACCGCGTGATGGCCAAGCTGTTCGAGGACCGCGGCGTCGCGCTGGACCGCACCTACCAGCTCAACGTCGGCGGCAACATGGACTTCAAGAACATGCTCGAGCGCGACCGCCTCGAGTCCAAGAAGGTCTCCAAGACCCAGTCGGTGACCTCGAACCTGCACGGCGAGCTCGCCAACAAGGTCAGCGACCGCAACGTGCACATCGGCCCGTCCGACTACGTGCAGTGGCTCGACGACCGCAAGTGGGCCTACGTCCGGCTCGAGGGCCGCGCCTTCGGCGACGTCCCGCTGAACCTGGAGTACAAGCTCGAGGTGTGGGACTCGCCCAACAGCGCGGGCATCATCATCGACGCGATCCGCGCCGCCAAGATCGCCAAGGACCGCGGCATCGGCGGCCCGATCCTGTCCGCGTCGACCTACCTGATGAAGTCCCCGCCGGTGCAGATGGCCGACGACCTCGGTCGCGAGCAGGTCGAGAAGTTCATCCGCGGCGAGGTCGAGCGCTGATGCTCCTCGGTGGTCGATGAGCCGAGCCCCTGGGCGCGGTCCGGAAGCCACCAGCCACGAGGCCCGTCTCCCTCCGGGGAGGCGGGCCTTCGTCGCGTCAGAGCACCCGCTCCCGGTGGGAGTCGATGTAGTCCTGGCGCTGCGCGTTGCGCTCGGCGAGGTAGGGCCGGTGCTCCAGCACGGCCAGCGCCCAGCACCAGCGCACGAGCGCCTCGGCGTCGAGCTGGGGCCGCAGCTCCAGCACGTGGTCCTGGCAGCTGGTCAGCGGGTGACCATCGGTGCACTTGACCACCCAGAAGGCGACGTCGAAGATCGCCGGCCCGACCGCGGGCAGCGGGTCGACCACGGCGAGCCCCGCGCCGGAGACGATGAGGTTCTTGGGCTGGAGGTCACCGTGCAGCAGGACCTGCGGCTCGTCGGTGAACAGCAGGTCGGCGAGGACCTTCTGCGCCACCACGAGGTCGGCCTGCGCCGACTCGAGGCCGGCCTCGGCGAACCGGTCCTCGGCCCAGGCCACCCGCCGGGCGACGTTGGCGTCGACCGCCGGGAAGTCGTACGACGACGCGTCGGCCAGGTGCAGCCGGTCGGCGAGGTCGAGCACCTCGTCCAGCGTGAAGCTGTCCTCCCCGACCCAGCCGAGGAAGTTCATCAGCATCGCGCTCTGCGCCGGGTCCTGCCGCAGCACCCGCGCAGCGCCGGCGCCTCGCCAGGCCCGCAACGCCGCGATCTCGGCCGCGCCCCCGGGCAGGCTGGCGGGCAGCTTGAGCACCTGGGCGGACCCGTCGGGGCCCTGGCACTTCACGCACAGCGACTCCGACCCGCCGGTGAGCACCTCCTCGGGCACGAGGTCCCAGCGGTCGAAGAGCTCCTCGGCCCGCTCGACGGCGTGCTCGAGCCATCGCTGCGCCTCGACCTCGCCGAGCCCGTAGGCGAGGTTCTCACGGAGTGATTCAGGGATGGGTGGAACGGAGTAGCCCAACGTGTACCTCCCCCGGGTGCTGGGCTGCGGCCATGGTCGCATCGACCTGAGTCGGGGTCTGGGACCGGTCGGTGAAAGCATGCACGGTATGCGCGCGGCCCGCCACCTGTCTCACCTACTTCGTGGACAAGGTTTCCGGAAGCTGTTCGCCGTCCGGGTGGCCAGCCAGCTCACGGACGGCGTGTTCCAGGTGGCGCTGGCGGCGTACGTCATCTTCTCCCCCGAGCAGCAACCCTCCCCCGGAGCCATCGCCGGGGCGCTCGCGGTGGTGCTCCTCCCGTTCAGCGTGCTGGGCCCGTTCGTCGGCGTCTTCCTCGACCGGTGGTCCCGCCGCCAGGTGCTCGCCTGGTCCAACTTCGCGCGGGTCGGGCTCGTCGCCGTGCTGGCCGCCGCGGTGGCCGGTGACCTGCGCGGGCCCGGGCTGTACGCCCTGGTCCTCGCCTGCCTGTCGGTCAACCGGTTCCTGCTCGCCGGACTCTCCGCGGCGCTGCCGCACGTCGTCGAGCGCGACGACCTGATCACCGCCAACGCGGTCACCCCCACCGCGGGCACGCTGTCGTTCCTGGTCGGCCTCGGGCTCGGCACCCTGGCCCGCACGCTGTGGTCGGGGCTGCTCGACGCCGACGCCACCGCCGCGGACGTGGGGGTGCTGCTCACCGCGTCGGTGCTCTACGGCGGCGCGGGCCTGCTGGCGCTGCGGATCCCCCGCGACGACCTCGGCCCGGACTTCGACCCCGACCGGCCGGCGGTGCGGGAGGCCGCGCGGCACGTGGCGGCCGGGCTGGTCGACGGGCTCCGGCACCTCGGCGAGCGGCGGGAGGCGGCGTACGGCCTGACGACCATCGGGGTGCACCGCTTCTTCTACGGCCTCTCGACGGTGTCGCTGATCCTGCTCTACCGCAACTACTTCCACTCCGCCGACGAGAGCGACGCCGCCTTCGCCGGGCTGTCGGTGGCGATCCTGGTCAGCGGCGCCGGCTTCGTCAGCGCCGCCGTGCTCACCCCCGTGGTGACCGACTGGGTCAGCCAGCGCACCTGGATCCTGGCGCTGCTCGTCGGGGCGGCCGTGACGCAGGTGTTCCCCGGCGCCCTCTTCACGCAGCCCGCGCTGCTGGTCGCCGCGTTCTTCCTCGGCCTCGCCTCGCAGGGCATCAAGATCTGCGTCGACACCCTGGTGCAGACCCACGTCGACGACGCCTACCGCGGCCGGGTCTTCTCCCTCTACGACGTCATCTTCAACGTCGCCTTCGTGGCCGCGGCCGCCGTCGCCGCCGCCGTGCTGCCCGACAGCGGCAAGTCCTACGCCGTCCTCGGCGTCATCGCGGTGGGCTACCTGACCACCGCCCTGGCCTACGCCCACGTCACCCGCCGGCCGCGCGTGTCCTCCGCCTCCTGACCCTTTTTTCGCCGGACGCGTATCAGGGCCGTGCTGCCCTGCTCCTTGCTGGTGTGACCCACCTCCCAGGGGCCACAGCCGGGCCTGAGCGAGGGGGCTCAGGTCCGGCAGGGAGTGAGGACCGTCCGCCACCAGGGACGCGGGCGGTCCCCACTGACGCTCGCCGGAGCTTTCACGGGGGTGAAGCTCCGGCGGGCGAGGGGGACCCAGGGCCGCCCGGTCGGGCCACTGACGCGGCGCCACCAGATCAATATGCTCCTGCGACGAGCGGTGACTTCCGCCACCGCCGTCCGCACGAGGGGAACGGGCACACATGCCGGACAGCACCGGGTCGGGGAGACCCTCCACGCCAGCACGCCGCCCGTCGGCGACGTCGCCGCGCCACCCCCGCCAGCCCAACATCCGGGTCCTCGACCCGCTCACCGCCTACCAGACCAAGGGTCAGGCCTCCGTCCAGCCGGCCGCCTTCGTCGCCGACTCGCTGCTCGTGCGCGGGTTCCACCAGGAGACCGTCGAGGCGCTCGCGACCGTCGCCGCCCGGGCCGGCTTCGCGCTGTCCTGGGACGAGCGCGGCGAGCGCGAGCGCGCCGTGCTGCGCCGGGCGCCGCTGTCCGCCGAGCAGCGCGCGGAGCTCGAGGAGGTGTGGGTACGCCGGGTGCGGCTGGTGCCCGGCGACCCGAGCGACCCGGTCTTCAAGCCGATCGACACCTGGCGACTGCTCCAGGCCTACCGGGTGCACGTCGGCCGCCGCTCGCCCCGGCGCGGCGACGTGGCGCTCGACCACCCCGCCGTCGCCGACCCGGTGACCGGCAGCCACCCCGTCACCGGCAGCCACCCCGTCACGGGGAGCCACCCCGTCACCGGCAGCCACCCGGTCACGGGCAGCCACCCGGTCACGGGCAGCCACGCGATCGCGGAGTACACCGAGCCCGGCTGGGGCGGCCGGCAGCCGGTGTCCTGGCTCGGCGAGGACCCGACCCCGTCGTACGACCTCGCCTCCGGCGCGCCGCGACCCGTCGTCGCGGTCCTCGACACCGGCATCGGCAAGCACCCGTGGCTCGGGCGCGACTTCGTGCAGCACGACCTCAAGGTCCTCGGCCTCCCGCTCGGCGTCGACGTCGAGTCGGCCGAGGCGGAGCTCACCGGCGTCAGCGACGACCTGGTCGGGGTGCTGGACCCCGACGCCGGGCACGGCACCTTCATCGCGGGGCTCATCCGGCAGCAGTGCCCCGAGGCGCTGATCCTCGACGTGCCGACCTACGGCAACGCCGGCGAGGTGGCGGAGTCCGACCTGATCTCCTGCCTCCAGCGGCTGGCGCTGCGCCAGGTGCTGGCCCGCAACGGCGACCCCCGCTACGTGCCGGTCGACGTGGTCAGCCTGTCGCTCGGCTACTACCACGAGCAGCCCGGCGACAAGTCGTTCGACGCCCTGCTGCTCGGGCCGCTGCGGCTGCTCGGCCGCTACGGCGTGGCCGTGGTGGCCTCCGCCGGCAACGACGCCACGTCCCGTCCGAGCTACCCCGCGGCGTTCGCGCCGCACACGGGCGGCCGGGTCCGCGACCGCGACGACGTCGTGCCGGTCAGCGCGGTGGGGGCCCGCAACCCCGACGGGTCGGTGGCGCTGTTCAGCAACGACGGCCCCTGGGTGAAGTACCTCCGCCCGGGCGCCTCGCTGGTGAGCACCTTCCCGGTCACCTTCGACGCCTCCGCGACCCCGAGCTACGAGCTGGTGACACGCGACGGCCAGCGCCGGGCGAGCATCGACCCCGACGACTTCCGCTCCGGCTTCGGGGTGTGGAGCGGGACGTCGTTCGCCGCACCCGTGCTGGCCGGCGAGCTGGCCCGGGCCCTGGCCGGCCGCTACCGGGACGGCGACCACGACCTCGGGACGGACTCGGCGGTGGCGCGGATGCGCGGACTGCTGGACGGACTCAAGAAGAGGCGGCCCTGATGATCCAGACCCGACCCGAGGGGGAGACGCTGGTCGGCCGGGCGACCACGGCCTTCACCGACTACCAGGCCGGTGACCGGCAGGCCCTCGACCTGCTCGTCGAGACGGTGACGCCGCTGCTGTGGCGCACCGTGCGGGAGACCGGCCTCGACACGGTGGCGTCCGAGGACGTGATCCAGACGGTGTGGCTGGCGCTGCTGCGCAAGGCCGACACCATCCGCGAGCCCCGGACCGTGGTCAAGTGGCTGCTGACGTCGGCGCGCCGGGAGGCGTGGCGGGTCTCCAAGCGGCTGCGCTCCGACCTCGGGCACACCGGCGCCGTCTTCGGTGTCGACGGCGAGGAGCTGCTGGCGCTGCCGGAGCAGCGGGACACGCTGCCCGACGAGACCGTGCTGCGCGACACCCGCCAGCGCCAGCTGTGGCACCACGTGCAGGCGCTGCCCGACCGGTGCCGCCAGCTGCTGAGCGTCATCGCGTTCGCCGACCGCCCCGACTACTCCCACATCGCGGAGTCGCTGGGGATGCCCGTCGGCAGCATCGGGCCCACCCGTGGCCGGTGCCTGGCCAAGCTGCGCGACCTGCTCGCCGGCGACCCGCACTGGGAAGGAGAGCTGTCATGACCGACCAGACGCCCCCAGGAGTCGGCGGAGGAGGATCCGCCGGCACTGCTGACGCACCCCTCGACGACACCGACGCCGCCGTGCTGGCCGAGATCGCCGCGCTGCTCGAGGTGACCGACCCGATGCCCGCCGACCTGGTCGGGCGTGTGCAGTTCAACCTCGCCCTCGACGAGATGTACGACGAGGTCGCCGAGATGACCCGCGTGCCGGAGGACGCGTTCGCGGTGCGCACCGACATCGCCGACGCGGTCCGCACCGAGACACTGACCTTCGCGGCCGCCCGGCTCACCGCCATGGTCACGGTGTCGGGGGCCGGCCCGGGCCGCGTCCGCGTGGACGGCTGGGTCACCCCGGCCGGTGTGCGCCGGGTGAGCCTGCGCATGCAGGCCGCCGACCGCGACGTGACGACCGACGACCACGGACGCTTCGTCGCCGACGACGTGCGCGAGGGGTTCGTGCAGCTGGTCTTCCACCCGCTCGTCGCCGACGACGGCCTGGTGGTCACGCCGCTGTTCAAGCTGTAGCCGAGCACGGGCGTTCCGGTGGCCAGGGCCGACCGGTGACGGTAGTTTCACCGAGGTGGCCCCAGCGCCCCCCGCTCCCCCCGGTCCGGCGACGGACGCGGCCTCGGCCGCGGTCGTGGCCGAGCTGGACCTGCACTTCCGACGGGCCCTCGAGCTGTCCCTGACCGGGCGTCCCGCCCAGGCCGCGCGTGCGGTCCGCGAGGTGCGCCGCCGGGCCGGGTCGAGCCGCGACCCGGGTGTCCTGACGATCGTGGCGCGCACCTACATCACCGAGGCGGCCGCCCACCTCGACATCACCGGGGACACGGCGGGTGCGCTGGAGCTGCTCGACCAGGCGGAGACGCTCGCCGCTGAGCTGGGGTCGTCGGCCCTGATGGCGATCGCCCTCGCCCAGCGCTCGCTCCTGGTGCTCAGGTCCGGGGACACGAGGGCGGCGCTGCGCGCGTTCAACGGTGCGGCGGCCCTGATCGACGAGATGGCGCCGCGCGACCAGGCCCTGGTGATGCTCAACCGCGGCGTCCTGCACCTCGAGCACGCCGACCTGGCACTCGCCTCCGACGACCTGGCGCGCTCGGTGGTCTATGCGGGCACCGCCGGCGACGCCCGGTTGCAGTCCATGGCCCAGCACAACCTCGGCTACGTCGACTTCCTGGCCGGCCGGATCCCGCGCGCCCTGTCGGCGTACGAACGGGCTGCGGAGACCTGGCCCGAGCAGGCCCACCCGGCGATGCAGCTGGACCACGCGCGCGGCCTCCGCGAGGCGGGCCTGCTGCGCGAGGCCGACGAGGTCCTCGCCCGGGTGGGCGAGACCTGCCGGCGCGCGCGGCTGTTCCAGGACCTCGGCGAGACCGAGCTGGTCCGGGCGGAGTGTGCCCTGGCGCTGCGCGACCCGCAGGCTGCCCGCGCCTTCGCGGTCGCGGCCCGACGACGGTTCGAGCGCCGCGGCAACGTGCGCTGGCAGCGCAAGGCCGAGCTCGTCGTGCTGCGCTGCGACCGGGCGGCCGTGGACCTGCGCGGTGCCCGCTCCCGCCGCACGGCCCTGCTCGCGCTCGCCGACCGCTGCGACGCGCTGGCGGCGGACTGCCACCGCGAGCTGCGCCCCGACCTGGCCCGGGCGGCCGACCTGCTGGCCACCGAGTGCCGGCTGCGCGCGGGACAGGGCGTCGCGGCGCCCGCCCGGGTGCGCGCGGTGGACCCGCTGCCGACCCGGCTCCAGGTGCGGGAGGTGCGGGCGCTGCGTGCCGTGCACGACGGCGACCAGGCGCGGGCGCTGCGCGAGGTGCGTCGCGGGCTCGCCGAGCTCGGCTCCTTCCAGGGCGGCCTCGGCTCGCTCGACCTGCGCACCGCGGGCGCGGTGCACGGGGTCGCGCTGGCCCGGCTCGGACTCGGCATCGCGGTCGAGCGCGGCAGCGCCTCCCGGGTGCTGGAGATGGTCGAGCGGTCGCGGGCGATCTCGACCCGGCTGCCCCAGGTCCGCCCGCCCGACGACGACGCCACCGCCCGGATGCTCGGTGAGCTGCGCCAGGTCGAGGAGGAGGCCCGCGGCCTCGAGGGCGACCCGCTCTCGGTCGGCGCGGTCGCCCGGCTGCGGGTGCGCGCGGCCGCGCTCCAGCGCGACATCCGGGCCCGGGCCTGGGAGCGGGAGGGCGACGCCTCCTCGGTGGACGACGCCCCCCGGCTGACCCAGCTCCGCGAGCGCGCCCGGGCCGCCGGCTCGGTCTTCGTCACCTACGCCCGGCACGAGGGCACCTGGCTGGCCGTGGTCGTCCGCCCCGGCCGTTCCGCGCTGGTGCCGCTGGCTCCGGCCGCCGAGGTCGCCGAGCTCGTACGCCGGGTGCGAGCGGACCTCGACGCGCTGGCGATGCCGCACCTGCCCGGTCCGCTCGCCGACGCGGTCCGGGGCAGCGTCAGCTCCGGCCTGCGCCGGCTCGACGACCTGCTCCTCGCACCGCTCGGCGTGGCCGGCGCCTCGCTGGTGCTCTCGTGCAGCGGCCCGCTCGCCGTGCTGCCCTGGTCGCTGCTGCCGTCACGAGCGGGCCTGCCGACCGTGGTGACCCCGGGCGCCGGCACGTGGCTGCGCAGCCAGGGTGTCGCGCGGCCGGCGCGACCCCGGGTGGTGGCGCTGGCCGGCCCCGGGCTGCACGAGTCCGAGCGCGAGGCCCGCGGCGTGGCCGCCACCTGGACCGGCGCCGAGCTGCTGGCGGGCGAGGACGCCACCACCGCGTCGGCGCGGGCGGCCCTCGCCCGGGCGGACCTGCTGCACGTCGCCGCGCACGGCACCCACCGCCACGACAGCCCGCTGTTCAGCTCGGTGCGCCTGGCCGACGGGCCCCTCTACGCCTACGAGCTCGACCCGGCGGCCGGCGTCCCCGGCTGCGTGACCCTCTCGGCCTGCGAGGCGGGGCTGGCGACCCTGCGTCCCGGCGACGAGGGGCTCGGCCTGACGCACGTGCTCCTGCACCTCGGCGTGCCGTCGGTGGTCGCGGGCGTGGCCCGGGTCCGCGACGACGTGGCCGCGGCGACGATGGCCCACGTGCACCGGGCGATGGCGGCCGGCGCCTCGTCCGCCGAGGCGCTCGCCGGCGCGCTCGCCGAGACCCGGGACGCCGAGGCGCCGGCACCGTTCGTCGCGTTCGGCGCCGCCTGGTGACGCCGAGGGGTCACGTGTGCCGCGACACGCCGCCAGGAAGGCTGAACAGGTGACCCCTCGGCCTGGTGGGGTCAGCGCGCGCTAGCTGGTGGAAGGCGGCACGAACTCGTAGGGCTGGACGACCACGAAGCCGGGGCCGTGGAAGGCGTACTGGAACGCCTCGCCCGAGCCGCCGCGCAGCAGCGACGAGACGTTCATGCTCGACACCACGTTGGGCACCAGGTTGGCCGACCAGGCCACGGCCGCCTGCACGTCGACGTACGTCGGCTGCTGCGAGCAGTCGAGCACCACCGGCCGGCCGACGGTGCACAGCGCGAGGGTGCCCGTGCCGGAGACCGTGGTGTTGAAGAGCCCACCGGTCATCATCCCGGCACCCTTGACCCGGTTGATGTCCCAGGCCAGCGCCGCGTCGAAGGCGAGCAGGTTGCGGCCGTTGACGCTGATCCCGTCACCCGCGCCGTCGAGCTGGACGAGGTAGACGTAGCCGCCCTCGTTGGCGAAGAAGACCTCGCCCTGCCCGGAGACGCGCATGAGCGGCATGTCCTCGCTGGTGACCATCTTCTTCAGCAGCTTGGCGACGCTGCCGGTCTTCTCGTGGTGGAACTGCACCTGGCCCTGGTAGGCGACCATCGCGCCCTTCACCGCGAGCACGTCGTCGCCGAGCGCGACGCGCAGCATCTGGGAGCTCTGCAGGCCGAACCGCTGCTGGCCCTGCACCTCGAGGTTGGACTGGTCGAACAGCTCGCTCTTCATGGCGCCGATGCTATTCCGAAGCCCCCGGGCGCGAGGGATGCTGGAGGGGACACCCTTCGGGAGCTCACGTGCAGCTGGCACCGCCGGTCCCCCGGCCCGCGCACCAGCGGCTGACCGTCCTGGCCGCCGCGGTGTCGGTGCTGCTCGTGCTCGCCCTCCCGGCCGTGGTCGGCACCCTGCTCGGGCTGGTCGCACCGGTCGGCCGCACCGGGGAGCCGCAGCTGACCCAGCGCGCCGAGGCGGTGGCCGAGCTCCCCGGCGCCAACGTGATCGGGGACCAGGTCGTCGTCACGCTCACGCCCGAGATGCACGCGCCGGTGATGCGGGACTCGCAGCGCGTGCTGCCCGAGGACTCCGCCGGCCAGCTGGTGCCGCTCGGGGTCAGCGGGCTGCTGCCGATGAACCAGTACGTCGCCCCCGCCGGCACCGGGCGGCTGGTCGCGGGCCTGTGGCCGGGTGACCGGGTGTTCAGCAACCTCGGCCCGCTGGTGGTGGGGTGCCTGCCCACCGCGACCGACCCGCCCGGCGCGTGCACGCCGACGCTGCTGACCGAGCACCACACCGGATACTTCCGCTACCCCGGGGCCTGGGGGTCGGCGTCCTTCCTCGAGGACGGCAGCGCGATGGAGGCCGAGGTGTACGACGTGGTGGGCGGCCAGGTCGTCGTGGGCGGAGCGCCCGGCACCGACGTCGACCGGGTGCAGGTCCGGACCATCGACGGCGCGCGGGTCACCGCGTCCACCACCACCTCCGCGTCGCCGGGCGACGTGATCTGGTGGGCCGCCTCACCGCGGCGTCCGGTCGAGGCCACGGTGTACGACGCCAGGGGCCGGGTGCTGGAGCGGCTCGACCTCGACGGCTAGGACCGCTCAGGCCGCGCGGCCGGACCCGCGACCGAGGAGCCGGGCGGGCGGCTGCGACATCGGGTTGGACGCGGCCACCTCCTCCATCGCCGCGACGATGTTGCGCAGGTTGATCACCAGCCCGCCGTACTCCGGCCACAGCCGCGGCGAGAGCTCCTCGGTGGACAGCTCGTGCACCAGCTCGTCCAGCCGCCGGCGCACCGCCGCGGTGGCGGCGGGGTCGGCCTCGGCGATCGCGCTGCCGGCCTGCTCCAGCAGGGTGAGGTAGGGGTCGCGGAAGCGCGGCTCCCAGTCGTTGACGTGGTCGATGCTGATGGCCAGGGTGCGGGCCATGCTGCGGGCCTCGGCGTTGGCCTGCTCCATCCGGCGCAGCAGCCGGTGCCAGTCCTCGGGGTCGCGCAGCGCGGCGGCCGAGCGGCGCGGGTTCATCCGGGCGCTCTCGCGGGCCTGGCGCACCAGCGCCCAGGCGTGGTCGAGGTCTCCGTCGAGCCGGCGGGTGCGGTCGACCCAGTCGTCGACGTCCTCCTCCGCGCAGTCGTGACGGAGCCCGTGGGCGATGTCCCGCAGCAGCGCGCCGATGCGGTCGTCGATCGCGTCCATGGCCCCGATCGCCGTACGGCGGCGCAGCGGCGGCCAGACCACGAGGTTGACCAGCAGGCCGACCCCGATGCCGATGCCGGTGTCGAGCAGCCGGGAGACCAGCATGCTGTCGTTGTCGGAGAAGCCCGTGGTGAGCACCACCAGCGCCGTGGCGGCCACCCCCGTCGCCTGGCCCTCGAACCACGGGGCGGCGCCGACGACCAGCCCGATGAGCAGCGCCACCGCGACCGCGGTGGTGTCCAGGCCGAGCACGTTGCCCACCGCCCAGGCCAGCAGCACCCCGAGCACGGCGGCACCGACCTGCCGGACCCCCTCGGAGAGGGTGCGGTAGACGGTGGCGTGCACCACCAGCAGCGCGGCCCAGGGCGCGAGGAACGACTGCGGCAGGTCCCACACGCTGGTGGCCAGCACCCAGGCGATCACGGCCGCGGCCACCGTCTTGGCCAGCTGGATGACGTCGGTCCAGAAGATCGCGTCGTGCACGCGGGCGCGCAGCGCGGCGCGCACCGAGTCGAGGCTCGCGGCCATGTCTCCCTCTCCCAGAGGCCGGTGACCCGGCCTGCTCCCTGCCAGGGAGCGTGCCCGGAGCGGCCGTCGGCTACACACCGGGAGGTCGGGTCAGGCCTGACGCTCCGCCCACCACGCGAGCAGCGCGGCGCGGGCGTCCTCCTCGGCCATCGGGCCGTGGTCCATCCGCAGCTCGAGCAGGTGCTTGTAGGCCTCGCCCACCTCGCGGCCCGGCGGCACCCCGAGGATCTCCATGATCTGGTTGCCGTCGAGGTCGGGCCGCACCGAGGCGATCTCCTCCTCCTCGGCGAGCCGGGCGATCCGCGCCTCGAGGTCGTCGTAGGTGCGGCGCAGCCGGTCGGCCTTGCGCTTGTTGCGGGTGGTGCAGTCCGCCCGGGTGAGCACGTGCAGCCGCTCGAGCTGGTCGCCGGCGTCGCGGACGTAGCGGCGCACCGCGGAGTCGGTCCACTCGCCGGAGCCGTAGCCGTGGAAGCGCAGGTGCAGCTCGACCAGGTGGGTCACCGCGGCGATCTGGTCGTTGGAGAAGCGCAGCGCCTTCATCCGCTTGCGGGTCATCTTGGCGCCGACCACGTCGTGGTGGTGGAAGGTGACCGTGCCGTCGTCCTGGAAGCGGCGGGTGCGCGGCTTGCCGACGTCGTGCATCAGCGCGGCGAACCGCGACGACGAAGTCGGGGCCCGACCCGGGCAGCCGGTCCTCGAGCTCGATGCTCTGCTCCAGCACGGTGAGCGTGTGCTCGTAGACGTCCTTGTGCCGGTGGTGCTCGTCGGTCTCCAGCGCCAGCGCCGGGAGCTCGGGCAGGACGTGGTCGGCCAGCCCGGTCTCGACCAGGAGGGCCAGGCCGCGGCGGGGGTACGGCGCGCAGACCAGCTTCACCAGCTCGTCGCGGACCCGCTCGGCCGACACGATCTCGATCCGGGCGGCCATCGCCGTCATCGCGGCGACCACCGCCGGGTCGACGGAGAAGCCGAGCTGGGCGGCGAACCGGGCGGCCCGCATCATCCGCAGCGGGTCGTCGGAGAAGGAGTCCTCCGGCCGGCCCGGCGTGCGCAGCAGCCCGTGGGCCAGGTCGACCACCCCGCCGTAGGGGTCCTCGACGACGTTGCCCGGCAGCGAGACCGCCATCGCGTTGACGGTGAAGTCACGCCGGCCGAGGTCCCCGTCGAGGGTGTCCCCGAAGTCCACGCTCGGCTTGCGCGAGGACGCGTCGTACTCCTCGGAGCGGAAGGTGGTGATCTCGACCTGGTAGTCGCCCTTGCGGGCGCCGATCGTGCCGAAGGCCCGGCCCATGTCCCACAGCGCGTCGGCCCACCCCTTGAGCAGCCGCTCGGTCACCTCGGGACGCGCCGAGGTGGTGAAGTCGAGGTCGTGGTGGAGCCGGCCCAGCATGGCGTCGCGCACCGGTCCGCCGACCAGGGCGATCTGCTCGCCCGCGGCGGTGAACCGGGCGCCCAGCTCGTCGGTCACGTCGGCGATCGCACCGAGCGCGTCGTCGACGCGTCGCTGCATCTCGGGGACGCTGGGCAGGGTCGCCACCGGCGCGGGGGGTTGCTCGGACACGGGAGGCAACTCTATGCCAGGCGACTCCGGCCACCGACTTCTCGTTAGCCTTGCCCGTGTGACCCACCCCGTGATCGCGCGCGCTGCCGCATGCCTGGCGGCCTGCGTGGTGACCGCGGTCACCGCGATCGCTGCTCCCGGGGCGGCTCCGGCCGCCTCCGCCGCACCCAAGCGCGCGGTCGACGACAGCCCGCTGGGCGTCACCCTGGACACGATGACGCCCTCGGTGATCCCCCGCCGCGGGCCGATCACGCTCAGCGGCGAGGTCACCAACCGCAGCGAGGACACCTGGACCGACCTGCAGGTCTACCTCTTCCACTCGGCGACGCCGATCACCTCGCGCGCCGGCCTGGCCGAGGCGGTCGAGACCGATGCCGCCACCGACGTCGGCGGCCGCGTCACCGACGAGGGGCTGTTCGACGAGATCGGCGACCTGGCCCCGGGCGAGACCACCTCCTACTCCGTCACCGTGCGGCGCAGCGACCTCGCGATCAGCGGCGCGCCCGGCGTCTACTGGGTCGGCACCCACGTCCTCGGCGCGGTGGACGGCGTCCGCGACGGCCTCGCGGCCGGACGGGCCCGGTCGTTCATGCCGCTGATGGAGCCGCAGGCGCGCAAGGCCGACGTCGCCGTGGTGGTGCCGTTGCGCGAGCGGGTCCGGCGGGGCACCGACGGCAGCCTGCTCGGCCTCGGGCAGTGGCAGCGCGCGCTCGCCTCCGACGGGCGGCTGGGCCGGCTCGGCCTGTTCGCCGCCGACTCCGAGGGGCCGATGACCTGGCTGGTCGACCCGGCGGTGCTCGACGCGGTCGGCTCCGTCGCCGCCGACAACGCGCCGATCTCGACCGCCCCCGATGGTTCGGGGCCCGGCGGAGCGAGCGAGCCGTCGGAGTCTCCCGCCGCCTCGCCGTCGGTCGAGGCGACCGAGGACGGGTCGGGTGACAGCGGCTCCGACGAGGGCGGTGAGCAGGGCGAGGAGCCGACCGCCGAGGCGCAGGAGGCGGCCGGCTGGCTGGAGTCCTTCCTCGCCGACGCCGGCGGTGACGCGTTGTTCGCCCTGCCGTACGGCGACGTCGACGTGCCCGCGGTCGCCGGCAACCACCTCGACGGGATCCTGGAGTCCTCCGAGCGGCTCAGCGCCGACTCGATGGCCCGGCTCGGCACGGCCGCCACCCCGGTCATCGCCCCGCCGCGCGGCTACCTCCCCCGCACCGCGCTCGCCGCCGCCGACCCGGGCACGGCGGTGCTGATGTCCGACCTGGCCTTCCCGACCGTCGAGGACACCGTGGTCGGACGGCCCGACGGCACCGAGATCGTGCTCAGCGACTCCGCCGCGGCCAGCGGGGGACCCGGCCCGCAGAGCCGCACCAACCTGCTGGCGGTCCGCCAGCGGATCCTCGCCGACGCTGCGCTCAGCGCGATGGCCCCCGGCCCGGCCCAGCCGCTGGTGGTGTCACTGCCGCCCCGCTTCGACCCCGGCGAGGACTGGCAGACCGCCGACTTCTTCGGCGGGCTCGACGTGCCGTGGCTGCGCCAGGTCGACCTGCTCTCGCTGCTCGACAGGAGCCCCCGCTCGACCACCGCGCAGGCCCCGCTCTACCCCGCCTCGGAGCGCGACGCCCACATCCCGCTGGCCAACCAGCTCGCCACCCAGGAGCTCGGCGAGCTCGGCCGCGTCTACGCCGACCTGCTCACCGAGAACGACAGCATCGCCGACGAGCTCGCCAAGGTCGGCATGCTCGCCTCGTCGTACGACGTCCGCGACCGCGCCGGGGCCGCCCTGACCCGGGCGCGCAGCACGGCCGACCGGGTGCGGCGCACCATGCAGCGCGTGGTGATCGACGGGCCGCCGTTCGTGATGATGTCGAGCGAGACGGGGCCGATCTCGGTGACGGTGGAGAACCAGCTCGACGAGCCCGTCACCGTGCGGCTCACCGCCGACACCCGCTCGCCCGACCTCCGGATCAGCACGCCCGACCCGATCACCCTGGGCCCCGGCCAGCGCGCCCCGGTCCGGCTCCGGGCCGACTCCACCAGCATCGGGGTGCACGCCGTGACGATGGTGGCCACCACCGAGGACGGGTCACCGCTGGGCAGCCAGGCTCAGTTCAACGTGCGCACCAGCAACGTCGGCACCGTCATCTGGTTCATCCTCGGCGGCGGCATCGCCGTGCTCGCCCTCGCGATCGTGGTCCGGCTGGTCCGCCGGATCCGCAACCGCGGCACCGCCCCGGCCGCCGACGACCGGCCCGCCGCGGAACCGGACGGCCCCACCGCCGGCGCGAGCACCGGGGCGGGGACGACCGCATGAGCGGCGGACCCGGCGAGGTGGCGGGCTCCACGCCCGACGCCACCGACAGCCCCGAGACCCCGGAGCGCCCCGGAAGCACCGGGAGCACCGGGAGCACCGACGACCGGTCGCTGCTGTCCTCCAGCGCGCTGATGGCGGCCGGCACGGTGGTGTCGCGGATGAGCGGCATCGTCCGCACCGTGCTGCTCGCGGCGGCGATCGGCACCCAGCTGCACGCCGACGTCTTCAACATCGCCAACACCGTGCCCAACATGCTCTACATCCTGCTGGCCGGGGGCGTGTTCAACGCCGTGCTCGTGCCGCAGCTGGTGCGGGCGATGAAGAACGACCCCGACGGCGGCGACGCCTACGCCCAGCGCGTGGTCACCCTGGCCGCGCTCTTCCTGGCGCTCGTGACGCTGGTGCTGGTCGCGGCCGCGCCGTGGGTGATGCGCATCTTCCTCGCCCCCGACTTCTACACCCCGGACCTGGCCGAGCAGCGCGAGTCGGTCATCGTGTTCGCGCGCTACTGCCTGCCGCAGGTCTTCTTCTACGGCATGTTCGTGCTGGTCGGGCAGATCCTCAACGCGCGCGGCAGCTTCGGGCCGATGATGTGGGCGCCGATCGCCAACAACGTGATCTCCGCGGCGGTGCTGGTCGGCTACCTCGTCGTGTTCGGCTCGGCGTCCGGGGCCGAGAAGACCGGGGGCTACACCTCGGGGCAGGAGCTCCTGCTCGGGCTCGGGTCCACGCTGGGCATCGCCGTCCAGCTGCTGATCCTGGTGCCCTACCTGCGCCGGGCCGGGTTCCGCTTCCGGCCGCGCTTCGACTTCCGCGGCACCGGGCTGGGGCACACCTTCCGGCTGGCGACCTGGACCGTGCTCTTCGTGCTGGTCAACCAGCTCGCCTACACCGTGGTCGTCCGGCTCGCCTCCGGCGGCACCGCCGCGGCGGCCACCGAGGGCGTCACGGGCGCCGGCTACTCGGTCTACTCCAGCGCCTTCCTGGTGATCATGGTCCCGCACTCCATCGTCACCGTCTCGCTGGCCACGGCGATGCTGCCGCGGCTGTCGGGCCACGCCGCCGAGGGCGACCTGGCCGGCGTCTCGCGCAACGTGGCGTCGACGCTGCGGCAGGTGCTCGCCCTGATCGTGCCGGTGGCGGTGCTGATCCCGCTGGTCGCCCTCGACGCGAGCAACCTGGTGTGGGGGTACGGCGCGGCCTCGACGACGTACTCCGACATCGCCCTGGCGCTCGCGCTCTTCTCCCCGGGCCTGGTGCTCTTCACCAGCCACTACCTGGTGCTGCGCGGCTTCTACGCGCTCGAGCGCACCCGCACGGTGTTCTGGGTGCAGTGCGTGATCGCCCTGACCAACGTCGTGCTGGCCTTCGCGCTCACCCGGGGGACGGCGCCCGGCCGCACGGCCGCCGGCCTGGTGCTGGCCTACTGCGGGGCCTACCTGGTCGGGGCCGTCGGCTCCTACCTGTTGCTCCGGCACGTCCTCGGCGGTCTGGAGACCCCCGTGCTGGTGCGGTTCCTGGTCCGGCTCGTCGTCGCCGTCGGCGCCGCCGGCCTGGTCGGCTGGGGTGTCCGCGCGCTGGTCGTGGCGCTGCTGCCCGGCGACGGCAAGGCAGCGGCGGCCGTGTCGGTGATCGCGGTCACGCTCGCCGGCGCCGGGGTGTACCTCCTGGTCAGCCGGGTACTCAGGATCGCGGAGGTCGGCGCGGTCACGCGCCTCGTGACCAGTCGGTTGCGGGGCTGACGGCGCCGGTCTCCGGCCGTGACTCACCGGTGACCTGCCACCCGTAACATGACGAGGGGGCAGGTCGACGGAGTCGACCGAGAGGGAGCGTAGGAGGGTCGTGACGGACACATCGATCGGTCCCGGCAGCGTGCTGGCCGGCCGTTTCGTGCTCGAGGACCTCCTCGACGAGTCCGAGGGCGCCAAGTTCTGGCGGGCCACCGACCGGATCCTGGCCCGCAACGTCGCCGTCCACGTGCTGCCCTCCGACGATCCCCGCGCCGCCGGCCTGCTCTCCGCCGCCCGCACGTCGGCCACCGTCACCGACGGCCACCTGCTCCGCGTCCTCGACGCCGCCAGCGAGGAGGGCTACAGCTACGTCGTCAACGAGTGGGGCAACGGCATCTCCCTGGACCGGCTGCTCGCCGAGGGTCCACTGCCGCCCCGTCGCGCCGCCTGGGTGGCCAAGGAGGTCGCCGAGGCGATCAGCACCGCCCACCGGCACGGCATCGCGCACGGCCGGCTGCTCCCCGAGAACGTCATGGTCACCGAGACCGGCTCGGTCAAGCTGATCGGCTTCGTCATCGACGCCGTGCTCCGCGGCCGCGAGGTGGCTCGGGTGACCGGCGGCCCGCCGCTCGGCGAGCACGAGGCCGACGTGGTCAACCTCGCCGGCCTTCTCTACGCCGGCCTGGTCGGCCGCTGGCCCGGCACCGAGGGGTCCACGCTGCCCGACGCCCCGGTCGAGCAGGGCCGCCCGATGCGCCCGCGGCAGGTCCGCGCCGGGGTGCCCCGTCCCCTCGACGCGATCTGCGAACGGGTGCTGAACCCCGGCGCCCACCACCAGGTGGTCCCGCTCGAGACCGCGCACGAGGTGTACGCCGCCCTCTGCGACTACGTCGGCGACCCCACCGCCCCCACGCCGCTCGCCGAGCCGACCGACCTCCTCGACGACGAGGAGCTGACCGTGGCCGCCGAGGAGGAGCCCGGCGAGCCCACCCAGCTGTCCCGGCCCGACACCGCGGGACCCGACACCGCCGGGCTGCCCGCCACCGCGGCCGCTGCGGCCCCCGCGACCGCCGCGGCGACCACCGGAGCGACGGTGGACCCGGAGCAGACCCAGGCCGGCGTCCCGGTGTTCGACGACACCCAGGCCGCACCCCGCGTCGAGCCGGACCCCGGGTCCGACCCGGGCCGCGCCACCGGGGACGAGCCCACCCGGGTCGCCCCCCGGCCGGCCGTCCCGCCGCCGCCGCCGTTCCCGGAGCCGGAGGAGCGTCCGCTCTTCGCCTCCGACCACCCCCGGCAGCCGCGTCCCGACCACGACCGCCCGCGCAGCACCGGGCTGGGCAGCGGCTCGCTGCCCGCGGTGTGGGGCCCCGACGCCGACACCCCGCCCCCGGGCCGCGGACCGCGGCACGTCGACAGCGCCTACGTCGAGGAGCCGCCCGGCCGGAGCTGGCTGCGGCTCGGGATGGCCATCGCAGCCGTCCTGGTGCTGGTGCTGGCCATCGTCTTCGCGTTCAACCTGGGCCGTGACTCCATCTCCCCCTCCGACGAGACCACCTCCGAGGCCTCCGAGGAGCCGACGCAGCGGCCGCCCCGCCCGGTCGACGTGGCCGCGGTGACGGACTTCGACCCCGAGGGCGACGACCAGTCCGAGAACTCCGAGACCGTCCCGCTCGCGACCGACGGCGACCCGGCCACGGCGTGGCGGACCAGCACCTACTTCGACCCGCTCAGCCAGCAGAAGTCGGGGGTCGGCCTCATGGTCGACCTCGGCGAGCCGGTCGAGGTGTCCGACGTGCGCCTCACCATGATCGGCGCGGGCACCGACCTGGAGCTGCGGGCCGCGCCCGACGCCCGGACCGCGCCGACGAGCCTGGAGCAGACCGAGGTGGTCGCCCGCGCCCCGGGCGCCGGCACCGAGGTGACCCTCGCTCCCGACGAGCCGGTGACCACCCGCTTCGTGCTGGTCTGGCTGACCGAGCTGCCCGCGGTCGACGGCGGCTACCGGGGCCAGGTGGCGGAGATCGTCGTCCGGTCGTGACCCCGCTGCCGACCGCCGACCCCGACGACCGGGCCCTCCTCGCGGCCCACCTCGACGGTGACGCCGACGCGTTCGGCACGCTGTTCGCGCGGCACCGCGACCGGCTCTGGGCGGTCGCCCTGCGCACGACCGGCGACCCCGAGGAGGCCGCCGACGCGCTCCAGGACGCCATGGTCGCGGCCTTCCGGCGGGCCGGGTCCTACCGCGGCGACGCGGCGGTCACCACCTGGCTGCACCGGGTGGTGGTCAACGCCTGCCTCGACCGGCTGCGCCGGCGCAAGGTCCGGCTCGCGGACCCCCTCCCCGACGACCTCGACGACCGCGCCGACCGGGGCTCGCTGGCCACCAGCGACACGATGTCCGGCCACGGCACCGAGGACCCCGCCGACCGCGCCGTGGCCGGCGAGCGCCGGTCCGCCGTGCTCGCCGCCCTGGACACCCTGCCCGCGGAGCAGCGCGCCGCCCTGGTGCTCGTCGACATGGAGGGCTACTCCGTCGAGGAGACCGCCGCGATCCTCGAGTGCGCACCCGGCACGGTGAAGAGCCGCTGCTCGCGCGGCCGGGCCCGGCTCCTCCCGCTGCTGGCCGACCTTGCAGCCCGGCGGTCCGCCGGGGAACCACTCGCCAGGGTCGCGCGTCCCATCCACGCCCCCCGATCCGGGTGCCGGCAAACCCCCGGCGGCCGATCATCCCCCGCAGGCGCTTCCCCCGGCGCCTCCCAGGCCGCCTTCCCCGACGGCACCCGGGTCGGACCCCGAGCAGAGCCCGTCCACCCGACCGACCCCCACACCCGACGACGACGAGGAGGTGAGCAACCCGTGACCCCCGAGCAGGAGGAGCAGGTGCGTCGCGCCCTCGGGTCGCTCCCGCCCGAGGGCCCGGTGCCGCCCGAGGTCGCTCGTCGCCTCGACGCGCGCCTGGCCGAGCTCGTCGCCGAGCGGGACGCCGAGTCCGTCGAGTCCGCCGAGCCCACCGGGTCCCCGGCAGCGCCCGTGGGCGACGGGGCCGAGCGGGACGACCTCGCCGCGCGACGTCGCCGCCGGCGCTGGCGCACCGGGCTGGTGGCCGCCGCGAGCGTCGCGGTGCTCGGCGTCGGGCTCGGCACCGTCGTCGACGACCTGTCGCTGGGCGGCGGCGACTCCGCGAGCACGACCGCGGGCGCCGGCGACTCCGCCCCCGAGACGGCGTCCGAGGACGCCGCCGGCGAGGCCGACCGGCTGACCGACGGCACCCAGTACCTCGCCCGCGAGCCGGCAGGACCTCTCCTCGGCCACGCTCGACAGCGACGTGGCCCGGGTCGCCGCCCTCGGGCCGGTGCTCACCGCCGGGCCCGCGCCGTCGGCCGAGGAGGGCCGGGTCACCACCGAGCAGAGCACCGCGCCCGGGCTCGCGGCGATCACCGCCTGCGACGTACCCCGCACCCGGCCCGGCGACCAGGTGGTGCCGGTGCGGCTCGACGGCGAGCGCGCGACGCTGGTGCTGCGAGGTGACGCGGCTGGGACGCGGGAGGCGCAGATCTACTCCTGTGACGACGGTGACGTCCTGCTCGCCACCACCGTGGTGCCGCCCGCCGACTGAGGCGCACGACCGGGCCCGCCCTGCCGCGTGCCGGGGGCGACGGGGGAATGAGCGGCACCTAGGATCGGTTGACACCGCTGACACGCACGCACGCCGTCTCACCCGCAGGGAGTTCCGCGCACCATGTCGTCTGACATCCGCAACGTCATCATCGTCGGCTCCGGCCCGGCCGGTTACACCGCCGCCGTGTACGCCGCCCGCGCCAACCTCGCCCCGCTCATGTTCGAGGGCTCCGTCACCGCCGGTGGTGCGCTGATGACCACCACCGAGGTGGAGAACTTCCCCGGCTTCCGCGACGGCATCATGGGCCCCGAGCTGATGGACAACATGCGCGCCCAGGCCGAGCGCTTCGGAGCCGAGCTGGTCTCCGACGACGTCACCGGCATGGACCTCACCGGCGAGGTGAAGGTCGTCCTCGACGGCGCCGGCGAGGAGCACCGGGCCCGCGCGGTGATCCTGGCGATGGGCTCGGGCTACCGCAAGCTCGGCCTGCCCGACGAGGACCGGCTGTCCGGCCACGGCGTGAGCTGGTGCGCGACCTGCGACGGCTTCTTCTTCCGCGAGCAGCACATCGCCGTGGTCGGCGGTGGCGACTCCGCGGTCGAGGAGGCGACGTTCCTGTCCCGCTTCGGCTCCAAGGTGACGCTGATCCACCGTCGCGGCGAGCTGCGCGCCTCCAAGATCATGCAGGAGCGGGCCCTCAACGACCCCAAGATCGACGTCGCCTGGAACTCCGCGGTCGAGGCGATCCACGGCGAGGACAAGCTGACCGGGCTCACCCTGGTCGACACCGTCACCGGCGAGAAGCGCGAGCTGGACGCGACCGGGCTGTTCATCGCCATCGGCCACGACCCGCGCTCGGAGCTGCTGCCCGGCCAGGTCGACCTCGACGACGAGGGCTACGTGCTGGTCGACCACCCGTCCACCCGCACCAACCTCCCCGGCGTCTTCGCCTGCGGCGACCTGGTCGACCACCACTACCGCCAGGCGATCACCGCCGCCGGCAGCGGCTGCGCGGCCGCGCTCGACGCCGAGCGCTTCCTCGCCGCCCTCGACCACGAGGCATCGACGGCCGGATCGGCCGCGGCGACGGTCGAGGAGATCGAGTCGCACGACCCCACCCCCACCCCCGCCTCCCAGACGGTCGTCGAGCAGGTCCAGACCGCCGGAGCCTGAGTGGCCGGCAGGCCGGGGAACAAAACGTCCCCGGGCTGCTGTTCACTTGCCAGACGTCCCGTCGAAGATTCCACAACGAAGGAGATCCCGTGGCCGACATGCAAGCTGTGACCGACGCCGACTTCGAGGCCGAGGTCCTCAAGTCCGACAAGCCCGTGCTCGTCGACTTCTGGGCCGAGTGGTGCGGTCCGTGCCGCCAGGTGGCCCCGATCCTCGACGAGATCAAGGCCCAGCACGGCGACAAGATCACGTTCGTCAAGATGAACGTCGACGAGAACCCGGTCACCCCGGCGACCTACCGCGTCACCGGCATCCCGACCCTCAACGTCTACCAGAACGGCGAGGTCGTGAAGCAGATCGTCGGCGCCAAGCCCAAGGCCGCGCTGCTCAACGAGCTGAGCGACTTCATCGCCTGAGCGTGAGCCGCCGCGACGACGCCCGGAGCCACCTCGGCCCCGGGCGTCGTCGCGTGCGGCGGTCGTAGCCCGGGCTTGACGACCCCGGGGTCCGGAGGGAACCGTGGGCAGGGCCACTGCGTCTGTTTGAGCAGGAGGCCCGCCGGGGTACGACCCATCTCAGCCGGTCGCCGCAGGCCCCACGACGACGATCCACCCGCGAGCAGCACAGGAGGCGCCATGTCCGACTCACGCGCCGTCCCCCTCTACCGTCGCGGCGACCAGGGCCAGGCCGTCGCCGGGATCCGGGCCCGCCTCGAGCTGCTCGGGCTCGTCGACCACGACTCGGCCACCCCCGACCGCTTCGACGACGGCCTCGACCGCGCGGTCCGGGCCTTCCAGCAGCAGCGCGGCCTCTCCGTCGACGGCATCGTCGGCCCCACCACCTACCGCGTCCTCGACGAGGCCCGGTGGCGGCTCGGTGACCGGCTGCTCACCCACACCCCCGGCGCGGTCCTCTCCGGCGACGACGTCGTGGCCCTCCAGCAGCGGCTGCTCGACCTCGGCTTCCAGGTCGGCCGCATCGACGGCCGCTTCGGCCGGCAGACCGAGCTCGCCGTCCGCGAGTTCCAGCGCAACGTCGGCGTCCCGCCCGACGGCACCTGCGGGCCCGCCACGCTCAAGGCGCTCTCCCGGCTCGCCCCGATCGTGCGCGGCGGCCGGCCCAACGCGATGCGGGCCGAGGAGCGGATCCGCAAGGCCGGCCCGCAGCTGACCGGCAAGGTCGTGGTGATCGACCCGTGCGTCGCCCGGATGCCGGAGGGCCCGCTCGCCGACGAGGCGGAGGCGATCATCTCCGACCTGGCCAAGCGGGTCGAGGGGCGCCTCGTCGCCACCGGTGTGCAGGCCTACCTCACCAAGCAGGCCGGGGCCGACGAGGCAGCCGAGGTCGAGCGGGCGGCCTTCGCCAACCGCACCGACGCGCACCTGTGCATCTCGCTGCAGGTCGACGCGGCCGAGAGCGCCGATGCGGCCGGCGTCTCGACGTACTTCTTCGGCCTCGACTCCCACGGCGCCTGGTCGTCGGCCGGCGAGCGGTTCGCCGGGCTGGTGCAGCGCGAGATCGTGGCCCGCACCGACCTGGTCGACCTGCGCTCGCACGCCAAGAACTGGGACCTGCTGCGGCACACCAAGATGCCCGCGGTGCGGATCGACGTCGGCTACCTCACCAATGCCGGTGACGCCGCCCGGCTCGCCGACCCGGCCTTCCGGGACGTGGTGGCCGAGGCCGTCGTGGTCGCCGTGCAGCGGATGTACCTCAGCCCCGAGACCGACACCCAGACCGGGTTCCTCCGCTTCGACGAGCTCCGCGCCGCCGTCCTCCGCTGATCACTTCGGTGGTCGAGGAGCGAGCGTCACTTCGGTGGTCGAGGAGCGAGCGGAGCGAGCGTCTCGAGACCCTCGAACGTCTGCCGCTCGGTCGCGGGCGACGCGGCACGCCCCGGGCGGACCGCGCCGAGCAGCCGCTCCAGCGCGGCCTCGACCTCGCTGCGCCAGGTGACGGCCGACTTCACCTCGAGCCGCATCCGCGGGTAGCGGGAGTGCGGCCGCTGGGTCTTGAACCCGACCCGGAGCAGGTAGTCCGCGGGCAGCACGCAGCTCACGTGGTCGGCCGCGGAGGGCCGCGCCGCCCGGGTGTCCCCGAACGCCTCGACCGCCCGGATGCCGCCGCGCTTGACCAGGTCGCGCACGACGCCCTGCATCAGCATCCGGCCGAGCCCGCCGCCGGCGTACTCCGGGAGCACCAGCGCGGTCGAGAGCAGCACCGCGTCCTCGCTGACCGGGGCCGTGGGCATCGCGTCGGCGCCGGGGAGGTACGGCGCCGGCGCGTAGGCCACGTAGCCGGCGGCGACCCCGTCGACGTAGACCACCCGTCCGCACGAGCCCCACTCGAGCAGCACCCGGGACAGCCAGGCCTCCTTCTCGCTCGCGGCCTCGCCCGCGTCGACGGCGCGCTGGCGGCGCACCGGGTCGAGCTCCCAGAAGACGCACGAGCGGGCGTCCTCGGGCAGGTCGGCGAGCGTGTCGAGGGTGAGCCGGGCGAGCTTTCGCCCCGGTCGGGTGACGGGCAGTCCCATGTCGTGACCCCTGTTCTCGCGGAACGCGGGTGATGCTTCATCCTAGGACTGCACCCGAGGAGTTGTGATGTCCAGCGAGATCAGCCGCAGTCGCGGGTCGGGAAGCACCCGGCTCGACAGCTATGTCGACCGCTACGCCACGCGCACCAAGGGCATGACCGCCTCGGAGATCCGCGCCCTGTTCTCGGTGGCCAGCCGCCCCGAGGTGGTGTCGCTCGCCGGCGGGATGCCCAACATCTCCGGGCTGCCGCTCGACGTGGTGGGCCGGGCGATCAGCGACCTGGTGCACAACCAGCGGCCCGACCGCGATGCAGTACGGCTCCGGCCAGGGCGACCCGGTGCTGCGCGAGCAGATCTGTGACGTGATGCGGCTCGAGGGCATCGAGGCGCACCCCGACGACGTGGTGGTGACGGTCGGGTCGCAGCAGGCGGTGGACCTCGTCACCCGGATCTTCTGCGACCCCGGCGACGTGGTCATCTGCGAGGCCCCGTCGTACGTCGGTGCGCTCGGGGTGTTCCGCGCCTACGAGTGCGACGTGGTCCACGTCGAGATGGACAGCGAGGGGCTCGTCCCCTCCGCGCTGCGCGACGCGATCGCGACGGTGCAGGCGCAGGGCCGGCGGATCAAGTTCCTCTACACGATCCCCAACTACCACAACCCCGCCGGCGTCACCCTGTCCGCGGAGCGCCGCACCGAGATCCTCGAGATCTGCCGCGAGGCCGACGTGCTGGTGCTGGAGGACAACCCCTACGGCCTGCTCGGCTTCGACGAGGAGCCGATCCGCGCGATGCGCGCCGACGAGGCCGACGGGGTGATCTACCTCGGGTCGTTCTCCAAGACCTTCGCCCCCGGTTTCCGGGTCGGCTGGGTGCTCGCGCCGCACGCCGTCCGGGAGAAGCTCGTGCTGGCCCAGGAGTCCGCGACGCTCTGCCCGCCGGCGTTCTCGCAGATGGCGGTCTCGGCCTACCTCACCAGCCACGACTGGCTCGGCCAGATCAAGCAGTTCCGCGAGATGTACCGCGAGCGCCGCGACGCCATGATCGGCGCGCTCGACGACCTGATGCCGGCCGCCGCGCGGTGGAACGTGCCCGGGGGCGGGTTCTACGTCTGGGTCACCCTGCCCGACGGGCTCGACGCCAAGGCGATGCTGCCGCGGGCGGTCACCGCCCGGGTGGCCTACGTGCCGGGGACGGCCTTCTTCGCCGACGGCTTCGGCGCGCAGAGCATGCGGCTGTCCTACTGCTACCCCACCCCCGAGCGCATCCGCGAGGGTGTACGCCGGCTCACCGGGGTGATCGAGGACGAGCTCGAGCTGCGCGAGACCTTCGGCGCCCCGGCGCGCGGGGTGCACCGCGGCTACGAAGCCCCCAACAGCGACCTCAGCTAGGAGAAGCATGGTCTCGACAGGCTCGACCACCCGGGACGGTGCGCCACACGCGTACTCGTCCTCGCCGGCGGGCTCTCCCACGAGCGCGACGTCTCGCTGCGCTCGGGCCGCCGGGTGGCCGAGGCCCTGCGCGACGCCGGCCTCGAGGTCGACGAGCGCGACGTCGACGCCAGCCTGCTGCCGTGGCTGCGCGAGCACACCCCCGACTGCGTGATCCCGCTGCTGCACGGCGAGACCGGCGAGGACGGCGCGCTGCGCGAGATCCTCGAGCTGGTCGGGGTGCCGTACGTCGGTGCGGGACCGGCCGCCTCCCGGGTGGCCTTCGACAAGCCCGTCGCCAAGGTGGTCGCCGCCCGGGCCGGGCTGCACACCCCCGCGTCGGTGACCCTGCCGGCCGAGACCTTCCGCGAGCTCGGCGCGTCCGCCGTGATGGAGGCCCTGGTCGCCTCGGTCGGCCTGCCGCTGATCGTGAAGCCCGCCAAGGGCGGTTCCGCCCTGGGCTGCACGGTCGTCCGGGAGGCGTCCGCACTGGCCGGCGCCATGGTCGACGCCTATGCCTACGGCGACACCGCGCTGGTGGAGCGGCTCGTCGAGGGCGCCGAGGTCGCCGTACCCGTGATCGACACCGGCGACGGCCCCCGCGCCCTGCCCGCGGTGGGCATCTCCCCCGACGGCGGCGTCTACGACTACTCCGCGCGCTACACCGCCGGCAGCACCGAGTTCGTGGTGCCGGCCAAGCTCGACGACGACCTCGCCGCGGAGGTCGCCCGGGTGGCCGTCGTCGCCCACGAGGCGCTCGGCCTGCGGCACCTGTCGCGCTCGGACCTGATGATCGACGCCGAGGGCCGGGTCTGGTTCCTCGAGGTCAACGTGGCGCCCGGCCTCACCGAGACGTCCACGGTGCCGCTGGCCGTCCAGGCGGCCGGCCTCGACCTCGGCGGGCTGATGTCCGACCTGGTCCAGGCTGCGCTGAGCGCGCCGCGACCGTCCGAGCCGGCTGCCTGAGAGGATCAGCGCGTGCGCGACCTGACCTATCCCCCGATCATCGTGACGGCGAAGCTGGGCTTCCGGGCCCTCGGCCTGCGGTTCACGATGACCGGCACCGAGCACGTGCCCCGGTCCGGCGGTGCGCTGCTGGCGTTCAACCACATCTCCTACGTCGACTTCATCCTCGGGGGCTACGCCGCGCAGCCGTCCAAGCGGCTGGTCCGCTTCATGGCCAAGCGCGAGCTCTTCGACCACAAGCTGGCCGGGCCGTTGATGCGGTCGCTGCACCACATCAACGTCGACCGGGCCGACGGGCTGGCCTCCTACGAGGAGGGGCTGCGCTACCTGCGCGAGGGCGAGGTGGTCGGGATCTTCCCCGAGGCCACCATCTCCCGCTCCTTCGAGATCAAGGAGCTCAAGACCGGCGCGACCCGGATGGCCGCCGAGGCCGGTGTCCCGCTGGTGCCCGTGGTCCTCTGGGGCACCCAGCGGATGCTCACCAAGGACCACCCCCGCGACTTCGGTCGCGGGAAGACCATCGCCATCACCGTGGGTGAGCCGCTGCACCCCACCGGGGCCGACCCGGTCGGGGAGACCGCCGAGCTCAAGTCGGTGATGTCCTCGCTGCTCGCCGACACCATCCGCGCCTATCCCGCCGACGAGCAGCCACCCGGCTCGTGGTGGCTGCCGGCCTCGCACGGCGGCTCGGCCCCCACGCCCGAGGAGGCCCTGGTCCTCGACGCCGAGGAGAAGCGCCGCCGGGCCGAGAAGCGCCGGGCCCGCGCCGCCGAGGCCCGGGCCAAGCGGAAGTAGGCCGGACCGCAGGCGTTCCTCCCTGGGTGAACGCCTCTGGCGGGTCGCCGGGCCGCGTGCTGGGCTGACCCCATGAGCCCCACGCCTCCCCTGACTCCCCGGTCCCTCCTGGTCCTCGGTGGCACCTCCTGGCTCGGCGGTGCGGTCGCCCGGCACGCGGTGGCGGCCGGCCACCGGGTCACCTGCCTGGCCCGCGGCGCGTCGGGTGAGGTCCCGGCCGGGGCCGAGCTGGTGGTGGCCGACCGCGACGACCCAGCCACGGCGTACGCCGCGGTGGCGGACCGTGACTGGGACGCCGTGGTCGACGTGGCCCGGCAGCCGCTGCACGTCCGCGGCGCCGTCGACGCGCTGGGCGGCCGGGCCGGGCACTGGGTCTTCGTCTCCACCTGCAACGTCTACGCCGACGACGGCACCCCCGGCGCCGACGAGTCGGCCGACCTGCGCGACCCCTGGACCGGCGAGGGCCTGGCGCCCGACGAGGAGTACGGGCCGGCCAAGGTCGCGTGCGAGCAGGCGGTGCTGGCCGCCCACCCCGACGCCCTGGTCGCCCGGTCGGGGCTGATCGTCGGCCACGGCGACCCCAGCGACCGGTTCGGCTACTGGCCGGCCCGGTTCGCCCGCGCCACCCCCGGCGAGCGGGTGCTGCTGGCCCCGAGCGGCCAGGCGCTCCAGGTCGTCGACGTGGAGGACCTCGCCGCCTGGCTGCTGGAGTGTGCGGTGACCCGGACCGGCGGCGTGGTCAACGCGATGGGACCGGTGCACACGCTCGCCGACCTCTACACCGCCTGCGCCGCGACCGTCGGGCACCAGGTCACCGGCGTCGAGGTGAGCGACGCCTGGCTCCAGGAGCAGGAGGTCACCCCGTGGATGGGCGACGACTCCCTGTCGCTGTGGCTCCCGCAACCCGACTACGCCGGGTTCATGGCCCGCGACCGGTCGGCCGCCGACCGGCTCGGGCTCTCCCACCGGCCGTTGCCGGAGTCGGTGCACGCAACCCTGGCCTGGGAACGGGAGCGCGGCCTGGACCGCCCCCGCCGCTCCGGCCTCACCCCGGCCGGTGAGGCTGCGCTGCTGGCCCGCACCGGACGCTGACTCCCGGTGGTCGAGCTGACTCCCGGGTGGTCGAGCTTGTCGAGACCACGCACCCGGGCGGCCGACCACGAAGCGATGAGTCGACCTGTCGCTTTGTCGACAAATCGACTCATCGCCTTATCGATCTGACGACTCCGGGCGCGGGTCCATCACGTCCACGATGCGCTCGAGGTCCGGGATCGAGGCGAACTCGACGGTGATCTTGCCCTTGGACTTGCCGAGGTCGACCTTGACCCGGGTCTCCAGCCGGTCCGAGAGCCGGGCGGCCAGGTCGGCCAGCGCCGGCGCGGTCGGCTTGTTCCGGCGGACCGCCGGGCGCACGCCCGAACCGAGGTCACCGACGGTCACGATCTCCTCGAGGCCGCGCACCGAGATGCCCTCGGCCACGACCCGGCCGGCGAGCCGGTCCTGGATGTCGGCGTTGTCGACGGCCAGCAGGGCGCGCGCGTGACCGGCGGACAGCACGCCCGCGGCCACCCGGCGCTGCACGGCCGGGGAGAGCTTCAGCAGCCGCAGCGTGTTGCTGATCTGCGGCCGGCTCCGCCCGATGCGGCCGGCGAGCTCCTCGTGGGTGCAGCCGAAGTCGTCGAGCAGCTGCTGGTAGGCGGCCGCCTCCTCGAGCGGGTTCAGCTGGGACCGGTGCAGGTTCTCCAGCAGCGCGTCGCGGAGCAGGTCGTCGTCGCCGGTCTCGCGGACGATCGCGGGGATGGTGTCGAGCCCGGCCTCCTGGGTGGCCCGCCACCGCCGCTCGCCCATGATCAGCTCGTAGCGGTCCTCGCCGTCGACCGGCCGGACCACGACAGGCTGCAGCAGCCCGATCTCGGAGATCGAGTGCACGAGCTCGGCCATCGCCTCCTCGTCGAAGACCTGGCGGGGCTGACGAGGGTTCGGTGCGATCGCCGTGACCGGGAGCTCGGCGAAGTAGGCGCCCGCCACCGGCTGGAGGTCGGCGCCGTCCGGCGGGGTGACCGTCGCCGGCGCAGCGGGGGTGGCCGCCGACTCCGGCACACCGTTCCCGTCGACGGTGCCGGGGCCGGCGCCGTCGCCGGTGCTGGTGCTCGTCACCTCGGACGTCTCGACCGGGGCGGGCGCCGGGCCACCGTTCTCGGACGCGTCCTCGGGCCGGGGCGCGGTCGGGATCAGCGAGCCGAGCCCCCGTCCGAGTCCGCGGCGGGGCTGGGGCTTCTGCGTCATCGGGTTCCTCCTGCGGTCACCTTGAGGGCCATCTCGCGCGCGGCCTCGAGGTAGCTGAGCGCCCCGGGGGAACCCGGGTCGTAGGTCATCACGGTCTGGCCGTAGCTGGGCGCCTCGGAGATCCGGACCGAGCGCGGCACCGCCGTGCGCAGCACCTGGTCGCCGAAGTGGCCGCGCACCTCCTCGGCGACGCCGGCCGAGAGCCGGGTGCGCGCGTCGTACATGGTGAGCAGGATCGTGGAGACGTCCAGCCCGGGGTTCAGGTGCGCCTTCACCATCTCCACGGTCTCGATCAGCTGGCCCAGACCCTCGAGCGCGTAGTACTCCGCCTGGATCGGGATCAGCATCTCGTCCCCGGCGACGAGCGCGTTCAGGGTGAGCAGGCCGAGCGAGGGCGGGCAGTCGATCAGCACGTAGTCGAAGCGGTCCTCGGTGTCGGAGAGGATCTGCGGGTGCGCGTGCAGCGCCTTCCGCAGCCGGCTCTCCCGGGCCACCATGCTGACCAGCTCGATCTCCGCGCCGGCGAGGTCGATGGTCGCCGGGACGACGAACAGTCCCTCCACCTCGGGGCAGGGCTGCACGATGTCCACCAGCGGGGTGGCGTCCACGACCGCGTCGTACGTCGAGGGCGTGCCGCGGTGGTGGTCGATCGCCAGCGCGGTGGAGGCGTTGCCCTGCGGGTCGAGGTCCACGACCAGCACGCGGAGGCCGCCCTGGGCGAGCGCCGCCGCCATGTTCACCGTGGTCGTGGTCTTCCCGACGCCGCCCTTCTGGTTGGCGACGACCATCACCCGGGTGTGGTCCGGCCGCGGAAGCGGCCCGCGGAGCCGGAGTCCCTCGCGCACCATCAGCTCGTGCTCGACCGACCGGGCGAGCGGCGTGGAGCCGTCGTCGAGGTCGGCCATCACCCGGGCGACGTCACCCGCGGTGCGGTACGACGAGGTGCCCGGGGCCGGGTGCGGGCCGAACTTGGAGACCGGTGCCGGGGTCGGGGTGGCCGGCGCGGAGACGTCCGGGCCGGCCGCCTCGGGGGCGGGTGCCGGGGTGGACGGCTCGGTCACGACGGGCTCCTCGGTGGGTGACTCTGTTTCACGTGAAACAGGCTGGGGGGTTGTTTCACGTGAAACCTGGTCGGAGTCGGTTTCACGTGAAACATCCGGACTCATGGTGACTTCGTCCTGTGGACCAACCTGTGGATTCTGTGGGTATCTCGGCCAGCCGAGCGCGGAAACGACCGACGACCCCGGATCCACCTGGGGAGAACCGTCGTCCTCCGACGGCCAACCGAGGCCGCTCACGGTCTGCGTCGTGTCGGTCACGCGGTCGGGCCTTTCTTCCGGGATCGCCCGCTCCGGCCCTTGCTGGGGGGGCTCGTGGGGGGCTTGCCGTGGGGGGTGCGGGTGGCGGAAAGGTCCCAACCTAGTCGGGACTCCCGGGTCGCGACCACCCGGACCACCGTCGTCGGGGGATCGATCACCCCGACCCCCAGGCGCAGCACCTCCACGGTGCCGGCCCCGAGCTTCGCGAGGGCACCGGACGCGGCCGCGATCTCCTCCTCCGCCGACGCTCCCTTCATCGCGACGAGCGCCCCACCGCGACGCACCAGGGGGAGCGACCACCGGGCCAGGCGGTCCAGCGGCGCCACCGCGCGCGAGGTGACCACGTCGAACTCACGCCGACCGTGCACCTCCTCGGCCCGCCCGCGCAGCACCTCGACGTTGGTGAGCCCGAGGGCGGCCACCGCCTCCTCCAGGAACGTGGTCCGGCGCAGCAACGGCTCCACCAGGCAGAGCGTCAGGTCGGGACGGGACAGGCCGAGCACCAGCCCGGGCAGGCCGGCGCCACTGCCGATGTCGCACACCGTCGACCCCTCGGGGATCGCCTCGCCGAGCAGCGCGCAGTTCACCAGGTGCCGGTCCCACAGCCGGGGGGTCTCCCGGGGGCCGATCAGGCCGCGGACGACGCCGTCGTGCGCCAGCAGCGCGGCGTACTCCTCGGCGACCGGCAGGGATGCAGAGAAAACCCCCCGCGCCGCGGCCGTGGCCGCAGGGGCGGGGGGTGTTTCACGTGAAACATCGTCGGTCACGACGACACTCCGTTCCCCGTCACGGAGTCACTCCGTGGGGGAGCACCACGACGTAGCGGCGCGGCTCCTCGCCCTCGGACTCCGACGACAGGCCCGCGGACGCAACGGCGTCGTGCACGACCTTGCGCTCGAACGGCGACATCGGGGAGAGCGACACCCGCTCACCGGAGGCCTTCACCTCGGCCACGGTCTCCTCGGCCAGCTTCTCGAGCCGGGCGCGCTTGTCGGCGCGATGCCCGCCGATGTCCAGCATGAGCCGGGACCGCTCACCGGTCTCGCGGTACACCGCGAGCCGGGTCAGCTCCTGCAGCGCCTCGAGCACCTCGCCGTCACGGCCCACGAGCTGGGAGAGGTCGCCCCCGACGATGGAGACCGACGCGCGGTCGCCCTCCACGTCCATGTCGAGGTCACCGTCCAGGTCGGCGATGTCGAGCAGCTCCTCGAGGTAGTCGGCGGCGATGTCGCCCTCGTTCTCCAGCTGCTCGTGACGGTCCTGCGTCGAGGGGGCGTCCTGCCCGTCCTCGGTGGGGGTGGTCTCGGCCTCGTCGGCGAGGTCGGGTGCCTCGGTCTCAGTGGTCTGGTCGCTCATCGCGGTCTCCTCGTTGCTCATCAGGTCAGGTGTCGGTGGCGAGCGTGCTACGCGCTCGCGGATCCGGCCTCGGGGTCCTCACCGGACGTCGCGTCACGACCGGGAGTCTGCTGCGGGCCGGGCCCCTTCTTCTTCCGCTGGCTGCGGGTCTGCTTCTTCGGCTGCTGGCGCGGCGGGATGGGCGGAGCCGGCGGCTCCTCAGCCTCCGGGGCCGGCTGCTCGGCGGCGGGCAGCCCCTTGCGCTCGGCCTTGCGCGCCGCCTTCTTGGCGTCGCGCTCCTCCTTGGCCTTGAGCGCCGGCGTGCCCGGGGCCGGGTTGTTGCGGATCACGTAGAACTGCTGGGCCATGGTCCACAGGTTCGAGGTGGTCCAGTAGAAGAGCACGCCGATCGGGAAGGCGATGCCGCCCACCGCGAAGACCAGCGGCAGCACGTAGAGCAGCATCTTCTGCTGCTGGGCGTAGGGACCGGAGAGGGCGTCGGCCGGCATGTTCTTGCTCATCAGCTGACGCTGGGTGAGGAAGGTCGTCGCGGTCATCGCGATCACCAGGAACGCCGCCAGCAGCCGGACGCTCAGGTCGTCGGTGGAGAGGAACGTGTCGGAGATCTTCGCGCCGAGGAAGACCGCGTCGCCGAACTGCTCGTTGAGCGTCGTGGTCATGAACCCACGCTCGACCTCGGGGTTCTTCGCGGCCTGGTCGATGAGCCGGAACAGCGCCAGGAAGATCGGCATCTGCACCAGGATCGGCAGGCAGGAGGCGAACGGGTTGGTGCCCGTCTCCTTGTAGAGCTTCATCGTCTCCTGGGCGAGACGCTCCCGGTCGTGGCCGTACTTCTTCTGCAGCTCCCGGGCCTTGGGCTGGATCAGCTGCATGTTGCGGCTGGACTTGATCTGCTTGACGAACAGCGGGATCAGGGCGGCCCGGATGACCAGCGTCAGACCGATGATCGAGAGGACCCACGCGATGCCGCTCGCCGGGCCGAACAGGTCACCGAAGAGTCGGTGGAACGCCAGCAGCACGAACGACGTGGCGTAGTAGAGCGGCTCCATGATGAGGCCGCCCAGGTCTTTGAAGAACTCGATCACTCAGGCTCCTGGGGACTGGTGGGAGGAGCTGTCGGCGACAGCGGGAACGGGGTCGTAGCCACCGGCTGCCCAGGGATGGCAGCGGGCGAGGCGGCGCAGCGCGAGCCAGCTGCCGCGCACGCTGCCGTGCACGGTCACCGCCTCGAGCGCGTACGCCGAGCAGGACGGGTGGTAGCGGCACACCTGGCCGTAGAGAGGACTGATCAGCAGCCGGTACAGGCGCAGGAACCCGATCAGGACGTACTTCATGGCCGGCCCCCGGCGGCCCGGCCGGTGTCACGGCCGGTGCTGCCGCCGGCGCTGCGGAGCACGCGGTGCAGGGCACGGTCGAGATCCGCCCCGAGCTCGGCGGAGGAGGCGGTGGCGGCGGGCGGGAGCGCACGGACGACGAGCACAGCAGAGCCCGGCAGCGACGAAAGTCGCTCCCGGGCGAGGTGTCGAAGGCGGCGCTTCACCTGGTTGCGGACGACTGCACCGCCGACCGCCTTGCTGACGACGAACCCGACCACCGGCGGGGTGGCCGGTGCCGTCGCGGCGTCCGGAGCGGCCAGATGGACGACGAGCGTCCTCGAGCCGGCCCGGGCGCCGCGGCGGATGGTCGGTGCGAAGAGCCGGCTCGCGGTGAGCCGGTGTCCCCGCGTCAGCACCGGTCGGCCATGCGATCGCGGGTGGCGATCAGACCGAGAGGCTCTTGCGACCCTTGCGGCGGCGCGCCGACAGGATGCTGCGACCCGCACGGGTGCGCATCCGCAGGCGGAAGCCGTGCACCTTGTGGCGGCGACGGTTGTTCGGCTGGTACGTGCGCTTGCTCACGAGCTTGTCTCCGGTGTGTCGGGAGTGGTCAGTTCTACGGGACCGGGCTACAGTCGCGCCCGGCGCGGCCGTCCCGGTGGTCGACCTACACCGCGCACCCGCGGAAGGCGCCTGCGGCCCGAGCCCGCCTGAGAAGGCTGCGGGTTCGGCGGGCGAGACGTGGGCATGCGGCACCGGTCGACTCCGGTTCGACCTCCCAACGGTACGGGGTGGCCCGGAACAGGGTCAAACCGAGCTCCGGAGGGCTCGCCCCCAGCCTGTGGACAACCGCTTGATCCACAGGCTGCACGCTTGTTAGCGTGCGGCGTCCCGAGTTCCCCACGGTGGACGTCCTCCGCGTTCCGCTCGACCCGGCCCCGCACCCGCGCCGGAGCGGTCCGTGTCGCCTCTGACCTGGTCGAACCAGGCATCCAGAGCCGACCGTGAGGCACCACCGGCCTCGGCCCGGCGCCTCCCCTGACCAGGGCCCGGATGCACAACCTGTGGACAAAGGTGTGGACCGTAACGAGGAATGGAACGGGGAGAACCCACGTGGATGACGCCAGCGGCACCCAGGGGCTCGAGTGACTCGGGCACGACCCAGCCGGTCGATCTCGACACGGTATGGCGGACGCTGATCGACGACCTGCCGCCGAGCCAGCGGGCCTGGCTGACCGCGAGCCGGCCGGTGACCCTGCACGAGCACACCGCGATCATCGCGGTGGCCGACGAGTTCACCCGCAACCAGCTCGAGGGCCGGCTGCGCACCCGCCTCGAGGACGCCCTCGGCAACGCGTTCGGCACCCAGGTGCGGATCGCGGTGACCGTGGACCCCGAGCTCGAGGGCTCGGGCCACCCCGGGAACCACCCCGGCAACCGCGGGGGGACGGGCGACGACCGCGGCCACGACCACGCCGCGCACCCGGGGTCGATCAATCCATCCATCGACTTGTCGACAAATCCACTCGACGTGCCGACGCCGTTGTCCGCGGCCCCGTCCCCGTCGCCGGCGGGCACCGCGCTCGAGACCCGGCTCAACCCGAAGTACATCTTCGAGACCTTCGTCATCGGCTCGTCCAACCGGTTCGCCCACGCGGCGGCGGTGGCGGTGGCCGAGGCACCGGGCAAGGCCTACAACCCGCTGCTCATCTACGGCGACAGCGGTCTGGGCAAGACCCACCTGCTGCACGCGATCGGCCACTACGTCCGCAGCCTGTTCAACGGCGCCCGGGTCCGCTACGTGAGCTCGGAGGAGTTCACCAACGAGTTCATCAACGCGATCCGCGACGACAAGGCGGCGATGTTCCAGCGGCGCTACCGCGACGTCGACGTCCTGCTGATCGACGACATCCAGTTCCTGGAGGGGAAGATCCAGACGCAGGAGGAGTTCTTCCACACGTTCAACACCCTCCACAACGCCAACAAGCAGATCGTCATCACCTCCGACCGGGCGCCCAAGCGGCTCGAGGCGCTCGAGGACCGGCTGCGCAACCGGTTCGAGTGGGGCCTGATCACCGACGTCCAGCCGCCCGACCTCGAGACCCGGATCGCGATCCTCCGCAAGAAGGCCGCCACCGAGCGGATGACCGCGCCGCCCGACGTGCTCGAGTTCATCGCCAGCAAGATCCAGACCAACATCCGCGAGCTCGAGGGTGCGCTGATCCGGGTCACCGCGTTCGCGAGCCTCAACCGGCAGCCGGTCGACCTGACCCTGGCCGAGATCGTGCTCAAGGACCTGATCCCCGAGGGCGGCGAGCCGGAGATCAGCGCGGCGCTGATCATCGCCCAGACCGCGGCGTACTTCGGCCTGTCCATCGACGACCTGTGCGGCTCGAGCCGCAGCCGCGTCCTGGTGACCGGCCGGCAGATCGCGATGTACCTGTGCCGTGAGCTCACCGACCTGTCGCTGCCGAAGATCGGCCAGCAGTTCGGCGGTCGCGACCACACCACGGTCATGCACGCCGACAAGAAGATCCGCCAGCTGCTCGCCGAGCGCCGGTCGGTCTACAACCAGGTCACCGAGCTGACCAACCGGATCAAGCAGCAGGCCCGTCAGTCGTGACGGCGCCGTTCCTCGGGCCCTCCTCGGACGCTGGGACGACCGCGGGGCCTGGGGAGCGGCGTGTGAAGAATTGTCGTTCGGCCGTGCACGCACTGTGGACAACCAGGTGTACGACGGTGCCGGCCGGTCGGCGAACCACAAGGACCTGTTGTTCGTCCACGGTTCGTCCACACCCCTCCGGGACGGCCAAACCACTGCTGACCTGCGGCAACCGCACTTGTCCACAGTATCCACCGAGCCTGTTAACACGATGGGACTACAGATGGATCCGATCTCGGTGAACTTCGAGACGCGGCCCGACCTGGGGACAACGGCTCTGCGCGGGGTCACCGGCCCCCTCCGGACGAACGACAACTTCCCCACTCCCGCTGTGCGTCGCTCGCCGCACGTGGCAGGATGCTCACCCCTGGCCGCGCACGCCCGACGTGTGGTTCGCGGCCGGTACCCCGTCGCCCCGGGACTCCCCCGGCCCGCGACCGCAGCTGTCACCGCAGGAGGCGAACACCCGTGAAGTTCCGCGTCGAGCGCGACGTCCTGGCCGACGCCGTCGCCTGGGCCGCCCGCAGCCTCCCGGTCCGCCCGAGCGCCCCGGTGCTCGCCGGCCTGCTGATCGAGACGACCGACGACGGCCTGCAGCTGAGCACGTTCGACTACGAGACCTCCGCCCGCGCCACCGTCCCGGCCCAGGTCTCCGACGAGGGCAAGGCGCTGGTCTCCGGACGCCTGCTCGCCGACATCTGCCGCAGCCTCCCGGCCAAGCCGGTCGAGATGACCATCGACGGCGCCAAGGTGTCCCTGACCTGCGGCAGCGCCCGGTTCAGCCTGCAGACCATGCCGGTCGAGGAGTACCCCACGCTGCCCGACATGCCGCAGGCCACCGGCACCGTGCGCAGCGACCTGTTCGCCAACGCCGTCGCCCAGGCGGTCACCGCCGCAGGCCGCGACGACATGCTCCCGGTCCTGACCGGTGTCCGGATCGAGATCGACGGCTCCGACCTGGCGCTGCTCGCCACCGACCGCTTCCGCCTCTCGCTGCGCGAGCTCGGCTGGGACCCCGGTGCCACCGACGTCAGCGCAGCGGCGCTGGTGCCGGCCAAGGTCCTGGCCGACACCGCGAAGTCGCTGACCTCCGGCGCCGAGGTCACCATCGCGCTGTCCACGTCGGGTGCCGGCGAGGGCATCATCGGCTTCGAGGGCGCGGCCGGCGGCGGCATCCGCCGTACGACCACCCGCCTCCTCGACGGCGAGTTCCCCAAGGTCCGCTCGCTGTTCCCCAGCGAGCAGCAGACGATCGCGCGCGTCGACCGGGCCACCCTGGTCGAGGCGGTCAAGCGCGTCTCGCTGGTCGCCGAGCGCAACACCGCCGTCCAGCTCGCCTTCAGCGACGGGATGCTGACCCTCGACGCCGGCAGCGGCGACGAGGCGCTGGCCACCGAGCAGATCGACGCCGAGGTCAAGGGCGCCGACATCACGACGGGCTTCAACCCGCAGTTCCTGCTCGACGGGCTGACCGCCCTCGAGTCACCGGTGGTGGAGCTGGCCTTCACCCAGGCGTCCAAGCCCGCCGTCATGGTGGGGGTCGGCAGCCTGGAGGGCGAGGCCGACCTGGCCTTCCGCTACCTGCTGATGCCGCGTCGCCTGCTCTCCTGACGGTGCCCGCCGAGGCGGGCCACGCACCGGCGTAGGCTCGGCCCGCACGTTTCGCAGCGTCGCCCTCGGGGCGGGAGGAGAACCATGGAGATCGGTCTCATCGGGCTCGGCAGGATGGGCGGCAACATGCGCGAGCGCCTGCGCCGCGCCGGCCACACCGTCGTCGGCTACGACCGCAACCCCGACGTCAGCGACGTCGACAGCCTCGCCGCTCTCGTCGAGGCCCTCCCCTCCCCCAAGGTGGTCTGGGTGATGGTGCCCGCCGGCGACCCGACCCGGGCGACGGTCAAGGAGCTCGCGGAGCTGCTCGACGAGGGCGACATCGTGGTGGACGGCGGCAACTCCCGCTGGACCGACGACCAGGTGCACGGCGACCTGCTCGCCGAGAAGGGCATCGGCTTCGTCGACTGCGGTGTCTCCGGCGGTGTCTGGGGGCTCGAGAACGGCTACGCGCTGATGGCCGGCGGCGACCCCGGCCACGTCAAGACCCTCCAGCCGGTGTTCGACGCCCTCAAGCCCGAGGGCGAGTTCGGCTGGGTGCACGCCGGCAAGGTCGGCGCCGGGCACTTCTCCAAGATGGTCCACAACGGCATCGAGTACGCCATGATGCAGGCCTACGCCGAGGGCTACGAGCTGCTCGAGCAGGTCGAGATGGTCGACAACGTCACCGAGGTCTTCCGCTCGTGGCGCGAGGGCACCGTCATCCGTTCGTGGCTGCTCGACCTCCTGGTCGCCGCCCTCGACGAGGACGAGGGGCTGGAAGGGATCCGCGGCTACGCCGAGGACTCCGGTGAGGGCCGGTGGACCGTCGAGGCCGGCATCGAGCACGCGGTCGCCACCCCTGCGATCACCGCCGCTCTCTACGCCCGGTTCGTCTCGCGCCAGGACGACAGCCCGGCGATGAAGGCGGTCGCGGCGATGCGCAACCAGTTCGGTGGCCACGCGACCCAGACCAGCGCGCCGCCCGGCGGCGACGCGTCCTGACCCACGGCCCCCCGTGCACGTCGTCCGCCTCTCCCTGCACGACTTCCGGTCCTACGCCGCCGCCGAGGTGACGCTGCCGCCGGGGGTCACGTCGTTCGTCGGCCGCAACGGGCAGGGCAAGACCAACCTGGTCGAGGCGGTCGACTACATCGCCCGGCTGTCGTCGCACCGGGTCGCCAGCGACGCACCGCTGGTGCGGTTCGGTGCCGAGCAGGCGGTGATCCGGGCGGCGGTGGTGCGCGACGGGCGCGAGGCGCTGCTCGAGATCGAGATCAACCCGGGCCGCTCCAACCGCGCCCGGATCAACAAGTCGCCGCTGCCGCGGGCCCGCGACATGCTCGGCCTGGTCCGGACGGTGCTGTTCTCCCCCGAGGACCTCAGCCTGGTCAAGGGCGACCCGTCCGACCGGCGCCGTTTCCTCGACGACCTCCTGGTGCAGCGGGCACCTCGCTTCGCCGGGATCCGGTCCGACTACGACCGGGTGCTGCGCCAGCGCAACGCCCTGCTCAAGAACGCCGGGCAGCGCGGCGGCCGGCGCGCCGCGCCCGACGAGCACCTGGCCAGCACCCTGGACGTGTGGAACCAGCAGCTCACCACGATCGGCGCCGAGCTGCTCGCGGCCCGGCTCGCCCTGGTCGAGGACCTGCGGCCGCTGGTCGGCCAGGCCTACGAAGCGGTGGCGCGCGGCGCCGCCCGCGACGACGCGACCCTGCTCTACAAGCCGTCGTTCGAGCTGCCCGCCCCGGTCGACGACCCGGCGGCCAACCGCACCGCGCTGCGCGAGGCGTTCCTCGCCGAGCTCGACCGCCGGCGCGCCGAGGAGCTGCAGCGCGGGATCAGCCTGGTCGGCCCGCACCGCGACGAGCTGCTGCTCGGCCTCGGCCCGCTGCCGGTCAAGGGCTACGCCTCCCACGGGGAGTCGTGGTCCTTCGCGCTCGCGCTCCGGCTCGCCTCCTACGACCTGCTCCGCGGCGCCGGCGACGACCCGATCCTGATCCTGGACGACGTGTTCGCCGAGCTCGACGCGGAGCGGCGGGAGCGGCTGGCCGAGCTGGTCGCCGGCGCCGAGCAGGTGCTGGTCACCGCGGCGGTCGCCGAGGACGTCCCGGCCGCGCTCCGCGGGCATCGCATCGACGTGGTGGACGGGCAGGTGGCGGTCCGTGCCGACTGACGACGAGCGCGACCCCGTGACCGGTCCGGCGCCGGAGCCGCCCGGCCCCGGTCCCGGGCCCGGCGACCGAGCACGACGAGTCCGGCCTCGACCTGGCGCGCAGCATCGCCCGCGGCCTCGCCGGCACCCGGCGTACGGCGAAGCGGCGGTATCCCCCGCGGCGCGGCTCGCGGCCGCGGGTGGACCCGACCTCGTCCGGGGCGCACCCCGACGACCGCGACCCCCAGCTGCTCGACAACACCATCGGCCGGCTGATCGCCGACCAGGGCTGGGGCACCGACGTGCGGGTGCACGGGGTGTTCAGCCGCTGGGAGCACCTGGTCGGCAAGGAGGTCGCCCAGCACTGCCGGCCCGAGTCGTTCGACGACGGCACCCTGGTGGTCCGCACCGACTCGACCGCCTGGGCGACCCAGATGAAGCTGCTCGCCCCGACCGCGCTGCGTCGCCTCAACGAGGAGCTCGGCCAGGGCACGGTCACGCTGGTCGAGGTGCGCGGGCCGCACCTGCCGACCTGGAAGAAGGGCCCCCGTTCCATGCGCGACGGACGCGGTCCGCGCGACACCTACGGCTGAGCCGGCTGCGGGCCCTCAGGACCGATCTGGAGCCCCCGGCCCCGTATGGGGACCGGGGACCACCCCCAGCGGCGCGTCCTATGGGCCTTCGCAGGCCCAGAATCGGCCTTCCAGCGCCCAGATCCCCCCGTTTCCCGAGTCGGTCTGCCTCGAATCACGCCCTGGCGGGTATATTGGGCCCCGAGGTCGAGCTCCGTCCGGGGTCGACCTTCGTCATGCCGGACCACCCCCCGGCATGCCCGTTGCCCCTCTCGTGGCAACAGGTGAGCGACCAAGTGCAAAGGATGGCTCGTGGCCGACCAGCCCACCCCCTCCGGGGACGCAGCGACCGACACCGACCTCTCCCCCGACACGGTCGCCGAGACCGCCGCCGCGCTGGCTCCGGCCGGCAGCGGCCACGCCGTCGAGGACGGCAAGTACGACGCCTCGGCGATCCAGGTGCTCGAGGGTCTGGAGGCGGTCCGCAAGCGACCCGGCATGTACATCGGGTCGACCGGCGAGCGCGGCCTGCACCACCTGATCTGGGAGATCGTGGACAACGCGGTCGACGAGGCCCTCGCCGGCCACTGCGACCGGATCCGGCTCACCCTGCTCGCCAACGGCGGCGTCCAGGTCTCCGACAACGGCCGCGGCATCCCCACCGACACCGCGCCGGGCCAGGAGATGCCGGCCGTGACGATGGCGCTGACGATGCTGCACGCCGGCGGCAAGTTCGGCGGCGGCGGCTACAAGGTGTCCGGTGGTCTGCACGGCGTGGGCGTCTCGGTGGTCAACGCGCTGAGCAGCACCCTGCAGGTCGACGTACGCAACCGCGGCCACCACTGGCGGCAGACCTTCAGCCTCGGCGTGCCCGACGGCCCGCTCGAGCAGCTCGAGGCGCTCGAGCCCGGCGCCGAGACCGGGACGACCGTGACGTTCTGGCCCAGCCCGGACATCTTCGAGACCACGACGTTCTCGCTCGAGACGATCACCAACCGCATCCGCGAGATGGCCTTCCTCAACAAGGGCCTCGAGATCATCGTCCGCGACGAGCGCGAGCACGCCGAGGACATCGCCGACGCGGTCTCCGACGACACCGTCTCCGAGGTGGTCGACGGCGGTCACGACGAGATCAAGGGCGACGGCCAGGCGCTCGAGCAGCGCTTCCGCTACGACCGCGGCCTGATCGACTACGTCGAGCACCTCAACCGGCGCAAGGACAAGGCCAACCCGAGCATCATCTCCTTCGAGGCCGAGCAGGCCGACAAGGGCATGAGCCTCGAGATCGCGATGCAGTGGAACACCTCGTTCACCGAGTCGGTGCACACCTTCGCCAACACGATCAACACCCACGAGGGCGGCACCCACGAGGAGGGCTTCCGCGCGGCCCTCACCACCCTGGTCAACAACTGGGGCGAGGAGTGGGGCCTGATCAAGAAGAAGGAGGACCGGGTCTCCGGCGACGACGTCCGCGAGGGCCTGACCGCCATCATCTCGATCAAGCTCGGCGAGCCGCAGTTCGAGGGCCAGACCAAGACCAAGCTCGGCAACACCGAGGCCAAGAGCTTCGTGCAGCGGCTGGTCAACGACCAGCTCGGCGAGTGGCTGGAGAAGAACCCCGCCGAGGGCAAGGACATCGTCCGCAAGGCCCAGGCCGCCGCGTCCGCCCGGATCGCCGCGCGCAAGGCGCGCGACCTGGCCCGCTCCCGCAAGGGTCTGCTCGGCGGCGGCGGCCTGCCCGGCAAGCTGTCGGACTGCCAGTCGACCAACCCCGCCGAGTGCGAGGTCTTCATCGTCGAGGGTGACTCCGCGGGCGGCTCGGCCAAGTCCGGCCGCGACCCGCGGGTGCAGGCGATCCTGCCGATCCGCGGCAAGATCCTCAACGTCGAGAAGGCCCGCCTCGACAAGGTGCTCGCCAACACCGAGGTGCAGGCGATCATCTCCGCGCTCGGCACCGGCATCCACGAGGAGTTCGACCTCGAGAAGCTGCGCTACCACAAGGTGGTGCTGATGGCCGACGCCGACGTCGACGGCCACCACATCAACACCCTGCTGCTGACGCTGCTGTTCCGCTTCATGAAGCCGCTGATCGAGCACGGCTTCGTCTACATGGCGCAGCCGCCGCTGTACCGCCTGCGCTGGAACAAGCCGGCCGAGCACGAGTTCGTCTACTCCGACGCCGAGCGCGACGCGATGCTGCGCGCGGGTGTCGAGGCCGGCAAGAAGCTGCCCAAGGAGAACCCGGTCCAGCGCTACAAGGGTCTCGGCGAGATGAACGCCGACGAGCTGTGGGAGACCACGATGGACCCCGACCAGCGGCTGATGCTGCAGGTGACGCTCGACGACGCCGCGCAGGCCGACGAGATCTTCTCGATCCTGATGGGCGAGGACGTCGAGCAGCGCCGCTCGTTCATCCAGCGCAACGCCAAGGACGTCCGGTTCCTCGACATCTGAGGCGTCGCGATGCACGCCGAGCTGCGTTGTGCCGGCGGCCGAGCCCGCGCTTCGCACGACCAGCCTTGCCAGCTCAGCACGTACGACGTGAGACGAGGATAACGCGTGACTGACAACGTGATCGAAGGACCCGGCCCGGGCGGACGCATCGAGCCGGTCGAGCTGCAGACCTCGATGCAGCGGGCCTACATCGACTACGCGATGGCGGTCATCGTCGGCCGCGCGCTGCCCGACGTCCGCGACGGGCTCAAGCCCGTGCACCGCCGGGTGCTCTACGCGATGTACGACGGCGGCTACCGCCCCGACCGCGGCTTCTCGAAGTGCTCGCGCGTGGTCGGCGACGTCATGGGTCAGTACCACCCGCACGGTGACTCCGCGATCTACGACACCCTGGTCCGGCTCGCGCAGCCGTGGGTGATGCGCGCGCCGCTGATCCACGGGCAGGGCAACTTCGGCTCGCCGGGCAACGACCCCGCGGCCGCGATGCGTTACACCGAGTGCCGGATGGCGCCGCTGGCCATGGAGATGGTCCGCGACATCGACAAGGACACCGTCGTCTTCCAGCCCAACTACGACGGCCGCTCCTCGGAGCCGGTGATCCTGCCGTCGCGGTTCCCCAACCTGCTGGTCAACGGCTCGGCCGGCATCGCGGTCGGCATGGCCACCAGCATCCCGCCGCACAACCTGCGCGAGGTGGCCGACGGCGCGCGCTGGGCGCTCGAGCACCCCGACGCCACCCGCGAGGAGCTGCTCGACGCGCTGCTCGAGCGGATCAAGGGCCCCGACTTCCCCAACGCCGCGCTGATCGTCGGCCGGCAGGGCATCGAGCAGGCCTACCGCACCGGCCGCGGCTCGATCACCCAGCGCGCGGTCATCGAGATCGACGAGGACGCCAAGGGCCGCACCTGCCTGGTGGTCACCGAGCTGCCCTACATGGTGAACCCCGACAACCTCGCGCTGAAGATCGCCGAGCTCGCCGACACCGGCCGGGTCCAGGGCATCTCCGACGTCCGCGACGACACCTCGTCGCGCACCGGCCAGCGGCTGGTCGTGGTGCTCAAGCGCGACGCCGTCGCCCGGGTCGTGCTCAACAACCTGCTCAAGCACACCGAGCTGCAGACCAACTTCAGCGCCAACATGCTGGCCCTGGTCGACGGTGTCCCGCGCACCCTGACCCTCGACCAGTTCATCAGCCACTGGGTCGCCCACCAGGTCGACGTGATCCAGCGGCGCACCCGCTTCCTGCTCGCCGACGCCGAGCGCCGCGCGCACATCTTCCGCGGACTGGTCAAGGCGCTCGACGCCCTCGACGAGGTGATCGCCCTGATCCGGCGCTCCCCCGAGGTCGACGACGCCCGCCAGGGCCTGATCGCGCTGCTGGAGATCGACGAGATCCAGGCCAACGCGATCCTCGACATGCAGCTGCGCCGCCTCGCGGCCCTCGAGCGGCAGAAGATCGTCGACGAGCTGGCCAAGATCGAGCTCGAGATCGCCGACCTCGAGGACATCCTCGCCAACGAGGCCCGGCAGCGGCAGATCATCGCCGACGAGCTCGGCGAGATCGTCGAGAAGTACGGCAACGACCGGCGCACCCAGATCATCGCGGCCGACGGCGACCTCTCGATGGAGGACCTGATCCCCGACGAGGACCTGGTCGTCACGATCACCCGCGGCGGCTACGCCAAGCGCACCCGCGCGGACCTCTACCGCACCCAGAAGCGGGGCGGGAAGGGCGTGCGCGGCGCGACGCTGCGGGGCGACGACGTCGTCGAGCACTTCATGGCGACCAGCAACCACCACTGGCTGCTGTTCTTCACCACCGCCGGACGGGTCTACCGCACCAAGGCCTACAACCTGCCCGAGGCGTCCCGCGACGCCAAGGGCGGTCACGTGGCCGGGCTGCTCTCGTTCCAGCCGGACGAGCAGATCGCCCAGGTGCTCGCGATCCGCGACTACGACCAGGCCCCCTACCTCGTGCTCGCCACCCGCAACGGCCTGGTGAAGAAGACCAGCCTCGGCGACTACAACAGCCCCCGGCAGGCCGGCGTCATCGCGATCAACTTCCGCGAGGACGACGACGAGCTGATCGGTGCGGAGCTGGTCGGCGAGGACGACCACGTGCTGCTGGTCTCCCGCAAGGGCCAGGCGATCCGCTTCCACTCCAGCGACATGCGCCCGATGGGCCGCGCGACGTCGGGTGTCACCGGCATGAAGTTCCGCGACGGCGACGAGCTGCTGTCCATGTCGGTCATCCGCGCCGAGCAGGTGGCGGCCGAGGAGGCCGCCGTCGAGGCCGCGGCGTCGGCGGGCGAGTCCACCGAGCCCGGCGAGCTGCCGGGCGTGGTGGAGCAGTACGTCTTCACCATCACCGACGGCGGCTTCGCCAAGCGCAGCCGGATCTCGGAGTACCGCCTGCAGTCCCGTGGCGGCATCGGCATCAAGGCGATGAAGCAGGACGACGACCGGGGCAGCCTGGTCGGCGCCTTCATCGTGGTCGAGGGCGACGAGGTGCTGGCCATCAAGCAGTCCGGCCAGGTCACCCGCAGCGCCATCGACGACAACCTGCGACCCACCGGCCGCGACACGAAGGGTGTCCGGTTCGTCGGGGTGAGCGAGGGCGACGGCGTCGCCCAGGTCGCCCGCAGCGTGGAGCGTGCCCCCGAGATCGACGAGGCCGTCGAGGAGGCGATCGAGGAGGCCGTCCAGACCGGCGAGCAGCCGGACGAGGCGACCTCAGCCTCCGCGGAGGGTGCGTCCGACCAGGGGGATGCGACAATCGACGACGACCCCGCAGCAGACGCCGCGACCGATGCAGACACCACTGGTGAGACCGAGGAGTCCTGATGGCTGACCGACGTGCCGATGACACGCCGCTCGCACCACGACGCTCGCTGGGCGCGCCCGGGCAGGCCAAGGACGACGCCTCCCGCCGTCCGCTGAGCGAGCGGGTGTCGGCGGCGGTGTCCGCGGCGAGCAGCGCGGTGCAGCAGGCCGCGTCGCCGTCCGGTCCCTCGACCGGCACCACCACGTCCACGTCCGGCCGGCCGGTGACCGGCCCCTCCGGCCGCCCGGTGCCGCGCACCCGCACCCGCCGGGCCCGGCTGCGGCTGGTGCACCTCGACCCGTGGTCGGTGATGAAGACGTCGTTCCTGCTCTCCATCGCCTTCGGCATCGTCACCGTCGTGTCGGTCGCCGTGGTCTGGGCGGTGCTCGGCGCCGCGGGCGTCTGGGACTCCATCAACTCGACCGTCACCGACGTGCTCGGCGGCGAGTCCGGCAGCACCTTCGACATCCAGAACTACGTCGGCACGAGTCGCGTGCTCGGCTTCACCATGATCGTGGCGGTCGTCGACGTCATCCTGATCACGGCGATCGCGACACTCGGGGCGTTTCTCTACAACCTCGCGGCGGCCCTGCTCGGCGGCCTCGAGGTCACCCTCGCGGAGGACGACCACTGAGCCGTCGGCTCGGTTTGGGCGGCGCCGACGGGATGGGGTAATCTCTCCCGTCGGCAGCGGCTCGCCTGGCTCCTCCGCGGAGCGGAGCGGCTGCTGCGTCACTGCACCACCCGGGGCCTATAGCTCAGACGGTTAGAGCGCTTCCCTGATAAGGAAGAGGTCAGAGGTTCAAGTCCTCTTAGGCCCACCGACGAACCCCAGGTCTGCCGACCTGGGGTTCCGTGCTTTCCCGAGGTGTCTCAGCAGCTGCTCGCGACGGCGGACTGCAGGCCCTTCGCGTCGGTGCCGACCGCACGCAGCGACGACGCCACCGTCGCCAGGGTGGAGGACGTCGGGTTCTCGGCGGCGGCGTTCACGCTGGTGGACAGGGTGTCGAGGGAGCTCGACAGCTGGTCGATCTCGGAGGAGTAGTCGTCCTTCGCGTCGCTCCTGAGCTGCTTGAGCTGTTCCTTGATCGTGCCGAGCTCGGCGCTGATCTTCGACAGGGCACCCTGGTCGAGCGAGATGTCCTTGATGCCCTGCACGGACTTCTCCAGGGCGGCGAGGTCCGAGCAGACGGCCGGAGAGCTGCTGGCGCTGCTGCTCGCGCCGCTGTCGCTTCCGCCGGTGGAGCCGTCGTCACCGCACCCGGTGAGCACCGCGGCGACGAGGCAGAGCGCGGCGAGCCGGCGGAGGGGCACGGGTCGGGTCATCTCATCGACTGTGCCGACGGGCGGCGGGAGCCCCGCATCACCCGGTCCGGATGAGAGGCACGCCCGGCGCCGCGGACCCGGCTGGTCGGCAGCGGCCAGGCCTCGTACACGGTGTCCGCCATGCGCAGGACGCCGATGGCCGCGCTGGCGAGCAGCCCCGCGACCTCGAACAGCGCGAGCTCGGCCTCGTTCCAGTGGGCCCCGTCGTACGACGCGCCCCGCACCTGACCGCCCAGGCCGACCATGCCCATGGTGCCCTCCTCGCCCCCGACGTGCTCGGACCTCCACGCTCGCCGGAGCGGGTCGGGCCCGCATCACCCGACGGGGACGATCCCCGGGCTCAGCCGGCGGTGGTCGCGGGCGTCACCGTCGGGGACGGCTCGACCGGGCCCGGAGCGCCGGCGACCGGGGTCCCCGAGAGCACGGCCCGGGCCTTGCCCGAGGTCTTCGCGGTGTACATCGCCTGGTCGGCGGTGCGCAGCAGCCAGTGCGCGACGGCGCCCGGCTCGGTGCCGACCGACCCGTCCGGCTCGGTGAGCAGCACCGGCACGGCGAGGCGGTCCTCGGCCCGCAGCATCGGCCGCGGCTCGGGTGCGGGGGTGGCCCAGTGCTGGGTGACCCCGACACTCATCGAGACCTGCACCTCGTGGCCGGCCACGAAGAACGGCCGGCGCATCTGCTCGACCACCCGGGTGGCGATCCGCTCGGCGTCGTTGGGGTTCTCCAGCAGCATGGCGAACTCGTCGCCACCGAGGCGGGCCACGGTGTCCTCGGCGCGCACGCAGCCGAGCAGCCGCTCCGCGACGAGCTGGAGCAGCAGGTCGCCCGCGTCGTGGCCGTGCCGGTCGTTGACCTGCTTGAAGTCGTCGAGGTCGCAGAACAGCAGGCCCAGCTCGGCCGTGGGACGCTGCAGCGCGTGGTCGAGCCGGTCGGTGAACAGCGCCCGGTTGGGCAGCCCGGTCAGGTGGTCGTGCAGGGCCTGGTGCTCGAGCTGGTCGCGGGCGACCCCGAGCTCGACGTACAGCCGCTGGTTCTCCGCCATCGCCAGGAACTGGCGGCCCAGCACGAGCACGATGAGGGTCACCCCCAGCAGCACGTCGACCACCGGTGACCCGGACCGGCGCACCAGGTCGACGCTGAGCGCGACCCCGGCCGCCGCGAACGGCACGTAGGGCAGGGCCGCGGCCGCGAGCGAGGGCTGGTGGTCCGCGGTGCGCTCGGCCACGGTCTCGTGGCGCGACTCCGCACGCTGGCCGAGCGCGGCGGCGCCCACCAGCAGGAAGCCGAACACCCAGCCGCTGCTCACCAGGTCGGCGGAGGTGTAGGAGCCGATGGAGACCAGGTAGAGGTAGGCGCTGTCGGCCAGCGCGAGCGCGCCCAGGCCGAGGGCGAGCACGACCAGGACGGCGCGCTCGTCGCTGCGTCCGCGGGCGACCGCCATCAGCACCAGCGTGCCGAGGATGACGTCGCCGATCGGGTAGGCCATCGACAGCCCGGTGGCGAGCCAGTCGCCGGAGCTGTCGGAGACCACCGAGCCCAGGCTGGTCACCCACGACAGCACCAGCAGCGACAGCGCGATGATCGCGCCGTCGAGCAGGTCGCGGCCGCGCGCGGCCAGCGTGCTCTGGCTGCCCAGCCAGGCGAGGAGTCCGACGCCCGCGGCGATCGGGAAGACGAGGAAGCCGACGTCGGACAGCGAGGGGAACGGCACCTCGGTGCCGGCGAACACCTCGTAGTAGGTCCAGACCACCTGGCCGGCGGCCCACGCGCCCACCCCGATCGCCAGCCAGCGCCACGCCCGCGGGTGCCGGGTGTCGCCGCGGGCGGCGAGCTCGCACAGCACGGCGGCGGCGGTGACCGCGGCGAGCTGGCCCAGGTTGCTGATCACCAGCACGGCCTGGTCCCCGAGACCGGGCAGACGCAGCAGGCCCACGAAGGCCAGCCCCAGCAACGTCGCCAGGGCGGCGTACCTCCAGGTGCGCATCGGCGTTCCTCCCCGTCGGCCGGTGCAGACCGGACCGCAGTGGTGCCGGCCCGGGTGTTGCGTGTCAGGACCTCGAGAATAGGACCGAGTAGTGCCGTTTCGTTGCGGAATCGGCACGACACGATGCCGGACTAGTCAGCGCCGGTTGCTAGAGTTCTCGCTCGGCCACCCGCCGCCTCGAAAGGTCACCCCGTGAAGAAGCTCGTGCTCATCGCCCTTGCCGCCGTCGGCGCCGTCGTCGCCAACAGGAAGCTCAAGGCCGGTCAGCAGGAGCAGGCGCTCTGGGCCGAGGCGACCGACAGCGTCACCAAGTCCAGCTGATCCACCGCCGCGGCTCGTCGCCGCGGCGTCCCACCCGGCAACATCCCGGGGCCATGGCGCAATTGGTAGCGCACCTGCTTTGCAAGCAGGGGGTTAGGGGTTCGAGTCCCCTTGGCTCCACCGGTTCTGCGTCGCGCGCAAGGCGTCCACCGGTTCGAGTCCCCCTTGGCTCCACCGGTTCAGGTGGCGGTCAGGAGCACGCTGCAGCCGGCGGAGGGCGAGCCGCCGATGAACAGGTCGTCGACCAGCTGCCGTGCCACCCACAGCCCCAAGCGGTCCCAGTCGTCGGGATAGCGGAAACCGGTCATCGGGTCGAGGGTCCCCGGTCCGGAGTCCTCGATCAGGCAGGTCAGGACGTCCACGTCCGTCCACAGGCTGATGTGCACGGGCGCGCGCCCGTGGGCGACGCAGCTCGCGGCGACCTCGTGGATCGCGATGAGCACCTGCTCGATCGTCTGGGACGACACGGCGCTGCCGCTGCGAGCACTCGCCCCGAGAAGATGGCGAGCCCCCGTCAGATCGCCGAGGTGGACGACCGTGGTCGCGACGGACGGCGGCGAGGTCGGGGGGGCCGGCACCCGCGCCAGCGGATCGGCCAGGAACGCTGCCGGGTCGACGTACTCCGGGCTGGCGTGGCTGGTCAGGCCGTTGCTGACGGTGGAGTGCGTGGCCCGGGCGGCCGCGATCACCTCGGCCGGGCGGGTGCGGGTGTCGTAGGCGCACAGCGCGCGGAACGGGTAGGCCGCCAGGGCTTCGTCCACCGCGGACTCGTACCGGTTCCAGGCGGCCTGCGCGGCGGAGTCACAGCCGAGCGGGACCGTCCCGGTCACCCAGAGCTTCGTCGGCTCCGTTCTCGCCGCCAGCTTGCGCTGGTAGGCGAACAAGGTCCTGGTGGGATCGAGGTAGAGCTCTTCGTCGAAGCCGTACTCGAGCCGGGGATGGGTGCCGAGCACCTCGTGCAGCAGCGCGACCCGGTCCCTGGTGCCGTGGACCAGGACCTGGCCACCCGACGCCAGCCCCTGTTCGACGAACGCACGGGTGCCCTCGACGAGCTCCTCGTCGTCGTCATGGACGAGCAGGCCGTGGCTGTAGTCGGGATGGGTGCTGCTCGGTGCTGTCATCTCAGGTCCTCCGTCAGGATTCCTCGCTCGCGGTCGGTGCCGAGCAGGCGGATGAGGCGGTCGACGTGCGGCTGCGGGCTCTGCAACCGGACATGGCCGCCGAGCCTGCGGTAGCGGTCGGTCCCGGCCATCAACGACCGGACCCCGCTGACGTCGACGAAGTCGAGTCCGCTCAGATCCACCACGAACGGGTCGCGCTCGGGTGTGGTGGTCGCGGCTATCAGCACCGGACGCAGGATGGCCTCGTTGGAGACTTCGAGCTCGCCGGACACGGCGAGGCCACCGTCGATCGGTGTGGTCTGGAGCAGCCGCTCCCTCAGCCCGGCGCCGTGTGCCGCGCTGACGCGTCGCAGGACCCCCGCGGCCTCGCGAGCCGGGTACTGGCACATCACGGACACCGCTCCTGACTTGCAGACCTGGTCGGTCGCGCGTTCGACGTCGGCGTGCCGAAGTTGCGGCATGACCCGCCACGCCGTTGTCGCGTCCCCCGACCAGCGCACGGATGGGTACCCCTGGCGCAGCGCCTGCTCGACGACGCTCGCCTGCCAAGCGGGGTCGTACGCCGCCTGGTCGGCCGGGACGATCTGGATCTGGCCCCTCTGCATGGCGTCCACGGCCTCTGGCTGATCCCGGAGCAACCCCGACAGCGACCGCGTGGGCGGCTCATCCGGGGGCTCGATGTACAGGATCTTCGCGCCGAGATCCAAGCCACGCCGCAGCCACGCCGCGACCTCGGCACGACGCTGCGCCTCCTCCTGGTAGACCAGCAGGAGGTGCCCGTCCCAGCTCGGTCGCCTGCGCGGGCGTTCCACGTCGCCAACGTACGCCGTATCGGCCCGATTGCCTCGCGTGCTCAGGGCTCTGTCTGGACAACCATGGCCGAGTGGCGACCCCGCCGATCATCGATACTCGCAGTTCGGCGACACCTACCCGGAGGAACGCACCCATGACCGATGTGGCACACCACCAGTGGTTCATCGAGCCCCGTGAGGTCGAGCGGCAGAAGTCGAGGCGCGGGCGCGAGCACGCGTACGAGTGGCTGGACCCACGCCGCACGGCGCTCGTCGTCGTGGACATCGTGCCGTTCTTCGCCGAGGAGTCGGCCTACTGCCGCGGCATCGTGCCTAACGTGAACCGCCTCGCGGCGGAGCTTCGCCGCCAGGGCGGCACCGTGTGCTGGGTGGTCCCGGGTCACGAGGCGCCGTCCGACGTCACCCGCGAGTTCTACGGCGACGAGGTCGCCGACATGTATGCGCGGTCGGGCGGCGGAGGCACGCCACGGGACCGGGTGTGGAAGGCGCTGGACGCCGATGAGGCCGACGTGTTCGTCGAGAAGACCGCCCCCAGCGCGTTCTTCCCGGGCAAGTGCGGGCTGCACGAGCTCCTGGCCGAGCGAGGGATCACGACCCTGGTCGTCACCGGGACGGTCACCAACGTCTGCGTCGAAGCGACGGTTCGCGACGCCTCGACGCTCGACTACCGGGTCATCCTCGTGGCGGACGCCTGTGCAGCCGTCCGCGACCAGGACCACAACGCGACGCTGCACGTCGTCTACCGGACCTACGGCGACGTGCGCTCGACGGCGGACGTCCTCACCCTGATCGCTCCGGACCACCGATGAGTCGCGGGCGCCGCGGCTGTCTGCCTCTCTGACAGCGACCTGTCGCGAGAGAGGAACCAGCATGAAGCTCACCGTGAACACCTTCGTCACCCTCGACGGGGTCATGCAGGGACCGGGCGGCGCCGACGAGGACACCACCGGCGGGTTCGACCTCGGCGGCTGGGTGGTGCCCTACGTCGACGAAGGGTTCGGCCAGGTCGTCGACGGCTGGTTCGCCGAGGCCGACGAGTTCCTGCTCGGCCGGACGACGTACGACATGATGGCGGCCTTCTGGTCCGAGGTGACCGACCCCGACGACAACGTCGCCACCAAGCTCAACGGCCTGCCCAAGCACGTCGTCTCCACCACACTCACCGACCCGACGTGGCAGAGCACCACGGTGATCGGCGCCGACGTGGTCGCCGCGGTGCAGGCGCTCAAGGACCGCCCTGGCCGCGAGCTCCAGGTGCACGGCAGCTGCGGGCTCGTGCACACGCTGCATGACGCCGGCCTCGTCGACGAGTACCGGCTGCTCGTCTTCCCCGTCGTCCTCGGCACCGGCAAGCGGCTCTTCCCCGAGGGTGCCGCGACGTCCGGGTTCACCCTGGTCGACCACGGGGCCACCGGTGCCGGCGTGACCCACCAGGTGCTGCGCCCGGCCCCGTTCGCGACCGGTGGGATCACCGTCGAGGACGGCCGCGAGGCCCTCCAGCAGGACGCCTAGGCCTCCGGCCGGCATTCGTCCGACGTCGCGTCGTCGCAGGTCAGAGCCCCTTTCCCGGTCGGGACGGGGGCTCTGCGCCGTGCGGGACCGTTGACCTGCCCGACATGGCGATGCAAGACTCCTGACACACGGATTGTATACATTCCCGTTCGAACGGACCGCCTCCCGCAAGGAGTTCACCGTGTCGACCAGGCAGACTCGGATGCCGCTGACCACCGTGCTCGTGACCGTCGGGCTGTTGCTCCTCGGCGCCTGCTACCCCGTCCAGCCCCGCGCCCAGACCCCCGAACGCCAGGACGCCACCGCCGTCCCGGTGGGCGACGGGCCGGTGCGTGACGGCGGGGACCTGGTGATGGGCCTCTCCGCCGACCCCGACCAGCTCGACCCCACCACGTCGTCGTCGCTCTACACGCGCTACGTGATGAGCTCGATCTGCGAGAAGCTCTACGACATCGACGAGGAGGGGCGCCTCGTCCCGCAGCTCGCGAGCGCGCTGCCCGACCTCGCCGACGGCGGGCGCACCGTGCGGATCCCGCTGCGGGACGGCATCGAGTTCGCCGACGGCACGCCGTTCGACGCGGAGGCCGTGCGCACGAGCCTGGAGCGGCACCTCACCAAGGAGGACTCCGCGCGGGCCGCGGAGATGGGGCCGATCACCGACATCAAGGTCGTCGACGACCGCACCGTCGAGCTCGCCTACGACAGCCCGTTCGCGCCGCATCACCGCCTCGCTGGCCGACCGCGCCGGGATGATCATGTCGCCGAAGGCGCTCGAGGCGCTCGGCGACGACTTCGGCAACCAGCCCACCTGCGTCGGCCCGTTCAAGTTCGTCGAGCGGGTGCCGGCCACGTCGATCCGGGTCGAGAAGGACCCGCGCTACTACGCCGCCGACGAGGTGAACCTCGACTCGATCACCTACCGGATCATGACCGACGCCAACATCCGAGCCGCCAACCTGCGCTCGGGCGACGTGCAGGTGATCGACTCGGTCTCGCCCACCTCCATCGAGCCGCTGAGCCGCGAGCCCGGCATCGGCCTGCTCCAGGTCGCGTCCCTGGGCTACCAGGGCATCACCTTCAACGTCGGCAACACCGACGGGGTCGGCGAGCCACCGGGCAAGGTCGACTCGCCACTGGCGGAGGACCGCCGGGTGCGGCAGGCCTTCGAGCTGTCGATGGACCGGGAGGCGCTGGTCAACTCGGTCTTCGACAACTGGTTCGAGCCCGCCTGCTCGCCGATCTCCCCCGACACCGACTTCGCCACCGAGGCCAGCAACGCCTGCCCCGGCTACGACCCGAAGCGCTCGCGGGAGCTGCTGGAGGAGGCCGGGTTCGAGACGCCGGTGCACCTGTCGATGAAGGTGTCCAACACCCCCGACACCCTGCGCCTGGCGCAGGCCATCCAGGGCAGCGTCTCCGCGGGCGGCTTCGACATCGAGATCGAGCCGGTGGAGTACACCACCCTGCTCGACGCCCAGACCCGCGGCGACTTCCAGCTCCTCCAGCTCGGCTGGTCGGGCCGGATCGACCCGCACGGCAACATGTACTCCTTCCTCGCCACCGGGCAGTCCAGCAACTACTCCGGCTACAGCGACGACCGGGTCGACGCGCTGCTGGCCAAGGCCGCCGAGCAGGTCGAACCCGACCAGCGGGCCCGCACCTACGGCGAGGTGGTCCGGCTCGTCCAGCGCGACGACCCGCTTGATCTACCTCTACCGGCAGCGCAACCTCACCGCCTACTCCGAGCACCTGGTGGGCGTCCGGACCTACGCCGACGGCGTCGTGCGGCTCGAGCCGCGCCGCGTTCACCCAGAAGGAGGAGAGCTGATGGGTCGCTACCTGTTCCACCGCCTCTGGCAGTCGACGGTGACCTTGTTCCTGGCGTCACTCGTCGTGTTCTGGGGGGTCCGCGCCCTGCCCGGCGACCCGGCGCTGGCCCTGGCCGGCGAGGAGGCCGACCCGGCCACCCTGCAGGCGGTCCGGGCCGACCTCGGCCTCGACCAGCCGCTGCTGGTGCAGTACGGGCAGTTCGTGAAGAACCTGCTCCAGGGCGACCTCGGCGTCTCCATCGCCACCGGCACCCCGGTGGTCGACCTGATCGCCACCACGCTCCCGGTCACGCTCTGGCTCTCCCTGTACGCCGTGAGCATCGCGGTCGTCGTGGGCATCGGCGCCGGCGTCGTCGCGGCGGTCTACCGCGGCCGCTGGCCGGAGTGGCTGGCCAACGGGTTCACCCTGGTCGGCCTCTCGGTGCCGAGCTTCTGGCTGGGCATCCTGGCGATCCTCTACCTCGCGGTCGGGCTGCGCTGGTTCCCCGCCTCCGGCTACGTCCCGCTGGCCGAGGAGCCCCTGCGCGGGATCTACTACCTCACCCTGCCGGCGCTGGTGCTCGGCACCGCGCTCGCGGCGGTGATCATGCGGCAGACCCGCTCGTCGATGCTCGACACGCTCTCCGCCGACTACGTCCGCACCGCCCGCGCCAAGGGGCTGCCCGGCGCCAGGTGCTGACCCGGTACGCGCTGCGCAACTCGCTGATCGTCGTGGTGACGATCATCGGCCTCCAGCTCGGCGGCCTGGTCTCGGGCGCGGTGGTGACCGAGCGGATCTTCGGGCTGCCGGGCTTCGGCAAGCTGACCCTGGACTCCGTCTTCACCCGCGACTACCCGGTGATCCAGGCGGTCGTGCTCGTCACGACCTTCGCCTACATCGTGATCAACCTGGGCATCGACATCCTCTACTCCCTGATCAACCCCCGGATCCGCGTCGGAGGGAAGGCCTGATGAGCGAGGCGACCCCCATCACCCAGTCCGCCGAGGTCGACCTCGGCCGGGCCCGTGGCCAGGTGCTGCGCCAGCTGGTGCGCAACCCCCTCGGCCTCGCCGGCGGCGGGCTGCTCCTGCTGGTGCTGCTCACCGCCCTGCTCGCGCCGTTGCTGGCGCCGTACGCACCCGACCAGGTGCACTTCGACACCCCGTTCCAGCGCCCGTTCACCGTGGGCTTCCCCCTCGGCACCGACGACCTCGGCCGCGACGTGCTCTCCCGGATCGTCTACGGCACCCGGGTCTCGCTGCTCGTCGGCGGTCTCGCGGTGCTGCTGGCGGTGGTGGTCGGTACGCCGCTGGGGCTGCTCGCCGGCTACTGGAGCGGGCTCGACGTGGTCGTGTCGCGGCTGACCGACCTGACGCTGGCGTTCCCGTTCCTGATCATCGCGGTGGGCCTGGCGGCCATCAACGGGCCGAGCGTCACCAACGCCGCCGTCGCGCTCGGCATCGCCCAGGTGCCGACGATGATCCGGGTGGTGCGCGCCGAGACGCTGCGGCACCGGGAGCAGGAGTTCGTGCTGGCGGCACGCAGCCTCGACGCCTCCGGCGGGCGCATCCTGTTCCAGCACATCCTGCCCAACGCGATGTCGGCGGTGATCGTGCAGGCGACCGTCGATCATGCCGGTGGCGGTCATCGGCGAGGCGCTGCTCTCGTTCCTCGGCCTGGGCATCCAGCCGCCGACCCCGAGCCTGGGCATCATGCTCTCCGACGCGCAGCAGTACATCTTCCGCGCACCGACCGCCGCGGTCTTCCCCGGCCTGGCGATCGCCGTGATCTGCCTGGGCTTCAACCTCTTCGGCGACGCCCTGCGCGACGCCCTCGACCCGACCACCAGGAAGCGGTGACCGTGCCCGGCTTCGTCCCCCCGCCCGCCCACACCACGCGGCCCACCCTGCGCGGCCGGTTCGGCATGACCGCGTCCACGCACTGGGTGGCCAGCGCCACCGGCCAGGCCGTGCTCGAGCGCGGCGGCAACGCCTTCGACGCCGCGGTCGCCGGGGCCTTCGTGCTGCACGTCGTCGAGCCGCACCTCAACGGACCCGGCGGCGACATGACCGGCGTCTTCGCGACGGCGGACGACCCGACCCCCACCGTCCTCGTCGGCCAGGGCCCCGCGCCGGCCGGCGCGACCATCGAGCACCTCCGCGCCGAGGGGCTCGACCTGGTGCCCGGCGCCGGCGCGCTCGCCGCGGCCGTGCCCGGCGCGGTCGACGCCTGGCTGATGCTGCTGCGCGACCACGGCACCTGGGAGATCGGCGACGTGCTGGCCTTCGCCATCGAGTACGCCGCCGAGGGACACGAGATCTCCCCCCGCGCGGCGTCGACGATCGGCACCGTCGCCTCGCTGTTCACCGAGCACTGGCCCACCTCGGCCGCGCTGTGGATGCCCGGCGGCGCCGTCCCCGAGGCCGGTCAGCTGGTCCGCCTCGAGCAGTACGCCGGGACGCTGCGCCGGCTGGTCGCCGCCGGCGACGGCGCGGCCACCCGCGAGGACCGCATCGACGCCGCCCGGCGGGCCTGGGGCGCCGGGTTCGTGGCGGAGGCGGTCGAGGAGTTCGTGCGGACCCCGCACCGGCACTCCAGCGGCACCGACCACGCCGGCGTGATCACCGCCGCCGACCTGGCCGCGTTCAGCGCCGGCTACGAGCCGGCCACCACCCTGGACTTCCACGGCGTGACCGTCGCCAAGACCGGCGCGTGGGGTCAGGGGCCGGTGCTCCTCCAGGCGCTGGCGATCCTGGCCGGCTTCGCGCCGCACGAGGTCGACCCGTCCACCGGGCCGGGCGCCCACCGCGTGCTCGAGGCGCTCAAGCTCGCGCTCGCGGACCGCGACGCCTACTACGGCGACCCCGACCCGGCCGGCGCGCAGGAGGTCCCCCTGGAGCGGCTGCTCTCCGCGGAGTACGCCGCCGAGCGCCGCGCCCTGATCACCGACCGCGCCTCGCACGAGTTCCGGCCCGGCACGGTGCCGGGCCGCACGGCGTACCTGCCCCCGCTGGCCACCGAGCACGCCGGCGGCGCCGGCGCCGGGGAGCCGACCGTGTCGGTGAACGGCCGGACCCGGGGCGACACCTGCCACATCGACGTCGTCGACCGGTGGGGCAACTTCGTCTCCGCCACCCCGTCGGGCGGCTGGCTGCAGTCCTCCCCGACCATCCCCGAGCTCGGCTTCGCGCTCGGCACCCGCCTGCAGATGACCTGGCTCGACGAGTCCGCACCCTCGGCGCTGCGACCCGGCCGGCGGCCGCGGACCACCCTCACCCCCACCCTGCTGCTGCGCGACGGCGTCCCCGTCTCCGCGCTCGGCACCCCCGGCGGCGACCAGCAGGACCAGTGGCAGCTGCTCTACCTGCTGCGCACCATCGTCGGCGGCTACAGCCCGCAGGAGGCGATCGACGCCCCCGCCCTGCACACCACGTCGATGCCGGGCTCGTTCTGGCCCCGCACCTGGACCCCCGGCGGCGCGGTCGTCGAGGACCGGCTCGGCGACGAGGTGATCGCCGAGCTGGAGGCGCGCGGCCACCGGGTCACCCTGGCCGGCGACTGGGCGCTCGGCCGGCTCTCCGCCGTCACCCGCGACCCCGCGACCGGCCTGATGTCGGCCGCGGCCAACCCGAGAGGAGCCCAGGGCTATGCCGTCGGACGTTGAGAGCACCCCGCTGCTGTCGATCAGCGGCCTCGAGGTGAGCTACCACGGTCAGCGGGTGCTGCACGGCATCGACCTGACCGTCGCCGAGGGCGAGCGTGTCGCCCTGGTCGGGGAGTCCGGTTCGGGCAAGTCGACCACGGCCGCCGCGGTGATGAACCTGCTGCCGTCGGGAGGCGCGGTGACCGCCGGGCGGATCGAGTTCCGCGGCGAGGACGTCGCCCACGCCGACGAGCGCCGCCTGCTCCGGCTGCGCGGACGCCAGGTGGGCCTGGTGCCCCAGGACCCGATGTCCAACCTGAACCCGTCGGCCCGGGTCGGCCGGCAGATCGCCGAGACGCTCAGCGCCCACGGCGTCGCGACCGGCCGCGACGCCCAGCGCCGGGCCGTCGAGCTGATGGGCGAGGCCGGCATCCCCGACGCCGAACGGCGCTGCCGTCAGTACCCGCACGAGTTCTCCGGCGGCATGCGCCAGCGCGTGCTGATCGCGATCGCGCTGGCCTGCCAGCCCGACCTGCTGATCGCCGACGAGCCGACCTCGGCCCTCGACGTCACCGTGCAGCGGCAGATCCTCGACCACCTCGAGCGGCTCCGGGCCGACCGCGGCACCTCGATGCTGCTGGTCACCCACGACCTCGGCCTCGCCGCCGACCGCGCCGACCGGGTCGTGGTGATGTCCCAGGGCCGGATCGTCGAGCAGGGGCCGGCCGCGCAGATCTTGCGCGACCCGCAGGAGGACTACACCCGCCGCCTGGTCGCCGCCGCGCCCTCGACGACCCGCACCACCAGCCTGGCCGCCGGGCGTGACGACACCGGCGAGGCGATCCTCGAGGCGCGCCACCTGACCAAGGCCTTCGCCATCCGCGGTCGTCGCGAGCAGCTCACCGCCGTGGACGACGTCTCGTTCTCGATCCGGCCGGGCACCACGACCGCCATCGTCGGCGAGTCCGGGTCGGGCAAGACCACGGTGGCGCGGATGGCGCTGGGACTGGTCACGCCCACCTCGGGGGAGGTCACCGTGGCCGGCGAGCCGGTCGGCACCGCCCGCGGGGCGCAGCGCCGCGCGATCCGCCGCGCCATGCAGCCGGTCTTCCAGGACCCGTACGCCTCGCTGAACCCGATGTTCACCGTCGAGCACATCGTCGACGAGCCGCTGCGCGTGTTCCGGCACGGCGACCGGCGCAGCCGGCGGGCCCGCGTCGGCGAGCTCCTCGACCACGTGGCGCTCCCGCGCGACGTCGCCCAGCGGCACCCCAACGAGCTCTCCGGCGGCCAGCGTCAGCGCGTCGCGATCGCGCGGGCGCTGGCGCTCGACCCGCGGCTGGTGATCTGCGACGAGGCCGTGTCGGCGCTCGACGTGCTCGTGCAGGACCAGATCCTGCGGCTGCTCACCGACCTGCAGCGCGACCTCGGGCTGTCCTACCTGTTCATCACCCACGACCTCGCCGTGGTCCGGCTGATCGCGCACGACGTGCTGGTGATGCAGCACGGCCGGGTGGTCGAGTCCGGCACCGTCGACGAGGTCTTCGACGCACCCCGGTCCGACTACACCCGCGAGCTGCTGGCCGCGATCCCCGGCGCGGAGGTGTTCGCATGACCCAGGCAGGCCATCGGAGGCCCGGGTGAGCCGACGCGCCGACCAGGTGCTGCGCAGCCTCCGGCACGACATCGTCGCCGGGACCTACCCGGCCGGGTCCCGGCTGACCGAGTCGTCGCTGTGCGCGGCGTACGGCGTCTCCCGGGTGCCGGTCCGCGAGGCGCTCAAGCAGCTCGAGGTCGAGGGCTTCGTCACCTCCCGGGCGTACGCCGGGATGACCGTCGCGCGCATGCACGCCGACGAGGCCGTCGACCTGTTCACCGTGCGCCGGACCATCGAGCAGCTGACCGTGAAGCGCTGCGCCCAGCGGTTCCGCCGCACCCCGGCCGACCCGGAGGTGCTGGCCTTCGCCGAGCGGCTCGACGAGCTGGTCACCGCCGGGTGCGGCGCGCTCGACGAGCCGGGCCGGCCCGACCTGCCGCCGCTCAACACCGAGTTCCACCTGTCGCTGGCGGAGTTCAGCGGCAACACCTCGCTGCTCTCCCTGCTGCGCCAGGTCGCCGCCAAGATCGAGTGGCTCTACGCGATGGACGTGCACGTGCGCGGCGAGCACTCCTGGGCCGAGCACCGCGAGATCGCCGCGGCGGTCCGGGCCGGCGACGCCTCGGGCGCCGGCCGGCTGATGCGGCAGCACGTGCAGAACTCGCTCGACGGCTACCTGCTGCGGCACACCACCCGCCGCGGCGACGCGGACGAGGTCTCCGGGGCCGGCGACCGGGACGGAGAGTGACGATGGGATCGGCCGCCGACCGGCTGTCCACCACCTTGATGCTGGTGCTGTCCTTCGGCACCGGCGTGCTCGACGCCGCGACCTACCTCGGCCTGCACGGGGTGTTCACCGCCAACATGACCGGCAACGTCGTCTTCGTGGGCCTCGGCATCGCCGACGACGACGGCGTCCCGCTGCTGCGCGCCTCCCTCGCTCTCGTCGGCTTCGTGCTCGGCGCCACCGTGGTGGGCCTGGTGCAGCGCGGCCGGGCGTCGGTGCCGAACGCCGACCCGGTCGCCGCCGGCACCCTCGTGCTCACCGGCCTGGTCGTGGCCGGCTCCGCCGTCGTCCTGCACGCCGGCGACCTGTCGGTGCTCGCGCTCGACGTGCTCACCGCCGTGCTGGCCTGGGCGATGGGGGCGCAGGCGGTGGCCGCCCGGCGGGTCGGGGTGGCCGACGTGACGACCGTGGTCGTGACCTCCACCCTGGCCGGCTTCGCCGCGGAGGCGCCGTGGACCGGAGGCAAGGCCGACGGCCGCTCGACCTGGCGACGCTTCGCGGCGATCCTCACCATGACGGCGGGGGCGGTCGCCGGCGCGTTCCTGCTGCGGCTCGGCATCGCCGTGCCCGTCGCGGTGACGGCGCTGCTGCTCCTCGTCGTCGGCGCGGCCGGCCTGGGCCGGGTGTGGCGGGCGCGCCGTTCCACGGTCGACGAGGAGGTCCGCCCGCGGGAGCGGGTCGGCGCGGCGCGCTGACTGCTCGGTCGGTGACGCCGGCCAGGGCGCCCGCAGGGTGGCACAGCCCACAGGCCCGGCGAGCGCCGCGGAGCGCTCCCCGGTCGCGCCGTACGCTCGATGAGTGCCCCAGTCCGCCGCGAGGACCCTCACCAGCCCCCGGATGCTGCTGCTGCACGCGACCGGCGTGGCGGCGGTGACCATCGCGCTGCTGCTCTCGCTGTGGCAGTACGACGCGTGGCAGGCCGGCCGCGACCTGGCCGCCCGTGACCTCGCCGACTCCCCGCCGGTCCCGCTCGCCCGCGTGCTCGGACCCGACGACCCCTATCCCGGCGACCAGGTCGGCCGCCCGGTCACGCTCACCGGCAGCTGGCTGCCCGGCTCCACCGTCGAGGTGAGCGACCGCACCCTCGACGGCGAGGCAGGACGCTGGGTGGTCACCCCGGTGTCGGTCTGCGGCACCGGCGACTGCGCCGGCGACCCGGCGATCCTGGTCGTGCGCGGCTTCCTGCCCGACGGGGCCGACCTGCCGGCGCCGCCCACCGGTCGCGCCGAGGTCACCGGCTGGCTCCAGCCCGGCGAGGGCAAGGGGCTGCCCGACCCGGACCCGAACGACGCGGTGCTGCCCGAGCTGCGCGTCGCCAGTGCCGTCCAGCACGTCGACACCGACCTCTACGGCGGCTACGTCATCGCCCGGGACGCCGGCGCGGCGACCGCCGGCGCCGCGGGCTCCGGCCTGGAGCCGGTCACCCCCGACGCGCTGCCCGAGCCGGACACCTTCACGGCGCTGCGCAACCTCTTCTACTCCGCCGAGTGGGTGGTCTTCGCCGGGTTCGCGCTGTTCCTGTGGTGGCGCTGGTCCCGCGACGAGCTCGACCGGGTGGCCGCCCGCGAGCAGGCCCTCGCCGACGAGCCCGCCACCCCCGCTGAGATAGCGTCGGCCCCGTGAAGGGTGCACTGCTCCGCTACCAGGTCATGGCCACCATCGTCGGCGTCCTGCTGGTCGTGCTGATCCTGGTCGGCGTCCCGCTGGCCAACTTCGACGGCACCTCGATGTGGCACGTCTTCCCGAGCACGCCGGCGATCTGGGTCGAGGGCAGCACCGCCCACTCGGTCGGCGAGGCGATCACGACCTACCTCGGCATCGCACACGGGTGGCTCTACATGATCTTCCTCGTGGTCGCCTTCCTGCTCTCACGGAAGGCCGGCTGGAGCCTGCCGTTCACCGTGACGACGCTGGTCTGCGGCACCATCCCGGTGGTGTCCTTCTGGGCCGAGTGGCGCGCGACCAGGCAGGTGCACGAGCAGATGGCGGCGGCCCCGACCGCCGGGGCCACCTCCTCGGTCGGCTGACCCCGGTGGCCACCCGCACCGCCTTCGTCCTCGGCGGCGGTGGTCTGCTCGGCGCGGTCGAGGTCGGCATGCTCCGGGCCCTGTTCGAGGCCGGGATCGAGCCCGACGTCCTCCTCGGCACCTCGGTCGGTGCGCTCAACGGCGCCCTGGTCGCCGCCGACCCCGGTGACGGGGTGATCGAGCGGCTGGTCGGCCTGTGGGAGAGCGCGGTGACCAACCGCGAGGTCTACGGCGACGGCGCGGTCCGCCAGGTCACCCGGGCGGTGCGCACCGGCACGCACCTGCACTCCAGCCGGCCGCTCCGCCAGCGGCTCGCCCAGGAGCTCGGCGACCGCACGTTCGCCGACCTCGCCATCGAGCTCCAGGTCTGCGCGTCGTCGATCGAGCGCGCCGCCGAGCACTGGTTCACCTCCGGACGCGTGGTCGACGCGGTCGTGGCCAGCGCGGCCGTGCCCGGCCTGCTCCGGCCCGCGGTCGTCGACGGGGAGCACTACCTCGACGGCGGCATCGTGAACTCCATCCCGGTCGGCCGCGCGGTCGAGTGCGGCGCCGACCGGATCTTCGTGCTCCAGGTCGGCCGGGTCGACCGGCCGCTGCAGCCGCCGCGCAAGCCGTGGGAGGTGGCGCGGGTCTCGTTCGAGATCGCCCGCCGGCACCGCTTCCACCGCGAGATGGCCGCGCTTCCCGAGCACGTCACCGCTCACGTGCTGCCCACCGGCGGCGGCAGCCCCAAGGACGACAGCCTGCTGTCCTACCGCGACTTCCGTGCCGTCGTACGCCGGATCGACGCCGCCCACCGCGCGTCCGCCGCCTACCTGGAGACGCACCTGTGACGGGCCTGTTCCGCCGGGTGGTGGTCGCCCCGGCGGTGATCGCGCTGACCGTGCTGCTGCTGACCACGATCCCGCTGTGGCTGCTGGTCGCGGTGGTGCTCTCGCCGCTGGTGCCGGGCCGGCTGCGCCCGCTCCGGCTGATGTCGATCGCGCTGCTGCACCTGGTGCTCGAGAGCCTGATGCTGATCGAGCTCTTCGGGCTCTGGATCGCCTCGGGCTTCGGGGTGTTCATCCGCCGCCCGTTCTTCGAGCGGATCCACTACGACATCGTGCAGACCTACCTGATCGTGTTCTTCCGCGAGGCCCGGCGGGTGCTGCGGCTGAAGATCGTCACCGAGGGCCCGGCCCCCGACGCCTTCCCCGGCGAGCCGCTGCTGGTGTGCTGCCGGCACGCCGGACCGGGCGACTCGTTCACGCTGATGTACGCGCTCATGCACTGGT
>CAVOQH010000002.1:0-991559 GCA_963698315.1 uncultured Actinomycetota bacterium
GTCAGCAGCGGATACCAGGCCCTCCGCCCGCGCTGGCTCGAGCGCTTCGCCTACGAATGGCTCTTCGCCCCGGTCGTCTGGATCATGTCGGCACGCATGCTGGCCGTGCTCAAGCGCAACATCGAACGAGCGGCTCGTGGCGCGTCACCGGGCAGTGTGGCTGGGGCGGGCCGCGAAGGGCGGCGCGTGCTCGGGCCTGATCCCGACGCCGATCACGTGGGCCGTCAGGCGTGACGCACCGGGGACGCGACGGAGCACCGCGAGCACGGGTCCCGGCGGGCCCATCCGGCGTCCGTCGAGGATCGGTGTGACCAGGCCGCGGTGCAGCATCCGTTGCAGCGCCTGGACCACGACCGTCGCGACCAGCCGCCGCCTGCGCACGGCCGCGAGCTCACCCGTCGTCACCGCGCCCCGCAGCAGCGGCTGCGCCAGCACGCTGCGCGGCTGCCACGGCGTCCTGCACCGCCAGGTTGATCCCGACGCCGCCGACCGGCGACATCGCGTGCGCCGCGTCGCCGATGCAGAGCAGACCGTCGACGTGCCAGTGCTTCAGCCGGTTGAGCCGTACGTCGAGATGCTTCACGTCGTCCATCGACCGCAGCGTGTCGACCCGGTCCGCCAGCTCCGGCATCAGGTCCGCGACGTCGCGCCGGAACGACTCGATGCCTCGCGCGCGCAGCTGTGGATCGGTGCCCTTGCGAGCGATGTAGGCGATCTGGAGGAAGTCGGTGCGCGGGATCACCACGGCGAACCGACCGCGACCGGCGCGCGGGGTGAGCGCGTTGGGGTGGTCCGCCGGCGTGCGCGGGACGCGGAACCACCAGGCGTCGATCGGGACGCGGAACTCGCGCGGCCGCAGGTCGGCCTCGCTGCCGGGCGATGGACCACCGGCCGTCACAGGCCACCACCAGGTCCGCGAGGACCTGCCCGGTGACGCCCTCCGGCGACTCGTACTGCACTCCCCGGACCCGCCCGGCCTCCCGGACCAGCCCGGTGACCTCCGTGCTCATCCGCAAGGTGAACGTGGGCTCCTCCGCCGCGGCGTCGGCGAGCAGGTCGAGCAGGTCCCACTGCGGCACCATCGCGACGTAGGGGTGCCGCACCTTCAGCCTGCGGAAGTCCGCCACGACCACCGAGCGACCGGCTCCCGCCGGGAACTCGACCTTGTCCACCCGGCTGTACGGCAGCCGGGCGAACCGCTCACCCAGCCCGAGCTCGTCGATCAGCTCCAGGGTCGACGGGTGGACGGTGTCGCCACGGAAGTCGCGGAGGAAGTCCGCATGCTTCTCCAGCACCTGGACCTCGACGCCGGCACGCGCGAGCAGCAGGCCGAGGACCATGCCGGCGGGACCGCCGCCGACGACCACGCACGAGGCTCGCTCACTCGTCATCGCCACTCCTTCCCCTCACCGTACGGCGGCGGGGCGGCGCCGTCGATCAATTTGCACGGTGAGCAAACTTGCACGTAGTGTAAGTTTCATGGAGTCGCCGACCACCCCGCCGTCGCGCCGCGAGCAGAACAAGGCGGCCACCCGCGCCGCCATCGCGCAGGCCGCGTTGCGGCTGCTGCGCGACGAGGGCGTCGACGCCCTCACCGCGGAGCGCGTCGCCGACCTGGCCGGCGTCTCCAGGCGCACGCTGTTCAACTACTTCCCCTCGGTGGAGGCCGCGCTCAACGCCCCGCTGGAGACCTTCCTGGACGGCGCCATCGCCCGCTTCGACGAGGTGCCGGCCGACCTGCCCGCCACCACGGCGGCGGTGGAGGCGCTGCGCGCCCTCGGCGGGCCGCGCGAGGGTCTCGCGGCGGTCGCCGAGGTGTTCATGCTCGCCGAGGGCATCCCCCAGCTCAGCCGGCTCCAGCTCGAGGCCTGGGACCACACCGCCGACCGGATGCACGAGGCGATGAGCCAGCGGGCGCCCGCGGCCGGCCGCTTCGAGCTCGCGGTCTACGTGCACGCCGTGGTCGGCGCCGGCAAGGCGGCCTTCCGGCACTGGGCCGAGCAGCACCCCGTCGACTACCTCAGCGAGGCTGCCGTCGACGACCTCCAGGACCACCTCACCTTCGCTCTCGAGCAGCTCCGCGACGGGTTCCCCGGCCTGCAGGCACTCGAGGCGCCCGCTCCCGGACAGGACTGACCCCGTGGCCTCCTTCCTCTACCGGCTCGGCCGGCTCGCCTACCGTCGCCGCTGGGCGTTCGTCGCCGCGTGGCTGGCCGCGCTGCTGACGATCGGGCTCAGCGCGGGCGCGTTCATGGGCACGCTGTCCAACACCTTCTCGATCCCCGGCACCGAGACCCAGCGCACGCTGGACAAGCTGCGCGACGAGATGCCGGCCCTCGCGGGCGGCACCGGCTCGGTCGTCTACACCACGGCCGACGGGTCGCCGTTCACCGCGGCGCAGCGGCGCGCGGTGCAGCAGGCGCTGACCGGGCTCGAGGAGCTCGACGACGTGCAGAGCGTCACCGACCCGTTCGCCCTCCAGGACGACCTCGACCGCGCACCCGACCGGCTCGCCGACGCGCGGGAGAAGCTCGACGACGGGCGCACCCGTCTGGCCGACGGCCGGGAGCGGCTCGCGGCCGGCAAGGAGCGGCTCAGCGACGGCCGCCGGCGGATCGCCGACGGGCGTGCCCGCCTGGCGGAGGCCGAGGCGCAGGTCGAGTCCGGGCGGGCGCGGCTCGCCGACGCCGCCGACCGGCTCGCGGCCGGACGCCAGCGGCTCGAGGCCGGCGAGGCCCGGCTGGCGGACGGGGCGGCCCGCCTGGCCGCCGCCGAGCGGACCCTCCGCGAGAAGCGGGCCGAGCTCGCCGACGGCCGTCGCCAGTACGACGCCGGCAAGGCCCGGCTGCTCTCGAGCCTCGGCGTGGACACCCTGGCCCAGGCCGAGCAGACCCTGGACCGGTCCGACTCCCGCCTCGACGAGGCCCAGGCCGCCTTCGACGACCTCAACGCCCAGCAGGCCGCCCTCGACGCCGACCAGAGCATGGACCCCGCGTCCCGGGCCATCGCGCAGTACCGCATCGACGAGGGCTACCGGCGGCTCGCCGCCGCCCTGGGGGTCGAGACCAAGGAGCAGATCGCACCGGCGATCCAGCAGGGGCGCGCCCAGGTGGCGCAGGGCCGTGAGGGCCTCGCCGAGCTGCGACGTGCGAAGGCCCGACTCGACGCGGGCGAGCGCCGGCTGGACCAGGCCGAGCGCACCCTTGCCGCCAAGAGGCGCGAGCTCGCCGCCGGCCGGGCCGAGCTCGCCGACGCCCGACGGCAGGTCGCGGACGGAGCCGCCCGGCTCGCCGCGGGGGAGTCCGACCTGGCGGCCGGCGAGCAGCGGCTCGCCACCGGTGACGCCCGGCTCGATGCCGGAGCCCGCACCCTGCGCGACCGCGCCGCGCAGGTCCCCGAGGCCGAACGCCGCCTGGCCGACGCCCGGCAGGAGCTCGCCGACGGCGAGGAGCAGCTCGCTCTCGGCGAGCGGCGGGCCGCCTCGACCCAGGGCCTGCGCTTCGTCGCCGACGACGGCACCACGGCGGCGGCCAACGTCACCTTCGTCGGCCAGACCGACGCGCTGACCCCGGAGGCACGCGAGCGGATCCAGGAGGTCGCCGGAGCGCCGGCCGACCAGGGCGTGGAGGTCTACTACTCCAAGGAGATCGTCCAGGACCTCAACTCGATCTTCGGGGTCGCCGAGGTCATCGGCCTCGCGGTCGCGGCCGTGGTGCTCCTGGTCATGCTCGGCACCCTGGTCGCCGCCGGGCTCCCGCTGCTGATGGCGGTCCTGGGCGTCGCTGCCGGGGTCGGCGTCACGATGGCCTTCTCGGGACTGATCGAGATGGCGTCGATCACCCCCGCCCTCGCGCTCATGCTCGGGCTCGCGGTCGGCATCGACTACGCCCTCTTCATCGTGCACCGGCACCGTCGCCAGGTGCTCGCCGGCATGGACCTCGAGGAGTCGGTCGGCCGGGCGATCGGCACCAGCGGCAACGCCGTCGTGTTCGCCGGGCTCACCGTCGTGATCGCGCTGGCCGGGCTGGCCGTGCCGGGCCTCCCGTTCCTCACCGTGCTCGGACTCTCGGCGGCGTTCACGGTGGCGGTCGCGGTGGTCATGGCGCTCACCCTGACCCCGGCGCTGCTCGGCTTCATCGGCCGGCGGGTCGCGAGCCAGCGGGCCTGGCGCCGGGCCGCCGCCGCGGCGACCGCCCCGGACGACGCGACGGCCGCGACCGCCCGCCCCCGCGGGTGGGGCGTCGTGGTCACCCGTCACCCGGTCCTCGCCACGATCGCCTCGGTCGTGCTGCTCGGGGTCATCGCGGTCCCGGCCGCGAGCCTGCGGACGGCGCTGCCCGACGGGGCCGCGGAGCCGCCCGGGTCGAGCGCCAAGCAGGCCTACGAGCTGATCAGCGACCGGTTCGGCGGTGGCTACAACGGGCCCGTCCTGGTCGTCGCCGACCTGCCGTCAGGGCTCGACGAGGACGCCGCGGAGGAGGCCAACCTCGACGTCGCCGACGCGATCCGTGACGTCGACGGGGTGCGGGCCGCCGTGCCGGTGCGGGTCAACCAGGACCACACCGTCGGCGTGGTCCAGGTCGTCCCCGAGGACGGTCCGGCCAGCGTCGAGACCGAACGCCTCGTGGACGCCCTGCGCGCCGACAAGGCCGGGTGTCGGCCGAGACGGGGGCGGACATCGCGCTCACCGGGCAGGTGGCGGCGCAGATCGACGTGTCGGCCAAGCTCGCCGACGCGCTGCCGCCGTACCTCGCGATCGTGGTCGGGCTCTCCCTCGTGCTGATGCTGCTGGTGTTCCGCTCGGTGGTGGTGCCGCTGGTGGCGACCGCGGGGTTCCTGCTGTCGCTGGTCGCCGCGTTCGGCGCGACGGTGGCCGTCTACCAGTGGGGCTGGCTGGGCGCGGTCTTCGACGTGACCACGCCGGGACCGATCATGAGCTTCCTGCCGATCCTGCTCACCGGCATCCTGTTCGGCCTGGCCATGGACTACCAGGTGTTCCTCGTCTCGGCGATGCGCGAGGCGCACGCCCACGGCGAGGACGCCCGGGCCGCGGTCCGCTCCGGCTTCCGCCACGCCGCCCCGGTCGTGACGGCGGCGGCGCTGATCATGGGCAGCGTGTTCGCGGGCTTCGTGTTCTCGCACCTGTCGATGATCCGGGCGATCGGGTTCTCGCTGGCGGTGGGCGTGCTGCTCGACGCCTTCGTGGTGCGGATGACGCTCACCCCGGCGGTGATGCACCTGCTCGGGCGGCGCGCCTGGTACCTCCCGCGCTGGCTCGACCGGATCCTCCCCGACGTCGACGTGGAGGGGTCCTCCCTCGCCCGGGAGCCGGAGCCGGCCAGGCCGTCGCGCGAGCTGGAGTCGGCGACGACCTGACGGCCGGTGGTCGGGTGGTGCTGCTACGCGGCGCCGGTGCGGTGGTCGCCCGGGCGGGGCAGCCCGTAGTGCTCGCGCAGCGTGCTGCCGGCGTACTCCCGGCGGAACAGCCCGCGGCGCTGGAGCAGCGGTACGACGTACTCGACGAAGTCGTCGAGGCTGGCGGGCAGCAGCGGCGGCATGACGTTGAAGCCGTCGGCGGCGCCGGAGGTGAACCACTCCTCGATGGTGTCGGCGATCCGCTCCGGGGACCCGACCACGACGAAGTGGCCGCGGGCGCCGGCGAGCTTCTCCAGCAGCTCGCGCAGCGTCGGCTTCTCGGCGCGGACGAAGTCGCTGATCAGGATCGCCCGGCTCTGCGCGCCCTGCACCTGACCGGGGTCGGGCAGGTCGTCGGGGGTCAGCCGCTGCTCGAGGTCGAGGTGCGAGAGGTCCGCGCCGCCGAACCGCGCCGACAGGTGCGCCAGCCCGACCGAGGACAGGCTGAGCTCCTGGAGCTCGGTGCGCAGCTGCTGCGCCTCGGCCTCCGTCGAGCCGAGGATCGGGGAGATCCCGGGCAGCACCAGCAGCGAGTCCTCCCGACGGCCGCGGGCCCGCACCCGTGCCTTGAGGTCGGTGTAGAACTCGCGGGCGGTGCCGACGTGCATGTGGGCGGTGAACACGGCCTCGGCGAAGCGGGCGGCGAAGTCGCGGCCGGGCCCGGACGACCCGGCCTGCACGAGCACCGGGTGCCCCTGCGGAGGGCGCGGGATGTTGAGCGGGCCGCGGACCTGCTGGTAGGTGCCGCGGTGGTCGATCTGCCGGATCTTGGACCGGTCGACGAACCGGCCGGTCGACGGGTCGTCGACGACGGCGTCGTCGGCCCAGCTGTCCCAGAGCGCGGTGACCACCTCGAGGTACTCGTGGGCGCGCACGTAGCGCTCGTCGTGGGGGATCGCCTCGTCGTGCCCGAAGTTGGCCTCGACCCCCTTGGACCACGACGTGACGATGTTCCACCCGGCCCGGCCGCCGCTGATGTGGTCGACCGAGGCGAACTGGCGGGCCAGGTTGTAGGGCTCGGTGAAGGTCGCCGAGGCGGTCGCGATCAGGCCGAGCCGCGAGGTGGCACCGGCCAGCGCCGCCAGGGTGGTGATCGGCTCCAGGCCGGCCGCGGCCCGGTGCTCGAGCTCGGTGCTCAGGGTGAGGTGGTCGGCGAGGAACATCGAGTCGAACTTCCCGCGCTCGGCCGTGGTGGCGAGCTTCTGGAAGTAGCCGATGTCGGTGAGCGGCTCGCCGGTGGAGCGCGGGTGCCGCCACGAGGCCTCGTGGTGGCCGCGGCCGTGGATGAACAGGTTGAGGTGCAGCTCGCGGGTCATGCGGGCACGTCCAATCGCAGGTCGGTGGACCGCTCGTCGACGCCGAGCGCCGAGAGCAGGATGCGGCGCTCGTCGAGCAGGTCCTGGGCGGTGCGGGGGGCCGGGCGGCGGTCGAGCACGACGCGACCGTCCTCGAGGACGAGGATCCGCTGGCCGAGCGACAGCGCCTCGTCGACGTCGTGGGTCACCAGCACCACCGTGGGCCGGTGCTCGGCGACCAGGCGGCGGAGCAGGGCGTGCATCCGGATCCGGGTGAGGGCGTCCAGCGCGCCGAACGGCTCGTCGGCCAGCAGCAGCTGGGGCTCGCGCACCAGCGAGCGGGCCAGCGCCACCCGCTGCTGCTCACCCCCGGACAGCCGGCTCGGGTAGTCGTCCTCGCGCCCGGCCAGGCCGACGTCGGCCAGCGACGCGACGGCGGCGGTGCGGGCGGACCGCGCCGCGCAGGCCGAGCGTCACGTTGTCGATGACCGAGGCCCACGGCAGCAGCCGGGAGTCCTGGAACAGCACGGACCGCTTCTCCGGCACCGTGACGGAGCCGGTGCCGGCCACGTCGTTGTCGAGGCCGGCGAGCGCGCGCAGCAGCGTGCTCTTGCCGGACCCGCTGCGCCCGATCAGGCAGACGAACTCGCCGTCCACGATGGTCAGGTCGTCGACCGAGAGCGCGACCTTGTCGCCGTACCGGCGGGTGAGGCCGTGCAGGCGTACGGCGTCGCCGCCACCACCGCGCTGCACTCCGTGGCTCTGGCGTCGATGGATGGTCATGATCCGAGTCCCTTCCGGTAGGCGAGCGCGCGGCGCTGCACGACGCGGACCAGCGCGTCCGAGAGCAGCCCCATCGCGGCGTAGACGACGAGGCCGACGACGATCACGTCGGTCTGGCCGAAGTCGCGCGCCCGGTTCATCACGTAGCCGATGCCTTCGGTGGCGTTGATCTGCTCGAGGACCACCAGCGCGGTCCAGCACATCGTGACGGCGAGCCGCAGACCGGTGAGGAAGCCCGGCAGCGCCCCGGGGAGCGCGACCCGGCGGATGAACTCGGCCCGGCCCACCTCCGTGGTCTGCGCGAGCTCGACGTAGCGGTGGTCGATGCCGCGCAGCCCCGCGTGGGTGTTGATGTAGATCGGCACGAAGACGCTGGTGGCGATCACGGCGACCTTCATCGTCTCGCCGATGCCCAGCCACAGGATGGCCAGCGGGATCAGGGCCAGCGTCGGGATCGCCCGCTTGATCTGCACGAGGCTGTCGATGGACGCCTCGCCGGCCCGGGTGAGGCCGGAGAGCAGGGCGGCGACCAGGCCGAGGACGACGCCGAGCGCCAGGCCGAGGTAGGCGCGCTGCGCCGAGGCCGCGAGGTGGGGCAGCAGCTCCCCGGTCGCGAACATCTCGTAGCCGGTGGTGACGGCGGTCGACGGGGCGGCGAGCTGGCGCTCCGGGAGCAGCCCGGTGGCGGAGCTGAGCTGCCACAGCACCAGCGCCACGGCCGGACCGATCGCCAGGCCGAGCGGGCCGAGCTGGCGGGGTGCCAGCCGGCGCAGCCGGACGTGCGAGTCGCCGCGGGGGGTGTCGCCGACGACCGTCACGTCGTCGCGCGACCAGGTCGTGCGGGTGGGCGTCGTGGTCATGGCGCCTACCTCTCCGCGCCGGACTGCTCGACGGCCTCGGCGATCGCGTCGTCGAACTGGGTGGCGAACTCCTCGCCGGCGTCGAGCTCCTCGGGCAGGTCGCCCGCGTCGTGGATGACGTCGACGGTGTCCTGCTGCAGGGCGATCAGGTCGTCGTCGAGCGGCGGGAACGTGACGTCGCCCTGCGCCTCGACGACGCTCATGCCGTCGGCCTTGCTGAGCTTCTGCGTGTCGACGTGGTAGGCCTGCACCCAGTCCTCGGGGTTGTCGAGGGACCACTGGTACGCCGCGACCCAGTGCTGCACGAAGTCGCGGATGGCGGCCGCCTTGGCGTCGTCGGCGAGCGCCGCGCCGCGGGCGTAGACGTAGTGCAGCCCGTTGGAGAGACCGTCGAGCTGGTCCGCCGGGACGGCGGAGGCGTCGGGCTCGTTGAGGTAACGGGTGAAGTGCGGCTCGTTGAGGGGCGCGACGTCGACCTGGCCGTCGCGGATCGCGTCGGGCAGCGTCGAGGCGTCCAGCGGCACCAGCTCCACGTCGTCCTTGGTCAGCCCGGCCTTCTCGATCGCCCGGAGCACGAACGGCTGCCGGCCGGTGCCCTCGGCGTACGCGATCTTCTTGCCCTCGAGCTCCTCGAGCGTGTCGACGGTGAGCCCCGGACGGACGGCCAGCTGGTAGTCCGGCGAGCTGGTGCGGGCGGCGGCGACGATCGGGACGAGCTCACCCGCGGCCTGCGCCTGGATCGGCGGGGTGTCGCCGACGTAGGCGACGTCGACCGCGTCGGCGCGCATCGCCTCCAGGATCTCCGGGCCGCCGATGAAGTTGGCGTAGGTGGTCTTGCTGGCCAGCTCGTCCTGCTCGCCCGACGCGGCCATCAGCGTCTGCACCTCCTCGTTCTGGTCGGCGAAGACCAGCTCGGTCCCGGAGGGCACGTCGGTCGGGACGGGCTTGCTGGACAGGGCGGCGAGCGAGGTCTCCTCCTCCTGGGCGCAGCCGGCCAGGGCCGTCGCGAGGACGAGGAGGATGACGGCCAGCAGCCAGGAACGGGCCGTGCGTCGGTGCGACATCGAGAGGCTCCTTCAGCGAGGTGTGCGATGTTCGTGTGTAAATCTACTGGAATAGTCATATTAAAGCGCGTGAGACGTGTCGTGAAATCGCGTCCAGCGACCGGTCGTGGGTGTCGGGAAGGCGGTTCCTGGGCACGACGGTGACTGTGCGCCGACGACAGGGGAACCGATGACTGACGAGTTCGACCACCACGGCGCGATCGTCGTGGTCGAGGTGTCGCCCGACGAGCTGGTGCTGGTGCACCCGGGCGGGAGCACCGACGGGCCGGCGTCCCTGCCGGGCGGCACGTGCGAGCCCGACGAGCACCCGCTCGAGGGCGCGGTCCGCATCGCACGCGAGGCGACCGGCCTCGACGTCGAGGTGGTGCTCGAGCTGACCACCCTGGTGCAGGAGGGGCCGCCCACCGGCACGACGCTCGCCCACGGCCTGGTGGCGCGGCCGACCGGCGGCGCCCTGCCGGACGACGGGGCCGCAGGACCGGACGGCCCGGTGAGCGTGCACCGCTGGGACGCGCTCCCGCCCGTCGTCGCGGAGCACCAGGCGGTCCGGCAGGTGCTCGACGCCTACGTCACGTGGCGCGAGGCGGGGCGCTCCGAGGCCGGCTGAGCCCGTCGTCCGCGCCGGCAGGGTCTACGACTCGTCCAGCGGCCGGCTCAGCTCGCCGGCGCGGACCAGGCCGCGCAGCTCGTCGGCGCGCTCGCGCGTCCAGCCCTCCGGCTGCAGGATCGCCGCCCACCCGTCGACGTGCTCGCCGGTGAAGTTGTGCCCGTGGCCGGGCTCGGTGGAGAACCCGAGCGCCAGGTCGGCGGAGACCTGCCAGAAGGTCACGAACGGAACCCACCGGGTCTCCTCGAGGACGTCGCTGCCGCGCGGCTCCTCCAGCCAGTCGGGGCGGCTCAGGATCAGGTCGGGACTCCACCAGGTGATCGGGTCGGAGGGGTGCTGCATGTAGAGCACCCGGGACCGGGTCCAGGGCTCGTCGGCCGGCGCGATGGCGCCGCGGGGCAGGTTGGTGAACCGGATCGTGCGGCCGTTGCGGTAGACCGGCTCGACCTCGCGGGTGCCGGGGTCGCGGTCGTCCACGAAGCTGCGGTAGAGCGGGTTGAAGTTCGGCGGCCCCACGAACAGCGCCCCGGTGGTGCGGTTCGCGAGGTCGAACTCGCCGCTGAACGCGGTCTCCCCGCCGAACGACCCGAGGCTCTCCCCGAACACGTAGAGCTCCGGCCGGTCCTCGGCGGGCAGGGCCGACCAGCGCTCGTAGACGGCGTCGTACAGCAGCCTGCCCGCCTCCCGGGCCCGCTCCTGGTCGACCAGGAAGGAGAGCCAGGACGGCAGGTGGGAGTACTGGATCGCGACGATCGCCGTGTCACCGCCGCCGAGCACCTCGAAGCTGCCCACCGCGCTGGGCTCCACCCACCCCGTCCCGGTGGTGGTGACCACGAGCAGCCGGGCCCGCTCGAAGCCGCCGGCCCGCGTCAGGTCGCGCACCGCGAGGGCGGCCCGGTCCTCGGTGTCTGCGGCCGCGCCCATCCCCGCGTAGATCCGGATCGGCTCCTCCGCGGGCTCCCCGGCGAAGGCGCCGATGTCGTCGGCTCCCGGCCCGCGACCGACGAAGACCCTGCCCTCGCGGCCCAGGTCGTCCCAGGCGACCAGCGACTGTGGACTGCCGGCCGCAGGGTCAGACGGCGACATCGGCGGTTCCGGCGTCCCGAAACCACCGAGATGTCGCCCTGGGCGAGCAACCGGCTCAAGTACGCCGGCCGCGGGAGCAGGGACGGCGTGAACGACAGGCAGGCGAGCACGAGGGCGACCGCCAGGCCGGGCAGCGTGTAGCGGCACCGCCGGAGGACCACCTCGGCCAGGTGCCGTGCTGCCATGGACCGACCTCCCGGCTGAGCTCGCGTCGGCTCAGTCTGGCCGACGCGACGCTCGCCGGTAGCCCCGCGGGCGGGGCGGGCGTCAGCAGGCGTCGGCGTAGGTGGTCTCGCGCGGCAGCGGGGCGTCGACGGTCCTGGAGTTGGTCTTGCGCAGCGTGAAGTAGCGCAGCCAGTCCATCTGCATCCGGCTCTGGTTCATCGTCTTGCCGCGCTCGCCGAGCATCGTGAACCGCACGGTGTAGGGCATCTTCGACATCGCCTCGGGGCGACGCTCGGTGGTGATGACGTGGCCGTCGACGAACCAGGAGATCCGCTTGCCGGTGACCTCGACGGCGAAGGTGTGCCAGCGGTCGCGGCCGAGGTTGACGCCCTGGTGCGCGACGTACTGGTTGCGGGGCAGCGAGCGGATGTAGTGGTGCGCGCGGTTGCCGCCGAGCCGGAAGCTGTTCAGGGCGACGTTGCGGGCGCCGCAGTTCTGCGGGCGCTCGGCGGCGGGGATCAGCTCGGTGCGCACGCGGTACGACGTGGCCGAGGAGCTGTACTGGCGCTGCCGCAGCCGGATCTCCCAGCGGCCCTTGTCGTGCCCGGCGCCCTTGAGGGTGGCGCTGACCGAGCCCTTGCGGGTGGTGTTCAGGGTGAGCATGCCGTGCTGGTTCTGCACCTTGCCGCGGCCCTTGACACCCCAGATGTCCTTGAGCGGGCCGACGAAGTCGTCCTGCCACAGCGGCTTGCCCCAGTCGTAGGTCGTCTGCGCGTTCACCGGGCCCGGGGGCCGCGCGTGGTGGGCCTGGGAGGCCGGCGCGAGGGTCAGGGTGAGCGCGGTGGCGGCACCGAGAGCGGTCAGACGACGGACGAGGTGGGACGTGATCATCCGTCCAAACTAACCGGACAAGTCCCGCTATGTCAGATCGGGCGACCGCCCCGCAGGCTCAGACGCCGCTGCGCTTGCGCTCCAGGTGCTCCATCTCGCGGCGGATGTCGTCCTCGCCGAAGTCCTCGGAGAAGTAGACGTCCCAGGCGTTCATGACCACCCCGATGCCCCATCCGACGATCGGGAAGACCGGCCAGAAGAAGCCGCCCGGGCTCGTGAACGCCCAGATCACCACCAGGAAGGTGTTGACCAGGAAGTAGACGAGCAGGTGAGCATGGAAGTCGCGACGCTTCTTCAACCGCTTCACCGCCCGCTCCCGCAGGCTGGTGTCTGACGTGATCGGCTCTTGTGTCATCGCTGGCACCTCCTCTGCCTTCGACGCTACGCGCGACCCGGCTCACCGGCAGGGCCGTTGGGCCCCGGGCCAGCCCACCGTTGGGCCCGTCCGGGGGGTCGGCGCGGGACCTTGGGCTCTGGCCGATGACGGTGGCCGGGTCGTTGGCTTGGCCCATGACCCTGGTGGACCGCGCCAGCCCCACCGACCGGGCGTTCCTGGTGATGGACCGCGGCCCGGTGCCGGAGCAGCTCGGCGTGGTCCTGCTGCTCGACGACGCCGCCCACCTCGACCTCGCGACGACCCGGCGGCTGGTGGCGCAGCGGCTTGCGGCCGTGCCGCGGATGGGCCAGCGGCTGGTCCGGGCGCCACTCGGCGGCGGGGGCCCGCTCTGGGTCGACGACGACGCCTTCGACGTACGCCGCCACGTCCGCGCGCTGGACTGCGACGACCCCGGCGACGAGGCGGCGCTGATGCGCGAGGCGCTGGCCCAGGTGATGCGGCCGCTGCCGCGGGACGCGCCGCTGTGGTCGGTCGGCCTGGCCGACCGGGCGGCCGTCGGGGGGCGCCGCGCTGGTGGTCGTGCTGCACCACGTGCTCGCCGACGGGGTGGGTGGGCTGGCCGTGCTCGGTGCCCTGGTCGACCCGGACCCGTCCGCGTCGCACCCGGCCCCGGCGCGGGTCCCGCAGCCGCGGCCGCCGACGCCCCGGCTGGTCGCGGACGCCTGGCAGCGCCGGGTCCGGGCCGCGCACGAGGTGGTGCCGTCGTTGCGTCTGCTCCGCTCGGCGATGTCGGCGAGCGGGGGCCTCGCCCCGCCGGCTGCCGCCCGCAGCTCCCTGGTGCGGAGGACCGGCCCGCACCGGGCGGTCTCGGTGGTCCGGGTGCCGGTCGCGCCCCTGGCGGCGGCCGCCCACCGGCACGGTGCGACGACCAACGACGCCCTGCTGGTCGCCGTGGCCGCGGCACTGCACGAGGTGCTGCTGGCCCGGGGGGAGGAGGTCGACCCGCTGCTGGTCGCGGTGCCGGTCTCGGGACGGGTCGACGGGGACGCAGCCGCCCTCGGCAACAGCGTGAGCCCGCTGCTGCTGGCCGTACCCACGACCGGGGACCTGGGCCGGCGGCTCGAGCAGGTCGCGGCCGCGGTGCGGGCCGGCCACGCGGCGGCCACCGGACCGCCGCCGATCGCGCTGCTCGGCGGAGGCTTCCGGCTGCTGGCCCGGGCGGGCGGCTACCAGTGGTACATGCGGCACCAGCACCGGCTGCACACGCTGGTCAGCCACGTGCGCGGGCCGCACGACCCGGTCCGCTTCGGCGGCGCCCCGGTCACCGCCGCCGCACCCATCGCGGTGTCGGAGAACGGGAACCTCACCGTCTGCTTCCTGGTGCTGACCTACGCCGGCACGGTCAGCGTCTCCGCGGTCGTGGACCCGGACCGGTTCCCCGACCTCGACGCCCTGACCGCGGGGCTGCGCCGCCAGCTCGACCTGGTCGTGCGCAGCCCCGGGACCCGCTACCCGCGGACCGGCTCGTAGGTCAGGTGCAGCACCCCGGTGTCGAGCGCCCGGTGCGAGGTCAGCCGCAACGGGTGGGTCGGGGTGTCCTCGAAGAGCCGGTGGCCGCTGCCCACCGCGATGGGGTGGACCAGGAGGGCGAGCTCGTCGAGCAGGCCCATCGCGAGCAGCGAGCGCACCAGCGTCGCGCTGCCGGAGATGCCGATGTCGCGCGGGGTGCTCTCCTTGATCTCGCGCAGCCGGGCCTCCACGTCGCCGTTGACCAGCGTGGTGTTGTTCCACGTGACGTCGGACTCCTCGAGCGTCGTCGACACGACGTACTTCGGGATGTTGTTGATGAACGGTCCGAAGCCGTCGTCCTGGTTGCCCGGCCAGTAGTCCGACCACTCGCCGTAGAGCGTGCGACCCATCAGGAAGGCGTCGCAGGTCTCCATCCCGCGACCGACGATCTCGCCCATCGCGTCGTCGAAGTAGGGGAAGTGCCACTGGTCGGGGCGCTCGACGACACCGTCGAGGGAGATGAAGAAGTTGGAGACGATGCGTCCCATGGGGTGCTCCTGCTCGTGGGGTCGGTGGATCAGGCCTGGGGGGCGTCGGCGACGTTGACCATCCAGGCGATCCCGAACCTGTCGACGCACATGCCGAACACGTCGCCCCACATCTGCTTCTCCAGCGGCATGGTGACGGTGCCGCCCTCGGCGAGCTGGGCGAAGTAGCCGTCGAGGCCGTCGGTCGCGTCGCCGCTGAGGCTGATGGAGACGTTGTTGCCCGGCCGGTGCTCCATCCCCTCGGGGGTGTCGGAGGCCATCAGGGTGAAGCCGCTGGGGGTCTCCAGGTTGGCGTGCATGATCTTGTCGGCGTCGGGCCCCGGTGCGCCGAAGTCGCCGAACGTGTTGAGCACGAGCTCGCCGCCGAAGACGGACTGGTAGAAGGTCATCGCCTCGCGGGCGTTGTCGGTGAAGCCGATGTAGGGGTTGAGCTTGGCCATCTCGGGGCCTCCTGGGTCGGGTGGTGGTCGGGCTGGTCAGCCCGCGGACTGGGTGGTGTGCCGCTCGTGCAGCAGGGCGACCGTCCGCGCGACGAGGTCGCGCGGCAGCGGCTGGTCGTAGTCGAAGTGGACGGAGTCCTTGGCGGCCCGGTGGGGTGCGATGTCGCGCTCGAACGCGGCGTCGCCCCGGGGGACGGGGTAGAGGCTCAGGTGCTTCTTCCAGGCGGCGAAGTAGAGCACCGCGGCGCCGTCGAGGGTGATGGTCGGGATCTGGTAGCTGATCTTCTCGCCCGCCCCGGGCAGGCGCGTGTGGATCAGCGACCGCAGCTCCTCCAGGGCGGCTTGTACGTCGGCCGGGAACGAGGCGACGTAGGCGTCGACGTCGGCGTAGCGGGGTGCTGCCATGGGCCCTCCTCCTCAGCGGTGCTCACCAGGGTGGACCGCCCCACCCCCAGAACTCATCGCTGCAGCCAGACCATCACTCCTGCGGCCCGAGGTCCAGGGCCGGCGGCTCTAGGCCGGGACCTCCTCGGAGTCGCGGAGCGGGTGGGCCAGCTCGTCCTCGGGGAGCCTGGCCCACACGATCACCACGGCCGCGACGACCATCGGCACGACACCGGCGATCAGGAAGGTGGTGCGCAGACCGATCGCCTCGGACACCGGCCCGGCCAGCGCCATCGACACCGGCATCAGCGAGATCGACACGAAGAAGTCGAGCGAGGCCACCCGGCCCAGCAGCGCCGGGGGCACCCGCCGCTGGAGCAGCGTCCCCCAGATCACCATCGGCGCGGAGAACATGGCACCCAGCACGAAGCCGGCGACGACCAGCTGCCAGATCGCCGAGGCGAAGCCCATCACGACCATGGGCAGGCAGCCGACGCCCCACATCAGGTTCATCACCGTGAGGTAGCGGCGCGGCATCGGCAGCGACGCCATCGCCAGCGACCCGAGCGCCCCGCCGACGCCGAACGACGCCAGCACCCAGGCGTGGTCGGTGGCGTCCCCACCGAGGTCGTCCTTGACGATGAAGGGGACGAGCACCTCGAAGGGGCCCATGATCACCAGGATCATCAGGCTGGCGAAGACCAGCGTGGCCAGCAGCCAGGGCGTGCGCATCATGTAGACGAAGCCCTCGCGCATGTCCTGCAGCGCGGCCCGCACCGGGTGGGTCGGCGCGCCCTCCACGGCCTCCCGCCGGACCGGCGTCTCGGGCACCACGGTGAGCGCGAGCAGGCCGGCGGCGAGGGCCACCGCCGCGATCACCACCGCCGCGCCCGACGAGGCGGCTCCGACCGCGGCGCCGGCGACCGCCGGCCCGATGGCCTGGCCGACCGTCGGGCGGACCATCCCCTCGAAGCCGTTGACGGCCATCAGGTCGGACTCGGGCACCAGCGCGGGCAGCCACGCGGAGTAGGCGGGGTAGTAGAACGCCATCGACATGCCGATGACGAACGCCACCGCCGCGAGGTGCCAGACCTGGGTCAGGTCGGTCAGCGACAGCACCCCGACCACGGTCATGCCCGCCAGCTGGACGGCGGTCACCCAGAGCAGGATGGTCTTCTGCGGCACCCGGTCGGCGACGACGCCGGCGAGCAGCGCGGGCAGCAGGACGCCGATCGCGGTGGCCGTCGACACCACCGACAGCTGGGTCGGCCCGCCGCCGATGCGGATGACCTCCCACACCTGGCCGACGACCCACACGCCGAACGCGAACGTGGTCAGCACCAGCGACACCGCGAGCCGCCGGTAGGCCGCGGTGCGGAACGGCCGCAGCAGCCTCGGCAGGTCCCGCCGGGGGACGAGGTCGGGCTCGGGCGTGGTCTGCTGGGCGCTGTCGGTCATGGCTGCCCTCCATTCTGGAGAAGAGGACCGACAACCGCCTCCGGATTAATCGGTCGTGCGCCGCGGAGCGGGAGTACGGCAGGGTGTGCCCATGCACTTCGTCGGCGTCGACCTCGCCTGGGGACCCAACAAGCCCACCGGCGTCGCCGTGCTCGACGACGGCGGCCGGCTGCTCGAGGTGACGACCGTGCAGGACGACGACGCGGTCGTCGCGGCGATGCAGCCCTACGTCGACGGCGACTGCGTGGTCGCCGTCGACGCCCCGCTGGTGGTGGTCAACCCGACCGGCAACCGGCCCTGCGAGGCCGCGCTCAACCGCGACTTCGCCCGCTTCGACGCCGGCGCCCACCCGTCCAACACCGGCAAGCCCGAGTTCAGCGACACCCCGCGCGGTGCCCGGCTGGCCGAGCGGCTCGGCCTCGACCTGGACCCCGAGTCGACCGCCGCGCGCCGGGCGATCGAGGTCTACCCGCACCCCGCGACGGTCGCGCTGTTCCGGCTCGGCCGGACGCTGAAGTACAAGAACAAGCCCGGCCGCACGCTCGCCCAGATGCGCGGCGCGCTGCTCGAGCTGATGCACCGCCTCGAGGGCCTCGCCGACGCGCCGGCCCCGCTCAAGGTCACCCACCACGAGGGCTGGCGGGCGCTGGTGGCGCAGGTCGAGCAGGCCGGGCGCAAGAGCGACCTGCGCCGGGCCGAGGACCAGGTCGACGCGGTGGTGTGCGCCTACGTCGCGCTGTTCGCCGAGCGGCGTCCCGAGCTGACCACGACGTACGGCGACCTCGCGACCGGCTACATCGTCACCCCGACCCTGCCGGTGGGGCACCGGCCGAGCCCGCGGGCCCCGCGCGCCGACCCGGTGCAGCGCGCCGTGCAGACCTACGCCGCGCGCCAGCCCGAGCTGCAGCAGGCGACCGACGGCTTCGTGGCCCTGGTGACCACGCTGCTCGACGACGCCGGCATCAACTACCTGAGCGTCACCGGGCGCACCAAGAGCATCGCGTCGTTCGCCGCCAAGGCCGACCGCACCGTCGACGGCAAGCCCGTCTACACCGAGCCGCTCGAGCAGATCACCGACCAGATCGGCGTGCGGGTGATCACCTACCTCCAGCGCGACGTCACCGCCGTCGCGGGCCTGCTGTCCGACCAGCTGCGCGTGCTCGACGACCGTGACATGGGCCAGGAGACCGCGAGCGAGGGCCGGTGGGGCTACGCCAGCCGGCACCTCCTGGTCGCGCTCGACGCGGCCCGGCCGCCGGCCGACGCGCCCGCCGCCCTGGGCGACCACAGCGCGCAGGTGCAGATCCGCACCGTGCTCCAGCACGCGTGGGCCGAGTTCGAGCACGACATCCGCTACAAGGGCTCGATCCCCGAGGAGCACGCGCCCGACCTCGACCGCCGCTTCACGCTGGCCGCCGGGCTGCTCGAGCTCGCCGACCGGGAGTTCACCACGATCCGCGACCGGCTCCAGGAGTCGATGACCGACCAGCGCCCGCCGGTCGACGCGACCGACCCGCGGATCAGCGCGCAGGACCTCGCGACCTTCCTCGCCGGGCAGTACGCCGACGCGGGCTGGTCACGCACCGACCACTACGCGTGGATCTCCGGCCTCCTGCTCGAGCTGGGCATCACCTCGCTCGACGAGCTGGCCGGCCTGCTCAGCTCGGTCGACAGCAAGGCCATCGACGCCCGGATGGGCTACAAGTACCCCGCCGGCGCGGTCCGCCGCCTCGACGACGCCCTGCTCGCCGTGTTCGGCAGCCGCTACCTCGGCCTGCACGGCAACGCCCACCGCGAGGAGCTGCTGCGCACCCGGCTCGACAAGCTCCGCGCCGCCCCCGAGCAGGACCCGGGCGGGGACGCTCGCTGACGGTGACTCAGGTGCCCAGGACTCAGGTGCCCAGCCGGAACTGACGCGGCGCGGCCTGTTCGCGCTCGGCGGCGCCGCGCTCGATGCAGAACTCGTTGCCCTCCGGGTCGGCCAGCACCACCCAGCCGAGACCGTCGGGACGGCGGTGGTCGGCGAGCACCCGGGCCCCCGCCCCGACCGCGACCTGGACCGCCTCGTCGCGGGTGCCGGTGTCGGGCGACAGGTCGAGGTGGACCCGGTTCTTGGCGGTCTTGCCCTCGGGCACCGGGATGAAGAGCAGTCCCGTCCCGTCGTAGGGGAACGACGGCGCGACGACCACCTCGGGGTCGTCGTCGTAGAAGACGTTCCAGCCGGTGAGGGTGGACCAGAAGGTCGCGAGGGAGCGCGCGTCGGCGCAGTCGAAGGTGACGTTGTGCAGGTGCAGAGCCATGCCGCCCACCCTGGCCCGGTGGCCCGGCCGGGGCAACGGTCTTTCGGCCGCCGCCGGGCCGGGCGGTGTCCCGCCGCAGGCTCACCGGTCCAGACCAGGGGATCCGGACTGGTTGGTTCACCGGATCGTGGGGAAATGTCCGGTACCGGCACGACGCAGGAGTGGTTGATGGAGCGCGAGGTAGCAGGCATCGCCGAACGACTGGCGCAGGAGTTCAGCGCGCTGCCCTGGAGCGTCGTGGTCGACGCGGTCTGCAACAGCGCCGCCGCCTGCCGCGAGGTGAACCCCTTCTTCGTCGAGCAGGCCGCCCGCGCCGCGCTCGGCTCCGCCCGGGGTGGCCGGCCGCTGGCCGGCGCCGTCGACTGACGCGCCGCACGCCCCGTCGGGGCGAGCCCGATCGGGTCATTGCCGCACCCCGGCGCCCGGAGAAGAGTCGAGTCGCTGACCCGTCCCCTCCGGAGGTGGTTGCCATGGGACACAGCGACACGCACCGCACGCTCCACGACCTGTTCAACAGGCGTCAGTACGACGAGATCGAGGCCTACCTCGCTCCCGGCTTCATGTACGAGGACCTGTCCCGGGTCGTGACCGTGAAGACGCCCGGTGAGTTCACCGACTACCTCCGCGGCTGGGTGACCGCGTTCAGCGACGCCGCGGTCGGCAGCCCGCAGTACGTCGACGGGACGGAGCACTCGGTCTGCACCTTCCACGGGCGCGGCGTCAACGACGGCGAGCTCGGACCGTTCGCGCCGAGCGGGCGGCCGATGGACCTGGTGTTCTGCGAGGTCCTCCACTACGCCGCCGACGGCACCGTGCTCAGCGGGGAGCTCCACTACGACCAGCTGACCCTGCTCACCCAGCTCGGCCACGCCACCGCGCCGGGGGCAGTCGGCGAGGCCGCGTCTGCGGAGCAGGCCGTCGAGCGGACCGTGCGCGAGCTCTTCGCGGACTTCGACCGGATGGACGCCGCCGCGATGAAGGCCGGCATGACCGGCGACGCGCAGGCGGTCGACGAGATCTCCCGCGCCTGGCTTCGCGACCCGGCGTCCCTCGGTGGCTACTTCGACGGCCTGGCCGGGGTCGTGTCCGGCGTCCGCACCGAGCTGCACGACCTGCACGTCGTCGCATGGGGAGACGCCGCCGTGGCGACGATGTGGCTCGAGCAGGACTACACGATGGCCGGCAACCCCGAGCACGTCTCCGCCCCGACGACCGTCGTGCTGCGCCGCGACCCGGACCGCTGGAGGACGGCGCTGGTGCACACGGTGCCGCTGCCCGACGAGGAGTAGCGCCCCGCGGACGAGGGCCGGGTGCCCGAGCGCCCGGTCCTCCTCGGGTCAGGCCCGGGCCAGCGGCTTGAAGCCGCGCAGCCGGAGGCTGTTGCTCACCACGAAGACCGAGCTGAACGCCATCGCGGCCCCGGCGAGCATCGGGTTGAGCAGGCCGGCCGCGGCGAGCGGCAGCGCGGCGACGTTGTAGGCGAACGCCCAGAACAGGTTGCCCTTGATCGTCGCCAGCGTGCGCCGCGACAGCCGGATCGCGTCGGCGGCCACCCGCAGGTCGCCGCGGACCAGGGTCAGGTCACCGGCCTCGATGGCGACGTCGGTGCCGGTGCCCATCGCCAGGCCGAGGTCGGCCTGCGCGAGCGCCGGGGCGTCGTTGACGCCGTCGCCGACCATGGCGACCACGCGGCCCTCGCCCTGGAGCCGCCTGACCTGCTCGAGCTTGTCGCCGGGCAGCACCTCGGCGACCACGTCGGACTCGTCGATGCCGACCTGGCGGGCCACCGCCCGGGCGACCGTCTGGTTGTCGCCGGTGAGCAGCATCGGCCGCAGGCCGAGCCCGCGCAGGGTCGCGACCGCCTCGGCGGAGGTCGGCTTGACCGCGTCGGCCACGGACAGCACGGCGCGGGCGGCGCCGTCCCAGCCGACCGCGACGACGGTGCGGCCCTCGGCCTCGGCCGCGGCCCGGGCCTCCTCGAGGGCCGGCGGCAGGTGCTGGGACCACTCGGCGAGGAGCCGAGGCCGGCCGACGAGCACCGCGTGGCCGTCGACGACCCCCTGGACACCGAGGCCCTCGACGTTGCGGAAGTCCTCGACGGCGGGGAGCCGGCCGTCGCGCGCGGCGGCCGCCGCCACCGCCCGGGCGATCGGGTGCTCCGAGGCAGCCTCGAGGGCGCCCGCGAGGCGGAGCGCCTCTCCGGGCTCGACCCCGTCGGCCGCCGTCAGGTCGACCAGGGTCATGTGGCCGGTGGTGACGGTGCCGGTCTTGTCGAGCAGGACCGTGTCGACCCGCCGGGTCGTCTCCAGCACCTCGGGGCCCTTGATCAGGATGCCGAGCTGGGCGCCGCGGCCGGTGCCGACCATGAGGGCGGTCGGCGTGGCCAGGCCGAGCGCGCAGGGGCAGGCGATGATCAGCACCGCGACGGCCGCGGTGAACGCGACCGACCAGCCGTTGCCGGAGCCGAGCCAGAAGCCGAGCGTGGCGACGGCCAGGGCGATCACGACGGGCACGAAGACGCCCGAGACCCGGTCGGCGAGGCGCTGGGCCTCGGCCTTGCCGCTCTGCGCGTCCTCGACCATCTGCGCCATCCGCGCGAGCTGGGTGTCCGCGCCGATGCGGTCGGCGCGGACGACCAGGCGGCCGCCCACGTTGACCGTCGCGCCCGCGACGGTGTCGCCGGGGGACACCTCGACGGGGACGGACTCGCCGGTGAGCATCGACGCGTCGACCGCCGACGTACCCTCCTCGACGATCCCGTCGGTCGCGATCGTCTCGCCGGGACGGACCACGAAGAGGTCGCCGACGGCGAGCTGCTCGACGGGGACCCGCTGCTCGACGCCGTCGCGGAGGACGGCGACGTCCTTGGCGCCCATCTCCATCAGCGCGCGCAGGGCCGCGCCCGCGCGGCGCTTGGAGCGCTTCTCGAAGTAGCGGCCGGCGAGCAGGAAGGTGGTGACTCCCGCGGCGGCCTCGAGGTAGATGTTGCCGGCGCCGTCGGTGCGGGCGACGGTGAGCTCGAACGGGTGGGTCATCCCGGGCATCCCGGCGGTGCCGAGGAAGAGCGCGTAGAGCGACCAGCCGAACGCCGCCAGGGTGCCGAGCGAGACCAGGGTGTCCATCGTGGAGGTGCCGTGCCGCAGGTTGATCCAGGCCGCCCGGTGGAAGGGCCAGCCGCCCCAGACCACGACGGGCGCGGCCAGGGTGAGCGAGAGCCACTGCCAGTAGTCGAACTGCCAGGCCGGCACCATCGCCAGGGCGATGACCGGCACGCTCAGCACGGCGGAGACCAGGAGCCGCTGCCGCAGCGCGCGGACCTCGTCGTCCTCGGCCGACGGTGCGGGCGGGGCGGCCGCGCCGGGCTCGGCGGGCGGCGGGGGCAGGGCCGCGTGGTAGCCGGCCGCCTCCACGGTGTCGAGCAGCGACTCCGGCGGACAGGTCGAGCGGGAACACCACGCGGGCCTTCTCGGTCGCGTAGTTCACGGTGGCGGTGACGCCGTCCATCTTGTTGAGCTTGCGCTCGATGCGGTTGGCGCAGGAGGCGCAGGTCATCCCGGTGATGGCCAGGTCGACCTGCTGGGTGGGGGCGTCGTCGACGGTGCTCATGGCCTCTCACCTCCCCGGCCGTGACGTCGAAGCTCGCGGTGTGGACCTGCCCGCCGTGGCGGAAGTCCAGGAACAGACGGTAGCCGCCGGCGCTGGGCACCTCCGCGGTGAACTCGATGTCCGGACCCGCCGCCTCGGACTCGTGCGGGTGCACGTGCAGGTAGGCCAGGTCGCCGTCGCGCAGGGCCACGAGGTGGCCGTAGGCGCCGAGGTAGGGCTCGAGGTCGGTGACCGGCCGCCCGTCGCGCGACACCGTCAGGGTCAGCTCGGAGTCGCCGCCGCCGACGAGGTCGCCGGCGAGCTCCACGGTGTAGCCGTCCACCTCGGCGGTGCGACGGTCGGCCGCCAGCGGCTCGGCGGCGGGCACCTCGCCCGGGACGGTCAGGTCGGCGCCCAGCGTCAGCGCGGGACCACCGGTCGGCGGTGAAGTCCGCGAACACCCGCCAGGTGCCGGGCTCGAGGTCGACCGACGAGGACCACCGGCCGGTCGCGGCGTCGAGGTCGGGGTGGACGTGCTGGAAGCCGGTGAGGTCGCGGCGCACGACGATCAGGTGCAGGCGCTTGCCGTGCTCCACGTCGTACGCCGTCACCGGCGCGCCGTCGGGGCCGCTCACGGTGAACGACACCGGCACGTCGGCGGCCCGCCGACGCGACCGTCTCGGTCAGGTCGAGGGTGTAGCCGTCCTGGCTGCGCAGCAGGCCGCCCGGGAGGTGGGCCGCGGACTCGGCCTCGGCCGACCCCTCGTCATGGCCCGCGTCGCCCGCGTGGCCGGCGTCCTCCTCGTGCACCTCCGGTGCCGCCACGGTGGGGCCCCACAGGGAGCCGGCACCGAGCGCGACGGCGAAGACGGCGACGAGGCCGACGACGAACCCGGCCAGCCGGGCGAGCGTGCTCATGGGGGCTCCTAGGCGAGCGCGTAGCCCGCCTCCTCGACGGCCGCGCGCACGGCGGAGTCGTCGAGGGGCTGGGTGCTGGTGACGGTGACGGCGCCGGTCTCGAGGGCCACCTGGACGTCCTCGACCCCGGCGATCTCCTGGACCTCCTCGGTCACGGAGGCGACGCAGTGGCCGCACGTCATGCCGGTGACGGTGTAGGTGCTGGTGACGCTCATGCTGGGCTCCTCGGGTCTCGGTCGGCGCGGGCCGGTCGGGCGGCGACGTCGAGGGCATCGCTGCCATCGTACGTCGGTCTTGATACCCCAGCAGGGTATCGCTTCAGCAGGAAAGTATACCCCCCGGCCGTATCATGCAAGGGGCTGTGGCGGTGTCGAGTCCGGCACGAGCCACCGGGTTTCACCGGGCCCGGCAGGATGGGCGGGTGAGCCGACTCCGTTTCGCGGGCAGGATCGCCGGCGTGGGCTCGACCAGCGGCGTGCGGGTCGTGGTCGGCCACTGGCACAGCAGCCCGCTCGGCGCGTTCGCCGACGTGATGGTCGAGACCGCCGCGGGCCACCGGGTGCTGCTCGCCCCGTCGCGGGAGGTCGCCGACTTCGTCGCCGCGACGTACGTCTTCGACGAGGTGCGGGTCGAGCCGGTCACGGTGGTGGAGGCGGCGGGCCGCTGGTCCGTCGAGACTCCCTCGTTGCGGCTCGACTTCGGGGTCGGGGGCCGCACCCGGCTCGGCCGGCTGCTCGCGCTGGTCCCGCCCCCGGTGGCGACCAACCCGGTCTGGGCGAGCGCCGCCGACCCGTTCAGCCGGGTCGTGCTGCGCGGCGTGCGGACCCGCGGGGTCGCCCGCACCGGGCGGCGGGAGTGGTACGGCGCGACCGACGTGCACGCCGTGGTCGACCTCTCCGGCAGCTTCGACGGCGCCGACCTCGGGGGGATCGCGCCGGTCGACCCGCCCTGCCGGTTCGGCTTCTCCTCGACGCCGCGGCGGCCGTCGGTCACCGACGTGGTGACGACCGTCCTGGTGCCCTGAGCTCCCGACCGGAGGCGGCCCGTGCCGCTACGCGGCGAGCGTCGCGGCGACGAGGGCGACCAGCGCCGCGACCGCCCGCACCCGGTCCACCCGCAGCAGGCGCGCGAGCAGCCGGGGGTCGGGGGAGGCCGCCAGTCGGCCGTGCAGCGGGGCCGCCGACGTCGCGGTCGCCAGCAGCGCCACCGCCGAGGCGGCGAGCGCCACCCAGGTCGCCGCGTCGTCGGGTCCGGCGACCACGGTGGCTACGCCCGCCACGACGAGCAGCCCGTAGACCGCGGCGACCAGCGGGGTGATCCGCCGTGAGTGGGCGCCGTGCACGGCCGTCCAGTCGTCGGCGCCGGTGCGGGCGAGGGCGGGGTAGACCAGCACGGTGACGGTGAGCTGGAAGCCCGCGTGCACGCCCGTCGCCACGACGAGCAGCAGGGTCGCCGTCACGGGGCGGTGGGCACGCCGTCCTGGCCGTCGAGCGTGGCGGTGGCGACGATCATCGGGTGGTCGGTGGTGCGGCGCACCAGCGGACCCTCGTCGCGGATGTAGTTGCTGAACGTGACCATCTCGTGGCCGAAGATCCAGTCGACCGGCATCGGGTAGGGCGGCGGGTTGCAGCCGCCGTCGTTGCTGCCACCGTTGGCCGCGATCATCGGCGCGCCGCCGGTCATCTTGCAGAAGTAGATCTCGCGGTCGTTCATGTCGCCGGTGATGAAGACCGGGTAGCCGGACTCGGCCACCAGCCGGTTGACCAGCGCGACCTCGATGGCGGTGGCCCGGGCGCGGTGGCCGTCGTTGTTGCCGCGCTTGGGGTTGGTCGCCGGGTTGTGGAAGTTGGCGACCCAGATCATCCGGCCGGTCGCGTTGTGCTTGAGCAGCACGGCGGGCATCGGCCGCAGCCGGCCGTCGAAGTAGGGGATCTGCACGGTCTCGGCGTGCTGGAGCGTCCACTCCGACGTACGCCAGGCGACGGAGTTCTCGATGCCGAGCGGACCGGCCGCGAGGCCGGGGTAGACGTCGAAGGAGCCCCCGGCGACCCCGAGGAAGGAGCGGTACTGGTCGCCCTGCAGCTCCTGGAAGCCGACCACGTCGACGCCGTGCTGGTTGAGCAGCACCGCGGCGTTGCGCACCCGGGTCACGCCGGAGGCCATCCGGGCGTCCTTGCCGCCGCCGGCGGTGTGGCTGCTGCCCAGCACGTTGAAGGAGCTGATCACGAACTCGGCGGACGGGACCTCGCGGGCCTCGCGGGCCTCGCGGGCCTTCGCGGCGGCCTCGGCCTTGCGGCGGGCGATCTGGAGCAGCTGCTTCTTGGTCAGGCCCTTGATCGTCACCTCGCGGGCGACGTCCTGCGGCACCGGGATGTCGGGCACGGCCAGCACGGTGGAGGCCATCGACGGGTCGGTCGGCGGACGCTCGACGCCACGCGGCTCGGCGACCTGCGCGGCGGTGAGCCGGGCGTCCCCCGCGGCCTGGTCGACCGGCTGGAAGACGATGCCGAGCCCGACCGCGGCGGCCGTGGTCACGCAGGCGTAGGCGAGCATGCTCACGCGGCTGGGCATCCTTATCATCAAATTACGGTACCCCGCGCGCGACACTCTCACCCAACTGATGTCGGCATTCGCCGTCGCTTCCTGAGCGATCCCCCGCAGTCGTGGGGATCTGAGACCCCCGGTGTGAGCGACCTCACGGTGTCGCTCCCGGGATCTCCGCGACCGGTCGCCTCAGACCCCGATGGTCAGCGCGGCCGCGTAGCCCTGGTCGACGCCGCCGGACATCGAGGCGAGCTGGTGGATGCCGCCGTCGTCGCCGAAGACCATGTCGGCGGCCAGGCTGGTGCGGGACAGGTTGGCGACGCTCGACTCGTAGCCGCTGGTGGCGTAGACCGCCTCGCAGGCCTCCTGCGGGAGCGCGATCTGCGAGGTCTTCACGATCGGCCCGGACGACACCGCGTCGTCCACACCGCCGTACACCTCGAAGTGGATGTGCGGCCAGCGGCCGTCGTAGCAGCCGGGGAAGACCGAGGTGAACTCCACGGTGCCGCTGTCGTCGGCCTCCTGCACGCCGCGCAGGAAGTTCTCGCCCTCGAGGCCCTGGGCGTAGAGCGAGTAGGCGCCGTCGCGCGTGCAGTGCCACAGGTAGACCGCGGCGCCGGGCATCGCCTTGCCGGTCGCGGCGTCGCGGACCGTCAGCCGGATGGTGAGCGGGACGCCCTCGGCGGTGCTCGTCGAGCTGCCGAACGACGAGCGGATGTCGGAGCGGACGATGCCGGAGTCGTCGAGCACGTTGACCCCGTTGGACCCGTCGCCCGGGTAGGGGCCGCCGGTCTCGTCGGGCACCTCGGTGAGGTCGCCGCTCGTGCTGCTGCCCGACGTGCTCCGGAGCCGCCGGAGGTCGCGGGGGTCGTGGCCGCCGTGCGTCCCGGCGCCGGTCGAGCCGCAGGCGGCGAGCAGGCCGGCCGCGCTGACCCCGCCGAAGAGGCCGAGCACCCGGCGCCGGTCGACCAGGGTGCCGAGGTCGTAGACCAGGCCGCGGTCCTCCTCGTCGATCGGGCGGCCGTCGCGGTCGAGCCAGCGGGGGTCGGTGGGTGCCGGGGAGCTCGTCATGGGTCGAGGATGCGCGGCCGGGCTGGGCGCGGCCCCGCCCTGCGCTGTGCGTCCGCTGTGAGGCCGAGGAGTCACGAGTGCAGCGACACGCCGCGAGAAGGCCTGAAGAGCGTGACCCCTCGCGCTGTCAGTGGCGGCCGAGGAAGGCGAGGAGGCGCTCGGACGCGGTGGCGGTCGGCGCGACGTCGTACGCCGGGGCGAAGCGCGGCGGCCGGCCGGGGGAGCCGACCCGGTCGTCGTCGCTGACGACGAGGGGGGCCACCTGCAGCAGCGCCTCGGCGAGCGCCTCGGGCAGCGGCCGGTCCTCGCCGCAGGCGCGGGCCACGTCCCACCCGTGCACCGCGACCTCGATCGCGCCGGTGGCGGCGAGCAGCGGGGTGGCCAGCCCCTGCCCGGCGACCGAGACCAGCGGCCGGCCGGGCTCGTGGGCCCACGCTCCGAGCAGCCGGCAGGCCCGGTCGCGCAGCGAGGCGGCGAGCAGGGCCGGGTGCGGCTCGCGCGGCCCGGCCGGGGCGACGTAGCCGGTCTCGGCCGCCTCGGTGAAGGCCGCGAGCGCGTCGTCCATGTGCCGCAGCAGCCGGGTCAGGTCCCAGCCGGCGCACGGCGTGGCCGCGTCGGGCGCGGCCCGCGGGAGCAGCGCGAGGCAGGACCGGGTGTAGCCGACCGCGCGTTCGAGCAGGGCAGGCGCCTCACGCAGCACCGCGTCCGCGACGGTGCCTGTGGGGGTGGACATCAGACCGGGAGGTCGTCGGGGGTGAGCCGGTCGGGCAGGCCGAAGGTCGCGAACAGCCGGGGCGCGAAGAACGCGGCCACGTGCGCCACCCGGTCGGCGTCGAGCGTGAGGACCTGGAGGTGGAACGGCACGAAGTCACCGCCCGGCTCGCGCATGTAGAGCCCGAAGGCGGGCTGGCCGTTGGCGGTCGTGGCCACCATCGGCATGTCGTGAACCCCGCCCGGGCACTGGGTGTCGATGAGCCGGCCGATGTTGTCGGCCCCGGCGTACCAGCCGGCGAAGGGCGGCATCTCCCAGACCGCCTCCTGGGTGAGCAGGGCGACGATCGCGTCGATGTCCTTGTCCCAGAAGGCCTGGACGTAGCGCTCGAGCAGGGCGCGCTGCTCCGGGGTCGGCTCGCCGACGGTGTCCTCGCTCGCCTTCACCTTCTCCATCTGCGCGTGGGCACGCTGGAGCGCGCTGTTGACCGCCGCCGTGCTGGTCTCGAGCGCCTCGGCGACCTCGGCGGCCTTCCAGCGGAGCACGTCGCGCAGGATCAGCACCGCCCGCTGCCGGGCCGGCAGGTGCTGGAGCGCCGCCACGAAGGCGAGCCGGATGCTCTCGCGCTGCTCGGCCGCGGCCTCGGGGCCGGAGACGAGGGCGTCGGGCACCGGCTCGAGCCAGGGCACCTCGCCGCGCTCGTCGAGCGGGTCGCCTGCGGTGCTGCCGGGCTGGCCCAGACCCGTCGGCAGCGGCCGACGGGCCTTGCCCTCCAGGGCGGTGAGGCAGACGTTGGTGGCGATCCGGTAGAGCCAGGTGCGCACCGAGGAGCGGCCCTCGAAGGAGTGGTAGGCCCGCCAGGCGCGCAGGTAGGTCTCCTGGACCAGGTCCTCCGCGTCGTGCACCGAGCCGGTCATCCGGTAGCAGTGCGCCAGCAGCTCGCGGCGGTACTGCTCCGCGGACTGCGGGAACTCCTCCGTCGACGGGGAGCCGGCCTGCGCCGGCAGGGTCTGCGGTGTCGCCTCGATGGTCATCCGGGTCCTCCCCCTGCGTCGGGCTCAGCCTAGGTCGGGAACGCGCTGGGCGGAACGGTCTCCCGCCTCACCAGGTCCGACCGGCGCCGGCGGGAGAACTCATCGGTCCCCGGCCGGGCGGCCCGGTCCGGGTCGCTAGAGGACCGCGCGGAGGGCGGCCGTGGCCCGCTGGAGGTACGCCGTGACGACCCGGCGCTCGTCGTCGTCGAGCTCGGCGTCCAGCTGCTCCAGCGCCTGGAACATCGGCATCAGCTCGGTCAGCACCTCCTGCCGGCCCGACGGGGTGATGCTGACCTCGGTGCGGCGCCGGTCGGTGGCGTGCGGCTGGCGCTGCACGTGCCCGCGGGCGGCCAGGCGGTCGACGATCGTCGTGGAGGCGGCCGTGGTCACCCCGAGCCGGCGGGCCACCTCGGCCGGCCCGAGCGAGGACGACCCCATCAGGTGCTCGAGCGTGAGCAGCTCGGAGTGGCTGAGCCCGGCCCGGCGCGCGATGGCGGGGCGCACCTCGGCGGCGACGTCGGTGAGGTCGCGCAGCGCCTGCAGGCTGCTCGACTCCCCCCAGCTGTCGTCGTAGTCCTCGACCTTGTCGCTGAGGACGGGGCGGCGCTTGCCCGGTCCGGCCATCGCTTGCTACCTTCCTCGCTAGGTTGCTAACCAACTTAACTAGTTATCGATCGGTCGACAACAGGAGTCTGGCATGCACAGGTCCGCACCGCGCCCGGGATCGCCGCTGGTCCGGCTCGTCACCGGGCGGCGCACCGCCGCGGCGGTCGCCCTGCTCGCGCTGCTGCTCGCCGGGATGGTGATCGCCGGCGTGGGTGAGGCCGAGCGCGCGGCGACCTCGACCGACAGCCTGCCCCGGGACGCGGACAGCACGCTGGCCGTGCAGCTCCAGGACGAGCTGCCCGACGAGGACACCTCCACGGCGGTCGTGCTGTGGACAGGCGAGGGCGACGGTCGGCTCGACCAGGGCTTCGTGGCCGGCCTGCCCGAGACGCTGGCCGGCGTCCGCGCCGACCTGGGTCTCCCGGAGGGCGGGCCGCCGCCGCAGCCGAGCGAGGACGGCACCGCGGCCGTCGCGGTGCTGCCGGTGCCCCAGGCGAGCGCCACCGACAACGCCGCGCTGGTCGGCGACCTCCGCGCGCCCTGCGCGGCGACGTGCCCGAGGGCGTGACGGTGCAGGTCACCGGCCCGGCCGCGGTCGAGGCCGACCTGGCCGCAGTGTTCGACGGGGCCAACACCACGCTGCTGCTGACCACGGCCGGCGTCGTCGCCCTGCTGCTCCTGCTGACCTACCGCAGCCCGCTGCTCTGGCTCGTCCCGCTCACCGTCGTCGGCGTGGCCGACCGGCTCGCCGCCGTGCTGGCCACCCAGGTCCTGGCGGCCTTCGAGATCGCCTGGGACGAGTCCACCGTCGGCATCCTGTCGGTCCTCGTCTTCGGCGCCGGCACCGACTACGCCCTGCTGCTCATCTCGCGCTACCGCGACGAGCTGCGCTCGACCGAGGACCGCTTCGCGGCGATGGCGCAGGCGCTGCGGCGTACCGCCGAGGCGGTGCTCTCCAGCGCCACCACCGTGGTGCTGGGCCTGCTCACCCTGCTGCTCTCGCTGATCCCGACCACGCGGGGGCTGGGTCTCGCCTGCGCCGTCGGCGTGGTCGTGGCCGCCGCGTTCGTGCTGGTGGTGCTGCCGGCCGCCCTGGTGGTGTTCGGGCGCTGGATCTTCTGGCCGAAGGTGCCCCGGGTCGGGCAGGCGCCGCTGGTGGAGTCGCGGTCGCTGTGGCGCCGCGTCGGCGACCGGGTGGCGGGACGGCCGGTCACCTTCCTGCTGGTCTCGGCGGTGCTGCTCGGCGGGCTGATGAGCGGAGTGCCGCGCATCGAGACCGGGCTGAGCTCCTCCGACCAGTTCCTGGACACCCCGGAGGCGATCACCGCCGCCGAGCGGCTCGCGGAGTCCTTCCCGGCCGGCAGCTCCGACCCGGTGCAGGTCCTCACCCGCGGCGACGCCGACGCGGTGCTCGACTCCGTCCGCGACCTCGAGGGTGTGGTCTCGGCCGAGGAGACCCGCAGCGGCGACGGCCTCGCCCAGGTCGACGTCGTGGTCGACGCCGCGCCGGGCAGCGAGGCGTCGCGGGACGCGGTGCTGGCGATCCGGGACGCGGTCGACGCGGTCCCGTCGACGTACGTCGGCGGCACCGAGGCGCAGGCGATCGACGCCGGTGACGCCGCGGCCCGGGACCGCTGGGTGATCTTCCCGCTGATCCTGCTGCTCGTGCTGCTGGCCCTCGGCCTGCTGCTGCGCTCGGTGGTCGCCCCGCTGCTGCTGGTCGCGACGGTGGTGGTCACCTACGTCGCCAGCCTGGGGCTGTCCTGGTGGCTGTTCACCGGGGTCTTCGGCTTCGCCGCCCTCGACGTGGGCGTGCCGCTGCTGGCGTTCCTCTTCCTGGTCGCGCTCGGCGTCGACTACAACATCTTCCTCGTCACCCGGGCCCGGGAGGAGGCGCGGCGGCACGGCCCGCGCGCCGGCATGCTGCGCGCGCTGACCGCGACCGGCGGCGTCATCACCAGCGCCGGCATCCTGCTCGCGGCGGTCTTCGCGGTCCTCGGGGTGCTGCCGCTGGTCGTGCTCGCCCAGCTCGGCGTGGTGATCTGCGTCGGGGTGCTGCTCGACACGCTCCTGGTCCGCACCGTGGTCGTGCCCGCCCTCGGGGTGGTGCTCGGGGAGCGGTTCTGGTGGCCGCGTCGCGTGGGTCACGATGAGGTGACACCCGGCGTGCGGCTTTGACTCGCGTCCGGCCGGGTGGTCGGATCGTCGGGTGAGTCGACTCGGGGATCGCGTCACCGTCCTTGCCCGCCGCCCGGCGCTGCCGCTGGCCCTCGCCGCGCTGCTGCTGGGCCCGGCCCTCGCCGGATGCACGTCCGAGGACGGCCCGCCGGCGTCCGACACGGTCGACGAGCTCGCCGCCGCGCTCACCGCCGGACGGCTGCCGGGCGGGCTGTTCGACGGCGGGTCCGGCCGGGCCCCGCAGCGGGCGTGGAAGAAGGCCACCGCCGGGATGGCCGGGGCGAGCGCCGAGGTGACCGCCGGCGACACGACCGAGGACGAGGCCGGGGAGACCGCGACGGCCACCCTGACCTACGCCTGGGACCTGCCGGAGACCGAGGCCACCTGGACCCAGAAGGTCACCGCACGGCTGGTCAAGGTCGAGCCCGACGACGGTGAGGCCGCCTGGAAGGTGCGGCTCCAGCCCGCGCTCTTCGGCCTGCGCGCCGGCGAGCGCCTCGACCTGGGCACCAGCACCGCGCCGCGCGCCGCGATCCTGGGCGCCGGCGGCACCGAGATCGTCAAGGACCGCCCCGTCGTCCGGTTCGGCGTCGACAAGGCCCAGGTCGACGAGGCCGGCCAGGCCGAGGCGGCGCGCCGGGTGGCCGCCGTCGTCGACGTCGACGCGGCCGCCCTGGTCGAGCGGGTGGAGGCGGCCGGGGACAAGGCGTTCGTCGAGGCGATCGTGCTGCGCGAGGAGGACGCCACCCGGGCACTGTCCGCCGTCGAGGGGATCGACGGCGCCGGGGTGCTGAGCGACACCCTGCCGCTGGCCCCCACCCGCGAGTTCGCCCGGCCGATCCTCGGCAGCGTCGGCCCGGTCACCGCCGAGATCGTCAAGGAGTCCGACGGCGCCTACGAGGCCGGCGACGAGGCCGGCCTCTCCGGGCTGCAGGCGCGCTACGACGCGCAGCTGCGCGGCACCCCCGGGGTCGCGGTCGAGGCGGTGAGGGGCGAGAAGTCCCGCACCCTCTTCACCACCGACCCGGTGCCCGGCAAGCCGCTGGCCACCACCCTCGACGTCGGGCTGCAGGAGTCGGCCGAACGGATCCTCGCCGGCGTCGGACCCGCCGCCGCGCTGGTGGCGCTGCGTCCCTCGACCGGCGACATCCTCGCCGCGGCGAGCGGCCCGGGGTCGGCGGGCTACTCGACGGCGACGGTCGGTCAGTACGCCCCCGGCTCGACCTTCAAGGTGGTCAGCAGCCTGGCCCTGCTGCGGGCCGGGCTGACCCCGGGGAGCCCGCTCCCGTGCCCGACGAGCACCGTCGTGGACGGCAAGCGCTTCGAGAACTACGACGACTACCCGGCCGGCGGCAACGGCCGGATCACCCTGGCCGACGCGGTCGCCAACTCGTGCAACACCGCCTTCATCGACGCCCGCGACCGCGCCGAGGACCTCGCCGGCGCGGCGGCCGCCCTGGGGCTCGGCGTGGACCACGACCTCGGCTTCCCGGCCTACTTCGGGTCCGTGCCCGAGCCGGACTCGGAGACCTCGCAGGCCGCCTCGATGATCGGTCAGGGCCAGGTGCTCGCCTCGCCGATGGCGATGGCCGCCGTCGCGGCCTCGGTCGCGGAGGGGCGCACCGTCGTACCCAGGCTGCTGCCGGACCAGCCCACCGACGGCGCGGCGCCCGACGCCCCGCTCACCGCGGCGGAGGGCCGGGTGCTGCGCGGCCTGCTGCGCGGCGTGGTCACCCGGGGCAGCGGCGTCGCGCTGGCCGACGTGCCGGGCGCCCCGGTCGTCGCCAAGACCGGCACGGCCGAGTTCGGCGACCAGGAGCCGCTGCAGCTGCACGCCTGGATGATCGCCGCCCAGGGCGACCTGGCGGTGGCGGCCTTCGTGGAGGTCGGCGAGTCCGGCTCGCGGACCGCCGGCCCGCTGCTCGAGCAGCTGCTGCGCGCCGCGCAGGCCCGGTGATGACCGGCCCGAAGCCGTTGAGAGTTCAACCTCTTTCCGTCAGGATGGAGGCATGCCCGCTCCGGACCTCGACCACGCCGCCCGCGAGCGCGCGCGGATCCGCTCGACCCACCTCAAGCCCGCCGGCGAGCGCCCCGCCTCGACCGCCCGCGGCCTGCACCACACGGCGCTCGTCTCCAGCGACGTGGAGCGGACGGTCCGCTTCTACCAGGACGTCCTCGGCTTCCCGCTGACCGAGCTCATCGAGAACCGCGACTACCCCGGGTCCTCGCACTTCTTCTTCGACATCGGCCACGACAACCTGCTGGCCTTCTTCGACTTCCCCGGCCTCGACCTCGGGCCCTACGCCGAGGTGCTCGGCGGCCTGCACCACCTGGCGATCTCCGTGTCCCCGGAGCAGTGGGACGCCGCCGTCGCCCGGCTGACCGAGGCCGGTGTCGCCCACGAGGTGCACAGCGGGGTCTCGGTCTACTTCACCGACCCCGACGGTGCCCGCATCGAGCTGATCGCCGACCCGCTCGGCGAGATGTACGGCGAGCACGTCCTGTAGGACGCCTCGGATTCTTTACCGGCCTGTGGGGTGCGCGAGCACCGCGTGTTGCCGATCCGTGGCAGGCCGCGGCCTACGGTCGTGCTGATCGATCGGGGACCCGCGAGGGAGCCCGAAGGTTCCGGCCCCTGGCAGGGGTAATCCCCCGAGCCCCTGCCAGGGCCCGCCTTCTTGAGGATGAGCCCGATGGCCGCAGCGCGCACCACCCCGGCCACCGCACGGGCCGCGGCGTCGGCGGTGGCGCTGCTGGCCCTGGTCTTCGCCTGGCGGCTGCCCGCGATCACGGACGCCGCCTCCTACCTCGCCCCCGTCGGCGGCGCCGTCGTCGTCGCGGGCCTGGTCGCCGCCCTGCGCCTGCTCACCGGCCATGCCGACGGCTGGCTGCTCGCCCTCGCCGCCGCCGCGGTGGCGCTGATGGGCCAGGTGCTCAACGAGGCCGCCGGGCTCCCGGCCGCCCGGGAGCTGCACGGGCCGCCCGGCTGGGCCGGCGCCGTCGCCCTCTGCTGCGAGGTGACGGTCGCGGTCCTGGCCGTCCTGCGGCTGCGGTCCCGGGCGGTGCCCGACCCGGGCGAGGCCTGAGATGCCGGAGACCGACGCGGCGGGCGGGGACGATCCCTCTACCCTGTCTGGCATGCCAAGCACCGTGCTGCTCGTGGAGGACGACGACGGCATCGCGGCGCCCCTGCTGCGCACCCTCGAGCGCGAGGGGTACGACGCCGTCCGCGTCGCCGCCGGGGAACCGGCCGTGGCCCGCGTCCGCGAGGGCGGCATCGGCGTGGTCATCCTCGACCTGGGCCTGCCCGACATCGACGGCCTCGACGTCTGCCGGCGCATCCGGGAGTTCGACGCCCGCGTCGGTGTCCTGATCCTCACCGCGCGGGACGGCGAGCTCGACCGGGTGGTCGGCCTCGACGTGGGCGCCGACGACTACCTGCCCAAGCCGTTCGGCCTCGCCGAGCTGCTCGCCCGGGTGCGGGCATTGCTGCGACGCCAGGCGGCGGAGCCCGCGCCGCGCCCCGTCGACGCGGGAGCCCCGGAGACCGGGTTGCGGGTCGACCCGCGCGCCCGGCGGGTCTTCGTCGAGGACCGCGAGGTGGCGCTGACGTCCAAGGAGTTCGACGTGCTCGCCCTGCTCGCGCAGGCGCCCGGCGAGGTCGTGACCCGGTCGCGGCTGATGGACGAGGTGTGGGACGAGAACTGGTACGGCTCCACCAAGACCCTCGACGTCACCGTCGGCCGGCTCCGCCAGAAGCTCGACGACGCCGGCAGCCCCGACCACGTGGTGACCGTGCGCGGGGTCGGCTTCCGGGTGGAGGGCCGACCGACCGATGCGTGAGCGGATCGTCGGCGCCTTCATCCTGCTCGCCCTGGCCATCCTGGTGACCTTCTCCCTCGCCCGGGCCTACACCGCCAACGAGGTGGTCACCGAGACCGAGCACCGCAAGGTCGACCGGTCCGCGGCGCTCCTCGCCGAGCTCGCCGGCTCGCGCCAGGCGGCCGGCCAGGTGCTCGACGAGCCCTACCTCGCCCGCCGGCTCAACCTCGCCGAGCGGGTCGACTACGTCGCGCCGGACGGGACCCGGGTGACCGCGACGGCGGAGGGCTACCGGACCGCCGAGCAGGACACCGACGTGCGGCGCACGGTCGACGTGCCCGGCGGCGGGGAGATGACGCTGCGCCGCTCGCAGTACGTCATCGACGAGCGGGTCTCCGACGTGCTCACCTCGCTGGTGCTGATGGGCATGTTCCTGATCGCCGTCGCCGGGGGGCTGGCGTTCGTCGCGGCCTGGCTGCTGTCCCGGCCGTTCCAGGAGCTGGCCGGCCACGCGGTGGCCCTCGGCCGGGGCCGGTTCGACCTCGAGATCCCGCGCTACGGCGTCCCCGAGGCCGACACGATCGGCCGGGCCCTCGAGCACAGCGCCGCCGAGCTGCAGGACCTCGTCCGGCGCGAGCGCGAGTTCGCCTCCAACGTCTCCCACCAGCTGCGGACGCCGATCACGGCGCTGCGCCTGGAGCTCGAGGACCTCGCGCTGTGGCCGGACACGCCCCGGCCGGTCGCCGAGGAGCTCGGTCGCTCCCTGGTGCAGGTGGACCGGCTGCAGACGACGGTCACCGACCTGCTCGACCTGGCCCGGACCCGGCGGATCGGCAGCCTCCAGGACGTCGACGTCGTCCAGCTCGTGCGGGCGGTCGTCGAGCGCTGGCGGCCGGCCGCCGGTGAGCGGCACATCGCGCTCGGCGTGCCCGGCACGGTGCGGGCGCACCAGGCCCCGGGGCCGATCGAGCAGGTGCTCGACGTGCTGATCGACAACGCTCTCCGCCACGGCCGTGGCACCATCACCGTCGCGGTGCTCGACGGAGAGGACCACCTCGAGATCCGGGTCGGCGACCAGGGCACCTCCCGCCCCGCCGACGAGGTGTTCCACCGGCACGTGGGCACCGACGGCGAGGGGCTCGGCATCGGCCTGACGGTGGCGGCGGAGATCGCCGAGGCGATGGGCGGCCGGCTGGTGCTCGCCGACGCGCACTCCACGACCTTCGTGCTCCAGCTGCCGGTCCGGCGGCACGCAGATACCCATGCATAAGTAGGTATTCGGGCTCTGGTGGTGCCGTACCGGGACACGCCACCCTGGTGCCATGACCACTCAGACCAGTCGTGCCGTCGTCTCGGGTCTTGTCGACGCCGGCCTCCTCGACCCCGCGCGCAGCGCCGAGGCGGAGGTCGTCGTCCGGGGTGCCCTCCGGGAGGGACCCGTCTCCTCTGCCCCGCTGCGCCGGCGCCTCGCCGAGATCGCCGGCTACGTCGGCGGCGCCTTCGTCGTCGGAGCGGCCTGGCTGTTCTTCAGCGCCACCTGGGACGACCTGGGCCGGGCCGGCCAGGTCTCGCTGCTCCTGGTGAGCGCCGCCGTGCTGGTGCTCGGCGGCCTGGTGCTGGCCCGCGCGGAGCGCCGCGCGGGAGCCGACCCGCTCGACTCGGTCCGGGGACGCCTCGCGGCCGTGCTGCTGACCGGCGGTGCCGCGTGCACCGCCTTCGGCGCCGGGATCTGGCTGGACGGCGTGCTCGACAACAGCGAGCTCGTGGTCGTGCTGTCCGCGCTGACGGGGGTGCTGGTCGCCGTCGGCGGCTACCTCGCCGTCCCGTCCCCCGTGGGCCAGCTCGGCATCGCGATCGGCACGTTCGTGATGATCCCCGCGGGGCTCGCAGCGCTGCACTCCGACTCGCAGAGCGCGATCCCGCTGGGCCTGCTCGTGCTCCTGCTCGGCGGGCTCTGGCTCGGCCTCGCGGAGCGCGGCGTGTGGCGGGAGCGGACGACCGGCCGGGTGATCGGCTGCGTGATCGCCTTCGTCGGCGCCCAGATCCCGGTCGCGGACGAGCAGGCCTGGGTGGCCTACCTGGCCACCGCGGGCCTCGGGGCGGTCGCCTTCGGCCTCTACGTCGGCACCCGGTCCTGGCCCTACCTCGCGACCGGCGTGATCGCGGTGACGGTGGCCGTGCCCGAGGCGCTCTACGACTGGGCGGGCGGCTCGCTCGGGGCGGCCGGCATCCTGCTGGCCACCGGCGTCACCCTCCTCGTCGCCTCGCTGGCCGGGCTGCGGCTCCGCCAGGAGGTCACCAGCTGACGACGGCGCACTGCGACGTGCAGAAGGGGGGTGGCCCGCCGGGCCACCCCCCTTCGTGTGTTGCTGCAGAGCGTCAGTCCTGCGTCTCGATCCGGTCGACCGCGGTCGCGACGTACGGGTTGTTGGCAGCCAGGTGGGCGGCCAGGGCGTCGATGTCGAGCCCGCCGTAGAACTTGTTCCCGCCCGCGTCGAGGGTGGCGAAGCCGTCACCGCCGTCGGCGAGGAAGGAGTTCACCGCGACGCGGTACGTGGCGGCCGGGTCGAGCGCCGTCTCGTAGGAGCCGTTGCGGTCCAGGTCGAGCATCGGCATGCCCACGACGGCGTTGCCGGTGCCGGCAGCGTCGGACTTGTCGTAGGTGTACTGGATGCCGGAGACCTGCAGGATCTTGCGGCTGGCCTCGTTGCGGCCGTTCCACTGCTCGTTGAGGACCGCGAGCACCTGGGCGCCGGTGAGGTCCATCGAGACGACGTAGTTGTTGAACGGCTGCACCGAGAAGGCGGCACCGTAGGTGACGTCACCCGCGGCGTTCTCGGTGAGGTCGGCCCGGATGCCGCCCGGGTTCATGAACGCCATGACCGGACGGGTCGTGCCCGTGGACGTGTCGAGCTTCTGGCTGTCGGCGATCAGGTTGCCGAGGGCGTAGTCCTCACCGTCGTAGCCGCTGCTCGGGGCCCGCTTGAGGCTGTCGCCGGGGGTGGCGGCCGGGTCGAGCTTGCCGAGCACCTTGCTCTCGATCGGCGCGACCAGCGTCTTGTAGCGCGCGATCAGGGCGGTGATCGCGGCGTCGGCGACGGTGCCGTCGGCGTTGGTGACCGCGTGGTTGATCGCCCGGCTCTTGGAGCGGATGACCTCACCGTTCTTGGCGCGCAGCTTCAGCCGCACCTCGGTGACGACGCGACCGGTGGAGTAGGCGCTGGTGACCAGACGCTTCTTGCCGGCCGGGTCGAAGACGGTGCAGTTGTAGGGCAGGTGGGTGTGACCCTCGATGACGACGTCGATCTCCGGGTGCAGCGCCTTGGCGATGTCGATGCCGGGGCCGGTGACGTCGGTGCACTTGTTGATGTAGCTGATGTCGCTCGGGGTGCCGCCCTCGTGCAGCAGCACGACCATGGCGTTGACGCCCTTGTCGCGCAGCTTGGGCACCAGCGCGTTGACGGTCTTGACCTCGTCCTTGAAGAACAGGCCCTCGACGCCCGCCTTGGTGACGATGTTGGGGGTGTCCTGGAGGGTCATGCCGATGAAGGCGACCTTCTGGCCCTGGACCTTCTTGATGTTGTAGGGCTTCAGGATCGGCTTGCCGGTGTTCTCGTACTTCACGTTGGCCGCGAGGTACTTGAAGTCCGCGCCCTCGAACGGCTGCGCCGGGTCGGGGCAGGAGTTCTGGTTGTTGGCGCCGTCGCCGTCGGCGAGGCAGCCGCCCTTCTGCATGCGCTTGAGCTCGCGGTAGCCCTCGTCGAACTCGTGGTTGCCCACCGAGGAGACGTCGAGGCCGATCTCGTTCATGGTCTCGATCGTCGGCTCGTCGTGGAACGCCGCCGACAGCAGCGGCGTCGCGCCGATGAGGTCACCGGCGGCCACGGTCAGGGTGTCGGCGCCACGGTCGGCGGAGCGGGCGCGGAGCTGCTTGAGGTGCGTGGCGAGGTACTCCGCGCCACCGGCAGCGACGTCGGTCGTGGCCAGGCGGACCCGGCCGCCCGAGCTGGTGGACGGGACCTTCTCGAGCTGACCGTGGAAGTCGTTGATCGCGAGGAGGTCGAGCTTGATCTTCTTCTTGTTCTTGTTCTTGTCGGCCTGGCTGGCGGCCGGGGCGGACGACGTCGTGGTCGACGCGTCATCGGCGAGCGCGCCCGAGGTGAGGGCGAGCGGGCTGGCGACGAGGCCGAGCCCGGCGGCTGCCGCTACGAGAGCGAACGAGCGCTTCCTGGGTGTGGCTGGCAAGGGTGGTTCCCTTCGGATCGATGCCGGGCACGGCGCCCCGGTGGATGGCGAGGCGTGCGGCCAGGCTGGAGGTGTCGGTCAGACCCGAGACGTCGAAGGCACGGACAGCTCACGAACCGAAGACGAACATTCGCCCTCCGGGCCCCCTCGAGCCAGATGCTTCGGCACCTTAGCCGACAAACCGGAGAATGTTGAGAGGTGCAACCGGCCGCGTGGCGGACCGTTACCGACTCCTTACGCTGGGCCCATGACGGCACCCGCACCCGCGCTCGGCACGCTGACCACCGTCCCGGCCCTGGACCGTCCCGACCTGCTCGCGCCGTCGGTGCGGGCGGCCCTCGAGGGCTGGGCGGGCGCCGACCGCGTCGGCGTGGTCGAGATCGACCCCGACCTGGCCGACACGGCCGCGATGACCGAGGCCTACGACCTGCCGCTCGAGGCGAGCGCCAACTGCGTCGTCGTCTCCGGCCGGCGGGCGGGGGAGGAGCGGCTCGCGGCCTGCGTCGTGCGGGCCGACACCCGGGCCGACGTGAACAACCTGGTCAAGCGCACCCTCGACGTGCGCAAGGCGTCGTTCCACCCGATGGATCGTGCGGTCGAGGAGACCGGCATGGAGTACGGCGGGATCACCCCGGTCGGCCTGCCCGCCGGCTGGCGGCTGCTCGTCGACGCCGCCGTGGTGGACATCGACGTCGCGATCATCGGCAGCGGGGTGCGGCGCTCCAAGCTGCTGCTGCCCGGCGCCCTGCTCGCCGAGCTGCCCGGGGCCGAGGTCGTCGACGGCCTCGCCTCCTGAACCAGTCCCGATACGACGCGACGTTCTGGTCGTCGCGAGGCGTCGCCGGCGACCAGGACGTCGCGTCGTATCGGGATGTGAACGTCAGTGGTGGGCGGCGAGCAGCCCGAGAGCCGCGTGGGCGGCGGGTACGGCGGCGGCGCGGTCGGCGGGGACCAGCCCGACCCGCACCCGGCGGTCGAGCAGGTCGTCGACGTCGAGCGCGCCCTCGTGGGTGACCCCCCAGAGCAGCTCGGCGAGCGTGGCCGGCACCCCCTCGGCGACCGGTGCCAGCAGCTCCTCGTCGGGGAGGCCGGTGCGGGCCCGGGCGTCGGCCAGCACCGCCGCGGCCTCGACGCCGTAGCGCCGGACCAGTCGGGCCGGCGCCTCCAGCCGGGCCAGCTCGGGGCGGGACGCCGCCCCCACCAGCGGCAGGTCGCGGGTGCGGCAGCGCCCGGCGGACAGGCCGGCGGCGGCCACCGCGGCGTCGACCGCGTCGGCCGCCATCCGCCGGTAGGTGGTCAGCTTGCCGCCGACGACGGTGGTCACGCCGCCCGGCGAGGTCAGCACGGCGTGCCGCCGGGAGAGGTCGGCGGTGGCGCCGTCGGCGTCGAGCAGCGGGCGCAGGCCGGCGAAGGCGCCGACCACGTCGGCACGGTGCAGCGGCCGGTCGAGCACCGCCGAGATGACGTCGAGCAGGAACCCGATCTCGCCCTCGGTCGGCTGCGGCACGTCGGGGACGTCCCCCTCGACCGCCTCGTCGGTGAGCCCGACGTAGACCAGCCCGTCGGGCTGCGGGAGCGCGAACACGAACCGGTGCGACGCGCCGGGCACCGGTGCCATCACCGCCACCTGCAGCCCCGGCAGGCTCGAGCCCCGCAGCACCAGGTGGGTGCCGCGGGAGGGGCGCAGGCGCACGGCGGGGTCGAGGCTGCCGGCCCAGACGCCGGTGGCGTTGACGACCGCCCGCGCCCGGATCGTGTGCTCGGCGCCGGTGGTCTCGTCGCGCACCCGGGCCACGGTCCCGTCGAGGGAGAGCACGCGGGTGCGGGTCAGCACCCGGGCGCCGTGGCCCGCGGCGGTGCGGGCGAGCGCGACGACCAGGCGGGCGTCGTCCTCGAGCTGGCCGTCCCAGGAGAGCAGCCCGCCCCGCAGGCCGGTGCCGCGCAGCGAGGGCGCGAGCGCGAGGGTCTCGGTGCGGCCGAGCCGGCGGGGCCGGGGCAGCACCCGGTGCGGGGTGCGGGCGCTCGCCCGGAGCAGGTCGCCGGCGAGCAGTCCGGCCCGCGCGGAGCCGGCCTGGCCGTGGGTCACCATCGGCACCAGCGGGATCAGCATCGGCAGCGCGCGGGTGAGGTGCGGTGCGGTGCGGGTCATCAGGATGCCGCGCTCGACCGCGCTCTCGTGGGCCACGCCCAGCCGCCCGTGCGCGAGGTAGCGCAGCCCGCCGTGCACGAGCTTGCTGCTCCACCGGGAGGTGCCGAACGCGAGGTCGTGGGCGTCGACCGCGACCACGTCGAGCCCGCGCGAGGCCGCGTCGAGCGCGACCCCGGCGCCGGTGACGCCGAGCCCGACCACCAGCAGGTCGACCACCCGGCCGTCGGTGGCCTCGTCGAGCTCGGTGCTGCGCCGACCGGCGGTGAGCGCGTCGTCGCCGGGGGTCATGGCTGGAGGTAGCGCTCGACGAGGACGCGCAGCTCGACGTCGAGGCCGGGGTCCACCTCGACGGACGGGCCGTCCCCGGACCCGCGGTCCCCCTCGGGCGTGGTCCGACATGGTCTGGGCGGAGAGCGCGAAGCCGTGCGCGGTGAGCAGCAGCGTGCGGGCCATCAGCCGGGGGTCGCCCGGCCGGACGTCGCCGGTCCGCTGTCCCTCGGCGAGGGCGGCCTCGACCAGGCCGAGGATGGCGTCCTGGGTGCGGCCGCGGCGGTCGAGGAGGTAGGGCAGCAGCAGCTCGGGGTCGACCTCGAGGATCTTGCGGAAGAGCTCGTTGTCGCGCAGCGCGGTCACGGTGGCGCCGACCCCGCCGACGATCCGGTCGAGCACCGACGCGCCCTCGGTCAGCCCCATCGCGGCCGGGTCCTCGACGACGCCGGACCACTCGCGGGTCATCAGGTCGGCGAGCAGGGTCTGCATGTCCGGCCAGCGGCGGTAGATCGTCATCCGCGACACCCCGGCCCGGCGGGCCACGTCGGTCAGGGTGGTCCGCTTCCAGCCGACGGCGAGGATCGCGGCGCGGGCGGCGTCGAGGGCCCGGTCGGCGCTGGCGTCGTCGCCGACGGGCTCGCGGTCGCTGTTGTGACGAAGTGACGACATGTGTCACACTGTATCACGTGACCGGAGACATGCACTGGGCCCGCTGGGGCGACCCGGCCGAGGCCGCCCCCCTGCCGGAGGCCGCCCGCGGCCTCGTCGAGCTCGCGTTCGGCCCCGCGGCCGCGCAGGAGACGACGCCGCTGCCCGACGTACGCCTGCCCGACCCCGGCCTGGACGAGGACCTGCTGGCCGGGCTGCGCGGGCTGGTCGGCGAGGCCCACGTGCGGGTCGACCACGAGGCCCGGGTGCGGCACACCCGCGGCCGCTCCACCCCCGACCTGCTCAGGATGCGGCACGGCGACGGCTCCGACGCCCCGGACGCCGTGGTCCTGCCCGCGGACCACGACGAGGTCGTCGCGGTCGTGGCCTGGTGCGCGGAGCACCGGGTCGCGCTGGTCCCCTTCGGCGGCGGTACGTCGGTGGTGGGCGGGCTCGTCGCCCGGCGCGACGGCTACGCCGGCGTGCTGGCGCTCGACCTGCGCCGGCTCGACCGGCTGGTCGCGGTCGACCCCGTCTCCGGCACCGCCACCCTCGAGGCCGGCGTGCGCGGCCCGCGGGCCGAGGAGCTGCTCGCCGGGCACGGCCTCACCCTCGGCCACTTCCCGCAGTCCTTCGAGTACGCCTCCATCGGCGGCTTCGCGGCCACCCGCTCCAGCGGCCAGGCCTCCTCCGGCTACGGCCGCTTCGACCAGATGGTGGTCGGGCTGCGGGTGGTGACCCCGCTCGGCGAGATGGAGCTGGGCACCGCGCCCGCCACCGCCGCCGGGCCCGACCTGCGCGAGCTCGTGCTCGGCTCCGAGGGCGCCTTCGGGGTGATCACGGCGGTGACCGTGCGGGTCCGGCCGGCGCCCGAGGTGCGGGTCTACGAGACCTGGCGGTTCGCCGGCTTCACCGAGGGCCTGGCCGCGCTCCGCGACCTCGCCACCTCGGGCAGCGCGCCCACCGTGCTCCGGCTGTCGGACGAGAACGAGACCGCGCTCAACCTGGCCAAGCCCGACGAGGTGGGCGCCGAGGGGTCCGGCGGCTGCCTGGTCGTCACCGGCTGGGAGGGCGAGCCTGCCCGCGTCGCCGCACGGCGCGCCGAGGCCACCGAGCGGCTCACCGCCCTGGGCGGCACCTCGCTCGGCGACGAGGACGGCGCGAGCTGGGCGGCCGGCCGGTTCAAGGGCCCCTACCTGCGCGACGCGATGCTCGACGTCGGCGTGCTGGTCGAGACGCTGGAGACCGCGACGTTCTGGTCGCGGCTGCCCGGGCTCTACGCCGCCGTCTCCGACGCGCTGACCACGGCGCTGACCACCGAGGCCGGCGGGCCGATCGTGCTCTGCCACGTCTCGCACGTCTACGAGACCGGCGCCTCGCTCTACTTCACGGTGGCCGCCCGGCAGCAGGGCGACGGCCTCGACCAGTGGGCCGCCGCCAAGTCCGCCGCCACCGACGCGATGGTCGCCGCCGGCGGCACGATCACCCACCACCACGCCGTCGGCCGCGACCACCGGCCGTGGCTGGCGCAGGAGGTCGGACCGGTGGGCGTCGAGATCCTGCGGGCCGTCAAGGCGCGTCTGGACCCCCAGGGAGTGCTCAACCCCGGCATCCTCGTCCCGTGACCTCCGGCGCCCGCTCCTTCCACTGCCTCGTCAACCCGCTGTCGGGGGGCGGGGTGGCCCCGGCCGCCGTCGTCCCGGTGGCCCGGATCCTGCGCGACGCCGGGGCCCGGGTGGAGGTGACCTACAGCCCCGGGCCGGTCGCCTGCGCCGACCTGGCGCGGGAGGCCGCCGCCCGCGGTGACGTGGTGGTCGCGGTCGGTGGCGACGGGATGCTGTCCTCGGTGGCCACCGCCGTGGTGGAGAGCGACGGCGTGCTCGGCGTCGTCCCGGCCGGCCGGGGCAACGACTTCGCGCGGATGCTCGGCCTGGGCACCGACCCCGCGGAGGTGGCCCGGGTGCTGCTCGAGGGCGAGCCCACGGTGGTCGACGTGATCGACGCCGGCCGCCGGATCGTGCTGGGCAGCGTCTACGCCGGGGTCGACTCGCTGGCCTCCGAGATCGTCGACCGGGTCACCCGGCTGCCCCGCTCGGTGCACTACCCCTACGCCGCGGTGCGCTCGCTGCTGCAGTTCAGCCCGACCCGCTTCACCGTCGAGGTGGACGGTCGCCGCACCGAGGAGCGGGCCTACATGGTCGTGGTGGCGAACTCCGGCTACTACGGCGCGGGCATGCACATCGCCCCCGCCGCGTCCCTGGACGACGGGCTGCTCGACGTGGTCGTCGTGCGGGCCGCCTCCAAGCTCCGGCTGATCCGGTCGATGCCACGGCTCTACGACGGCAGCCACGTCGAGCTCGACGACGTGCTGGTGATGCGGGGTCGGCACGTCGCGGTCACGAGCGGCGCGCCGGTGACGGCGTACGGCGACGGCGAGCGGCTCGCGCCCCTGCCGGTCACCGCCACGGTGCAGCCGGCCGCCCTCACCGTGCTGGTCTGAGGCTCACCCGCCGAAGCCGTGCCGGATCCACGGGTCCGCGCCGGGCAGCTCGTCGACGCACAGCCGGGTGCGCGGGCACCCGCCCTCCCCGCCCTCGAGGAACGTGGTGACCTGCCACTTGTAGCCCGCCCGGCCCGGCTTGCGCACCTGGCCGCGGCGCAGGCTGACCTCGAGGCTGCGCCCGTCCGGACGGGTCAGGCCGACGTCGGTCGTGCAGCGTCCCGTCGCGCCGCCGCCGGCCGCCTCGGTGGTGCAGATCCGGGCGCGCAGCCGGTGCTTGCGGTAGTCGACCCACAGGGTGCGGTAGCGCGACCCCGACTTGAACAGCACGGTCAGGGAGCCGGGCCTGAGCACCCGGGCGCGCCAGCCGGCCTGCATCTTGATCGTGTGCTCGACCACGTGCCCGGTGTGGCTGTGCGACACCTTCGCCAGGTCGAGCCGGCCGTCCACGTCGTCGGCGTCCCGGACCGACACCTGGTCGGCGAGCGCCGGACCGGCGGGCAGGGTCGTCGCCGCGAGGAGGAGGGCGAGGATCGCGGCGAGCAGCGAGGGGAAGCGCGGTGCCATGCAGGTCCCGGGGTCGACGGTCGGCGGACCCCTCCACCGTAGGGGGCGGCCTGCGTCAGCGGCCCCGGTGCATCTCCCAGACCAGCACCTCGCAGCCCGGACCGGTCGGCGGTCAGCCGCACCCCGCCGGCGCCGGTGAGCCGCACGGCGTCGCCCTCGGCGAGCGGGCCGGCGGCCTCCAGGTCGGCGTCGCCGCGGGCCAGGAACACGTGCAGGTACGGCGCGTCGGGCAGCTCGACCGACTGCCCGCCGGCCAGCCGGGCGACGTGGAAGGTGGCGTCCCGGTTGTGCACCGGAACCGCCGCGTCGGAGCCGCGACGGCCGGACGCCACCGGGACGAGGTCGCCGCCGGCGAGCAGCGGCCCGACGTCGTGCTGCGCGTAGGACGGGGTGAGCCCGGGATCGTCGGGCAGCACCCACATCTGCACGAACCGCACCGTCGGGCCGGAGGCGACGTCGTGGTGCTCGGCGTGCCGGACCCCGCTGCCGGCGCTCAGCCGCTGCGCCAGGCCGGGCACGACCACGCCGCCGTGGCCCTCGGAGTCCTCGTGGCGCAGCCCGCCGTCGAGCACCCAGGTGACGATCTCGAGGTCGCGGTGCGGGTGGGTGTCGTAGCCGGCGCCGGCCTCGACCCGGTCGTCGTTGTGCGCGACCAGGACGGCGTGCCCGACGTCGGTGGGGTCGTAGTGCGGGCCGAACGAGAAGGAGTGCCGGGAGACGAGGCCGTCGGCGCGGGTGGTGGCACGGCTCTCCGCCCGTCGCACCTCGACCGTCATACGGTCATCGTGCCAGCCGGTCAGAGGGGGTCGGCCACGACCGTCGTACGCCGGCGTTCCCGCTTCGCGACGTAGAGCGCCCGGTCGGCGGCCGCGAACACCTCGGACGGGGTGAGCGGGCTGTCCCCGGAGAGCACCGCCGCGGCCACGCCGCCCGACAGCGCGGTGGTGGGGTCGTGCTCCCAGCTGCGCGCGATGACCTCGTCGGCCACCTCGATCAGCCGGTCGACCGAGCGGTCCACGCTGAGCACGGTGAACTCGTCGCCGCCGACCCGGCCCACCACGCTGGCGGTGAGCGTCGCGAACGAGCGCACCAGGTCGCCGGCCACCCGCTGGATCAGCTGGTCGCCGGCCTGGTGGCCGTGCTGGTCGTTGGTCTGCTTGAGGCCGTTGATGTCGAGCGCCACCACCCCGACCTGCCGGTGCATGCCCGGGGGGACGTCGAAGGCCACCCGGGCGTGCTCGTCGAGCGCCCGCCGGTTGAGCAGCCCGGTCAGCGGGTCGTGGTAGGCCAGCTGCGCGAGCGACTCCTCCCGGCTCGCCCGGGACAGCGTGGCCGCGAGGATGGCGACGAGCGCCTCGAGGTAGGCGATGTCGTCGGCGTCGAAGGGCTTCTGACCGACGTGCCGGGTGGCGTAGAACTCGCCCCAGAGCCTGCGGTCGACGACCAGCGGCGCGGACACCGAGCTGCCCTTGTGCAGGGCGGCGAGCAGCTCGCGCTCGGCCTCCGGCGTGGTCGGGTCGTCGCGGTCCCAGGCCCAGATCACCAGCTCGTCGACCTCGGTGTCGAGCGAGGCGAACTCGTCCATCCGGTAGGTCTCGTCCTCCGGCCAGCGCTCCTCGTGCGGGCCGAGGTCGCCGACGTTGACGACGGTGCGGACGGTGACACCGTCGGGCTGCACCCGCGACACCGAGACGCTGGCCGCGCGCAGGGTGCGGCGGGCCTCCTCGGCGGCGTGCTCCAGGGTGCGGTGGAGCGTGTCGGAGCGACCCAGCACGCGCGCCAGCGCGGCCAGGCTCCTGATCCTGCTCTCGTCGTTCCGCAGGCTCACGCAGATCCCCCTGCCGTGACCATCCCCACATCCATCCCCGGAGCACGATTCTGACGAAGGAATCCCCCGAAAGTGGACAAATTCCACTTTTCTTGACTCTTCATCGATCCCGGTGGTCCGACCCAACCACGAAATCCGGCCGGGTGCGCAGCCGACCCGCCTCGCGTCGACGACGCGCACCCACCCGGCGTACGGCGGCTCAGCGGAGCAGGGTGACCTCGAGGCCGCCGCTGTTGTCGCGGTGGTCGAGGTCGAGCACGGCCAGCCGGACCGGGCCGCTCTTGGCGACCGTGAACGTGGTCGTGTAGGTGTGCTGGGCGTCCGAGCAGCTGGTGCCGGCACCCACCGCGCGCCACGGCAGCAGCATGCCGTCCACCCACAGCTCGAGCGGGTCCTGCTCGACGAGCAGGCCGGGGTCGCGCGGGGCCCAGCCAGACGCGGTGGCGACGCAGGTGGCGTCGGCGGTGACCCCGTGGGAGGTGTAGGTGCCGCTGACCACGACCTGGATCCGCTCGCCCTTGCGGGCCCGCATCGTCGACACGGTGCCCAGGGGGTCCGCGAGCGCGACCGCGAGGACGTCCCGGTCCTGGGTCCAGGGGGTGGTGCTCGCCGGCATCTCGCCGCGCACCTTCTGCGGCGTGGCGAAGCCGCTGAGCCGCTGCACGGTGACGGTCAGCGCGCCGGTGTTGCCGGCCGGGCCGAGCGGGTCCCACAGGGCGAGCCGGAGCTGGCCGCTCTGCGTCGCGGTCACGTCGGCGACGTGGGTGTGCGCGCTGCAGTCGGTGGTCGGTCCGCCCGCGAACGGCACCCCGTCGACGTAGAGGTTGCCGTGGTCCTCGCCGGGGAACCGGCGGTCGAGGGAGGCCTGCTGGTACCACTGGCCGGCCACCGCGACGCACTGGCCGTCGGACTGCACGCCGTCGCCGAGGTCGACCACGCCCGAGACGGTGACCCGGTAGCGGGCCCCGGCCTCCACCTCCTGGGTGGTGCTGACCCCGTCGGTCGCGGCAGCCGGCAGCGCGACGGTCTCGGCGAGCAGCCCGGTGCTGCGGGCGCCGGCCCGGGCGGCGGGTGCGGCCGCGAGCGTCGGGTAGGTCGGCAGCGCCTTGTGCACGTCGGTGCCCCGCTTGGAGACGGTGAGCACCAGGGAGCCGGTCGCACCGGCCACGGCGTTCTGGAACTTGACCCGGAGCGGCTTGGACTTCCTCGGCACGATCGTGGCGGCGTAGGTGTGGCCCTCCGAGCAGGACGTGCCGAAGACCGGGTCCCCGTTGACCAGCAGGTCGAGCGCGCCGTGCTGCTGCGCGGTCAGCGCCTCGGGGGTCGCGGTCCACGACCGCGTCGCGGGCGACCAGGAGCAGGTCGCGTCGGCGACCTGGTCGGGGCGGCCGAGACCGACCAGCCCGGCGGCGGTCACCTTGTACTTCTTGCCCTGACGCAGCCGCCACGACGACTTCCAGGTGGAGCCGTCCAGCGGGACCGTGACCCGGCGGTAGGGCTTGGACCGGCTCAGCTCGACCTCGTCGGAGATCGGCGGGCCCTTCGGCACGGTCGGCTTCGGCTTCGGCTTCGGTGTGGGCGTGGGGTCCGGCTTCGGGGTCGGGTCGGGCGTCGGCTTCGGGGTCGGGGTGGCCTCGCCGCGGTGGTACCAGCTGGTCTCACCCTGGCCGCCGGGGCGGGACAGCGAGATGTGCACGTGGTTGCGGTGCCGCAGGGTGACCGAGCACGCCTTCTTCGACCGGCAGCCGGAGCCGAGGTAGGGACGCTTCTCGAACTGCCGGTACGACGCGTAGATGTGGTCGTTCCAGATCAGGTACATGATGCCCATCCGCCGGGCCAGCGCCGCCGGGTTGCCCTCGGCGTCCGGGGCGAAGATCGTGGCGAGGAAGTCCTTGACGTAGCCGCGGTCGCGCGCCGAGGAGTGGTTCACCGCCCAGTCGAAGGCGCGGCCCTCCTTGTGCTCGGAGACGCCGCCGTGGCCGCAGGCCCGCGCGATGCCGAGCGACCCGGAGCCCGGGGTAGCGCCGCATCAGCCACTGCGACAGCTCGACCGTGCCCGACTTGGGGGTCGGGCTGCACCGGGTCTGCGGCTGGTAGGACGAGAAGTCCTCCAGCGGGAGGGCCGAGGCGGCCGCCGGCACCAGCACCACGAAGGCCGCGACCGTCGCGGCGAGCCGGCCGAGGCGTCCTGACCGGGTCCGCGGGTGGCGCGGGGAGGTGCGGGCAGGACGTGGTGCGGAGCGCATGGTGGATCCCGGGGCGGCGTGTCAGGTGGCGGTCGTCCAGGACATCGGCAGGCACCCCGCCCGGCCTGAGGACTCCGGGGACGAACGGCCCGGAAAGACCGCCCTAGGATCGGGGCATGAAGCGCACCCTCCCGCTCACCCTGGGCGCCCTGATGTTCGTGATCGGCACGTTGTGGACGTTCCAGGGGCTCGGCTACGTCGAGGGCAGCCCGATGACCGGCGTGGCGGTCTGGGCGATCATCGGCCCGCTCGTCGCCGGCCTGGGCGTGGGCTTCTTCCTCGCCGGGCTCAAGCGCAGCCGGGACGGGTCCTAGCCGTCGCCGGCGTCAGGCCGCCGACGTACCGAAGGGGAAGGTGGCGAGCGTCCGGCTGGCGCCCGGCTCCCACCAGAACAGCGCCGCCTCGAAGGCATGGGTGACCAGCGGGAAGCGGGGTCCCAGCTCGAACTCCAGCGCGCCGATGTCCTCCCCCTCGGGGACCGGGACGGTCAGGTGCGGCAGCACCTCGTCGAACGCGCCGCCGTAGGGCGGGTGCTCGGGGAACAGCCGGGCGAGCTCGTGGGTGAGCTGCCGGAACGGCGCGGCCGGGCTCGGCGCGAGGTAGACGGTGCCGCCGGGGAACTCGTGCAGCCCGGTGAGCGAGAACTCGAACGGCGTCACGTCGGCGAAGAAGCGGCTCAGCTCGTCGATGACGCCGTCGGTGAGCCCGTCGAGCTCCACGAACGGGCCGAGCAGGGTGATGTGCGCGACGGTGTCGTCGGGGTCGGCGGGCACGTCGGCGGGGGAGCGCCGCTCCAGGCGCGGGCGCACGACCGGCTCCAGGTCGGGCACCGGGATCGTCACGAGCGAGTGCGCCATGGCCCATGCATACCGCGAACCGCGCGTCGACGCGAAGCCCTCAGCCGCACCGGCGACCCCTAACCTGGGCTTCGTGGGCGCGGGACACGGACACGGGCACGGGCACGCCGCCGGGCGGGCGGAGGACCGGGGCCGGCTGCGCGCCGTGCTCGCGGTGACCCTCGCCTTCGTGGTGGTGCAGGTGGTCGGCGCGTGGCTGAGCGGCTCGCTGGCGCTGCTCGCCGACGCGGGGCACATGCTGACCGACGCCGCCGCGGTCGGGCTGGCGCTCTCCGCGTCGTACGTCGCGTCGCTGCCCGCCAGCGACCGGCGCACCTTCGGCTACCACCGGGCCGAGATCCTCGCCGCCCTGGTCAACGCCGTGGTGCTGCTCGCCGTCTGCGGCTACCTCGTGGTCGAGGGCGTGCGCCGGCTCGCCGAGCCCCCGACGGTCGAGGCCGGGCCGATGCTGGCCTTCGCCGTCGTCGGCCTGGGCGCCAACCTCGTCTCGCTGCTGCTGCTGCGCGGCCGGCGCGACTCCTCGCTGAACATGCGCGGCGCCTACCTCGAGGTGCTCAGCGACCTGCTCGGCTCGGCCGTCGTCGTGGTGGCCGGCCTGGTGCTGCTCACCACCGGCTTCGAGCGGGCCGACCCGCTGGCCACGCTGGTGATCGCCGCGCTGGTGCTGCCGCGGTCCTACACCCTGCTCCGCGACGCGGTGAACGTGCTGCTGGAGACGACGCCCGCGCACCTCGACCTCGACGCCGTGCGCCGGCACCTGCTGGAGGTGCCGGGCGTGGTCGACGTGCACGACCTGCACGCGTGGACGCTGACCAGCGGGATCCCGGTGCTGTCCGCGCACGTCGGCGTCACCGACGAGGCGCTCGCCGCGCGCGGGGTCGGCCCGCTGCTCGACGAGTTCAGCGCCTGCGTCGCGACCCACTTCGACGTGGAGCACGCGACGTTCCAGGTCGAGCCCGCCGGGCACCGTGCCCACGAGGACCTCGGCCCGGCGCCCACCGGTGAGCCCGGCAGTCGGGCTCAGAGGCCGGCGGCGACCCGGGTGCCCTGCTCGATGGCGCGCTTGGCGTCGAGCTCGGCGGCCACGTCGGCCCCGCCGACCAGGTGCGCCTCGAGGCCCTCGGCGACCAGCTCGTCGTAGAGGTCGCGCACCGACACCTGGCCGGCGCACACCACCACGTGGTCCACGTCGAGCACGCGGGTCTCGGCCTCCTCGCCCTCGCCGACCGTGACGTGCAGCCCCTCGTCGTCGATCCGGTCGTAGCGGACGCCCGGCACCATCGCGATCCCGGAGTCCTTGAGCACCGCGCGGTGCGCCCAGCCGGACGTCTTGCCCAGGCCCTTGCCGATGCTGGTCGTCTTGCGCTGGAGCAGGTGCACCTCGCGCGGCGACGTGCGCGGCTTCTTCTCCTTGAGCCCGCCGCGGTCGACCGACGGGTCGCCGACACCCCAGTGGGCGAACCAGTCCGACTCGTCCTCGAGGGCGTGCGAGAGCAGGTGGCTGACGTCGACGCCGATGCCGCCGGCGCCCATCACGGCCACCCGGGCGCCCACGGGCACCGCGCCGGTGATCGCGTCGGGGTAGGACACGACCTTGGCGTGGTCGATGCCGGGCAGCTCGGGGACGCGGGGGGCCACGCCGGTGGCGACGACCACGGCGTCGTACTCCCGCAGCGTCTCGACGTCGGCGCGGGTGCCGAGGCGTACGTCGACGCCGAGCACCTCCATCCGGCGGGTGTAGTAGCGCAGCGTCTCGGCGAACTCCTCCTTGCCGGGGATCCGCATCGCCAGCCGGAACTGGCCGCCGATCTCCGGGGCCGCCTCGAAGAGGGTGACCCGGTGGCCGCGCTCGGCGGCGGTGACCGCGGCGGACAGGCCGGCCGGGCCGGCGCCGACCACGGCGACCCGGCGGGCGGTGCGGGTCGGGCGCGAGCACCAGCGTGGTCTCGCGGCCGGCGCGCGGGTTGACCAGGCAGGAGGCGCGCTGGTTGGCGAAGGTGTGGTCGAGGCAGGCCTGGTTGCAGCCGATGCAGGTGTTGATCTCGTCGGCCCGCCCGGCCGCGGCCTTGGCCACGAAGTCGGGGTCGGCCAGGAACGGCCGGGCCATCGAGACCAGGTCGGCCTGTCCCTCGGCCAGGATCCGCTCGGCCACCTCGGGGGTGTTGATCCGGTTGGAGGCGCACACCGGGATGCCGACCTCCGGCCGGAGCCGCTCGGTCGTCCAGGTCCAGGCCGCCCGGGGCACCTGGGTGAGGATCGTCGGGACCCGGGCCTCGTGCCAGCCGATGCCGGTGTTGATGACCGAGGCGCCGGCCTCCTCGAGGGCCTGGGCGAGCGCCACCGTCTCGTCCCAGGTCTGGCCGTCGGGGATCAGGTCGAGCAGCGACATCCGGAACATCACCAGGAAGTCGGCGCCGAGCGCCTCGCGGGTGCGGCGGACGATCTCCACGGGGAACCGCATCCGCGCCTCGGCGCTGCCGCCCCAGCGGTCGGTGCGGCGGTTGGTGTGCGGCGCGAGGAACTGGTTGATCAGGTAGCCCTCGGAGCCCATGATCTCGATCCCGTCGTAGCCGGCGCGCCGGGCCAGCCGGGCCGCCTCGACGTAGTCGTCGATGGTGCGCTCGACCCCGCGGGCGCTGAGCGCGCCGGCCTTGAACGGCGTGATCGGGCTCTTGGTCGCCGAGGCGCTGACGTTGAGCGGGGTGTAGCCGTAGCGGCCGGCGTGCAGGATCTGCAGCGCGATCGCGCCGCCCTCGGCGTGCACCGCGTCGGTGACCAGCCGGTGCCGGTCGGCGTGCCGGCGCCGGGTCATCATCGAGCCGAACGGCAGCAGCCAGCCGCGCACGTTGGGGGCGTAGCCGCCGGTGACGATCAGGCCGGCGCCGCCCCGGGCCCGCTCCGCGAAGTACGCCGCCAGCTCGGGCAGGTGCTTGGCGCGGTCCTCCATGCCGGTGTGCATCGAGCCCATCACCGTGCGGTTGCGCAGGGTGAGCCCGCCGACCTCGAGCGGGGCCAGCAGGTGGGGGTACGGCTGCGTCATCGATCTGCTCCTTGCGGGGTGCGGGCGTGGGCGTCGAGGTACTCGGAGAGCCAGTCGACCCAGAACCGCTCCAGCCGGATGCCGCCGCGCAGCACCAGGTAGACGTCGAGGTCGTGGTCGGTGAGCCGGTCGGGCTCGGGGAAGTCGCGGGCGGCGAGCGCCTCGTAGTGGGCGAGCCGGGTGCGGTGGTCGGCGAGGTGCTCGGCCACCTGGTCCAGCACGGCCGCGCGGTCGCCGTACGACGCGGCCCGCAGCTTCACCGCCAGCTCGCTGCGGAACGCCTCGACCGGGCCGGGCTCGGCCAGCCAGCGGCGCAGCTCGCCGTGGCCGGCGTCGGCGACGGCGTAGACCTTCTTGTCCGGCCGGCCGGTCTGCGCGACGTGCTCGGAGCGCAGCCAGCCGGCGGCCTCCATCCGGGCCAGCACGCGGTAGATCTGCTGGTGGGTGGCGCTCCAGAAGAAGCCGATCGAGCGGTCGAAGCGACGGGTCAGGTCGAGCCCGGACGCGGGTCGCTCGCTGAGCGAGACGAGGAGCGCGTGCTCGAGGGCCATGCCGACCATGGTGGCGGCTCCCGGCGCCCTATGCAACTAGTTGCACAGGTGACCTCGTTCACGTGGTGTGAGAACGACGCCGGGAGCGCGGACCGCGGCCCTACGATCAGCCCATGCGCCGATTCCTCCCCGCCCTCGCGGTCCCGGTCCTGCTCCTCGCCGCGTGCGCGCCCGTCGACGAGGCCGCCGACGACACCACCGAGCCGACCGCCACCGCCTCGGCGGGCGAGTCCGCGTCGAGCGACGCCTGCGCGACCGAGGACCTCGCGCTGCGCAACCCCGGCCGGCTCACCGTCGGCACCGACTCCCCGGCGTACGAGCCGTGGTTCGCCGACAACGACCCCACCAACGGCGAGGGCTTCGAGTCGGCGGTGGCCTACGCCGTCGCCGAGGAGCTCGGCTTCGGCGACGACCAGGTCGACTGGGTGAAGGTGCCGTTCAACAACTCCTACGCCCCGGGCGAGAAGAACTTCGACTTCGACATCAACCAGATCTCGATCACGCCCAAGCGCGCGGAGGTCGTGGACTTCTCCGACGGCTACTACACCGCCGCCCAGGCGGTCATCGCGCTGAAGGACTCGCCGGTCTCCGACGCCACCACGATCGACGAGCTGTCCGGGCTCAAGCTCGGTGCGCAGACCGGCACCACCTCGCTCACCGTGCTGCGCGACGTGATCCAGCCCGACCAGGAGCCGGCCGTCTTCGACGACACCAACGGCGCCAAGCAGGCCCTCAACAACGGCCAGATCGACGGCTTCCTCGTCGACCTGCCGACCGCGTTCTACATCACCGCGGTGGAGATCCCGAAGTCCACGATCATCGGGCAGTTCCAGCCCGAGGGCGGCGAGCCGGAGGAGTTCGGCATGCTGTTCGAGAAGGGCAGCGAGCTGGTGCCGTGCGTCGACGCCGCGCTCGCCTCGCTGAAGGACTCCGGTGCGCTGGCCGAGATCGAGCAGCAGTGGCTGTCCGACGTGGTCGACGTGCCCGTGCTGAAGTGACCGGCCCGGCGGCCGGCTGGACGCCGAGCGTCCGGCAGGTCGAGCGGCTGGCGGTCCGCCGCCGGCTGCGCGCCCGCTCGGCGCTGGTCGCGACCGTCGCCACGGTGGTCGTGATCGGCCTGCTGCTGGTCGGCGTCACCGCCTCGCCCGGCTGGCCGACCTTCCGCGAGACGTTCCTGTCCTGGCCGGACGCGGTGGCCTCCTTCCCGACCATCTGGGAGGGCTTCTGGAAGAACGTCGTGATGTTCCTGGTCGCCGAGCCGCTGATCCTGCTGGTCGGCGCGCTGGTGGCGATCACCCGCAGCACCACCGCGCCCGCGCTGTTCCCGCTGCGCCTGCTCGCCGTGGTCTACACCGACGTGCTGCGCGGCATCCCGACGATCCTGCTGGTCTTCGTGTTCTGCTTCGGCGTCCCCGCGCTGCGGCTGCAGGGGGTCACCAACAGCCTGATGTGGCTGGGCGTCACGGCGCTGGTGCTCTCCTACGGCGCCTACGTCGCCGAGGTGTTCCGGGCCGGCATCGAGTCGGTGCACCCCTCGCAGCTGGCCAGCGCCGCGGCGCTCGGGCTGTCGTCGTCGCAGAGCATGCGCCACGTGGTGCTGCCGCAGGCCGTGCGCCGCGTCGTACCCCCGCTGCTCAACGACTTCGTCTCGCTGCAGAAGGACACCGCCCTGGTCGGCGCGGTCGGGGTGTTCGAGGCGCTGTACGCCGCCCGCGACTACGCCAACTACAACTTCAACTTCACCTCCTACCTCGTCGCCGCGGTGCTGTTCATCGTGCTGACCGTGCCGCTGGCGCGGTTCACCGACTGGCTCGGCCGGCGCTACGCGCGCCGCGAGCGGGCGGGGGCCCGATGAGCGGCCCCGAGCTGCTGCGCGTCTCCGGGCTGCGCAAGGCCTACGGCGGCAAGGTGGTGCTGCACGACCTCGACCTGACCGTGCGGCAGCACGACGTGGTGTGCCTGATCGGCGCGTCCGGCAGCGGCAAGTCCACGCTGCTGCGCTGCCTCAACCTGCTGGAGCCGGTCGACGACGGCGAGATCTGGTTCGACGGCGAGGAGATCACCGACCCGCGGGTCGACGCGCGCCGGCTGCGGAGCCGGATGGGGATGGTCTTCCAGGCCTTCAACCTGTTCCCGCACATGTCGGTGCTCGACAACGTCACCCTGGCGCCGCGCAAGGTGCACGGCCTGCGCCGCGCCGAGGCCGAGGCGCGGGCGCGCGACCTGCTCGGCCGGTTCGGGCTCGCCGACAAGGCCGACGAGCACCCCGACCGGCTCTCCGGCGGCCAGCAGCAGCGGGTCGCGATGGTGCGCGCGCTGGCCACCGAGCCGCAGCTGGTGCTGCTCGACGAGGTCACCTCGGCGCTCGACCCCGAGCTGGTCGGCGACGTGCTCGACATCGTCCGCGACATGGCCGAGGCGGGCACGACGCTGGTGCTCGCCACCCACGAGATGGCGTTCGCGCGCGACGTGGCGAGCACGGTCTGCTTCCTGCACGAGGGCGTGATCCTCGAGCAGGGCCCGCCGGCGCAGGTGCTCGGCGACCCGGTCGAGGAGCGCACCCGCCAGTTCCTCCGCCGGGTCCTGTGACCCGTTGTTCAGCGCAGCGCGGGGGGCAGGTCGCGGTCGTCGGCGGTGGGAGCGGAGCGCGGGTCCTCGGGCAGCGCGGCGACCTGCTCGACGCACCACGGGCTGACCGGGCGGGAGCCGTCGAGCACGCCGGCGCGGAACTCCGGCCACGGCACCCAGGCGGCGTCGTCGACCTCGTCGGGGTCGGTGGCCAGCGCCGCCCCGGGCCGGAGCCCGGCCACGAAGACCGGGCACATCTCGTTCTCGACGGTGCCGTCGGCCATCACCGCGCGGTAGCGGAACGACGGCAGCACCAGCCGCACGTCGTCGAGCGCCAGGCCCAGCTCGTCGAGCGCCCGGCGGCGTACGGCGTCCTCCGCCCGCTCCCCGGGGGCGGGGTGGCCGCACACGGAGTTGGTCCACACGCCCGGCCAGGTGCGCTTGTGCAGCGCCCGGCGGGTGACCAGGACCCGGCCGTCGTCGTCGAAGACGTAGCAGGAGAAGGCCAGGTGCAGCGGCGTCGTCGGCGTGGTGCACGCCCGCCTTGGGGGCGGTGCCGGTGGCGTGGCCCGACTCGTCGAGCAGGACGACCAGCTCGTCGGGGACCGTGGACATGGAGGAAGTCTCGCTCATGCGGGCCTCGCGAGCTCGTGGACGGCGGCCCGGAACACCCACGGCAGCGCGGCGGCCGCCGGCACCAGCCGGGCGCGGACGGCGGGCCGCCGCGACGCGGAGAGCAGGGCGTGGGTCATCAGGTCGTGGCGCCGGGTGACCCGTCGCCAGGCCCGCTCGTAGCCGGCCGGCTCCCCGGCCGCCACGGCGTCGACGGCGACCCGGGCCTGGGCCAGCCCGGAGGCGATGCCCTCGCCGGTGAGCGCGTCGACGTAGCCGGCGGCGTCGCCGACGAGCAGCACCCGGCCGGCCACGCGACGCCGCGAGCGCTGCCGCAGCGGGCCGGCGCCGCGGGCCTTGCTGGCCACCGGCTGCCCGGCCAGCCGGGCGGTCAGGGCGGGGAACTCCGCGAGGAGCTCGGCGAACGGTCCGGGCCGGCTGCTCAGCACGGCCACCCCGACCAGGTCGGCGGCCGACCGGGGTCACGTAGGCCTCGGCGTGGGCGGACCAGTGCACCTCGACGTACGGCGTCCAGGGCGCCGCCGCGTAGTGCGCGCGCAGGCCGTAGCGGCGCGGGCCCGGCGCGGCCGCGTCGAGGCCGAGCCGCCGGCGCAGCGGCGAGTGCAGCCCGTCGGCGGCGACGAGGTGGCGGGCGGGCTCGCCGTCCACGACGACCCGGTCGGGGTGCTGGACCACGGACTCCACCGGCCGGTCCTCCACGCGGACGCCGGCGGCGTCGACCGCGGAGCGGAGCGCGGCGTGCAGCACGGTGCGCCGCACCCCGAGGCCGCTGCGTGCCGAACGGCGCGTCCACCCGCCGGTCGCCGTCGACGTAGCGGATCCCGGCGATCGGGTGGCCGTCCGGGCGGACGCCGAGCCCGGCGAGCGCCTCGACCGCGCCGGGCATCAGCCCCTCGCCGCAGGCCTTGTCGACGACCCCGCGCCGCGGCTCGCGCACCACGACGTCGAGGCCCGCGCGGGCGGCGTACAGCGCGGTGGCCAGCCCGACGGGCCCGCCGCCGGCGACGACGAGGTCACGCACGCGCGGCCCCCTCGGCCGGATCGGGCAGCGCCGCGCAGCGCCTCGTCCTCGACCCGGATCCGCACCGTCAGCAGGACGGCGTTGGCGACCGTGAAGACGACGGCGGTGATCCAGGCGCCGCGCGACGCAGCGGCAGCGCGACACCCTCGACGACGACCGCGACGTAGTTGGGGTGCGGCAGCAGCCGGTAGGGCCCGCCGGTCACCCGCGGCAGCCCCGGCACCACGATCACCCGGGTGTTCCACGCCGGCCGAGGGTGACGATGCACCACCAGCGCAGCGCCTGCGCGGCGACGACGAGGAGCAGCATCGGCGCCGGCCAGCGCGAGGGGTACGTCGGGCCGGCGCACCCAGACCTCGACGAGCATGCCGACCAGCAGGCCGGTGTGCAGCACGCACCATCACGGGGTAGTGGACCGCGCCCGACTCGACGCCGCCGCGCGCCAGGCTCCACGCGGCGTTGCGGTTCGAGACGACGAGCTCGGCGACCCGCTCGAGGCCGACCAGCGCGACGACGACGGTGAAGAAGACCGGCGAGGTCATGCCCCACCCGCCCGCAGCAGCACCAGCTCGGAGCAGAAGCCCGGCCCCATCGCCAGCAGCACGCCGTAGGAGCCGGGGCGCGGGCGGCCGGTCGCGCAGGGTGTCCTCGCAGCACGTGCAGCACCGAGGCCGAGGAGAGGTTGCCGATCCGGGCCAGCGACGTCCCAGGTCATCTGGAGCGTCGTCGCGGGCCAGCCCGAGCGTCGCCTGCATCGCCTCGAGCACCTTGGGGCCGCCCGGGTGGCAGACCCACCAGTCGACGTCGTCGAGGCCGAGCCCGTGGTCGGCGAGGAACGCCGTCGACGTCGTCGCGGACGTAGCGGCCGACCAGCTCGGGCACCTCGGCGTCGAGCACGATCCGCAGCCCGCCCGCGGTGATGTCCCAGCCCATGGTCCGCTCGGAGTCGGGGTAGAGCCGGCTGCGCGACTCCAGCACCTGCACGCCGACCGGCTCGGCCTCGCCGGCCCCGCGGCGCCGACCGCGACGACCGCCGCGGCGCCGTCGCCGAACAGCCCGCTGGCCACCAGGTTGGCGCATCGAGGTGTCGTCGCGCTGCACGGTGAGCGAGCACAGCTCCATCGACACCAGGACGGCGACGTCGTCGGGCTGGCCGAGGAGGTAGTCGTGCAGCCGCGCCGATCCCGGCCGCGCCGGCCACGCAGCCGAGCCCGAACAGCGGCACCCGCTCGACGTCGGGCCGCAGCCCGACCGCGGCCGCGATCCGGGCCTCCAGCGACGGGACGGCCAGCCCGGTGACGGTCGTGGAGATGACCAGGTCGACGTCCTGCGGGGTCAGCCCGGCCGCCTTGAGCGCGTCGACCAGCGCCTGCGAGCCCGAGCTCGACCGCGGCCTCGATGAAGCGGTCGTTGGCCTGCCCGAAGTCCTCGAGGCCGGCCGTAGTCCTCCAGCGGCATCGCGAGGTGACGCTGCCGGACGCCGGCGTTGCCGTGCAGCCGGCGCAGCATGGCGCTCGTCGAGCGACGACGTCGCGATCACCCCGGCGAAGGCGTCGGTGATCTGCTCCTGGGGGTAGCGGTGCACGGGGAGCGCACCACGCACGGTCAGGATCTCCACGGGGTCTCCTCGGGGGTGGTGCGGCTGCGGGGGACGAGCGAGGTGAGCAGGCCGGCGCCCAGGCGCGGGGTGATCCGGCCGCGGCCGAGGCCGATCTCGACGAGGTCGTCGAAGACCCGCTGGCTGCGGCGGGACGCGGCGATCCCGGCCGACACCACCCGCGGCGACGCGGAGAGCCGGGAGGCCGCGGTCGTGTGCCGCTGGTGCGCGGCGAGCAGGTCGCGGGTGGCCGCGCGGTAGTCACGACCGGCGCGGGCGGGGTCGCCGGTGGCCGCGGCCCGGCCGGCCAGCAGCCCGGTGGCCACGGCGTAGTAGATCCCCTCGCCGGTCATCGGGTTGACCAGCCCGGCCGCGTCGCCGGCCAGCAGCACGCGCCCGCCCCACGCGGTGGGGGACCGGCGGCCCGGCCAGCCCGACAGCGGCAGGTGGTGGGCGGCCCAGTCGGCGCCGCCGTCGGTCGCGCCGGGCAGCAGCCGCTCCAGCTCGGCGAGCAGGAGCGGCGCGCGAGGGCGCCTGCTGGGCGGTGCCGGCGTCGATCAGCTCGCCGTAGCCGACGTTGGCGAGCCCGTCGCCGCGGTCGAAGGACCAGGCGTACGACGGCTGGCGGCGGTCGCCGTACGCGATCACCTGGAGGCCGGCCCGCCCGGCGGGGGTCGGGGCGTAGCCGCGGATCGCCAGCGCGCGGCGGCCGGGTGGTGACCCGACCGCGGGCCGCACCACCGAGCGGGGTCCGTCGGCGCCGACCAGGATCCGCGCCCGGACGGTGCCGTCCACGACCACGTCGCCACCGTCCTCGGGGGCCACCGCGCGCACCCGGTGGCGGCGCAGCTCCGCGCCGGCGGCGACCGCGTGCTCGACCAGGCGGGCGTCGAACACCCGGCGCGGGATCACCCGGGTGGGGCGCACCATCGGTCGCTGGACGCCGTCGGTGCCGCGGGTGATGTGCAGCCGCGCCACGGGTGCCCAGCCGTCGGCGACGTCGCGGACGCCCACCTCCGCGAGCGCGTCGAGGACGTGCGGGGCGATCCCGTCACCGCACGGCTTGTCCCGGGGGAAGTCCGCCCGGTCGAGCAGCAGCACCCGCAGGCCGGGGGCCGCGTGCAGGGCGCCGAGCGCGGTGGCGGCCCCGGCCGGGCCGGCGCCGACGACCACGAGGTCCCAGGGGTCCGGGCCGCTCACGGGGCGACCACCAGGACGAGCACGTCGACCAGCGCGATCCCGACCGCGGCGCGGAACGCGGTGCGCCCGCTCGCCCGCAGCGCCACCGCCGACAGCGCGGCCACCGCGCCGAGCGGCACCCAGGTGGCGGCGCCGCCCAGGTCGGGGGTGCCGAGCACGACCGTCACCGTGGCCACCGCGAGGACGGCGACGGCCACCGGCGCGGCCCAGGTCGCGCCGATCCGGTGCGGCAGCCCGCGCACCCCGGTGGCGACGTCGTCGTCGAGGTCGGGCAGGGCGTTGAGCAGGTGGGCGCCGACCCCCAGCAGCGCCCCGGCCGCGCACTGGGTGGCGGAGACCGGGTCGCCGGCCGCGAGGGACACGAAGGCGGGCAGCGAGCCGAAGGCCACGGCGTACGGCGCCCACGACCACACCGTCGCCTTGAGCCCGAGGTTGTAGGCCCAGCCGCCGCCCACGTGCAGCAGCAGGTTGACCGCGCCGGCGGCGAGCCCGCACGCCAGCGACAGCGGCACGGTGAGAGCCAGCGCGGTGACGCAGGCGACGGTGACCGCACGGCCGCTCACCGCGCCGGTGGCCACCGGCTTGTCGGTGCGGCCGACCCGGCGGTCGCGCGCGGCGTCGATCAGGTCGTTGGACCAGCCGATCGAGAGCTGGCCGGTGAGGACGGCCGCGACCACCAGAGCGGCCCGGGCGGGCGTGAGGTCCGCGTGCCAGGCCAGCAGGGCCACGAGCGCGGTCACCGCGAAGGCGGGACCGGGGTGTGCGGCGCGCAGCAGGGCCGTCATGTCCCGACTGTAGCCACGGGGTTCTCCGGCACTCTTGACTCGCATACCCCTGGGGGGTATATATTCCGGCCATGGACCACACGCAGCACGCGCTCGACGCGCAGCACGGACACGACACCCACGCGGGTGCCCACGGTCACGGATCCGGCGGCGACTCGTCCTGGTCGACCGCGGTCAGTGCCACGCTCCACTGCCTCACCGGTTGTGCGATCGGTGAGGTGCTGGGCATGGTGCTGGCCACCTGGTGGGGCTGGTCGACCTGGCCGAGCGTCGCGCTCGCCGTGGGACTGGCCTTCTTCTTCGGCTACCTGCTCACCATGACCTCGGTGCTCCGGGCCGGCCTGACCTTCGGTGCGGCGGTCAAGGTGGCGCTCGCCGCCGACACCGTCTCCATCGCGGTGATGGAGGTCGTCGACAACGCGGTGATGGTGAGCGTCCCCGGCGCCATGCACGCGGGCCTCGCCAACTGGATCTTCTGGACCGCGCTGGCCTTCTCGCTCCTCGTCGCCTTCGTCGTCACCGTCCCGGTGAACCGCTGGATGATCGGCCGCGGCCTCGGCCACGCCGTGGTGCACGAGCACCACCACTGACCGACGCTGCGGCGAGCCTGAGTGATCTCGACAGGCTCGATCACCCGACCGGGGGCTCGATCACCCGACCGCGGTTCAGGCCTGGACGGCGGCGCCGGAGGCGAGCAGCCCGTCGACGTCGGGGACGCCCCAGGCGGTGAGCGCGGCGCGGGTCTGCCCGCCGGCCACGCTCGGCCCGGCGCCGAGGGTGGCGCCGGTGCGGGAGAACCGCGGCGCCGGCGCCGGCTGGAGCAGCCCGTCGCGCTCGACGTAGGTCCCGCGGGCGGCCAGGTGCGGGTGCCTCGCCGCCTCGGTCAGCGGCAGCACCGGCGCGACGCAGGCGTCGGTGCCGTCGAACACCGCGGTCCACTCGGCCTGGGTGCGCTCCTTGAACCGGGCGGTCAGCAGGTCGCGCAGCTCGCCCCAGCGGGCGAGGTCGGCCTGGCCGGGGGCGTCGTCGCCGAGCTCGAGCAGCCGCACCAGCTCGGCGTAGAACTGCGGCTCCAGCGCACCCACGGCCATGTGCTTGCCGTCGGCGGTCTCGTAGACGTCGTAGAACGGCGCCCCGCCGTCGAGCAGCCCGGCCGCGCGCCGCTCCTGCGCGGTGCCGTTGGCGAGCATCCCGGCGAACATCGTCGACAGGTGGGCGGTGCCGTCGACGATCGCCGCGTCGACCACCTGGCCCTGCCCGCTCGCCCGGGCCTCGAGCAGCGCGGCGAGCACACCGATGACGAGGTACGTCGAGCCGCCGCCGAAGTCGCCGAGCAGGTTGGTGGGGAACTGGGGGCGGTCGGGGGTCTGGCCGAGGCCGTGCAGGGCGCCCGCGACGGCGACGTAGTCGAGGTCGTGGCCGGCCGTCGTGGCCAGCGGGCCGTCCTGCCCCCAGCCGGTCATCCGCCCGTAGACCAGGCGCGGGTTGCGGGCCAGCGCGTCCTCCGGCCCCAGGCCGAGCCGCTCGGCCGCCCCGGGGCGCATCCCCTCGAGCAGCACGTCGGCCGACTCCACCAGGGTGAGCACGGTCGCGACGGCGTCGGGGTGCTTCAGGTCGAGGGCGACGCTGGGCCGGCCGCGGGTGAGCAGGTCGGTCTCGCGCGCTCCCGCGCTGGCCGCTCCGCCGGGACGCTCCACCCGGACCACGTCGGCACCGAGGTCGGCGAGCAGCGTCGCGGCGTGCGGACCCGGTCCGATGCCGGCGAGCTCCACGACCCGGACCCCGCGCAGCGGGCCGGTGCCGCGCCCGAGCGCCATGTCGGTCACCGGGTCGCTCACCGGGTCCTCCGGGCGACCGTCTCCCGCTTGGTCTCGTTGACCGCCGACTCGTACGACGCCACCAGCGCGGCCACCGAGACCGGCTTGAACTTCTCCACGACCTCACGGATCTGGTCCGGCGTCGCGCCGCCCTCGACGTAGGCCGGCCAGACCTTGGTGCGGAACAGCTCGGTGAGCTCGTCGGCGATGGCGCGGCCGTGCGCCTGGAAGATGTCCTGCGCCGCCAGGGCCGCGTCGTGCGGCATCCCGAGGTCGAGCAGGCTGACCCCGACCGACAGGTGCGCGACGGCGACCTGGAACTTGCCCTGCTTGGTGGGGAACACGATGCCCAGCGCGTTGAGGGTGTCGAGCTCGTCGTCGGTGAGCGTGCGGCCGGCCCGGCGCACCAGCTCGCGGCGCGACATCGTCTCGGGCAGCTCGGCCATCCACGGTGCGAGCAGGGTGCGGTGCAGTGCGATCGTCTCGGGCGTCGCGTCGGCGGGGATGCGGGCGACGTACTTCTCGATGGCGGCCAGGGTGAAGCCGTGCGCCTGCAGCTCGCGGACCAGCTCGAGCCGGGCCAGGTGGTCGGGGCTGTAGTAGCCCGAGCGGCCGCGCCGGATCGGCGCCGGGACCAGGCCACGGGTCGTGTAGAAGCGGATGTTGCGCACGCTCATCCCGGTGCGCCGGGTGAGCTCGTCGAGCGTGATCAGCTCCTCGACCTCACGGATCGGTTCGGGGACCGACATGGCGGGCTGTCCTCCGGGGGCTCGCGGAGACGTGGACCACACGTCCTGGTGGTTGACGACGCTAACAGCAACAGTGTCACAATCGACAGTACGGCCCCCGACCCGAGAAGGATCCGGACATGGCATCCCAGCCCCAGGCATTCGTCTACGACGCCCTGCGCACCCCGCGCGGGCGCGGCAAGAAGACCGGATCCCTCCACGAGGTGAAGCCCGTCGACCTGGTGGTGGGCCTCCTCGACGAGGTGCGCACCCGCAACCCCGGCCTCGACCCGGCCCGCGTCGACGACGTGGTGCTCGGCGTGGTCTCCCCGCTCGGCGACCAGGGCGGCGACATCGCCAAGACCGCGGCGCTCGCGGCCGGCTACCCCGAGACCGTGGCGGGCGTGCAGCTCAACCGCTTCTGCGCCTCCGGCCTGGAGGCGGTCAACCAGGCCGCCGCGCGGGTGCGCTCGGGCTTCGAGGACCTGATCCTCGCCGGCGGCGTCGAGTCGATGTCGCGGGTGCCGATGGGGTCCGACGGCGGCGCCTGGGCGATGGACCCGGCCACCGCGCTCACCACCTCGTTCGTGCCGCAGGGCATCGGCGCAGACCTGATCGCCACGCTGGAGGGCTGGACCCGGCAGGACGTCGACGCCTACGCCGCCGAGTCGCAGGCGCGGGCCGCCAAGGCGCAGGCCAACGGCTACTTCGACCGCTCGGTCGTGCCGGTGCTCGACCGCAACGGCCTCACCGTGCTCGACAAGGACGAGTTCATCCGCCCCGGCACGACCGTGGAGAGCCTCGCCGGGCTGCCGCCGTCCTTCGCCGCGATCGGCGACCAGGGCGGCTTCGACTCGGTGGCGCTGGAGAAGTACCACTGGGTCGAGCGGATCGACCACGTCCACCACGCCGGCAACTCCTCGGGCATCGTCGACGGCGCCGCGCTGATGGCGATCGGCACCGAGCAGGTCGGCACCGACCTCGGCCTGACCCCGCGGGCCCGGATCCTCGCCACCGCGGTCTCCGGCGCCGACCCGACGATCATGCTGACCGGCCCGGCGCCCGCGTCGCGCAAGGCGCTCGCCAAGGCCGGGCTGTCGGTCGACGACATCGACCTGTGGGAGATGAACGAGGCCTTCGCCGCCGTGGCGATGCGCTTCATGCGCGACCTCGGTCTCTCCCACGAGGTGGTCAACGTCAACGGTGGCGCCATCGCGCTGGGCCACCCCCTCGGGGCCACCGGCGCGATGATCCTCGGCACCCTGATCGACGAGCTCGAGCGCCGCGACCTGCGCTACGGCCTGGCCACGCTCTGCGTCGGCGGCGGGATGGGCATCGCCACCGTCGTCGAGCGCGTCTGACGCCAACGGCCCCCTGACACCGGGTGGTCGAGCTTGTCGAGACCACTCTCCTTCGAACCCACGCAGAGGACTCCCGCAGATGACGCAGACCGCTGACCAGACGACCGCCGTGCGCTACGACAAGGACGAGGACGGCATCGTGGTGCTGACCCTCGACGACCCCACGTCGAGCGCCAACACGATGAACGCGCTCTACCAGGAGTCGATGGGCGCGGCCATCGACCGGCTCGAGGCCGACGTGGCCGGCGGCGACGTCGCCGGCGTCGTGGTCACCAGCGCGAAGAAGACGTTCTTCGCCGGTGGCGACCTCAAGTCGATGGTGCAGGCCGGGCCCGACGACGCCGCCGACGTGTTCGCGATGGCCGAGGCGGTCAAGGCCCAGCTGCGCCGGCTGGAGACCATCGGCCGTCCGGTGGTCGCGGCGATCAACGGCACCGCGCTCGGCGGCGGCCTCGAGATCGCGCTGGCCTGCCACCACCGCATCGCGCTCGACGCCCCCGGCGTCCAGCTCGGCCTCCCCGAGGTCACCCTCGGCCTGCTCCCCGGTGGCGGCGGCGTCACCCGCACCGTCCGGATGCTCGGGCTGTCCAGCGCGCTGATGGACGTGCTGCTGCTCGGCCCGCGCATGAAGCCGGCCGTGGCCAAGGAGAAGGGCATCGTCGACGCGCTCGTGCACGCTCCCGACGAGCTGCTCCCCGCCGCCAAGGGCTGGGTCAACGCGCACCGCGACGACGAGGAGGCGGCGACCCAGCCGTGGGACCGCCCCGGCTACAAGATGCCCGGCGGCACCCCCTCGAACCCCAAGCTGGCCGCCTTCCTGCCGGCGTTCCCGGCCAACCTGCGCAAGCAGCTCAAGGGCGCCGACTACCCCGCCCCGCGGGCGATCCTCTCGGCGGCCGTCGAGGGCGCGCAGGTCGACTTCGACACCGCCTCGCGGATCGAGTCGCGCTACCTGACCAGCCTGATCGTCGGCCAGAACTCCAAGGACATGATCCAGGCGTTCTTCTTCGACCTGCAGGCGATCAACGCCGGCTCGCTGCGCCCCGAGGGGTTCGAGCGGTTCGCGCCCACCAGGGTCGCCGTGCTCGGCGCCGGGATGATGGGCGCCGGCATCGCCTACTCCTGCGCCCGGGCGGGCATGCAGGTGGTCCTCAAGGACGTCGCGATCGAGAACGCCGAGAAGGGCAAGGCCTACTCCCAGAAGATCCTGGAGAAGCAGGTCTCGCGCGGCAAGCTCGCCGACGACAAGGCGGCCGAGGTGCTGGAGCGGATCACCCCGACCGCCGACTACGCCGACCTCGCCGGCTGCGACCTGGTCATCGAGGCGGTCTTCGAGGACCCCAAGCTCAAGGCCGAGGTGTACGCCGAGGTGCAGGCCGTCGTCGACGCCGGCGCGCTGCTGTGCTCCAACACCTCCACGCTGCCGATCACCGGGCTCGCCGACGCCGTGGACCGGCCGGCCGACTTCGTCGGGCTGCACTTCTTCTCGCCGGTCGACAAGATGCCGCTCGTCGAGATCATCCGCGGCGAGCAGACCTCCGACGAGACCGTGGCCCGCGCGATCGACGTGGTGCAGAAGATCAGGAAGACCCCGATCGTGGTCAACGACAGCCGCGGGTTCTACACCTCGCGGGTGATCGGCACCTTCGTCAACGAGGGCCTCGCGATGCTGGCCGAGGGCTTCCACCCGGTGAGCATCGAGCGGGCCGCCACCCAGGCCGGCTACCCGGTCGGCACCCTCCAGCTCTCCGACGAGCTCAACCTCGAGCTGATGGCCAAGATCCGCAAGGCCACGGCCGACGCGCTCGCGGCGGCCGGACAGGAGGTGCCGGCGCACCCGGCGGACCGGGTCGTCACCACCATGATCGAGGCCGGCCGGCCGGGACGCCTGCGCGGTGCCGGCTTCTACGACTACGACGAGTCCGGCAAGCGGCTCGGGCTGTGGCAGGGGCTCGCCGACACCTTCCCGGTCAGCGACCGTGCCCCGCAGTTCGACGACCTCGTCGATCTCGAGGACCGGATGCTGTTCATCGAGGCGGTCGAGACCGCGCGCTGCTTCGAGGAGGGCGTGATCGAGTCGGCGGCCGCGGCCAACATCGGCTCGATCATGGGCATCGGCTACCCCGCCAACACCGGCGGGGCGGTGCAGTTCATGCAGGGCTACGAGGGTGGTCTCGCCGGGTTCGTCGCCCGGGCCCGGGAGCTCGCCGCGACGTACGGCGACCGGTTCGAGCCGCCGGCGTACCTGGTCGGGCTCGCCGAGTCGGGCGGGCGCTTCCCGGCCTGACCCGGCGACCGGGGGCAGGCCCTCAGCCGAACTCGCGCCGGGTGGCGCCGGACGGCGCGGGGCCGCCCTCCTCCAGCACGTCGAGGGCCTGGCGCAGCGACGCGACCCGGCGGGCCAGCGACTCGAGCGACGGGGCAGGCGCCGTGCCGGCCTCCTCGCGCAGCTGCGCGACCGACTCCTCGACCAGGCCGAGCCGGTCGTTGAGCTCGCCGACGACGTCGACGCCGCCGTCGAGCTGGCGGCGCAGGAACGACGCCTGGGTGGCGAGCCGCCGCCCGGCCAGCCACAGGTCCACGAACACCTGCACCTTGGCGCGCAGCACCCACGGGTCGAACGGCTTGGAGATGTAGTCGGCGCCGCCGGCGGCGTAGCCGCGGTAGGCGTGCTGCTGGTCCTTGTCGACGGCGGTGAGGAAGATGATCGGGACGTCCTTGGTGCGCACCCGGGCCTTGATCCGCGACGCCGTCTCGAAGCCGTCCATGCCCGGCATCTGCGCGTCGAGCAGGATCAGCGCGAACTCGTCCTTGAGCAGGGCCCGCAGCGCCTCCTCGCCGGACGACGCGGTGACCAGGGTCTGGTCCAGCGTGCTCAGCACCGCCTCGAGGGCCAGCAGGTTCTGCTGGCGGTCGTCGACGAGGAGGATCCGGGCCCGTTCGCTCATGAGAGCCACGCCCGGAAGCGGGACAGCAGGTGGTCGATGTCGACCGGCTTGGTGACGTAGTCCGAGGCGCCGGCCGCGAGGCTGTTCTCCCGGTCGCCGGGCATCGCCTTGGCGGTCAGCGCGATCAGCGGCAGGTCGCTGAACCCGGACATCTTCCGGATCTCCCGCATGGCGGTGTAGCCGTCCATGCCCGGCATCATCACGTCCATCAGCACCAGGTCGATCCCGGGCTCGCGCTGGAGCACGGCGATGCCGTCCTCGCCGTTCTCGGCGTAGACGACGTCGATGCCGAACTGCTCCAGGGCGCTGGTGAGCGCGAAGACGTTGCGCACGTCGTCGTCGACGATCAGGATCCGCTTGCCCGCGAACGACACGGTGTCGCTGCGGTGCTGCTCGACCACCGGCTCGGTCGGGAGCCCGACGTCGGAGCGGTGCAGGAACAGCGCCACCTCGTCGACCAGCTGGCTGTCGGACGTCGGGTACTTCACCACCATCGAGCGAGCGTACTGTCCGAGCCGGCTCTCGTCCTTGCTCGCGAGCGGACCACCGCTGCTCACCACGACCGGGATGCCGCGCAGCGCCTTGCGGGACCGCATCCGCTTGAGCACGTCGAACGCGGTGCCGCCCGGCAGCTTGAGCTCCACGACCACGCAGTCGTAGCCGCGGGCGTCGAGCGCGTCCTCCGCCTCCGACACGGTGGTGGCGACGTGCAGGTCGACGTCGGGGACCGCGCCGAACAGGGCGACCACGGCGGAGGGCTCGTCGGGGCCGGCGCCGCTGACCACCAGCAGCGAGCGGGTCTTGCGGCCGAGGTAGGCGCGCAGGTCCTCGAGCGCGACGTCGATGCTCTCGGCCGTCACGGGCTCCTCGACGATGCGCAGCGCACCGGCGTGCCGGCCGACCAGGATGTCGTCGGCGGCCCGCGCCGAGTGCACCGCGATCGTCGGGACGTGCCGGGTCTCCGGGTCGGTCTTCAGCGCCCGCAGCAGCGAGGTCTGGTCGTCGGCGAGCAGGTCCATGCCGACCACGAGGCCGGCCGGGCGCAGCGAGCGCGCCGTGGCCACGGCCAGGTCCGGCCGGTCGGTGGTGAGCACCTTGAAGCCGCGCGCCCGGCCCAGCTCCACCGCCGCGAGGCGGAGCGGGCGGCGGGACAGCGCCACGAGCAGCACCTGGTCGTCGCGCTGCACGCTGCCGGTGTCGTCCTCGACGGCGTCGGGGTCCTCGGCCGCGGGCACCGCGGCGAGGGCGGGGGCCTCGGCGACGGGCGCGGCCCGGACCACACCGTCCCCGGAGAAGCGAGGGGGCAGGTAGAGCGTGAACGTGCTTCCGCGTCCGGGCTCGCTGTCGACGTGGATCTCGCCGCCGATGAGGCGGGCGATCTCCCGGCTGATCGAGAGACCGAGACCGGTGCCGCCGAACTTGCGGCTGATCGTGCCGTCGGCCTGCTGGAACGCCTCGAAGATGACCTTCAGCTGCTCGGGTGGGATGCCGATCCCGGTGTCGGTGACGCGGAAGGCCACGACCGGGTCGGAGGCGGTGAGCGCCGGGGTGGTGAACCGCTCGTCCGTGGCGGTCACGATGTCGAGGGTGACCTCGCCCGACGTGGTGAACTTGACCGCGTTGGACAGCAGGTTGCGCAGCACCTGCTGGAGCCGGTGCTGGTCGGAGTGCAGCACCCGGGGCACGTCGGGGGCGACGGTCACCGAGAACCTCAGGTCCTTCTCCGCGGTGAGCGGCCGGAACGTCGCCTCGACGTACTCCACGATGCCGGCCACCGCGACGTCGGAGGGGTGCACGTCCATCTTCCCGGCCTCCACCTTGGACAGGTCGAGGATGTCGTTGATGAGCTGGAGCAGGTCGGTCCCGGCGCTGTGGATGGTGCGGGAGAACTCGACCTGGCGCGGGTTGAGGTTGCCCTCGACGTTCTCGGTGAGCAGCTTGGCCAGGATCAGCAGGGAGTTGAGCGGCGTGCGCAGCTCGTGGGACATGTTCGCCAGGAACTCCGACTTGTAGCGCGAGGACAGCGCGAGCTGCTCGGCCCGGTCCTCGAGGCCCCGGCGGGCGTCCTCGATCTCCAGGTTCTTGATCTCGATCGCCCGGTTCTGCGCGGCCAGCAGCCTCGCCTTCTCCTCCAGCTCGGCGTTGGTCTGCTGGAGCTCGCCCTGCTGGGTCTGCAGCTCCTCGGACTTGTTCTGCAGCTCGGACGCGAGCCGCTGCGACTCGACGAGCAGCTCCTCGGTGCGGGAGCTGGCGATGATCGCGTTGAGCGAGACGCCGATGATCTCCATCAGCTGCTCGAGGAACTGCACGTGCACTTCGCTGAACGCGGTGAACGACGCCAGCTCGACGACGCCGAGCACCTGGTCCTCGAACAGCACCGGCAGGATCACGATGCTGACCGGGCTGCTCTCGCCGAGGCCCGAGGCGATCCGGATGTAGTCGGACGGCACGTTGGTGAGCAGGACCGGCGACCTGTCCTGCGCGGCCTGCCCGACGAGGCCCTCGCCGAGCGCGAACCGGCTGGGCACCGACTTGCGGGGCCGGTAGCCGTAGGACGCGATCCGGCGCAGCGACCCGTCGCCCCCGATCCCGCTGTCGCTGAGGAAGAACGAGCCCTGGCGTGCGCCCACCAGGGGGGTGAGCTCGTTGACGATGAGCCGCGTCACGTCGAGCAGGTCGCGGCCGCCCTGCATGTGCCCGGTGAACCGGGCCAGGTTGGTCTTCAGCCAGTCCTGCTCCTCGTTGGCGCGCGTCGTCTCGCGGAGCTTGTCGATCATCTCGTTGAGGTTGTCCTTGAGCTCGGCCACCTCGCCCTGCGCCTGGACGCTGATCTGCTGGCTGAGGTCGCCCTGCGTGACGGCGGTGGACACCTCGGCGATCGCGCGCAGCTGCGTCGTGAGCGTGCCGGCGAGCTGGTTGACGTTCTCGGTCAGCCGCCGCCAGGTGCCCGACACGTCGGCGACCTGGGCCTGGCCGCCGAGCTTGCCCTCGGTGCCGACCTCGCGGGCCACGCGGGTCACCTCGTCGGCGAACGACGAGAGCTGGTCGACCATCCGGTTGACGGTGGTCTTGAGCTCGAGGATCTCGCCGCGTGCGTCGACGTACACCTTCTGGGTGAGGTCGCCGTGGGCGACCGCGGTGGTGACCAGGGCGATGCTGCGCATCTGCGTGGTGAGGTTGTTCGCCATCGAGTTGACCGAGTCGGTGAGGTCCTTCCAGGTGCCGGCCACGCCACGGACGTGCGCCTGGCCGCCGAGGATGCCCTCGGTGCCGACCTCGCGGGCCACCCGGGTGACCTCGTCGGCGAACGCGCGCAGCGTGTCCACCATCGCGTTGATCGTGCTGGCCAGCGCGGCCACCTCGCCACGCGCCTCGATCGAGATCTTCTGGCTCAGGTCGCCGCGGGCGACGCCGGTCGAGACGTCGGCGATGCTGCGCACCTGGTTGGTCAGGTTGCTCGCCATCGAGTTGACCGAGTCGGTGAGGTCGCGCCAGGTGCCGGCGACGCCGGGGACCCGGGCCTGGCCGCCGAGGATGCCGTCGGTGCCGACCTCGCGGGCGACGCGGGTGACCTCGTCGGCGAACGCGGAGAGCTGGTCGACCATGGTGTTGACGGTGCTCTTGAGCTCGAGGATCTCGCCGCGCGCGTCCACGGTGATCTTGCGGGTCAGGTCGCCGCTGGCCACGGCCGTGGTCACCTCGGCGATGTTGCGCACCTGCGAGGTCAGGTTGGCCGCCATCATGTTGACGTTCTCGGTGAGGTCCTTCCAGGTGCCCGAGACGTCGTGCACGTCGGCCTGGCCGCCGAGGCGGCCCTCGGTGCCGACCTCGCGGGCGACGCGGGTGACCTCGTCGGCGAACGACGAGAGCTGGTCGACCATGGTGTTGACGGTGGTCTTGAGCTCGAGGATCTCGCCGCGGGCCTCGACGGTGATGGTGCGGGTCAGGTCGCCGCGCGCGACCGCGGTGGTCACCTCGGCGATGTTGCGCACCTGGGCGGTCAGCGTGCCCGCCATGAAGTTCACGGAGTCGGTGAGGTCCCGCCACGTGCCGGAGACGCCCGGAACCGCGGCCTGGCCGCCGAGCTGACCGTCGCTGCCGACCTCGCGGGCGACGCGGGTGACCTCGTCGGCGAACGACGAGAGCTGGTCGACCATGGTGTTGACGGTGGTCTTGAGCTCGGCGAGCTCGCCGCGGACGTCGACGGTGATCTTCTGGCTGAGGTCGCCGCGGGCCACCGCGGTGGTGACCTGGGCGATGTTGCGCACCTGGCCGGTCAGGTTGCTGGCCATGAAGTTCACCGAGTCGGTGAGGTCCTTCCAGGTGCCGGCCACGCCCGGCACGTCGGCCTGGCCGCCGAGGATGCCGTCGCTGCCGACCTCGCGGGCCACCCGCGTCACCTGCGCGGCGAACGCGGACAGCTGGTCGACCATCGTGTTGACGGTGGTCTTGAGCTCGGCGAGCTCGCCCCGGACGTCGACGGTGATCTTCTGGCTGAGGTCGCCGCGGGCCACCGCGGTGGTGACCTGGGCGATGTCGCGGACCTGGCCGGTCAGGTTGTCGGCCATGAAGTTCACCGAGTCGGTGAGGTCGCGCCAGGTGCCGGCCACGCCCGGCACGGCCGCCTGGCCACCGAGGATGCCCTCGGTGCCGACCTCGCGGGCCACCCGGGTGACCTCGTCGGCGAAGGTCTGCAGCGTCGCGGTCATCGAGTTGAGGGTCTCGGCCAGCTCCGCGACCTCGCCGCGGGCGGTCACCGTGATCTGCTGGCTCAGGTCGCCCTGGGCGACCGCCTGCGCGACGGAGGAGATGCCGCGGACCTGGCTGGTCAGGTTGGACGCCATGGTGTTCACCGAGTCGGTGAGGTCGCGCCAGGTGCCGGCGACGCCGGGCACCACGGCCTGCCCGCCCAGGCGGCCCTCGGTGCCGACCTCGCGGGACACGCGGGTGACCTCGACCGCGAACGACGACAGCTGGTCGACCATCCGGTCGACGGTGTCCTTCAGCTGCTCCATCTCGCCGGAGACCTCGACCGTCACCGTGCGGGAGAGGTCGCCGTTGGCGACCGCCGTCGTGACCAGGGCGATGTCGCGGACCTGGTCGGTGAGCCGGGACGACATCGTGTTGACCGCGTCGATGAGGTCGCGCCAGCTGCCGTCGGCGCTGCGGACCCGGGCCTGGCCGCCCAGCTTGCCCTCGGTGCCGACCTCGCGGGTCACCCGGGTGATCTCGTCGGCGATCGACGACAGCTGCCCCACCAGCCCGTTGACGCTGCGGGCCAGCCGCAGCGGCTCGCCCCGCAGCGGCCGGCCGTCCTCGTTGACGTCCATCCGCTGGCTGAGGTCGCCGTGGGAGACCGCGGTCACGACGCGAGCGAGGGCACCGGTCGGCCGGACCAGGTCGGCGACCAGGCCGTTGGCCGCCTCGATGGAGCTCGCCCAGCCGCCCTCGCCCACCCCCGGTCGCAGCCGCTCGGTGTGCTTGCCGTCCCGGCCGGCCACCCGGCGCACCCGGCTGAGCTCGGAGGCCAGGTGCTGCTGGCGCTCGGCGATGTCGTTGTACGCCGCGGCCAGCTCGCCCAGCACGCCGTCGGACGACACCGGCAGCCGGCGCCGGAAGTTGCCGTCGCGCATCGCCTGCATCGCGTCCAGCACGCGCCGGAGCTGCACGTCGTCGTCGCCGACGTTCCGCTCCGACCGCGCCGTCGACCCTGTCCCCGTCCGCTTTGTCCCTGCTGCTGCACGGGGCATCGGCCCGGCCTCCTTGTGAGCTGCGTCATGCTGTTCCTCGCAGTCTGTCACCATGACGTCAGGGCGGAAACGAGGTGCCGGGAGCCCGATGTCGATCACACCCATGCACAGCGCGCGCACGTTCCCCTCGGACGAGCGCTCGGTGCCGCAGGCGCGCTGGTTCGTCCGCCGTGAGCTCGAGGCGTGGGGGGCGCCGGAGCTCGTCGACACGGCGGCGCTGGTGACGAGCGAGCTGGTCACCAACGCGGTGCTCCATGCCGGCACGACGGTGCGCGTCGCCGTGCGCCTGGACGACTTCCGGCTCCGGGTCGAGGTGCAGGACCTCCATCCGGGCAGGGCGCTGCCGGTCGGCCCGGCACGTCCCCCGGACGACTCCGAGCACGGCCGCGGGCTGCTGATCACGGCGGCCGTCGCCACCTCGTGGGGGGTGGACTACACCGACACCACGAAGCGGGTCTGGCTCGAGATCGCCCGTGAGGCGGGTCCGGCGACGGTGCGGGCCCCGGTCGAGGGCGACCGGGACGCCGAGGTGCGCGTCGGCGTGGTCGAGCTGTCGGCCTCTGGTCTGGTCCGGGGCTGGAACGACGACGCCACCCGGCTGCTGGGCTGGCTCCCCGACGAGGTGGTCGGGGAGTCCTGGGAGAAGCTCGTCGACCCCGGGAGCGCGGGGAGACCCGCCGGCTGGAACGGCGAGGTCACGGTCCGGGCCAAGGGCGGCGGTTCCGTCGAGCTGTTCTCCACCCAGCACCCCCTCGGCGGCCGCGACGGGTCGGTGCTGCTGCTGGTGGGGACCGCCCAGCGGGCCCTGCTCGAGAGGGCGCCGGCGCCGCCGGAGGCGAAGCGACCGGAGGACCCGGTCGGCCTGCGCGACAGCTCGCTCGCCCAGCTCGGCATCGACGACTTCCTCGAGCTGGCCGTGGAGCGCTGCCGGGAGCGGGTCGGCGCGGACGCGACCTACCTGCTGTCGGTCCACGACTTCGACGCCGACCTCGAGGTGACCGCGGTGAGCGGGCTCGACGCCGTCCTGCGCGGCACCCGCATCGACCGGAACGAGCCGGGCGCCCTGAACCCGACCAGCCCGCTCCTCCCCCTGGTGGAGACGGACCTGGCGGACGGGGCGGTGCCGCTGCTGGCCGGCACCACGCTCCGCTCGCTCGTCGTCGTCCCGGCGGTCGTCGACGGGCGGGTCGTCGGGACGCTCGGTGCTGCCTCCGAGCACCCCGGGGGCTTCGACGACGCCCAGGTGACGCTGCTCCAGCGGGTGGCCCTGTCGCTGGCGGGACCCATCGACCGGGCCCGGCTGCGCACGGCCGAGGTGGAGCGCCGGCACTGGCTCGGCCTGCTCGACGAGGCCGGGGTCCTGCTGGCCGGTTCGCTCGACCAGCAGATGACGATGGCGATGACCGGGCAGATCGTCGTCCCCCAGCTGGCGACCTGGTGCGCGATCCACCTGCACGACGAGCGGGACCACGCGGTCCTCCAGCAGGTCTGGCACGAGGACGAGCGGCAGGCCGGCCCGCTGCGGGAGGCGCTGGAGCGCGTCGAGCTGGTCGGTGTCCGCGAGTCCACCGACCCGGCACTCGCCGGTCCGGTCATCGGCATCCCGCTGACCGCGCGCGGCCGCGAGATCGGCGTCCTCACCCTGGGCCGTCCGGGCGGGCAGCCGCTGGCCGGCGAGATCCTCCACGTCGCGGAGTCCCTGGCGCGGCGCGCGGCGATGGCCATCGACAACGCCCGCGCGCACGGGGAGCTCCAGGCCGTCGGCGAGGCGCTCCAGCGCAGCCTGCTGCCGCCCTCGATGCCCACCCCGCCGGGCCTGGAGGTGGGGGTCGTCTACGAGGCGGCCGGGGAGGGCACCACGGCCGGTGGGGACTTCTACGACCTGTTCCCGGTCGGCGGTGGCCGGTGGTGGTGGGTGGTCGGTGACGTGTGCGGGACCGGCGCCCAGGCCGCCGCGGTGACGGGCCTCGCCCGGCACACGATCCGGGCGCTCGCGCTGGCCGGCTTCCCGGTGGCGGCCACCCTCGAGCGGCTCAACGACGCGATCGTCGACGAGGGGGAGCGGGCCCGGTTCCTCACCCTCGTCTGCGGGGTGATCGAGCCGGTGAGCAACGGCCTGGCGCGGATGGCGCTGGTCGTCGCCGGCCACCCGCCGCCGTTCCTGGTGCGCCAGGGCGCCGTCCGCCAGGTGGGCACCCCCCAGTCGCTGCTCGGCGTGGAGGAGCGCGTGTCGTACGCCGAGGACCACCTCGAGCTCGAGCGGGGCGACCTGCTCGTCGCGGTCACGGACGGCGTCCTCGAGCGACGCGAGGGCCTGCTCATGCTCGGTGAGGAGGGTCTGGAGGCCGAGCTCTCCGAGGCGGCCGGCCTGTCGCCGCAGGCGGTCGCCGAGCGCGTGCGCCGCCTGGTGCTCGACTTCGTCGAGAGCCCCCAGCTCGACGACATGGCGATCCTGGCGATCCGGGTCCCGGCCCCCGACTCTGCGGGCTGATTCCCCGGTTTCCGGGTGCCCGGTGACGGCCATCGCGGACAATGGGCCGGTGACGCACCCAGCACCCCTCGCGCCTGCGCCTCGGCTGAGCCGGTCGACGCGCCCGCACCGCACCGGGGGCCTCGCGTGAACCAGCCGCTCGTCGAGGTCGACGGCCTGTGGGTCCGGTTCGGTCCGGTCGACGCGGTCCGTGGCATCGACCTGTCCGTCGCGGCCGGCACCGCCACCGCCCTGCTCGGGCGCAACGGGGCCGGCAAGTCCACCACGATGCGCGTGCTCGCCGGGGTCATCCCGCCGACCGCCGGCGTCGTCCGGGTGGACGGGCGTGACATCCGCGCGGACACCCTCGGCGTCAAGCGGGTCATCGGCTACTGCCCCGACGTCGGCGGCCTGGTGCCGCGCGCGACGCCCTGGGAGCACCTCCAGCTCGCCGCCCGGCTGCGCCGGATGGAGGACGGCTGGGAGGAGCGCGCCCGCACGATGCTCGAGCGGTTCGACCTCGGTGCCGCCACCCACCGCGTCACGGCCGGCTTCAGCCACGGCATGGGCCGCCGGATGTCGGTGATCCTCGCCGCGTTCCACCGACCCCGCGTGCTGCTGCTCGACGAGCCGTTCGACGGCGTCGACCCGCTCGGCGTGGAGGCCACGATGGAGGTGATCGCCGACGCCCGGGCCGCGGGCTCGGCGGTGCTCGTCTCCACCCACCTGCGCGAGCTGGCCGTCGAGGCCTGCCAGGAGGCCTACGTGCTGCGCGGCGGCCAGGCCGTCGCCCAGCTGCCGGCCGCGGAGATGTCGGGGGAGGCCGGTGCCGGTGCCTACCGCGCCCTCCTCGACTGAGCAGGCCCCCGGTCCGTCCCGGCCCGGCGTGCGGCAGGTGCTGCGCACCTGGTGGTCGGAGTCCCGCCGCGCGGTCGCCGAGGTGGGGCCGCTGCTGCGCTTCCGCTCCTCCGGCGTGCGCGGCCGCTCCCGCACCGCGCTGGTCGTGATCCTCGCCGTGCTGCTGGCGTTCACCGTGGTGGCCTGCTGGCTTCCCGCCTACCTGCCCGACGGTGACGGCCGGCGCTCCGACGTCCTGCTGCTGCTCCCGTCGGCCTACATCGGCGTGCTGGTGATCTCGATGATCTCGGCCGCCGCGTCCGGGGGCGGTCGGGAGCTGCTGCCCCGCGAGCAGGGCGTGGCCTACCCGGTCAGCCCCACCACCGACCACCTCGGCGCGCTGCTGATGGCGCCGCTCAACATCGCCTGGATCGTGCAGTCGTGGACGCTGCTGGGCGCCAGCGCCTACGTCGTCGGCCCGACGTGGACGCTGCCGCTCGCGATGGTCCCGGTGCTGCTGTGGCTGTTCGCGGCGACCGCCCTCGCCCAGGCGCTCGCCTGGGGGGTGGAGTGGCTGCGTCGCGGCCGCAACGGCATCCTCGCCGTGCGGCTGCTCACCATCGTGCTCGGTCTCGGCCTCGCGTTCCTCATCGTCACCGACGAGCTGCTCCCGCTGCTGGACAGCAGCCCCACCCTCGCGGTCACGCTCGGCGTGCTCTACGGCTCCACGGCCGACCTGCTCCCGTGGCTGCAGGTCGTGCTCGGTCTGGTCGCGCTCGGCCTGGTGGCCGTCGTCGTCGGTGCGCTCGCCGCCGGCGCCGTCGTACGCCGCCCGGCCCGCGACGAGCTCCACGAGGAGAGCTCGTCCCGCCCGGCGCGGGCCCACCCGGCCTCCGACCTGGTGGCGCTGCTGCGCACCGACCGGGCCGCGATCTGGCGGTCGGTGCCGCTGCGCCGCGGTCTCGCCGTCCTCGCCCTGCTGCCCGGCCTGGTCGCGCTGGCCGGCGGGCTCGACTGGGTGATGCTCAGCATCCTGCCCGGCCTGGTCGCCTCCGGCGGTGCGCTGCTCTTCGGGGTGAACTCCTGGTGCCTCGACGGCCGCGGCGCGCTGTGGCGCGACAGCCTGCCGGTGGACCCCCGGCTGGTGTTCACCTCGCGGGTCATCGTGCTCGTCGAGGTGCTGCTCGCCGTCACCGCGCTGACGCTGCTGATGGGCGCGCTGCGGGCCGGCCCGCCGACGACCTCCCGGGTCGTGGCGGTGCTCTGCTGCGCGCTCGTGGTCACCGTGCAGGTGGTGGCGACGTCGCTGCGCTGGTCGGTGCGCTCGCCGTTCTCGGTCGACCTGCGCAGCTCCCGGGCGACCCCCGCCCCGCCGGTGGTGATGGTCGGCTACTCCGCGCGGCTGGCGCTCAGCACGACGCTGACCGGGATGGTGTTCGGCGCGGCGACGTTCGCGTCGTGGCAGTGGTCGGTGCTGCTCTCGCTGCCGTTCCTGCTCTTCTCGTCGGCCAAGCTGGCCGGCACCGCGCACGCCTGGGCCACCCCCGAGGTGCGCTCGCGGGTGGTCGCCGTGGTGGCGAGCTAGCTACTGCATCGACCCGGCGGCGCACTTCATCATCGGGGCGATGACCTCCTGGCTGGCCTGGTCCTGCTTGCCGCTGAACATCAGCGTGAACATGGACCGGAGCTTGTCCTCGGTCAGCACGTCCTCGAGGCACTTCTGGGTGGCGGCGTCGACCTCCTCGCCCGCTGCCATCGCCTGCGACATCATCTCCGTGACGTCGGCGCACTCGAAGAGCACCCCGGTGGCGGCCTCGGCGTCGTCGGGCTTCATGGTCACGTTGGTCATCGCCTCGGCCTTGAGGTCCTCGCTGAGGAAGCCGTACTCCTGCAGCTTGTCCACGCCGATGTCCTCGACGAAGCCGTCGCCGATGCAGTCGGCCTCCGCGCGCTCCATCGTGAAGACGTCGCCGGAGCCGGTCTCCTGCTCCTTCATGATCGAGTCGGAGATCGCCTTGGAGGCGGCCTCGTCGTCGCTCGACCCCTCGCCGCCACCACAGGCGGTGAGGGTGAGCAGCAGAGCCGAGATCGCCGCGGCGGCGAGAGTCTTCGTCATGGCCCGGAGCCTACTCGGGCTCGGGTGAGGTGCCCCGGCCCCGCCCCAGCCCCAGCAGGGCGTGCAGCGCGCGGGTGCAGTGGTCGACCAGGTCGGCCAGGGAGGACGTACGCCGCCCGGGCGGGTCGGCCGACCAGGACAGCGCGTGGTCCTCGACGTAGGCCCACCAGGCGTGCACGACCGGCCGGTCGCTCGCCGGGAGGCCGAGGGCGGTGACGACCCGTCGCGTGGCCTCCTCCCAGATCCCGTCGTACACCTCGACCAGCGAGAGGTCGGCCGTCCCGGTGCCGTGCAGCAGCGAGAGGTAGAAGTCGCGGCGCCGGTCGATCTGCTCGACGAGCAGCCGCACCATCGCGGTCACCTGCTCGGCCGGCTCGAGGCCGTCGTCGGGGCGGGTGTTGCGCAGGATCCGGCGCCCGGCCGCCTCGATGCAGGCCCGGTGGAAGTCGCGCTTGGTGGGGAAGTAGTGGAACAGCAGGCCGCGCGAGATGCCGGCCTCGGCGGCCACCTCGTCGAGCGAGAGGTCCTGGATCGGCGTCTCCACCAGCTTGGCCAGGCCGATGCCGAGCAGCTGGCGGCGCCGGTCGTCGTGACTGAGCCGGACGCGGCGCGGCACCCCCGGAGCGGGCGAGGGGGTGGACGACGGCACGCTATTGAGCATTGCTCAACAAGCCTCTAGGGTCAACCGCATGGACTTCAGCCCCTCACCCCGGGCCGCCGACCTCGCCGCGCGCGTCCGGGCCTTCGTGGACACCGAGATCGAGCCGATCGAGCACGACTACCACCAGGAGCTCACCCGGCTCCGCGAGTCGGGGGGCGACCCGTGGACGCCGCTCCCGGTCCTGGAGGAGCTCAAGACGAAGGCCCGCGCCCAGGGCCTGTGGAACCTCTTCCTGCCCGCCGGGCACGAGGAGGACTACGCCGAGCGCTTCGGCACCGACGGCGGAGCGGGCCTGAGCAACCTCGACTACGCCGGGGTCGCCGAGCAGACCGGCCGGTCGTTCATCGCGCCGCTGGTGCTCAACTGCAACGCCCCCGACACCGGCAACATGGAGGTGCTGCTGAAGTACGGCACCGACGAGCAGAAGGCCACCTGGCTGGAGCCGCTCCTCGACGGCCGGATCCGCTCCGCCTTCACCATGACCGAGCCCGACGTCGCCTCCTCCGACGCCACCAACATGGCGGCCACCGCCGTGGTCGAGGGTGACGAGGTCGTGGTCAACGGCCGCAAGTGGTGGTCCACCGGCGCCGGCAACCCCGACTGCAAGATCTTCGTCTTCATGGGCCTCTCCGACCCCGACGCCGACCGGCACGCGCGGCACACGATGGTGCTGGTGCCCCGCGACACCCCCGGGGTGCGGATCGTCCGCAGGCTCACCGCGATGGCGATGTACGACGAGCCGCTCGGCCACGCCGAGATCGAGTTCACCGACGTCCGCGTCCCGCTGAGCAACGTGCTGCTCGGCCCCGGCCGCGCCTTCGAGATCGCCCAGGGCCGCCTCGGCCCCGGCCGCGTGCACCACTGCATGCGGCTCATCGGGCTCGCCGAGAAGGCCCTCGAGCTGGCCTGCCGCCGCGCGACCAGCCGGGTCGCCTTCGGCCGGCCGCTGGCCAAGCTCGGGGGCAACGCCGAGCGGATCGCCGACGCCCGGATCGCCATCGACCAGGCCCGGCTGCTGGTGCTGCACGCCGCCTGGAAGCTCGACACCGCCGGCCCGGCCGGCGCGCTCTCGGAGGTCAGCCAGATCAAGGTGGCCGTCCCGCTGATGGCGCAGCAGGTGGTCGACATGGCCATGCAGATGCACGGCGGCGGTGGCATGTCCGACGACTTCCCGCTCGCGGCCGCCTGGACCAGCGCCCGCTCGCTGCGGCTGGCCGACGGCCCCGACGAGGTGCACCGCGGCGTGATCGCCCGCCTCGAGCTGGGCAAGTACACATGAACCACCCCACCACGCCACTCGCTTCGCTCGCGCCGCGTCGGGGACCCCGGATGAATGCTCGCCGCGTGCTGGTCACCGGCGCCGCCTCGGGTCTCGGCGCGGCGCTGACCGCCGCCTTCCGGGCGCGGGGCGACGAGGTGCTCGCCACCGACCTCGCCGCGCCCGACGGGGACCTCCCCGGCCTCGTCCTCGACGTGCGCTCCGACGACGACTGGGCCGCGGCGCTCGCCTGGGTGGAGGAGCACTGGGGCGGCCTCGACGTGCTGGTCAACAACGCCGGCGTGGCGGGGGGCGGCCGGGTCGACGTCTGCACGCTCGACGAGTGGCAGTGGCTGACCGACATCAACCTCTTCGGCGTCGTGCGCGGCACCCGGGCGTTCACCCCGATGCTCAAGGCCCAGGGGTCCGGGCTCGTGGTCAACGTCGCCTCGCTGGCCGGCCTCGTGCACCCGCCCGGGATGGCCTCCTACAACGCCGTGAAGGCTGCGGTCGTGGCGTTCTCCGAGACGGTCGGCCACGAGCTCGCGCCGTACGGTGTCGGCTGCGCGGTGGTCTGCCCGTCCTACTTCCGCACCAACCTGATGCACTCGATGCAGGGCACCGACACCGACGTCGCGGCCAAGATCAGCGCGATGGTGGCCGACTCGCCGCTCACCGCCGAGGAGATCGCCGCGGCCGTGCTCCAGGGCATCGACCGGGGCGTCGAGGTGATCGTGCCCGACGGGCCGGCGCGCGCCGCCCACCACCTCAAGCGCACCGACCGCACGGCCTACAACGCCGAGATGCGCAGGACCGCCGAACGGATGAAGGAGCGGAGCGAGCGATGACCCCGGCGCCCGACGCCCACAACCCCGCGGGCGCCGTCCGCGACGAGGACGCCTTCGACGTCGCCGCGGTGGCCACCTGGCTGCGCGAGCACGCCGACGACGCCCACGGCCTCGACGGCACCCCCGACGTACGCCAGTTCGCCGGCGGCGCGTCCAACCTGACCTTCCAGCTCACCTACCCCACGCGCGAGCTGATCCTGCGCCGCCCGCCGAGCGGGGCCAAGGCGCGCGGCGCCCACGACATGGGCCGCGAGTTCACCATCCAGTCCCGGCTGGCGCCGGTGTTCGGCTACGTGCCGGCGATGGTCGCCTTCTGCCAGGACGACTCCGTGATCGGGTCGGACTTCTACGTCATGGAGAAGCTGCCGGGCACGATCCTGCGGGCCGACCTGCCGCCGGGGATGGCGCTGAGCGAGGTCGACGCCCGAGCGCTGTGCGGCCGCTTCCTCGACGTGCTCGTCGAGCTGCACTCCGTCGACGTCGAGGCGGCCGGGCTGACCGACCTCGGCAAGGGCGCGGGCTACGTCGGCCGGCAGGTGGCCGGCTGGAGCGAGCGCTACCGCCGGGCCCGCACCGACAACGTCGGCGACTTCGAGACCGTGATGGCCTGGCTCGACGAGCACCAGCCCGACGACGTGGCGACCTGCGTGATCCACAACGACTTCCGGCTCGACAACGTCGTGCTCGACCACGACGACCCGCTGCGGATCCGCGGCGTCCTCGACTGGGAGATGGCCACCCTCGGCGACCCGCTGATGGACCTCGGCGGCGCGCTGGCCTACTGGATCCAGGCCGACGACGACGCGGTGTTCCGCCAGCTGCGGCGACAGCCCTCGGACCTGCCCGGGATGCTCACCCGCGCCGAGATGGTGGCGGCGTACGCCGAGCGCAGCGGGCTGACCGTGACGCCGGAGCAGTGGCGCTTCTACGAGGTGTTCGGCCTCTTCCGGCTGGCCGTGATCGCCCAGCAGATCTACTACCGCTTCCACCTCGGGCAGACCACCAACCCCGCCTACGAAGGCTTCCTGACGATGGTGCGCCACCTCGACGAGCGCTGCGCCCGGCTGGTCGCGGAGGCGTCGAGTGAGCCAGGTGCTGCTGGTCCGGCACGGCCAGGCCTCCTGGGGTGCCGAGGACTACGACGTGCTCTCCGACACCGGCGCGGAGCAGGCCCGCGTGCTCGGCCGGGCGTTCGCCGCGCGCGGGCTGGTCCCGGACCTCGTCGTGCACGGGTCGATGCGCCGGCAGCGGGAGACCGCCCGGTTCGTGGCCGAGGCGGCCGGCTGGGACCTGGGGGTCGACGAGGACGCCGGCTGGGACGAGATGAACCACCACGAGGTGCTCGCCCGGCAGCCGCACTCGTTCGCGGGCGACCAGCCCACCCGCCAGGAGTTCCAGGCCTGGTTCGAGGCCGCCACGACCCGCTGGGTGGGCGGCGACCACGACCACGAGTACGACGAGTCCTTCCCCGCCTTCGGCGACCGGGTCGAGGCCTCGGTCGACCGGCTCACCTCGCGGCTGCCCGACTCCGCCACCGCGGTCGTGGTCACCAGCGGCGGCCCGATCGCCCGGCTCGCCGCCGGGCTGCTCGGCGGCGGCGCCGACCTGCACAGCCGGCTGGCGCCCGTCGTGGTCAACGCCTCGGTCACCAAGGTGGTCGTCGGCAGCCGCGGCAGCACCCTGGTGTCCTTCAACGACCACAGCCACCTCGAGGCCGGCGACGGCCTGCTCACCTACCGCTGACGACCGGGGACGACCGGGTGGTCGAGCCTGTCGAGCCCCACCACAAGGAGACCCCATGGCCCAGACGACCCTGATCACCGGCGCCAGCTCCGGGCTCGGCGCGGAGATGGCGCGCCAGCTCGCCGCCCGCGGCCACGACCTCGCGCTCTGCGCCCGGCGCACCGACCGGCTCCGCGAGCTCGCCGAGGAGATCCGGGCCGCCCACCCCGGCACCCGCGTGGAGGTGCGGGCGCTCGACGTCGACGACCACGACGCGGTCTTCGAGGTGTTCCGGGCGTTCCGCGCCGACTTCGGGTCGCTGGACCGGGTGGTGGTCAACGCCGGTCTCGGCAAGGGCGCCCCGCTCGGCACCGGCCGCTTCGACGCCAACCGGCAGACCGCGATGACCAACTTCGTCTCCGCGCTCGCCCAGACCGAGGCGGCGATGGAGATCTTCCGCGACCAGGGCCACGGCCACCTGGTGATGATCTCCTCGATGTCGGCGATGCGCGGGATGCCGAAGACGGCCACGACGTACGCCGCCACCAAGGCCGGCGTCGCGCACCTCGCCGACGGCCTGCGGGCCGAGCTCCACGGCACCCGGATCCGGGTCTCGGTCGTCTACCCCGGCTACATCCGCTCGGAGATGAACGAGAGCATCCGCAAGGTGCCGTTCATCGTCTCCACCGAGAAGGGCGTCGCGGCGATCGTCGACGCCGTCGAGAAGGAGAAGGCGCACGCCTCGGTGCCGGCCTGGCCGTGGGTGCCGCTGGGGTTCGCGCTGCGCCACCTGCCGCTTCCGCTGGCCCGCCGGCTGATGGGATAGTCGGTCCCATGAGCGGTCGCGTGGTGCACTTCGAGATCCCCTTCGACGACGGCGACCGGGCCCGCGGCTTCTACCGCGAGGCCTTCGGCTGGGAGATCGCGGCCGTGCCCGGGATGGACTACTCGATGGTGTCCACCGGTCCCTCGGCCGAGACCGGGCCCAGCGAGGCGGGCTTCGTCAACGGCGGCATGGCCCAGCGCGAGGAGCCGTTCACCGCCCCGACCGTCGTGGTCGACGTGGACGACATCGACGCCGCGCTGGAGAAGATCCAGGGGCTGGGCGGTGCCACGCTGCTGGCCCGCACCGCGGTCGGGGAGATGGGCTTCTCGGCGTACTTCCGCGACCCCGAGGGCAACGTCATCGGGCTGTGGGAGACGCGCACCGCCTGACCGATGACTCCCCGGGCGCCGGCCGGTCTCCACCCGTGAGCGACCACGAGGAGGACACATGAGCAGGGCAACGGTCACCGCGGGACTCACGGTCTCGGTCGACGGCTACTACGCCGGACCCGACGACGGACCGGGCTGCGGCCTCGGCGTCGGTGGGGAACGGCTGCACTACTGGGTCTTCGGCGGTCCCTGGACCTACGCCGGCGAGCACGACGTCGGCAACGCCGAGGGCGAGGACGAGGCGTTCCTCAAGGACTCGCTGGAGCGGTGCGGGGCGGTCGTCTGCGGACGCGGCACCTACGAGGCGGCCGGCGCCTGGGGCGGGCGCAACCCCTGGGACGTCCCGCTGTTCGTGGTCACCCACCGGGTCGAGGAGCAGCCCGACCCCGAGCACGGCTTCACCTTCGTGCCCGACCTCGCCACGGCGGTGGAGCAGGCGCGGGCGGCCGCCGGTGACCGGGCCGTCAACATCATGGGCGGCGGCACGCTGGTCCGCGAGGCGCTGGCGGCCGGGGTCGTCGACGAGCTCGTCATCAGCACGGCGCCGGTCGTGCTGGGCCGGGGCAAGCGACTCTTCGAGGGCTTCGACCACGACCTCGACCTGCACAAGCTGCGCGTGTGGGACTCCCCGCTCGCCACCCACGTCCTCTACCGGGTGGTGCCTGCCTGACGCTCGGGGCGCCGGTCAGCCGCGGGACTCCCAGTGGGCCGCGCCTACGACGATCATCCGGAGCTGCTGCTCGGCGGTCGCGACGATCTCGCGCTCCCGCTCGGGGCGCTCCCGGGGCGCGTCGAGCACGTCCTCGGCCGTGGACACCATGACCGTCACGATCAGGTGGGCCATGATCCACAGGTCGTCGGAGGACCACGAGCCCGACCGCGGCAGCCGGGCCAGGTCGGTGGCCAGCTCGCGCTCGAAGAGCTCCAGCCCGTGCCGGATCGCCTCGCGCACCGCGGGCGGGCCGCTGACCCGCTCCCGGGCGATGAACCGGAAGTGCGCCTCCTGCCGGTGGGCGTGCTGGACCAGGATCGCCACCGACCCGGAGATCACGCCGCCGATCTCGGGGGTGCCGCGGCGTACGTCGCGCAGCATCTGCCGCAGCGACCCGAACGACTCGTCCACGAGCGCGAGGCCGACCTCGTCGAGCGAGGCGAAGTGACGGTAGAAGCCCGTGGGCACGATGCCGGCCGCTCCGGCGACGTGACGCAGCGACACGGTGGCCAGGCTGCCCTGGTCGGCAGCGGCCAGGGTCGCGTCGAGGATGGCGCGACGCGTGCGCTCCTTGCGCGCGCTGCGGCTCTCCGGCGCCTCGGTCACGCGTCGAGTGTATTCCGGTGCACGTGTGTGCGCCCACGTCCGCGGCGCCGCCTCACTGCAGCGTGAGATCGCGTCCAGGTGGCGTGCTTCACGTTGACATACCGCGGGTATGGCTGCCATGGTTTTCAGTGAACGGTTGTTCACTGAAAGGAATGACCCGATGAGCATCACCCGCTCCCTGCCCCAGTCCCTGCTCAGGTCCCCGGTGCTGGCCGCACTCACCTCGCCGCACGGGGTGGACCGCTACCTCGAGCAGGTGAACCCGATGTGGGCCGCCCACGACGTGCGCGCGCGGATCGTCGACGTGCACCGTGAGGTCGACGTCCCCGGCCACCCTCCGGTCGCCACCGTGACCTTCCAGCCGACCTGGACCTGGCGCGGCCACACCGCCGGCCAGCACGTGCAGCTCGGCGTCGAGGTCCCCGGCGCCCGGCGCGCCACCCGCGTCTTCACCGTCTCCAGCCCCGACTCCGGACCGGGCGACCGGTTCACCATCACGCTGCGGGCCAACCCCGACGGGGTCGTCTCCCGGCACCTGGTCGAGGACGCCCGGCCCGGCGAGGTGGTGCACCTCTCCCAGGCCCAGGGCGACTTCGTGCTGCCGGCCCGCGTGCCCGACCACGTCCTGATGATCTCCGGTGGCTCCGGCATCACCCCGGTGATGTCGATGCTGCGCAGCCTGCAGCGTCGCACCCACCGCGGCCGGATCACCTTCCTGCACTACGCGCAGAGCCCCGAGCACCAGATCTTCGCCGACGAGCTCGACGTGGTCCGCCGCTCCGGCTACGGCGTGGACGTGCACCTGCTGCACCCCGAGCTCGGCGACCCGGCCCTGAGCCCGGCGTTCCTCGAGCGACTGGTGCCCGGCTACCGCGACGTCCCCACCTGGGCGTGCGGCCCGGCGCCGATGATCAGCGCCGTGCAGGCGGCGTACGACGGCTCCGACCAGCTCCGGGTGGAGTGGTTCAAGACCCCCGTCGTCGCCGGCGGCAGCGCCGAGGGCGACGTGGCGTTCACCCGCTCCGGCACCACCGCCGCGAACACCGGCGCCACCCTGCTCGAGCAGGCCGAGGGCGCCGGGCTCACCCCGGAGTTCGGCTGCCGGATGGGCATCTGCTTCTCCTGCACCTCCCGCAAGACCGCCGGCACGGTGCGCAACGTCGTCACCGGTGCCGAGTCCTCGCAGCCCGACGAGGACATCCAGATCTGCGTCAACCAGCCCGTCGGCGACTGCGCCGTCGAGCTCTGACCCTCCCGGTTGATCGAGCCTGTCGAGACCATCCGGGCCTCCACGAGGAGGAAGCCATGAAGGACACACGAGTCACCCTGACCCCCGAGCAGGTCGAGGAGTTCGGCGCCGAGCTCGACGCGCTCCGCACCCGGATCATCGACAGCCTCGGCGAGGAGGACGCGACCTACATCCGCAAGGTCGTGAAGGCCCAGCGCTCCTTCGAGGTCGCCGGCCGCGCGCTGTTCTACGTCCCGCCGGCCTGGCCGCTCGCCGTCGCGGCGCTGAGCATCTCCAAGATCCTCGACAACATGGAGATCGGCCACAACGTCATGCACGGCCAGTACGACTGGATGGGCGACCCGGCACTGAACTCGCGGATGTACGAGTGGGACACGATGTGCCCCAGCGAGCAGTGGAAGTACTCCCACAACTACATCCACCACACCTTCACCAACATCCTCGGCAAGGACCGCGACATCGGCTACGGCGTGCTGCGGATGGACGAGGACCAGGAGTGGCGGCCCTACTACCTCGGCAACCCGCTCTACGCCACGCTGCTGATGCTGTTCTTCGAGTGGGGCGTGCTGCTGCACGACCTCGAGGTCGAGGAGATCGCCGCCGGCCGGCGTACCTGGGCCGACACCAAGCACCTGCACCGCGGGATGATCCGCAAGGTCCGCAACCAGACGCTGAAGGACTACGTGCTCTTCCCGGCGCTGACCGGCCCGCTGTTCGTGCCGACGCTGGTCGGCAACGCGACGGCCAACCTGGTCCGCAACGTGTGGGCGTTCGGGATCATCTTCTGCGGCCACTTCCCGGCCGGCGTCGCGACGTTCAGCGAGGAGGAGACCGAGGACGAGACCCGCGGCCGCTGGTACGTCCGGCAGCTGCTCGGCTCGGCCAACATCACCGGCAGCCGGCTGTTCCACGTGATGACCGGCAACCTCTCGCACCAGATCGAGCACCACCTCTTCCCCGACATCCCGGCCCGGCGCTACCCGATGATCGCCCCCGAGGTGCGGGCGCTGTGCGAGAAGTACGGCCTGGAGTACAACACCGGCCCGCTCTCGCGGCAGCTCGGCAGCGTCGCGCGGAAGATCTGCCGGCTCGCGCTGCCGACCCGGCGCCGCCCCGAGCCCGAGCCGGTGCCGGACACCGTCGACGGCCTGCGTCGGTTGCGTGAGACTGCCCGGGTGGTCGAGCCTGCACGGGTGGTCGAGAATCCTCGGTGGTCGAGCCTGTCGAGACCACCAGAGCCGCGCATGGAGGTCGGATGAGGGACCGGATCAGCAAGGGCGAGATCCGCAAGGACGCCCTGCAGGACACCGTCGAGGCGACCGCGACGGCCGTGGGCGCGGTGACCGCCATCGTGACCACGGCCGTGCGCGACATCGCCCGCACGGTCGGCGGGTTCGCCACCGAGGTCTTCGAGATCCGCGACGCCGCCCGCCGCGCCGCCGACGACAACCCGCCGGACCCGACCGACCAGCTGTAACGCGGGGTTATGGACCGAGGGGAACCCGTACGCCGCCTCCCCTCGGTCCATAACCCCGCGTTACAAGCGCCCACGCGCGCCCGGACCGGATTAGGCTCCGGCATGGCGAAGCGCGACGGGGGATCGGACCGCCGGGACCGGCAGCTCCCGACCGCGGTCTACGAGGCCGAGCTGCTCCGGCTCCAGGTCGAGCTGGTCAAGGTCCAGGAGTGGGTCAGGGCCGAGAAGCAGCGCATCGTCATCGTCTTCGAGGGCCGCGACGCCGCCGGCAAGGGCGGCACCATCAAGCGGGTCGCCGAGTACCTCAACCCCCGCGTCGCCCGGATCGCGGCCCTGCCCGCGCCGACGCAGCGCGAGGAGGGGCAGTGGTACTTCCAGCGCTACATCGAGCACCTGCCCAGCGCCGGCGAGATGGTCTTCTTCGACCGGTCCTGGTACAACCGCGCCGGCGTCGAGCGGGTGATGGGCTTCTGCACCCCGGATGAGTACCGCCGCTTCCTGCACCAGTGCCCGATCTTCGAGCGGCTGCTGGTCGAGGACGGGATCCTGCTGCGGAAGTACTGGTTCTCGGTCAGCGACCAGGAGCAGCAGCGGCGGTTCAAGTCACGACTGAAGGACCCACTGCGCCAGTGGAAGCTCTCGCCGATCGACCTCGAGTCGATCGCCCGGTGGGAGGCCTACTCGCGGTCCAAGGACGAGATGATGGTGCACACCGACATCCCCGAGGCGCCCTGGTACGTCGTGGAGAGCGACGTCAAGACGCGGGCCCGGCTCAACATGATCGCGCACTTCCTCTCGACGATCCCCTACGTCGACGTACAGCCCCCGACCATCGAGCTGCCGCCCCGGCCGAAGCCCAAGGGCTACGAGCGGCCGCCCCGTGACCAGGCGATCACCGTGCCCGACCACTCCGCCACGCTCGCCGACTGACCGACCGACCAGCTGTAACGCGGGGTTATGGACCGAGGGGAACCCGTACGCCGCCTCCCCTCGGTCCATAACCCCGCGTTACACGCGGAACCCCGGCCGGCGCCCCCGAGGTCAGCCGAAGCGCAGCCGGACGTCGCTCAGCCGGAACGACACCAGCGGCCGGCGTCCGTGCAGGAAGGCCAGCGGCCCGTCGGCGGCGAAGTCCCAGGTGCCGAGCGCCGGCAGCGTGCGCGCCGAGCCGCGCAGCGGCGTGACCACCTCGGGCCCGGTCCCGTCGCGCAGCTGCGAGGTCGTCGCCCCGAACGGCGTCCGGACCAGGGCGGCACCGGGCGCGGCGGCGAACTGGCCCGACGCGACCTCCGCGCCGGAGACCCGCGCCGCGAACGACGTGTGCGCGGTGGGACCGACCCGGGTCTCCTCCAGGTCGAGCTCGGCGAGCTCCTTGGGGATCGCCCACAGCACCCGCCCGCCGTCGCGCGAGGCCACCGAGTCGACCCAGATGTCGGTGATCCGGACCCGCCGGTGCCGGCCGTCGAGCAGTCGCGCGACGAGCAGCTCGCGGTAGGTCAGCGGTCCCGGCTCCTCGTAGGACACGAAGGCGGCGCCGTACACGCCCGGCGGGTGGCCCGCCGTCGGTCACCCGGCGCCCGGGCCGAGCCGGAACACCGAGAGCCACATCTGCGCGGACAGCTGCCAGGGCGGGGAGGGGAACGGCACCCTCGCAGACTAGAACGAGTTCTGGCAGTCTGGCACCTCACCTGCTCGTCTCACCCAGGGGGACCGCGCGCCATGGACCGGACCGTCAAGCCCGTCTGCATCATCGGAGCCGGCTCGTCGGGCATCACCGCCGCCCAGGTGCTGACCGCCCGCGGCGTCGAGGTCGACGTGTTCGAGATGGGCAGCGAGGTCGGCGGCAACTGGCGCTACGACAACGACAACGGGCTGTCCTCGGCCTACCGGTCGCTGCACATCAACACCTCCCGGCAGCTGATGGAGTACGCCGCCTACCCGATGCCCGAGGACCTGCCGGACTACCCGAGCCACTGGCAGATCGCCGCGTACTTCGACGACTTCGTGGACCACTTCGGCCTGCGCGACCGGATCCGGTTCCGCACCGAGGTGGTCAAGGTCGAGCCCCTCGGGGCCGGCGCGAAGAGGCGCGGGCGCTACGCCGTCACCGTCCGCTCGCGCAACGCGCACGGCGAGCCGTCGGAGCCGGAGACCTTCCTCTACGAGCACGTCGTGGTCGCCAACGGCCACCACTGGGACCCGCGCTGGCCCGAGCCGTCGTTCCCCGGCGCCGAGACCTTCCCCGGCACGCAGATCCACGCGCACTACTACAAGACCCCCGACGCCTTCGCCGGGAAACGCGTGCTGGTGCTGGGCATCGGCAACTCCGCGACCGACATCGCGGTGGAGACCTCGCGGGTCTCGGCGCGGACCTACCTCGCCATGCGCCGCGGTGCGCACATCGTGCCGAAGTTCGTGTTCGGGGTGCCCACCGACCACCTCACCGACTCCGTCGTCGCGCGGATGCCGACCCGCGTGCAGCAGCTGTCGATGGCGGCGATGCTGCGGCTCACGCAGGGCAAGGTCACCGACTACGGCCTGCCGCGGCCGGACCACCAGGTGCTGCACGCCCACCCCACGGTCAGCGACGACCTGCTGACCCGGCTCGGCCACGGCGACATCACCGTGCTGCCCAACATCGACCGCTTCGAGGGGGCCAAGGTCTTCTTCGTCGACGGGTCGGCCCACGAGATCGACGCGGTCGTCTACTGCACCGGCTACAAGGTGACCTTCCCGTTCCTCGACGAGCGCGTCGTCCGCGCCGCCGACAACCACGTGGACCTCTACCGCCGCGTCGTCGACCCCGACCACCCCGGGCTGTACTTCGTCGGCCTGGTCCAGCCGCTCGGCGCGATCATGCCGCTCGCCGAGGCGCAGTCGGAGTGGGTGGCCGACCTGGTCACCGGCGCGGCGGCGCTGCCGTCGTACGACGAGATGCGCCGCCAGATCCGGCAGTACGACGAGGCCGTCCGGCGCCGCTACGTCGCCTCCAAGCGGCACACCATCCAGGTGGACTTCCACAAGTACCGCGCCGAGCTCGCCCGCGAGCGACGGGCCGGCCGGGCCCGCCTGCTCCCCGAGCCGACCGGCGCCCGGTCGGCCGTGACGCGGGGTCGTGGACGCCTGACCCGGGTGCTGTCGCGCGGGGAGGCGTCCCTAGCGCTCGGACTGCACGATGAGCCGGGTGTAGCGCATCTCCACCGGGTACGGCGGCCACGGCGCCTCGCGGCGGTCGGCCTCGGGCCGCCAGCCGAGGTACTCGTAGAGCCGGCGCGCCCGGTGGTTCTCCTCCAGGCACCACAGCGAGGCGATCGTGCTGCCGCGCCGGTCCATCGCGTGCAGGGCGGTCTCGATCGCGCGGGACGCCAACCCGTTGCCCCACCGGGCGGGGTGCACGGCGAGGTGCCGCAGGGTCGTCGCGTCGTACGCCGCGTAGGCCGCCAGCCCGCCGTGGTCCTCGTCGGGCGCGACCAGCACGTGCACGTCGGGGTCGTCGAGCACGATGCTCCACCGGGCGAGCACGTCGTCCTCGGGGAAGGGGAACCGGTCGGGCGGGAAGACGTGACCGAGCGCGGCCAGGTTGGCCTCCCGCTCGAGGTCGCGGAGCGCGACCAGGTCGTCCTGGGTCGCCCTCCTGAATGCCGTCGACACCTCGCCATCGTGGCACGCGCCCGGACCGGCGATCCGCGGCGTTCCGGGACCGGACCACAAACAGTCAGGCTTGACTGTTTGTTTGGGCGGGCTCCAGGATGGCCGCATGACCGTCGCCCAGGACCCGACGAGCCCGCCCGCGGGCCGGGTGCCCCAGGAGGAGCGCACCCGGGCGATGCGGCAGCGGCTGCTCGACGCGACGGTGGAGTGCCTGGTCGAGCGCGGCTGGAGCGGTACGTCGACGACGCTCGTCTCGCAGCGGGCCGGGGTCAGCCGCGGGGCGCAGCTGCACCACTTCCCGAGCAAGAGCGCGCTCGTCCTCGCCGCGGTCGAGCACCTCTCGGAGGTGCGCGGCGCCGAGCTGCGCGAGGCCGCGGACGCGCTGCCCACCGGGCGTCGGCGGACCCGTGCCGTGCTGGGCATGCTCGCCGACCACTTCACCAGCCCGGTCTTCACCGCCGCGCTGGAGCTGTGGGTGGCGGCCCGCACCGACGCCGAGCTGCACGAGGCGGTCGGCCCGCTGGAGCAGCGGATCGGCCGGGAGACGCACCGCTACACCGTCGAGCTGCTCGGCGTCGACGAGTCGCAGCCGGGCGTGCGCGAGCTGGTGCAGGCCACCCTCGACCTGGTCCGCGGGCTCGGCCTGGCCACCACCATCAGCGACGACACCACCCGCCGCGGCCGGATCCTCGACGAGTGGGCCCGCGTGCTCGACGACCGGATCAACCCCGATTCGTCCGCTCCCGCCCCGCGTGGACCGGACGCAGCATCGCGGACGAATCGGGGTGGGGACCGTGCTTGAGGACGTGCTGGCCGACCTGCGCGCCGAGAGCGAGCAGCTCGACGACCTGGTCGCCCCGCTCGACGACAGCGACACCGGCGGGTGGCGTACGCCGACCCCGGCGGCCGGCTGGACCGTCGCCCACCAGATCGCCCACCTGGCCTGGACCGACGAGACGGCGCACCAGGCGGCGACCGACAAGGCGGCCTGGGACGCGACGGTGCTCGCCGCGATCGAGGACCCCGACGGCTTCGTCGACGCCGAGGCCGAGCGGGGCGCCCAGGCGGCGCCCGCCGACCTGCTGGCCCGGTGGCGCACCGCGCGGGCCCGGCTGGAGCAGGCCCTGCGCGCGCACCCCGCGGGGGAGAAGCTGCCGTGGTACGGCCCGCCGATGAGCCCCACCTCGATGGCCACCGCGCGCTTCATGGAGACCTGGGCGCACGCCCGCGACGTCGCCGACGCGCTCGGCGTGACGCTGCCGCGCGAGGACCGGGTCCGCCACGTCGTCCACCTCGGCATCCGCACCCGCGGGTTCGCCTTCGCCGGCCGCGGGCTCGACGTCCCGGCCGAGCCGATCCACGTGGCGCTCGTGCTGCCGGGCGGCGACGTCCACGAGGACGGCCCGGCCGACGCGGCCCAGTCGGTGCGCGGGTCGGCGTACGACTTCGCCCTGCTGGTCACCCAGCGCGTCCACCGCGCCGACACCGACCTGGTCGCGGTCGGTCCCGACGCGGACCGGTGGCTCGACGTCGCGCAGGCCTTCGCCGGGCCGTCCGGTGAGGGCCGTCCGCCCCGGGTGGACGCATGACGCTCCGGGTCGGCAACTGCAGCGGCTTCTACGGCGACCGCCTCTCGGCGATGCGCGAGATGCTCGAGGGCGGTGCCCTCGACGTGCTCACCGGCGACTACCTCGCCGAGCTCACGCTGCTGATCCTGGGCAAGGACCAGATGAAGGACCCCGCGCTCGGCTACGCCCGCACGTTCGTGCGGCAGGCCGAGGACTGCCTCGGGCTCGCGCTCGAGCGCGGCGTGCGGATCGTCAGCAACGCCGGCGGCCTCAACCCGGCCGGCCTCGCCGAGCGGCTGGTCGAGGTGGCCGGCGGACTCGGGCTCTCGCCGGCCGTCGCGTTCGTCGGCGGCGACGACCTGCGCCCCCGCATCGACGAGCTCGGCCTCGTCGACGACCGGCTCGGCCGCCCGCTCACCGCCAACGCCTACCTCGGCGCCGCCGGCATCGCCGAGGCCCTCACCGCGGGCGCCGACGTCGTCGTCACCGGCCGGGTCACCGACGCCTCGCTCGTGGTCGGCCCGGCGATCGCGCACTTCGGCTGGGAGGCCACGGCGTACGACGAGCTCGCCGGCGCCACCGTCGCGGGCCACGTGCTCGAGTGCGGCACCCAGGCGACGGGCGGCAACTTCTCCGGCTTCCAGGCCCTGCTCGCCGACGGCCCGGCCGATGCGTGGACCCGGCCGCTCGGCTTCCCCGTCGCCGAGATCGAGGCCGACGGCTCCTGCGTGGTCACCAAGCACGAGGGCACCGGTGGCGCCGTCACGGTCGACACGGTGACCGCGCAGCTGATGTACGAGGTGCAGGGCCCGACCTACCTCGGCCCCGACGTGAGCACCCACCTCGACACCGTCCGGCTCTGCGACGACGGACCCGACCGGGTCCGGGTCAGCGGCGTCCGCGGCTCCGCGCCGCCCGCGTCCCTGAAGGTGTGCCTGAACTTCCTCGGCGGCTTCCGCAACAGCGCCGAGCTCGTCCTGGTCGGGCTCGACGTGGACGCCAAGGCCGCCTGGGTGCGCGCGCAGGTCGACGCCGCGCTCGCGCCGCGGCGGCCGGCCGCGGTCGAGTGGTCGCTGGCCCGCACCGACCGGGAGGACGCCGACACCGAGGAGGGCGCGTCCTGCCGGCTGCGGGTCACCGTCCGCGACGCCGACGCCGCGGTGGTGGGCAAGGGGTTCACCGCCCCGCTGGTGGAGCTCGCGCTCGGCTCCTACCCCGGCTTCACCCTCACCGCCCCGCCCGCCCCGGCCACCCCCTACGCCGTCTACCGACCCGGCTACGTCCCCCGCGACACCGTCGCCGTCGGCGGCACCGTCCACCTGCTCACCCCGTGCGGGGGTCGAGTTGCGGCAGGAGCCTGCGGAGCCGCGTCTCGGCACCAAGTGACCCCTCGCGAGGGCGTGGTTTCGAGACGCTCGACTGGCTCGACCACCTCGGGACGGCTCGAAGCACGCCACGGGCGCGACGGTGCGCGTCCCGCTGGGGCACGTCGCGCACGCCCGGTCCGGCGACAAGGGCGGCGACGCCAACATCGGTCTCTGGGCGGTCGACGCCGCCACCCGACCCGACCGGGTCGCCTGGCTCGTCGAGACGATCACCCCCGACGTCGTACGCCGGCTGGTGCCCGAGGCCGTCGGGCTCGACGTCGAGGTGCACCCGCTGCCCAACCTCGGCGGCGTCAACGTCGTGCTGCACGGCCTCCTCGGCGACGGGGTGGCGGCGTCGAGCCGCTTCGACCCGCAGGCCAAGGCGCTCGGCGAGTGGGTCCGCTCGCGCCACGTCGACGTCCCGGAGGTGCTCCTGTGAGCGGCTTCTGGAGCGAGGAGCAGGAGGCGCTGCGCGCGACGGCGCGGGCGTTCGTGCGCAGCGAGGTCGTCCCGCACCTGCAGGCCTGGGAGGACGCCGGCGAGGTGCCGCGCGATCTCCACGCCCGCGCCGCGAAGCTCGGGCTGCTCGGCCTCGGCGTGCCCGAGGACCTCGGCGGCAGCGGCGGCACCTTCCTCGACGCGCTCGCCGTCTCGGAGGCGTTCACCGAGGCGGGGGCCTCCAGCGGCCTGCTCGCCGCCCTGTTCACCAGCGGCATCGCGCTGCCGCACATCGTCGCCACCGGCGACCCCGACCTCGTCGACCGGTTCGTCCGGCCGACCCTCGCCGGCGAGAAGATCGGCGCGCTCGCGATCACCGAGCCCGGCGGCGGCTCCGACGTCGCGCGGCTGCGCACGACCGCGCGCCGCGAGGGCGACCACTACGTCGTGGACGGCGCCAAGACCTTCATCACCTCGGGCGTGCGGGCCGACTTCGTCACCGTCGCGGTGCGCACCGGCGGACCGGGTCACGCCGGGATCAGCCTGCTGGTGGTGGAGAAGGGCACGCCCGGCTTCGAGGTGACCCGGTCGCTGGCCAAGATGGGCTGGCACTGCTCCGACACCGCCGAGCTGTCGTTCGCCGGGGCCCGGGTGCCGGTGGCCAACCTCGTCGGCGAGGAGGGCAGCGGCTTCGTGCAGATCGCGCAGGCCTTCGTCGTCGAGCGGCTGGCCCTCGCCGCGCACGGCTACGGCATCGCCCAGCGCTCGCTCGACCTCGCCGCGGCGTACGCCCGCGAGCGCGAGACCTTCGGCGCCCCGCTCATCGCCAACCAGGTGGTGCGGCACCGGCTCGTCGAGATGCACCGCCGCGTCGACGTCGCCCGCAGCTACACCCGCGAGGTCGCCCGCCGGTACGTCGCGGGGGAGGACCCGCTCGTCGAGGCGCTGCACGCCAAGGCCACCGCGGTGGAGACCGCCGAGTGGGTGGTCAGCCAGGCCGTCCAGCTCTTCGGCGGGACCGGCTACATGCACGGGACCGAGGTGGAGCGGCACTACCGCGACGCCCGGATCCTCGGAATCGGAGGAGGAGCCACCGAGGTGCTCACCGACCTGAACGCCAAGCTGCTGGGGTACGCGCCATGAGCCGCCGGGCCGCGATGCTCGACAAGATCGCCGCGCTCGACGCCGAGCACGCCAAGGCGGTGGCGGGCGGCGGCGAGAAGTACGTCGAGCGGCACCGCCGGCGCGGCAAGCTGACCGCCCGCGAGCGGATCGAGCTGCTCGTCGACGAGGGGTCGGCGTTCCTCGAGCTGTCGCCGCTCGCCGGGTGGGGCTCCGACTTCGCGGTCGGCGCCTCGGTGGTCACCGGGATCGGGGTCGTCGAGGGCGTCGAGTGCATGGTGATCGCCAACGACCCGACCGTGCGCGGCGGCGCGAGCAACCCGTGGACGCTGAAGAAGGTGCAGCGCGCGGCCCAGATCGCCCGCGAGAACCGGCTGCCCAGCGTCAACCTCGTCGAGTCCGGCGGCGCGGACCTGCCCACCCAGAAGGAGATCTTCATCCCCGGCGGCGCGATGTTCCGCGAGCTCACCCGGGCCTCGGCCGAGAAGACGCCGACCGTCGCGCTGGTCTTCGGCAACTCCACCGCGGGCGGCGCCTACGTCCCCGGCATGAGCGACTACGTGGTGATGGTCAAGGAGCAGGCCAAGGTCTTCCTCGGCGGGCCGCCGCTGGTGAAGATGGCGACCGGCGAGGAGTCCGACGACGAGTCGCTGGGCGGCGCCGAGATGCACGCGCGCACCTCGGGGCTGGCCGACTACCTCGCCGTCGACGAGCACGACGCGATCCGGCTCGGGCGGCGCATCGTCGCCCGCCTCAACTGGCGCAAGCCCGGGACGTCATACGACGTGAGCGGTATCGGCCGCCGGACGTATGACGTCCCGCCGTTCCGGGAGCCCGACCTCGACCCCGACGGGCTGCTCGACCTGGTGCCCGAGGACCTCAAGGAGCCGTTCGACCCGCGCGACGTGCTCGCCCGCATCTGCGACGGCGCCGGCCCGGGCAACGAGGTGGCCTTCGACGAGTTCAAGCCGCTCTACGGCACCTCGCTGGTGACCGGGTGGGCGAAGGTGCACGGCCGGCCGATCGGCGTCCTCGCCAACGCGCAGGGCGTGCTGTTCAGCGAGGAGTCGCAGAAGGCGGCGCAGTTCATCCAGCTCGCCAACCAGATCGACGTACCGCTGCTGTTCCTGCACAACACCACCGGCTACATGGTCGGCAAGGACTACGAGCAGGGCGGCATCATCAAGCACGGCGCGATGATGATCAACGCGGTCAGCAACTCCACGGTGCCGCACATCTCGATCATGATGGGCGCGTCGTACGGCGCCGGGAACTACGGCATGTGCGGCCGCGCCTACGACCCGCGCTTCCTCTTCACCTGGCCCTCGGCCAAGTCCGCCGTGATGGGACCCGCACAGCTCGCCGGGGTGCTGTCGATCGTCGCCCGGCAGGCCGCGGAGGCGAAGGGCCAGCCCTACGACGAGGAGGGCGACGCCGGCATGCGCGCCTTCGTCGAGCAGTCCGTGGAGGAGCAGAGCCTGCCGTTCTTCCTCTCCGGGATGGTCTACGACGACGGCGTCATCGACCCGCGCGACACCCGCACCGTGCTCGGCATCTGCCTGTCCGTGATCGAGAACGCGCCGGTCGAGGGCACCGACCGCTTCGGCGTCTTCAGGATGTGAGCGGGATGGTGAACGAAGTGGTCTCGACAAGCTCGACCACCCGGGTGGACGCGCCTGCTCGTCGCCAACCGCGCCGAGATCGCGAGCCGGGTCTTCGCGACCTGCCGCCGCCTCGGCATCGAGACGGTCGCCGTGCACTCCGACGCCGACGCCGGCCTGCCGTACGTCGCCGAGGCCGACGTCGCGGTCCGGCTGCCCGGCACCAGCCCGGCCGACACCTACCTGCGCGCCGACCTCCTCGTCGAGGCGGCCCGCACCGCCGGCGCCGACGCGGTGCACCCCGGCTACGGCTTCCTCTCCGAGAACGCCGCCTTCGCCCGCGCCGTCCTCGACGCCGGGCTCACCTGGGTCGGCCCCTCGCCGGACGCGATCGAGCTGATGGGCTCCAAGGTCGAGGCCAAGAAGCGGATGGCCGACGCCGGCGTCCCGGTGCTCACCGACCTCGACCCGGCCGCCGTCACCGCCGACGGACCTGCCGGTGCTGGTCAAGGCGTCGGCCGGTGGCGGCGGCCGCGGGATGCGGGTGGTCCACGACCTCGCCGACCTCCCGGCCGCGGTCGACGCGGCGAGCGCCGAGGCGGCCTCGGCGTTCGGCGACGGCACCGTCTTCGTCGAGCACTACGTCGAGCGTGGCCGGCACGTCGAGGTGCAGGTCGTCGGATCCCGCGACGGCGTCGTCGTCTACGGCGACCGCGACTGCTCGGTCCAGCGGCGGCACCAGAAGGTCGTCGAGGAGGCTCCGGCGCCGCACGTCGCCGCCGAGGTCCGCACGGCGCTGCACGAGGCCGCACGCGCGCGCCGCCGAGGCGATCGACTACCACGGTGCCGGCACCGTCGAGTTCCTCCTCGACGACGCAGGCGACCGGTTCTACTTCCTGGAGATGAACACCCGTCTCCAGGTCGAGCACCCGGTCACCGAGGCGGTCTTCGGCGTCGACCTGGTCGAGCTGCAGCTCGCCGTCGCCGAGGGCCACCCGCCGCGCGACGAGGCCGAGGAGCCGCCTGCGCCGCACGGTCACGCCGTCGAGGTGCGCCTCTACGCCGAGGACCCGGCCCGCGACTGGCAGCCGCAGAGCGGGCTGCTCACGGCGTTCGACCTCCCCGACCTGCCGGGCCTCCGCGTCGACGCGGGGTACGCCGCGGGCAGCACGGTCTCGACGCACTACGACGCGATGCTCGCCAAGGTCGTCGCCCACGCGCCGACCCGCGACCAGGCGGTGCGGCTGCTGGCCGGCGCGCTGGCCCGGGCCAGGGTCCACGGCGTCACCACCAACCGCGACCTGCTGCTGCGGGTGCTGCGCTCGCCCGCCTTCCTGGCCGGCGACGTGAGCACCGACTTCCTGGAGCGCCACGACCTGCGGCAGGGCGGGGTCGACGACGGCACCGTCCAGCTCAGCGCCCTGGCCGCCGCGGTCGCGCTCGCCGAGCACGACGCCGCCGGGCGCACCGTGCAGCGCCGGGTCCCGGTCGGCTGGCGCAACGTCGTGTCGGCCCCGCAGACCACCCGCTTCGACCACCGCGGCGAGGAGGTCGTGGTCCGCTGGTACGGCGGCCGCGACCCTTCGACGGCTCGGGGGACCGGCTACACCCCCGCGGACCTCGACGTACACGTCGCCTCCACCGAGCTGTCAGAGCGTGGTGTCGTCATAGCGCTGGAGAGCACTGACAAGTCGGTGCGGCGGTTCGAGGTGTCCGTCGCCGGCGACGCGGTCGACGTGGAGTCGTCGCTGGGGCACGTCGCGCTGCGGCGTACCCCCCGCTTCGTCGACCCCGCCGACCAGGTCGCGACCGGCTCGCTGCTCGCCCCGATGCCCGGCTCGGTGGTGTCCGTCGCCGTCGAGGCCGGCGCCACCGTCGCCGCGGGCGAACCCGTCCTCGTCCTCGAGGCGATGAAGATGCAGCACACCGTGACGGCGCCGCACGCCGGCACCGTCACCGAGATCCCCGTGTCCGTCGGCGAGCAGGTCGCCGCCGGGGACGTCCTGGCCGTGGTCTCGACAGGCTCGACCACCGACCGCAGGAGGAAGCATGACCGAGACCCCGTTCACCGAGTCCGAGGAGCGACAGCGCCCTGCGCGCGGCGGTCGCCAAGCTCGCCAGCGGCTACGGCCGGGACTACTTCGTGCAGCAGGCCCGCAGCGGCGGCAAGACGACCGACCTGTGGCTCGAGATCGGCAAGCACGGCTACCTCGGGATCAACGTGCCCGAGGAGTACGGCGGCGGGGGCGGCGGCATCGGCGACGTGGCGGCCGTCTGCGAGGAGCTCGCCGCGCAGGGCTGCCCGCTGCTGATGATGGTCGTCTCGCCCGCCATCTGCGGCACCGTGATCAGCCGCTTCGGCACCGAGGAGCAGAAGCGGCGCTGGCTGCCCGGCATCTGCGACGGCACCGCGACGATGGCCTTCGCCATCACCGAGCCCGACGCCGGCACCAACTCGCACAACATCACCACCACCGCCCGCCGCGAGAGCGACGACTGGGTGCTCAACGGCCGCAAGATCTACATCTCCGGCGTCGACGAGGCCGACCACGTGCTGGTCGTCGCGCGCACCGAGGACGCCCGGAGCGGCCGGCTCAAGCCGTGCCTGTTCGTCGTGCCCACCGACGCCGAGGGGTTCGAGTACACCCCGATCCCGATGGAGATCGTCAGCCCCGAGCAGCAGTTCTCGGTCTTCATCGACGACGTGCGGCTGCCGGCCGACGCGCTGGTGGGCGACGAGGACGCCGGCCTGGTGCAGCTGTTCGCCGGGCTCAACCCCGAGCGGATCATGGCGGCGTCGTTCTCCACCGGCCTGGCCCGGTTCGCGCTCGACAAGGCGGTCGCCTACGTCAAGGAGCGGGAGGTCTTCGGCGCCCCGATCGGCAGCCACCAGGGCCTGGCCCACCCGCTCGCCCAGTCCAAGATCGAGATCGAGCTGGCCCGGCTGATGACCCAGAAGGCCGCCGCGCTCTACGACGCCGGCGACGACGCCGGGGCCGGCGAGGCGGCCAACATGGCCAAGTACGCCGCCGCCGAGGCCGCCTGCGACGCCGCCGACCGGGCCGTCCAGGCGCACGGCGGCAACGGCATCACCCAGGAGTACGGTGTGGCCGGCCTGCTGGTCGCCGCCCGCGCCGGCCGGATCGCCCCCGTCTCGCGGGAGATGATCCTGAACTTCGTGGGCATGCACTCGCTCGGCCTGCCCAAGTCCTACTGACCCCGCCGCCCGCCGCGGACGTCATACGTCCCGAGGCCCACAGGCCACCGAACGTATGACGTCCCGGCCGGCCGACCGAGGAGAAGCGACCGTGACGGACCACGACGAGCTGGTGCACTACCGCGTCGACGACAGCGTGGCGAGCCTGGTGCTCGACAGCCAGCACAACCGCAACGCGCTCTCCAAGCAGCTGGTCGCCGAGCTGTTCGCCGGCCTGGAGCGGGCCGAGGCCGACGACGAGGTCAAGGTGGTGCTGATCCGCGCCGAGGGGCGCACGTTCTGCTCCGGCGCCGACCTGTCGGAGGCCAGCGGGGAGGGCATGGAGAAGGCCGCCGGCGTCCTCGTCGAGCTGCAGCGCCGGATCGCCACCCTGGCCAAGCCGGTCGTCACCCGGGTGCACGGCAACGTCCGCGCCGGCGGGATCGGCATCGTGGCCGCCTCCGACATCGCGGTCAGCGCCACCGACGCGACGTACGCCTTCACCGAGGTGCGCCTCGGCCTCACCCCCGCCGCCATCTCGCTCTCGGTGCTGCCGCGGATGACCGACCGGGCGGCCGCCCGCACGTTCCTCACCGGCGAGGTCTTCGACGGCCGCGCCGCCGAGCGCCACGGCCTGGTCACGCTCGCCGTGCCCGAGGACGAGCTGAACAGCGAGGTCGACGAGATCTGCGCCGCGCTCGCCAAGGGCCACCCCCAGGGGCTGCGCGAGACCAAGGCGCTCGTCGGCCGCGAGCTCGTCGAGCGCATCGACGCCCACGGCGCCGACCTGGCCGCCCTCTCGGCCCGGCTGTTCGGCTCCGAGGAGGCCAAGGCGGCGATGCTCGCCTTCCTCAACCGCAAGAAGGGCTGACCCGGCCGGCCTACTGGTTGCCGGTGATGAGGCTGTTGGTCGACGGCTGGTAGGGGTTCTGGCCGTGGTCGATGGCGTACTGCTTGAGGTAGCCCGCCCGGCCCAGCACCTTGATCCGCTCGTTGATCTTGGCGGCCTCGGCCTTCTCCACCGCGATCTGCGCCTGCGCGGCGGACTCGCGGGCGGCGGCCTCGGCCTCGGCGGCCTTGGCCCGGGCGACCGCCTCCTGCTGCTTGACCAGGGCGTCCTTGATCGCCTGCGGCGGCTCGGGCTTCTGCAGGGTGATGGCGAAGTTGAGGAAGAACTCGGTGTCGCCGTCGGTCTGCCGGTTGACCAGGCCGGGCAGCTGCTCGAGGACGTCCTGCTCCCAGGCCGCCTTCTTGGTGGGGTCGGTGTAGAGCTCGGTGTAGGTGTAGTTCTGCCCGGCCCGGTCGATCGCGGTGTCGAGCGGCCGCGCGATGTAGACGTTGAGCATCTGCCGCCAGCCGTCGGAGCGCTGGCCGTCCTCGGTCATGTAGGCCTGGTAGCGGTTGCCGATCAGCTCGTGGAAGCGCTGCAGCGTCCCGCCCTCGAAGCGGGTCTCGCCGATCGTGCTCGCCTCGCACGCGGTGTTGAGCAGGAAGTTGGTGACCCCCTCGACGGCCATCTCGATGCCGTCACGGGTGACGAAGGTGATCTGGCTGCCGTCGCTGCCCGGGTCGGCGTCGAAGACGAAGTTGGTCTGCGACGACGGGTAGGCGAAGTGCGAGTCGCCCGGACCGTCGAAGACCCGGTTGGACGGGGCGATGCAGTCGGAGAACCGCTTGCTGGTGAACGAGCCGCCCTTGTAGTGCAGGGCGACCTGGTCGGGTCCGGTCGAGGCGGTCGAGGGTCGCACGAACGCGAACACGACGAGGGCCGCGACGGCCACGGCCACCAGCACCGCGATCGTGCGTGCGGCGCTGCGCCCTCCCGAGCGAACCTTCGGCAGGCGGTCGGTCACGGTCCCAGCTCCTTCTTCTCGTACGTCCGGATCTCGTCGATGACGATCGTGGCCAGCGGGGAGTCGAGCTCCCGGTGGTCCCAGGCCAGGTCCTTGAGGCGGCCCACCAGCGCGCGCAGCTCGGCGTCCTGGCGGCGTACGGCGTCCACCGTCTGCGCGTCGACCGCCTGCATCCCGGCGGCGTTGCGACCGAGGGCGTAGCCGGCGACCCCGGCGACGGCGGCGACCAGGACCAGCACGGCCAGCAGGATCGGTGTCATCGCGCGCTCCCCTTCGTGACGCGGCACCCGCCCGGGCGCCCCGGCAGGCTACCCGAGCCGGTCGGGCCGGGGGCGACCTCGGGAAAAGTCGCCGGACGGTCCGTGGGCCGGAGGTAGGATTACCGACTTGCCTGACCGCACACCCCGTAGTCCCCAGGAACGGTGAACGACTTGTCCGTCGATGTCACTCACGACGACGTAGCGCAGCAGGAGATCGCGCACGAGCAGGAGTTCGTCGACCGCGTCTACCGCCAGCTCGCGCTGTCGACCAAGAACGCCGAGGCGCTCGCCAAGGAGGGCTACGGCCGCGGCAGCCTCGGTCACGAGGGCGGACTCGTCGAGCGCGACGCCATGGTGTTCCAGGCGGCCAAGCGGATCGCCACGCTCAACGCCGCCCACGAGGGCCTGGTCTTCGGCCGGCTCGACCTCGACGAGGCGCTCGCCCAGGGCGACGGACCCCGCTACATCGGCCGGATCGGCCTGCGCGACGAGAACCGCGACTCCATGCTGGTCGACTGGCGGGCCCCCGCGGCCGCGGTGTTCTACCAGGCCACGGCGGCCGACCCCCAGGGCGTCGTACGCCGCCGGGTGCTCCGGTGCGCGGGCGCCCGCGTGACCGCCGTCGAGGACGACCTGCTCGACCCCGGGGCCGACGCCGCCGGGGAGCTGCCGATCGTCGGCGAGGGTGCGCTGATGGCGCAGCTGTCCCGCGCCCGCGACCGCACCATGCACTCGATCGTGGCCACCATCCAGGCCGAGCAGGACCGCGCGATCCGGGCGCCCAGCAAGGGTGTCGTCACCATCGCGGGCGGACCCGGCACCGGCAAGACGGTCGTGGCGCTGCACCGCGCGGCGTACCTCCTCTACTCCGACCGCCGTCGCTACGAGACCGGCGGCGTCCTGGTGGTCGGGCCGTCCGGCGTCTTCATGCGCTACATCGAGCGGGTGCTGCCGTCGCTGGGCGAGACCGCCGTCGCGCTGCGGTCGCTCGGCGAGGTCGTCGACGGGGTCAAGGGCCTGCGTCACGACGCCCCCGCGGTCGCCGACGTCAAGGGCGCCGCCCGGATGGCCGAGCTGATGCGCCGGCTGGCCCGGCAGGCCGTGCCCGGCGCCCCGCGCGAGTTCCGCATCTTCTACCGCGACGACAACCTCGTGCTGACCGGCCGCGACCTCAACCGGCTCCGCCGCCAGCTGCTCTCGCAGGGCAAGCGCAACCGGCAGATCCCGCGGGTGGCGCACACCCTGCTCGACGCGCTGTGGCGCCAGGTGGCCGGCGAGCGCGGCCGCGAGCGCGGCAAGGAGGAGTTCGTCGACAGCATGCTCGGCAACACCGCCTTCGTCGACTTCGCGCTGTCCTGGTGGCCGGCCCTCGACGCCCCGACGGTGCTCTCCTGGCTGCGCGACCCCGACCTGCTCACCCGCGTCGGCGAGGGCGTGCTCGCCCCCGACGAGCTGATGCTGGTCGCCAAGTCCTGGCAGGACAGCCCCGAGGGCGACTGGTCGGTCGAGGACGTCGCGCTGGTCGACGAGCTGCGCTACCTCCTCGGTGACGCGCCCGAGCGCGCCCACGAGGACGACCCGCTGGCCCACCTGGTCGACGAGAACATGCCCGAGCTGACCACGGTCACCGACCGGGAGTTCAGCCGCGGGCCGAGCCTGGCCCGCACCGAGGACGACGGCTACGCCCACGTGCTGGTCGACGAGGCGCAGGACCTCACGCCGATGCAGTGGCGGATGGTCGGCCGCCGCGGCCGCACCGCGACCTGGACGATCGTCGGCGACCCGGCCCAGTCCTCGTGGCCGGTGCCCGCCGAGGCGGCGGCCGCCCGCGAGGAGGCGCTCGGCGACAAGGCGCGGCACGACTTCCACCTGTCGACCAACTACCGCAACAGCAGCGAGATCTACGACTTCGCCGCGGCGTACGCCGGACGCGTGGGCCTCGACGCCGACCTGCCGCACGCCGTGCGGTCCACCGGGATCGACCCGGAGGAGCGCAGCGTCGACGACCTCCACGACGGGGTCCGGGCCGCGGTCACCGAGCTGGCCGAGGCCGTCGAGGGCACGGTCGCCGTCGTCGTGCCGGTCGAGCGCCGGGCCGAGGTCACCGCGTGGCTGGACTCCTGGCCCGAGCACGCCGAGGCGGCGGCCGGCGCCGGGGGCCGGCACGAGGCCCGCATCGCCGTGCTCACCGGCCTCGACACCAAGGGCCTGGAGTTCGACGGCATCGTGGTCGTGCAGCCCGACGAGATCGAGCACGAGTCGGCCACCGGCCGGGCGACGCTCTACGTCGTGCTCACCCGGGCCACCCAGCGCCTGGTGACCGTCACGGCCTGACCGGCCGCCGGGCACGCCCCGGGGGAGCCCCCGACGGCGTCGTAGAGTGCGGCCATGAACGACGCCTCCTCGTCCGCCCGTGCCGCGCTCGACGCGTTGCGAGGCCACGAGGCCTGGGCGGTCATCCGCCGCTCCACCCGGGCGGGCGACCGGGACACCGTCGGGCTGGTGGGCGGCACCCGCCGCGTCGTCGCCTCGCTCCTCGACGTACCCCTGGAGGAGGGGACGCCCGACGCGGGCCACATCGCCGACCGGCTGCTCGCCGTCCCGTTCCGCCAGGTCGCCGAGCGCGGCTTCGAGGCCCACGACGACGGCACCCCGCTCGTCGTGGTCGACGTCGAGACCGAGCAGGAGTTCTCCGTCGCCGAGGTGATCGAGGCGATCGACGACACCGGCGTGGAGTTCGCCGACCGCGGCGGGTTCGAGACCGACGACGAGGAGTACGGCAAGCTCGTCGAGGCGATCATCCGCGACGAGATCGGCCAGGGCGAGGGCGCCAACCTCGTCGTCGGCCGCCACTACAAGGCGACGGTCGCCGACTGGGGCGCCGACAAGGCGCTCACGGTGTTCCGCCGGCTGCTCGAGCGCGAGCGCGGCGCCTACTGGACCTTCGTGTTCTTCACCGGCGACCGCTACCTGATCGGCGCCAGCCCCGAGCGGCACGTGTCCATCCACGGCGGCGACGTCCGGATGAACCCGATCAGCGGCACCTTCCGGATCCCGGCCGAGGGCGACCTGCGCCGGCAGCTGCTGGAGTTCCTGCACGACGAGAAGGAGATCTACGAGCTCTTCATGGTCGTCGACGAGGAGCTCAAGATGATGTGCGACATCTGCAACCAGGGCGGCCAGGTGCTCGGCCCGTTCCTCAAACCCATGAGCCGCCTCGTGCACACCGAGTACCTCCTCGCCGGCCGCACCGACCGCGACCCGCGCGAGGTGCTGCGCGACACGATGTACGCCGCCACCGTCACCGGGTCGCCGGTCGAGAACGCCTGCCGGCTGATCAAGCGCTACGAGCAGAGCGGCCGCGGCTACTACGGCGCCGCGCTCGCGATCCTGGGCCGCGACGACGAGGGCGGCCCGATGGTCGACAGCCCGATCGTGATCCGCACCGCCGACGTCGACCTCGACGGCCGGCTGACCGTCACCGCCGGGCGCCACCCTGGTGCGTGACTCCGACGCGGCGTACGAGGTCGCCGAGACGCACGCCAAGGCCGGCGGCATCCTCAGCGCGTTCGGTCTGGTGCCGCCGGCGCCCACGCCGGACGTGAACCTCGCCGAGCTGGTCAACGACGAGGACGTCCTGGTCACGCTCAACCAGCGCAACCAGCGGCTCTCGAAGTTCTGGCTCACCGACCAGGCCGGCGCCCGGCCGGCGCCGGAGCTGCAGGGCCGGTCGGTGGTGATCCTCGACGGCGAGGACGACTTCGTGAACATGCTCCGCCGCGTGCTCGCGGTGATGGGGATGACCTCCACCGTCGTCCGGCACGAGGACTTCGTGCCGGGCGCGCTCGACGGGCACGACCTCGTCATCGTCGGTCCCGGGCCCGGTGACCCGCGCGACGGCGACCACCCCAAGATCGCGGCGTTCCGCGCGGCTGTCGACGGCCTGCTCGCGGCCGGGCAGCCGTTCCTCGCGGTGTGCCTGGGCCACCAGGTGCTGTGCGACCGGCTGGGCATCGGGCTGGCCTACAAGGACATCGTCTTCCAGGGCACCCAGTCGCGGGTCGACCTCGACCCCGCGGGGGGCGGCCACGAGGAGAACGTCGGCTTCTACAACACCTTCGTCGGCCGGGTCGACGGCCCGCTGCCCGAGGGGGTCGAGGTCGCGGCCGACCCGGAGTCCGGCGACGTGCACCTGCTCCGTGGCCCGCACTACCGCGGCATCCAGTTCCACGCCGAGTCGATCCTCACCGAGCACGGCTACGACCTGATCCACGACCTGGTGCGCGAGCTCCTGGCATGAGCACGATGTGACCGCACGGGTGCTGGTCGTGGACCACCACGACTCCTACACCTGGAACCTCGTGCACCTCGTCGCCGCCGTGACGGGCGTGCTGCCCGAGGTCGTCGAGCACGACGAGGTCACCGCCGACGCGGTGCTGGCCGGGCCGTGGACGCACCTGGTGCTCTCGCCCGGTCCGGGCACCCCGGACGACGAGGCCGACTTCGCGGTCGGGCGCGTCCTGCTCCGCGAGGCCACGGTGCCGGTGCTCGGGGTGTGCCTGGGCATGCAGGGCCTGGTGACGGCGTACGGCGGCCGGGTCGGCCCGGTCACCCCCGCGCACGGCGAGGTGGCGCAGGTCGCGCACGACGGGACCGGTGCCTTCGCCGGGCTGCCGTCGCCGTTCGAGGCGGTCCGTTACCACTCGCTGGCCGCGCTCGAGGTGCCCGCCGACCTGCGGGTGACCGCCTGGTGCGACGGCCCGGACGGGCAGGTCGTGATGGGCGTCGCGCACCGCACCCGGCCGCTGTGGGGGGTGCAGTTCCACCCCGAGTCGGTGCTGACCCGGCACGGCGAGCGCCTGGTGGCCAACTTCCTGGAGGCGGCGTGACCGACCCGGCCGCGGTGTTCGCCGAGCGGGCCCGCCGGCACGAGCGGATGTTCTGGCTCGACGGCGGCGGGTCCCGGCCGTGGTCGGGCCGGCGGTCGATCCTCGGCTTCCTCGACGACGACGACCTCTCCCTCACCTACGACGCCGCCGCCCGCGAGGTCCGCCGCCACCAGCGCGGGCGCAGCACCGTCGTCGGCGAGGACCTCTGGACCGTGCTCGCGGGGGAGGTCGCCCGCGACGGCGGCGCCCCGGACGTGTCGTGGGTCGGCTACTGCGGCTACGCCTGCCGCCCGGACCTGCCGGCCCGCCCCGCGGGCGACGTCCCCGACGCGGTCTGGATGCGGGTCCGCGACCCCCTCGTCGTGGAGCACCCGCCCGGCCCGGACGCCCCGCCCGGGCCCACCTCGTCCTCCGCTGGAGACGTCGACACCCCCGCGTGGTACGCCGACGCCTTCGCCGCGGTGCAGGACGAGCTGCACCGCGGCAACAGCTACGAGGTCAACCTGACCTACCGCGAGCGGCTCACCTCCACGACCGACCCGGTCACGGCGTACCTCCGGCTCCGGGCCGACAACCCCGCGCCGTACGCCGGCTACCTCCAGCACGGCGACGTGGCGCTGCTCAGCTCGAGCCCCGAGCGGTACGCCACCGTCGACCGCACCCGCTGGGTGGAGACCAAGCCGATCAAGGGCACCACCCCGCGCGGCGCGTCGGAGGCGGAGGACGCCGCCGAGCGCGACCGGCTGGCGAGCGACCCGAAGTTCCGCGCCGAGAACCTGATGATCGTCGACCTGCTCCGCAACGACCTGTCGATGGTCTGCGAGCCCGGCACGGTCGAGGTGCCCGCGCTGATGCAGGTCGAGTCCTACGCCTCGGTCCACCAGCTCGTGTCCACGGTGCGCGGTCACCTGCGCGACGGCGTCGGCACGGTCGCGGCGCTGCGCGCGCTGTTCCCGGCGGGGTCGATGACCGGGGCGCCCAAGCTGCGCACCATGGAGATCATCGACCGGGTGGAGGGCTCGCCGCGCGGGGTCTACGCCGGCGCGTTCGGCTGGATCGCCGGCGACGGCCGCGCCGACCTCGGGGTGGTGATCCGCAGCCTGGTCGCCCGCCGCGAGGAGGACGCCTGGGCCTACACCCTCGGCACCGGGGGCGGCATCACCGTGCGCTCCGACGTCGACGAGGAGTACGCCGAGACCCGGTGGAAGGCCGCCCGCCTCCGCTCCGCCGTCGGGGGATCTGAGTAGCAGAGCGGATGAGCCCGCGGCTCGCCGGCCTCGATGCTGGGGGCATGGAGAACGCGACCCGATCCGCACGCCCCTACCTCTGGGCCCTCGGCATCGTCTGGGGGCTGCCGGCGCTGGCCGTCGCGGTCGGCTACCTCGTGCTGCCCCATGAGCTGGAGGGCGGCGGCTGCGAGGGCATCGGGTTCGGCTGCTCGTTGACGCCGGCGGACACGGTCCTGTTCCTCGGCGTCCTCGCGGCGGGGCCGCTGCTGGTCGCCGGGCTCGTCGCGATGGTCGTCATCGCCGTGGTGCAGAGCCGTCGGACGGCGGCCCAGGAGTCACCTGTGCAGCGACACGCCGCCGAGGGGCCTGAATGACTGACCCCTCGGCGGTGGGTCAGGAGGCGGCCTGACCGCCGTCGCTGTCGAGGGTGACCTGGACGGTCCGGGTGTCGCCGCCGGAGCCGCTGCCGGAGCCGCCGGAGCCGCTGCCGGTGGCGCCGCTGACCACGGTGAGCGTGACCCGGTCACCGGGGCGGTAGCCGCGGACCGTGGCCACCAGCGACTCGCTGTCGGAGATCACCTGGTCGTCGACCTTGGTGATCACGTCGCCCTGCTCGAGGCCGGCCTGCTCGGCGGCGGAGCCCGCGTTGACCTCCTGCACGCCGGCGCCGGAGAGCAGCCCGTCGTTGCTGGTCGCGTCGGCGACCGAGACGCCGAGCCGGGCGTGCGTGGGGGTCTCGCCGTTGCGGAGCTGGTCGACGATCGGCAGCACGTTGTCGATCGGGATGGCGAAGCCGAGGCCGATCGAGCCGCCCTCGCTGCTCATGCTGCTCGACGCCGTACGGATCGAGGAGTTGATGCCGACGACCTCGCCGCGCATGTTGACCAGCGGCCCGCCGGAGTTGCCGGGGTTGATCGCCGCGTCGGTCTGGACGGCGGGGTACGTCGTGTCGGTGCCGCCGCTCTCGCCGACGGACACCGGCCGGTTGAGGGCGCTGACGATGCCGCTGGTGACGGTGGCCTGGAGGCCGAAGGGGGAGCCGATGGCGACGACGTTCTCGCCGACGTCGAGCTGGCCCGACTGACCGATGGTGGCGGGGGTGAGGCCGGAGACGTCCTGGGCCTGGATCACCGCGAGGTCGGTCAGCGGGTCGGTGCCCACGACGGTGGCCTCCGCGCTGGTGCCGTCGGAGAAGTTGACCGACAGCCGGCCGCCGCCGTCGGCGACCGCGACGACGTGGTTGTTGGTGAGGATCTCGCCGTCGGCGCTGAGGATGATGCCCGAGCCGGAGCCGGTCCCCTGGGAGCCGGAGACGTTGATCTTCACCACCGAGGGGAGCACGGAGGTGGCCACCTGCTCGACCGAGCCCTCGGCCGCCGGGGTGTCCGTGGTGTCGGAGACGGTGGTGGCCGGGCGACCCGACGAAGGTGACGCCGCAGGGGCGTCACCTCCGACGAGGTCATCCACGGCGGAGAACCCCGCAGCGCCAGCCAGGCCGCCGAGCCCTCCTACGACCAGGGCCGCCGCCAGAAGTCCGGCGACGAGTCCCCTGCTCGGCCGAGAACCTGCCCCCGCCGGGGGAGGCGTAAACCCCGACGACTCGTATCGATGGTTGACCCCGTACCAGGGGTCCGGCATCTGAGCGGTGTCACCGGTCTCGGGTCCGGTGCTCTGGGGCGGGTTCTCGGTCATGGGACCAGCATGTGCGGCGAGGCTGAAACTGCGCTGAGAGGCCGCTTTGACGTTGGTTTGATCTGCGAACCGTGCCGGTCAGCGGCTGTGCGCGGTCTCCGTCGCCCCGCGGGGAGCGTCCCCGGGGGTCTCCCGCGGAGCGGCCGACCCGGGCATCGACAGCCAGAACGCGGCGCCGCCCTCGGGCTCGGCCCGGCCGGCCCGGACGGAGCCGCCGTGCCGCTCGGTGATCTGCCGGACGATCGACAGCCCGAGCCCCGAGCCGGGCATGGTCCGCGACTCGGCCGAGCGGTAGAAGCGGTCGAACACGTGTGGCAGGTCCTCCACGGGGATGCCGTGGCCCTGGTCGGCCACCCGCAGCACGCCGTGGTCGAGGGTGACGGTCACGGTGCCCAGCGGCGGGCTCCACTTGGCGGCGTTGTCGAGGAGGTTGGTCACCGCGCGCTCCAGGGCACCGGAGTCCCCGGTCACCCACCAGGGCGTCGAGGTGGACGTCGAAGTGCAGGCTCGAGGCGCGGCGGCGCACCCGCTCCACGGCCCGCTCGACCACCTCGGAGAGGTCGACCGTCTCCAGGACGACCGGCGTCAGGTCCTCGCGGGCGAGCTCGGTGAGGTCGCCGATCAGCGTGGTGAGCTCCTCGATCTGGAAGCGCACGTCGTCCATCAGCTCGGCCCGCGACTCGGGCGAGAGCCCCCCGCGGTCGTCGGCCTGGGCGAGCAGGTCGAGGTTGGTGCGCAGCGAGGTCAGCGGCGTGCGCAGCTCGTGGCCGGCGTCGGCGACGAGCTGGCGCTGCCGGTCCCGGGAGGCCGACAGCGCGGCGAGCATCGAGTTGAACGCCGAGGCCAGCCGGGCGATCTCGTCGTTGCCCTCGACCTCGATCGGGTCGAGCTTCTCGGTGCGGGCGATCTCCTCGGCGGCGTCGGTGAGCCGGCGTACGGGTCGCAGGCCGTTGCGGGCCACCCCCCAGCCGGCCAGTGCGGCAGCGATCACGCCGAGCGCGCCGAAGATGAAGAGCACCGCGCCGAGCTTCTCCAGCGTGTAGTGGTTGCCCTCCAGCGACTGCGCGAGCACCAGCGCCACGCCGGGCTCGTTGCTCGGCACCGTGGCGACCCGGAAGTCGCCGTCGGCGGTGTCGATCGTGCGGCACGAGTAGCCCCGCTGTCCGCGGGCGACCTCGATCTCGGGCGTCCCGAGGGTGATCGGCTCACCGGTGTCGGCGCGGGTGCCCTCGATCTGCCCGGTGGCGCTGATCGTGCCGATCCGGACGTCGGCCGCGCCGACCACCCACGACGGCACCTCCTCGCGGGTGAGGTTGTTGATCGTGCTCGACTGCGCGGCGGCGTACGCCCGGTCCTTCAGCGAGTGGTCGAGGGTGTCGAGGAGCTGGTGGCGCACGGTGAAGTACGCCGCGGCGGCGACGACCGCGACCGCGAGGCCCACCGCCATCGTGGCGAGCAGCGTCACCCGGCTGGCCAGCGACCGTCGGTAGTGCCACGTCCGAGGGTCCGGCATCCTCAGGCCTCCTTGAGGACGTATCCCACGCCGCGCACGGTGTGGATCAGCCGCGGCTCGCCCTCGGCCTCGGTCTTGCGGCGCAGGTAGCCGACGTAGACCTCGAGGGAGTTGGCGGTGGTGGGGAAGTCGTAGCCCCACACCTCCTCGAGGATGAAGGCCCGCTCCAGCACGCGGCGCGGCCGGCGCAGGAACATCTCGAGCAGCGCGAACTCGGTGCGGGTCAGCTCGATGGTGCGGTCGCCGCGGCGCACCTCGCGGGTGGCCAGGTTGAGCGACAGGTCGGAGAACGACAGCGTCTCGCCGGCGAGGTCGTCGTCGCCGTCGGCGGTGTGCGCCCGCCGCAGCAGGGCCCGCAGCCGGGCGAGCAGCTCCTCGAGGGCGAACGGCTTGGTGAGGTAGTCGTCGGCGCCGGCGTCGAGGCCCTCCACCCGGTCGCCCACGGAGTCGCGGGCGGTGAGCACCAGGATGGGCAGGTCGTTGCCGGCGGTGCGCAGGGCCCGGGTGGTCTCGATGCCGTCGAGCCGCGGCATCATCACGTCGATCACCAGGGCGTCGGGCGCGTGCCCGGCGATGCTGGCCAGCGCCTCGGCGCCGTCGCCGGCCAGCGCGACCTCGTAGCCGTTGAACTCCAGGGACCGCCGCAGCGACTCGCGGACGGCGCGGTCGTCGTCGACGACGAGGACGCGCGCAGCGGCATCGGGAGCGGTCGGCACATCCCTACTGTGCCACCCGGACCTGAGTCGCTGCTGAGAAGTCGCAGGTCAGCCGGGTGCGCTGCCCAGCACCGCGAGCTGCTCCACGAGGCGCTCCATCCGCACCTGGCCGAGGACGGTGCCGGTGGCGTCGGTGCACAGCAGCGGGTCGAAGCGGCGGGCGACGTCGCGGTGGAGCGCCCGGTGCGCCGCCGCGGACAGGGAGGTGTCGACGTCGACCCGCAGCCCGGTCACGCTGGCGGCGACGGGTTCGAGCAGCAGCCGGAGTGTCGGGCCGGAGGGTTGCCGACCCAGCTCGCCGAGGACCGCGGTGGCCTCGGCCGAGAGCTGCTGCCAGGCGGCGGCCGGCCGGGCGAGCAGGTAGCCCTGGGCCAGCGGGATGCCGAGCCGGCGCAGCGTGGCGAGCTCGCCGGGGGTCTCGACACCCTCCGCGAGCACCCAGGCGTCGAACCGGTTGGCGAAGGAGTCGAACATCTCCACCAGGGCACGCCGCGGTCGGTCCTGGTCGATCCCGGCCACGAGCGCGCGGTCCAGCTTGATGATCTCCGGCCGGATGCTGACCAGGTGCTGCAGGCCGGCGTAGCCGGCGCCGGTGTCGTCGACGGCGATCACCGCGCCCAGCGCGCGGAGCCGGTCCAGCTCGTCGGCCAGCCGGCCGTAGTGCTCGACCCGGGAGTGCTCGGTCAGCTCGACGACGACGCCGGCGAGGGAGGGCTGGTCGAGGAAGGCGTCCTGCACCGCGCGGTGGGTGAGCACGCCGGGCGCGATGTTGACCGACAGGAACGTGCCGCGCGGCCGCACCGGCGCGGCCGCGAGGGCGCTGCGCAGCGCCACCGCCTCGAGCTCGGCCCCGCAGCCGTGGTCGTGGGCGACCTCCAGCCAGCGCGCCGGCGAGGAGACCGGGTGGCCGGGGAAGCGCAGCAGGGCCTCGTGCCCGGCGATCTCGCCGCGGCCGAGGTCGACGATCGGCTGGAAGTGGCTGGCGACGCCGTCCCCGCGCAGGGCGCGCGCGAGCGCCCGGCCCCAGTCGGTCGTCGCCGGGGCGGCGCGCAGGTGGGACTCGTTCAGCCTCATCCGCGCTCCCAGGTCGTGGCCGCGCCCCTCCCTGGGCACGGCTCGCGTCGCCATCGTCACACGGCGGTCACCCGCTTCGCCGGGGTTTCGCGGCATATGTCCTTTTCTAGCCGAGCGCGCGGGCAGCCTCCGCGGCGCGGCCGCCGTAGCCGCCGCCGAAGAGGCACGCGTGCACCAGCAGCGGGAAGAGCTGGTGCAGCGGCACCCGGTCCTCCCAGCCGTCGGCCAGCGGCGCGGCCTCGGCGTAGGCGTCCAGGACCCGGGGCAGGTGCGGGCAGCCGAAGAGGGCGAGCATCGCCAGGTCGGTCTCCCGGTGGCCGCCGTGGGCGGCGGGGTCGACCAGCCAGACCCGGCCGTCGGCGCCCCACAGCAGGTTGCCGGCCCACAGGTCGCCGTGCAGCCGCGCGACCGGCTCGTCGGGTCCGGCGAGGTCCACGATGCGGCGTACGACCGACTCGACGGCCGCGGCGTCCGTCGGGTCGATGTGCCCGCGGTCGCGGGCGAGCTTGAGGTAGGGCAGCACCCGCCGGGTGGCGTAGAACTCGGGCCACGAGTCCGCCGGCCGGTTGGGCAGCGGGAGGGTGCCGATGAAGCCGTCGCCCGCCTCGCTGCCGAAGCACGGCCCACCGGCGGCGTGGGTGCGGGCGAGGGCGCGACCGAAGTCCTCGGCGGAGTCGACCGTGGGCCGGGCGCTCTCCACCCAGGCCAGGACCAGGCAGTCCTCCTCCGCGGCCAGCACCTCGGGGACGGCGACGCCGCCCGCCTCGGCCAGCCAGCGCAGCCCGTCGGCCTCGCGCGCGAAGAAGCCGTCGGGGGCGTGCGGCCGGGTCTTGATCAGGGCCGAGCGGCCGTCGGAGAGGCGGAGCCGGGTGGCGGTGCAGATGTCGCCGCCGGCGACAGGCGTGGTGGCGACGACCGACGTGCCGAGCAGGGACTCGGCCCGCTGGGCGACCGCCCCCAGCCGGGCCACCTCAGCCGCCCACGCCGTCGCGGTCGAGCGTGCGCTCCAGGGCGGTGACCAGGGCGGCGCAGGTGCGCTCGACCATGGCCAGCACTCCTTCGAAGCCGTCGTCGCCGCCGTAGTAGGGGTCGGGGACGTCGCGGTCGTGCTCGCCCGCGCTGCGCGGGTCGAAGTCGCGGAACATCCGCAGGCGGTCGTCGGGGGTGCCGGGGTGCATCCCGACGAGGTCGGCGAGGTTGTCGGCGTCCATCGCGAGCACCAGGTCGCAGTCGTCGAACCAGCCGTCGTCGAACTGGCTGGCCCGGTGCCGGCTCGCGTCGTAGCCGTGCGCGGTCAGCAGCGCCGCGGCCCGCCGGTCCATCGGGTCGCCGACGTGCCAGCCGCCGGTCCCGGCGCTGACCACCTCGACGGCCCGGTCGAGGCCGGCGGCCTCGAGCCGGTCGGTCAGCACCACGTCGGCCATCGGGGAGCGGCAGATGTTGCCCAGGCAGACCAGCGCGACCCGGTACGGCGCGCCGGGGCGGCGGCCGCGCGGGAGCTCCGGCGTCGGGTCCACGTCAGTCGCGCTCCGGCAGCACCAGCTCGAGCACCCACGTGGCGATCGTGATGACGATCGCGCCGAGGACAGCGGTCCAGAAGCCGTCGACGTGGAAGCCGAGTCCGAAGGCGTTGGAGATCCACTCGGTGAGCATCAGCATCAGCGCGTTGACGACGAAGAGGAACAGGCCGAACGTCAGGATGATGAAGGGCAGCGAGAGCAGCTTGACCACCGGGCTGATGATCGCGTTGACCACGCCGAAGACCAGCGCGACCAGGATCAGGGTCAGCACCTGGTCCTGCGTCGTGTCGCCGGTCACCCGGATGCCGTCGAGCAGGGCGGTCGCGGCGGCCAGCGCCAGGGCGTTGACGGTGACCCAGATCAGGAACCTCACGCCCCGATACTGCCAGGTTCGTCCCCGGCGGTCAGGCGGTCGGCTCAGTCGGCCGACGGCGGGTGCACCCGCGCGTGGCCGAGCGTCACGACGGGCCCGCGCGACTCGCGCGGGCCCGTCTGTGTTCCCCCCACCCAGTGCCCCCACCCGGTGTGCCTGGCCGCGATTCCCCCCGGCCACGCCTCTCCATGGTCGCTCGGTTTACCGGCGACGGGTCGGACAAAGCCCCCCGAATCGGACATCCACCGTGGAAATGACGCGATCGCCCGGATCGGGATGGTCCGGGCGGGTCAGGGCGGTAGCCGAACGGCTGGCCCGGCACGGCTCGTCGGCCGAGGGACGGGCGGGGGAGGCCGTGCTAGCGGGGGCTGCGGGCCCTACTCGGGCTGGCGCGGCGGCGTCGACGTACCCCCGACGAGGCGGGAGAGGTCGGCGACGGCAGCGGGGTCGGGGGAAGCGGCCTGCTTGTTGGTGGCCGCGACCTCCTCGAGCAGCTCCTGGCGGCGCACCGGCACGCTGCGGGGAGCGTCCACCCCGATCCGGACGACGTCGCCACGGACCTCCAGCACGGTCACCACGACGTCGTCGCCGATGACGACGCTCTCGCCGAGGCGACGGCTCAGCACCAACATGGGGTGACTCCTCCTCGACGCGTGCGGGCTGCGAGCCAGTAACGGTACCCGCCCGCGGCTGATCGCGCGCGCGACGCCAGCAGGAGGAGCCGACCGGAACGACGGCCGGACGTCAGCCGGCGGCCGCCGCCAGCGGCGCCTTGATCGGCAGGTCGAGGTCGTCGAGGACGACCTGGGCGGCCTTGCGGGTGCGGTGGTTGACCAGCACCGGGGCCATCAGGTTGGCCGTCGCGTCGGCGGCGGAGCTGCCCAGCGTGACCACGACCAGGGTGAGCAGGTCGTCCTCGCTCTCGAGGCCCAGCTCGGAGACGGTGGCGTCGCTGACCTCCGGGCCGTAGTCGGCGAAGAAGACGTGCGGCGGGACGACGACGAAGCTGACGTCGGGGTCCTCGACCGACCGGAGGTCGCACACGGTGCCCTGGTCGTCGAGACGGGCGAGGGCGAAGTGGTGGTGGTCGGGGAAGCCGATCAGCGGATGCACCATCTCCAGCACGGGGATGTCACCGGACATCGAGGTGGTCTCCTGAGTCGTCGAGGGGCTGGTCATGACAGTCATCGCGGTCACCGGAGGAAGTCCAGCAGCGAGGGCTGGATCACCCGGGCGGTGGCACCGAGGGCCGCCTGGTAGGCGACCTCCTGCATCTGGAGGTCGACGACCGCCTTGGCGATGTCGACGTTCTCCACCTCGGACAGGGCCGAGGTGTTGGTGAGGTTGTTGTCGGTGAGCGTGCTCATCGCGCGCTCGACCCGACCATAGCGGGTGCCCACGTCGGCGACGGCGGTGCGCATGCTGGCCGCCACCGCGTCGAGCCGGTCCATGCTGTCGCCGAGCTGGTCGGGTGCCGCGGTCAGCCGGTTGATGGCCTCGCCCAGGACCGCGAACAGGTTGTCGGCGCCGGCCGAGAACGCGTCCGGCCCGTTGGTGTTCACGGCCACGGTGATGCCCTCGCCCACGGTCCGCTCGACCGGGAACGCGTCCCCGAGGAAGGTGCCGGCCGCGTCGTACGCCGCCGGGCTGTCCGACGTACCGGCGAAGAGCGGCCGGCCCATGTGCTGGGTGTTGGCCAGGCTCAGCAGCGACTCGCGGATCTGGGTCATCTCGGCGGCCAGCGCGGCGCGGGCGTCCGGGCCCTGGCTGCCGGTCGAGGCGCCCTGCACCATCAGGTCGCGGGCCCGGCGCACGGTGTCGAGCATCGAGGTCAGCGTGCTGTCGGTCTGGCCGAGGTAGGCCAGGCCGTCGGAGGCGTTGCGCGCGTGCTGGGTGTCGGCGGCGAGCTGGGCGCGCAGCCGCATGGCGTCGTTGGTCCCGGTGGGCGAGTCCGACGGGCGGTTGATGAGCCGGCCGGTCGAGAGCTGCTCCTGGCTGCGGGCCAGCCGGTTCATGCCGAGGTTCATGGCGGTGAGCGACCGCTCGACCATGAGGCGCTGGGTCACGCGGGGAGTGGTCGTCATCGCAGCAGGCCCGTCCGGTTGATGAGGGTGTCGAGCACCGAGTCCAGCGTGGTGAGGACCCGGGAGGCACCTTCGTAGCCGCGCTGGGCGGCCAGCAGGTTGACCATCTCCTCGTCGATGCTGATGCCGGAGAGAGCCTCCCGCGAGGCGTCGACCTGGGAGACGAGGACGGCCTGGTTGCTGGCGCCGCGCTGGGCCGCGGAGACGAGGACACCGAACGAGGTGACCAGCTCGCGGTACTGCCCGCCGCCGATGTCCAGCCCGGCGAGCTTCGTGGCGTTGCTGCCGTCGAGGGCGCCCCTGGCCGGGTCGCCGGCTGCGATGCTGCGCGCGTCGGGCACGTCGACGGTGAGGGTGGCGGCGCTCGTGCCGCCGAAGAACGGTGCCACCGGCGACGCCGCCCTGGTCCACGCCGAGCGCGTGCTGGTCGTTGGTCTTGGTGACCAGGGTCGCGACGAAGGCGTCGAGCGAGGCGAGGTAGCCGGGCAGGTCGGTGTTCAGCAGCGACTGCGTGCCCCCGACCTCGCCGGCGTTGAGCGAGACGGCCGTGCCGCCGACCAGGAACTGCACCGGGTCGCCCGCCGCACCGGCGAGGTCGGCCGAGCCGGTCACGGTCACGGCGGTCGCCGTGGTGCCGGTGACCAGGGCCTGTCCGGCCACGGTCACGTCGACGGTGGTGTCCTCGTGGATCGTGATCTTGCTGCCGGTGAGCTCCGAGAGCCGGAGCGTGAGCTGGTCGCGCCGGTCGAGCAGGACGCCGGCCTCGGTGCCGCCGACGTGGGCGCTGCGCAGCGCGTCGTTGAGGGTGGCGAGCTCGCCGGCGACCGAGTTGACCTCGCCCCCGAGCGCGTCGAGGCGGGAGCGCTGGTCGGCCCACTCGGTGCGGACCGCCCGGTCCTGGCCGACGATCGCTGCGCGCAGCGTCTCGGCGCGGGCGAGCAGCTGGCTGCGGGCGGCGCCGTCCGCGGGGTTGTTGGCGATGTCGTGCCAGCCCTGCTGGAAGTCGGAGAGCGCGGCGGCGATCCCGTTGTCGCCGGGCTCGCCCAGCGCGGTCTCGAAGCGCGCGAGCGAGACCACGCGGGTGTCGAGGTACGACGACGCGGCGTGCTCGAGCCGGGCGCGGGCGTCGAGCAGCGGGTCCACCATCCGGGTGATCCCGCCGGGCTGGACGCCGTCGCCCATGCCGGTCTCCCAGCGCGACCACATGGCCACCACGGCCGGGGCACCGGTCGCCTGGCCGATCACCTGGCGGCGGGCGTAGCCGGCGGTGCCGGAGTTGGCGACGTTGCCGCTCGCCACGTCCATGGCGACCCGGTTGTAGCGGAGCGCGGAGAGCGCGGTGTTGAGCGAGGAGAAGGTGCCGGACATGGGATCACAGGCTCCGGTCGACCAGCGACGCGCGCCGGTTGGAGTCGACGTGGCCGTCGGCGCCGTACGTCCCGGCGCTGTCCGAGAGCGAGAGCATGGTGGCCTGGGCGGCGTGGTAGCCGGCGGTCAGCAGCTCGCGGTTGGACTCCGACATCTTGCTGATCTCGGTGGCGACGGTCGTGAAGGCCTCGCGGTGGTCCAGCCAGATGGCGCGCCAGGGGTCGCCGCTGGCGTCCGCGATCTGGTGCAGGCTCGGGTTGGGCTCCAGGCCGAGCTCCTCGGCGAGCGCGTCGAGCTCCAGGGCGCGCAGCACCTCGATCTCACGGATGCGGTCGAGCACGCTCTCGACCTCGCGAGCAGCGGTGGCCAACCAGTGGCTCCGGCCCCCGGCGAGGACCAGCTGCTCGACCTCCAGCTTGTACAGCAGGGTCTCGAGGAGCTCGCGCTCGCGCCAGAGCACCGAGGAGAGGTCTTCCATCGACATGGCGGTGCCCTCCGGGCGGATGGTGATGAGTGGTACGCCGCTCGTATCGGCCCTGCGCGACACGGCCTGAGCACTTCGCCGGGTAAATGTTCACGCTGCGTTTCCGGACGGAGTGGTCCGACATAGCCCAGACGGACTACTCCCGGGTGGTCCGAAGGAGGTATCAAGTTGCCTTGTCGTACTAAATACGCGACCAGAGGTAAAGCGGGACACGCCGGACACCGACGAACTCGTCGTGCTCCCCGCTGACTCTGCCGCCGCTGCTGCCGCCGCTCCCGTCGACATCGACGAGCTCGTGCGTCAGACCCTCCCCCTGGTCGGCCACATCGTGCGTGACATGGCCACCCGCGTGCCCGGCCACGTCGCCCGTGAGGACCTGATGTCCGCCGGCATGATGGCGCTCGCCCAGGCCGCCCAGGGCTTCGACCCCGAGCGGGGCGTGAAGTTCTCCAGCTATGCCGCGACCCGCATCCGCGGCGCCATCGTCGACGAGCTGCGCAGCCTCGACTGGGCGAGCCGCTCGGTCCGCCGCCGCGCCCGCCAGGTCGACGAGGCGCGCAACACCCTCGCCGTCACGCTGGGCCGGGTCGCCACCGACGCCGAGGTCGCCCAGGCGCTCGGCATGGGTGTCGCCGAGCTCGCCGCGCACCAGGACGACCTGTCCCGCGCCTCGGTCATGTCCCTCGACGGGTTCGAGGCCGGCACCGCCGAGGACATGCTGCCCGCCGGCGGCCCCACGCCGCTCGACGTCCTCGAGGACCGCGAGCGCGTCGCCTACCTGCACGACGCCATCGACCAGCTGCCCGAGCGCCTGCAGCTGGTCGTGCGTGCCTACTTCTTCGCCGAGCGCCCGATGACCGAGATCGCCGCCGAGCTCGGCGTCACCGACTCGCGCATCTCGCAGCTGCGCGCCGAGGCCGTCGCCCTGCTCCGCGGCGCGATGACCGCCTCGCTCGACACCGAGCTCCGCGACGAGAAGGCCGCCTCCAAGGGCTGCGCCACCCGCCGCAAGGAGGCCTACTACGCCAACGTGGCGGCGCACCGCTCGTTCGCGTCCCGCCTCACCCAGCCCGAGCTCGAGGCCTACAGCGCCTGACCGCTCCGGGTGGTCGAGCGGTCGAGGCCAGGGCGGAGCGCGTAGCGGAGCCCGTGCATCCGGGTGGTCGAGCCTGTCGAGACCACCCCCAGCGCTCCAAAGAAAAATCCCCCAAACCCTTCAGGTCGGCGTCCCGCCGGCCGAAGTCATCACCAGCGTGGCCCAAGGACGGGCCGCCGACCCGCTTCAAGGAGGAAAACGATCATGGGTCTTCGTATCAACCAGAACATCGCGGCGATGAACTCGTACCGCAACCTGTCCGTCACCGACGGCCAGATGGCCAAGTCGCTGGAGAAGCTGTCCAGCGGTTTCCGCATCAACCGCGCTGCGGACGACGCGGCCGGCCTGGCGATCTCCGAGGGCCTGCGCTCGCAGGTCGGCGGGCTCAAGGTCGCCGTCCGCAACGCCCAGGACGGCGTCTCCGTCGTCCAGACCGCTGAGGGTGCGCTCACCGAGGTGCACTCGATCCTGCAGCGCGATGCGCGACCTCGCGGTCCAGGCGTCCAACGACGGCTCGCAACAACACCGACTCGCTAGGCCGCGATCGACGCCGAGTTCGACGCGCTCGGCGGAGGAGATCACGCGCATCATCGGCACCAGCACCAAGTTCAACGGTGTCGAGCTGCTCGACGGCGCGGCTACAGCGCCGAACTTCCAGGTCGGCGCCAACGCCGGCGACACGCTCACCGTCGACCGGTCGACGTCGACCTCGCCGCGGCTGCCGCGTCGACTGCGTGCACCGACGGCTGCGGCGTGCCGACACCGCCGGCGTCGGCGACACGACCGTCAGACGACCGTCGACACGGCCGATCACAGACGGTCTCGACCGAGCGGGCGAAGCTGGGTGCCGTCGCAGAACCGGCTCGAGCACACCATCAACAACGCTCAACGTCGCGGTGGAGAACCTGTCCGCGTCGGAGAGCCGGATCCGCGACACCGACATGGCCGTCGGAGATGGTCAACTTCACCCGGGCGCAGATCCTGTCCCAGGCCGGCACCGCGATGCTGGCCCAGGCCAACCAGGCGCCGCAGGGCGTGCTTCGTCTGCTCCAGTGATGAACCGGCGTGGCTGACGACCTGGGAGGGCGTCGGCCACGCCGCGCAGTGAACCCGGTGGGGGCAGGTGCACCGCACCTGCCCCCACCACACTTTCAGCAACCACGACTCGGGTCAGAGCCAGGAGGGTGACGATGGCCAACACCAGCATCGGTGGCCTCATCAGCGGGTTGGACACCGCCTCGATCATCAGCCAGCTCATGCAGCTCGAGGCCCAGCCCCAGACCCGGCTCAAGACCAAGGTCACCGTCGAGCAGAGCGCCGTGACCGCCCTGCAGGCCCTGAACGCCAAGCTCAGCAGCCTGGCCACCAAGACCGCCGACCTCGCGAAGGCCGCCGGGTGGGGGCTCAGCGCCGCCACGAGCAGCAGCGCGAACGTGACGGCTGCGGCCGACTCCGGTGCCACGCCGGCCAGCCTCACCTTCAAGGTCACGCAGACCGCGACGCGCAGCCAGGCGATCTTCGCGGACGACTTCACCAGGTCGGCTCAGGCGACCACCGCTACGACGCTCGACCTGAAGCTCGCGGACGGCACGCTCCTCAACATCTCGACCGGCGACGGGTCCCTGGAGGACATCGCTGCCGCGGTCAACGCGGCCACGCTGCCGGACACGACGACGGACGCCGGCCTCAGCGCTGTCCTGGTGCGCGCGGACACCAGCGGTGCCGAGCCCACCTACCGGCTCATGGTCACCTCGGACAAGACCGGCAAGGCTGCCGCGTTCACCGTGGAGGACACGACGTTCCTCGGCGAGCTCGCAGGTCACGGCAGGCCAGAACGCGGTCCTCGACGTGGACGGGATGCTGTCCGAGTCCTCGACCAACACCTTCGAGGACCTGATGCCGGGCGTCGACGTGACGCTGACGGCTGCCTCGAACGGTGAGGTCGTCACGGTGACGGTCGCTCGCGACGCGTCGGCTCTCGCGCGACAAGGTCAAGGGCATGGTCGACGCGCTCAACGCGGCGCTCACCGACATCTCGACCGTGACGGCTCCCGGGCTCAACGGCACCAAGGCCGGCGTGCTGGCCGGCAACGCCACGCTCCGGCAGGTCCGGGACCAGCTGCTCTCCAGCGTCACAGGCGGTGTCGGTGGCAAGAGCCTCGCCGAGGTCGGCATCGAGGTGGACCGCTACGGCAAGGTCGAGCTCGACGCCGACAAGTTCGCCGCCGCCTACGCCGCGGACCCGGCCAAGGTCTCGGGCCTGTTCGTCGACACCGACCCCGACGCGCCCGCGGCGACGAACACCGACCACGGCTTCGCCACGGCCCTGGAGTCGCTCGCCAAACGGCTCAGCAACTCGTCCGACGGCGTGGTCACCAGCCTCGTCAAGGGTCGGCAGTCCGCGATCGACGGCCTCAAGGACGCGATCGAGGGCTGGGACGCGCGACTCGAGCTGCGGCGTTCCGCGCTCGAGCGGCAGTACGGCGCCCTCGAGGTCGCGCTCGGCAAGCTGCAGAGCCAGTCCTCGTGGCTGGCCGGCCAGATCAGCTCGCTCCCGACCATGTCGAGCGGCAGCTAGGAGACGTGAGATGAACGCGCGCAACGCCTACATGAGCCAGATGGTCAGCACCGCCAGCCCGGCCCGCCTGCTCGTCATGCTGCTGGAGCGGCTCGCCCGTGACGTCGAGCAGGCCGCCGAGGCCCAGGAGGCCGGCGAGCACCTCGCCGCCCGGCCGCATCTCCTGATCCACGCGCAGGAGATCGTGCTCGAGCTGCTGCACCTCGCTGCGCCACGACCTCTGGGACGGCGCCGCGCAGCTCGAGGCCATCTACGCCTTGCTGCACACCGGAGCTGATCCGGGCGAACACCACCCGGGACGCCACGGTCACCCGTGACTGCCAGCGCCTGATCGACCCCTTGGTCGAGACCTGGCGCGAGGCGGCTCTCGTGGCCGTGGCCGGGTAACCATGGACGAGTCGTGGCGCGCCGCCTGGGAGTCGGCGCTCGACGACCTCGAGCTCACCTTGGAGGAGACGGAGCACCTCCTCCGGGGTGAGCACCCCAGCCCCAGGACGCGGCCGGCCTGGACGCCGCCCGTGCTGCCGGGTCCGCTGCCGGCCGAGATGGCCGACCGCGCCCGCGCGCTGCTCGCCCGCCAGCAGGACGTGATCGCCCGCACCGCGCAGGCCGCCCTCAGCGCGCGGACCAGCGTGAAGATGGTCGACCGGCTGACCGACCACAGCACGCCGACGCGTCGTACGTCGCTCTACGTCGACGTCTCCGCCTGAGCGCGACCGTCAACTTGACGATTGAGTTGTGAAAACAACTCAGGTGGCTCTCGCGGCTGCCGAAGTGGCTCCCGAGCAAGGATCGCTCACCCCCTGCCGACGGACCGGCGCCCTGTGACGAGATCACGGAGATTCCGGTCATGCTCATCTCTGCGTCGGACCCCGTCGCCGCTGCCCTCGGCAGCGCGCTCGACGGTCTCGCCCTGCGCCAGCGGGTGATCGCGGACAACATCGCGAACATGGACACCCCGGGGTTCATCGCCTCCACGGTCGACTTCGAGGGCTCCCTCCGCGCGGCGCTGGCCGACGGCACCATGTCCAGCCGTGAGAGGCCGACGTCTCTCCCGCCGTCGCGTCCTCCACCGCCACCCCCGGGGCCGACGGCAACAACGTCGACCTGGGCACCGAGACGCTGAACGCGATGCAGTCGACGTTCCGCTACCAGCTCCTCTCCCGGGCCGTCGGCGACCGCGCCTCGCTCGATCACCACGGCGATCGGCGGCATGTGATGGGTGCCTTCGACATGATGAACATCGCGGGCTCCGGCCTGTCGATGCACCAGACGTGGCTGGACTGCCTGTCCTTCAACATCTCCAACGTCAACACCGCGCGCTCGACCGACGAGAACGCCTTCCAGGCGCAGTACGCCATGGCGCAGTCCGTCGGCGGCGGCGCCGGCGTGCGCGTCTCCGGCATCGCGCTCGGCGACCCGACCGGCCGGATCGTCTACCAGCCCGACCACCCGCTGGCCGACGCGGACGGCAACGTGCGGATGCCCGACATCGACCTCGGCTCCCAGATGAGCCAGCTGATCATGGCGCAGCGCGGCTTCCAGGCGCAGTCGTCGGTGATCAAGAACGCCCAGGACGTGTACTCCTCCGCCCTCTCGATCGGACGCAACGCATGAGCATCAACGGGATCGAGGCGATCGGCGGGTTCACCCCGATGACGCCCCTCACCCTGCCCACCCCCGGGGCCGGCGCGAGCGCCGCGACCAGCGCCCTCTCCGAGGCCGAGGCCGTGACCAGCGCCCGCAGCGCCGAGTTCGGCAACCTGCTCAGCCAGGGCCTGCAGAACCTCGAGGGGCTGCACGACCGCGCCGACCAGCTCGCCGTCCAGGCCGCGACCGGTGACCTCAGCTCGCTGCACGACTACACGATCACCGCCACCGAGGCCGCGGTCGCCACCCAGCTCACCACCGCCGTGCGCAACAAGGCCCTCGAGTCCTTCCAAGAGATCATGCGGATGTCCATCTGATGCGTCAGCAGCTCACCAGCAGCCTGCAGAACCTGCAGCGCACCTTCAGCGCCTTCACCGCCGGCCAGAAGACGGTCGCGATCATCGGCGGCCTCGCCCTGGTGCTCGCCGGCGTCATGGTCTTCCGCTGGGCCTCCACCCCGTCGTACGCCCCGCTGTTCACCGGTATGGCGCCGGCCGACGCCTCGGCGGTCATCGACCAGCTCGAGGCCCAGGGCACGCCCTACCAGCTCGCCGACGGCGGCAACACGATCATGGTGCCCCGCGACCAGGTCTACGACGCCCGCATCCAGCTCAGCGGCGAGGGCCTGCCGAGCGCCGGCACCGACGGCTACGCGCTGCTGGACAACCAGAGCCTCTCGACCTCGCAGTTCCAGGAGCAGACCAGCTACAAGCGCGCCATCGAGGGCGAGCTGGAGAAGACCATCGAGGCACTCGACGCCGTCCAGACGGCCGTCGTGCACGTGGCGCTCCCGCAGGAGAAGCTCTTCGAGAGCGACGACACCCCGACCACCGCGTCGGTGCTCCTGCAGACCAGCCCGGGCAACACGCTCGAGTCCGGCCAGGTGCAGGCCGTCGTCCACCTCGTCGCCTCCAGCGTCGAGGGGCTCGACCCCAAGCAGGTCACCGTCTCCGACTCCACCGGCCAGGTGCTCTCGGCCGCCGGTGACGCCGCCGCGACGATCGGCGACGCCCGCGCCCAGCAGGTGAAGGCGTTCGAGGACCGCATGGGCGGCTCGGTGGCCGCGACCCTGGACCGCGTGCTGGGCCCCGGCAACTCGGCCGTGCAGGTCACCGCGGACCTCAACTTCGACGAGACCACCACGCAGACCACCCGCTACTTCACCGACCCCGACGCGGTGCCGCTCAAGGACTCCACCACCACGGAGAGCTACAACGCCCCCGGCGGCGCCGGCACCACCGGCGGTGTGGTCGGCCCCGACGGCGCCCTCGACCCGGCGGCCGCGGCCGACGGCGCGACCGAGTACAGCAAGGAGACCCGCACCTCCGACAACGCCGTCGGCCAGGAGGTCGAGCAGCGCGAGGCGGCTCCCGGCAACGTGGAGAGCCTGCACGTGGGTGTCGTCCTCGACTCCCAGGCACTCGGCGCCATCGACATCAACGAGGTGCAGAACCTCGTCAGCTCCTCCCTCGGCATCGACGAGGCGCGCGGCGACACCGTCGAGGTGACCAGCATGCCGTTCGACCGCACCGCGGAGGAGGACGCCGCCGCGGCGCTCGCCGCCGCCGAGAAGGCCGACTCGCGGGCGGAGATGATGTCGATGGCCAAGACCGGCGGCCTGGTGCTGCTCGTGCTCCTGGTCCTGCTCGCCGCCTGGCGGCAGAGCAAGCGGCGGATGAAGGCCCGCGAGCAGGCGACGTCGTACGTCGTCGAGCAGCTGCGCCGCAACGAGCCGCCGGCCGCCGCGGTGGCCGCGCCGATCGCCGCCACCGCCGCGATCGACACCGGTCACGCCGACCTGCGCCTCGCCGCCCGCGACGAGATCGCCGCGCTCGTGGAGCGCCAGCCCGAAGAGGTCGCCCAGCTGCTGCGCGGCTGGCTCGTCGAGGCGGACCGCTGATGACGCTGACCATGACCGGCACCTCCGCCGGTGTCCGCAAGGCCGCCGTGCTGCTGGTGCAGATCGGCCAGGAGAACGCCGCCAAGGTGCTGGCCTACATGAGCGAGTCCGAGGTCGAGGCGATCTCCGCCGAGATCGCCCGGCTGGAGTCGCTGAGCGCGGGGGAGACCGAGGCGGTCCTCGCCGAGTTCCGCGAGCTGTCCACCGCGCAGCTCAACATCATGCGCGGCGGTCCGGACTTCGCCCGGGCCCTGCTCGAGGAGTCCCTCGGCGCCGAGCGCGCCGACTCGATCATGAACCGGCTCGCCGCCTCCGCGATGAAGCTGCCCTTCCAGTTCCTGCACCGCGCCGACCCGCGCCAGCTGGTCTCGTTCATCCACGGCGAGCACCCGCAGGTGATCGCCGTCGTGCTCGCGCACCTGGCCAGCGACAAGGCCACCCTGGTGCTGTCCGGCCTGGAGGCGGGGCTCCAGGCCGACGTCGCCCACCGCATCGCGGTGATGGACCGGACCTCGCCGGAGCTGCTCTCCCAGCTCGAGGAGCGGCTCGAGCGCAAGATGTCGTCGGTGCTGCAGCCCACCGAGATGGCCAGCGTGGGCGGTCTCGACCCGCTGATCCAGATCATCAACCGCTCCGACCGGGCGACCGAGCGACTCATCGTCGAGGGTCTCCAGGAGCGCGACCCGGAGCTGGCCGAAGAGGTCAAGAGCCGGATGTTCATGTTCGAGGACATCACCCTGCTCGAGGACCGCGACGTGCAGCAGGTGCTGCGCCAGGTCGACAACGCCGACCTCGCCGTGGCCCTCAAGGGCGTCACCGACGAGGTCCGGATCAAGGTCACCTCGAACATGTCCGAGCGCGCCGCCACCACCCTGCTCGAGGACGTCGACCTGCTCGGTCCCGTCCTGCTCCGCCAGGTCGAGGAGGCCCAGCAGAAGGTCATCCTCATCATCCGTCGTCTCGAGGACGCCGGCGAGATCGTGCTGAGGAGGGGCTCCGATGACGAGTACGTCGTCTGAGGCCGTCGTGGTCCGGGGCGACCTCGGCCACGCCGCGGCTCCCTCCGTCGGCCACCCCGACCTGCGGGCCGGCACCTGGACCCGCCTGGGCGCCTCCACCGTGCTCGGCGACAGCGCCACCGAGGCGACCCTCGGCGCGCTGGCCGACCGGGCGCGTGCGGCCGGGACCGCGCAGGGCTACGCCGCCGGCTGGGCCGAGGGCCGCCGACGCGCGCAGGAGGAGGCCGACCGGGCCGCCGCGGAGCACGCCGCCGCGGCCGCCCGGGCCCGCACCGAGGTGCTCGCCACCCAGCAGTCCCTCGTCGACGCCCTGACCGCCGCCGTCGAGCGCTGCGACGCCGACCTGGCCACCCGCCAGGCCGAGCTCGCCGACGCCGCGGTGTCGCTCGGCCTGCGCATCGCCGAGGCCGTGCTCCAGCGCGAGGTGGCCACCATGGTCGACCCCGGCGCCGAGGCGCTCCGCCGCGCCCTCGCCGAGGTGCCGCCCACCGTCACCGCGACCGTCCGGATGCACCCCGCCGACCTGGCCGGGCTCGACCACTCCGTGCTGGCGGGCCGGCCGGTCACGGTCGTGGCCGACGCCGGCGTCCCCGCCGCGGGCGCGGTGCTCGAGACCGAGGTCACCACCGTGGACGCGACCATCGAGTCCGCCCTGGCCCGGGTCCGCGAGGTGCTCGCACGATGACCACGATGATCGACCACGAGGTGGTCTCCCGCGCCCTGACCGCGGCCCGCCCCGCGGTCCGCGGCCGGCTCACCGAGCTCCGGGGCCTGCACCTGCTCAGCCGCGGCGTCGACGCCGCGGTGGGCGAGCTGCTCGAGATCGACGGCGCCCAGGGCACCGTGCTCGCCGAGGTCGTCGCCAGCACGCCCGCCGGCCTGGTCGGCGTACCGCTCGGCAGCACCCACGGCCTGCGCGCCGGCGCCCCCGTGCGGGCCACCGGCCAGCCGCTCATGGTTCCCGTCGGGCGGGCCCTCACCGGCCGCGTCCTCGACGGGCTCGGCCGCCCGATCGACGGCGGCCCCGCCCTCGACGGGCTCCCGCGGGTGTCGGTCGAGAACCAGACCCCCAACGCGCTGCTCCGCGGCCGGGTCGAGACCCAGCTCGGCCTGGGCGTGCGGGCGCTCGACGCCCTGGTGCCCGCCGGCCGCGGGCAGCGCGTGGGCATCATGGCCGGCTCCGGCGTCGGCAAGTCGACCCTGCTGTCGATGGTCGCCCGGGGCAGCGAGGCCGCGGTCTCCGTGATCGCCCTGGTGGGCGAGCGTGGCCGCGAGGTCCGGGAGTTCCTGGAGAACGACCTCGGACCCGAGGGCCTGGCCCGCTCGGTCGTCGTGGTCGCCACCTCGGACGCCCCGCCGGTCGAGCGCCTGCGTGCGGCCTTCGTGGCGACCCGGATCGCGGAGTGGTTCCGCGACCAGGGCGAGGACGTCGTGCTGATGATGGACAGCCTCACCCGGGTCGCGATGGCCCAGCGCGAGATCGGTCTCTCCGCGGGCGAGCCGCCGGCCACCCGGGGCTACCCGCCGAGCGTCTTCGGGCTGCTGCCCCGGCTGCTCGAGCGGGCCGGGCCCGGCGAGGTCGGCAGCATCACCGGCCTCTACACCGTCCTGGTCGAGGGCGACGACATGCAGGACCCCATCGGTGACACCGCCCGCTCGATCCTGGACGGCCACGTCGTGCTGGCGCGGCGGCTCGCCACCAGCGGCCACTTCCCGAGCATCGACGTGCTCGAGTCGGTCTCGCGCGTGGTCTCGGCCGTCACCACCCCCGAGCAGCGCGGGGACGCCGTCGGGCTCCGCCGCCTGCTCGCCGCCCACCGCGACGTGCGCGAGCTCGTCGAGATCGGCGCGTACGTCGCCGGCGGCTCGCCCGACGCGGACCGGGCGCTCGCGCTGATGCCGCGCATCAACGACTTCCTCCGCCAGGACCTCGACGAGCCCAGCAACGCCGCCGACACCTGGAACCAGCTCCACGACCTGATGAGGACCGCATGAAGACGCACGAGGACGACCGCGGCCTGGCCGCGGTGCGCCGCGTCCGTGTGGCGCGCGAGAACGACAGCCGCGTCGGCCTCCAGCACGCGCTCTCCGACAGCCGCTCCGCGGCCCTCGCCGCCACCCGCGCCGAGGAGCGCCTCGCCACCGCGCCGCAGTTCGGCGGCGGTGCGGCCGCCGACTTCCAGCTCCACCGGCAGCTGCTCGTGGCCATGGCCGCGGACCAGCGCATGACCGCCCACAACGCCGCCATGAGCGCGCGGGTGGCCGACGAGGCCCGCCGCCGCTGGGTCGCGGACCGCTCCGCCGTACGCGTCGCCGAGCTGCTGCTCGACCGACGCGCCGAGGCACGTGCCGAGGAGCGCGCCCGCCGCGAGGCGGCCGACCTCGACGACCTCGCCGCCACCGGGTGGCTGCGCCGCACCACCGCCGAGCAGGAGGACGCCCGATGAGCGTCACCGACGTCGCCGCCCGCATCCAGCAGCTGCAGAGCCAGCTCTCGATGCTGGGCTCCGGCATGGGCGTCTCCCGCGCCGGCGTCGCCGGGGGAGCGGCCTTCACCCAGGCGCTCTCGACCGCGACCGCCGACGTGGACGTCACCTCCGGCACGACCGCCACCACGGGCACGACCACCGTCCCCGGCGCTCCCGGCACCACGACGGTGCCACTCACCACCGACCCGACGGCCACCGCCCCCGCGGGCACCGCCAGCGAGCAGTCCGTGGTCGCCGAGGCACGGAAGTACCTCGGCATCCCCTACGTCTGGGGCGGCACCGACCCCAAGACCGGTCTCGACTGCTCCGGCCTGGTGCAGCTGGTCTACAAGAACCTCGGCGTCGACCTGCCCCGGGTCTCCTACCAGCAGGCCACCGAGGGCCGGGCCGTGCCGAGCATGGCGCAGGCCCGCCCCGGCGACCTGCTCGCCTTCGGCAGCCCGTCGGTCAACCACATCGCCATCTACATCGGCGGCGGCAAGATGATCCACGCCCCGCGCCCCGGCGAGCAGGTGGAGGTCTCCGACGTCTACGCCACCCCGGTCGCGATCCGCCGCGTCCTGCCCGAGTCCGCCTCGACCGCGCGGGTCGCCGCGCCGGCCGGTGTCGCGGGCACCGACGCGCTCGCGACGCAGGTGCCGTTCTCGGGCCTCTTCCAGGCCGCCGAGGGCAAGTACGGCGTGCCGGCCACCCTGCTCGCGGCCGTGGCCAAGCAGGAGTCCGGCTACAACCCCGCCGCGGTCAGCCCGGCCGGGGCCCGTGGGCTCATGCAGATCATGCCGGCGACGGCGCAGGGCCTCGGCGTCGACCCGATGCAGCCCACCCAGGCGGTCGACGGTGCCGCACGGCTGCTGCGCGACCTGATCGACAAGTTCGGCCGCGTGGACCACGCCCTCGCGGCGTACAACGCCGGGCCGGGCGCCGTCCTGCGCTACGGCGGCATCCCGCCCTACCCCGAGACCCAGCGCTACGTCCCGGCCGTGCTCGGGATCCAGCGCCAGCTGGAGGCAGCAGCATGACGATCACGCCGATGGCGCCGATGCCGACGCTCGGCACGGACCCGGCTGCGCCGGCGGCCGCGGGCGACGGTGCGGGAGCCGAGACGTTCGGTGCCCTCATCGCGGCCCAGCTCGGCCGGCTCGCCGAACCCGCTGTCCCCCGCGCCGGGGGACGCCGCGTCCGACCCCGAGACCGAGGACCAGGACGAGGTGACGCTGCCCGCAGCAGGCCGACCCCGCCACGATGCCGTGCGCCCCGGGCCAGGTGGTCCTCGCGACCCCGGCTCTCGCGGCCGCCGCCGTCGCGGCCGGTCCGGTTCCCGCTCCGACGCCGTCGCCGCTCGTCGCCGCGGCCCCGACAGAGGGCGAGACCGAGGTCGGCGCCGTCGACGGTCGTCCCACGGAGACCCACGGTCGCCCCGCGGAGGCCGCCCGCCACACCGGGGTCCTCCCGGCGCGCGCCGACGCGCAGGTGCACGGCCACCCAGGTGGCGGCGAGGCGACCGGCGTGAGTGACGCGGCGGGGCTGCCGGAGGTGCCGGTCGTGGCTTCCACGGCCCCCGACGCGACGGCGGTCGTCGCAGCCACGATGCCCACCGCCGAGGCCCCGGCCGCCGTGCCGCCGGCCGCTCCGACGCCGCCGACGGTCCTCACTCCGGCGGTCACCCCGCTGGCAGCGACTGCCCCGGTGGTCACCCCCGACCCGGCGGCCGCGCCGGCCCCGGTCAACCCGGTGGTCGACCAGGTGGCCCCGGTGTTCACGCGGATGGTCAGCGGACCCGAGGGTCAGCACCGGATGATGCTGCGGCTGCACCCCGCCGACCTCGGCGAGGTGCACCTGACCGTCACGGTGCGCGGCGACACCGTGGACGTCACCGTCGCGGCGACCCCGGAGGCGCGCGAGCTGCTCACCGAGGGCTCCAGCGAGCTGAAGTCGCTGCTCGACTCCGTCGGCCGCACTGCCGACCGCCTCGTGTTCCGGGACCTGCCCGGCACCGGCACCACCGTGCAGGTGATCTCGACCAGCACCGGCGGCGCCAACCCGGACGGCCAGCCCGCCGCCCACTCCCAGGCCGGCTCCGGCGAGTCGGGCCGGTCCGGCCAGCACGGTCGCGACGACCTCGGCCGGCAGCACGCCACCGGCGCCCCTCAGGACACCGAGGCGGATCGCCGTACCTCGACCACCACCACCCAGAACCGCACCCACGCCGACGGACTCGTCCGCGGCGGACTCGACGTGAGGATGTAACCGCATGACCGTCTCAGCCGTGGACATGCTCGGGTCGACGACCCAGGCCGCCGCCACCACCCCGACCGCGGACTCGACCTCCAGCCAGATGGACAAGGACCTGTTCCTGAAGCTGATGGTCACCCAGCTCCGCAACCAGGACCCGATGAACCCGCAGGACTCCGCGGAGTTCCTCGCCCAGACCGCCCAGTTCACCTCGCTGGAGAAGCTCGAAGCGGTCGCCTCCCAGAGCTCGCAGGCGTTGGCCGCCCAGATGGCCTTCGGTGCGAGCAGCCTCGCCGGCCGGACCGTCAGCTACCTGGCTGAGGACGGTGTCACCGAGACCCAGGGCACGGTCGAGTCGGTGCGTTTCACCGCCGCCGGCCCGATGCTCACGGTCGGTGGCGTCGAGGTCCCGATCGCCAACGTCGTCACGGTCGCCGCCTGACGTCCCGCCCCACCACCACAGCTCCTCCTCGCAGACCCCGTCCACCGAAAGGGACACGACATGCTTCGCTCGCTCTTCTCCGCCATCTCCGGCCTCCGCGCCAACCAGACCATGCTCGACGTGACCGGCAACAACATCGCCAACGCCAACACCGTCGGCTTCAAGGCCAGCAACATCGTCTTCCAGGACACGCTGAGCCAGATGCTCACCGCGGGCGCGGCCCCGGCCGGCGCCAACGGCGGCACCAACCCGATCCAGATCGGCCTCGGCGTGCAGGTCGGCGGCGTCACCACCAACTTCAACCAGGGCTCGGCGCAGGTCACCAACAAGCCGACCAACCTGATGATCTCCGGCGACGGCTTCTTCGTGGTCAGCCGCGGCGGCGAGGAGATCTACACCCGCGCGGGTGCGTTCAACTTCGACATGGCCGGCAACCTCGTCACCACCGACGGCGACCGGGTGCGGGGCTTCGCGGCCGACCCGACGACCGGCGCCATCGACCCGACTGGCGCCGCCACCGACATCAGCATCCCGGACATGGTCGATCGAGGGCGTGGCCAACCCGATGCGGTCCTACAACATCGGCAACGACGGCGTGATCACCGGCATCTACGCCGACGGCACCAAGAAGCCGCTGTTCCAGATCGCGATGGCCACCTTCGCCAACCCGGAGGGCCTGGAGAAGATCGGCGACACCTCGTTCCGCGAGGGCACCAACTCGGGCACCCCGCAGGTCGGCGCCCCCGGGTCGGAGCGTCGCGGCGACCTGATCGGCGGCTCGCTGGAGATGTCCAACGTGGACCTCGCCCAGGAGTTCACCAACCTGATCATCGCCCAGCGCGGCTTCCAGGCCACCTCGCGCGTGATCACCACCTCGGACCAGGTGCTCGAGGAGCTCGTCAACATCAAGCGATGACCTGAGGGCATCGTCGCCCCGTCGCACCCACGCACGCCCCGGCCGCCCGCCGGGGCGTTCGTGCGTGCCGGGGCGCCGTCGGGACCATCGACCCTGGGCGGTCGGCGCCGCAGGACATGTAATCGATCCGGGTGCCCGCGCCGCGGGCCGTCGGCCGGAAGGACGGTTCCGCGATGGATTTCTCCGACGCCGTGTGGTTCATCTTCATCTCGTTCGCCTTCATCGCCTACCTCATGGTGATGTTCACGATCATCGGCGACCTGTTCCGCGACCCTCGGGTCGGCGGCGGGGAGAAGGCGCTGTGGATCGTCCTGCTGATCTTCTTCCCGCTGCTCACCGCGATCGTCTACCTGGTGACCCGCGGGGACGGCATGAACGAGCGCCGGACGCGTGACGTCGAGGCGATGCGCGCGCAGCAGGAGGACTACATCCGCTCGGTCAGCGCCAGTGCCTCGCCGGCCGACTCGATCGCCCGGGCCAAGCGCCTGCTCGACGCCGGCACGATCACGCCGGCCGAGTACGACGCGCTCAAGGCCAAGGCGCTCGCCTGACCGAGCGACGCGGGCCGGCGCTCAGCGCACTGCCGGCACCCGTACGTCGACGCCGCCCTCGACCGTGAGCCTGCGGCCGACCCGGACCACCATCGGCCGCGGCGCGAAGGCGCCGGCGAGGACCGCCTCGCCCTGGCCGAAGTCGGGGGAGGCGGCCAGCATGTCGGGCGGGGCGAAGCCGAACACCTCGGCCAGCTCGGCGAGGTCGCCCGGCGAGTTCATCCGCATCAGCATCAGGTTGTCGCACTGGGAGAGCACCTGCGGGTGGATCTTCGACGGGCGCTGGGTGGAGAGCAGCAGCCACAGGCCGTACTTGCGCCCCTCCGCGGCGATCTGCACCAGCCGGTCCACGATCGCGGTGTGCAGCGACCCGCGCGGCTGCGCGGGGCACAGGTTGTGCGCCTCGTCGATGACCAGCAGCGTCGGTGTCCGGGACTCCCGCTCGGCCCACAGGTGCTCGATGACGTCCAGCGCGACCGCGGGCGGCTCGTGCGGGTCGCGGAAGCCGCTCAGGTCCATCACCGTGACCCGCGAGCCCGACGCGACGATCTCGGCGGCCGACGGCAGCTCGCCCGCCCACACCTCCCAGTCGAGCAGGCCGAGGTTCTCGATGCGCATCGCCAGCGCCCGCTCGTCGACGTCGCCCGCCCCGAGGTCGGCCACGATGTGCTCGACCTCCGCGGTGGACATGTGACTCATCCGGTGCAGGAACAGGTTGTACTCCGCGCGGTCGGCGAGCGGGTCGAGCCGGAGCAGGGCCGCCTGCGCCGCCACCGGCAGGGTGGTGAACCGCAGGCGCAGCGGCTCGGCCCCCGTGGACCGGGGACCCAGCACCCGGGGGGCCACGGCGGTCACGGCGGCGGCGGCCTCGGCGGGGGCGTCCGGGCGGGGCTCGCCGAGGTGCACGAAGTCGGCGTTGGGGTCGAGCACCACCATCCGCAGCGACGTACCGAGCAGGAGCTGCTCCAGGAGCACGCCGAGCGCGTAGGTCTTGCCCGAGCCGCTCTGGCCGCACAGGAACGTGTGCCGCGAGAACCCCTGCGCGCGCAGCCGCGCCGGCACGTCCACACCGCCCGACGTCCAGGTGCCGACGGGCAGCTCCGCCCCGGCGCGCTCCTGCAGCGCCTCGAGCTCGGCGGCGGTGGCCGGCGCCACCGACGCTCCCGTGAACCGTGCCGGCCGCGCTCCGTCGGTGGTGTCCACCGGGCCGACCACGACACCGCGGGCCGCTGCCTCGTGGTCACGCACCGCCCGGGTGACCTGACCCAGCCAGGACGGCGCTGCCCTCGGGGGTGAGGACCACGACGTCGCCGGCCGCCACCAGGCGGGTGCCGGGCCCGGACAGCGTGAACGCCCGGCCGTCGGAGGACTCGGCCTGGACTCCGCTGAGCGACGTCATGCCGCCCACTGTCGTCCGACCCGGCGCTCGGCGCCATGCCCGGCCCGAACTAAATCTTGCCGCGGGGGCCTCAGGTCCCGTCCCGGTCAGCCGATGAAAGAGGTGCCGGCCAAGGATGGCCCGCACGTTCGACCGCACAAGGATGGTGCACCGATGGTGACGCTCACGCGTATTACGGGCGCGCAGTTCGCGCTGAACCCCGATCTGATCGAGCGCGTCGACTGCACCCCCGACACGGTCATCACCCTGGTGGACGGGACGAAGTACCTCGTCCGGGAGTCCCTCGACGAGGTCGTCTGCGCGGTGCGCGACTACCGCGCCCGGGTGCTCGGCTCCGCCGTCGCCTTCGAGCAGGCCCCCGAGGGCGCCCCGGCCCGCCGCAGCCGCCTGTCCGCCGTTCCCGACGCCGACCCCGGGAGCCTGTGATGGACCGCGCGACACCGATCGGCGTCGGCCTGGCCTTCGCGGCCATCATCGGCGCCAACATCCTCGAGGGCGGCAACCCCATGTCGCTGCTCCTGCTGCCCCCGATCATCCTGGTGCTCGGCGGCACCATCGGTGCGGCCATCGCCGGCTGCACGATGGCGGACCTGAAGAGCTCGCTGTCCGCGCTCAAGCGCGCGATGGGCTACCAGGCCGACCCGCCCGCCGACCTGGTCCCCGTGGTGGTGGACCTGGCCGACAAGGCACGTCGTGGTGGCCTGCTCACCCTCGAGGACGCCGTCGCCGACATGGACGACGAGTTCCTCAAGAAGGGCGTCAGCCTCGCGGTCGACGGGACCGACCCCGAGGAGCTGCGCGAGATCATGGAGGCCGAGCTCTACGCCAAGAAGGCGGTCGCCAAGCAGGACGCGAAGTTCTACAACGACATGGGCGGCTACGCCCCCACGATCGGCATCATCGGCACCGTCATGGGCCTGGTGCACGTGCTGGAGAACCTCTCCGAGCCGGACAAGCTCGGCCACCTGATCGCGGGTGCCTTCGTGGCCACCCTGTGGGGCGTCATGACGGCCAACGTGCTGTGGCTCCCGATCGGCAGCCGCCTCATCCGGATCGGGGACCTCGAGGCCGCGCGCATGGAGGTCGTGATCGAGGGCGTCCTCGCGGTGCAGGCCGGCTCGAACCCCCGGGTCGTGGCCCAGCGCCTCCAGTCGCTGCTGGCCGACGACGGCAGCCAGGACGCGAAGGCGGCCTGACATGGGCAAGGGCAAGAAGCATCGCGGCGACCACGAGGAGCACGCCAACCACGAGCGGTGGCTGGTCAGCTATGCGGACATGATGACGCTCCTCATGGTGCTGTTCATCGTGCTGTTCGCGGTGAGCCAGGTCGACCAGAAGAAGTTCAACGAGCTGCGGGAGGGCATGGCGGCCGGCTTCGGCCAGCAGCCGTCGCCGTTCCAGGGCGACCAGTCGGTGCTGGCCGAGGCCGGCATCGCGCCGATGGCGCCGGTCCGCCCGGGTGCCGACACGACGCAGGCCGACCGGGTGAGCATGGGCCAGGGCGAGGACGACGCGGCCGACGAGGAGGCCCGCCGGTACGCCGAGGCCAGGGCCGAGGTCGCGCGGCTCGAGCGTCTCCGCAAGCGGGTCCACGACGCGCTCGCGGCGCACGGCCTGGCCAAGGACGTGTCCATGCGGATCGACGAGCGCGGCCTGCGGATCAGCCTGGTCTCGCGGCACATCGTCTTCCGGGCCGACGTCGCCGACCTGAGCCCGCGGGGCGTCCGGGTGCTCGACGCGATGTCCCCGGTCCTGCTGGACCTGCCCAACCAGATCGAGGTGGCCGGCCACACCAACCAGGTGCAGGTGAAGCCGAAGTTCTACCCGACCGACTGGGAGCTGTCCTCGGCCCGCGCGGTGACGGTGCTGCGCCACCTCAACGAGCGGGGCGGCGTCCCCGCCGACCACATGATGGCCGCCGCCTACGGCCACGAGCAGCCGCTCATCGACCCCAGCAAGCCGGGGTCACAGGCCATGAACAAGCGGGTGGACATCGTCGTGTTGTCGACCGCCCGGGACGACGTGCGCGGCCTCTTCGCCGAGGTGCTGCGCGACCAGAGCAGGACGAGCTGAGGAATCACAGATGAGCGCGACGACGACCGCACCCGACGAGGTGGAGGCCCCCGCCAAGAAGGGCGGGAAGAAGAAGATCCTGATGATCCTGGTGGTGCTGCTGCTCGCCGCCGGGGCCGCCTGGTGGTTCATGCTGCGCCCCGCGTCGGCCGAGGAGGAGCCGGTGCCGGGTGAGGTGGTGCCGCTCGAGGCGATCCAGATCAACCTGCAGGACAACCACTACCTGCGGATCGGCCTCGCGCTCCAGGGCATCGAGGGCGGCCACGGCGAGGTGGACGGCAGCAAGGCCCTCGACGCGACCATCGAGATCTTCACCGGCGAGAGCATGGTGAAGCTCGGCGAGAAGGAGTACCGGAACAAGCTGAAGAAGAAGCTCGAGCACGACCTCGAGGAGCTGTACCACGGTGACGTGATGGGGGTGTACTTCACCGACTTCGTCACCCAGTAGCGGCGCGGGAGGCCGGTCCAGGGAGGGACCGGCCACCGGGGGAGCCGGCCCAGGGAGGGGCCGGCTCCCCGCGTCCGAGCTTTTCCCTCAGGTCTCGGTAAAGAGGGCCGATACGTCCTGCCGTGAACGCCTCCACCCGCACCGCCCACGGTCGCGTGCTGCCCACGGCCGGGCAGACCCGGCGCCGCGCGCCGGGCGAGGCGACGCCGTACGACTTCCGTCGACCGCTGAAGCTCTCCCGCGAGCACTCGCGCGCGCTGCAGGTGGCGTTCGAGACGTTCGGCCGGCAGGCCGGCACGCTGATGACCTCCGCGCTGCGCTCGGTCTGCATGATCGAGCTCGCCGAGGTCGAGCAGCAGACCTACAACGAGTACGTCGACTCGCTCGACGAGCTCACCTACCTCACCGTCTTCTCCGCCGAGCCGATCCAGCAGAGCGCCGCGCTCGAGCTGCCGCTGCCGGTCGTGATGACGCTGGTGGACCGTCTGCTCGGTGGCCCCGGGGCGCCGTCGCAGCCGCACCGCCAGCTCACCGACCTCGAGAGCTCGGTCGTCTCCGGGCTCTTCGAGCGCTTCGTCAACGAGATCCGCTACGCGTTCTCCTCGATCGTCACGCTGACCCCGGTCGTCAAGGGCGTCGAGTACAACCCGCAGCTGGCGCAGCTGGCCAACGCCGCCGACGCCGTCATCGTCGCCCGGTTCGTGCTCCAGCTCGGCGAGACCGAGCACCGGGTCTCGGTGTGCATGTCCTTCAACGGTCTGCTGCCCTTCCTCGCCGCCTCCGACGGCAGCGACGTCGTCAGCGAGCGCGAGCGCCTCGAGCGCGAGCAGAGCTCGCGCCGGCTCGCCGCCGGCATGCAGGAGGTCCCGGTCGACGTGGCGGTCCGCTTCCGCGGCACCGCCGTCGACCCCGTCGAGCTGCTCGGCCTCGCCGTCGGTGACGTCGTCAAGCTCCGCCACCCCGCTGCCGCCCCCCTCGACGTCGTCGCCGCCGACGTCGTCTTCGCCCACGCCTCGCCCGGGAGCCAGGGCCCCCGTCTCGCCGCCCTCGTCGTGGCGTCACCCCCTCAGGAGATCCGATGAGCATGACCGCCTCCCCCTCCGTGCCGACCGCCGGCGTCCTCGACCGCGGCGCGGCCGCAGCCGAGGCCGCCGTCGCGCTCGTCCCGGCCGCGTTCCCGCTGACGGTCGCGGCCCCGGTCGCGGCCGGTGCGCTGGACCTGGCCCAGTGGCCGGCCGGCGCCGTGGCGGACCTCAACGCGGGCGGCCCCGGCGCCGTGGTCGCCGTCCTCGTCGGCCCCGAGCTCGTCCACGCCCTCGCCTCCGCGCCCGCCGGTCCGCTCGACCTCGGCGCGGCCCTCCAGCCGGCCCTCGACGCCGCCGCAGCCTCGCTCGGCTGCTCCGCCTCCGCCGGCCGCACGCTCGACGCCGCGGGTCTCGCGACCGTCCTCGGCGGCGCCGACGTGGCCGTGCCGCTGCTCGCGGGCGACGCGCCCGCCGCCGTCCTGCTGGCCACCACGGGCGCCGACGCCGCGCCCGCCCGGACCCTGAACGGCGCCCCCACCGCCTCCCGCGGCGTCGAGCTCCTGCACGGCGTCGCGATGGAGGTCACCGTCGAGCTGGGCCGCACCCGCCTCTCGGTCCGCGACCTGCTGGCCCTCACCCCCGGCGACGTGGTCGAGCTCGACCGCACCGCCGGCAGCCCGGCCGACCTGCTGGTCAACGGCCGCCTGATCGCCCGCGGCGAGGTCGTCGTGCTCGACGAGAACTTCGCGCTCCGGGTCACCGAGATCGTCGCCCAGTCGGCAGCGGTCTGAGGCATGGTCGAGCTCGTCCTGCGCCTGGGGCTCTCCCTCGGCATCGTGCTCGGGCTGTTCTGGGCGATCGCCCGGACCAGCTCCCGGCGGATGGCCGGCTCCCGGTCGCTGCTGAAGGTGCGCGGCCGTCAGTCCCTGAGCCGTACGGCGAGCGTCGCGGTCGTCGAGGTCGGCAACCGGGTCCTGGTCGTCGGCGTCAGCGAGGGCGGGGTCAAGCTGCTCACCGAGCTCGACCCCGAGGAGATCGCCGAGCTCGCCGAGACGCCGCAGGCGGGCACCGGCCCCACCGGCGGCAGCACGGCCGGCAAGCGACGCGCCACCACCCCCGCGCCCGCGCTCGGTGGCTCGATCCTGGCTCCCGACACGTGGAAGAGCGCCTGGGCGGCCGCCACCAGCCGGCCCGCCGCCGGCCACGCGGCCCGCACTGCGCTGGTCGAACCGATCCATGACTGAGCCCGTCGTGCGACGCGTCCTCGGCGCGGTCGCGGTCCTCGCCTGCCTGGTCGCGAGCCAGCTGCTGCTCGGCTCGGCGGCGCACGCCGCTCCGGCGCCGGCCGTCTCGCCGTCCCAGGTGGGTGCGGTGCCGGTGGCGGACCTGCCCACCCCCGAGCCCCTGGTCGAGGACCCCAGCCCGCAGGGCGAGGGTCCGCAGGGCCCCGAGGGCCCGACCGGTCCGTCCGGGAACGGCGGCGACAACGCCGGCGACATCACCATCCAGCTCGACGACGTCACCAAGAAGCCGAGCACGCCGATCATGGCGCTGCTGGGGCTCACCCTGCTCTCGCTGGCGCCGGCGATCCTGCTCACCTGCACGAGCTTCACCAAGATCCTGGTCGTGCTCGGCCTGACCCGCAACGCGCTGGGTCTCCAGCAGATCCCGCCCAACCAGGTGCTCGCCGGGCTGGCGCTGTTCCTCAGCATCTTCATCATGGGCCCGGTCCTGAGCCAGATGAACGAGGAGGGCGTGCAGCCCTACCTCGACGGCACCAAGTCGCAGATGCAGGCCTTCGACGACGGGATCGAGCCGCTGCGCGAGTTCATGCTCGACCAGGCCGGCGACAAGGAGATCGCGCTGCTGACCGAGGTGGCCGGCCGCGACAAGCCGGAGTCGCCGGACGACGTCGCGCTCACCACGCTCATCCCGGCCTTCATCCTGAGCGAGCTCAAGCAGGCCTTCATCATCGGCTTCATGATCTTCATCCCGTTCCTGGTGATCGACATCGTCGTCAGCGCGGGACTGATGTCGCTCGGCATGATGATGATGCCGCCGGTCATGGTGTCGCTGCCGTTCAAGCTGCTGCTCTTCGTCCTCGTCGACGGGTGGGGGCTCATCGTCCGCTCCCTCGTCCAGAGCTACGGAGGCTCAGGATGACCGACTCCGCCGTCATCGAGATCGCCCTCCAGACCATGGTCGTGGCGCTCAAGCTGTGCGCCCCCATCCTGATCCCGGCCCTGGTGATCGGCTTCGTGATCTCCCTGATCCAGTCGATGACCCAGATCCAGGAGTTCACGCTCGCCTTCGTGCCCAAGCTCGTGGGGGTCGGCGTCGCGCTGCTGGTGTCCGGCAACTGGATGCTGCACACCCTCATCACCTACACCCAGGACCTGTTCGCCCGGATCCCCGGACTCCTCGGCTGACGGCGGTCCACCCATGGTCCTGACCTTCGAAGGCGCGCCGCTGATCGCCTACGTGCTGGCGTCGATCCGGCTGGTGGCGTGGCTGGTGATCGTGCCGCCGTTCAGCACCAAGGCGGTGCCGGTGATGGCCAAGACCCTGCTCGCGCTGGGTCTGGCCCTCGCCGTGGCGCCGCAGCTGGCAGCGGCCGACCCGGCCCCGATGGAGACCGCCGGCCTCGTCGTCGTCGCGGTCCAGGAGGCGCTCATCGGGGCGACGATGGGCTTCGTCACCTACATGATCTTCGCTGCCGTGCAGGCCGCGGGCGACCTGATCGACGTCTTCGGCGGCTTCTCGCTGGCGGCGGCGTTCGACCCGCTCAACCAGACCTTCAACTCCATCCACGGCAAGCTCTTCTCGATGCTGGCCACGATGCTGCTCTTCGCCAGCGACGCGCACCTGCTGGTCATCGGTGGGCTGCTCAAGACCTTCGAGCGGCTCCCGGTGGGCACGGTCTGGCAGCCGGACAACGCCACCGAGGTGGTCACCACCGCGTTCAGCGTCTTCTTCACCTCGGCGGTGCAGATCGCGCTGCCGCTCATCACGGTGCTGTTCATCGCCGACCTGGGCCTGGCTCTGCTCACCAAGGTCGCCCCGCAGCTCAACGCCATCGGCATCATGTTCCCGGCCAAGATCGGCCTCACCCTGCTCGTCGTCGGGATGTCCTTCGCCGTGCTGCCCGACGCGCTGACCCGCCTCGTGGAGCTGGTGTCCGAGGCCACCGGGGCCCTGGGGTGAACGGCGGATGAGCGCGAAGGGCTCGGAGGAGAAGACCGAGAAACCGACTCCCAAGAAGCTCAAGGAGAGCCGCAAGGAGGGTCAGGTCGCGCGGACGCCCGAGCTGGGCGCCTGGGCGTCCATCCTGGTCGTCGCGATGTGCCTGAAGTGGCTCACCGCCAAGGGCTTCACGTCGATCCAGACGCTGTTCTCGCACACCCTGGTGTCCACCGAGCACGCCACCGAGGAGAACGCCCTCTCCCTGCTCGGGGAGGGGTTCCAGCTGGCCCTCGTGCTCTCGGTGGCGCTCGGCCTGCTGGTCCTGGTCGTCGCGATCGCCGGCGCGCTCGCGCAGGGCGGCCTCTTCTTCGCGACCAAGGCGCTCAAGCCGAAGTGGTCGCGGCTCAACCCGCTCGAGGGCGCCAAGCGGCTGTTCGGTCCGCACGCCCTGTGGGAGGGCGCCAAGATGCTCGTCAAGAGCGCCCTGGTCGGGGTGTTCGTCTACCGGGCGATCGACGGGCTGATGCCCATCGTCGGCGGCCTGGTGCCGCTCGGGGTGGCCCTCGAGCTGGCCGCCGACGCGTCCACCGGGCTGATCCGCGACGTCGCCGTCGCCGGGCTGGTCGCCGCCGCCGCGGACTACGCCATGGCCCGCCGCCGCACCGGCAAGCAGGTCCGGATGTCGAAGAAGGAGATCCGGGACGAGCACAAGAACTCCGAGGGCGACCCGCTGCTCAAGGGGGCGCTCCGCTCGCGGCAGCTCGCCGCGGCGCGCAACCGGATGATGGCCGACGTCCCCGAGGCCGACGTGGTGCTGGTCAACCCGACCCACGTCGCCGTGGCGCTGCGCTACGAGGCGTCCAAGGGCACGCCGCGGGTGGTCGCCAAGGGCGCCGGGGTGATCGCGACCCGGATCCGCGAGGTCGCCGAGGAGGGCCGGGTCTCCCTGGTCGAGGACGTCCCGCTGGCCCGGGCCCTCTTCGCCAGCTGCGAGGTCGGCCAGGAGATCCCGCCGGAGCTCTACGCCGCGGTCGCGCAGGTCCTGGCCTTCGTGCTGAGCCGCAAGGCCCAGGGCGTGCCGGCCGGCCGCTTCCGCACCCCGCGCGAGGCCGCGCCGCTGCCCTACGTGCCCAAGCACCGCCGCCGGCTGGTCCCGGCAGGAGCCGGCGCGGAATCCTCAGGAACCGGCTGACCGTGCCGATACGACGGGTGCCAGGACGGCGGCCGTAACACGCACCACGGAAGGTGCCTCGAAGCAGGCAACCCGAAAAGTAGAGGTCCCGTGGCGCAGACCGCCCCACCGCAGAAGCGGCGCATGGCTCAGATCGGTGTCCCGGTGGCGGTCGTCGCCATCGTGGTGATGCTGGTGGTCCCGCTGCCGGCGATGATCCTGGACCTGCTGATCGCGTTCAACATCAGCGCCGCCCTGCTGATCCTGCTCACCGCGATGTTCGTGCACCGGCCGCTGGACTTCTCGTCGTTCCCCGCCCTGATCCTGGTGGCGACCCTGTTCCGGCTGGCGCTCAACGTGAGCGCGACCCGGCTCGTGCTCCTCGACGGCTACGCCGGCAAGGTGATCGACACGTTCGGCCACTTCGTCATCGGCGGCTCGCTGATCGTCGGCATCATCGTCTTCGCGATCCTGGTCGTCATCCAGTTCGTCGTCGTCACCAACGGTGCCGGACGCGTCGCGGAGGTCGGCGCGCGGTTCACCCTCGACGCGATGCCCGGCAAGCAGATGGCCATCGACGCCGACCTCAACTCCGGCCTGATCACCGAGGACCAGGCGCGCCTGCGCCGGGCCGAGGTCGCCGGCGAGGCCGACTTCTACGGCGCGATGGACGGTGCCTCGAAGTTCGTCAAGGGCGACGCGATCGCCGCCATCATCATCACGCTGGTGAACCTGATCGGTGGCTTCACCATCGGGATCGTCCAGCACAAGATGTCGTTCGGCGACGCGGTGTCGACCTACAGCCTGCTCACCATCGGTGACGGCCTGGTCTCCCAGATCCCCGCCCTGCTGCTCTCGGTCGCCACCGGCATCATCGTCACCCGCGCCGCGGGCGACACCGACATGGGCTCGGACCTGATCGGCCAGATGTCGCGCCAGCAGCAGCCGCTGCGCATCGCCGGCTTCGCGGCCCTCGGGCTGTGCCTGATCCCCGGCATCCCCAAGCTCCCGTTCCTGGTCGCCGGCGGCACCCTGCTCTTCTTCTCCACCCGGGTCCCGAAGACCACGCCCGCCGAGGACGCCCGCGCCCTCGAGGCGGCCGCCGCGCACGAGGCCGAGGCCGGTCCGGCGCCCGACTCGATGGAGGCGCTGCTCGAGGAGATCCGGGTCGACCCGCTCGAGCTCGAGCTCGCCGGCGACCTGATCGACCTCGTCGACACCACCTCGGGCGGCGACCTGCTCGACCGGGTCAAGGCGCTGCGCCGCAAGGTCGCCACCGACCTCGGTGTCGTCGTGCCGCCGGTCCGCACCCGCGACAACCTCGACCTGCCGATGAGCACCTACGCGATCCGCCTGTTCGGCGTGGAGGTCGCCCGCGGCGAGGCGCCCCCCGGCACCGTGCTGGCCATCGGCGACGGGCTCGAGGGCCTGCCCGGCCGCCGCACCCAGGAGCCGGTCTTCGGCCTCGCCGCCGTGTGGGTCCCGGTCGAGCTGCGCAGCCAGGCCGAGCTCGCCGGCGCGACCGTCGTCGACCGCTCGTCGGTGCTGACCACCCACCTCGCCGAGATCGTCCGCGGCTACGCCTCCCGCCTGCTCGGTCGCGAGGACGTCAAGATGCTGACCGACGTCGTGCGCCGCACCCACCCGGCCGTCGTCGAGGAGCTCACCCCGGCGCAGCTGAGCCTCGGCGAGATCCACCGCGTGCTCCAGGTGCTGCTCGACGAGCAGGTCTCCGTGCGCGACCTCGCCCGGATCTTCGAGGCGCTGTCGCTGCGGGCCCGCTCCGGCAAGGACATCGACGGGCTCGTCGAGGCCGTCCGGGAGACCCTCGGTCCGGCCGTCGTCGCGCCGTACGTCGTCGACGGCGCCATCAACGTGATCAGCTTCGAGCCGCTGCTCGAGCAGCGGCTGCTCGAGGGGCTGCGGGTCGCGGAGACCGGCGGCTTCCTCGCCCTCGACGCGGACCTCACCCAGACCCTGCTCACCCAGGTCGCCCAGATCGGCCAGGCCGCCGAGGACCAGAACCTCTCCCCGGTGCTGGTCTGCGCGCCGCAGATCCGGGCCGCCGTGCGCCGCATGACGGCGCCGTCGGTGCACCGGATGCCGGTGCTGTCCTACGGCGAGCTGACCGGGCCGATCCAGATCCGTTCCGTCGGAGTCGTCACCGGCCAGGCGTCCGCACCCGCGGCGATGGCCCTCTAGCCCGTCCCTGTCGTGCACCACCGCTCGAAAGCAGGTGTCAGATGAGTCCGTTCTCCGCCCCCGTCCTGGTGGGAGCCGCGCTGGTCAGCTCCCCGGCCCTGTGGAACGTGCTCCAGGGGGACAGCCCGCCCGAGGTCGCGCTGAGCCGCTACCTGGTCAGCATCGTGCTGTGCTGGATGGCGCTCGCGGTCGTCGCCTTCGTGGTCGGCCCGCTCCCCAGCGTCGCGACCCCCAACGGCCCCGAGCTCGACGCCGCCGACGCACCCACGGAGCAGATCCCCGCCCACTGACGCCCGCCGGTCACAGGTGCGGCGGCTCGACCAGCACGTGGGCGCGGCGCGCGGACTGCGCCAGCACGATGCCCGCCACCACGGCGACCCCGCCGACGAGGGCCACGGCGTCCAGCGACTCGTAGAACCACAGCCAGCCCAGGGCGCTGACCCCGACCGGCTCGATCATCGCGATCATCGTGACCGTCGTGGCGCGCAGGTGCCCCAGGGCGGCCAGCTCCACCGCGAACGGGACCAGCGTGCCGAGCAGCACCACCCAGAGCAGCAGCGACCACACCGGCACGTAGACATCCGCGAGCCGGCCGAGCAGCGACACCTGGTCGTCGAGCAGATCGGTGTCGAACTCGGTCAGGGGCGACACCAGGTTGAGCGCCACGGTCGCGACCAGGAAGGACCAGAGGATCACCCGCAGCGGGTCCAGCAGCCCCACGCCGTGCTCCCCGATCAGGAAGTACGTCGCGAAGCAGACCGCCGCGCCGAGGCCGGCGACGATGCCCACCACGTCGAACGCCAGCCCGCGCCAGATGCCCGTGGCCGCGGCGAGGCCGACCATCGCCAGCGCGAGGCCGACCCACATCCGGCCGCGGACGTCCTCCTTCTGCACCAACCGCGCCCACACCGCGACGAGGATCGGTGCCTGGTACTCCAGCAGCAAGGCCATCCCGACCGGCAGCCGGTCGATCGCGACGAAGTAGGTCCACTGCAGGGCGGCGACGCCGATGAGCCCGTGCGCCACCAGCAGCCAGGCCAGCCGTCCGCGGGGCGGGCGCAGCGCGCCGGGCCGGAAGAGCGCCGCGACCAGCAGCAGCACCAGGGTGCTGCCGGTCACCCGGATCGTGGTCAGCGTGACCGGGTCGACCCCGGCGCGCAGTGCCACCCGGGACACCCCGGCGTTGACGATGAACAGCGTCGCGCCGAGCACGACCAGGCCGACGCCCAGGGGAGGGTTGCGGTGCGTGGGTGCGGACACCGGCCCAGGGTAAGGGCTGTCAGGCCCTCATGCTCCTGTCATCTCAGGCTCGATCAACCGACGGGGGCGAAGGCCGGCGTGACGGTCAGCAGCACGTCGTTGCCGGCGGGCTCCCCGATCGACACCCGCGCGCCCTCGCCGGCGAACGGCCGCACCATGACGCCGGCCGCCTCGGCCGCCGCGGCGAACTCGCCGGTGCGGTCGCCGAGCGCCAGCCAGACGAAGTTGCCCTGGGCGTCCGGGACGTCGAAGCCCTGGCCGCGCAGCGCCTCGACGACGCGGGTGCGCTCGGCGACGATGCCGTCCACGCGCTCGAGCAGCTCGGCCTCGCGGGCCAGCGAGGCCACGGCCGCGGCCTGGGCCACCGAGGAGACCCCGAACGGCAGCGCGCAGGCGCGCACCGCCCGGGCGACGGGCTCCGGGGCGACGACGTAGCCGACCCGGAAGCCGGCCAGGCCGTAGGCCTTGGCGAAGGTGCGCATCGCGACGACGTTGGGGTAGCCCCGGTAGAGCTCCACGGCGTCGACCGGGTCGTCGGACCGCACGAACTCCCGGTAGGCCTCGTCGACGACCACCAGCACCCGCGGCGGCACCTTGGCCAGGAACGCCTCGAGCTCGGCACGCCCGACCGAGGGCCCGGTCGGGTTGTTGGGGGTGCACACGATGACGACCTTGGTGCGCTCGGTGATCGCGGCGGCCATCGCGTCGAGGTCGTGCCGCGCGCCCTCGGTGAGCGGCACCCGCACCGACGTCGCGCCGGTCACCGACACCGCGATCGGGTAGGCCTCGAAGGAGCGCCAGGCGTAGACGACCTCGTCGCCGGCCTCGCAGAAGGCCTGGAGCAGGTGGTAGAGGACCGCGACCGAGCCGGTGCCCGCAGCGAGGTCGGTGGTCGGCACGCCGAGCCGCTCGCCGAGCGCGGCGTACAGCGCGGTGCAGCCCATGTCGGGGTAGCGGTTCATCGCGGCCGCCGCCTCGACCGCCGCCTCGAGCACGCCGGGGAGGGGAGCGTTGGGGTTCTCGTTGGACGACAGCTTGTAGGTCGTGACCCCGGGCCGTGCTGCCGGCGGCTTGCCCGGCACGTAGGCGGGGATGTTCGCGATCGCCTCGCGCACCTGGGGGCCGGTCGGGAGGTGCCCAGGAGATTGGCCGGGGGACTGCTCGGTCGTCATGGGCGTCACCCTAGCCGGGGGCTACGGGCGCCGGACCACGCCTTGGGGGCCACCCGGAATGACCAGGCGAATCTGGTCCGTTCGGGCCATCAAGTCCGGTTCGTCCGGTGCCGACAGGGTGAATTATCGGCTAGATCCGGACATGGGTCTTTTCACAGGAGATGCGCAGGGTCGATATTTGCCGCAGTCCGGTCGCTGGGGGCAGCGCCCCGGACGTCGCACCAGGTTTCACGACCCTTGGTCCAGCGGGCGAGGGGTCTGGTCGGTCGGGGGGCATTCGACCGGCTCCGCACTTCTCTCTCTGCCACCTTGGGGGGCCTCGGTGGTCGCAGACATGGACGGATCGCGTGCACAGCTCTGGCTGCTCATCTCGAGTCGACACCATCGTTCACGCGTGCACGCTCCCCGGAGTGGCTGACCTCTTCTGATCCTTGGGGGGATCGTGGCCAGTCAGTCCCACCCCGTCGGCATCGCCGGCCGGACCTCTTCCTTCTCGGTCGCCGTACGCCTGGTGCTGTCCGTCGCGCTCGCGTTCCTCACCCTGCCGCTCCTGAGCGTCCCGGCGTACGCCGCGGCGCCGTCGTCGATCGCGATCGACGGCGACCAGGACGGGCTCACCACCGACTGGCAGGGCTACTCGGTCGGTGCGCCGGACCCCGACTTCGTCAAGATCGCGGACGGGATCGGCAACGCAGACCCGGACGGCTTCCGCCAGGGAAGCAGCGAGAGCGACTACGACGGCGTGGGCAACGACAAGGGCTGGACCGTGGGATCCGGCGTGTCCTCCGGGAAGTCCGACATCGGCAACGTGCTGGTGGACAGCTACCGGGACGGCAGCAACCACCTCATCGCGGCGATCGGCTGGGACCGGGGCAGCGGGGTCGGGACCCAGAACTACTGGATCGAGCTCAACCAGCAGACCCACTCGGAGGTCGAACCGCCCCGCACGACCGGCGACCTCCGGATCAACCTCGACGTGAACGGCAGCACGATCCAGCAGTGCTCGGGAGCACAGCGATGGACCGACCGCCGGCACCTGGGGCACGACCGTCCCGTGCGCCGGCGTGACGCAGTTCGACGCGAACGCCGTGCCGGTCAACGACTACTTCGGCTCGCCCTACGCCGTCGACCACGACAACGACGCGACCACCCCCAAGCAGATCCCGTTCAACCAGTTCTTCGAGCTGACCGTCGACCTCACGGCACTGGGCGCGACGACCTGCCCGGTGTCCGGGTTCAGCACGTTCAACATGCGCACGCAGGAGGGCAACGAGGACGGCGTCACGAGCGCCCTCAAGGACCTCATCCAGGGCGACATCGACATCCCGTCCGACTGCGGCTCGATCAACATCGTCAAGAAGGACGCCGCCACCGGCGCCCCGCTGGCCGGCGCGAAGTTCGAGATCGCGCCCAACCCGACCGCCGGCTCGACCGACCAGACCGCCAAGACGGTGACCGACAACGACAGCAGCGTGACCGCGGGCGAGCTGGCCGACACCGACGCCCGCCCCGGCTACATCACGGTGGCCAACGTCGCGCCGGGCGTCGCCTACACGGTCACCGAGCTCGTGGCGCCCGAGGGCTACTTCCTCCCGCCGGCCGGCTGTGACACCGCCGACGACACCGACCGGTGCACCACCAAGACCGTCGGCATCGGCGGGAGCGTCACCTTCAGCTTCGTGGACGAGAAGAAGTGGAAGGCGCCGACCGTCGTCAAGAACGCGACGGCGACCTACGACGTCCGCTACCCCTGGGCCATCGAGAAGACGGTGAAGAACCCGGGCGGCACGCCCGGCGCCTCGGCCACCCAGAACGTCCCCGAGGGCACCGAGGCCACGTTCGAGTACGGCGTGACCGTGACCGAGCGCGACAAGGTCGAGTCCGGCTGGGAGGTGCACGGCACCGTCACCGTCGCCAACACCAACGCCGCACCGATGACCGTCACCCTCACCGACGTGCTCAGCGACGGCACGCCCTGCTCGTTCCCGCGGCGTCCAGGACCTGGTCCCCGGCGGCGACCTGCAGGTGAGCCTGCCGGCCAACGCCGAGACCGGCTACGCCTACGTCTGCGCGCCGGGTGCCGACGCCCGGGACGGCACGAACACCGCCACCGTCACCTGGAGCCTCGCGGCCTACCCGCAGACCCAGGAGCAGGTCGACCAGGCGCAGCCGGGCACCGACTCGGCCAGCGGCACGGCCGACTACGCCTACGTGATCGACGACGAGACCAACAAGACCGTCACCATCACCGACACCCGGCACCAGTTCCAGCCTGCCTGGGTCAACACCTGGGGCGACGGCCCCAACCCGGAGACGCGGAGCTACTCCAAGAGCTTCCCGGGCGTCGCCGGCACCTGCACCACCTACGACAACACCGCCACCATCACCGAGACCGGCCAGAGCGACTCGGCGCAGGCGACGGTCTGTGTCGCCAAGGACCTGGCCGTCACCAAGAACAAGGTGGCCAGCCTGGTCCGCACCTACGCCTTCGACATCGACAAGGCGGCCGCCGACACCACCCTCGACGTGGACCCCGAGACCGGCAAGGCGACGGCGGACTACACGGTCACCGTCACCGACGGCGCGGCGACCGACTCCGACTGGGTGATGCAGGGCTCGATCTTCGTCAGCAACCCCAACGACTGGCAGGCGATCACCCTCACCGGGATCACCGACGCCTACAACGGTGACGCCGAGTCCTGCGAGGTCGACACCAGCAACGGCCTGACCATCGCCAAGGGCGAGAAGGACAAGGAGTTCGAGTACACCTGCCTCTTCGACGACAAGCCCGCCTACGCCGGCACCAACGTCGCGACCGTGACCTGGGACCAGGCCGCCGCGTCGACGCCGACCGGCACCGCCTCCGGCAGCGCCCCCGTGGTCGAGGCCGACTGGGACGTCGACGAGCAGGGCAGGACCGTCACCGTGGTGGACGACAAGACCGTGCCCGGCGCCGTCCACCCCCTCGGTGAGGTCACCTGGGTCAAGGAGGGCACCGAGCACCAGCTCCCCTCCTACTCTCTCGAGCTCGAGGGCCTGCCCGGCCAGTGCGTCGACTACACCAACACCGCGACCATCGAGCAGACCGGCCAGACCGCTGAGGAGACCGTCACCGTCTGCGCCCCGCTCGGGGTGACCGTGGAGAAGACCGCGGGCGGCACCTACGACCGCACCTACAAGTGGCTGATCGACAAGGACGTCGACCAGACCCAGGTCGACATCGACGGCGGCCAGCACACCTTCAACTACACCGTCACCGCCACGCCCGACGGCTACGTCGACAGCGGCTGGACGATGCAGGGTGCGATCACGGTCGGCAACCCCAACACCTTCAAGACCATGACCGTCGACATCACCGACGTGCCCGACGTGGGGGGCGGCGCCACCTGCGCCGTCACCGACGGCGAGGACGTGGTGGTCGGCAAGGCCGCGCTCGTCGACGGCAAGGTCGTCCCGGCCACCGAGACCCGCGACTACTCCTGCACCTTCACCTCCGAGCCCAGCTACGCGGGCGGCACCAACACCGCCCGCGCCACCTGGGACGGCGGCTCCGCGTCGTCGATCCCGACGCCGGTGCCGTTCACGCTGGACGACGAGACCGACAAGACGATCACCGTCTATGACGACAAGACGCAGCCCGGCCAGTCGTTCCTGCTCGGCACGGCGGACTGGGACGAGCCCGCCAGGGAGTTCCCCTACAGCGTCACCAAGACCGGCGTGGCCGGCGAGTGCACCACCTACGACAACACCGCGGTGATCGACGAGACCGGCCAGGAGGCCTCCGCCTCCGCCACGCTCTGCGTGCAGTCGCCGCTCCAGGTCACCAAGACGGTCGAGGCGTCGTACGACCGGACCTACCTCTGGACCATCCAGAAGTCGGCCGACCGGACCCGCGTGGAGATCGCCGAGGGTGACACGGCGAAGTTCACCTACACGGTGGAGGTCGACCCGACCACCTACGAGGACAGCGGCTGGGAGATGGAGGGCACCATCTCGGTGACCAACCCGAACTCCGCGGCCGTCGGTGCGGTCACCGCCGACATCACCGACCTCACCGACGTCGGGGCCACCTGCGCCGTGGCCGGCGGTGAGGACGTGGTGATCGAGCCGGGCGAGAAGGTCGACCTGACCTACTCGTGCACCTTCGAGGAGGACGGCCCGTCCGACTACGAGGGCGTCAACACCGCGACGGCGACCTGGACCGGCAACGGCGGCACCCGCACCGCCACCGGGTCGGCCGACGTGGACTTCGAGCTCGACGAGTCGATCGACGAGGACATCGACGTCTACGACACCCTCGACGACGCCACCGTCGCGGGTGCCGGCTCGCCGGAGCTGCTGGGCGGCGCCAACTGGTTCGACGGGGCCCGGGAGTTCACCTACAGCCGCAACCTGCCGGGTGTGGCCGGGACCTGCGTCGACCACGACAACGTGGCGCGGATCCAGCAGACCGGCCAGACCGCCGACGAGACGGTGACGGTGTGCTCCGAGGAGGCGCTGGAGCTCGAGAAGGACGTCACCGCGACCTTCGAGCGCACCTACCACTGGCGGCTCGACAAGGTGGCCGCCCAGCTCGACGACGTCGAGGTCGCCGAGGGTGACACCGCGACGTTCGACTACACGGTGAAGGCCACCCCCGTGGTCCCGGCCGAGGGTCGCTACGACGACCACGACTTCGCGATGTCGGGCACCATCACGGTGACCAACCCGAACGACTACGACGGCGGGTCGATCACGGCGGACGTCACCGACGTGCCCGACGTGGGGGACGGCGTGACCTGTGACGTCGAGGACGGCGACGACGTGACCATCCCGGCGGACGACTCCGTGACGCTCGACTACGAGTGCACCATCACGGGCCGGCCGGACTACACCGGCACCAACGTGGCGACCGCGACCTGGACGGGTCCGGACGACGAGTCCCGCTCGGCCTCGTCGGACGACGAGCCGGTCGACTTCGAGATGGTGAAGGAGATCGACAAGACGGTCACGGTCCTCGACGACAAGACGAAGCCCGGCCAGACGGTCGAGCTCGGCACCGCGACGTGGAACGACGACGGCGAGCCGACGACGTTCACCTACCGGCTGCCCCTCACCGGGACGGTCGGGAAGTGCACCGACTTCGTCAACACCGCCACGGTGCCGCTCGAGGGCAGCCCGGACCTGTCGGACACCGCCACGGTGACCCTGTGCATCGAGGGTGACGCGGTCCTGGCCAACATCGTCGAGGGCAGCTTCGACCGGAGCTACGCCTGGTCGATCGCCAAGGTGGCGGACGGCACGTCCTACGACGTCGGCGACGACGGCACCGCACGGGTGAACTACACCGTGAACGCCACGCCGGGCGCGGCCACCGACTCGGGCTGGACGATGAGCGGCTCGCTCCAGGTGATCAACCCGAACGCCTACAAGTCGCTCACGGTGGGTCTGTCCACCCTGACGTCGCTGGGTGGCGGCTCGGCCTGTGCGCTCACCCCCGGCCAGGACCCGGTGGTCCCGGCCTCGGGCCAGCGGACGTACACCTACGCGTGCACGTTCACCGGCCAGCCGGCGTACTCCGGGACCGGCACCACCACGGTGACCTGGGACAAGGGCACGGTGGCGATCAGCGCCCCGGTCACCTTCGCCCTGGACCAGGAGACCGACAAGGTGGTCGACGTGGTCGACGACCAGACGGTCCCGGGTCAGGTCGTGGCTCTCGGCCAGGCCACCTGGAACGCGGAGGGCACGCCCACCACGTTCACCTACGGCCTCGACCTCGCGGCGGACACCAACGAGTGCGAGACCTACACCAACACCGCGGCGATCGTGCAGACCGCCCAGACCGCCCAGGCAACCGTCGAGGTCTGCGGACCGGAGATCCTCCCGGAGGAGGAGATCCGGCCCGAGGCCGAGGTGCGGCCGCGGCCGCCGGTCGTGATCAAGGGAGTCAAGGTACTGCCGAGCACCGGCGGGCCTGACGGGATCTTCCTCTGGTCCGGCGTCGGCCTGGTCCTCCTCGGCGGAGGGCTGCTGATCTCGCGGCGGAGGAAGCTCGGGGCCTGACCCATCTCAGGTGCGGTGCGGGGCCGGCGGCGACGCCGGCCCCGCACCCGGCCCCGTGGGGTCCGCGGTGCAAGGCCCCCGGCACCGTGGACCCCACGGGTGTGCCCGAGGGTCGGGTCGGGAGCCGGTCGTCCCGGGAAAAGCGGTTGGGATCGTCAGGAGCAGCGGGTAATCTGCGTCTTACAACCTCCGTGCACGCGTCGTCCCCGCGTGTCCGGACCTGACGAGGGGATCCCGCCACCCAGATGACTGACGCCGTGACGCCCACCGGACCCGACGACCACCCACCCGCGGGCGTGCACTCGCTGTGGCGGCTTCGCGGCTACCTCAGGCCGCACCTCGGCTCGCTGGGCATCATGCTCGGCACCGCGCTGGTGGGGGTCGGTCTCTCCATCGCCATCCCGCTCGTCACCAAGGCGATGATCGACGGTCCGATCACCGACAAGGAGATCGGACCGGTCCTCCCGCTGGGCCTGCTCGCGCTCGCCCTCGGCGTCGTCGAGGCGGCGCTGATCTTCTGGCGCCGGTGGGTGCAGTCCACCACGGTGCTCAGCGTCGAGACGGTCATGCGGCACGACCTCTACGTCCGGCTCCAGCAGCTGCCGATGGCCTTCCACGGCCGGTGGCAGTCGGGCCAGCTGCTCTCGCGCGTCACCACCGACCTGAGCAGCATCCGCCGGTTCTTCGGCTTCGGCATGCTCTTCCTGGTCATCAACGTCGTCCAGCTGGTCGTCGTCACCCTGGTGCTGCTCGACATGTACTGGCCGCTGGGCCTGGTCGTGGCGGTCACCGCCGTCCCGATCGTCGCGCTGTCCAACCGCTTCGAGCGCCGCTACGTCGTGGTCTCCCGGCAGGTGCAGGACGAGCAGGGCGACCTGGCCACGCTCGCGGAGGAGGGCGCGGTCGGCTTCCGGGTGATCAAGTCGTTCGGCCGCAGCCGCCACGTCTCCGAGCAGTACGAGTCGGCGGCCCGCACCCTCTACGGCACCTCGATGGCCAAGGTCCGGCTGTCCGCGAAGTTCTGGACCTTCCTCGAGGTGATCCCCAACCTGGCCGTCGTGGTGGTGCTCCTGCTCGGCGCCCTCGGCGTGGGCCGGGGGGACCTCACGCCCGGCACGCTGGTCGCGTTCATCACCCTGATGCTGTCGCTGGTCTGGCCGATCGCGGCGCTGGGCTACATCCTCGCGATGGCCCAGGAGGCGATGACCGCCGCCGCCCGCATCAACGAGATCTTCGACACCCAGCCCTCGATCGTCTCCGGCGACCGGGTGCTCGACGCGCCGCGCGGCCACCTGCGCTTCGAGGGCGTCGGCTTCGCCTTCCCCGACGAGCCCGACCGGCCGGTGCTGCACGACGTGAACCTCGACGTCGCGCCCGGCGAGACCGTGGCCGTCGTCGGGGCCACCGGCTCCGGCAAGACCACGCTCACCGCGCTCGTCCCGCGGCTGTACGACGTCACGGCCGGCCGCGTCACCATCGACGGGGTCGACGTGCGCGACCTCCAGCTGTCCGACCTGCGCTCGGTCGTCGCGACCGCCTTCGAGGAGCCGACGTTGTTCTCGATGAGCGCGCGGGAGAACCTCACCCTCGGCCGCGCCGACGCCACCGACGAGGAGGTCGCCGAGGCGATCGAGGTCGCCCAGGCCGGCTTCGTCCACGACCTGCCCTGGGGGCTCGACACGCGCATCGGCGAGCAGGGCCTGTCCCTGTCGGGCGGCCAGCGGCAGCGCCTCGCCCTCGCCCGTGCGGTCCTCGCGCGGCCCAAGGTGCTCGTCCTCGACGACACCCTCTCCGCCCTCGACGTGCACACCGAGAAGCTCGTCGAGGAGGCGCTGCGCCACGTGCTCGCCGACGCCACCGGCATCGTGGTGGCCCACCGCGCCTCCACGGTGCTGCTCGCCGACAAGGTGGCGCTGATCCAGGACGGCACGGTGACCCACGTGGGGCGGCACAGCGACCTGCTCGCCGACGTACCGGCCTATCGCGAGCTGCTCGCCGCGGACGTCGAGGACCTCGAGGAGGTGTCGGCATGACGACGACCCCCACCACCACGACCCCCTCGCCGGAGAGCGAGAAGGCCTGGCGCGGCGTCGCCGCCGACGGCCAGGAGGTCTCCGACCACGTCTCCGGGCTGCTGCGGGACCGGTCCCGCCGGCTCCTCGGAGAGCTGCTCCGCCCGCACAAGCGGTGGGTGTGGGTGGCCATCGGCATCGTGCTGGTCGAGAACGCATCCCGGCTGTCGATCCCCTACCTGGTCAAGGAGGGCATCGACCGCGGCATCCCGCCGATCCGCGAGAACGACGACACCAGCGTGCTCTTCACGATCGTGGGCATCGCGCTCTTCGCGACCCTGCTGCAGGCGGTCACCCGGCGTGCCTTCCTCGTGCTCGCCGGCCGCATCGGCCAGGACATGCTGTTCGAGATCCGGCGGCGGGTGTTCCGGCACTTCCAGAAGCTGAGCCCGTCGTTCCACGACGACTACACCTCCGGGCGCGTCATCTCGCGGCAGACCTCCGACATGGACGCGATCTACGAGATGCTCGAGACCGGGTTCGACGGCCTGGTCACGGCGATCCTGACCCTGGCCGGCACCGCGGTGCTGCTGCTCGTGCTCGACGTGAAGCTCGCCCTGGTCGCGCTGGTCTGCTTCCCGTTCCTGCTGTGGCTGACCAACTGGTTCCGCAAGGAGTCGGCGTCGACCTACCGCGTCACCCGCGAGAAGGTCGCGCTGGTGATCGTGCACTTCGTCGAGTCGATGCTCGGCATCCGCGCGGTCCAGGCGTTCCGCCGCGAGCCCCGCAACACCGAGATCTTCGACGACGTCAACGACCAGTACCGCGTGGCCAACCTGCGGGCCTTCCGGCTCGTCACCTGGTTCATGCCCGGCATCAAGCTGATCGGCAACATCACCATCGCGGTCGTGCTGCTCTACGGCGCCTACCTCGCCTTCCACGACGAGGTCACCGTCGGCGTGCTGGCGGCGTTCCTGCTCTACCTGCGGCAGTTCTTCGAGCCGATGCAGGAGATCTCGCAGTTCTACAACACCTTCCAGTCGGCGAGCGCCGCGCTGGAGAAGCTGTCCGGCGTGCTCGAGGAGGAGCCGTCGGTGCCGGAGCCCGCCGCCCCGGTCCCGCTGGACGAGGTGCGGGGCGAGGTGCGCTTCGAGGACGTCCGGTTCGAGTACGTCGAGGGCGTGCCCGTGCTGCCCGGCCTGGACCTCACCGTGCCGGCCGGCCAGACCGTCGCCCTGGTCGGCACCACCGGAGCCGGCAAGACGACGATCGCCAAGCTGCTGTCGCGCTTCTACGACCCGGTCGCGGGCCGCGTGCTGCTCGACGGGGTCGACCTGCGCGCCGTCGACGAGGCGACCCTGCGCCGGTCGGTCGTGATGGTCACCCAGGAGAACTACATGTTCAACGGGACCGTCGCCGACAACATCCGCTTCGGCCGCCCGTCGGCGTCCGACGCGGAGGTGGAGAACGCCGCGCGTGCGATCGGTGCGCACGACTTCATCACCCGGCTGCCGCAGGGCTACGCCACCGACGTCGCCAACAAGGGCGGTCGGCTCTCGGCGGGCCAGCGTCAGCTGGTGGCGTTCGCGCGGGCGTTCCTCGCCGACCCCGACGTGCTGATCCTCGACGAGGCGACCAGCTCGCTCGACGTGCCCTCCGAGCGGCTCGTGCAGCACGCGCTCCGCACGATCCTGGCCGACCGCACCGCGGTGATCATCGCCCACCGGCTCTCCACCGTGGAGATCGCCGACCGGGTGCTGGTCCTCGAGCACGGCCGGATCCTGGAGGACGGCCCGCCGCAGGACCTGATCGCGGCCGGCGGCGGACGCTTCTCCGCCCTGCACGACGCCTGGGTGGACTCGCTGGCCTGACTTCGCAGTCGCCGCACAGTGGGACATGCCGGGCGTTTTCTTGACTCATTCCAGAGTCAGGACCAGACTCGGGGTGTGCCCACGGCCGTCGGAGTTCGAGCTCGAGCTGAGGGGCGCGGGCCTGCGGGTGACGCGCCCCCGGCTGGCGGTGCTGGGCGCCGTGCACGACCACCCGCACGCCGACACCGAGTCGATCATCGGCGCGGTGCGCGCCGACCTCGGCGAGGTGTCGCACCAGGCGGTCTACGACGTGCTGCGCGCGCTGACGGCCGCCGGACTCGTGCGGCGCATCCAGCCGTCGGGCTCGGTGGCCCGCTACGAGTCGCGGGTCGGCGACAACCACCACCACCTCGTGTGCCGCTCGTGCGGCGCCATCGTCGACGTCGACTGCGCCGTCGGCGTACGCCCCCTGCCTGACCGCGTCCGACGACCACGGCTTCACCATCGACGAGGCCGAGGTCGTCTACTGGGGCCTGTGCCCCGACTGCTCCACCCAGAGTTCCTGACCTGCACCAGCTTCCGGAAGGAAAGTCATGTCTGAGCACCACGATGCCGTCGTCGGCGAGATGAACGAGGAGGCCGGCAGCGGCGGCTGCCCGGTCGCCCACGACCGCGCCCCGCACCCGACCGCAGGGCGGCGGCAACCGCGGCTGGTGGCCGGACCGGCTCAACCTGAAGATCCTCGCCAAGAACCCCGCCGTGGCGAACCCGCTGGGCGAGGACTTCGACTACGCCGCGGCGTTCAGAGCCTCGACCTCGCCGCCGTGAAGCAGGACATCGCCGAGGTGCTGACCACCTCGCAGGACTGGTGGCCCGCCGACTTCGGCCACTACGGCCCGTTCATGATCCGGATGGCCTGGCACAGCGCCGGCACCTACCGGATCAGCGACGGCCGCGGCGGCGCCGGCGCCGGCCAGCAGCGCTTCGCGCCGCTGAACAGCTGGCCCGACAACGGCAACCTCGACAAGGCCCGCCGGCTGCTGTGGCCGGTCAAGAAGAAGTACGGCCAGAGCCTCTCGTGGGCCGACCTGATGGTCCTCACCGGCAACGTCGCGCTGGAGTCGATGGGCTTCAAGACCTTCGGCTTCGCCGGCGGCCGCGCGGACGTCTGGGAGCCCGACGAGGACGTCTACTGGGGTCCCGAGACCGACGTGGCTCGGCGACGAGCGCTACACCGGCGACCGCGACCTCGAGAACCCGCTCGGCGCGGTCCAGATGGGCCTGATCTACGTCAACCCGGAGGGCCCCAACGGCAACCCGGACCCGCTCGCCGCGGCCCGCGACATCCGCGAGACGTTCCGCCGCATGGCGATGAACGACGAGGAGACCGTCGCCCTGATCGCCGGCGGTCACACCTTCGGCAAGACCCACGGCGCGGCCGACCCCGACGAGTACGTCGGCCCCGAGCCCGAGGCCGCCCCGCTCGAGGAGCAGGGCCTCGGCTGGAAGAACACGCTTCGGCACCGGCAAGGGCGCGGACGCGATCACCAGCGGCCTCGAGGTCACCTGGACCACGCACGCCGACGCAGTGGGACAACAGCTTCTTCGAGAACCTGTTCGGCTACGAGTGGGAGCTGACGAAGAGCCCCGCCGGCGCCCACCAGTGGCAGCCGAAGGACGGCGCCGGCGCGGGCACCGTGCCCGACGCCCGACGAGGGCTCGGCCAAGCGCCACGCCCCGACGATGCTGACGACCGACCTCGTCGCTGCGGTTCGACCCGGTCTACGAGCCGATCTCGCGGCGCTTCCACGAGAACCCGGAGGAGTTCGCGGACGCCTTCGCCCGCGCCTGGTTCAAGCTGACGCACCGCGACATGGGCCCGATCGCGCGCTACCTCGGCCCCGAGGTCCCGCAGGAGACGCTGCTCTGGCAGGACCCGATCCCGGCGGTCGACGCACGAGCTCGATCGGCGCCGACGACGTCGCCGCGCTCAAGCGCCAGATCCTCGACTCGGGCCTGTCGGTCTCCCAGCTGGTCTCCACCGCGTGGGCGTCGGCCTCGACGTTCCGCGGCAGCGACAAGCGCGGCGGCGCCAACGGGGCGCGCATCCGCCTCGAGCCGCAGAACGGCTGGGAGGTCAACGACCCCGACGAGCTCGCGACGGTCCTGCGCACCCTGGAGGGCATCCAGGCGTCCTTCAACGCCGACCGGACGGACAAGCAGGTCTCGCTCGCCGACCTGATCGTGCTCGGCCGGCTGCGCCGGCGTCGAGCAGGCGGCCAGGACGCCGGCCACGAGGTCGAGGTGCCCTTCACCCCGGGCCGCGCCGACGCCTCGCAGGAGCAGACCGACGTGGAGTCGTTCGCCGCGCTCGAGCCGACCGCCGACGGGTTCCGCAACTACCTCGGCAAGGGCCACCGGCTGCCGGCCGAGTACCTGCTGCTCGACCGGGCGAACCTGCTGACCCTGAGCGCTCCCGAGATGACCGTGCTCGTCGGCGGTCTGCGGGTCCTCGGCGCCAACTCCGGGCAGTCCCAGCTCGGCGTCCTCACCCGCACGCCCGGGCACGCTGACCAACGACTTCTTCGTCAACCTGCTCGACCTGGGCACGACGTGGAAGCGCGACGGACGAGTCGCAGGAGACGTTCGAGGGCCGCGACGCCGCGCGGCGAGGTCAAGTGGACCGGCAGCCGCGTCGACCTCGTCTTCGGCTCGAACTCCGAGCTGCGCGCGCTCGCGGAGGTCTACGCGAGCGACGACGCGAAGGAGAAGTTCGTGCACGACTTCGTCGCCGCGTGGGTCAAGGTGATGAACCTCGACCGCTTCGACCTCGCCTGACCCGACGCCGAGAGGCCAGTTCCCCACCCACCTTCGCGGTGTGTCGTGCGGGAGCTGGCCTCTCGGCGTGTTCCGTGGCGCGGTTCGCGCGCGCGGCGGTCGCGTCCGTGATTTCCTTGGCGCAGTCCTGCCGGACTCGGACGCGCTGACGGAAGCGCGGCGGCGAGCACCGGCAACGAGGGAGGAACCATGCACCAGTCCGCCATCCGACCCTGGCTCGCCGCCACCGTCGCGCTCGGCGTGGTCGCAACCGCCGCGACGACCACGTCCGCCGGAGCGGCTCCGGCCGTCACCCGCGTCTCGGTGAGCACGCTCGAGGAGCAGGCCAACGGCTACACCGGGCAGGCGATCGTCTCGGGGGACGGTCGCTACGTCGCCTTCTCGTCCCTGGCGCCCAACCTGGCCCCCACCGACACCGACTCCCGTCAGGACATCTTCGTCCGCGACCTGGCAGCCGGGACCACCGAGCTGGTGAGCGTCGGGACCGGCGGCGGCCCCGAGGGCGGCATCCTCGAGGACATCTCCCAGGACGGGCGCTACGTGGCCTTCACGAGCACGAGCTCGAACCTGGTGCCCGACGACTTCAACGGCGTCGCCGACGTCTTCCTCCGGGACCGCCTGACCGGCATCACGGAGCGCGTGTCCGTCGCCGACGACGAGGGGCAGAGCGTCCGGCCGAGCCGGGAGGCCTCCATCTCCCGCGACGGCCGTTACGTGGCCTTCGCCTCGATGTCTCCGCTCACCGAGGAGGACCTCGACTGGACCGGCCTCGACGTCTACGTCCGTGACCGGGTCGCCGGCACCACCGAGCTCGTCTCGGTGACCCGCCAGGGCGCCCAGGGCGGCGGTCAGCAGCCCGGCATCTCCGACGGCGGCCGCTTCGTGACGTTCACCTCGAAGGGCAAGGGCCTGGTCAAGGGCGACACCAACCGCAAGTACGACGTCTTCGTCCGGGACCTGCTCAAGCACAGGACGGAGCGGGTGTCGGTGAGCAGCAAGGGTGAGCAGGGCAGCAAGCCCAGCGCGGGCTCCGACATCGCCGGGGCCGGCCGCTACGTCGTGTTCACCTCGACGGCGGGCAACCTGGTGAAGAAGGACAACAACAAGAAGCAGGACGTCTTCGTCCACGACCGCCGCACGGACAAGACGGAGCTGGCGTCGGTCGACAACGGCGAGCGCCAGGCCGGCGGGCCGGCCCGCAGCGCGACGATCTCCGCGGACGGGCGCTACGTGCTGTTCAGCGCCGCGGCCAACCTGCGCAAGGGCGGTTCCGAGGTCACGAGCCTCTACCTCCGCGACCGGCAGGGCGGCCGGACCCACACGCTGGTCGCCAACGTCGGGGTGGGAGCAGTCCTGTCCGGTGACGGCCACGCGGTGTCGTTCCTCGCCAGCCGGGGCAACCTGGTGCGCGACGACACCAACGGCTCCATGGACGCCTTCGTCTACACCTGGTGACGCCTCAGCGGCGGCGGAGCCAGCGCACCTGGTACTCCGCCAGCACGACCCGGCCGTCGGCGTCCTCGCCGGTGACCAGGTCGTGCACGCGGCCCCAGTGGTTCGGCAGGCCGGTGCTGACCACGTGCGGTGAGACGTTGGCCAGCACCAGCAGGTCGCCGCGGGCGCTGGACCGCAGCAGCGTGAACACCCGCGGGTCGTCGTTCCACAGCGCCTCGGCGGCGGCCTGCGCGTGCAGCTCCGGGGTGACCGCGCGCAGCCGCACCAGCGCCTGCAGCTCGAGGTAGACCCGCGCCTCGATGCTGCCCGGGTCGGTGCGGCGCTCGGCCGCCGCCCAGTCCATCCGCGGCCGGTGCAGCCAGCGGTTGTCGGCGGCGAGCTCGGGGTCCTCGGCGTAGGCCGGGTCGTTGCGCATCCCGATCTCGTCGCCCATGTAGACCAGGGGCATGCCGCCGAAGGTCAGGATCAGGTGGTTCAGCAGCAGGATCCGGCGTACGGCGAGCGCGGCGGCCTCGTCGTCCCCGCGCTCGAGGGCCTCCTCGAGCCCCGCCAGCGAGGCCAGCGACCCGCTGATCCGCCGGTCGCCGGTGGCCGGGTTGGCCTGGAAGACCGCGCCGCGGGCGAACGACCCCGGGAACTCCCCGGAGTAGAAGTCGGAGAGGAAGGCGCGGTGGTCGTAGCCGCCGAGGCCCACGGCTCCGGCGTTCTCGTCGGTGACCGCCCAGCCGATGTCGTCGTGCAGCCGGACGTAGGTGAGCCAGGCCGCTGACGGCGGGATCGGCGGCATCGCGCGCAGGGTGTGGGTGAGCAGCGCCGCGTTCTGCTCGGCGAGCGCGCTCCACAGGCTCACCATGAGCACGTTGTGGTAGGCCAGCTCGCACTCCTTGCCGGCGCCCTCGCCCCGGCCGAGGTAGCCGACCAGGTCGTCGGGGGAGACGATCGCCTCGGCCAGCAGGATCACCGCCGGCGCGACGATCCGCGACAGCGCCCGCCACGCCTGGAGGAGCAGGTGCACCTCGGGCTGGTTCTGGCAGTTGGTGCCCTTGCGCTTCCACATGAAGGCGACCGCGTCGAGCCGCAGCACCTCGACGCCGACGTTGGCCAGGTGGCAGATCACCGCGAACATCTCGGCGAAGACGTCGGGGTTGGTGTAGTCGAGGTCCCACTGGTAGTCGTTGAACGTCGTCCAGACCCAGCGCTCGCACGCGGGGTCCCAGGTGAAGTTGCCCGGCGCGAAGTCGGGGAAGACCTCGGGCAGGCTGCGCTCCCAGTCGTCGGGCTCGGTGCGGTCGGGGTAGGTCCGGTAGTAGGCGAGGTACGCCGGGTCGCCCGCACGGGCCTTCTCGGCCCACTCGTGCTCGCGAGCGGTGTGGTTGCAGACCAGGTCGAGCACCAGGCTGATGCCCGCGCCGCGCAGCACGTCGGCCGTCGCGCGCAGGTCGTCGGTCGTGCCGAGCCGGGGGTCGACGGCGCGGTAGTCCATCACGGCGTACCCGCCGTCGTTGGGCGCGGGCCGCGGCTTGAGCAGCGGCATCAGGTGCAGGTGCGAGACGCCGAGCTCGCGCAGGTAGCCGACCCGGTCCGGGAGGTCGCGCAGGGTGCCGGCGAAGCGGTCGGTGTAGCAGACGTAGCCGAGGACGTCGGTCCGCTGGAACCAGTCGGGCGTCATCAGCCGGCGCTCGTCGAGCGCGCGCAGGTCGTCGGAGCGCGCGGCGTACGCCGCCGCCACCTGGTCGCGGAGCCGGCCGAGCAGCACCTCGAAGTCGGGCCGGTGGCCGTAGAGCCCGCGCAGCGGACGGACCACGTCGGGCCACACCGCCTCGAGCCGGGCGGCCAGCACCGGGTCGGGGACGGGCGGGTGCGCACCGGGCGCGACGCGGCTCATGGGGTCACGCTAGCGAGGTCCGGTCACCGGCGGGAGACCTGCGCTCCGCCGGTGCGGATCACGGCGTGGTGGTGGAGCGGGCGTCGCTCTCGGCGGCGTCCTTGAGGCGGACCAGGGTGCCCTCGATGCCCTTGCGGTTGCGGCCGGGGAAGCCGGTGACCTCGATGAGCGTGCTCCACAGCTTGTTGTAGCGGGAGTAGTCGAAGGTCTCGGTGACCCGGGTGCCCGTGCCCGACGGCTCGAGCTCGTAGCGCCAGCGGTGGCCGCCGAAGTGCCGCCAGGCGATCCGGCGGGCCGGCTCGTACTCGACGACCTTGTTGGTGATCTTGTAGGGCAGCCCGAACAGCTTCATGCTCACGTGGAAGGTGTCGCCCTTGGTCACGTGGTCGGGTCCCTCGATGAGGGCCTGCACCGAGCCGGAGCCGTCGATGCGGGGGTGCTGGTGGGGGTTCGACACGATCGCGAACACCACCTCCGGGGGCGCGTCGATCGTGGTGGTGGCCGAGACCTGCTTGTCGCTCATGCCCCGAAGTTACCCGCTGGTCGGGAACGCCGACCCGGCCGGACCGGCCGGGGGCTCACACCCGCTCGGGCTGGGGCTCCCCGGACGACGCGGCCGCCGCCTGGCGGGTCCGCCGCGGCCGCTCGGCCGTGATCACCAGGGCCACGGCCAGCACGACGATGCCGCCGCCGACCAGCACCGCCGGCGTGACCGCCTCGCGCAGCACCAGCCAGCCGAGGAACACCGCGACGACCGGGTTGACGTAGGCGTAGGTGGCGACCAGCGAGATCGGCGCGCTGGCCAGCAGCCACACGTAGGAGGTGAACGCGATGACCGACCCGAAGACGACGAGGTAGGCCAGCGCGACCCAGGTGCGGGCGTCGTACGACGCGGTGAACCGCTCGCCCGAGACGAAGCCGATCACCACCAGCATCGCGCCGCCGAAGAGCATCTCGTAGACGGTCGTGACGAACACGTCGTGGGGCAGCGGGAGCCGCGGCTGCACGTAGGAGCCCAGCGCCCAGCACGTGGAGGCGAACAGCACCAGCAGCCCGGCGCCGAGCGGGAAGGCGCCCGCGCCGCCACGGCCGGCCAGCACCAGCACGGCCAGCCCGACGAAGCCGGCCAGCACGCCCAGCAGCGTCAGCGGCTGCGGCCGGTCGCCCTCGGCCACCCGGAAGACGACGATGATCAGCGGGGCGATCGCGATCAGCAGCGCGGTGACCCCGGACGGGGCGCCCAGGTGCTCGGCGACCGACACCATGCCGTTGCCGAGCACCGGCAGCATCAGGCCGAGGAACGCGGCGCCGAGCGCCTGGCGCCGCGTCACCCGCAGCCGGCGCAGCCCGCCCCGCGCGGCCAGGATCGCGCCCAGCACGACGGAGGCGGTCAGGTAGCGCAGTCCCATCGAGGTCATCGGCGGCGCCTGCTCGACGACGATCCGGATCGCCAGGTAGGTCGATCCCCAGACGACGTACACGATCACGAGCGCCGTCATCACGAGACCGAACGCCGGTGCCGCCTTCGCCGCAGATGTCATGACCGTCCCTTCCTGATGCCCCTGACAGGCTAGGGGGAGCGCCGTGCGGCTGTCGCGCGGTTTTCGGACCTCGAGTCGTCGAGATCCGGCCACCCCGGGTGGCCTGCAGGCGCTGACCGGACGGTCGCGCCCGGATTAGGCACGCCGCGGGAGGGCCCGGTACCTTATCTGCACGACCGACCGGTGTGGCACCGGTCACAGCGACGCCCGCGCCGCTCGGCCGCACACCGGAGCACCACCCCCGCAACGGTGCTGCGGAGCCCCGACGACGCGACGTCAGCTCCCAGAGCCGGCAGCGGAGACCCCGTGGCGCCGACGACACGAAGGAGTGCAGGTGAGCAGTTCGAACCCTGAGTCACACGCCGCGAAGCACGCGTCAGCGGACTTCGGCCCCGACCTCGCGGAGGCCTTCGGCCCCCGGCAGGCCGACGGCGGCCCCGAGCTGGTCCAGCTCCTGACTCCCGAAGGCGAGCGGGTCGAGCACCCGGAGTTCTCCTTCGACCTCGACGACGAGGCCATCAAGGGCTTCTACCGCGACATGGTCCTGACCCGTCGCATCGACACCGAGGCCACCGCGCTCCAGCGCCACGGCGAGCTCGGCATCTGGGCCCAGCTGCTCGGCCAGGAGGCCGCCCAGATCGGCTCGGGCCGCGCGCTCCGCAAGCAGGACTTCGTCTTCCCGACCTACCGCGAGCACGGCGTCGCCTACACCCGCGGCATCGACCCGCTGCGGCTGCTCGGCCTGTTCCGCGGCGTCGACCAGGGCGGCTGGGACCCCAACGACGGCAACTTCGGGCTCTACACGATCGTGATCGGCGCCCAGACCCTGCACGCCACCGGCTACGCCATGGGCCTGCAGCGCGACGGCGTGGTCGGCACCGGCGACCCCGACCGCGACGCGGCCGTGGTCGCCTACTTCGGCGACGGCGCCAGCAGCCAGGGCGACGTCAACGAGGCCTTCATCTTCGCCGCGTCCTACAACGCGCCGGTCGTCTTCTTCTGCCAGAACAACCAGTGGGCGATCTCGGAGCCCATCGAGCGGCAGACCCGGATCCCGCTCTACCAGCGCGCCCTCGGCTTCGGCTTCCCCGGCGTCCGCGTCGACGGCAACGACGTGCTCGCGACGTACGCCGTCTCCCAGGCCGCCCTCCAGCGGGCCCGCGAGGGCCAGGGCCCCACCTTCGTGGAGGCCTACACCTACCGCATGGGTGCGCACACCACGACCGACGACCCGACCCGCTACCGGCTGTCGGAGGACCTCGAGCACTGGAAGCTCAAGGACCCGATCCAGCGCGTCCGCGTCTACCTGACCCGCAACGGCCTCGTCGACCAGGACTTCTTCGACGAGATCGAGGCGGAGGCGGAGAAGCTCGGCGAGCACCTGCGCGAGGGCTGCCTGGCGCTGCCGGAGCCGCGGATCCTCGACGTCTTCGACCAGGTGTACGCCGAGGGCAGCCCCGAGCTCGACGCCCAGCGCGACGGCTTCGCGGCCTACCTCGACAGCTTCGAGACCACGGCAGGAGCCCACCGATGAGCAAGATCACCCTGGCCAAGGGCCTCAACGCCGGCCTTCGCAAGGCGATGGAGGACGACCCCAAGGTCCTCGTCATGGGCGAGGACGTCGGCAAGCTCGGCGGCGTCTTCCGCATCACCGACGGCCTGCAGAAGGACTTCGGCGAGGACCGGGTCATCGACTCGCCCCTGGCCGAGTCCGGCATCCTCGGCACCGCGGTCGGCCTCGCGATGCGCGGCTACCGACCCGTGTGCGAGATCCAGTTCGACGGGTTCGTCTACCCGGCCTACGACCAGATCGTCAGCCAGGTCGCCAAGATCCACTTCCGGAGCCAGGGCAAGGTCAAGATGCCCATCGTCATCCGGATCCCCTTCGGCGGCGGCATCGGCGCGGTCGAGCACCACAGCGAGAGCCCCGAGGCGCAGTTCGCGCACACCCCGGGCCTCAAGGTCGTGGCCTGCTCCAACCCGGTCGACGGCTACTGGATGATCCAGCAGGCCATCAAGTGCGACGACCCGGTCGTCTTCTTCGAGCCCAAGCGGCAGTACCACGCCGACAAGGCCGAGCTCGACGAGTCGGTCCAGCCGCAGCCCTTGTTCACCTCCCGCGTCGTGCGCGAGGGCACCGACCTCACCCTGCTGGCCTACGGCCCGATGGTGAAGACCTGCATGGCGTCCGCCGAGGCGGCCGCCGGTGACGGCCAGAGCATCGAGGTCATCGACCTGCGCACGCTCTCGCCGCTCGACATGGGCCCGGTGTTCGAGTCGGTCCGCAAGACCGGCCGTGCGGTGGTCACCCACGAGGCGCACGTCAACCTCGGCATGGGCTCGGAGATCGCGGCCCGGATCACCGAGGAGTGCTTCTACTCCCTCGAGGCGCCGGTGCTGCGCGTGGGCGGGTTCGACACCCCCTACCCGCCGAGCCGGATCGAGGAGGAGTGGCTCCCCGACCTGGACCGCGTCCTCGACGCCGTCGACCGCTCGCTGGCCTACTGACCGGACTCGGGTGGTCGAGCCTGTCGAGACCACTCTTCAAGGAGAACTCGTGAACGAGTACAAGCTGCCCGACGTCGGTGAGGGGCTCACCGAGGCCGAGATCGTCACCTGGAAGGTGAAGGTCGGCGACGTCATCAAGGTCAACGACATCGTGGTCGAGATCGAGACCGCCAAGTCGCTGGTCGAGCTGCCGTCGCCCTACGCCGGCACCATCCTGGGCCTGCTGGTGCCGGAGGGGGAGACCGTCCCCGTCGGCACGCCGATCATCCGGATCGGCGACGCGTCCGAGGCGTCGGCCGACGCGCCGGCCGAGCCCGCGCCGTCGACGGAGTCCGACCCCTACCTCGGGATGGCCCAGAAGGCGGGCGCCACGCAGGCCGCCGACATCGACATGTCCAACCCGGCCGCCACCGGCGGCGGGGAGAACCAGACCCTCGTCGGCTACGGCCCCCGGGAGGCGGCGGCCAAGCGCCGTCCCCGTCGCGGCGGAGCCAGCCCGGCCTCCGACGCGGGCGCCGCCGCCCAGCTCCAGCTGCAGGGCGCGTTCGCGCCGGGCGGCGCGGAGTCCCCCGACGTGGTCGAGGCGGAGGAGACCCCGGTCCCCTCCACGCCCGCGGCCCGGCACGCCGGACCGGTCCCGACCCGGGTGCTCGCCAAGCCCCCGGTCCGCAAGCTCGCCAAGGACCTCGGCGTCGACCTGCACACGCTCACCCCGTCGGGCCCGCAGGGCACCGTCACCCGGGAGGACGTGCACGCCGCGGCGTCGGGTCGGGTGGTCGAGCCCGTCGAGACCACGTCGGTCATCTCGACAGGCTCGATGAACCGGGGTGAGCGGGAGACCCGCGAGCCGATCAAGGGCGTCCGCAAGATGATGGCGCAGGCGATGGTGGACTCCGCGTTCACCTCCCCGCACGTCACCGAGTGGATCACCGTCGACGCGACCCGCACGATGAAGCTGGTCGAGCGGCTCAAGGGACACCGCGACTTCCGCGACGTGAAGGTGTCGCCGCTGCTCGTGCTGGCCAAGGCGGTGCTGCTGGCGATGCGGCGTACGCCGGAGATCAACGCCGCGTGGGACGACGCCGCCCAGGAGGTCGTCTTCAAGCACTACGTCAACCTCGGCATCGCGGCCGCCACCCCGCGTGGCCTGGTCGTGCCCAACGTCAAGGACGCCGACGCGATGTCGCTGGTCGAGCTCGGGCGGCGCTCAACGACCTCACCCGGGTCGCCCGGGAGGGCAAGACGCAGCCGGCCGAGATGAGCGGCGGCACGTTCACGATCACCAACGTGGGCGTGTTCGGGGTCGACGCCGGGACGCCGATCATCAACCCCGGCGAGTCGGCCATCCTGTGCTTCGGCGCGGTCCGCAAGCAGCCGTGGGTCTACAACGGCAAGATCAAGGTCCGCGACATCACCACGCTGGCGCTGTCGTTCGACCACCGGCTGATCGACGGCGAGAAGGGCTCGCGCTTCCTCGCCGACGTCGCCGCGGTGCTGGAGGACCCGGGCAACGCCCTGCTGCACTGAACCGCTGCGGGCCCGGGTGGCGGGTCGCTCTAGCATGGATCCGACATGAGAGAGTCCGTCCCGCCCCCCGGCTCCGCTGCGCGTCGCGCCTACGACTTCATCAAGTGGGCGATCCTCAGCGCCGTCTACGCGGCCGGCGACGTGATCACCGAGGGCGGGCTCGCCAACGAGCTGGGCCTCAGCCGCACCCCGGTGCGCGAGGCGCTGCTGCGTCTCGAGGTCGAGGGCCTCGTCGTGCTCAAGCCCAAGAAGGGCGCGGTCGTCTCGACCTTCACGATGCAGGAGGTCGAGGACGTCCTCGAGGCGCGCGAGCTCGTCGAGAACCACACCGCGGCGAAGTCGTTCGCCGCCCGCGCGACGCTCCTGCCCCCGCTGCTGGAGGTGCACGCCGAGATGTGCCGGCGGCGGCACGAGCACGACACCGCCGGGTTCACCGACGCCGACCGGCGTTTCCACGAGCTGATCGTCGACGCCGCCGGCAACGCCGTGCTGTCCTCGATCTACCGGATGCTCCGCGAGCGGCAGACCCTCTTCACCTCCGTCATGGTCCGTGGCCGGACCGACCGGATGGATGCCGCGATCGCCGAGCACGACCGGGTCCTGGCCGCGCTGCGCGGCGACGACGAGGAGGCCTTCTGCGCGGTGGTGCGGTCGCACCTCGCCTGGTCCATCGCCCTGGCGAGGGAGTCGCATTGAGCCGGGCGTCCCGGTGAGCGCAGCCGCCGTCACCGTCGGGCCGAGAGGCGGACGGCAGGCGCTGGTGGTGTGGCTGACCGCGGTGTCGGTCTACTTCCTGGCGATCTTCCACCGCTCCTCGCTCGGTGTCGCCGGGATCGCCGCGACGGAGCGCTTCGACATCACCGCCTCCCAGCTCTCCACGTTCACCGTGCTGCAGCTGCTCGTCTACGCCGGCATGCAGATCCCCGTCGGCGTGCTGATCGACCGCTACGGACCGCAGCGGCTGCTGTTCAGCGGCGCGGTGCTGATGACGCTGGCCCAGCTCGGCTTCGCCCTCACCACGTCGTACGCCGGTGCCGTGGTGGCCCGCGTCTTCGTCGGCATGGGCGACGCGATGGTGTTCATCAGCGTGCTGCGGATCATCGCGTCGTGGTTCCCGCCCCGCCGCAGCCCGGTGCTGACCGCGTGGACGGCGCTGCTCGGTCAGTGCGGCGCCCTGGTGGCGGCGATCCCGCTGTCCCGCTCGCTGGCGGAGTACGGCTGGACCGTGACCTTCGCGTGCAGCGCCGCGGTGGGCTTCGTGCTGGGTCTGCTGGTGCTGCTCCTCGTGCGCGACGTCCCGCCCGGGGCGCCGCCGTCCCGGCTGGTCAAGGACGTCCGCACCGTCGGTCGCGACCTCAAGCTGTCGTGGGTGGACCCCGGCACCCGGCTCGGCCTCTGGACCCACTTCACCGCGCAGTTCGGCGCCAACGTGATCGGGCTGCTGTGGGGCTACCCGTTCTTCGTGCACAGCGAGCACACCGGGACGGCCGTCGCCGGTGGCCTGCTCAGCCTGCTGGTGGTGACCTTCATGGTCGGCGGGCCGCTCGTCGGCGGCTTCATCGCGCGGCACCCCTGGCAGCGGTCCACCCTGGTGCTGTCGATCATCCTGGCGATGATGACGGCCTGGGCGGCGGTGCTGCTCTGGCCCGGTGACGCCCCGGTGTGGCTGCTCGGCCTCATGGTCGTCACCACCGGGCTCGGCGGACCGGGGTCGATGGTCGGCTTCGACGTCGCGCGCACGTTCAACCCCGCCAGCCGGCTCGGCTCGGCGACCGGCATCGTCAACGTCGGCGGCTTCATGGCCTCGTTGCTGATGATCCTGGTCATCGGCATCCTGCTCGACGTGCTCACCCCCGGCGGCGGCACCGACTACACCCCGCGCGCCTACACCCTCGCGATGTCGGTGCAGTACGTCGGCTGGGTCGTCGGGCTCACGCTGATCTGGCGCTACCGGCACCGGGCCCGCGCACACCTCGCGCGCACGCAGCCCGAGACCTTCCGGGACATGACCGACCGCTGAGGCTCAGCCGAGCCCGAGACGCCGGTAACGCTGGGCCCGCTCGACCGCCAGGGTGGCCCGGTCGCGGTGCAGCAGGGTGGCCAGCTCGTAGCGCAGCACGTCACCGAGCCTGTGGCAGAACTCCTCGGGCTCGTCGGCGGCGTCGGGCCGCTCGGCGACGATGCGGTCGACCACGCCGGAGTCGCGCATGTCGAGCGAGCGCACCCGCTGGGCGCGCGCCATGTCGGGGGCGTGGTCGAGGTCGCGGTGCACGATCGCGCTCGCGCCCTCGGGCGGCAGCGGCGAGAGCCACGCGTGCTGCGCGGCGATCACCCGGTCGGCCGGCAGCAGCGCGAGCGCGCCGCCGCCGGTCCCCTGACCGAGCAGCAGGCACAGGGTCGGGGCCGGCAGCGTCACCAGGTCGGCCAGGCAGCGGGCGATCTCGCCGGCGAGCCCGCCCTCCTCGGCCTCCACCGAGAGCGCCGCGCCGGGGGTGTCGATCACGGTCAGCAGCGGCAGGTCGAGCTCGGCGGCGAGCCGCATCCCGCGCCGGGCCTCGCGCAGCGCGCCCGGTCCGAGCGGGTGCGCCTCGGTCTGGCCGCGCCGGTCCTGGCCGAGGAACACGCACGGCGACCCGCCGAACCGCGCGAGCGCGATCAGCAGCCCCGGGTCCGCCTCGCCCTGGCCGGTGCCGTTGAGCGGGATGACGTCGGTGGCGGCGTACTTCAGCAGCCGTCGTACGCCGGGACGCTCGGGCCGGCGCGACCGGGTGATGGAGTCCCACGTGTCCACGTCGTCGATCTCGTCGAGGGGCGGGTCGACCGGGTCGGGCGAGACGTCGCGCGGGGCGAGCAGCACGGTCAGTGCCCGGTCGAGGATGTCGGCGATCTGCTCCGGCGGCACCACGGCGTCGATGAGGCCGTGGGCGTAGAGGTTCTCCGAGGTCTGCACGTCGTCGGGGAACGCCTTGCCGTACAACGCCTCGTAGACCCGCGGCCCGAGGAAGCCGACCAGGGCGCCGGGCTCGGCGACGGTCACGTGCCCGAGCGAGCCCCAGGACGCCATCACCCCGCCGGTGGTGGGGTGCCGGAGGTAGACGAGGTAGGGCAGGCCGGCCGCCTTGTGCGCCGCGATGGCCTGGGAGATCTTCACCATCTGCACGAACGCGACGGTGCCCTCCTGCATCCGGGTGCCGCCGGACACGGGGGCCGCGAGGAGCGGCAGACCCTCCGCGGTGGCCCGCTCGACCGCCTGCACCAGTCGCTCGGCCGAGGCGACGCCGATCGAGCCCGCCAGGAAGCGGAACTCGCAGGCGACGACCGCCACCCGGCGCCCGCGCATCAGCCCCTCGCCGGTGATCACGGACTCGTCGAGGCCGGTCAGCTGCCGGGCATCGGCCAGCTCGGCGGCGTACTCCTGCGACATCTGCCCCTGCCGCGGCGGCGTGTCCCACGAGGTCCACGACCCCTCGTCGAGGACCAGGTCGATGAGCTCGGTGGCCGAGAGCCGGGCGGGTTTCGCGTCCGTTGCCATGCCTCCATCCGACCATGCGGTCCGTCGAGCCGTCACGACACGGCCGTGCCCCGACCCGCTGGGACAGGGTCGGGGCACGGGGGTCCGTGGTGCGGTGTCCTGGTCATTCCCCGTCCCCGGCTCGCTCAGACCTGTTGCGGCGAGAAAGTTTCGACGGAACGGGCCGGCGCCGTGGTCTCCGGCCCGTTCACGTTCAGATCAGCGACTTCCAGCGGTTGATGCAGGTGGTCAGGTCGACCTTGACCTGCTGGCCGCGGTCCACCACGACCGGGACCTGCTGGAGGACGCGGCCGTCCTTCTCGCACGACAGCGTCCAGCTCTCGATCAGGCCCGGCACCTCCGTGGAGCTGACCGTCGTCGAGTCGTACAGCGTGGCGGTGAGCGTGTAGGAGGAGGTGACAGAGGCGTAGTTGACGACGCGGAGGACGTACGTTCCCGGCGTGGGTGCCGCGACCTCGAGCGACTCCTTCTCGCCGGGGGCGTTGCCCGACGTGGCCACCTGCGTGAGTGAGCCGTCGGCGTTCTTGCGGTAGACCTCGAGGTCCAGGTCGTCAGGCGTCGGCCAGTCGAGGGTCACCCCGAGCACGTCCATGCCGGTCTCGGTGACCGTGAACTCGTGGTCGACGCTCTGCCCGATCGTGGTCGCCCCGCCCTCGAAGGTCTGGGCGCGCACCGGCTCGTCCTCGGTGATCTCGACCAGCTTCTGCTGCACCACCGGGCGTGTGGACTGGTTGACGTGCCAGGCGTACTTCCCGGACGCGCCGACCTTCATCGTGGTGTCGAGCGTGTCCTGGAAGGAGCCCTCCCAGGTCGGCGACGCGAACTGCTTGCGCAGCCGGAGCGTTGCGCCCTTCGGGGCCTTGCCGGTGATGACCGCGTGGGTGGCGGTGTCCACGGTGTTCTCCAGGGCGAGCAGGTAGGCCTCGCGGTTGCCCTTCCCGGCGTACGCGCCGGCACCGAGGTACTCGTCGACGACCTCCGGGAACGGCGGGTGGAACTCGTCGGGCCCGATCTCGAACGTGTACCCGTAGCCACCAGTGGCGTTGTAGGACCAGTCCTCGGTCGTGCCGGTCGTGTCGTAGAGCTCCCAGCCGTGGATGTTGGCGTAGCCGTTGGCGGCCGACATCCGCGCGCCGAGCTCCTTCGAGGCCCTCCTCGTCGGGGGCGTTGCCGACCGGCAGCCCGTCGTGGCCGATGGTGTCGGGGTGCACGCCGTTGGGCCGCAGCACCAGGTTGGAGAAGGTGTGGTTCGAGATCAGCGTCGTGACCTGCCGGCTGCTGACCAGCTCGCGGACGTTCTGGATCTCCGGCTCGGAGAAGGGGCCCGCCCCGCGGTACGTCGGGTCGGCGAACAGGTCCGAGGCTCCGGGCCCGCCCCAGAACCCGCCGTAGTTGCGGTTCAGGTCCACGCCCGCGCCGTAGCCGCCGGGGCTCGTCGCCGCGAGGGCGCAGGTGCCGTCCGGGGTGTCCTGGCCGTCGACGACACGGCAGTTCTTCCGCTTGTAGGTGTTGCCGGGGGTCGCCAGCACCGAGGTGGTGCCGCCGAGCGGGTCGGCCTCGTTGAGGTCGCGGAGGTCGAGCAGTGCTCCGTCGGTGCGCGAGAGGTGGAAGCCGTCGACGTTCACCACGGGGACCACGACGACGCGGGACCGGTCGAGCAGTCCCGTGATCCGCGCGTCGGTGCCGTAGTTCTTGACGAGGTCGTAGGCGAACTCCATCGCCAGCTCGCCCGAGGGCCACTCGCGGGCGTGGTGCACACCGAGCAGCGCGAACGTCGGGCGCCCGTCCTCGGCGGCCTGCACGTCGCGGCCGATCTCGATGCCGTAGACGGGTCGGCCGTCGAGCGACTTGTGCGGCAGCGTGATCCTCTTGGCGATCGACGGCCTGAGGGCGGCGAGGTCGCTGATGTCGTCGTTGTAGTCGGCCAGCGTGCGGTAGGTGTCCCGACCCGAGGGCAGCGGCGACTCCAGGGTCGCCGCCGCGTAGGCCTCGTTGGCGGCGTTGATCTCGGCCGTGCGACGGGTCATGTCGGCGATCCGGACGTCGAAGCCGAGACCCGAGTCGCGCAGCAGTCCCAGGTCGGTCAGGTCGTGCAGCACCACCTCGACGTAGTCGTGCCCGGCGTGCTCGGTGAGGTCCAGGCCCAGGGTCTGGAGCAGCGCCTTGTCCGCGCGGGTGGGTGTGTCGACGGTGACCAGCTGGGGGGCGAAGACGGTGTCGCCGGCCTGGGCGGAGCCGGCCGTGACCCCGGAGGCCAGACCGAGCAGGGCGAGGGAGGTGGTGGCGGCGATGATCGCGGCGCGGGTGGGACGGGAACGGCGGGCCATGGGCGCTCCTGAGGCTGGGGATGTTGCTGTGTTCCCACCAACGAGCGCCTTCGGACGACGTCACGCCCGTGCCCCGGACCGGGACTAGACCGCCTGTTCGCTATCCGGCCTCGATGCCGTCGAGCCAGGCGCGGACGGACTCGTCGTGCTCGCCGAGCCGCGGCGGCGGCAGGTGCCGCTCGCGGGTGCCGGCGTGGGGGTTGTCGTCGAAGCGCAGCGCGGGGCCGGGCAGCTCGACGGTGCCGAGCGTCGGGTGGTCGACCTCGACGACCAGGCCCTGGCTCCGGGTCTGGTCCCAGGCGTAGACGTCGTCGAGGGTGCGCACCTTGCCGGCCGGGATGCCGAGGTCGTCCAGGCGGGCCAGCCAGGTCTCGGCCGCGTCCTTGGCCAGCGCGGCCTCGAGCACCTCGACGAGCTCGTCGCGGTGCCCGACCCGCTGCCGGTTGCTCGCGAACCGGTCGTCGTCGATGCCGAGCAGCCCCGACAGTGCGCGCCACTGGTTGTCGTTGCCGCAGGCGATCTGGATCGGGGCGTCGGCGGTGTGGAAGAGGCCGTAGGGCGCGATCGAGGGGTGGTGGTTGCCGATCGCGTGCGGCACCTCGTGGGCCACGGTCCACCGGGTGCCCTGGAACGCGTGCACACCGACGATGGAGGCGAGCAGGCTCGCGCGGACCACCCGGCCGCGGCCGGTGGTGTTGCGCTCGTGCAGCGCGGCGACGACGCCGTACGCGCCGTACATCCCGGACAGCAGGTCGGCGATCGGGACGCCGACCCGGGTCGGCTCGTCGGCGCTCGGGCCGGTCAGCGACATGAGGCCGGCCTCGCCCTGGGCGATCTGGTCGTAGCCGGCGCGGCCGCCCTCGGGGCCGTCGTGGCCGAAGCCGGTGATCGACAGGATCACCAGCCGCGGGTTGATCTCGTGCAGCTGCTCGACGGAGAAGCCGAGCCGGTCCAGCACGCCCGGGCGGAAGTTCTCCATCAGCACGTCGGCGCGCGCGACGAGCCGGCGCAGGAACTCCTTGCCGTCCTCGGACTTGAGGTCCGCGGTGACCGACTCCTTGTTGCGGTTGCAGGACATGAAGTACGTCGACACCGGGTCCTCGTCGGGACCGACGAAGGGCGGGCCCCACGAGCGGGACTCGTCGCCGCCTCCGGGCGACTCGACCTTGATGACGCGCGCGCCGAGGTCGGCGAGCATCATCGCGGCGTGGGGTCCGGCGAGGGCGCGGGTGAGGTCGACGACGACGATGTCGGTGAGCATCCCGCCACTGTAGGACGCCTCAGGAGGCGGGCGTCTCCCCGCTCATCAGCCAGGCCTCGAACCACGGCCGGAGGTCCTGGCCGCTGCGGGTGCTGAGGAAGTCGATGTAGGTCGCGCGGCCGCGGTTCTTGTCCTTGTTCTGCGCCGGCCACTCCTGCAGCGTGGCGTAGAAGAGGTCGGTGCCGATCTTGGCGCGCAGCTTCTCCATCAGCAGGGCGCCGCCGTAGTGCACGTTGCGCTGCCCGAACTGGTTCGGGAAGTAGGCGCCGGGCGGGCCGTAGATCTCGCGGTAGTAGCCGTCGTTGCGGGTGAACTCGCGCTTCCAGAACTTCCAGGTGCCGTGCCCCTGCGAGACCGCGAACTTGGCCTGGAGGAACGTCGCGACGCCCTCGTTCATCCAGTTGTCGCGCCAGTCGTTGGGCGTGACGGAGGCGCCGTACCAGGCGTGCGCGAGGTTGTGCGCGACCTGCTCACGCACGTCGTCGCCGCCCTGCTTGAAGTTGTCGAGGGCGAACGTGGTCAGGGTCTGCGTCTCGACGGTGCCCAGGCCCGGTGTCACCACGACGCCGGCGCGGTCGAACGGGTAGGGCCCCAGCCGGGACTCCAGCCACGCGATCGTCTCGGGCGTCCTCTCCAGCGGCGCGAGCAGGTCGGAACGGCCCTTGGGCAGCCAGTAGGTCAGGGGCAGGTCGTGCGGACCGACCTGGGTGTACTTCTTGTAGGGCCCGATGGCCACGGTGACCAGGTGCGGCGCCATCGGGCTGGTGTTCACGAAGTGGGTGCGGGTCTCGCCGCCCTCGGTCACCTTGTTGTCGAGGCGGCCGTTGGAGACGCCGACCCACTTGTCGGGGACGGTCAGCTTGATGTCGTAGAGCGCCTTGTCGGACAGGTGGTCGTTGACCGGGTACCACGTGTAGGCGCCGTACGGCTTCTGCGTCGTCCAGACGTGTCCGCGGTCGTTGGTGTGCCAGCCGAGCTTGTCGTCGTCGACGCGCGAGGTCGGTGCCTTCACCGTGCGCGGCTTGCCGGCGTAGCTGATCTCGACGAGGTACGGCGTCGCCGGGACGACCGGCGTCTTGACCACCAGGTCCTTGCCGTCGTGGGTGAACGCCGTGTCGACGCCGTTGACGGTGACCCTGGAGACGACCAGCTTGCGGTGCAGGTCGAGCGCGAAGCTCGTCGCCGGCGCGGTGGCCTGCATCCGGATCGCGGCGGTGCCGGAGAGCGTGCGCTCGCCCGGCTTCCAGGCCAGGTCGAGGGCGTAGCGGTAGACGTCGACCCCCGGGTTGCCCCTGGTGGGGTAGTAGGTGTCCTCCTCGGCTGCCTGCGCTCCGGCGACCGCGAGGCCGGCGAGCGGGGCGCAGAGCGCGAGAGCGAGGGACGCGAGGGTGGTCTTCCGAAGCACCCGAGGAGTCTAGGTCCGCGGAGCTCCCGATCCGTGGATCCTCGGCGTTCTCCGGGTGGTCGAGCTTGTCGAGACCACTTTCGGTGGTTGAGGAGCCGAGCCGCTAGGCGAGGCGTCTCGAAACCACTTTCTCGCCCGGGTGGTCGAGCTTGTCGAGACCACTTTCCCCTTCTCCACAACGGATCCGCCGCTCCCGAAACTGTCGGTGCTCCCCTCTAGATTCTCCGTATGGCGATCACGGTGGACGACCTCGACGGGCAGGCGCTCGCCGACGCCGTCGTCGCCAACCGCGCCGCCCTCCTCGAGACCGAGTGCCGCGAGCTGGTGCTCGCCGCGCAGTGGGCCGACCTCCACCCGGCCGAGTCCCTGGAGCCCCGGCCGGTGCTGCCCGGGCATGGAGCGCCCGCGCCGCTTCGGCGGCGACGGCACCCCGGAGGCGGGGGAGTTCGCGGCCGCCGAGCTCGGCGTGCTGATGGGGCGGTCCCACGTGGCCGCGGCCAACCTGATGGCCGACGCGCTCGACATCCGGCACCGGCTGCCGCTGCTGTGGGCGGCCGTCCTCGACGGCAGCGTCCGCGTGTGGCAGGCCCGCCACGTCGCCTCCCGCACCCGGATCACCGGTCTCACCCTGGAGCAGGCCCGGTCGGTCGACACGGCCACCACGCCCTACCTCGCGACCCTGACCTGGGGCCGGTTCACCGACCTCCTCGAAGCCCGGATCATCGCCGCCGACCCCGCCGCGGCCGAGGCGCGGCGTGAGGCGGCCGAGCTCGACCGGTTCGTGACCACCGGCCAGTCCAGCGACCACGGCCTCAAGACACTCATCGCCCGGGCGACCGCCGGCGAGGTGATCTACCTCGTCGCGATGGTCGACCGGATCGCCCAGATCCTCGAGCTCGAGGGCGACGAGTCGTCCATCGGCGTCCGCCGCTCCAAGGCGCTCGGCATCCTCGCCCACCCGCCCGCGCCCTCGCCCTCCTCCGCAAGTACGAGCCCACTCGGTGGTTGAGGAGCGAGCCTGCGAGACCAGTTCGGTGGTTGAGGAGCGAGCCTGCGAGCGTCTCGAAACCACCACCCCCGAAGCGATCCCGCTCCCACCCGCGACGCTCTACGTCCACGTCTCCCGGGAGTCGCTGGAGTCCGGCGAGGGCGTCGCGCGCATGGAGGGCGTCGGCCCGATCACGATCGGCCAGGCCAGCGAGTTCCTCCGCCACAGCCACGTGACCATCAAGCCGGTGATCGACCTCGAGACCGACCACCCCGTCGACGGCTACGAGGTCCCCGCCCGGCTGCGCGAGCTGCTCCACCTCCGCCGGCCGGCCTCGGCGTTCCCCTGGTCCTCGGCCACCTCACGCCGGATGGACGTCGACCACACGACGCCGTACGTCGACAGCGGACCGCCGGGGCAGACCCGGATCGGCAACCTCGGCAAGCTCTCCAGGTTCGAGCACCGCACCAAGACCCACGGCCCCGGCTGGCGCCACCGACAACCCAGGCCCGGCGTCCACCTCTGGCGGACTCCCTCGGGCTACGAGTTCCGTGTCGACCACACCGGCACCCACCACCTCGGCAGGCCACGCGACCTGACGCCGATGGAGCGCGCCTTCGCCCGAGCGGTCGCTCGACCCACTGACCACGCGCCGTAGGGTCTCGGGCGTGAGCTCAGGTGAGGTGATGGCCGGCGGCAACATGGGGCCGGTGGTGCGCCGAGGCGACTGGGTCTACCGGGTCAGTGGGGAGTGGTCGCCCTCCGTGCACCGGCTCTTGCGGCACTGCAGAGCGGCGGGCCTGACGAGCGTGCCCGAGGTGCGTGAGCTGACCGACGACGGGCACGAGGTGCTCGCCACTGCAGCCCAGTCGGAGGACGGGACGTTCGGACGCGTGCGTCTCGACCTGCACGGTGAGCTCGTCGAGCGAGCTGGGGGTGTGCACACAGCCGATGCGTGATCGGGTCTGCGCGGGGCTCGCGGCGCCGGCCGTCAGAGCACCCGGGACACGCCCGGCACCCGACTGATCAGCAGCCAGGCGACGGCGAAGGAGCAGGTGACGCCCCCGGCGGCCACCAGCAGGGCCTTGACCTCCGCGGGCAGGTCGAGCGGGCGCAGCGCCACGGCGAAGCCGAGCAGGAAGACCGTCTGGAGCATGAACGCGCCGTAGGCGCTCCGGCTGAGCACCGGACCCCAGCGGTACCTGCGGTCCAGGACGCGCTGGGCGACGGCGAGCAGCCAGACCGACCCGAAGACGGTGAGCACCGCGTCGGTGGCCGCGAAGGCGGCCGCCGCCCAGTGCCAGCCGCCCAGGGCATCGTCGAGCGCGTCGAGGAAGCCGACCGTCATCAGGAGTGTGGCCATGGCAGCTGCCCCCAGCAGCGTCACGGTGCGGCACCGACGGCTGAGAGTGGCCGGGACCGCGGTGACCCAGCCCTGGCGGGAGACCGTCACGCCGAGACCGAACACCGCGACGCAGGCCGGCCACTCCCAGAAGTTGAGGTCGGTGAAGCCGCTCTCGGAGCCGTACGGGTAGACGAGTCGTACGGCGAACGAGGTGACCGCCACCACCGCGGCGATCACCAGCAGCGTCCACGCGGTGACGGGGCGAGACCTGCCGCGCCTCCTCGGCGCCGCGCCCGGCCGTTCGCTCCACGCGCGCCAGCCGGCGTACCCGAGGGAGAAGACCAGCAGGACCCCGACGAACCAGAGCGGGCCGGTGTCCAGACGCCCCTCGTCGCCGAGGTACTCCTCCCAGAAGGAGCCGGGTGCGCTCCCCAGCGAGTGCTCCAGCGCGTAGACCAGCGCGGGTTGCACCAGCAGCACGTAGGCCACGAACGGCAGGCCGAGGCGCAGCAGCCGGTCGAGGGCGAACCGGCGGGGACCCTTGCGCTCGAGGGAGGGCGGGGTGAGCAGGCCGGCGACGAGGAACAGCAGCGCGATCAGGAACAGGGCGAACGGGCTGACCAGCACGAAGAGGACGGCCTCGGTGACCGGCGCCAGGGTGGTCTCGCGCAGCGCCGGTGTAGGTCCACACCTCGACGGTGGAGTAGCCGAGGGCTGAGTGCATGACGATGATCGCCGCGATGAGCACGACCTTGAGGTTGTCGAGGTAGGGCCTCCGCGCGGAAGCCCACTGCTCGACCCCGGAGCCGCCGGGTGCGGCCGCCCGGGGGCGACCGCGCGTCCTCCCGGTCATGACCCCAACGTCGCCGCCCGGGTGGGCGCGGGCCAGAGCCGAAAGCCCCGACGCGCCTCAGCGACGGTCGCTGATCCGCACGGCCTTGCCGAGCGAGCGCTGCAGCGAGTCGGGGGCGAGCACCTCCACGGTCGCGGTGACGCCGATCCGGTCCTTCACCCGGTCGGAGAGGTGCGCGCCCAGCGCGCCCCAGTCGGCCGACGGGACCGACGCGTGCGCCTCGACCTGCACGGTGAGCTCGTCGAGCGAGCCGGGCCGGGTCAGCACGCACAGGTAGTGCGGGGTCAGCCCCTCGATGGTCAGGATCAGCTCCTCGACCTGGGTGGGGAAGACGTTCACCCCGCGCACGATCATCATGTCGTCGGTGCGGCCGGTGACCTTCTGCATCCGCCGGAAGGCGGGGTACGCCGTGCCCGGCAGCAGCCGGGTGAGGTCGCGGGTGCGGTAGCGGATCACGGGCATGGCCTGCTTGGTGAGGCTGGTGAACACGAGCTCGCCCTCCTCGCCGTCGGGCAGCACCTCGTGCGTCACGGGGTCGATGATCTCGGGGTAGAAGTGGTCCTCCCAGACGTGCAGCCCGTCCTGGGTCGCGGCCGCCTCCTGCGAGACGCCGGGGCCGATCACCTCCGACAGCCCGTAGATGTCGACGGCGGTGACCCCTGACCGGCGCTCGAGGTCGCGGCGCATCTCGTCGGTCCACGGCTCCGCGCCGAACACCCCGATCTCCAGCGACGTGCTGTGCGGGTCGACGCCCTGACGCTCCATCTCGTCGAGGATCGCGAGGAAGTACGACGGCGTCACCATGATCACGCGCGGCTCGAAGTCGAGGATCAGCTGCACCTGCCGCTCGGTCATCCCGCCGGAGACGGGCACGACGGTGCAGCCGAGCCGCTCCGCGCCGTAGTGGGCGCCGAGCCCGCCGGTGAACAGGCCGTAGCCGTAGGCCACGTGCACCAGGTCGCCGGGCCGGGCGCCGGCCGCGTGCAGCGACCGCGCGACGACCTCGGCCCACATGTCGATGTCGTCGCGCGTGTAGCCGACGACGGTCGGCTTGCCCGTCGTCCCGCTCGACGCGTGCACCCGGACGACGTCCCGGCGGTCGACCGCGAACATGCCCCACGGGTAGTTCTGCCGGAGGTCCTCCTTGGTCGTGAACGGGAACCGGGCCAGGTCGGCCAGCGACTGCAGGTCCCGCGGGTGCACGCCGGCCTCGTCGAAGGCGCGCCGGTAGTGCGGGACCCGGTCGTAGACCGCCTCGAGCGTGCCGCGCAGGTGCTCGAGCTGGCCCGCCCGGAGCTCGTCGACGGTCAGATCGGGCATCCGGAACTCCCGGTCGGTCGAGCCGTCCGGTCGGTCGACTGTCGAGACCGTCACTCCTCCTCGAAGAACGTGCCGCGGATCTCCTTGCTCTGCCCGACGAACTCGGCCACCACCGTGTCGCCGCAGCGCACCGTCACGTCGTACACCCCGTCACGCCCCTCGCGCGACCGCTCGACCGCCTCGGCGACCAGCCGGTCGCCCTCGCGGGTCGGGGCCAGGAAGCGGATCTCGGCGCCGGCCGCGACGGTGCGCCGGTTGTAGGAGTTGCAGGCGAAGGCGAACGCCGAGTCGGCGAGCGTGAAGGTGAGGCCGCCGTGCCCGATCGCCTGGCCGTTGACCATGTCGGCGCGCACCACCATCTCCAGCACGGCCCGGCCCGGGCCGACGGCGGTGATCGTCATGCCGAGCGCCTGGCTGGCGTGGTCCTCGGACCACATCACCTCGGCGCTGCGGCGCGCTACGGCGTCGGGCGTCATGCCTGGTCGCTCCAGGTCCTCTCCATCAGCGACACCAGGTGCTCCTCGTCGCCGAGCCGGCCGACCTCGACGTACCCCCGCCGCTGGTGGAAGGCCAGCGACGCGTCGTTGCGCGGCACCAGGTTGACCTCCAGCGCCATCCGGCCGTGCTTGCGCGCGACCTGCTCCACCTCGTCGTAGACGAAGCCGCCGAGCCCGCGCCGCCGGAAGTCCTCGTGCAGCACGATCCGGTCGAGGTAGTAGAACTCCTCGCCGTAGCGGTCGGTGAACCAGCGGTAGTTCTCCGAGTCGTACGCCGTGCCGGGGCCGAACGTGATCACGAAGCCGCCGAACGCCCCGTCGACGTCCACCACGTCGATCCGGTCGGCCCACCCGCGCAGCAGGTGGAGCCGCTCGACGTCGAGCGGAGCGAGCTTCACGACGTTGCGGTGGTTGAGGGCGAGGACGTCCTCGACGTCGCGGTCGGTGATCGGGCGCAGGGTGGGCACGTGCTCACCCTAGGACCCCGGGCGTGACGCCGGACGCGTGTGACAGGATGGCGACAGACCTGCACTCGACCTGTCACACGTGAGGACCCCTGCGATGCCTGACGCAGCCGCGATGTTCGCCGCCCACGAGGAGACCCTGACCCGGGCGACCGAGGCCACCCGGACGCGGGAGTACTTCTCCGCCTTCAACGAGTCGCCCTCGCCCCGGGTCTACGGCGAGCACGCGGCCGAGAACGGCAAGGCGGCGTTCGAGGCCTACGAGGGCGCGCACTTCCCGCTCGACACCCCGGGCGCCGAGGGGTCGGTCAGCACCGAGAAGTCGCCGTTCGGGTTCGCCCTCGACGTGCACTACCCCCGCGTCACCCCGGCCGGGGTCGACACCCTGATGGCCGCGGCGACCGCGGGCCTGAAGGCGTTCCGCGACGCCGGCCCCGAGGCGCGCGTCGGGGTCTGCCTGGAGGTGCTGCACCGGCTGCACGGCCGCGTCTTCGAGCTCGCCAACGCGGTGCAGCACACCTCGGGCCAGGCGTTCGTGATGGCCTTCCAGGCCGGTGGCGCGCACGCGCTCGACCGCGCGCTGGAGGCGATCGCCTACGCCTACGCCGAGATGACCCGCACCCCGCGCACCGCGGTCTGGGAGAAGCCCGGCAAGGGCGAGCCGCTGCGCATGGAGAAGACCTTCACCGCCGTCCCGCGCGGCGTCGCGCTGGTCATCGGCTGCAACACCTTCCCGACCTGGAACTCCTGGCCCGGCCTCTTCGCCTCGCTGGCCTGCGGCAACCCCGTCGTGGTCAAGCCGCACCCCGGCGCGGTGCTGCCGCTGGCGATCACGGTCAAGGCCTGCCAGGACGTGCTGATCGAGGCCGGCTTCGACCCCAACCTCGTCACGCTCGCCGCCGAGGACCCCGCCGACGGGCTGGCCAAGGTGCTGGCCGTGCGCCCGGAGGTCAGGCTCATCGACTTCACCGGCGGCAACGCCTTCGGCGACTGGCTGGAGGACAACGCCCGCCAGGCCACGGTGTTCACCGAGAAGGCCGGCGTGAACACGGTCGTGCTCGACTCGACCGACACCTTCAAGGGCCTGTGCATGAACCTGGCCTTCTCGTTCTCCCTCTACACCGGCCAGATGTGCACCGCCCCGCAGAACGTCTACCTCCCGGCCGCCGGCATCGAGACCGACGAGGGGCACAAGTCGGTGGCCGACGTCGCCGCCGGGATCGAGGCCGCCTTCGGCAAGCTGCTCGGCGACGACGCCCGCGCGGTCGAGCTGCTCGGCGGGGTGGTCAACGAGGGCGTGCTCGACCGCCTCGAGGCGGCCGGTGGGTCCGGGGCCAAGGGGCGCGTGCTCGTCGAGTCGCGCGCGGTCCGGCACCCGGCGTACGACGACGCGGTGGTCCGCACGCCCACGCTGATCGGGCTCACCGCCGACGACGCCGACGTCTACGAGACCGAGTGCTTCGGGCCGGTGGCCTACCTGATCGAGACCTCAGGCACCGACCAGTCGATCGAGCTGTTCCGTCGCACGGTGACCGAGCACGGCGCGATGACCGCCGCGGTCTACAGCACCTCCGACGACGTCATCGCGGCCATGCGCGACGCCGCCCTCGACGCCGGGGTGGCGCTCTCGGAGAACCTCACCGGCCAGGTGTTCGTCAACCAGTCGGCCGCCTTCAGCGACTTCCACGGCACCGGCGCCAACCCGGCGGCCAACGCCTCCTACACCGACGGTGCCTACGTCGCGAGCCGCTTCCGGATCGTGCAGTCGCGCCGGCACCTGTAGGGCGGGGCCGAGGTCAGGAGCGACGGCCGCCGATCGCGCCGCCGACGGCACCGAGCACGGCGGCCACGGCGGCCCCCGCGGCGACGTAGCCGATCAGCGTGCGCAGGTCGGCGGTGAGGATGTCGTAGTACGCCGCTCCGGCCGCCTCGGGCACCGCCGCCGGCAGCTCGGCGAGGTAGGCCTCCCGGCCGACACCGAGCCCGAGCCAGAGCAGCCCGAGCCCGACCAGGGCGACGACCGCCGTGCCGGCCAGCGCCGGACCCCGCCGCCGGGCGAGGACCAGCCCGAGCACGATCAGCACCGCCGTCACCGCGGGCAGCGCGCGGCCGTAGTCCTTGAACACGCCGAACGCGGTCTGCGCCCGGCCGAGCTCCTCGGTGCTGCCGATCGGGTAGGTCGTGTCGGTGCGCGGGATCGCCCCGCTCAACGGGAGGCCGGCCTTGTCGACCTGCTCGCGCACCGCGGCGGTGAGCGGGCCGAGCCGCAGCTCCACGGTGTCGCCGGACCGCACGCCGACCGTTGCGGAGTCGCCGGTGAGCGCACCGACGATCTGCTTGTGTGCGACGCGGTTGGACTCGCGCCACGCCTCCTCGAAGGCGGGGCTCTGCACGACCACCCTGGTGGCCCGCTCGACGAGCGGCTCCACCTGGTCGGCCAGCGCCGGCGGCAGGGCGCCGAGCGAGGCGGTGGTCTCCTTCAGGAGCTTGGCCCGCACGGCGTCCTGGACGTCCGGGTCGGAGGCGAGCGGCGCGACCGTGTCGACGTACGCCGCCTGCGGGACGACCGTGTCGCGCAGCCACCACCCGGCGGTCGCGGCGGGCACCATGAGGCCGCCGAGGAGCAGCAGCACGAAGGCGAGGAGGGACCGCATCAGCCCGCCGAGGCGCGGGTCACGAACGCGGCGATGTCCTTGGACTGCTGCAGCCGGCTCGGCTCGTGGACGTACATCATGTGGCCCGCCTCGTAGTAGGCGTGCTCGATGTTCGCGCGCAGCTCCTCGGGGATCTGCAGGTGCGCGATCACGTCCTCGGCGGCGAAGTGCGGGGTGGCGCCGTCGTAGTAGCCGTAGGCGACGTGCACCTGCAGGTGCGGGTTCTGCCGCATCGCGCGCTCGAGCTTGGGCGTCACGTCGATCGGGCGGCCCTCGAAGTCCTTGTAGGACCACGGGTGCACCCGGCGGGAGATCTGCTCGTAGGGCAGGTCGTTCTCGTAGCCGAGCTCGTCGCGGACGTAGTGGTTGAACGCCGCGGCGTAGGGGCCCGCGATCGCGTCGTGCGAGGGGTCGGCGTCCATCTCCTCGGCGATCGCGCTCCTCGCCGGCCCGGAGAAGCGGCCGTCGAGCCGGCCGGCGGTGCGCCGCTCGTCGCGGAGCAGCTCGCCGAAGAAGCGCCAGTGCTCGATGCGCAGGTCGGCCCGGTCGACGTAGTCCTCGGTGAGGCCGGTCAGCGCGGCGACCTTCTTCACCGCGGCGGCGCGCTCCTTGCGGGTCAGCCGGTCGCCCCGCGAGAGCACCCACTGGTAGTCGCGGGCGGCGTACTCCTCGGCCTCGGCCAGCACGCTCTTGAGCGACCTGCGGCCGAGCTTGCCGTGGTAGTGCGCGATCGCTGCGTAGGTGGGGAGGTAGAGCGCGTGGGCGCGGTCGTTGCGCTGGTTCTCGAAGTCGATGGAGGAGACGTCGAGGACGCTGGAGACCAGGATCAGCCCGTTGACGTACATCCCGTGCCGGGACTGCAGGTGCTCGACCAGGGCGGCGCCGCGGAGCGTGCCGTAGGACTCGCCGGCGACGAACTTCGGCGACATCCAGCGCTTGTGCCGCGAGGTCCAGATGCGGATGATCTCGCCGACCGACTCGATGTCGCCCTGGTAGCCGTGGAACGGCTCCGGCTTGGTGCCCTCCACCGTGCGCGAGTAGCCCGTCGACACCGGGTCGATGAAGACCAGGTCGGAGACGGCGAGCAGCGACTCGGCGTTGTCGGCCAGGCCGTACGGCGGGGGCAGGAGCTGGCCGACGTCGCCCATCACGACCCGGCGCGGCCCGAACAGGCCGAGGTGCAGCCACACCGACGACGAGCCGGGGCCGCCGTTGAAGGCGAACGTCACCGGGCGCGACGTGGACCCGTCGGGGGTGTCCACGGTGTAGGAGGTGATCGACACCTCCGCCTTGGCCTTGAAGCCCTTGAACGTGCCGTCCTCGTAGACCTCGTCGCGCAGCACGATGCGGCCGGTGGTCGCGGTGTAGTCGAGCGTCCTGCGGCCGACCTTGAGCTGGTGCTTGGTGGCCACCAGGTCGTCGACCGGGTCGGCCGGCTTGGTCGACCCGCTGTCCTGGCCGGCGGTCGGCGGCGTCCGTCTTCTTCTCGTCGGTCACCGGGCCACCCTAGCGACGTGGCTGCACCGGGGGCTCGCGGAGCGAGCGGGGTGAGTAGGGCTCCGGTGGTCGAGGAGCGACCGGAGTGAGCGTCTCGAGATCCCGAGGATTTTCAGTTCCGCTCAGTTTCGCTTCACCTCTGGGCCAACCCGGCCGCGGACACTAGCGTCGTCTCGGACCGACCTCCAGCCACGGCCGGCCCTCACTCTCGGGAAGGACTCCTCCATGGCACGCGCACGCCGTCATGCGCTCCCGGCCGGCCTGCTGGCCGCCCTCACCTCGCTCCTGTTCGCCCTCGGTCTGGTGGCCCCGGCGGCCGCCTCGGCGGCCACCGGCCCCGACGTCGACGTGATCGCGCCACCGCGGCTCGTCCGGCGCCGCACCGGAGAACACCCTCGCTGCTGTCGAGCTGGCCCTGGACCAGAAGGCCGACGTGGTGGAGAACGACATCCAGCGCACCGCCGACGGCGAGCTGGTGATCATGCACGACACGACCCTGTCCCGGACGACCGACGTGGAGCAGGTCTTCCCGGACCGGGCGCCCTGGAACGTCCGCGACTTCACCCTCGCCGAGATCAAGCAGCTCGACGCCGGCTCCTGGTTCGCCCCGGAGTTCGCCGGCGAGCGGGTGCCGACGCTCGAGGAGTGGGTCGGCGCCGTGGGTCGCCAGGCCGGGATGCTGCTGGAGGCGAAGGCGCCGGAGCTCTACCCCGGCATCGAGACCGACATCGACAAGGAGCTCCGCTCACTGCCGGTCTTCACGCAGGCGCTGCGCGCCGACGACGTCGTCATGCAGTCGTTCAACCACGCCTGGCTCCGTGGCTACGCCGACCTCGCTCCGGACGTCCCGGTGGGCCTGCTCTTCGCGGGCGGACCGCCGTCGGAGGCCCAGCTCGCCGACGCCGCCACCTGGGCCGACCAGGCCAACCCCGCGCTCGGGGACATGACCGAGGCGACGGTCGACCAGATCCACGGCTACGGGCTGGAGACCCACGTCTGGACCGTGAACGGCGGCCAGGACATGCGCCGCGCGATCAACTGGGGCGTCGAGGCGGGATCATCACCAACTACCCGCAGGTGCTGCGCGAGATCGTGCGCAACGGCTGACGCCTAGAACGTCACCGCGAGGGCGGCGAGGACCCTGCGGCCCAGGGCCTCGTCGCCCGTGACGTCCGCGTCGTGCTCGAGGTGGGTCCGGCGCCCACCGGACAGCGCGGTGTAGGCCTCGACGCCGAGTCGGATCCGGACCGTGGCCTCGGTGGCCGGGTCGCACGGGACGCCGCGGCCGTCGTCCCCGACGCGTACGGCGAAGTCCTGCACCTCGTCGACCTCGACGGCGACGACCGTGCCGGCCGGGGCACCGACCTTCTTGGCCACCACGTAGCCGAGGGCCCGGGCGAACACCGCCACCGTGTGCCGGGCCCCGGCGCTGTCGAGGTCGCCCGGCCGGCCGACGGCGCGACGGATGTCCTGCTCGTGCATCCACACGTCGACGACCCGGTTGGAGAGCAGCGTCTCCCAGTCCCACGGCACACCCCCGGGCGTGCGGGGTGCCGGCGCCGACCCGTCGGTCGGTGGGTCCTCCGCGAGCTGGCGGCGCCGGGTGGCCACCGCGCGCTCCAGCTCGTCGACGATGGCGGCGGGGTGGTGCTCACGCCGCGCGATCGGTCCCTGCTCGGTGTAGGCGCTCATCGGTGACCGCACGTGGTCGAGCTCGGGCACCTCGACCGGCTGCTGCGGCTCCCCGGCGAGCTCGGCCTCCAGGTGGGCCAGGTGGGCGGCGACGTCCTTGACCTCCCAGCCGGGCAGGTCGGTGGGCCGGCTCCAGTCGCCCGGCGCCAGCGCCCGCAGCAGCGCGACGGTCTCGTCGCAGGTGCTGGACCAGGTCTCGACGTACTTCTGCAGCCGCTCCACATCGCTCATCGGTTCAGCCTAGGCCTCCACGACGGCGCCGTGCCGCTCCGCGAGGTGCACCGCGCCGTTGAGGTCGAGCCGGGTCCCGCGCAGCCGGGCCAGCTCGAGGTCGGTGCCGTCGAGGCGGGCCCCGCGCAGGTCGGCCTCGTGCAGGGTGGTGGCGCGCAGGGAGGCCCGCGACAGGTCGCAGCGCCGCAGCGACGTGCCGGTCAGGTCTGCTTCGGACAGGTCGGCCTCCACCAGGTCGACCCCGTCGAGCTCGAGACCGCTCAGCCGGGCGGCCCGCATCGTGACCCGGCTCCACCGGCCGCCGGTCACCGTCAGCGGCCGCAGCGTGCAGTCGACGAAGACGCTCCCGTCGAGCTTGCAGCCGTCGAGGGTGGCGCCGAAGAACGACGTGCGCCGGAAGTCGCACGCGACGAACGCGCTGCCGACGTGGGTCGAGGCGTTGAGCCGGCAGCTCGCGAACTCGCACGACTCGAACGTCGTGCCACGGCTGGTCGCCTCGGTCAGGTCGACGTCGCGGAACGTGCAGCCGCGGTAGGTCCGCCCGGACAGGTCCTCGGCGTACCAGTCGTCGCCCGCGAACGTCTCGCCGTCGTACGTCGTCATGACCTCATCGAACCAGCCCCCGCCGACGCGTCAGTTCACCTGCCGGTCGTGGCCCTTCCAGAACGGCTCGCGCAGCTTGAACTTCTGCAGCTTGCCGGTCGCGGTGCGGGGCAGCTCGTCGACGAAGTCCACGCGCTTGGGGCACTTGTAGCCGGCGAGCGCCGTGCGGCAGTGGCTGATCAGCTCCTCGGCGCTGACCTCGGACCCGTCCGGCACGACCAGCGCGGTGACCAGCTCGCCCCACTTGTCGTCCGGGATGCCGATGACGGCGACCTCCCTGACCGCGGGGTGGGACATCAGCGCGTCCTCCACCTCGATCGAGGAGACGTTCTCGCCGCCGGAGATGATCACGTCCTTCTTGCGGTCGGAGATGACCAGGTAGCCCTCCTCGTCGAGGTAGCCGCCGTCGCCGGTGTGGAAGGTGTTGCCCGCCTGGACCCGTGCGGTCTCGTCGGGCTGCTCCCAGTAGCCGTCGAGGTTGTGGTTGGACGAGGTCAGCACCTCGCCCTGCGGGTCGATGCTGACGCGCACGCCGAGGGCGGGGGCTCCGGCCCGGCCGAGCCGTGTGGCCTGCTCGTGCAGCGACAGGTCGTCCCACTCGGCCCGCATCCGGTTGACCGTGACGATCGGGGAGGTCTCGGTGAGGCCGTAGATCTGGTTGAACTGCCAGCCGAGCTCCTCCATCACCCGCTCGATGGTGCGGGTCGGGGGCGGGGCGCCGGCGACGATGATCCGCACCCGGTCGCGGCCGGGGATCTCGCCGTCCCAGCGTGGCGGCCGCGTCGAGCGCGGCGCTGACCACGGCCGGGGCCGCGCACATCAGGGTGACGCCGTGCTCGTCGATGCGGCGGAGGATCTCGGCGCCGTCGACCTTGCGCAGCACCACGTGCTTGGCGCCGAGGCCCGTGGTGACGTAGGGCATCCCCCACCCGTTGGCGTGGAACATCGGCAGCGTGTGCAGGTAGACGTCGCGGTCGTCGACCCCGGCGTGCAGGCCGAACACGGTGGCGTTGAGCCACAGGTTGCGGTGGGTCAGCTGCACGCCCTTGGGCCGCGCGGTCGTCCCGGAGGTGTAGTTGATGGTGCCGGTCGCGGCCTCGTCGGGCTCGGCCCAGGGCTCGGGCTCGGTGTCGCGGAGGAACAGGTCGTCGTCCTCGCCGAGCACGAACTTGTGCTTGACGTCGAGGGCGTCGAGCTTGTCCTTGAGCTCGGGGTCGGCGTAGACGACCTCGGCGCCGCAGTGGCCGACGATGTAGTCGATCTCGGCCAGGCTGAGCCGGAAGTTGACCGGCACCAGGATGCGGCCCCAGCCGCTGACCCCGAAGAACGAGGTGAGCAGGCGGGCGGAGTTCTGCGAGATGACCGCGACCCGCCCACCGGTCGGCACGCCGAGCTGGTCGAGCCGTGCCGCCTGGGCGCGCGCGAGCGTGGCGAGCTCGCGGTAGGTGAGGCTGCCCAGGCTCGGCGCGGGCTGGTCGGGCTCGTCGACGACGGCGACCCGGTCGGGGTAGACGGTCTCGGCGCGGTCGAGGAAGTCGCGCACGGTCAGTGGGTAGTACACGCAAGCCTCCTGCGGAGTCGGTCTCTCCCGCGATTCCACCCGGTGCTGCGCGTTTGCGCCACCCCCTGGGTCGGACCGCGACGACGGAGCGCCCCGCTCGTGCGACCAGCGGTCGTAGCCTGGCCCCATGCTCCTTGCCGAGGACCTGCTGCTCCTGCTGACCGACGACGACAGCGGCCGCCTGGTGGTCTCCGGGTCCGCGGTCGACGTCGCGCTCGGCGGTGCCCAGCTCATCGAGCTGACCCTGCTCGGGCGGGTGGACGTCACCGGTGAGGGCGAGGGCCGCGCCGGCCGCCTCGTCGTACGCCCCGGCGAGCGCCCGGCCGACCCGCTGCTCGAGGAGGCGCTCGGCATCGTGTCGGAGCGCGAGGGCAAGAAGCCGCAGGCCGTGGTCGGCCGGCTGGGCAAGCGGCTGCGCGAGCGCCTCTACGAACGGCTGTCCGACCAGGGGATCCTCCGGGCCGAGCAGGGCCGGGTGCTCGGCATCTTCCCGACGCGCAGCTGGCCGACCACGGACGCCGCCCACGAGCGGGAGGTGCGTGCCGCGCTGGAGCAGGCGCTGCTGACCCCCTGGCAGCCGCCCGGAGCGCACCGCCGCGTTGGTCTCGCTCCTCCAGGCGCTCCGGGCGGTGCACAAGGTGGTGCCGCCCAAGCAGCACGGCATCGGCAAGCGTGACCTCGAGCGTCGCGCCAAGGAGATCGCCGAAGGGGACTGGGCGTCGGCCGCGGTCCGCAAGGCGATCGACGCGATGACGGCCGCGACCACGGCGGCCATCACCGCGGCCACCACGACCGCCGCGTCGTCAGGCTAGGGCGGCGCCGACGACCTCCCGGGCCTCCTCCTGCACGCGGGCGAGGTGCTCGGGGCCCGGAACGACTCGGCGTAGATCTTGTAGACGTCCTCGGTGCCCGACGGCCGCGCGGCGAACCACGCCGACGCCGTCGTCACCTTGAGCCCGCCGATCTTGGCGCCGTTGCCGGGTGCCTCGGTGAGCTTGGCGGTGATCGGCTCGCCGGCCAGCTCGCTGGCGGTCACGTCGTCGGGGGAGAGCGCGGCCAGCTTGGCCTTCTGGGCGCGGTCGGCCGGGGCGTCGATCCGGGCGTACGCCGGGTCGCCGTGCTGCGCGACCAGGTCGGCGTAGTGCGCGCTCGGGGAGCGGCCCGTCGTCGCCAGGATCTCCGAGGCGAGCAGCGCCAGGATCAGGCCGTCCTTGTCGGTCGTCCAGGTGCCGCCGTCCTTGCGCAGGAACGACGCCCCCGCGGACTCCTCGCCGCCGAAGCCGAACGACCCGTCGATCAGACCGGGCACGAACCACTTGAAGCCGACCGGCACCTCGCTCATCGGCCGGCCCACCTGCGCGGCGACCCGGTCGATCATCGAGGAGGACACCAGCGTCTTGCCGATCCGCGCGCCCTCGGGCCAGCCCGGCCGGGCACCGCCGAAGAGGTAGCCGATCGCGACGGCGAGGAAGTGGTTGGGGTTCATCAGCCCGGCGTCGGGCGTGACGATCCCGTGCCGGTCGGCGTCGGCGTCGTTGCCGGTCGCGATGTCGTAGTCGTCCTTGCGGCCGATCAGCGAGGCCATCGCGCTGGGGGACGAGCAGTCCATCCGGATCTTCTCGTCCCAGTCCAGCGTCATGAAGCGCCAGGTCGGGTCGACCAGCGGGTTGACCACGGTGAGGTCGAGCTTGTGCCGCTCGGCGATCGCGCCCCAGTAGTCGACGCTGGCGCCCCCGAGCGGGTCGGCGCCGATCCGCACGCCGGCCGCCCGGATCGCGTCGAGGTCGAGCACGCTCGGCAGGTCGTCGACGTAGGTGCCGAGGAAGTCGTAGCTGCCGACCGTGGCCCGGGCCCGGCTGAACGGCACCCGGCGCACGTCGGCCAGCCCGCCCTTGATCAGCTCGTTGGCGCGCGCCGCGATGACCGAGGTGGCGTCGGTGTCGGCCGGCCCGCCGTGGGGCGGGTTGTACTTGAAGCCGCCGTCGGCCGGCGGGTTGTGCGACGGCGTGACCACGATCCCGTCGGCGAGGCCGGTGCCGGTCGGGGACTTGCCCTGGTTGGCGCGGATGATCGCGTGCGACACCGCGGGGGTGGGCGTGTAGCGGTCGCGGTCGTCGACGAGCACGGTCACGTCGTTGGCGACCAGCACCTCGAGCGCCGTGGCCCAGGCCGGCTCGGAGAGCCCGTGGGTGTCGCGGCCGATGAACAGCGGGCCGTCGTAGCCCTGCTGACGGCGGTAGTCGCAGATCGCCTGCGTGGTCGCCACGATGTGCGTCTCGTTGAACGACGTCTTGAGGCTGCTGCCGCGGTGGCCGCTGGTGCCGAAGGCGACCTGCTGGTCGACGTCATCGGGGTCCGGGACGCCGGTGTAGTAGGCGGTGACGAGGTGGGCGACGTCGACGAGGTCCTGCGGCTCGGCGGGCTGTCCCGCGCGGCTCTCACTGGGGCTGGCCATGAGCCACATCATGCTCCGCCGTGGCCGGGTGGGAAACCTGCGTCTTGCGCGAGGGACACTGGGTCGGTGCCCACCACACCTCGCGTCCGCGCCCCCGAGCTCCGGGGCCGCGGCTGGCTCAACACCGACGGCCCGCTGACCCTGGGGGACCTGCGCGGCCGGTTCGTGCTGCTCGACTTCTGGACCTTCTGCTGCATCAACTGCCTGCACGTGCTCGACGAGATGCGCGCGGTGGAGGAGAAGTACGACGGCGAGCTCGTCGTGGTCGGCGTGCACTCGCCGAAGTTCGAGCACGAGGCCGACCCGGACGCCCTCGCGGCGGCGGTCGAGCGCTACGACGTACGCCACCCGGTGCTCGACGACCCCGAGCTGGTCACCTGGCAGGCCTACACCGCCCGGGCCTGGCCGACGCTGGTGCTCGTCGACCCGGAGGGCTACGTCGTTGCCCAGTACGCCGGCGAGGGGCACGCCCACGCGATCGACGCGCTGGTCGCCGAGCTGCGCGAGGAGCACCGGGCCGCCGGCACGCTGCAGCCGGGCGACTCGCCCTACGTCGCGCCGCCCGTGCCCGAGGGCGACCTGCGCTTCCCGGCCAAGGCGGTCGCGCTGCCCGGCGGGACGTTCCTGGTCGCGGACGCCGGCCACCACTCGCTGGTCGAGCTGGCGGACGACCTGGCCACCGTCGTACGCCGGATCGGCTCGGCCGACCGCGGCCTGGTCGACGGCGACGCCGGGACCGCCCGCTTCAACGAGCCCAACGGCCTGTGCCTGCTGCCCGACGACGTGGCCGCCGCGGCCGGCTACGACGTGGTCGTCGCCGACACCGTGAACCACGCGCTGCGCGGGGTGCGCCTCGACACCGGTGAGGTCCGCACCCTCGCCGGCGACGGTCACCAGTGGATGCAGGGCGTCGCGTCCGCGAGCCTGTCGAGCCCGTGGGACGTGACCTGGTGGCAGGGCCTGGTCTGGGTGGCGATGGCCGGCATCCACCAGCTCTGGACCTTCGACCCGGCCACCGGCGACGTCCGGGTCGCGGCCGGCACCACCCACGAGGGCCTCGTCGACGGGCCGGCCGCCGAGGCCTGGTTCGCCCAGACGTCGGGGTTCGCCGCGACCGCCGATCGCCTCTGGCTGGCCGACAGCGAGACGTCCTCGCTGCGCTTCGTCGCGGACGGGCAGGTCGGCACCGCCGTGGGCCGCGGGCTGTTCGACTTCGGCTTCACCGACGGTCCCGCGGCCGACGCGCTGCTCCAGCACCCGCTCGGGGTCGCCGCGCTGCCCGACGGATCGGTGGCGGTCGCGGACACCTACAACGGCGCGGTCCGCCGCTACGACCCGGCCACCGGCACGGTCGGCACCCTGGCCACCGGCCTCGCGGAGCCGAGCGGCCTGCTCGTCGACGGAGACCACCTCGTGGTGGTGGAGTCCGCGGCGCACCGGCTGTCGCGGGTGCCGCTCGGCTCGTCGGCCCGTGCCTCGGGCAGCGCGCACACCACCCAGCGGCCGGTGACCGAGGTGGCGCCCGGGCCGCTCGAGCTGGTGGTGACCTTCGAGCCGCCGCCGGGACAGAAGGTGGACGACCGCTTCGGCCCGCCGTCGCAGCTGATGGTGGAGGCCACGCCGCCCGCCCTGGTCAAGGACGGCGACGGCCGCGGCACCGACCTGGTCCGCACCGTCGTGCTCGACGCGGCCGTGGGCGACGGCGTGCTGCACGTGGCCGCCCGCGCCGCCTCCTGCGACGAGGGCGGTGGCGAGGGCGCGGCCTGCCACATGCACCAGCAGGACTGGGGCGTCCCGGTCCGCGTCGTCGAGGGTGGCGCCACCCGGCTCGTCCTCCCCCTCTCCGGCCGCGGCTGACCCCCGATACGACGCGACGTACGTGCTGCTCCCGGGCCCGTGGAACGACCGAAACGTCGCGTCGTATCGGGGCGGGGTTCCTGGACAGGACGGGCGGCTCGCGGCAAGGTGCACCCCATGCGCACTCTTCTCGGGACACTCGCCCTCGCCCTCGCCGTACCCCTGTCCGTCGCGGCGGCCCCCACGTCGACCGCCGCCTCCGCCCAGCCGGGGCCGCAGTCCCGGGCGGATGCCGACGACCCGCGTGACTGGACGTTCGCCGACCGGGTCGTCGACGACACCCAGAGCTTCCGCGGCCTCGACGCGGTCGGCCGGAAGGCGGCCTGGATCGCCGGTGAGGACATCACCGAGGAAGGCGGGCCGGGCAGCGTCTACCGCACCACCGACGGCGGCAAGACCTGGAAGGACCGCAGCCCCGAGGTCGGCCGCGACCTGGCCTTCCGCGACATCGAGGCGGTCAGCCGCAAGGAGGCCAGCGTGCTGGCCATCGGCGAGGGCCGGGCGTCGCGGATCTACCGCACCACCGACGGCGGCAAGACCTGGAAGAAGACCTTCCAGAACAAGACCGCCAAGGCGTTCTTCAACTGCATCGACTTCTACGCCGACGGCAAGACGGGGCTCGGCGTCAGCGACCCGGTGCGGGGCAAGTTCCGGATCATCCGCACCAAGGACCACGGCCGTTCCTGGGACGTCGTCAGGCGCAAGGGCATGCCCGCGGCCGTCGACGGGGAGTTCAACTTCGCCGCGAGCGGCACCTGCCTGACGATCGTCGAGGGTGAGGCCTACATGGCGTCGGGCGGCGCCGCCTCCCGGATCTTCCACTCCGACGACACCGGTCGCACCTGGGACGTGACCGATGCGCCGATCCCCGCCACCCCGGCCGGCGGCGTCTTCTCCCTGTCGTTCAAGGACGCCGGCCTCGGCGTCGCCGTCGGCGGTGACTTCGAGGCGCCCGACAACGGCGTCGACGCGTCGGGCTTCACCCGCAACGGCACCTCGTGGCGCGCGGGCGGCGACCTCAGCGGCTACCGCTCCGGCTCCGACTGGGTGGACGGCAGCATGCGCACCTTCGTCGCCGTCGGCCCGAACGGCATCGATGCCACGACCGACGCCGGCCGCACCTGGACCTCGCTGGGCGAGGTCGGCTACCACGCGGTGGCCTGCGCGCCGACGGTCTGCTACACCTCCGGATCCGACGGCCGCGCGGGACGCATCGTCACGGAGTAGCCCGCAGCAGCCCTGAGGTGGTGGAGGTCTCCTCCGCACTGGTCGGGCGACGCCCCTCGGCCCGGTAGACTGGAGTCAGCCAAGGCCGAGGGGCGTGCTGCTCCCCGGCCTTCTTTGTCGCCCGGTGTGGGTGCGCCGTCCAACCGGCGCAGGACCAGTGATCGGGCTCGAGGAACGCATTGCGTCCTGCAGGCTCGCCGTCCCACACCGTGTGGTCCGGGTCAGGTCGCGCCCGCCACCACGCTTGGAGCATCTCCGTGACGTCCCTGGACGCCCAGAACGAGACACCCAGACCACCCCGCCCGCCGGGCCTTCCTTCGCCGACCTCGGCCTGCCGCCGCAGGTCGTCGACGCCCTCGCCAAGATCTCCATCACCCACGCCACCCCGGTGCAGGCCGCCGTCATCCCCGACGCCATGGCCGGCAACGACGTGCTCGGCCGCGCCCAGACCGGCTCGGGCAAGACGCTCGCCTTCGGGCTGCCGATCCTGGCCCGTCTGACCGGCACGCGCAGCCGCCCCAAGCAGCCGCGCGCGCTGATCGTGGTGCCGACCCGCGAGCTGGCCACCCAGGTGCGCCGGTCGCTCGAGCCGCTCGCCTTCGCAGCCCACCTCAAGCTGACGACCGTCTACGGCGGTACGGCGTACGACCGGCAGATCAAGCAGCTGCGCGCCGGCGCCGACATCGTGGTGGCCACCCCGGGCCGCCTGCAGGACCTGCTCGACAAGGGCCACTGCCGCACCGACGACATCGAGATCACCGTCCTCGACGAGGCCGACCACCTGTGCGACCTCGGCTTCTACCCGGCCGTCGACGCGCTGATGCGCCAGACCCCCGCCGGCAGCCAGCGGATGCTGCTCTCGGCGACGCTCGACGGCGACGTCGACCGCCTGGTGCGCGCCCACCTGCGCGACCCGCAGCTGCACGAGCTCGACCCCAACGCCGGCGCGGTCACCACCATGACCCACCACGTGATGGTCGTCGGCGGCTTCCGCGACAAGGTGCAGGCCGTCACCGCGCTGGTCGAGGCCAACGCGCGCTCGATCATCTTCACCCGCACCCGCGAGGGCGCCACCGAGCTGCGCGACGCCCTCGGGGCCGGCGGCATCGAGGCGGTCGACCTGCACGGCAACCTGTCGCAGCGGGTGCGCGAGCGCAACCTGCACAAGTTCACCACCGGCAAGGCCCAGGTGGTCGTCGCCACCGACGTCGCGGCCCGCGGCATCCACGTCGACAACGTCGGCCTCGTCGTGCACTTCGACGCCCCGAACGACCCGAAGGCCTACCTGCACCGCTCCGGTCGTACGGCGCGCGCCGGCGAGTCCGGCACGGTCGTCACCATCACCACCCCGCGCCAGCTCGACGAGATCGCCCGGCTGCAGTCGCGGGCCGGCGTCTCCGTGCGGCACCACGACATCCGCACCACCCCGCGCCCGATGACCGCCGAGGCACTGGCTGTCTCGGGCACCGAGGCGCCGGCCGTCCACCGCGGCGGCGGCGCACGCCGGCCCTCCGGCCGGACGCCGGGTCGCGGCGACGGCGGGCGGGGCCAGGGCGGCTACCAGGGCCGTCGCAGCGGCGGCGGCTACGGCTCCCGTCCCTCCGGCGGCCGCTCCGGTCGCCCGGCCGAGCGGACCCGCCGCGGCTGACCCGCACCCACGACGCAGAAGGGCCGCCCCACCACGAGGTGGGGCGGCCCTTCGCGCGTCGCGTGCGGCGGGTCAGCGGGTCGGACCGTCGTAGCGACGCTCCTCCACGTGCTTGGTCTCCGAGCGCTGCTTGTTCATGACGAGCGCGAGCACGATGGCGAGCGCGCCGACGATGAGGAGGATCCAGCCGAGCCCGGTGTCGTCGATGAAGCCGATGTCGATCTGGACCACGTCCATGACCAGGATGAGCCCGATGACGAGCAGTACGACGCCCAGTCCGATACCCATGGTTTCTCCTTGATGTTGGGGCGGCCGGGGCCGCCTCGATGGCACACGGGAGTGCGCTCCCGCCCATGGGATACCCCGATCCGGGACCGGTCAATCAAACACGCGTGTAGTACCGGAAGTTTTGGGTATGAAGACGCGGCGTGACGGTGCCACACTGACCATCACGGGGACTGTCATCGAGGTTCGGGAGGAGGTTCAGGTGAACACGCGGACCATCGCCATTGCGGCACTCGCTATTGCAGTCATCCTCCTGCTGATCTTCCTGCTCTGACCGGCACTCACCTGGTCGACCAGGCAACACAGACGAAGGGCCGCCCCCGACGGGGGCGGCCCTTCGTGCGTGTGTTGCCCTTGCTCAGAAGGCGTTCTCGTCGAGCTCCATGACCGAGAGGTCGGTCGCCTCGGCGATGGCGCGCTCCGCGGCGATCTTGGGGAGCACGTTGCGCGCGAAGAACTGCGCGGCCGCGACCTTGCCCTCGTAGAAGGACTTGTCGCCCGGCTTCACCTCGCCGCCGAGCTTCTCCAGCGCCACCTCGGCCTGGCGCAGCAGCAGCCACGAGCAGACGATGTCGCCGAGCACCATCAGCAGGCGGGAGGTGTTGAGGCCCACCTTGTAGATGTTGTGCAGGTCGCCGCCCTCGGCGTTGGGGTCGGCCGACATCAGCTGGTTGATCAGCGTGCCGACGATGGCCTGGCCGTCCTCGAGGCCCTGCGCGAGCAGTCCGCGCTCGACCTTGAGCCGGCCGTTGCCCGCCTCGCTCTTGATGAACGACTCGACCTCGCCGGCGACGTACCCGAGGGCCTTGGCCTGGTCCTTGACGATCTTGCGGAAGAACAGGTCCTGGCCCTGGATCGCCGTGGTGCCTTCGTAGAGCGTGTCGATCTTGGCGTCGCGGACGTACTGCTCGATCGGGTACTCCTGCAGGAAGCCGGAGCCGCCGAAGGTCTGCAGCGACTCGGTGCCGAGCAGCACCCAGGAGCGCTCCGAGCCGTAGCCCTTGACGATCGGGAGCAGCAGGTCGTTGACGCGCTCGGCGAGCTCGTCCTTCTCGCCGTTGAAGTTGGCGACCTGGACCCGGTCCTGCCACGACGCGGTGTAGAGCACCAGCGCGCGCATCGCCTCGGCGTAGGACTTCTGCGTCATCAGCGAGCGGCGTACGTCGGGGTGGTGGGTGATCGTGACGCGCGGGGCGGTCTTGTCGGACGCCCGGGTCAGGTCGGGGCCCTGCACCCGCTCCTTGGCGTACTCGAGCGCGTTGAGGTAGCCGGTCGACAGGGTGGCGATCGCCTTGGTGCCGACCATCATCCGGGCGTTCTCGATGACCTGGAACATCTGCGCGATGCCGTCGTGCACCTCGCCGAGCAGCCAGCCGCGGGCGGGCTCGCCCCCTCCGACGGCTGAGTCGCCGAAGGTGACCTCGCAGGTGTTGGAGACCTTGATGCCCATCTTGTGCTCGACGTTGGTGACGTAGACGCCGTTGCGCTCACCGGTCAGCTCGCCGGTCTCGTGGTCGAAGTGGTGCTTGGGGACCACGAACAGCGACAGGCCCTTGGTGCCCGGGCCGCCGACGCCCTCGATGCCCACCGGGCGGGCGAGGACGAGGTGGATGATGTTCTCGCTCATGTCGTGCTCACCGGACGTGATGAACCGCTTCACGCCCTCGATGTGCCACGAGCCGTCGTCCTGCAGGGTGGCCTTGGCGCGGCCGGCGCCGACGTCGGAGCCGGCGTCGGGCTCGGTGAGCACCATGGTGGCGCCCCACTGGCGCTCCACCATGTGCTGGGCGATCCGCTTGTCGCGGTCGTTGCCGTTGGCGTTGACGATCGAGGCGAAGCTGGGGCCGCAGGCATACATCCACACCGGGGCGTTGGCGCCGAGCACGAGCTCGCCGATCGCCCAGTTCAGGGAGGAGGGGGCGGGCTGGCCGCCGAGCTCGGCGGGCAGCGAGAGCCGCCAGTACTCCGCGTCCATCCAGGCCTGGTAGCTCTTCTTGAACGCCTCCGGGACCGGCGCGGTGCTGGTCTCGGGGTCGAACACCGGCGGGTTGCGGTCGCTGTCCTCGTAGGACGCGGCGAGGTCCTCCCGGGCGAGCCGGTCGACCTCGGCGAGGATCGACCGCGCGGTGTCGGTGTCGACCTCCTCGAAGGGGCCGGTGCCGAGCACCTGGTCGCGACCGAGCACCTCGAAGAGGTTGAACTCGATGTCTCGGATGTTGCTCTTGTAGTGGCTCACTGCTCCACCTTCGCCAATCGGGGGGACCGGGGTCCGCGGGTGCGCCGGGCAGGGGGTTCGACCCGGTTCTACTCGTCAGTAACATCATTATGCTACTCGCGGGTAGCCAGGACAACCCCGGATTGGTCGACGTCACAGGTCCTTGCGGAAGTGCACGTCCGCCTGGTCGGCGGTGGGCACACCCTCCCAGCGGAAGATCTCGCGGTAGCCGTGCCGCTCGTAGAAGCCCGGCGCCTGGAAGGTGAACGAGGTGACGAAGACGTGGGTGCACCCGCGGGCCCTGGCCTCGGCCTCGAACTCGGCGAGCAGCCGGCTGCCGAGCCCGTCGCCGCGCGCCCCCTCGCGGACCCAGGTCATGCCGATGCCGGCGGCGACGCCCCAGGTCCAGCCGCTCATGCCCGCGGCCAGGTCGCCGGAGCCGTCGAGGACCCGCACGGTGAGCTCGCGGGAGGGCGCGACGTCCGCGGTCGCGGCCGCGTTGACCTTGTCGAGCTCGTCGGAGAGCCGCTGGTCGAGGTCGGGGAGGGCCTCGCCCACCTCGACGCGGTAGGGCTGATCCGGTCCCGTGCTTGCCTTCTCCACGGGACCGGATCGTGCCACACGGTCAGTCGGACGTCAGGTCGGCCAGGACGTCGGCGATGGCGGGCGCGCTCGCGGACCTGTTCCACGGCATCCGCGACAGGGCGGAGCCCATCGCGCACGAGTTGGTGACCGCGGCGGTCACCAGCCCGGTGCCGAGCCCGGCGGCGAGCCACTTGAGCCGCGGGGCGAAGTGGCTGCCGAGCACGCTGGTGGCGACGACGCTGCCGGCGACGAAGCGCACCTGACGCTCGATGTCCCAGGTCTTGCGGCCACGGTTGACCGGTGCGCCGGCCTGCTCCCAGGCGACCATGCCGCCGTCGAGCACGCGGAGGTCGGTGCGCCCGGCCCCGGCGAGTGCGGTCTCCGCCTGGCCGGCGCGGGCGCCGGACCGGCAGACGAGGACGACGCCGTCCCCGACGTGACGGGCCAGCTCGGTGCGGTGCTCGGCGAGGGTGGCCAGCGGGACGTTGTAGGACCCGGGGATGTGGGCGGTCTCGTACTCCGCCGGGGTGCGCACGTCGAGGATGCGCGGTGTCGAGCCGTCGCCGGTGAGCTGCTCGTGGAGCTCGTCGACGGCGATGGTGCGGGGGGCGGCGAGGGTGGTCGTCATGGGCAGGGGGTTTCCTTCCGAGAGTGTTCGGTGGGTGGGGGTTGGGGGTCGGTCGGTCAGGTGAGGGCCGGCAGCGCCTGCCAGGCGGTGTAGATGCCGACCGCGACGAGCACGGTGGTGAAGGCCGCCTGGAGCCGGTCGGTCGAGACGTTCGCAGCGACGCGGGCGCCGACCCAGCCGCCGGCGACGGCGGCGACGGTCAGCAGCGCGACCAGGGTCCAGTCGGGCGCGGGTCCGCTGCCGGCCCGCACGAGCAGGGCGGTGGCGGAGGTGATCGTGATGACCACCAGGGAGGTCCCGGCGGCGTAGCCCATGGGCAGGGAGAGCGCCAGGATCAGCGCCGGTACGACGAGGAACCCGCCGCCGACGCCGAGGAACCCGGTGAGCAGGCCGACGGCCGTGGCCGTGACGAGCACCTTGAGGGCTCGCGGGCACTGGCACATGAAGGTCGGGCTGAAGGTGATGATCGGGTCGTCGAACTTCGGCAGATCCCGGTGGGCGCCGGCGTCGCCGTACCCGTCTCGTCGGTCCGCGCGCCGGGACCGCACCTGCCGGGTGACCATGACGGACGCGACGACCACCAGGAGCGCCGCGAAGGAGCCCAGCAGCACCGGCTCGGGGACCCGCGACGACGCGAGCGCGCCGACGGTGGCCCCGCCGATGGCGACCAGCCCGAAGGTGACCCCTCGGGCCAGCAGCACCTTGCCGTTGCGCCAGGCCGTGAAGGCCCCGACCGCGGAGGTGAGGCCGACGACGACGAGGGATCCGGTGGTGGCCTGCGCGGCCGACTGGTCGAGCAGGTAGACGAGCACGGGGACGGCGAGGATCGACCCGCCGCCGCCGAGCGCCCCGAGGGCGAGCCCGATGAGGAGCCCGGCGGCGACGGCGATGGCCAGCGTCATGCTCAGGCGTCCGGGCCGACGAGGTGCAGGCTGACCTCGCGGGCGTTGTCGAAGCTGTCGTCGATGGCCACCAGCGGCCGGCCGGCCGCGGACAGGAACGACGCGGCGACCGAGGCGCGGTAGCCGCCGGCGCAGTGCACCCACACCTCGCCCGCGGGGACCTCGTCGAGGCGGCGGGGGAGCTCGTGGATCGGGATGTTCACGGCCCCGTCGATGCGGGCGGAGGCGAACTCGTCGGCCCGACGTACGTCGAGGACGGTGACGTCGCGGTGGTGCCTCACGTCGGCGAGGTCGGCGAACGTCGCGGTCGGGAAGGACGCGAGCTCACGGTCGGACCAGTCGCGGGGCCCGCCGGTGGCGGCGGCCGCGGGCCGGTCGATGCCGATCCGGACCAGCTCGCGCTGCGCCTCGGCGACGTCCTCGGCGGTCTCGCCGAGCAGGGTGACCGGGGTGCCCCAGGTGATCAGCCAGCCCAGGTAGGTGGCGAAGCCGCCGTCGAGGCCGAAGTTGAGCGTGCCGGGCGCGTGGCCGGCGGCGAAGGCGGTGCGGTTGCGCAGGTCGACGACCCACTCGCCGGCCTCGATGCGACGGCGCAGCTCGGCGGCATCCGCCTGCGTGGGCGGCGACAGGTCGGGCTCGCCCGGGCCGGCGCTGTTGGCCGGCGCCATCTGGGCGTAGTAGGCGGGGTAGGCCGCGAGCCCGGCGAGCAGCTCGCGGACGTAGGTCTCCTCGTCCTGGGTCAGCACCGGGTTGGACCGCTTCTCCTGGCCGATGGTCGAGGCGGTCGCCTCGGACTGGGTGGCCGAGCAGAAGGAGCCGAAGCCGTGGGTCGGGAACACCTCGGCGCTCTCGGGCAGCACCGTGGCGAGCCGGTGGGCGGACGCGTGCTGGAGCCGCACCAGCTCGTCGGTGTGCGCGGCGCCGAGCAGGTCGGGCCGGCCGGTGGCGCCGAAGAGCAGCGACCCGCCGGAGAAGACGCCGAGGTCCTCGCCGGTGGCCTCGTCGCGCAGCGCGTAGGAGAGGTGGGTGAAGGTGTGGCCGGGGGTGGCGAGCGCGGTGACGCGCATGCGGTCGCCGATCTCGACGACCTCGCCGTCGGTGACCGGGGTGCGCTCGAAGGCGACCTCGTCGGCGGCGTTGACCAGGTAGGCCGCACCGGTGCGCTGCGCGAGGGCGTAGCCGCCGGTGACGTAGTCGTTGTGGATGTGGGTCTCGAACACGTGCGTCAGGCGCACGTCGTCGCGCTCCAGCAGGTCCAGCACGCGGTCGATGTCGCGCTGCGGGTCGACGACGAACGCGACCTGGCCGTCGTGCACCAGGTAGCTGCGGTCGCCGAGCGTCGGCGTCTCGAGCGGGACGATGGTCAGCGCCCGGGTGTCGGGGTTCGCGGTGGTGCTCATGTCGGGGTCCTCTCGCGGTGCGGAGCGGGTCAGGAGGGCTGGGTTCCGGTGACGACCGGGCGGCCGGCGCGGGCTCCAGGCGGACGTGCCGCCGGCGACCGAGTAGGCGTCGAACCCGGCGTTGCGCAGGAAGTCGGTCATCGAGGCGCTCCGGTTGCCGGAGGCGCAGACGACGTAGACGGGGGTGGCCTTGTCGAGCTCGCCGACGCGGCTCGGCAGCTGGCCCATCGGGATCGGTACGGCGCCCGGCACGTGGCCGTCGACGTACTCGAAACCCTCCCGGACGTCGAGGACGAGGTGGCCGGCACTGAGCGCGGCGTCCAGCTGCTCGAGGGTGGCTTCGGGGGTCGGCATGCGGGGTCCTCTCGTCTCGGATGCTAGTCCTGTTGATACCCCCATGGGTATCGGCTACGGTGAGACCATAACACCCCCGGGGGTATCCATCCAAACGCAGGGAACCAGGAGCAGTCCATGACCACCACCGAGCTGGGTGCGGCGAACTTCGAGCGCACCGTGGCCGAGAACGACATCGTGTTCGTCGACTTCTGGGCCGCCTGGTGCGGCCCGTGCCGGCAGTTCGCGCCGACCTACGAGGCGGCCTCCGTCGCCCACCCCGACATCGTGTTCGGCAAGGTCGACACCGAGGCCGAGCAGGCGCTGGCCGGGGCCGCGCGGATCACGTCCATCCCCACCTTGATGGCCTTCAAGGGCGGCACGCTCGTGTTCAGCCAGCCGGGTGCGCTGCCCGCGCCGGCGTTCGAGGAGCTGATCGCGGCGGTGCGCGCCCTCGACGTCGAGGCCCTGCGGGCCGAGCAGTCCGCCGGAGGTGTGCGGTGACCGCGTCCTACACCATCGGCACGACGCTGAGCCGCCCGTACGACGAGAGTGTCGAGGCCGTGCGCGCCGCCCTGGCCGAGCAGGGCTTCGGCGTGCTCACCGAGATCGACCTGGCGGCGACGCTGAAGGCGAAGCTCGACGTCGAGGTGGCACCGCAGGTGATCCTCGGCGCCTGCCGTCCGCAGCTGGCGCACGAGGCGCTGCAGGCCGACCCGTCAGTGGCGGCGCTGCTGCCGTGCAACGTGGTCGTCCGTGCGCTCGACGACGGCGTCACGCGCGTCGAGGCGTTCGACCCGGCCGTGATGATGTCGCTGTCCGACGGGGACGGCGGTGCGTCACTGCGCGACGTCGCGGACGACGCCCGTGCCCGGTTGGTGGCCGCACTCGACGCTCTCGCCGGTGACGTCACCGAGCAGGAGAGCTGACGTGGAGCTCGACCGGCAGGACATGGGTCCGGTGATCAACCGGATCAAGCGAGCCCAGGGCCAGCTCGCCGGCGTGCTCCGGATGCTCGAGGAGGGCCGCGACTGCGAGGACGTCGTCACCCAGCTCGCTGCCGTCTCCAAGGCGCTGGACCGGGCCGGCTTCGCCATCGTGTCGTCCGGGCTCCAGCAGTGCCTGTCCACCGGGGAGGCCGCCGACCCGGTCGACGTGAAGAAGATGGAGAGGCTGTTCCTCTCCCTGGCGTGAGCTGCGGCGCCGCCCGGACGTCATACGTTCCGAGGCCTACAGGCCGCGGGACGTATGACGCTCTGGTGACCGGTCAGGCGGGGCGCTTCCACCGGCGGCGCAGGCGGCGGGCCAGCACGCGGGCCCGGGACGGACCCGACGGCCCGGCCTCCGCGGCCTGGAGGTCGCGCAGCTCCGCCCGGAGCGCGGCGACCTCCTTGGTGAGCACGGCGACGGCGTCCACCGCGACGTCCCGCGAGGCGCGCGGGGTGACCCGGTGGTCGGCGGCCACCCCACCGCGCGGCGGCAGCGGGGTGAGGTCGTCCAGGTCGCCGACGACGTCGTAGCCGGCCTCGGTGATCCGGCTCCGCCAGCCGTCGGTGATCTCCTGCAGGCGGGGCAGCAGCTCCGCCGGCGTGCTGACCCGGTCGGAGTCGTCGGCGCGGAGCGCCTCGTTGACCAGCACCTGCTTGACGGTGCGGCGCAGCTGCGGGGGTGTGTCGCCCTCGCGGATCCGCCGGTTGACCCGGCGCAGCACGTCGACGGCGTTGACGCCGAGGCTGGTGTTGGCACCGACCTCGGGGAAGGTCGCGGCCGCCGGGTCGACGCCGATGACCGAGCAGAACCGCTGCCACAGCAGGTCGCGCGGGGCGCCGGGCGGCGGGCAGGTCACCACGTGCACCCGGTCGGGGGAGAGGTGGTGGCCCCACCGGTCGAGCAGGTCCGCGAGGTCCTGGTGCCGCCAGAACTTCCGGGCGTGGCTGTGCGACCGGGCGGGGTCGAGCACCCGGGCGAGGAAGCGGTCGAAGCGGAGCCCGCGGCCGTGCTTGACGCCCTCCTGCCACTCGGCCGGCAGCTGCCGGGCCAGGTCGCGGGCGGTGACGACGAGGTGCACCTCGAGCCCGTCGAGGTGCGCGAGCGCGGCGGGGACGTCAGCGGCCTCGACGTTGCTGAAGAGCTCGTTGCTGAAGACCGAGGTGCCGCCCCGGCGGCGGGCCTCGGCGCACAGGCGCGGCCCAGCTGCCGTCGACCCGGCGCTGCGGGACGCCCCAGCCGGGATGGTTGCCGGTCAGCTCCAGCGCCGCGTGGAAGAGCCCGCGGTGCTGCTGGGTGGGGTACCAGACGCCCTCGTCCAGGAGCCGGTCGGCGTTGGCCCGCAGGGTGGCCTGGAGGAACGACGTACCGCTCTTGGGGACGCCCACATGGAGGAAGACGCGCGCCCGCCCCGGCTCGCTGCTCATGCCCAGCAGGATAGAAGGCCGCCGTCCGGGGCCGCCGACGCGGGTGTGACACGCCCAACACGACTGAATTAATTGACTTAGGTCGCGTCGAGGCTTTAGCGTAGTGAACCGCTAGAGAAACAATATTGCTAGACATAGGCGGAACGATGGACGTTCCGCTCGTGAAAGGGTGCAACCTTCATGCGCAGTCTCCTCGTGCTCGGCCTGGTGGGCTTCTTCGCCCAGCTCGTCGACGGATCCCTCGGCATGGCCTACGGCGTCACCTCCTCGACGCTGCTGCTCGCGACCGGCGTCGCGCCGGCCGCCGCCTCCGCCGCCGTCCACTTCTCCGAGATCGGCACCACGCTGGTCTCCGGCATCAGCCACCACCGCCTCGGCAACGTCGACTGGCGGACCGTCTCGATCATCGCCGTCCCCGGCGGCATCGGCGCCTTCGCGGGCGCCACGTTCCTCTCCAACATCGACGGCGACACCGCCAAGCCCTGGGTCGCGGGTCTGCTGCTCGCGCTGGGTGTCTACGTGCTCTACCGCTTCCTGCGTCTGGGCGGCCGCCGGCCGCAGTTCCGCGGCAAGGTCGCGGCGCCGTTCCTGGTGCCGCTCGGCCTGGTCGCCGGCCTGATGGACGCCATCGGTGGCGGCGGCTGGGGCCCGGTCGGCACGCCGACGCTGCTGGCCTCGGGCCGGATGGAGCCGCGCAAGGTGATCGGCTCGATCGACACCTCGGAGTTCGTGGTCGCCGTCGGCGGCTCGCTCGGCTTCCTGCTCGCGCTCGGCAGCCAGGGCATCCGCTGGGAGATCGCGGCCGCCCTCCTGGTCGGTGGTGTCATCGCGGCGCCGGTCGCCGCCTGGCTGGTCAGGCACATCGCGCCGCGGGTGCTCGGAGTCGCCGCCGGTGGACTGATCATCCTCACCAACGCCAAGACGATCCTCGAGGCCCTGGGTGCCAGCGGCTCGATGGTCGCCGTGTCCGCCGCCGCGATCTTCGTGGCCTGGGTCGTGCTCATCGTCTGGGCGGTCAAGCAGGAGCGCATCGCCCGCACCGCGCCGGAGCAGGAGAGCGTGCCCGTCTGACGGGACACCAAGACACGGGGCCCGGTGGTGCGCACCCTCCGCCGGGCCCCGTACCCCGGCCCTGGAGCCGGGTCGAGCATCAAGGGTGTGCGCGCTGCGACGGGTCGGGGGGCCCGTCGCAGCGCATTTTGTGTACTTGTCTGACAAACTTTCCCCATGCGCGTCTCCGCCAAGTCCGACTACGCCCTGCGAGCGCTCATCGAGCTGGCCGGCCGGGAGGACGGTTCCCCGGTCAGCGCCGAGGAGCTCGGCCGGCTGCAGGACATCCCGCACGGGTTCCTCCAGGCGATCCTCGCCGACCTCCGTCGCGCCGGGGTGGTGATGAGCCAGCGCGGCCAGTCGGGCGGCTGGCGGATGGCCCGCGACCCGGAGACGGTCAGCGTGGCCGACGTGATCCGCGCGGTCGACGGCCCCCTGGTCAGCGTCTACGGACTCCGTCCCGAGGCGGTCTCCTACAACGAGTCCGCCGACGTCCTCCAGCACGTGTGGATCGCGGCGCGCAGCAGCCTGCGCGACGTCTTCGAGCACGTCTCGATCCGCGCGCTCGCCGACCGCAAGCTGCCCAAGGCGGTCACCTCGCGGACCCAGTCCGAGGACGCCTGGCTGCCGCACTGAGTCCGACGGGCGCGGTCGTTCTGCCCCGTTCGTCACCGGCCGCGGCCTAGGCTCGCGGCATGCTGCACGACATGCTCCGGGCCCTGCTGGCCACGATCATGTCGGCCGCGCTCGCCACCGGCACCCCGCCGATGCGCGCCCCCGAGAAGCTCGCACCCGGGCCGGTGGTGGGCGCCGACATCAGCTGGCCCAACTGCCCGCGTGGACTCGGCATCCGGTCCCGGCCCACGCTCGGCAAGCCGCTGCCCCGCGCGAACGCCCGGTTCGTGGTCATCGGCCTGACCAACGGCCCGGCCTTCCACGAGAACCCGTGCCTGGCCGCGCACGTCGCCTACGCGCAGGAGCGGCGGCTGTGGGCCTCGGCGTACGCCGTGGCGACGTACCCCACGAAGCGGCAGCTCGCGCGGCACGGGGACGCCGGGCCGCGCCCGGCCCGCACCGAGCGGGGCCGGCTGTTCAACACCGGCTACGCGCAGGCCGTGCTCAACGTGCGGACGATGCGCGAGGTCGGGCTCGACTCGCCGGCGGTCTGGGTCGACGTCGAGCCGGTCAGCCCGCCCGCGCCGTGGTCGGGGCGCGTGCGCGCCAACAAGGCGGTCGTCGACGGCGTGCTCGCCGCCTACCGCGACGCCGGCCTCGAGGTCGGGTTCTACTCGGTCGGCACGCTGTGGCGGCAGATCATGGGCACCACCCGCTACCGGCTGCCGGAGTGGCGCAGCGCCGGGCCCACCACGCGGGCGCGGGCGCTGGGGATGTGCACCTCGGGCCGGTTCCAGGGCGGGCCGGCCGTGATCGGGCAGTGGTGGGACGACGACCGCGACTACAACGTGCTCTGCCCCGGGACGCCCGCCCGCGACGTGCTCGACCGCTGGTTCACCAAGTTCTGAACCCGATTCGTCCGCGCTGACGCGTCCGTTTCGCGCGGGGTGACCACGGACGAATCGGGGTGGTTCCGCCGTGGGCGAACGGCGGAACACCGGCCGGAGCCCGAGAGTTGAGTCTTCATCTGTCAAGGATGAAGGTGAGTGCTCATGTCCTACGAGGGTCTCGACTCCCCGCAGCGCCTCCCGGTGCTGTTCCTCTCCGACGTCGTGCTGCTGCCCGGCATGGTCGTCCCCATCGAGCTCGACGAGGCCGCGCAGGCCGCCGTCGACGCCGCCCGCAGCGACGGCGGCGACCGGCTCCTCGTGGCTCCCCGGCTCGAGGACCGCTACGCGTCGTACGGCGTCGTGGCGACCATCGAGAAGGTGGGCCGGTTCCGGGGCGGGTCGCCCGCGGCGGTCCTCCGGGCCGGTGGCCGCGCGCTGATCGGCAGCGGCGTGACCGGACCGGGCGCGGCCCTGTGGGTCGAGGCGTCCGCCGTCCCCGACGAGACGCCCAGCGAGCGCGCGACCGAGCTGGCCGGCGAGTACAAGAAGCTGGTCGTGGCCGTGCTGCAGCGCCGCGAGGCCTGGCAGATCGTCGACCAGTTCACCAGCCTGACCGACCCGGCGACGCTGGCCGACACGGCCGGCTACGCGCCGTACCTCTCCGTCGACCGGAAGCGTCAGCTGCTGGAGACCCCGGCCGCCGAGGACCGGCTCGAGCTGCTCGTCGGCTGGACCCAGGACTACCTCGCCGAGCTCGAGGTCAGCGAGAAGATCGGCGAGGACGTCCGCGAGTCGGTCGAGAAGAACCAGCGCGAGTTCCTGCTCCGCCAGCAGCTCGCCGCGATCCGCAAGGAACTGGGTGAGGGCGAACCGGAGGGGGCCGACGACTACCGCTCCCGGGTGGAGGCCGCCGACGTGCCCGACGAGGTGCGCGCCGCGATGCTGCGCGAGGTCGACCGGCTGGAGCGGTCCAGCGACCAGAGCCCGGAGACCTCGTGGATCCGGACCTGGCTCGACACCGTGCTCGACCTGCCCTGGTCGGTGCGCACCGAGGACGCCACCGACGTGGCGGCCGCCCGCGCGGTGCTCGACGCCGACCACCACGGCCTCGACGACGTGAAGGACCGGATCGTCGAGCACCTGGCCGTGCGCGCCCGGCGTGCCGAGCGCGGGCTGGAGGTCGTCGGCGGCCGCGGCTCCGGCGCGGTCGTGCTGCTCGCCGGCCCGCCCGGCGTCGGCAAGACCTCCCTCGGCGAGTCCGTCGCCCGGGCCCTCGGCCGCAAGTTCGTGCGGGTCGCACTGGGTGGTGTGCGCGACGAGGCCGAGATCCGCGGTCACCGCCGGACCTACGTCGGCGCCCTGCCGGGCCGGATCGTCCGCGCGGTCAAGGAGGCCGGCTCGATGAACCCGGTGGTGCTGCTCGACGAGGTCGACAAGGTCGGCTCCGACTACCGGGGTGACCCCGCGGCCGCGCTGCTCGAGGTGCTCGACCCGGCGCAGAACCACACCTTCCGCGACCACTACCTCGAGCTCGACCTCGACCTGTCCGACGTGCTGTTCATCGCGACCGCCAACGTGCTCGACACGATCCCGCCGGCCCTGCTGGACCGGATGGAGCTGGTCTCGATCGACGGCTACACCGAGGACGACAAGGTCGCGATCGCCCGCGACTTCCTGGTGCCCCGGCAGCGCGAGCGCGCGGCGCTGGCCGCCGACGAGGTCGAGGTGACCGACGGGGCGCTGCGGGAGCTGGCCGCCAACCACACCCGGGAGGCCGGCGTGCGGCAGCTCGAGCGGCTGATCGCCAAGGCGTTCCGCAAGGTGGCGACCCGGCTCGCGTCGGGCACCACGGCGCCGGTACGGGTGGACGAGGAGGCGCTGCGCGACCTCGTCGGCCGGCCGCGGTTCACCCCGGAGGCGCACGAGCGCACCGCCGTGCCGGGTGTCGCCACCGGGCTGGCGGTGACCGGGATGGGCGGCGACGTGCTCTACATCGAGGCGTCGGCGCTGCCGGGCGAGTCCTCGCGGCTCGACCTCACCGGGCAGCTCGGCGAGGTGATGAAGGAGTCCGCGCAGATCGCGCTGACCTACGTGCGGGCGCACGCCGCCGAGCTCGGGGTGGACGCCTCGGCGCTGGACGGGCCGCTGCACCTGCACGTGCCGGCGGGCGCCGTACCCAAGGACGGGCCGTCGGCCGGCGTCACGATGACGACCGCGCTGGTGTCGCTGGCGACCGGGCGGCCGATCCGCGGGGAGGTCGGGATGACCGGCGAGGTGTCGCTGACCGGGCGGGTGCTGCCGATCGGCGGGGTGAAGCAGAAGCTGCTCGCCGCGCAGCGCGCCGGCCTGACCGAGGTCTTCCTGCCGGCCCGCAACGAGCCCGACCTGGACGACGTCCCGGCCGAGGTGAAGGAGGCGCTGACCGTGCACCTGGTCAGCGACGTACGGCAGATCCTGGACACCGCCCTGGAGCCGGCGACCGCCGGCCCGGCCTCGACCACCGCCGCCTGAGCTCGGTGGCCGCTCACTCCGTGTGGGCGGCCACCCAGTCGAGGAACGGCCGGGCGTCGCGCCAGTCCTCGCGGACCCGGTCGGCGAGCTCGGGGCTGTGGATCACGGGCTCGAAGCCGTAGCTCTTGCCCAGCGTCATCGACTTGTGCCGCAGCAGCCCGATCCGCGGGTGGTCGGCGTCGTAGCCGCGGGGGCTGGTCTTGAGGGTCTCGCCCCCGAGCTCCCAGCCCTCGGCGTCCATCGCCGCGAGGATGCGCTCGAGCTCGGGGCCGTCCCGGTCGTCGGCGATGCCGGCCCGGAAGGCGGCGAGCCGGGCGGTCTCGGCGTGGTAGAAACCGGCGCCGACGCGCACGCCCGGCGCCGCCACCTCGACGTACCACCCGGTCGACGGCCCGCTCGCGACGAACGCGCCCTGGTGGGTCTTGTAGGGCGTCTTGTCCTTGGCGAACCGGACGTCGCGGTAGGGCCGGAAGATCTTCGCGGCCCCGAACTCGTCCTCGAGCGCGGCCACGAGGGCGGCCATCGGCGCCTTGACCGCGACGTCGTAGGTGTCCTTGTGCGCGGCCCAGAACGACTTGGTGTTGTCCATCTCCAGGTCGTCGTAGAAGTCGAGCGCGGCCGTCGGGAACCCGGAGAACGAGGACATGGCCTCGACGCTATCCGGCGGTCGGCAGCCAGGCCTGCCCGGTGTCCTGATTGTCCGGTTCGGCCGCGGGTGGGCGGTCGGTGTGGGACCCTTCGAGCTGTGCGCGACGCGGCGGGAGACTCGGGTGCCGCCGGCCTGGACGCCGAGCGGTCCACGTTGCTGTCCGCGCCCGTGCGCACCCAGGCGCTGATCGTCGGCGCCGTCGCTGCCGCCCTGCTGCTGCCCTTCGCGCTGGCGTCGTCGGGCCGCGACCAGGTCGCCCACCAGCCGGTGCTGACCGCGCTGCTGCTGGTCATCCTCTCGGCCCTCAACGTCGAGCTCGGCCGGGCCCTGGAGGGTGGCCTGGTCAACAGCCAGCGTCCGCACAAGGCGCTCTCGGCCTGGGCGTTCACCTCCTGCCTGCTGCTGCCGCTGCCCTACCTGCTCCCGGTGGTGGCGGTCTCCTACGCCCACGCCCGGTGGCGGGGGCTGCGGGTGCCGCTGTGGAAGTGGGTCGGCTCGGCGGCCTACCTCGTCGTCGCCGGCGTAGCGGCGGGCGTCGCCGCGGCCCGGCTGATGGGCGACCAGGTCAACTACATGCACGGCGACGGCCAGGCCGGGCTGGTCGCCGTCGCGGTGGCGGCGTTCGTCTTCCTGGCGACCGAGACCGCGCTGTTCCACCTCAGCGCCTACGTCAACGTGGAGGCCGACGAGCGGTGGCTGCGCCGGACCCTGCGCGGCTCCTCGTTCTACCTCACCGAGGCGTCGGTGCTGCTGCTCGGCGGGCTCTTCGCGGCGATCTGGACCGGCGGCCCGTGGTTCGTGCTGCTGGTCGTGCCGGTCTACGGCCTGGCCCAGCGGGCCGCGCTCAACGACTCGCTGCGCGAGCAGGCGGAGGTCGACGACAAGACCGGCCTGCTCCGCTTCGAGTCGTGGCGGCGGCTCGCCGTCGCCGGCCGGGCGCGCTGCATCAACCGGGGCGAGCCGTGGAGCGTCGCCTTCGCGGACCTCGACTCCTTCAAGCGCTACAACGACACCTGGGGCCACCTGGTCGGCGACGAGGCGCTGGTGGCGATCGCCGACACGCTGCGCGCCCAGCTGCGCGGCGACGACCTGGTGGCCCGCTTCGGCGGTGAGGAGTTCTGCGTCTTCCTCCCGGCGACGCCGTACGACGAGGCCGCGGTGATCGCCGAGCGGCTGCGCCAGGCCGTCGCGGCGGCAGTCATGCCCGGGTCGGGGGCGCGGGTGACCGTCAGCATCGGGGTCGCCGGCGTGCGCGCGGGGCAGCTCGACCGGGAGATCGCGGAGACGATCACGCAGGCCGACCAGGCGCTGTTCGAGGCCAAGACCCGCGGCCGCGACCGGGTGTGCGTGCGCACCTACGACGAGTCCGGGGCCGAGGCCGCCTGGGTGGCGGCCGGCTGAGCGCCGGACCGCCTGAGCGAGAGCTGGAGCGGATGACGAGACTCGAACTCGCGACATCGACCTTGGGAAGGTCGCGCTCTACCAACTGAGCTACATCCGCCGGGCAGCCGGAGCCGCCGCTCGCAGATAGTACCCGAGACGCCGCGCCCGCCCGCCACGACCTAGTAGGTTCTCCCTGTGCTTCTCTCAGACCGCGACATCCTGGCCGAGATCGACGCGAAGCGGGTCGCCCTCGACCCCTTCGAGCCGGCCATGGTCCAGCCGTCCAGCGTCGACGTCCGCCTCGACCGGTTCTTCCGCGTGTTCGAGAACCACAAGTACCCCCACATCGACCCGGCCTCCGACCAGCCCGACCTGACCCGGCTGGTGGAGCCGGAGGGCGACGAGCCGTTCATCCTGCACCCGGGCGAGTTCGTGCTCGGCTCGACCTACGAGGTCGTGTCGCTCCCCGACGACGTCGCCGCCCGGCTGGAGGGCAAGTCCTCGCTGGGCCGGCTCGGCCTGCTCACGCACTCCACGGCCGGCTTCATCGACCCCGGCTTCTCGGGCCACGTGACGCTGGAGCTGTCCAACGTCGCCACCCTGCCGATCAAGCTCTGGCCCGGGATGAAGATCGGCCAGCTGTGCTTCTTCCGGCTGTCCTCACCGTCGGACAACCCCTACGGCTCGGAGAAGTACGGCTCCCGCTACCAGGGCCAGCGCGGCCCGACCCCGTCGCGGTCGCACCTGAACTTCCACCGCACCCGGATCTGACTCAGCGCGCCCCGGCCCGGTCGCGCACCGGGGTCAGGGTCGGGTGCTTGGGCGTCAGGCCGTCGCCGGACGACGTGCCGCGCAGCCGGCGCTGCACCCAGGGCGCCGCGTGCGCGCGGGCCCAGGCGAGGTCGGCGTCGCGGCGCTGCCGGCGGTCCATCTCCGGCAGCGGGCCGAGCTCCTCGGGCGTGATGTCGTGGTCCACGCCGAGGGTGTCGAGCACGATCGCGGCCATCCGCTCGTGGCCGGCCGCCGACATGTGCATCCGGTCGACGTCCCAGAGCCGGGCGTCGCGGTACTCCCGGCGCCGCCAGTAGTCCACGATCGTGGCGCCGTGCTCGTCGGCGACCTCGCGGACCAGCTCGTTGTACGTCGCCACCCGGCCGCGCAGGTGCCGGAACACCGGCGCGAAGCCGAGGTCGAAGCCGGTGAACACCAGCACCGTCGCGCCGGTCGCGGTGAGCCGGCCGACCGCCTCGCCGTAGCGGGCGACGAGCCCGTCGACGTCGACCTTGGGCCGCAGGATGTCGTTGCCGCCGGCGTAGACCGTGACCAGGTCGGGCTCGAGGGCGATCGCGGGCTCCACCTGCTCGGCGAGGATCGCGTCGAGCTTGCGGCCGCGGATGGCGAGGTTGGCGTAGCCGAAGTCGTCGGTGCGGGCCGCGAGCACCTCGGCGACCCGGTCGGCCCAGCCGCGGACCCCGTTGGGACGGGTGGCGTCGTGGTCGCCGACGCCCTCGGTGAACGAGTCGCCGAGGGCGACGTAGCGGTGGAACGTCATGGGCTCATTGTCCGACGTGACCCCGGCCGGGACGTGAACGGGCCCGTTGCCGGTGGTGGTGCGGCAACGGGCCCGGGTCCAGGGTGCTCCCCTCGGTCAAGGGCGGGGGCGCTGCTCAGGAGTCGAGACGCTCGGCGAGCGCGTGCAGCCGGTGGGCCAGGGCGTGCCGGCCGCGGGGGCGGCGGGTGCCGGGCAGTCGCGGTCCGCGGTTGCGGGCGACCCGCTCCTGGATCTGCTGGGTGGCGACGCTGTCGAGCATCGAGGCGAAGTCAGACATGGTCGGTGGTCCCTTCGGGAGTGCTGCGGTGACGGTGGGGGCGTGCTTCCAGACTGGCGCCGGGGCGGTGCCGCCGGCTTGACCGGTCTTGCGGTGCGCGGGTGCTCATCGTTGGTCGAGGTAGATGTCGCCGCTGACGGTCTTGGCCCGCAGCTCCAGGAACGCCTGGCCCTCGCCCGGCTGGCCGGCGCCCTCGAGGTTGGAGCGCACGGAGCCGCTGAGGGTGCTGATGTCGGTCCAGACCGGCAGGCCGCTGGGGACGCCGACCCGGATGTCGCCGGAGACGTTCTTGGCGGCGAGCTCGCCGGCGCCCATCAGGTCGACGGTGAGGTCCCCGGACGCGGTGGAGAGGGCGACGTCGGCCTCGGGCCGCCGGACCCGGAGGCTGCCCGAGCCGGTCTTCACCTGGACGTCGCCGGAGGCGTGGTCGATCTCGACGTCGCCGGACCCGGTGGAGACGCTGGCGTCGCCGCCGAGCTCCTGGACCGTGACGTCGCCCGAGCCCGCCTTGGCCCGCAGGTCCCCGGCGACCAGGTCGATGGAGATGTCGCCCGAGCCGGACTCGACCTGGACCTCGCCGTTGGCCGCCTCGACCCGGACGGAGCCGGAGCCGGTCTTGAGCGAGGCCGTGCCGATCGCGCCGCTGACCACGAGGTCGGCCGAGCCGAGCTTGGTGGACAGGTCGCTGTCGTGCGGCAGGCTCACCTGCACGTCGAGGCCGCGGCTGCTGCTGAAGAAGCCGGTGCGGCGCTGCGGGCCGATCACGACGACGCGGTCGCCGCGCTGCTCGACGGTGACGTCCTCGGCGTCGTCGCCGTCGACCCGGACGACGACACGGTCCTCCTCGGTGGCCCGGACGTCGACGTGGCCGGACCCGATCTCGACGTACAGCGAGGTGCGGCCGGAGGTCTGGAAGGTCTGCTCCATGGTGGTGCTCCTTGGTCGTGGGTGTGCTCGTCCAGCCGGCCGGCTCCCGGGAGCCGTCGGTGGGTGTGCTGGTGGGGTGGGGTGCCGGGTCAGACCCAGCCGGTCATCCTCTTGTTGCCGCGCCGGCCGGTGCCGGGGCCGGGCTGGTCGAGGAAGGGCAGGCTGGAGAGGTCGACGTCGATGTTGATCGCCCGCTCGCGGGTGGCGTTGCGGACCACGTTGACGATCCAGCTGTTGAGCGAGTGCCCGCTCTTGGCGGCGAGCTCCTCGGCCTTGTACTTCACCGACTCGGGGATGCGGAGGGTGATCCGGGCGACGGTGTCGTCCTCCTCCACCTCGAGGTCCTCGGGCGTCGGCGGCGCGGGGGGTGCGGGCGGGACCGGGGCCTGGGCGGCCATCGGCATCGTCGGCACGTCGACCACGAACTGCGGCTCGCGGCCCTTGAGGCGGACGTCCACCGAGCCGGCGGGCAGCTCGCTGGTGATCTCGGCGGCCGCCTGGCTCAGCGCGTCCATGAGGGCCAGCCGGACGGCGGGGTCGAGGGCCAGCGCGAGGCGCTCGGCCGCGGCCTTGGCCTCGTCGCCGCCGGCCTCGGCCGCGGCGGCCAGGTCGTGGCGGAGGCTCTCGACGTAGGGGGTGATGTCCATGCGCACCACTCTGACACCACGATGGTGTCATGTCAACACCTCGTGACGTCATTTCTGACATCGGGTGACGTCAGGTGGTGTCACGCGGCGTCAGCGGACAGGGGCGGCGGATGGTCTGCGCGGGGTGATGCGCGGCGCTGCGACCGCGAGGAGCCTGACGGCGACATGTCAGATCCGAGCCTGTCCCGACTCGCGGGCCCCTTCGCGGTAGCGGCCGGCGTGCTGGTGGTCGGCGCTCAGCTGGTCATGCTGCCGTTCGACCCCCAGGACCACGTGGCCACCACGACGGCCGTCGCGTTCCAGATCGGTGGCGTCGCGTACTTCCTGGGGTTCGTCATGCTCATGCTCCTCGTCGTCGCCTCGCACGAGTGGCTGGCCGTGGAGGCCGGCCGGCTGGGCGTCACCGCGACGATCGGGGCCGCGGTCGGCACCATGGCCCTGGGTGGCGACCTGTGGTTCGAGACGTTCGCGGTCCCCTGGCTGGCCGACGAGGCGCCGAACGCCTTCGACACGGACCCGACCGTCATGCTCGGGCTGGGAGCGCTGTCGAGCTACCTGCTCTTCGCGGTCGGCTGGGTGCTGTACGGCGCCGCCGTGCTTCGTGCACGGGCCCCGGTGTGGATCGGGGTGGGGATCGTCGTCGGCGGCGCCGTCGGCTTCCAGGCTCTGCTGTCGCCGTGGGCCATCCCGCTCGGGCTGGCCGTCGGCGCGCTGGGCGTCTGGTTGATCCGGACGAGGGCGGCATCGGGGGAGCGGAGGTCTCCCCGACCCGCCGGGGCGGCGCCCGTCGTTCCCTAGCGCGCAACCGCCCGTCCGCGCCGTCAGAAGAGGGTGTCGTCCCGCTTCTCGTCGTCGCGGACAGCGTCCGGCTCCGGCTCGGGCTCGGGCTCCTCGACCTGCTCCGTCTGCTCCGTGCTCGCCTCGGCAGCGGCGCCCACCTCGGCGGGCTCGGTGACGGTCTCCTCGGTCTGGGTGACGTCGCCGGGCTCGGGCTCCGCCTTGGTCTCGACAGGCTCGACCACCGCGGTCTCGACGGGCTGCCTCCACCGCCTCGTCCTCGGCGGGCTTGTCGAGGACGGCGGTGGCGGTGCCGGCGGCGCTCGCCTCGGCCGCCGCCGTACCGTCTCCCGACGGCGCGGGGGACGACGCAGCCGGAGCGGGCGTCGGCGCCGGGGCGCGCTTGACCGACGCCAGCAGCAGCTGGGCGACGTCGAGGACCTCGACCTCCTCGCGGGCGGATCCCGTCGGCCTGCTTGGCGGTGAGGCCGTCGGACAGCATCACGCGGCAGAACGGGCAGCCGGTCGCGATCTGGTCGGCACCGGTCTCGACGGCCTCGGTCGTGCGGTTGAGGTTGATCCGCTCGCCGATGTTCTCCTCCATCCACATCCGGGCGCCGCCGGCGCCGCAGCAGAAGGAGCGCTCGCTGTTGCGCGGCATCTCCTTGAGCTCGGCGTTGGGGATGACGTCGAGCAGCTCGCGCGGCGGGTGAGTAGACCTGGTTGTGCCGGCCGAGGTAGCAGGGGTCGTGGTAGGTGATCGAGCGGCCGTTGCCGACGCCGTTGGCGACCGGGGTGAGCCTGCCCTCGCGCACCAGCCGGTTGAGCAGCTGGGTGTGGTGCACGACCTCGAGCTCGACGCCGAACTGGGAGTACTCGTTCTTCAGCGTGTTGAAGCAGTGCGCGCAGGTGGAGACGATCTTCTTCACCTTGGTCTCCTTGAAGACCTCGGCGTTCTGCATCGCGAGCTGCTGGAAGACGAACTCGTTGCCGGCGCGGCGGGCCGGGTCGCCGGTGCAGGTCTCGCCGTCGCCGAGGACGGCGAAGGAGACGCCGGCCAGGTCGAGCAGCTCGGCCACCGCGCGGGTGGTCTTCTTGGCGCGGTCCTCGTAGGCGCCGGCGCAGCCGACCCAGAACAGCCAGTCGACCTCGTCGAGGTCCTCGACGTCGGTGCCGACCTGCTTGACCTCGAAGTCGAGGCCCTTGGCCCAGTCCATGCGCGCGTTGGGCGACATGTTCCACGGGTTGCCCTTGTTCTCCAGGCCCTTGAAGAGGCCGTTGAGCTCGGAGGGGAAGTTGGACTCGATCAGCACCTGGTAGCGGCGCATGTCGACGATGTGGTCGACGTGCTCGATGTCGACCGGGCACTGCTGCGACGCAGGCGCCGCACGATGGTGCAGGACCACAGCACGTCGGGGTCGATGACCGCGCCGCCGCTGGGCAGGGTCGGGTCGCCCTCGGTGGCGCCGACCAGCTCGCGCTCGGCGGCGGCCTTGACCTCCTCAGGCAGCGCGTCGCGCTCCTCGGGGTCGGCCAGCAGGTACGGCGCCTTGGCGTAGGCGTGGTCGCGCAGGTTGGTGATGAGCAGCTTGGGGGACAGCGGCTTGTCGGTGTTCCAGGCCGGGCACTGCGACTGGCAGCGGCCGCACTCGGTGCACGAGGTGAAGTCGAGGATGCCCTTCCAGGCGAAGTCCTCGAGCTTGCCGACGCCGATCGCGGCGTCCTCGTCGAGGTCCTCGATGTTCTCGAAGTCGATCGGCTCGCCGTTCACCATCATCGGCTGCAGGCCGCCCAGCGACGTACCGCCGTCGGACTTCCGCTTGAAGAAGATGTTGAAGAAGGCGGTGAACCGGTGCCAGGCCACGCCCATCGTGGTGTTGAGCGAGATGACGATCATCCACGTGAACGAGATGACGATCTTGAGCATCGCCACGAGGTAGATGGCGTTCTCGGTCGCGCCGGTCGACAGGCCCGAGAAGGCCTCGCCCAGCCAGAAGGTCAGCGGGAAGTGCAGGGCCGAGGCCTCCCCGGTGGAGTCCATCAGGGCGTACTCGAGGCCGCGCAGGGTCACGATGCACAGGCCGACGCCGAGGATGACCGCCTCGACGAAGTAGCCCTGCCACATCGTCGAGCCGTAGAACCGGCCCTTGGTGCCGCGCTCGCGCTGCGTGGGGCGGCTCGCGCGGTAGCCGATGAAGGCGATGATCGCGACGAGCATCGCCCAGGTGAAGAGCTCGGTGACCCACTCGTAGAGGAAGAAGTGGCCGATCAGCGGCAGCGCGAACTCGGCGTCGAAGAGCTGACCGAAGGCCGTCAGCAGCGTGAAGAAGAGCAGCCCGAAGCCGATGAAGACGAACCAGTGGCCGATCCCGACCGCCGTCCACTGCAGCATCCGGGTGTGGCCCAGCGACTCCTTGAGGAGCGTGATGGTGCGGGCCCGGGGGTCGTCGGTGCGGCTCGCGGTCGGCTGGCCGAGCTTCACCACCGCGATGATGTGCCGGATCGCCTTCACGAACAGGGCGATGCCGACGGCGGCGATCGCCAGTGACACCACGATGGCGAAGATCTGCATCAATGCTCCTCATGCGCAGCCCCATGGCTGCCTGGTGCGGCGAGCGTCGGTCGAGCCTAGTGCGGGGAGTCCGCCACGTCAGCGGCGGACATCACGCGCCCGGAATCTTACCAATCGGTAACTTCGGGTGGTATGGACCCACGACTCAGACGACCTCGAAGCGCTCGGTGTGGATGCGCCTGACCGGGATCCGACGGTCGAGCAGCTGCTGCCCGACGGCAGCCACCATCGCCGGGGGGCCGCAGAGGAAGTAGTCGTAGTGCCGCGCGTGACGTGGCAGGACCCGGTCGAGCACCCGGCCGTCGATCCGGCCGGCCTCTCCGGTCCAGCCCTCCGCGGGCGACTCGACCACTTCGGTCACCCGGACGTCGAGGTCGGTCGCCAGCTCGGTGATCTCCGCCCGCAGCATCAGGTCGTCCAGGCTGCGGGCGCCGACGATGAGGTGGTGCCGCCGACCGTCGTCGCGGTCGCGCAGCGTCCGGAGCATGCTCAGCATCGGCGTCAGCCCGACGCCGCCCGCGATGAACACGAAGCCCGGCGAGCGCTCCAGGCCCTCGATGGTGAACCGGCCGTAGGGGCCGTCGAGGTAGACGCGGCGACCCGGGGTCAGCTCGCCCATCGCGCTGGTGAAGTCGCCCAGCGCCTTGATGGTGAACTCCTTGCGGTGCGGGGTCTGCGCGGTCGAGGCGATCGAGAACGGGTGCTCCTCGAACGTGAACGGGGAGGAGCCCACCTTGAGCCACGCGAACTGGCCGGCGTGGAAGGGCACCCCGCGGTGCCCGTGCGCCCGGAGCACCACCGTGACCGAGCTGCTCGGTCCCGGGACGACCTCCTCGACGACGTACTGGCGCCGGTGCGCCCGGAGCGGCAGCCAGACCCAGCGCCGCAGCCCGGTGAGGACCACGACCACGGCCAGCACGTCGAAGAGCACCGCGAGAGAGGTGTTCGCCCTGAGATGGTTCAGCCACCACACGTGCAGGAACGCGGCCAGGAAGGTGACCGCGGCCAGCGTCACGTGCACGAACCGCCATCCCTCGTAGCGCGGTTGGCGGCGTTTGCGCCACAACGCGAGGACCACGGCGGCAGTCAGGGTCAGCGTGGAGACGACGGCCGCCCGGGCCGCCGCGGTGGTGTCGGTGAGGTCGAGGATGTCCAGGCCGCGCGGGTCGCTGCCGAGGACCAGGCCGATGTGGGCGACGACGAGCACGGCCAGCGTGACCGCGGCGAACCGGTGCATCAGCAGCGCGGTCTCGATCCCGAACGCGGAGACCAGGAGCGGCAGTCGCGCGCTCAGCACCAGCGTGACGACGAGGAGCGAGAAGGCGAGCAGTCCGGTCACGATGGAGTACCAGGCGGCCAAGGTGGTGGCTGTCTCCAACGATCGCCACGCGAGGGCGAGCGGGACGCCGATGACCGCCAGGTAGGCCACCAGCCATCCGATCCGAGCCGCTCGGGCACGGGCTCCGTGCATTCCTCGAAATTGCCACGCCCGGCGGCCGATGTCACCGTCCTGGAGCCGATCGGCGGGCACCGGACTGGACCTGTCGCCGCGCGCTGGATGGCTGCGGGCCCCTTGACGCGAATATGCCTGGCAAGGCATATTCACGTCCATGGCGGCAACGGTGTACGACGTGCTGGCGGAGCCGACCCGGCGCCGGATCCTCGACCTGCTGCTGGAGGGCGAGCGCCCGGTCGGCGAGCTGGTGGAGCTCCTCGCCGTCGCGCAGCCCAACGTGTCCAAGCACCTGCGCGCCCTCAGCGACGCCGGGCTGGTGCGGGTGCGGCCGGACGGCCAGCGCCGCATCTACGCCCTGCGGCCCGAGCCGTTGCGCGAGCTCGACGCCTGGCTCGCGCCGTACCGCCGCGCCTGGGCCGACCGGCTCGACGCGCTGGAGCGACACCTCGACGAGATGGAGGACTGACATGACCGACGCACGACTGGGGCGGCTGCTGCCCGACGGGGGTGTGGAGTTCGTCCGCCACCTGCCGCACGCACCGGAGAAGGTGTGGCGGGCGCTCACCGAGAGCGAGCACCTCGCGCACTGGTTCCCGACCGACATCGTCGGGGAGCGCCGCCCGGGCGCGTCCCTGGAGCTGCCGTTCTGGCCCCCGACCGTGGAGCGCTGGAAGATCGAGCAGCCGGTGACGCACGGCGAGCTGGTGGCCTGGGAGCCACCCACGCTGTTCGAGTGGTTGTGGGAGGGCGACCGGCTGCGCTGGCAGCTCGAGCCCGAAGGTGAGGGGACCCGGCTGGTGCTGTCGACCTGGTTCGCCGAGCCGGGCGAGGAGTACCTCACCAGGTCCGGCGCCGGCTACCACGCCTGCCTCGACCAGCTGGAGGAGCTGCTCGACCGCGGCTCGGTGTCCTACCTGGAGGACGCGAGGATCGCGGACCTGGAGGGGCAGTACGCCGGCCTCGTCCGACCGGTCAGCCCCTGACCCGGGCGAGGCGGTTGCGGTCGTCGAAGGTCAGCCGCACCTTGGTGGTCGCACCGGACCGGGTGGTGGCGCAGTAGGTGAAGGTGTCGTCGAGGCGGGCGTGCGGCTGCCCGGCGGTGAGCAGCACCCTGCGGACCGACGAGCCCACCGGGAGGTCGCGGATCACCCGGGCCCGTTTCGCCATCTCCGGCTCGCGGCAGGCGTCGTTGCTCACACCGACGGCGCGCTCCCACATCTGCAGGTAGGCCTCCGCGCCGCGGCCCATGTCGTCGTAGATCTGGTCCCCGGTGCCGGGGGCCTGGGCGTCGGCGACCTCGGTGAGGTCCTCGATCCAGTCGGGGTAGAGGCCGTAGTGGGAGACGCCGTCGACGTTGACGTCGTAGACCCGCTCGCCGCTGCGCTGCTTGCGCACCTGCACGCCGCCGAGGCCGGTGAAGGGATAGCTGACCGGGTTGGCCACGCCGGCGCCACGGGGGTCGCCCTGCGCGCCGAGGCCGTTCATGTCGGCGCCGTAGCCGAAGCCGAAGTAGAAGCGCGGGTCGGCCCAGGTGAGGTGCCGCTTCCACTTCTCCACGAAGCCCTCGGAGTCGCCGGCGTAGGGCATGACCGTGCCGCCGAGCCGGTAGATCCGCGGGTAGGCGTCGGGCGTCGACCAGGAGTGGCTGGAGATGACGCCGGGGTAGTCGAGCCGCTCGAGCTGGTCGAGGGCGGCGTCGCGGCCGGCGACGCTCATGTGGTCGGGGTCGAAGATCATGCCGCGCTCGGCGAGCCGGCCGATCAGGTGCCGGCCGAGGTCGGTGAGGCCGCGCCGGTTGCAGTGCTCGGGCGGCCCGTAGAGCGGCGCCGGCTGCACCCCGCTGACCTGGGCGACGGCCCCGAAGAGCGCGTCCTGCTGCTCGGGGTCGATGCCGGCCGGGGCGGCGTACTGCGCCCGGTCGTGCTTGCCCTCGACGGCGGGCTCGCAGTGCTGCATCGCCCAGTAGGACCCGGTCTCCAGGAAGTTGGCGCTGTTGACCAGCAGGCCGGTCGAGCCCTCGTCGCCGGCCACGCCGGACAGGGCGTTGTCGAACTTGTTGACCAGCTCCATCTGGCGCACGCCCATCCGGTGCACCTCGGCGAGCTGGGCGTCGATGGAGTCGGCGTCGCACTGGGGGACGTCGAGCTTCATCGTGCACTTGAAGGGGATCGAGGTCTCGATGCCCATCACCACGGCGAGCTTGCCCTCGTTGATCACCCGGCGGGCCTGGAACGGGTTGGTGACGATGCGGTACCAGCCCTCGCCGGGGCCGCCGTACTGCGCGTCGACGTAGCGCTCGAAGGCGCGCATCTGCCGTGCCTGCAGGCGGATCGAGTCCATGTCGTCGCAGGAGTTCTTCTTCAGCGGGTAGAGCTCGCAGAGCTTGTTGTTCTCGACGAGCAGGTTGGTGAACAGCCGCAGGCCGCCGCGCCAGGAGCGCTCCATCCACTTCCAGTAGGTGCCCTCGTGGGTCAGCGAGTCGGGTGCGGGCCAGTCGCGGAACGTCGGCCAGCCGACCGGGTCGTGGCCGGGCTCGCCGGACAGGGCGGTCTCGAGGGCGGCGCCGTAGCCGTTGGTGAGGGTGTGGTCGGGGCAGTCGACGAGGGCGTGCTGCACGCCGTAGGGGTGCCAGGGCCGGCCGCAGTGCGCGCGGCCGCCGAGGAACTCGAAGGCCATCCCGTGGGTGTGCGCGTCGACGTAGCCGCGCGTCTCCTGGATGTCGGAGACGCCACGGAAGGTGCGTCCCCGGATGCCGGTGCCGATCTCGTCCCAGGCAGCGCAGCCGGCGGTGGTGCGGAGCTCGAAGCGGCCGGGGTCGCGCGCCGAGCACGACGGCGCCCGTGTCGTCGACGGTGAGCGCGTCGCCACCGGGCAGACCGAAGGTGTACGCCGCGCCGCTGCGGCGCGCCGTCCACTCGGCCGACGGGCTCGGCGACGGGGCCGCGGCCACGGAGGCCTGCTGCAGCAGGGGGATCCCGTCCTGGCGGGCGACGAAGGTCTGGTCGGAGCCGTAGAGGAGGTAGGTCCCGAGGTCGGTGGCCTGGAAGTGGAACGGCTCGGCGGCGCCGCGGCGACCCGCCGTGGCGGCGTAGCCCTCGCCGGCGCGTGTCACCCATCGGCCGGTGGCGGTGCTGCGCAGGGCGTAGCAGCCGCCGGCCATGGCGTAGCGGTCCTCGGGGGCGGCCAGCCCGGTCGGGTCGCGCGGCCACCGGCACCAGCTCGGGGTCGCGCTCGGCGCGCTGGGCCGCGACGGCCTGGATGCCGGTCATCCGCTCCGCGAGCGTGGTCGGGTCGGCCGTCGCCGGTCCCTGGTCGCCGGTGCGGGAGACGGCGTTCTTGGTCGTGGGGTCGGCGTGGTCGTGGGCGTGCCCGTCGCCGGCCGTCAGGGCGGCCGCCTCCTCCTCGACGTGTGCGCGCAGCGCCTCGGCGTCCGCGGCCTCGCGCACGCTCGCGTCGTAGCGGTCGGCCAGGCTGCCGGTGGGGGGTCGCCGGCCTGTCCTCGGTCGCGGACGACGGGACCACGACGAGGGCCGAAGACAGCCCCGAGGACGGCGCCGGTGGCGAGCGCGGCCGACCAGGCCAGGCGGTGCCGCGCGGCGCGGCGGGCGGACGAGCTGGACGACGGCATGCGGTCCCCTCCGGTCGGAGCCTGTGAGGAGTGAAACGAGTTCCAGCCCGCGGCGTTACGCGCCGCCCAGCCGGCGGGTCAGCACCGCCGCCGTACGGCGGACCTGGCGGGCGAGGTCCTCGACGTCCGGCGCCTCGTCGGCGGGGTAGGTGACGGCGAGCCCCGCGACGGGGTGGGCGTTGTGGTCGAGCACGGCGGCCGCGACCGAGGCGAAGCCCGGGCGTCACCTCGCCGTCCTCGCGCGCGTGCCCGCGCTGGCGGGTCTCGCTGAGCAGCGCCCGGAGCGCGCTCGGCGACGCCGGCCCCAGGCCGTGCCGGTCGACGAACGCGGACCGGTCGGGGTAGAGCGCGCGCACCTGGTTGGCCGGGAGCGCCGCCAGGATCGCCCGGCCGCTGGCGGTCAGGTGCGCCGGCAGCCGCACCCCCACGTCGGTGACCAGCGGCGGCCGGCCGGGGGCACGCTCCTCGATCACGTAGAGCACGTCGCGGCCGTGCAGCACGGCCAGGTGGGCGCTCTGGCCGAGGGCGTCGACGAGGGCGGCGAGCGGGCGCCGGGCGATCCGCTGGAGCGGGCCCTGCCGGCTGTAGCCGCTGCCCACCTCGAAGGCCGCGACGCCGAGGCCGTAGCGGTGCTCGTCGGCCAGGTGGGTCACGAAGCCCTCGGCCTCCATCGCCCGCATCAGGTGGTAGGCCGTCGAGCGGGGCAGGTCGACCGCGGCCGCCAGCCGGTCCAGGCTGACCGGGTCGGGCTGGCTGGCCAGGTAGCGCAGCACCCGCAGCGCGCGGGTGGCGGCGGGGACGTGGCTCACGGTCTCGACAGGCTCGACCGCCCGGGGGTGCGCCGGGCGCTCCAGGTGGTGGCCGAGGGCCGGTAGCCGAGCCGGTCGTTGACCGCGAGCATGGGGGCGTTCTCGACGTCGTTGCCGGTGCCGCACGTGGTGATGCCGGCTGCGGCGCAGGCGGCGAGCGCGTGCGCCTTGACCAGGGTGGCGAGGCCGCGGCCGCGGTGCTCCGGCAGCGTCCCGGTCATGGCGTTCCAGGCGCGGCCGTGCGCGGCGGTGATCTGCGCGTAGGCGACGACCCTGCCATCCGCGTCGAGAGCGGCCCGGCCGAGGTCGGGCCGGTGCAGCGGGTCGTGCCAGTCCGTGTCGACGAACTGGTCGAGCGGTACTGGCTGGGTGAGGCCGGACGGGTCGTCCATCGCGACCTCCCGCAGGCACGCCCACACCAGGCCGGGCGCGACGTCGGCCAGAGGCACGACGAGGAGGTCTTCGGGCGTGGCCGGGGGCGGTGGCACCTGCCGTGGGTCGACGGCGGAGATCCGGTGCGACCGATCGCGCACGAAGCCCCAGTGGTCGCTGACCGCGAGGGAGTAGTCGTCGCCGTTGACCACGCCCGCGATGCTCCGGCCGTCGGCCACGCGCAGCACCTGGTCGAACAGCTGCCGGCCGACACCGCGTGCGCGATGGTCAGCGTGCACCTGGACCATGGCGCGCACCTCGCCGGGTCCGTTGTCGCGCACCCGGGTGAGCCCGAGCACCTGGCCGTCCTCGACCACGACGTAACGGGCCAGCGTGCCCGGGTGGGTGGCCATGTCGTGGAGGACCGACTCCTCCGAGCTGACCAGGAACGGGCTGGCCGACGCCTGCACGTCGGCCCAGCCCGCGGCCGCCCCACCGGTCGCGAATCGCAGCTGCATGGCGGCAGCCTAGGTGATGTCTCGCATCCGAGACAGGACTGCCCGCGCAGGCGTGGTCGCGGCGCCCGCGGTGCGGTGTGATGGCGACATGGCCACGACACACCCGATCACCGCAGCAGGCTCGACCACCGGGACGGTGGTGACCGTCGGGGTCGGCCCGCTGGCCTTCGACGAGGTGCTCGCCGTGGCCCGCGGCGGCGCGGCCGTCGAGCTCGGCGCCGACGCGGTCGCCGCGATCGAGCGGGCCCGCGCCGCGGTCGAGACGCTGGCCGCCGCCCCCACCCCGGCGTACGGCATCTCCACGGGGTTCGGCGCCCTGGCGACCCGGCACATCCCCACCGACATGCGCGCCCAGCTGCAGCGCTCGCTGGTGCGGTCGCACGCGGCCGGCAGCGGTCCCGAGGTCGAGCGCGAGGTCGTCCGGGCGCTGATGCTGCTGCGGCTCTCGACCCTCGCCACCGGCCACACCGGCGTCCGGCTGACCACGGCGCAGACCCTCGCGGGCATGCTCAGCCACGGCATCACGCCGGTGGTGCACGAGTACGGCTCGCTCGGCTGCTCCGGCGACCTGGCCCCGCTGTCGCACTGCGCGCTGGCGCTGATGGGCGAGGGCGAGGTGGTCGACCGTCACGGCGTACGGCGGCCCGCCGCGGTCGCGCTGAGCGAGGCCGGGCTCGCCCCGGTGGAGCTCGCCGCCAAGGAGGGGCTCGCGCTGATCAACGGCACCGACGGCATGCTCGGCATGCTGGTGATGGCGATCGCCGACCTGCGGATGCTGCTCAAGGCCGCCGACATCACCGCGGCCATGTCGGTCGAGGGCCAGCTCGGCACCGACCGGGTCTTCGCCGAGGACCTCCAGGCGCTGCGGCCGCACCCCGGCCAGGGCGCCTCGGCCGCCAACCTGCGCCGCATCCTCGCCGACTCCGGCGTGGTGGCCAGCCACCGCGGACCCGACTGCAACCGGGTGCAGGACGCCTACTCGCTGCGCTGCTCCCCGCAGGTGCACGGCGGCGCCCGCGACACCGTCGAGCACGCGGCGACCGTCGCGGCCCGCGAGCTCGCGAGCGCGGTCGACAACCCGGTCGTGCTCGACGACGGCCGCGTCGAGTCCAACGGCAACTTCCACGGCGCGCCGGTGGCCTACGTGCTCGACTTCCTCGCCATCGTGGCCGCCGACGTGGCCTCGATCGCGGAGCGGAGGACCGACCGGTTCCTCGACAAGGCCCGCAGCCACGGCCTGCACCCGTTCCTCGCCGACGACCCCGGGGTCGACTCGGGCCACATGATCGCGCAGTACACCCAGGCCGCGATCGTCTCGGAGATGAAGCGGCTCGCCGCCCCCGCGTCGGTCGACTCGATCCCGAGCAGCGCGATGCAGGAGGACCACGTCTCGATGGGCTGGTCGGCCGCACGCAAGCTGCGCCGCTCGGTCGACGGGCTCGCCCGGGTCGTCGCGATCGAGTACCTCACCGCCGCGCGCGCCCTCGACATGCGCGCGCCCCTGCAGCCGTCCCCGGCCACCGCCGCCGCGTGCGAGCTGCTGCGCCGCAACGTGGAGGGGCCGGGACCCGACCGGCACCTCGCCCCCGAGATCGAGCACGCGAGGCAGGACGTCGTCTCCGGCGCCCTCGTCCGCGCCGTCGAAGACGCCATCGGCCCGCTCGCCTAGCCGGACGTCATACAGATCGAGCCCTATCGACCGCAGGACGTATGACGTCCGAGAAGGAGAACCTGATGACACACGAAGTTCGCTCGCCCCGTGGACCGGAGCTGTCCTGCGGCTCCTGGCAGACCGAGGCGCCGATGCGGATGCTGATGAACAACCTCGACCCGGAGAACGCCGAGCGCCCCGAGGACCTGGTGGTCTACGGCGGCACCGGCAAGGCGGCCCGGTCGTGGGAGGCGTACGACGCGATCGTCCGCACGCTGAAGACGCTGAAGGACGACGAGACGCTGCTCGTGCAGTCGGGCAAGCCGGTCGGCGTGATGCGCACCCACGAGTGGGCGCCGCGCGTGCTGATCGCCAACTCCAACCTGGTCGGCGACTGGGCCAACTGGGAGGAGTTCCGCCGCCTGGAGCACCTCGGGCTGACGATGTACGGCCAGATGACCGCCGGCTCGTGGATCTACATCGGCACCCAGGGCATCCTCCAGGGCACCTTCGAGACCTTCGCCGCGGTCGCCGACAAGAAGTTCGGCGGCACCCTCGCCGGCACCATCACGCTCACCGCCGGCCTCGGCGGGATGGGCGGCGCGCAGCCGCTCGCGGTCACCATGAACGACGGGGTCGCGATCTGCATCGAGTGCGACCAGACCCGGATCACCCGCCGGATCGAGCACCGCTACCTCGACGTGCAGGCCGACTCGCTCGAGCACGCCGTCGCGCTGGCGGTCGAGGCCCGCGACGCGCGCCGCCCGCTGTCCATCGGTGTCCTCGGCAACGCCGCCGACATGGTGCCCGCGCTGCTGGCGCAGGACGCGCCCATCGACATCGTCACCGACCAGACGTCCGCGCACGACCCGCTCTACTACCTCCCGCGCAACATCGCGTTCGAGGAGTGGGCGGCCCTGCGCGAGAAGGACCCCGCCACGCTGACCGAGAAGGCCCGGTCGTCGATGGCTGCGCACGTGAAGGCGATGGTGGAGTTCCAGGACAAGGGCGCCGAGGTGTTCGACTACGGCAACTCGATCCGCGACGAGGCGCGCAAGGGCGGCTACGACCGGGCGTTCGAGTTCCCCGGCTTCGTGCCGGCCTACATCCGGCCGCTGTTCTGCGAGGGCAAGGGCCCGTTCCGGTGGGCGGCGCTGTCCGGCGACCCGGCCGACATCGCGGCCACCGACAAGGCGATCCTCGAGCTGTTCCCCGACAACGAGCGGCTGCACAAGTGGATCACCATGGCCGGCGAGCGGGTGCAGTTCCAGGGCCTGCCGGCGCGGATCTGCTGGCTGGGCTACGGCGAGCGGCACCGGGCCGGGCTGAAGTTCAACGAGATGGTGGCCTCGGGCGAGCTCAAGGGCCCGATCGCGATCGGCCGCGACCACCTCGACTGCGGGTCCGTCGCCTCGCCGTACCGCGAGACCGAGGGGATGCTCGACGGCTCCGACGCGATCGCCGACTGGCCGCTGCTCAACGCGCTGGTCAACACGGCGTCGGGCGCGACCTGGGTCTCGATCCACCACGGCGGCGGTGTCGGCATGGGCCGCTCGATCCACGCCGGCCAGGTGACGGTCGCCGACGGCACCGACCTGGCCGCGCAGAAGATCGAGCGGGTGCTGACCAACGACCCGGGCATGGGCGTGATCCGGCACGTGGACGCGGGCTACGACGACGCGGTCGCGGTGGCCGCCGAGCGCGGCGTGCGGATCCCGATGCAGGAGGGCTGAGCCGGCGCGGCCGTCCTCGCCGGGAATGACGGGACGGCCGCCTTGGTTGTGCCGCCCATGACCACTTGGGGATTCATCGGCAGCGGCAACATCGGCAGCACCGTGGCGCGTCTCGCGATCGACGCCGGGCACGACGTGATCATGAGCAACAGCAGGGGTCCCGAGACCCTCGTCGACCTGGTCTCCGAGCTCGGCGACCACGCGCGGGCCGGTACGGCGGAGGAGGCGGCGGCCGGGGCGGACGTGGTCGTCGTGACCATCCCGCTCAAGGCCTATCGCGACGTGCCCGCCGAGGCGCTCGCCGGCAAGATCGTCATCGACACGATGAACTACTACCCGCAGCGCGACGGCACCTTCGCGGAGCTCGACGACGAGAGCACCACGACCTCCGAGCTGCTCCAGGCGCACCTGCCGGAGTCGTCGGTGGTCAAGGCGTTCAACAACATCTTCTACCTGCACCTCGGCTCGCTGGCGCGTCCGGCCGGAGCCGCGGACCGCAGCGCCCTGGCGATCGCCGGCGACGACGAGCCGGCCAAGAAGGAGGTGGCCGGTCTCCTCGACGAGATCGGCTACGACACCGTGGACCTCGGTCCGCTGGCCGAGGGGTGGCGCACCCAGCGCGACACCGCGGCGTACGCCGTCCTCTACGCCGCCGACCCGCAGGACTGGGCCGCCGGTGGCCGCCGGGTCACCGCCGACGAGCTGGCCGCCGCGGCGGCGTCGTCGAAGCGCTACCGCGACGCGTGACCCGGACCTAGCCCGAGGACCGGCTGCGGCGCCGCCACCAGCGACGGGGCGGCGCCTCGGTCCTTCGCACGCAGCTCGGCGGCACGCACCACGGCACGGCGCTCGGCCCGGCGCTGCCGCCACGCGTTGACCTCGTCCTCGACGTCGCGCGTCGGCGTGATCACCGGCGGGCCACCCTGGAGCTGACGCCGGGCCTCCACGACGCGGGCGTTGAAGTCCGCCAGGGTCCGGCGCACCTCCTCCTCCGTCGCCATCCGGTCGAGCTGGCCGTCGAGGGCGGCGTCCTCGCCGCGGAGGCCGAGCGCCGGCGGCAGCACGCCGGTGAGCTTCTCCCGCTCGACCAGGCCCTTGACCCACCAGTCGGGGTCGTGCTGGTCGGGCAGCCGCAGCGGCTTGCCCGCGCCGGGGAGGTTGTCGAACTCGCCGCGCGCCATCGCGGCCCGGATCTGCCGGTCCACCCAGGCGGTCTGCTGGTCGATGCGGGCGCGGGCGCTCTCCTCGGCGGCGTCCTCGGCCTCCTGGACCTCGGGCTCGGGCGGCGCGCCCATCGCCTTGGTCACGGCGGCCTCGCGGAGGCGCCGCTCCTCCTCCCAGCCCGCCAGCCGGTTGGTGCGGTCGTGCCGGTCCGTCATCGTCGCCTCCCGTGCGTGAAGGTGCCTGCCCAGGTTACGACGCTCGTGGGAGCGGCGGCCGCCCGCCGCCCGGGCGGGCCGAGCCGTCTCGGATCCGAGACACCGGTGGGCGTGGGGTGCTGGTCGCCGCACCCGCGGTCCGGGAGGCTGGGGCCATGCCCCCCGAATCACCAGCGGCCGCGGTGCACGACCTCGTCGGCACTGCGCCGGGCCCGGCGGGCCGGCGAGCCCGTGGCCCCGGTCGCGGCCGGGTCGGCCGGCTTGTGGCCGACGCTGATCGCGCCGATCGGGGTGTAGGCCTCCGGCACGCCGAACTCCGCGCGGAACCGGTCCAGCACGTACGGCGGGACGCCGAAGAAGCACGCGCCGAGCCCCTCGTCGACCGCCGTCTGCAGGATCAGCAGCGAGGCCATGCCGGTGTCGATGTCCCAGTAGGGGACCGGCCAGCGGCTCTCGTCGCGGTCGGCCCAGCCCTTGTCGTCCTGCGCGTAGCGGTCGAGGTAGATCTCCTTGCAGGACAGCGGGACCACGATCACCGGCGCGGTGCGCATGCCGCGCAGCCACGCGTCGGGCACGGCGTCCCGGTCGGGATCGGTGGTCGCGGCCCAGAACCGCGCCACGTCCGCGGGGGTGTCCAGCACCAGGAACCCCCAGCCCTGGCTGAACCCCGCGCTCGGCGCCCGCACCGCGTTGTCGAGCATCCGGTCGACCACGGCCGGGTCCACCGGGCGGTCCGGGTCGTAGCGGCGCACCATCTTCCGTCGGCGTACGACGTCCTGGAACTCCATGGGAGAGATCTTGTCTGACTTCGAGGCGATGTGGCGCGACCTGCTGCCGCTCGGCCGGTCCGCGAGCAGCGGCGGCTACTTCCGCCAGCCGTGGACGGCGCGCCGAGCGGGAGGCGCGGGCGTGGTTCGTCGGCGAGGCCGAGGCGCGCGGGCTCGAGGTCGAGCGCGACGGCCTCGGCAACCTCGTCGCCTGGTGGCGGCCGGCGGGGGCGGCGGGCCCGGCCCTGCTGACCGGGTCGCACCTGGACTCGGTGCTCGACGGCGGCGCCTTCGACGGGCCGCTCGGCGTCGTCTCGGCGCTGGCCGCGGTCGACGTGCTGCGCGAGCGCGGCATCGTGCCCGACCGCCCGATCGGGGTGGGCGTCTTCGTGGAGGAGGAGGGCTCGCGCTTCGGCCTGGCCTGCCTGGGCTCGCGACTGCTCACCGGCGCGACGACCTGGGAGCACGCGCGCGAGCTGCGCGACCGCGACGGGGTGGCGCTGCCCGACGCGCTCGCGGCCGAGGGGCTCGACGGCCGCTACGGCGGGCTGCTCGACGGCGTCGGCTGCTTCGTCGAGCTGCACGTCGAGCAGGGCCGCGACCTGGTGGACCGTGGCGAGGCGGTGGGCGTGGCGAGCGCGATCTGGCCGCACGGGCGCTACCGGTTCGACTTCGCCGGCGAGGCCAACCACGCGGGGACCACGCGGATGGAGGACCGGCACGACCCGATGCTCACCTACGCGATGACGGCGCTGGCGGCCAACAAGCAGGCCCGCACCAGCGGTCAGCGCGCGACGTTCGGCCGCGTCGACGTACGACCCAACGGCACCAACGCCGTGCCCTCGCACGTCACCGCCTGGCTCGACGCCCGCGCCGAGTCGACCGCGGCGCTCGAGGCACTGCTCGCCGACGTCGAGCGGCAGGCCCAGGACCGGGCCGGCCGCGACGGCACCACGCTGCGCGTCACCGCCGAGTCGGTGTCGGGCGAGATCGCCTTCGACCCCGACCTCGCGGCGCGGATCGCCCGGCCGGGCGGCTGGCCGGTGATCCCGACGATGGCCGGCCACGACGCCGGCGTGCTCTCGGCCGCGGGCATCCCGACCGCGATGCTGTTCGTGCGCAACCCCACCGGCGTCTCGCACAGCCCGGCCGAGCACGCCGGGACCGCCGACTGCCTCGCCGGCGTCGAGGCACTCGCCGACACCCTCGGACGGCTGGCCTCGTGACGGCGTACTGGCTCGAGCGGGCCGTCATCGGGGGCAGCGTCGCCGACGCGGTGCGGGTGACCGTCGCGGAGGGCCGGTTCACCGCAGTCGAGACGGGGGTCGAGGCGGAGGGCGCGACGCGGCTGGCGGGCCTCACCGTGCCCGGGCTGGCCAACTGCCACAGCCACGCCTTCCACCGGGCGCTGCGCGGGCGCACGCAGCGCGGGCGCGGGACGTTCTGGACCTGGCGCGAGCAGATGTACGACGTGGCGGGGCGGCTCGACCCGGACACCTACCGCGAGCTCGCCCGGGCGGTCTACCGCGAGATGGCGCTCGGCGGGATCACCACCGTCGGGGAGTTCCACTACCTGCACCACGGGCCCGACGGCACGCCGTACGACGACCCCAACGCGATGGGCAGGGCGCTGCTCGAGGCCGGCGCGGAGGCGGGTGTCCGGGTGGTGCTGCTCGACACCTGCTACCTCGCCGCCGGGATCGGCCGCGAGCCCGAGGGCGTGCAGCGGCGGTTCAGCGACGGCACGGCCGAGGCCTGGGCGGCGCGGGTCGACGACCTGCACCGAGAGGTCACTTCGCGCGCGACACGCCGGCAGGAGGGGTGGGGAAGTGGCCTGTCGGCGGTGGGGGCGGCCGTGCACTCGGTGCGGGCGGTGCCGCGCGACCAGGTCCCGGTCGTCGCGCGCTGGGCCACGTCGCACCAGGCGCCGCTGCACGTGCACCTCTCCGAGCAGGTCGCCGAGAACGACGAGTGCCGCGCGGCGCACGGGATGACCCCCACCGAGCTGCTCGACGCCGCCGGTGCGCTCGGCCCGCAGACCTCCGCGGTGCACGCCACCCACCTCACCCACAGCGACGTCGCGCTGCTCGGCGGCTCGGCGACCGCGGCGTGCTTCTGCCCGACCACCGAGCGCGACCTCGGCGACGGCATCGGCCCGTCGCGGGCGCTGTTCGAGGCCGGCGTCGCCGCTCACCCTCGGGTCGGACAGCCACGCGGTGCTCGACCTGTTCGAGGAGATGCGTGCCGTCGAGCTCGACGAGCGGCTCGCCACCCAGGAGCGCGGCCACTGGACCGCGGCCGAGCTGCTCGCGGCCGCCACCGCCGACGGGCACCGCTCCCTCGGGCTGCCCGACGCCGGCCGGATCGCGGTCGGCGCCCGGGCCGACCTGGTCACCTTGGACCCGGCGAGCCCGCGCACGGCCGGGAACCGGTGCCGACGAGGGAACTGCGGTGTTCGCCGCGACCGCCGCCGACGTCGTGCACGTGGTGCGCGACGGGGTGGTGGTCGCCACCGGCGACGACCGCTACGACGTGGGTGCCGAGCTGGACCGCGTGATCAGGAAGGTGTGGGAACGGTGACCACTCTGCTGCTGACCGGGATCGGCGAGCTGACCACGCACGACCCCGCCCACGGGCCGGGTCCGCTGCGCGACGCCGCCCTCGTCGTCGAGTCGGGCCGCGTCGCGTGGACCGGCCCGGCCGGCGAGCGCGCCCGCGGCCGACACGGCGTACGACCTGGGCGGGCGGGCGGTGATCCCGGGGTTCGTCGACTCGCACTCGCACCTGGTGTTCGCCGGGGACCGCGCCGAGGAGTTCGCCGCCCGGATGACCGGGACGCCGTACTCCGCCGGCGGCATCCGCACCACCGTCGCCGCGACCCGCGCCGCCACCGACGAGCAGCTCGCCGGGCACGTCGCCCGGCTGGTCGACGAGATGCGCCGGCAGGGCACCACCACGGTGGAGATCAAGAGCGGCTACGGGCTGACCGTCCACGACGAGGCGCGCAGCCTCGCGGTGGCGCGGCAGTTCACCGAGGAGACGACGTTCCTCGGCGCGCACGTGGTGCCCGAGGGCAGCACGCCCGGAGGAGTACGTCGACCTGGTGACCGGGCCGATGCTGGAGGCCTGCGCCCCGCACGCGCGGTGGGTCGACGTGTTCTGCGAGCGGGGCGCCTTCGACGCCGACCAGGCCCGCGCCGTGCTGGCCGCCGGGGCGGCGAAGGGGCTGCGCGGGCGGCTGCACGCCAACCAGCTCGGCCCCGGACCGGGGGTGCGGCTGGCCTGCGAGCTCGGCCTCGTCGCGGTCGACCACTGCACCTACCTCGACGACGCCGACGTCGCCGCGCTGGCGGAGTCCGGCACCGTCGCGACGCTGCTGCCGGGCGTGGAGTTCTCGACCCGCTCGCCCTACCCCGACGCGCGGCGGCTGCTCGACGCCGGTGTCGCGGTGGCGATCGCCAGCGACTGCAACCCCGGCTCCTGCTACACCTCCTCGATGCCGCTGTGCGTCGCGCTCGCCGTGCGCGAGATGGGGATGTCGCCGGCCGAGGCGCTGGCCGCGGCGACGCTCGGCGGTGCCCGCGCGCTCGGCCGCGACGACGTCGGGCACCTCCGGCCCGGGGCGCGCGCGGACCTCGCCGTCCTGGAGGCCCCGTCGTACGTCCACCTCGCCTACCGGCCCGGCGTCCCGCTGGTCCGCGAGGTGCTGGTCGGCGGGCGAGGCTCGCTGTAACGCGGGGTTATGGACCGAGGGGAGGCGGCGTACGGGTTCCCCTCGGTCCATAACCCCGCGTTACAGCTGGTCGGTCAGCGCGCGCAGGGTGCTCAGCATCTCGGTGACCGAGCCGGCCGGGTCGGTGATCGGCATCTGCGCGTGGCGGACCGTGCCCGCGGCGTCGAGCAGCAGGGTCTGCCGCTTGTAGCGGTCGGTGCCGGCCACCCGGAACGCCGGCAGCCGCAGCGCGGTGCTGAGCCGGAGCTCGACGTCGGACAGCAGCGGGAACGGCAGCCCGGCGTGGTCGGCGAACGCCGCCTGCTCCTCGGTCGCCTGCGAGCTGACCCCCACCACGTCGGCCCCGGCCGCGACGTACTCCGGGTGGTGCGCGGCGTACGTCGTCGACTCCAGCGTGCAGCCGGCCGCGCCCGGCACGTCGCCCCAGCCCGCGGGGTAGCCGGGCCGGTCGGGGGCGAACGCGCCGGGGAAGAAGTAGACGACCCGCCAGCCGCTGGTCGGGACGAGGGACACCGGCTCGCCGCGGTGCGAGGGCAGCGTGACGTCCGCGACCCGCGAGCCGACCAGGTCGTGCACCCGGCGGGCCTCGCCCGAGGACACCGCGGCGGTCGCGGTCAGCGACCCGTCGCCCATCACGTGCCGGTCGCCGAACTCCTGGAGCGCGAGCAGCACCGGGATCAGCCCCTCGCCCTTGGCGGTGAGCACGTAGTCGAAGCGGGGCGGGTGCTCGGAGTACGCCGCCCGCGCCAGCACGCCGTGGTCGACGAGGCCGCCGAGCCGCTCGGTGAGGGCGCGCCGGCTGATCCCGAGCGAGCGCTGGAGGGCGTCGAAGCGCGTGACCCCGCCGGCGATCTCGCGGACGACGAGCAGCGTCCACCAGTCGCCCACGACGCCGAGCGCCTGCGCGATGCCGCAGGAGGCGTCGGTCAGGTCCTCGCGCTTCACGGGTCGATCCTCCCGGTTGCCGGGTCGCTCGGCGAACCACTATGGTCCGTTCCAGATTGGAACTTACAGGGAGGTCGATGGCACGCGAGGTCGGAACGGCCGCGGAGCAGACCACCGCGCAGGACGACCGGCAGGGCGCGCGGGCGTTCTGGACCTACTGGACGGCGAGCGCCACCAGCATGGTCGGCTCCTCCGTCGGGGCGGTCGCGCTGCCGCTCACCGCGCTGCTGGTGCTCGACGCGACGGCGTTCGAGATGGGGCTGATCGCCGCGTCGGCGTACGTCGCCTGGCTGGTGATCGGGCTGCCCGCCGGGGTGATCACGCAGCGGCTGCCGCTGCGCCGGCTCCAGGTCTCGATGGACCTGCTGCGCGCCCTCGCCGTCACCTCCATCCCGGTCGCCTGGTGGTTCGACCGGCTCACCGTCGCCCAGCTGGTGGTGACCGCGCTGGTCTCGAGCTTCGCCAGCGTGCTCTTCGACGTCGCCAACTCCACCTTCCTGCCGAGCGTGGTGCCCCGCGAGCAGCTGCAGGCCCGCAACAGCCTGATGAGCGGCACCCACGCCGCCAGCCAGCTCGGCGGCCCCTCGGTGGGCGGCGTGGCCGTCCAGCTGCTCGGCGCGGTGCCCACGCTGCTGGTCGACGCCGCGAGCTACGTCGTCTCGGCGCTGCTGCTGCGCCGGCTGCCCGACCGCAGCGTGCCCGCGTCGCCGGACCGCCCGCCGATGGGGCAGATGGTCCGGGAGGGCTGGCACTTCGTCACCCGGCACCCGATCATGGGCCCCTGCATGTGGGACGCCACCGCCACCAACTTCGTGTGCGGCGGGCAGATGGCGCTCTTCGCGCTCTACCTCGTCCGGGACCTCGAGGCGCCGGCCGGTCTGGTCGGCTTCCTGCTCGCCGCCGAGGGCATCGGCTCGCTCGCTCGGCGCGGCCCTGGTCCCTCTCGTCGTACGACGGTTCGGCTCCGCCCGCGCCTGCCTCGCGGGCGGCATCGTCTCGGTCGCCGGGGCGTTCCTCATCCCGGTCGGCCAGGGCGTCCCGGGGCTCGTCGCGTTCGCCGCCGGCAACGTCGTCTTCGCGGTCGGGGTGGTCGTGCTGAGCACCACCACCCGGACCTACCGGCAGATCGCCAGCCCGCCGGAGATGCTCTCGCGGGTGATGGCCACGGTCCGCTTCGTGTCCTGGGGCGCGATCCCCGTCGGCGGGCTGGCCGCCGGCGTGCTGGCCACCTGGCTCGGCACCCGCGAGGCGCTCGTCGTGCTCGCCGGGTTCGCCGTCCTCTCGCCGGTGATCCTGCTGGCCAGCCCGGTCCGCCACCTGCGCGACTTCCCGACCGAGCCGGGGGTCTAAGGCACCCCCACCGGGCACCCCGCGCGAATAGGGATTCCTTCCGATGTGCGGGCCTACCTCAGACGCGCAGGATCGACGACATCAGAGAAGTCCGAGGAGAGGTCATGATGATGTCGGAGATGATGAACGGGTCGCTGGAGTCCTTCTGGACCTCCGAGCTCGACTACCGCCGCGGGCGCGCGGTGCGCTCGTTCGGCACCGGCGGCCTCCGTCGACTGCGGCTGCGCCGCCGCCCGACGCTGAAGCTGCCCGAGCAGCGCCGCCGCCCCCTCGCCGTCGCGTGAGCGCGGCGCTCGACGCCGCGACCGACGGGGCCGGGGAGGACGCACCGAAAACCACCCCGCACCTGTCGGTCGTGGGCGCGATGATGGGACACGTGCCCCCCGTCGACACCGGTGCCCCGATCCTGGGGCGTGACCGCGAGCTCGCCCACCTCGCCGAGCAGATCGGCCTGGCCGGCGAGCCGCGCTCGCACGCCGTGCTGCTCGCCGGCGACGCCGGCGTCGGCAAGACCCGGGTGCTCGCCGAGCTGATCCGCCGTGCCGAGGCCGAGGGCTGGCGCACCGCGGTCGGCCACTGCCTCGACTTCGGCGACAGCGCCCTGCCCTACCTCCCCTTCAGCGAGCTGTTCGGACGCCTCGACCGCGAGGAGCCCGACCTCTCCCGCCGGCTGGCCGAGGGCCGTCCCGCGCTCAACCACCTCCAGCCCGGCCGCCGGCTGCTCTCCGGCGGCGCCACGGTGCCGGGGCAGGGGCCCGGTGAGGGCCTCGACCGCGCCGAGCTGTTCGAGGCGGTCCACGGGGCCCTCGACGAGCTCGCCGGCGACACCCCTCTCCTCCTCGTCGTCGAGGACGCCCACTGGGCCGACCGCTCCACCCGTGACCTGCTGAGCTTCCTGTTCGGCCGCCCCTTCCGCAACGACGTCGCCGTGGTCGTCTCCTACCGCAGCGACGACCTGCACCGCCGGCACCCGCTGCGCTCCACCGTCGCCGAGTGGGTCCGGGTGCCCGGTGTCGTCCGGCTGCCGCTGCCCCCGCTCGCCGACACCGACGTGCGCGCCCTCGTCCGCGCCCTCCACGGCGGCGACCTGCCGGCGGGCGACCTGCACGCGATCGTCAGCCGCGCCGAGGGCAACGCCTTCTTCGCCGAGGAGCTGGTGGCCGCCGAGCTCGGCCCGCACGGCCTCCCCGACGACCTCGCCGACCTCCTCCTGGTGCGCCTCGACCGCCTCGACGACGAGAGCCGCACCGCGGTCCGCGCCGCGGCCGTCGCCGGCCGCCGCGTCTCGCACGCCCTGCTGTCGGCGGTGGTCGGTCTCGGCCCCGACGTGCTCGAGCGTGCCCTGCGCGCCGCGGTCGAGTCCCACGTGCTGGTCCGGGTCGGCGCCGACGGCTACGCCTTCCGGCACGCCCTGCTCGCCGAGGCGGTCTACGACGACCTGTTGCCGGGCGAGCGGGTCCGGCTGCACGCGGCGTACGCCGACGCGATCGGCAGCCGTGCCGTCGACGGCACCGCCGCCGAGCTGGCCCGGCACGCCCGCGCCGCCCACGACCTCGACACCGCGGTCCGGGCCAGCATCGAGGCCGGGGACGACGCGATGTCCGTGGGCGGCCCCGACGAGGCCGCCCAGCACTACGAGGCGGCGCTCGAGCTGCTCTCCGACCCGCGCCGCGCGTTGCCGGAGGACGTCGACCTGGTCTCCCTGGTGTCGCGCACCGGCGACGCGGTGACCGCGTCGGGCCACCCCGAGCGCGCCCGCAAGATCGTCCGCGACCAGCTGAGCCGCCTGCCGGGAGACGCGCCCGCCCACCACCGGGCGCGTCTCCTCATCGCGCTCGCCCTGGCGACCGTCGTCACCGAGGACCCCGAGCGCGCGCTGGAGCCCACCACCGAGGCGATGGCGCTGGTGCCCGACGAGCCCACGCCCCTGCGGGCCAAGGTGCTCGGCGTGCACGCGCGGGCCCACCTGGTCAGCGGCAACGACGAGAGTGCCGCCCGGTTCGCCTCCGAGGCGCTCGGACTGGCCCAGCGGTTCGACCTGCCGGCGCTGGTCGCCGACGCCACCACCACCCTGGCCGGCGTCGACCAGCGGGTCGGTGACCCCGACTCCGCGGCGAGGGCCCTGGCGGAGATCGTCGAGCGGGCCCGCCGCGACGGTGACACCGTGGCCGAGATGCGCAGCCTCTGCCTGATCGGCGGCATGCACCTCGAGCGCGCCGACCTGCCCGCCGCGCGCGACGCCTTCCACGAGGCCGCGGCCGCGGCGCGCGCGGCCGCCCGCCCGTGGGCTCCCTACGGCTTCGACGCGCGGCTGCTGGAGGCGCTCACCGACTACCTCATGGGCGAGTGGGACCAGGTGCTCGCGGTCACCGAGCGCGAGGCCGCCCCGGGGCCGGCCGTCGCCGAGGGCCTCCTCGACACCGTCCGCATGCTCGTCGCGGCCGGCCGCGGGGAGCCCGACGCCCGCCTGCAGCTCGACCGGGTGCGGCCGCTGTGGGAACGCGACGGGATGACCGCGATCTTCGGCGGCGTCGCGGCGATGGAGTCCTACGGCGACGCCGGCGACCTCCCGGCCGCCCTCGCGGTGCACGACGACGTCGTCGCCACCCTCTCGCGCCTCTGGCACGAGCACTTCCAGGCCCGGGTGCGCGTCGAGGCCCTGCTGCTCGGCCAGATGGCCGGCGCCGTCAGCCGCCTGCCGTCGGCCGAGCGTGCGGCGCTGCTCGACCGGGTGCCCGGCATCCTCGCCGCGGTCGACGGGGTGCGGCAGCGGGTGCTCACGGGCAAGCGCCCCTTCGGGCCCGAGGGCAACGCCTGGCTCGCGCGGCTGCACGCGGAGCACCTGCGGCTGCGCTGGCTGGCCGACGCCGACCCGCCGGCGGAGGACGACCTCGTCGAGGCGTGGCGCACGGCCACCGAGGCCTTCGCGCTGATGGGCCACACCTTCGAGACCGCCCGCTCGCAGGCCCGGCTCGGTGCCGTGCTGCGGGCGGCCGGCCGCACCGACGAGGCCCGCCCGCTCCTCGCCGCCGCCCGCGAGACCGCCACCCGCCTCCGCGCGGCGCCCCTGCTGGCCGAGATCCGGGTCGGTGGGCCGCGGTCCCGCGACGCCCGTGAGGCGTCCGCCGACCTGACCGCCCGGGAGGCCGAGATCCTCGCCCTCGTGGCCGAGGGACGCAGCAACGGCGAGATCGCCCGGCACCTGTTCATCAGCGCCAAGACGGTGAGCGTGCACGTGTCCAACATCCTGGCCAAGCTCGGCGCCTCCGGGCGCACCGAGGCGGCGGCCATCGCCCGGCGCGACGGCCTGCTCCGGGAGGCCCCGACGGCCTAGCACCGCGGCACGCCTGACGTCCGCGGAAAGCAGGTGCGCCCCGACCCACCCGCTGGGACACTTCCGGCCGTGACCATGCGCGACCGGCTCCGGGCGATGAGGCTCGACACCACCCCGCTGCGGGAGTCCCGCGACTTCCGGCTGCTGTTCACCGCCGGCACCGTCTTCTACCTCGGCGGGATGGTCTCCTACGTCGCCGTCCCCTACCAGCTCTACCAGCTCACCGGCTCCAACCTCGCGGTCGGCGCCCTCGGCATCGCCGAGCTCGTCCCGCTCCTCGTCTTCGGCCTGTACGGCGGTGCGCTCGCCGACCACCTGGACCGGCGCCGGCTGCTGGTGGGGACCGCGCTGGCCCAGGTCCTGCTCACCGGGGTGCTGGCGTGGAACGCGTTCCTCGACGACCCGCACACCTGGCTGATCTACGTCGTCGGCGCCCTGCTGGCCGCGGCCGGCGCGCTGCAACGGCCGTCCAAGGAGGCGCTCGAGCCGCGCACCGTCCGGCACGACCAGATCGCCGCGGCCAGCGCGCTCTCGTCGTTCGGGATGCAGGTCGGCCTGCTCGCCGGGCCCGCCGTCGGCGGCGTGCTGCTGGCGACCGTCGGCATCGGCTGGTGCTTCGTCGTCGACGTGGCCGGCCTCGTCGTCGCCACCGGGCTGTTCCTCGCGATGCGGTCCTACCCGCACGCCGGGGAGACCACCCCGCCGAGCCTGCGCTCGATCCGCGAGGGCGTCGTCTACGCCGCCCGGCGGCGCGACCTGCTCGGCACCTACCTCGTCGACATCGCCGCGATGCTGCTCGCGATGCCGGTCGTGCTCTTCCCCGCCCTGGTGGAGGACGTGTTCGCCCGCCCCGAGCTGCTCGGCCTGCTCTACTCCGCCGAGACGGTCGGGGCCATGGTCGCCACCGCGACGTCGGGCTGGGTCGGCCGCGTGCACCACCACGGCCGCGCGATCGTGATCGCCGCGTCGGCGTACGGCCTGGCCATCGCCCTGGTCGGGCTGGCCCCGGACCTGCTCACCGCCGCGCTGTTCCTGGCCCTGGCCGGCGCCGCCGACATGGTCAGCGGCATCTTCCGCTCGACGGTGTGGAACCAGACCATCCCCGACCACATGCGCGGCCGGCTGGCCGGCATCGAGATGCTGTCCTACTCCCTGGGCCCGCTCGGCGGCCAGGTCCGCGCCGGCCTCGTCGCCGACGCCTGGTCGGTGCGCGGCTCGATCACCAGCGGCGGCATCGCCTGCATGGTGGGCGTCGCCGCCACCGCCCTCTGGCTGCGCGACTTCTGGTCCTACGACAACCGCACCGACGAGCACGCCGTGGCCGAGCGCGCCGCCCGCGAGGAGCGCGCCGCCTCCGACTGAGGCCGGTTTCGGGCAGGGCCTGGGCAGGACGCTCACATACCCCTAGTATGCGAAACACGTTCTACCCGACCCCCGAGGGAGTCAGCGATGACCGTGACCGACGACCGGCTCCGGCGGATGCGCCCGTTCACCCGGGACGTGGCACCCCCGCTCACCGCCGCGACGCTGCCCCCGGGGCCGCGCTGGCCGGTGCTCGTGCAGAGCATCGCGCTGGTCCGGTTCCGGCACCGGTTCGTGCCCTGGCTGCACCGCCGCTACGGCGACGTCTTCACCGTGCGGATCATGCCCAAGGGCTCGGCGCTGGTGCTGTTCACCCTCCCTGCGCACGCGAAGGAGATCTTCGCCGGCGACCCCGAGGTGTTCCACGCCGGCAAGGGCAACGCCATCCTCGGCCCGATCATGGGTGAGCACTCGCTGCTGCTGCAGGACTCGGGCGAGCACAAGCGCGCCCGGCGGCTGCTGATGCCGGCGTTCAACGGGGCGGCGCTGCGCGGCTACGAGGAGCTGGTCACCCGGATCGCCCGCGAGGAGGTCGCCTCGTGGCGGCCGGGAGTGCCCTTCCGGTCGCTGGACCGGATGAACGCGCTCACCCTGGAGGTGATCCTCCGGGTCGTCTTCGGCGTCACCGACGAGCGCCGCCTCGCCGAGCTGCGGCCGCTGGTCAACCGCACCGTCGACATCAACCCCGCGGTCCTGCTCGGCTGGGGCTACCCGTGGCTGCAGCGGTTCGGGCCGTGGAAGCGCACGGTCGACAACCAGCGCGAGCTCGACCGGGTGATGTACGCCGAGATCGCCGAGCGCCGCGGCGCCGCGGACCTCGCCGAGCGCACCGACGTGCTCTCCCGGCTGCTGCAGGTCGGGGACGCCGAGGGGGAGGAGCCGCTCTCCGACACCGAGCTGCGCGACCAGCTGGTGACCCTGCTGCTCGCCGGCCACGAGACCACGGCCACCGCCCTCGCCTGGGCGCTCTACGAGCTCGGCCGCGACCCCGTCCAGCTCGAGCGGGCCCGCGCCGCGGCCGACGCAGGCGACGACGGCTACCTCGAGGCGGTGATGAAGGAGTCGATGCGGCTGCACCCGGTCATCCCGATGGTCATCCGGCACCTGATGGAGCCGGCCACCATCGGCGGGGTCGACCTGCCGCGCGGCGCCAACGTCGGGCCGTCGATCCTGGTCGGGCACGCGCGCGAGGACAACTTCGCGGAGCCGGGCCGGTTCCGCCCGGAGCGCTTCCTCGAGGGCGAGGTGGCGCCGCACACCTGGATCCCCTTCGGCGGGGGCGTCCGCCGCTGCATCGGCGCCGGCTTCTCGCTGATGGAGGGCGTCGCCGTGCTGCGCGAGGTGCTCGCGGCGTACGACGTGGGCCTGCCCGCCGGCCCCGCCGACTTCCCGCGCGTCCGCAACATCACCAGTGTCCCCCGGCACGGCGCGCGGGTGGTCGTGCGCGCCCGGTGACCGGGACGCGGGGCCTCGCTGTCCGGTAGTCGGACGACGGCCGCGCGCAAATCGTTGCCGGATTGCGACCCGTCGGGGCGCCCTGCGTGCTGGAACTCGGCCGACACCGCGCAGTAGGGTCCACGAACCCGGACCCCGATATGTGGGGACCTGTCACAAGAGGTGAGACGTTGAACCGCAGACGAGGACTGCTCGCGCTGGCCAGCGCGGGCGCGATGCTGGTGACCCTGGCGGCCTGTGGCGGCTCCGACTCGGGCGATGGCTCCGAGGACGGCGGGACCGACGCGTCGGGCGAGCCGTGGATCCTGGGGACCACGGAGTCCGTGACCGCTCTGGACCCGGCCGGTTCCTACGACTTCGGGTCGTGGAACCTGCAGTACAGCATCTACGAGCAGCTGCTCTCGATCCCCGCCGGTGAGGCCGAGCCCGTCCCCGACGCCGCCGAGTCGTGCGACTACGACGACCCGCAGACGGTGACCTGCACGCTCCGCGAGGGCCTGAAGTTCTCCAACGGCAACGACCTCACCTCCTCCGACGTGCTGTTCTCGATGCAGCGCAACATCGAGATCGCCGACCCCAACGGCTCGTCCGTGCTCCTCGGGCAGATCTCCAACGGTGACGCCGAGGCCCCGGCCCTGGCCGACGGCGCGATCGAGACCCCGGACGACCAGACCGTGGTCTTCCACCTCAACGCGCCCGACACCACCTTCCTCAAGCTGCTCTCGACCGCGACGACCTCCATCGTCGACGAGGACACCTTCCCGGCCGACAAGCTGCTCGACGACAGCCAGGTCGTCGGCTCCGGCCCGTTCAAGCTGAGCCAGTACAAGCCCGGCGAGCAGGCCGTGCTCGAGGCCAACGAGAGCTACGACGGCGAGCGCGCCGCCGCCAGCCCGCAGGTCTTCATCCAGTACTACAACGACCCGTCCCCGCTGAAGCAGGCCATCGAGGCCCAGGACGTCGACATCGCGTGGCGCACCCTGAGCCCGACCGACCTCAACGACCTCGAGGGCGCCGACGGCGTCGAGGTGGTCAAGGGTGAGGGCTCGGAGTTCCGCTACTGGGTGTGGCAGACCGCCACCAAGGTCGGCGGCGACAAGGCGATCCGCCAGGCCGTCGCACAGCTGATCGACCGCGACACGATCGCCCAGGACGCCTACGACGGCACCGTCACCCCGGCGTACTCCATCGTCCCGCCGGGCTTCGGCGGCCAGAAGGACTCCTTCAAGGAGGCCTACGGCGAGCCCAGCGTCGACGCGGCCAAGAAGATCCTCGACGACGCCGGCGTGAAGACCCCGGTGAGCTTCACCCTCGGCTACACGCCGACGCACTACGGCCCCAACGCCGTCGACGAGGCCACCGAGTTCGCCGCCCAGCTCAACGACAGCGGCCTGTTCGACGTGAAGACCGAGGACGCGGAGTGGGAGGAGTACCAGACCCTCTACAAGGAGAACGCGTACGACCTGTTCATCCTGGGCTGGTACCCCGACATCCTGGACGCCGACAACTACCTCTCGCCGTTCGTGCGTGACGGTGGCTTCTACGCCAACAACTACTCCAACGCCGAGGTCAACAAGCTCCTCGACCAGGAGCTCGCCGAGACCGACACCGCCGCGCGCGACGAGATCATCGGCCAGCTCCAGGACATCGTGGCCGAGGACGTCCCGCTGATCCCGTCGTGGAACGGTGAGAACGTCGCGGTCGCGACCGACCAGATGGAAGGCGTCGAGGAGACCCTCGACCCGACCTACATCTTCCGCCTCTGGGAGATCTCGAAGTCCAGCTGAACCACGAGTCGGGGGAGGATGCGTGAGACGCGTCCTCCCCCGACGCTGTGCTGTGGGTGAACCACGGCTCCCCAGGTCTTGGAAAGGATGTCGATGAGCGCCGGTTCGGGCTCGCTCCCTCGCTACATCGTGCAGCGCCTCCTGCTGATCATCCCGATGGTGTGGCTGCTGCTGACGATCGTGTTCCTGCTGCTGCGGGTCGCCCCGGGTGACCCGGTCACGGCCTCCGTCGGCGACCGGCTCAGCCAGGAGGCAATCGACGTACGTCGCGCCGCCCTCGGCCTCGACCGGCCGCTGATCGTGCAGTACTTCGACTACCTCGGCGACGTGCTGACCCTCGACTTCGGGAACACGATCTCCGACAACCGGCCGATCACGAGCATCATCACCGACAACGGCGGGGCGACCCTGACGCTCACCGTGGGTGCCTTCCTCATCGCGATGCTGATCGGCATCCCGCTCGGCCTCATGGCCGGCCGCCGCCGCGACACCGTCGGCGACATCACGATCCGCACCTTCGGCGTGGTCACCTACGCCGCCCCGGTCTTCTTCATCGGCCTGATGATGCAGCTCTGGGTCGCGGCTCCGCTCGGCTGGCCGACCAGCGACATCGCCTCGCCGATCACGAAGTTCGAGGTCGAGCCCGTCACCCACATCCTGCTGGTGGACGCCTTCCTGTCCGGCGACACCGAGGCCATCGGCGACGTGCTCCTGCACCATCTGCTGCCGTGCCTGACGCTCGGCCTGCTGCTCTCGGGCGTGTTCATCCGGCTGGTCCGGGTCAACGTCCTGCAGACGCTGAAGGGCGACTACGTCGAGGCGGCCCGCGCCCGCGGCATCGCCGAGAAGCACGTGATCCGTCGGCACGCCTTCCGCAACGCCCTGGTCCCGGTGATCACCGTGATCGGCCTCCAGGTGGCGCTCACCCTCAGCGGTGCGATCCTCACCGAACGGACCTTCAACTGGCCCGGCCTGGGCACCCAGCTCTACAACTACCTGATCGCCCGTGACTACGCCGCGATCCAGGGCATCATCACGTTCTTCGCCCTCGTCGTCGTGCTGGTGAGCCTCGTGATCGACATCGTCAACGCCCTCATCGACCCGCGAGTGAGGTACTGATGTTCAACCGGCTCCTGGCACCGTTCCGCTCCACGACAGGCCTCGCCCGCTGGATCCTGCTGACCGGCGTCGTGATCACGGTGGTCTTCGTGGTGTGCGCCGTCTTCGCACCGTGGATCGCGCCGTTCGACTTCAACCAGCGCGGCATCGGCGCCGACAAGTTCCCCAAGATGGCGCCGCCCAGCGGAGAGCACTGGTTCGGCACGAGCGACCAGTTCTTCGACGTGTTCAGCCGCGTCGTCTACGGGGCCCGCACCGCACTGAGCGTGGTCGCCCTCTCGGTGGTGTTCTCCGTCATCATCGGCGTCCCGCTCGGCCTGCTGTCGGGCTACCTCGGCGGCTGGCCCGACCGGGTGATGGTGTTCGTGATGGACGCGCTCTACGCGTTCCCGTCGCTGCTGCTGGCCATCGTGTTCTCGTTCCTGCTCAGCGGCCCGCTCGGGGGAGGCGTGGTCGCCGCGGCCCTGTCGCTGACCACGATCTACGTCCCGCAGTACTTCCGGGTCGTGCGCAACACCACGGTGTCCGCCCGCGAGGCGACCTACATCGAGGCGGCCCGCGCGCTCGGGGCCAAGGACTCCACGATCATGGGCCGCTACCTCTTCGGCAACGTGATCCAGTCGGTGCCGGTCATCGCCACCCTCAACGCGGCCGACGCGATCGGCACCCTGGCGGGGCTCGGCTTCCTCGGCCTGGGCATCCAGCCCAACGAGGCCGCCGAGTGGGGCTACGACCTGAGCCGCGCGCTCGACGACGCCTCGGCCGGCATCTGGTGGACGTCGTTCTTCCCCGGCATGGCGATCGTCGTGCTCGTGGTCGGGCTGACCCTGGTCGGCGAGGGCCTCAACGAGACCGTCAACCCGGCGCTGCGCAGGCGTCGCATCCGCGAGGTGGTGCTGCCTGTGCGTGAGAAGAGCACGACGCTGACCGAAGGAGGCGTGCGATGACAGAGCTCGTGGACGGGCCGGCCCGGCACGAGGTCGGCGGCGACACGGTGATCGACGCCCGCGACGTACGCATCTGGTACGGCACCGACCGGGGTCCGGTGAAGGCGGTCGACGGCGTCAGCTTCTCCCTGCGCAAGGGCGAGATCCTCGGCCTGGTGGGGGAGTCCGGGTGCGGCAAGTCCACGCTCGGGCGGGGCCTGCTCGCGCTGCTGCCCGACGGCGCCGCGATGGACGGCGAGCTGCGCTTCCAGGGCGAGGACCTGCTCGCGCTGCCCACCCGGCAGATGCACGCCAAGCGGGGCCGGGAGCTCGGCATGATCTTCCAGGAGCCGCTCACCCGGCTGAACCCCCTGATGCGGATCTCCGAGCACTTCGAGGAGACGCTCCGCGCCCACGAGCGCGGCATCTCCAAGGCGGAGATCGAGCGCCGCTCGCTGGCGGTGCTGCGCACGATGGGCATCCCGCCGACCCGCTACCGCTCCTACCCGCACGAGTTCTCCGGCGGCATGCGGCAGCGGCTGATGATCGCGCTCGCCGTCGTGCTGCGGCCGGCGTTCGTGGTGGCCGACGAGCCGACCACCGCGCTCGACGTGCTGGTCGAGGCGCAGATCATCCGGATCCTGCACGACCTGCGCCGCGAGTACGACACCTCGCTGCTGCTGATCACCCACAACCTGGGCATCATCGCCGAGGCGTGCGACCGGGTCGCGGTGATGTACGCCGGCAAGATCGTCGAGATCGGTGACGCCCGGCAGGTGTTCCGCGACCCGCAGCACCCCTACACGCGCGAGCTGCTGCGGTCGACGATCTCCCTGTCGACGACCGGCCTCAACTTCATCCCGGGCGCTCCGCCGGACCTGGTCGAGCCGCCGCCGGGATGCCACTTCCACCCGCGCTGCCCCGACGCCATGAACGTCTGCGCGAGCAGGGCGCCGGTCGACCGCGAGCAGCCCAACGGCAGCCGGGCGGCCTGCTGGGCCACCGACCTGCGGCACGGCCTCGTCGACCTGACCGACGAGGAGAAGGCACCGCTGACCCGTGAGGAGATCTCCGTTGCCGACGAGGCATGAGACCTCGACGGCGGCCCCGGCCGTCGTCGACATCGAGGACCTCGAGGTCCACTACCAGCTGCGCGGCGGCGCCCTGTCCCGCCTCTTCGGCGTCGGCAAGGGCACCGTCAAGGCGGTCGACGGGGTCGACCTGACCCTGCACCGCGGCGAGGTGCTCGGCCTGGTCGGCGAGTCCGGCAGCGGCAAGACCACGCTGGGCCGGGCGATGCTCGGCCTCGCGCCGGCCACCGCCGGCTCGATCACCTACCACAAGGGTGCCGGTGAGCAGACCCACTCGCGGGTCGTCTCCGCCATGTCCGGGGCCGACCTCCGCGAGCTGCGCACCGACCTGCAGATGGTCTTCCAGGACCCCAACGCGGCGCTCAACCCGGCGATGGACCTCGAGACCGCCATCGGTCACCCGCTGAAGATCCACGGGGTCGCCAAGGGCGAGGAGGCGCGCAAGCGGGTCGCCACCGCGCTGGAGCGGGTCGGCCTGACGCCGGTCGAGCGGTTCCTGCCGAAGTACCCCTCCGACCTCTCGGGCGGCCAGAAGCAGCGCGCCGTGATCGCGCGGGCGATCGTGCTCGACCCCGAGGTGCTCGTCGCCGACGAGCCGGTGTCGATGCTCGACATGAGCGTCCGCGCCAAGATCCTCCAGCTGATGCTCGACCTCAAGCAGGACCTCGGGCTGACCTACGTCTACATCACCCACGACCTGGCCAGCGCGAAGTTCTTCTGCGACCGGGTGGCGATCATGTACCTCGGCCGGATCGTGGAGGTCGGGCCCACCGAGGAGATCTTCGCCGACCCCAAGCACCCCTACACCAAGGCGCTGCTCAAGGCGATCCCCGAGCCCGACCCGGACAAGATGATGCCCCGCGACCTGCCGCGCGGCGAGATCCCCGACGCGGCCTCGCCGCCGCTCGGCTGCTCGTTCCACCCGCGCTGCCCGGAGGCGGTGGCCGAGTGCGGCTGGGAGTCGCGCGACCTGCGCGCCCTGCTCGAGGAGCACTGGACGCGGGGCAGCTCCGACTTCGAGCGCGAGCAGGAGCTCGTCGGCGACCTCTCGGTGCTCGACGAGCCCGCCAAGCAGGTGACCTTCGGCAAGGGCGACACCGTGCAGGTGCAGGACCTGCTCAGCCGGGTCCGCGCCGAGAATCCCGAGGAGCCGCTGTGGCGGGGCGTCGAGGACATCAGCGCCACCTCCGACGGGGTGCAGGTGACCTTCCGCGACGGCGTCGACCCGCGGCTGCGGAGGGCCGGCGGCGTGGAGGTGGCCTGCGTGCTCTACCCGGAGGGGGAGCAGGGCCCGTAGGGCCTGCACGCCATGGGACGACGGGGGTCGGGAGCGCAGGGAACCAGACGGCACCGGGGTGCCCGCACGCTCCTTGGACGGGTCCGGGATGATCAGGGCATGGCCCGCTACGACGACGACGAGACCCCCTGGAGCCGCACGCTCCTGATGGGGCTCGGCGCGCTCGTCGCGGTCTCGCTGCTCGTCGGGGCCGTCGTGGGCGTGGTCGCCCTCGGCGCGGCCAAGCTGTCCGGCATCGACAGTGCCGGCTCCGGGCCGACCCAGGAGCCCAGCCTCTACATCCCCACCGGGGAGCCGAGCACCAGTCCCGAGGCCTTTCCCGACCCGCCCGAGGTGAGCGAGCCCTCGCCCACCGAGGAGACGACGACCGCGGAGCCCTCGCCCACCGAGAAGCCGCGCCCGATCACCCTGCAGGTCTACCCCGCCGAGGTGAGCGGCGGCGAGCGGATCAACCTCACCGGCGTCTACCAGACCGGCGAGGGCGCCACCCTCCAGGTGCAGCGCTTCGAGAACGGCTGGACCGACTTCCCGGTCACCGCCCGGGTCAGCGGCGGCACCTTCACCACCTACGTGCTCACCAGCCGCACCGGGCTCACCCGCTTCCGGGTCACCGACGTGGCGACCGGCCGGTCCTCCAACCCGGTCCGCGTCACCATCCGCTGAGCCCCCACCAGAGCCCCGAGATTTCCTGCTCCCCGGGGAACAACCCCTCGCTGACCTGCGTTGACCCCTGCGAGGAGAGTTGAGTTGAACGCACTCAACTTGTTTGACAGACTCGCCTCGACGGGCCCAGCATCGGGTCCGTTCCCCTGATCACGACACCGCCCCGCACCCGTGGGGCTGCAACATGGAGGTACCCACATGGCTCGCGCGGTCGGCATCGATCTCGGCACCACCAACTCCGTCGTCTCCGTCCTCGAGGGCGGTGAGCCCACCGTCATCGCCAACGCCGAGGGTGCGCGCACCACCCCGTCGGTGGTGGCGTTCGCCAAGAACGGCGAGGTCCTCGTCGGCGAGGTCGCCAAGCGGCAGGCCGTCACCAACGTCGACCGCACCATCCGCTCGGTGAAGCGCCACATGGGCACCGACTGGAAGACCCAGATCGACGACAAGACGTTCACCGCCCAGCAGATCTCCGCGTTCGTGCTGCAGAAGCTCAAGCGCGACGCCGAGGCCTACCTCGGCGAGACGGTCACCGACGCGGTCATCACCGTGCCGGCGTACTTCTCCGACGCCCAGCGCCAGGCCACCAAGGAGGCCGGCGAGATCGCGGGCCTCACCGTGAGCCGCATCGTCAACGAGCCGACCGCGGCCGCGCTGGCCTACGGCCTCGACAAGGAGTCCGACCAGACCATCCTGGTCTTCGACCTCGGTGGCGGCACGTTCGACGTGTCCCTGCTCGAGATCGGCGACGGCGTGGTCGAGGTCAAGGCCACCTCCGGTGACAACCACCTCGGCGGTGACGACTGGGACGCGCGCCTGGTCGACTGGATGGTCAAGAAGTTCAAGGACAACAACGGCGTCGACCTCGGTGCCGACAAGATCGCCAAGCAGCGCCTCCAGGAGGCCGCCGAGAAGGCGAAGATCGAGCTGTCCTCGTCCAGCGAGACCACGATCCACCTGCCCTACATCACCCACTCGGAGTCCGGCCCGCTGCACTTCGAGGAGAAGATCAGCCGCGGCGAGTTCCAGCGCCTGACCCAGGACCTCCTCGACCGCACCAAGCAGCCGTTCAAGCAGGTCATCAAGGACGCCGGCATCGACGTCTCCAAGATCGACCACGTCATCCTGGTCGGCGGCTCGACCCGGATGCCCGCGGTGGCCGAGGTCGTCAAGGACCTCACCGGCGGCAAGGAGCCCAACAAGGGCGTCAACCCCGACGAGGTCGTGGCCGTGGGCGCCGCGCTCCAGGCCGGCGTGCTCAAGGGCGAGGTCAAGGACGTCCTGCTGCTCGACGTCACCCCGCTGAGCCTCGGCATCGAGACCAAGGGCGGCGTGATGACCCGCCTGATCGAGCGCAACACCACCATCCCGACCAAGCGGTCCGAGGTGTTCACCACCGCCGACGACAACCAGCCGTCGGTGATGATCCAGGTGTTCCAGGGCGAGCGCCAGATGGCCGCGCAGAACCAGCCGCTCGGCAACTTCGAGCTGACCGGGCTGCCGCCGGCTCCCCGGGGCGTGCCGCAGATCGAGGTCACCTTCGACATCGACGCCAACGGCATCGTGCACGTCTCCGCCAAGGACCGCGGCACCGGCCGCGAGCAGTCGATGACCATCACGGGCGGCTCGGCGCTGTCCAAGGAGGACATCGACAAGATGGTCAAGGACGCCGAGCAGTACGCCGAGGAGGACCGCCGCCGCAAGGAGGCCGTCGAGACCCGCAACCAGGCCGAGGGCGTCGTCTACTCGACGGAGAAGTTCCTCGCCGAGAACGGTGACAAGGTCCCCGACGAGGTCAAGACCGAGGTCCAGGCCGACGTCGACGCCCTCAAGGCGGCGCTCGAGTCCACCGACGAGGAGGCCACCTCCGGCATCGAGGCCGCGCTGGCCAAGCTCAACGAGTCCAGCCAGAAGATGGGTGCCGCGATGTACGCCGCCGGCGAGTCCGACGCGGCCGCCGCGGGCGGGACGACCGGCACCGGTGACACCGACGAGGACGTCGTCGACGCCGAGATCGTCGAGGACGACACCGACAACGAGGGTGAGAGCAAGTGACCCAGGGCCACTTCCCCGACGAGGGCCAGACCTCCTTCGACTCGGAGACCGGTCCGGGCGTCGACGAGGCCACCGCGACCGGCGACCCGCAGGCGACTGCGGGCGCCGGCCCCGCGGAGACCGACGAGGTCCAGGGCGACCTCACCGCGGCGCAGACCGCGGTGGCGGCGCTCACCGAGGACCTGCAGCGGCTCCAGGCCGAGTACGTCAACTACAAGAGGCGCGTCGACCGCGACCGCGAGCTGGTGCTGGAGAACGCCAAGTTCTCCATCCTCTCCTCGCTGATGCCGGTCCTCGACGACCTCGACCGGGCCCGCGAGCACGGCGAGCTCGAGGGCGGCTTCAAGGCGGTCGCCGACGCGCTCGAGCGGATCGTCGCGGCCCAGGGCCTGGTCAAGTTCGGCGCCCCCGGCGACGAGTTCGACCCGCGGTTCCACGAGGCGCTGATGCACGCGCACTCGCCCGACGTGACCACGACGACCTGCCAGAACATCGTCACCGCCGGCTACCAGATCGGTGACCGGGTGGTCCGCCCCGCGCGGGTCACCGTGGTCGACCCCGAGCCGGCCGGCGAGGGCACCGACGGCGCGTCGCCCGGGGCCTGAGCCGCCACGACGTACGACCATCACACAGCAGGCTGACCGCAGCCGACCCGACGGGAGGAGGGGAGAATGACCAACGCCGACTGGGCCAACAAGGACTTCTACAAGGTCCTCGGTGTGGCCAAGGACGCGCCGGCCGACGAGGTCAAGAAGGCCTACCGCAAGCTCGCGCGCGCCAACCACCCCGACTCCCACCCGGGCGACAAGGCAGCCGAGGAGCGCTTCAAGGCGATCGCCGAGGCCTACGACGTCGTCGGCGACACCGAGAAGCGCAAGCAGTACGACGAGATGCGGTCCGCGTTCGCGGGCGGCTTCGGTCCGTTCACCACCACCGGTCCCGGCCCGGGCGGCGGGCGTCCGTTCGACGTCAACGACCTGTTCGGCCAGACCCGGGTGGTGGCGGTGCCGGGGGCGGTGGCTTCGGCGACCTCTTCGGCACGATGTTCGGCGGCGGCGGAGGCGGGACGCGGTCCACCCGGTCCCAGGCCCGCCGCGGCGCCGACATCGAGACCGAGGCGACCATCGGCTTCGCCGAGTCGGTCGAGGGGGTCACCGTCTCGCTGCGGCTGAGCTCCGACGCGCCGTGCCCCGACTGCTCCGGCACCGGGGCGCGGTCCGGCACGGTCCCGCGGGTCTGCCCGGACTGCGACGGCGTCGGCATGCGCGTCGCCTCGGTCGGCGGCGCGTTCACGATGAACGAGACCTGCTCCGCCTGCGGCGGTCGCGGCCTCGTGGTCGACGACCCGTGCCCGACCTGCCACGGCTCCGGCCGCGGGCTGTCCAACCGCACCATCTCCGCGCGGATCCCCGCCGGGGTCAAGGACGGCCAGCGCATCCGGCTCCGCGGCAAGGGCGCGAGCGGCGAGCGCGGCGGCCCGGCCGGCGACCTCTACGTCACCGTCAAGGTCGCACCGCACCGGCTCTTCGGCCGCCGGGGCGACAACCTCACCCTGTCGGTGCCGGTCTCCTTCGACGAGGCCGCGCTCGGCGCCGACATCAAGGTGCCCACCCTGGGCGGTGCGCCGGTGACGGTGAAGATCCCGCCGGGCACGCCCAACGGCCGCACCTTCCGGGTCCGCGGCAAGGGCGCCGCCCGCAAGGACGGGCACCACGGGGACCTGCTGGTCACCGTCGAGGTGCACGTGCCCGCGGTCCTCGACGACTCCGCCCGCAAGGCCGTCCAGGCCTACCGCGAGGCGACCGGCGGCACCGACCTGCGCAGCAAGCTCTTCGAGGGCGGCTCGAAGTGAACCACCCCACGACACCACTCGCTACGCTCGCGCTGCCGCGGGACCCCGATGAAGGCCGCGCCCGGGAGCTGGGCCCAGCCGGGGCCGGAGGTCCCGGTCTACGTCATCAGCGTGGCCGCCGAGCTGACCGGGCTGCACCCGCAGACGCTGCGCAGCTACGACCGGCTCGGCCTGGTCCGCCCCGGCCGCACCGGTGGCGGCGGCCGGCGCTACTCCTGGCGCGACATCGAGCTGCTCCGCGAGGTGGCGCAGCTGACCGCGTCGGGCATCGGGCTCGAGGGCGTCCGCCGGATCCTCGAGCTCGAGCACACCGCCGACGCCCTGCGGCACCGGGTGGCCGAGCTCGAGTCCGAGCTGCTCGCCGCCCACCAGGCGCTCCGCGCCACCCTGGACGAGCGCGCCGGGCGCAACCTCCCGGCCGTGCGGCCGTCCCCCGGCCAGTCCGTCACGGTCTGGCGCCGTACCACCCGCTAGACCCAACCCGATTCGTCCGCGATCACTCCGCGTGAGACGGACGCGATGAAGCGGACGAATCGGGGTCGAGAAAGAAGAGGGACCCATGGACGCGTCGAAGCTCACCACCCGCAGCCAGCAGGCCATCAGCACCGCGATCTCGACCGCCAACGCGGGCGGGCACGCGCAGGTCGAGGCCGTCCACCTCCTCGCCGCGCTGCTCGCGCAGCCCGACGGCATCGCCCGGCCCCTGTTCGAGGCCGCCGGCGTGCAGCCGTCCGCGGTGATCGCCGGCGTCGAGGCGGAGCTCAAGCGGCTCCCCGCCGCCTCGGGCGCCACGGTCGGCGCACCGTCGTACTCCCGCGCCGCCCTGCAGATCCTCACCCAGGCCGGCGACGTCGCCGCGGAGATGAAGGACGACTACGTCTCCACCGAGCACCTGCTGATCGCGTCCGCCACCGTCGACAGCCCGGTCAAGGCGCTGCTCGCGGAGGCCGGGGCCAGCCCCGAGGCGCTGCGCGGCGCGCTGTCCAGCGTGCGCGGCTCCCAGCGGGTGACCAGCCAGGACCCCGAGTCGACCTACCAGGCGCTCGAGAAGTACGCCGTCGACCTGACCGCGGCCGCCCAGGAGGGCAAGCTCGACCCGGTCATCGGCCGCGACTCCGAGATCCGGCGGGTCATCCAGGTGCTCTCGCGCCGCACCAAGAACAACCCCGTGCTGATCGGCGAGCCCGGTGTCGGCAAGACCGCCGTCGTGGAGGGTCTCGCCCAGCGGGTGGTCGACGGCGACGTGCCCGACTCCCTCAAGGGCCGCAAGGTGCTCTCGCTCGACCTGGCCGCGATGGTGGCCGGCGCGAAGTACCGCGGCGAGTTCGAGGAGCGGCTCAAGGCCGTGCTCCAGGAGATCAAGGACGCCGAGGGCCAGGTCATCACCTTCATCGACGAGCTGCACACCGTCGTCGGGGCCGGCGCGGGCGGCGACTCCGCGATGGACGCCGGCAACATGCTCAAGCCGATGCTGGCCCGCGGCGAGCTGCGGATGATCGGCGCCACCACGCTCGACGAGTACCGCGAGCGGATCGAGAAGGACCCGGCCCTGGAGCGGCGCTTCCAGCAGGTCTTCGTCGGCGAGCCGTCCGTCGAGGACACCGTCGCGATCCTGCGCGGCCTGCAGGAGAAGTACGAGGCCCACCACGGCGTGAAGATCACCGACCAGGCCCTGGTCGCCGCGGCGATGCTGTCGGACCGCTACATCACCGGGCGGCAGCTGCCCGACAAGGCGATCGACCTCGTCGACGAGGCGGCCTCCCGGCTGCGCATGGAGATCGAGTCGTCGCCGGAGGAGATCGACCAGCTCCGCCGCTCGGTCGACCGGATGCGGATGGAGGAGCTCGCGCTCGACCGCGAGACCGACGAGGCCTCCCGCGAGCGGCTGACCAAGCTGCGGGCCGACCTGGCCGACCGCGAGGAGGAGCTGCGCGGCCTCGAGGCCCGCTGGGAGCGGGAGAAGACCGCGCTCGAGGGGTCCGGCGAGCTGCGCAAGCGCATCGACGAGCTGCGCATGGAGGCCGACCGCGCCCAGCGCGACGGCGACCTGGCCAAGGCCAGCGAGATCCTCTACGGCCAGATCCCCGCCGTCGAGAAGCAGATCGCCGAGGCGGCCGCCGCCGAGGAGGCCGTGGCCGGCGAGGAGCCGATGGTCCGCGAGGAGGTCGGCGCCGAGGAGGTCGCCGACGTCGTCGAGGCCTGGACCGGCATCCCGACCGGGCGGCTGCTCGAGGGCGAGACGGCCAAGCTGCTGCGCATGGAGGAGGTCATCGGCGAGCGGCTGATCGGCCAGCGCGCCGCGGTCGCGGCCGTCTCCGACGCCGTACGCCGCTCGCGGGCCGGCATCTCCGACCCCGACCGGCCGACCGGCTCGTTCCTCTTCCTCGGCCCCACCGGCGTCGGCAAGACCGAGCTCGCCAAGTCGCTCGCCGACTTCCTGTTCGACGACGAGCGGGCGATGGTGCGCATCGACATGAGCGAGTACTCCGAGAAGCACAGCGTCGCCCGGCTGGTCGGCGCGCCTCCCGGCTACGTCGGCTACGAGGAGGGCGGCCAGCTCACCGAGGCCGTGCGCCGCCGCCCCTACAGCGTGGTGCTGCTCGACGAGGTCGAGAAGGCGCACCCGGAGGTCTTCGACATCCTGCTCCAGGTGCTCGACGACGGCCGCCTCACCGACGGCCAGGGCCGCACGGTCGACTTCCGCAACGCGGTGCTGATCCTGACCTCCAACCTCGGCTCGATGTTCCTCGTCGACCCGACGCTCGACGCCGAGCAGAAGCGCGAGTCGGTGATGGGCCTGGTGCGGCAGTCGTTCAAGCCGGAGTTCCTCAACCGGCTCGACGAGGTCGTCCTGTTCGACCCGCTCAGCCCCGACGAGCTCTCGCACATCGTCGACCTCCAGGTGGCCGAGCTCGGCCGCCGGCTGGCGGTCCGCCGGATCACCGTCGAGGTCACCCCGGCGGCGCACCAGTGGCTCTCGCACACCGGCTACGACCCGGCGTACGGCGCCCGCCCGCTGCGCCGGCTGGTGCAGACCGCGATCGGCGACCCGCTGGCGCGGATGCTGCTCGGCGGCGAGGTCAAGGACGGCGCCCGCGTCACCGTCGACGTCGACCCCGACGCCGAGGGACTGACCCTCGCGGCAGGCTGACCGCCCGCGGGAGCTGTTGGCGCTCCGTGATGGAATTGCGCCCATGAGTGAGACGACGTCGCTGCCCCGCCCCCGCGAGGTCACGACCGCCGCCGTGCTGGGCCTGGCGGGCTGTGTCCTGCTGGTGATCTCGCTCTTCGACGCGATGGCGACCCTGCGGTCGATCGAGATGCGCGAGGCGATCGAGCAGTTCCTCACCGACCCGCTGGGCCGGGGGATGGGCATCGACGCCGCCTGGGTCACCTCGGCCCTGCACGGGCTGGTGCTGGTCAACGGCGCGCTGGCCGCCGTCGCCGGCGTGCTCGCGGTCTTCGTGCTCCAGCGCCACCAGGGCGCACGCATCGGCTTCTCGGTCGCCGCCGCCCTGCTGCTCTTCACCGCGCCGCTGTCGGGTGGCCTGGTGGCCATCGCGGTGGCCTTCGCCGCCACGCTGCTGTGGGGCCGCCCGGCCCGTGACTGGTTCGCCGGCCGGCAGCCCGCCCCGGCCACGCCGGTGGAGCAGCCGACCCGGCCGACGCCGCCTCCCTCGGCGGGCGCGCCGCCCGACGCCGGGTGGGCGCCGCCCTCGCCCCAGGCGCCGGCCCCGCCGGCGGCGCGGCCGTCCGGCGACGATCGGCCCGGCGAGGAGTCGCAGCCGGCTCCGGCGGCGTACCCGTTCGGCCAGCAGCGCCCCAGCACCTCCGCACCCTGGGCACCGCCGGCGCCGGGCTCGGGCGAGCCGGGCCCGGTCCCGCCCGCCGGCCGCGACCCGCAGCGGCGGCCCGGCACGGTGACCGCGGCGGTCGCGATGACCTGGCTGCTCACCCCGCTGGTCGGCTCCGTCTTCGCCCTGATGGTGCTGATGCTGCTCGTCGCCCGCGACACCCTGCTGGAGGCCGTGCGGCAGACCCCGGAGTTCCAGGCCTCGGCGCTCACCACCGGCGACCTGCTCTCGGCGCTGTGGGTGGTCAGCGCGCTGGTGCTGTTCTGGTGCCTGGTGGCCTTCGTGCTCGCCGTCTTCGCGTTCCGCCGCCAGGGCTGGGCCCGCGGCCTGCTCGTCGCGTCCGTCGGTGATGGCGACGCTGGTGGCGCTGCTGGCCTTCCCGGTCGGCCTGGTGATCGCGGTGCCCACGGCCGTGTCGGCCGGCCTGCTGCTCAGCGGCAGCGCGCGCACGTGGTACGCCACCCGGCCGGCCGTCGGGTCACCCCGCCGCCCCCGCCCTACGCCGGCGGCGGTCCGACGGGCTACCCCCAGCAGCCGCCCCCGCAGCAGCCCGGTGGCAAGCCGCCGGTCTGGTGACGGCGGGCGCCTGACGGCGGCCCGGGTCAGGCGTGCAGGTCGGCCGAGGTCAGCCGGCGCACGCCCTCCTCGATGACGCCCGCCTCCTTGCAGAAGGCCCAGCGCACCTTGTGCCGGCCCTCCTCCTGGTCGTCGTAGAACACCTGCGAGGGGATCGCCACCACCCCGGCCCTCTCCGGCAGCGCGAGGCAGAACGCCATCGCGTCGTCGTAGCCGTAGCGCCGCACGTCGGTGGTGACGAAGTAGGTCGCCTCGGGCACGAACACGTCGACGTCGAGCCGGGCCAGGCCCGCGCAGAGCAGGTCGCGCTTGTCCTGGAGCTCCTGGGCGAGCTTGCCGTAGAAGCCGGCCTCGTGCTCGAGGGCGTGCGCGACCGCGGGCTGGAGCGGGGCGGCGTTGCTGAAGGTGAGCCACTGCTTGGCGGCGTAGACCGACGCGACCAGGTCGGCCGGGCCGGTCACCCAGCCGACCTTCCAGCCGGTGAACGAGAACGTCTTGCCGGCGCTGGAGATGCTGACCGTCCGCTCCCACATGCCCGGCAGGGTGCACAGCGGCACGTGCGCGCGGCCGTCGAAGAGCAGGTGCTCGTAGACCTCGTCGGTGACGACCAGCAGGTCGCGCTCCACCGCCACCTCGGCGACCGCCGCCAGCTCGTCGCGGTCCAGCACGGTGCCGGTCGGGTTGTGCGGGGTGTTGACCAGGATCAGCTTGGTGCGGTCGGTGACCGCCGCGCGCAGCGCCTCGACGTCGAGCCGGAAGTCGGGGGCGCGGAGCGTGACCGGCCGCCGTACGCCGCCGGCCATCGCGATGCAGGCGACGTAGGAGTCGTAGAACGGCTCGAGCACGACCACCTCGTCGCCGGGGTCGACCAGCGCGAGCAGGGCCGCGGCGATCGCCTCGGTCGCGCCGGCGGTGACCACCACCTCGGTGTCCGGGTCGAGGTCGACGCCGTAGTGCCGCGCCTGGTGGGCGGCCACGGCGGTGCGCAGCTCGGGCACGCCGATCCCGGGTGCGTACTGGTTGCGGCCCTCCCGCATCGCCGCCACAGCCGCGTCGACGACGGCGGCCGGCCCGTCGACGTCGGGGAACCCCTGGCCGAGGTTCAGCGCGCCGGTGCGGACGGCGAGGGCGGACATCTCCCCGAAGATGGTGGGCGGGACGTCCTGCAGGCGATGGGCGGTGCGGGAGCTGGGTGCGACCATCCCTCGACTGTATTCGGCACCTGCGCGACCACCGATGGGGGATGATCGTCGCCATGAGTGGGGGTGGAGGACAGCGCCGCGGGGTCACGTTCTGGCTCGGCGTCGGCCTGGTCGCCGCCGGCCTGGCCATGCTCGGCTACGTCGGCTGGCAGTTCTTCGGCACCAACATCGTCTCCGAGCGCCGCCAGCAGGAGACCGTCGAGGCGCTCCAGGACGCCTGGCGGGAGGCGCCGCCGGCCGTGGTCGAGGGCGACGGCGCCGGCGGGGACGGGCCCGGTGGCGTGCCCGGCGGCGAGCCCGCGGAGGTGGCGCTCGGCGAGGCGTCCGCGCTGATCCGGATCCCGCGCTTCGGCGACGACTACGTCATGCCCGTGCTCGAGGGCGTCGCCGACGACGTGCTCGCCCGCGGCTTCGGCCACTTCGAGGACTCCACCCGCGCCGGCGGCCGCGGCAACTACGCCCTCGCCGCGCACCGGGTCACCCACGGCGAGCCGCTGCGCGACATGCCGTCGCTCCGGCCGGGCGACGAGGTGGTCGTGGAGACCCGCGACACCGTGTTCACCTACGTGCTCGACACCGACCCCGACGACCTCGTGGTGACCTTCCGCGACGTGTGGGTGGTCGCCGAGAAGCCCGAGAACCCGGTGCCGGGCGGCGTCGGCCCCGTCGACGACCCGCACCTGATCACGCTGACCACCTGCGCGGAGCTCTTCCACACCGACGAGCGGATGATCGCCTTCGGCCACCTGGTGTCGGCCACCCCCAAGGACCGCACCGCCACCTCCTAGGGTGGTGCGCATGAGCGACCTCACTGCCCTGGCCCGGGACGTCGACGCCTGCTGCCGCCTGACCGGAGAGTTCACGCTGCGGTCCGGCCAGGTGGCGAGCGAGTACTTCGACAAGTACCTCTTCGAGTCCGACCCGGCCCTGCTGGCCCGCGTCGCCGACGAGATGGTCGGCCTGCTCCCCGAGGACACCGAGCTGCTCGGCGGGCTCGAGCTCGGCGGCATCCCGATCGTCACCGTGCTGAGCGCGCGCACCGGGCAGCCGGCGCTCTTCGTGCGGAAGAAGGCCAAGGAGTACGGCACCTGCAAGCTCGCCGAGGGACCCGACGTCGCCGGCCGGCGGGTCACCCTGGTCGAGGACGTCATCACCACCGGCGGCGCCGTCCGCGACGCCACCCGCGCCCTGCGCGAGGCCGGTGCCGTGGTCGAGGTCGTCGTCTGCGCGATCGACCGCAGCCCCGAGGGCGAGAACCCCCTGGCCGACGTCGGCCTCGAGGTCCGCCCCGTCCTCACCAAGGCCCAGCTCGACGCCGTCACCGCCCGCTGACGCAGCTGTAACGCGGGGTTATGGACCGTGAGGAGACGGTGTGCCGCCTGCTAACGGTCCACAGCCCCGCGCAAGTCGCCGCGGAGCACCCGAGCGCGGACTCAGCCCTCCGTGGGGGGTATGGCGTCGGACGACTCGATCACGCCCATCCCGGTGATCCGGAGCAGGTCGGCGACCACCGAGCGCACCTGGGCCAGGATCACCTCCGCCGACAGGTCGCGGCTGCGCTCGACCTGGGCGGTCGCCCACGCCACCCCGAGCAGCGCGGGCTGGGCCGCGACGGGCATCCGGTTGCTCTCGAGCTCCTCGGCGACCAGGTCGGCGGCGTCGGCGAGCTCCGCGCACAGCACGGAGTAGCCCCGCGGCACCGGCTCGCGACGGTGCGCGGCGACGGCGGCGCGGCGCACCAGCACCCGGGTGTTGCGCAGCGCGAGGTCGAGCGGCTCGACGATGTCGGCCATCCGGCGCAGCGGCTCACGGTGCCGGAAGCGGAACGGCGAGGAGGCGACCACCGACAGCCCCTCGTCGGAGGCGTCCTGCAGCTCGCGGATCAGCACGTCGGTGGTGCGCGCGTCGGCGAGCAGGTCGAGGGCGGGCTCCACGTCGCCCACCACCATCACCTCCGCCGCGCCGCGCAGCAGCTCGGAGATCTTGCGTACGACGACCGCGGCCTGCTCGCGCGGGCGGCGCAGCGGCGCGCGGGGGACGGCCGTGGCCGCCACCGCGGCGACCACCCCGCCCACCAGTGCGTCGGTCCACCGGGTGAGCGCGGCCCCGGGGTCGGGGAGCAACGTGGTGACGACGATGGACTGGACCGCCGCCTGCGTCACGAAGAGCCGGCCGGCGTCCAGCAGGAAGGCCAGCGACATCGATGCGGCGACGACCACGACCAGCTGCCAGGCACCCGAGCCGAAGAGCAGCACGAACAGGTCGGCGATGAACACCCCGATCGCCACTCCGAGGGTGACCTCGACGACGCGGCGCAGCCGCTGGCCGTAGGACGTGCCGAGGCACAGCACCGCGGCGACGGGTGCGAAGAACGGGGTGTCGTGGCCGAGCAGGTCGGCGGCGACGAACCAGGCCGCCCCGGCCGCGAGCGCGCACTGCGCGATGTGCCAGGAGTTGTTGCGCAGCCGGCGGACCCGCTGGTCGACCGACAGCCGGCCGCGCTGGAGCGCGCGGTCGAGGGTGAGCGAGGGGTCCACGGGGACAATCTGCCAGAGAGGGCCCCGCGCGGCGTCAGCGCGCGTCGGTGTCGGTCGGGGTGGGGGTGCGGCGGTGCCGCCAGTACTCGAAGACCATCGGCAGCACCGAGAAGAACACGATCACCAGCACGGCTGCCTCGATGTTGTGCTGGAGGAAGTCGATGCCGCCGAGGAAGTAGCCGAGCAGCGTCAGCCCGGTCGCCCAGAGGACGGCGCCCACGAACGACCAGGTGAAGAAGTGCCGGCGGTCCATCTTGCCGATCCCGGCGACCACGGTGATGAAGGTGCGCACGATCGGCACGAACCGGCCGAGCACGAGCGCCCGGGCGCCGTACCGCTCGAAGAAGACGTGGGTCTGGTCGAAGTACTTCTTCTTGATGAAGCGACCGGAGTGCTCCTGCAGCGGCTCGCCGATGGCGCGCCCGATCTCGTAGCCCACGACGTTGCCGAGGAAGGCGGCCAGGCTGAGGATCACGCAGACGGTGACGATGCCGTAGTTGATCCCGGCCTCACCGGCCTCGGCGCGGTGCACGAACAGGCCCACGCTGAACAGCAGGGAGTCGCCCGGCAGGATCGGGAAGAGCAGCCCGCACTCGATGAAGACGATCGCCACGCTGACCCAGAACATCTGGTCCCCGAACTGCTCGAGGAGCCACTCGGGGTCCATCCAGTCGATCCCGAGCAGCATCGGGACGGCCATCAGCGTGTCGATCACGGGTGAACCCTAACCGGCGGCCCCTCATACGATTCACGGGTGGACGACGAGGACGAGGTGCGGGCGCCGTACGACCCGATGCCGCACGGCCGGCCCGAGGTCGGCGTGGGGCCGTGGCCGGGACCCTGGCCCGACCGGCGAGCAGTACGACGCCCGGCTGCTCGCCGAGGGCGACCGGCGCAACGTCGTGGACCGCTACCGCTACTGGACGCCTCGAGGCGATCGTCGCCGACCTCGACACCCGCCGGCACGGCTTCCACGTGGCGATCGAGAACTGGCAGCACGACTTCAACATCGGCACCATCGTGCGCACCGCCAACGCCTTCCTCGCCGCGGAGGTGCACATCGTCGGCAACCGGCGCTGGAACCGGCGCGGGGCGATGGTGACCGACCGCTACCAGCACGTCCGGCACCACCCGTCGGTCGCGGAGCTGGCCGAGGACCTGCACGGCCGCGGGGTGAGCCTGCTCGGCATCGACAACCTGCCCGGCTCGGAGCCGATCGAGACGCTCGCGCTGCCGCGCGACGTGTGCCTGCTCTTCGGCCAGGAGGGCCCGGGGCTCTCCGACCCGGCGCGGGCGGCCTGCGACGGCACCTTCTCGATCACCCAGTTCGGCTCGACCCGGTCGATCAACGCCTCGGCGGCGGCCGCGATCGCGATGCACACCTGGATCCGCCAGCACGCCGACCTCGGGCACGAGGCGTCCTGGTCGGGCTGAGCTCAGGCGGGGAGCGGACCCGGCTCAGCAGTCGATGATGAACAGCGGGTCGGCCACCGCGACCTCGGTGCCCGGCTCGCCGAGGGAGTGCGCCGGGTAGGGGCAGTCGAGGACCACGACGGCGCAGACCGAGGAGTGGCCGGCGTGCTCGACGTACTCCGGGTCCCAGGTGACGATCTCGTCGCCGGCCCGGACCCGGTCCTGCTCCTCGGCGAGCACGGTGAAGCCGTCGCCGCCGAGGTGGACGGTGTCGATCCCGAGGTGGACGAGCACCGCGGGGCCGCGGTCGCTGACGACCACGAAGGCGTGCGGGTGCAGCTTGGCCAGCACCCCGTCGATCGGCGCGACCACGGTCTGCTTGACGGGGGTCGGCGCGATGGCCGCTCCGGGGCCGACCATGCCGGCGGCGAACACCGGGTCGGGCACGTCGCTGACGTCCTGGCGCATCCCGGCGACGGGGGACAGGACCTCGACCATCACCGGCCTCCCGGCGCGCGGCCGGCACGCCACCGGGCGGTGCTCACAGGAGGTCTTCGATCTCGCTGGCGATGACGTCGGCGTCGGGGCCGACCACGACCTGCACCACCGAGCCGGCGCGCATGATCCCGTGGGCCCCCGCCGACTTGAGGACGCGCTCGTCGACGAGCGCGCTGTCGGCCAGCGCGGTGCGGAGGCGGGTGATGCAGGCCTCGATCTCTACGATGTTGCTGCTGCCACCCAGACCGGCGATGATCTGCTCGGCTTGGCTCATGGTTGCATTCAACCATCCGGCCCGGGGCGAGGAGCCTCGCGGCCCTTGCCTCGACGGGACGAGGAGGACCGATGGACGCCCAGCCGCCGCCGAGCGCGCACGACGGGGCCACCCCCGTCGCGTCCTCGGCCGCACCACCGGCCACGCCGGGCCTCGGACGCCGTCGGGAGCCGGCAGGCCGGGTCTCGGTGTCCTCCAGCGCCTCGGGCGCAGCCTGATGCTGCCGATCGCCGTGCTCCCCGTCGCCGCGCTGCTGCTGCGGCTCGGCCAGCCCGACATGCTCGGCGCGGGCGACAGCGGGCTCGCGCTGGCCAGCCGGTGGCCGTGGCTCGAGCCGGTCGCCGACGTGCTGGCCGCGGCGGGTGGGACGCTGTTCAGCCACCTCGGCCTGCTCTTCGCGGTGGGGGTGGCGATCGGGTTCGCTCGCAAGGCCGACGGCTCCACGGCGGTGGCCGCCGTGGTCGGCTACCTCGTCTTCGACGCGGTCACGACCGCCATGTCGCCGTACGTCCTCGAGGGGAACGACGGCTCCTCGACGGTCATCGACTACGGCGTCTTCGGCGGCATCGTGATCGGCGTGATCTCGGCCCTGCTCTGGCAGCGGCACCACCGCACCCGGCTGCCCACGTTCCTCGCGTTCTTCGGCGGCCGGCGGTTCGTGCCGATCCTCACCGCCAACGCCGCCCTGCTCGTCGGGGTGCTGCTGTCGTTCGCCTACCCCGCCTTCGACCGCGGCCTCACCCACCTCGGCGAGTGGCTGGTCGGCAACGACATCATCGGTGCCGGGCTCTACGGCTTCGTCAACCGGCTCACCGTGCCTCTCGGCCTGCACCACATCGTGAACTCGGTGCCGTGGTTCGCGGTCGGGCTCCTACGAGACGGCCGGCGGCGAGGTCGTGCGCGGCGACATCGCGCGCTTCCTCAACGGCGACCCCACGGCGGGCGCCTTCATGACCGGCTTCTTCCCGATCATGATGTTCGCGCTGCCCGCCGCCGCCCTGGCGATCTACCACGAGGCGCTGCCCGGCCGGCGCAAGCTCGTCGGCGGCGTGATGCTGTCCGGGGCGCTCACGTCGTTCGTCACCGGGGTGACCGAGCCCCTGGAGTTCGCGTTCATGTTCGTCGCGTGGCCGCTCTACGTCATCCACGCCTTCCTCACCGGCACCGCGCTGGCGCTGGTCAACGCGCTCGGCATCAAGGACGGCTTCGCCTTCTCGGCGGGCGCCATCGACTACACGCTGAACTTCACGGCCGCGACACACCCGCTGCTGCTCGTGCCGATCGGCCTCGGCTACGCCGCCGTCTACTACGTGGTGTTCCGGGTGGTGATCCGCCGGTTCGACCTGCCCACGCCCGGACGCGAGCGCGACGAGGCCGAGCAGGAGGCGTCGCCCGCCGGTTGAGCGGGGCTTGCTCCGGCGTACGTCCCCGGCCGTAGGGTGGACCCACAGGCCGCCCAGCACGACACAGGAGACGAACATGCCGATCGCCACTCCCGAGGTGTACGCGGAGATGCTCGACAAGGCGAAGCGGGACTCCTTCGCCTACCCGGCCATCAACGTCAGCTCCTCGCAGACCCTCAACGCCGCGCTCAAGGGCTTCGCCGACGCCGGCAGCGACGGGATCATCCAGGTGTCCACCGGCGGCGCGGAGTACCTCTCCGGACCGACCGTGAAGAACATGGTCACCGGCTCGGCCGCCTTCGCGGCGTACGCCGCCGAGGTCGCCAAGAACTACCCCGTCCACATCGCGCTGCACACCGACCACTGCCCCAAGGACAAGCTCGACGGCTTCGTCCGGCCGCTGCTCGACATCTCGATCGAGCGCGTGAAGAACGGCCAGCACCCGCTGTTCCAGTCGCACATGTGGGACGGCTCGGCCGTGCCGCTCGACGAGAACCTCTCCATCGCGCAGGAGCTGCTCGAGAAGGCGGCCGCCGCGCACATCGTGCTGGAGATCGAGGTCGGCGTCGTCGGCGGCGAGGAGGACGGCGTCGAGGGCGGCTCGGCGACAAGCTCTACAGCACCACCGACGACGCGCTGGCCACGGTCGCGGCGCTCGGCACCGGGGAGAAGGGCCGCTACATGACGGCGCTGACCTTCGGCAACGTGCACGGCGTCTACAAGCCGGGCAACGTCAAGCTGCGCCCGGAGATCCTCAAGCACGCCCAGGACGCCGTGGTGGAGAAGCTCGGCCTGGACGCCGGCTCCAAGCCGTTCGACCTGGTCTTCCACGGCGGCTCCGGCTCGCTGCCGGAGGAGATCGCGGCCGCGGTCGACTACGGCGTGATCAAGATGAACGTCGACACCGACACCCAGTACGCCTTCACCCGCCCGGTCGCCGGGCACATGTTCACCCACTACGACGGCGTGCTGAAGGTCGACGGCGAGGTCGGCAACAAGAAGGCCTACGACCCGCGCGCGTGGGGCAAGGCCGCCGAGGCCGGCATGGCCGCCCGCGTGGTGGAGGCGTGCGAGAACCTCCGCTCGACGGGCACGTCGGTCAGCTCCTGACCCCCTGACGGCGAGAGCCCCGCGAGACCGGCCGGTCCCGCGGGGCTCTCTGCGTGCCGGGCTCAGCGCTCCAGCCGGGCCCAGACCGTCACGTCGGTGGGGACCTGCCCGTCGACGAGGTCGGCGCTGCTCAGCAGCACCTCCGCGCCGTGCGGGACGGCCACCGGCTCGTCGCCGAAGTTGGTGACGACCAGGACCGTGGACGTCGGCGTGGTGCGGAGCAGCGCGAGCACGTCGTCGCCGTACTCGTCGGACAGCGCGAGCTCGCCGTGGCCGAGCTGGTGCTCGGCACGCAGCTCCAGCGCCGCGCGGTAGAGCTCGAGGGTCGAGCCCGCGACGCCGTCCTGCCGGTCCACGGCGTAGGCGGCGAACGCCTCGGGCTGCGGCAGCCAGCTCTCGCCGGTGTCGTTGAAGCCGTACGCCGGGGCGTCGGCGACCCACGGGATCGGGACCCGGCAGCCGTCCCGGCCGACGACCTCGCCGTCGTGGCGGAACCACGACGGGTCCTGGCGGTGCTCGTCGGCCAGGGTGGTGTGCTCGGGCAGGCCGAGCTCCTCGCCCTGGTAGAGGTACGCCGACCCCGGGAGCGCGAGCATCAGCGCGGAGGCCGCCCGGGCCCGGTGCAGGCCGAGGGCCTCGTCGGGCTGCGGGTCGCGCGGGCCGAGGCCGTGCGGGTTGTGCTTGCCCGGGACGGCCAGGCCGAGCCGGCTGGCGTGGCGCACGACGTCGTGGTTGCTGAGCACCCAGGTGGTGGGCGCGCCGACCAGGGCGTTGGCCTCGAGCGAGGACGCGATCGCCTCGCGCACGTCGGTGGCCGCCCACAGCGAGCCGAGGTAGTGGAAGTTGAACGCCTGGTGCATCTCGTCGGGGCGCAGGTAGCGCGCCAGCCGCGAGGCGGGCTCCACCCAGGCCTCGGCCACCATCATCCGGCCCTCGTAGGTGTCGAGCACCTCGCGCCAGGAGCGGTAGATCTCGTGGACGCCGTCCTGGTCCCACATCGGCGGCCGGACGCCGTCGGCGTTCTCGCCCTCGAGCATCTCCTGCTCGTGGTTCCAGTCGGGGAGGCCTTCCTCCTTGACCATGCCGTGCGCCACGTCGACCCGGAAGCCGTCGATGCCGCGGTCGAGCCAGAAGCGCAGGATGTCGAGGAACTCCTCGCGCACCTCGGGGTTCTGCCAGTTCAGGTCCGGCTGCTTGGGGTCGAAGATGTGCAGGTACCACTGGCCCGGCGTGCCGTCGGGCTCGGTGACCCGGGTCCAGGCGCGGCCGCCGAAGACGCTGCGCCAGTCGTTGGGCGGCTCGTCGCCGCCGGGGCCCTTGCCGTCGCGGAACATGTAGCGCTCGCGCTCGGGCGAGCCCGGCGCCGCGGCGAGCGCGGCCCGGAACCAGGCGTGCTCGTCGGAGGTGTGGTTGGGGACCAGGTCGGCGATCACCCGGATGCCCAGCCGGTGCGCCTCGGCGATCAGCTCCTCGGCGTCGCCCAGCGACCCGAACAGCGGGTCGATGTCGCGGTAGTCGGCGACGTCGTAGCCGGCGTCGGCCATCGGCGAGACGTAGTACGGCGAGATCCAGACCGCGTCGACGCCGAGGTCGCGCAGGTAGGGCAGCCGGCCGGTGATCCCGGGCAGGTCGCCGACACCGTCGCCGTTCCCGTCGGCGAAGGACCGCGGGTAGACCTGGTAGACGACGGCGCTGTGCCACCAGGCGGGCGCGCCGGAGGCGGCCGCGGCGGTGTCGGCCGGGACGGTCAGGGGCGTGAGGACGGAGGACGAAGTCACCGCACCATGGTCCGGCATGCGTGGCGGTTGCTGCAACTGCAACTTTTTGCGACGACCGTCACGCGGGACTTGCGGCCGTGGTGCCGCGGACCACCAGCTCGGGGCGGAAGAGCATCTCGGAGGTCATCGGCGGCACCCCGGAGATCTGCTCGACGAGCGCGCCGGCGGCGGCGGTGCCCATCGCGACGACCGGCTGCCGCACGGTGGTCAGCGGCGGGTCGGTGTACTGGATCAGCATGCTGTCGTCGCTGCCCACCACCGAGAGGTCCTCGGGCACCCGCAGGCCACGGCGCCGGGCGGTGGTGATGACGCCGAGGGCCATCAGGTCCGAGCCGCACACGATGGCGGTCGCCCCCCGGTCGAGCAGCGTCTCGGCGGCCGACGCGCCGCCCTCGGTGGTGAAGATCGTGCACTCCACGAGCTCGTCGAGGTCGGCGTCGCTCAGGGTGGGGTCGACGTGGGCGCGCATGGCGGTCCGGAACCCCTCGATCCGGCGTACGACGGGCTGGTAGCGGGTGTGCCCGGTGGCCAGCCCGATGCGCCGATGTCCCAGCTGGGCCAGGTGGCTGACCGCCAGCTCGGCCGACTCGGCGTCGTCGGCGGAGATGCAGGTGGCGCCGATGCCGGGGATGGCGCCGCTGACCAGGACCAGCGGCAGGCCGCCCTCGGCGAGCTGGCGGTAACGCTCCGGGTCGGTGCCCTCGACGGCGTGGATGCCGGACACGAAGATGATCCCCGAGACGCCGCGGTCGAGCAGCGTGGTGACGTAGTCGTCCTCGTGGACGCCGCCGGTGCTCTGCGAGCACAGCACCGGGGTGTAGCCGTGCCGCACCAGCGCCACCTCGATGGCCTGGGCCATGCGGGGGAAGATCGGGTTCTCCAGCTCGGGGACCATCAGGCCGATCAGCCCGGCGGTCCGGGTGCGCAGCCGGGCGGGCCGTTCGTAGCCGAGCACGTCGACGGCGGTGAGCACCGCGCGCCGGGTCGTCTCGGCCACGCCGGGCTTGTCGTTGAGGACGCGGCTGACCGACGCCACGCTCACCCCGGCGCGCTCGGCGATGGCTGAGAGTCGGACCGTCATGCTGCAGGGTATCCACGCGGTGCGGTGTGATTGCAAGAGCGCCGCAAATATTTGCGGACCGTTCGAGGGCGCCTCGGCCGTCGGGTCCGACGACGGGGTCGACGCCGGGGTGCGCCGACGCCGGGGTCGGCCGTCCGGGTCCGGGCGGCACAATGGCGCCATGACCTTCCAGGACCTGATGGCCGGCCCGCCCCCCACCCACCTCCCCGAGGATCCCGCGGCGGCCCTGCTCGCCGGCGACGCCGACCCCGCGTCGGTGGTGCGCTCGCACCCGGAGTCGCCGCTGGCGTGGGCGACGCTCGCCGAGGCCGCGCTGGCCGACGAGGCCGTGGACGACGTGACGGCGTACGCCTATGCCCGGGTCGGCTACCACCGCAGCCTCGACCTGCTCCGCCGCAACGGCTGGAAGGGTCACGGCCCGGTCCCGTGGGAGCACGAGCCCAACCGCGGCTTCCTCCGCGCCCTCGCCGCCCTCGCCACCGCCGCCGACCGCATCGGTGAGGCGCCCGAGGCCGAACGGTGCGCCACCTTCCTGCGCGACTCCAGCCCCACCGCCGCCGACCAGCTGCTGTAACGCGGGGTTATGGACCGAGGGGAGGCGTCCTGCCGTCGCCGAACGGTCCACAGCCCCGCGCAAGGCCCGCCGCCGGGAAGGGTCCCCAGGACGGCGCCGCCGCGCCTCGTCCCCAGCGCCGGCGGGCCACCCCGCGCGACGGGTAGCCGGCCGCCGACCCTGCGGGGATGAGACCTGAGCTCCAGGCCGTGGCCGCGCGCACGGGCGGGACCTTCACCCGCCGCGACGCGGCGGAGGCCGGCTACACCGAGCGTGAGATCAAGACGCTGACCGGGCACGGCGGCGGCTGGGTGGTGCTGCGGCGAGGGGTGTACGTCGAGCGGTCCTTCCACGACGACTGCTCGGACGACGAGCGCTACGTCCTCCAGGTGCGTGCGGTGGGCCGGCTGTTGACCAAGGCGGCCGTCATCAGCCACACGAGCGCCGCCGCGCTGCACGGCCTGCCGATGCGCAACCGGTGGCGCGAGCTCGTCCACGTGACCCGCCCCGGCGTGCGCGGCGGGCGCGGTGAGTCCGGCGTCGCCCACCACCGCAGCGAGCTGAGGCCGGGCTCGGTCGTCGAGCTCGGCGGTCTGGTCGTCACCGGGCTGGCTCGCACCGGGCTCGACATCGGCCGCTCGTTCGGCTTCGAGGACGGTGTCGTGGCGCTCGACGCCGCCCTGCGTCTCGGGGCCACGCGGCAGCAGCTCCGCGACGAGCTCGAGCGGATGTGGTGCTGGCCGGGAATCAGCAGGTCGCGGGCTGCGGCCGCCTTCGCCGACCCGGGTGCCGCCACGATCGGCGAGTCGGTGCTGCGCGTCCTCGTCGCGGAGCTCGACCTCGGCGAGATCGAGACGCAGTTCGAGGTGACGGACGGCGTGCAGCTCGACGTACGCGGACCTGCGCATCGGCCGGCACCTCTTCGAGTTCGACGGACGGGTGAAGTACGTCGAGCGAGCGCGCGGCGGTGTGGCCGACCGGCCGGTCCACGAGGTGGTCTGGGCGGAGAAGAGGCGCGAGGACTGGATGCGGCGCACGAACGGCGGCTACGGGATGTCGCGCGTGGTCTGGTCCGAGATGTTCGGCGTGGAGCGGCGGCGCACACAACGCCGGCTGCGGGCCGAGTTCGCCGAGACGTTGCGACGGTTCGGGCCCCTCGCCGCCTGAACCTTGCGCGGGGCTGCAGACCGTGGGGCGGCGGCACAACCCTTCCCCTCGGTCCATAACCCCGCGTTACAGCGGTGCGGCGGCCCCGGGAATGGCGAAGCGCCGGAATCGTCCCCTGCTGCGATTCCGGCGCTTCGACGTGGTGGGGCCGAACCGGGTTCCCGAATCCCCCGATTGGAGTCCCGGTCGGCCTCGCACAGAAGACTCTCAGGTTCCTGAACTGCACCACTGTCCACTAGGAGCCAATGGCACTAACATGCCAACGTGCACCGTCATGACGACGCGACCTCGCTGCTCGCCGTGCTGGGCCTGGGCCCGGCGGAGGCGTCGCTCTACCGCGCCCTGCTCCGCACGCCGGGCCTCACCCTGGACGCCGTCGTGGACGTGGTCGGGGATGCCGACGAGCGAGCCGGCCGGGTCGCCGTCGACGAGGTGGTCGAGCAGCTGGTCCGGACCGGTCTGGTCCGCCGCAGCGGCGCCGAGCTGGTGGCCTCGCCGCCGGAGCAGGCCCTGGAGCGGCTGATCGGCGACGAGCACGAGCGGCTGGAGACGGTGCGAGACCAGCTCGCGGCGCTCCGCAGCATGCTGCCCGCGCTGGAGGCCGAGCACCGGGTGGCCCGCGCGCCGATCGGGGAGCGCGTGCAGGTCGAGGCGATCCCGAGCTCCGCGGTGCCGTCGGTGCTGCGTTCGCTCGTCCTCGAGTCCGCGGGCGACCTGCTGTGGATCCGTCCGGACCAGTGGCGGCTCGAGGCGGGCCGCGCCGTCGACCTGTGGGTGCAGGAGCTGCTGCGCGAGGGGCGCCGCTCCCGCGTCATCTACCCCGCCCGGGTGCTCGAGGAGGCACCCGACGCCGTACGCCGCCGCGCCGAGCTCGGCGAGCACGTCCGCGTGCTGGGGGACGTTCCCGGTCGGCTCGCGGTGGTCGGCGACGTGGCGGCGCTGATCCCGCAGCGCTTCGACCTCGCCGACGACGTGGTCCTCGTCGTGCGGCAGCCGGCCCTCGTCGCCTCCGTGACGCTGCTCTTCGAGGGGCTCTGGGAGCGGGCCCTGGTGGTGCCGGGCATCGGCATGGACGACCCGACCGAGGGCGACAGTGCCCGCCGGCTGCTGCTGGACCAGATGGCCCGCGGCGCCAAGGACGAGCAGATCGCGCGCACGCTCGGCCTCTCGCTGCGGACGGTGCGACGCCGGGTCGCCGACCTTCTCGAGGAGCTCGGCGCGGACTCGCGGTTCCAGGCAGGCGTGGAGGCGGTACGCCGCGGCTGGCTCTGAGGAGCGGGGTCGGGGGTCAGCGCGGGGGGAGGGGCATCCGGAACGCGGCGGGCTCGATCCGCCAGGTGCGGCGGCGCTCGGGCCCGTAGAGCTCGCCGTCGGCGCTGCACCAGAACGCCTGCCCGGTCACGGACACCGTCGACCCGCGCACGTAGAGCACGTCGTCGCGCTCGGGGTGGCGGCCGGCGCGCAGCTTGGCGACGTAGCCGAAGCGGGCGAGCGGCCCGACCGCGAACGAGATCATCACGTCGAGCTTGCCGTCGCCGGTGTCGGCGTGCGGGGTGAGGTCGGTGCCGCCGCCCACGGTGGTGCCGTTGCCGACCGCGACCTGCGCGATGTGCCGGTCCATGTCGGCGACGACCTCGCCGTCGACCTCGACCCGGAAGCGGTAGAACGGCGGGTTCACCGACGCCTGGAGCGCGCCGATGACGTAGCCGACCCGGCCCAGCCGCTTCTTCCAGCTGTGCGCCTTGCGGCTGGCCTCGGCGCCGACGCCGACGTGCACGTTGTTGACCACGACCTCGCCGACGCAGTCGACGATCACGTCCACCGGCTGCACCTCGCCGGTCACGACCAGCTCGGCCGCCTCGGCCGGGTCGAGCGGGATGCCGTTGCCGCGGGCGAAGTCGTTTCCGGTGCCGAGGGGGAGGAGTCCGACGACCGCCTCGGACAGCTCGTTGCGCCGGTGCAGCGCGGCCACCACCGCGTGCAGGCTGCCGTCGCCGCCGGCCACGACGACCCGGCGGCCGCCGCGGCGGTGCAGCACGCCGTCGAGCTCACCCTGGTCGGAGGTCCGGGTCACCTCGACGTCGGCGTGCCGGCGCAGCACGGACAGCGCCTCCTCGAGACGCTCGGCGTCGGTGCTCCCCGCATCGGCGTTGGCGATCAGCAGCAGTGGTTCCACGGAGCGGACAGTACCCCCGCCCCCACGGCGGCGTACCGCCGACCGAGATCGGGCCCGGGGAGGGGCCTCCCGGCTTTGCTAGCCTTGGGTCGCAAGAGCCCCGGTGCTGTTTGCACCCCGGGGCCTTTTTTGTTCGGTGAGAGAGGTGCCTCATGCCCGCGATCGTGGTGCTCGGAGCCCAGTGGGGCGACGAAGGGAAGGGCAAGGCGACCGACCAGCTCGGGTCGTCGATCGATTATTGCGTGCGGACCTCCGGCGGAAACAACGCCGGTCACACCATCGTCGTCAACGGCGAGAAGTTCGACACCCACCTGCTGCCCTCGACGATCCTGAACCCCGACGTCGTCCCGGTCATCGCCAACGGCGTCGTGGTCGACCCGGCCGCCCTGTTCGGCGAGATCGACGGCTTCCGCGCCCGCGGCGTCGACGTCGACAACCTCGTCGTCTCGGCCAACGCCCACCTGGTCACCAGCTACCACACCACGCTCGACAAGGTCACCGAGCGGTTCCTCGGCAAGAACCTCATCGGCACCACCGGCCGCGGCATCGGCCCGTCGTACTCCGACAAGGTCAACCGGACCGGCATCCGGGTCGCGGACCTCTTCGACGAGAGCATCCTGCGGCAGAAGGTCGAGGGCGCCCTCGACCTGAAGAACCAGGTCCTGGCCAAGGTCTACAACCGCCGGGCGATCTCGGTCGACGAGGTCGTCGAGGAGCTGCTGTCGTACGCCGACCGGCTGCGCCCGATGGTCGCCGACACCAGCCTGCTGCTCAACCGGGCGCTCGACGACGACCAGGTCGTGCTCTTCGAGGGCGCGCAGGCCACGATGCTCGACGTCGACCACGGCACCTACCCGTTCGTCACGTCGTCCTCGCCGGTCAGCGGCGGCGTCTGCACCGGCGCCGGCGTCGGCCCGACCCGGATCAACCGGGTCATCGGGGTCATCAAGGCCTACACCACCCGCGTCGGCTCGGGCCCGTTCCCGACCGAGCTGCACGACGACGACGGCGAGAAGCTGCGCACCATCGGCGGCGAGTTCGGCGTCACCACCGGTCGCCCGCGCCGCTGCGGCTGGTACGACGCGGTCATCGCGCGCTACGCCGCCCGGGTCAACGGGCTCACCGAGTTCTGCCTCACCAAGCTCGACGTGCTCGGCGACTGGGAGCGGATCCCGGTCTGCGTCGGCTACGACGTCGACGGCACCGTCCACGACGAGATGCCGATGACCCAGTCGGAGTTCCACCACGCCACGCCGGTCTACGAGTACTTCGACGGCTGGAACACCGACATCTCCGGCGCCCGTTCCTTCGACGACCTGCCCAAGAACGCGCAGATCTACGTGCGGGCGCTCGAGGAGCTCTCCGGCGCCCCGTTCTGGGCCGTCGGCGTCGGCCCGTCCCGCGAGCAGACGGTCATTCTCAAGTGATCGTCCTCGTCGTCGGCACCGGCGGGCGCGAGCACGCGCTGGCCCTCGCGCTCTCCCGTGACCCGGAGGTCACCGAGGTGCACGCCGCCCCGGGCAACCCGGGCATGGCCGCGGTCGCCGAGCTGCACCCCGTCGACGCGGTCGACGGCGCGGCCGTGGCCGCGCTGGCGACCGAGCTGGCCGTCGACCTGGTCGTGGTCGGCCCGGAGGCCCCGCTGGTGGCCGGTGTCGCCGACGCCGTCCGCGCCGCCGGGATCGCCTGCTTCGGGCCGTCGGGCGAGGCGGCCGTGCTGGAGGGCTCGAAGGCCTTCGCCAAGGACGTGATGGCCGCCGCCGACGTACCGACCGCCCTGGCCCGCGTGTGCACGACGCCGGAGGAGGCGACTGCCGCGCTCGACGCGTTCGGGGCGCCCTACGTCGTCAAGGACGACGGGCTCGCCGCCGGCAAGGGCGTGGTGGTGACCGACGACCGCGAGGAGGCGCTGGCCCACGCCGCGGCCTGCGGGCGCGTGGTGATCGAGGAGTTCCTCGACGGCCCCGAGGTCTCGCTGTTCGCGATCACCGACGGCAGCACCGTGCTGCCGATGCTGCCCGCCCAGGACTTCAAGCGCGTGCACGACGGGGGCGAGGGCCCCAACACCGGCGGCATGGGCGCCTACACCCCGCTGCCGTGGGCGCCGGAGGGCCTGGTCGAGGAGGTCACCGAGCGGGTGCTCCGCCCGACCGTCGAGGAGATGAGCCGGCGCGGCACGCCGTTCAGCGGTCTGCTCTACGCCGGTCTCGCGCTGACCAAGCGGGGCGTGCGCGTGGTGGAGTTCAACGCCCGCTTCGGCGACCCCGAGACCCAGCCGCTGCTCGCGCTGCTCGAGTCGCCGCTGGGGGTGGTCCTCAAGGCCGCCGCGGAGGGCCGCCTCGACGAGGTCGGGCCGCTGAAGTGGCGTGCCGGCGCCGCGGTCGCGGTCGTCGTCGCCTCCAAGGACTACCCCGACACCCCGCGCACCGGGGACGCCATCGACGGCGTCGCCGAGGCCGAGCAGCTCGACGGGGTCGACGTGATCCACGCGGGCACCGCCACCCGCGACGGCGTGCTGGTCACCGCGGGCGGACGGGTCCTCGCCGTCACCGCCGTCGGCTCCGACGTCGCCGACGCGCGCAGCCGGGCCTACGCGGGCATCGACCGCATCCGCATCGACGGCGCCCACCACCGCACCGACATCGCCGCCGGAGTCTGAGGAGCCCCCCGTGACCGTTCCTAACGTCCTCGCCACCCGCTACGCCGGCGCCGACCTGGCCGCGATCTGGTCGCCCGAGCACAAGATCGTGCTGGAGCGGCAGCTGTGGATCGCGGTGCTCAAGGCGCAGCGCGACCTCGGCATCGACGTGCCCGACGGCGTGGTCGAGGCCTACGAGGCGGTCGTCGACAAGGTCGACCTGGGCTCCATCGCCGCGCGGGAGCGGGTCACCCGGCACGACGTGAAGGCGCGCATCGAGGAGTTCTGCGCGCTCGCCGGCCACGAGCACATCCACAAGGGGATGACCTCGCGCGACCTGACCGAGAACGTCGAGCAGCTGCAGGTGCGCTCGTCGCTGCTGCTGGTCCGCGACCGGGTGGTCGCCACGCTGGCCCGGCTGGCCCGTCTCGCGAGCGAGCACCAGACCCTGGTGATGGCCGGCCGCTCCCACAACGTCGCCGCGCAGGCGACCACGCTGGGCAAGCGGTTCGCGAGCATCGCCGACGAGATGCTGGTCGCCCTCGAGCGGGTCGAGGACCTGCTCGCCCGCTACCCGCTGCGCGGCATCAAGGGCCCGGTCGGCACCGCCCAGGACATGCTCGACCTGCTCGACGGCGACGCCACCAGGCTCGAGGAGCTCGAGCAGCGGGTGGCCGCCCACCTCGGCTTCGAGCGGGTGCTGACCAGCGTCGGCCAGGTCTACCCGCGCTCGCTCGACTTCGACGTGCTCTCCGCGCTGGTCCAGGTCGTGGCCGGCCCGTCCAACCTCGCCACCACGATCCGGCTGATGGCCGGCGTCGAGCTGGTCACCGAGGGCTTCAAGGAGGGCCAGGTCGGCTCCTCGGCGATGCCGCACAAGATGAACACCCGCTCCTGCGAGCGCGTCAACGGCCTCGCGGTGATCCTGCGCGGCTACCTCTCCATGGTCGGCGAGCTCGCCGGCGACCAGTGGAACGAGGGCGACGTCTCCTGCTCCGTCGTACGCCGGGTGGCGCTGCCCGACGCGTTCTTCGCCACCGACGGGCTGTTCCAGACCTTCCTCACGGTGCTCGACGAGTTCGGCGCGTTCCCCGCCGTCGTGCAGCGCGAGCTCGACCGCTACCTCCCGTTCCTGGCCACCACGAAGGTGCTGATGGCCGCGGTGCGCAACGGGGTCGGCCGGGAGACCGCCCACGAGGCGATCAAGGAGGCGGCCGTCGGCGTCGCGCTGGCGATGCGCCAGGGGCAGACCGAGAACGACGTCTTCGCGCGGCTCGCCGCCGACGCGCGGCTCGGGCTCACCGAGCAGCAGCTCGCCTCGCTGGTGGCCGACCCGATCACGTTCACCGGCGCCGCCGTCGCGCAGGTCGACACCGTGGTGCGCCGGGTGGAGCAGGTCGCGGCGACGTATCCCGACGCCGCGACCTACACCCCCGGCTCGATCCTCTGAAGCGGACCCCGATGTCGGTAGTCCTCCCGTGGTCCAGGCATCACGGTCGGACTACCGACATCGGTGTTCTGGCAGGGTGGGTGGCATGCCCGCCGAGCCCGCCCGCGTCGCCCGTGACGTGACCGTGCGCGGCGTCGTCCAGGGGGTCGGCTTCCGCTTCCACTGCCTGCGGGAGGCCGAGCGTCTCGGCGTCCGCGGCTGGGTGCGCAACGAGCGCGACGGCAGCGTGGCCGGCCACTTCGAAGGTACGGCGGAGGCGGTCGACGCGCTGGTCGCCTGGTGCCGCTCCGGGCCGGCCTACGCGCGGGTGGACGAGGTCGACGAGCGGGCCGCGACGCCGCAGGGGTGACCGCACCTTCAGCGTCGGGTGAGCCGCTGGTCGAGGTGCCGGGCCAGCGTGCCCACGCCCGCCCCGATCAGCGCCCCCGCGATCACGTCGCCGGGGTAGTGCACCCCGGTGTGGACGCGGGAGTAGGCCACCAGGCTCGCGGCGAGGCGGAGGGCCGTGTCGGCCTGGGGGAACTCCGCGCCGACCGCGGTCGAGAAGGCGAACGCCGACGCGGCGTGCCCCGAGGGGTACGACGTCGAGCCGGGCATGTGGACCAGGTGGGTGCGCACCGTGCCGTCACGGGTCGGCCGCTCCCGCCGCACCACCGGCTTCATCGCCGCGTTGACCAGCGCCGAGGTGACCCCGACGGCGGCGAGCCCGACCGCGGCACCGCGGCGGGGCCGACGACCGAGCAGGGACATCCCGGCCGCCACGCCGACCCACAGCCGGGAGTGGTTCGCGGCGTGCGTGATCCGGGTCAGCGCGTGGTCGATCACCGGCGACGGCGTCGCGTGCACCGCCTGGTAGACCGCGCGGTCCAGCAGCAGCAGCTCGTGGCCCGCCTCGCGGAGCCACGGGCCGGTCACCGGACCGCCTCGGGCAGCCGGTGCGGCGAGGCCAGCCGGCGGAGCCGGATCCAGCTCCACTGGGGACGGGGTTCCGGGACGCCCGGCCGGACCCGCGGGACCCGCACCCGCAGTGCGCGCGGGCGGATCGTGCAGGTGACCGGGGTGGGCAGCAGCAGTGCCTCGCCGTCGATGCCGGCCGCGATCTCGGGCTGGTCGGAGGAGATGACGACCTCGCGCGCCGCGAGCGTGGTCAGCCCGTGGTCGCTGGTGCGCCGCAGCAGGGCGACCGCCTGCCGGGCGCTGTCGACGGTCACCGCCACCACCCCGAGCCGGCCGGTGTCGAGGCGGGCCCGGCGGCCCATCCCCGCGACGTCGCCCATGCCGTAGGGGTCGACGCTCACCAGGATCGCCTGGGGCCGGTCGACGACGACACCGTCGGCGTGCAGGGTCAGCCGGGTGCCGACGACGCCGCTGAGCAGGTCGGGGAGCAGGTCCAGGGTGGTGCGCACCTTGCCGTCGCGGTACTCCGGCCGCTGCACCACGGTCGCGTAGGCACCGAAGGACGCGTTGTTGACGAAAGTGCGGCCCTCCACGTCACCGAGGTCCACGCAGAGCTCGACCGCGTCGTCCCGCAGCGCGGCCAGGCAGGTCGACGGGTCGGTGCGGTCCAGGCCGAGGTCGAGGGCGAAGTGGTTGCGGGTGCCGGCGCTGATCACCATGAAGGGCACGCCGTGCTCGGCGGCCACCCCCGCGACCAGGGCCTGGGTGCCGTCCCCGCCCGCCACCCCGAGCAGGTCCGCGCCCCGCGCGATCGCCTCCCGGGCGAGCTGCTCGACGTCGGTGTGCTGGCTGCCGTCGAGCAGCACCACCTCGGCCCCGAGGTCCTGGGCCTTCTGCTGCAGCCCGAACCGCTCGACCTTGCCGCCGCCCGAGCGCGGGTTCATCACGATCACCGGGTGCCGGACCGGTGGTGCCTCCCGCTCGGGCATCGGGCCGTCGACGGTCTCCGGCTCGAGCGCCTCGCGGCCGGCGCGCACGCCGAGCGCGAGCAGGGCCAGCGCCACGACCAGCTCGAGGAGCAGGCCGGCGCGCGCGACGACCCAGCCGAGCACGAGCGGGGTGGCCAGCAGCAGCACGAGCGCGATCGCCCGCAGCACGCCGCGGTGGGCCAGGAACCAGTACGCCGCCGCGACGATCACGACGACGCAGACCAGCACGTCCACCAGCAGGCGCGCCCCCTCCAGCGACGAGGCGACCGCCAGGACGAGCACGGCGGCGACGAGCAGGGCCAGCGAGGCACGGGCCAGCCAGCGCCGTGCCCCCGGCGTCGGTGCCCCGCTCACGGCTGACTCAGTCGTCGTCCGAGGACGGGTGGGTCGACCACTTGAACTCGACCTCGATCTCGACCTCGTCCCCGTCGACCTCCACCTCGAACTCGGCGCTCACCCGCTCGGGAATCTTCAGCTCCAGCGAGCCCGTCCCCAGCGGCAGGGTCACCTCGCCGCCGTGGGCGAACGCCTTCGAGAGGGCCGACAGCCACAGGGCTGCCTCGGACCGGGACAACGACTCCTTGCGCTCCACCTTGACGTCGGACATCCGCGCGCTCACTTTCCTCTCGGGAGGGCCGGCGACGCACCGGGCCGAGACCCGCCGCCCGTGCCGCTCGGTCCCACCTTGGCGGCCGGGCGGCCCCGGCCACATCCTCTGCCCGGGGTGAGGTCGGGCCGGTCAGCGGTGCGTGAGCGTGCGGTCGGCGTCGAGCCGGAGGTCGCGGACCGCGAGCACCAGGGCGGCGCCGATCAGCACCAGCGCCACCCCGAGGGCCACCACGAGCCCCGTGCCGGTGTCGTCGGTCCGGGCGATCGTCACCTGGTAGGCGGTCATCATGACCGCGGCGCCGAGGGCCGAGCCGATGCGCTGGCCGGTCTGCAGCGCACCGCCCGCCGCGCCTCCCATCCGGGGCGGTACGTCGGCCAGGGTGAGGGTGAAGTTGGGGGAGACCACCCCGCCCCCGCCGAGGCCCGCGAGCAGCAGGGGCAGCGCCAGCAACGGCCAGAGCCCGTCGCCGGAGTGCCCGGGCACCAGCACCGCCACCACGGCGAGACCGGCGATGACCACGACGAGTGCGATCACGGTCACCTTGCGGCCGATCCGGGACACCCAGCGGCCCGCGACGGTGGCGGTGAGCGCCGACCCGACGGCAAAGGGGGTCAGGGCCAGTCCGGTCGCCAGCGGGGACAGGTCCAGGGCCTCCTGGAGATGCACCGAGAGCACGAGGAAGACGCCGGTGAACCCGGTGAAGTAGAGCGTGCCCAGCGCGATGCCGGAGGCGTAGCCGGGCGACTGGCCGAGCAGAGCGACGTCGAGCAGGGGTGCTCCGCCGCGGCCGACGACGCGCCGCTCCCACCGGTGGAACGCGACCGCGAGCACGGGGGCCAGCAGCAGCAGGCCGAGCAGCGGGGACAGCCCGCCCATCGCGTCGACGAGCGGCAGCAGCACGCAGAGCACCGCGAGCCCGAGCAGCAGCGCGCCGACCAGGTCGAGGCGGGGGTCGGCGTCGTCGGCACCGCGCACCTTGCGCGGCACGAGCCGGGCGACGAAGACGAGCGCGACGAGGCCGATCGGCACGTTGACCAGGAAGATGGCGCGCCAGCCGAGGTCCTCGCCCAGGGCCGCGATGATCAACCCGCCGAGGATCGGGCCGGCCGCGGCCGAGACCGAGACGGTGAGCCCGAAGTAGCCGAAGGCGCGGCCCCGCTCCGGCCCGCGGAACAGCTGCTGGATCAGCCCGGAGTTCTGCGGGGTGAGCAGCCCCGCGGCGACACCCTGCACCAGGCGGGCCGCGATGACGGTGCCCTCGTTGGGCGAGAGGCCGACGGCCGCGCTGCTGAGGATGAAGCCGGTGAGCCCGATCAGCATCATCCGGCGTCGGCCGAAGGCGTCCCCGAGCCGGCCGCCGGCCACCAGGGTCAGACCGAAGGCGAGCGCGTAGCCGGAGACGATCCACTGCACCCCGGCGGCCGAGGCGCCGAGACCCGCGCGGATGGAGGGCAGTGCGACGTTCACGATCGTGACGTCGAGCAGCGCCATGAAGCCGATCACCAGGGTGACGGTGAGGATCCGCCAGCGGCGGGGGTCGGGCTCGAAGTCGGCGTCCGCCCGCGCCGCGTCGTACCTCGCCTCCGTCACCTGTCCAGCGTGCACCCGAGGGTCAAGCCGGAAGTGGTCTCGCTCAGACCAGGGCGTGCCCGTCGTGGTGCGCGAGCCGGTCGGCGACGTGCTTGACGTCGGCGCGCCAGACGTCCTCGGGCGGGGGCGGCAGCATCTCGTTCCACTCGACCGCCATCGAGCCGACGATGTGCGGCAACCGCTCGTAGCGGGCGATGAACCAGACGTGCAGGTGCGACCCGCCGTCGCCCCACTTGCAGACGTGCACGCGGCCGATGTGCGGGAGGTTGGCCATGATCCGGTGCAGCCAGATGCTGATCCGGCCGTACTCCGCCGCCATCGCGTCGTCGAGGTCGGCGAGGTCCATGTGCTCGCGGGAGTGCAGGAACATCATCAGCGGCATGCCGCTCGGCTTGTCGGTGGTGGTGACCACCCAGCGCTCGTTGCGCCACACGGCGGTTGCCGGGTCCTCACCGCTCGCGCACTGGCACGGCTTGTCGCCCTCGCCCCAGCGCGGCGGCTCGGCGTCGAGCGGCGGCTGCACCACCTTGGGCAGCCAGGTGCGGCCCTCCGCGGTGTCGACCTCCTCCCACGGGAAGATGTCCCAGGTCTCGACCGGAGGCATCGGCAGCCTGCCCTCCGGCCCGACCTGCTCGACGACGCGGGCGTGGATCTCCTCGGGTGACAGCGGCATGCCGCTCAGCGTAGGACGGCCCGCGGTGCCGGCGGACCGAACCCCTCTAGACTCCTGCGGGTGAGCGACCAGGACCTCGGCATCCCGCCCGCCCCGCCGATCGACGGCGCCGAGCACGTCCACTCGGGCAAGGTCCGCGACCTCTACCGGCTCACCGGCGGCCCGCACGCCGGCCAGCTGCTGATGGTCGCCAGCGACCGGATCTCGGCCTTCGACTTCGTGCTGGAGAGCACCATCCCCGACAAGGGCGAGATCCTCACCCGGATGTCGCTGTGGTGGTTCGACCAGCTGGCCGACCTGGTCCCGCACCACGTGCTGTCGACCGACGTGCCGGCGCAGGTGGCCGGCCGGGCGGTGGTCTGCGAGAGCCTCGACATGTACGCCGTCGAGTGCGTCGCCCGCGGCTACCTCACCGGCTCCGGGCTGCTCGACTACCGCAGCACCGGCGAGGTGTGCGGCATCGCGCTGCCGGCCGGCCTCGAGGACGGCAGCCGCCTCCCGGAGCCGGTCTTCACACCGGCGACCAAGGCCGCCGTCGGCGACCACGACGAGAACGTCTCCTACGACGCCGTGGTCGGCGTCGTCGGCGCGGACGTCGCCGCGCGGCTGCGCGAGCTGACCCTCGCCGTCTACGGCCGCGCGGAGGGGGTCGCGCGGGAGCGCGGGATCATCCTCGCGGACACCAAGCTCGAGTTCGGGGCCCGCGGCGACGGCACGATCGTGCTGGCGGACGAGGTGCTCACTCCCGACTCGTCGCGGTTCTGGCCGGCCGACGACTGGGTGCCGGGCCGCCAGCAGCCGTCGTACGACAAGCAGATCGTGCGCAACTGGCTGCTCTCCGACGCGAGCGGCTGGGACAAGGCGTCGGGGGAGAAGCCGCCGCCGTTGCCCGAGGAGGTCGTGGCGCGCACGCGCGCGCGGTACGTCGAGGCCTACGAGCTGCTCACCGGCGAGACGTTCTGAACCGACGGGTGACGGGCGTCACGACCGGTGAGTAGGTTTGCCGCATGTCGAACCTCGCTGGCCTCCTCGAAGGCTCCGCCCAGCGCTTCCCCGAGCGGGAGGCGATCGTCCTCGGTGACACCCGGCTCACCTACGCCCAGGTGAACGGCGCGGCCAACCAGGTCGCCAATCTCCTGGTCTCGCGCGGCATCCAGCCGGGTGACAAGGTGGCGCTGAGCTGCCCCAACCTGCCGTACTTCACGATCGTCTACTTCGGGATCCTCAAGGCCGGCGCCACGGTGGTGCCGCTCAACGTGCTGCTCAAGGGTCGCGAGGTCGCCTACCACCTCGCCGACTCCGATGCGAAGGCCTACTTCTGCTTCCAGGGCACGCCGGAGCTGGCGATCGGGGCCGAGGGCAAGGCGGGCTTCGACCAGACCGACTCGTGCGAGCACTTCTTCGTGATCACCGTCGACCCGGCCGCGGAGTCGCCGATCGAGGGCGCGGAGACGATGGGCCAGGCGTTGGCCGGGCAGCCGCCGACGTTCGACACCGTCGAGACCGAGGACGACGACACGGCCGTCATCCTCTACACCTCGGGCACCACCGGCCAGCCCAAGGGCGCCGAGCTGCGGCACCGCAACATGCGCGACAACGCGCTCGCGGGGACCGACCTGTTCGGTGCCGACGTCGACAACCCCGACACCTACCTGTGCGTGCTGCCGCTGTTCCACTCCTTCGGGCAGACGGTCATCCAGAACGGCGCCTTCGCCTTCGGCGGCACCGTCGTGATGCTGCCGCGCTTCGAGGCCGGGCCGGCGCTCGGCCTGATGGGCAAGGAGAAGGTCACTTTCTTCGCCGGCGTGCCGACGATGTACTGGGGCCTGCTCGGCGCCCTCGACGACTCCGTCGACGTGGATGCGCTCGCCCGCAACCTGCGCGTCGCCGCGGCCGGCGGGTCGGCTCTGCCGGTCGAGGTGCACAAGGACTTCGAGAAGCGCTTCGGCGTGACCATCCTGGAGGGCTACGGGCTCTCGGAGACCTCGCCGGTGGCGAGCTTCTCGCCGTACGGGCAGCCGGTGCGCGTCGGCTCGATCGGCGTGCCGATCCCCGGCGTGGAGATGAAGCTGCTCGAGCCCGGCACCTGGAACGAGATCGAGTGGTCCGAGGACGCGGTCGGCGAGATCGCGATCAAGGGCCACAACATCATGAAGGGCTACTACGGCCGGCCCGACGCCACCGAGGAGGCCATCCAGGACGGCTGGTTCCGCTCGGGCGACCTCGGCAAGCGCGACGAGGACGGCTGGTACTACATCGTCGACCGCTCGAAGGACATGATCATCCGCGGCGGCTTCAACGTGTACCCCCGCGAGGTCGAGGAGGTGCTGATGACCCACGAGCACGTGTCCCTCGCCGCGGTCGTCGGTGTCCCGAACGAGAGCCACGGCGAGGAGATCAAGGCGTACGTCATCCTCAACGACGGCGCGACGGTCACCGGCGACGAGCTCGTGGCGTGGGGCAAGGAGCAGATGGCCGCCTACAAGTACCCCCGCTCGGTGCAGGTCGTGGACTCGCTGCCGATGACCGCCACCGGCAAGATCCTCAAGCGAGAGCTCAGCTGAGGCACGCGTCGACCACGGACCGGATGTGCTGCCGGGCGACCCGGACGAGGTCGGGTCGGCTCTCGGCGTAGTAGCGCAGCCCGGTCAGTGCCGGCGCGAGCACCCAGCCCGCGGCGCGCGCCCAGGTGGCGGCGTCGTAGCCGACGTGCTCGCGGAAGGTGTCCCGCGCGGCGCCGCTGAACAGGTTCCACGCGGGCGCCAGGTCGGGGGCGGGGTCGCCGACCGCGAGGGCGCCGAAGTCGATGAGGGCGACCAGCCGGCCGTCGCGGCTGACCAGGTTGCCGGGCTGGATGTCGCCGTGGATCCACACCGGCGGCCGGTCCCACTCGTCCGCGGCCGTGATCAGCTGCCACGCCTCGCGGACCGCGGTCGGGTCGATGCCGTCGAGCAGCGGTCGGTCGTCGGCCACGATCCGGTCGATCTCCTCGGCGATCGGCTCGGCGAGCCGGTCGAGCGGGGTGCCGCGCGACGTGCCCTCGGCGGGCGGGCCGCCGTCGGTGGGGACGGCGTGCAGGGCGCGCACGGTGGCCGCCAGGTCCTCGGCCGCGCGGTGCAGGTCGAGGTCGTCGCGGTCGGGGGTGGTCCCCGCGAACCACGGCACCACCGACCAGGGCCAGGGGAACTCGTCGGTCGGCTCGCCCAGCGCCACCGGCACGGGTACGGCGAGCGGCAGGTGCCGGCCGAGCAGCGGCAGCCACCGCGCGTCCCGGGCGGCCTGGCCCGCGGCCCAGCCGGCGACGGGCAGGCGCACCACGAGGTCGTCGCCGAGCCGGTAGAGCGCGTGGTCGGTGCCGGCCTCGCGCACCGGCCGCACGGGCAGGTCCGCCCACTGCGGGTGCTGGGCCGCGAGCAGGCGGCGGACGAGGTCGACGGAGGTCTCGGGCTGGTCGGGGTGCATGGGTGCGGTCATCGCCGGAGAGCCTCCTGGCGGCAAGGCGTGCGGGTCAACCCGATTTCGCTCGTCACTCGCGCGGTCGGGGCGCCCGGATCCAGTCGTCCGTCGCTCGCCGTCGGCCAGGTGGTGCGTCGGAACTCCGGTCTGCGGTCGAGCGGGTTGAGCCGGACCTGCCACGGGGTCGCGTGCAGCAGCGTGTGGTGCGCCCGGCAGAGCAGGACGAGGTTGTCGAGCGATGTGTCGCCGCCGTCGGCCCAGTGCGTGAGGTGGTGGGCGTCGCAGGCGAGCGGCATGCCGGCGGCAGCCGGGGAACCGGCAGTGCTGGTCGCGCAGGACGAGGGCCTTCCAGATCGCGGCGGTGACGAGGCGTTGGGTGCGGCCGACGTCGAGCACTTCGCCGAGCGAGCCGAGCACGGCCGGGATCACCTCGGCATCGCAGGCCAGCCGGCGCACGGCGGACACCGAGAGGTCGTCGCCGGTGTCGAGGGTCGCGGCGCCGAGCCCGTCGCGGAGCTGGTCGAGGGTCACGGTGACGGTGAGCCGGGGCTTGGCGCCGTGCTGGTCCGGCAGCAGCCCCTCGGCTTCCTGGGCTTTCAGGGACAGCTCGACGAGGGCGTCCCAGGTGCGGGCGCCGTGGTCGCGCAGGTCGCGGCCGGCCTCGCCGCAGTCCGGGTCGGTGCCGGGCAGCGGTGCGGCGAGGGCGTGGAGGGCGGTCTTGATGACCGCGGCGTCCTCGACCGTGCCGCGGCCGCGGACCCTGACGCCGCCGAGGCCGTCGTCGGCGATGGTCAGGAACCGGCCCAGGTGCGCCGACCTCTCCAGCCGGTCCAGCGCCGCCTCCTCGGCGCGGGCGGTGCCGTCGGGGTCGAGCATCTCGAGCAGGTGGTCGCCGGCCTTGCGCAGCTCGGAGGCGTTCAACGAGGCGGCCTGGTCGAGCAGCACCCGCTCCGCCTCGTCCCGCAGCGCCGGGTCGACCGGGAGCCGGTCGATCACGGCCACGATCACCTCGGCGTGCTCGGGCGAGACGTCCCCGGCGGTGAGCGCGAGCAGCGTCGCCGTACGCGATCCGCACAGCCCCCGGGCGGTGCGCAGCAGCCGCTGCCCGTGCCCACGCCGGCCACCCGACACCGAGGTCAGGTAGTCACCCGGCGACACCCAGCCCGCCGTCTTCGCGGCGCTCGGTCGCCTCGATCTCTGCCGCCACCTGGGCCTCGACCGCGGACACCAGCGACCGAAGCCGCTCCAGCTCCACGGTCGACGTCGAGCAGGTCCTCGGGTCGCGCGGCCGCCCACAACGTCTCGGTGAGTGCGGCCACCGACTCCCGCGCACCCGCCAGCACCCCAGCAGGGCTGGTCGGCGATTCCGGGAGCGTCTCCATGGTGAGACTCAACCAGAGCGCACCGACAGTTTTCGAACAAACGTGCTCGAATCGGATCAGTGGTCTTGACCTGGCTGCACGGGCGTCTCCAGTCGAGCAACCTTGGAAATGCCGTTGAGCAGTTGGAAGCGCTTTGCGAGCGGCATGGAAACGCGGCGAGGGCGGGCGAATCGTCGAAGGGCCTGACGTGCCCGAAGACCTCCTGGCTGAGGACCATCTACTCCAGCAGTCCAACGATCCGTCTGGGCCATTCCCCTCCCCGGCTGAGCGTCGGACACTCGAAGCGGCGCACCGGCAACGAGACGCCCGCATGCGGTGACCCGTTCCAGGGCGCCGCGTCTCGCAGCGTTGAGGCGCCAGCGGACCGTCAAGGGGGACACGATGCGCGATCTCCTACTTCTCAGCCCCGCGGCACTGCTCGGCGCAACGCTGTTCCCACCCGACACCGCCAGCTTCAGCGCACACGCCACCGGGTTCTCTTCAACCGCGGCCGTGGAAACCTCCGCGCCGGAGACGGCGGACTTCTACGCACCCGTGACCAGCGCCCCCTCCGCGATGACCGCGGAGGCTGACCGACCGACCTGCTTCGGGAGAGCTGGCGACGCTCATCGGCACCGACGGCGACGACACGCTCATGGGAACACCCGAACCGGATGTCATCGTCGCGGGAGCCGGGAACGACGTCATCCGCGGCCGAGGCGGCGTGGACTTCGTGTGCGCCGGCGACGGCGACGACGACATCTCCGGCGGCCCGAACCCAACAACTTCTCGCTTACCCAGAACCCACCCGCGGCGACCGCTCGCCGGTGAAGAAGGGAACGACCGCATCTTCGACGACGGTGGCGGTTTCCGCGACCGGCTGCTCGGCGGCCCCGGCGACGACCTGCTGAGGACTGGACGCCTGGCTACGCAGAGAGCAGGACGGTCAAGGGTGGGCCTGGCGCGGACCGCATTGCCAGTGCGAGCACTGACGCTGTCCTGTACGGCGGCCCCGGCCCCGACACGGTGACGTCGCGGGGACACAACGACTTCGTGGCCGGCGAACAAGGGGCCGACGTACTGACCCTTGAAGGGTCAGGCGACACCCTCCTCGGCCTCGACGCCGACGGCGACCAGGTGGTGCGCAGCAGCGGGGTCGGCTACATCGTCCTGCTCTTCCACAAACGAATCAGCGCTATCGAGGTCGACTTGGCCGCGGGCACGGCCCGACAGGTCGGAGCAGCGACGACCGATGTCTTCTCAGGCTTCACCCCACCGAAGAAGGCGCCGTACATCGTGGTGTACGGCACCGACGGCGATGACCGAATCAGCGGCCGGGACTGACACCACCGAACAGCTGTACGGCGGCCGCGGCAACGACGTTCTAGCCGGGCGCGGCGGCGGCGACATCCTGGTCGGCGACCAGGGCAACGACGTCCTCGACGGCGGTGACGGCGACGACATGGTCGAAGGTGGCAGGGGTAGTGACACCTGCACGAATGCTGAGCGTGTGAGCGGCTGCTCGCCCTAGACCGCCGGGTGGCGGTGCGAGCTCAGGATCGGCCGATGGCGCGCGTGCGCTTCTCGAACTCGTGCATCTGCTCGACCGCACGGAAACCGAAGCGGGCGTTGACCTTCTGCATCGGGGCGTTGTCACGCGACGTGTAGGTGTGCAGCCAGCGCCGCTCGGACACGTCGGCGGCGGGGAGGTCGGCGAGCCGGCGCAGGTTGGCGACCTTGAGCCGGGCGCCCAGGCCGTGCCCGCGGTGCGCCTCGAGCACGAGGGTGTCGTCCTGGTAGGCGTGCTCCGGCTGGCTTCGCGGGAGGAACAGCGTGCTGTAGCCGACCGGCTGGTCCGCACCGGTGAGTGCGAGGGAGCTGAGCGTGAGCCAGTTCCGCGCGAGCCGTTCCTCGCTCGTCCGCACGCTCTCCACGGTGTGCGCGACCGCGTCGCGGGCCAGCTCGCCGGTGGGCACGTCCTGGGACATCGCACTGTGGAGGTGCGCCCACGACTCGACGTACCGGTCGGGGCAGCCTCCGGCCCAGGCCACGACGCGGTAGCCGCCGCCCCCGTCGCCGGGCGCGTCCAGGTGGTCCAGGCGGTCGGCGTCGAACGGCAGCCCCACCACGAGGTGGTCCTCCACGTGGGCGCTGACGAAGCCGCGCGCCGTCGCGAAGCGTGCCCCGGGCCAGGACCCTGTCGTGTGCCCGTGCGGGACGTAGACCTCGCCTTGGAAGATGCCGCGGCCCTCCCGGCGCGCACGGTGCTCGGCCCACTCCCACAGGGCCGCTCCCACGCCCCGGGCCCGGTGTGCCGGCGGTACGTCGATCTCCACCAGGACCGTGTCGAGGTCGCTCCGCAGCGGCAGCTCGAACAGCATCGCGCCCACGCACTCGTCGCCGTCCCAGGCACCCACGGCCAGACGTCGCTTGGACGGAGACGGCACCGACAGCGAGTCGGTCAGCTCCCTGAGGGAGGAGACGGTGGCCGCGACCCGGCCGTCGAGAGCGCCGGCCGCGAGAGCCGCGTGCCACCGGGCGAAGGCCTGGTCGTCGGAGGGCGCGACTTCCCGGATCTCGAGCACGCGCACCATCCAAGCAGCGTCGCCTAGACTTCCGCGCGTGACGGGGGACGTGTCGCAGGCGCCGGAGCGCCTGGCCGGTGTGCGGGCGCGGGTGGCGCCGCGCGCCGTGGGCGGCTGGTTCCGGGCCGCGCCGAAGACCCGGCTCGGTGGCCTCGTCGGGGTCGTGGCCCTCGGGGCGTCGTCGTTCTTCGGCGGGCTGGAGCCGGTGGACCCGCTGGCCTCGGTCGCACCGCTGCAGGCCGACACCGCCGTCCAGGCCGGTCCGTTCGCGCTGACCCTGACCGGCGCCCGCACCATCGACGACCTCGCGCCGGCGCTCAGCCCCGACGACGACCGCAACCGGCTGGTCGGCGTCGTCGGCACGGTCGAGAACACCTCCGACCTGCCGGTGCACACCAAGCTGCTCACCGACGCGGTCCACCTCCAGGACGCCGGCGTGGTCGACGGGTTCGTGCCCTCGGTGGTCTTCCTCCTGGACAGCACGCGGATCAGCGTGCTGAACCCGGGCATCGAGTACGAGGTCGCGCTGATGTGGGAGCAGCGTCGCGGCGTACGCCGGGAGCGGATCACCGTGCAGGTCGACGGCTACACCTGGCGCGAGGACAGCTTCACGCCCGGCTTCTTCGACTGGCGCGACCCGGCTCCCGTCGCGCGCGGGCCGCTGCTGGTCAAGGACGTGCCACCGCTCGAGGAGGAGTCCTGATGCCACGCTGGCTGACCCGCACCGGCGTGGGCGTGCTGGTCGTCGCCGCGCTCGCGGCCGGGCGCGCGATCACCGACACCATGCCGCTGACGCCCGACGGCGCGCGGATGGCCGCGGCGCCGTTCGTGCGTGACGGCGAGGTGGGCGAGCCGCTCGACCTGCGCTGGGCCGAGGTCGAGGTGACCGGGGTCCACGAGGCCGAGGCCATCGACGACGGCTCGACCCTCGTCGGGACCGCCGGGGTGTTCGTGGTGGTCGACCTGCGCGTGGTGGCCCGCGGCGAGCCGCGCTACCTCGGCGGCCTGCACCTCGTCGACCGCGAAGGTCGCCGCTTCGACCGCGACACCCGCACCGGCTTCACCTACACCGAGGCCCCCACCGGGGTCGACTGGTTCGTCTCCGTCGCCTTCGAGGTGCCGCGCGACGCGCTGCCCGGCCTGGTCCTCGAGGTCGCGCAGGGGGAGGACCCGTGGTGGGACAACCGCCGCGACGAGCTCGCCCACGTCGACCTCGGCATCGCCCGCTCCGACGTCCGTCGCTTCGCCGCCACCCGGGACATCATCGGCCGCTTCGACGCCGGCCCGACCCCGCGCGACACCGAGCCGACGGGACAGCTGAAGCCGTGACCGCACAGCGACCGTCGTGGCTGCGCCGCAACCGCTGGGGCCTGGTGTCCCTGCCGGTGGTGGCGGTGCTCGCCGTCGGCGCCAACGCCTACCGCCTCGGCGACTACTGGTGGGACCGCGACCTGCGCACCGCCACCGTCGGCGAGGCCGGTGAGCTCGTCTCCTACACCGACGAGTACGACGACGCGCTCGGCACCACGTCGCGCAGCTTCCGGGTGCGCGTCGGCGAGCTCGCCCCCACCCGGTCGACCACCTCGACGCTCGGGGACGAGCCCGTGGTCGTGCCGGAGGGCGCGCAGGCGCTCGTCGTACCCCTGCGCTTCGAGGCCGACCCGGACCAGTCGCTCTACGGCTGCAACCTGGCGCTGGAGGACACCGACGGCAACCGCTACGTCTTCGACTACAGCATGACGGGGGTGGAGCAGGATCCCTTCCCCTGCTTGCCGTTCGAGCAGCCCGGGCCGCGGCCGCCGCTGTTCGAGGGTGACACCCGCGCGGTGGTCGAGGGCGAGGAGCGGCCGGAGTCGTGGTCGACCCGGCCGGTCGTGGTCGTGCCGGAGGGCGTCCGGATCAGCCGGGTGCTGCTGTGGTGGGAGACACCGGACTACCTGGCTCTGCAGGTGCCGCGGGGCGGGTGAGCAGCACCCGGTCGGTGGCCGCCGCCAGCAGCACGCTGATGGTGACCATCGACAGCGCCGTGCCGATGGCGGACTCGATCGGCGCGAAGGCCAGCCAGGCCTGGCCGTCGACCGGGCCGGTGACGGTGCGCACCAGCCACGCGAACAGCGGCGGGACGCGCAGCGCGACGAGGTAGGCCAGGCAGAACAGCAGCATCGGCACCAGGCCGGCGCGGCCCAGCAGACGCAGCCCGTGGAAGAGGCCGGTGAACCGGCTGCGCACGTCGGTGGTGAGGTTGCCCAGGCCCTTGCGCACCGGGGCGGGCACGACCGACAGCCGGTCGAGGACCGGGTGGGTCACCGGGGCCGGCGGCGCCAGCTTGTGGCCGAGCACGACGGCGGCGACGGTGAGCCACGCGAGCGGCACGACCACCAGGGCGTCGAAGGAGCCGAGCACCCCGAAGACCCACGCGGTCACGGTGTCGACCGGGTGGGCCAGCCAGCCGATCCGCCCGGTGACGTCGTCGTACGACGTCTGCGCCCACGACACGAAGCGGCGCTCCTCGACCCACGTGCGCGCGTCGGCCTTCTCGGCGTCGACCAGCCGGCCGACCTGGGTCGTGTAGTAGACCTCGACGAGCGCGCCGAGCAGCGCCAGCGCGGTGAAGCGGGCCAGCCGCTCGGTGCGGGCGAGCAGGTAGCGCAGCACCACGGCGACCAGCACGATGACCAGGACCGTGGTCAGCGGGTAGATGCCCGCGCGCGAGCCGAAGTCGGTGGCCTCGCGGCCGGAGAGGTCGATGCTGTTGAACTCGTCGGCCACCGCGGAGTTCACGAAGCTGCGCAGGTCGTTGGTCAGCAGCCCGTGCGCGACGTAGACGGTGAGGAACGGCACCAGCACGCTGGCGGCGACGTCGAGCAGCCGCCGGTCGTGGCGGCTGGTCGGGTCCTCCGGTGTCGGCACCCGGTCGGCGGCCAGCACCGCGGGCAGGTCGGGCCGGCACACGTGCAGCATCGCGATCACCGGCACCAGGTAGCCGAGCGGTGCGAAGACGATCAGCAGGTGGCCGAGCCAGGGCACGTGGTCGCTGACCTCGACGGCCGACCAGTGCGCGGCCCCGCGCACGGCGACCCCGGCCAGGGCGAGCGCGAGCAGCACCGGCCAGTGCCGGACCGCCAGACGGCCCGCGTCGACCAGCACCGCCACCGCGTCGCGCAGCGCGCCCCGCACGCTTCCCCCGTTGTGCACCGGGCCAGGCTACCGGTCGTGCGGCTCACGCCGCTCCATCCGGAGGCGTGGACCGCACGACCCGCGGGTGCGGCCCGGCTCTAGACTGCTGGGCGTCGCTCCCTCCCTCTCCAAGGAGACAACCCGTGGCCCGTGTCGTCGTCGACGTCATGCTCAAGCCCGAGATCCTCGACCCCCAGGGCAAGGCCGTGCACGGCGCGCTGCCCCGGCTCGGCTTCGAGGGCGTCTCGGCGGTCCGCCAGGGCAAGCGCTTCGAGCTCGAGCTGGACGGTGACCTCACCTCGGCCCGGCTGGCCGAGGTCCACGAGATCGCCGAGAAGCTGCTGTCCAACCCGGTGATCGAGGACTTCGAGGTCCACGTCGAGGACCACGAGGGGTCGGGCGCGTGAAGGTCGGGGTCGTCACCTTCCCGGGCTCGCTCGACGACGTCGACGCCCGCCGCGCGGTCACGCTCGGTGGCGCCGAGGCCGTGCCGCTGTGGCACGGCGACCACGACCTGCGCGGTGTCGACGCGGTGGTGCTGCCCGGCGGCTTCTCCTACGGCGACTACCTGCGCTGCGGCGCGATCTCGCGGTTCTCGCCGGTGATGACCGAGGTGGTCGCGGCCGCGCAGGCGGGCATGCCGGTGCTCGGCATCTGCAACGGCTTCCAGATCCTCTGCGAGTCCCACCTGCTGCCGGGTGCGCTGATCCGCAACGACCACCAGAAGTTCGTCTGCCGCGACCAGCGCCTGCGCATCGAGCGCACGTCGACGGCGTGGACGTCGGCGTACGACGAGGGCGCCGAGATCACCGTCGTGCTCAAGAACGGCGAGGGTTCCTACGTCGCCGACACCGAGACCCTCGACCGGCTCGAGGGCGAGGGGCGTGTCGTCGCGCGCTACCTCGACGTGAACCCCAACGGGTCGCTGCGCGACATCGCCGGCATCAGCAACGAGCGCGGCAACGTGGTCGGCCTGATGCCGCACCCCGAGCACGCGGTGGAGGACCTGACCGGTCCCGGCACCGACGGGCTCGGCTTCTTCACCTCGCTGCTCGCGGCCGCCGCGGTCTGAGGCACGGAGGGCGGACGCCATGCCGGTCACGGTCGAGGACGTCCGCCGGCTGGCGCTGACCCTGCCGCGGACGACCGAGCACCTGATCCGCGACCGGGTGAAGTTCCGGGTGAAGCAGCTCGTCTACGTGTCCTTCTCGCGCGACGAGACCCTGATGGGCTTCGCCTTCCCGCGGGAGGAGCGGGCCGCCCTGGTCGAGAGCCGGCCCGAGACGTTCCAGCTGCCGTCGGCCGGGGACATGCGCTACCAGTGGGTGGTCGCCCGGATGGCCGCGCTCGACCTCGACGAGATGACCGAGCTGGTCACCGACGCCTGGACGATGGTGGTGCCGAAGAGCGTCGCCCGGGACTACTTCGAGGGTCTGGGCCGCTGACCCGGCGACGGGCGGCCCCGGCGGCCAGCGCGGTCATCCGCTCCAGCGGTCCGCTGCGGCCGGCCAGCCGGAACGCGGCACCGACCACCAGCACGATCACCACGTGGGTCGTGAACGTCTCGACGTCGTCGTCCGGCAGGAACGACGGCGTCCGCATCACCACGTGCAGCGTGTAGAGCGACAGCGTCATCGCGCCCGCGCCGAACAGCACCGCCCAGACGGCGGGCAGCACCCGGGTCAGCAGCAGGCAGGCGCCGATCACCGCGAGCGCCGACCCGACCGTGTGCGCCAGGTCGAAGGGGGTGGCGGTGTGCGGGGCCCCGGTCGCGAGCCACCACCAGCTCCCGGTCGGGGTGGTGCCGTAGAGCCCGTGCTCCAGGCTGTCGGCCAGGCCACCCGGCTCGTGCGGGCCGGTCAGGGTGCGCGCCAGCGTCGCCCGCACCCCCGGCCGGTCGAGGAGCAGGCCCGACACGGCCTCGGCGACCACCGCGACGGCGACGCCCAGCACCAGCAGCCGGACCGCCGTCCCCGCCCGGCGCAGGTCGAGCCGCCCGACCGCCATCCCGGCCAGCAGGTAGGTCAGCCACGGGACGGCGGGGTAGTAGCCGGTGAACAGCAGCTCCGACAGCAGGCCGGCCGGGTCCCCGAGCATCGCGAACGTCGGGCTGTCGTACGACGGGGCGGGCAGCTCCGGACGCAGCAGGTGGGAGACGGCCGGCGCGGCCACGCACCACACCGTGGCCAGCAGGGCCAGGCTGCGCGCGCCGAGCCCGATGAACGCGATGCCCAACGCGAACAGCACGCCGTAGTAGGTCAGGATGATCGCGATCGTGGTGTCGAGCGACCCGAGCACCAGCCCGATCGCCGCCACGATCAGGGCCCGGACCGCGAGGCCGGCGGAGACCCCCGCCCGGGCCCGGCCGTGCAGCGGGTGCGTGCCGCCGGACATCAGCGCCATGCTGACGCCGGCGAGCACGGCGAAGAGGGCGGACGCCCGGCCGCCGGCGACCGACTGCACCAGCGTCACCCCGCCGTCGGGGGTCGACGCCACCAGGGCGTGCGTGGCGATCATGCCCACCAGGGCGAGGCACCGCGCGACGTCGAGCCCGACGACCCGGCCCGGAGGGACCACGCCGCGAGCCACGCCGTTCACCCGCGGTCGATCCGGATCACCCGGTCGCCGGAGCCGTTGCTGGTGGTGATCCACAGCGACCCGTCGGGGGCGGGCTCGACCGTGCGGATCCGGCCGAAGGTGCCGTCGAAGAAGCGCCGGATGCGGCGCTCGCCGGCGCCGGTCAGGTCGACCCGGTAGAGCGAGGACCCCGCGAGGGCGCCGACCCAGGCGAACCCGCCCGCGACCGCGAGCCCCGAGGGGGAGCACGTCCCGGTGGGGGACCAGGTGACGAAGGGGTCGTGGAAGGCGCCGTTCGGCCCGTCGCCACCCTCGACCCGCGGCCAGCCGTAGTTGTGGCCCCTGACGATGCGGTTGAGCTCGTCACGGGTGCTCTGCCCGAGCTCGGTGGCCCAGAGCCGGCCCCGGCCGTCGAACGCGAGCCCCTGCACGTTGCGGTGGCCCAGCGTCCACACCGGGCTGCCGTCGAACGGGTTGCCGGCCGGGACGTCGCCGTCGGGGGTGACCCGCAGGATCTTGCCGCCGAGCGAGCCGAGATCCTGGGCGAAGGAGTCGTCGCCGGTGTCGCCGGTGGAGACGAAGAGGTGGCCGCCGGCGCCGAAGCGCAGCCGGCCGCCGTTGTGGATGGAGCCGCGCGGGATGCCGGACAGGATCGTCTGCTGGGCGCCGAGCCGGCCGTCGACGTACCGCATCCGCACGACGCGGTTGTCCTCGTCGGTGGAGACGTAGGCGTAGAGCCACCGGGTCTCGCGGAAGCTGGGGTGGCAGGCCAGCCCGAGCAGGCCGCCCTCGCCGCCGGGGCTGACGTCGCGGACGCGACCGACCACCCGGCTGCCTCCGGTGCGGGAGACCTGGTGCACCCGGGCGGTGTCGCGCTCGGCGACCAGGGCGTTGCCGCTCGGCAGGAAGGCCAGTCCCCACGGGATGCTCAGGTCGCGGGCGAGGGTCCTGCCCCTGCTCGGGGCGGCGGTGGCGGGCCCCGCGGCCGCGACGGAGCCGGTGAGCAGACCGCCCGCCCCGACGGCGCCGGCCTTGAACAGGGTGCGACGGTCCAGCTGCGTCATCGGGGGCTCCTCGTGAGCGGTCCGGCAGGGTGCGAGGGTCCACGGTCACACTCCGGGCTGCGACATTCAAGGATCGGACGGCGCTGTAGATTGAGCGCCGCCACCTGACGTCCCTCCCACCCCGCGACGGAGTCCTGAGTTCCGGTGACCGACCAGCGCACGCACCTCGACACCGTCGAGGTCGCCACCACCAGCCCCGACCGCGAGCAGCCGTGGTCCGACCTGGGGCTCAAGCCCGACGAGTACGCCGAGATCCGCGAGATCCTCGGCCGGCGGCCCACCTCGTCCGAGCTCGCGATGTACTCGGTGATGTGGAGCGAGCACTGCTCCTACAAGTCCTCCAAGGTCCACCTCCGCCAGTTCGGCGAGAAGATGACCGACGAGATGCGCGCCCACCTGATGGTCGGCATCGGCGAGAACGCCGGCGTCGTCGACATCGGTGACGGCTACGCCGTGACCTTCAAGGTCGAGTCGCACAACCACCCGTCGTACGTCGAGCCCTACCAGGGCGCGGCCACCGGCGTCGGCGGCATCGTCCGCGACATCCTGGCCATGGGCGCCCGGCCCGTCGCGGTGATGGACCCGCTGCGCTTCGGTCCCCTCGACGCCCCCGACACCCACCGGGTGCTGCCCGGGATCGTGGCCGGCGTCGGCGGCTACGGCAACTGCCTCGGCCTGCCCAACATCGGCGGCGAGGCGGTCTTCGACGCGACCTACGCCGGCAACCCGCTCGTCAACGCGCTCTGCGTCGGCGTGATGCGCCACGAGCAGCTCCACCTCGCCAAGGCGTCGGGCGCCGGCAACCAGGTGATCCTCTACGGCGCCCGCACCGGCGGCGACGGCATCGGCGGCGTCTCGGTCCTCGCGAGCGAGACCTTCGAGGACACCGGACCCACCAAGCGCCCGGCGGTCCAGGTCGGCGACCCGTTCATGGAGAAGCTGCTGATCGAGTGCACCCTCGAGATCTTCGCCGAGGACCTCGTCGTGGGCATCCAGGACCTCGGCGGCGCCGGCCTGTCCTGCGCCACCTCCGAGCTGGCCAGCGCCGGCGACGGCGGCATGCACGTCTGGCTCGACCGGGTCCCGCTGCGCGACTCCTCGCTGGCTCCCGAGGAGATCCTGATGAGCGAGTCGCAGGAGCGGATGATGGCCGTCGTCGAGCCGGCGAACGTCGCGCGGTTCCTCGAGATCTGCGAGAAGTGGGACGTCGACGCGACGGTCGTCGGCGAGGTCAACGACTCCGGCCGGCTCACCATCGAGTGGCACGGCGAGTCCGTCGTCGACGTGCCGCCCCGCTCGGTGGCGCACGACGGCCCGACGTACCAGCGGCCCTTCCGGCGTCCCGACGAGCAGGACACCCTGCAGGCCGACGTCGCCGAGACCCTCGACCGGCCGAAGACCGGCGACGAGCTCCGGGAGACGTTGCTGCGGCTGGTCGCCAGCCCCAACCTCTGCGACAAGTCCTGGATCACCGACCAGTACGACCGCTACGTGCAGGGCAACACCGTGCTCGCGCAGCCGGAGGACTCCGGCATGGTGCGCGTCGACGCCGAGTCCAACCTCGGCGTCGCGGTGTCGACCGACTGCAACGGCCGCTTCGCCCGGCTCGACCCCTACACCGGTGCGCAGCTCGCGCTCGCCGAGTCCTTCCGCAACGTCGCCACGTCCGGTGCGCGCCCGCTCGCGGTCAGCGACTGCCTCAACTTCGGCTCGCCCGAGGACCCGGCGGTGATGTGGCAGTTCGCCGAGGCCACGCGCGGGCTCGCCGACGGCTGCCAGACGCTGGGCATCCCGGTCACCGGCGGCAACGTCAGCCTCTACAACCAGACCGGCGAGACGGCGATCCTGCCGACCCCGGTGGTGGCGGTGCTCGGCGTGATCGACGACGTCACCCGGCGTACGCCGTCCGGCTTCGTCGCGGAGGGCCAGCAGATCTACCTGCTCGGCGCGACCCGCGAGGAGCTCTCGGGCTCCGAGTGGGCCCACGTGGTGCACGGCCACCTGGGCGGGCTGCCGCCGCGGGTCGACCTGGCCGCGGAGAAGGAGCTCGCCGACATCCTGATCAACGCCTCGCGCGACGGCCTGATCGACGCCGCCCACGACGTCTCCGACGGCGGCCTCGCCCAGGCGCTGGTCGAGTCGTGCCTGCGCAACGGCGTCGGCGCCCGGGTCTGGGTGCCCGACGAGCTGGAGCCGTTCGTCGCCCTGTTCAGCGAGTCGTCCGCGCGGGCGATCGTGGCGGTGCCGCGGTCGGAGGAGGTGCGCTTCACCGACATGTGCAGCGCCCGCGGCTTCCCGCACCTGCGGATCGGCGTCACCGACGGCTCCGGCGACGACGCGGTGCTCGACGTGCAGGACCAGTTCAGCGTCCCGCTCGCCGAGCTGCGCGCGGCCTGGACCGCGACCCTGCCGGCCGCCTTCGCCTGACCAACCCCGATTCGTCCGCTCTGCTGCGTCCGTTGCAGGCGCGGGATCGCGGACGAATCGGGGTGGGCGCGTCAGCGGTTGCCGGCGCGGAGCCTCGCCCACATCTCGTCGGTGACCACGCCGGTGACGGGGAGCCGGTTGTCGGCCTGGTACTCCTTCACGGCGGCGGTGGTGCTCGCCTCGAACACCCCGGTCACCCCGAGCCCGGCCCGGTCGGCGGCGTTGAGCGCCCGCTGCAGGCGGCGTACGGCGTGGTTGGCCGCGCCGTACTTCATCAGCGGGTGCGCGCCCTTCGCGAGGATCGAGGTCCACGCCGCCTTCGACATGACGCCCCGGGCGGGCAGCCCCGCCTTGGCGCGGTAGGCCTTCACCGCCGCGGCGGTCGCGGTGTCGTAGACCCCGGTGATCTCGCCGGCGTACTTGTTCTTCGTGCGCAGCAGGCACTGCGCGGCCTTGACCTGGTCGCCCTGGGAGCCGGCCTTGAGCTTGGCGTAGACGGGGAAGTCGACCCGGACGCCGCCGCAGAGCACCTTGGCCGCCCGGGCGACCGAGCCGGTGCCGAGGTCGACGAAGTTGCTGTCGATGTTGATGGTCACGCCGCCGTGGGTCTCGTTGTGGCCGCCGCGGTACTGGTGGACGCGCTTGTGCGGGGTCCAGCTGCTGTCGCGCAGGTAGGTCGTGCCCGGCTCGTTGATCCGGCCGGGGGTGCCGCTCCAGCGGGCCACCCACAGCTGGTCGGGCATCGCGAAGGCGCCGGGCCGCAGGGTCGCGGCGTCGTCGAGCATCTTGATGCCCGTGCCGGCGCTGGAGTAGAAGCCCGACAGGAAGCCGAGCTCGTGCAGCCGGGTCGTCCAGCCGGAGAGGAAGGTCAGCGCCGACTCGCGGCAGTCGGTCTTGCTGGTGCTGAAGTCGCCCTCGAGGTCGTACCAGAGCGTGCTGCCCGCGGCGAGCCCCAGCTCCGTCGCGGCCTGCACGGTCTTGTCGGCCTCGGCCCGGCCCTGGGCGAGCGCGGCGGCGTAGCCACCGGCCGGGTCGGGCTTGATCCGGACCTGCTGGAGGTAGCGCTCGCGGGTGGTGCACCAGGCCTGCGGGCCGAGCGTGATCGGCAGCAGCCGCCAGCCGTTGGCGATCTGGGTGCTGACCCAGGTGGGGGTCAGGTTGGGCTGCACCGGGCAGGCGCGGGAGTCGCCGGAGACGTAGATGCCGACCGCCCAGAACGGCGAGCTGCGCAGCCACGCGTCCATCGCGGCCTGGTTGGGCGCGACGCACTGGTCGAACCCGTAGCCGGTGAAGTTGCCCGGCGTCGCGACGTTGGCCGCCTGGGCGGGGGTCGCGCTCACCAGCCCGGAGGCCAGCGTGACGAGGCCGGCCAGGACGGCCGCCAGCCGGAGACGGAAGGGGACGTGCGGCATGGGTGACTCCCGGGTGCGTCAGTGCGGTCGAGTCACTCTAGTCACAAAATCCTCAGGCGTTACGGCACTTCCGCCATAAATCGGTGAATTACAACGGTGTAATTCGCAAGGATTTCCTGCGGACGGCTCAGCGCCGGCCTTCCTGGAGCTGGTCCCACATCAGCGTGGTGACCACGCCGGTGCGGGGCAGGCCGCGGCCCTGCTGGTAGCTCTTCACCGCGCGCTGGGTGGACCGCTCGAAGACTCCGGTCACCTCGAGCCGGTCGCCCTCGGCGGAGTTCAGCGCGCGCTGCAGGCGGCGTACGGCGTTGGTCCGCGAGCCGTACTTCAGCAGCGGGTCGGAGCCCTGCGCGAGCAGCGCGGTCCAGGTCTTGCGGTCGGCCTTGCCGGTCACGCGCAACGTCGGCTCGTGCCGCTGGAAGCGCTTGACGGCCTTGGCGGTGCCGGCGTGGAAGCGGCCGTGCACCGGGCCGCGGTAGGCCTTCTCCTTGCGCAGGAAGCACTGCAACGCCTTGACCTTGTCGCCGCGGTCGCCGCGGTGGAGGGTCGGGTACCGCGGGAAGTCCACGGTGACGTGGCACAGCCTGGCGCGGCCGGTGGGCTCGGAGCCGCGGCCGAGGTCCATGAAGTTGCTGTCGATCGACAGCGAGACGCCGCCGTAGGTCTCGGTGTGGGTGCCGCAGAACTGCCGCATCCGGTTGCCCTGCCAGCCGTCCTCGGAGATGTACTCGGTGCTGGTGGTGCCCCACTTCAGGTCGCACGGCTCGGTGCGGCTGACGTAGTGGGCGATCCAGATCTGGTCGGGCAGCACCCAGGCGTCGGTGGTGTCCGCGCGGGCGTTGTCGAGCATCTTGATGCCGGACGCCGCGCTGGAGTAGTAGCCGCTCCGGTAGCCGGCCGCGTGCACCCGGTCGGTCCACGCCGACACCAGCGCGAGCGCGGAGTCGCGGCACTCGGGCTGGTTGATGTCGAAGGCCTCGAGGTCGTACCAGAGCGTGCTGCCGGCGCCGATGCCGTAGGCCGACGCGGCGGCGAGGGCCTCGTCAGCCTCGGCCGCGCCCTGCGCGCGGGCGGCGGCGTAGTCACCGGCCGGGTCGGGGTTGATCCGCTCCCAGGTGCGCGCCGGGTCGCTGCACGAGGCCTGGAGCCCGACGTGGATCGGGATCAGCCGCCAGCCGCGGGCGTTCTGGGTGGCCACCCACTCCGGCGACAGCTCGACCTGGACGTCGCAGAAGCGGTTGCGGCCGGAGGTGTAGATGCCCACGCCCCAGTAGGGGGAGTTCTGCCACCACGCGTCCATCTCGGCCTGCGACGGTGCCTGGCAGGCGTCGAAGGCGTAACCCGTGATCGCGCCCGGCATCTTCCGCGTGGCGGCGTCGGCGGGGCGGAGGAACGCCATCCCGGCCACGGCGACGGCCAGGGCGACGAGGACGGTGCAGGTGCGGCGTGCGAAGGACAAGGTGGTCTCCCCCGAGATCGGTTGTGAGCCGTCACCCTAACCGCAACGTAAAGGCCCCGTCCGGCAGACTGCGGTCATGCCCGTCCGCCTGCGCCGCGCCGCGCCCGAGCTCGTCGGGCCGGCCCTCGCCCGGTTCCGCGCCGGCGGGCGCGAGCCGGACGACCTGCGGCTGCTGACCAAGCACCTGCTCGCGGTCCTGGTCGAGAGGGCGCCGGGCGGGGCGGTCGAGGTGCGGGTGCCGCCGTACGCCGTCGCTCAGTGCGTCGAGGGCACCCGGCACACGCGCGGCACGCCGCCCGCCGTCGTGGAGACCGACGCCGTCACCTGGATCGCGCTGGCGGTCGGCGACGAGCGCTGGGCCGACGCGGTCGACGCCGGCCGGGTGGTCGCGTCGGGGGAGCGCAGCGACCTCGGCGGCCTGCTGCCGGTCGGCGGCTGACCCCGCGCTCAGTGGCGACCGGGCCGGTGCTGCCGGCCGCGGGAGCCGGGGTGGTCCGGCTTCCGGTGCTGCTTCGCGGTCCGGTGGTTGCCGCCGTGCTTCGCGCCGTGCTTCGCGCCGTGCTTGCCGCCGTGCTTCGCGCCGTGCTGTCGCGCCGTGATGGGCCTGGTGGGCGCGGTGAGGCCGGTGGCCGTGCAGCCGGCCCCGGCCGAGGGACCGCCAGGTCGCCGCGGCGGCGACGCCGGTGACGGGCAGCCCGGCCCGGCGCTGGTAGCGCTGGAGGGCGGCGGAGGTGCCCGGGCCGAAGTGGCCGTGCACGGGGACCGCCCCCGGCAGCGCGGCGGTGAGGCTGCGCTGGAGGCGCCGCACCCCCGGCCCCTCCGACCCGCGCTTGAGCACCGGTCGGGGGCCGGCCGCGAGCAGCGCGGGCCAGGTCCGCTCGCCGATCCGCCCGGACCGGGGCAGTCCCGCCGAGCGCTGGAAGCGTCGGGTGGCCGCGCGGGTGCGCCGGTCCACCTGGTCCGGCGTCGGCCCGGCCAGCGCGCCGGCGTGGCGGAGCAGGCAGTGGGCGGTGGCCACCAGGGGGCCGCGGTCGCCGCGGTGCAGGGGCCGGTAGTGCCCGCGGTCGGCGGCCCGTCCGCACACGGCCGGGGTCCGGCGCAGGGCCGGGGACGAGCCGAGGTCGACGTAGTTGCGGTCGATCGCCAGCCGGGCGCCGCCGTACGACGCGCGCACGTCGAGGGCGTACTGGTGGACGCGACGGTTGGCCTTCCAGCGAGGAGCGCGCAGCCAGTCCCGGCCGAGCCAGGTGTCGCGCCGGCCGTTGGCCCAGGCGAACCAGACGGCGTCGGGGTGGGCGTAGCCGCGCCGGCCGCGCACCCGGCCGACCGTCGCGATGCCGGCGCTGACGCTGGAGTAGACCCCCGACCGGTAGCCGGCACGGTGCAGGGTCCGGGTCCAGGCGCCGAGGAAGTGCAGGGCGGACGCACGGCAGCGGGCCTGCCGGGCGGGGAACCACTCGAGGTCGTACCAGAGCGCGGTCCCCGACGGGAGACCCAGCGCCCGGGCCGCCGCGCGGGCGCCGCGAGCCGCCCGGACGCCCTGCCGGCGGGCCGCGGCGGGCCGGGCGGACATCGTGGTGCGGTAGCCCGAGCAGGACGCCTGCGGGCCGACCCAGATCGGCAGCATCCGCCAGCCGTGCCGGGTCTGCCGGGCCACCCACCGGCGGTTCAGGTGCTTCTGCGGGCAGGCGCGCAGGGCGCCGCCGATGTAGATGCCGACGCCGAGGAACGGCGAGTGCGCCCGCCAGCGGTCCATCACCCGCGAGGAGGGTGCCCGGCAGGCGTCGAAGGCGTAGCCGCTCCAGGCCTGCAGCGACCGCGCCCGTGCGCGCTCCGACCGGGCCCGGGCGGCGGCCCGTGCCTGGGCACGCTCCGCGCGGAGCGCGGCGGCCACGTCCCGGGGGACCTCCGGCGCCGTGGCGGCCAGGGCCGCGCCGGGGCGGGCCGCGCCCGGCTCCCACGCCAGCGCCTCCGCGGGCAGGGCGGTGACCGTGAGGGCCAGGGTCACCGCGGCGGCCAGCAGGCCGGCGAGGGCGGGCAGGGTGGAGGTGCGCAGCAGCGTCAGGGGCCTGCGCACGCGTGCCGGAGCGCGCATGGGGACTCATCTCGAAGTGGTGCAGATGCCCCGGAAGGGTAGGTCGCGGACGGGGTGTCGCGGGGCGTTTTGAGGGCATTTGCCGGAGCTGGTCCAGCCGGGTCGTAGGGTGACCGCCATGACCACCCCCGAAGCGATCCGCGCGTCCCTGCGCGACGTGATGCCGTCCGTCCGCGCCGACCTCGAGGCGCTCGTGCGGATCCCCTCGGTCAGTGCCGACCCGGCGCGGGCCGACGACGTACGCCGCTCGGCCGAGGCCACCGCCGACCTGTTCCGGGCCGAGGGCTTCGACGACGTGCAGATCCTCACCGCCGCCGGGGGAGCGCCCGCGGTCGTGGCCCGCAGGCCCGCGCCCGAGGGGGCGCCGACGGTGCTGCTCTACGCCCACCACGACGTGCAGCCGGTCGGCGACCCCGCCGACTGGGACAGCGAGCCGTTCGAGCCGACCGAGCGCGGCGACCGTCTCTACGGCCGCGGCGCCGCCGACGACAAGGCCGGCATCGCCGCCCACCTGGCGGCGATCCGCGTCTTCGGCGACGACCTGCCGGTCGGGGTCACGCTGCTGGTCGAGGGCGAGGAGGAGGTCGGCTCGCCGACCCTCGAGGCGTTCCTCAGCGAGCACCAGCACCTGCTCGCCGCCGACGTCATCGTCATCGCCGACTCCGGCAACTGGGACATCGGCGAGCCGGCCCTGACCACGAGCCTGCGCGGGCTGGTCGACTGCTTCGTCGAGCTGCGCACCCTCGAGCACGCCGTCCACTCGGGCATGTGGGGCGGCGTCGTGCCCGACGCCGTGACCGCGATGATCCGGCTGCTCGCCACGCTCCACGACGAGAACGGCGACGTCGCCGTCGAGGGCCTGGTCTCCGGCCCCGCCGCCGACGTCGACTACCCCCTCGACCGCGTGCGCGCCGAGTCCGGCCTGACCGACGGGGTCGAGCTGATCGGCACCGGCTCGGTCGTCGAGCGGCTCTGGACCAAGCCCGCGATCGCCACGATCGGCATCGACACCACCCGCACCGCCGACGCCAGCAACACGCTGATCCCGTCGGTCAAGGTGAAGCTCTCGGTGCGGCTCGCCCCGGGCGACAGCTCCAAGCGCGCCATGCAGGCCCTGGAGGACCACCTCCGCAAGCACGTCCCGTGGGGTGCGCAGCTCACCTTCACGCCCGGCGAGTTCGGCGAGCCCACCCAGATCGACGCGACCGGTCCGGCGTACGACGCCGCGCGGGCGGCGTTCCGCGACGCCTGGGACGGCGTGGAGCCGGTCGACATGGGCGTGGGCGGCTCGATCCCGTTCATCGCGGCGTTCCGGGACGCGTTCCCCGAGGCGTCGGTGCTGGTGACCGGCGTCGAGGACCCCGACACCCGGGCGCACGGCGCCAACGAGGGCCTGCACCTCGCCGAGTTCGAGAAGGTCTGCCTCGCCGAGGCGCTGCTGCTGCACAACCTCGCGCAGCGCTGAGACGCTAGGACAGGTCGGCCAGCCAGGCGTGCTCGGGGTCGAGGCCGCGCAGTGACTCCACGAGCCACGCACGCGCCCGGGCGTCGAGCAGCGGCCAGGTCACGTCGCGGTCGTGCCGGTCCTTGGTGCGGTCCAGCCGGGCCTTGAACAGCAGCGTGATCTCGGGGCGCAGGTAGCGCACCCCGTCGTCGGCCACCCAGGTCGCCTCGTCGAGGTCGCGGACGTCGTCGGGCATCCGCTTGCTGGTCCAGCGGCCGTCCCGGTCGGGGGTGACCGGCAGGTCGAGGACCCAGGGCGAGGCGGCGTCGCGACGGACCCAGATCTGGCCGTCCGGCGCGCCGAGCTCGGGCTGCTCGTCGGTCAGCGGCCGCAGCGCTTCCTTGGAGATGCTCCACAGGTGCCAGCGGCCACGCACGTGGGCGCGCAGCGCCGGGACGTCGCAGGCCAGCACCGAGACGTCGAGGTCCTCGTGCCCCCGCGGCACGCCGGTGAAGGCGTCGATCGTCCAGCCGCCGACCACCCACCACGGCCGGTCGAAGCCGTCGAAGAACGCGCGGACGCCGGCGGGGTCGAACGGGTCCCAGGCCGCCGTACAGCGTCGTCCAGTAGTCGTCCTCGGCCACCTCCGGTCGGAGCGCGGGACGGACAGGTGTTCGGGCACCGACACACCGTACGGCGCCGCGGCCCGCAGCCCGTACCATGAAGCACGTGCCCGGAACACGCGGTGACGGCCGCCTGACCCACGAGCTCGACCCTCACGACGCCGGACCCCAGGACGCCTGCGGTGTCTTCGGGGTCTGGGCCCCCGGCGAGGACGTCGCGAAGCTCACCTACTACGGGCTCTACGCCCTCCAGCACCGCGGCCAGGAGTCGGCCGGCATCGCGGTCAGCAACGGGCGGCAGATCCTCGTCTACAAGGACATGGGCCTGGTGTCGCAGGTCTTCGACGAGTCGACCCTGGCCAGCCTCCAGGGCCACCTCGCCGTCGGCCACTGCCGCTACTCCACGACGGGCGCCAGCACCTGGCACAACGCCCAGCCGACGTTCCGGCCCACCGAGACCGGTTCGATCGCCCTGGCGCACAACGGCAACCTGACCAACACCCACGAGCTCGCCGACCGCGTCGCCGAGCTCGGCGCCGGCGGTCTCGACCTGTCCACCAAGAACGCCCCGGCCGCCACCAACGACACCAGCCTGGTCACCGCGCTGCTGGCCTGGCACCCCGACCAGAGCCTCGAGGAGAACGCCGCCGAGCTGCTCCCGACCATCAAGGGCGCCTTCTCCTTCGTCTGGATGGACGAGCACACGCTCTACGCCGCCCGCGACCCGCAGGGCATCCGGCCGCTCGTGCTCGGCCGTCTCGAGCGGGGCTGGGTGGTCGCCTCCGAGACCGCCGCCCTCGACATCGTGGGCGCCTCCTTCATCCGGGAGATCGAGCCCGGCGAGATGGTCGCCGTCGACGAGGACGGCCTGCGCAGCCGGCACTTCGCCCAGGCCGACCCGAAGCACTGCCTGTTCGAGTTCGTCTACCTCGCGCGCCCCGACACCCTGATGAACGACCAGCGGATGCACAGCGTCCGCGTCGAGATCGGCCGCCGGCTGGCCCGCGAGTTCCCCGCCGACGCCGACCTGGTCATGCCGGTGCCCGAGTCCGGCACCCCCGCCGCCATCGGCTACGCCGAGGAGAGCGGCATCCCCTACGGCACCGGCCTGGTGAAGAACTCCTACGTCGGCCGCACGTTCATCCAGCCCTCGCAGACCATCCGGCAGCTCGGCATCCGGCTCAAGCTCAACCCGCTGCGCGACGTCATCGAGGGCAAGCGCCTCGTGGTCGTCGACGACTCGATCGTGCGCGGCAACACCCAGCGGGCGCTGGTGCGGATGCTGCGCGAGGCCGGGGCCCGCGAGGTGCACGTGCGGATCTCCAGCCCGCCGGTCAAGTGGCCGTGCTTCTACGGCATCGACTTCCCGACCCGGGCCGAGCTGATCGCCAACGGCCTCACCTCCGAGGAGATCGGCCGGTCGATCGACGCCGACTCGCTGGCCTACATCTCGCTCGAGCAGCTCGTCGAGGCGACCAACGTCCCCCAGCCGCAGCTGTGCCGGGCCTGCTTCGACGGGGTCTACCCGGTCGCGCTGCCCGACCCGGCCCGCCTGGGCAAGCACCTGCTCGAGCTCGACCCGGTGCTGCCGCTCGACTCCGCCGACCTGCCCGGGCTGTCGCTGACGCCCGGCGGCGGCGCCAGTGACTCGCTCGACCGGCCCTGACCCGACGCTCCGGCCCGGACCGCACCGACGAAGGATGGCGATGACCGACCCCACCCCGACCACACCGTCCGGCGCCACCTACGAGGCGGCCGGCGTGTCGATCGACGCCGGCGACAAGGCCGTCGAGCTGATGAAGGTCTGGATCGACAAGGCCCGGCGGCCCGAGATGGTCGGCGGCATCGGCGGCTTCGCCGGGCTGTTCGACGCCAGCGCGCTGAAGTCCTACGACCACCCGCTGCTCGCCACGTCCGCCGACGGCGTGGGCACGAAGGTCGCGATCGCCCAGGCGATGGACGTCCACCACACCATCGGGTTCGACCTCGTCGGGATGCTCGTCGACGACCTCGTGGTGTGCGGGGCGGAGCCGCTCTTCCTCACCGACTACATCGCCACCGGCCGGGTCGTGCCCGAGCGGATCGCCGCGATCGTGCAGGGCATCGCCGAGGCCTGCGTGCAGGCCGGCTGCGCCCTCGTCGGCGGTGAGACGGCCGAGCACCCGGGCCTGCTCGGCCCCGACGAGTACGACGTCGCCGGGTCCACCACGGGCGTCGTGGAGGCCGCGGACCTGCTCGGTCCCGGTCGCGTGGAGGCCGGCGACGTGGTCGTGGCGATGGCCTCGAGCGGCCTGCACTCCAACGGCTACTCCCTGGTCCGCCACGTGCTGCTCTCGGAGACCGCCGGCGCGGGCTGGGCGCTCGACCGGCACGTCGACGAGCTCGGCCGCACCCTGGGCGAGGAGCTGCTCGAGCCCACCCGCATCTACGCCAAGGCCTGCCTGGACCTGGCCCGCTCGACCGCCACCCACGCGATGTCGCACATCACCGGTGGCGGCCTCGCGGCCAACCTGGCCCGGGTGCTCCCCGACGACAAGGCCGTCACCATCGACCGCGGCAGCTGGACGCCCGCGCCGGTCTTCGACCTCGTCCGCCGGGTCGGCCAGGTCGAGCAGGCCGCCCTGGAGCAGACGCTCAACTGCGGCGTGGGCATGGTGGCGCTCACCGCGCCCGGCGACGCCGAGGCCGCGGTCAGCCTCCTCGCGGGGCACGGCATCGAGGCGTGGGTCTGCGGCGAGGTGGCGGACGCGAGCGACGCGGCCACCGGTGGCACGGTCACCCTGCGGGGACAGCACCCCGGCTGGTGAGCGGCCGGACCGGGCAGCCGGCCGGACCGGTCCAGACGTGCGCCCTCAGCGAAATTCTGCGCGATTGACGAGCCGGGTGTGCGGGAACATTGTCCTGGCAGGTACCGTGGGATCCACGAGAAACCATCAGGACAGACCGGACGCGCGTCCGTCGCTGGCCCTCGCGGTCGTCGTCGACCGCTGAGGACGGCTTGGGCGTGACGCCGGCCAAGTGTGCGAGGGGGTCGACCCAATGGGGCGCGGCCGTGCGAAGGCCAAGCAGACCAAGGTTGCCCGCGACCTGAAGTACCGCTCCCACGAGACGGACTTCGGCGCGTTGGCGCGAGAGCTGCATGGCGACGACAACAACAACTCCGACAGGTCTGCCGGTGATGCCGTCGACCTCGACGATCACGACGAGTGGTCGGACTACTCCGACTCTCGTTCCTCCCGAGACTGACGTCTGCACGCGGAACCCCTCACCCGCCTGGTGGCCGGTGAGGGGTTCCGTCGTGGCCGGTGCGGCCGGCTGAGCCTGCTCAGCCGAGCCAGATGCCGCGCAGACGCCCGACCTCGCGCATCCGCCGCTCGGCGATGCGGTCCGCCGCGACCACCGGCGGGACGCCGTCCTCGTCGGCGAGGGCGAACACCTGCTTGGTGGTGTCGTAGATCTTCTCGGCGCGGGCCTTGGCGCGGTCGAAGGAGAAGCCCTCGAGCTCGTCGGCGACCTGGATCAGCCCGCCGCTGTTGACCATGTAGTCGGGGGCGTAGAGCACGCCGCGGTCCTGCAGCTGCTTCTCGATGCCCTCGTGGGCGAGCTGGTTGTTGGCCGCGCCGCAGACGATCGACGCGCTCAGCACCTCCACGACCTCGTCGGTGAGGGCGCCACCGAGCGCGCAGGGTGCGTAGACGTCGAGCTCGCTCGCGACCAGGGCGTCGGAGTCGGCGACCGCGACGACGTCGGGGTGGTCGGCCTGCACGCGGGCGACCGCGGCCGGGTCGACGTCGGTGACGACGACCGAGGCGCCGTCCTCGACGAGGTGGCGGACCAGGTGGTGGCCGACCTTGCCGACGCCGGCGACGCCGACGGTGCGACCGTGCAGGGTGGGGGCGCCCCAGGTGGCCTCGGCCGCCGCGCGCATGCCCTGGAAGACGCCGTACGCCGTGAGCACCGAGGAGTCGCCGGCGCCGCCGTGGGCGACGGTGCGCCCGGTGACGAAGCTGCACTCCCGGGCGATGTGGTCCATGTCCTCGGAGTAGGTGCCGACGTCGCAGGCGGTGTAGTAGCGCCCGTGCAGCGACTCGACGAAGCGGCCGTAGGCGCGCAGCAGCGCCTCGGTCTTGAGCGTGGCGGGGTCGCCGATGATGACCGCCTTGCCACCGCCGAGGTCGAGGCCGGCCAGCGCCGCCTTGTAGGACATCCCGCGCGAGAGGTTCAGGACGTCGGCGAGCGCGTCGGCCTCGGAGGCGTAGGGGTAGAAGCGGGTGCCGCCGAGCGCGGGACCGAGGGCGGTCGAGTGGATCGCGATGATGGCGCGGAGTCCGGTCGGCTCGTCGTGGCAGAACACGACCTGCTCGTGTCCGGCGGCCTGGGCGAAGACGCCCGGCGCGGGGCTCTGGTGGCCCTCGGGGGTGTTCCCGGTCACGGTGGTGACCCTTCTGTTCGGGCCCGCGGGGGTGGTGCGGGCGATGGGCTGCGTCGGCCGCGGGGGTAGTGCGGTCGACGTACCCAGCCTACGGATGTTGGAGGGTTCCCGGCGAGCGGCGAAGGTCCTGACGGACAATTGGGTGGTGCCGGACTCCTCCTGGGTGCGGACGCGTGACTCAAATGGACCATTGTCGTAAATGTCCCCCGGTCCTAGGGTCGTGAGTGCAACACTGGAGTGGAGGGGCAGTCCGGCGTGATGCACGCACTTCTCCGGACTAGAAACACAATTGTGAGGGAGGCCCGCATGGACACACGGCCAGCGGATTCCGAGCCGCTGTTGACCCCTGCGGAGGTCGCAGCCATGTTCCGCGTCGACCCCAAGACGGTCACGCGATGGGCCAAAGCCGGCAAGCTGAGCTCGATCCGGACCCTGGGCGGCCACCGCCGCTACCGGGAGTCCGAGGTCCGGGAGCTGCTCACCGGCATGGTCCCCGAGCAGCGTCGAGGAGACGAGTCGGTCTGACCGGCTCCCACGCCCACGCCTGACGGGCGTGGCCTCGGGTTCGAACGCGCCCCAGCACGCCCGTGCTGGGGCTTCGTGCTTCACGGGCCGCTCAGCGCAGCCCGCGCACGTAGGCCCGGACCTGGCGTGCCTCGTGCAGCCGGCGCTCCCAGGTCACCCCGGTCGCGATCAGCAGCGCGCCGGCGGCACCGATCAGCACCCAGCGCGGCACGGTGTTCCCGAGGTAGGGCCCGGCCAGCCGCAGCACCAGCAGTCCGCCGACCGTCGCGCCGGCCACCAGCGGGGCGGTCCAGCGCAGCCGCACGCCGGCGAGCACCAGCGCCAGGCACGCGAGCCCGAGCAGCAGCACCCGCAGGCCCGAGGGGTCTGGCGAGCGCCCACACCAGGCTGGGCACGAGGGCCAGGCCGAGCGCAGGCCCGAGGGCGGCCACGGTGCCCGCGCCGGGGCGGGTGCGCAGGTGCCACAGGCCGACCGCTGCCAGCGCGACCGCGCTCGGCAGGGTGTAGGCCTCGGGCTCGTGCACCCCGACGTCCCACAGCCGCACCCAGCTCGCCGCGGCGAGCAGGCCGCCGCCGGGCCAGGCCAGGAAGCGCCGGTCGGGACGCAGCAGCGACGTCGTGGTGACCGCGACGCCCGCGAGCGTGAGGTAGACCGCGGTCCAGGTGGGCTGGTCGGCCGCGGGCGCCAGCAGCACACCGAGCAGGCCGAGCGGCAGGGCCGCCGCCGCGGCGCCGACCTCGAGGCCGACCCGGGCCTCGGTGGCGTCGGAGCGCCACCACCCGGCCGGGGCGAGGAAGGCCGAGGTCCCGATCAGCCCGAGCAGGGCCAGGCCCACCAGCGCGGTCACCGGGGGCTCCGCGCCGGTCAGGGTGCCGACCGACCAGGTCAGGCCGGCGAGGCTCGCGGCCACGACGGCGCCGGCCACCTGCGACACCGATGTCTGGCGCGCGGTCAGGTGGGCGTGCACGGCGCAGCCGAGGGTGACGGCCAGCGCCCCCGACGCGAGGCCCGCGTCGTACGTCGCGACGGCGACCGCGGCGGCGAGGAAGACCGCGGCAAGACCCAGCGACACCAGCGAGTGGCGGCGCACCCACCAGACGTCGAACGCGATGGCGCCGAGGAGCAGCAGCACGACGAGCACCCAGACCGGCGGGGCGTAGAGCGCGGCGCTGAGCACCACGGCGGCGACTCCCAGCGCCGCGAGGCCGCGCAGGTCGGCGACGTGGCCGAGGAGCGCGTCGACCTCCGGGCTCGCCTGGCCCACCGACACGACCGTGCCGACCAGGACGAGCAGGCCCAGCGGCAGGAGCCACGGTGCCGGTGACCCGACGGGCAGGACCGCGGCGACGGACCCGCCCAGGGACCCCTGGTCCGCGGACAGGACGGCGGCGAGCTGGTCCAGGCCGTAGCCCACCAGCTGGGCTCCGACGAGCCCGACCCACAGGCCGCCGACCAGCTGGGGCACGGCGGCGACCAGCCCCCAGGGGCGCGGCGCGAACCAGGCGAGGACACCCAGCGGGACCAACGTGACCAGCACCGCCAGGGTCGGGGCGCTGCCGCTCTCGTCGAGTGCCGGCAGCACCAGCGCGAAGCAGAGGACGGCGAGGCCGACGCTCGCCGCGGCCACCCTGGTCGGGCGCGGCAGCGAGCGGAGCAACGCCGGCAGGGCGGCCACGGCCGCGGCGCCGAGGAGCGGCCAGACCTGCAGGTCCAGCCACAGCACCTGCACGGTGGGGTGCAGGGCCACCCGCTCGATCCCGACGGCCAGCAGGGCCAGCCAGCCGAGACCCGTGGCGACGGCGGCCACCGCGGCACCGACCGGGAGGGACAGGCGGCGCAGCCCGTCGGCGGCGAGACCGGCCACCACGACGGCCACCAGCAGGTCGAGGTCGGTGCGGCCCATGTCGATGTCCGACAGGCCGACCAGGCCGACGGCCACGCCGACGCCGGCCACCGCCTGCACGCCGACCAGGGTGCCGACGGGTGTCCGTCGCACCGCCAGGGAGGCGGCGACGGCGGCGACGAGCAGCACCGTCCCGAGCAGGAGCAGGAACGACTCGGTGCTCAGGTCGCCGAACCAGCCGGCGTTGTCGGCGCCGACCAGGTCCAGGGTGAGCAGCCCGAGGGAGACCAGGCCGAGCGCCTCGGCGGCTGCGCGCAGGTCGCGGTGCGCCATCCACGCCGCCAGCGCGCCGGTGACCACGGTGAACACCACCAGCGTGGCGGTGCGGCCGCCGACGCCCATCACGCTCCAGGTCACCGCCAGGAAGACCAGCGCCGCGACGAGCACGCAGCCCGCGCCGAGGGCGAGCAGGATCCTGGGCACCGAGGCGGCGCTCAGGCCGCCCGGCTTCCGGGCGTCGAGGGCGACGGCCGGCGCGGGGAAGGCGGTGACCGGGACCGGCCCGCCCGGGACCGGTGCTGTCGCCGCGGCAGCGGGGGCCGGGGCGGGCTCCGACGCACGCAGCTCGGCGAGCAGCCGGTCCGCGGTGGTCAGGGTCGTGAACAGCTGCTGGGCCAGCGGCCCGTGCAGCGGCAGTCCGCACGAGCCGCATCGGCTCGCCTGGAAGGCGATCGTGCTCCCGCAGTCGGGGCAGCGCAGGGGGTCGGCGTATCGAGCCATGTGCTCATCAAGCCACGTCGGGAGGCCCCGTGTGGTCCGATCGCGCACTCATCCCCCTGAGTACGCCGACTCAAAGCAGGCCGAGAGGCCACTCCACCACCACCCCTGCCGGCGTGTCGTGCGTGAAGTGGCCTCTCGGTGGGTCAGCTCAGCGACATCCGGGGCTCGCCGTTGAGCAGCCCGGTGCCGGAGATGCGGCAGCTGCCGCCCCGCGGCGTACCGCCGTTCCAGACCTGGCGCACGCACGAGCGGGTCGCGAGCTGCGCCCAGTAGTTCGGGTGCAGCGACTCCTGGATGTAGTAGGGGCTGTCGGAGCAGCACGTCGACACGGTGCGGATCTGGTTGACCCACTCGGTCTGGTCGACCGCGCCGGGCGAGGTCCAGCTCGCGATGCCCTTCTCCTCGTAGAGGCCCACGCCGTTCTCGCAGAGTCGGCGGCCGTTGAACGCCGAGGCCAGGTCGAGCGTGCGGCTGTTGGTGATGCCGGCCTGGCTGATCGCCCCGGTGACGGCGCCGTTGATGGTCGGCAGGGCGGTGCCGTTCGCCCAGGTGGCGTCGGCGTTCCAGAAGCCGCAGCCGCCGGTGCTCTGCCGGGTGTAGCCGCTCTGCGAGTAGCGGAACCCGCTGCCGTCGGGGATCGGCGAGGGGTAGTTCTGCACGACCAGGGTCCAGGCGGTGTCGGCGTAGCCGGCGTTGCGCATGGCCTGCCGGACGTTCTGGTAGGCCGTGGCGATGCGGGCGCGCACGGCCGACACGTTGGTCGAGGTGAAGTTCGAGGTGACCGAGCTGTCGTCCTTGCAGTAGTCGGGCCACCACGACGGGGAGGTGAGGAAGTCGGTGACGCAGGTCTGCACGATCGAGGCGAAGTTGAAGTCGTTGCCGCCGATGGAGACGACCACCATCTTCACGTTGTGCGTCGAGGCGAACGACTGCAGCATCCTGGCCTGGCCCTGACGGCCGGCGCCGTCGTCGTAGAAGTCGAGCCCCGGCTTGAAGCGCCCGTTGGAGTCGGTGGAGGTCGTCGTCCTCGCCCCGGAGCAGGCGAGGTTGAGGCCGTTGACCCCGCCGCCGATGTAGGCCTCAGCCGCCTTGCTGCGGTGGCAGCGGTCGATCTGCTCTCCGGTGCCGGCGGCGTTGTCGTAGTAGGCGGTCGGGCCGAGGGCGTCCGCCCGGGAGCTCGACGCGTTGGAGCTGCCGGCCCAACGGCCCGCCTCTCCCGAGATGTAGGAGTCACCCACGGTCACCACCCACGGCGTGCCGACACCGGGCCCGTCCGCGGACGCGGCGGGGGCGGTGACGGCGAGGCCGGCAGCGGTGAGGAGGAGGGTGACGACGACGGACAGGCTGCGGGCCCGCGTCCGTCGTCCCGAGAACAGCGACACTGACGTCTCCTTCGACGGCTCGGCCCCCCGGCAGTCGCCCGGCTGAACCTAGCGACCCACGGTGTGCTTGGGAAGACCTCGGCCGTGCGCCGTTCCCCCGGGCGGGACCAAGGGCCCGCGCACTGGTGCCCCGGGACCCGTGCCCGCGACGGGAGCCGACGGCAGGCTGGAGTCGACGGGCCGAGGGTGCTCGTGGACGGGAGCCTTGAGCATGTTCGTCAAGGACGTGATGAGCACTCCGGTGTTCTCGGTGCGCGAGGGTACGTCGGTGCGCGAGGCGCTGCGCCTGCTCGACAAGCACGCGATCACCTCGCTGCCGGTCGTGGACCGCGACGGCGCCCTGGTCGGGGTGGTCAGCGAGGCCGACCTGCTGCGCGACACCGTCCCCCACGACCCGCGCCGCCGGATGATCCCGACCGTGGTGCCCGAGGACGCGCCGGCGCGCACGGTCGGCGAGGTGATGACGAGCCGACCCGTCACGGTCGGGCCCACCGACGACCTCGCCACCGCGGTCGAGCTGCTGACCTCCACGTCGGTGAAGTCCGCGCCGGTGGTCGACCACGGCCGGCTGGTCGGCATGGTGAGCCGTCGCGACGTGGTGCACCTGATGGCCCGCCGCGACGAGCAGATCGAGGCCGAGGTGTCCGAGCTGTTCCGCGCCGACGGCACCGACTGGGTCGCCGAGGTCGTGGACGGCGTCGTGACCGTGAGCGGCCCCCGCACGGCGTCGGAGAGGAACGTGGCCGACGTGCTCGCCGCGTCCGTCCCGGGCGTGGTCGCGGTCCGGGTCGAGTGAGCGGCCGTCGGGTCCGGCTCGAGGACCTCGGCGCCGCGCTGGCCGGGCTCCCGGACCGACCCCGCGTCGTGGCCTCGGGCAACGGCGCCACGCCCTGGACCCTGCTGCGGGCCGTCGACGGGGTGCTCGCGGGCTACGTCCTGCACCTGCTCAACCCGCACCCCGGCGTACCCGATCGGCCCGGCGTCGTGCTGGAGACCGCCTTCGTCGGCCCCGGGGCGCGCTGCTCACCGCGCCTCGACTACGTGCCCTCGCGCCTGTCGATGGTGCCGCTGCTGTTCCAGGGGCCGCTGCCGCCCGACCTCGTGCTCGTGCACACCTCCACGCCCGTGGACGGGAAGGTGTCGCTCGGCGCCGAGGTCAACGTGCTGCCCTCCGCGATCGAGGCGGTGCGGGCACGGGGCGGGCTGGTCGTGGCGCAGGTCGACCCCGGCGTCCCCTACGTGTACGGCGACGGGGAGCTCTCCCTCGACCTGGTCGACCTGGTGGTGGAGGCCGAGGACCCGCTCGGCCACCCCGAGCCCACCCCCGCGGACGACGAGGCGTGCGCGATCGCCGACCGGGTCGCCGCCCGCATCGTCGACGGATCCACGCTGCAGCTCGGGATCGGCGCGGTGCCCGACGCCGTGCTGGCCGGGCTCCGGGACCGCAGCGGGCTGCGGATCTGGACCGAGATGGTCAGCGACGGGGTCCTCGGGCTCGAGCGGCGCGGCCGGCTCGACGACACGCGGCCGATCACGGCCTCGTTCCTGCTCGGCAGCGAGGAGCTCTACCGGTGGGCACACCGCAACCCCCGGCTGCGGCTGCTGCGCACGGAGACCACCAACGACCCGGCCTGCATCGCGCGGAACCCGCTGATGGTCTCGGTGAACACCGCGCTCCAGGTGGACCTCTACGGACAGGTGAACGCCTCCCGGATCCGCGGCCGGATCCACAGCGGGTTCGGCGGGCAGACCGACTTCATCGTCGGGGCGCTGCACGCCCCGGGTGGCCAGGCGCTCATCGCGCTGCGCTCGTGGCATCCGCGCGCCGACGTCTCGACCGTGGTGCCGATGGTGGAGGAGCCGGTGACCTCCTTCCAGCCGTCCGCGGTGGTCACCGAGCAGGGGACCGCGACCCTCTTCGGCCGCTCGCAGCGCCGCCAGGTCGAGGAGCTCATCGACCGGGCCGCCCACCCCCGGGTCCGCGAGGAGCTGTGGGAGGAGGCACGGGCGCTCGGGCTGCACGCCCAACCGGACCTCACGGACTCCGCGGGCAGGTCGGGACATCCCTCGCCTACCGGATGACCAGGGATCAAATGGTCCTTCGGGACTAGGGTCATTGACCGAACGCCTCCGCAGACTTCGGACCTAAGGACCACGGGGGATCGAAATAGCAGCCCCACGGTCGACAGATCCACCGTGGGGGAGTCCTCGGGATGAGCGTTCGCTGGACCAGGATCGTCTGCGGTGGAGTCGTGACGGCGTTGTTCGCCGTCACCCCGGGTCCGGCGTACGCCGTGACGCCGAGCGCGGCCGCCCCGCCCGACGACGTGGAGAAGGCGCGCGCCGCGGTGCTGAGCCTGGCCACCGTGCTCGGCGGAGTGGCCACCCTGCCGCAGCTCTCCACCCCGCTGCCCCTCACCGGCCAGGCCCCGGCCGACGTGCTCGGCCTCGCCACCGCGTTCTCCGGATCGCCCGACTCGCTCGCCGGGGCGATGCAGGCGTTCCTCACCAGCGACGACAACCAGACCTGGGACGACCTCGAGGCGGCGCTCGACGCCGCCGACGTCGCCGGGGTGGGGATCGACGCCACCGTCGCAGCGCCCAAGGGCACGTCCACCACCGCCACCGTCACCCTGGATGTCGGTGGCTCCGAGGCCACCGGCAAGGCCTACCTCGTGCACGCCGGCGACACCGGCACCTCCACGGAGGGTCTCTTCCTCGACGGGACCGCGGCCGACTCGGGTGCGGTGACGCTCGACGGTTCCCTGACCGGACGGCTCGTGCTCGCGGTCGACCTCGACGCCGCCGACGGCCAGGCCGCGACCCTCGACCCGGCCAGCGCGCTGACGATGTCGCTGGCCGGCAGCAACGACGACCTCGCACTGCCGTCGCGCTACGGCTTCAGCGACGTGACCGCCACCGGCTCGGCGGCGTTCGACCTCGCCCTGGACCTGCCCTTCGCCGACCCCGACGGGTCCGGCGCCATCACCCGTGCGGAGTGGGAGCAGACCCTGGTCGGGGACCTCGTCGACGTGAGCGTCGACGACGCCTCGACGGCCCGCGTCGCCCTGTCCCTGGACAGCGACCTGGTGGACAGCGACGAGGACGGCACGCTCGACATCGACCTCGCCGGACCCCAGCTCGCCGTGACCGACAACGGCGACGGCACCGCGTCGTACGCCGCACCGACCGCGTTCTTCGAGCCGAGCCTGCGCGACCTCGCCCGGGTCTCGGCGAGCGACGCCATCGTCACCCTGGCCCAGCTCGCCGCCGTCTACGCCACCGCCCAGTCGCGGATCGACCCGCGGCTGCCGTTCGCCGACCGCCGGGTCAGCGAGATGGTCGACCTGGTCGCGCCGGTCAACCGGCTGGTCGAGGCGCAGGGCGCCGCCGCCGTCGCCTGTGGCCGGGTGGACACCAGCCCGCCGTCCGCCACGACCATCCCCGGCAGCACCTGGTTCTGCCAGGCCCGCACCGCCGACGCCGTGGTCGCCGACTCGGTGCAGTGGTCGCTCGACGGCCCGGGCGAGCTCAGCGCCAACGCGGCGTCCGACGAGACCGTCGGCCAGGACCCCACCACCAACGTCGTCGTCACCGGCACCGCCACCGAGCCGGACATCTCGGTGGAGTTCGAGGTCGCCGACGAGGACGGCAAGGGCGTCACCTTCACCGCCCAGAGGCGGGTCCGCACCGCCCAGGAGCTCGAGAGCCGCCTGGCCGACCTCGACGGCGCCCAGGACGTGGGAGTGGCCTACGACGCGGACAGCCGCAGCCTCGCCTTCGACCTGACGCTCGAGGACGACCCCGCAGCCACCACGCTGCCGATCGTCGTGGCGGACCTGTTCCGCCCGGACGCCCACCTCCGGGGTGTCGAGCTCCCCGCGTCGCAGACGATGTCCATGGACGTCGGCGCGACGTCCCTCGACACGCGCTTCGGCCTGCTCCTCGCGCCCGACGGCGACTCCGTCGGGGTCGCCGACCGTGCCTTCCTCCAGGTCACGGACCAGCCCGAGCTCTCCATCGACTCGCTGTCGGGCTCCGCGGCGTCGTTCGACGGCACCGGCTCCGTGGGCTTCGTGCCCGTCGACGTGGAGGGCTCCGGCCTCTCGCTCAGCAGCACCGGCCTCACTGCCGACATCGCCGGCGGCACGCTCACCGCGGTCGACGGCGACGACCCGGCCACGCTCGACGACGCCGCCCTGATCTCCGACGTCCTCGCCGACGACGTCCCCGGCGTCACCGGCAGCGTGCTCACCGGCAAGGTCGACGCCTCGGCCTCGGCCGCCGTCGAGGTCACGGCCGGCGTGCTGCCCGAGGCCGCCAAGGACGCCTCGGCGACCTTCACCCAGTCCGTCGACCTCAACACCCCCACCGACGCGGTGCCGGCCCTGCCGACGGTCGCTCCCGACAGCAGCTGGGAGAAGTGGGTCGCGCCGCTCGACCTGACCCCGCAGGTGACCGGACGCAGCGAGTCGAGTGCGGCGAGACCGCTACGACCACGCTGACCGCCCGCGGGTCCACCGCCTTCCTGTCCGGCGACTTCGGCGTCGACTTCGGCGCGGACGACGTCGAGTCCAAGGTCGTCAACGCGACCCTGTTCAACCTCACCACCGGGGCGACCTGCCCGCGCTTCGAGATCGTGGACGACACCACGCTCCGCTGCGTCGACGTCGACCTCACCACCCCCGTCAGCATGGCTGGCGGCAGGCGACCGAACCCCGACGCCGACGCGCTCTCCGACGACGACCCCGACAACGACACCGTCGAGGACAACACCTGGGCGGCCGGTGACGAGTTCCTCGTCGAGGGCGACCCCACGACCGTGCGCGGCATCCTCTTCGACGGTCTCTACGACCTCGCCAACGGCATCGAGAACAGCACCGAGGCGACCTGGAACGGCGCCCTCCCGCTGCTCGGCCTGCGCCCGCGCGACCTGACCCCGCAGCTCGCCCAGCTGCGCACCGTCGCCGCCGACCTCGGTGCGGCGTCCAACGTGCCGTGCGTCGACGACGAGGCGACCGACAAGGACGAGTGCGAGGGGAAGGAGCTGGCCCCGGCGGACCTCACCGACGCTCGAGAAGGTCCTGCAGAAGAAGGTCGACGAGCTCGCCGGTGACGCCGCCGACGAGGCCCTCGTGCAGGTCTCGGTCTCCGACGAGGAGGAGGCGCTCGCCGGTGTCCCGCACCTGGTGCTCAGGGTCTCGCTGCCGGCGAAGGGCACGGTGGACGCCCCGCTGACCTTCCGCCTCCCCGACCCGACGGGCTACTGGCTGCGCCGCAGCCCGATCCCGGTGCCTGACCCCGCGGGCCCGCCCGCGCCCCTCGCGGTGCCGGTCGACTGGTCGAGCACGGTCGACCTCGACATCGCGGTGCCGCTCGCGGCCGACCAGGACCCGGGCGACGTCAAGGTGCTGCCCAGCACCGGCGTCAGCGACCTGCGTCTGCAGGTGGACGAGACCGAGGTCGACCTCACCGGCAGCCTCGGCCCGGTCAACGTCGACATCGGCAAGAACGCCACCGTCACCGGCACCCACCAGGTGGTGACCGGCACCAACACCGACGTCCCGCTCGAGTCCGGCACGGCGACCTTCAGCGGCACCAGCACCGGCACCGCGGCGGCGGTCGTCGACGAGGCGCGCGACTTCGCGGCGCTGGAGGCCGCCGGCGCCCTCGCCGGTGCCACGGTCACCAACGCCAGGACCGGCACCAGCTGCACCCCGGGTGCGGTCGACCCCGCGTCGCCCTCGACGCTGCCCTGCGCCCTGCCGGAGACCGGCGCCGGCGAGGAGGCGACCGCGACGCCGTGGAGCGCCGGCGACCGCTACACCGTGACCACGACCAGCGCGCGGACCCTGGTCGACACCGACCTGGCCGGCGGCTTCGACGGAGCCGGCGTCGTCGCCGGCATGGTGGTCGTGACCTCCGGCGACGGCGCCACCGGCAGCTGTGTCGTGGGCTCCGTGGCCGGCGACCACCTGGTCTGCGCGGCCGACCTGACCGGTGGCGCGACGTTCGGTCCCGACCGGGCCTACCGCGTCCTCGACCCGACCACGGTCGTCGACGACCAGCGCACCGACGCCGACCCCGCCACGGCGACGCCGGCGACCTGGTCCTTCGCCGATCTCGTCGCCTCGCTCAGCCGGGTGACCGGAGCCGGCGACGACCCGGCCTCCTGCGCGCCGAGCGACGCCGAGGGAGTCCACTCCGCGACGACCCTGGTCTGCGACGAGCCCGCGGCGACGGCCACCGACGTCGTCACCGGCTGGGACAAGGACGCGGCGTACACCCTCGACTTCGGGGACCCCACGACCACGCTGGTGCAGCTCGGCGCCCGCTTCGACGAGCAAGGCCTCGTCGGGCTGCCCGTCACCAACACCACCGACGGCACCTCGTGCGTCGTCGCCTCGGCCACCCGTGACTCGCTGACCTGCGCCACGCCGCTGGCCGACGAGGCCGGCGCAGCAAAGGGCCAGTGGGACGCGGGCGACGGCTGGGAGGTCGGTGGCCTCGGGGTCGCCAAGGCCGACCTGACCTACGACCTCAACGCCGACGTCGACCCGGCCGACGCGCCGACCGTCGACGCCTACGTCGCCGACCTCGCCGGCAGCCTCACCGGACCGGGCACCGCCCTCGACTGCGGCGACCTGGTCACCGCGGACAAGACGCACGAGATCACCGGCGACGCCTGCGCCCTGCTGTCGGTGCGGATCGCGCCGACGGGTCCCGACGGCGACTTCCCCGACGGCCGCTTCCTGGGCACCCTCGGCTACACCGCGACGGCGGCCGGCGGCACCGGCGGCGGCACCGGGCTCGCCGACGACCTGGTCACCACCACCGACGGCATCGAGGGCCTGCAGGACAGCGAGATCACCCTCGGCTTCGACCTGGCCGGCATCGCCGTCGAGCAGCTCGGCGGCGCGGTGCAGTCGCTGCTCGACGGCACGGTCGCCGACGAGCCGATGCCGCTGCTCGGCTACGACGCCACCGGTGGGTCCTGGCTCGACCCGGCCCTCGACGAGCTCTCCTGGCAGCTCGACGAGGCGCTCCCCGGCGGCGAGGCGCCGGCCGGCGCGACCGTCGGTGACATCGACGGTGATGGCGACGGCACGGCGGGTCTCGAGGAGACCATCAAGAAGGCCGTCGAGGACGCCATCGCCGAGGTCCCGGTCATGCTGCCCATCGAGGGCATCGACGTCGGGCTGATCCAGGACGTCGAGGTGACGCTCCTGTGTGACGAGGCGAAGTGCGACAAGGACGCGCGTCTCGGCGAGGTCGACGACATGAACCTCAGCTTCGTCTTCGGCGAGAACGCCGTCGCCGGCACCAACCCGGACGAGGGCTGCGACAAGGGCTGCGGCGACGCGCTCTACGAGGTGCCGTTCTCGGTCGGCCTCCCGGGCATCCCGGTCGAGGCGGACTTCAACGTCAACTCCCGGGTGGGCTGGAAGCTCAAGGTCGACGTCGGCGTGGACCGGACGAACGGTCCCTACGTCAACGTCTCCGAGGACCAGCTGACGTTGGGCGCGGGCGTCACGATCCCGGGTCCGAACGGCAGCAACGAGGGTGCCCGGACAACCCGCTGGGCGACGACGTGTTCACGGGCACCGAGCCCCTTCAAGGACTACGACAAGGACAAGTGCCAGGCGGTCACCCTCGGCATCCTCCAGGCCACGGCCTGGGACTCCGAGGAGACGAGCCCAGCCACCTCGACATGGGTCTCTCCCTCGACCTCGACAAGCTCGACGGCACCGACGAGGGCCGGATCAACGCCGGCCAGCTCGGCCTCAAGACCGAGCGTGACCAGCTGCAGCGCGGCGAGACCGTCGAGCTGGCCGCCGAGGGTGCGGTCAACTGGTACTTCGTCACCGGGATCAACACCCGGTCGGTCGGCCTCACCGAGGGCAGCCTGCCCAGCGTGCACGGCACGTTCGCGCTGGAGTGGAAGGCCGGCGGCTCCGCCGAGGACCTCACGGCGCCCGACGCCTCGATCGAGTTCGACGACATGTACCTCGACGGCGGCTCGGTGATCAACAAGTTCGCCGGCCCGCTGCTGCGGGACGTCAACGCCTACGTCAAGCCCTACAAGCCGGTGATCGACACCGTCCGGGCCCCGATCCCGGTGCTGTCGGACCTCGCGATCATGTTCGGCGGCGCCCAGCTCTCCCTGCTCGACGTGCTCGAGGGCGTGTCCGGCAACGACCTGAGCCTGGTCCGCAACGTGCTCGACATCCTCGACGTCATCGCCAACATGAAGGACGTCGCCGGGACGGTGCTGATCCCGCTCGGTCCCGGCGAGGTGCCGGAGTACGCAGTCCGACTGGCCGAAGATCCCGGACTTCGACGGCGCCGGCGGCTCGTTCAAGCTGCTCGCCCAAGCAGGTCAAGAACGGCCCCTGTGGCGGGAAGATGACCGCCGCACCCGTCCAGCGCCTCCGCCAACGGCGCCAACGGCGTGGGGGCCCCGGGCACCACCCAGGGCCCGGCGGTGCAGAGCCAGACGCGCACCATGCCCAAGGACTGCGAGAGCCGGTCCAAGAGCAAGGGCGGCTACCGCTCCAAGACCACCGTCGTGCAGACCCAGCCCTGCGACGCCACCACCGGCTGCACCGGCAAGGAGCGGGCCCGCACCATCACCCGCTGGTCGCAGCGCCCGCAGCTGACCGGCACGGCGCTGACCTTCCCGTTCCTCAACGACCCCTCCGAGATCTTCGGGATGCTCGTCGGCGAGGACGCGACGCTGGCCCGGCTCGACCTCGGAACCCTGCAGGCCAGCGCCGGCATCGGGATCAGCTTCGGCCCGTTCATGGCCGGACCGGTGCCGGTCGACATCGGCGTCGGCGTGAGCGTCCGGCTCGGGGCGCACCTCGCCCTGGGCTACGACACCCTCGGTCTGCGCAACGCGCTGCTCAGCGACCCGGGTGCCTTCCAGCCGGAGCGGCTGCTCGACGGGCTCTACATCGACGACTACGACGCGGCCGGCAACGAGACGCCCGAGATGTTCGCGGTGCTGACCGTCCAGCTCGAGGGCTCGGTCTCGATCCGGATCTTCAAGGCCGGTGTGTACGGCGGCGTCTCCCTGACGATCGCGGGCGACCTCAACGACCCCAACGGCGACGGCAAGATGCGGATCCAGGAGATCCGGTCGTTCAACAACCCGATGTGCATGTTCGGCCTCAGCGGCTACCTGGAGTTCTTCCTCGGCGCCTTCGTGCAGGTGGACCTGTTCATCAAGACCTTCCGCTACAACTTCGAGTTCTACCGCAGCCCGAAGGTGAAGCTGTTCGAGATCAAGTGCGCCCCGCAGCCGCCGCAGCTGGCGCGCAAGGTCGACAACGACCTGCGGCTCAACGTGGGCGACGACTCCAGCGTGCGCTACTACGCGATGGACGAGAAGCGCGAGCGCTACCGCGTGCGGCAGCTCTCCGCGATCGGCGCGGGGCCGGAGGGCGGCACCCTCGTGTCGGTGGAGGCCTTCGGCCTCTACCAGGAGAAGGTCGTCCCGGCGACGGGCAAGATCACCGCGGACGCCGGCACCGAGAACGACGTGATCGAGTTCCTGCCCGGCGTGGACCTCGCGAACGTGACGCACGACTTCACCCTCGCGGTGGACGTCAAGGGTGGCTCGGGCGACGACACCGTCTCGTCCGGGTCTCGGTGACGACACGCTCGCCGGCGGCGACGGCAACGACCGGCTCACCAGCAGCTCGGGCACGGACACCGTCGCCGGCGACGCCGGCAACGACACCATCGCGGCGGGCCTCGGCGACGACACCGTGAACGGCGGCGACGGCGACGACGTGGTCAGCGGTGACGCCGGCGGCGACACGCTCTACGGCGACGCCGGCAACGACACCGTCTCGGGTGGTCCCGGCCTCGACGACACCCAGCTCGCGCGCCTGGTCAAGCGGGAGAACTCCGTCCGCAAGCAGCAGGGCAAGCCCGCGGTGAGCGTCGACGACGCGGCCTTCCAGGCCCTGCTCGACCAGGCCGACACCATCGCCGGCGGCGCCGGTGACGACACCCTGACCGGGCACGTCGGCAACGACGTGGTCTTCGGGGACGACGTCCCGACCGGGGCTGCCGCTCCCGACACGACCGGGGACACCTTCCGGGCGAAGGCCTGCCTCGACTCGGTCGGCGCCGGCACCGGCAACGACAGCATCGACGGCCAGGTCGGCGACGACCGGGTCGCGGGCGGCCCGGGCAACGACGCCCTGACGGGTTCCTCCGGCCACGACACGCTCTGCGGCAACGAGGGCGACGACCTCCTCGACGGCGACGAGGGCGCCACCGGCACTCCGGTGGGTCGCGACGACCTGCGCGGCGGCTCCGGCGACGACCGCGTCTTCGGACGCGACGGCGGCGACCGTGCGGACGGCGGGCCCGGCGCGGACCTCGTCGACGGCGGCCCGGGCCACGACGTGCTCACCGGCGGGACCGGCTCCGACGCGATGACCGGGGCCGACGGCCACGACATCGTGGTCGGCGACGGCGCCACCGTCTCCGGGGTCACCCCGGCCGGACCGGCCGGCGTCACCGACCTCGGCATCTCCGACACGACCAGCCACGGCCGCGCTCTCGCCGGCCGGGTCAGCGACGTAACAGGCTCCGGCACCGCCGTGGCCACCGTCTGCGCCGACCGGGTCAACGTGCGCGGCGGTCGGCTCGACCTCGACGGCGACGGCGTGGCCGGCGCGTCCGACGACGGCCGCTTCGACGGCTTCCCGGTCAGCGACGGCTGGGTGGACGTCAACGGCGACAGCGTCATCGACGGCGACGACTCCGCTGTCGTGGCAGGGCTCCCGGTGATCGCCGGCGCGTTCGACGTCCCGGCCGACCAGCTCGTCAGCGGGCTCGGGATCTCCGGCAGCGGTGACGCCGACTGCCTGCTCGGGCACGCCGGCAACGACGCCGTGCTCGGTGGCGGTGCGGGTGACCGCATCGACGCCGGTGTCGGCGACGACCACGCCGACGGCGGGGCCGGGGACGACCGGGTCCGCGGCGAGCAGGGCGACGACGACCTCTACGGCGGCGCCGGCGCGGACGAGATGTACGGCGACCGCGGCCGCGACCTGATGCGTGGCAACGCCGGCGACGACACCGTCTACGGCGGCATCGACGACGACGAGGTCGAGGGCAACCAGGACGACGACCTGCTCTCCGGCGGCGACGGCGGGGACGTCCTCGTCGGTGGCACCTCGGCCGCGGGGACCTCGGACGGCGACGACCGCATCGACGGCGGGGCCGGCATCGACCACGTGGCCGGCGACAACGCGGCTCCGGTGCGGGTCGCCGGCCTCTTCAAGGGCCTGCGCCTGCTGGACCTCGAGAGCAGCACCGCGGCCGGTGACGACGTCGTGCGGGCCGGTCCCGCGGCCGACGTGGTCCACGGCCAGGGCGGCGACGACACGCTGTTCGGTGACGACGCGAACGACCGGGTCGAGGGTGGCCCGGGTGACGACATGATCGACGGCGGCACCGGCGCGGACTCGATCGTCGGCGGCAGCGGCGCGCACCTGCTCGCCGACGGCACCGAGCAGGAGCTCCCGGGCACCCTCGACGGTGACGACCGGATCCAGGGCGGCACGGGCACCGACACGGTGCTCGGCGACAACGGACGGGCAACAGCCGGGGCACCCGAGCTGTTCGACGTACCGCTCGTCGCGGACCGCGGCACGGCCGCCGCGCCGGCGGCCGGCGTGGCCGGTGACGACACCGTCGACGGCGGGCCCGAGGCCGACGTGGTCTTCGGGCAGTCCGGCGACGACACGGTCCTGGGCAGCGCCGGCGACGACGACCTGGCCGGCAACGCCGGCTCGGACTCCGTCTCCGGTGGTGACGGCGTCGACCAGATCACCGGCGGCAGCCGGACCGCGGGCGTCGCGGACGACCAGACCCGCACCGTGGTCGGGGTGAAGAGCCCGGTCAACGACATGCTCGACGGTGGGCCGGGTGACGACGTCGTCACCGGCGACAACGCCGGGATCGTCGCCGGTGTGGTGACCCTGCACGACGTGCCGGACCTGACCGCGCTCGGGGCGACTGCCCTGGAGAAGACGGCCGGGACGTTCGGCGACGACCTCGTGCTCGGCGGGACGGGCGACGACCGGCTCTGGGGCCAGTCGGGCCACGACCGCGTCGACGGCGAGGACGGGGACGACGTCGCCGAGGGCAACAGCGGCGCTGACGACGTCCTCGGCGGGTCCGGCGACGACGACCTCTACGGCGGCAGCACGCAGGCCGACGTCGACGACGCAAGCGCCACGGTGACCGGAGCCGAACGCGGCGACTACGTCGCGGGCGGCGAGGGTGCCGACGTGGCGCTGGGCGACAACGGCCTGGTCGAGCACCTGCCGGTCGACCTCGGGGCGGTGCTCCCGTTCGTCGACAGCACCGGGACCAGGCGGGTGACCGAGCACGACGTCGAGTACGCCGACGCCGGCAAGGGCCGCTTCCCGGGGGCGTCCGGTCCCGACCAGATCCTCGGCGAGGCCGGCACCGACCGGCTCTTCGGCCAGGGCGGCGACGACACCGTGCTCGGCGGCGGCGACGACGACGAGATCTCCGGCGGCTCCGGGGCCGACCACCTCGAGGGACAGGCCGGTGCCGACGACATCGTCGGTGGCTCCGGCCAGTCCGAGCTCCCGATCGACATGGCCCGGGTGCTCGACGGCGCGGACGTGATCCACGGTGCTGCCCCCGGCGACACCGACGGGGACGGTGCCGACGTCGCGATCGGCGACAACGGCAGCATCGCGCGCAGCGGTGGCGACGACCCCAACACGGGGTCGGCCCGACGGACCGTCCACGTCTACGACGTGGCCATGGCCGGCTCGGCCGACGTACCGACGACCGTGGTGGGCGACGACCAGCTGTTCGGCGGCCCGCAACGCGACCTGCTCCACGGTCAGGGCGGCAAGGACACCGTGCGGGGCGACGACGGCGACGACTGGCTGGAGGGCAACGCGTCCGACGACCAGCTCTTCGGCGGCGCCGGCGACGACGACCTGCTGGGTGGGTCGAGCGCGGCCGGGCTCACCGACGCCGGCTACGTCACGGGCACCTACGGCGTCCCGGGCGCCGGTGGTCTGCCCCAGCCGACCAACCTCGCCGACGGCGCCGACGTGCTGTGGGGCGACGACGGTGACGACGCCGTCCTCGGCGACAACGGCCACGTCAAGCGGCTGCTCGACAACGCGGCCAGGTGGACCTACCTGGCGTACGACGGTGGGCGGCTGCTCAAGCGCGACGTCCTCGGGGCGAACGCGGTCGAGAGGGCCGGCGCCTTCGGCAACGACGTCGCCCACGGCGGCAACGGCCACGACGAGGTGCACGGCCAGCTCGGCGACGACAAGGTCGAGGGCAACAGCGGCCAGGACGTCGTGCTCGGCGACCTCGGCCACGTGGTCACGTCGGTGAACTCGGGTCGGCAGAAGGTGATCGAGGCCAACAACTTCATCACCTCGACCACCTACGCCGACGGCACGCTGCACCGGGCGACCGAGCTCTACCCGGTCCCGACCGGAAGCACCGACCAGCGCGGTGGCGGCGCGGACGTCGTGCTGGGCGGGCTCGGCGACGACGTCCTGCACGGCGGCGCCGGCCACGACCAGATGTGGGGCAACCGGGAGCTCGACGCGGCGCTGAAGCCCGTCGTCGGCACGACCGGCAGCCGCGCGGCGGTCGACGAGGACGCGATCTTCGGCGGCATGGGCGACGACGTGATGTGGGGCGGCCCGGACCACGACCGTCTCTACGGCGGCCACGGCGCCGACTGGCTCGACGTCGTGACCAACCTGCGCGGCGACCCGACGGTGGACTTCATCGGGGCGGACCACATGTACGGCGGCTGGGGCCCGGACGGGATGCAGGCCGACGTGAGCAAGCCGAGCCCCGCGCAGGGCGTCGACAAGATGGTGGACGCGACCGGGGCCTACAACGGCTACTTCGTCTGCGAGGGCGGCCTACGGCGGCAACAGCGTCATGCGCACCCTGTCGCCGGCGATGGAGTCGTTCTGGCAGACGCTCGCGGCCTCGGACGGGCTGGTCGAGCCGGTCAGGACGGGCACCTCGGGGTGGTGGGAGCTGTCCATGGTCTTCAACAGCGACCGCGGCCAGAACGCCAACCCGGTGTTCGAGATGCACCCGGCGCACTTCGTCTGCGACACGTCCGGCACCGCCCCCGCGGCGACCTCGGGCCCGGGCAAGAAGGGCTGAGCGGCGGCCGCCCGTCCCTGCGGGGGCGGGCGGCCCGGCTCAGCCGAGCCGGGCGGCCACGACCGTGACGTCGTCGCGCATGGTGGCGTCGGCGAGCGCGGCCACCGCCGCGACGAGCTCGTCGAGCGGGGCGTCGCGGAGGTCGCGCACCCGGGCGGCGAACGCGTCGATGCCCTCGTCGAGGTCGTGCAGGCGGGACTCGACCACGCCGTCGGTCACGAGGACCACGGTGCAGCCCGGCTCGAGCCGCACCTCCTCGACGTGGCGCTCGAGGCCGGGGAGCAGGCCGATCGGGACGCCGGAGCCGTCCCCGTGCGTCTCGAGGCGGCCGTCGGGGTAGGCCACCGCGACCGGGACGTGCCCGGCGTTGCACATCCGCATCGTGCGGGACTCGGGATCGAGGAGCACGGTGACCGCGGTGACGAACTGGTCGCCGGCGTCGCGGCTGACCAGCCGGTCGGCTCCGGCCATCACGACGCCCGGGTCGGGGTCGACGGTGACCAGGCCGCGGATGCCCGCGCGCACCCGGATCATCGTCGTCGCCGCGAGCACGCCCCGCCCCATCACGTCGCCCACCACGAGAGCCACCGCGCCGTCGTCGGTGCCGATCGCGTCGTACCAGTCGCCGCCCACGTGCTCGAGGTCGTCGCCGCCGGGCGCGTAGTGCGCCGCGATCTGCACGTGCGGAACCGTAGGCAGCGGGCTGGCCGCGAGGCTGCTCTGGAGGTGCTCGGCGATCTCCGTGGTGCGACTCTGGTGGTGCGCCCGGCCCGCCGCGAGCCCGGCCTGGGCGGCCAGGTCGTCGAGCATCACGCGGTCCGCCACGGGCAGGTCGACCGGCGCCCGCAGGAAGACCCGGCCGTCGGTGATCCCGACCAGCGAGGCGGGCACGCGCAGCCGGGCGCGACCGCCCAGGAGGGCCTCCAGGTCGACGATCCGCGCGGACAGCACCTGCGCCACGTCGTCGGTCGTCGCCGCGGTCGTCATGTCGGTGGTGATCTGGCGGAGCAGCTCGCTGCGCGCGCTGGCCAGCCGCTGCTCGGCGTAGGCCCGCTCGAGGTCGCGCTCGGTGATCTTCTCGTCGGTGACGTCGCGGACGACGCCGATGGTGCCGGTGGCGACGCCCAGCTCGTCGGTGGTGACCCGTCCGAACGACTCGACCCAGCGCACGGCGCCGTCGGGTCGGACGAGGCGGAAGCGCAGGACGTACGGCGAGCAGGCCGCGAGCGCCTTGTCGACGATCGCCATCATCTCGGGACGGTCGTCGGGGTGGATCATGTTCGCCCACGTCTCGAACGTCCGGTCGTAGCCGCCCGGGGGGAAGCCGAAGATCTCCTCCAGCCGGGTGTCCCAGACGACGTCCCCGTCGGACATCGCCCACTGCCACGTGCCGAGGCGGGCGGCCTCGTGCGCGAGCCGGAGCCGGCGCTCGGCGGCGTCGCGTCGCGCCTCGATCTCGCGCTGCTCGGTCATGTCCTCCGACACGACCACCGTGCCGACCAGGATGCCGTGCTCGTCGTGGACCGGGGTCGCGGAGATCGCGGCCAGCATGGTGCTGCCGTCGAGGCGGCGCACCCGCAGGTCGCCGCGCCAGGTGGCCCCCGTGCTGACGGCGGCGAGCGCGTCGATGCCGGCCTGCTCCTCGTGCTCGTCGCCCAGGAAGTCGAGGATGTGCCGGCCGAGGAGCTCGCCGGGCGCGGCGGCGTACACCTGCTCGGCCGCCTCGTTGGCGAACATGATGACCCCGTCGGTGCCGGTGGCGACGACGGACAACCGGATGGCGTGCAGCAGACGCAGCTCGTCGATGTAGCGCTGCACCGCGCGCTCCTTCCGGACCCCCGGCGGGGATCGCGGCCCTCCCGCGACGGCCTCATTGTCGCCCCGGCGGAGGGCCGGGCGGTGGGGAAACAGCCGAGGTCACCCGAGGTGACTATCCCTCCCGGACAGGTGGGTCCTCGTGCGCCCGCGCACCGTCGAGGGCGGCCGCCGTGCTTCCCGCCGGCACCACCACGTGCAGGGCGTTGCGCTCGACCTCGAACAGCGACGGGGTGGACGTCGCCACCTCGCCGTCGAGGTTGACCGGCAGGGCCGGGTCGGTGTGCAGGCGCACGGCCCGGGTGGTCAGGTGGTGCACCCGTTCGTGCTCGATGAAGGTGCCGTCCTTGAGCAGGCGCGCGATGCTCACGTGGTCGCGGAGCCGTCCGCGGACGATGGCGTAGACGTCGAGCAGGTGGTCGTCGATGCCGGCGGTCGGCGACACGGCGTTGCCGCCGCCGTAGTGGCGCCCGTTGCCGACCGCGACCTGGAGCAGGTCGTCGAGCTCGAGGGTGGGATGGTCGCCGGCCGGGAACTCCAGCCGGGCCCGGAACGGCTGGTGGCGCCGGTAGGCCCTCAGCGTCGCGACGGGGTAGGCGAGCGGGCCGAGCCGTCGCTTGAGACGAGGGCTGAGCGCCTCGGTGACGCCGACCGAGAGGCCGACCGAGGCGACGTTGAGGTAGGCGCGGCCGTCGACCCGGCCCAGGTCCACGTCGACGACCGTCCCGCGGGCGAGCGCGTCGCAGGCCCCGGCCAGGTCGGCGGGCAGCCCGAGGGTGCGGGCGAAGTCGTTGGCCGTGCCGAGCGGGAGCACGCCGAGCGTGGTCCGGGTGCCCGCGACGAGGCCGGCCGCGCAGCCGATCGTCCCGTCGCCGCCACCGACGACGACGAGGTCGTGACCCTCGGCCACCACACGGCCGAGCGTCGTGGGCAGGTCGCTGCCGTGCGCGACGGCGTGCGCGGCGTGCACCGGGACGCCCGCCTGCTGGAGCCGGGCCAGCACCTCGGCGTACGCGACCGCGCCCCGACGGGAGCCGGTGTTGACGACGACGGCGGCGCTGCGGGCTTCGTGGGCGTGCCTCATGTCCGAGACGCTAGGCCGCTCGTCTGAGAGGTTCGTGAGACAGCGCTGTGACAGGCCGACGTCCGCCGCGCCGTCGACTGACAGGTGGTCCAGCCCAGGGTGGAGAAGTGCCGCCAACCGGCGGAAAGTGGTGGTGCACGTCAGGGTTCGGCCCGTGCTTGGGCGCTTGGGATGGTGTGTCTTGACAGTGATGTCGCAGGTCGGCGAACGGGCGTTCGCCGGCTTCCGTCACGAGGTGGCCTTCTACGAGGGTCTCGACGACCTGCCCGCCCACATCGTCCCGTTCCTCCGCGAAGGCGCCGCGAACGGCGAGCCGATGCTGGTCGTGATGCTCCCTGACCGCCTGGACGTGCTGCGCGCGGCGATGGGCGAGGACGCCGACCGGGTCGAGTGGGTCGACATGAGCCTCATCGGCGGCAACCCGGCGCGGATCATCCCGGCCTGGAGCGACTTCGTCGAGCGGCACCGGGGCCGCGCCTCGGTCCGCGGGGTCGGCGAGCCGATCTGGTCCGGCCGGCGCTCGGTCGAGGTCGCCGAGGCGGAGCTGCACGAGGCCCTGCTCAACGTCGCCTTCGACCACGGCCCCGGGTGGCGGCTGCTGTGCCCCTACGACCTCACCGCGCTGCCCGAGTCGGTGCTCACCGAGGCGCTGCGCAACCACCCGGTGCGCGAGGTCGCGCACGCCCCGGTGCACTACGCCGGCCGCGACCACGCGCGGCGTACCTTCGCCCAGGCCCTGCCCTGCCCCGCCCACCTCGGCCACCGAGGTCGCCTTCGGGTCGGGGGAGCTGGCGGTGGTGCGCGACGTGGTCCGCCGGGCCTGCGAGGCCGCCCGGATGCACCCGTCCGCCACCGACGACGTCGTGCTCGCCGCCCACGAGCTGGCCGCCAACAGCCTGCAGCACGCCGGCGGGTACGGCCTGCTGCTGGTCTGGGACGAACCCGGCGCGCTGGCCATCGAGGTGCGCGACGACGGCCACATCGTCGACCCGCTCGTCGGCCGGTCGCCGCTCGACCTCGCCGCCGAGCACGGCCGGGGCATCTGGATGGCGAACCAGCTGTGCGACCTGGTCCAGGTCCGCTCCGGCGTCCCACGGCACCCAGGTCCGTATCTACGCCTGGCTCTGACCGCCTCACCTTCGGGTGGTCGAGCCGAGCTCGCGTCGGGTGGTCGAGCTTGTCGAGACCACTTTCCCTTTGTGCACAACGAGATTCGCCGCTCACGAAAGTGTCGGTGGTCGCCTCTAGGTTCTTCGTATGGCGGCAGCGGTGGAGGACCTCGACGGACAGGGGCTGGCCGATGCCCTGGTCGCGAACCACGCCGCTCTCCTCGCCGCCGAGTGCCGTGAGCTGGTCCTCGCCGCACAGTGGGCGGACCTGCACCCGGCGGAGTCGCTGGAGCCCCGCCCGGTCCTGGCGGGCATGGAGCGGCCGCGGCGGTTCGGTGGGTTCGGCACCCCGGAGGCCGGTGAGTTCTGCGCCGCGGAGCTGGCGGTCCTGACCGGCCGCTCGGTGGGTGCGGCGGCGACGCTGATCGCGGACGCGCTGGACCTGCGGCACCGGCTCCCGCTGCTGTGGACGGCGCTGGAGGCCGGCACGGTCCGTGCGTGGCAGGCGCGGCACGTCGCGAAGCGCACCCGCGCCACCGGACTGACGCTCGCGCAGGCACAGCGAGGTGGACCGGACGACGACGCCCTACCTGGCGACGTTGCCGTGGGGCCGGTTCGTCGACCTGCTCGAAGCCCGCATCATCGCCGCCGACCCGGCTGCCGCGGAGGCACGGCGTGAGGCGGCCGAGCTGGACCGGTTCGTGGTCACCGGCCAGTCCACCGAGCACGGCCTGAAGACCCTGATCGCCAGGGCGACCGCCGGTGAGGTGATCTACCTCGTCGCCATGGTCGACCGGCTCGCCCAGATCCTCGAGCTCGAAGGCGACCAGTCTCCGTCGGGGTCCGCCGCTCCAAGGCGTTCGGGCATCCTCGCCCACCCGGCCCGCGCCCTCGCCCTGCTCCGCAAGTACGAGACCCCTTCGGTGGTTGAGGAGCGAACCTGCGAGGCCGTTCGGTGGTTGAGGAGCGAGCCTGCGAGCGTCTCGAAACCACCGCACCCGACACGGTCCCGCTCCCACCCGCCACGCTCTACGTGCACGTCTCCCGCGAGTCGATGGAGACCGGCGAGGGTGTCGCCCGGATGGAGGGCGTCGGCCCGATCACCCTCGGCCAGGCGTCGCGAGTTCCTCCGCCACTCCCACGTGACCATCAAGCCGGTGATCGACCTCGAGGCCGACGTACCCGTCGACTCCTACGAGGTGCCCACCCGGCTGCGCGAGCTGCTCCACCTCCGCACGCCCGCCAGCGCTTCCCGTGGTCACCGTCGACGTCGCGCCGGATGGACGTCGACCACACCACGCCGTGGTCTCGACAAGCTCGGACCACCCGGCCGCAGACCCGGATCGGGAACCTCGGCAAGCTCACCCGCTTCGAGCACCGCACCAAGACCCACGGCCCCGGCTGGCGACACCGACAACCCGAGCCAGGCGTCCACGTCTGGCGAACACCGCACGGCTACCGGTTCCGCGTCGACGCGACCGGCACCCACTTCCTCGGCAAGCTCCCGGTGCCCGGGACGCCGCTGGAGCGCGCCTTCGCCGCGGTCCTCGACCACTGAGCCCTGCGCTCAGGACGGGGCACCACGGTCGGCGCCGTAGTCGTACTTCTTCACGTCGATGTTGTCACCGTGGAAGTCGGAGTAGCGCGAGGCCGTCCTGCGCTGGCGCACGGCTCCGTAGGCGATGAGAGACACCAGGAGCGCGATCAGGGTGATGGCGATGGCGAGGCCCATACCGTCAGGGTGCTCTCGACGCGGACCGCAGACCATAGTCCTCCTGAGCGGCCGCTGCCGTGGATGCCAGGATCGTGCCGTGACGGAGCAGGGGACCGCCTGGGCGGAGCGGGCGTGGGGCCGGGAGGTACGCCGGGTCGACCCGCTGCGCGGCGGCTGGACCTCCACCATGCTGCGCCTCACCGACGCCGACGGACAGCAGGCCGTGCTGCGGCTGATGACGCGCGAGCCGTGGCGCCGGCACGGCCCCGGACTCGTCGCCCGTGAGGCGACCGTGCAGGACCTGCTGGCCGGCACGACCGTCCCGGCGCCGCGCAGCGTCGCGTCGGACCCCGACGGCACCGCGGCCGGCGACCCGGCTCACCTGATGACGGCCATGCCCGGCCGCCTCGAGCTCACCCGGTGCGACGACGCCGTGCTGGACCGGCTGGCCCACACGCTCGTGGGTATCCACGCGGTCGACCCCGGCGCGGAGCGTCCGCGCGACTACCAGTCCTGGGCGGTGCCCGAGAAGCGCGTCGTGCCGGACTGGGCCGCGGCGGGCCAAGGAGTGGACCGAGGCGTTCGCGGTCCTCGACGCCGACCCGCCGCCGTACGACGGGACGTTCCTGCACCGCGACTTCCACCTCGGCAACGTGCTCTGGGCGGACGGCGAGGTGTCCGGCGTCGTCGACTGGGTGGAGACGTCGTGGGGGCCGGCCGCGCTCGACGTGGCGCACGCCGCCACCTACCTGGCCATGCTGCACGGCCCCGACAAGGCCGCTGCGTTCGTCGAGGCCCACCACCGGACCAGCGGCGCACCGCCGGCGCGCGACGACGACCGTTACTGGCACGTGCTGGACCTCGTCGGCTATCTCCCCGACCCCGGCAAGGTGGTGCAGCCCTGGCGCGACCAGGGCATCGACATCGACGACGCCACCGTCCGCGCGCGGCTCGAGCAGCGCCTCGCCGACGTGCTCGCCTCGTAGCCTGGCTGCGTGCCTCCGTCCTTCCGTACCCGCTTGGTCGCCTTCGTCGTCGCTGCCGTGCTGTTCACGGTCGTCGACCTGGTCTGGCTCACCGCCGTGGCCACCGACCTCTACGACCGCGAGCTCGGCCCGCTGCTGGCCGACGAGCCGCGTGCGGGCGCCGCGGTCGCGTTCTACGTGCTGTTCGTGGCGGGCCTCGTGCACTTCGTGGTCGTCCCCGCCCTGGAGCGCGGCCGGGTGGCCGGGGCCTTCGGCTCGGGGGCGTTCTTCGGCCTGGTCACCTACGCCACCTGGGACCTGACCAGCCTCGCGGTCCTGGAGGGCTTCCCGGCGTCCCTGGTGCCGATCGACCTCGCGTGGGGCGCGGTGCTCGCCTCGTCGGTCGCCGGTGGCACCACCCTCGTCGTACGCCGGTGGCTGCCGGCCCCAGCAGACGCTCGAGGCCCGATGACCGGCCGGGTGGAGCTGCGCTTCCGCGACCTCGACGCGTTCGGCCACGTCTACCACGCCGACTACCTGACCTTCCTCGACGAGCTGCGCACCACCTGGTTCGGCGACGTGCTGCGCCTCGACGACCCGGGCTCCTACGTCGTGGCCCGGGTGGAGATCGACTACGTCAGCTCGCTGACCGCCGCGGACACCTCCGTGACCGGCTCCTTCGCGGTCGAGAGGACCGGCACCACCAGCCTCACCCTGCGCGAGCGGCTGCTCGCCGACGACGGCCGCGAGGTGGCCCGCACCCGGGTCGTGGTGGTGCTGCGCGACCGTGCGACCGGGGCGTCGAGGCCGTTGACCGAGCGGGAGCGCGCGGCGTCCTCGCGGGCCGAGGTCCCGGCGGGGCCTGCCTGAGCCTCAGGCACGTCGCCGGGGGATCACCTCGCCGGGAGGCAGCTCGCTCGTCACCACGCGCTGCGCTACGTCGCTCAGCTTGAGGTTGCCGGTGCGGGCATGGCGCCGGAGCGCGGCGAACGCCACGTCCATGCCGACCCCGCCGAACTCCGCGAGCACGCCCTTGGCCTGCTCGATCACGATCCGGGTGTCGAGGGCCCCCTGCAGCTGCTCGGCCAGGATCGACGCCCGGTGCAGCGAGCGCTGCTGCAGGATGCCGATCGTGGCCACGTCGGCGAGGGCCTGTGCCACCCGCTGATCGGACCCGCCCAGGGGTGGGCCGTCGGCGACGAAGAGGTTGAGGCTGCCGATGGTCTCCCGCCGCAGCCGCATCGGCAGTGCGTGGACCGATCGGAACCCGCTGGCGGCGGCGGCCGGGACGAACCGCGGCCAGCGCGCGTTCGCCTGCGCGATGTCCGCCACCGAGACCGGCTCGCCGGAGCGGACGCAGTCGAGGCAGGGCCCCTCGTCGTTCTGCAGCTGGAACAGCTCGAGCAGCCGGGTGGTCTCGGTGGAGGAGGCGATGGGGTGCAGCGATCCCCGAGAGTCCACCAGCAGCAGGCCGGCCGCAGAGACACCGAGCAGCTCGACACAGCTCTGCACGAGCTTGTCGAGGAGCTCCACCAGGTCGAAGTCGTCGACCAGCGTGTCGGCCAGCGAGACGAAGCGCTCGGCCAGCGCCGTGTCGCGGTCCCCCGGTCCCGCCCTGGGACCTTGTTGCTCGGTCACGGTTCCTCCTTGGTGAATCGTCGTCGTCCGTCGATCACGTCACCGGCCACCGTGGTGACGGCCGTGCCCTCCTGGAAGGCCGTGGCGCGCAGGCGGACGAGTGCCTCGTCGATGCTCGTATCCAGCTGGACCATCACCATGCCTGCGGCTTGGTGCACCGTCATCGGGTAGACCTCCGGGGCGTGTGAGCCGTCGCCGTCGGGCGAGATGAGGCTGGAGCCGACCGCCTCGACCGTCTCCAGTCCCCGCTCGACCTGGCGCCGGTCGAGCCCCCCGGGCAGGCGTCGGTAGAGGTCGAGCGAGCCGAGGGCGACCGAGCCGACCATGATGGGGAAGGCGAACAGGGCGCGGACCCCCAGCCTCCCCGCCTCGCTGCGGAAGGCCGGCCAGTGACCGTCGAGCCTGGCATGGTCGTGAAGGTCGTCCACCAGCACCCTGGTCCGCCGGGCGACGGCGTCGACCCCCGGTCCCTCGCCCAGGGTGAACTGCAGCTCCTCGAGCGCGCGTGCGGCGGAGTCGGTCGCGTGCACGAGGACGGGCGTCCCCTGCGAAGAGAGCACGGTGACACCTCCTCCGTCGACCCCGGTCGCGCGGACGCAGTCGGAGCAAAGCCGCGCGATGCGTGCCTCAGCAGGCCCCCGTCCCGGTGCCTGCTCGGTGCCGGTCACCGACACACCGCCCGTCCTTGGTTGCGCTCAGATCGGCCAGCGCTGGAGGGCCGTTGGTACGTCTTCACCCTACTGCCGAAACAGCGGGTTGGAGTTCCCGCGCGTGGGTACAGTGCAGGTGAACGACGTTTCGTCCAGCCCCCGCGCGACATCGCCACCCAACCCATGACCGGGGAGCACCGTGGACCATCGCCAGTCGATCTCGCGATCGTGGCCAGCTGTGCCCGACAAGCGTCGCCGGTGTGCGCGACTTCGTCACCAGCGAGGTCACGCCCTACCTGTCGGCGCAGGCGGTCGAGAGCGCCCGCGTGGTCGCGAGCGAGCTGGCCACCAACGCCGTGCAGCACGCCGGGACGCCCTTCACGGTGACCGTCGACTGGGTCCGGCGACCAGGTCACGCTGCGGGTGGCCGATGCCGCGCCGAGGCGTCCCGGTCGCCGGCCCCCCGGGCGCGCTGGACGTGCGTGGCCGCGGGCTGCTCCTCGTGGACGCACTCAGCGTCGCCTGGGGAGTGAGCGACGAGGCCACAGGCGGGAAGTCGGTCTGGGCGAGCTTCCCGACCGAGCCGGGGCTCGGCTGACGCCTGGACCCGCTGCCCGGGGAACGAGAAACCGCAGGCCGGGCGCGAGCCCGACCTGCGGTTCGTGCTTGTGGGCAGGGGCGGGGTCGAACCGCCGACCTTCCACTTTTCAGGCGGACGCTCGTACCAACTGAGCTACCTGCCCAAGCGCGGGAAACTCTACAACAGGCACCCGGCCGTCGAGGAATCGGCCGCGTGGTCACGGTGCGGCGCGCGGTGCTGGGAAACGGCGAGGCGCCCCGGACCTTGCGGTCCGGGGCGCCTCACTCTCTGCGACCCCGACGGGACTCGAACCCGCGGCCTCCGCCGTGACAGGGCGGCGCGCTAACCAACTGCGCTACGGGGCCAGGTTGTTCAACTTCAGCGGGCGTAATGCTAGCCCACGGTGCTGCGTTCTCCCGAATCGAGACTCAGAAGAGCACCCCCAACGGGATTCGAACCCGTGCTACCGCCGTGAAAGGGCGGGGTCCTAGGCCGCTAGACGATGGGGGCAACTGCCCTTCGAGCGGCCGTCGGGCACGACTGCCGTCCGGGGACCGGACAACTATAGGGGTGGGCTCGTCGCCCGACAAAATCGGCCCGCAGCGGCGCCCGGCCGGACGTTCGCCACCACCGTCGGGGGAGGATGAGCGGGTGATCGAGATGAGCCGGCAGCGCTTCGAGGACCTCGTGGCCGAGGCGCTCGACCAGGTGCCCGAGGAGCTCGCGAGCCTCATCGACAACTGCGTGGTGCTCGTCGAGGACGACGCCCCCGACGACGACCCCGACCTCCTCGGGCTCTACGACGGCACCCCGCTCACCGAGCGCGACTCGACGTACGCCGGCGTGCTGCCGGACCGGATCACGATCTTCCGCAACCCGACCCTCGACATGTGCGACGCCGAGGAGGACGTGGTGCGCGAGGTCCACATCACCGTCGTCCACGAGATCGCCCACCACTTCGGCATCGACGACGCCCGGCTGCACGAGCTCGGCTACGCCTGACCGACCCAGAAGCCCAGTGCGCACAGGGCGAGCGCCGGCACGATCGTGGCCAGCGCGTAGAGGGATCCGGCGCGCGGGCCGTGGTCGTGGGTCTGCACGGCCAGGGCGGAGTAGGTCGTCAGGCCGCCGCAGAACCCGGTGCCGAGCAGCGCCAGCGCATTGCCGTCGAGGCCGAGCCCGCTGAACCAGCCGAGCAGCAGCGAGCCCACCCAGTTGACCAGCAGGGTGCCCCGCGGCCAGCCGCCGTCGAGCAGGTGGCCGGCGGCGTAGCGCAGGGGAGCGCCCACCGCGGCGCCGAGGGCGACGAGCAGCACCGTCACAGGTCGCCCTCCTCGCTCTCGAACAGCGCACGTTGCGCGGCCGTGCTGAGCCGGTCGGCGACCGCGACGGCGAGCAGGCAGGCGGCCAGCGTGCCGACCAGGTAGAGACCGGCGAGCCCGGTGTGGCCGCCCGCGGCCAGGGCCCTGGTCTGCTCGGAGTAGGACGACAGCGTGGTGTAGCCGCCGAGCACCCCGGTGCCGAGCAGCGGCGGCAGCACCTCCGACCGCGTCACGGCGGCGAGGGCCGGCAGCAGGGCGAGCAGGAAGGCGCCGGTCACGTTGATCGAGAACGTCGTCCACGGGAACGACGTGGCCGGGTCGGGGAAGGCGACACCCAGGAGGTGGCGCGCGACGGCGCCGGCTGCTCCTCCCACCGCGACCGCGACGACCAGGCGAGGCCTCACCGCGCCGGGGGCTCGACGGCGTAGGACCCGGGCCAGGGCCGGGGTTCCTCGCCCGCCGCCTGGCGGCTGAACTCACCGACGTACCACTCCAGCAGGGCCAGCTGCTGGGCGGTGGCCGGCATGGTCAGCAGGCTCTGGTCCCGGCAGAACCGGTCGGCCTGGGTGAGGACCTCGGCCATCCGGCGCATCGTCGCGGGGGCGGTCTCGGGGACCAGGTAGTCGAGGTCGACCCGCTCCTGGCCGGTGCGGATCGCCTCGTCCAGCCGGTCGACCCCGCGGGCGAGACGGCGCTCGTGCTCCACCTCCAGGGTCATCTCCGCGAGCTCGATGGCCACCGGGTACTGCTCGCCGTGGGCGAAGGCGAGGATCCGGAGCTCGCGCCGGATCTCGGCGTACCAGCCGCGGAAGGAGGCGAAGACCTGCGCCGGCATGCCCGCCAGGTGCACGGGGATCAGCGCGACCGACTCCTCGCCGGCGGCCATCCGCTGCTCGACCGCCTCGTCGAGGTCGAAGACGTCACCCTCCTCGGCCACGTCGATGCCCGGGTCGTCGCTGGGCACGAACCAGACCACCTTGCCGTCGGAGGAGACGTCGGCGCCCCAGCTGTGGGAGTAGAGCGCGACGATGCCCATGCCCCGGCCGATCGTGCGCAGCAGCTGGTCCTCGTCGGTCATGTCACGACCGACCGACGGGGGGCGCATCGAGGCGTCGTGCACCTCCACCCGCGGGCGCTCCCGCGAGCCCATCAGGCGGACCGTGATCGGCGGTGCGGCGTGCAGGATCGCGTTGGTGACCAGCTCCGAGACCCCCAGCTCGGCGGCGTCGGTCAGGTCGGGCCGGCCCAGCCGCTCGAGCTCCTCGACGACCCACAGCCGGGCCCGGCGGACGGACTGCGGCTCGGGTTCGAGGAGCAGTGGTGCGTGCCTCGCGCTCATACCGTCTTCCTGACGGTGCGCAGGGAGACCAGCCGGGTGACCACCATCGCGATGTAGAAGATGCCGGCCACCTGCTCCAGCATGATGACGCTCCGGGCATGACCGGTGGCCGGCCCGATGTCGGAGAGGCCGGTGCTCGAGAGGGTGGTGAACGAGAGGTAGAGCAGCTCCATCCAGCTGCGCTCGCCGGGGCCGAACGCGCCGGGGTCGAGCGCCTGGACGACGACGAAGGTGTAGGCGAAGGCCCACGCCAGCAGCGTGAAGACGGCCGGGATGGCGAACAGCTCGTCGGTGCTGACCTCGTCGTCCTTGAGCATGTAGGCGAGCATCGACAGTCCGGCGTAGAAGTACAGCGCGGCCTCGAAGCCCGCGGACACCGGGAACAGGCCGCTGTCGTTGGTGAACACCGACACCAGCAGGATGAGCGCGGCCGGCACGAAGACCAGGCCGCTCACCCAGCTGAACCACGGGGTCGCGCGCAGCGCCAGGATCGCCAGGCAGAGCACCAGGATCCCGAACAGGGAGAACGCGGCCCGACCCACGAAGCTGTCGGCCATGAACGGGTAGAGCACCACGCCGCCGAGCTGGACGATCAGGAGCAGCAGGCACGGGGTCGTGCGGACGAACCGGACCCACTGACGCATGCCTGGGATCCTAGTGGCTGGTGGTGTCCCCGCCCATGCCGGGCGAGGCGAGCCGGAACGCCTCCATGTCGGTGTCGTAGTAGCGGTCGGTCACGCCGAGTGGCTCCATCCCGAGCCGCGCGCACACGGCGGTCGACGCCGTGTTGCCGGGCCGGACGACCGCGACGACGTGTCCCAGCCCGTCGGCGAAGGCACGGTCGACCACGGCGCGCGCCGCCTCGGTGGCGTAGCCGTGCCCCCAGGAGTCGGGGTGCAGGTGCCAGCCGACCTCCAGCTCTCCGTCACCGCCCGGCACCGGCACGAGCAGCACCGTGCCGGCGACGACCCCGTCGGCCGATCGCGCTCGACCGCCCACAGCCCCTGTCCGGGGTGCTCGGCGCTGCGCTCGGCCCACCGCTCGATCCGCGCGACGGCTTCCTCGCGGCTGCGGAGCAGGGTGGGCGTCGCGCCGAGCCAGCGGGCCACCTCCCAGCGGGAGTAGGTGTCGAGGAAGCGGTCGGCCTCGTCGGTCCGCCAGAGGCGGAGCCGGGTGCGCTCGCGTGGTGAGGAACCCGGGGTCAGCGGTCAAGGTGCTTGGCCCAGGCGAAGCAGAACAGCCCGTAGCAGGCGATGCCGGCCGCGGTGAGGGCGAGGAGGAAGGGGCCGAAGGGCTGGTCGAGCACCTTGAGCAGCGCCTGGTCGAGGCCCCCGGACTTGTCCGGGTCGTGGGTCAGCGCGGCGTAGACGAAGAGCCCGCCGACCACGCCGAACGCAGCGCCCTTGCTGATGTAGCCGGCCTTGCCGAACCAGCGGTAGGCGCGCCCGTCCTGGCCGGTCTTGCCCGACCCGTCGAGCTTGGAGAGGAACTTCTCCTTCCAGCCTCGGTAGACCAGGAACCCGGCGAACACGATGATGCCGATGCCGACGAGCCCGACGAGGATCTCGCCGAAGGGGAGCTTCATCAGCTGGGCGGTGTAGGAGTCGGTGCTCTTGCTCTTGCCCTCGCCGAGCGCGATCTTCAGCGCGGCCCAGCCGAGCGAGCCGTAGATGACGCACTTGGCGCCGGAGACGACGCGCTTCCAGGTGCGCTTGCCGCCCTCCTCGTCGCGGTGCCCGGCGGCCGCCTCGAGCGCCTGCCAGATGACCAGGGCGGCGAGACCGAAGGCGACCACGAACAGGGAGAGGCGGCCCAGGTCGGTCTCGGCGAGCTGCCGCAGGGCGCCGCTGCCGGAGACCTTTCCCTCGCGCTCGCCGAACACCAGCTGGAGGCACAGCCAGGCGATCAGCACGTGCACCACCCCGTAGCTGACGAGCCCAATACGAACACCGGTGTCGAGCGCGTCATCGTGATCCATGGCCGGAAACTACCCGCCCGGCTATCCCCTCATGCCACCGGGCGGGTAGAACCGTCCCATGACCGATGACCGCCTCGTGCTCGGACCGCTGCTCCGGCACGTCGACACCACCTCCGCGTCCCTCTGGGTCGAGACCTCCGACGCGGCGACGGTGACGGTCGAGGCGGCCGGGCGGAGCTGGTCCCGGCGCACGTTCGCGGTGCACGGCCACCACTACGCGCTGGTCGAGGTGGACGGTCTCGAGCCGGGTTCCAAGGCGCCGTACGTCGTGCGCATCGACGACGTGCAGGTGTGGCCGGAGGCCGACTCGCCGTTCCCGCCGAGCGTGATCGCGACGCTGGTGCCGGACAAGCCGTTGCGGCTGATGTTCGGGTCGTGCCGCACCAGCGTCCGGCACGACGAGCAGGGCAACCGCACCCACGGGGTCGACGCGCTGCGGGCGCTGTCGCGCCGGATGTGCCTCGACGAGTCCGTGGCCTGGCCCGACATGGTGCTGTTCCTCGGCGACCAGGTCTACGCCGACGAGACCACCGAGGAGATGCACGACTTCATCGAGTCGCGGCGCAGCATCAAGGAGCCGCCGGGCAAGGAGCTCAAGGACTACGAGGAGTACGCCCACCTCTACTTCCTGGCCTGGACCGACCCGGCCAACCGCTGGCTGCTCTCGACGATGCCGACCGCGATGATCTTCGACGACCACGACGTGCGCGACGACTGGAACACCTCGCTGGCGTGGAAGCAGAAGATGGACGCCACCGAGTGGTGGCACGGCCGGATCGTCGCGGGCCTGTCGTCGTACTGGGTCTACCAGCACCTGGGCAACCTCTCGCCCGACGAGCGCGCGGAGGACGAGCTGTGGCAACGGGTCGTCAGCCACGACGGCGAGGGCGAGCTCGACCTGTCCGCGGCCGTCGACGACCTGTCGGAGCGGGTCGACCGCGACCCCGAGGAGTACCGCTGGAGCTACAGCCGCGACCTCGCCGGGGCGCGGCTCATCGTCCTGGACTCGCGGGCCGCGCGCGTCCTCGACCCCGAGGCGCGGGCGATGCTCGACCCGCAGGAGCTGGCCTGGCTCGACGGGCAGATGCAGGGCGGCGTCAAGCACCTGCTGATCGGCACGTCGCTGCCGTTCCTGCTGCCGCCGGGCCTGCACCACCTGGAGGCGTGGAACGAGGCAGTCGCCGGCGGCGCCTGGGGCGAGCGCCTGAAGGGCTTCGGGGAGTGGGCCCGCCAGACCGTGGACCTGGAGCACTGGGCCGCCTGGCAGCGGACCTACCAGCAGGTCGCCGACATGGCGACCGAGGTGGCCGACGGGCGACGCGGGCCGGCGCCGGACACCGTGACGTTCCTCTCCGGCGACGTGCACCACTCCTACGTCAGCGAGGTGCGGCGGGGCAGCGGCTCGCGGATCGTGCAGGCGGTCTGCTCGCCGATCCGCAACCCGCTGCCGCGCTTCTTCCGGTTCCTGACCGCCGTGCTGGCCTACGCCATCGCCGGGCCGATGGGCCGGCTGGTGTCCCGGTCTGCGCACGTGCCGCGCCCGCCCTTCACCTGGCGCAAGCTGGCCGGACCGTGGTTCGACAACGCGATCGCCACGCTGGAGGACCGTGACGAGGGTCTGCTGCTGCGCTGGGAGAAGGGCGTCGTGGGCGACGACCCACAGGCCTCCTGGCTGGAGCTGGTGGACGAGAAGCTGATCACGCCTCGAGCGCGAGGAGCGCGTTCTCGACGACCTCGGTGAGTGCCGGGTGGATCCAGTACTGCCCGCGCGCCACCTCGTGGGCGGTCTGGCCCAGGCTCATCGCCTGGATCAGCGGCTGGATCAAGGTGGCGGCCTGCGGCCCGATCACGTGGGCGCCGAGCAGCAGACCGGTCGTCGGGTCGGCGAGCACCTTGGCGAAGCTGCCGTGGTCCTCCATCGCCCAGCCGTAGGCGGTCCCGGCGTAGTCGTGCCGGCCGACGACGTACTTCTGGCCGCTCGCGTGCGCCTCCTCCTCGGAGAGGCCGACGCTGGCGACCTGCGGGTGGCTGAAGACCGCGCTCGGCACGTGCGTGTGGTCGGTCGCGCGCAGGTCGTCGGGGTGGTGCAGGTTGTGCTGGATGACCCGCGCCTCGGCGTTGGAGACGTGCTTGAGCTGGAAGGTGTTGCTCACGTCGCCGAGCGCCCAGACACCCTCGACGTTGGTGCGCTGGTGGTCGTCGACCACGACGAGCCCGGCGTCGTCGACCTCCACACCGGTGCGGTCGAGGTCGAGCAGGTCGGAGTTGGCCCGGCGGCCGGTGGCGACCAGCAGCAGGTCGGCCTCCACCGTGGTGCCGTCGTCCAGGTGGGCACGGACGCCCGCGCCCGTCGGCTCCAGCCGGGTGACCTGGGTGCGCAGCCGGAGGTCCCACCGTTCGCGGGCGACGTCGGTGAAGCGGGTCGCCACCTCCCGGTCCTCCGCCCGCAGCATCAGCCCGGACCGGTTGACCACGGTCACCTGGCTGCCGAACGAGGAGAACACGTGGGCGAACTCGGCCGACACGAAGCCGCCGCCCAGCACGAGCACCCGCTCGGGGAGGTCGTCGATGCGCATCACGGTGTCGCTGGTGTGGAACGGCACGTCGTCGAGGCCGGGGATGTCGGGCAGCACCGGCCGGGAGCCGGTGGCGACCACCACGTGGTCGGCGGTGATCGTCTCGCCCGTGCCCGTGTCGAGGGTGCGTACGTCGGTGAAGCGGGCGTGACCCTCGAACAGCGTCACGTTGTCGCGGCCGGTGGCCCGCCAGGCCCGCCCGGACGACGAGATCGGGTCGATGCGCCCGAAGACCCGGTCCCGGATCTCCGGCCAGCGGGCGCCGTCGAACGAGGTGTGGACGCCGAGGGGGTCGGCGTGCGCCGCGGCGTACGCCTGGTCGGCGGGGTAGACGAACATCTTGGTCGGGATGCACCCGACGTTGAGGCAGGTGCCGCCGAACGTCCCCTTCTCCAGGATCGCGACCTTCCAGTCGGCGAACGAGTCGTCCACGATGGTGTTGCCGGAGCCGGAGCCGATCACGGCGAGGTCGAAGTGGCGGTGTCCTGAGCCGGTCGAAGGGGTGCTCACACGACCATCCTGCCCGCCGGGAGTGTGAGGCAACCCACGGCGTGAGGCGCAAGAGGATGGACACGAGGTGCGTTGCACCTGGTGGAGGGTCGAAAATGGCTCCGACCGCCGACGACAGCACGGAAAGGCATCACATGACGAACCCGCAGACGCAGACGGGCGGCCGCCACCAGGTCGTCGTCATCGGGTCGGGCTTCGGTGGCCTCTTCGGCACCAAGGCGCTCAAGCACGCCGATGCCGACATCACGATGGTGGCCAAGACCACCCACCACCTCTTCCAGCCGCTGCTGTACCAGGTGGCGACGGGGATCCTGTCGGAGGGCGAGATCGCGCCGCCGACCCGTGAGGTCCTCTCGAGCCAGAAGAACGCCCGGGTGATCCTCGGTGAGGTCACCGACATCGACCTCGAGGCCCGCACGGTCACCTCCAAGGTGCTGCACCGCGAGACGGTGACGCCCTACGACTCGCTGATCGTGGCGGCCGGCGCCGGGCAGTCCTACTTCGGCAACGACCACTTCTCCGAGTTCGCCCCCGGCATGAAGAGCATCGACGACGCGCTCGAGCTGCGCGGCCGGATCTTCGGCGCCTTCGAGCTCGCCGAGATCTCCGACGACGAGGACGAGATCCAGCGGCTGCTCACCTTCGTGGTCGTGGGCGCGGGCCCCACCGGTGTGGAGATGGCCGGTCAGATCGCCGAGCTCGCCCACCGCACCCTCAAGCGCGACTTCCGCCGGATCAACACCCGCGAGGCGCGGGTGATCCTGCTCGACGCGGCCCCGCAGGTGCTGCCGCCGTTCGGCCACAAGCTCGGCGCGCGGGCCCAGAAGGACCTCGAGGGCCTCGGCGTCGAGGTCCACCTCGGCGCGATGGTCACCGACGTCGACGAGCGCGGGATCGAGCTCCAGGCCAAGGACGGCACCCGCAGCCGCATCGAGGCGACCACCAAGGTGTGGGCGGCCGGCGTGCAGGCCAGCCCGCTCGGCCGGGTCCTGGCCGCGCAGACCGGGGCCCCGCTCGACCGCGCCGGCCGCATCGGCGTCAACCCCGACCTGACCCTGCCCGGCCACCCCGAGGTCTTCGTGGTCGGCGACATGATCAGCCTCGACAACCTCCCGGGGGTGGCGCAGGTGGCCATCCAGGGGTCCAAGTACGCCGCCAAGGAGATCCGCAACCGGATCGAGGGCAAGCCGCCGCAGAAGGCCTTCTCCTACTGGGACAAGGGCAGCATGGCCACCATCTCCCGGTTCAGCGCCGTGGCGATGGTCGGCAAGCTGCGCTTCACCGGCTTCCTCGCGTGGCTGATGTGGCTGGGGCTGCACCTGATCTACATCACCGGCTTCAAGAACCAGCTGACCGCGCTGCTGCACTGGGCGGTGAGCTTCATCGGCCGCGGCCGGTCGGAGCGGACCTCCACCGAGCAGCAGGTCTTCGCGCGGGCGGCGATGAAGCGGCTCAAGGGCGGGGCCGCGGACCTGGTGGCGCCCCCGGGCGCCTACGAGGCCGCGCACGACCTCATCGCGACCACCCGCGCCGAGCTCGAGGCCAAGGCGGCCGAGGAGGCCCGCCTCACCGACGAGCACCAGCGCGGGGTCAAGCAGGACGCCTGACCGGGCCGGCTGCCATCCCGCCGGGACGGTGTGGGGCTTGGGTCGCCCGGGTAGGTGTGGAGCATGAGCGAGACACCTGACGGAACGCCCGACCCGGACGGCGACGAGACCTACAACACCTACAGCGTCGACGACGAGGACCAGCTCCAGGCCGAGGACTCCCTGGTCGACCGGGGCGTCGACGACGTCCTCGACGAGGGCTACTCGGCGCCCGAGCGGTGGTCGCCCGGTGAGGGGTTCGGCAACACCCCCGCCGAGGAGCGCCAGGGCGAGTCCCTCGAGCAGCGGATCGCCCAGGAGGAGCCCGAGCCCGACCCCTACGAGGCGGCCGCGCTCGAGGACGAGCACGTCGGCGGCGAGGTCGGCGACGTGCGCGCCGGCCGCCTGGTCGCCGGGGACGAGGGCCTGGGCCCCGACGAGGACAGCGAGCTGGTCGCCGACGACATCGGCTTCGGCGGCGGCGCCGCCAGTGCCGAGGAGGCCGCCGTCCACGTCATACCGGACGACGAGGAGTAGACCCCGCAGCACCGAGAGGCCACCTCCCGCCCGACACTCCGCGAGAGTGGGTGGGGAGGTGGCCTCTCGGCGTCGTCGGGGAGGATGCGGGGGTGATCGACTTCGCGGCGGACCGGGACCACGTGGTCCACGGGGACAACCTCGAGGTCCTCCGGCGGCTTCCCGACGAGTCGTTCCAGCTCGTCTACATCGACCCGCCGTTCAACACCGGCGGCACCCGGCAGCGGCGTACCCTCACCGCCGTCCGCGACGACGAGGGCGGGCGCACCGGCTTCCGCGGCGGCCGCTACCGCTCGGAGTGGTCGGGGCCGATGTCCTATCCCGACACGTTCACCGACTACGCCGAGTTCATCGGCCCGCGGCTGGTCGAGGCCCGCCGCCTGCTGGCCCGGTCGGGCACCCTCTACTTCCACATCGACTGGCGCGAGGCGCACTACTGCAAGGTGCTCCTCGACGAGGTGTTCGGCCGCGACAGCTTCCTCAACGAGGTGATCTGGGCCTACGACTACGGCGGTCGCGCCCGGGACCGGTGGCCGGCCAAGCACGACACGATCCTGGTCTACGTCAAGGAGCCCGGGTCGCACCTGTTCGACCAGGACGCGATCACCCGGGTGCCCTACCTCGCCCCGACGCTGGTCGGCCCGGAGAAGGCGGCCCGCGGCAAGCTGCCCACCGACGTCTGGTGGCACACGATCGTCGCGACCGGCGGCCGCGAGAAGACCGGCTACCCGCACCAGAAGCCGGAGGGGGTCGTCCGCCGCGCCCTCGAGCCGTCGTCGCGGCCCGGTGACTGGGTCCTCGACTTCTTCGCCGGCAGCGGTACGACGGGGGCGGTGGCCGCGGCGATGGGCCGGCGCTTCGTCATGGTCGACGACAACCCTCAGGCGCTGGAGGTCATGCGCCGCCGCCTCGACGCCGGCCGCACGCGCTTCGTGGACGCGACCGGCGCGGAGCTGTCCCCGGTCCGGGACGGGTCGTCCGACCGGTCCGGAAAGGGGTAAAACGCAGGTGGGGTGTCGGAGGCCTCGCCTACCCTCGGGGTGGGGGATGAGGCTGTCGGGCGTCCGACGGCCGAGGGGGAGGTGTGACGGTGCGGCTGGGTGATCTCGTGCGAGCCGACGAGCCCGCCTCGCGCCCGACGCCGCGCACGGCGTTGCCGTTCCTGGCGCTCGCCGCCACCGGGGTCGCGGCCCTCGCCCTGCCGCCGCACCCGGCCGGGGTCGGGCGCCTGCTGCTCGCCGGTGCCATCGTCGCCGCCCTGGTCGCGGTGCACGGCCTCGCGCTGACCCGCACGGAGCGCACCTGGCTCGACGTCGTCGCCCCCCTCGGGGTCTTCCCGCTCGTCGTGGTGCTCCGCGACGCGACCGGCGGTGCCGACTCGGGGCTCGCGCCACTCGTCGCGGTGCCGGTCTTCTGGCTCGCGCTGTACGGCACCCGTCGCGACCTGCTGGCGGCCACCGTGCTCACCGGCCTCACCTTCCTGCTGCCGGTGCTCGTGGTCGGGGGCGAGGCCTACCCGATCGGGGAGTGGCGCCGCGCCGTGCTCTGGACCGGGGTCGCCCTGGTGGTCGCACCCGCCGTGCAGGCCGTCGTGCGGCGGCTGGGGGTGGAGACGCAGCGCAGCCGCGACGGCGTCGCCCGGCTCGAGGGCATCATGCGCGGCGCGACCCTGAGCAGCCTGATCACGACCGACGCGCGGGGCCGGGTCGTCACCTTCAGCACCGGGGCCGAGCAGGAGCTCGGCTACCGCTCCCGCGACGTGGTGGGCCGGGAGCTGACCTCGCTGCTGCTCGAGCCGCGCGAGCTGCGCGCGGCGGCCGACGACCTGGGCGTGGCCTCCGCCGACTTCGCCGTGCTGTCCCGGCTCGCCCACCAGCGGGCGACCAGCCGCATCTGGACGCTGGTGCGCGCCGACGGCGACCGCGCCTTCGTCCGGATGGCCGTGACCGAGCTGCGCGACGACGACGGGCTGGTCACCGGCTATCTGTGCGTCGCCATCGACGCCACCGCGGCCGTCCGTTCCCAGCGCGCGCTGACCCAGGCGGAGGAGCGCTGGAGGATCCTGATGGACCACCTGCCCGACACCACGGTCGTGATGGTCGAGGAGGGGACCGGCATCACCGTCGTGACCGGCGCGGGCGTGCTGGCCCGCCGGCTGCGCGACGGCGCCGGGCGCCGGCTCACCGAGATCGTCGACGCCGAGCAGCCCGGCACCGCCGCCCGGATGCTGGCCGAGGCGTTCGCCGGCCGCGAGGTGGCGCCGGTCCATGCCTTCGTCGGCGACCTCGAGCACGAGTTCGTCGCCAGCCCGCTGCCGTCGTCGAGCGAACGCAGACAGGCGATCGTGATGGTGCGCGACGTCAGCCGTGACCGCGACCGCGAGCGCTCCCTCACCGCCGCCAAGGAGCGCGCGGAGCGGCTCTTCGACGACGCCCCGCAGGGCATCGCGCTGCTCGGCCTCGACGGCACGGTGGCGCAGGCCAACCCGGCGCTCGTCGCCCTGCTCGGCGTCGAGGACCTGCACGGTCGCCGGCTGTCCGCCCTGTCCTTCCAGCGCGACGACCCGACGATCGACCTCCACCTCGACCGGGTGCTCCGCTCGCCCGACCACCGCTCCGAGACGCAGTGGTCGGTGCGCGGGGGCGACGGTGAGGAGCTGCACGTGGTGCTGGTCAGCACGATGCTGCGCGGCGAGGACGACGCCACCGACCTCGTGCTCACCAACGTCGTCGACGTCTCGGAGCGGTACCGCTACGAGCGGCAGCTGGCCTTCCTCGCCGAGCACGACCCGCTGACCGGCCTGGCCAACCGGCGCCGGTTCGACCAGCAGCTCGGGCGGCACGTCGACGACTGCCGTCGCTACGGCCCCCGTGGCGCCGTACTCATGCTCGACCTCGACCGCTTCAAGGAGGTCAACGACACTCTCGGCCACGCGGCCGGCGACCAGCTCCTCGTCGACGTGGCCCGGGTGCTCGACCAGCGGATGCGGTCCACCGACCTGGTCGCGCGCCTCGGCGGCGACGAGTTCGCCATCCTGCTCCCGCACGCCGACCGCAAGGCCGCCGAGCTGGTGGCCGCCGACGTCGTGCAACGCATCCGCGAGGAGGTCGGCGGTCTCGACGACACCCGCCGCCATGTCTCGGTCAGCCTCGGCGGCGTGACCGTCGAGCCCGAGCACACCAGCGGCAGCGAGCTGCTGTCGGCCGCCGACGCGGCGATGTACGTCGCCAAGAGCTCCGGCCGGGACCGCTTCACGTTCCTGAAGACCTCCGACGCCTGACCGGGGTGCCGCCGGACGCGGTCTCCGCCGGGGCCCGCGCCGCCCGGTGGGTCAGGGGCCGTTCAGTACGCTTCCCGGGAACGAACGACCCCGACCCGGAAGGGCCTGCGCCACTCATGGATGACTCCCGAAGTCGTCTGCGTCGTCGTCCCTCGGGCGGTGACGCGCTGTGACCGAGGTCGTGTACCTCCTCATCTCCCTCCTCCTCGTGGCCGCCTGCGGCGCCTTCGTCGCCGCCGAGTTCGCCCTCGTCACCGTCGACCGTCCGTCGGTCGACCGGGCGGCCGAGCAGGGTGACCGCGGCGCCGCGGGCGTGCAGTCCGCGCTCCGGTCGCTCTCCACCCAGCTCTCCGGCGCCCAGGTCGGGATCACCGTCACCAACCTGGCCATCGGCTTCCTGGCCGAGCCGGCGATCGCCCGGCTCGTCGACGGCCCGCTCGAGGCGGCCGGGCTGCCCGCGTCGTGGGTCCGGCCGGTCTCGATCGGCCTCGGCCTGGTGCTCGCCACGGTGCTCACCATGCTCTTCGGCGAGCTCGTCCCCAAGAACCTCGCCATCGCCAGGCCGCTGGCCACCGCCAAGGCCACCCAGGCCTTCCAGCGCGGCTTCACCGCGGCGATGAAGGCGCCGATCCGGGTGCTCAACGGCTCGGCCAACGCGATCGTCCGCCGCCTCGGCGTCGAGCCGCAGGAGGAGCTCCGGTCCGCCCGCAACTCCGACGAGCTGGCCTCGCTGGTGCGGCGCTCGGCCTCGCAGGGCACCCTCGACGTCGACACCGCGCGACTGATGGAGCGCTCGGTCACGTTCGCCGACCGGATGGCGGGGGAGATCATGACCCCGCGGGTCCGGATGGACTCCGTCACGGCCGACGCGCCCGTGGTCGAGGTGGTCGAGGCGGCCCGCCGCACCGGCCACTCGCGCTTCCCGGTGATCCTCGGCAGCGACGACGACGTCATCGGTGCCGTGCACGTCAAGAACGCCGTGGCCGTCCCCGCCGACCAGCGCGCGACCGTCACGGTGCGCTCGGTGATGGTCGAGCCCACCGTCGTCCCCGAGAGCCTGCGCCTCGACCCGCTGCTCGCGCTGCTGCGCGAGGAGGGCTTCCAGATGGCCGTCGTCGTCGACGAGTACGGCGGCACGGCCGGCGTGGTCACGCTCGAGGACGTCGTGGAGGAGATCGTGGGCGACATCGCCGACGAGCACGACCGGCTCGGCTCGATGGCCCGGCGCCGCCGCGACGGGTCGCTGTCGGTCTCGGGGATGCTGCGGCCCGACGAGGTCGAGTCGGCCACCGGGATCGAGCTGCCCGAGCACGAGGACTACGACACCGTCGCCGGCCTGATCATGCAGCGGCTGGGCCGGATGGCCGAGGCCGGCGACGTCGTCGTCGTACCGCTGCCGCCGCACGCCGACGAGCAGGGTGACCCGCTGCCGGCGCAGGAGGCCGAGCTCCGCGTCGAGCGCCTCGACGGCCTGCGGATCGACCGGGTCTCGCTGCGCAGCCGCCCGGCGGAGGACGACACCGACCACCGGCGCGGCCGGCCCGAGCCGGGGGAGGGCCGATGAGCGACTACGCCGCCGTCCTCGTGGCCGTCGCGCTGCTGGCGGCCAACGCCTTCTTCGTCGGCGCGGAGTTCGCGCTGATCTCCGCCCGGCGCACCCAGATCGAGCCCCGCGCGGCGGAGGGCTCCCGGGCTGCGCGCAGCACGCTGAGGGCGATGGAGCAGGTCTCGCTGGTGATGGCCGGTGCCCAGCTCGGCATCACGATGGCCTCGCTCGGTCTCGGTGCCATCGGCGAGCCGGCCGTGGCGCACCTGCTCGAGCCGGTGTTCCACGTCGTCGGCGTCCCCGACGGGCTGCTGCACCCGGTGTCCTTCGTCGTCGCGCTGACCGTGGTGGTCTACCTGCACGTGGTGCTCGGCGAGATGGTGCCCAAGAACATCGCGATCGCCGGTCCCGAGCGGGCCGCTCTCGTGCTCGGCCCGCCGATGATGCTCGTGGTCATCGTGCTCAAGCCGGTCGTCGTCGCGCTCAACGCGATCGCCAACACGATCCTGCGGCTGATCCGGGTCGAGCCCAGGGACGAGGTCGCCTCCGCGTTCACCCGCGAGGAGGTCGCCTCGATGGTCGACGAGTCGCGCGGGGAGGGGCTGATCCGCGAGGACGAGTACGACCGGCTCGCGGGGGCGCTCGGCTTCACCGAGCGGACCGTGACCGACGTGCTGCTGCCCCGGGAGTCGCTGGTGACCGTCCCCCAGGGCGCGACCGGCGCCGACATCGAGGAGGTCTGCGCGGAGACCGGCTTCTCGCGGTTCCCGGTCGCGTCGGGCACCGGCGAGCTGCTGGGCTACCTGCACGTGAAGGACGTCCTGGAGACCGACCCCGAGCGCCGGCTGCGACCGGTGGACGACAAGTGGATCCGGTCCTTCGCGACCGTCCGGCCCGGCGACGTGCTGCACGACTCGCTCAGCACGCTGCAGGCCCGCGGCGCGCACATGGGCCGGGTGGTCGGCGACGACGGCAACGTGCTCGGCCTGGTCGCGCTGGAGGACGTGCTGGAGGAGCTGGTCGGCGAGATCCGCGACGCGGCGCACGCCGACGAGACGCCGTAGCCCCCGGGGTCAGTGCTCGAGCTCGGACACCACCGAGTCGACCACGGCGACCAGGTCGCCACCGGTCTCCGCGAGGACGCGGCGCTGGCGCTGGTAGGACGCGCCGAGCTTGGGGATGTCGGCGACCGAGGCGAGCTCGTCGGCGCAGCCGAGCTCGCGGGCGAGCGGGGTGAGCCGCTCGAGCAGGTCGTGCAGGTCGTCGGTGACCAGCCGCTCGTTGCCGGCGGCGTCGAGGATGATCTCGGCGTCCAGGCCGTAGCGGGCCGCACGCCACTTGTTCTCCTGCACGTGCCACGGCGGCATGGTCGGCACCTCCTCGCCGGCCCCGAGACGACGGTCGATGTCGACCACGAGGCAGTGGGTCAGCGCGGCCAGCGCGGCGAGCTCGCGCAGGTTGGACACCCCGTCGCACACCCGCACCTCCACCGTGCCCAGCCGCGGCGAGGGACGGATGTCCCACCTGATGTCGTTGAGGTGCTCGATCACGCCGGTGCGGAACGCGTCGTCGACGTAGGTCTCGTACTCCTCCCAGGTCTGGAACTGGAAGGGCAGGCCCGCCGTCGGCAGCTGCTGGAACATCATGGCCCGGTTGCTGGCGTAGCCGGTGTCGGTGCCGCTCCACATCGGGGAGGAGGCGCTGAGCGCCTGCAGGTGCGGGACGTAGTTGAGCAGCGAGGTGACGATCGGCAGCACGTGCGAGCGCTCGGCGACCCCGACGTGCACGTGCAGCCCCCAGATCAGCATCTGCCGGCCCCACCACTGGGTGCGTGAGATCAGCTCCTCGTAGCGGTGGCCCGGCGTGAGCAGCTGCACCGACCACTGCGCGAAGGGGTGCGTCCCGGCGGAGTAGAGGTCCACCCCGAGCGACTCCGCCGTACGCCGGACGACGCGCATCGTGTCGGCGAGGTCGCCGACCGCCTCGGGGACCGACTCGCAGACGCCGGTGACCAGCTCGACGGTGTTGCGCAGCAGCTCCTGGTGCAGCTTGGACTCGTCGATCAGGGTCCCGGCACGGGCGTGCACCGCGTCGAACAGGTCGGCCGCGGTGTTGGAGAGGTCGCGGGTGGCCCGGTCGACGAGGGCGAACTCCCACTCGACGCCGACGGTCGGGCGGGGTGAGCTCCGGAACGGGACGTCCACGCGTCCATCTCACCACTCGCACGAAGCGGCCGTCATCACCGCGTTCAGCCAGCGGTCCACGGTCAGGGTGCCAGCACGTCGAAGACGAAGATGGCATGCGAGAGCGGGTCGCCCTCGACGCGCAGGTCGTAGCCGTCGGAGACCCACAGCCGGCCGTCGACGAGCTCGACGGCACGCGCGTCGGCCATGCCGTAGGGGGCGAGGTCGAAGGTCCACCCCGGCACCAGGGTCAGGGTCGCCCAGTCGATCCGGCTCACCAGGGCCGGGCTGCGCGCGACGAAGAGGCTGCGGCCGTCGGGGGTGAACGTCATGCCGAGCACGTCGCCGAGGCCCGGCACCCCGATGGGCGGGCCGATGGCGTTCGCGGCGTAGCGGTAGGCCCACAGCTGGGTGTCGGCGCCGAGGTAGAGCCTCCGGTCGGCGGGGTGCCACGCCGACGCGGTGAAGTCGCTGCCGGTCGGCAGCGCCTGGTAGGAGTCCAGGTGCAGGTTGCCGCGGTCGTTGCGGGTCAGCCGGAAGACGGTCGGCCGTGCAGACGGGCTGCAGCAGCTGCCGGAGAAGGCGAAGAGCTTGTCGCCGCGGCGGTTGTAGGCCAGGCTCTCCAGGTCGCCGACCCGCTTGGCGCCCGCGACTCGTCCGCCGTTCATGCGCCGTACGCGGGCCAGGCTCTTCGCGTTGATGGTGCGCTTCAGCTTGCCGGTGCGCGTGCTCACCTCGAGGAGCCGCTCGCCGTCGTCGTCGGCCAGCCAGATCGAGTGGTCGCGCGCGACGTACGCCGAGCCCTCGTTGTCGATCACGCGACGGTGCGACCGGAAGAAGGGGTCGGTGTGCACGACGCCGGCCAGGCTGAGGACGGGCGTCGGCGTCTCGGGGAGGGCGCGCACCGGGGGTGCGAGCACGACGACCAGACCCCCCAGTGCCATCCACAGAGCCGCGACCGTCATGGAGCGACGACGCGGCCCGAGGGCGTTGTCGGGCAACACGACCACGGGCTTTCGTCGAGACGATGATGCACGCCCATTGAACGCGCCCGCACTGCCGGTCGCTTCGTCAGTTCGTACCAGAAATGCTACGACTTATGATCTGCGAGCCGGGCAGCCGTCGGGCTGCTCAGCGGCCGAGGAGGCGGCCCAGCCAGCCGGTGCGCTCCTCGCGGGCGTGCCCGGTGCAGCGGTCGCCGGTGGGCACCGCGGCCATCACCTGGGCGACGTGCTGACCGCAGCCGGCCCAGGTGGTCTTGCCACAGGTCCGGCAGGTCACGGCTCGGCACATGTTCTTCTCCTTCGCGGGCCCTCATCGGAGGATACCCTAGGGGGTATCCCTCATTCACGAAAATAACACCCTCGGGGGTATCCTGCCAACTCAGGACGACGCACCAGGAGGACGAGCAGCGTGGAACTCAACCCTGAGGAGATGGGCCCGGTCATCAACCGGGTGAAGCGGGCGCAGGGCCAGCTCGCCGGTGTGCTGCGCATGCTCGAGGAGGGGCGCGACTGCGAGGACGTGGTCACCCAGCTGGCGGCGGTGTCGCGCGCCCTGGACCGGGCGGGGTTCGCGATCGTCTCCACCGGGCTTCAGCAGTGCCTGTCCAACGGCGACGGGCTCGACAGCATCGACGTGAAGAAGATGGAGAAGCTGTTCCTCTCCTTGGCCTGAAGGGATCTCTTCGACATAACGGGTTTGAGGCTTGGTTGGCGAGGGAAACAGTTGTGCATCCAGTCAAGCCGTGGCTGATCTCGCAATCCGCGCCTTCAGGAGATGTCTCATGATCGCGGTCGTCGCCGTTCTCTCGTTCCTCGCCGGGCTCAGCGCTCTCATGGCCGTCATGGCCGTGATCGAGCCGGACACCACCGCCTCCCCGGCGACCGCTCCGGCCTCCGCCCCGGTGGCCGCCCGCGCCGAGGCGCCGATGGAGGCCGAGCCGGCCGTCGCACACGCGGCTGCCTGACCCCCGCCTCGGGTCATCTCGACGAGGCCACCCGGACGCCCCACGCAGCCCGAGCGCCGGAGTCACCGACGCGGTAGACCTGCACGCTCGTTGCCACCGCCGCCACCAGGGCGAGTACCGCCACCACCTGGACGACCCGCGGGGTCTCGAGACGGCTGGAGTCGTGGCCGGTGCGACGACGACGGTCGATCCACACCAGGGCCGCCGAGAGCAACAGCAATGGGATCGCGAACCAGAGCAGGGTGTCGCCCATCTCCGCGTGGGCGCCGGGCTCGCCGACGCGCTCCTCGAGAGCCTCGCCGCTGGACGTGGCCACGGGGATGAGCACGGTGGCGATCGCTGCGCACGCGACCACGAGGACGCCGTACCTCTCCCGCCAGGCCGGTCGCACGACGATCGCGATGGCGCCGAGACAGGCAAGCGGCAGGAGGACGACGACGGCGTGCACCACGAGAGGGTGCACCGGCAGGCCGTTGACGAGGTCGAACATGGCAGCTCCTTCGTGGGGTCAGGCCATTGTGCTGGAGGAACCTAGGAAGGAAGCGTGCAAACCGTCGTCGATCGGGTCGGTGGCTAGCGGTCCACTGTGACGAATGGCTGACCGGCCTCGCGCCGGTGAGTCGGTCTGTCGAGGAGTCGGCGCAGTCCGTAGGCTCCCTCACGCCACGCACCTGTGGCCACATCGAAGGGGGACTGCATGGCGCAGTACGCCGTCTTGATCTACGCACCGGACTCCGTGCACGCGATCGATGCCACCACGGACGACACTGCTGAGTGTGACGACCACGCAGACGATCTGCGGGCGCAGGGGGTCATGACGTTTGCGTTCGCCCTGACGCCTCGTCAGCTCGCGACTTCGATCACCTCCCATGGGGTCGCCGAGGGGCCGCTTGTGGACGGCGCACAGGTGGTGACCGGCTTCTATGTCCTGGAGGCGCCCGACTTGGAGACCGCCCTCGCGATCGCAGGCACGAACAATGTCATCAGTCATGGTGGAGGTGTGGAGGTCCGCCCGGTCCACAGCGGCGGGATGGTCAGCAACGCCTGACGATGCAGGTCATCTGCGGCGTGCGGGCGGGCTGGGCAGCTCCCGCAAGGCCGGCGCATCGGCATGATCGGACTGTTCGCATGGCGCGGGGATGGCCGCAGCGGCACGCTGGGACGCCGAATCTTCTGTGCTGTCATCTGGCACCATGCCCAGCGTGAGTGAGAGACGAGTGGACGAGTGGACCTACGTCGTGACGGACGTTGAGCTCGACGGGCCCTGGCCCGGCGTCAACTCCATGCGCTCCTTCGCCTCGGTCGCCATCTCGCTCGACGGCACTGAGCACGGGCGCTTCGAGGCAGTGCTGGAGCCGCTGCCCGGGACGGCTCCGGACGAGAAGACCCTGGCGTGGTTCCAGGGGCACCCGGAAGCTTGGGCGGCCGCGACCACCGACCCCGAGCCCGTCCCACAAGTCATGGCGAAGTACGTCGACTGGCTCAAGACTCTGCCGTGGCCGCGGACTTTCGCCGCCGACCCGATGGCCCTGGACGGACCGTGGATCGACTACTACCTGCGCCGGTTCACCCGCTACGGCGTCAGACAGGGCCACCACGAGGACGACAAGGTGTTCACCGGTGGTGGCCTGTGCATCAAGAGCTACGCGGCGGCGGTCACCGGACTTCCTGTCGGTGAGGTGCAGCCCGACACTCTGCCGCTCGAGTGGTTCGGCAACGTGGAGCACACGCACAAGGCCATCGACGACGCCGTCGGTTTTGCGAACCTCCTGGTCGAGCTGTCACGGCGCGTCGGCACGTAAGGAGCGCACGCTCGTCGGCAGAAACGCAGCACGGGGCTCCATCGCGCGTCCCCGAGGTCGTGCATCAACGAAGCGGCGTCGACACGCCTCGATGGGTTTGATGCACATCTGTGATTGTGGTCTTGTGTGTGGTTCTGCCCCCCGGTGAACCGCGGACCGAGCGTGACGGTTTCGATGGAGCGCCCACACACGATCGGTATGGAATAGGGATGACAGCCGTCCTGCTGAGCGGCACGTGCGCGCTCATGGCGTCGTTGTTCGTTACTCGCTGGGCGATCCCGCAGTTTGCCGCCTGGGGCCTTGGGCAGCTGATCCGCGAGGACGGCCCAAGGACGCATCACGTGAAGCGGGGTACCCCCACGATGGGAGGCGCCGCCATCGTGGGCTCGGTGGTTGTCGGCTATGCGGCCGCCAAGCTGATGACGTGGGACTCACCCTCGCGGTCCGGGCTCCTGGTGCTCTTTCTCCTGGTGGGCATGGCCGGGGTGGGATTCCTCGACGACTTCATCAAGGTCAGGAAGCAGCGCAGCCTCGGTCTTCGGAGCAAGGCCAAGCTGGTCGGGCAGACTGTTGTCAGCCTCACGTTCGGAGTCCTGGCGCTTCATCCCGCCATGGGACACGGGGAGGCAGCCGCTGTCTCTCACCGGCTGTCCCTCGTGCGTGACTTCGGCCCGGCGTTGCCTTGGGTGGTCATCATGGCGCTCATCTGGTTCATGGTGAACGGGACCAGCAACGCCACGAACCTGATCGACGGGGCCGACGGGATGCTCACCGGCAGCGCCACGATGGTCTTCGCGGCGTACACCATCATCGGCATCTGGCAGAACAATCACCTGTGCGGATCCGGGGGCGCGGCCGACGGCCTGTGCTACCAGGTGGCCTCCCCGCTGGACCTGGCAACCGTCGCAGCCGCCCTGACCGGCTCGTGCTTCGGGTTCCTGTGGTGGAACGCGTCGCCGGCCAAGATCATCATGGGGGACACGGGCTCCCTCGCGCTCGGAGCGGCGATGGCCGGGCTCGCTCTGCTGACGCGGACCGAGCTGCTCCTGATCGTCCTCGGCGGCCTGTACGTCGCCGTCACCGGTTCGGTGATGCTCCAGGTGTCCTGGTTCAAGCTGACCAGGCGCACCACGGGCGTGGGCAGGAGGATCTTCCGCATGGCGCCCCTGCAGCACCACTTCGAGCTGATGGGCTGGGCGGAGATCACCATCGTGATCCGGTTCTGGATCATCGCCGGGGTCTGTGCCGTCGCGGCGCTCGGGATCTTCTACAGCGACTGGGTGGGGAACCTGCGCTGAATCGTTGACTGCGCGCGCGGAGCTCATGCGCGTCGACTACGGGAGAGCTGGACTCTGTTGGTCGTCGCATCCGCCGGCGGCGACTGTCAAGGGAGTCTTTACGTCAGGTAAATTCCACCGAGACGCGCTGTCGGCAGCCGTGTTCGCGCTGCGCAGCGAGCCGGGACGCAATCACGTGCACAACAAGCATGTCCGTGCCTTGGTCGTCCGGAGCGGACAGACTGGCCCCATGTACCCCTGTCCGTGCTGTGGCTACAAGACGCTGCCGGGCAGAGGCGACTACGACCTGTGTCCCGTGTGCTGGTGGGAGGACGACGGCGTAGAGCCTTGGGAGTACAGCGGTCCGAACGGAAGGACACTGGTCGAGGCGCAGCAGGAGTACCTGGCGGAACGTCGCCCCTACCGCCTGCGCCCGGGCAAGGTCCGATCTCCCAAGCGGCATGAGGCGCGCGATCCAGACTGGCGACCGTATGAGCTGACAGAGGACCTGATGGCTCGGGTGCAGCGGACACACGAGGAGCACCGACGCCACTGGGAAGAGGAACGTCATCGGGTGGCCCAGGAGATCGCCGATGATCCCGAAGGGCCGTTCAAGGAGTACAACGCGGCGATCCGCTCCTTGAGGTCACAGGCCGGCGGCCTGTCGCACCGGGAGGTCAAGACAAGGCTGCGTGACCTCGGTCGCGAGCATGACGTCGTGCTGCCCGAGGCGAACCTAGAGCTGCAGTCCCGCCTGACGAAGGAACAGGACTTCTATGGCCGCCACCCCGTCCATGCAGCTTGGTGGCTGCTTCGCTACGGACGACCAGGGACATTCAGCCAACGTTGGCATGAACTGCGATCGGGCAGCTTCCGCCTCGCCGGTTGACGAGTGGCCTCGCTGCTACCACTCACAGAAACTTCCGCGTTCCCCTCTCCGCGGCAGATGCGTGCGGCTCGCGACGCGGGTGCCTGCCCAGGGGGGCTTCGCCGCTTCGTTCGCTGCTGGCCGGGCCGTTGGCCACGGCATCAGACCAACTGTTTCCAGTGGCCTTCTGACACGACTTCGACGGTGCCGTCGACCAGCTTGATGGCGGTCTGGTCGTCGATGGCGTAGGCCGGGCCGGAGATGCCGGCGGCCCATTGCTCCGCCTCGGCCATCGTGTTGCCCGGCATGCCGTCCGAGACGAGGTGCGGGCAGATCGAGAAGTCGACGAGGCTCAGCGTGCTGTCGTCGCCGTTCGGTGGCCGCCACTGGATGAAGTCCTCCCCGACCTCGGGGGTCATCACCATGCTGCCCGCGCTCAGTCCCACCCACACCGTGTCGCTCAGCGAAGGGAGCAGGTCGGTCAGCCCGGACTCTCGCATCCAGTGGCACAGGTAGAGGACGTCTCCGCCTGCCACCAGGAGCGCGTCGGTCTCCCGCACCAGCGGGACCCAGAGTTCCTCGTCGATGCTGGGCAACGCAGTGAGCTCCAGTACGCCCATCGACTTCCAGCCCAGGTCGACCATCGGGTTTCCCGGCTCCTGCCCGCTGGTGAACCGCCAGGCCCTTTCCCCGGGGCCGTTCCGGGGGTGCCCGTACATCGCGGTGGGGATGCACAAGGCGCTGGAGTCGGCGATGGGCTTGCCCAGCATCTCGACCAGCGCGTCGCGGATGCTGGCGTTCGTGACGCCTCCGGACGTGAGAAGCAGCTTCAAGATTCCTCCCGATTTCGATCACCATGGTGGTGCGGTATACAGACCGAGGTCCGCCGCCATACTCATCGCTGATGAAAGCGGCGAACGTATCCGCCAACAATCGCTCGCTGGAGAGGCGAGCACGGGCGCACGCAGCCCCGGGCTGTTCACACCCTGAACCGTCCGACTTTCGGCAAGGCCGCGCGCATCGCGGCCATGTCAGTGCGTTTCCAGCGGTCATGGCCCTAGGGCATCCAATGCTCCTTGAGGGCTCGGGACACAGAGATGGCCCGGACCCCCGAGAGAGAGGGAGGTCCGGGCCGTCTGTCTGTGCGTGCGGACTATCTGCGCACGGTGACGCACCGCTGCGTCGACCACGGCGTCACGTGGCTCTCGTCCATCCAGCCGCGCGCGGAGTAGCACCGCTTCTCGCCCCGCGGCCGAGTCACGTTCTTGCCGCGCTCGCCCTCCGGGAGTACCACCGGCTGCCAGGCGCCGTACCGCTTGCCCTTGTCGACCCGTGCACGCACCTCCCACGCGTCGGTGTACGCCCACAGGGACCGGAACGCGATCCGGTAGGACCGGTTCGCCTGCTTCGTGCCGATCGGCCGGATCATCTTCGTGTACGGCCGGGGAGCGTCGAACCGGAACCCGTAGACGCCCACCTGGTCGTTCTGCGCCAGACGCATGTCGCCGTTGGTCGGCGGCGTCCCGAGCCCCCAGGCAGCGGGCTGCGGCTTCGGCTTCGGGCTGATGAGCCGGAGCCCAGCGGTCCACCGTGCCTTCCCGGCCGGGAGGTGCTTGACCTTGACCGGCCGCGGGTCGGCGCCGGGCTGCTGGAACGCGACCGTGATCGTGCCCTTCGGTGCGACCACCATCTGCACCTCACTGTCGCGGGTGCCGGGGACCATGTTGCCGCGCTCGAGGTACGTCGACTCGGGCCGATCGTCCTGCCACACGACGAGGCCGCCGCCCTCGAACCGCTCACGCCACCCGATCGTCAGGGTGCCCACACCGTCCACGAGCACGATCGGCTCGGCGACCGGGCCGGTGGTCGCCCCGGCGAGCTCGCGGCGCTGGTCGAAGTGGAGCCCGTTCACGTCACGGCTGTAGGACCACAGGCTGACCGCCCCCTTCGGGGACATCGTGACCAGGCGTGCGCCCTGCGTGGTCTCCTCCATACGGATGAACCGCTCGCCGCCGGCGGCGACCGTCTGCGGGGCCGAGAACGCCGCCGTAGGGGTGGTCACGTCGCGTCGCGCCACCCGCAGGTCGCCGTTCGGGTCGTTCCAGAACACGAGGAGGTCGGCGCCGGAGACCGCGTACGACTCCCCAGCGTTGCCGGGCACGCCGTCGACGTTCGGGTCCGGGTACGACACCCACCGCGAGCCCTCCCCGCCGTCATTCGGGTCCATAGGGCCAGCGCCCCCGATCGGGCCGAAGTGCTGGTGCCACGTGCTGCCCTGCGTGATGAGCCCCGTGTCGCTGTTCGTGCTCGGGCCGGCGGCCACCTCCGCAGGCTGCACGTCGGCGGCTACCACGCCCAGGTCGCGGGGGAGCGTGAGGGCGATCCCGGACGGCGAGTGCTCGGCTGCCCACAGGTGCCCGTTGTGCTCGTAGGTCGCGTACGTGGCGCCGGCGGAGTTCGTGTCGAACCGGAAGCGGGTCACCTGCGGCGGGACTCGGAGCGGGTTGACGTAGCCGAGCGCGCCGTCTCGGCTCTCGCGGAGTCGCTGCGTGTCCGGTGCGACCTCGCGGGCCACCATCGACCAGGCGCCCCGGCCGCCGAGCACGTGCACGGGTCCTTCTGCGGCGCCGGGTGCCTGGACGACGCGCTTGCCGTCCCAATCGGATCGGTCGTTGTCTCCGGCTGCTACAGCGGTCGGAACGTGGCCGAGGAGTGTGCCGGTCAGGAGAACCGCGGTTGCGGCTCCGAGTACGCGTGTGGGTCTCATTCGGTTCCCCCGGACTGAGTAGTTGGCTGTAGAACCCGCGACTCTACCGTCCGCGCATCACCCGTCACATCAGTCCCTCGGAGGGCTGAGAAGCAGCAAGGCAGTCCCGTCCTGTCATCGGCAGTTCCGTTCACCTGTCTGCGGCATGACCGGAAAGGGCGCACCGACCCGGTCACCTATCGCGTCGCCGGATAATCGGCTGCGCGTCCGGCATCAGTTCCGAGAGGCTCCTGGCTGTGGCAACGACGATCCAGACTCTCCAAGACCTGATCACGCGGGCGGCGCCAGGCTCACCCGTGGCGATGTACCTGACCGGCTCGTACTGCGACGGCGGGCTACGCCCTGAGAGCGACCTCGACATCTTGCTCATCACCCGCGTGCCGCTACAGGTCGGTGAGCGTCGCATGCTCATCGAGCACCTTCTGGGCTACTCGGGAGCGCGTGCCACCAGGCAGCCGGGCAGACCTATCGAGCTGATCTCCCTCGTCTTGGACGACATCAAGCCCTGGCGGTACCCGGCCACGCGTGACTTTCTCTACGGCGAGTGGCTCCGAACCGACTACGAGGCCGGCCGCACACCCCACCCCGAGGCCGATCCCAACCTTCCCGTCATCCTCACGTCCGCCCGCCAGCACTCGTCCGCGCTGATGGGTCCGCCGCTGGCCGAGCTCACCGACCCCGTGCCCCGGGAGCACCTGACGCAGTCGATGTACGACGCCCTGCCCAGCCTGCTCGACGACCTCGTCGGCGACGAACGCAACGTCCTTCTGACGCTCGCTCGCATCCTCTTCACGCTCCGCACCGGCCTCATCGCACCGAAGGATGTGGCCGCGGCCGACGTCTGTTCGATCCTCGCATCGGAGCACGCTGACACCCTGGACCTCGCTGCGCGGGCTTATCGCGGCGAGGTCCGCGACGACTGGACCGAGCTCCACAGCAAAGCATCAGCCGCAGCAACGGCCATGACTGACCGCATCTACGCGATCCGGCCCTGACACCCGATCATCGGCAGTTGCGGTCTTCCCTCAAGGCGGCAGTTCCGGGCGTTCTCAGCGGCACCGATGGGGGTAGCGGCACCTGCCGTTGCCGTTGCTTCGGTGCTAAGTCGCTGGAGGCACTGCGACCGTCGGCGTGGCGAATCGGCTTGCCGAGTACTCAGAGAAGATCTCATCGAGGATGCGCCTCGCGGTCGCAAACTCCTCCGCGTCCTCGGGATCCTGGTAGGTGTACGAGCAGGTGGCGAGCGTCTTCCATAGGGCCCAGCCCCGCCCGCGCGCCCAGGAGTCTTCATCCAGCGATAGCCGATTGCGAAACGTCTGCCGGGCCTCGGTGGTCAGCAGTGTCCAGGCGATGGCCAGATCGCAAGCTGGGTCGCCAACGCCGCATGTCCCGAAGTCAATGACTGCGGCCAACCGCCCGTCGTTGAGCAAGAGATTCCCCTCGGCGACGTCTCCGTGGAACCAGCGGTCCACGCCGTCCCAGCGTGCGTTGAGTGCGTTCGTCCAGATCTCGCGAGCCAGCTCGACATCGACGTGGCCGGCCAGTTCCTCAAGCGCGCGCTGGGTGTCCTTGTCGTAAGTGCGCAGGGTGCCGCCCCGGAACCAGTTGTGAATTCCTGGCTGGGGACCTTCAGCGGCCTCGATGCCCTGCAGGGCGGCGAGGAAGTCGGCGAGGTCGCGTGCGAACTCGACCTGGCTGGCGATGCGGTCCGCCGTCGCGGTCACGCCGTCGAGCCACTCGTAGATCGACCAGGAGTAGGGGTATTCCGCGCTCGGCTTTCCTTTCGCCAGCGGGACGGGGATGGGCAGCGGCAGTTGGGGAGCCAGCGCCGGGAGCCAGCGGTGTTCCTTCTCGACCGCCTGGGCGTACTCCGAGGCGCTGGGCAGGCGCGCCACCATTGCGGTGCCCAAGCGGAAGGTCCAGTTGTCCCAGCCACCGTTGGCCATCGGTTCGACCGGAAGATCGGCCCACTGCGGAAACTGTGCAGACACCAGACGCCGCGTCAGCTCTTCGGTGACGGGTGTGCGGGGCGGCACGGGACCCATGTCAAACGCGTCGTTGGCAGGCATGCGACCGGATGCTCCCGCGGTCGTCAGGATTCGGCAACCGGGTATTCATCGATGGAAAGTCGCGGACTCCCTCAACGCGGCATAGAAAGACGTTCGCTTCGTGAAATGACGCGCCTAGCCCCGGGGCAAAGATCCGGGGCTTTCTCTAGTCGCCGCAGGCCGCACCGCGTGCGACATGGTGCCCTCGTCGGGCCGGGTCGGCGACGGTCATGAGTGGTTGCCCAGTCGTCGCCGCACCACACGCCGCCGCAGGGTGGGCGAGGCCACCACCTCGTAACCGGCCTCGAGGAAGACCTGCACCAGCCCGACCGAGGCCTCGTCCCAGATCACGGTCTTGCCCGGCGGCGGCTCGATCGGGTAGCCCTCCAGGACGCGGGCGCCGACCTGCTCGCCGTACTCGACGGTGGCGGTGGCGAGCTCGTAGGTCAGCCCCGACTGGCGCCGGCCCTTGCGCACGACGAAACACGTGACAGACCAGACGCCCTCGAGCTCGGGGTCCATCCGCATCCACGCCTGCTTCCGGCTCCACAACCTGGGGTAATTCTCCCGCGGCTCGACCGCGACCCAGCCGGCCGCCTCGCCGTCGACGTACCCGATCAGCCCAGACGTCGGTCCGGCGGTGCCGCAGGCGGTTTGCTCCAGCAGCGCGGCGTCCCTCTGCTCCTGGGTGGTGTCGCGCCAGATCCAGCCGGGCACCTTCAGCGCCTGGCAACGGCACTTGTGGGCTCCCCCCGTGGCAAAGACCGCCTCGACGTCCTCTGTCGCTGCCTGGTTGGCCGGGAGCCAGGTGAAATCGGGCATGCGGCGACCCTAATTGCCAGCCGGACGCTTTGAAGCCGATCGGGTCCGGAGAAGGCGCGGTACGGGCGAGGTGCTCGGCGAGCAGCGTGCGGTGGAACCGCTCGATCTTCCCCGTCGTGGTCGGTGACCGCGGCGCGGTCAGCAGATGCTCGATCCCGTTCTCCCGGCAGATCCGGTCGAAGAGCACCTCCACCGGCGGGGCGAAGAACCGGTCGGTGAACACCTTGCCGTTGTCGGTCAGGATCTGCTCCGGCACACCGTAGACAGCATCGCCCCCGCCAGCGCCGCGCACACCGACCGGGTCCGCTCGCCGGCTCATCAGCCGCGCGCTGACACAGTACCGGGAATGATCATCGATCCCGGTCACGCCTTGGCCTCGGAACTGCCGTCGGCGAGCAGGAACCCGCCGACGACGTCCATCTGCCACAGCTCCATCGGACGGCCGCGTTCCCAGCGCTTCCATCCGCCGTCGCCGACGTCGCCGCTGCTCGGGCTCACACAGTCCCGACCGGATCAGACACCGGTACACCGCGGACTCGCACGGTCACCGACCCGGCCGGCCCGAGACCTCGAACGCGATCCGCCGCGGACCCCACCCCGGATGCACCCGCCGCAGCTCCAGCACCGCCGCCTCCACCACGGCCGGCATCTGATGCGGACACGACACCGGCCGATGCGAGCGATCCACCAGACCCTCGAGGCCCGAGGCCTGATACCGGGCTTACCACGTGCTGACCGTCTGCCGCGACACCCCGACCTCAGCGGCGACGTCCGTCACCGACGCACCCGCCCGGATCACCGCGAGCACCGCGTGATATCTCTGCTCGGCCACGCTCAACTCCCTCATCCAGGGAGTGTCAAGAATCAGCCGGAGTAGGTGTCAACCATCAGCCGAAACACCGTCAACCATCAGCCGGAGTCGAAATGTCAAGCATCAGCCGACGCAATACACCATTTTGTAGGCCCCGTGGGACTCGAACCCACAACCCGCGGAGACCTCGTCGGGCTCGTTCAGGACCCCCGACCAGGCCGTTTCACGCCTGAACTACACCCGTGTTGGTTGCGGTTGGTGAGGCCGTTTGAGGGTGCATTAGTCCCCACATTCGTCCCCGGCCAGGAGAGAGCCAGCGATCCGATAGCCAGCCCTCTTGCTCGTCGGTGTCCGCGGTCAAGGGTGGCCGGAGGCCATCGCGTCGCGACGCGGAGCGCCCTTGAGGGCGGGCGCCGGCGGGCAAACCGTCGCCGATCGGGTCGCCGGCTCGCAGGTGAGCGGAGGCGCCGACGGTGACCAGCTGACAGTCGAGCATGCGGACGCTCGTCTCCAGAACGGGGCGAGCGTCTTCCCATGCTCGGGCGTCGAGGGGTGGGGTGCGCGAGGACGGCGCGCTAGCGCCGCCCGCAGCGCGGGGCCCCGCCCCGCTCGCGCCGAAGGCGCGCTTGAGCCAGTGAAGAAAGTCGTAACCAGTTCAGCGTCGAGATCCGGACTCCTGCTTCGGCTGGGCCTGGGGTGTCTTGCCGAAGCGCTGGAACGCGGCCTGCCGGGTGGTGTCGAGGGCGGCGCCGATGGCGGTCCAGGAGTCACCCGCGTCGCGGGCTGCCTGGACTGCGTCGCGCAGCTCCTGCTCGGCGTCTGCGAGCTTCGGCGTGCGGCGATGATCCGTCGGAAATGGACGGCGTCCCGGGCCTGGGTCTTGGCCGGGTCCAGAGCGCTCAGCCCAGTGGGGTCGGTGTTTCGGTTCTTGGTCTTCATGTGCTCATCACCTGAGGTAGTCGTAGAACTTGGGCCGTAGCTGGTCGGCGTGGATGATCCGAGTCGGTTCCTCGGCCGGAACGGCAACGAGCTCGAGCATCCGGCCGTGGCGATCGGCTCCGATCACGAGGAGCCGCTCTTCCCCTCGGTACTCGTACTCGACGTACCGAATGGCGCTCTCCCATGCGTGCACGATGTCCTCGTCGTCGACGCCGTGCCTCCGTGCCGACTCCGAGATGTCCACGTTGTCAAGGCTACCTTTACGGCGAAGGCTGTCAAGAGAGTCTTTACGTAGGCGACGCGATCGGAGGTGCTGACGGCCGTTGGCGGTCGCGCGCTCCGCGGCAGATCTGGATGTCTTGAGCGGGGCGGTGCCCGGGCCGCGGAGGAATTGCAACGGGAACCGGGCGGGGCGGCGTAACGTCCGATCGACAGTCTGACGCGTGGGGGAGGCAGGGTGCGACCGAGCAGATGGGCCGCGACGGTTGGATGCTTGGTGTTGCTGTGTTCAGGCTGCGGCGACCAGGGCGGTACGCCCCCGAAGCGGGCCGACGACGAGGTCACCGTCTCATGCGGCGGTGACGCGGGCTGGGCCCCGTCGACGATGGCCCGCGGCATCCCCGGAGTGCTCAGCGACGCGCAGGCCAGGGCGGCCTTCCAAAGCATCCTGGACGACCCGCGTACCGGTGGCGAGGCCTCGATGTCGTTGTTCCCGAACGGCGTCGACGTCGACTGGCGGGTGCTGGCTGAGGCCGGCGACACCGTGACCGTAGGCCTCGGTGAGTGGACTGAACGCGGGCCAGCCAGCACGAACGCCTTCCTTTTGAGCTTGCGCCGCGATGGCAACGACTGGTCGACCGACGGCTGGGGCGATTGCCGACTGCTCGCACCCGTGCTCGAGGACGGACGCGTCTGGGCGCGCGTCGATGGCTACCGCCTCGCGGGGCCGCGCTCGCTCGAGGTCGAGGTCTCGGAGGTGCAGTGCACCAGCGGCCGCGACCCGAAGGAGTACCTGCACTCCCCGACGGTCGTCGAGACCGGTGACTCGGTGACGCTTTCCTGGACGAGCACTTCCGCGGAGGGTGCCCACAGTTGCCAAGGGAACCCATCGGTCACGCGGACGGTCGAACTCGATGAGGCACTCGGGTCAAAGATGGTCTTGGACGGCTCCGTCTATCCACCTCGACCGGTTCCGGGCAGCTAACGAATCCGCCAGTTACGTTCTCGCAGCGATGAGTACATGGGCCTACGCCATCAGCGGCTACTTGTGCGTTGGTGGCACTGACCTGCAAGGGTGATGCAATGCCGTCCCGCAACAATGAACTGCCACTCGCCGACGAGATCCGGCAGACGGACGAACAGCTCCACATCTACGACGGCTTGGCTCGGGCGATAGAAGAGCCGCACGCGGCCCTCGACATCGTCTTGCAGGCGGAAGATCCCGACACGGCGTCGGCTGCCCTTCGGGACCGGTTCGGTCTGGATCGGATTCAGGCGACGGCGGTGTTGGACCTGCAGTTCAGGCGAGCAACGCGCCTTGACCGCCGAAAGATCGACGACCGCCGAAGGGAACTAACAGACCACGCAGCATTCCTCAGGACCCTCACCGAGGGCTGAGCCCGAAGCGCTCGACGTCCGGGACCTACGCTCCAACAGCGGCAGAATAGTGCGTTCACCAGCCACGCCCCGACCCCTAGGCCCCGACCCCTAGGCTCCCAGCCATGCCCACTCCCGACTGGATAGAACACCGCCGCCCCGACGGCGAGCTCCTCGGCTGGATGGTGCCCGCCGGCGACGGATTTCACATCATCGACCTGCTAGGACGCCAGCGCACCGAGTCCCCGGCAGACTGGCCCGATGCCGAGGAAGCGCTCGAGACGCTCGGGATCGGCTATCTCGCCAACCGCTACAGCTTGCGGCTCTCGGATGGCGGGGAGCGTCGCGTGCGCATCGGCGAGGTGAACCGATCGGGCATCGTCGTCCTTGCTGATGACTTCGGCAGCGCCTCAGCGGTCGGGGCGAGACCAGAAGTTTTCGAGCTGCCCTTTCCTGCGCCGGAGGGTTTGCGGTCGCTCGACTGACGCCAGATGACCAACGGCCCGCGGGCCACGGCCTTGTCGCCCCATCATCGGCACGACAGTGCGGACAGCGGCAGTTCCGGACGTTGAGTGGTGCTAGACCTCGCGTTCGTCCCCGAACACCCATGCTGACGTCCACAGCAGCGCGACGACCGCGATGACCCCCACTAGCAGAGCCAGAGTGGCAATCACGGCAAGGACCTCGACGTCGTTGCGGTCAGCGAAGAACGAGCAAAACTGACCAAGAACGAACGCTGATAGCGCGGTGACACCAAGCAGATTTTCACGGCGCTCGCGGGTCTCGCTGTGGCTGCGCGTGGTGAGCGGCTCCAGCCTCCGGGCTGCGAAGGTCGACAGAACATTCGGCCGAGCTGGTTTCTCGCGATGAGGGACGTGGTCAGGGCAGCAGCGGCCACGGCCCACAGCGTGATGCCCAAAACCCATGCGGCGAAGGCAGACAAGACGACGCCCAGGACCGAGATCGCGATGCCACCGACAGTCAGAAAAGACGGCAGTCTCGATTGGTAGTTGTCGTGAAGAGCCCGCAGCCGGCGATCACTCGTCGCCTCGAGTCGTTCACGGCCCGTGCCGCCCGAAAGACGCATCGCCATGATCGTGCTCACCACGCCCAACAGTGACCAAAGAAGTGCCGCCATGTCCTACCCCCTGAGTGACAAGCCGACCGAAAGTGCTCGTGCCGAGTATGCAGGGACCGGTTCGCAAACGTCCTGATCTCGGCAAGGCCGCGCGCATCGCAGCATGAGCGTGCGCCCCAGCAGTTGATGAGGTCAGCGACCAGCGCGCGCTTTTCTGCGTTTGCGCCAGTCGAAGAGAGCGACGAGAGCGCCCGCAATCCCGTAGCTGTGGCCACCCATCCAGCTCTCTCGGGCGACGTGCAAGGGCGCATCCGCGTCCGGCATCGGATTGAGTTCGCCCGGTATGCGCTTGGGCTCCAGCCATGCCGCAGTCTCGCATGGGCGGGAATCATCCGTCCCGCACATCGGCACGTCGAACTTCACTCTCGGCGGCAGATGCGGGCGTCGACGTGTCGGCCCGTGTGTACTCAGTCGTCTCGTAGGGCGCGATGTTGGTCGACGTTCCGCCCCGCTTCCGGGTCTGGCACAGGGTCGGGCTCGACACTCGCGATGGTGTCTTCGAGCCGCACCTTCGGCGGAAGGCTGCGGTAGTCCTGTTTGGGCTTCAGCCCGCCGGGGCGGTCGTCTTCTGCTGTCATTCTGTGACCCAAGTCCTGCGGTCGAGAATCAACGGACGCAGCGTGCGGCCGGGACACCGACGGAAACGTACTCAATTCGGCATGTGCGAGCGTTTCTGCAACCTTGGGTAGTCGTTGCTCTGGCGGGCTTCGTGAGCGTCAATGCCGTGGTCACGGCGGTCGCTTGTCCACAGATTCGCGGTTGGGGCTAGCGGTCTTGTCGGTGGGCGGTGTCATGCTGGTTCGCAGCGGACAACTCAATACAAACTCAGTGGGTAGATATCCCCGGGGGTCGGCTCCCCACCCTGGCCAGAGGCCGTACAACAAACACAGCGCGCCGTAACAGAACACACAGACAAGAAGCAAGACCGTCCGCGAAGTCCTTGGTTTGTCGTGTCTCGGCGCTGCGGCGGTCCCTCTCGTCGAGACCTTTCTCCGAGCAGCTGGACCGCGGTCCTCCCGAACCGGGTGTGCCGCGCGGCGGGACCGCACCAATGGCCGCGTGGCACACCCTCTCGGAGGGTGGTGAGCGACGGTGAGCACCCGGAGCAAGGCTGCGGTCACCGACACCCTCCCCAGACCTGTTCCCGCAGGTGTTCCCCGGCCACAGCGAAGACGCCGGCCTGGACCTGCCGCCGCTCACCGCCCAGGTGGAAGCGCAGATCGGGGAGCTGTTGACCTCGGGCCGGTTCGACGCCTGGTCCGAGGCACTGGCCCGGGTCGGGAACTGCAGGAAGCCGGTGCGGCTGGACGGCCACTCCCACCGCGTCGACACCGACAGCGGCGAGGTGCTCTCGCCGTACGCGAGCTCGGACGAGCCGCTCGGCGTCACCTACGTGCGCTGCGGCAACCGGCGGGCGTCGGAGTGCCCGTCCTGCTCGCGGCTGTACGCGGCGGACGTGTTCCACCTGATCCGGGCCGGGGTGGCCGGCGGCAAGACCGTGCCGAGGGCGGTGGCCGAGAACCCGTTGGTGTTCGCCACGCGTGACCGCGCCGTCGTTCGGGCGGGTGCACGGCCGCCGCGGCATGCGGCCGGCGCTGCCGCGCCACCCCGCTCAGCGGTGCCGCCGCGGTGCCGGCACGGGTGGCCGACGGCCTGCCGCGCGCGCACGGCGAGGACGATCCCGGAGCTGGGCCAGCCGCTGTGCGACGACGTGCTACGACTACGCCTCCCAGGTGGTGTGGCAGTGGTGGGCACCGGACCTGTGGCGCCGGTTCACCATCGCCCTGCGGCGGCTGGTCGCGAAGACGCTCGGTGTGCCCGGCGCTCGCGGCTGGGCGAGCGCGCGACGGTGCAGTACGCCAAGGTCGCCGAGTACCAGCTCCGCGGCGTCGTGCACTTCCACGCCCTGGTTCGCCTCGACGGCCCCGAAGACCCCGACGGGTTCGCGCCCGCTCCCGGCGCGCATCGACGCCCGGCGTCTGGGCGACCTGGTGCAGCAGGCCGCGGCGTCGGTGCGGTTGACCGTGCCCGGTGTCGACGAGCCACGACCCGACGCGGGTGCTGGCGTTCGGGCGTCAGCTCGACGCCCGGCCGGTGAAGACCAGCCGCCGCACCGACGACCCGGACCGGGCACTCACCCCGGAGCAGGTGGCCGGCTACCTGGCGAAGTACGCCACGAAGTCCGCCACCGACACCGGCGCCACCGACAACCCCCACCACCAGCGGCTACCGCGGCAACCGCCCGCCGGTTGGCCGCGGGCCTGGCAAGACCCGCGACCAGAACCGCGGCGCACGAGGACGGGCCCTACGAGCTGCTCGGCAAGTGGGTGCACATGCTCGGGTTCCGCGGCCACTTCGCCACCAAGTCCCGGCGCTACTCGATCACCCTCGGCGCCCTCCGCCGGGCTCGCCGTCGCGCCCAGGCGCTGATCGCCGAGCACAGGACCTCCGGCCGGCCGTTCGACCTGGCCGCGCTCGAGGCCGACCTGCTCGCCGACGACGAGGACGAGACCACCCTGGTCATCGGCCACTGGTCCTACGCCGGCACCGGCTGGGCCACCGAAGCAGAAACCCTCCTCGCCACCGCGGCCGCCGCCCGCGCCCGTGAGTACGACCAGTGGAAAGCCGAACAACGCAAGCACCGCACACAGCAGCAATCGGGAGAAGGGACAAGGTGATGGCCGATATCGAAGACCGGCTCTGGTCCGTCCAGGACGTGAGTGAGTACCTGGGGGTGCCAGTTCACTCGATCTACTCATGGCGGAGTGCGGGCACGGGCCCGCCGGGACGTCGCGTGGGCAAGCGGCTCCGTTACCGCCCTCAGGACGTGCGCGACTGGGTCGCCTCGCTCCCCACGGAGGTGGTCGCATGAAGCCGCTCGGACTCGGCGAGCACGGCGGGATCTCGATCACCCGCGAAGCCGGCGGCTATGTCGCCTACGTGCGATACCGCGACTACGCGGGAAGGGGCCGGCGGATCAAGCGACGCGGCCGCTCCAAGGCGGAAGCCTCTCGCAACGTCCTGAAGGCAGTGCGTGAGGCACTCGGGGCCGACGGGGACGGCGAGTTCACCGCCAGGAGCACGCTGGACGAAGCCGCGCGCGGATGGCTGCGCATGTTCGAAGGGCTCGTGGAGCGTGGCTCTCGCTCGCCCTCCACGCTGGACGAGTACCGGTACGTCTTGGCGGCGCGTGATCCTCCCCGGCGCAGGGTCGCTTCGTCTCGGTGAGGTCAACGCCGCGAGGCTGGACCGCTTCGTCCAGGCGGTGCTCGCCGAACGCGGCTACGCGACCGCAAAGCTCACCCGCTCGGTCCTGTCGGGCATCTGCGGGTGGCTGGTGCGTCGTGGAGCCCTGGTCGCCAACCCGGTGCGTGACCTGACCCCCTTGGAGCTCGACCGTGACCGGACGGCGCGGGCTCTGTCGCTCGAGGAGCTTCGGGCATGGCTGGCACTTCTCGACGCCAGTGAGCTCGCCCGCCGGCACGACCTTCCCGAGCTGGCTCGGTTCATGCTCGCGACCGGGCTGCGTCTGGGTGAGGCACTCGGCGTCACGTAGGCCGACGTCGACCTGTCCACCGGCACCGTGGCCGTGCAGCGAACCATCGTGCGGGTGAAGGGCAAGGGACTCGTTGCCAAGAGGGTCAAGTCCCGGACCTCCGAGCGCGGGCTACTCCTGCCGTCGTGGTGCGTCGAGCTGCTCCGTGCGCGGCGCGTTCGTCTCGGTGCGTTCGAGGGTCCGGTCTTCCCCGACTCCCGTGGCGGGTGGCGGGACCGCAGCAACGTCGGCAAGACGTTCCGCCAGGTGCGGGGCGGCTCCGACTTCGAGTGGGTCAAGACGCACACCTACCGCAAGACCGTGGCCACGCTGCTCGACCAGAGTGGGGCGACCGCCCGCATGATCGCCGACCAGCTCGGCCACTCCCGGGTCTCCATGACGCAGGACGTGTATCTCAGCCGCCGTGCCGGCAACGCTGCGAACCTGGCAGCGCTGGAGGCCTACAACCCCGATCTCCCGCCGGCAACCGACAGCGGGGAAGACGCAGAGTGATGCGCATGCGTCCCCATATTCGTCCCCATCGGCCCTGGCTCTCGCGGCAGCCGGCGACGATTCACGCTCACTTTGTAGGCCCCGTGGGACTCGAACCCACAACCCGCGGATTAAAAGTCCGCTGCTCTGCCAATTGAGCTAGAGGCCCGTGACATGGGGACCCTCATCCGAATGGCCCTCAGGAGTCATCCCCACATCGTCGTGCAGTATCGCAGGTCAGACCGTGGCAAACGTCTCGGTGCCCTGCTCGATGACGTAGCGGTTCGATCGCGAGGGTGGGGGGAATCCTCAGGAGGACAGCAGTGTCAGAGCGGCTCGGTGGAGTCGTCCGACGGCGTGAGGCCACGCTCAGGGGCGAGCCAGCCACGGCGTAGGAAGCCCCGCCAACGGACGTCTGATCCGGATGTCGCGACCGGTCGCAGGCAGGAAGGGTGACGGATTCGCCGGGCACACCTGCCCCTCCGGCGGTAGCGACACCGTCAGGAGGTAGGCGTGCACGTAGTCGGTCACGCATCGGCTGCGGTGGTAGGCGGTGTGTCCCCAGCCGGCGTAGCTGAGCAGGCGGCTGTTCGGCAGCAGTTGGGCGCTGGCCACGGCGCCGGCGTAGTCGGTGACGCCGTCGAAGAAGTTCCCCACGACGAGGACCGGCGCAGACGTGTGAGCCGTCCACGGGCCGACGTACCGGTCGGAGTTGACCGGCCAGTGCGCGCATCCGGTGTTGCTCCACCACCAGAACGGCCCGAACCGCGAGCCCAGGCGCGAGTCTCTGCCGGTCGCCCGCCAAGCGGGGAACGCGCGCGGGTACTGGGTGTCGGCGCACTGGTTGCCGTAGTAGGCGTCGAACCCGTTGGGGTAGTCGGCCGCGGCGCGGTGCGGCGGCCGCAGCTGCTTGATCAGCGCAGCGTGAAGCCGCGCCGCGTCGGCGGCGGCGCCTTCCTTACCCTCGAGAGCCGCGTCGGCCAGGAAGTTGAACAGCGCCGCAGCGCCGTTGGGGCCGTCCCAGACCTCGGGTGCGTACAACGCAAGGGCGGCGTCAGCGACCAAGAAGTCGTAGGTGTAGAGGCCGCCGCCAGGCAGCCAGAGCGGGTCACGCCGTAGCTTGCTGGCCAGTTGTCCCCACCGTTGCGCCGACCCGACGGGAGTCTGGAACGCACACTCGCTGCCCGCCTCGTCGCACAGACGGAGGAACTCCTCGAACACCACCTGTGTGGCGACCCGGTCGGACTCGATCTGCCGGCCGCTCGACCACAGGCGTGGGTCCAGAACGCCGTCGATCACCAGCGCGCGTACCTTGTCGGGGAACAGGTTGGCGTAGGTGTTGCCGAGGTAGGAACCGTAGGAGAAGCCGAGGTAGGTGATCTGCGGGTCGCCGACCGCCCGCCGCAGCCGGTCCAGGTCGCGGGCCACGTCCGCGGTGTTCATGTTCCGAGCGACACGCTGTCGGTCGTCGAGGCACTCGCGGCCCAGCCCGGCGAAGGCGGCGAAGAACGGGCGGTACTGGCCCTTGCGGTACGGGAAGACGGGTTGGCTGAACAGGAACGCGTTGCGCTCCTGCTTGGAGGCGAAGCAGTGCAAGGGGTCTGATGCCCCTACGCCGCGAGGGTCGAACCCGACGATGTCGAACCGACCGTCGAGCCCCTCGCTGAGGTACTGGCCGAACCGGGAGAACACCATGTCGACACCGGACCCGCCCGGGCCGCCGGGGTTGACGAAGACGCTGCCGATACGGTCCCCGGTAGGGGTAGATGCCGGCAACCGAGCGAGCGCGACCTGCGTGGTTCCGCGCGAGGGTCGGTCGTAGTCCAGCGGCACCGTCATGGTGGCGCAGTCGTAGCCGGGATGCTGCACGCCGCACGGCTTCCAGTGGGGTTTGGCGCGTCCGGCTGTGCCCGCCGCCTGGGTCAGAGTGTGCTGTGCCGCTGCTGCGCGTGCCGCCGAGCCCGGGTCAGGCCGCGCCGAGCTCGCAGACGACGGAAGCATCGGGCTGGCGACGCTGACGGTCGAAATGAGAAGGGCGGGCGCCACGAGGGCTCGGACCCGCTTGCCTGACAACCAGTTGACGGACATCAGCGGGCCCTCCCCTGGGGCGGCGATCGGTCACCACGACCGTAGGTCGCCTTTGCTGCGGCCGCCAGATCCAAAGAGGCGATTTTGGGCGATGCAGGGATCAGACCAGGCCGAAGTGACAGGCCGGGCCGGCCGCCATGCCCCGCCACGTCCCACGTGGATCACCCTGGCCGTGATCGCTGACCCGGTCAGCCTGTCCGGGCGTCCGGACTAGCTAGGCCAACGGACGTAGATTTCCTCTCGGGGCTGTTGGTCGGGTCACCGGCCGGAGATTGTTGACTGCATGAACCTGAGGCGGCTCTCCGTCCTTGCCCTTGCCGCGGTCGCGGGATGGGTGAGCACGACCTATGACGCGCCGCACGTCCTCGTGGCGCCGGCCTCCGCCGCGGTGAAGGCTTTCCCCGGCGCGGAAGGCTTCGGCACTGACACGAGCGGCGGTCGGGGTGGTCAGGTCTGCGCGGTGACGAACCTCAACGACTCCGGGGCCGGCTCTCTCCGCGCGTGCGTCGAGATGCCAGGCCCCCGCTTCGTCGTGTTCCGCACCGGAGGCACGATCCTGCTGCAGGACCGGATCGCCGTCACCCAGCCCTTCATCACCATCGCGGGCCAGACCGCGCCAGGGGGTGGCATCACCCTGCGGATGGCACCGGCGACGGGCAGCGACAAGGGCACGATGCTGGTCGCGACCCACGACGTGGTGATCCGGTACATGCGCTTCCGGCCCGGCGACGGGGGCGCGGCCGGTGACGCCGACGACGCCATGATGATCTACGAGCCTGGTGTCCACGACGTCGTCGTCGACCACTGCTCGTTCAGCTGGGCGGTCGACGAGAACGTGAACACCTACGACGGGCTCGACCGACGTCACCATCAGCAACTCCATCATCGCCGAGGGCCTGAGCCACGCCGGGCACCCGCTGGGTGAGCACTCCAAGGGTCTGCTGTCCGGCGGCGTCGACGCCCACAACGTCTCCATCCACCACAACCTGTTCGTCTCCAACGTCGACCGCAACCCGCAGATCAGCGGTGTCAGCGTCGCCGACGTGCGCAACAACGTGGTCTACAACTACGGCGACGGGTCCGGAGCAGGCGTCACGCTGCTGTCGTCGAGCCACGGTCAGGCGCGGATGAACTGGGTCGGCAACTACTACAAGCCGGGCCCGGGCAGCGACCCGGCTCGAGCGGAGTTCTCGACGTACATCGGCGACACCGGCGCCACCCAGCAGTGGTACGGGGAGGGCAACGTGCGCTGGACCCCGACCGGGAACCTCCCGGCACGCATCGGCGAGGCGGTCGGCCGGGTCGGCACCCCGTTCGCGGCAGCTCCGGTCACGACGACGTCGGCGGAGCAGGCCTACGTCGACGTCCTCGCCGGCGCGGGCGCCTCTCGTGTCCGCGACGCGGTCGACCAGCGGCTCGTCGCCGAGGTGCGCGCCGGCACCGGCTCCTTCAAGGACATCCCTGGTCCGTACCCGGACCTCCCCGCCGGCGGTGCTCCGGCGGACGCCGACGGTGATGGCATGCCCGACGACTACGAGGCCTCGCACGGCACCAAACCGAAGGTCGCCGACGCGACGGGCGACGTCAACGGCAACGGCTACGACAACATCGAGGACTGGTTCAACTCCACGGTGACTGTCGTCGCCCCACCGCGCGGCACGATCGCGGTCAACGGCGGCGCAGCTCGCACCAGGACCACCGGCGTGACCCTGAACCTGACAGCGAGCGCAGGGGGGACGGCCACGGACGTGACGCAGATGCGGTTCAGTGGCGACGGCGCCACGTACTCCACGTGGGTTTCGTACGCCCCGACCGCGTCGTGGCGGCTGCCCGCTGGCAACGGAACCCGGGCCGTCTGGGCGCAGTTCGCGGACGCACTCGGCAACGTGTCCGCTCCGGTGGCGGATGCGATCACGCTCGACATGAAGGCACCAGGAGTGACCAAGGTCAGACCCGCCAAGGGCAAGACCGGTGTGGACCGGGACGTCACCATCAAGGTGCACCCGAGCGAGGCCCTGAAGCCGGCGTCGGTCACGAGGAGCACGGTCGTGCTGAAGCGCAAAGGGTCCTCGAAGAAGATTCGGGCGAAGGTGGCCTATCAGGCGGCCGACAACCGGATCCTCCTGAACCCGAAGGGCGATCTGGACAGGGGGACGACCTACAGGGCCCGCCTGAGCACCGCGATCAGGGACCTGGCCGGCAACGCGTTCGACGCGAAGCCCAAGCCCGGTGCACAGCGGCTGACGTGGCGGTTCACCACGCGCTGACGCGCGTCGCGAGCAACCCGGGCAGGGGGTGCGACGTCTCTCCTGGTGCAGCACGCCGCGGGGGACGTCCTCGCACCAACCGCCCAGGAGGCCACCCGTCATGTCCAAGCCCACCGCCGCGACGTCCTCGCCGTCGCCACCGCCGCGACCGCCCTGCTCCTCTCCGTCGCGGCGCCCGCCCAGGCCGCCGTCACCCGCTTCGAGGACCCGCGGGGCGACGTCGACCACAAGATCGACGTGCGCGAGGTGGTCGTGACCAACGGGCAGGACAACCTCCGGGTGACGCTGCACCACCGCGACCTGGTCGGCAGCTGGCGCTACGGCCAGTCGGCCACCCTCTTCGTCGACCTCGACCCGGCCGATCGCGGCCCGGAGCTCGTGCTCAGCGGCGGCATCGTGGACGGCACCGACTACCTGCTGACCACCACCGAAGGGTTCGCCCCCGACACCTGGGGCAAGCCGGTCTGTGGCGACTACTCGATGCGCGCCGACTGGGCCGAGGACGTGACCCGGTTCCGGATCAGCAACCGCTGCCTGCGCGGCGCCGAGGAGGTCCGGGTGGCGGTGGTGGCCGCCGGCCAGGTGCCGGTGAACGGGCCGATCGTGCGCGACTGGCTCGGCGAGCCGCGGGAGCTCTTCGGACCCTTCGTCGTCCGCTGACCTGTCTCATGGGCGCGCGCCGGCGCGTCTCGCTATGCCGAGCCGACGAGGAGGCAGAACGGGTGGCCGGCGGGGTCGGCGAGCACGTAGAGCGGTTCCCCCGGCTCGTCCGTGCGGTCGAGGAGCAGCGTCGCCCCGAGCTCCTCGGCCCGCCGCCGGTGCCGTTCCAGGTCGGCGAGGGTGGGCACGCGGAAGTCCAGGTGCATCTGCTTCGGCACGTCGTCGCTCGGCCAGGTCGGCCGCGCCAAGGTGGCGACCTGCTGGAACGCGAGCACCCGGTGGCCGTCGGCGTCGACGAGCACGAGCCAGTCCTCGTCGTCGGCGCTGCCGTCCGCCGGTGGCTCGTCACCGGGTCGGTAGCTCAGCCCGAGCAGCTCGCGGTAGAACTCGGCGAGTCCGCGGACGTCGGTCGCGTCCAGGGCGGTGTGCATCAGCACGGGGTAGGTGGTCACGCGATGCCTCCTGCTCGTCGGTCTCACGAGCTCGTGGGTCTCCAGCAGCCAGCCCCGCACCGGCCAGTCCTCGGCCGCCTCCGCCGACCGGGGCTCCCCGGCGAAGGCGTGCTGGTAGGACATCGCCCGGGTGACCGCGCCGGTGCGGCGGGCGAGCCCGACCAGCTCCACGAGCTCGGCGCGGGGGACGAGGGAGGTGAACGGCTCGAGGTAGGCGTCGCGCACGCGCAGCACCAGCGGGTCGTCGACCTCCCGGCCCGCGTGGAAGGCGATCGAGTTCAGGGTGCACAGCATCGTCGCGATCGGGCTGCCGACCGAGGCGTCGCCCCAGTCGATGATCCGGGCGGTGGCGACCGACCCGTTCCAGCAGACGTTGGACGAGTGCAGGTCGTCGTGCTGCACCGAGTCCGGTACGCCGGAGGCGGCGAGCGCCGCGCACCACGCGTCGTACTCCGGCAGCAACGCCTCGAAGCCGGCCACCTCCTCGGCGGTCAGCCCGCCGTCCTCGGGCGCCCGGCCGGCGAGGTCCGCGAGGACCTGGCGGGCCTGGCCGGGCAGCGTCGTGGGGGAGGCCTCGGGCACGCCGGCGGCGAGCAGGTCGTCCCGGTGCGCGGCGAGCTCGATCTGGGCCTCGGCGTAGCGGACCAGGATCCCCTCCCACCACGGCCACAGCTCTTCGGCGGGCGCGACCGTGCGCAGGACCGGGCCGGCATCGCGGGTCAGCGACCAGGCCCGGTCGGTGTCCGCCGCGAGCACGGTCGGCACGAGGTCCGGCACGACCTTCCCGAGCAGGTCGACGAGCGCCGCCTCGTGGCGGATGCCGGGCCCGTTGACCTTGAACCAGAGCCGCCCGCCGTCGCTCTCGAACCGGATCGCGCTCGACCACGGCCGGCAGTGCGGCTGCTCCCACTCGCCGGTGAGCGTCAGACCGATCGGGCGCACCTGCTCGGCGACCCAGGCGCGGGCCTCCTCGACGAACGCGTCACTGCTCCACAGGTCGACCGGCATGCCGAGCATCCTGGGGCCGCGCGCGGTGCGCTCGGCAACCGGTTTGCGGCGACGGCCCGCGCCGGCCGGGCCGGGCAAAATCGCGGCCAGGACAGGCCGTCCGCGACTCAAGTCGGACGTCCGGGATGTCGATGATGCTGGTGCACGCAGGACCGCTCGGGAGGCCACCACCGCGTGTCCACGGGGCGATCAGTCGCAGTGTCGACAGCTTCCGGTCTCGTGTCACCGTCGTCCGGCGGCGGGCCGATTCCAGGGTCCGGCCAGCCGCCGCAGATCCGGTGGCGCGGGTCGAGGGGTCCTTCGGGTCGGGGGAGACCGAAGGGCCTCTCGCTCCGTCCCCGCCCGCGTGACCGGGCAGCCCGTCAGAGGATCTGGGCGTCTCCCCCGGTGCTCGCCGCAGCCCGGCAGCACCTCGCGCTCCGGGAGAGCCGACTGCTGCACCGGGTCGCCCGCGTCGTCGAGCACCCGCTGCTCCGCCACGATCTCGACGCCGTCGGGCTGGGGGCCGAGCCAGGTCTGCAGGTGGGCGTAGCCACCGAGCGCGCGGGTGCTGAACCAGGGACCCGGGCTCCCGTCGACGACGAACCGCTGCTGGACGAGGTCGACCTGCTCGTCGACCACGAGCCAGGTGGTGGCGCGGTAGCTGCCGAGCACCGGTCCGTCGCAGTCCCAGGCGGAACTGCCGCTGGTCAGGAGGACGACGGGCTCGGCGGCCGTCGCGGGCGGGAAGTCGGAGTCGGCCGGCACGTCGTCCCCGGCCAGGTCGCACAGCCGCAGGTCGCCGTCGGGGTTGCGGAGCAGCAGCACCGGGGTCGTGCTCTGGGGCGACTTCTGCACCATGTCGTAGAGCACCTCGACGTCGGCCGGGTCGTCGGTGAAACCCTCACCGGCGCAGGCCTCCACCGCGGCGGGATCCGCACCGGATCCCTGGTCGAGGTCGATCAAGGACGTGTCGGGGTCGGCCGAGGTCGTCACGGACGGCGACGAGGCCGGCGACGACGACGGGGACACCGAGGGGTCGCCCGGGAAGCGGATGGCGGCGACGCCGACGACGACGGCCGCCACCGTCAGGGCAGCGACGATCACGGCGCCCTTGCGACGCCCCCCCGCCGGCTGGTCCGGCGTCCTCATGAGGTCCCCCCTCGTTCGAGGTCGTGCAGCGGTCCGGGTCCCCACCCGTCGACCGTCCCCACGGCCTCCGCTCGTATGCCCCCAGGCTACTGCCCCAAACCCACCCAACTCGGGACACGCGTCAACCTTTGCCATCGCGTCGGCAAAGGTTCCCGCTGCCCCGGCGTCGCCGACGCGCGCGAACGCCCTGCCGGCGGACCGTGCCGCGGTTACGATGCTCGGGCCGCAGAGCGCCGTACCTCCTCCTCGGGGATCGGCGGAGAGTCCGGGGGAGGAACCTCATGCCGGTGCCCGACCTGGCCCAGCGCCAACCGCAGGGGCGACGCGTCCGCTACGCCGTCAACCCCTACCGCGCCACCAAGGTGCCGACCGCCTACGGCCTGCACCTGATGAACCGGCTGGGCTGCGGGTGGTCGCAGGAGACCTGGGAGCAGATGCGGGCGGCCGGTGGGCCGACCCCGTGGTTCGACCGGCAGCTGGACTCCGCCACCGTGCCGGAGGACCCCAAGGTGGGCTACCTCGACGGCTGGTTCCCCGAGCTGTTCGAGTCCCCCGCGGTGAAGTTCACGCACAGCAAGGTCGGCTACTCCTACGCCGAGAAGCTCTCGAGCTGGACGATGCTGCGCCGGATCCACTCGCACCGTCAGGTGCACGAGACCATGGTCGACTTCTGGTCCAACCACCTCCACGTCTCGGCCGTCGGGGGCACCGCCTGGGTGCAGCGCTTCCACTACGACCAGACCGTGCGCCAGCACGCGCTCGGGCGCTTCGAGGACCTGCTCGTCGCCTGCACGCTGCACCCGGCGATGCTGATCTACCTCGACAACTTCCGCTCGGTGAAGGACGCCCCCAACGAGAACCACGGCCGCGAGCTCCTCGAGCTGCACACCGTCGGCCGCGCGTCGGGCTACACCGAGCAGATGGTCAAGGACTCCGCGGTCATCCTCAGCGGCTACCGCGTCGACTTCCGCGGCACCTGGGAGCAGCGCTACAACCCCAAGCAGCACACGACCGGTCCGGTGCAGGTGCTCGGGTTCAGCCACCCCAACGCCGACGCCGACGGCAGCCGGATGACGGTCGACTACCTGCGCTACCTCGCCCACCACCCGGCGACGGCGCGGACGATCGCGACCAAGCTGGTCATCCGCTTCGTCGGCGACTACCCGCCGGCCGCCCTGGTCGACCGGCTCGCCCAGGTCTACCTGGAGAGCGGCACCGACATCCGGCCGGTGCTGCGCGCCCTGGTGGCCAGCACGGAGTTCCAGCAGTCCGCGGGCCAGAAGGTCCGCCCGCCGGTGGACGACCTGGTGGCCACCTGCCGTGCGCTGCGGGTGCGGGCGCTCCGGCCGACCGGCGCATCGTCGTTCGCGCACCGGATCGCCAACCTGCACCGCGGCCTGCCGCTGTTCCAGTGGCCGCGGCCCGACGGTGCGCCCGAGCGCAACGACGACTGGGCGTCGGCCGCCCGGATGCTCAGCTCCTTCCGGATGCACTGGGACCTCGCCTCCGGGGAGCACCCGTCCCGCGACGTCCGCTACCGCAAGCCGCAGCGGTGGCTGCCGCAGCGCAGCCTCCGCCTCGACCGCTACGTCGACCACCTGTCGCGCACGCTGCTGGGCCGGCGGTCGACCCGGACCCAGCTCAAGGCGGTCTGCCAGGCCACCGGCTACAAGCCCGACGAGGTCGTCGACCGGCACCACGAGCTGGCGCGCGGCCAGTTCGTGAGGGTCGCCGCCGTGCTCCTCGACTCGCCCGCGCACCTGACCCGGTGAAGGGACCGACGACACCGATGAGCACCGAGACCGACACGCAGGGCTGCTGCGCCGAGTTCGCCCGGGCGGCCGGGCTGTCCCGGCGGCGGTTCCTCGCCGGCATGGCGGCCACCTCCGGCGCGGCCGTGACCGCGTCGGTGTTCGGCGACGCCTTCCGGCAGGCGTCGTTCGGCCAGGGCGTCGGCAACAACGTGATGGTCGTGATCAGCCTGCGCGGAGGCGTCGACGGGATGGGCATCGTCGTCCCGCACGGCGACCCGTCGTACTACGCCGCCCGGCCCACCATCGGCATCCCCGCCGCCAGCCTGGTCGCCGCCGACGCGATGTTCGGGCTGCACCCGGCGATGCAGCCGCTGGAGTGGCTGTGGCAGGCCGGCGAGCTCGCCGCCGTGCACGCCGTCGGGATGGAGGTGCCCAACCGGTCGCACTTCCGCGCGATGGAGGAGATCGAGGACGCCGACCCCACCTCGAGCGTGCGCCGCGGCTGGGTCAACCGCATGGTCGGGCTCGGTGGCGGCACCCAGCCGTACGACGCGGTCGGCCTCGGCGACCCGATCACGCCGACCGCCCTGGTGGGTCCGGCCCTGTCGCTGACCGCGGAGAGCCTCCAGGACGTGTCCCTGGCCGGCGCGGACGGCGACTTCCTCGAGACGACGGCGCCGCCAGCTGCGCACGACGTGGAAGCACGCGCCGGGCCCGCTCGGCGACGCCACCCGGGCCGCGCTGCGGACGGCCGACGACCTGAGGCCGGTGGTGGAGACGACCTACCGGTCGAGCGTCACCTACCCGCGGGCCTACCCCGCCGCGGGCCTGGCGGCCGCGCTGAAGGACACCGCCCGGCTGATCAAGGCCGACATCGGCACCGAGGTGGTGTCGGTCGACTACGGCACCTGGGACATGCACAGCGACTACGGCCGGCTCGACTCCGGCAAGATGCAGAACATGGTCCGCGGCTTCGCCGGCGCGGTCGACGCGTTCCTGCGTGACCTGGGCAGCACCCGCAGCCGGGTGACCGTCGTGACGATCAGCGAGTTCGGGCGCCGGGTGGCGCAGAACGGCAACAACGGGCTGGACCACGGCTGGGGCAACATGATGCTGCTGATGGGCGGCGGTGTCGCCGGCGGCCGCTACCACGGCTCCTGGCCCGGGCTGGGCACTCCGCAGCTGGTCGACGGCGACCTGGCCGTCACGACCGACTACCGCAACGTGCTCGGCGAGGTCGTCGCGCGCCGGTTCCCCGACCGGTCACCCACCTCGGTGTTCCCCGGTCTGGTCTACCGCCCGGTCGGCGTGATGCGCTGAGCCTGCCGCCCGGGCGGCGCGGAAGGGGCCGGATGCCGAGACGATGCGGAGGCGTCACGGTGCGTTTCCACACTCTTTCTCTCCCTCGCTCGGAATCGGCGTCCGCTGTTGGTAGGGTCATGGGTGCAGCAGGTGCAAGTTCCACAGGTCTTCCAAAAGGACGACGTCCGCGGAGTTTGTGATCCGACGGCGTTTTCTCTTGAGTCATTGCTTGAGGGGGCACGGCGTTTCACCGCATCTGTCGCGGGGCCGCCGAGGTGGCGGTCCCAAGCCCCATCAGTAGGAGTAAGCGAGCATGGCTCAGGGCACCGTTAAGTGGTTCAACGCCGAGAAGGGTTTCGGCTTCATTGCGCAGGAGGACGGCGGCGACGACGTCTTCGTGCACTACTCGGCGATCCAGACGCAGGGTTACAAGTCCCTCGACGAGAACCAGAAGGTCGAGTTCGACGTCACCCAGGGCCCCAAGGGCCCGCAGGCGGAGAACGTCCGCCCCGTCTGATCGCAACCGTCCGGCCTGAGGGCCGGTCCGGTTGATCGATCACAGACAACCGAAGGACCCCGACGGCTACCCGTCGGGGTCCTTGGTTTTGTCCCAAATGACTATGGGTAGAACATCGGCCGTCGGCGACAATGAACGCGTCGGGAGCCGCTTTCCGCTGACAGGAGCAACAGCACTCATGAGACCTGGAGGGAGCGGTGTCGTGGATGACCAGCTGAACGTCCCCCTGGAGGACGCGGAGCTGCTCGCCGAGGTTGAGCTCACCACCAACCTGATCATCGCCGCCAGTGAGTCCGAGTCGGTGCTCCCGCAGGACGAGGTGGACCGCCTGCTGGGTGTCGAGTGCCCGCAGATCCCCTCGCAGAAGTCCCGCGAGGACTGACCTCCGGCGTGGCCCCGGTCACGCCCCCCGGGGGTCCGGGTTGACCGATTTCTAGGCTCTGCACCTAGCATGTCCCACGGTTCTGTTCCGTTTACCAGGAGTTCCCCGTGGCGCTGCGCTTCCGCCCTACCGACACCACCTTCTACGACCTCTTCGCCCAGTCCGCCCAGCACCTCGTCCTGGGGGCCGGCCTGCTGGCTGAGATGCTCGGTGACGGCGTTGACCGCGAGGCCATCGCACAGAAGATGCGTGATGCCGAGCACGCCGCCGACGAGTCGACCCATGACATCATCCGGCGGGTCAACAGCACGTTCGTGACCCCCTTCGACCGCGAGGACATCTACTCCCTCGCGTCCGGCCTCGACGACGTCATGGACTTCATGGAGGAGGCCGTCGACCTGGTCCTGCTCTACGAGGTCGAGACGCTGCCCTCCGAGCTCGCCAACCAGGTCGAGGTGCTCCAGCGCTGCTCGGAGCTCACCGCCGACGCGATGCCGCGGCTGCGCACCATGAAGGACCTCGAGGAGTTCTGGATCGAGATCAACCGGCTCGAGAACGCCGGTGACAAGAGCTACCGCCGGATCCTGGCCAAGCTCTTCAGCGGCAAGTACGAAGCCCTCGAGGTGCTCAAGCTCAAGGACATCGTCGACTCGCTGGAGCACGCGATCGACGCGTTCGAGACGGTGGCCAACATCGTCGAGCAGATCGCCGTCAAGGAGTCCTGAGCGTGGAGCTCGCGATTGTCATCGCGGTCGTCGTCGTCGCCCTGGTCTTCGACTACACCAACGGCTTCCACGACGCCGCCAACGCGATCGCCACCTCGGTCTCGACGCGGGCGCTCACGCCCCGGGTCGCGCTGATCATGGCGGCGATCATGAACTTCGTCGGCGCGTTCCTCGGCCAGGAGGTCGCCAACACGGTCGGCAGCGTGATCTCGCCGGAGGCCGGCACCCACGGCCTCGTGGTGGTGATGTCCGGCCTGATCGGCGCCATCACCTGGAACCTGATCACCTGGTACTACGGCCTGCCGTCGTCCTCGTCGCACGCCCTCATCGGCGGTCTGGTCGGCGCCGCGGTCGCCTCGGGCTCGCTGGTGCAGTGGACGGTGATCCTCGACAAGATCGTCATCCCGATGGTCGCCTCGCCGCTGTTCGGCTTCGCCGCCGCCTTCGCCCTGATGCTCGGCGATCATGTGGGCGTTCCGCCGGGCCAGCCCGCACAAGGTCAACCGGGGCTTCCGGTTCGCCCAGACGATCTCGGCCGCGGCGATGGCGCTCGGGCACGGCCTCCAGGACGCCCAGAAGACGATGGGCGTGATCTTCCTGGCGCTGCTGACCGGCGGCTTCGTGACGGCCGACGACGATCTCCCGGTCTGGGTGATCCTGGCGGCCGCGACCGCGATCTCGCTGGGCACCTACTCCGGTGGCTGGCGCATCATGCGCACCCTCGGCCGCCGGATCATCCACCTCGACCCGGCCCGGGGCTTCGCCTCCGAGACCATCGCGGCCAGCGTGCTCTACACGACGGCGTTCGTCTTCGAGGCCCCGATCTCGACGACGCACACCATCACCTCCGCGGTGATGGGCGCCGGCGCCACCAAGCGCTTCTCGGCCGTCCGGTGGGGCGTCGCCCGCTCGATCGTCACGGCCTGGGTGCTCACCTTCCCGATGGCCGGCCTGGCCGCGGCGCTCGTCTACTGGGCCTGCCGCTACGTCTTCCAGCTGCCCTGACCCCCGCTCCACACACACGTTGGCCGCCACCCGGACCGGGTGGCGGCCAACGTGCGTGCGGGGACCGGCGCGTCAGCCGAAGCGGCCCGAGATGTAGGCCTCGGTCGAGGGCTCGTCGGGGTTGGAGAAGATCTTCTTGGTCGGGTTCATCTCCACCAGGCGGCCCGGCTTCCCGGCGCCGGCCAGGTTGAAGAACCCGGTGTCCTCCGAGACCCGGGCGGCCTGCTGCATGTTGTGGGTGACGATCACGATCGTGTAGTCGGTCTTCAGCTCGTGGATCAGGTCCTCGATCGCCGAGGTCGAGATCGGGTCGAGCGCCGAGCAGGGCTCGTCCATCAGCAGCACCTGCGGCTCGACGGCGATCGCCCGGGCGATGCACAGCCGCTGCTGCTGACCGCCGGAGAGGCTGGAACCGGGCTTGTTGAGCCGGTCCTTGACCTCCTCCCACAGGTTCGCGCCGCGCAGCGACTTCTCGACGGTCGCGTCGGCCTCCGACTTGGGCATCCGCTTGGCGTTGAGCCGGTTGCCGGCGAGCACGTTCTCGTAGATCGACATGGTCGGGAACGGGTTGGGCCGCTGGAAGACCATGCCGACCGAACGGCGGACCTGCACCGGGTCCACGTCGGCGTCGTACATGTTCTGCCCGTCGATGACGATCTTGCCCTCGACGCGGGCGCCCGGGATCACCTCGTGCATCCGGTTCAGCGACCGCAGGAAGGTGGACTTGCCGCAGCCCGAGGGACCGATCAGCGCGGTCACCGAGCGGGCTCGGATGGTCATCGAGACGCCCTCGACGGCCTTGAAGTCGCCGTAGTAGACGTCGAGGTCGGAGACGTCGATGCTCTTGGCCATGGTTTCGTTTCCTTCGTGGTTCGGTCAGCGACCGGTCTTGGGGGAGTAGAAGCGGCTGACCGCCCTGGCGATCAGGTTGAGGCCCATCACGATCGCGATCAGCACGAGCGCGGCGCCCCAGGCGCGGGCCTGGCCGAACTCGGGCGGCACTCCCGGCTGGGTGAACGAGTAGTAGATGAACACCGGCAGGGTGGCCATCCGCTCCGAGAACACGTTGAAGTTCACCGAGTCGGTGTCGCCGGCGATGATCAGCAGCGGCGCGGTCTCACCGGCCACCCGCGCGACCGCGAGCATGACGCCCGTGATGATGCCCGCCAGCGACGTGGGGAGGACGACCTTGACGATGGTGCGCCACTTCGGCACTCCCAGGGCGTACGACGCCTCCCGCAGCTCGTCAGGCACGAGCTTGAGCATCTCCTCGGCCGACCGGACGACGATCGGGATCATCAGCACCGACAGCGCGATCGAGCCGCCGATGCCCATCCGCACCCCCGGGCCGAAGATGATCACGAAGAGCGCGTAGGCGAAGAGGCCGGCGACGATCGAGGGGATGCCGACCATGACGTCCACCAGGAAGGTGATGGTCCGAGCCAGTCGGCTCCGCCCGCCGTACTCCACGAGGTAGATCGCCGCCATGATGCCCACCGGCACCGAGATCAAGGTGGCGAAGAGCGTGATGAGCAGGGTGCCGATGATGGCGTGGTAGATCCCGCCGCCCTCGCCGATCACGTTGCGCATCGAGTAGGTGAAGAACTGGGCGGTCAGCATCGGCGCGCCGTTGACGACCACCGGTCCACATCAGCGTCACCAGGGGCAGCATGGCGACCGCGAACGCCGACCACACCAGCGTGGTGACGAGCTTGTCGACCGCGCCGCGCGAGCCCTCGACGACCAGTGTCCACAGCGGCAGCGCCACCGCGAAGAACACCACCGCGACGAAGACGATGAAGGCCGGCCCCCAGCCGAGGAGCAGCCCCAGGAGGACCGCGGCCGCCAGGGCCATGATCGCCACGAGCAGCGGGGCCAGGCGAGGCAGCGTGGGGTGGGTCAGCGGCAGGTCGTGCCGGCTGACCGCGTCAGGGGTGCGGTGGGTGGTCGGGGTGGTCATCGGCTGTCTCCCTGCACGCCACGTCCGGCGATGGCTCGCCCGAGGAAGTTCACGGCGAAGGTGATGACGAACAGGACCAGGCCGCTGAAGATCAGCACGTTGACCTTGAGTCCGGACGCCTCACCGAACTGCAGTGCGATGTTGGCGGCGATGGTCGAGGGGTTGGTCGTCGAGATGAGGTTGAAGGTCACCACGCCGGTCGCGGAGAGCACCATCGCGACCGCCATGGTCTCGCCGAGGGCGCGTCCGAGACCGAGCATGGTCGCGGACACCATCCCGGACCGGCTGTAGGGGAAGACCGTCATGCGCACCATCTCCCAGCGCGTGGCCCCCAGCGCGAGGGCGGCCTCCTGGTGGAGCGTGGGCGTCTGGGCGAAGATCTCGCGGGTGATCGCGGTGATGATCGGCAGCGCCATCACGGCGAGCACCACCGAGGCGGTGAAGATCGTGCGGCCGGTGGTCGAGGCGGGGCCCTCGAAGAACGGCAGGAAGCCGAGGTGGTCCTCGAGCCAGACGTAGAGCTCGCCCATCCGGGTGCCCAGGAAGCCGATGCCCCACAGGCCGTAGACGACCGATGGCACCGCCGCCAGCAGGTCGATGAGGTAGCCCAGGGTCTTCGAGAGCCGGCGCGGGGCGTAGTGCGAGATCACCAGCGCGACGCCGAAGGAGAGCGGGGTGGCGATCAGCATCGCCAGCGAGCGCCGCGAGAAGGGTGCCGAAGAGCAGCGGCCACACGTAGAGGAGGATGTTCTCCTTGCCGCCCATCGCGGCGTCCGGTGCCGTGATGGCCGGGATGCCCCTCCAGGGTCAGGAAGATGGCCACACCGGCCAGCGCGAGCAGGATCACGATGCCTGCGGCGCGCGCGAGCGCCGCGAAGGCGACGTCACCCCTTCGCCTTACCCGCCGCGGCGGTGCCGCTTCGGTCACTGTCACGTGACTGCCTCTCCTGCTCGTGTGCCGGGGGATGATCCCCGGTGCTCTGTGTGTTGCTGTCAGGCTTCCTGGTGCGACACGCGGGTCCGCGCCGCGCAGCCGCCGGCTGTGCGACGCGGACCCCCGAGTGTTCGTGTTGCGTCAGCCGACCGTGATGCCGTCGACGATGCCCTGCGCCTCGCTCGGCGATGGCTGGAGGGCAGCGGCGCCGAGCCGGCGTTGTCGGCCGCGGTCTGCTGGCCCTCGTCGCTGATGATGTAGCTCAGGTAGCCCTTGACCAGGTCACCCTCGGCCTTGTCGGAGTACGACGGGCAGGCCATCAGGTAGGAGCTGAGCACGATCGGGTAGACCCCGGCCTCCTCGGTCGTGTAGTCGAGGTCGAAGACCAGCTGGGTGTCGCTCTCGGTCTCCGCCTTGGGCGACACCTCGAAGATCTTGGCGGCGGCCTCGGCGGTCGGCTGCTCGAAGCCGTCACCGACCCCGATGGAGGCGGTGCTGAGGTCGCCGGCCTGGCTCGCGTCGGCGTAGCCGATGGAGTTCGCGCCGTTGGTCACCGCGGCCACGACGCCGGAGGTGCCGCTGGCGCCCTCGCCACCCTTGATCGGCCAGGTCTCGACCTCACCGTGGGTCCAGGAGTCCTCGGCCACGGTGCTGAGGTAGTTGGTGAAGTTGCCGGTGGTGCCGGACTCGTCGGAGCGGTGCACCGGGTTGATCGTCTCCGCCGGGAGGTCGGCGTCCGGGTTGTCCTCGGCGATGGCGGGGTCGTCCCAGCTGGTGATCTCGCCGGCGAAGATGGCGGCCAGCGTGTCGGGGCTGAGCTGGAGGTCGTCGACGCCCTCGAGGTTGTAGATGACCGCGATCGGCGACACGTAGTTGGGCACCTCGATGGGGGCCTCGCCGTCGCAGCGCTCGGTCGCCTTGGTCAGCTCGCCCTCCTCGTCGGTGAGGTAGGAGTCGGAGCCCGCGAACGGGAAGCCGCCGGAGATGAACTGCTCGCGACCGCCGCCCGAGCCGATCGGGTCGTAGTTGATGGTGACCTCGGGGTTGGCCTCCTGGAAGCCGGCGCGCCACGCGCCCTGCGCGGCCTCCTGGGCGCTCGAGCCGCCGCCGTTGAGGGTCCCGGAGAGGCCGCTCGACCCGTCGGTCGAGTCGCCGGTGCGCCGGCTCCTCGTTGGCGGCACCGCAGGCGGTGAGGCCGAGGCCGAGCACGACGGCAGCGCCGAGAGCGGCCGGCCGGCGAAGGGACGTGATCTTCACTTCGATCTCCTGTGATCGTCCGAGATATGTCTGAGTACGGCACCGAAGTTAGGGAGCCGAGGTGAAGCGACCTTCGGCGCTGGGTGAACGACAGGTGAACGGTGGCAACCGTTTGGGCGACGCCGGGCCGGACGTGAGACGGCCGTCACGTGAACGGCGGCGTGGCGGCTCCCTCGAGGGTGCTGTCGGCCCGGTCCGGGAGGGTCAGACGTCGTGCTGCTCGGTGGCCACGACCTGGCCGTTGCGGTGGTGCACGACGAGCATGCCGGCGGGCTCGAGATGGGGGTCGCGCAGCCCCAGCGCAGCCGTCACGAGAGGCAGCACCGGCCGGTGGGTGCACAGCACGGTGGGGGTCGTCGAGGCGAGCAGGTCGTGCACGACGGCCTCGACGGCCGGCTGCCGGACGTCCTCCTCCGCGAGGTCGTCGGTGACGTCGAGGTCGACGTCGGCCACGTGGGCGAAGGGCGCCAGCGTGGTCCAGCAGCGCCGGCTGCTGGAGCTGAGGATCCGGCGCACGCCGTACGCCGCGAGCAGCGGGACGACCTGGTCGGACTGGAGCTCGCCCTGCGCGGACAGCGGGCGCTCCCGGTCGTCGCCGGTCCAGGTGCGGCGGCGGGTCGCCCGCGCGTGCCGGAGCAGCACCAGCGGCGTGGAGCGCTGGCGCACCTCGGTGAACGCGTCGAGGGTCTCGCGGTCGTGCACGTAGGTCAGCTTGCGGCGGGCCGCGTCGAGGTCGACCCAGGCCACCTCGTCCACCTCGGCGTTGGCGCGGTAGCCCGAGACGTCGTCGCCGCCGAGCAGCCGGCCTGCCCAGTAGTGCACGACCTTGGGGCGGCGGGTGCCGTTGCCGACGGTGTACTCCTGGTCGGGGAGCGGCGGGCCCAGGCGCACGTCGAGGCCGGTCTCCTCGGCCACCTCGCGGACCGCGGCGGTGACCGCGTGCTCGCCCGGGTCGAGCTTGCCCTTGGGGAACGACCAGTCGTCGTACTTCGGACGGTGGATCAGCAGCACCTGCGGTCCCTTGCGACAGACCACGGCACCGGCAGCGACGATCGTGGGGGTCTCCGGCGCGTCCACCCGGCTAGTCTCACACGCGGGATGCCCGTGCCGACGCGAGCCCCGCGAGCGTTTCGCGGGCCGCTGCCGGCCGACGACGGAAGGTGGACGCAGGGTGAGAGCACGCGCCGTGGTGGTGGCGTCCTCACTGGTCGGGCTCGTCGTCCTCGGGGTGGCCGGCGTGCTGCTGTGGCGGCTGCTGGCGGCGCCCTCGGCGTACGAGGAGGCCCTGTCCACGCTGCCCGCCACGACGATGCGGGCGACCTACACCGACTGGGCCGAGGTGCGCGCGGAGGCCGACGGGACGGGGCTGGGCGCGGGCGCGTCGGAGCAGGAGGTGGCCGCGTTCCTCGGGCGCGCCTTCGACCAGGACCTGGCCGGCACCTCGGCGGTCGCCGACAGCACGGTCGCCATGCGCGACCGCTACGGCGTCTCGCCCCTGGACGTGTCCTGGGAGGCCTTCGGCCAGGACGAGTCCGGCCAGGTGGTGGTGCTGCGGGTCGGCGAGGACGTCGACCTCGGCGGCGTCGAGCAGAAGCTGCGGACCCTGGGCTACGACGCCCCGGCGGGTGGGCTCGGCACGGGCGGAACCTGGGCGGGATCGGCCGACCTGGTCGCCGCGCTCGACCCCGCGCTGACCCCGGTGTTCCAGAACTTCGCGGTGCTCGAGGACGAGCGGCTGGTGCTGATGTCCGACGGGGCCGCGGCGGTGTCCCGGGCGGTCGAGGTCGTCCGCGGTGACGCCGACGCCCTGGACGAGCCGGACCTCGCCGAGGCGGCGGACGAGCCGGTGACGGCCGTGCTGTGGGCCTCGGACTTCGCGTGCGAGGACCTGTCGATGGCGTCGGCCGACGCGGAGGACCAGCGGGTGGCCGACCGGCTCGTGACCGAGGCCGGCGGGGTCAGTCCGGTCACCGGTCTGGTCGTCGCGCAGCAGCCCGACCGGTCGATCCGGGTCGCCCTGGAGTTCGAGTCCTCCGACCAGGCGTCCGACAACCTGCAGCCGCGCGTCGACCTGGCCGCCGGTGACGCCCCGGGGCAGGGCGGCAGCTTCGCGGACCGGTTCACCGTGACCTCCGGTGAGGCCTCCGGCGACACGGTGCGGCTCGACCTCGAACCGACCAACGCCGACTTCGTCTTCAGCGACCTGACCTCGGGGCCGGTCCTCTTCGCGACCTGCTGAGCCGCTCCGGTCCGATACGACGCGACGTTCGTGCTGCTGATCGGCCCGGATCACGACACGTTCGTCGCGTCGTATCGAGGCACGGGGGACTCAGGCGGGGCGCTGGAGCCGGTCCGTGCTCGGCGCGTCCGTGCGGGCGAGCAGCTCGTCGAGCGACGGCGTACGACGCCACCACGGGGGCGGGTCGATCGTCCAGGCCCGCTCGGCCTCGGGCAGCCATCGGGCCCGGAGCCGGGCGCCGTGCATCCGCGCGGCGACACGTCCGCGGTGACCCAGGTCGTGCCCGGTGACGGTGAAGTACTCCAGCCCCACCTCACGGAGCGCCTGCTCCCGAGCGACGTCGCGGGTGTGCCGGGCGGCCTCGCGATGGTCCGCGCCGTCGAACTCGCCGACCGTGCCCGACTCCGGGTCGAGCAGGTCGGCGATCCCGAGGAGCCGACCGTCACGAGTCCAGATCGGTTGGTTGGACAGGGGCGGTGGCAGCTGGGCGTCGCGCACCCAGATCAGGCGCATCCGCGTCTCGGCGGGGGAACGGCTCCCCTCGTCGGCGAGCTCGAGCGCTGCCCGGACCTGTGGGACGCCGGTCCAGGCGGGATGGGTGCCGGCGTAGTCGCGCATCTGGTCGATCGACACCAGGACGGCCGCCGCCATCATGTCCATCGCCACGACGGCGTCCTCGATGCTCGCGGCCGTGCGCATCGCGTCGAAGAGCGCCCGCGGGCGGTCGGTGCAGCGGACGCCGGCGATGACCACCACCTCGGCCGAGGTGAGCCGGGCCCGGAGGAGACGACTGCCGGGACGCGCGCGCAGCTGGCCCTTGGCGCCCAGGGCGAGGGGGACCGGCAGCCGCGTGCGTCCGTCCCGCCCGAGTCCGTCGAAGAACGAGGCACCCCAGAGGCGGCAGGCCGCCCACCCGGTGACCCCGCTGTCGGGCGTGGGCAGCCGCATCGACTGCTCGAGGATGCGTTGCTCCGGCACGTCGTCGGTGACCGAGCTGGGGACGAAGAGGCCGGGCGTCGTACGCCGCCACGAGGATCCGCGCGCCTGGCCGGCGGTCGGGCCGTCGCGGCCGGAGGGGTCCACGGGCACCGGGCGCACGAGGTCGTCCGGTGGTCGGCAGCTGGGGTGCCAGCGATGGCTGTCGCGCGGCATCCCGCCAGCCTGGCCCGATCCGGCCGATCGTGTGCTGGCTCATCCACAGGGGGCTCCGAGTGGATACGACGCGACGTTCGTGCTGCAGATCGGCCCGGATCGCGACAGGTTCGTCGCGTCGTATCGGGGTGGGGGGTCAGCGCGGCGGGGCGGGGGTGACGCTCGCTGTCGACGTACGGCGTCGCCGGCGGGTGGTGATCAGCGTGTCCTGGAGGTCGCGCAGCGGCTCACCGGACTCGTCGAGGTGGTGCCGGACCCACGTGCCGGTGGGCTCGAGCCACCAGGAGGAGGTGGCGTCGTCGAAGGCGAGGTCGAGCATCCGGCCGACCTGGTCGAGGGGGTCGCGTCCGGGCAGCGCGACCAGGCACTCGACGCGGCGGTCGAGGTTGCGGTGCATCAGGTCGGCCGAGCCGATCCACACCTCCGGGTCGCCGCCGTTCTCGAACCAGAACACCCGCGAGTGCTCCAGGAAGCGGCCGAGCACCGCGCGGACCCGGATGGTCTCCGACAGCCCGGGGACGCCGGGGCGCAGCGTGCAGATGCCGCGGGTCAGCAGGTCGACGGGGACGCCGACCTGCGAGGCGCGGTAGAGCGCGTCGATGGTGGCCTCGTCGACGATCGAGTTGACCTTGATCCGGATGCGCGCCGGGCGCCCGGCCAGGTGGTGGTTGACCTCGTGCGCGATCCGGGCGATCAGCCCGTCGCGGACCGAGTCGGGGCGACGAGCAGCCGCTCGTAGGAGGCGTTGCGCGAGAAGCCGGAGAGGTGGTTGAACAGGTGCGCGACGTCCTCGGTGATCGCGTCGTCGCAGGTGAGCAGGCCGAAGTCCTCGTACATCCGGGCGGTCTTGGGGTTGTAGTTGCCGGTGCCGATGTGCACGTAGCGGCGGATGCCGTCGGGCTCGTCGCGCACCACCATCGCCAGCTTGCAGTGGGTCTTGAGGCCCACCAGGCCGTAGACGACGTGGCAGCCCGCGTGCTCGAGCTTGCGGGCCCACTCGATGTTGGCCTGCTCGTCGAAGCGCGCCTTGATCTCCACCAGGACGAGCACCTGCTTGCCGGCCTCGGCCGCGTCGACGAGGGCGTCGATGATGGGGGAGTCGCCGGAGGTGCGGTAGAGGGTCTGCTTGATCGCGAGCACCTGCGGGTCGTTGGCGGCCTGCTCGATGAACCGCTGCACCGACGTCGCGAACGAGTCGTAGGGGTGGTGCAGCAGTACGTCGTTGCGCTGCAGCGCCGCGAACACGTCGACCGGCGAGGCCGACTCGACCTCCGCGAGCTGGGCGTGCGTCGAGGGCACGAAGGCGGGGTACTTCAGCTCGGCCCGGTCGATGTCGGCGATGTCGTTGAGCCCGCGCAGGTCGAGCGGGCCGGGCAGCCGGACCACCTCGGCCTCCGAGACGCCGAGCTCGGAGACGAGCAGCTCGAGCACGTGGCTGTCGATGGTCTCCTCGACCTCGAGCCGGACCGGGGGACCGAAGCGCCGCCGGAGCAGCTCCTTCTCCAGCGCGGCCAGCAGGTTCTCGGCGTCGTCCTCCTCGACCTCGAGGTCCTCGTTGCGGGTGACCCGGAACGAGTGCACCCCCAGCACGTCCATGCCGGGGAAGAGCCGCTTGAGGTGCTCGGCGATGACGTCCTCGAGCGGCACGAACCGCTGCTCGCCGACGGGCACGAAGCGGCTGAAGATCGGCGGCACCTTGACCCGGGCGAAGTGCTCGCCGCCGGTCTTGGGGTTGCGCACCAGCACGGCCAGGTTGAGCGACAGGCCGGAGATGTAGGGGAACGGGTGCGCCGGGTCCACCGCGAGCGGGGTGAGCACCGGGAACACCCGGTCGCGGAAGAGCTTCTTGCAGTGCTTCTGCTCGTCGCGGGTCAGCTCCGACCAGCGCAGCAGCTCGATGTCCTGCTTGGCCAGCTCGGGGATGATCTCGTCGCGGAACAGGGCCGCGTGCCGCTGGAGCAGGTCGCTGGCCCGGCTCCAGATCTGGTCGAGCACCTCGCGCGGCATCAGCCCGGTCGCCGAGGGCACCGCGACCCCGGCGGCGATGCGGCGCTTGAGGCCGGCGACCCGGACCATGAAGAACTCGTCGAGGTTGGAGGCGAAGATGGCCAGGAACCGCACCCGCTCGAGCAGCGGCAGGTTCGGGTCCTCGGCCAGCTCGAGCACGCGGGTGTTGAAGTGCAGCCACGACAGCTCGCGGTCGAGGAACCGGTCCGTGGGCAGGTCGCCCGCAGCCGCGTCGTACGGCGGCTCCACGTCGAACGTCTCCTCCGGCGGCATGCTCAGCTGCCGGGTCGTGCTCTCGATGGTCACCCCTTCATCGTGACACCGCGAGGTGAACGACCGGTAGCGAACGGGCTAGGTTCCTCCCATGGCACACCCCGTCCTGCGCCGGGCCGAGGCACAGTCGCTCCGTGGCCTGATGAACCTGCCCAGACCGGTCATGCGCCGCCTCGCCGGCAAGCCCGTGGTCCTCGACGGCCAGACGCTCGACCTCGAGACGCAGTGGCTGATGCGGATCAAGCGCCTCGCGCGCGAGCCGGCCACCGAGTCGCTGCCGCTGCCGGAGGGCAGAGCCGCCCTGGTGCGCCACACCGCGCTGTCCGGTGGCCGCCAGCCGATCGGCGAGGTGCGCGACCTCGACGTCCCGGGTGGCGACGGCCCCGTGGGCGCGCGCCTCTACGTGCCGCGGTCCCAGACCGGTGCCGGACCGACGGGCCCCTCGCCGCTGCTCGTCTTCTTCCACGGCGGCGGCTACGTCTACGGCGACCTCGAGTCCCACGACGCCACCTGCCGGGTGCTCGCGGAGCGCGCCGACGTGCGGGTGCTCGCGGTCGACTACCGGCTCGCGCCGGAGCACCCGTTCCCCGCCGGGGTCGACGACTGCTGGAACGCGTTCGCGTGGGCGTCCGAGCACGCCGACCGGCTGGGTGCCGACCCGGAGCGGATCGGGGTCGGCGGCGACTCCGCCGGAGGCTGCCTGGCCACCGTGGTCGCGCTGCGCGCCGCCAACGCCGGTGTGCCCTGCCGGCACCAGCTCCTGGTCTACCCGGTCACCGACGCCCGAGGCGGTACGGCGAGCCGGCAGCTCTTCGGCTCGGGGTTCTACCTCACCGACGAGTTCATCGACCTCGCCGACCGCAGCTATCTCCGCAGCGAGGCCGACCGGCACGACCCCGAGGTGTCACCGGCGCTGACCGAGAAGATCCCCGACGGCCTCGCCCCGGCTCTCGTGGTGACCGCGGGCTTCGACGCGCTGCGCGACGAGGGCGAGGCGTGGGCCCGCGCGATGGCCGACGCCGGGGTCGAGGTGCGGCTCAAGCGTTACCCCGGCCTCGCCCACGGCTTCTTCTGCGTGGTCGGCATGGGCCGCACCCAGCGCGCGGCGGTCGCGGAGATCGCGGCCCTGCTGAAGGCCGCCCTGCACTAGGCGGAGGCGGCGCGCCGGTACTGCACGTGGGTGTCGGCGGCGGCGTGGGTGAACCCCAGCCGCGAGTACACCGCGACCGCGGGTGCGTTGTCGGACTCGACGTAGAGCACGACCTCGTCGAGCCCGCGGGCGGCGAGGTGGTGCAGCCCGGTCAGCGTCAGCAGCCGGCCCAGGCCGGACCCCTGCGCGCGCGGCGACACTCCGACGACGTACACCTCCCCGTGCGGGTGCCCCTCGTCGTGCACCTTGGTCCAGTGGAAGCCGACGAGGCCACGAGCGCCGTCGGCCGGGTCGGTCGTCCGCGCGGGCTGGTGCTCGGCGACGAAGAACCCGGCCGGGTCGAACCACGGCTCGGCCATCCGCTGGTCGAGGTCGGCCCGGGTCATCCGGCCCTGCTCCGGGTGGTGCGCGAAGGCCTCCGCGTTGAGCGCGAGGAAGGCCTCCTCGTCGTGACCGGGCCGGAACGTGCGTACGGCGACGCCGTCGACCGTGCCGAGCGGCGGCAGCGTGCCCGGCGCCAGCGGGCGGCGCATCACCCACAGGTCGCGCACCCGGTCGAAGCCCAGCCGCCCGGCGAGGGCCGCCGCGGCGGGGTGGTTGCCGTGCGACCACGCGGTCAGGTCGTCGCCCTCCGTGCCGGCGAGTGCCGCCGTGGCGAGGGCTCCACCCCGTCCCTCGCCCCGTGCCTCGGGGGCCACCACGACCGCCAGGTCGCCCGCGCGCAGCCAGGCGGCACCGGTGACGGGCTCGCCGGTGACCAGCAGCGCGCTGCCGGCGACGCCGCGATGACGCAGCGCGAGCAGCGCCGCCTCGTCGAGGGCCGCGGCGCCGTCGGCCGCCTCGGCGGAGGCCAGCACGGCGCGCAGCTCGGCGGCCACCCCGGACGGGGCCGACCAGTCGAAGTCGGCGGGGTCGACCCGGCGTACCTGGTGCGTCATGCTCAACAGACTAGGGACTCACGGAGGCCCGCATGCAGCTGGTGACGATGCTCGCGCTCGTGGTGGCCTATCCGGTGCTGTGCCTGGGGTTCGTGCTGTGGATGGCCCGGTTCGAGGACTCGCTGCCGGACGCGGTCCGCAAGTCCGTGCGCACGCCCGACCCGCCGCCGATCCTGGCCATGCCGGTGCGGCCGTCGGCGGAGCCGGCCGAGCCGGAGCCGCCCGAGCCGGTCGTGGTCGACCTCGTCGTCCCCGAGCAGCGCAGCGGGGCGACCGAGACCCTCCCGTCGACCAGGACGGCTGACAGGACGGGCTGACCGGGACCGGGACCATCGGCGCCGCCGAGGGGTCCTCCGCCCGGCGTGCGGACCGCCGCGCGCGCCTAGCGTGAGGGTGTGGACACACGCACGTGGTGGCGGCGCTGGGTCGTCCTGGTCACCGCGGGCGAGGTGCTGGGCTTCCTCGCCCCGGCGCTCGTCGTCGCCGTCACCCGGGGGCTCCCCGACGTGGCCGTGCTCGGCTGCCTGGTCGTCGCCGGGTCCGTCGAGGGTGCGGTGCTGGGCTGGGCGCAGGCGGTCGCCCTCCGGCCGCGGCTGCCCGGGCTGCGGCGCGGCCGCTGGGTGGCGCTGACGTCGTCGGCGGCCGCGCTGGCCTGGCTGGCCGGGATGCTGCCGAGCACCACCTACCCGTGGTGGTCCGGCTGGCCGGTGGCCGCGGTGGTGGCGCTCGCCGTACCTCTGGGACTGGTGCTGCTCTGCAGCATCGGCGTCGCCCAGACCGTGGAGCTGCGCCGGCACGTCCGCACCGGGGCCCGCTGGGTCGCCGTGACCGCGGCTGCGTGGGCGGTCGCGCTCACGGTCTTCATGGCCGTCGCCACCCCGCTGTGGCAGCCCGGGCAGTCGACCGCCGTGGTGCTCCTCGTCGGGGTCCTCGCCGGGCTGGCGATGGCGGTCAGCGATGGCCGCCGCTCACCGGGGCCGGGATGGCCCGGCTGCTGCGCGGTCAGACGTCGGAGGTGGCCCGCTCGACGGAGCCTTCCTTGGGCGGCAGCACGAAGCGGTAGCCGACGTTGCGCACGGTGCCGATCAGCGTCTCGTTGTCGGGGCCGAGCTTGGCCCGCAGCCGCCGCACGTGCACGTCGACCGTGCGGGTGCCGCCGAAGTAGTCGTAGCCCCAGACCTCCTGGAGCAGCTGCTCGCGGGTGAACACGCGGCCCGGGTGCTGCACGAGGTACTTCAGGAGCTCGAACTCCTTGAAGGTCAGGTCGAGCGGCCGGCCGCCGAGCCTGGCGGTGTAGGTCGCGTCGTCGACGCTGACCTCGCCGGAGCGGATGACGTGGGCCTCGGGGTCGTCGGCGTCGCGCTGGGCGGTGAGCCGGCCGATCGCCAGCCGGAGCCGGGCCTCGAGCTCGGCCGGGCCGGCCGTGTGCAGCAGCACGTCGTCCATGCCCCAGTCGGCGCTGACGACGGACAGGCCGCCCTCGGTCACGATCAGCAGGACCGGGCTGTCGGAGCCGGTGGTGCGGATGAGCCGGCACAGGTCGCGGGCGTGGGCGAGCTCCTTGCGGCCGTCGACGAGCACCAGGTCGACGTCGGGGGCCTCGAGCAGCGCGCTGCCCTCGGCGGGCAGGATCCGCACCTGGTGCGGCAGCAGCGACGAGGGCAGGCAGCACCTCGGCCGAAGGTTGAGTCGTGCTGGTCAGCAGCAGCAGTGCGCTCATCGCACCTCCCGGAATCCGCCCGGTCAGGGTCCGTCCCGGCTCGCCGTTGAGCCGCTCCGCGTCGACGGCGGCGGGCATCAGCGCGCCGGCCGTGATGAGGCAGGATATCGGACATGAGCACCCCGCCGCCGGAGTTGTCCGCCACAGGCACGGCCACGGTGCGCTACTGGGCGGCCGCCCGGGCCGCGGCCGGGGTCGACTCCGACGTGGTCGAGGTCGGCGACGGTACGACGCTGGCCGCCGTGCTGGCGACCGTGCACGAGCTGCACCGGGACCGTCCACGGCTCGCCGACGTGGTGGGCGTCTGCTCCGTGCTGGTCGGCGACCGGCCCGTGGGGGCCGCCGACCCGGCCGAGGTCGTGGTCCGGCCCGGGGACACCGTCGAGCTGCTGCCGCCGTTCGCCGGCGGCTGAGCCGTCACGCAGTCAGAGCCGGCCTCGTTCAGCCACGGGATGGACGAAGCCGCCATGCGGCGAGCGCCAGCCCGGCCAGGCCCGCGAGGTCCGCCCCGGTCAGCCCGTGCGCGGGGGTGACGGTGAGCAGCACCACGCCCTCCACGGGTCCGTTCACGAGCAGCCACCCTGCCGAGGTCGCGGCCAGCAGTAGAGCGCCGGGGCGTCCTGTCCGGTCGGACGTGCCGGCGAGCAGCACCAGGACGACCAGGACGAGGGCAGCGAGCATGCGGAGAACGCTACGGGTGCAGACCTCCCAGGAGGGCGAAGTCGGGCGGGAATGTCCTGGACGCCCGATCCGTTCCCCCGTCATGAGCCAAGGAGCCTGGGTGCTGGTCGTCGTCCTCGTGGCCGCGACGGGGTTCGGCCTGTTCCGGGCCGCCCGTGACGGTCGCTTCCGCGGCACCCACGCGGTCCGCGGAGCCGACCCGGACCAGACCGGCGCCGCCGATACCCCCTCGGTGAGCGTGCTGGACGGCGCGGACCTCGAGCACGAGCTCGGCGAGCGCGCCACCCTGCTGCAGTTCTCGTCGGCCTTCTGCGCGCCGTGCCGGGCCACCCGGCGGGTGCTGTCGGAGGTCGTCGACGTGGTCCCGGGCGTCGTGCACGTCGAGGTCGACGCCGAGCACCACCTCGACCTCGTACGACGGCTGGGCATCCTGCGCACACCGACCACCCTGATCCTCGACAGCCACGGCCGCGAGGTGTCGCGGGCGGCGGGTGCGCCCGCCAAGGACGCGGTGCTGGCGACCCTGGCGCGCGCGATCGCGCCGTGACCGGTGACCAGGTGCCTGCGATGATGGAGGACGAGATGACCACCGAGAGCACGCCCCTCCCGAGCCCGCTGCTGAGCCTCCCCGACGCCGTCGCCGGCGGCGGGGTCGACGCCGCGGTGGCGGCGCACTACGGCTCCTTCCTCGTCGAGCAGCGCACGCTCGAGGCCGGCGAGGGCTTCGTGGACCTGTCCCACCGGGGCGTGGTCCGGGTCAGCGGCCCCGACCGGCTCACCTGGCTGCACTCGCTGACCTCGCAGCACCTCGACGCGCTGCCCCCGGGCGTCCCGACCGGCACGCTGGTGCTCAGCCCCCAGGGCCACGTCGAGCACGCGATGTTCGGCACCGACGACGGTGAGGCGTTCACCGCGCACGTCGAGCCCGGCGAGGCGCCGGCGCTCGTCGAGTGGCTGGACCGGATGCGGTTCATGATGCGCGTCGAGGTCACCGACGTCACCGACGAGCTCGCCGTGGTCTGGCGGCCCGCGGCGCGGGTGGACGGTGCGCCGTACTCCGGCTACGTCTTCGTGCCGCGTGCCGAGCTGACCACCTTCGCGGCCGCGGCCGGTCCCGCCTGCGGGCTGTGGGCGTTCGAGGCGCTGCGCATCGCCCGGGGCGAGCCGCGGCTCGGCCTCGACACCGACCACCGCACGATCCCCAACGAGGCGGGCTGGATCGGCCCGGCCGTGCACCTGGACAAGGGCTGCTACCGCGGCCAGGAGACCGTCGCGCGCGTGCACACGCTCGGCCGCCCGCCGCGCCGGCTGACGCTGCTGCACCTCGACGGGTCGGTCAACCGGCTGCCCGCGGTGGGGACGGCGCTGGAGGTCGACGGCCGCCAGGTCGGCTTCGTCGGTACGTCGGCCCGGCACCACGAGCTCGGCCCGATCGCCCTCGCGATGGTCAAGCGCAACGTCGGTCTCGACGTGGTGCTCGACGTCGACGGGATCCCCGCCTCCCAGGAGGTCGTGGTCGACCCCGAGGTCGGCCTGCACGTGCGGCCGCAGCTGCGCTGATGTCCACGCCTCGGACCTTGCGTCCAGGATGTGGGATCGCCGTTGGTCGGCGGGCGACCGTCGCCCCTACTCTGGACGACATGTCCTCGACCTTGCTGACCCGGCGCCGCGCAGTGGATCACTGCCGCGTGCGCTCGGCCCTGTGTCGAATGTCCTGACGGGACCGTCGCAACCTTTCCTTTTCCTAGCGAGTTAGTAGACTAATCTCGCGGTTGCCCGGCCGCCCCGGCTCGTCCGAGTCGCGCGCCGTGACGTCCCGTGCCCCAGGCCGCAGTCCGAGATCGTCCGATCCCTCGCGCAGGAGAACCATGTCCGCCCTCACCTCACCGCACCGCCCGACCGGCGCGCCGGCCGCCGGGATCGACCCCCGCGGCCCTCGCGTCGCGGCGACGCTCACCGCCGTCGTGCTCGCGGTCGCGCTGCTCGTGGCGCCGTCCGCCCTGACGGTGGGTCTGCTCGCCGCGCAGACGGTCGTCTTCGCGGTCGGCGCGCTGCGCGGCGTCCAGCACACGCCGTACTCCTGGCTCTTCCGCACCCTGCTCCGGCCGCGCCTGGGTGCGCCCGGCGAGCTGGAGGACCCGGCCCCGCCGCGCTTCGCGCAGGCGGTCGGACTGGGCTTCGCCGTGGTCGCGCTGCTCGGCTACGTCGCCGGCGCGCCGCTCCTCGGGGCGGTCGCCACGGGCGCCGCGTTCGCCGCGGCGTTCCTCAACGCTGCCTTCGGGTTCTGTCTCGGCTGCGAGATGTACCTCCTCGGCAAGCGCCTCACCCCGCACCGCGCCTCGGCGCACTGAACCACCACCCGACACACCCCACAGACTCAGCCCACGTGACCTCCACGGGGGCACAAGGAAGGAACACCATGAGCCGCGACACCGCACTCGTCTCCGCCGACTGGGTCCAGGAACACCTGGACGACCCCAAGGTGGTGCTGGTCGAGGTCGACGAGGACACCACCTCCTACGACAAGGGCCACATCGCCGGCGCGATCAAGCTCGACTGGACGACCGAGCTGCAGGACCAGGTCCGCCGCGACTTCGTCAACAAGCAGCAGTTCGAGGCGCTGCTCTCCGGCAAGGGCGTCGCCAACGACCACACCGTCGTGCTCTACGGCGGCAACAACAACTGGTTCGCCGCCTACGCCTACTGGTACTTCAAGCTCTACGGCCACCAGGACGTCAAGCTGCTCGACGGCGGCCGCAAGAAGTGGGAGCTCGACAGCCGCCAGCTGACCGACGAGGTGCCCACCCGCGAGAAGACCAGCTACACCGCCCAGGAGCAGGACCTCTCGATCCGCGCCTTCCGCGACGAGACCGTCGAGGCCATCGGCGTGAAGAACCTCGTCGACGTGCGCAGCCCCGACGAGTACGCCGGTCGCCTGCTCGCGCCCGCCCACCTGCCCGCAGGAGCAGGCCCAGCGCGCCGGTCACATCCCGACCGCGGTCAACGTGCCGTGGAGCAAGGCGGCCAACGACGACGGCACCTTCAAGTCCGACGACGAGCTCAAGCAGCTCTACACCGACGCCGGCGTCGACTGGGACAAGGACACCATCGCCTACTGCCGCATCGGCGAGCGCTCGTCGCCACACCTGGTTCGTGCTCCAGCGAGCTGCTCGGCCAGCAGAACGTGAAGAACTACGACGGCTCCTGGACCGAGTACGGCTCGCTCGTCGGCGTCCCGGTCGCCCTCGGTGACGAGAAGGGTGAGGCCTGATGTGCGGCGCGACCACGGGCGGACTGTCCCTCGACGGGGTCAACGTGGCCAAGGAGTCGGTGATCCAGGGCGTCGTCACCCGCGCCGGATCCGACGGGCAGAGGAGCCGGTGGGCAACGCCTACGTCCGGCTGCTCGACCGCACCGGCGAGTTCACCGCCGAGGTGCCCACCTCCGCCACCGGACACTTCCGCTTCTTCGCGGCCCCGGGCGAGTGGACCCTGCGCACGCTGGCCCCGCAGGCCGACGTCGTGGACAAGCAGGTCGTCGCCCAGCAGGGCGTGGTGGCCGAGGTGGCCATCCCGATCTGAGCCGGGCGGGCCGGCTGAGGGCCCGCACCGAGGACCGCGTGGGGCCCGGGACCGTGAGACGGTCCCGGGCCCTCTCGCCCGTGCGGAGGGTTCCGGACGGGCGCGAGCGGGTAGACCAGTGCTTTGTCGGCCCGTCCCTCCGATCCGTAGGCTGAACCGCTGTGTCCGAACCGCGAACCCCCGGCGACGTCCCGCCGGACCTTCCGCCGGAGTACGCCGAGGCGTACCGCCGGGGCTACGAGCGCGCCTACCAGGAGGCGGTCGCCGAGGCCACGGGGCAGCCCGTCGCGCCCGGCGCGACCGACGAGGCGCCGCCGGCGCCGCCCCGCCCCCTGTTCGCCGACGACCTCCTCGCCGACGACGAGACCGAGCCGACCCAGGTGATCCGGCTGCCCGAGGCCGACGCCCCGGTCGAGCAGGAGGTGGCGGAGGAGCGTCCGCCGTCGCTGACGGTGTTCGAGCCGGTCCGGCCGGTCTTCGACGACGAGCCCACCCGGCAGGCCACGCCCGCCGCCCCGCTCGCCGGCGGCAGCCACGCGGCGTACGACGACGACCGCCCCGCGCTCCTCGACGCGGACGGCTACGACGGGCCCGACGACGCCTACGACGTCTACGACGAGGAGGACCGGGGCCGGCCGGGCTGGTGGGTGCCGGCCCTGCTCGGTGGCCTCGTCCTCCTGCTGGTGCTCGGCGCCTACGGCATCGGCCGGGTCTTCTCCAGCTCGGTCGACGACGCGGACGTGTCCGCGGAGAAGCCCGACGGCGTGGTCCTCGGCGAGGACGGCGACGGGGCGGGCGGCACCTCGGGCGACCAGCCGGCCGGCGACGGCGAGCCCGCGCCGGGCAGCTACCAGGGCCGCACCGAGACCGCGGTCATCGGCGGGGCCACCGCGTCGTGCCAGTCGCCGGACAGCGTCGACGCGGCCGGCAACAAGGTCGGCTACCCGCCGACCAGCGCCTACGACGGCGACCTGACCACCGCCTGGCGGTGCAACGGCACCGGCGTCGGCCAGGCCCTCACCCTGACCCTCGCGGAGCCCGTCCGCGTCGGTGAGGTCGGCCTCGTCCCGGGCTACGCCAAGACCGACCCGCGCAGCGGCGTCGACCGCTACGCCGAGAACAACCGGATCACCCGGGTGCGGTGGACCTTCTCCGACGGCTCGTCGGTGGTCCAGCGGCTCGACGGCTCGCCCACCAACCGCGAGCTGCAGTCGACGCGGGTGCCGGCCACGCAGTCCGACCAGGTGGTGCTCGAGGTGCTCGCCTCGGTGCGCGGCCCCCGCAACACCATGGCGGTCAGCGAGGTCCGGATCGGCCGCGACGGCCGAGTAGGCGCCGGCCGCTACGGCGTCTCGAGGATCACGGTCACCGGGCCGTCGTTGACCAGGGCGACCTGCATGTCCGCCCCGAACGACCCCCGCGCGACGCGTCGCGCCGAGCGACTCCAGCTCGGCGCAGACCTGCTCGTAGACCGGCTCCGAGACCGGTGCCGGGGGCGGCGGCGAGCCAGGTCGGCCGCCGCCCCTTCCGGGCGTCGCCGTAGAGCGTGAACTGGCTGACCACGAGGACCGGCGCGTCCACGTCGGAGGCCGACTGCTCGTCGCGCAGGATCCGCAGGCCCCACACCTTGCGTGCCATCCACGCCACCTGGTCCGGGCCGTCGTCGTGGGTCACCCCGAGCAGGACCAGCAGCCCCGGGCGCTCGATCGCGCCGACGACCTCGCCGTCCACGGTGACGGAGGCGCTGAGGGAACTCGCTGGACGACGGCTCGCATCGGCAAATCTTCCTGGCGACGGTTCGACGGGCTCCGCGAAGTCTGACACGATGCCGCCATGACCGACGCCGCCCAGGCCTTCGCGCCGACCCGTCGAAGCTGCTCGTCACCGTCGCGCCCACCGGGGCGGAGACCCGCAAGGCCGACTGCCCGCAGCTGCCCACGACCCTCGAGGAGCTGGTCGACACGGCACGACGCTGCCAGGACGCCGGCGCGGCGATGATCCACGTGCACATCCGCGACGAGGCGCACGAGCCCACCCTCGACCTGGGCCGACTCACCGCGACCGTGGATGCGCTGCACGAGCAGACCGACCTCGTCGTCCAGCTGTCCACCGGCGGCAGCGTGCACGACCCGCTCGAGCGGCGGCTCAAGGTGCTCGACGCGCAGCCCGACTCGTGCAGCCTCACGATGGGCACGACCAACTTCGGCGACGACGTCTTCTCCAACCCGTGGCCGTTCATCACCGAGCTCTACCAGCTCTCCCAGGAGCGTGAGGTGGTGCCCGGAGTTCGAGCTGTTCGACCTCGGCCACGTCGCCGCGCTGCACCGGCTGCTCGACAAGTTCGGCCTGCCGTACGGCGGCCGGGTGCACGTCGACCTGGTGATGGGCGTCCCCGGCGGGATGCCCGGCACCGCCGACGCCCTGGTCGCCGCGGTCAACGCGCTCCCGGCCGCAGGTGACGTCCTGGTCGGCCACCGGCATCGGCCGCTCCACGCTGCGCGGTGGCGCTCGCGGCGCTGAGCAAGGGCGGGCACCTGCGGGTCGGCATGGAGGACGTGCTGACCCTCGCCAAGGGCGTGCCGGTCGAGCACAACGACCAGCTGGTCGAGCCGGGTGGTCGAGCTGGGCCGGATCGCCCAGCGCACCCCGATGACGCCGGCCGAGGCCAAGGACCTGCTCCAGGTCAAGCGCCGGTAGCGCGGGGCGCCGGTCAGTAGACCAGCGCCTGCGTCCCGTCGCGGAGCGCCTCCTCGACGAAGACCGCCGCGCCGGCGATCCGCACGCCGTGGCATGCACGTCGGCCTCGCCGATGCCCCGGCGGGCGGCACACTGCGTGCACAGGGTGACCTGCCCTGCCTCGAGGACGAGGGCGAGCAGGTCCGCCACCGGCGTGGCGTGCGGCAGGCCGAGGCCGGGCCGCCCTCGGCGCTGGCGAACCAGGCCGCCTCGCCGGTCAGCCAGAGGCTCACCCCGGCACCTGCCGCGACCGCCGCCGCGGCCACCGTGAACGCCTGGTTGGAGCGCTCGGGGTCGTCGGTGCCGCACGTCACCTTCACCAGCAGTCGGTCCGCCATGACCGTGACACTAGACTGCTGCCCATGGAAGCAGTGTTCATCGCCCTCATGGCCCTCGTCATGCTGCTCAGCGGCTGGGTGGCCGTCGTCGTCCTCTACCACCTGTTCAAGGCCACCGACCGCTGATGGCGTTCGAGATCCCGGAGAACCTCCACCCCGACTGCGCCCCGGTCGCCTGGCTTCTCGGCACCTGGCGCGGCAACGGGCACGGGGACTACCCGACGATCGACGCCTTCCAGTTCGGCCAGGAGTGCATCTTCACCCACGACGGCCGTCCGTTCTTCCACTACATGAGCCGGGCCTGGATCGTCGACCAGGACGGCCAGAAGGTCCGCGACGCCGCGATCGAGACCGGCTTCCTCCGGCCCAAGGCCGACGGCGCGCTCGAGCTGGTGCTGACGCACAACACCGGCTTCGTCGAGATCTGGTACGGCAACGCCGAGATCGGCACGCCGCGGATCGAGCTCACCACCGACGCCGTCGCACGCACCCACTCCGCGAAGGAGTACACCGGCGGCCACCGGATGTACGGCATGGTCGAGGGCGACCTGCTCTGGGCCTACGACATGGCGGCGATGGGGCAGGCGCTCCAGCCGCACCTGTGGGGCCGGCTCGTCCGTCAGTGACGACCAGGCGCGTGGTCGAGCGGCCCCGGGTGGTCGAGCCTGTCGAGACCACTCACAGCCCGCTGACGCGCTCGTGCGCGACCGCCCGCCGCAGCTCGAGGTAGGAGTCGCCGACGCTGCCGAGCAGGTGGCGGGCCAGCACTTCCGGGAGCTCCCGGTCCACCGCGTCGAGGTCGGCGACGAGCTGCGCGCAGCCCCGGCAGACGGCGGTGTGGCGCAGCACGGCCCGGGGCGGGATCCCGTGCCGGGAGGCCGCGAGCCGACGGGTGTGCGCCCGGCACGGGGCCGGCAGCGGCTGCGCCCACCGGCTGCCCAGGAGTGACCGCCGCAGCTCGCCGCGGGCGCTGTCCGACGAGCGCCCCCACCATCGCCGGGGACACGCCCACGACGGTGGCCACCTCGGGGTCGGTCTCGCGCTCCGCGGTGCGGTGCCACAGCGCGGCCTGCCACGCCTCGGCCAGTCCGGCGAACTCGGTCGCCACCGCGTCGTGCGCCCCGGACAGCTGGTGGTCGCGGAACGGGACCGCGTCGTCGGCGAGCTCCCCCGTCGTGCCGATCGTGGAGACCGGTCCCCATCCGGGCGTCAGGTGCTGGGCGTGCAGCTGGCAGACCAGCTGGAGGAGGTAGCCACGCACCCAGACGGTGGGGCCGTGCACGCGCCGGAGCCGCTGGAAAGCCGTGTCGAGCGCCTCGTCCACCAGGTCGGCGGCGGGGCCGTCGAGCAGGGCGGCCAGGTCGTCGAGAGCCTGGCGGTGCCGCGTGGCGAGGGAGTGGAAGGCGGCGTGGTCGCCGCGACGCGTCCGGGCGATGAGCGTGGCGTCGCTCGCCGTGACCGAGCCGGTCCGTTCCGTCATCGCGCCCCCCGAGGGTGAGGTTTGCCGGTGCCGATCGCCGCGGTGCGACGAGCGGCCCACCCAGGACCAACGATTCGGTATCCATAACGTTACTGGGTGTCCGCAAGCATGTCCTCCAGGGGCGCCTCGGACCACGGATGACGTAACGCGTGCGCGCGTCGGGCGTTGAACCTCGCACAGCCCGTCCCCACCGAGGAGCAGCCCCGCATGCGTCGTACGAAGCTCGTCCTGGCCGGCAGCGTGCTGGCCGCCGCCACGGCGCTCTCGGTCGGCGCCTCGACCGCGGCTCCCGTCGGTCCCGCCGCGGCGCGAACGAGGCGTCCGGGACGCGACCCGCGTCATGTTCGTCGGCAACAACTGGGCGGGTACGGCGGACGTGGTGAACGCGCGGACCCACCGCACCATCAAGCGGCTCGACATCGTCCCCGACAAGGCCGAGCGGATGCAGGAGATCGTGGCCGACCCGGGCAAGCTCGCGTTCTACCTCGCGATCCAGCAGGCCGTGGGAGAGGGCCACGACCAGTTCGTCGACGACATGTTCGCCACCCGTGACGGCCGGTTGCTCGCGGTGTCCCGGCCGAGCTTCGCCGACGTGGTGTGGATCGACCTGGCCACCGGCGAGATCGTGCAGCGCCAGGTGATGGACGGCTACCGCACCGACCACATGAACGTGTCGCCCGACGGTCGTCGGCTCCTGGTGTCGGACTCGACGTCGAAGGCGGTGCACGAGTACGTCCTCGGCGGTGCCGACAACCCGCGCACCGGGCGGCGCCTGCGCAGCTTCGAGTCGGGGGAGACCCCGCACGAGAGCAACTACTCCGCCGACGGCAAGCGGATCTTCCACGCCAGCATCGGCCGCGTCTACACGCCCGTCGACGCGGGCGAGCTCGACCCGGTCGGTGACGTGATCAAGTCCGACCGGTGGTTCCAGATCGTCCGCAACGAGGACTTCTCCGTCGCCCGGCGCTGGGACATGGGCCTCGAGCTCGAGGAGGCGGGCTACGACGACATGAGCTCGGCGGTGCGCCCGATGGCGGTGTCCCCGGACGAGCGGTTCGTCTACTACCAGGTGTCGTTCTTCCACGGCTTCGTCGAGTTCGACCTGCGCGCCAAGGACCCGACCGGTGGCGGTGACTACGCGGTCGGCAACAAGCTCGAGCCCGCCACCGGCAAGGTCACCCGGCTGGTCCCGCTGCCCAACCGGGTGCCCGACATGCCGCGGGAGCAGTACGTCCTCGACTCGGCCCACCACGGGCTGTCGATGAACGACAAGGGCACCAAGCTCTGCGTCGCCGGCACCATGTCCGACTACGCCGCCGTCGTCACGCGCCGCACGATGAAGGCCACCATCCTCGACGGCCGTGGCGATGCCGAGGACCGGAAGTACCTCAAGCCCTACTGGTCGACGGAGGGCCCGGGCAACACCTGCTGGATGTCGATGAGCGGCAACGACGCGGTCGCCGTGATCGACCTGCGCACCCAGAAAGAGATCGCCTGGATCGAGGTCGGCGACCACCCGCAGCGGATCCGCCCCGGCACGGTGGCCGCCTCGGTGCGCGAGGCCTGGCGGTCCTAGGCCGTCCTAGACTCGATCCGTGCCCCACGACCACGTCCACACGCCGCCGGACGAGTGGAAGGCGGCCCTGCGGGCCCAGGGCTACCGGCTGACCCCGCAGCGCGAGATGGTGCTGCGCGCCGTCGAGCACCTCGGCCACGGCACGCCCGACGAGATCCTCGCTGAGGTCCGCAAGGACTCCGCCGCGGTGAACATCTCCACGGTCTACCGCACCCTGGAGCTGCTCGAGGAGCTCGGGCTCGTCCGCCACGCGCACCTCACCGACCGGGCCCCGACGTACCACTCCACCGCCTCGCCGACCCACGTGCACCTGGTCTGCCGCAGCTGCGGCGGTGTCACCGAGGTGGCTCCCGAGGTGGTCGAGCCGATGACCGGGACGCTGCGCGAGCACTACGGCTTCACCACCGACGTCGGCCACCTGACCGTCTTCGGCACCTGCCGCGACTGCGGGGACTGACCCCGGGACCCGACGACCCGCCCGCGCCGCAACCGCGTCGCTGAGCCGGGCGGCGGCGTCACGGACGCGACGCCTATACTCGGCGGTTGGTCTTCGAGCTAAGAGGAGAGTCACGGGGCATGGCCAAGAAAGCACTCATCACCGGGATCACCGGCCAGGACGGCTCCTACCTGGCCGAGCTGCTGCTCGGCAAGGGCTACGAGGTCCACGGCCTGATCCGTCGCGCGTCGACGTTCAACACGTCGCGCATCGACCACCTCTACCAGGACCCGCACGACCCGGAGGCCAAGCTCTTCCTGCACTACGGCGACCTGTCCGACGGCGCGCGCCTGGTCACGCTGCTGCAACGAGATCGACCCCGACGAGGTCTACAACCTCGCGGCGCAGTCGCACGTGCGGGTCAGCTTCGACGAGCCGGAGCACACCGGCGACACGACCGGCATCGGCGCGATGCGGCTGCTGGAGGCGGTCCGCATGGCCGGCGTCGACTGCCGCTACTACCAGGCGTCGAGCTCGGAGATGTTCGGCGCGACCCCGCCGCCGCAGAACGAGGAGACCCCGTTCTACCCGCGCTCGCCGTACGGCGCGGCCAAGGTCTACGCCTACTGGGTGACCCGCAACTACCGCGAGGGCTACGGCATGTTCGCGGTCAACGGCATCCTGTTCAACCACGAGTCGCCCCGCCGCGGCGAGACCTTCGTGACCCGCAAGGTCACCCGCGCGGTCGCCCGCATCCAGGCCGGTCTCGACGACTACGTCTACATGGGCAACCTCGACGCCGTCCGCGACTGGGGCTACGCCCCCGAGTACGTCGAGGGCATGTGGCGGATGCTCCAGGCCGACGAGCCCGACGACTACGTGCTCGCGACCGGCGGCAACTTCACGGTGCGCGACTTCGTCGTCACCGCCTTCGAGCACGCCGGCCTCGACTGGGAGAAGCACGTCCAGTTCGACGAGCGCTACCTCCGCCCGACCGAGGTCGACGCGCTGGTCGGCGACGCGAGCAAGGCCAAGGACAAGCTCGGCTGGATGCCCAAGGTGCAGACCGACGAGCTCGCCCGGATCATGGTCGACGCCGACATCGAGGCGCTCAAGCACGAGGGCCGGCACTGGATCGACCGTCCCGCGCTCAGCGACTGGCCGGCCGTCGGCTCCGCACGATGACCGTGGAGTTCCGGCCCGGCGCCCTGGACCGGTCGGCGACCTTCTACGTCGCCGGCCACCGGGGCCTCGTCGGTTCGGCGATCTGGCGTCAGCTCGAGCGTGAGGGCTTCGAGGACCTCGTCGGTCGCTCGTCGTCGGAGCTCGACCTGCGCGACCGCGCGGCGGTGTTCGCGTTCTTCGCCGAGCACAAGCCGCGCTACGTCGTCCTGGCCGCCGCCAAGGTCGGCGGCATCATGGCCAACAACACCTACCCGGTCGACTTCCTGAGCGAGAACCTCCAGATCCAGCTCAACGTCATGGACGCCGCCCTGGAGCACGGCGTCGAGCGGCTGCTCTTCCTCGGCTCGTCCTGCATCTACCCGCGCCTGGCGCCGCAGCCGATCCACGAGGACAGCCTGCTCACCGGCCACCTCGAGCCGACCAACGACGCCTACGCCATCGCCAAGATCGCCGGCATCCTGCAGGTGCAGGCGGTGCGCCGGCAGTACGGCCTGCCGTGGATCTCGGCGATGCCGACCAACCTCTACGGCCCGGGCGACAACTTCTCGCCGCAGGGCTCGCACCTGCTGCCCGCGCTGATCCGGCGGTACGACGAGGCGGTGCGCGACGGCCTCGACGAGGTGACCAACTGGGGCACCGGCACCCCGCGCCGCGAGTTGCTGCACGTCGACGACATGGCCGAGGCCTGCCTGCACCTGATGGAGCACTACGACGGCGCCCAGCAGGTCAACGTCGGCACCGGGCGGGACACCACGATCGCGGAGCTCGCCGCCGTGGTCGCCGAGGTCGTCGGCTTCGAGGGCAAGACCCACTGGGACACCAGCAAGCCCGACGGCACCCCGCAGAAGCTCCTCGACGTCAGCAAGCTGGCCGAGGCGGGCTGGACGGCCCGGATCGGCCTCACCGAGGGCATCCGCTCGACCGTGGACTGGTACCGGGAGCACCGCGCCGACCTGCGCGAGTGAGGCTCAGCGGGGTCGCGCCCGACGGCGACCCTCCCGCACCCGGTCACGGTGACCCGCTCCTCGGAGCCGCCGACGAAGGCCGACGCGCCCGCGGCTCAGGCCGACCGAGCCCGCGCTGCTGGACACCTCGACGGACCCGTCCAGGCAGAGCAGCACCTGAGGCGTCGAGCGCAGCCCGATCGCCTCGCCGTCCACGCCGAGCAGCACCAGCTCGAACTCCTCGACCGGCGGGGAGAAGACCGAGGCCTCCGCCTCGTCGTCGCCGAGGTCGTGGGCGGGCGCCCACAGCGGCGGCGGGATCGGGGTGAAGTTGGTGACCTCCAGCAGCTCGGGGATGTCGACGTGCTTGGGGGTCAGCCCCGCGCGCAGGACGTTGTCCGAGGCGGCCATGATCTCGACGCCGAAGCCGGACGTGTAGGCGTGGATCACGCCCGCGTCGATGAACATCGCCTCGCCGGCCGCGAGCACGACGTGGTTGAGCAGCAGCGTGACGAGCACGCCGGCGTCGCCGGGGTACTGGTCGACGAGCTGCGCCGTGGCGGCGTACACCCGCACCGACTCGCGCTCGACCAGGCTGGGGTCGTCGGCGGTGCCGACCCGGCGCCCCGCGAAGCTGGAGTGCGAGCGGAGCTCGGCGGTCGAGGCGGCGGCTCGCAGCTCGCGCAGGCGGTGCCGGAGGAGCTCGCCCGTGGTGCCGAGCATCTCCGTGACGACCGTGCGGAGCGTCTGGAACGGCGTGGGCGTCGCCTCGATCCTGTCGGCCACCTCGTCGAGCCAGGGCAGGCCGAGCCCGCGCAGGATGACCGCCGTCTTGGCCGGGTCGCGGAAGCCGGCCATCCCCTCGAACCGGGTCAGCGCGTAGATCAGCTCGGGCTTGTGGGAGGCGTCGGGATAGCTGCGCTCGGGTGCGTCCATCGGGATGCCCGCGGCGTCCTGCTCGGCGAACCGGATGCGGGCGCGCTCACTGGTCGGGTGCACCTGGAGCGACAGCGGCTCCGAGGCGGCCAGCAGCTTCATCAGGAACGGCAGCCGCTCGCCGAACGAGGCCTGCACGCGCGGCCCGAGCAGCGTGGCCGGGTCGGCGGAGATGGCGTCCTGGAGGCTGGTGCCGTCGGGGAGCCGGGAGGGGGCCGAGGGGTGGGCGCCCATCCAGAGCTCGGCCCAGGGACGGCCGTCGGGCGAGCGGCCGAGCAGCTTGGGGATGTGCGTGCGAGAACCCCATGCGTAGTCACGCATGGGGTTCTCGAGGAGGTGCACGGTGTTCAACTGGTCTCGACGGTCGACCGGCAGGGTCAGCTGCCGGAGTTGATCATCCCGGCGCCGACGGTCACGCCGGTCGCCTCGTCGATGAGGATGAACGAGCCCGTCGTCCGGTTCTTGGAGTAGGGGTCGCACAGCAGCGGGACGGTCGTGCGCAGCTGCACACGGCCGATCTCGTTGAGGCCGAGCTCCTTGGTCTCCTGGTCCCGGTGCAGGGTGTTGACGTCGAGGCGGTACTGGATGTCCTTGACCAGCGCACGGCCCGAGCGGGTGGTGTGCTTGATCGCGAGCTTCTGGCGCGGACGCAGCGGCTCGTTGGTCATCCAGCAGATCATCGCGTCGATGTCCTGGCTGGGCTTCGGGGCGTTCTGCGGGCGGGCGATCATGTCGCCGCGGCTCACGTCGACGTCGTCCTCGAGGCGGACGGTGACCGACATGGGCGGGAACGCCTCGCCGATCTCCTTGTCGAACATGTCGATCCCGGCGATCTTGCTGGTCAGCCCGCTGGGCAGGACGACGACCTCGTCGCCCGGCTTGAGCACGCCACCGGCCACGCGGCCGGCGTAGCCGCGGTAGTCGTGGTACTCGTCGGACTTGGGCCGGACGACGTACTGCACCGGGAAGCGGGTGTCGACCAGGTCGCGGTCGGAGGCGACGTGGACGTGCTCGAGGTGGTGCATCAGCGACGGGCCGTCGTACCACGGCATGTGCTCGGAGCGGGTGACCACGTTGTCGCCCTTGAGCGCCGAGATCGGGATGATCTCGAGGTCGGGGATCGACAGCTTGGTGGCGAAGGAGGTGAACTCCTCGTGGATCTGGTCGAAGACCTTCTCGTCGTAGTCGACGAGGTCCATCTTGTTGACCGCGAGCACCAGGTGCGGGACCCGCAGCAGCGACAGGATCACCGCGTGCCGGCGGGACTGCTCGGTGAGGCCCTGGCGGGCGTCGACGAGCACCAGGCCGAGGTCGGCGGTCGAGGCGCCGGTGACCATGTTGCGGGTGTACTGCACGTGGCCCGGGGTGTCGGCGATGATGAACTTGCGCTCGGGCGTCGCGAAGTAGCGGTAGGCCACGTCGATGGTGATGCCCTGCTCCCGCTCGGAGCGGAGGCCGTCGGTGAGCAGCGCCAGGTCGGTGTAGTCGTAGCCCTTGGACTGCGAGGTCGACTCCACGGCCTCGAGCTGGTCCTCGAAGATCGCCTTCGAGTCCAGCAGCAGACGGCCGATCAGGGTCGACTTGCCGTCGTCGACCGAGCCGGCGGTCGCGAAACGAAGCAGGTCCATCAGAAGTAGCCTTCCTTCTTGCGGTCTTCCATGGCTGCCTCGGAGAAGCGGTCGTCGCCACGGGTGGCGCCGCGCTCGGTCACGCGGGCGACGGCGATCTCCTCGATGATCTCGTCGATCGTCGAGGCCTCGCTCTCGACGCACCCGGTCAGCGTCAGGTCGCCGACGGTGCGGAACCGGACGGTGCGCTCCTCGACGGTCTCGTTGCCCTTGGTCGGGTTGAACTCGCTCTCCGACAGCAGCATCCCGTCGCGCTCGAAGACGCGGCGCTGGTGGGAGAAGTAGATGTTGGGGATCTCGATCTTCTCCTGGCCGATGTAGTGCCAGATGTCGAGCTCGGTCCAGTTGCTCAGCGGGAAGATCCGCATGTGCTCGCCGCCGTGGATGCGGCCGTTGTAGAGGCTCCACAGCTCGGGGCGCTGCATCTTCGGGTCCCACTGGCCGAAGTCGTCGCGGTGGGAGTAGACGCGCTCCTTGGCGCGGGCCTTCTCCTCGTCACGACGACCGCCGCCGAAGGCCGCGGTGAAGGAGTTCTCCTCGATGGCGTTGAGCAGGGTGCCGATCTGGAGCCGGTTGCGGCTGGTCTTGCCGTCGTCGACCACGACGCCGTTGGCGATGGCCTCCTCGACCGAGGCGACGATCATCCGGACACCGAGCCGGTTGACCCAGTTGTCGCGGGTCTCGAGGACCTCGGGGAAGTCGTAGCCGGTGTCGACCTGGAGCACGGGGAAGGGGATCTTCGCCGGGAAGAAGGCCTTCTCCGCCAGCCGCAGCATGACGATGGAGTCCTTGCCGCCGGAGAACATGAGCACCGGCTTCTCGAACTCGGCCGCGACCTCACGGAAGATGTGGATCGACTCCGCCTCCAGCTCGTCGAGCTGGCTCAGGCGGTAGTCCGCATGGGTAGTCGTCATCGGTTTGGGTGGACCTCTCGTCGGGAGCAGCCGTCATGCTACCGAGTACCCCCCGGCGAGGGCGATCTGACTACGACTTGCCGGTGACCCGGGTCACGGCCCATCGACCGAACGGACATTTTTCCCTTCGTTCTGTCGACGCTGCCCGGGGCGGGTTGTTACCTTTTCTTCCGCGGAAGTGGGGGGCCACGACCGTTTCGGTTCGTTTTCGTTTCGACTGTGGGGGAACTTCCATGCTTTCGCGTCTCAAGCTTCTTGCGTCCTCGGTGACCGTCGTCGGCCTGGTGTCGGTCTTCTCGTTGGGTCTGGCTTCGCCGGCGTCGGCAGGCGAGCTGCCGTGCGCGTCCTACGGGACGCCGGCCCAGAGCGACACGGTCCTCGAGGTCTCCTACGACGGTGACCTGCAGCCGGGTGACACCTTCACGGCCACCGCCACGGTCACCGTCGACGGTGAGCCGGCCGACGGCGGCCTGGTGGTCTTCAACTACCGCGGCCAGAAGGACCGGGTCGAGGTCGCCGATGGCTCGGCCACGTCCAAGGAGTTCGTGGCACGTCCCGGCAACAACCAGAACGTTCGCGCCGACTACCGCGGCAGCTGCACCGACGGCTCCGCGGCGATCGCCGGCAGCGGGGTCGTCTCCATCCTCGGTGTCGAGGCGTTCGCCGACGGCAACGGCAACGGCAACGGCAACGGCAACGCTGCCGGCATCGGTGGCGCCGGTAACAATGCGGGTGGGGCCGTGGTCGCCGGTGTCCAGACGCTGGCCGACACGGGAGTCAGCCCCGCCGCCCAGCTCGTCGGCCTCACCGGCTGTGCCCTCGTGGCGGCGGGCTCGGCGACGCTGCTGATCCGCCGTCGCCGCGTGACCATCTGACCCTCCGCCTGAGCCGAGAGGCACCGCACCGCCACTCGTGACACACGACAAGAGCCGCTCGACACGGCTTCGACGAGCAGTCCTGCTCGTCGGAGCCGTCGTCGTGCTGGGGCTGCTGCTCACCGGCTGGCAGGCGCTGCGCGCGCGGACGGCGCTGGAGCAGGCCGCTGCCGACTTCGAGAGGCTCGCCGGGCAGCTCAAGGCCGGCGACCTGGCCGGCGCCCGGACCTCGCTCGGGGAGGCTCAGGAGGCCGCCGACCGGGCTCGGCGGAACGTCCAGGGCCCGGGGTGGTGGCTCGGTGCCCGCCTGCCGGTCCTCGGTGACGACGTGACGGCCGTCCGGACCGTCGCGGCGGTCGCCGACGGGCTCGCGTCGCGCGCGCTGCCCGAGGTGCTGGATGCGGCGGGTGTCCTCACCCCGGAGCGGTTGCGCCCCGTCGACGGCCGCGTCGAGCTCGAGCCGATCCGACGGGTCGAGCCGTCGGTGGTGCGGGCCGCGGAGGAGATCTCCTCCCTGGCGCGACAGGCCGGCACACTCGACCCGGACGCCCTGCTCGCTCCCGTGGCCGCACCGGTGACGGACCTGCAGGGCCGTCTCGCCGAGGCCTCCGACCTGGCTGACCGCGCCTCGCGTGCGGTCCGGCTGCTCCCGCCCATGCTCGGCGGGGACGGGCGGCGGAACTACGTGCTGATGTTCCAGAACAACGCCGAGGTCCGCGCCACCGGCGGCATCCCGGGCGCCTTCGCGCTGCTCACGGCGGACCGCGGACGGGTGGTCCTGGGCCGTCAGTCCGACGCCGGCCGCCTCGGCACCCTCGACCGGCCGGTCCTGCCCCTCAGCGCCGACGAGCTGCGCCTCTTCGGCGACGAGCTCGGCCGCTTCCCGCAGGACGTCAACTTCACCCCGGACTTCCCCCGCACCGCCGCACTGGTCCAGGCGATGTGGGAGCGACGGTACGGCGTCCGGGTGGACGGCGTGGTGTCCACCGACCCGGTGGCGCTGTCCTACGTCCTCGCCGGCACCGGGCCGGTCGACGCCGGCGCCACGCCCGTGGGCTCCGAGAACGCCGTCCCCCTGCTGCTCAGCCAGGTCTACGCCGACATAGCCGACCCGGCGCGCCAGAACCGGTTCTTCGACGCCGTGGCCCGCAGCGTCTTCGGGGCGGTCGTGACCGGGCAGGGAGACTCGGGCGCCGTGCTGGCGGGGCTGACCCGCAGCGTGCAGGAGCGCCGGACCATGGTGTGGGCGGCCCGGAAGAACGAACAGGCGCTGCTCGAGCCGACCGCGTTGGCGGGGAGCTTTCCGCAGGCACGCACGGCCACCCCGCACGTCGGGGTCTACCTCAACGCCGCCCTGCCCTACAAGCTCGACTACTACCTCGACCACGAGGCCGATCTGGACGCCACCCGCTGCCAGGACGGTCGCCAGCGGCTGACGGTGACGGTGCGCCTGACGTCCACCGTGCCGGCGGCGTACCGCGACCTGACCGACTACGTGGCGCCGGATGCGCCGATCTTCGGCAAGGGGACGATCGTCGACACGCTGTACGTGACGGCGCCGGCGGGTGGCGAGGTTCGCCGGATGACCGTGGACGGCGCCGACGCCACGCCACAGATCGAGGCCTACGGCGCGCGTCCGGTGGTCGTCCGCAGCGTGGTCCTCGACCCGGGCGAGTCCCGGGTCATCGAGGTCCGGATGGTGACCGGCGCCGGTCAGACCGGCGACCCCGACCTGCGCGCCACCCCGGGTGTCCGCACCGACGGGGTCGGCCGGGTCAGCCCCTCGGCCTGCTCGTAGTCCGCTCGGACTCGGAGGGGGATCCGGTCTCGGTCCCGTCGCTGCCCGAGCGCTCGGGGAGCCGCCAGGCGGCGGCGTTGTTGTCGAAGGCGGGCAGCCCCCGGGTCTGCCGGATGAAGCCCCAGACGAGCGGGCCCAGGAGGAGCAGGGCGGCCCCGATGAGGCCGACGATCTCGGGGGAGACGCCGAGCATCTTGAGCCCGGTGAGGGTGAGCACGATGACGATGCCGCGACGGATGACCGACTGGGAGACCCAGTTGGCCAGCCGGGCACCCAGGAAGGTGCCGGGGGTGCCGCCCACGATGAGCGGGATCAGCACCGCCCAGTCGACGCCGGTGACCAGCACGTGGCTGATCGCGGCCGAGAGCACCAGCGGGACGGCCTGGACCAGGTCGGTGCCGACGAGCTTGATGGCGCTGAGCGTCGGGTAGAGCAGCAGCAGCGCCACCATGATCAGCGAGCCGGAGCCCACCGAGGTGATGCCGACCAGCAGGCCGCCGACCGCGCCGACGAGGAGGGTGGGGATCGGCCGGATCTTCGGGTCCTCCTCCGAGATGGTGTTGCCGGAGGTCACGTGCCGCAGCTGGAGGTACATCCGCAGGGCGTAGGTCGCGGCGGTGAACAGCAGCGCGCAGCCGATGGCCGTGGTCAGGAACGACTCCGCCCCCTCGCCCTCGCCGCCGCCGACCGCGGCGACGATGAAGGCACCGGCGAACGCCGTGGGCACCGAGGCGATGATCAGCATCCCGGCGAGCTTGAGGTTGGGCTTGCCGTGCCTCCAGTGCACGGTCGCCCCCACCGACTTGTTCACGCTCGCCGCGACCAGGTCGTTGGCGACGGCCGCGGTGGGGTTGACGCCCAGGAAGATCAGGGCAGGCGTCATCAGCGCGCCGCCGCCCATGCCGGTCAGGCCGACGACGATGCCGACGCCGAAGCTGACCAGCAGGACGGACAGGGCGGCCGTGGTCAGAAGCTCGCTCATCGGGGGTCCTCGGTGTGGGGGGTGGTCTCGACAGGCTCGACCGCCCGAGTTTCTGGCTCGACCACCCGCAGGTAGCCGGCGTCGTACAAGTGGTCGAGGACGTCCCCCAGCGCGTCCTCGATGGTACGGCCGGTGGTGTCCACCTTGACCGCGGCGTCGGCGGGCTCCTCGTAGGGCGAGGAGATGCCGGTGAACTCGGGGATCTCGCCGGCGCGGGCCTTGGCGTAGAGACCCTTGCGGTCGCGACGCTCGCACTCCTCCAGCGGCGTGGCCACGTGGATCAGCACGAAGGCGCCGCCGGCCTCCTCGACCATCGCCCGGACCTGCTGGCGGGTCGCGTCGAAGGGGGCGATCGGGCTGCAGATCGCGACCCCGCCGTGCCGGGAGATCTCGGCGGCCACCCAGCCGATGCGGCGGATGTTGGTCTCCCGGTCCTCCTTGGAGAAGGTGAGCCCGGCGGAGAGGTTGCGGCGTACGACGTCGCCGTCGAGGCTCGTCACGGTGCGCTCGCCCGCCTCGAGCACCACGTCGTGCAGCGCCCGGGCCAGCGTGGACTTGCCGCTGCCGGAGAGGCCGGTGAAGAACAGCACGAGGCCCTGCTCGTCGAGCGGCGGCTGGTCGTGCTCGACGACGGCCGCGATCTCGTCGCCGAGGTCGCCCTCGCCGGTGACCCCGAGCACGGGACCGGGGGCGTAGGCGTCGACCACGCGCTGACCGAGGGCGTGGTCGGCCTCGGCGTCGCCGCGGCTCGCCAGCGGGACGGCGACCACGTGCGCGTCGCCGAGCTGCGCGGCCGCGAGCAGGGTGGCCCGGAGCAGGGCGGGGGCGCTCAGCAGCGGGGTGCCCGTGCCGGTGAGCGCCAGCAGCAGCACCGGCCCGCCGGCGGCGCCGTCCCGGATGCGGTCGAGGTCGGCCAGCGTGAGGGCGTCCGTCACCGGGACGGTCAGCGTCTCCGCCGGGAGGTCCTCCCGGACCTGGGCCGGGGTGCGGTAGAGCCGGCGGAACGCGCCGAACTCGGCGTGCGTCAGCGGGGTGACCGGTCCGGCGACGCCGACCAGGTCGCCCGCGTCGTACGTCGTGCTCACGGTGACCCGGGCGAGCGGCAGGCCCTCGGGGTCGACCAGCTCCAGCTCGCCGGCCTGGCGGGCCGCCTCGGCCACCACGGCGGGCACGGCGAGGCTGACCAGACCGCCGGCCGGCTCGAAACCGGACAGCGGGGCGAGGGCGCCGTGGACGATCAGCTCGAGGTCGTCGAGCTCGCGGGGCGTGGGGCAGTGCTGGGGGACGGGGGTGTCGGGCACCGGAACAGTGTGCCGCACCGGGGTCAGCACGGGCGCGACCGGCTGCGGCGTTACAGTCCGGGGCATGCCAGCACCTGTGGTCGTCGCCGAGATCGTCCGGTCGGGGTTCGTCGAAGGACGCCACTACGGATCCGTGGTCGTGCTCGACGCCGACGGCAGGGTCGCCTGGTCGGTCGGCGACGTCGCCTCGGCGATGTTCCCGCGGTCGTGCAACAAGCCCGTGCAGGCCCTCGCGATGCTGCGGGCCGGTCTCGACCTCGACGGCGAGCTGCTCGCCCTGGCCTGCGCGTCGCACTCGGGTGAGGAGTTCCACCTCGACGGGGTCCGCCGGATCCTCGCCGGAGCCGGTCTGGACGAGTCGGCCCTGCAGACGCCTCCCGACTACCCGATCGACGACGTCGCCCGCGAGGAGCACCTGCGCGCCGGCCGCGACCGCTCGCCGATCGCCATGAACTGCTCCGGCAAGCACGCCGCGATGCTGGCCACCTGCGTGCTGAACGGCTGGGACCTCGCGACCTACCGCGACCCCGGGCACCCGCTCCAGGTGCTGATCGCGGAGACCTTCGCCGAGCTCACCGGCGACCCGGTCGAGGCGGTCGCGGTCGACGGCTGCGGCGCGCCGCTGCTCTCCACGTCGCTGACCGGGCTGGCCCGGGCCTTCCGGACCCTCGCCGTGGCGACGGCCGGCCCCGAGCAGCGGGTGGCCGAGGCGATCCGGGCCCACCCCGAGTTCACCTCCGGCTCCCGGCGGGACGAGGCCGCGCTGCTGCGTGCCGTGCCGGGCGCGATCGGCAAGGCCGGGGCCGAGTCCTGCTACGCCGTGGGCCTGCCCGACGGCCGGGCGGTCGCCCTCAAGACCGACGACGGCGCCGCGCGGGTCCGCCCGGTGCTGATGGCCGCGGCGCTGGAGCGGCTCGGGGTGCCCGACGAGACCGGGGTCGACGCCGCGGCGGTCCGCCGGACCGGCGTGGTCGAGCTGCTGGGCGGCGGCGTACCGGTCGGCGCGCTGCGCGCCACCTTCTGAGAACGCTCCGGGACGAATGGCCGGGCCCACCCGACCGGCCGCCCCGCCGGGGCCAGCGGCCTTATGCTGGGCCCTCAGGAGCAAGGGGGTGCGGGGGTGACCGGGAAGCGGCCGGGGCGCGTGCAGCAGATCGCCTACGACGCGACCCCTCTGAACTCCCACGCCGTCGACATCGAGGCCCGCATCGGCTGGCTGCTGGCGATGTCCCGGCTGCACCACCCCGACGCGCGGTTCCGTGAGGGCCGGGTCTTCGTCGAGGCGCTGGGCGACGCCGGCATGCCGGCGAGCCGGAGCCTGCTGTCGCGGTGGGAGTCCGGGGAGATCCCGGTGTCCTACGAGGCGATGGCCGCCTACGAACGCGTGCTGGGCCTCGACTCGGGCCAGATCTCCTCGATCACGGCGTACGTCGGCGCGATCCTGCCGCGGGTGAAGTCCCGGCTGGCCCGGCCGCGTCTCGACCCCGCGCAGCCGGCCTTCGCCGACCAGCTCGACGAGCTGGTCGCACTCGCCGAGGAGGGCGGCGCGCGGTCCCGGGACTGGCAGGACCTCGGCTGGCACCTGGCCGCCGTCCCCCACGCCTACCTGCCCGGCCGCACCTGGGAGGGCATCTGCGGCCGACTGGTCAACGAGCTGCCGCGCACCGTCAAGCTGGCCTACCGCCAGTACAGCGCCGCCGCCTTCAACATGGCCCAGGTGCCGCGGGCGCAGGCCTACCTCGTCGACGCGATCACCCACTACGTCGCCGACCCCGGCGCCCAGGTCCTCACCACCCCGGTCGGCCTGCTCGACCGGCTGCCCACCCGGGAGGCCGCGACCCTGACGCTCGACATGATCGAGCACCCGCCCACCGAGGCCGTGTTCAAGGTGGGGGTGTGGCTGGCGGCCCAGAAGCTGACCGACGGGCACTTCACCTCCGACGAGCGGGCCCGGCTGGACATGATCGTGCTGCACCTGTGGCGGCGCGACCCCGCCCGCGCCAGCGAGGACCTCGCCGAGCTGATCGCCGGACTGCCGGAGGGGATGCGGGCCACCCTGGTGCACGCCGCGACCCGGGCGGGTCGTCGTCGGCTGGGCTACTCCGTCGAGCACGGCGAGGACATCGTGGCCAACCGGGCCCGCACGATCGCCTCGCAGATCGCCGAGCAGGCCAGGACGCTGGTGCCGCAGGAGCCCAACTACACCGAGGACCGGATGCTGACCCGGCTGGTGCGCGAGGCGATGTTCCACCGGGACTCGGAGCGCCGTCACCTCGCTGCCCTGCTCATCGCCTCGTCGCCGTTCGGCCGGGCCGTCACCGACTGCCTGCTCGTCGGGCTCAAGGACTCCGGCCAGTCGCCGTGGATGCGGGCCCGGATGGCGACGCTGGCGCGCTACCTCAGCGACGAGACCCACCGGCTGCGGATGATCGGGCTGCTCGACGACGCCTCGGAGGACGTCGTCGCGCCCCTGGCCCAGGGCATCGGCCACATGCCGCTGAGCGCCATGTCCGACCAGGTGCTCCGGTCCTCGCTCGGCCCGGAGCTGACCACCAGCTCCCGGGCGAAGATGTACGCGCTGGGCATGTCGGGGTCTCCCGGTCTGGCGGTGCTCGCCACCTCCGAGACCGCTCCGGAGTGGCAGCGGACGGCCGCCCTCTGGTGGGGCGAGCACGGCTCCGCCATCCGCCCGTAGCCGGTCTGCTTGCTCGTGTTTCGCGCAGCGTTAACCGTTGCGCACAAAGGTTCTGTGGGTTCTCTCACGTGCTGTCGACTTGAATGTGCTTGCAAGAGTTAGCACTATGGGGACATGGCCAAGTTCGGAGTGGGGAAGACGGTCGAGTCCCTGGGTGACTACCTGCGTGAGCAGCGCGTCGCGGCCCAGCTCTCGCTGCGTCAGCTCGCCGACCAGGCGGGCGTCTCCAACCCCTACCTGAGCCAGATCGAACGTGGTCTGCGCCGGCCTTCGGCCGAGGTGCTCCAGCAGCTCGCCAAGGCGCTCCGGATCTCCGCCGAGACGCTCTACGTCCGCGCGGGGATCCTCGACCCGGACGACGGGGAGGTCCGCTCCGTGGAGCTGGCCGTCCTCGCCGACACCGGCCTGACCGAACGACAGAAGCAGTCGCTGCTGGACGTCTACCAGTCCTTCCGCGCTGCGAACGCCCAACCATCAGGAGATGACTGACATGGCGACCAAGACCAACAAGCAGCTCAAGATCGACGCCACCCGCCCCTTCTACGCCGCCGTCGGCGCCGGTGACGCCGCCGTCGCGTTCGCCCGGACCGCCGCCGCGGACGTCCAGGCGCGTGTCGCCAAGGTCGAGCTCGAGCCCAAGACCCTGCGCGACCAGGCCGTGACCCTCGTGTCGACCCGCGTGGAGGACCTCCAGGGCGACGCCAAGAAGGCCCAGGCCGCGTTCGAGGCCCGCCTCGCGGAGCTGCAGACCGACGCCAAGGCGCTCCCGGCGAAGTTCGAGAAGCTCGTCAACGACTACCTCGCCGAGCTCAACAAGACCGTCGCCGACCTGAACAAGGGCTACGCCGAGCTGGCCGCCCGCGGCCAGGAGTTCGTGACCAAGGTCCGCAAGCAGGAGGCGACCCAGCAGACCGCCGCCGCGGCCAAGACCACGGCGACCAAGGCGAAGACCACCAAGACCCAGGCCAAGAAGACGGCGAAGAAGACCACGTCGTCGGCCAAGGCGACCGGCACCGCGGCCAAGAAGACCGCGACCGCGGCCAAGAAGGCCACCGCCGACGCCGCCGACAAGGCCGGCGCCTGAAGAACCGAGCAGCTCGCGCTGTTCTAGCCCGTCGCGACGACCCCCGGCTCCCGGTGAGCCGGGGGTCGTCGCACGCGGGCGCTAGGCTGGGCCCGTGCTCGACCTCTTCGCCTTCCAGAGCGGCCTGATGCTGGTCGCGTCCCTGGCCATGTTCGTGGTCCAGGCGTGGGCGTTCATCGACGCCGTCTCCCACCGGCCCGAGGCCTACGTCGCCGCGGACAAGCTCACCAAGCCCGCCTGGCTGATCATCCTCGGCATCGCCCTCGCCGCGCACATGCTCATCTGGAGCCCGATGAGCTTCCTGAACCTCATCGGCACCGTCGCCGCGATCGTCTACGTCGTGGACGTCCGCCCGGCGCTCCGGGCGCTCACCCGCCGCTAGCACCCCCAGGGGCCGTCCCCCTTCGGAGCCCGACCCCCCCGCGCCGTGCGCACGGAGTTCGCGGACTGGCCGCGAATCCCGGCCCGAAGCCTTATCGTGGCGAGGCGTCCTTGGGGGGCGCTCGGGGTGGGCCGCATCAGGGGGGTGCTCGAATGGCGTCTGCGCAGCGCGTCGCTGACGAGACCGAGGTCGTCGACCGGTCCCGCACTGTGCGGGACCTGCTCGTGCTGCGCGTCTGGATCGTCTTCCTCGACCTGATCGTCATCGAGGTGGCGCTGCTGCTCGGCTGGCGCCTCAGGGTGGGGATCGACGGCTGGCTCGACCCGCTCTCAGCAACGAACGAGATCGTCCTGGCCGCGGGCCCGTGGATCGTGCTGGGCTGGCTGTCCATGCTCGGGCTCCAGGGGGCCTACTCCGTCCAGGCACTCGGTGCCGGCGCCGAGGAGTACCGTGCCGTCGCCCTGGCCAGCGTGGTCGCCGCCGGTCTCTCCGGCCTCGCCTGCTACCTCGTGCAGATCCCGCTCTCGCGCGGCTTCCTGCTGCTCACGTTCCTCGTCGGCACGCCGTTGCTCCTCGTCAGCCGCTTCGTCGTACGCCGCTTCATGCACCGCATGCGCGCCCACGGCAAGCTGGTCCACCGGGTCCTGGCCGTGGGCGGCCCGACCGGCATCAGCGAGGTGGTGGCCGTCCTGGAGCGCGAGAAGTACCTCGGCTACCAGGTGGTGGGCGCCTGCGCTCCTCGCTCCGTCGACCCCGACGACATCCCGGTGCCGCTCTTCGGCGGCCCCAGCGACATCCGTCGGGTGTGCGTGGAGCAGGGCGCCGACACGGTCCTGGTCGCCCGCGGTGGCTACAACACCGCCGGCGAGCTGCGCCGGATCGCCTGGGCGCTCGAGGGTGCCGGCGTCGAGCTCGTCGTGGTCCCGTCGCTCACGGACGTCGCCGGCCCGCGGATCAGGATGCGACCGGTCGCCGGCCTTCCCCTGCTCCACCTGCAGGAGCCGCAGGCCGGTGAGGCAGGCGGCTTCGGCAAGCGTGCCTTCGACATCGTCGTGTCCGCACTCGCGCTGATCGTCCTGTCGCCCGTGCTGCTGGTGGTCGCCTTGCTGGTCAAGCTGTCCGACGGTGGACCGGTGCTGTTCCGGCAGCACCGGGTCGGGCGCACGGGGGAGCCGTTCGACATGCTCAAGTTCCGGTCGATGGTCGTCGATGCCGAGGTCCGCAAGGCGAGCCTGATCGACGAGAACGAGGGCGCCGGCGTGCTCTTCAAGCTGCGCGACGACCCGCGGGTGACGCGTGTGGGCAGGCACCTCCGCCGCTACTCCCTGGACGAGCTGCCCCAGCTGATCAACGTCTTCCGCGGTGACATGAGCCTGGTGGGTCCCCGACCACCGCTCCCCGACGAGGTCGACCGCTACCACGAGGACATGCGCCGCCGACTGCTGGTGCGACCGGGCATCACCGGCCTGTGGCAGGTGTCAGGTCGCTCCGAGCTGAGCTGGGACGAGTCGGTGCGCCTCGACCTCTACTACGTGGACAACTGGTCGATGCTCTCGGACCTGGTGATCATGGCGAAGACCGTCCGCGCAGTCGTCGGCTCCTCCGGCGCATACTGACACCTCGAGCGGGCGACCGACGACCACCGTGCGGGTCCCGGCTTCCGGTCCGGGCGATGAGTTCGCCGGTCTGTCCCGGTCTCTCCTAGGACCGAGCCGAGTCTTCTGAGCGAACAGACCAGGAGGAACCGAAGCGATGTGCCGCGTGCAGCAGAAAATGTCGGTGCCCGGTGCTGGAGTGGTCCGATGACCACCCCAGCAGTCGAGGCAGTCGAGCTCGTCAAGCAGTTCGACCAGACCACCGCAGTCGACGGTGTCAGCTTCGCCGTCCCGACCGGCACCGTGCTCGGCCTGCTCGGGCCCAACGGCGCCGGCAAGACCACCACCGTCCGGATGCTGACGACGCTCAGCAGGCCGACGAGCGGCACCGGCCGGGTCGCCGGCCACGACATCGTCGAGGAGCCGGCGGCGGTCCGCCGCAGCATGGGCCTCGTCGGCCAGGCGGCCACCGTCGACGAGCTGCTCACCGCACGCGAGAACCTGTGGATGATCGGCCGGCTCGCCGGCCTCCCGAGCAGCTACGTGCGACCGGCGGGCGACGACCTGCTGGAGAGGTTCTCCCTCGCCGACGCGGCCGACCGGGTGGTGAAGACCTACTCCGGCGGCATGCGGCGCAGGCTGGACCTCGCCGTGAGCCTGATCGCGGCCCCGCCGGTGCTCTTCCTCGACGAGCCGACGACCGGTCTCGACCCGCGCAGCCGCAACGACCTGTGGGACGTGTTGCGCGGTCTCGTGCGCGAGGGCACGACCCTGGTGCTCACCACGCAGTACCTCGAGGAGGCCGACCAGCTCTGCGACGACATCGTGGTGATCGACAAGGGCCGGGTGATCGCGGCCGGCACGCCCACCCAGCTCAAGGACCAGGCCGGGGCAGCCGCTGTCGTGCTGACGCTGACGCACGCCGCCGACCTGACCCGCGCCGAGGAGCTGTTGCGCAGCCGTGCTCCGGAGGTCTACGTCGAGCCCACGCTGCGCCGGTTGACCGCCCAGGCCGACGGTCTCGAGGACATGACGCGCATCGGCCAGGCCTTCGCCGACAGCGGTATCCCCGTCGACGACCTGGGGCTTCAACGACCCAGCCTCGACGATGTCTTCCTCGCGCTCACCGGACACCGTGCCGAGGACAGCGCAGACCAGACCGGCGACATCGAGCCAGAAGGAGCACTGCGATGACCGCGACCGCCACCACGACCACCGCCCCGCACGGGCGGACCCGGCCCGACGTCAAGCCGCCCTCGCTGGTCGCCTCCTCCATGATCGTCGTGCGCCGCAACCTCATCCACATCAAGCGGATGCCCGAGCTGCTGCTCGACGTGACGATCCAGCCGATCATGTTCGTCTGCCTGTTCGCGTTCGTCTTCGGTGGTTCGATCGCCGTCGCAGGCTCCAGCTACCGCGAGTTCCTGGTGCCCGGGATCATGGCCCAGACGATGGCGTTCGCTTCGTTCATCGTCGCGATCGGCCTCACCAACGACCTCGACAAGGGCATCGTCGACCGGTTCAAGTCACTGCCCATCTCGCGTGCCTCGATCCTGGTCGGGCGCAGCGTGTCCAGCCTGATCCACTCCAGCATCGGCATCGCGGTCATGGCCCTGACCGGACTGGCCATCGGGTGGCGGGCCCGCAACGGTGTGCTCGAGACGGTCCTGGGCTTCGGACTGCTGCTCCTCTTCGGCTTCGCGATGATCTGGCTCGGGATCTGGGTGGGCTCGCTGATGAAGTCGGTCGAGGCCGTCAACGGGGTCATGTTCACCGTGATGTTCCCGATCACGTTCGTGGCCAACACGTTCGCGCCCACGGAGAACATGCCCGACTGGCTCGCCACGATCGCCGAGTGGAACCCGTTGTCGTCGCTGGTGCAGGCAACTCGCGACCTCTGGGGCAACGGAGAGCCGGCCGGCCCAGACGCCGCGCTGCCCCTGCAGCACCCGATCCTCACCACGGTGCTGTGGGCGGTCGGGCTGACAGCGGTCTTCGCCCCGCTCGCCCTGCGGGCGTTCCAGCAGCGATCGCGGGACTGAGGCATGCGGCTCACCGTCGTCGAGGGCGACATCACGGCGCAGGACGTCGACGCGATCGTCAACGCTGCCAACCGCCGGATGCGCGGCGGCGGCGGGGTGGACGGGGCGATCCACGCCGCGGCCGGTCCGGGCCTGCTCGCGGAGTGCGAGCAGCGCTTCCCACGCGGTCTGGCCACCGGTGCCGCGGGCTGGACCGGGGGCCACGCCCTCGCGGCCCGCTGGATCATCCACGTGGTCGGCCCCAACTTCAACGCCGGTGAACAGGACCGGTCGCTGCTGGTCTCCTGCTACGCCGGAGCGCTGGCGGTCGCCGACGAGATCGGCGCGACGTCGGTGGCGTTCCCGCTCGTGTCGGCGGGGGTCTACGGCTGGCCGCGGGAGGACGCCGTGCGCGCGGCGGTCGAGACGCTGCTGGGCACCAGCTCCCAGGTGGAGGAGGCGCGGATCGTGGCCTTCGGCCGGTCGACGTACGACATGGTCCGCCACGTGGCGAGGGAGCACGGGCCCGGCCGCCACTGATCCGGTGGACCGACGTTTGCGCACACCACACATCGGGTAACGATGTCCGTGGGGAAGGGAACCACGAACTGACGCGCTGGGGGGCCAGCGCTCGTGGAGTCTCGAGACCGTCGCCGGCATCCGGCGCGGGGGGAAGTAGGTTCACATGTATCGCGCATGGCATCTGCCGGCGCGCCGTTCTGCGGTGCTCCTGGCGCTCATCCTGGTCACGTTCGGGTTCGGCTCACCGGGTCCCGCCTTCGCGGAACCGGGCAACGGGCAGGGCACACCACCGCCCCAGGCGGCCACGCCCGCACCACCAGCCGCGGCCGCCGGCTCCGGCCGCGTCCGGCTCCGGCAGCCGACCCGGCTCCGGCCGCTCCGGCGGCGTCCGACCAGGGCGGTCACGACGGCCCAGGCGCCCGGCGGCCGGGCCTCCGGCGGGTCAGGCGTCCGGTGGCCAGGCGTCCGGTCACGCCAGTGGCGGGACCGCGGGCACGTCGGGTGACCCGACGCAGCCCCAGCCGGTGAGCGGCGCCGATGACAACACCGGCGGCGCCAACGGCCAGTGCACCGGTGGGGAGTACTGCTCCACCCGGGACGGCTCGCCGTCGGGCAACGGCAACGACGTCGGTGAGGCGACCGGCAAGCCGTGCGCCGGCTGCGTCGGCAAGGCCGACAACAAGAACCCGCCGGGTCAGATGCCCAACGCTGCCGACGACGGCAACAGCGGCTACGAGTGCGACACCAACAACGGCATCGGCAAGGGCAAGGACGGCCAGAGCGCCGGCAACCCCGCCCACACGGGCTGCGTGACCCCGACCGACAGCGAGTGCGTGCCCGAGCCGGGTCAGGACGCCGACTGCACCACGCCGGAGTCGCCGTGCGTGCCGGCTCCGGGTCAGGACGCCGACTGCACCACGCCCGTGTCGCCGTGCGTGCCGGCTCCGGGTCAGGACGCCGACTGCACCACGCCGACGACGGCGCCGTGCGTGCCCACGGCGGGTCAGACCAGCACCTGCGAGACGCCGCCGTGCGTCCCCAGCGAGGCGAACGACTTCTGCGGCACCGGCACCCCGCCGGTCTGCGTGCCGACGGCGGAGAACGACTTCTGCGCCGAGGTGCTCGGTGACGAGGAGACCGCCCCGCCGGCGACCAACCCGGGCAACAACCGGCCGCCCGTGGTGGCCGGGGTCGAGCAGCTGGCGCAGCCGGCTGTGGCCGGGGTCCAGCCCGCGTCGGGCGTGCTGCCCGACACCGGGGTGCTGCCCAACACCGGCGCGAGCACGCTGCTCAACGCGCTGGGCGCTGCCGGCATCGGGCTGCTGCTCGTCGGCGGGCTGACCCTGCTGATGCAGCGCAAGCTGGTCCGGAGCTGACCGGCTCCGCACCGTCCTGCCACGACGACGGGTGGTGTCCCCGCGAGGGGGCACCACCCGTCGTGCGTGCGTGGGTCAGCGCGGCGCCATGCGCAGGGCGCCGTCCATCCGGATGACCTCGCCGTTGAGGTAGTCGTGGTCGATGATCGCCAGCGCGAGCTGGGCGTACTCCTCGGGGCGGCCCAGGCGCTGCGGGAACGGCACCCCGGCGGCCAGGCCGGCCCGGAACTCCTCCGAGACGGTGGCGAGCATCGGCGTCTCGATGATGCCCGGCGCGATCGTGTTCACCCGGATGCCGTGCTGGGCGAGGTCGCGCGCCGCCGGGAGGGTGAGGCCGACGATGCCGCCCTTGGACGAGGAGTACGCCGCCTGGCCGACCTGTCCGTCGTACGCCGCGATGGACGCCGTGTTGAGGATGACACCACGCTGCCCGTCGGCGAGCGGCTCGGTCGCCGCGATCTTCTCCGCGGCCAGGGCGAGCACGTTGAAGGAGCCGATCAGGTTGACCTTCACGACCGTGGCGTAGGCCTCGAGGTCGTGCACGCCGCGCTTGCCGAGGATGCGCATCGAGGGCCCGATCCCGGCGCAGTTCACCACCGTGCGCAGCGGTGCGTCGCCGGCGGCCGCCTGGTCGACCGCGGCCTGCACCTGGGCGGGCTCGGTCACGTCGGTCGCGACGTAGGTGACGCCCTCGATCTCGGGAGCCTCGTCGACCTTGAGGTCGAGGGCGAAGACCTGCACGCCCCGGCCCGCGAGTGCGCGGGCGGTCGCCGATCCGAGTCCGGACGCGCCCCCGGTGACGACGGCGGCGGTGTTGTCGAGCTGCATTCCTTGCTTCTCCTGGGTGGTCGGCGTCGGCTAGGGCGCGACGGTGACGGAGCCGCCGGTGGTGCCGGTGGCGGCGAGTGCGCGGCTGATGACCAGGCGCTGGATCTGGTTGGTGCCCTCGAAGATCTGCATGACCTTCGCCTCGCGCATGAAGCGCTCGACCGGGAAGTCGCGGGTGTAGCCGTAGCCGCCGAGCACCTGGACCGCGTCGGTGGTCACCTTCATCGCGTTGTCGGTCGCGACCAGCTTGGCCACGGACGCCGGGGTGGAGTAGGGCAGCCCCTGGTCCTTGAGGCGGGCGGCGGCGAGGTAGGTCGCCCGGGCCGACTCGACCGCGGCCTCCATGTCGGCCAGCACGAACCCGAGCCCCTGGTGGTCGATGATCTTGCGGCCGAAGGTGCTGCGCTCCTTGGCGTAGGCCACGGCGTGGTCGAGGGCGCCCTGGGCCAGGCCGGTGGCGACCGCGGCGATGCCGAGCCGGCCGGCGTCCAGGCCCGCCAGGGCGATCTTGAGTCCCTCGCCCTCCTCGCCGAGCCGCCTGGACGCGGGCACCCGGACGCCGTCGAAGCGCATGGTCGCGGTCGCGCTGCCGGTGAGTCCCATCTTCCGCTCGGGCGGGTCGGCGGTGAGCCCTTCGGCGCCGGCCGGCACCAGGAAGCACGTGATGCCGCCGCGGTCACCGGGCTCGCCCGCCGTCCGGGCCATCACCTTGTAGAAGTCGGCCTGGCCGCCGTGGGTGGTCCACGCCTTGGCCCCGGTCAGGACGTAGTCGTCACCGTCGCGGACGGCGCGCGTGGTCATCGCAGCGGGGTCGGAGCCGGCCTGGGGCTCGGAGAGGCAGTAGGCACCGAGCATCTCGCCACCGAGCATGTCCGGCAGCAGCTCCGCACGCTGCTCCTCGGTGCCCCGGGTGAACAGGCCGAAGCAGCTCAGCGCGTGCACGCTCACCCCGACGCCGACGCTGCTCCACACCGCCCCGATCTCCTCGAGGACCTGGAGGTAGACCTCGTAGGGCTGCCCGCCCCCGCCGTACTGCTCCGGGTAGGGGAGGCCGAGCAGGCCGGCCCGCCCGAGCAGGGTGAACACGTCGCGCGGGAAGGTCTCGCTCGCCTCGTCGCCCGCGGCCCGGGGAGCCAGCTCACGGGTCGTCAGGTCGCGGACCAGGCCGATCAGGTCGGCCGCCTCCTCGGTGGGCATCACACGGTTCGCAGGCATGTGCGCACTCTAGTTGGACGTCCAGGTATCTCTCGCCGGGCTCCCGGCGACCGGGGCTGTGCGAGGGTGAGCGGCATGCGGGTGGCGCTGATGGTGACGTGCATCAACGACGCGCTCTTCCCCGACGCGGGCAAGGCGGTGGTGACCCTGCTGCGCCGGCTCGGGGTGGACGTGGAGTTCCCGGCGGCCCAGACGTGCTGCGGCCAGCCGATGGTCAACACCGGCTACCTCGACGAGGCGGTGCCGGTCGTGCGCAACTTCGTCTCGGCCTTCGAGGGCTACGACTACGTGGTGACCCCGTCCGGCTCCTGCGCCGGTTCGGCCCGCCACCAGCACGCCCTGGTCGCCCGGCGGTCGGGGGACGGCGCGCTGGCGTCCGCCGTGGCGGAGGTGTCGCCGCGGGTGCTGGAGCTCTCGGAGTTCCTGGTCGACGTGCTGGGGGTGACCGACGTCGGGGCGTCGTTCCCGCACACGGTCGCCTACCACCCGACCTGCCACTCGCTGCGCATGCTCGGGGTCGGCGACCGGCCGCTCGCGCTGCTCCGCGCGGTCCGCGACATCCGGCTGGTCGACCTGCCGGCGGCCGACGCCTGCTGCGGCTTCGGCGGCACGTTCGCGGTGAAGAACTCCGACACGTCGGTGGCGATGGGCTCGGACAAGGCGCGCAACGTGGTCGCGTCCGGGGCCGAGGTGCTGGTCGCCGGTGACTCCTCGTGCCTGATGCACATCGGCGGCACCCTGTCGCGGCAGAAGGCCGGGGTCCGGACGATGCACCTCGCCGAGGTGCTCGCCTCGACCAGCGGCGCGGCCCACCCCGTCGACGCGGTGAGGTCGCAGTGAGCGGGGGTGGTCTCGACAGGCTCGCCACCCGGAGCACGTTCGTCGGGATGCCGGCCTTCCCCTCGGCGGCGCGTACGGCGCTCGCCGACACCCAGCTGCGGGCCAACCTGGCGCACGCGACCGGCACGATCCGGGCCAAGCGGGCGGCCGTGGTCAGTGAAGTGGACGACTGGGAGGAGCTGCGCCTGGCCGGCGCGGCGATCAAGGACAACACCCTGCGGCACCTCGACGAGCACCTGCTCACCCTCGAGGCCGCGCTGACCGCGCGTGGTGCCACCGTGCACTGGGCCCGCGACGCCGCCGAGGCCTGCGCGGTCGTCGCGGCCGTGGCCAAGGACCACGGCGTCGACGAGGTGGTCAAGGTCAAGTCGATGGCCACCGCCGAGATCGGGCTCAACGAGGCGCTCGCCGAGGAGGGGATCGCCGCCTGGGAGACCGACCTCGCCGAGCTGATCGTGCAGCTCGGCGACGACCTGCCCTCGCACATCCTGGTGCCGGCGATCCACCGCAACCGCGAGGAGATCCGGCAGATCTTCCTCGACCACATGGCCGCCGCGGGACGGCCCGCACCCGCGGACCTGACCTCCGAGCCGGCCCGGCTGGCGGAGGCGGCGCGCCTGCACCTGCGGGAGAAGTTCCTGCGGGCCCGGGTGGCGGTGTCGGGGGCGAACTTCGCGGTCGCCGAGACCGGCACGCTGGTGGTGGTCGAGTCCGAGGGCAACGGGCGGATGTGCCTGACCCTGCCCGAGGTGCTGGTGTCCGTGGTCGGCATCGAGAAGGTCGTGCCGACGTACGCCGACCTCGACGTGTTCCTCCAGCTGCTGCCGCGGTCCTCGACCGGTGAGCGGATGAACCCCTACACCTCCACGTGGACCGGGGTCACCCCCGGTGACGGCCCCCAGGAGGTGCACGTCGTCCTCGTCGACAACGGCCGCACCCGCGCGCTGGCCGACGACACGGGCCGGCAGGCGCTGCGCTGCATCCGCTGCTCGGCCTGCCTCAACGTCTGCCCGGTCTACGAGCGCACCGGCGGGCACGCCTACGGCTCGGTCTACCCGGGCCCGATCGGGGCGATCCTCAACCCCCTGCTCAAGGGCGTCGGCGTCGACGCGCAGACCGACTCGCTGCCCTACGCCTCGACCCTGTGCGGCGCCTGCTTCGAGGCGTGCCCGGTGCGGATCGACATCCCCTCGGTGCTGGTCGACCTGCGGGCGCAGGTGGTGGACAGCCACCGGCCCTCGCGCAAGCCGGAGGCCGTCGCGATGCGGGCGGCGTCCTGGCTGCTGTCCTCGGCGTCCCGGCTCGGCGCCGCGGAGAAGGCGTCCGGGCTGTTCGGCCGCGCGGCGGGGCGGTTCGGGCGGCGTACGTCGCCGGGCGGCCGCCGGGCGCTGTCCCGGCTGCCCGGACCCGGCGCCGCCTGGACCGACGCGCGCGACCTGCCGGCGCCGCCGGCCGAGTCGTTCCGGGCCTGGTGGGCGCGCACCTCGGGAGGACGCGATGACTGAGCCGGCAGACGCCCGCGAGGCGGTCCTGGGCCGGGTCCGCGCCGCCCTGGCCGACGCCGACCGGTCCGAGGTGCACGTCCCGCGCGGCTATCGCTCGCGGACTCCCCGGGAGGGGTTCGTGGACCTGTTCGTGGAGCGGGTCGAGGACTACCGCGCGACCGTGACCCGCTGCGCCCCGGCCGACCTCGGCGCCACGGTCGCCGCCGCCCTGCCCGCGGGCGCCCGGGTCCTGCTCGCGCCCGGACTGCCGGTGGACCTGCCGGACGAGGTCGACGCCACCGCCGACACGGGACTGTCGGCCACCGAGCTCGACGGCTTCGGCGCGGTGGTCACCGCCGCCACCGTCGGCATCGCGGAGACCGGCACGATCGTGCTCACCCACGGTGAGGGGGAGGGGCGGCGCGCGCTGTCCCTCGTGCCCGACCTGCACGTGTGCGTCGTCCGCGTCGACCAGGTCGTCCCCGACGTACCCGACGCCGTGGCGCTGCTGGACCCGGTCCGGCCGCAGACCTGGATCAGCGGACCGAGTGCCACCAGCGACATCGAGCTCGACCGGGTCGAGGGCGTGCACGGCCCCCGCACCCTGCACGTCGTCCTCGTCGGCTGACCTCGATACGACGCGACGAACTGGTTGTCAGAACGGCCGCAGGACGACACGTACGTCGCGTCGTATCGGGACGGGGGCGGTGGCGGGACTCACGTTGTGCGGCGGCCGGCACCGGGAAGGCTGGGGAGATGAACTCCACCCAGATCCGCCTGGCCGCCCGTCCCGTCGGGGAGCCCGACGCCGACACCTTCGAGACCGTGTCGGTCGAGCTCCCCGCGCTCGCGGACGGTGAGGTGCTGCTGCGCACGATCTACCTCTCGCTCGACCCCTACATGCGTGGCCGGATGAGCACGGCCAGGTCCTACGCCGCGCCCCTGGAGATCGGCGACGTCATCGTCGGCGGCACCGTCTGCGAGGTCGAGGAGTCCCGCAACGCCGACCTCCCGGTCGGGACCGTGGTCCTCGCCTACACCGGCTGGCAGACCCACGCCGTGTCCGACGGCCGGGGCCTGCGCGTGCTCGACGCCGGGGCCGCGCCGGTGTCCACCGCGCTCGGTGTGCTCGGGATGCCCGGCTTCACCGCCTACGCCGGCCTGCTCGAGATCGGCCGCCCGCAGCCCGGCGAGACCGTCGTGGTCGCCGCCGCGACCGGGCCGGTCGGGTCCGCCGTCGGCCAGATCGCCCGGCTCGAGGGCGCCCGCGCGGTCGGCATCGCCGGCGGGCCGGACAAGTGCCGGGCGCTGACCGACGACTTCGGCTTCGACGTCGCGGTGGACCACCGCTCGCCGACCTTCGTCGACGACCTGGCCGCGGCAACACCGGAGGGGATCGACGTCTACTTCGAGAACGTCGGCGGGCCGGTCTTCGACGCCGTGCTCCCGCGGCTCAACACCTACGCCCGGGTCCCCGTCTGCGGGCTGGTCGCCAACTACAACGCGACCTCGGCCCCCGAGGGGCCGGACCGGCTGCCGTCGTTCCTCGGCTCGGTGCTGACCCGCAGCCTGACCGTGCGGGGCTTCATCCAGTCGGAGTTCGTCGAGTCGCACGGCCGCGCCTTCCTGCGGGACATGACGGCCTGGGTCGCCGACGGCTCGGTCCGCTACCGCGAGGACGTGGCCGAGGGGCTGGAGCGCGCTCCCGAGGCGTTCGTCGGGATGCTGCGCGGACGCAACTTCGGCAAGCAGCTGGTGCGGGTGGGAGCCGACCCCACCGTCTGAGCCGGCGGCCGGTGGCGGCCGGGTGTTTTCGAGGCACAACGAGTGGGCAGGGTCACAGCGGCCCTTATCTCGGAGGAGCACGCCCATGACCAGCAACCCGTCAGCCGCCACCAGCCCGACACCCGGCCCCGCGACCGGCGCCGACGAGCCGCACCGGCTCCCGATCCGCACGCTCGTCGCGGCCAGCGTCGGCAACGCCGTGGAGTGGTACGACTGGACCGTCTACGCCACGTTCTCGATCTACTTCGCCACCCAGATCTTCTCGGCCGAGAACGAGTCGCTCGCCCTCATCGGCACCTTCGCGACCTACGCCCTCGCCTTCTTCTTCCGGCCGCTCGGCGGCATGCTGCTCGGGCGCTACGCCGACCTGCGCGGACGCAAGCAGGCGATGCTGCTGACCATCACGCTGATGGCCGGTGGCTCGCTCGTCATCGCGATCCTGCCGACCTACAACCAGGTGGGCTGGCTCGCGCCGATCCTGCTGCTGCTCGCCAGGATCGCGCAGGGCATGTCGCTCGGTGGCGAGGTCTCCAACGCGTCGGCGTACCTCGCCGAGATCGCGCCGCCCGAGCGCCGCGGTCGCTACTCGTCGTTCTTCTACATCTCCACCGGCTCCGCGATCCTGATCGCCTCCCTCGCCGGTGCGCTGCTCGCCTCGAGCCTCTCCGACGACCAGCTCAACAGCTGGGGCTGGCGGGTCCCGTTCCTGATCGGCGCGCTGCTCGGCCTGGTCGGCATCTGGCTGCGCCGCGACATGGCGGAGACCGAGCAGTTCGAGGAGAACAAGGCGAAGGCCGAGGCGATCAAGAACCCCCTCATGCTCACCCTGCGCGACCACCCGAAGGCGGTGGCGCAGCTGATCGGCTTCACCCTGCTCAGCACGCTCTGCTACTACACCTTCTTCTCCGCCATGACGCCCTTCGCCGTGGCCGGCAACGGGCTCGACGACGGGATGGTGTTCTGGGCGCTCTCGGCGGCGACGGCGCTGTTCATCGCGTTGCAGTACCCGTTCGGCTGGACCGCCGACCGCTTCGGCCGCAAGCCGCAGATGCTCGTCTGGTCCGGGACGATCGCGCTGCTGATGGTGCCGGTCTCGACCCTGGTCAACCCCGATGCCGGCTTCGGCAGCATGCTGCTGGTCTTCTGCTTCGGCCTCGGCCTCTACCCGATGCTGAGCTCGATCGCGCCCGCGATCATGAGCGAGCTGTTCCCGACCGAGCTGCGTGGCCTGGGCATCGGCGCCTGGTACAACCTCACCGTCGCCGTGTTCGGCGGCACCGCGCCGCTGGTGATCCAGTGGCTCGGCGACGCCGGGCACAGCAGCTGGTTCTTCTGGTACGTCTCCGCCGGCGCCGCGATCGCCTTCGTCGCCACCTTGAGCCTGCCGGAGACCAAGGGGTCGGTGCTCAAGTGAGCCGGGCGACCGACCTGCTGGCCGAGCTGGTCCGGGCCGACACGGTCGGCGCCCGCGAGGGCGGGCTCGCCCGCCGGTGCGCGGAGATCCTGGAGAAGGCCGGGCTGGAGGGCCGGCTGGTCGACTTCGAGGACGGTCGGGAGCAGTACGTCGCCCGGGCGGGCGGTGACGCCCCGCTGACGTTCACGGGCCACCTCGACGTGGTGCCCGTGAGCCGTGCGGACTGGAGCGTCGACCCGTTCGCCGCCGAGGTCGACGGCGACCGGATGGTCGGGCGCGGCACCAGCGACATGAAGTCCGGCGTCGCCGCCCTGGTCGAGGCCGTCGCCGCGCACGCCTCGACCGGCCACCGCTGCCGCGGCGTCCAGGTGGTGCTGACCTCGGGCGAGGAGACGGGCTGCACCGGTGCCCTCACCATCCCGCGTGAGGCGCTCGCCCCCGGTGGACCACTCGTCGTGGCCGAGCCGACGCGCAACGCGCTGGTGCCGGGTCACAAGGGTGCGCACTGGATGCACCTCACCGCGACCGGCAAGGCCGCGCACGGCTCCGCCCCCGAGCTCGGCGACAACGCCGCGGTGAAGGTGGCCCGGGCGGCGGTCGCCCTGCACGACTTCACCGGCTGGCCGGACGGCGTCACGGCCAACGTCGGCGTGGTGCGCGGCGGCGTGCAGACCAACGTCGTACCCGACGCGGCGGAGCTGTTCCTCGACATCCGCACCGTCCCCGACGCGCAGGGCGACCGGGTGCGCGAGGCGGTCCGCGGCCTGGTCGGCGACGACGTCACGGTCGCGGACCACGTGGTGCTGCCGCCGGTGGCCACCCCGCACGACGAGCCGTTCGTGGCACTGGTCACCGACGCGCTGGCCTCGGTGGGCCTCGACGGCGACCCGGTGGACACCGCGCGCTACTTCACCGACGCGTCGGCGCTGATCCCGCTGCTCTCCCAGGGCGGAACCACCACCCCGACGGTGGTGCTCGGCCCGGGCGAGCCCGAGCAGTGCCACGTCGCCGACGAGTGGTGCTCGCTGACCCGGGTCGACGAGGCGGTCGCGGTCTACGCCGCGCTGCTCGACCGCTGGTGCTACCAGTGAGGCTCAGCGGTAGCGGAAGCCGTCCATGAACCGGCGGAAGAGCCCGCCCTTCTGCGGCAGGGGAGGCGCGGACGGAGGTGCGGTCCTCCGCTGGGTCGCGATCGGCTTGTCGTAGTCGGTGCGCAGGATCGCGTCGACGACCTGCTCCTCGGTGAAGCGGTCGGAGCCCTCGATGGACGGGACGTAGCCGACCAGCACGCCGTTGCGCATCACCTGCGCCTCGAGCGCGGCGGTGCCGTCGGAGTCCCAGGTCGCCTCCCGGCCGTCGGGGAGCCGGACGCTGACCCCGAACTGGTAGACCCCGACCCGCGCCAGCGACGCGTCGGTGCCGTGGCCGCGCAGGGTGTCGACGACACGGCGTGCCTTGTTCTCGTCCATGGTGCTTCCGAGCGTAGCCAGGGGTCACGAATCCGGCCGTCGGGTCGTTGCGGCACGGAACCCCTGCCCGACGGGTGCGCCCGGCGCAGCACCGGAGGTTCGCCCTGGATTCCCCCGGGGTAGGAGGACGTCATGGCCAACATCGCGACGACCGACCGCGTGGATCGAGAGCAGCTCCTCGACTTCGCCCGGACCCGCCACAAGCTCACGCTGGTGACCACCCGACGCAACGGCCGCCCGCAGATCTCCCCGGTGACCGGCGGCGTGGACGAGAGCGGCCACATCGTCATCTCGACCTACCCCGACCGGGCCAAGGCGGTGAACCTGCGCCGCAACCCGCAGGTCTCGGTGCTCGTGCACTCCGACGACTGGGACGGTCCCTACGTCCAGGTCGACGGGACCGCCGAGGTGCTCGACATGCCCTCGCAGGAGGCCGAGGACGGGCTCGTGGAGTACTTCCGCTGCATCTCCGGCGAGCACTCCGACTGGGACGAGTACCGCGAGGCGATGCGGCGCCAGGGCAAGTCGCTGATCCGGATCTCCGTCGAGTCGTGGGGCCCGGTGGCCACGGGCGGGTTCCCGCCGGACCGGGCGCCGAAGTAGGCGCCGACACGCCGGCCGGGAATGCCCGGCCCCCGAGCGCCGTTGGCCGGGGGATGTCTGACGTCCACCGACGCACGCCGCGTGTCCCTGCTCGTAGGTGCCCTCTTCGGCCTGGCCGGCCTGGGCAGCTCCTCCGCCGCGATCGCGCTGCCCGTGCTCGCCGAGGACCTCGGCGTCTCGACGGGCGTGAGCGCCTGGGCGATCAGCCTCTACGCCCTGATGCTCGCGGTCACCACCGCCGTCTACGGCCGCGTCTCCGACCTCGTCGGGATCCGCCGCCCGCTGATGTTCGGCGTCGGGCTGATGAGCGTGGGTGCGCTGGCCGGCGCGTTCGCGCCCAGCTTCGACGTGCTCCTCGCCGGGCGCCTGCTCCAGGGCGCCGGTGCGGCCGCCATCCCGACGCTGGGCGTCGCGATCATCAGCGCGCGCTACTCCGGTGACGTCCGGTCGGCCGCGCTCGGCCGGGTCGCGGGTACGGCGGCCGCCATCTCGTGCTTGGGGCCGCTCGCCGGCGGTGTCGTCGAGGACCTGCTGGGCTGGCGCATGGTCATCGCGCTGCCGCTGCTCGGCGCCCTGCTGGTGCCCCTGCTCTGGCGGGCGCTGCCCACGGCCGGCAGTGGTGCCCGTCTCGACGTCCTCGGCGCGGTCCTGGTCGCCGGCACCTCCGCCGGCGTCGTGATGCTCGTGCAGTCGCCGTCCACCGGCCCGGTCGTCGCGGTGGCCGGCGGCCTGCTGCTGGTCCTCGGCGTCCCGGCCGTCGCCTGGTGGGTGCGCCGCCGCCCGCACGGCTTCCTGCCGGTCTCGGTCCTCCGCAACACGGTCGTGGTGCGCAGCGCGCTCGCCGCGGCCGCCGTACCGGCCGCCTGGTTCGCGCTGCTCATCGCGGTCCCCGCCGTGCTCGTCTCGCACGGCTGGGAGCCGTGGCAGGTCGGCGTCGCGCTGCTCCCGAGCGCCGTCACCGGCCTGCTCGCACCCCGGATCGCGGCCCCGCTGCTCGCCCGGATCGGCGGCACCAGCTCGCTCGCGGTCGCCGGCCTCACCGCGGCCGCCGCGCTCGCCGTGGCCGCCGGCGGGGCGTCGCAGCAGTCGGCCGTGCTGCTCGTCGTCGCGGTCGTCGCGGTGACCTTCGCCTTCGGGCTCGGCCAGCCGGCGCTGATGGCCGTGGTCGGGGACGCGGTCGCCAGCGACGTGCGGGGGGTCGCGCTCGGGCTGGCCACGCTGATGTTCCTGGTCGGCGGCGGTGTCGGCTCCGCCGTCGTCGGCGGCCTCGGCCACCTGCTCGGGATGGCGGGGAGCCTCCTGCTGCTGGCGGTGTTCCCGCTCGCCGGGCTGCTTGCTCTCGCGGGCCAGGCGCGCACCGAGCCCGAGCCCACCGACTGACCCCGGCCCGACCGGCCTCGGACGCGACGATGCCCCGGGCGGAGTCGTCAGCCCGGGGCATCGAAGAGGGATCGTCAGACCTTGCTGGGCTCGTGACCCCGCAGCTCGGCGTCCTCGGCCGGGGTGCGCGCCGGCGCGTCGGTGTCGCCGTGGTCGTCGATCATCGTGCGCTCGTCGAACGGCTCGTCCCCGGCCAGCACCGCGTCGAGACGCGCCCGGTCGAGCGTGCCGGTCCAGGTGCCGATGATGACGGTGGCCACCGAGTTGCCCGCGAAGTTGGTCAGCGCGCGCGCCTCGGACATGAACCGGTCGATGCCGACGATGAGGCCGACCCCGTCGAGCAGCTCGGGCCGGTGCGAGGAGAGGCCGCCGGCCAGCGTGGCGAGGCCCGCGCCGGTGACACCGGCGGCGCCCTTGGAGGCGATGATCATGAACACCAGCAGGGAGATCTGCTCGCCGATGCTCAGCGGGTCACCGAGCGCCTCGGCGATGAACAGCGACGCCATGGTCAGGTAGATCGCCGTGCCGTCGAGGTTGAAGGAGTAGCCCGTGGGCACGACCACGCCGACGGTGGTCTGGCCGACGCCGGCGTGCTCCATCTTGGCGATCAGCCGCGGCAGCGCCGACTCCGAGGACGACGTCGAGAGGATCAGCAGGAACTCGCGGCCGAGGTAGCGCAGCAGCGCGAAGATGTTGACCCCGGTGGTGATCTTGAGCAGCGCGCCGAGGATCACGAACACGAAGATCGCGCAGGTGATGTAGAAGCCGACCATGATCACCGCGAGGCTCTTGAGCGCGTCGAGCCCGGTCTCGCCCACCACGGCGGCGATGGCGCCGAACGCGCCGACCGGGGCCGCCCACATGATCATCGCCAGCACCCGGAACACCAGCCGCTGGAGGTGGCCGATGCCGCGCAGGATCGGCTCGCCGGAGCGGCCCATCGCCTGGAGCGCGAACCCGACCAGCAGCGCCACCAGCAGCGTCTGGAGCACCTCGCCCTCGGTCACCGACGAGAACAGGGTGGTCGGGATGATGCCCAGGAGGAAGTCCGTGGTCGAGGACGCCTCGCCGGCCTGCTCCTGCCCGGCCGCGGCCACGTCGGCGGTGAGGTTGAGGCCCTGGCCCGGGTGCAGGATGTTGCCGACGACCAGGCCGATCGCCAGGGCGAAGGTCGACATCACCAGGAAGTAGCCCAGGGCCAGGCCGCCCACCTTGCCGACGCTCGCCGCGCTGCGCACGGACCCGACCCCCAGCACGAGGGTGCAGAAGATGACCGGTGAGATCATCATCTTGATCAGGTTCACGAAGGCCTCGCCCACCGGCTTCAGCTTCACGGCGAAGTCGGGGGCGACGAAGCCGACCACGATGCCGAGCAGGACCGCCACGATGACCGCGAGGTACAGGTAGTGCGTGCGGTCGGTGCGTGGCTTCGAGCGGGTGTCCGGGGATGGCTGGTGTGCCATGGTTCCTCCAGCGTCGGTGCCCCAGCGGGGCGGGAGTGGGACGGGTTCCTCGAAGGCTCCTACCCGGTTGTGACTGCCGTCACGCTTGTGTTCGTTGTGTTCACGACTCCGGAAGGTCGCAGGCGGTGAGGTCACGCGAGCGTTCGGTCGCGCAGCAGATCTTCCTGCTGCAGATCCTGACCGTGCTGCTGGTGGTCGCGGTGGCGGTGGCGCTGGCGTACGTCGACGCCCGTCGCGACCAGCGCGACAACGCCCGGATCCGCTCGGTGGACATCGCCGAGGCCGTCGCCGACGCCCCCGACGTCGTACGCGCCCTCGGTGAGCCGGAGCCGTCGCTGCGCATCCAGCCCTTCGCCGAGCGGGTGCGCCGGGACACCCGCACCGACTTCGTCGTGGTGATGGGCCTGGACCGGACCCGCTACTCGCACCCCGACCCCGCCCAGCTCGGCCAGCCGTTCATCGGCGACCTCGGCGGTGCGCCCGACGGGCGGGTGTTCACCCAGGAGTACACCGGCACCCTGGGGCGGTCGATGCGGGCCGTGGTCCCCGTCCGCGACGGCGACCGGGTGGTCGCCCTCGTGTCGGTCGGCATCACCCTCGAGCGGATCGACCGCGCGCTCGAGCGCCGGCTGCTGCCGATCGGCCTGGCCGCCGGCGCGGTGCTGGCGCTCGGCGCGCTCGGGTCCTGGCTGATCAGCCGGCGCCTGCGCCGCCAGACGCACGGCCTGGGCGCCGCGGAGATCACCCGGATGTACGAGTACTACGACTCGGTCCTGCACGCGGTGCGCGAGGGGCTGCTGCTGATCGACACCGACGGGCGGGTCCAGCTCGTCAACGACGAGGCCGGCCGGCTGCTCGGCACCACCACGAGCGCCGTCGGGCGCCGGGTCGACCAGCTCGGCCTGCCGGACACGCTGGGGGACGCGCTGCTCGCCGGGACCGCCGGGCCGGACGAGATCCAGCTGGTCGGGGATCGCGTGCTGGTGGTCAACCAGGCGGAGGCGCGCTGGCAGGGGCAGGCCGTCGGCTCGGTGGTCACGCTGCGCGACCACACCGAGCTGCAGACGGTCTCCGGCGAGCTCGACACGGTCCGGGGACTCGCCGAGTCGCTCCGCTCGCAGAACCACGAGGCCAGCAACCGCCTGCACACCGTGGTGTCGCTGATCGAGCTCGGCCGGGTCGACGAGGCGGTGGAGTTCGCGACCGAGGAGCTCCAGGCCGCCCAGGTGCTCACCGACACCGTCGTCGGGGCCGTCGAGGAGCCCGTGGTCGAGGCCGTCCTGCTCGGAAAGGCGGCCCAGGCCGCCGAGCGCGGGATCGACCTCGTCATCGACGAGGCGACCCGGGTCAGCGCCCTGTGCGTCGAGCCACGCGACGTCGTGACCCTGCTCGGCAACCTCCTCGACAACGCGTTCGACGCCGTCGCCGAGATGCCCGTGCGGCGCGTGCAGGTCCGCGTGGTGGCCGACGAGCGACGGCTCGAGGTGGCCGTCGACGACAGCGGGGCCGGGCTCCCCGAGGGGGCGGCGGACCACGTGTTCCGGCGCGGCTGGTCGACCAAGAGCGGTGACGGGGAGGTCGGCCGGGGTCTCGGGCTCGCCCTGGTCGGCCAGGTGGTGCGGCGGCACGGCGGGCTGGTGGAGGCGGGGGAGTCGCCGCTGGGCGGCGCCCGGTTCACGATCCGGATCGAGGCCGGGACGGAGGCCCGTCCATGACGATCCGGGTGCTGGTCGTCGAGGACGAGGAGGTGGCCGCCGCGGCGCACGCGGAGTACGTCGGACGGGTGCCGGGCTTCGCGGTGGCCGGCGTCGCCCGGTCGGGGGCGGACGCCGTACGCCTGCTCCGGGACGACCCGGAGGTCGACCTGGTGCTGCTCGACATGCACCTGCCCGACGTGCACGGGCTGGAGCTGCTCCAGCGGTTCCGGCAGGACGGGCTGCTGTGCGACGTGATCGCCGTGACCTCCGCCCGGGACCTCGACGTGGTGCGCCGGGCGGTCTCCCAGGGCGTCGTGCAGTACCTGCTCAAGCCGTTCACGTTCGCGAGCCTGCGCGGCAAGCTCGAGCAGTACGCCGCCTACCGCGACCAGCTCGTGACCGCCGACGACGAGGTGGTGCAGTCCGAGGTCGACGAGCTGCTCGGCAAGCTGCGACCGGCCGGCGGGCCCACCCTGCCCAAGGGGATGAGCGCCGAGACGATGCGCCTGGTGACCGAGCGGCTGCGGTCGGCGCCGAGCTCGGCGACCGAGGTCGCCGAGGCCACCGGCACGTCGCGGGTCACGGCCCGGCGATATCTCGAGCACCTCGCCGACACCGGGATGGTGGCGCGTCGCTCGCGCTACGGCGGAGGGGGCCGCCCGGAGGTGGAGTACCGCTGGGTCCGGCGGGACGACCGGCACTGAAAGTGCGCAGTTCGCGCAAGTTACTTTTCAGTAGGGCTTGATCTGCGCAGTTGAGCCGCGGCAGGCTGCGGGGAGCCCCCGGCCCGGGGGTGACCCCTCCGGAGGTAACCGTGGATCTGCAACTGCTGCTCGCTCTCGGGCTCGGCATCGCCACCGTCGTGACCGTGGTCCTCGCGACCCGGCTCGACGCGTTCGTGGGGCTGCTGCTCGCCGCCCTCGTCACCGGCTTCGTCGCCGGTTCGCCCGCCCTCGACACCATCACCTCGATGACGACCGGCTTCGGCACCACGCTGTCGTCGATCGGCATCGTCATCGGGCTCGGCGTGGGGATCGGCAAGATCCTCGAGGTCTCCGGCGCCGCGGACGCGCTGGCCCGTGCGTTCGTGAAGGCGCTCGGCCGCGGCCGCGAGCACTGGGCGATGGCCGGCACCGGCGCCGTGGTCTCGATCCCGGTCTTCTGCGACTCGGGCTTCGTCATCATGAACCCGCTGGCCCGCTCGATCGCCCGTCGGCTCAAGGGTCGCTACGTCACCCTGGCGCTCGCCCTCGGCTGCGGCATGACGCTCACCCACCACCTGGTCCCGCCGACGCCCGGCCCGCTCGGCGTGGCCGGCATCCTCGGCGCGGACCTCGGCGCCCTGGTGCTCGCCGGCCTGGTGTTCTCCCTGATCCTGCTGCCCGTCGTCGTCGCCTACGCCGCCTGGATGGGCCCCAGGCTCGAGAGCTCGGTCACCCCCGAGGTCCGCGAGGCCGTCTACGGCGGCGTGACCGTCGGGGCCGGCGGTCACGGGGCTGCCGGCCACGGTGGCACGGCCGGTGGCGCCGCTGCCGACACCGACGACGACCTGTTCGACGGACCGCCGGCCCACCAGCTCGGCGAGACGCCCGAGGGGGAGAAGCCGCACCGGGTCGGCTTCCTGCTGGCGTCGGTCCCGCTGCTGGTCCCGCTCGCGCTGATCGTGCTCAACACCGTGGCGGTCGCGATCGACCGCAGCCGGCAGGGCGTGCTGGACCCGGAGGCGGAGTACGCGCCGGAGGGCTTCGCCAAGCTGATGTCCTTCCTCGGCCACCCCGTGGTCGCGCTGACCATCGGCATCATCCTCGCGGTCTACGTGCTGCTGCCGCGCTGGACCCCGCGCCAGCGGGTGCACGGCTGGCTCGCCGAGGCGGCCGGCTCGGCCGGCCTGATCATCCTGATCACCGGCGCCGGCGGTGCGCTCGGCCAGGTGCTGCGCGACTCGGGCGTCGGCGACGAGCTGGCCGAGGCCATCTCCTCGCTCAGCCTGCCCGGTGTCCTGGTGCCGTTCCTGGTCGCCACCCTGGTCCGGCTGGCCCAGGGCTCCGGCACGGTCGCGATGATCACCGCCGCCTCCGTCACCGCGCCGCTGGTCGCCGGCATGGGCCTGTCCCCGCTGCTCGCCGCGCTGGCCTGCTGCGCCGGCTCCATGGTGTTCAGCTACTTCAACGACTCCTACTTCTGGGTCGTCACCCGGTTCACCGGCCTCGACGGGACCGCGGCGATCCGTGGCTGGTCGGGCATCACGACCGCGGTGTGGGCCGGCTCCCTGCCCCTGCTGCTGCTCGCGAGCCTGGTGCTCTGAGGTGGCCCAGGTCCTCGTCGTCGCGGACGACCTCACCGGCGCCAACGCGGCGGCGGCGGGGTTCGCCCGGTCGGGCTTCCGTGCCGTCACGGCCAGTGCCGCCCACCGGGCGGACGTCGTGGCCGAGATGGTCGCCCGCTTCGACGTCGTGGTCGCCACCACCGACAGCCGGCACGAGGCGCCGGACGTCGCCGCGGGCCGGGTCGCCGACGTGCTCCGTGCCGGGTGGCCGGTCCGGCTGGTCTGCAACCGGATCGACACCACCCTGCGCGGCAACGTCGGCGCGACGACCGCCGCCGTGCTCGACGAGGTACGCCGGGTGACCGGCCGACGGGTGGCCGTGCTCTGCGCGCCGGCCCACCCCGCCGCCGGCCGGCACACCATCGGCGGCACCCAGCTGCTGGGCGGTCGTCGCCTGGAGGAGACCGAGGTGGCCCGCGACCCGCGGACCCCGGTCACGACCTCCGACATCGTCGAGGTGGTCCGCGCCCAGGCGGACCTGCGCACCGCCGTGGTGCCGATGGCCACGGTCACCGGCGACCCGGACGGCCTGGTCGCCGCGCTGGCGGCCGCGGTCGCCGGCGGCGCGGACGTGGTGGTGGTCGACGCGACCACCGAGGACCACCTGGAGCGCATCGCCACCGCGGCAGCGGCGGTCACCGAGCAGCAGGACCTGCTGTGGGTCACCAGCGACCCCGGGCCGGCCTCGGCAGCACTGGCCCGGGCGCTGGGCCTGCAGCAGCAGACCCGGTCGTCGCCCCTCCTCGTGGTCTCCGGGTCCGCCACCGAGCTCACCCGGTCCCAGCTCCGCCAGCTGTCCGGCCGGACCGGCACGGTGGTCCACCCGACGCCGACCGTCGGCGACTCGGCCGTGCCCGACGTCGACGCGACGACCAAGCTCCTCGACGGCCTGCTCACCGGCGCCGGAGCCGGCGACGTGGTCGCCCTCGCCACCGTGGTCGACGAGTCGCACCTGCGCCCGGTCGGTCCGCGCGACGCCGAGGAGGTGCCGCGGGCCCTGGCCCGGGCGGTGCGCCGCAACCTGGAGGAGCACCCGGTCGACGGCATCTTCAGCACCGGTGGCGACGTGACCGCGGCCCTGCTGGCCGAGCTCGGCTCGCACGGGCTCGAGATCTCCGACGAGGTGGTGCCGCTGGCCGTCTCCGGCACGGTCGTCGGCGGCCCCTGGGACGGCCTGCCGGTGGTCACCAAGGGCGGCCTGGTCGGTGACGTCGACGCCACGGTCGCCTGCGTGGACCACCTCCGACGTACCGCCGACCTGCGCCGGCGGCAGGTGTCCTCCGCCGAGTCCCGTCAACGCTTCTGACCATCCATCCCGACCCACTCACCTCGGGGCGCACCCCCTCGACGAACGGAGAACCACATGACCCGCCACGTGCTCGCCCTCACCCTCGGTGACCCCGTCGGCATCGGGCCGGAGATCACCGCCGCCACCCTGGCCGACCAGGCCGGGGCGGCCGACCACCACGGCGTGGCCGTCGGGGACGCCGCCGCGCTGCGCCGAGGAGCCGAGGCGATGGGCCTCGACGTCGAGGTGCGCCAGGTGGACTCCTTCGACGTGGAGCCCGCCGAGGGCTGCATCGACGTCTTCGACACCGGCGTCCTCGGCGACGACCTGCCGGAGTGGGGCGTGGTCGACAAGCGCGCCGGCCAGGCCGCGGTGACCGCGATCGAGGTGGCCACCCAGGCCGCCCTCGACGGCAAGGTCGCCGGCATCGTCACCGGCCCGATCAACAAGGAGGCGATCTGGGCGGCCGGGTCCGAGCACCTCGGCCACACCGAGATGCTCGGTGCGCTCACCGGGGTGACCAAGCAGGACACCATGTTCGTCGTCCGCAACACCGCCGCCGAGGGCCACCACCTGCGGATCTTCTTCACCACCCGGCACGTGTCCCTGCGCAAGGCGCTCGACCAGATCACCGAGGAGAAGGTGCTCGAGTCGATCCAGCAGGCACACACCGCCCTCACCGTGTTCGGCGTGGAGAAGCCGCGGCTGGCGGTGGCCGCGCTCAACCCGCACGGCGGCGAGAACGGCGCCTTCGGCGACGAGGAGATCGTGCACATCGGCCCGGCCTGCGTGCGGGCCCGCGAGGCGGGGCTCGACGTCACCGGCCCGGTGCCGGCCGACTCGGTGTTCCACCAGGGGCTGGTCGGACGCTACGACGGCGTGCTCTCGCACTTCCACGACCAGGGGCACATCCCGGCCAAGACCTTCGACTTCGACGGGACCATCTCGGTGACGGTGGGGCTGCCGATCCTGCGCACCTCGGTCGACCACGGGACGGCGTTCGACATCGCCGGGTCGGGCAAGGCCGGCCATGGCACGATGCTCTCGGCCTACCTGGCGGCGGTCGACTACGCGCCGTACGTCGAGGGCATCCGCGCCGCCTACGCGCCCTGAGCCACGAAACGAGCACGTCCATGACCGACGCCACCAGCCGACGGGCGACCCGCGCGCGCCACGACGCGCTCGTGCGAGCTGCTCCGGGACGGGGTCGACGGGGTGGAAGCACTCGCCGGGCGGGTCGGTGTCTCGCCGTCGACGGTGCGTCGCGACCTGGCACGTCTGCAACGCGAAGGCCGGATCGCGCGGACCTACGGCGGGGCACTGGTCCGCGACACCTTCACCGAGCGGTCGTTCGGAGAGAGCGCGCAGATCCACCAGGAGGCCAAGGCCGCGATCGCTGAGGCGGCGCTGCCACTCGTCCCCGAGGGCGGCACGGTGTTCCTCGACGCCGGCACCACGTGCCTTGCGCTGGCCCGGCGGCTGGTCGGGCGCGGCCCCCTCACCGTGGTCACCCGGGGCCTGGAGGCGGCTCTGCTGCTGGTGCGCTCCGACGACATCCGCGTCGTCGTGCTCGGCGGCGAGGTGCGCCCGCTCAGCCACGGCGTGGTCGGCGCGCTCTCGTCGCTCTCGCTCGAGCGGCTGGCCTTCGACGTGGCCTTCCTCGGAGCGGACGCCGTGGACGTCCGACGAGGCATCGGGGAGCCGACGCTGGAGGAGATCCACGTCAAGGAGGTCGCGGCCTCCCGGGCGAGCAGCGTCGTGGTGCTCGCCGACTCCTCCAAGCTGGCGCCGGCCACCCTGCCCGCGTGGCTGCCGCTCGAGCCGACCTGGACCTTGGTCACCGGCCCGGGCCCGACACCCCTCGCCCTCGAGAGCGTCGAGTGCCGGATCCTGGTGACCGGCTGACCCAGCTCAGTTCTTGCGAGCGCGCGAGGCGGCGCGTCCTCGCGCGTTCTGGTCGAGGACGACCTTGCGGATGCGGACCGCGTCGGGGGTGACCTCGACGCACTCGTCCTCACGGCAGAACTCGAGCGACTGCTCGAGCGAGAGCTTCTTCGGCGGGATCAGCTTCTCGAAGTTGTCGGAGGTGGAGGAGCGGACGTTGGTCTGCTTCTTCTCCTTGGTGATGTTGACGTCCATGTCGTCGTCACGGGAGTTCTCGCCGACGATCATGCCTTCGTAGACCTCGGTGGTCGGCTCGACGAACATGACGCCGCGCTCCTGCAGGTTCGTCATGGCGTACGACGTGGCGGCGCCGGAGCGGTCGGCCACGAGGGAGCCGGAGGCGCGCGAGCGGATCTCGCCGGCCCACGGCTCGTAGCCCTCGAACACGTGGTGCGCGATGCCGGTGCCGCGGGTGTCGGTGAGGAACTCGGTGCGGAAGCCGATCAGGCCGCGGGCGGGGACCAGGAACTCCATCCGCACCCAGCCGGTGCCGTGGTTGGTCATCTGCTCCATGCGGCCCTTGCGGACGGCGAGCAGCTGGGTGATCGTGCCGAGGTACTCCTCGGGCGCGTCGATGGTCAGGCGCTCGACGGGCTCGTGGACCTTGCCGTTGATCTCCTTGGTGACCACCTGCGGCTTGCCCACGGTGAGCTCGTAGCCCTCGCGACGCATCTGCTCGACGAGGATGGCCAGCGCCAGCTCGCCTCGGCCCTGCACCTCCCACGCGTCGGGACGCTCGGTCGGCAGCACCTTGATCGACACGTTGCCGACGAGCTCGGCGTCGAGGCGGTCCTTGACCAGGCGGGCGGTGACCTTGGTGTTCTTGGTCGGCCCCCGGCCGGCCAGCGGCGAGGTGTTGGTGCCGATCGTCATCGAGATCGCGGGCTCGTCGACGGTGATGAGCGGCAGCGCGACGGGGTTCTCCGGGTCGGCCAGCGTCTCGCCGATCATGATGTCGGGCATGCCGGCGATGGCGACGATGTCGCCCGGGCCGGCGGACTCGCCCGGCTTGCGCTCGAGCGCCTCGGTGACGAGCAGCTCGGTGACCTTGACGTTCTGCACCGAGCCGTCGCGCTTCATCCACGCGACCTGCTGGCCCTTCTTGAGGGTGCCCTCCTTGACCCGCACCAGGGCCAGGCGGCCGAGGAACGGCGAGGAGTCGAGGTTGGTGACGTGGGCCTGCAGCGGCGCGTCCTCGGTGTAGGTCGGCGCCGGGATGGTCTCGAGGATCGTCTTGAACAGCGGCTCGAGGTTCTCGCTGTCGGGGAGGCCGCCGTTCTCCGGCATCTCCAGCGACGCGCGACCGGCCTTGGCGCTGGCGTAGACGACCGGGAAGTCCAGGGCCTCTGCGCTGTGGCTGTCGTCGAGCAGGTCCATGAACAGCTCGTAGGTCTCGTCGACGACCTCGCTGATCCGCGCGTCGGCGCGGTCCACCTTGTTCACCACGAGCACGACGGGCATGTCGGCGTTGAGCGCCTTGCGCAGCACGAAGCGGGTCTGCGGGAGCGGCCCCTCGGACGCGTCGACGAGCAGCACGATGCCGTCCACCATGGACAGGCCGCGCTCCACCTCGCCGCCGAAGTCGGCGTGGCCGGGGGTGTCGATGATGTTGATCGTCATCGGCTCGGTCGTGGCCTCGCCGGTGTAGCGGATCGCGGTGTTCTTCGCGAGGATCGTGATGCCCTTCTCGCGCTCGAGGTCACCGGAGTCCATCGCCCGCTCGTCGACGTGCTGGTGCTCGCCGAAGGCGCCGCCCTGCCACAGCATCGCGTCGACCAGGGTGGTCTTGCCGTGGTCGACGTGCGCGACGATCGCGACGTTGCGCAGGTCGGTGCGGCGGGAACGGTTGGGGGTCTCGGACATGGCGAGGCGATCGGCTTTCGGTAGAGGAGCCCGGCACGCGTCGTACGACGGCGGGCGGTCGGATTCTATCGGCGGGCGGCCCCGCGGCCGAATCGCCGACTACCGTGGGCCTGCGTGAGCACCCGGAGCGAGCTCGTCGACCTGCTGCGCGGGGCGTCCCGTGTGGTCGGCTTCACGGGCGCCGGGGTGTCGACCGAGTCGGGGATCCCCGACTTCCGCTCACCGGGCGGGCTGTGGACGCGCTACGACCCGATGGACTTCACCTTCGGCCGGTACGTCGCCTCGGCCGACGTCCGCGTGAGGTCGTGGCAGATGCGCCGCGAGCTCTTCGCCGTGCCCGTCGAGCCCAACCCGGCGCACCACGCGTTCGCCCGGCTGGAGGACGAGGGACGGTGCCTCGGGGTCATCACCCAGAACATCGACGGGCTGCACCAGCGGGCCGGCTCGCGGACCGTGGTCGAGCTGCACGGCACGGCCACCGAGGTGATGTGCATCGGGCACGCCCCGACCATGGGCACGCCCGACGGCTGCGGCTTCCGTGCCCCGCACGACTGGGCGATGGCGCTGGTGGACGCCGGCGAGCCCGATCCCGCCTGCCCCGGGTGCGGCGGTCTGGTGAAGTCGGCGACGGTGTCGTTCGAGCAGGTGCTGCCCGGGGACGTCGTGGAGGCCGCCCACGACCTCGCCTCGCGGTGCGACCTGATGGTGGCGGCCGGGTCGTCGTTGCAGGTCTACCCCGCCGCAGGGCTGCCCGAGGTCGCGGTCGGCCACGGCGCCCGGCTGGTGATCGTCAACGACGAGCCGACCCCTCTCGACGACCTCGCCACGATCGTCGTGCGCGGCCGGGCGGGGGAGGTGCTGGGACCCGCGGTGGAGGCGGCGCTCAGCTGAGGGCGCGGTCGAGGGCGGCCTCGACGTGCAGCGTGGTGCAGGGCAGCACCGGCAGGTCGGAGTCGGCCTGCTTGACCAGCAGCTCCAGCTCGGTGCAGCCGAGGACGACCCCCTGCGCGCCGGCGTCCCACAGCTCGTCGATGAGCGAGACCACCGTCGCGCGGCTGGCGTCGAGCACCTTGCCGTGGACGAGCTCCTCGTAGACGATCCGGTTGACCGTCGCGTGGTGCCGCTCCTCGGGCACCACGACGCTGAGGCCGTGGGAGGCCATCCGACCGGTGAAGAAGTCGCCGCCCATCGTGAACCCGGTGCCGAGCAGGCCGACGGTGGCGAGGCCACGCTCCTGCGCGGCTGCGGCCACCACGTCGGCGAGGTGCAGGAACGGCACGTCGAGGGCGGCCTCGACCTGGTCGGCGACCTGGTGGAACGCGGTCGTGCACAGGAGCACGAGGTCGGCCCCGGCCGCCTGGACGCCGCGCGCGGCCCCCGCGAGCAGCGCCCCCACCTCGTCCCAGCGCTCCGCCTCCTGAAGGGCGGTGAGCTCCGCGAACTCGATCGAGGACATCACCACCTTGGCGGAGTGCAGGCCGCCGAGCCGATGCTCGACGCCCGTGTTGAGCAGCCGGTAGTACTCCAGGCTGCTCTCCCAGCTCATGCCTCCGACGAGGCCGATGGTCAGCACGTCGAAAAGTCTGGCACACCGGGGATCCCTTTACTTCTGTCGGTCGCTCGGGAAAGGGTCGCCCCATGACGCCGTGCGCCTTCGTCCCGCCCTACCTGCTCGAGCGCGTCGCCGCGCTGCACCCCGACGACATCGTCGGCGCCCGGTGCCGCGGGACGCTCGCGCTCGACGCGGAGCTGCGCGAGCGCCGGCACCTGGTGGCGCTCGCGCCGGCGGGCGCGACGGTGGCCGCCCCCGCCGGGGCGGCGCCGTTCGCGGTGCACAGCGCCGACAACGGCACCGCCCTCCCGGGCAGGCTGGTCCGGCCCGCCGGCGAGCCCGAGACCGGGGACGCCGCGGTCGACGAGGCCTACGCCGGCGTGGAGGCGTCGCTGGCCCTGTTCGCCGAGGTCTACGGCCGCACCTCCTACGACGACGCCGGCGCACCGGTCGTGGCGACCGTGCACTACGGCCGCAGCTACGACAACGCCTTCTGGGACGGTCGCCAGCTCGTCTTCGGCGACGGGGACGGCCGCGTCTTCACCCGGTTCACCAAGCCGGTCGACGTGCTCGGGCACGAGTTCGCGCACGCCGTCACCGAGCACACCGCCGGCCTCGTCTACCAGGGCCAGTCCGGCGCGCTCAACGAGTCGATGTCCGACGTGTTCGCCTCCTGCCTCAAGCAGCGGCTGCTCGGGCAGAGCGCCGACCGGGCCGACTGGCTGATCGGCGAGGGTCTCTTCCTGCCGTCGGTGCGCGGCCGGGCGCTGCGCTCGATGGCCGAGCCCGGCACCGCCTACGACGACCCCGTGCTCGGCAAGGACCCCCAGGTCGGCTCGATGGCCGACTACGTCGAGACCAGCCAGGACAACGGCGGCGTCCACCTCAACTCCGGCATCCCCAACCGGGCCTACCAGCTCGCGGCGGTGGCGATGGGCGGCAACGCCTGGGAGCGCGCCGGGCAGCTCTGGTACGCCGCCCTCACCTCGGGCATCGGCCCCGACACCGACTTCGCGACCTTCGCCGCCGCGACCGTCGCCGCGGCCGAGGCGGTCTCGGCGGAGGCCCGTGACGCGGTGGCCGGGGCGTGGCGCACGGTCGGTGTCGCCGTCGGCTCGTCGACGCCGGGTGGCGTCCCGGTCGTCCGGGAGCCCGCTCCTGCCGGGCCCGTCCCCGGCGAGCGCGTCGCGGTGACCCGCAGTGGCGGCATCGTCGGGCGCGTCCAGCAGGCCGAGGTCCGGCTGGGCGAGGACCCGCGATCCCCGGAGGTGGAGCGGCTGCTGCGCCGCGTGGACCTGCGGTCGCTGCACCGCAGCCGCCCGCAGCCCGACCGCTACGTCTACACCTTCGCGGTCGGCGCCAGCGAGGTCGAGCTCGGCGAGGGCGACCTCACGCCCGACCTCGCCGAGCTGGCCCGGCTGCTCCTCGACGAGGGGACCTCCTAGGGCGTGCCCTAGAGCACCCGGTGCACCTTGTGCTGGGCGGCCTGGGCGCGGGGCCGGATCACCAGCTCGTCGATGTTGACGTGGCTCGGCCGGGTCGCCACCCAGCTGATCGCGTCGGCGATGTCCTCGGCGACGAGCGGCTCGGCGACCCCGGCGTACACCGCGTCGGCCTTCTCCTGGTCGCCGTCGAAGCGGACCGCGGCGAACTCGTCGGTCTTCACCATGCCGGGCGCGATCTCGCAGATCCGCACCGGCTGGTCGAACAGCTCCAGGCGCAGCGTCTCGCTGACCACCTGGGTGCCGTGCTTGGCCGCGGTGTAGCCGCCGCCGCCCTCGTAGGCGATCCGGCCCGCGGTCGAGCCCACGTTGACGATGACGCCGGCACCCGTGGCGACGAGCGCGGGCAGCAGTGCCTGGGTCACCCGCACCAGCCCGATCACGTTGACCTCGTACATCCGGCGCCACTCGTCGACGTCGGCGGACGCGACCGGGTCGGAGCCGAACGCGCCGCCGGCGTTGTTGACCAGCACGTCGAGGCGGTCGCCGACCACGGCGGCGAGCGCCGCCACGTCGTCGGCGGAGGTGACGTCGCACCGGACCGCCGTGCCGCCGATCTCCTCGGCCAGCGCCGCGACCCGGTCCTCGCGGCGGGCCGCGCAGAACACGTGGAAGCCCTCGGCGGCCAGGCGTCGTGCGGTCGCGGCGCCGATCCCGCTGCTCGCGCCGGTCACCACTGCTGTTGGCGTCGTCATGGGCCCATTCTTGCGTCCTGCCGCCGCGGCCCGACGGCCACCTCGTGATGCCAAGTGATCCCGGACACGGCAGACTGACCCCATGAGTGTGAGCAGGTGGGGATCCGTCGCGGCGTTGCTCGGGGGTCTGGCCTGGGTGGTCTCCGCCGTCCTCGGCTGGGGAGAGGACCCCGAGCAGGTGTCCTACCTGCTCGGTCTGGCCCTGCTCGTCGTCGCCCTCGCCGCGGCGGGGTACTCGCTCGTCGCGACCGCGCCGGTGTGGCTGCGCGCCGTGGTCACGCTGGCCACGCCCGCCCTCGGCTTCACGGTCTGGCTGGTCGTGCTGGACAGCGTCAGCACCGGCTCCGTCGCGGTCGCGCTCGCCGGCGTGGTGCTGCTGGTCGGCGGCGGCATCGGGCTGGGACGCACGTCGGGGAGGACCCGCGAGGAGCGCCCGGAGCCGCCCGTCCGCGGACGTCGCGCCGCCCGCTGAGACCGCCCCCTGAGACGTCGCTGGGGGCGGGCGCGACCGGGCTGGACCGGTCCGCGTCGCCGTCTGCTCGATTCGCCAAGGTAAGGCTTGCCTAATAACCTGGCTCGGTGAGTCTCGTCGCCCCGTCCCGCATCCCCACGCGCACGGCCCCGCCGCGCACCGGGGAGGGCTTCTGGAGCCGCCTCGCCGCCCACGGTGACCGGCCGGCACTGATCACGCCCGACGGCGCGGTGTCGTACGCCGACCTGGCCGACCGGGTCGACGCGCTGGCCGGCCGGCTGGGGAGCACCCGCCGCCTGGTGCTGCTGGCCGGCGGCAACGACGTGGACGCCGTGGTCGGCTACCTCGCCGCGCTGGCGGGCGGCCACCCGGTGATCCTGGTGCCCGGCGACAGCCGTCCGCACCTCGACGCCGTCGCCGCCGGCTACGACCCCGACGTGCTGCTGGCCGGCGGCGAGCTCGTCGAGCGTCGCCCGGGCACCGCGCACGACCTGCACCCCGACCTCGCCCTGCTGCTGTCCACGTCGGGCTCGACCGGCTCGCCCAAGCTCGTGCGGCTCTCCCACGACAACCTCGCCGCCAACGCCGAGGCCATCGTCGACTACCTCGGGATCCGGCCCAGCGACGTCGCGGCGACCACCCTGCCGATGCACTACTGCTACGGGCTCTCGGTGGTGAACAGCCACCTCGCCGCCGGTGCGACGCTGCTGCTCACCGACCTCTCCGTCGTCGACCCGTGCTTCTGGGAGTCGGTCCGGACCCACCGGGTCAGCTCGTTCGCCGCCGTGCCCTACACCTTCGACCTGCTCGACCGGGTGGGCTTCGACCGCATGGAGCTGCCCTCCCTGCGCTACGTCACCCAGGCCGGCGGCCGGCTCGCCCCCGAGCGGGTGCGCGCCTACGCCGCCCTCGGCCGCCGTCGCGGCTGGGACCTCTTCGTGATGTACGGCCAGACCGAGGCCACCGCCCGGATGGCCTACCTGCCGCCCGACCTCGCCGCCGCCTGCCCCGGCAGCATCGGCGTCCCGGTGCCGGGCGGCTCGTTCACCCTCGAGCCGATCCCCGAGGCCCCGCTGGAGACCCGCGCCGGCGAGGTCGCGGTCGGCGAGCTCGTCTACACCGGCGCCAACGTGATGCTCGGCTACGCCACGGAGCCGGCCGACCTCGCGCGGGGCCGCGACGTGCAGGCGCTGCGCACCGGTGACGTCGCCCGGCGCACCGGCCGACGGGCTCTACGAGATCATCGGCCGCCGCAACCGCTTCGCGAAGGTGTTCGGCCTGCGCATCGACCTCGACCAGGTCGAGCGGCTCTTCGCCGACGAGGGACACGTCGTGCTGTGCGCCGACGGCGGCGACCGGCTCGTGCTCGGGGTGGACGCGAGCGCCCGTCCGGTCGACCCGGAGACCCTGCTCGCTGCGGCGCGGCAGCACGTGGGCCTGCCCCGCAACGCCGTCCGGGTGGTCGCCCTGACCGAGGTGCCCCGGCTGCCGTCCGGGAAGCCGGACTACCGCTCCCTGGTCGCGCAGGCCACCTCGCGCGCCCCCGCCGCGGGCGCCGCGCCGGCCGCGGCCACCAGGACCGACCGGGCCGCCGCGCTCAGGTCCGTGCTCGGGGAGGTGCTGGGCCGGGAGGTGACCGACCAGGACTCCTTCGTGTCCCTCGAGGGCGACTCGCTGTCCTACGTCGAGGCGGCCGTCCGGGTCGAGACGGTGCTCGGCAGCCTCCCCGCCGGCTGGCACACCACGACGGTCGCCGAGCTCGCCGGGCTCCCGGCACAGCGCCGACGCGGCCGCACGCTGGAGACCAACGTGCTCCTCCGGGCCCTGGCCATCGTGATGATCGTCGGCACGCACGCGAACCTGTGGGTCCTCGTCGGCGGCGCCCACGTGCTGCTCGCGGTCGCGGGCTTCAACTTCGGGCGGTTCCACCTCACCGACGTCCCGCGCCGCGACCGGGTGCGGCACCTCTCGGGCAGCATCGGCCGCATCGCCGTACCCTCTGCGCTCTGGATCGGAGCGGTCGCGCTGACCACCCGTGACGTCGGCTGGACCAACGTGCTGCTCCTCAACGGCCTGCTGGGTCCGGCGTCGTGGACCGAGCCGCAGTGGTGGTACTGGTTCGTCGAGGCGCTGGTCTGGACGCTGGCCGTCCTCACGGTCGTGCTCGCCGTGCCCGCGGTCGACCGGCTCGAGCGCCGCTGGTCGTTCTGGCTGCCGTTCGTCCTCGCGCTGGCGGGCCTGCTCACGCGCTACGACGTGGTCGAGGTGTCGTCAGGCGACGAGATCCACCGCGCCGGGGTGGTCTTCTGGCTGTTCGCGCTGGGCTGGGCGACGGTGAAGTCGTCACGGCCGCTGCACCGGGTGCTCGTCTCCGCGGTCGTGCTGGTGTCGGTGCCGGGCTTCTTCGAGGACCCGGCCCGGGAGGCGGTCGTGGTGGCCGGACTGCTGGTCCTGGTGTGGCTGCGGTCGGTCCGGGTCCCGGCGGCCCTGGTCCGGGTCTGCGCGACGCTCGCGTCCGCGTCGCTCTACATCTACCTCGCGCACTGGCAGATCTACCCGCACCTCGAGGACCGCTTCCCCGTCGCGGCGACCCTGCTCAGCCTGCTCGGCGGCGTGCTGCTCTGGCAGGCGGTCACCCGGGCCACGCCGCACGTGTCCCGCGCCGTACGGCGACCGGGCCGGCGGCTCGCGGCCGGGTGAGTCTTCCCGGGGCCCCGAGATGGCCCCGGGAAGCACCCGGGTAAGAACGTGGGCCCCTGGCTCGCGCCGGGGCCCACGCCTCCCATCAGTGGGGTCGGTCAGGGACGCCGGTCCCCACCGTGGTCTCGACGACCCTCGCTCGCCGAGTCGGCGCGGGCCTGGCCCTCGGCGGCCTGCGTGCCGGCCTCGTCGGCGTCCTCCTCGGCGGTGGCAGGGGCCTCGGCCGCGTTCTGCCGGCCGGCCGTGCTGCGGCCCTCGGAGGCGGTGGCCGCGACCTCGGCGCCCTTGTCGGCGCCCTCGGCCTCGGTCTCACGGGCGGTCTCGGAGACGGTCCGGCCGTGCTCGGAGGCCTCGGGGAGCTCGGCCTCGGTCTCGGTCGACTCGGTCTCCGTCGACTCGTCCTCGGTCGCCTCGAGGTCGGTCTCGGTCGACTCCTCGGTGGCCTCGTCGGCCTCGTCCACCGACGAGCCGCGCTGGTCGGCGTGACCGGCCGAGTGCGCGTCGGCGCCCGGCACCTCGACACCGACGGTCTCGAGCCAGGTGCGGGCGGTGTCCTGGGCGGCACCGGGGAGCACGCCGGCGGCGGCGCCGCCGACGCCGGCGGCGAGCAGCACGCCGGCGCCGAGGCCGGCCGCCACGGCGGCGCGGACGGGGGTCAGGGACGAGGACATCGAGAACCTCCTGGAGGGGGTGGACCGGGCGTCACGGAAGGCGGCCACGGCCCCCGGCTCACCGGGCAGCGGACCGGGCTCGGTCGGCGCGGCGGCAGCAGCGAGCAGAGCCCGGACGCGTGCGTCGAGCTCGGGTTCGCTGTCGTGGGGGATGCGGGTCACCATGTCACCTCAGTCATCGATCCTCGTCCGGAAATCGTTACACCCCTCGAGCTCGGCCGCCCCGGACAGCATCGTCGCGAGCCGGCGCAGCCCCCGGTGGGCGGCCACCCGCACCGCCCCGGGCTTCTTGCCGAGCACCCGGGCGGCGGCCGTCGCGTCGAGGCCGGCGACGTGCCGCAGCAGCACCGCCTCGGCCTGGTCGCGGGGCAGCCTCGCGACCACGCGCAGCGCCGCCTCGGTGGTCATCAGCTCGCCGACGGCCTCGGCCACGTCGCCCTCGCCGGGGGTGGCCTCCAGCTCGGCGTGGGCGTCGACCGGCACCGGGTCCCGGTAGGCCTTCCGCTGCGCGTCGCGCAGGCGGGCATGGCCGATGGTCAGCACCCACGCGCGCCAGCCGGCCTCGTCGCCGGAGAAGGTCGGCAGCCCCCGCACCACCGAGACCCAGGTCTCCGCGGCGGCATCCTCCGCGAGCGGTCCGCCGAGGGTGGAGAGGTAGCGCAGCAGGACCGGCTGGACGGCACGGAACAGCGCGACGAAGGCGGTCTCGTCACCCGCCTGCGCCGCCCTCAGCTGCTGCTCGAAGTCGTCCATCTCGCTCCCGGTCGCCCCGTGCTGCCCGGCAGGGTACGGGGACAAAGGGGTCGATCTCCACCTCCCCGAGCCCGCGAGCGGACCCGGGTCAGCGGCCCACGCGGTCGATCAGCGCCAGCGCGTCGTGCGGGGCGTAGCCCTTGGCGTCGTTGTCGAAGTAGACGAAGACGTCGAGGCCGTCGCCGGCCCAGGAGCGGCACTTGGCGGCCCACCGGTCGAGCGCCTCGGGGGTGTAGCCGCTGGTGTAGAGCTCCCGGTCGCCGTGCAGGCGGACGTAGACGTGGTCCGAGGTCACCTGCTCGAGAGCCGGCCAGCGGCCGGCCGTGTCGGCGACCACGAGCGCCACGTCGTGGGCGCGCAGCAGGCCCGCCGTCGGGTCGGCCGTGAACGACTCGTGCCGCACCTCCAGCGCGTGCCGCAGCGGGCGGTCCGGTGCGCCGGTGGTGGTGAGGGCCCGGTCCTCGGGGACCTTGGCGTCGTGGCCGGCGGCCAGCTCGGCGGCCGCGCCGGCCGTGCGCGGCAGGAGGTCGAAGAACGCGGCCAGGCGCGCCTCGTCGTACGCCAGGGTGGGCGGCAGCTGCCACAGGAACGGGCCGGTCCGGTCCTCCAGCGCGAGCACGCCCGACGCGAAGAAGTTGGCCAGCGCGGTCTCGACCCCCACCAGCTGCTTGAGGTGGGTGATGAACCGCCCGCCCTTGACCGCGAACACGAAGCCCTCCGGGGTCGCGTCGCGCCAGCGGGCGTAGGACGACGGGCGCTGCAGGGAGTAGAACGAGCCGTTGATCTCGATGCTGGTCAGCCGCTCGGCGGCGTAGCCGAGCTCGTCGCGCTGCCGGAGCCCGCGGGGGTAGAAGTCGCCGCGCCAGGCGGGATAGGTCCATCCGGAGATGCCGACGTGAATGCGACCCACGGATCGAGGGTAGATCTAGGGGAGCGCGCCCACCCGGACGAATGGCCGGGAATAGGTCGCGACCATGACAGGTTCCCCCCGGTGGACCAGTCCCAGGTGACGTCAGGAGACAGTGGATGGTGATGGCCGCATCCGGACCCGTCGGCGGTCGCGGACGGCGCGAGCACGGCCGGGTCGCGATGATCAGCCTGCACACGTCCCCGCTCGACCAGCCCGGCACCGGCGACGCGGGCGGCATGAACGTCTACGTCGTGGAGCTCGCGAAGCGGCTCGCCGCGCGCAGCATCGCCGTGGAGATCTACACCCGCGCGACCTCCTCCACGCTGCCGCCGACGATCCAGGCGTTCGACGGGGTCACCGTCCACCACGTGCACGCCGGCCCGTTCGAGGGCCTGAGCAAGGGTGAGCTGCCCGGCCAGCTGTGCGCGTTCGCGCGCGAGGTGCTCCGGGCCGAGGCGCGCCACGACCAGGGCTGGTACGACGTCATCCACTCGCACTACTGGCTCTCCGGCCAGGTCGGCGCGCTGGTGCGCGACCGGTGGGGCGTCCCGCTGGCCCACTCGATGCACACGATGGCGAAGGTCAAGAACGAGTCGCTCGCGGAGGGCGACACCCCCGAGCCCGAGGGCCGGGTGATCGGCGAGGAGCAGGTGGTCGAGGCCGCCGACATGCTGATCGCCAACACCGACATCGAGGCCAAGCAGCTGGTCAACCTCTACGACGCCGACCCGACGCGGGTCGAGGTCGTGCACCCCGGCGTCGACCTGTCGGTGTTCCGTCCCCGCACCGGCGCCCGGGCCCGCCTCGGCGTCGCCGAGGACGCGCTGGTCGTGATGTTCGCCGGCCGGATCCAGCCGCTGAAGGCGCCCGACGTGCTGCTCCGCGCGGTCGCGCTGATGCTGCACGAGGACCCGTCCCTGCGGTCCCGGCTGGTCGTGCCGGTGGTGGGCGGCCCGTCGGGCAGCGGCCTCGAGCACCCCGAGTCGCTCGCCCAGCTCGCCGGCACGCTCGGCCTGGACGACGTGGTGCGGTTCGTCCCGCCGGTCGCCCAGTCGGTGCTGGCCGACTGGTACGCCGCGGCCACGCTGGTCTGCGTCCCGTCGTACAACGAGTCCTTCGGGCTGGTCGCCGTCGAGGCCCAGGCCTCCGGCACCCCGGTGGTGGCCGCCGCCGTCGGCGGGCTGCCGACCGTCGTCCGCGACGGCGTCTCCGGGCTGCTGGTCGACACCCACGACCCGGCCGACTACGCCAAGGTGCTCCAACGGGTGCTCACCCAGCCGGCCCTGCGCGAGGAGCTCTCGCGCGGCGCGGTCGAGCAGGCCGGGCTGTTCGCGTGGGAGCGCACCGCCGACCGGACCGTCGAGGTCTACCGCCAGGCCGTGCGCGCCATGCGTGACGACCTCGCCGAGGTGCGTGGATGATCGCCGCATGACCGACGCGACCACCGAGCAGGACCGCGCCATCGAGGTCGTCCGGGCCACCCTCGCCGACGGCGACCTGGAGTGGCAGGAGATCTCCACCGGGGTCTTCACCGTCGTGCTCCCCGGCGAGAAGAAGCTCCAGACCCCGGTGCGGCTCGACGTGGGCCGGCACGCGCTCGGCGTGCACGCCTTCGTCGCCCGGCGCCCCGACGAGAACCACGAGCGGGTCTACCGCTGGCTGCTCGAGCGCAACCTCAAGCTGTTCGGCGTCGCCTTCGCCGTCGACCACCTCGGCGACATCTACCTCGACGGGCGGCTGCCGCTGTCGACCGTCTCGCCGGACGAGGTCGACCGGCTGCTCGGGGCGGTGCTGACCTACGCCGACGAGTCGTTCAACACGATCCTCGAGCTCGGGTTCGCCTCGTCGATCCGCAAGGAGTGGGAGTGGCGGCTCTCCCGCGGGGAGTCCACCAAGAACCTCGAGGCGTTCCGCGGCTGGCTCGACCGGCCCGCCGAGGAGACCGGCCCGGCTACGCCGTGACCGGCGTGCGCCGGCGCGGCCGCCGGCGGGCCAGCGCCACCCCGGCGAGGCACAGCGCGCCGCCGACGTAGGCGAGCGCGGGCGGCGTCTCCGCGAGCAGCAGCCAGGCCATCACCACCGTGATCGGCGGCACCAGGTAGGTCGTCACGCCCAGGCTGCTCGCGCTCATGTGCGTCAGGGCGAAGGCGTAGGTCGTGAAGGCGATCGCGGTCGGGAAGACCCCGAGGTAGACCACCCAGCCGATGTCGGCGGCGGACGCGGAGCCCAGGTCGTCGACGAGCGACGGCGCGAACGGCAGGCAGGCCACCGCGCCGACCGTGCAGGCGACCCAGGTGACCTGGAGCGCCGGCAGCCGCGACATCAGCGGCTTCTGGAGGATCACGCTGACGGCGTAGACCGCGGCCGAGAGCAGGCACAGCAGCACGCCGAGCACGTCGCGGTCCCCGCCCGGGCTGGTCGCGAGGCTGATCGTGGCGACCCCCGCGAACGCGACCGCGAGGCCGGCCCACAGCGTCGGCGTCGAGCGCTCCCCCAGGAACAGGACGGCGAGCACCGCGATCAGCACCGGCGAGACCTGGATCAGCATCGCGGCGGTGCCGGCGTCGACCCGCCGCTCGCCCTCGTTGAGCGCGACGTTGTAGACGCCGAACCACAGCAGCCCGATCGCCACCAGCGGCAGCCAGTCGGCCCGGGTCGGCCGCCGCCAGGCCCGCCGGGCGAGCAGGACCACGCCGAGGCACAGCGAGCCCACGAGCAGCCGGCCCAGCGACAGCGCGCCGGGCCCGACGTGGTCGCCGAGGTGGCGGATCGCCACGAAGGCGGACGCCCAGAACACCAGCGTGACGCCGACGGCGACGAGGGGCAGGACGGCGGGACGGTCGCTCACCCGGCCACGCTAACCGTGGGCACCGACAGGACCGAAACGGTGTCCCGCTGCTGTCAGGTCTCGAGCTTGTAGCCGAGCCCGCGCACCGTGACGAGGTACGTCGGGGAGGCCGGGTCGGGCTCGATCTTGGCCCGGAGCCGCTTGACGTGGACGTCGAGGGTCTTGGTGTCGCCGACGTAGTCCGACCCCCAGACCCGGTCGATGAGCTGCCCGCGGGTGAGCACCCGGTCGGGGTTGCGCAGGAACATCTCGAGCAGCTCGAACTCCTTGAGCGGGAGCTTGGTGTCCTCGCCGTTGACCGTGACCACGTGGCGCTCGACGTCCATCCGCACCGGGCCGGCCTCGAGCGACGGCGGGGCGGCCTCGACGTCCTGCCCGCGCCGCAGCACCGCCCGGATCCGGGCGACGAGCTCACGCGGGGCGTAGGGCTTGGTGACGTAGTCGTCGGCGCCGAGCTCGAGGCCGACGACCTTGTCGACCTCGGAGTCCTTGGCGCTGACCATGATCACCGGCACGTTGGACACCTGGCGGATCCGGCGGCACACCTCGGTGCCCGGCAGGCCCGGCAGCATCAGGTCGAGCAGCACGATGTCGGCACCGGTCCTCTCGAACTCCGTGAGCGCGTCGGGGCCGGTGCTCGCCAGCGAGACCTCGAAGCCCTCCTTGCGGAGCATGTAGGCCAACGCGTCGCTGTAGGACTCCTCGTCCTCGACGACCAGCACTCGGGTCACGGGGTTGTCTCCTTGCGGGGGGCGGGTGCGGAGGTGCGGGCGGCCGGGTCGTCGGCACCGGCGGACGCGGTGGGCGGACGGCGGGGCAGGCCGAGCGTGAAGGTCGAGCCCTGGCCCTCGACCGACCAGACACGCACGTCCCCGCCGTGCGAGGCGGCGACGTGCTTGACGATCGAGAGGCCCAGGCCGGTGCCGCCGGTGGAGCGGTGGCGGGCCGGGTCGACGCGGTAGAACCGCTCGAAGATCCGGTCGATCTCGTCGGCCGGGATGCCGATGCCCTGGTCGGTGACGCAGAGGTCGACGGTGGTGTCGTGCGGGCGGGCCGACACGACGACGCGGCTGTGGTCGGGGGAGTAGGCCACCGCGTTGGAGACCAGGTTGCCCAGGGCGAGGGCGACCTCGTCGGCGTTGCCGAGCACCTGGGTGCCGCGGGCACCGTCCTGGACCACCTCGATGTCGCGGGAGTCGGCGTCGATCTTGCTCTGGTCGATGGCCCGGGCGACGATCGCGTCGACGTCGACCGGCTGCGGGTCGTCGAGGGGGTCGTCGCCCTGGAGCCGCGAGAGCTCGATGATCTGCTGCACCAGCCGGGTGAGCCGGGCGCTCTCGGTCTGCATCCTGCCCGCGAACCGGGTGACCGCCTCGGGGTCGTCGGCGGCGTCCTCGACGGCCTCGGCCAGCAGGTTGAGGGCGCCGACGGGCGTCTTGAGCTCGTGGGACACGTTGGCGACGAAGTCGCGGCGGATCGCCTCGACGCGGCGCTCGCGGGTGCGGTCCTCCACGAGGGCGAGCACCAGCCGGCTCGACAGCGGCGCGACGCGGGCGTTGACGTGCACCGGTGGCCCGCCCTGCCCGCGGTGCATGACCAGCTCGGTCTCGCGGATCTGCCCGTCGCGACGTACCTGCCGGACGAGGTCGGCCAGCGAGGGCACGGTCAGGGTGTCGCCGCTGACCAGTCCCATGACGTGGGCGGGCGCCGAGGCCTTGACCACGCGGTCCTCCTCGTCCACGACGACGGCGCTGGAGCGGAGCACGCCGAGCACGGTGGCGACGCCCGGAGGGACCGTGGGCTCGGGGAGCGGCGGCACGGTGTGCAGCTGTCGCTCGGAGAAGCGCCAGGCGAGCACGACCCCGGCGCCCAGCACGGCACCGAGCAGGGCGAAGAGCGCCGCCTGCGACGTGGTGTCCACAGCGTCGATCGTACGCACCCCGACGCCGGGTGTTCGCCTTCGCGACCAGCCCTGACCTGCGCTTTCGCGGACTGTTCACCTTGCGTTCACGGCTCGTCGTCCGCTGGTCACCTCCATGTCAGCCGGGGCGCCTAGGGTTCACCTCATGCGTGATGCCTACTTCGACCAGCTCGACTCGATCGTGGACGACCTCGTGGCGATGACCCACGAGGTGCAGACGGCGGTCTCCCGTTCCACCAAGGCGCTGCTGACGGCGGACGCCGACGTGGCGGAGCGGGTGATCTCCGACGACGCCGACGTCGACGCGGCCCGCGAGAAGATCGAGGCCCGCTGCTTCGAGCTCCTCGCCCTCCAGCAGCCGGTCGCCAGCGACCTGCGCATGCTGGTCGCCGCGCTCCGGATGGTCGGCGAGCTCGAGCGGATGGGCGACCTGTCGGTCCACGTCGCCAAGGTGGCCCGGCTGCGGGTGCCGTCGATCGCGATCCCCGACGAGCTCGTGCCGACCATCGAGCGGATGGCCGCCGTCGCCGAGCGCATGGTCGGCCAGGCCGCCTCGGTCATCGCCGAGCGCGACGTCGAGGGCGCCCTCGCGCTCGAGGAGAGCGACGAGGAGATGGACCAGCTCCGGGCGTCGTCGTTCCGGCGGATGCTCGCCGACGACTGGGCCCACGGGGTCGAGCCCGCCGTCGACATCGCCCTGCTCGGCCGCTACTACGAGCGGATCGCCGACCACGCGGTGTCGCTGGCCCGCCGGGTGGTCTACCTGGTGACCGGCGAGACGGTCACCGCCGAGGCGCCGTAGCCCCGGGCACAGCCGGTCTCGTCCGTTCGGCCCCTCCCGGCCCCGGGGCGGCTTTGTCATGATGGCCCGGTGACCTCTCCGGGCACGGCCACGGGCCTCGACCACCTCGCGCTGTTCGCCACCGCCGCCGAGCGGTTCGCGGCGGGCGTGGCGGCCGCCGACCTGGCGGCGCCGGTGCCCTCCTGCCCCGGCTGGTCGGTCCACGACCTGGTGGTCCACCTCGGCAACGTGCACGCCTGGGCGGCCACGATCGTCGAGACCGGCAGCTTCGCGGTCACCCAGAACGACGAGCCCTCGTCACGGCGGCCGCGTGCGGTGAGCGACTGGTACGCCGCCAAGGCGGAGGACCTCTACGAGGTGCTCCGCACCACCGATCCGGGACGGCCCTGCTGGAACTTCGCGTTCGGCGACGGGGTCGCCGGCTTCTGGCGCCGCCGTCAGCTCCACGAGACGACCATCCACACCTGCGACCTCGACGGCGCCGCCGGTCGTACGACGGAGGTGGCGGCCGCGGTCGCCACCGACGGGGTCGACGAGGTGCTCACCGTGTTCCTGCACCGGATGCACCAGCGCGGCCACCCGGCGACGCTCCTGGCGCCGCTGTGCCTGGTCTGCGAGGACACCGACCGGGCCTGGACCGTGACGCCCCGGCCGGTCCGGTCCGACCCCACCGCGTCCGTGCCGGCGCAGCCGCGGGGGTCGTCGGCCGAGGCCGCGCCGGACCTGGTCGGCGGCCCGCCCCTGGTGGTGGACCGCCGGCACCCCGGCGCCGACCAGGTCTCCGCCCCGGCCGGGGTGCTCTACCGCGCGCTGTGGCGACGCGCCCCGGTGGAGTCGCTGACCCGGTCCGGCGACCAGGGCCGGATCGACGCCTTCCTGGGGTCCAGGCTGGTCCCCTGAGGCGCGGGGGCGGTGTCCTTTAGTAGGTTTTGCGGTGTCTCCGGCTGGAGATGCTCACACGCAACCACTCAACGGGGGAGAGGTCCATGGGAGACGTCAAGATGTCGGCGGCGGCGGCCGCGCGCATCCAGAACAGGTTCAACGACCTGAGCGCGGAGTTCTCCAACTCGCGCTGGAACATCCTCGGCTTCTCGGCCGGCATCCACACCGCCTGCGGCCAGTTCGGCGCAACCGTGCAGGACGGCACCGACTCCTTCCAGGTCTCCTGGCGGGAGACGTTCGACGTCTGCCGGGTCACCGCGGCCCTGATCGCCGGCAACACCAACACGTTCAAGGTGGAGCTCGACCGGCTCGACCAGGACTACGGCCACACGCCGACGCTCTGAGGCCGCCGACATGAGTGAGAAGCACTTCAGCATCGACTGCGACCCCGACGGACTGCGCGAGGTCGCCCACCGGATGGGCACCCTCAAGGACCATCTCGACACCAAGGCCGGCACGGTCAAGGGCACGCCCGGCGAGATCGGCGACGGGTGGACCGGCGACGCGGCCACCTCCATCAAGACGGAGATGACCGGGCTCGGGACGCACATGGGCGGCTTCGCCGACAAGCTGCAGCCGGTGATCGCGGGGCTCCGCTCGCTCGCCCGCGACTACGACGAAGCCCTGGCGCGGCTCCCCGGGCTGAACAAGAAGTGGAACCAGGCCCAGACCGACTACGACAACGCCGTCTCCGCAGCCGACAACCAGCGCCAGCGGACCCTCGACGAGCTGCAGAAGGACGGGCCGGTCAACGGCGGGATCCGCAACGAGCTCGACGACGTCCGGTCCGGGCAGGTCTCCGAGGCGGCCGGCGCGCGCCAGACCGCCCAGCACAACCTCGAGATCGACTTCGGCTACATGGTCCAGCACCTCGGCATGCGCACCCGGGCGCTCGCCGACACCCTGGCCGACTCGGGACCGATCCCGATCAGCTCCGACCAGCTGGCCAACTGGCGCGCCACCGGCGACGCCGGTCTCGACCACAGCGGCATCACCGCCACGCTGAAGCTCACCGGCGACCGGGAGGCCCAGGAGCTCGAGGAGGAGATCGCGCTCCTGCACTCCCAGGCCCGCGAGGAGGTCAAGGCCGACCTGGAGGACCTCAACGAGGCCCTCGACGACGGCGACCCCGAGGCCATCCAGGACGCCCTCGACGAGATCGGCGCCAACGCCGACGACCCGATCTACTCCCAGGAGCTCGTCGACGAGCTCGGGGCCGACGGCGTCCAGGACCTCTACGTCAAGATCAACGACAACCTGACGAACTCCACGCTCTACATGGAGGACCTCTGGCCGCACCTGCAGGGGTTCAACGACGCCATCGCCAACGGCATCAGCCAGAAGAACGACGAGGAGATGGCCGAGTTCCTCGAAGCCTTCATGGAGAAGGACTACGGCCCCAAGACGTGGGCGCTCATCGCGTCCTCCGAGTACGCCGACGGACGGGTCAACGCCGCCGCCATCGCCTACTACTCCGAGGTCTACAACGCCTCGCTGAGCAACATGGGCGGCATGCCCGGCCTCTTCCCGCAGGTCTTCAACTACGCCTACGGCGACAACGACATGCTGGACCAGTGGGACGCCAACTCCTCGGGCAGCGACCTCGCCGACATCCTGGAGGAGGCGAGCAAGGAGCACCGCGACGACCTGATGTTCCGCCTGCTCAACGTCCAGGTGGACGGCGGCACCATGAACGAGGACGACTTCCAGCACATCGCCTCCCTCTACGGCGAGATGCTGGTGGCGCTGAAGGACCGCCACCTCGACGCCCTGCAGGACTCGGTCGGCGCCCGGCCCGACCTGCTCATGGAGATGCTCGAGTGGCGCAACCGCAACCTCGGCAACCCGCAGTACACCGACCCGATCGCGCCGTACCTCGCCGAGCTGGTCAACGACCCCGAGTGGGCCCTGTGGTACCTCAACAACGCCCGTGACGGGTTCGTCCCGGCCAGCACGTTCAAGGACCTGATCGACGAGTCCGGGACCAAGCCCGAGGACCTGATCGCGAGCATGACCACCTACCAGATCCAGCGCGGTGACAACCCCGAGCAGGTGGCGACCAACCTGGGCCTGCTCATGCGCCAGCAGGACCTGCTCGGCGACGACATCAAGTGGGGTGGCGTCCTGAAGTCCGTGGCCGAGAGCCTGGTGTCGGCCGGGGCCAAGACTCCGCTCACCGGCCCGACGCTGGGCGTGTTCAACGCGCTGCTCTCGGAGATCCAGCGGCTGGAGAAGGCCGACCAGGACCTCGACGGTGCGATGACGAAGAACGCGGTCCAGGAGGTCTTCGCCTTCAGCATCTACACCCAGGTGCACGGGGGTCCGCCGCCGGGGTTCGAGGAGTTCGTGGAGCGGGAGAACCTCGGCGACAACGACCGCGCCGTGAACCTCTACATCCAGCACCTCGAGGAACAGGGCGGGCCCGTGTGGCACGAGATCGAGAAGTACATCACCAACATCGACGAGAGCCGGGACGAGTCGTGACGCGGTTCCCCCGCCGCACGTCCTTGCTCCTCCCGGCGCTCCTCCTGGTCCTGCCCGCGGGCTGCTCGTCGGACGGACCGGCGGCGGTCGCCGACAACGAGCAGTTCGCCACCTGCGTCGAGGACGCCGGCCTGTCGCTCGACGGCGCCGCCGACTGGTCGCAGGAGCAGCAGCAGGAGTTCTTCAGCGACCCGTCGGCGCTCGACTGCGCGGCCACGACGCTGTCGGACGACGAGCGGGCCGACGCCCTCGCCGGCGCCTTCCCGTCCACCGACGGGATGGAGCAGGCCGACCTCGACCAGCGCTACGCCCCGGTCGACGCCCTGGTCGGCTACGTCGAGGACCGCATCGGCGAGCTCGGCAAGGCCGAGGTGGTCGGCAGGTCCGGAGCCCTGCTCGACGCGATCGAGTTCGAGCCGGACGGCGTCGACCAGGCCGCCCGCGAGCAGGTCGCCCTGACGGTCGTCCGTGAGACCGAGGGCGTCCCCGACTACGAGCAGTGGCTCGAGGACAACGGGGTCCAGGACGACTACACCGGTCGCGCGCAGTACGTCATCGCCGCGGAGCGGGAGCGCACGCCGGTCTACGAGGAGATCGAGACCGTGGTCGACGAGCTGGGCGAGGCCGGCGCGTAGGCGTCGGACCGAGTCGGGCCAAACGGACGAAAATGGGTCGACCGGTGTCGGTGGCCGGGACTAGGTTCGGGGCATGACTTCTTGGGGGCGCGTCGTCGAGGCGCACGATCTTCGCCGCAGCTACCGCACCCGCGCCGGCACCTTCCGGCGGGAGAAGAAGGAGGTCGAGGCCGTCCGCGGGGTCAGCTTCGGCATCGAGCAGGGCGAGCTCTTCGGCCTGCTCGGACCCAACGGTGCGGGCAAGACCACCACGATCAAGATGCTGATCACGCTGCTGCTGCCCACGGCGGGCCGGGCGACGGTGCTCGGGCACGACGTCGTCGACGACGCCCGCGAGGTGCGCCGCCACATCGGCTACGTCTTCGGCGGCGACCGCGGTCTCTACGAACGCCTCAGCGCGCTCGACAACCTCCGCTACTTCGCCGAGCTCTACGGCGTGCCGCCGCGCGAGCAGAAGGCCCGCATCGGCGCGCTGCTCGAGATGGTCGGGCTCACCGGCCGCGAGAAGGAGCGGGTCGAGGGGTTCTCCCGCGGCATGCGGCAGCGGCTGCACATCGCCCGCGGGCTGCTGCACGACCCCGAGGTGCTCTTCCTCGACGAGCCCACCATCGGCATCGACCCGGTGGGCGCGCGCGAGCTGCGCGGCACGATCGCCTCGCTCAAGGAGCAGGGCAAGACGATCCTGCTCACCACGCACTACATGTTCGAGGCCGACGAGCTCTGCGACCGGATCGCGGTGATCCGCGGCGGTGAGCTCGTCGCCGAGGGCACGCCCGCCGACCTCAAGCAGCGGGTCGCCGCCGGCCACGTCGTCGAGGTGGAGACCTTCGGCGTGCCGGCCTCGGCGGTCGACGCCGTCCGCGAGCTCCCCGGCGTGCGCACCGCCGCGGTGGAGGACCGAGGCCAGGCCCAGGTGCTGCTCGTGCAGGTCGAGCCCGGTGCCGAGGTCACCTCGTCGGTCCTCGGCCGTCTCGACGGCGTCAACGTCGGCCGGGTCAGCTCGCGCGAGCCCACCCTCGAGGACGCCTACGTCGAGCTGGTGTCCGGGGCCTCCGCCGCGCCCGACGACGACGTCTCGCCCAGCGGCGACAGCGAGGAGTCGACGGCGGGGGTGCCCGCGTGAGGGTGCTGCGCCTGCTCGGCATCTCCTACTGGCTGCACCTGAAGATGATCGCGGTCTCGGTGTTCGACGGGATCTTCCAGGTGGTGTGGCCGCTCTACTTCGCCACGGTGGCCTTCCTGCTCTACGGCCGGGCCGACGACGAGAGCGTGCTCGTCTACGCCGGCCTCGGCGCCGCGGTGATGGGCATCTGGTCGGTGGTGACCACGACCGCGAGCAGCCTGCTGCAGCGCGAGCGCTGGCTCGGCACGCTGGAGCTGCTCGTCGCCTCGCCCACCCGGTTCGCGCTGATCCTCGTCCCCATCACCACGGCGATGGCGTCGCTGGGGCTGTTCAGCCTCGGGTCCACGCTGCTGTGGGGCTGGCTGCTCTTCGGCATCACCGTGCCGGTGGCCAGCCCGCTGGCCTTCGCGCTGTCGATCGTGGTGTCGATCTTCTCGGTCGCGCTGCTCGGCTTCCTGCTCTCGGTGGCCGTGGTGCGCTACCGCACCGCGTGGGCGATGGGGAACCTGCTCGAGTACCCCGGCTGGCTGCTGTGCGGCTTCCTGGTGCCGCTCGACGCTGTTCCCCGGCTGGGTCACCTGGATCGCCTACGCCCTGCCGCCCACGTGGGGGATGGCCGCGATCCGGGCGTCGGCCGCGGGGGCCTCGCCCTGGTCCGACATCGCGCTGTGCCTGGCCACCGGGCTCGCCTACGGACTCGTCGGGGCGCTGGTCTCCGAGACCGTGCTCCGCTCCGCCCGCCGCAACGCGACGCTGTCGCTCACCTGAGAGGCCGGCGATGACCTCCCTCCGCATCTTCTTCGTCGGCGGCCTGATCAGCTTCCGGGCGCTGTTCAACTGGCTCAGCCCGTGGATCTACGTGCCGTCCATGCTGATCGCCCCGATCGTGCAGATCCTGCTCTTCGCCTACATGGGCCGCTCGGCGGGCGTGGAGTCCGACGAGTTCTACGTGATCGGCAACGCCGTCCAGTACTCCGCGATCCCGTGCCTGTTCGCGATGGCCAACACCGTGGCGGGAGAGCGCTACACCCAGACCCTGGGCATCGTGCTGGTCACCCCGGCCAACCGGGTGGCGCTGTTCCTCGGCCGCTCGCTGCCGGTCGTGGTCAACGGCTTCTTCGTCTCGATGTTCTCGCTGGTGGTGGGCTCGCTGCTGCTCGGCGTGCGGCTCCCGGCCGCGTCGTGGCTGCCGCTCGCGCTCATCGTCGGCATCGCCGCGGTGTCCTGCACCGGGCTCGGCCTGGCCAACGCCGCGCTGGGGCTGCGGGTCCGCGAGACCGCGGTGATGTCCAACGTGCTCTTCGGGCTGCTGCTGATCTTCTGCGGTGCGAACATCCCGGTCGACGCGCTGCCGGCGTGGATGGAGGCGACGGCGCGGTGGCTGCCGCTCACCCACGCGATCGAGGCCGCCCGCGAGGTCGCCGCCGGCGGCACCCTGGCCTCGGTGTCCGGGCTGCTCACCCGTGAGCTCGGCCTCGGGGTGCTCTACGGCGCGCTCGGCCTGGTCGCCCTGCGCCTGCTCGAGGTCGAGGGCCGGCGCCGGGCCACCCTGGAGATCCAGTAGGCCCGGCCCCGGCGGGGTGGGTCAGCGACCCTGGTTGGCGACCGCGGCGATCGCGTCGGCGGCGGCCTCCGGGTCGAGGTACTCGCCGCCCACCTTGGTCGGCCGCATGTCGGCGTCGAGGCGGTAGACGAGCGGGATCCCGGTGGGGATGTTGAGCCCGATGACGGCCTCCTCCGACATGCCGTCGAGGTGCTTCACCAGCGCGCGCAGCGAGTTGCCGTGCGCCGCGATGCAGACGGTGCGCCCCACCCGCAGGTCGGGCACCACGGCGTCGTACCAGTAGGGCAGCATGCGGTCGACGACGTCGGCCAGGCACTCGGTGCGCGGCTTGATCTCGTCGGGGAGGTCGGCGTAGCGCAGGTCGCCGCTCTGGCTGAACTCGCTGCTGTCGTCGAGCGGCGGCGGCGGGGTGTCGTAGGACCGGCGCCAGAGCATGAACTGCTCCTCGCCGTACTGCTCGAGCGTGGCCTTCTTGTCCTTGCCCTGGAGGGCGCCGTAGTGCCGCTCGTTGAGCCGCCACGAGCGGCGCACCGGGATCCAGTGCCGGTCGCACGCGTCGAGCGCGAGCTGGGCGGTCGTGATGGCGCGCCGCAGCACCGAGGTGTGCAGCACGTCGGGCAGCAGGCCCGCGTCCGCGAGCAGGCGACCGCCGCGCTCGGCCTCCTCGATGCCCTTGTCGGACAGCGGCACGTCGACCCAGCCGGTGAAGAGGTTCTTGGCGTTCCACTCGCTCTCGCCGTGGCGGAGCAGGACCAGCGTGTGACCGGAGGTGGCAGCGGTTGCGTCAGCAGTCATGCCTGGCAGCCTAGTGCGCCGGGGGCGACGCGCCAGGGCGTGTGTCAGGGGCGCGGTGTCAGGAGACGGGGACGTCGGCGTAGGGGCCCTCGGAGCTCTGCTCCACCACGGGTGCCTGCAGCGTGATCGGCTCGGCCCGGTCGAAGCCGAAGGTGAGGCCCACCGTCGCGCCGGGGGTGACCCCCTCGCCGGTGACCTGCAGGGAGCCGTCGGAGAGGTTGAGGAAGCCGGCGGCAGGAATCTCGGTGTCGCCCTCGACCTGCACCTCCGCGCCCTCGCCGGTGACGCCGGAGAGCGCGTCGTCGTTCTCGGTGTCGTTGTTGGCGAAGCTCGCCACGAGCGTCCCGCTGCCGTCCTCGGCGGAGACGATGACGACGTTGAGCACGTCGACCTCTCCGCTCTGGTCGCTCACGCCCACCGCCGGGTTGTAGATCTGGTCGGTCGGGGCGTCGAACCCGCAGGAGGCCGTCCCCAGGGCGAGCACGGGGACCGCGACCACGGCGGTGATGCTGCGACGAACGTTCACGAGTCGGGTCCTCTCCTGCGACGCCCCCTGCTCGGAGGCACGCGTACGGCTCTGGCGGTCGCTGAGTCTATCGGCTGGCCGCCGGCCGCGTCCGGGGGTGTGCGGGCCGTGTCCTACTGGCGCAGTCCGACGGTCAGCGCGGTCACCACGATGCCGGCGGAGACCAGCACCGTGAAGGCCAACGAGACCCACAGCAGGCGCGGGGCCCCGATGCGCAGGGCGACCCGCAGCGGCAGGTGCCGCAGGCCGGTCTCCTTGTCCTCCACCAGGTCGGGCAGCGCGACGAGGAAGTGCACCCCGACGCCGAGCAGCGCCGCGAGCACGGTCATCTGCACGGTGGGCGGCGCGCCGTGCATCCCGCCGCCGAGGCCGCCGTACGAGAGGAACGCCGGCAGCAGGCCGAAGCCGACGGCGTAGGGCAGCCAGGACAGCCAGGTGCGCTTGAACCACAGGTCGTAGAGCCAGAGGCTGAGGACCGAGCCGAGGTGGGCGAGCCCGGCCGCGGTGCCGTTGGCGACGGACAGGGGGACCACCAGGAGCGTCGCGCAGGCGGTGGCGAAGGCGACCGTGCCCGGATCGACCCAGCCCATCGCGAGCGGCCGGTCCTGCCGCCCGACCTGCCGGTCGCGGTCCCGGTCGACGAGGTCGTTGACCCAGCCGACGGTCAGCTGCCCGGTCAGCACGGTCGCGGCGACGAGGGCGCACTCCTCGGTGCTGCGCCCGGAGAGAGCCGCTGCCACCGTCAGCACGGCCGTGGTCACGGCGGCGGAGAGGGGGTGCGCGGCGAGCGCGAGCGCGACGGTCTGGCCGCGCTGCCTCCGGAACCTCATCCGGGGGCGCCGCGGCGTCGGACGCACCGCGGACGGCGGCGTGGGGAGGTCATGGGCGCAGTATTGACCAGGTCGTCGCGGGCCCGGTGGGAGGTTCGCCGCGTCGGCGGCGCCATGTCGCCGCCCGACCTGCGGTTTTGCCTTCCCCGCCGGGCGCACGGGCACGGCCCGCGGGCCCGCACGGAACCGGCGCGACCCCCACCTTCTGCACACGAATCGGGCATCTGTCAAGCCCCAATGTGGCCTCTGACCTGCGCAAACGCGCGCGGGGCCGTCTCCGCGACGTGTTAGACTAGTCACCTAGGAAGGGGTACTTGGCACATGACATTTACCGTGGGCGAAACGGTTGTTTACCCGAATCACGGCGCAGCGGTCATCGAGGACATCGAAACCCGGCAGATCAAGGGGGAGGACAAGCAGTACCTCGTACTGCGCATCGTCGCCCAACAGGATCTGGTGGTGCGTGTCCCCGCATGCAACCTGGACCTCGTCGGCGTCCGTGACGTCGTCGACAAGGAGGGCCTGGACCGCGTCTTCGACGTCCTGCGCGCCGCACACACCGAGGAGCCGACCAACTGGTCGCGTCGCTACAAGGCGAACCTCGAGAAGCTGCACTCCGGCGATGTCATGAAGGTGGCCGAGGTCGTCCGCGACCTGTGGCGCCGGGAGCGCGACCGCGGCCTGTCCGCCGGTGAGAAGCGGATGCTGGCCAAGGCGCGCCAGATCCTCGTCTCCGAGCTCGCGCTCGCCGAGCACACCAACGAGGACAAGGCCGAGGCGCTCCTCGACGAGGTGCTCGCTTCCTGATCGCTGCTCTTCGTCGATGCCCCCGGACCCGCTCGGTCCGGGGGCATCGTGCTGTCCGGCCCCACTGGAAGCGGGGCCGGGCGGAGTGCTGAGCGCCCGCTGCTAGCCTGACCGGGCACTCAGCCGGCGTCCCGGCACGGGACGGGCCCCGACACGACACCGGGTGCGGCGAGACAGGCGAGGAGCGAGACGACGTGGGTGGAGCCGTCGGGGTCGTGCCTCTCGAGAGCCGTGACGGCCTGCCGCTGGTCGACCTGCACGGCGAGCCGATGTTCGTGCACTCCGTCCGCGCCCTGCTCGGCGCGCCGGGCGTCGACCGCGTCGTGGTCACCGTGGGCGAGACCTCCGGCCCCGACGTCGCGCGCACCCTGGCGCGGATCGGGCTCCGGGTCGACGTGACCGTCGCCGCCGACTTCTGGCGGGCGGCGCCGGCCACCGGCCTGCTCGTGCTCGCCGACCCGCTCTGCCCGCTGGTGCCGGCCGACTTCGTGGCCCGGGTGGTCGAGGCTGCCGACCGCGGGGACGACCGGCCGGCGGCGGTGGCGGGCTACCGGCCGGTCACCGACACCGTGAAGACCGTGGTGGACCAGCAGATCGTCGGCACGCTGGACCGCGACCGGCTCGCCGTCGTCGCCTCGCCCGTCGCCCTGCCGGCGCACCTGGTGAGCGCGGGCCCGCCGCCGGTCCACGACTTCGGCCTGCTCGCCGCCTGGCTCCGCGAACGCGGAGGTCTCGAGCTGCTGCGCGCGCCGTCGATGGCGCGACGGGTCGGCGACGAGTCGGCGCTGCGCGTCCTGGAGTGCCTCGACGAGCTCGGCCGCCGGGTGCACGAGGCCTAGGCGACGTCTCAGCGCCGGACCAGCGACCAGAACTCGCGGACGAACTTCGCCGGCTGCCGCAGCACCGCGCCCGGCAGGGTCCTGAGGAAGACCCGGGGGTCGCGCACAGCACGGTGGTAGAGCCGCTGCGGCTTGCTGGCCACCCGCTGCTCGAGGTCGTGGAGGTAGGCCGGGACGAGGGCGCGGTGGGTCATCGAGAGCTGGTGGCCGCACCGGGTGCAGCGCACCGACTCCAGGAGCCGGCCGGCGTAGTGCAGCTCGTGCTCGGTGACCTGGTCACAGCGCTCGCAGAGGAGGTCGGCGTGCTCGATGCTCATCCGCGCTCACCGTGGGCCAGTCGGCGGCGGTGCGGCTCCCGGCTCTCGGGTGCGGAGAGGTCCCAGTCGGCCTTGGCGAGCAGCCGCTCGGCCAGGAACAGGTCCTCGGGGAAGGTGATCTTGATGTTGCGCGCGTCGCCGGTGACGCAGTGCACCGGCACGTCGGTGTAGCGCTCGACGCAGCTCGCCGTGTCGGTGCCGACGAACCCCTCGCGCTCGGCCGCGGTGTAGGCGGCGAGCAGCGGCTCGGCCCGGAACGCCTGGGGGGTCTGCACCGCGACGGTCCGGTCGGTGACCGGAGCGCCCCCGTCGTGCAGCGGTGCGAGCGCCGGCTGATCGGTCACCGGCAGCGCGCCGCCGTACCGCTCCGCCGCCTCGATCACGTCGCGGAACAGCTCCGCCGACGCGAGCGGCCGGGCGGCGTCGTGGATCACCACCACGTCGGTCTCACCGCCCTCGATCGCGGGTCGCAGCGCGGAGAGTGCCTTCCACTCCGACTCGTGCCGCGACGAGCCGCCGGTCACCACGGTGACCACGGTGTCGGGGAGCTCCCGGGCGAGCGCCGACCGCACCGAGTCCTGGTCGCCGTCGCGGATCACCAGCACGACGTGGCTGACGTGAGGGAGCGTGGTGGCCCAGCGGACCGCCCAGGTGAAGACCCGGCGCCCGGCCAGCGGGAGCAGCACCTTGTTGGTGTCGTGGCCGACCCGGCGTCCCTCGCCCGCGGCGAGCATCACCAGCGCGGCGCGCGGACCGGAGGGGGAGGGGACGGACACCCGGTGAGCGTAACGTCCGGTCCCGCGAGCGGGTGCTCGCGGGACCGGACGTGACGGACGGCGGCATCTCAGCCGCGCAGGACGGCCGCCAGGTCGTCCAGGGACGGCACCCCGGCCTCGGCCATGGCGTCCTGCATCCGCCGCAGCTGGACGATCTTGGAGCTCTCGTCGAGCTCCACGTCGTCGTAGGTGAGCAGGTGGTCCACCGGGACGTCGTGCCGGAGGGTCGCCCCGGCCAGCACGCCGAGCGGTACGGCGTTGTCGCGGGCGAAGTCGCTCGCGTCGTCGATGAGACCGCGGACCATCATGCCGCCGACGCCGTCGATCTTCTCGCCGGCCGCGAGCGGGCGCTTGCTGACCGCGCCCACCTCGGCCGTCCAGTGCTCGGCGACCAGCGAGGGCCGGTGGTCGAGCGCGATCTCGTAGACGGTGAGCGGAGCCTCGATGCTGGCGAGGTGGTAGGGCCGGTAGAGCGCGAAGTAGGGCCCGTCACCCATCTGCAGGTAGGTCATCTCGTGGTGGACGTAGGGGTCCTCGGTGCGGACCACCACGAACACCCCGGGAGCCACCGGTCCGGTGCAGTAGTCGACGACGCCGGCCTTCTCCAGCACGCCGCCGTCCTCCTTGAGCGCGAACGTCTGGTGCAGGGTGGGCACCGTCGACGGCGGACCGTGCATGCCGCGGGTGCTGACGCCGAGACCGGTGGTGTTGGCCAGCGCCGCCATCTCGATCATCGCCTTGGACCCGTCGACGAAGCTGCACAGCATCTTCGGGTTCATCTGCTTGGTCCGGGCCCGCTCGGCGAGCGACTCCGGGGTGGCGTAGACGTCGAGCGGGTTGTTCTTGCCCTTGCCGGCGCAGACCACGTCGAGCGAGAGGTCCCGGGCGTAGTCGACCAGGATCTTGGTCTCGACCGGCTCGTCGCCCCGGCAGACCGAGTAGACCGCGCCGGCCTTCTCGGCCACCGTGGCCATCAGCCTGCCGATGGTGACGTCGGACTCGACGTTGAGCGTCGCGATGCCCTTGCCGCTGAGCACGGACTCGAGCGCGACGCGGGCGCCCACGTCGGGCACCCCCGTCGCCTCGACGACCACGTCGAGCGGCAGCGCACCGAGCTCGTCGATGCCCGCGAGGGCGACCGACTCGCCGTTCTCGATGGCCTTGACCGCGGCGTCGGTGGTCGTGGCCGAGGACGGCTTCAGCCCGGACTGGGTCAGGGCCTCCTCGGCGCGGGAGCGGTCGACGTCGAGCACCGCCGAGAGCGAGATCCCCGGCATCCGGAGCAGCTGGGCCGCGAAGCCACGGCCCATCTGCCCGGCGCCGACGAGCCCGACCCGCAGCGGGCGGCCGACCTCGGCCTCGCGGGCGGCCAGACGGGTGCGGTAGCTCATGAGGCCACCTCCGTCGTACCGCCGCGGACGATCTTGAAGCCGTCGCCCGCCTTGAGCAGCGGAAGAGGCTGCGGGGCCACGCACACGTCGCCGGGCAGCTTGGGCTCGGTCATGCCGTCGGCCTTGAGGTCGAGGTGGCCGAGGTTCAGCAGGTTGTCGGAGACGACGTCGCCGACGGCCAGGATCTCCATGGCGTGGTCACCGAGGACGATCGTGTCCCCGGGGAGCGGGCCCTCGTCGGCCACCGTCGGCCGGTGCTGCACGGAGATGTCGTGCAGCTCCTTCGGCGAGCTCTCGCCGAAGAAGATGAGCAGGCCGTGGCCGAGGAACTCCTCGACCTGGCCGCCCACCCCGGTCACGGTCGAGTCGTAGAGGACGCGGGTGGCCGCTGCGATGTCGTTCATGTCTCCTCCACGTCCTCCGGCTTGACGCCGGACACGAAGAGCTCCTCGGTGATGAACTGCGCGAGCGGGCCGGCCGGGCTGGTGGCGTGGATGTCGACGGTCTTGACCTTCTTCATCGGGTAGACGCCCACCCGCGCGGTCCCGCCGCAGTCGATGACCGCGACGGCGAGCTTGTCGAACGGCGCCGAGCCGGAGAAGCCGTCGACGACCTCTCCGCCGGTGAGGTCGGCGATCCGCTGGGCCACCGGGTGGATCCCGCCGCCGGTGATGGAGGCGACGAGGGGCCGGTCCTCGGTGGGCGTGATCGTCAGCGGACCACCCCAGCCTCCGCGTCCCTTGGTGACGCGGACGGACTTGTAGTCAGTCATGGGTGTACTCCTCTTCGGTTGGTCGCTAGTTGGTGGTGCTGGTGTAGAGCCCGAAGCTGGCGAAGTAGGCGATCACGACCGACGCCGGGCCCGTGAACAGGCGCGAGACCAGCACGGCCGGCACGCCCACCTCGACCGTCTTCTCCTCGGCCTCGCCGAGGGCCAGGCCGACGGGGATGAAGTCGCAGCCGACCTGGGGGTCGATCGCGAACAGCGCCGGCAGTGCGTACTGCGGGGGGATGTCGCCGGTGCCGATCCGGGTGCCGAGCAGCACGCCGACCACCTGGGCGATGACGGCGCCGGGGCCGAGCACCGGCGAGAGGATCGGGATCGCGCAGAAGATGCTGATCGCCATCAGGCCGATGAGGCTGCTGGCCAGCGGCTCGATCGCGTGGGCCAGCAGGTCGCCGATGCCGGTCTCGTTGATGATGCCGATGAGGACGGCGATGAACGCCATGAACGGCAGGATGTTGCGGATGACGGTGTCGATCGAGTCGCGGCCGGCCTGGTAGAGCGTGCCGACCACGCCGCCGACGGCCTTGCCGACGGTGACCAGGATCTTGTTGAACGTGTTCATGCCGCCGCCGCCGGAGGACTTGGTCGTGTTGGTCGTGGTCATGCCGCCACCTCCTCGGTCGTGGTGGAGCGCCGCATCATGCGGGCGGTGATGAGCTCGGTCACGATGCCCCGCATGAGGATCACGACCAGGCCGACCAGCAGGTAGCGGACGGCCAGCTCGCTGGTGTTGAGGCCGAGCTGGGTGATGCCCGCCGCGATGCCGAGGTAGACGAAGAGCTCACCGGCGTTGGCGTGCGGGAAGATGCCGGTGATCGGGTGCACGAAGCTCACCGCGGAGTCGTAGAAGGCGGGCTTGTAGCGCTCGGGCAGGAACCGGCCCATCGTGTAGCACATCGGGTTGGTCAGGAAGAACACCGAGAGCCCCGGGAAGATCAGGTACCGGACCGGGTAGTAGATGATCCCGGGCCGGGCGGCGTACTCGCCGACCTTGTCGATGCGCTCCGGCCCGATCAGGTGGATCAGGGCGTTGACGAAGGTGAGCAGCACGATCAGGGTCGGGATGATCCCGACGAGCAGGCCGACGAAGACCTCGCCACCGGCCTGGAAGAGCCCGATGAACCAGTCCGCTGCGCCGGCGAGGACGCCGAAGAACCCTGTCGGTTCGTCGACCTGCGGTTGTTCGGCGGCGAACACGATTCCCGCCGCGAGTTGGGTGAATGGCATGATTGCTCCTCATCGAGTGGGCCTCTTGCAGGCCGGTTCGTGATGCTTGCCGGGCATCTGTGGTCATCAGCGGGCGAGCCCGCTCGATGTCTCCCTGCGTGGTCGGGCCGGGCTCCACCCCGACTTCGACCCGCAGGGACTCTTCAGCTGCGCACCTCCTGGGTCGCCGGACGAGTCGCCTGGAGCAGCAGGGTCGCTGCCTGCCGGGCGGCGTCGCGCTGCTGCGGGGAGAGGCCGGGGACGTCCCGGTCGCCCTTGAGCCTGGTGGCGCGCTGGCCGACCAGGGCGGGGAGCCTGCGGGCTCGCGCGAAGGTCGTCCAGCCGCTGAGGGTGATGGCGTCGCGCACGACCCCCTGGTCGTCGACGGCGATCGCCACGAACGCGCGGCCGCCGCGGTAGCGCTTGCCTGCGGCCCCGACACTCACCGTGCCGGAGGGGCGCATCGCCCGCACGTCGGCGTTGAAGGCCATGGACTGGCGGTAGGTCAGCACGAGCTGGACCATCCAGCCGGCGACGACGGCGCCGAGCAGCAGCAGAGGGGTCATGAGGTTGTCCTTCGTTCGGGCGGCACCGGCGTCGGCTCGCTGAGCAGCGCCCGCGCCAGCACCTCGTCGCACACCAGGGAGTCGATGAGGCGCCCGCGGAGGGCGCCGAGGACGCCGGGGGTCTTGGCGCGGCCGTGCGCCACCCCGACGACGTTGGGGATGTTGAGCAGGTCGTCGAGGTCGACGGCGAGGATGCGGTCGGCGACCGCGCCCTTCACCTCGTGGCCCTCGGCGTCGTAGTAGCGGGCCGCGACGTCGCCGACCGGCTCCTCGGCCCAGAACTCCTTCTCCTCGCGGGGCGAGAGCTGGAGCGAGGTGAGGATCGCCGACGACGACCCGTGGCTGGGGGTGCCGATGCCGACGAAGGCGAGGTCCGCGGCCCGGGCCAGGTCGAGCGTCTCGACGATCGACTGCTCGGCGAGCAGGGCGTCGCGGGCGGTCGGCGAGGCGAGCGCGGCCGGCGCGTGCAGGGGGACGTAGTCGGCGCCCAGCCGGGTGGCCAGCTCGCGGACCAGCTCGGTGCCGCTGATCTCGTTGCTGATCGAGGAGAGCCCGCCGACGAGCTGGGTGAGCCTGAGGTTGTAGTCGCGCTCGACCTCGGTGGCGTAGACCATCGCCTGGAGCGCGTGGCCCCACGAGAGCGCGACGGTCATCGAGTCGGCGACGAGGTCGGTCAGCAGCGCGGCGGCCTGGAGCCCGACCTGGTCCTCGACCCTCACCGAGGGACCCGGGCCGCGCTGGGCGACCCGGACCTCGGTGAGCCCGAAGCGCGCCCGCAGGTCCTGCTCGAGCGCGGTGACCCGACCCGACGGGTCGTTGATCGTGATGGTGACGATGCCCTGGCGCTGGGCCTCGGTGAGCATCCGCGAGACGTTGGACCGGCTGGTCCCCAGCTCGCGGGCGATCTCCGCCTGCGACTGGTTCTCGAGGTAGTAGAGGCGCGCCGCAGCCAGCAGGGTGCCGGGGTCACGGGGAGCGGGCATCTTCACCTCTGTGCGAATAGTTCTCACATCTGTCCACGTATCCCAGCATGTGACGTGCGTCACGTCAAGGACCCGGGGCATGGTCATTTCGAGTCATCCGGCCGGTCAGGAGCCGGCCGCGAGCCGGGTCGCGAACACCTCGAGCAGCTGCGCCGCGTGCGCCCCGTCACCGACCCGGTGGTCCACCGTCAGCCCGGCGGTCAGGCTCAGGGCGAGGCCGACGCCGCCGGGGACGGCGACCGGGCGGGGCCGGATCGACCCGAGCGCCAGCACGCTGGCCTGCGGCGGCGTGACCAGGGCCTGGAAGCGGTCCACGCCCATCCCGCCGAGGTTGGACAGCGAGCCGTTGGCGACACCGAGGTAGGACGGGTCGAGCCGGCCGGTGTGCGCCGCCGCCACGACCGCCTTGATCTCGGCGTCGAGCTCGTGCGGGTCGCGCGCGTCCGGCTCCACGAACACCGGCACCATCAGGCCGCCGGCGGTCGCGACGGCCAGCGCCACGGCGGGGGGCCCGCTGTGCGTGGCGGTCGAGGTGGTGACGTCCCAGCGGTCGAGCAGGTCGGGCACCTCGCGCAGCGCCCCGGCGTAGGCCCGCAGCAGCGCGGTGGTCCAGGAGACGCCGCCGCGGCGCTGGTCGGCCTGGTCGAGCACGACGTCGCGCCAGACGGTGAACTGCGGCACCGCCGCGCTCTCGGTCATCTTGCGGGCCACGGCGGCGCGGATCATCGCGCTACGGTCCTTGGCCTTGCCCGTCGCGGTGGTCGCGGGTGCGGCGGCCGCGGCTGCCGGGGCGGCTGCCGGGGTGGCCGCGGGTGGCGGCGGGCGACCGCCTCGACGTCGGCCACCGTGACCAGGCCGTCGGGGCCGGTGCCTGCCACGGAGGACAGGTCGACGCCCTGCTCGCGGGCGAGTCCACGGGCACGGGGCACCGCGGGCACCGGTCCGGGCTCCGGCTCGGCCTCGGGGGTGGCTTGGGGAGCGGCCGGCCGCTCGGTGGACACGGCCTCCCACTCGGCGTGGTCGTCGGGGTGGTCGTCGGCGAGCGTGTCGGCGGCCGGGAGGTCGGAGTCGTCGCCGGCGAGCAGGTCGCCGAGGCCGAGGCTGTCGTCCTCGCCCTCGAGCCAGGCGATCGGCTGGCCCACGTCGACCATGCCGGACTCGGCGACGATCTCGACGAGGGTGCCGGAGGCGGTGCTCTCGACCTCCATGTCGACCTTGTCGGTCATGACCTCGCAGACCACGTCGCCGACGTTGACCTCGTCGCCGACCTTGGCCATCCAGGTGGCCACCTCGCCCTCGGTCATCGTCATCGACATCTTGGGCATCAGGATGGGGATGCGTGCCATGGGTCAGGAGTCCTTCATCAGCGAGCGGGCGGCGTCGACGATGCCGTCGACCTGGGGGACGGCCGACGACTCGAGCTGCGGCGCGTAGGGGATCGGGATGTCGAGGCCGCTGAGCCGGCGGATCGGGGCGAGCAGCCGGTAGATCGCCGGAGACTCGACGATCCGCGAGGCGATCTCGGCGGTGAAGCCGACGTGGCCGGGCGCCTCCTGCACGAGCAGGGCGCGGCCGGTGCGGGAGACGTCCTCGAGGATCGGGGCGTCGTCCAGCGGGGACAGCGTGCGCGGGTCGATCACCGACACGTCGATGCCGTCGGCGGCGAGACGCTCCGCGGCCTCGAGGCTGCGCGAGACCATGACGCCGGTGGCCACGATGGTGACGTCGCGTCCGCGGCGGCGTACGGCGGTCTTCCCCAGCGGGATGCGCTCGGCGCCCTCGGGCACGTGGCCGGAGGTGCGGTAGAGCAGCTTGTGCTCCAGCACGATCACCGGGTTGGGGTCGTCGATCGCCGCGAGCAGCAGGCCCTTGGCGTCCTCGGCGGTGGCCGGCATGACGACCTTGAGGCCCGGCACGTGCGCGAACCAGGCCTCGAGGCTCTGCGAGTGCTGGGCGGCGGCCCCGGTGCCCGAGCCGAGCGGGGCGCGCAGCACCATCGGCACCTCGGCGGCACCGCCGAGCATGAAGTGGATCTTCGCTGCCTGGTTGACGATCTGGTCCATCGCCTGGCAGGTGAAGTCGGAGAACTGGATCTCCACGACCGGCCGCATCCCGGCCAGGGCCGCGCCCACGGCGGCACCGACGATGCCGAGCTCGGAGATCGGGGTGTCCCGGACCCGCTCGGGGCCGAAGCGGTGGTAGAGGTCGCCGGTGACGCCGAACGCGCCGCCGTAGACGCCGATGTCCTCTCCGAGGAGGAACACGCGGTCGTCGGCGGACATCGCCTCGCCGAGGGCCTCGCGGACCGCCTCGGAGTAGGTGATCAGGCGTTCGGTGCCGGCCTCGGCCGGGCTGGTCGCTGCACTGGTCGCTGGGCTGGTCGATGTGCTCATCGTGGGCTGCCCTTTCAGGCCGTCGCGAAGACGGCGGTGAGGAGGTCGTCGGGGCTGGCGTCGGGGGCGGCGTTGGCCGCGCGGACCGCGGTGCGGATCTCCTGGGTGACCTCGCTGCGGATCGCGTCGATCGCGGCCTGGTCGAGCACGCCGCGCTCGCGCACCGCGGTCTCGAAGCGGATGATCGGGTCGCGGTCGCGCCACTCCGAGATCTCCTCCTTGGTGCGGTAGAGGTTCTTGTCGGACTTGCTGTGGCCCTTCCAGCGGTAGGTCACCGACTCGACGAGGGTGGGTCCCTCGCCGCGGCGGGCCCGGTCGACGGCGTCGGTCACCACCTCGTGCACGGCCTCGACGTCGTTGCCGTCGACGGTGACGCCCGGGATGCCGTAGCCGAGCGCCCGCTCGGAGATGTTCTCGATGGCGAAGGACTTCTCGGTGGAGAAGGACATGCCGTACTTGTTGTTCTCGCAGAGGAAGACCACCGGCAGCTTCCAGATCGCGGCCAGGTTGACGGCCTCGTGGAAGGCGCCCTCGTTGGCGGCGCCGTCGCCGAAGAAGCTGACCACCACACGGTCGAGCCCCTGGAGCCGGTAGGCGAGGCCCGCCCCGGCGGCGATCGGGATCCCGCCCGCGACGATGCCGTTGGCGCCGAGGTTGCCGGTGGCGACGTCGGCGATGTGCATCGAGCCGCCCCGGCCGCGGCAGTAGCCGGTCTCCTTGGCGAGCAGCTCGGCCATCATCCGCTCGAGGTCGGCGCCCTTGGCGATGCAGTGCCCGTGCCCGCGGTGGGTCGAGGTGATCGCGTCGTCGTCGCGCAGCGCGAAGCAGGTGCCGGTGGCCGAGGCCTCCTGGCCGATCGACAGGTGCATGGTCCCGTGCATCAGGCCGCGTGCGAACAGGTCGTCGACGGCCTCCTCGAACCGGCGGATCTGCCACATCGTGGCGAGCGTGCGGGTCGCCGTACCGGCGTCGTCGCCGAGGCGGGTCCTGGTTGCAGCCGGATTCGTGTCCATCGCTCCAGTCCTATCTGCACAAATGTGCATATCGTTTTCACGTATGTACGCACGCTAGGTGACGTGTGTCACGAGGGCAAGACCTCGGGCAGGACCGGTCGCCGGAACGTGGGTGCGTACGCCGACTGGACTGGACCAGCTCGTGAAGCGAAGTTCACGAACCGGACACAGGCGCTCCCCACCGCCGAAACACGCGCTGCCTAACGTCGTGCACACGACCTCGGGGGCTCCGGCCCTCCCTGGATCCCCCGGGGTCGTCGGAACACCGATCGCGTCGGCCACGCGCCCGCCCCTGGGACTGGTCGAGAAGCACGGGCTCCGGGACAAAGGCGTCCCGGTGGCGCGTGGCCGGCGACGATCGCCGTCTCCCGCTTCCCGGGGCCGCGTCGCAGCCGCCCCGGATGTGCGAACTCGTTTTCCTGCCGGAAACACGAGCGCGACGCGCGCAAAACCTGCCCTCCCTACCGTGGCGGTGATCCGGGGGGCAGCGCCCCGGCGGACGACAGGGAGTCCGGTGCGCACGGTGCCGTCGAGGCCAGCCCACGCGGGGGACGACGCGTGGACCCCGGTGTGCGCCTTCGTGAGCCTGCCCGTCGAGCGCGGCGTGACCGCGCTCGTGCACGGCACGGCCGTGGCGGTCTTCCGCACCTACGACGACCAGGTCTTCGCGCTCGGCAACCACGACCCGCTGACCCGGTCGGGAGCCCTCGCCAAGGGGATCGTGGGCACCCGGGGCGAGGTCCCGTTCGTGGCGTCGCTGACCCATCGCCTGGCCTTCGACCTGCGCACCGGCCGGTGCCTCGAGGACCCGGGGGTCGCCGTGCCGTCGTACCCCGTGCGGGTGGTCGACGGGATCGTGCACGTGGGGCCGCGGGAGGTGGCCTGAGCATGGGTACGTCGGCCGCCGACCGCGTCCTCGACGTGGCCGGCCACCGGCTCGTCATCGAGGCCGGCACGGTCCGGGTCGACGAGGTCCCGGTGCACCTGTCGGGGGCTCCGCTCGCGGTGCTGCTCGCCCTCGCCCGGCGGCCCGGGCACGTGGTCGCGCGACGCGACCTGATGGGGCACCTGCCGACCGGGGAGGCGCGCTCGGAGCACGCCGTCGAGATGGCGGTGGCCCGGCTCCGCCGCGCGCTCGGTGGACCGCTCGTGCAGACCGTGGTGAAGCGCGGCTACCGGCTCGCGACGCCCGCCTGACGCCGGATCGTCAGCCCTCCCGCGGGACCACCAGGGCGGTGGCGACCGCGGCCACGCCCTCGCCGCGCCCGGTCAGGCCGAGACCGTCCGTGGTGGTCGCCGACACCGAGACGGGGGCGCCGGCGGCGTCCGAGAGGGCCCGTTCGGCCTCCGCGCGGCGCGGGGACAACCGCGGCCGGTTGCCGATGACCTGCACCGACACGTTGCCGATGTCGAAGCCGGCCGCGCGCACCCGGCGGGCCGCCTCGCGGAGCAGCGTCGCTCCCGCGGCGCCGGCCCACTCCGGCTCCGCGGTGCCGAAGTGGGACCCCAGGTCGCCGATGCCCGCGGCCGAGAACAGCGCGTCGCAGCAGGCGTGGGCCGCGACGTCGCCGTCGGAGTGGCCCGCGAGCCCCTGGTGCTCGTCGGGGAAGGCGAGGCCGGCGACGTGCATCGGGACGCCGTCGGCGAGCCGGTGGACGTCGGTGCCGAGGCCGATGCGGGGGGTCGTGGTCACGGGCCGATCATGCCGGGTCCCCGCCCGGCCGGGCCAGCGGGCAGTCCGGGTTGCCGTGGTGCGCGAACATGGGGATGTGACCCCCCGACCTTCCCGACCCCGCGGCCAGCTGGCGCTCGCGGGCGCCGTGGCCGGCGGGGCGGGCATCGCGGTCGCGCACGCGCTGACCAACCTGCTCAACGCGCGGGCGACCCCGATCCAGGGGGTCGCCGAGGTGGTCATCGAGGTGACCCCCGGTCCCGTCGCCGAGGCGTTCATCCAGCTCGTCGGGCGCAACGACAAGCCGATCCTGGTCGGCGGGGTCACCCTGGCCGTGGTCGGTCTGGGCGCGCTGGCCGGGGTGCTGACCGCCCGCAGCCGGCTGGCGGCGAACCTGGTCTTCCTCGCGATGGCGGCGATCGCGCTGCTGGCCCTGATGTCCCGGCCCGGTTTCACGACCGCGTCCGTGATCCCGCTGGCGGGTGGGGTCGCCACCTGGCTGGTGGTGCTGGCCTTCCTCGTCGACGCGGTGCCGACCCGTGCCGCCACGGGAGAGCCCGAGGAGGCCTCGCCGGGTGGGCCGTCCCGCCGCTTCGTCGTCGTCGCAGCGTCGGTCGCGGTGGCCGCGGTGGCGGTCGGGGCGAGTGGCCGGCTCTTCGGTCGCAGCCTCAGGGCGGTGGAGACGACGCGACGGCTGCTCCGGCTGCCGGTGACGCGCGGCGCCGTACCGGCCGGAGCGGAGCTCGGCGTCCCCGGCACGACGCCCTGGCGGGTGCCCAGCGACGAGTTCTACCGGATCGACACCGCGCTGGTGCTGCCCGCGATCGACCCCAACGAGTGGCGGCTGCGCATCCACGGGATGGTCGACCGGGAGCTGACCCTGACCTACGAGGACCTGCTCGCCCGCGAGATGACCGAGGCCTGGGTGACGCTGTGCTGCGTGTCCAACCCGGTCGGCGGCGACCTGATCGGCAACGCGTGGTGGAGCGGCGTGAGGATCGCCGACCTGCTCGCCGAGGCCGGTGTGCAGCCCGGGGCCGACGCGGTGAAGCAGACCTCCGAGGACGGGTGGACCTGCGGGACGCCGATCGAGGCGCTCACCGACGACCGCGACTCGCTGCTGGCGGTGGCCATGAACGGGCAGCCGCTGCCCGTCGAGCACGGCTTCCCGGTGCGGATGGTGGTGCCCGGGCTCTACGGCTTCGTGTCCGCGACCAAGTGGGTGGTCGACCTCGAGGTCACCCGCTACCAGGACTTCACGGCCTACTGGACCGAGCGCGGCTGGTCGGCCCGCGGTCCGGTCAAGACGCAGTCGCGCATCGAGGTCCCGCGCGACGGCGCCGACGTCCCCGCGGGCAGGGTCCGCGTCGGTGGCCAGGCCTGGGCCCAGCACACCGGCATCGAGGCGGTGGAGGTGCGGCTCGACGGCCAGGCCTGGCAGCGCGCGGAGCTCGGCGGGGTGCCCGGCAACGACACCTGGGTGCAGTGGGCGGTCACGCTCGACGCACCGGCGGGGGAGCACACGCTGGCGGTGCGGGCGACGGACAGGTCCGGCTACACCCAGACCGCGGCCCGGGCCGACGTGGTGCCCGACGGCGCGACCGGCTGGCACACCGTCGACTTCACCACGAGCTGAGCCGCGCCGTCACCGAGGGGTCAGATCCTCCGCGACACGCCGCGAGAATGGCTGAGGAAGTGACCCCTCGGCCGGTGTCACCAGTTGGGCTCGGTGGGGACCGCCGGCGGGGGCAGGGGTACGTCGGCCGGGTGGACGACGTAGACCAGGCCGCCCGAGCGCATCCAGACCTTCTCGAAGGCGCCGCGCGGGTAGACCACGCGCACCTCGTCGTTGCTCGGCCGTTCGTGGGAGGCCGGGTCGTGGCAGACGACGTCGCCGGCGGCGTCGAAGCCCATCACCACCAGCAGGTGCCCGGCGGTGGCGTAGCCGGCGGCCGGCAGCTCCTCGGCGTCGAAGGACACCGAGGCCACCAGCGGGATCCCGGCCGCGACGAACCGCTCGGCCTCGGCCAGCGACCGCAGCCGGGTCACGAAGGCCTCGGCACCGTGCAGGCCGGCGTAGGCGGTGTTGAACGACCAGTTGCCGGCGCCGTAGGCGTGGTCGAAGCTGTGCCGCACCGCGTGGTCGACGAACGGGTCGGGGCAGTGCGACTCGACCCACGCGTAGTCCTCGGGCGAGGGGCCGAGGCCCCAGGTGCCGAGCACCATCGAGACCGAGGTGGGCGAGCACCAGGCCTCGCCGCCGGCGTTCCACTGGGGGTACTCGCCCCGGTGCAGCTGCTGGGAGTACGCCGGCACCTCGAGCTCGACGCCGTGGGCGGCGCCGCCGGGGTCACCGGTCGCCGTCACGGTGCCGGAGCAGACGACCGCGCCGACGAGGCCGACCGTCGGGGTCGCGGTGCTGGCCGACGGGCGGAGCAGCGTGACGCGGAGCTGGAAGGCCGACCAGGCGGTGCCCTCCCGGGCGAGGAGCTCGTCGACGCCGACCCGGGTGTCCGCGCCGTCCTGCCCGGGCACCGAGGCCGGCCGGATCTCGGTGTCGGTCTCGGCCCACCGGCCCAGCACCCACCAGCGTGACCAGTGCACCCCGTCCTCGCTGGTGCGGGCCTCGACCTCGAGCCATGAGCCGTCGGGCGTGCGCGCGTTCCACGAGGGCACCAGCGCGGTGAACGGGTGCCCGGGGCTCACCGCGGGGGACAGCCAGCTCGTCCAGGTGTAGTCGCGGGCGGTGCCGTCGCCGGCGGGGTCCGCGTGGTGACGGCAGCCGGCGGTCTCGGCGTAGGCGAGCCCGTCCGGGCCGGCGACCGTCCCGACGTGCGTGCCCGCGCCGAGCTCGTCACCGCGCCAGGCGCGGAAGGAGACGTGCCGGTTCACCAGCTCGTGGCGCCGTTGCGGGCGGGGAGCGGGTGGGCGCGGTCGTGGATGACGTAGGCGATCCCGCCGGACCCGCCGGCCGGGCCGCGCTTGAGCCAGGCGTTCTCGAACTGGCCGCGGTCGTAGGTGCGGCGGACGCCGGCGTTGCTCGACGCCGCCGGGTCGTTGACCACCACGTCACCCTCGGTGGTGAACCCGACGACGACCAGGAGGTGGCCGTTGGTGGACGAGATCGGCGCCCCGGTGAGCTGGCCCGGCCCGAAGGTCAGCGAGGTGACCACCGGGATGCCGGCCTGCACGAGCCGCTCCACCCCGCGCAGCGACGCGAACCGGGTCACGAACGCCTTGTCGGTGCGGGTGGCGGCGTAGGCGGTGTTGAACGGCCAGTTGCCGGTGCCGTCGTAGCCGTGGTCGAAGGTCATCCGGGCGACGTGGTCGACCACGCGGTCGGCATGGTTCACGCCGACCCAGGCGGTCTCCTCCGCCGCGGGCAGCGCCTCGTAGTAGGCGAGCACCATCGCGGTCGAGGTGGGCGAGCACCACGCCTCACCGCCGCCGCCGTACGCCGGGAAGTGGCCCTCGTGGACCATCTGCGAGAGCTGCGGCACGGGGAGCACCACGCCGGCGGCGGCCCCGGGCCGGCTGGTCGGCACGCTGGTGGACGCGGCGATGCTCGACACCATGGCGCCGACGACGTCGACCTTGGGCGAGGGACGGGTGCCGGCCGTGCGGTGCAGGGTGACCCGCAGCTGCCAGGCGGAGAGCGGCGTCGCGGCGACCCAGGTGTCGGTGGCGACCCGGGCGAGGTCGTCGGTCTGGCTGCCCTGCGACGTCCGCCGCAGCTGCTGGTCGCCGGACGCCCAGCGGCCGAGCCTGTCCCAGCTGCTGGTGCGTCCGTCGGCGGTGCGTCCGCGCACCGTCACCTGGACGAACGTGCCCTCGGGGGTCTTCGCGTCCCACGACGGGACCAGCTCGGTGAGCGCGAAGCGCGACTGGTTCCAGGGCGACGTCCACGAGCCCTTCTGGTAGGTCGCCCCGGCCACCCGCTGCGTCGCGGTCGGCTCGTCGAGCCGCAGCGTGCCGCGGACGACCTTCACCGCGCGCGAGGTGCCGGTCGCGAGCTGGGCGGCGGTGTCCCACGACGTGTAGTCGATCTGCCGGCCGGGGGCGGCCTGCGCGGGGGCGGCCACCGCCAGGGGAGCGGCGAGGACGGCGAGGGAGGCCAGCGCGGCGCGGATCAGCACGAACAGGACTTTACCCACCATCCGTCCCACGCGGCCCAGATTCCACGCCGGTCGTGACCGCGGCGCGGGTCGCCCTGGGCCACTCGGGGGCCACTCGGGGGCCGCCGGGTCCGGACGCGGGGCGCGTCGGGGGTCTCGCCGGGCTCGGCGGCCGCGTGGATCGATACGATTGGCGGGTGAGGCTCTACGACACGGCGACCCGGCAGGTCCGCGACTTCGTCCCGCTCGAGGCGGGCAAGGCGGGGATCTACCTGTGCGGCCTCACCGTGCAGTCCGAGCCGCACGTCGGGCACGTGCGCTCGGGGGTGAACTTCGACGTGCTCCGCCGGTGGCTGACCGTGCGCGGCTACGACGTCACCTTCATCCGCAACATCACCGACATCGAGGACAAGATCCTGGCGAAGTCGGCCGAGCAGGGCCGGCCCTGGTACAACCTCGCCTACGCCATGCGGCGCGAGCTCGACGCCGCCTACGACGCCCTCAACGTCGAGCCGCCGACCTACGAGCCGGCCGCCACCGGGCACGTGCCCGAGATGATCGAGCTGATCACCCGGCTGATCTCCGCCGGCCACGCCTACGCCGCCGAGGACGGCTCCGGCGACGTCTACTTCGACGTGCGCTCGTGGGCGTCGTACGGCGAGCTGACCGGGCAGCGGATCGACGACATGGAGGCGGCCGAGGACGCGGACCCGCGTGGGCAAGCGCGACCCGCGTGACTTCGCCCTGTGGAAGGGGTGGAAGAAGCAGACCGAGCCCGAGACCGCGGCCTGGCCGTCGCCGTGGGGCCCGGGCCGTCCGGGCTGGCACATCGAGTGCTCGGCGATGGCGCTGAAGTACCTCGGCGGCAGCTTCGACATCCACGGCGGCGGCGTCGACCTGCGCTTCCCGCACCACGAGAACGAGCAGGCCCAGTCGCGGGCGGCGGGCTACGGCTTCGCGTCGTACTGGATGCACAACGCCTGGATCACCACCGCCGGCGAGAAGATGAGCAAGTCCCTGGGCAACAGCCTGACCATCCCGGCGGTGCTGCAGCGCACACGCGCGATCGACCTCCGGTTCTACATGGTGGCCGCGCACTACCGCTCCCACGTCGAGTTCAGCTTCGAGGCGCTCGACGAGGCGGCGGCGGGCTTCGCCCGGATCGAGCACTTCCTGACCCGGGCGCGCGACCTCCTCGGGGAGGTCGGGATCGGCACGATGTGCGCGGAGTTCGAGACCGCGATGGACGACGACCTCGGCACGCCGGCTGCGGTGGCCGCGGTCTACGACGTGGTCCGCGAGGGCAACAAGCTGCTCGCCGCGGGGCCGTCGGACGCACTGGCCGGGGCCGCCGCCTCGGTGCGCGCGATGCTCGCGGTGCTCGGCGTCGACCCGTTCGACCCGCGCTGGTCCGCGGGCGGCTCGTCGGCCCGCGAGGAGCGGCTGACCGCGGCGGTCGACGCCCTGGTCGCCTCGCTGCTCCAGCAGCGCGCCGAGGCCCGGGCCGCCAAGGACTTCGCGGCCGCCGACGCGATCCGCGACCAGCTCAAGGCCGCCGGGATCGACCTCGAGGACACCCCGCAGGGCCCGCAGTGGTCCCTCTGACAGATCGGGTGGTCGAGCCTGTCGAGACCACTCACGACACACCCATGGTGGTCTCGACAGGCTCGACCACCCGAGCACAGGACATCTGATGGCAGGCAACTCGTCGCGTCGCGGCGCGATCAAGAAGACCGGCAAGGGCAACCCGACGGCCGGCTCCGGCGGCCGTCGCCGGCGCGGGCTCGAGGGCAAGGGGCCGACCCCCAAGGCCAAGGACCGCGAGGGCCACAAGGCCTACAAGCAGGAGAAGCGCGCCCAGAAGTCGGCGTCGGCACGGCCCCGGCGTCCCGTCAAGGCCGGCGACTCCGAGTGGGTGGCCGGGCGCAACTCCGTCGTGGAGGCGCTGCGGGCCGGGATGCCGGTGACCACGGTGTACGTCGCCGAGGGCGCCGAGCGCGACGGCCGGCTGCGCGAGGTGTTCCGGATCGTGGCCGACCGTGGGCTGTCCATGCTGGAGGCGCCCCGCTCCGAGCTCGACCGGCTCACCGGCGGTGCCGTCCACCAGGGCCTGGCCGCCCGGGTGCCGGCCTACGAGTACGCCCACCCCGACGACCTGCTCGACCGCGCCGCCGAGGCCGGCGAGCCGCCGCTGATCGTGGCCCTGGACTCGGTGACCGACCCGCGCAACCTCGGCGCCGTGGTGCGCTCGGCCGCGGGCTTCGGCGCGCACGGCGTGCTGATCCCCGAGCGTCGCGCCGCCGGCATGACCGCGTCGGCGTGGAAGACCTCGGCCGGGGCGGCCGCGCGCATCCCCGTCGCGCAGGCGGTCAACCTCACCCGGCAGCTCAAGGCCTACCAGGAGGCCGGCTGCATGGTGATCGGCCTGGCCGCCGACGGCGACGTCTCGCTGCCGGACCTCGACCTGGCCGACGGGCCGCTGGTCGTGGTCGTCGGGTCCGAGGGCGACGGGCTCTCCCGGCTGGTCGCCGAGACCTGCGACCAGCTCGTGTCGATCCCGATGGTCAACAGCCTCGAGTCGCTCAACGCCGGGGTCGCCGCGTCGGTCACGCTCTACGCCATCGCGCGCGAGCGCGGTCTGTGACCCTCAGGCCGGCGGCGCGGTGATCGCCTCGTCGGGGCGGCGCACCAGCTGCGAGGCGAAGTAGTCGCGAGCACTCTCGAACAGGTCGGCCTCCCGGCCGGCCTGCTCCGAGAGGTACCACCGGTGCTCGAGGATCTCGTGGTAGACCTCGGCGGGCTCGAGCCGGCCGCGGAGGTCCTTGGGGATCATCGCGACCACCGGCTCGTAGAACTGGGTCAGCCACTTGTGCGCCACGACGGAGCGGTCCTCGCCGCCGAGCTCGGCGCTCGCGGTGAAGGCGGCGAGGTCGTTGAGCAGCCGGCGGGCCTGGTTCTCCTCGACGTTGAGGCCGGTCAGGCTCTGCAGCTCGCGCCGGTGGTGGCCGGCCTCCACGACCTTGGGCTGCATCCGCACCGAGGCGCCGTCCCAGTCGGTGACGAGGTCGAGCTCGTCGACGTCGAAGCCGAGCTCGTTGAGCCGCTCGATGCGCTGCTCGATGCGCCACATCTCCTGGGTGGTGAACTCCTCGGTGCTGGTCAGCTCGGCCCAGAGCGCGTCGTACCGCTCCTGCATGAGCTCGACGATCGCGAACGCGTCGACGTCCTCGCCGAGGAGGTCGCCGGCCTGGAGGTCCAGCAGCTCGCCGAAGATGTTGGTGCTCGCGACCTCGATGTCGTTGGCCCGCTGCCCGTCGCTCAGGGCGTCGTGGAGCTCGCCGGTCTCGGCGTCGACGAGGTAGGCGGTGAACTCGCCGGCACTGCGCCGGAACAGCACGTTGGACAGCGACACGTCGCCCCAGAAGAAGCCGGCCAGGTGCAGCCGGACCAGCAGCACGACCAGGGCGTCGACCAGGCTGGGCAGGTTCTCGTCGGGCAGGCCGTGGCAGAACAGCGAGCGGTACGGCAGGGAGAACTGGAGGTGCCGGGTGACCAGGCACGGCTCGAGCTCGGTGCCGTCCTTGCCGGTGCGGCCGTCGACGACGCCGACCGGCTCGACGGTCGGCAGCCCCAGCTTGATCAGGTCGCGGAGCAGGCGGTACTCGCCGAAGGCGAAGCGCTCGCGGGTCTCCTTGACGGCGTAGACGTCCTGGCCGAGCCGCACGATCCGCACGACGTGGCGGGAGATGCCGCGGGGCAGCTGGACGAGCACGTCGTCGCCCCACTCCTCCAGCGGGGTGCTCCACGGGAGGGTGACGAGGGCCGGGTTGGGACGGGTCGCGACGATCCGTAACGCCATGGGTGCCAGGGTAGTGCCGCCCGAGGTGTCCACTACAGTCCGGGCGCATGAGCGAGATGTGGACCGTGGTGGCGGCCGAGCGCGGCGCGCTCGCCGACGACCTCAGTGGCCTGACCGACGAGCAGTGGCGCACCCCGTCGTTGTGCGACGGCTGGACGGTGCACGACGTGCTCGCCCACCAGTGCGGGACCGCGGACATGAATCCCGGCAGGTTCTTCTTGAGGTTCGCTGCCGCGAGGTTCGACTTCGCGCGCTTCGCCCAGGCACAGGTCGAGCGCTACCGCGGGGCCACGCCCGGCCGAGACGCTGGCGACCTTCCGCCGGCTGCAGCACTCGACCTCCGCCCCGCCCGGCCCCAGGGTCTCGTGGCTGGGCGAGGTCGTCGTGCACTCCGAGGACATCCGGCGACCGCTGGGCATCGACCACGAGTACCCACCGGACGCCGTCCGGCAGGTCCTCGACTTCTACACGGGGTCCAACACGCTGATCGGGACCAAGAACCGGATCGCGGACCTCCGGCTCGTCGCGACGGACCAGGACTGGTCGCACGGCTCCGGACCGACCGTCGAGGGACGGATGATCGACCTGCTGCTGGCCGCGACCGGCCGCGAGGCCGCCTGCGAGCGGCTCCAGGGCGACGGCGTCACCACGCTGCGGCTGCGCTGCCACACCGGCTGACCCTGCGCCCGGCGGTGCGTCAGAGGTGCGGGAAGATCCGGTCGGGGTCCTCGCCCGCCTCGTGGACCTCGCTGGCCGGGCCGACGATGAACGGGTCGGGGGTGCCGACGAGCGCGTGGTCCTTGGCGGGGTACTGGAACTGCGACAGCACCACGCGCATCGCCTCGAGCCGGGCCCGCTTCTTGTCGTTGGACTTCACCACCGTCCAGGGTGCGTCCCGGGTGTCGGTGTAGAAGAACATCGCCTGCTTGGCCGCGGTGTACTCGTCCCACTTGCCCCGGCTCGCGAGGTCGGTGGGGGAGAGCTTCCAGTGCTTGCACCGGGTCCTCCAGCCGGGCCGCGAACCGGGCCGCCTGCTCGGCCCGCGAGACCGAGAACCACAGCTTGATCAGGTGGATGTCGGCGTTGACCAGCATCCGCTCGAACTCCGGGGCGTCGCGCATGAAGTTGAGGTACTCCGACGGGGTGCAGTAGCCCATCACCCGCTCGACCCCGGCCCGGTTGTACCAGGACCGGTCGAAGAGCACGATCTCCCCGCCGCTGGGCAGGTGAGGCACGTAGCGCTGGAAGTACCACTGGGTCTTCTCGCGGTCGCTGGGGATGCTCAGCGCGACGACCCGGGCGCCGCGGGGGTTGAGGTGCTCGGTGAACCGCTTGATCGCACCGCCCTTGCCGGCCGCGTCGCGACCCTCGAAGAGGATCGCGACCTTCTGGTCGGTGTCCTTGATGTGCGCCTGCAGCTTGAGCAGCTCGATCTGCAGCAGCCGCTTGGTCCGGTCGTAGGTCTGCCGCGGGAGCTTGTGCCCGTAGGGGTAGTCCTGCTGCCACACCGGCCGCCGGTCGAACAGGTGGAGGTCGTCGAACTCCCGGCCCTCGACGGCGAGCGACGCCTCCAGGTCGGCGATCTCGTCGAGCTCCTCGGCGTGCCCGCGTCCGGGGAGCGCCGCCGTGGCGTTGATCGCGTCGTCCGCTGACGGGCTCACCGGGCGGCCCCCTCGGGCTCGTGGTCGTGTCGCCGCAGGCGGAAGGCGCGCCCGGTGACCACCTCGGGCAGCAGCTCGATCACGTCGTACTTCGGTGTCGGCACCCAGGGGTGCAGCCGGAGGCCGTCGGCCCGGTGCTGCTCGTCCTCCTCGAGCAGGCGGAGCCGGCCGCGGGCGAGCACCGACCAGGCGGACGTGTCGTCGTACCAGTCGATCTCGAAGGCGACGTCGGACTCCAGGGCCGCGGCGAGGAGCTTGTTGCCCGAGGCGGAGCGGAACAGCAGGGCCCGGCCGTCCGCGACGTAGTTGAGCGGCACGATGTGCACCTCGTCGACGAGGCGGTAGGCCAGCCGACCGAACTCGCGGTCCTCCAGCAGGTCCCAGCACTGCTCGACCGTGAGCTCGCGCACCGGGTTGTCGTCGTCATCGGGTGTCGACATCGGGGGGCCTCCCTCGCGCCGCTGTCCCGGCCGGTGGGGCCCGGATGCCGGTGAACGACGCCGTGGGCTCACCGTGGCAGGGCGACGAGAGCCCGTCCAGGGCAGTTGGTCCTGCCTCGACGCGGACGCACGTCCCGGTGCCGGGCAGCCTTACGCCGGTCCGGTCCGGTGCCGCGCGGTTCGACGGGTTCGCCCGACTTGTCCCGCGCCACGCCCCACGCCGTGGTCCTCGCGCCGCCGGCGCTGGCTACGGTGGTGCCACCACCGACCCCTGAGGAAACCCATGCCGATGAGCCGCAACGCCGTGCTGGCCCTGGTCGCGCTGGTGGTGCTCTTCGCCGGCGCGTTCGCGCTGGGGATGCGCTACGACGACCGGGTGGACGGCTACCGCACGGTGTTCTTCGACGCCGAGCGGATGGCCGAGCTCCAGACCGAGCACGTCGACGCGACCGGGGAGCCGGGCTTCCCGGTCGAGGTGGCTCCCGGCGAGACCGTCACCGTCGCCGGCCAGCCCTTCACGCCGGCAGCGGGCAACACCGTGCAGGTGACGATCGGCGCCGAGGGCTTCTGCGTGCACGCCGAGCAGGACGACCCCGAGGCGCCGACCTGGACCTACGACTCGCTCCAGCCCGTCGAGCCCTACGCCGACCTGCCCGGCGGCGCCTGCGGCTGATCCTCGATACGACGCGACGAACGTGTCGTCCCGAGCCGCGTGGCACGACCGGAACGTCGCGTCGTATCGGGGGTGGGCTCCAGGAAGACCGCCCCGGGGCCCCGCTCCGCCACCTCGTCGCCGGGGTTGTTCAGCGCGCACGTGCGCAGGCTCAGGCAGCCGCACCCGATGCAGGAGTCCAGCTTGTCGCGCAGCCGCTCCAGGCGCTCGATCTGGGCGTCGAGCCGCGGGCGCCACGAGCGGGACAGCCGCGACCAGTCCGCCTTGGTGGGGGCGTGGTCGTCGGGCAGCGTGGCCAGCGCCTCGGCGACCTCGTCGAGGGTGAGGCCGACCCGCTGGGCCGACCGGACGAAGGCGACCCGGCGCAGCGTGGGCTGCGGGTAGCGGCGCTGGTTGCCGCTCGTGCGCTGCGACGCGATCAGGCCCAGGTCCTCGTAGTAGCGCAGCGCCGAGGTCGCCACGCCGGAGCGGCTCGACAGCTGGCCGATGGTGAGCAATGCGTGCGTGGGCCACGTCCTCACGCTAGCAGTTGACTTCAAGTCGACTTGAACTTGCAGAGTGGTCGCATGACGACCCTGACGATGCTGAAGACGGAGCCGCCCGGCGCGACGTACGACGACCTGCCCAGGCTGATGTCGCTGATGACCGGCGACGAGAAGCACTCCGCGGCCGCGACCTCCACCCTCGACGTGCTGTGGGTGCTCTACGACCGGGTGCTGCGGGTCGACCCCGTGACCGCCGACGACCCGGCCCGCGACCGGTTCTACCTCTCCAAGGGGCACGGGCCGATGGCCTACTACGCCACCTTGGCGGCCAAGGGGTTCTTCCCCGAGGACTGGCTGGCGGACTGGGCGTCCTTCGAGTCGCCGCTCGGCCACCACCCCGACCGCGTGCTGGTGCCGGGGGTGGAGATCTCCAGCGGCTCGCTCGGCCACGGCTTCCCCCTCGCGCTCGGGACCGCGCTGGGCCTGCGGGCCCAGGGAGTCGCCGCGCGGGTCGTCGTGCTGGTGGGCGACGCCGAGCTCGACGAGGGCAGCAACCACGAGGCCGTCGAGGTCGCCGGCGCGCTCGGCCTGGACAACCTCACCGTCGTGGTCGTCGACAACGCCTCCTCGACGTACAACCGCCCGGGCGTGATCGCCGGCCGCTTCGCCCACGAGGGCTGGCTGACCCGTGTGGTGGACGGTCGCGACCACGACGCGCTCGAGGCCGCGCTCACCGGGCCGCACGAGGGGCAGCCCGCTCGTGGTCGTCGCGGAGGTGGAGCCGAAATGAAGGTGGAGCACCCGGCACCCCGCGACCCCCGTGAGCGGTTCGCCCGCACCGCGGCCGCGCTCGTCGAGGAGGACCTGTCGGTGGCCCTCGTCTACGCCGAGATCAGCGGACAGTTCTTCGGCGACGTGGAGGCCCGGCACCCCGACCGGGTGGTCAACGTCGGCATCCGCGAGCAGCTGCTGGTCAGCGTCGGCGCCGGGCTCGCCCTGTCCGGGATGCGCCCGATCGTGCACACCTTCGGCTCCTTCCTCGTCGAGCGCGCCTTCGAGCAGGTCAAGCTCGGCTTCAACCACCAGGACGTCGGCGGGGTGCTCGTCGGGTCGGGCGGCTCCTTCGACGTGTCGTCGGGCGGCCGCACCCACCAGGCGCCCGGCGACGTCGCCCTGGTCGACACGCTGCCGGGCTGGACGGTGCACGTCCCCGGCCACGCCGACGAGGTCGAGAGCGCGCTGCGGCAGGCCGTCGCCGGGGACGGCCGCGACTACCTGCGGGTGGTGAGCCAGCAGAACGCGACGGCCTTCCCGGTCCGGCCCGGCCACGTCCACGTCGTACGCCGCGGCGCCGGGGCGACCGTCGTCGCGGTGGGTCCGATGCTCGACGCGGTGCTCGAGGCGGTGGCCGGGCTCGACGTCACCGTGCTCTACGCCAACGTCGTGCGGCCCTTCGACGGGCGGACGCTGCGGGCGGTGCTGGCCTCGCCCGAGGTGGTGCTGGTCGAGCCCTACCTGGCCGGGACCTCGAGCCGGCTGGTGTCCGACGTGCTGTCCGACGTGCCGCACCGGCTGCTGGCCCTCGGCGTGCGCGGCGAGGAGCTCCGGAGATACGGAAGCCCGCGGCAGCACATCGCTGCTCACGGGCTGGACGCCGCGGGGATCCGGGCGTCGGTGGAGCGGTTCCTGGTCGGTCGTGAGGGCGGGCTCGCGTCATAGCCCGGTGTGCTCTGCGGGCCCGTCCTCACGACCGCGTCAGGGGATCCGGCCGGTGGGGACGACGTCGCGGACGTCGTCCCCACCGGATGGGGTGACCCTGCGTAAGTGTCTCCCCCGCTGGATCGGTCAGTCGCGCTTGAACGCGTCCTTGACCTTCTCGCCTGCCTGCTTCAGGTCGGCCTTGGACTGCTCGGCCTTGCCCTCGCGCTCCATCGACTCGTTGCCGGTCGCGGAGCCGAGGCCCTCCTTGGCCTTGCCCACGAGGCCCTCGGTCTTGGCCTGTGCCTTGTCGTCGTTGCCCATCAGGTTTCCCTCCCGTGTCGGGGTCGAGTGACCGGTTCGTACCCAGCAACGACCCCGTCATTCCTGCGCATCTACGATTGAGGTCCCCGCCGCTTTAGCTCAGCTGGTAGAGCACTCGCCTTGTAAGCGAAAGGTCGTCAGTTCGAACCTGACAAGCGGCTCCACGGTCTCGACAGGCTCGACCACCCGGCCGACGGCTCGACCACCCGGCAGCGGTTTCCGAGTCCCGCGACGGTTCAGGGCCTCGGTTCCTGGGTATCCCTTCGCCGAGCACTGACCACAGGAGGTCGCCATGTTCGGTCGGACCAAGACGGAGTCCCGGCACACCGACGACGAGACGCGGGTGCACCCCACGTCCTACGACGACGGGTCGCACGACACCGCCCACCACGCGGTCGTCCGGGACGACGACGTCGTCCTCGACCCGGAGCAGCGCCGGCGTGACCGCTTCGGCGGCATGAACTGGGGCGCCGGCTTCTTCGGCTGGCTCGTCGCGGTCGCCGTGAGCGTCCTGCTGACCGGCGTCCTGGGAGCCGTGGGCGTGGGCACGAGTGCCGACGAGGAGCTGCTGCCGGCCGCCTCGACGACCGAGCTCGGCGCCGCCGCGATCCTCACCCTCGTCGCCGTGCTGGTGCTCGGCTACTACGCCGGCGGCTACGTCGCCGGCCGGATGTCGCGCTACGACGGCGTCCGCCAGGGCCTCGGCGTCTGGGTGGTCGGTCTGGTGATGACCCTGCTCGCGGTCGCCGCCGGCAGCTTCCTCGGCACGGAGTACGACGTGCTCAGCCGCATCGAGCTGCCCAACGTGCCGCTGTCCACCGACACCATGACCACGGGCGGCCTCGTGCTGGCCGGGCTCGTGCTGCTCGGCACCCTGGTCGCCGCGATGGTCGGTGGCGGCGTGGGCCGCCACTACCACGCGCGCGTGGACCGCGCCGCCTCCTAGGCGACGCTCAGCGCAGCCGCTCGGCCTCGAACGTGCGGGTCGGGGCGGCCAGCTCGTCCTGGGTCTGCACGATCCGCAGCTCGCGCTCGCCCGCCTCGGCGGTCGCCGCCACCACCGCGAACACCGACGCGGTGGTGCGCTCCAGCGCCTCGTCGAGGGCGCGGCCGTCGAGCAGGTTGGCCAGGAACACCGACGTGGTGAGGTCGCCCGCGCCCGGCGGGTTGACCGACAGCCGCGGGAACCGGGTGCGCCAGGCGCCGGCCTCGGAGACCGCGACCATGTCGAGCGCGTCGTCGGGGGTGTCGTCCACGATCACGCTGGTGACCAGGACGGTGCCGGGCCCGGAGGCGCGCACCGCGTCGGCGGCGGCCAGCAGCTCGTCGTACGTCGTGGTGGTGGCCCCGGCGAGGAAGTCGAGCTCGAAGTGGTTCGGCGTGATCACGTCGGCGGCCGGGACGACCTGGTCGCGCATGAACTCCGGGATCCCCGGCCGCACGAACATGCCGCGCCCGACGTCGCCCATCACCGGGTCGCAGCAGTAGATCGCCCCGGGCGAGACCTCCTTGACCGACGCGACGGCGTCGAGGATCACCGCGCCCACGTCCTCGGCGCCCTGGTAGCCCGACAGCACCGCCTCGCAGCGCTCGAGCGCACCCCGGTCGCCGACCCCGGCGATCACGTCGGCGATGTCGCCGGCGGTCAGCAGCGGGCCCTTCCAGTCGCCGTAGCCGGTGTGGTTGGAGAAGTGCACGGTCATCACCGGCCAGACGACCTTGCCGAGCCGCTGCAGCGGGAACATGGCCGCGCTGTTGCCGGCGTGTCCGTAGGCGACCAGGGACTGGATCGACAGGATGCTCACCCGATCGATCCTGCCACCTCGGCTCAGGCGACCTGAAGCGACCTCTTCGACAGCCCCATCCAGTAGCCGTCGACGACCTGGTCGCCCGGGGTCTCCGGGTCGGACGCGGCGCCGAGCGTGATGAACAGCGGGGTGTAGTGCTCCACGGTGGGGTGCGCGTAGGGCATCCCCGGGGCGCGGTCGCGGTAGGCCGCGAGCTCGTCGACGTCGCCGCGGGCCAGCGCCTCGGCCGCCCACGCGTCGAACTCGCGCGACCAGGTCGGCGCCTCGGCCTCGATGCGGAACTCCTTGAGGAACGGCAGGCCGTGGGTCAGGAACCCCGACCCGACGATGAGCACGCCCTCGTCGCGCAGCGGGCGCAGCCGGCGGCCGAGCTCGAGCAGCCGGTAGGGGTCCTGGGTGGGCAGGGACAGCTGCAGCACCGGGATGTCGCCGGCCGGGTACATGATCTTCAGCGGCACCCAGGCTCCGTGGTCGAGGCCGCGGCTGGGGTGCTGGTGGACCGGCTCGGTGTCGGGCATCATCGCCGCGACCCGGGCCGCGAACGCCGAGGCGTCGGGCGTCTCGTAGGTCATCTCGTAGTAGCGCTGCGCGAAGCCGCCGAAGTCGTAGACCAGCGGCGTGCCGGGCGCGGTGGCCGAGAGCATCACCGGGGCCGACTCCCAGTGCGCGGACACCATCAGGATCGCCCGGGGGCGGGGCAGGTCGCCCGCCCAGGTGCGCAGCTGGCCGCTCCACAGCGGGTCGTCGAGGAGCGGCGGCGCGCCGTGCCCGATGTAGAGCGCGGGCATCCGGCCGTCGGTCGCGGGGGTGGTGTTCTCGTTGCTCATGTCGGCTCCTCGTCGTACGTCGCGATCATCGTACGCCGAGAAAGTTGAAGCATCAAGTGTCGCGGGAGTAACATGTCCCGCATGACCCGATGGCTCTCCGAGGACGAGCTCCGCGCGTGGCTCAAGCTGGCCGGCGTGATGCTCAAGCTCGCGCCCGCCCTGGACTCGCAGCTCCAGCGCGACAGCGACCTCACCCACTTCGACTACCTGTGCCTGGCGATGCTCTCGGAGACCGAGGAGCGCACCCTCACCATGAGCGCCCTCGCGGGCAGCACCAACGCCTCGCTGTCCCGGCTGTCGCACGTGGTGACCAAGCTGGAGCGACGCGGCTGGGTCTCGCGGATGCCGTCGCCGGCGAGCAAGCGGGTCACCCTGGTCACCCTCACCGACGACGGCTGGGACGTGCTGGTCAAGGCGGCGCCCGGCCACGTGGAGACGGTGCGCTCGCTGGTCTTCGACGGGCTCGCCGCCGAGGACGTCGCCGCGCTGGAGCGCATCGCCGGCCACGTGGTCGAGCGCATCGAGGCGTCCCGGCTCGACTCGACCTGCTGAGCGGCCCCGCCACGAGGGGACCTTCGCACCTGTCGCCCGCACGGCGCGGACGATGCACTGGGATCGGAGGTGGTGGCGATGAGCGGCACCCGGACCACGAAGGCCGTCCTGGTCGTGACGGCGCTGCTCGTGCTGAGCGCCTGCGCCGCCGGGCCCAACCCGGGCGTGGACACCGGGCCCGACCCGGCCGGCTTCTGGCTCGGCCTGTGGCAGGGACTGATCAGCCCGATCACCTTCGTGATCTCGCTGTTCACCGACGACGTGAACATCTACGAGGTGCAGAACAACGGCAACTGGTACGACTTCGGGTTCATCCTCGGTGTCTCGATGGCCTTCGGCGGCACCGCCGGCTCGGGCGCGGCGGGAACCCGCTCCGCCCGTCGTCGCCGGGGGACGGCATGACCACGATCGCCGGCAGCACCGTCGTACGACGCCCCCTCGAGGAGGTCTTCGACTTCGTCGCCGACGGCCGCAACGAGCCGCTCTACAACCCCCGGATGGTGCGCTCGGTGATGCTCACCCCCGGTCCGGTGCGGGCCGGCACCCGCTGGTCGGCGACCATGGCGGCGCCCGGCCGGGAGGTCCACCTGGCGTCGAGGACGACGACCTACGACCGGCCCCGCCGGCTCGGGTCGGTGTCGTCGATGCCGGGCATGGACATGGACGGCGCGGTCACCTTCCGGACCGACCCCGACGGGACCCGCGTGTCGTGGTCGTGGCAGCTGCACCCGCACGGCCTGCTCCGGCTGGCCGCCCCGGTGCTGACCCGGATCGGCCGGCGCCAGGAGCAGCAGACCTGGGACGGCCTCAAGCGACACCTGGAGACCCGCCCGCCGCGGTCCTAGGATCCCCACGTGGCGTCGACGGTGCGGACCGACGAGGTGCGCCTGCCCGACGGGCGGGCCGCCGAGCTCTGGCAGGGCGGTGACCCGGCCGGCACGCCCGTGCTCTTCTTCCACGGCACCCCCGACTCGCGGCTGGCCGCCCGCAGCGGGGACGCCGCCGCCCTCGGCGTCGGCGTGCGGCTGGTCGCGGCGAACCGTCCCGGCTACGGCCGCTCCGACCCCGCCGACTCCGACCACCTCAGCGTCGCCGACGACACGGTGGCGATCGCCGACGCCCTGGGGGTCGGGACCTTCGCCGTCCTCGGGATGAGCGTCGGCGGTCAGTACGCCCTCGCCTGCGCGGCCCGGCACCCCGACCGGGTCACCGCGGCCTGCGCGGTCGCGACGCCCGCGGAGGTGCCCGCCCTGGTGCCGCCGCTGCCCCGCGACGGCCTGGACGAGGAGGGTCGGGCCTTCTTCGCCCGCCTCGCCGCGGGCTCGGTCGACGACAACGTCGCGGCGATCCGGCCGGACTTCGAGGCGTACGTCGCCGCGATGGCCCCCGAGGACCCCGACGACGACGCCCTTGCGGCGCGGCTCGTCGCGCGCCTCCCCGAGCTCGACCGGCCGCTGGTCGCCGGGCTGCCCGCGCACGAGACGGCCGCCGCGGTGCGGGAGGCGCTGGCCCGCCCCGACGGCTACCTGCGCGACGCCGCGATCGCCTTCCGGGACTGGGACTTCTCACCCGCGGACGTGCGCTGCCCGACCTGGCTCTGGTACGGCTCGCACGACCCGCAGGCCGCGGTGCGCAACGGGGTGTGGCTCTCCGAGCGGATCCCCGACTCGACGCTGGTGATCCGGGAGGACACCGCGCACCTCGGCACGCTGCTGCAGCACTGGCCCGCGATCCTCGCCACGCTCGCTCAGCCCTGGTCGGGGACCTCGCGCGGGGTCGCGCCGGTGTAGTCGGCGAGCAGCGGCGGCGGCAGCGGGCCCTTGATCCGTCCGCCGGCGCTGCGCTCCTCCCAGGCGTGCGCCAGGATGCCGACCGACCGGGACAGGCAGAACAGCCCGCGGCTCAGCTCCGGGTCGAAGCCGAGCTCGCCGTAGACGATCGCGGTGGCCCCGTCGATGTTCATCGGCACCGGCCGCGCGCGCCCCTGCGACAGCTGCCGCTCGACCTCGAGGGCCGCCGCGAGGTGCCGCCCGGCCACCGCGCCGTCGGCCACCGACGCCCGGACGGCGTCGACGAGCGGGTCGCGGCGCGGGTCGACGGGGTGGAAGCGGTGCCCGAACCCGGGCACGTGCGCCCCGCGGGCCCGGTGGTCGGCGAGCGCCTGCGCGACCGCCTCCTCCAGGGGTACGTCGGTGCGCCCGGCCAGGTCGTGCAGCAGCGCGAGGCACTGCTGGCCGGCGCCGCCGTGCACGTCACCGAGCAGGTTGACCCCGGTGGCGAGCGCGCTGTTGAGGCCCACCCCGCAGGTGGCGGCCATCCGGGCGGCGGCGATCGAGGGGGCCTGGGGGCCGTGGTCGACGGCCGCGACGAGCGCGAGCTCGAGCAGGTCGGCCTGCGCGGCGCTCGGCAGGTCGCCGCGGAGCATCAGCCAGATCATGTCCACGAAGGAGGTGCGCCCGATCAGCTGCTCGACGGGGTAGCCCCGCAGCCGGATCACGCCCGGCTCGATGTCGGACACGGCGGTGGCCCACCAGGCGGTGGTGGCCTCCGTGCTCGTCGCGGCGTGGGCGGCGGAGCGTGCGTCCGGCGTACCGGCCGGGGGCTGCGGGGATGCTCATGCGGGGTCCCCGCGGAAGCGCGAGCGGAGCGAGTGGTTCTGTGGGGTGCTCATACGGCGCCTTCCTCGCGCAGGGTGGCGATGTCGTCGGCGGTCAGCCCGAGGCGAGGCCAGGACCTCGTCGGTGTGCTCACCGAGCACCGGGGGCGGCGAGGCCGGGGACACGGGGGAGCCGTCCACGTGGGTGGGCAGCCCGACCAGCGGCACCGGGCCGGCGGCGGAGTCGAGGGTGGTGACCAGCTGCCGGTGCCGCACCTGCGCGGAGGCGAGCGCCTCGGGCACCGACACCACCGGCGCGGCCGGGACGCCGGCCCGCTGCAGCACCTCGTCCCAGTCGAGCGCGGACTTCTGCCGCAGCGTCTCCTCCAGCGCGGACTTGAGGCTGGCCCGGTGCTGCTTGCGGTCCTCGCGGGTCGCGAAGCGCGGGTCGTCGAGCAGGTCGGTGCGGCCGATGGCCTCGCACAGCCGCTCCCACTGCTCCTGCCGGTTGGCCGCGATGTTGAGCGCGCCGTCGGCGGTGGCGAAGGTGCCCGAGGGGGCCGACGTGCGGTTCTCGTTGCCCATCGGCTGCGGCTCCCGGCCGGCGACCAGGAAGTCGCTGACCACCCAGCCCATCGTGCTGAGCGCCGCGTCGAGCATGCTCACGTCGAGGTAGGCGCCCTCGCCGGTGCGGCGCTGCCGGACCAGGGCCGAGGAGATCGCGAACGCCGCGGCCAGCCCGCCGATCGAGTCGCAGACCGGGTAGCCGACGCGCAGCGGCGCCGTGTCGGGCGCGCCGGTCACGCTCATGATCCCGGACAGGCCCTGCACCACCTGGTCGTAGGCCGGCCGGTCGCTGCCGGGGCCGGTCGCGCCGAAGCCGGAGACCGCGCAGTAGACCAGGCCCGGGTGCTCGCGGCGCAGGTCCTCCCAGCCGAAGCCGAGCCGGGCCAGCACGCCGGGCCGGAAGTTCTCCAGCAGCACGTCGGCGGTGGCCAGCAGCCGGCGGAACACGTCGCGGCCGCCGTCGGTCTTGAGGTTGACGGTCACCGAGCGCTTGCCGCCGTTCTGCGCCAGGAACGACGCGCCCAGGCCGCGGGCGCTGAGGTCGGGGTCGGCGCCGAGCTGGCGGGCCAGGTCGCCGCTGCCGGGCACCTCGACCTTCACCACGTCGGCGCCGAGCAGGGCGAGCTGGTAGCCCGCGACCGGTCCGGCCAGCACGTTGGTCAGGTCGAGGACGCGGACCCCCGCCAACAGGCCATGCGGGGTCCCGACGCGGTGCGAGCGGAGCGAGCAGCGTCACAGGAAATGCCTCGACGCTGCCGAGGCCGACCCGGCCCAGGGCGGCCGCGGTGGCGACGACCGCCTCGACGTAGCCGGGGACCCGGTCGGCGGTGAAGCGGGAGGTGGGGCCGCTGACCGAGAGCGCCCCGAGCAGCCGGCCGTCCGCGGCGAGCACCGGGGCCGCGACGGCCGAGGCGCCGAGCTCGCGCTCGCCGTGGGAGACGGCGTAGCCGGTCTCGCGGATCGCCGCGACCTGGCGGGCCAGCGCGGCGGAGTCGAGGTCGGGGTCGGTCTCCGCGAGGGTGGCGACCAGGTCGTCGGGCGCGCCGGAGAGCAGCACCTTGGCGGTCGCGCCGCGGCCCAGCGGCATCGGCTCCCCGACGGCGACGACGCTGCGCACGGTGGCGGTGCCCTCCTCCTGGGCGATGGAGACCCGCTCGGTGCCCTGCCGGACGTAGAGGTTGACCGTCTCGCCGCACCGCTCGACCAGCGAGCGCATCTCCGCACGCGCCTCGGGGGAGACCTGCCAGAGCCGGTCGGCCAGCCGCACCCAGCGCAGCAGCGCCGGCCCGCAGGTGTAGGTCGTCTCGCCGACCCGGGCGACCAGGCCGCGGCCCTCGAGGGTGGCCAGCACCCGCACGACGGTCGTCTTGGGCAGGCCCGACCCGGCGACCAGGTCGCGCAGGGTGCGGGTCGGGTGGTGCTCGTCGAAGAGGCCGAGCAGGTCGAGCGCGCGCTGGATGCTGCGCACGCCCTCCCCGGCCGGGTTCGCGAGAGTGCTCATTCTCGGTCCGTTCTGTGGGCTGTGCGAACCACCCTACGGATCAGTGAGCGTCGTGACCAGGGCACTCGAGCGTGACCACAAAGACCACAAACTATCTGATGGTCTCAACGGACCAGATCGGCGCGACGCCGTCCTAGCGTGACGCCGGTCACCAGCCGGTGACGCCCTTCACATCCCGATCGACCTCGACCCCATCCTGAGGAGGACCCGATGCGCGCTCCCCGCCGCTCGGTAGCTCGACGGTCCGCGGCAGTCGCCGCCGGCCTCACCACCGCTCTCACCCTCGCCGCGTGCAACCAGACCGCCGGAGGCTCCGCCGCGGGCGAGGAGGAGTTCCCGTCCAAGACCGTCGAGATCATGGTGCCGGCCGCGGCCGGCGGCGGCTGGGACTCCACCGCCCGCGCCATGCAGAAGGTCATCGAGGACGAGGACGTCGTCAGCGAGCCCGTCGAGGTCTTCAACGTCGAGGGCGGCGGCGGCGCCACCGGCCTCTCGCAGCTGCAGAAGGACGAGGGCGACCCGCACGCGCTGATGGTCACCGGCCTGGTGATGATCGGCGCCCTCCAGCAGGCCAACAGCCCGGTCTCCTTCGAGGACACCACCCCGATCGCGACGCTGACCAGCGAGGCCGAGGCCTTCGTGGTCCCGTCCGACTCCGAGTTCCAGAGCATCGAGGACGTCGTCGCGGCGTACGAGAAGGACCCGTCCGCGGTCACCTTCGGTGGCGGCAGCGCGGGCGGCTCGGACCAGCTCGTGGTCGCGGAGCTGATGAAGGAGGCGGGCGCCGACCCGAGCGCGATGAAGTACGTCGGCTACTCCGGCGGCGGCGAGGCCATCGCGGGCATCCTGTCCGGCGACGTGGCCGTCGGCGTCTCCGGCGTCAGCGAGTTCGAGAGCCAGATCGAGGCCGGCGACATGCGCCTGCTCGCGATCAGCACCGCCGAGTCGCAGGACGTCGCCGGCGAGACCGCCCCGACGCTCCAGGACGCCGGCTACGACATCGACTTCAGCAACTGGCGCGCACTGGTGGCGGCCCCGGGTCTCTCCGACGAGGCCAAGGAGCAGGTCACCGAGGCCGTCGACGAGATGCACGGCACCGACGCCTGGCAGGAGGCCCTGGAGACCAACGGCTGGGCCGACTTCTACAAGACCGGCGACGACGCCCAGCAGTACATCGACGCCGAGATCGAGCGCGTGGCCGCGCTCTACGAGGACCTCGGGCTGTGACCGACCGCCCCGACGAGACCGCACCGGCCCCCGGCGACCCCGGGGGCCGGTCGGCCGGCGCCGTCGAGCCGGACGACTTCCCCTCGCACGAGCCCGACCACAGCAGCGACTCCGTGGTCGGCCCGCTCGTCGTGGGTGTCGGGCTGGTGGTGGTCGGGCTGGTCCTGCTCACGCAGGTCTTCGCCATCGACGCCGAGGGCTTCTCGCCCGAGGGCCCGAAGTTCTTCCCGCTGCTGGTGCTCTCGCTGCTGACGGCGCTGTCGGTGGTCTACCTGCTCCAGCAGGTGCGCGCGATCGCCCGCCGCACCGAGACGCTGCCGGCCGAGAAGTTCAGCCACATGCCCGCCGCGGCGATCCTCGTCGGGCTGCTGGTCGTCTACGCCTTCGTGCTCGCGCCGGTCGGCTACGTCCTCGCGACCAGCGCCTTCTTCGTGGCCGCCGCCCGCACGATGGGCTCGCGGCACCTGGTGCGTGACGTCGTCGTCGGTGTCGGCCTCGCCCTGCTCGTCTACCTCACGTTCACACGCGCCCTCGGCGTGTTCCTGCCCCAGGGGGTGTTCCCGCTGTGAGCTCCTTCGCCGACCTCCTCGGTGGCTTCGCCACCGTGCTCAGCCCCGAGAACCTGCTGTTCGCGGTCATCGGGGTCACGCTCGGCACGCTCGTCGGCGTGCTCCCCGGCATCGGCCCCGCGGTCACCATCGCGCTGCTGCTGCCGGTCACCTACGGCTTCGAGAGCCCGATCCCGGCCTTCATCATGTTCGCCGGCATCTACTACGGCGCGATGTACGGCGGGTCGACGACGTCGATCCTGCTGAACACGCCGGGGGAGTCCGCGTCGGTGGCCACCGCCATCGAGGGCCACGAGATGGCCAAGCGCGGGCACGCCCGCGCGGCGCTGGCGACCGCGGCCATCGGGTCCTTCGTGGCGGCGTTGATCTCCACCGCGCTGCTGGCCCTGGTGGCCAAGCCGATCGGCCAGCTGGCGGTGTCGTTCCGCGCCACCGACTACTTCGCGCTGATGGTGCTCGCGCTGGTCACGGTCACCGCGCTCGTCGGCAGCTCGCTGGTGCGCGGCCTGATCTCGCTGCTGCTCGGCATCACCGTCGGCCTCATCGGCCTCGACGGCATCTCCGGCCAGCCGCGGCTCACCTTCGACAGCCCGACGCTGTTCAACGGCATCGACGAGGTGCTGCTGATCATCGGCCTGTTCGCGATCGGCGAGACGCTCTACGTCCTGGTCAAGGGGCGCACCCGTCCCGGCCAGGTCACCCCGCTGGAGCCGGTCAAGGGCGGCTTCATGTGGCTCAGCCGCGACCAGTGGCGCCGCTCCTGGGGCCCGTGGGTCCGTGGCGCCGGCTTCGGCTTCCCGTTCGGCGTGCTGCCGTCCGGTGGCGCCGAGCTGCCGACGTTCCTGTCCTACTCCTACGAGAAGAACCGCTCGCGCGGCAGGCAGGAGTTCGGCAAGGGCGCCATCGAGGGCGTCGCCGGGCCGGAGGCCGCCAACAACGCGTCGTTCTCCGGCGTGCTGGTGCCGCTGCTGACGCTGGGCCTGCCCACGTCGGCGACCGCGGCGGTGATGCTGGCGGCGTTCAAGATCTTCAACCTGCAGCCCGGCCCGCAGCTCTTCGACAAGGAGCCGGACCTGGTGTGGGCGCTGATCGCGTCGCTGTTCGTCGGCAACGTGATGCTGCTGGCGCTGAACCTGCCGCTGATCCGGGTCTGGGTGAAGGTGCTGGAGATCCCGCGTCCGGTGCTCTACGCCGGCATCCTGGTCTTCGCCACCCTCGGCATCTACTCGGTGTCGGGCACGGTCACCGACGTGCTGATCGCCTACGGCATCGGCGTGGTGGGCTTCCTGATGCGGCAGTTCGACTTCCCGATCGCGCCGACCATCCTGGGCGCGATCCTCGGCCCGGAGCTGGAGAACCAGTTCCGGCGGGCGCTCAACGTCGCGAACGGCGACCTGTCGGTGTTCGTGACCCGGCCGCTGTCGCTGGTGATCCTGCTGCTCGCGGCTGCCGCGCTGCTGCTGCCCTACCTGCCACGTGTGATCGCACGCGTTCGTGGGGAAGACCCGGAGAAGGCCCGCAAGCTGGCGTTCGCGGACGAGGACTAGGCGAGAGGACGTGGTCGTGATGGACCGACAGGTGATCGTGGTGGGCTGGACCCCCGGCCCGCAGGGTGAGGCCGCCATCGACGCGGCGGTCGAGGAGGCCGGTCGACGCGACGCGCGGCTGCACGTGGTCAACGCGAGCAGCGGCGAGGCGTTCGTCGACAACGGCATCGCCAACGACGGCCAGCTCGACGCGCTCCGGGAGCGCCTCTCCGGCAACGGGGTCGAGCACGAGGTCGTGCAGAGCGTGGGCCGGCTCGACCCGGCCGACGAGATCCTCGAGGCGGCGCAGCAGCTGTCCGCGTCGCTGGTCGTGCTCGGCATCCGGCGCCGTACGCCGGTGGGCAAGCTGCTGATGGGCAGCACCTCCCAGCGGGTGCTGCTCCAGGCCGCCTGCCCGGTGCTCGCCGTCAAGGCCTGAGCCGCGTCCGGGTGGTCGAGCTGCCGACGACCAGCTGCCCCCGGGAGGCGTCGATCACCCGGGCGGGACCGGATCTACATCCCGAGGCGGTCCAGCACGTCCTGGACCCGGGCGCTCTCCCGGGCCAGGAAGGCGCCGAAGGCGGCCCCGGTGAGGAAGTCGTCGGTCCAGCCGTTGGCCGCCTCGGCCTCGCGCCAGGCGGCCGTGTCGTGCATCCGGGTGACCAGGTCGACCAGCCCCGCCTGCGCGGCGTCGGTCAGGCCGGGCGGTGCCACCAGCCCGCGCCAGTTGGCGAACTCCAGGTCCACGCCCGCCTCCCGCAGCGTGGGTGCGTCGACCCCGGGCACGGGCCGGTCGCCGGTCACGGCCAGCACCCGCACCGCGCCGGCGCGGACCTGCTCGATGTTCTCCAGCACGCCCGACACCGCGACGTCGACCCGGCCGCTGAACAGCGCGGCGAGGAGCGGCCCGCCCCCGTCGTACTGCCGGTAGCGGACCGTCGCCAGGTCGACGCCCACCGCCTCGGCGAGCAGGTGCGTGGCGAGGTGGTCGGGGCCGCCGGCCAGCGAGCCGCCGCCGACGACGAGCCGGTCGGGACGCGCCCGCCACGCGTCGACCAGCGAGGCCAGGTCGTCGTGCCCGGAGCCCTCGGCCACCAGCACCACCTCGGGCTCGCTGAGCAGCCGGGCGATCGGCGTCACCTCGTCGAGGCCCGCGGCGGTGCGGTTGGAGTGGATGCTGCCGACCACGCCGAGCCCCATCATCATCATCAGGTCGGCGTTGCCCCGCTCGTGCACGGTGCGGACCAGGCCCGCGCCGCCGCTCGCGCCCTCCAGGTTGAAGATCTCCGGCCGCTCGCCGAGACCCTCGGACTCGATCACGCCCGCCAGGATCCGCGCGGTCGTGTCGTAGCCGCCGCCGGCGGCGTTGGGGACCATGATCCGCAGCTGGTCGGTGGCCACCGTGCCGACCCGCGCGCTGCACGCGGACAGCAGCAGCGCGGCGCCCGAGGCGAGCACGAAGCGCCGTCGACCCATCACCGGGCGAGCATAGAACGGCTGTATGCGTGAGACTCCTGCCGTGAGACGACGCCGCCTCTCCCTCGCCGGGCAGCTGCTCGGCCTGCAGGCCGTGGTCGTCCTGCTCGTCGTCCTCGGGGTCACGCCGGTGACGCTGGTGCAGAACGACGTGGCGTTCCGGCGCACCGAGAGCCGCCGGGTGCTGGCCACCGCCGAGAACATCGCCGGCACCCAGGTGCTCGAGGCCGGGCTGGCGTCGGGCACCAACCAGGGCGTGCCCGGCGAGGCCGAGCGGGCCCGCGCCACCTCGGGCTCGTCGTACGTCCTGGTCACCGACGCCGCCGGCCGGGTCGTGCACTCCTCCGACCCGGCCGACATCGGCACCGTGGTCACCCGGCCCGGCCGGGGGCGGTCCTGGGTCGGCGTGGTCGACGAGGACGGCGGCCGCGCGGTCGAGGCGCGCGCGCCGGTGCAGGCGGTGCGCGCCGGGGACGGCCGGCTGATCGGCGACGTCGTCGGCTACGTCATCGTCGGCCGCGACTACCCGACCACCTGGCAGCGGCTCGGGGCGACCGCGCCGACGCTGGTGATCTACGTGCTGGTCGGCTCGCTGGTCGGTCTCGGCGGCAGCCTGCTGCTGTCGCGCCGGATCAAGCGGCAGACCCACGGCCTGGAGCCCAACGAGATCGCCGGTCTCGTCGAGCACCGCGAGGCGATGCTGCACGGCCTGCGCGAGGGCGTCGTCGGCGTCGACACCGCGGGCCGGATCACCCTGGTCAACGACGAGGCGCTGCGGCTGTTCGCCCTGGAGGGCGAGGTGGTCGGCCGGCCGGTCGCCGACCTCGCCGTGCCCGGGCCGGTGGCCGACGTGCTCTCGGGCGCGAGCGGGGCCAGCGACCTCGCCGTCGCCTCCGGCGGCCGGGTGCTGGTGCTCAACCAGATGCCGGTGGTCAACCAGGGCCTGCGGATCGGCTGGGTCACCACGGTCCGCGACCGCACCGAGCTCGTCGACCTCAACCGCCAGCTCGACGTGTGGCGCAGCACCACCGACACGCTGCGCGCGCAGGCCCACGAGTTCAGCAACCGGATGCACACCATCGCCGGCCTGATCGAGCTCGAGGAGTACGACGAGGTGGCGTCGTTCGTGACCACGCAGGCGCGGGCCCGCGAGGGCTGGGTGGACCGCGTCGTGGACCGCGTGGAGGACGCCTCGGTCGCGGCTCTCCTCGTCGCCAAGGGCAGCCGGGCCACCGAGCTCGGCGTCTCCCTCGACCTCGACGACGACGCCCGGCTGCCCGCGCTGCCCGACGACCTGTCCGCGGACGTGCTGACGGTGCTCGGCAACCTCGTCGACAACGCGATGGAGGCGGTCGCGGCCGGCCACGGCTCGGTGTCGGTGCGGGTGCTGCTCGTGGACGGTGCCGTCGAGGTGCGGGTCAGCGACGACGGGCCCGGGATCCCCGAGGACGTGGCGGCGGAGGTGTTCGCCCAGGGGTTCACCACCAAGCCGTCCTCGCAGCCCGGTGAGCGCGGCTGGGGGCTGGCCCTGTGCCGGGTGGTCTGCGAGCGGCGCGGCGGCGGCGTCGGCGTGACGCGCTCCGGCGCCCGGCGTACCGTCTTCACCGCCGTCCTGCCCCCGACGGCGCCCGTCACCCACGCCGAGGAGGTCCACCCGTGAGCGGCCCGCTGCGCGTGCTCGTGGTCGACGACGACTTCATGGTGGCGCGGGTGCACCGCAAGTTCGTGGAGCGGGTGCCCGGCTTCGAGGTGGTGGCCGAGGCGCGCACCGGGGAGGAGGCGCTCGACGCGGTGCGCGAGCACCGGCCCGACCTGGTGCTGCTCGACATCTACCTCCCCGACATGACCGGGCTCGAGGTGCTGCGCGGCCTGCGCGCGGAGGCGGACCCCGTCGACGTGCTGGTGGTGAGCGCGGCGCGCGACCTGGAGACGGTGCAGGAGGCGTTCCGCGGCGGCGCGGTGCAGTACCTCATCAAGCCGTTCACCGCCGAGGCGATGCGCGACCGGCTGACCGAGTTCCAGCGGCGGCACCGGTCGGTGCAGGCCGCGACCGCGAGCGACCGCGAGATGGCCCAGCGCGAGGTCGACGCGCTGTTCGGGGCCGGGTCGGCGCCGGCGCCGCGCGACGCCGAGCTGCCCAAGGGGCTGACCGTGCAGACGCTGCAGCTGGTCGGGTCGGCGCTGCGGGCGCGGGCCGGCGCGGAGGCCGCCTCGCTGAGCGCGGCCGAGTGTGCGGAGGAGGTCGGTCTCGCCCGGGTGTCCGTGCGCCGCTACCTCGAGCACCTGGTCGCCACCGGGCACGCCGAGGTGTCGCTGCGCTACGGCAAGGCCGGCCGGCCCGAGCGCCGCTACCGCTGGCTCGGCTGAACAACGATTCGTCTGCGATCTTCGGGGTGAACACGCGGCGGTTCGCAGACGATCCGCGCCGTCGGCTCACAGCCGCCAGTCGACCGGCGCGCCGCCCTGGCGCTCCAGCAGGCCGTTGACCCGGCTGAAGGGGCGCGAGCCGAAGAACCCGCGCGAGGCCGACAGCGGGGACGGGTGCACCGACTCCACCCACGGCACCTCGCCGGCGGCCAGCAGCGGCTTGAGGGTCTGCGCGTCGCGGCCCCAGAGGATCGCCGCGCGCGGCCCGCCCCGGGCCACGAACGCCTCGATGGCGCACTCGGTGACCCGCTCCCAGCCGCGGCCGCGGTGGCTGGCCGGCGCGCCCGGCGCGACGGTGAGCACCCGGTTGAGGAGCATCACGCCCTGCTCGAACCACGGGGTGAGGTCGCCGTCCTCCGGCTTCGGCACGTCGAGGTCGCTGACCAGCTCGGTGAAGATGTTCACCAGGCTCCGGGGCAGCGGGCGGACGTCCTGGGCCACCGAGAACGACAGCCCGACGGGGTGGCCGGGCGTCGGGTAGGGGTCCTGGCCGACGACGAGCACGCGCACGTCGGCGAGGGGACGGCTGAACGCGCGCAGGATGTGGTCGCCGGCGGGGAGGTAGTCCCGGCCAGCCTTGACCTCGGCCCGCAGGAACTGCCCCATCGCGGCGATGTCCTCGTCCACCGGGGCGAGCGCCTCCGCCCAGTCGGCGGCCACCAGGCCCTGGTCGACGAGTCCCCGGAGCGCGCTCATGGGGGTCGACCCTAGTCGGCGGGTGACGACGATTCGTCTGCGGCCGGCCCGCGGCGGCCACCCCGTAGACCGCAGACGAATCGTTGGTGGAGGGTCAGATGCCGCAGCTGGGCGCGCTCCAGGTCTGGCCGGACCGGATGTCGACGTGCACGTGGTCGTCGTGGCCGGGGTAGCCGGGTCCGAAGATGCCGCCGAACCCGGCGTAGCGCGCGTTGGAGGCGATCGTGCAGAAGCTCGGCGTGCCACTGACCCCGATGAGGTCGATCGCGGTGCCGTAGGTGTGCTGGCCCGAGCCGCTGCCGCCGACCGAGGCGTCGCAGCTCTTGGAGCGGAAGCCGGAGGTCACCACGAGCGGCTTGTCGCCCATCCGGTGACGCAGCGCCTCGGCCCGCCACATCGCCCGCTTCAGGTTCTCCTGCACGGTGGCCGCGGAGACCGAGCCGCCGCTGTAGCCGCCGATGCCGCAGCCGCCGTCGACCTCGCTCCAGGCGAAGTGGGCCGGCGAGCAGTCCGGGTCCTGCAGCTCGTAGATCTTGGCGAAGGTGCCCGGCCCGGCGACGCCGTCGACCTGCAGGCCGTAGGCGGACTGGAAGCCGCGCACGGCGGCGGTGGTCTGCGGGCCGAAGCTGCCGTCGACGGCCATGTTGACGCCGTAGCCCGCCCAGCCCGCGACGCGGACCTGGAGCTCGGCGACGTCGGAGCCGCTGGCGCCCTGGCTGAGGGTGCGGGTCCACGTGTAGCACTCGTCGGCGGCCGCGGGGGCGGTGGTGGCGCCGACGGCGAGGAGGCTGGTGAGGAGGAGGGTGAGCGCCACGAGGGCGTGCTGGAGCGTGCTGCGCACGGTGACTCCTTGGTTCCCGAGATGGATGTGACCTCGTGATCCTGGCCGGGCGCCCGCACCCTGACAAGGGGTCAGCCCTCCGCGAGCAGCGCCTCCAGCTCGGCGGCGACGCCCTGCATGCCGGCGGCGAGCGGGTGGAAGGCGAGCGCCACGCCCGCCTCGGTGGTGCGCCCGTTGACCCAGGGGTCCGGGCTGCACACGTCGTGCCCGGCGGAGGCGGCGTAGAGGTCGAGGTAGTCCACACCGGCCGCGTCCGCCGCGTCGGCGAGCGCGTCGTCCAGGGTCCGCAGCACCCGGTCGCCGAAGGCGACGTCGCCGGTGGCGAAGGGCAGCAGCCGCGGGCAGGCGCCGTCGGGTGGCGCGATCCGCGGGTAGCCCACGAGCACCACCTGGGCGTCCGGGGCGCGGCGCTGCACCCGGGCGAGCGCCTGCTCGACGTGGTCGCCGATGGCCGGCGTCGACGCGAGCAGCTGCCGGCCGACGGCGGAGTCGGCGCACGGGGAGCCGCCGGGGTCGAGCCGGCGCAGCTCGAGGCAGTTCTGCACCAGGGTCGAGAACAGGCCGAGGTCGTTGCCGCCGATGCCGACCGTGACGAGGTCGGTGCGCCGGTCGAGCGCGCGCAGCTGCGGCGGCACCGAGGCGTCGCGCACGGTGCGCTGCCGGCGGGCCAGGTCGGCCGTGGTCGCGCCCGAGCAGCTGACGTCGGTGAGGTCGAGGTCGAGCGACGTCGCGAGCAGCGAGGGGTAGTTGCCGTCGGACCGCAGGCACCCGTCGGCCAGGTCGGTGGTCGGCACGAGCGGCCCGGACGTGAACGAGTCGCCCAGCGCGACGTAGCGCTGCGGCACCACGTCGTCGAGGCCGCCGGCCTGCTCGGGGGAGGTCGCGGTGGCGGGCTCCTCCACCGGGCCCTCGGCGGCGGGGACGCCGGAGCAGCCGGCCAGCACGACCAGGCCGGCCACGAGGCACGCGACCGGGGCGAGTGCTCGGCGGGCCCGTCGCATCGGCGTACCTCCTCGGTCGGCGGTCAGCGGGGGTAGCGGTCGGCCAGGTCGGCGCGGACGAGCGCGGCCTGCGCGACCAGCCGCAAGAGTACGGCGGCCGTCAAAGCCTGGCCGGCCATCAGCCCGAGCAGCACCAGGATCTGCGCGGCCCCCGCCTCGAGCGCCGTCCCGCCGCCGAGCAGCACCCCGATGAAGGCGCCGGGCAGGGTGACCAGCCCGACCGTGCGGGTCTGGTCGAGCCCCGGGGTGAGCGCCTCCTTGGCGGTCGGCTGCACCACCTCGTACGCCGCGGCGGGGCTGGTCAGGCCCAGGGCGAGAGCGGCCTCGTAGGAGCCGAACGAGCCGCGGATCTCGTCGAACGCGCGCCGCCCGGTGAGCGTGGCCGCGGTCATCGTGTTGCCGATGACGATGCCGGCGATCGGCAGCACGCCCGGCCCGTTGAACGGCACCACGCCCGACCCGAGCACCAGCACGAGCACCGGCACCGCGCCGGCCGCGATGGCCAGCGCGACGTAGGGCAGCTGGCGGCGTGGCACGCCCAGCCGGCCGGTGGAGGTCGTCGTGGCCACCGCGAACATCAGCCCGACGAACGCGAACGACCACCACAGCGACCGCAGCGCCGCGGTGATGACCAGGGAGACGATGGCCAGCTGCACGACCGCCCGGACGGCGGCGGTGACCTGGTTGCGCTCGACGCCGAGGCTGCCCAGCCGCGACGCCGCGACGGCCAGCGCCACCAGGGCGACCAGGACGAGCGCGAACCGGGCGTCGGGCTGCGGCGCGGTGGCCGCGGCGAGGACCCGTCCGTCGGTCACCGGGCTACTTCTTGGCGGCGAGGCCGCGGCTGGACCCCGACCCGTAGCGGCGCTCGGGGTTGGACCCGATGGCGTCCGCGCGGGCGGTGACCTTCTTCGCGGTCTTCTTCGCCGGGCTCTTCCTGGCCGGGGCCTTCTTGGCCGCGCCGTGCGCGCCGCGCGCGGCTTGGGCACCTCCGCCTCGGTGGAGGAGTGCGCGGCGATCCACTCGTCCAGGATGCGCCAGGTGGTGGACCGGGCCGCCCGGCCGGTCAGCATGCCCAGGTGGCCGCCCGGCACGACCTCGAACCGCAGCTCCCGCGCACCGGTCACCAGGTCGACGACGGGCTGCACGGCGGCGACCGGCGCGATCCCGTCGGAGGCGCCGCCGAAGGCGAGCAGCGGTGCCCGCAGGTCGGCCAGCGCGATCTCGCGGTCGTCCATCGTGACGGTGCCGCTCGCGAGCTGGTTGCCCTTGAGCAGCCGGTGGTAGAGCTGGCCGAAGGTGCGACCGGGGTAGGCGATCATGTTGGCGGTGAACCGGTCGACGGCCTCGACCTGGGCGAGGAAGTCGGCGTCGTCCAGCTTGGCTGCGATCGCGATCGGCTTGGTGACCAGCTTGTTGAAGCTCGAGAGCTGGAAGGCCCGGCGGACCAGCGGCTTGGGGGCCCCGCCCATCACCCGGTAGGCCTGCGTCACCAGCCCGGCGCGCTCGCCGGCGAGGCCGAGGAACGGCCGGATCGGCGCCACCAGCGGCACCTGGCGCACGTCGACCGGCGAGCCCAGCGTGGTCAGCGAGGCGATCGGCAGGTCGGGCTGGTCGGCCGCGGTCAGCAGCGCGAAGATGCCGCCCAGGCTCCAGCCGACCACGTGCACGGGGCGGCCGCCCGCGTGCGCGCTGACCTCGCGGATCGCGGTCGGGATGACCTCGTCGACCCAGTGCTCCATGCCGAGCGTGCGGTTGGCGAAGGAGACCTCGCCGTACTCCACGAGGTACGTCGGGCGCCCCGCCGTCACCAGGTGCTCCACCACCGAGCAGCCGCGGCGCAGGTCGAAGCAGAGGGCGGGGGCGGCCAGCGGCGTCACCAGCAGGACCGGGTCGCCGTGCTCGCGGGCGCTGCCGCGCGGACGGTAGTGGTAGACCTCGCGCAGCACGCCCTCGTCGATGAGCGTGCGCGGCATCGGACGCAGATCGGCCAGGCCGCCGTACAACATCTTGTGGGCGACGTTCGCGGCCGCGGAGACGATCTGGTCCGGCTTGGGGATCAGATCCATGGCCGACAAGTTACCAGCGGGTCACCTGGGCGTCGCTGCGATCTCGACCACACGACGGCCCGGCTCACGGCAGGTCGAGCCGTGAGCGCATCCGCTCCAGGGCCCGGTGCGCGGCCCCGCGGACCTCCTCGGCCTCGTCGTCGAGGGCGTCGCGCACGGCGTCGACGTGCTCGACGTCGCCGGCCGCGCCGAGGGCCCGGACGGCGGTCGCCCGCACCCGCGGCAGCTCGTGCGCGGCCAGCCGGACGGCGTCGTCGCCGGGCGGGAGGTCGCGCAGGGCGCAGACCTTCAGGCACATCTCGGCCACCCGCCAGGCGTCGTCGCGCAGGCCGTCGAGCACCGCGCCGGTCGCTGCGTCGTCCCAGACGTAGAGCAGTCCGCGGGCGCCCCAGACGCGTGCCCAATAGGGTCGCCACGAGGGCGAGCCGTCGAGGATCGCCCGGCCCGCGGCGCCGCCGAGGTAGAGCAGGGTCTCGGGGTGCTCGGCCGGGTCGTCGGACGCGAGCAGCTCGGCGCACAGCAGGGCGGCGCGCGACGTGCCGACCTGGGACTCGAGCCGGGCGAGCAGGTCGCGCGGGGACTCGCGGCCCTCGTCGGGCGTGGGCAGCGACACCGTCAGTGCCGTCGCGCGGGCTTGACCTGCTTGTGGTGGGAGGGGCGCACCTCGGCGAGCGCCCCGAGGAAGCCGGCCGCCCAGTCGGTGACGTCGTGCTCGGCCACCGTCCTGCGCATGGCCTTCATCCGCTTGGTGCGCTCGGCCTGGGGAGCCTCGACCGCGGTGACGATCGCGTCCTTCATGCCGTTGATGTCGTAGGGGTTCACCAGGAACGCCTGACGCAGCTCGCCCGCTGCGCCCGCGAACTCCGAGAGCACGAGCGCCCCGTCGCCGTCGTAGCGGCAGACGACGTACTCCTTGGCGACGAGGTTCATCCCGTCGGCGAGCGGGGTCACCACGCAGACGTCGGCGGCGCGGAACAGCGCGGCCATCTCCTCGCGGGGGTAGGAGGAGTGGAGGTAGCTGATCGCGGGGCGGCCGATCCGGCCCAGGTCGCCGTTGAGCCGGCCGACGAGGCGGTCGATGTCGTCGCGGAGCTTGCGGTACTGCTCGACGCGCTCGCGCGAGGGAGTCGCCACCTGCACGAAGACGGTGTCCTCGACGTCGAGCCGGCCGTCGGCGACGAGCTCGCCGTAGGCGCGGAGCCGGTTGTAGATGCCCTTGGTGTAGTCGAGACGGTCGACGCCGAGCAGCACGTGCTTGGGGTTGCCGAGCTGCTCGCGGATCTCCTTCGCACGGGCCTCCACCGACGCGGACCGGGCCAGCTCCTCGAGGCCGGGCCCGTCGATGGAGATCGGGAAGGCGGCGGCCTGCACGACCCGGCCGTCGGGGAGGTAGACCAGGTCGCGGTGCGTCTTGTGGCCGACCCGCTGGCGGACCAGCCGGACGAAGTTCTGCGCGTTGTTGGGGCGCTGGAAGCCGACCAGGTCGGCGCCGAGCAGGCCCTCGAGGATCTGCCGCCGCCACGGCATCTGCTGGTAGAGCTCGGCGGGCGGGAAGGGGATGTGCAGGAAGAAGCCGATGGTCAGGTCGGGGCGGACCTCGCGCAGCATCGCCGGGACGAGCTGGAGCTGGTAGTCGTGCACCCACACCGTGGCGTCCTCGGCGGCCACGGCGGCGGCGCGCTCGGCGAAGCGCCGGTTGACCCGGACGTAGGCGTCCCACCACTCGCGGTGGAACTCCGGCTTGGCGACGACGTCGTGGTAGAGCGGCCAGAGGGTGGCGTTGGAGAAGCCCTCGTAGAAGTCCTCGATCTCGTCGGCCGACAGCGGGACCGGCACCAGGAACAGCCCGTCGTCCTCGAACGGCTCGAGGTCCTCGTCGGTGCCGCCGGACCAGCCGATCCAGGCGCCGTCGTTGGCGCGCATCACCGGCTCGATCGCGGTCACCAGCCCGCCCGGCGAGGTCCGCCAGTCGACGGACCCGTCGTCGTTGACCACCCGGTCGACGGGTAGCCGGTTGGCGACGATGACGAGGTCTGCCTGGTGTCGCTGGCTCACGGGTCCAACCTAGCGGGCGGGTGAAGCCGCGTCGGCCGCGTAGGTCACGCCCACCTGGCGGCGTACGTCGTCCATCAGCCGCATCAGCGCCACCGTCTCGTCGAGCGGCACCAGCGGGCTCTCGGTCTCGCCGCTGCGCAGGCAGCGCATCACCTCGACCGCCTCGTCGGCCAGCCCGCTGCCGGTCGGCTCGCCCTCGATCGTCTCGGTGTGGTCGCCGCTGGTCCAGGTGGCCGAGCGCGGGTGGTGGAAGCCGTCGGGCAGGTCGAAGCGGCCGCGGTCGGTGGTGACCGAGGCGGTCCGCGGGGTGGGCCCGACCATCGAGGCGGTGAGCGCGGCGACCGCGCCGTCGGCGTAGGCCAGCGAGACCGAGGTGTTGAGGTCGGCGCCTGCCTCGGAGCGGGCCGCGACCGCCGCCACCCGGTCCGGCTCGCCCAGGAAGAGGTGGGCGAAGGTGAGCGCGTAGACGCCCATGTCGAGCAGCGCGCCGCCGCCGAGCGCCGGGTCGAGCAGCCGGTCGGTCGGCTCCGCGTCGACCCGGAAGCCGATGTCGGCGCGGACCTGGGTCACCGGCCCGAGCTCGCCGGTGGCCAGCAGCTGCTGCATCCGGCGGATCACCGGGTTGCAGCGCATCCACATCGCCTCCATGAGGAACAGCCCGCGCCGCCGGGCCTGCGCCACCAGCTCCGCGGCGTCGTCGCCGGTGAGCGTGAGCGCCTTCTCGCAGAGCACCGGCTTGCCCGCCTCGAAGGCGAGCAGCACGTGCTCCTTGTGCAGCGCGTGCGGCGAGGCGACGTAGACCACGTCCACGTCGGGGTCGGCCACCAGCGCCTCGTAGCCCTCGTGGGCGGTGCGGGCGCCGTACCGCTCGGCGAAGGCCTCGGCGGACGCGCGGCGGCGGGCGCCGACCGCGGCGATCTCGGCGTCCGGGAGCAGTGCGAGGTTCTCCGCGAAGCCGCCCGCGATCTTGCCGGCGGCGAGGATGCCCCAGCGCACGGGCCGGTCGGCGGGCAGCGGGGTCGCACGCACCGGACCGGGCTCGACGACGGGCGCGGGGAGGTCGCGGGACAGCCGGGTGGGCACGGTGGGGGAGGCCATCGCAGCATTCTGCCGCGAAACGCCGGAGGCGAATGACATCGTTGTGTTTCGTCGCCTACGATGGTGCCCAGCCACGGAGCCACACCCGTGGGGGCCCACCAGCAGGGCAGCAGGACACGAGCCGGGGAGCCAAGACGATGGATGCCGCCAACGCCCGCGAGATCGACACCACTGGTGCCGACGACCTCGCCGGACTGTCGGAGCGGGACCGCGAGATCCTCAACTTCGAGCGCCAGTGGTGGAAGTACGCCGGGGCCAAGGAGCAGGCGGTCCGCGAGAAGTTCGACATGTCCTCCACCCGCTACTACCAGGTCCTCAACGCGCTGATCGACCGTCCCGAGTCGCTCGCCTTCGACCCGCTGCTGGTCCGCCGCCTGCGCCGCCTCCGCGCGGCCCGTCAGCGCGCCCGCTCCGCACGCCGCCTCGGCTTCGAGGTCTGAGCATGGGCCGCACCCGGCGCACCGACGAGCGCGGGATCGCGCTCTCGTCGCCGGTCGCGCTGCTCTCCGCGGCCGCCGTGCTCACCGCCGGGGCTGTCTTCGTGGCCACCAACGGGCCCCAGACCGAGCCGGTCGTCACCGCCCGTCCGGTGACCGCGACCCCGAGCCCGACGCCGACCTCCACCGCGCCCGAGCCGGTCATCGAGGAGAAGAAGAAGCAGAAGCCCAAGAAGCCGGTCGTCCGGCGGGCCAAGACCTACGTCGAGGTCTACAACAACTCCGGCATCTCCGGGCTGGCCGGCCGCTTCGCCGACCGGGCCGCCGGCGCCGGCTGGCAGGTCGTGGGCTCCGACAACTGGTACGGCACCATCCCGGCCAGCACCGTCTACTTCCCGCCTCGGCTCCGCGACGAGGCCGAGCTGCTCGGCCGCGACCTCGGCATCAACCGGCTCCGGCCCGCGATCGCCCCGATGCGCTTCGACCGGCTCACCGTCATCCTCACCGGCTGAGCCACCGCTCCCGGAGAGCCGGTCCGCGTGGTTGGCTGGGGAGCATGGATGCCGTGACCCCGCAGGCCCGCCGCCGCTACGACGCCGTGCTGGGCGTCGCCCGCGAGACCGTGGTCGGTCTCGACTTCGACGGCACGCTCGCCCCGATCGTGCCGGACCCGGCCCGCGCCGTGATCCACCCCGACGGTCCCGCGGTGCTCGTCGAGCTCGCCACGCAGGTGCGCGCGGTCGCGCTGATCACCGGCCGCCCCGCGCGGCAGGTGGTGGAGCTCGGCCGCCTCGACGAGGTGGCGGACGCGCTGCCGCCGGGTGCGCAGCTGCTGGTCCGCGGGCAGTACGGCCACGAGCTGTGGGACTCCACCTCGCGCGAGTTCAGCAGCCCCGCCGTGCCGGCCGGCCTCGCGGCGCTGGCCGAGGAGCTGCCCGACCTGCTCGAGGCCGAGGACGCCGGCGACGCCTTCGTGGAGGACAAGGGTCTCGCTCTCGCCGTGCACACCCGGCGGCTGGACGAGCCCGGCGAGGCGTTCGCGCGGCTCGAGCCCCGGCTGGCCGACGCCGCCGAGCGGCACGGTCTGGGGCTCGAGCCCGGCAAGTTCGTGCTCGAGGTGCGGGCGCCGGGCATGCACAAGGGCCGGGCGCTGCGCGAGGTGGTCGCCGCCACGGACGCCGGCGGTGTGATCTTCGCCGGCGACGACCTCGGCGATCTCGAAGCCTTCGAGGCGGCGCGCGCCCTGCGCTGGCAGGGGCTGCCCACGCTGCTGGTGTGCTCCGGGTCGGTCGGAGGAGCAGGCGCTGGCCGAGGTGGCCGACGTCGTCGTACCGGGGCCCGAGGGCGTGCTCGCGCTGCTCCGGGAGTTCGCGCAGGACGCCGCCGCGGCGCTGACGACCGGTATCTCACCTACCGCACGTATGTCCCGGATTCCCGTTTGCTCCTCCAACGATCGGGCACGGCATGGGGGACGGGGGCATCAGGTCCCCGTGACCTGAGGGAGATTTGTCATGAGGGAGCATTCCGGGAGTTCCTGGAGAAGGCTGAAGTCCATCCGCGGTGGTCGGCGTCGTCGCCGTCGCGCTGGGCAGCATGGTGGCCACCACTGCGCACGCCGCGCCGGTGACCCACGCGGTCAGCACGCAGCAGGCCAAGGCGGCCGGCGGCAAGCAGACGGTGCTGAAGTCGGAGTACGGCAAGGCGCGGTCCAAGGTCGTCGGCACGTTCGGCGCCGCCGGCACGATGACCGGCACGTTCACGCCCAAGCGGTTCAAGGCGGTCGGTGACCAGCTCGTCGCCGTCGGCAAGCTGCAGGGCGAGCTGATCAAGGCCAACGGCAAGTCCGCCGGGACCGTCGACCAGAAGGTCAAGCTGCCGGTGATGATGGCCGAGGGCTCGTCGCTCGCCTCCGGCGCGCGGCTCGACTGCGACGTCCTGAACCTGGTGCTCGGCCCGCTGGACCTCGACCTGCTCGGCCTCCAGGTCCACCTCGACAAGGTCGTGCTCGACATCGTCGCGGCCTCGGGTGCGGGCAACCTGCTCGGCAACCTGCTCTGCGCGGTCGCCGGCCTGCTCGACGCCGGCGGCCTGCTCGGCCAGGTCGCGCAGATCCTCGACGCGATCCTCGCGCTGCTGCGCCAGTAACCGCTCCGGCCTGGATGAGGACCCTCGTTCCCGATGGGGAGCGGGGGTCCTCGGCCGTTCAGGCGGTGGCGGTCCGGCGGCGCTCGCGGGCGCTCAGCAACGGGTAGCCCCCGTCGGCCAGCCCCGCGGCCCGCTCGAACGGGTTGTGCACCCCGGCGTCGCCGCCGCGCAGCCACGACCAGCCCGCGGCGACGGCGTACGCCGGGAGCATCGGCAGGCCGAGGAGCACGACGTACTGCCAGCTGTGCCGCTCCTCGTGGGCGAGCAGCCGCGGCCGCGCCACCAGCCAGGCGGCGTCGTGCCGGGTGAGCACCACGTTGCCCAGGGTGAAGACCGGCGCCGACGGCTGCGGGAGCCGGTAGCCGGTGGCCAGGACCAGCCCGCGCGGGCCGCGGGCGAGACGGCACCGGCCGAGCGCGCCGACGCCGAGTCCGAGCAGCGTGGAGCCGTTGACCGCGTTGAGCACCTGCTTCACCCGCCAGCTCGCCATGCAGGCATTGTGCCGGGCCGCGAGCAAGGTCCGGGCGAGACAGCGCCGTCTCGGATCATGAACGCGATGTGCACATCCTGAGACGGCTACCTAGAGTGGAGCCTGCTCATCGAGAGGGGCAGAGGGACACGGCCCGACGAAGCCCCGGCAACCCGCCGCAGCGACCTCCGAGACATCAGAGCTCCCGGACCGCCACGGCCACGGTGCTAATTCCGTCCCGCGACGAGAGTCGGACGCGGGGAAGATGAGAAGGAGGCCTCCTTGAGCGCGTCAGTCCTCGACACCACGTCCACCGGCTCCACGACCGGTGCCCGCGCCGGAGCCTTCGGCAACGCCACCGGGCTCTCCTGCCGCGAGTGCGGCCACCAGATCGCCCTCGGGCCGCACTACGCCTGTCCGGAGTGCTTCGGTCCCCTCGAGATCGCCTACGACTTCCCGGCGCTCACCCGCGAGGAGATCGAGTCCGGGCCCCGCAACATCTGGCGCTACAAGGCGCTCCTGCCGGTGCCCTCCGACATCGAGGAGAGCCCCAACACCGAGCCCGGCTTCACCCGGCTGCTCCGCGCCGACAACCTCGCCCGCGAGCTCGGCCTCACCAAGCTGTGGGTGAAGGACGACTCGACCAACCCGACCAACTCCTTCAAGGACCGCGTGGTCGCCTGCGCGCTGAGCGCCGCCCGCGAGCTCGGCATGACGGTCTTCGCCTGCCCGTCCACCGGCAACCTCGCCAACGCGGTCGCCGCCGCCGGCGCCCGGGCCGGGATGAAGACGGTGGTGTTCATCCCGTCGAACCTCGAGAAGCCCAAGCAGGTCAACTCCGCGGTCTACACCGAGAACCTCGTCGCCGTCGACGGCAACTACGACGACGTCAACCGGCTCGCCTCGGAGATCGCCGGCGAGGAGGAGGGCTGGGCGTTCGTCAACGTCAACGTGCGCCCCTACTACGCCGAGGGCTCCAAGACGCTCGGCTACGAGATCGCCGAGCAGCTCGGCTGGCGGCTGCCCGACCAGATCGTCATCCCGGTCGCCTCCGGGTCGCAGCTGACCAAGGTCGACAAGGCGTTCCAGGAGCTGATCACGCTCGGGCTGGTCGAGGACAAGCCCTACAAGGTCTACGGCGCCCAGGCGACCGGGTGCTCGCCGGTGTCGGTGGCCTACAAGGACGGCGTCGACGCGATCCGTCCGGTGAAGCCCGACACGATCGCCAAGAGCCTCGCGATCGGCAACCCCGCCGACGGCATCTACGTCCTCGACATCTGCCGGCGCACCGGCGGCGCGGTCGAGGACATCACCGACGACGAGGTGCGCGAGGGCATCCTGCTGCTGGCCCGCAACGAGGGCATCTTCACCGAGACCGCCGGCGGCACCACGGTCGGCGTGCTGAAGAAGCTGGTCGACACCGGGCAGCTCGACCCCACCCTCGAGACCGTCGTCATCAACACGGGCATGGGCCTCAAGACGCTCGACGCGATCGCGGACCGGGTCGGCCCCGCGGCGACCATCGACCCGTCGTACGCCGCTTTCGCCGGCACCGGCCTCGCCGATACACCCCACCACACTGCTCGCGCCGCTCGCACTGCGTCGGGGACCCCGGACTGACCGCCGGTATCGTCGAACCCTCTCGGAACCCAAGGAGAAGCCCCATGAGCGTCAGCGTCCGCATCCCGACCATCCTGCGCACCTACACCGGTGGCGACTCCGAGGTGACCGCCGACGGTGGGACGCTCGCCGAGGTGCTCGACGACCTGGAGGCGAACTACTCCGGGATCAAGGCGCGCATCCTCGACGAGCAGGGCGCGATCCGGCGCTTCGTCAACGTCTACGTCGGCAACGACGACGTGCGCTTCCTCGACGCGCTCGACACCAAGACCCCCGACGGGGTGCAGGTCTCGGTCATCCCCGCCGTCGCCGGAGGCTGACTCCGCCGAGGAGTCAGTTCTTCAGCCATCCCGGCGGCGTGTCGCCGCACGAGCTGACCCCTCGGCGGGCGTCGCTCATCGGCGATGCCCGGGTGGCGTCGGCTTGTCACCGCACGCCGCCTCGGGGTCGAGCTTCTCGCCCGGATCGAGCTTGCGTGCGGCGTCCCCGACGCAGTGCGCCCAGTCGCGCATGGCAGTCCCGTGCCCGGCCCTGTCCTTGCCCTGCGGTCCCCGCCCGTGGCCCTGCGCCCACGGCGGCGGGCCCGGCCGCTCGGCACGCACCGCGGCGGCCGGCGCGGGTGCGCTGTCCTGGGACGTCGCCACCAGCGCGAGGGCGGGCAGCCCGCCGACCGCCACGGCTCCGGCGACGGCGGCCGCGACCAGGACACCCCTCATGTCCGCCAGTGTGGACCCGGACGGGGCGCGGCGGGCGAAGATCACCGGACCGAGGGGTCAGTTGTGCCGCGACACGCCGCGGAAAGGGCTGATTGAGTGACCTCTCGGCGCTAGGAAGGGGGGATGTACGGCGACCGCCCGGAGCCCGTCGAGGCGGCCACCGCCTTCGTCGCCGCGTTGTTCCCCGAGGCCCGGACCGCGTTCGTGGGCGGCAGCGTGCTCACCGCCGACCGCACCCCGACCTCCGACCTCGACGTCGTGGTGGTCGTCGAGCCCGACGTGCCGGTGGGTCCGGCGCGGATGGTGGCGCCCTACCGGGAGACCTTCGAGCACGCCGGCTGGGTGGTCGAGGCGTTCGTGCACACGCGGGCGAGCATCGACCACTTCGTCGCGCGCGACGTGGCCCGGCGGGTGCCGACGATGATGCGGCTGTGCGTCGACAACGAGGTCCTCGTCGACCACGACGGCGCCGCTGAGGAGATCCGTCGCTCCGCCGCGGCGGTGCTGGCCGCCGGGCCGCCGCCGTACGACGCGGCCGAGCTCGAGGCCGTGCGCTACGCACTGACCAACCTGCTCGACGACATGGCCGGCAGCGAGCGTGAGGACGAGCTCGTCTACCTCGCCAACGCGGTCGTCGAGGAGGTCGCCCGGCTCGCCCTCGTCTCGGCGGGCCGGTGGTCGGGCGGCGGCAAGTCGCTGGCCCGGGAGCTGCGCTCGGCCGAGCCCGACCTCGCCGAGCGGCTGGTCAACGGGCACCGGCACGTCGTCGTCTACGGCGACACGGCCGTCCTGCACCGTGCCGCGGTCGAGGTGCTGCTGCGGGTGGGCGGCCCGCTGCTCGACGGGTACCGCCTCGGCGGCGGCAGCGCGGGTCGCTAGCCTCGCCGCATGGCTGACGTGCTGCTGGTGACCTGCGCCGCCCTGCCCGACGGTGAGACGGGCGGGGACCGGCTCGTCGAGGAGCTCGCGTCCCGCGGGGTCGACGCCGCCTGGGCCGCCTGGGACGACGCGGGCGTCGACTGGGCGGCCGCGCGGCTGGTGCTCGTGCGCAGCACCTGGGACTACGAGTCCCGCCGCGAGGAGTTCCTCGCGTGGGCCGAAGCGGTCGGTCCGGCCCTGGTCAACGGCGCCGCGGCCTTCGCGTGGAACACCGACAAGGCCTACCTCGTCGACCTCGGCGCGACGGACCTGCCGGTCGTGCCGACCGTCGTCGCGGACGAGGAGGGCGAGCTGGCCCCCGCGGTCGCGACCTTCGCGCCCGCGGTCGTCAAGCCCCGCGTCGGCGCCGGAGGCCGCGGCGTCGTCGTCTTCGACGGGGAGCCCGGCGGACCGGCCGGACTCGACGAGTCCCGCCTGGCCCTCGGCCCCTGGGTGGTGCAGCCCCTCGTCGCGTCGGTGCGCACCGAGGGCGAGACGTCGGTGTTCGTGCTCGGCGGCGAGGCGGTGTCGCAGGTGCGCAAGCGGCCGGCCGGTGACGAGATCCGCGTGCACGAGGAGTACGGCGGCCGCACCGACGCCGTACCTCTCGACGACGAGGCCGCCCGTGTGGCGGTCGCCGCCGTGCGGACGGCCGAGGACCTGCTCGCCGTGCCGCTGCCCTACGCCCGGGCCGACCTGATGCGTCTCGACGACGGGACGCTGGCGCTCAGCGAGCTCGAGATCACCGAGCCCGGGCTCTACCTCGACGTGGTGCCGGACAACGCCGGTGCCTTCGCCGACCTGGTCGCGGGTCTCCTCGACGCCTCGCAGGCCGCTTCGCGGGCATAAAAAGGCCGGGGCGGTGATGGACACCGCCCCGGCCGAAACCCCGTCGCACCCACGAGGTGGACTCAGGTTATGACCCCCGGGAAACGGGGGTCAATGGCCCGGATACGCCATCCCGCATGGTCTAGACCGACGGCCGGGGCCACCCGGTCGGGCGGGTCCCGACGGCGTTGCGGCCGCCCGGGTGCCACCGGTCGGTGGTCGCCTTGCACTCGGGGGTGCCGAGTGCTAAGAATTGGTTAGCACTCTCCCATCGAGAGTGCCACCACGTGCCCTCCGGGGCACAGTCATCCGGTTCGGATCGATGAGGCACCGAGCGCCGGCAGGAAGGGTCTGCCGGGCCAGCTGGCGCCGTCCGTCGCGGGCATCGCCCGGACCATCCATATCTACGCGTGAGGATTCGCGGAGTATGCCGAAGCTTATTGCGTTCAACGAAGAGGCCCGTCGTGGCCTCGAGCGTGGCATGAACACGCTGGCGGACGCCGTCAAGGTGACGCTGGGCCCCAAGGGCCGCAACGTCGTCCTGGAGAAGAAGTGGGGCGCCCCCACGATCACCAACGACGGTGTGTCCATCGCCAAGGAGATCGAGCTGGAGGACCCCTACGAGAAGATCGGCGCCGAGCTGGTCAAGGAGGTCGCCAAGAAGACCGACGACGTCGCCGGTGACGGCACGACGACGGCGACCGTCCTGGCCCAGGCCATGGTCCGCGAGGGTCTGCGCAACGTCGCCGCGGGTGCGAACCCGATGGCGCTGAAGCGCGGCATCGAGCAGGCCGTCGAGGCCGTGTCCGCGCAGCTGCTCAGCATGGCCAAGGACGTGGAGACCAAGGAGCAGATCGCCTCCACCGCCTCCATCTCGGCCGCTGACCCGACCGTCGGCGAGATCATCGCCGAGGCGATGGACAAGGTCGGCAAGGAAGGCGTCATCACCGTCGAGGAGTCGAACACCTTCGGGCTCGACCTCGAGCTCACCGAGGGCATGCGGTTCGACAAGGGCTACATCTCGGCCTACTTCGTCACCGACGCCGAGCGGATGGAGACGGTCCTCGAGGACCCCTACATCCTGATCGCCAACCAGAAGGTCTCCAACGTCAAGGACCTGCTGCCGCTGCTCGAGAAGGTCATGCAGTCCGGCAAGCCGCTGCTGATCCTCTCCGAGGACGTCGACGGCGAGGCCCTGTCCACCCTGGTGGTCAACAAGATCCGCGGCACCTTCAAGTCCGTCGCCGTCAAGGCTCCGGGCTTCGGTGACCGTCGCAAGGCCATGCTGCAGGACATCGCGATCCTGACCGGTGGCCAGGTCATCTCCGAGGAGGTCGGCCTCAAGCTCGAGAGCACCGGCGTCGAGCTCCTCGGCCAGGCCCGCAAGGTCGTGGTGACCAAGGACGAGACCACCATCGTCGAGGGTGCGGGCGACGCCGACCAGATCGCCGGTCGCGTCAACCAGATCCGCGCCGAGATCGAGAAGAGCGACTCCGACTACGACCGCGAGAAGCTGCAGGAGCGCCTGGCCAAGCTGGCCGGCGGTGTTGCGGTCATCAAGGTCGGCGCGGCCACCGAGGTCGAGCTCAAGGAGCGCAAGCACCGCATCGAGGACGCCGTTCGCAACGCGAAGGCGGCCGTCGAGGAGGGCATCGTCGCCGGCGGTGGCGTCGCCCTGGTGCAGGCCACCGACAAGGCCTTCGAGAAGCTCGAGCTCACCGGCGACGAGGCGACGGGCGCGGCCATCGTGCGCTTCGCCTCCGAGGCCCCGCTCAAGCAGATCGCGATCAACGCCGGCCTCGAGGGCGGCGTCGTGGCGGAGAAGGTGCGCAACCTCGAGCCCGGCAACGGTCTCAACGCGGCCACCGGCGAGTACGTCGACATGATCGCCACCGGCATCATCGACCCCGCCAAGGTGACCCGCTCGGCGCTGCAGAACGCCGCGTCGATCGCCGCGCTGTTCCTCACCACCGAGGCCGTCGTGGCCGACAAGCCCGAGAAGGCCGCCCCCATGGGTGGCGACCCCTCCGGCGGCATGGGCGGCATGGACTTCTGAGTCCGACCCACCCAGCACGACCTGCATGAACAGAAGGCCTCCCGCCGCAAGGCGGGAGGCCTTCTGCCGTCACGGGGCACGGACCCAGCCAGGCAGTCATCAGGATGTGCGCGCGATCGCGTCGTGAGCACGTGCCGCCGTCGGCCGAGGGGTCCGTGCGCGAGGAGGAGCGAAGCGGGGGAATCGCGAACTGACCCCTCGGCACCAACAGGTCTGACATGGGAAGCGCGCGACAGAGGCTGTCCGCCCGCCCGCAGACCCAGCCACCCCTCACCCAGCCCCGTCGGTCACCGCACGTCGTGCGGGCGGAACTGGATGCTCACCCGGGGGCCTACGGGGTGGGTGGTCTTGAGCACGGCGTGCTCCCAGGTGCGCTGGCAGGACCCGCCCATCACCAGCAGGTCGCCGTGGCCGAGGTCGAAGCCGATCGACCGGCCGCCGAGCCGCGGCCGCAGCGACAGCCGCCGGGTGTCGCCGAGCGAGACGATGGCGACCATCGTGTCCTGGGTGCTCGACCGGCCGATGGTGTCGCCGTGCCAGGCGACGCTGTCGCGGCCGTCGCGGTAGTAGCACATGCCCGCGGTGGTGAACGGCTCGCCGAGCTCGGCGGCGTAGTGCCGGCTCAGCTCGTCGCGGGCCTCCACGAGCAGCGGGTCGGGCAGCTCGTCGCGCTCGCCGTAGAACCGGAGCAGGCGCGGCACGGCGACCTCGCGGTCGTACATCTGCCGCCGCTCGGCGTACCACGGGACGTCGCGCACCAGCCGCGCGAACAGGTCGTCGGCGCCGCGCACCCAGCCGGGCCGGACGTCGACCCAGGCGCCGCGGTCGAGCCGGTGCCGCAGCACTGCGTCGCCGAGGCTGCCCAGGGTGGCCGGAGCGTCGGTGTCGGGCTCGTCGAAGAGCGAGGTCTGGAAGTCCACCGTCATGGGGCGAGCCTACGACGGTTCGAACACATGTTCTAGCATCCTGGGTCCGGGCCCGGGTCCGGGGTCGCGCTCAGGGTCCGCTCAGGGGCGAACCAGGGGTGAATGGGTCGCAAATCCGGTGTCGGCGCCGGGCTGCCCCGCCTAGGTTCGACCCGTTGACGCGAGCGGTCCGAGGGAGACCGCCCACAGGAGAGGGAAACAGTCGTGAACGACATGACGGCCACACCGACCGGCTCGGGCCCGGCGGCACGGGTGGAGCACCTGACCAAGACCTACGGATCCGGCCAGGCCCAGGTGGTCGCGCTGGACGACGTGACGCTCGACCTGCACCGCGGAGAGTTCACCGCGGTGATGGGTCCCTCGGGGTCGGGCAAGTCGACGCTGATGCACTGCTGCGCCGCGCTCGACTCGGCGACCAGCGGCTCGGTGTACGTCGGCGACACCGACCTGTCCCGGCTCAAGGACAAGGAGCTGACCCGGCTGCGTCGCGACCAGATCGGCTTCGTCTTCCAGTCGTTCAACCTGGTGCCGACGCTGACGGCGGAGGAGAACATCCTGCTGCCGCTGTCGATCGCGGGTCGCAAGCCCGACGCCGACTGGTACCGCACGGTGATCGAGACCGTGGGGCTCGGCGACCGGCTCGACCACCGCCCCAACCAGCTCTCCGGCGGCCAGCAGCAGCGCGTCGCCGTGGCCCGCGCCCTGGCCAGCCGGCCGGCGATCGTCTTCGCCGACGAGCCCACCGGCAACCTGGACTCCCGGTCCGGCGCGGAGGTGCTGTCGCTGCTGCGCCGGTCGGTCGACGAGTTCGGCCAGACCATCGTGATGGTCACCCACGACCCGGTCGCGGCGGCGTTCACCGACCGCGTGGTCTTCCTGGCCGACGGCCGGGTCGTCGACGAGATCCGCGACCCCGACCGCGAGACGGTGCTGGACCGGATGACCCGGATGGACGCCCGTCAGCTCGACGCGGTGCAGCTCAGCGGGGTGCCGGACTGATGTTCAAGGTCGGCTGGAAGTCCCTGCTCGGGCGCAAGCTGCGCCTGCTGATGAGCACGTTCGCGATCGTGCTCGGAGTCGCCTTCGTGGCCGGCTCCCTGATCTTCACCGACACGTTGAGCCGCTCCTTCGACGCGATCTTCGCCTCGTCGGTCGGCGACGTCGTGGTCCGCCCGGTCGGCGGCACCAGCGACGACGGGTCGCCCACCACCGAGACGCTGCCCGCGTCGCTGGTCGACGACCTCGCCGACGTCCCGGGTGCCGCCCGGGCCGACGGCAACGTCACGTCGTTCGGGGTGTTCGTCGTCGGCGAGAACGGCAAGGTGATCGGCGGCCAGGGCGCCCCCGGTCTGGGCGTGAACTGGAACGACGCCCCCGCGGCCAACGGGCTCGAGGGCCTCACCATCACCGAGGGTGACGTGCCGTCCGGCGCCGACGAGGTGGTCCTCGACGAGACCACCGCCGAGCGGGCCGGCTACGAGGTCGGCGACCAGGTGCACCTGGTCACCTCCGCCCTGCAGGCGGTGCAGCGGCCCACCCTGGTCGGCGTCGCCTCGTTCGCCGACGGCGGCTCGACCAACGGCGCGACGATCACGGTCTTCGACACCGCGACCGCGCAGGCCCTCTTCACCGGCGGCCAGGACGTCTACAACGACGCCTGGGTCACCGCCGCGGACGGCGTCAGCCAGGAGCAGCTGCGCGACGACGTCGCGGCGACGCTGCCCGACGGCTTCGAGGCGGTCACCGGCGACGCGGCCGCCGACGAGGCGGCCAGCGACCTGGTGGAGGCGATCTCGTTCCTCAGCACCTTCCTGCTGATCTTCGCGGGCATCGCGCTGGTGGTCGGCAGCTTCCTGATCGTCAACACCTTCTCGATCCTGGTCGCCCAGCGCAGCCGGGAGCTCGCGCTGCTGCGGGCGATCGGCGCATCCCGGCGCCAGGTCACCCGCTCGGTGATGTTCGAGGCGGTGGTGCTCGGCGCGGTCGGCTCGACCATCGGGCTGGGCCTCGGCGTGCTGCTCGCGATGGGCATCCGGGCGTTGTTCGCGACGTTCGGGCTCGACCTCACCGGCCAGGACCTGGTGTTCGCGGCCCGCACCCCGCTGGCGGCGTACGCCGTGGGCATCCTGGTGACCGTCGTGGCGGCCTACGTCCCGGCCCGCCGCTCGGCCAAGATCCCGCCGGTCGCCGCGCTGCGTGACGACGTCGCGATGCCGGAGTCCGCGCTGCACTGGCGGCTCGTCATCGGCGGCGTCCTGATCGTGGGCGGCGCCGGCGCCATGCTGGCCGGGCTCTACGCCGACGTGCCGTCCCCCGGCTGGTGGGTCGGCGGCGGGATCCTCGCGGTGCTGCTCGGCGTCGCGGCGGCCAGCCCGGTGATCAGCCGGCCCGTCGTGGCGCTGGCCGCGATGGTCTACCGCCGGCTCTACGGCACGGTCGGCAACCTCGCGGGCCAGAACTCGCTGCGCAACCCGCGGCGTACCGCGGCCACCGCCTCCGCGCTGATGATCGGCCTGGCGCTGGTCACCACGATGTCGATCCTGGGGTCGTCCGCGAAGGACAGCGTCGACAAGTCCATCGAGGAGAACTTCTACGGCGACCTGGTCGTGTCCAACGTGATCGGCGTGCCGTTCAGCCCCTCGATCGCCGACCGGATCGAGCGGACCGACGGGGTGGCCGAGGTGAGCCGGCTGCGCTACGCCAACGCGTCCTTCGACGGCGGCGGGCAGGGCGTGATGGGCATCGAGCCGCGGTCGCTGGCCGAGGTGGCCAACGTGCCGATGGTCGACGGGTCGATGACCGACCTCCGTGAGGGCACGGTGCTGATCGCCGAGAGCCGAGCGGACGAGGACGGCCTGGCCGTCGGCGACGAGGTCGAGATGACCTTCCCCACCGGGAAGCGGAGCCTCGAGGTCGCCGGCGTCTACGAGACCGAGAACGCCGTGCTGTTCTACCCGTTCACCACCACGCTCGGGACGCTGACCGAGGCCGGCTTCCCGGCGGCGGACAACTACCTCCTCATCTCCACCGACGACGGTGCCGACGTGGCCACGGTGCAGCGCACCCTGGAGGACCAGACCGCCGAGCTGCCGACCGTCACGGTCAAGGACCAGGCCGGGTTCGCCGACGAGCAGCGCGCGCCGATCGACCAGATGCTGCTGCTGATCTACGCGCTGCTCGGGCTCGCCCTGGTGATCGCCGTGCTCGGCATCGTCAACACGCTGGCCCTCTCGGTCATCGAGCGGACCCGGGAGGTCGGCCTGCTCCGGGCGATCGGCCTGGGCCGCAGCCAGCTGCGCCGGATGATCCGGCTGGAGGCGATCGTGATCGCCGTCCTGGGCGCGGTGCTCGGGGTCGGCATGGGGCTGGTGTTCGGCCTCGCGCTGATGACCTCGCTGGCCGACGACGGGCTCGAGGTGGTCACCGTGCCGACCCTGCAGCTCGTGGGCTACGTGCTCGCCGCCGGCGTGGTCGGGGTGCTCGCGGCGGTGTTCCCGGCCCGCCGGGCGGCCCGCCTGGACGTGCTCCGGGCCATCGGCACCGAGTAGCCCGAACGGACCATTCCGCCCGCGCACCTCTCCTCGGACCCGCCCCACCGACGCCTGATGAGGCTAAGGTGGTTCGGTAGCCGAGGGAGGTGCGATGGGCGACGTGGTGACCCCAGACCGACCACGCCAGACCGTGCACAAGCATGTGCAGGTCCGCGAGTACGTACGGGGGCTGATCCAAGGCGCCGAGCCGGGCAGTCCGGCCCCGTCCGAGCGCGAGCTCGTCCAGCACTTCGGTGTCGCGCGGATGACCGTCCGCCAGGCCCTCGACGCGCTCGTCTCCGAGGGGCTGCTCGAACGCGTCCCGGGCCGGGGCACCTTCGTGGCCCGCGCCAAGATCGACGTCCAGGTGCGGCTCTCCAGCTACACCGAGGAGATGGGCCGTCGCGGCATGAAGCCCGACTCCCGCACGATGCTGGCGCGGATGGAGTCGGCCGGCCCCGGGGTGGCCCGCGCGCTGGAGATCGCCGAGGGCGCCAAGGTCGTGCACTGGCAGCGGCTCCGTCTCGCCGACGGGGCGCCGATGTGCATCGAGGACGCCTACCTCGCCGACAGCATCGTGCCGAACTTCCTCGACCAGCCGCTGCCCGAGAGCCTGTACGCCGAGCTCCATCGGCGCGACCTGATGCCCACCTGGGGCGAGGACTCGGTCGACGCCGCGATCTCGCGGCCCGAGGAGGCCGAGCTCCTCGGCATCCCGGCCGGCGCACCGGTGCTCCGCATCGCCCGGCGTGCCTTCGCCGGAAGCATCGCGATCGAGGTGTCCCGCTCGACCTTCCGCGCCGACCGCTACACCCTCTGGATGCCGCTCTCGCGGCCCAACACCCCGGTCACCCGCCCGCGGTGACCCCGCGGTGACGGAGGGCCCGCGCGTCGTCGGCGTCATCGACGGCCACAACGACCTGCCCTGGACGCTGCGCGAGCACTGCGACTACGACCTCGCCGCGGTCGACCTCGCCGGCGGCGAGCCGGCCGTCCAGACCGACCTCCCGCGGCTGCGCGCCGGCGGGGTCACCGGCCAGTTCTGGTCGGTGTTCGTGCCGTGCACGCTGACCGGGCAGGACGCCGTCCAGGCCACCCGCGAGCAGATCGACTTCGTGCACCGGCTGGCCGCGGCCCACCCCGACGACCTCGCCCTGTGCCTCACGGCCGACGAGGTCGACGCCGCCCGCGCGTCGGGACGGATCGCCTCGCTGATCGGCATGGAGGGCGGGCACTCCATCGACTCCTCGCTCGACACGCTGCGCGAGATGCACGAGCGCGGCGCCCGCTACATGACCCTGACGCACAACGAGAACGTCCCGTGGGCCGACTCCGCGACCGACGCGCCCGTCCTCGGTGGGCTCTCCGACCTCGGCCGCGACGTGGTGCGGGAGATGAACCGGCTCGGCATGTTCGTCGACCTCTCGCACGTCTCCGACGGGGTGATGCGCGACGCGCTCGCGGTGACCACGGCACCGGTGATCTTCAGCCACAGCTCGGCCCGCGCGGTCGCCGACCACCCGCGCAACGTGCCCGACGACGTGCTCGCGACGCTGGCGGGCAACGGCGGCGTCTGCATGGTCGGCTTCCCGTCGTTCTTCGTCAGCCAGCGCTGGGTGGAGTGGTTCCGCGAGTGCCTCGACGTGGTGTCGTCGCGCGGCGGCGACCCGCGCTCCTTCGACGACGTCGACCCGGTGATGCGGGAGCGGCTGCACCTCGCGCCGGCCCCGCCCTCGGTCGCCGAGGTGGCCGACCACGTCGACCACGTCCGCGACGTCGCGGGCCTCGGGCACGTCGGGCTCGGCGGCGACTACGACGGCGCCTCGAACTTCCCGGCCGGGATGGAGGACGTCGCGGGCTACCCGCTGCTCTTCGACGAGCTGCGCTCCCGCGGCTACGCCGAGACCGACCTCGACGCCATCGGCGCGGGCAACGTGCTCCGCGCGATGCGCGACATGGAGTCGGTGGCGTCGTGAGCACCGCCGGGCTGCTGCTCGCGGCCGGCGAGGGTCGGCGGATGGGCACCCCCAAGGCGCTGCTCCGGGACGGCGCCGGGGTGCCGTTCCTCGACCGCGCGGTCGGCCGCCTGCTCGACGGCGGCTGCGCGAGCGTCACCGTCGTGCTCGGCGCGGCGGCCGACGAGGCCCGCTCGCGTGCTCGAGGAGGCCGGCTGGTGCGAGGACGACGCGGTCGACGTGGTGGTCTCGCCCGACTGGGCCGAGGGGATGGGCGCCTCGCTGCGCACCGGCCTGCGGCACCTGGCCACGGCGCCCGACGAGGTCACCGCGGTGCTCGTCCTCCTGGTCGACCTGCCCGACGTGGACGACGCCGTCGTGCGCCGCGTCGTCGACGGTGCCGGCGGCTCCCGCGACGTCCTCGCCCGGGCGTCGTACGACGGGAGCGCCGGCCACCCGGTCCTCCTCGGCCGCGGCCACTGGGAGGGCGTGGTGGCCGTCGCGTCGGGGGACCGCGGCGCGCGTGACTACCTGCGTGGCCGCGAGGTCCGGCTCGTCGAGTGCGGCGACCTCGCCACCGGCCGCGACGTGGACACCCCCGACGCTCTCTGAGGCGGCCGTCGTGAGAGGCGACGTGGCGGCGCTCACACGATGGGTACGCTCGCAGCATGAGCTCCGGTGAGGCGAGGACCAGGTTCGGGTCGGCAGGGGAGCTGTCCGCGCGGCTGGGCGCCACCGGCTACCTCGCGGACGAGTCGCTGGCCACGATCGTCTACCTCGCCCTGGAGATGCAGCGGCCGCTGCTCCTCGAGGGCGAGCCCGGCACCGGCAAGACCGCGCTGGCCGAGGCGGTGGCGGCCGCGCTCGACGTACCTCTCGTCCGGCTCCAGTGCTACGAGGGGATCGACGCCACCCAGGCGCTCTACGACTGGGACTTCCCGCGGCAGATCCTGCACCTGCGGGCCCTCGAGGCGGCCGGCGAGACCGTCGACGTGGACAAGGCCGAGTCGTCGCTCTTCGACGAGCGGTTCCTGCTCTCGCGCCCGGTGCTGCGCGCGCTCCGCGAGGCCCCGGCGGTGCTGCTGGTCGACGAGATCGACCGCGCCGACGACGAGTTCGAGGCGTTCCTGCTCGAGGTGCTGTCGACCTACCAGGTGAGCATCCCCGAGCTGGGCACGATCACCGCCGTCACGCCCCCGGTCGTCGTGCTCACCTCCAACCGCACCCGGGAGATCCACGACGCCCTCAAGCGGCGCTGCCTCTACCACTGGGTGGAGCACCCCGACCTGGCCCGCGAGGTGGAGATCGTCCGCACCCGCGCGCCCGAGGTGCCCGCGCAGCTCGCCGCCCAGGTGGTCGGCCTGGTGCAGCGGCTCCGCAACGACGAGAGCCTGCTCAAGCCGCCGGGGGTGGCCGAGACCCTCGACTGGGCCCGCGCGCTGCACCGGCTCGGCACCACCGAGCTCGACATCGCCACGGCGTCGGCGACCCTGGGCGCGGTGGTGAAGTACCGCGAGGACGCCCAGCGCGTGCGCCTGGCCCTCGACCGGATGCTGGCGTCGTGAGCCGGCCATGACCGACACCGCGGCCGAGCTGCCGGTCCTCCACCAGCCCGACGAGCTGCTGCTCGGGTTCACCCGCGCGCTCCGCGCCGCCGGCGTCCCCGTCACCATGGACCGCGCCCAGTCCTACCTGGCGGCGGTCGCGGTGGTCGGCCTCGACGACCAGCGGGCGACCTACTGGGCCGGCCGGGCCACGCTGTGCTCGGGGCCCGACGACCTCGAGCGCTACGACCAGGTCTTCACCGGCTGGTTCCTCGGCGAGGACCGGCCCACGGGGCGCCAGCCCGCCGAGCCGCGGCCGCCGGTGTCCCAGGCGATGCTCGACGAGGGCAGCGGCGACGCCCGGTCGGAGGCCGACGAGGACCCGCTGCGGGCGCTGGCCAGCGACGCCGAGGTGCTGCGGCACCGCGACATCGGGGAGATGTCGGCCGCCGAGAAGGCCCGGCTCGCGCTGCTCTTCGACCTGCTCCGGCCGCGCTCGCCGGTGCGACGGGCGCACCGCCGGGAGGGCTGGCACCGCGGCGACGTCGACGCCGACCGCACCCTGCGGCGCACGCTCCAGCGGATGGGGGAGCCCGCCGAGATCGCCTGGCGCCGGCGCACCACCCGGCCGCGCCGGGTCGTCCTCCTCGTCGACGTCTCCGGCTCGATGAGCCCCTACGCCGACGCGCTGCTGCGCCTCGCGCACCGCTTCGTCGTCACCGGGAGCCCGGGCCGGGTCGAGGTGTTCACGATCGGCACCCGGCTGACCCGGATCACCCGCGCACTGCGGCTGCGCGACGCCGACCAGGCGATCATCGCAGCCGGCCGCACCGTCCCCGACTGGTCGGGCGGCACCCGGCTCGGCGAGACGCTGCAGATCTTCCTCGACCGCTGGGGGCAGCGCGGGCTGGCCCGCGGGGCCGTCACGGTCGTGTTCAGCGACGGGTGGGAACGCGGCGACACCGCGCTGCTGCGCGAGCAGATGCGACGGCTGCACGGCCTGTCCCACCGCGTCGTCTGGGTCAACCCCCACGTGGGCAAGGCCGGCTACCAGCCGGTGCAGCAGGGCATCGTCGCGGCCCTGGACCACGTGGACCACTTCGTGGCCGGGCACTCGCTGGCCACGTTCGCCGAGCTGATCGAGGTGGTCGCCGATGCGTGAGGTGCTGTCCGAGCTGATGCGGTGGTGGGAGGCCGGCGAGACCGTCGGCGTCGGCACCGTCGTGGCCACGTTCCGCTCCGCGCCCCGGCCGCCGGGCGCCTCGATGCTCGTCGGGCCCGCGGGCGAGGCGGTCGGGTCGGTCTCCGGCGGCTGCGTGGAGGGCGCCGTCTACGAGCTGGGCCAGTCGGTGGTCGCCGACGGCACGCCCGTGCTCCAGCGGTACGGCGTGAGTGACGACGACGCCTTCGCCGTCGGCCTGACCTGCGGCGGGATCCTCGACGTGTTCGTGGAGAAGGTGAACCCCGAGACGTTCCCCGAGCTCGGCGGGATCGCCGCCGACATCGCGGCCGGCCGCCCGGTGGCGGTGGCCACCGTGGTCGACCACCCCGACCCGAGCCGGGTGGGGCGTCGCGTCGTCGTACGTCCCCTCGACGCCGGCGACGACGGCACCCCCGTCGTGGAGGGCAGCCTCGGCTCCGAGCGGTCCGACGCCGCGGTCGTCGACGACGTGCGCGGCCTGCTCGCGGCCGGGCACCACCAGACCCTGACCTACGGCCCCGACGGCGAGCGCCGCGGCGAGGGCATGCGCGTCTTCGTCTGGGCGTTCGCGCCGCCGCCCCGGATGCTGGTGTTCGGGGCCATCGACTTCGCCGCGGCGGTGGCCCGGATCGGCCACTTCCTCGGCTACCACGTCACCGTGTGCGACGCCCGGCCGGTGTTCGCGACCAACTCCCGCTTCCCGGCGGCCGACGAGGTGGTCGTGCAGTGGCCGCACAAGTACCTCCGCGCCGAGGCCGACGCCGGCCGCATCGACGGCCGCACGGTGCTGTGCGTGCTCACCCACGACCCGAAGTTCGACGTGCCGCTGCTCGAGGTGGCGCTGCGCCTGCCGCAGGTCGGCTACGTCGGCGCGATGGGCTCGCGGCGCACCCACGACGACCGGATGAAGCGGCTCGAGGAGGCCGGCCTCACCGGCGAGGAGCTCACCCGGCTGTCCTCGCCGATCGGGCTCGACCTCGGTGCCCGCACGCCCGAGGAGACCGCGGTCAGCATCGCCGCGGAGATCATCGCGCTGCAGTGGGGCGGCCAGGGCCGGCGGCTCACCGCCCTCGACGACCGGATCCACCACTGAGAGCCTGTCGGTGTCCGGGGCGCTCGGCTACGGTGACCGGAAGGGGAGGCCCACCGAGGGCAGAGTGAGTGACATGACCAGTCCGCGAGAACACCTCCGGGGGCAGCGCGTCGAGGCCGTCCGGGCCTGGACCGCGTTCGTCGAGCAGGGCGACGGCGCGGCCGCGCTGGTGCGCCCGGAGATCCTCCGCAGCTGGGAGCGCTCGGGCGTCGCGGTCTCGCCCGACGTCGCCGAGGCCCCGATGGCCGACGAGTCCGACACCGCCGCGTTCTGGCAGGGCTCCCCGCTGCAGGTCGCGGTGCAGCGCATCGAGGACGAGCTGCGGCGTACGGCGGAGGACGGCGACCTCGTCGTGGCGGTGACCGACGCCGACACCCGGATCCTGTGGACCTACGGCGGACGGGTGATGCGCCGCAAGGCCGAGTCGGTGAACTTCGTGGCCGGCGGCCGCTGGGGCGAGACCAGCGTCGGCACCAACGCCCTGGCCCTGGCCAACGCCGACGACCGGCCGTCGATGGTGTTCAGCGCCGAGCACTACGCCCCGATCGTGCACAACTGGGTGTGCTGGGCCGCGCCCGTGCACGACCCCGTCACCGGCGAGCAGCTCGGCGTCATCGACCTGTCGACCACGTGGGACCGCACCCACCCGATCGGGCTGGCGACCGCGCGGGTGATGGCCCGGCTGCTCGAGAACGCCCTCCCGCACACCTCGGCGCCCCAGGCGCTCCGGCCCGCGACCGCGACCGTGCTCGACGACGGGCTGTTCCTGAACCTGCTGGGCCGGGTCGAGGTCGCCCTCGACGGGCAGCGGCTGCTGCTCACCCGCCGGCAGACCGAGATCCTCGCCCTGCTCGCGCTGCACCCCGAGGGGCTCACCGTCGAGCACCTGCACGCGCTGCTCTACGGCGACAAGTCGGTGACCGCGTCCACGCTGAAGGCGGAGGTCTCGCACCTGCGCAGCGCCCTGGGCGGCCAGCTGGCCTCCCGGCCCTACCGGTTGATGCTCCCCGTCGACACCGACGTCGACCAGGTGCTCGACCTGCTCCGCCGCGGCGAGGTCGCGGCCGCCCTCGACGTCTACGGCGGCGACCTGTTCCCGGGCACCGGCTCGCCGGCGCTGGCCGAGCTCGGCGACTTCGTCGCGGTGGCCGTCCGGGAGGCGCTGCTCGCCGACCCGCAGCCCGGCGCCGTGATGCGCTACTCCGCCCTGGCGCCCTACGACACCGAGGTGCTCGAGGTGGCGCTGGCCGGGCTGCCCGACCGGCACCCCGCCCGGCCGTTGCTCAAGGGCCGGCTGGCCGCCGCCGGCCGCTGAGCCGGCCCGCGTCAGGGGGCGAGCGCGCCGGGGTCGGGCGGTACGTCGACCGCGTGGGCGCGCAGCGCGTCGAGCGGCACCAGGGCCAGCACCGCCTCGTTGGTCGACGCGAGCACCACCGGTGCCGCGGCGCCGTCGTCGTAGGCCCGGGCCCAGTTCGCCGCGGTCACGCACCAGCGGTCGCCCGGGGTGAGGCCGGGGAAGCCGTACACCGGGTTGGGGGTCGAGAGGTCGTTGCCGATGCCGCGCTGGTGGTCGAGGAACTCGGCCGTCACCACGGCGCAGATCGTGTGGCTGCCGAGGTCCTGCGGGCCGGTGCTGCAGCAGCCGTCGCGGAAGAAGCCGGTGACCGGGTCGGTGCCGCACGGTTCGAGCTCGCCGCCGAGGACGTTGTGCTCCGTCATCCGTCCAGGATCCCGCACCCGGCGCCGGAACGGGTGGTTCGTGCCGGTTCCGGGTGCGGTGGGCGGCCCCGGCCGTGCGCACCAACCTTTCGCCAACCTGGGGGGCCTAACGTGGCGCTCGTCACACGACCAGTCCGCCGCACGTCCTCCAGGGGTGTCTTGATGACCAAGATCGAAGTCACCGTCGACGGCTCGAAGTACGCCGACGACGTCGAACCACGCATGCTCCTCGTCCACTACCTGCGCGAGCGGCTCGGCAAGACCGGGACGGTCGTCGGGTGCGACACCAGCAACTGCGGCGCCTGCACCGTCCACGTGGACGGCAAGAGCGTGAAGTCGTGCAACATGCTCGCCGTGCAGGCCGACGGTCACGAGGTCACCACCGTCGAGGGCCTGATGACGGACGGCGAGCTGCACCCGGTGCAGAAGGCCTTCCACGAGTGCCACGCGCTCCAGTGCGGCTACTGCACGCCCGGCATGATCATGCAGTCCATCGACCTGCTCAACGACAACCCGAACCCCTCCGAGGAGGAGATCCGGGTCGGGCTCGAGGGCAACCTGTGCCGGTGCACCGGCTACCACAACATCGTGAAGGCCGTGCAGACCGCGGCGGGAGGTGCCCAGTGACCGCCACCCAGGAACGCCCCGCCGACAGCCCGGCCGGAGAGGTCGGTCGCGACCGCCGCCGCAAGGAGGACCAGCGACTGATCACCGGGCGCACCCGCTGGACCGACAACATCGTCCTGCCCGGCATGCTGCACCTGGCCATGGTGCGCAGCCCCTTCGCGCACGCGACGATCACCAACATCGACGTGAGCGAGGCCCAGGCGGCCCCCAACGTGGTCGCGGTGCTCACCGGCCAGGACGTCAAGGACGAGCAGGGCGGGCTGCCCAACGCGTGGCCGATCACGCCCGAGCAGGTCACGCCCAACCACCCGTCGATCGCGGTGGACCGGGTCACCTTCGCCGGCGAGATCGTCGCCGTGATCGTCGCCCGCTCGGCCGCCGAGGCCCGCGACGCCGCCGAGCTCGTGGACGTCGACTACGACGAGCTCCCGGCCGCGCTGGACCTCAAGGAGTCCGCGGAGGACAAGGTCCTCGCCCACCCCGACCTCGGCACCAACAAGTCGGCCTTCTGGCAGTTCGACTCGGCCAACGCCGGCACCGGCGGCAACGTCGACGAGGCCATCGAGGCGGCCCGCGCCGACGGCATCGTGATCGAGCGGGAGTACCGCCAGCAGCGGCTGATCCCGGCGTTCATGGAGCCCCGCTCCGTGGTCGTCGACCCCACCGGCGAGCAGGTCACCGTCTGGTCGGCCACCCAGATCCCGCACATCCTGCGGTTCCTGATGGCCGCCGTCCTCGGCTACCCCGAGTCCAAGATCCGGGTGATCGCCCCCGACGTCGGCGGCGGCTTCGGCGGCAAGCTGCAGACCACGCCGGAGGAGTGGATCACCTTCATGGCGGCCCGCCGGCTGGGCAAGCCGTGCAAGTACACCGAGACCCGCTCCGAGTCCCTGATGGCCGGCGCACCACGGCCGCGACCAGTGGCAGAAGCTGACCCTGTCGGCCAAGAAGGACGGCACGGTCACCGGCCTCAAGGTCGAGCTGCTCGCCGACATGGGCGCCTACATCTCGCTGGTCGGCGGCGGCGTCCCGGTGCTCGGCGCGTTCATGTTCAACGCGATCTACAAGTTCCCGGCGTACCAGTTCAACGTGCCAGACGGTGCTCACCAACAAGACCTGGACCGACGCCTACCGCGGCGCCGGCCGGCCCGAGGCGACCTACGCCATCGAGCGGCTGATGGACGAGCTCGCCGTCGAGGTCGGGGTCGACCCGCTGGCGATCCGCGAGCAGAACTGGATCAAGCACGAGGAGTTCCCGTTCACCTCGGTGTGCGGGCTGGAGTACGACTCCGGCAACTACGAGGCCGCGACCGAGAAGGCCAAGGAGATGTTCGGCTACGACGCGCTCCGGGCCGAGCAGAAGCAGCGCCGCGAGAGCAAGGACCCGGTCCAGCTCGGCATCGGCATCTCGACGTTCACCGAGATGTGCGGCCTGGCGCCGTCCCGCGTCCTCGGCTCGCTCGACTACGGCGCCGGCGGCTGGGAGCACGCGGCCGTCCGGATGCTGCCGACCGGCAAGGTCGAGGTCATCACCGGCGTCTCCGCGCACGGCCAGGGCCACGAGACGGCCTGGTCGCAGATCGTCGCCGACCGGCTCGGGGTCGCCTTCGAGGACGTCGAGGTGCTGCACGGCGACACCCAGATCGCCCACAAGGGCCTCGACACCTACGGCTCGCGCTCGCTCGTGGTCGGTGGTGAGGCGCTGGTCAAGGCGGCCGACAAGGTGATCGAGAAGGCCAAGCCCATCGCGGCGCACCTGCTCGAGGCCTCCGCCGACGACCTGGAGTTCAAGGGCGGCAAGTTCACCGTCAAGGGCACCGACAAGGGCATGGCGATCGGCGAGATCGCGCTCGCCACGTTCGCCGCGCACAACCTCCCCGACGGCGTGGAGCCCTCGATCGACAGCGACGCGACGTACGACCCGGTCAACTTCTCCTTCCCGCACGGCACCCACCTGTGCGCGGTGGAGATCGACACCGAGACCGGCGGCGTGAAGATGCGCAAGTACGTCGCCGTCGACGACATCGGCAACATCGTCAACCCGCTGATCGTGGCCGGCCAGGTGCACGGCGGCCTCGTGCAGGGCATCGCCCAGGCGCTGTGGGAGGAGGCCGTCTTCGACGACGCGGGCACCCTCGTGTCGGCGTCGTTCGTCGACTACCTCGTGCCCACCGCGGCCGACACGATCAGCTTCGACACCGCCCACACCACGTCGCCCTCGACGACCAACACGCTGGGCACCAAGGGCGTCGGCGAGGCCGGCTGCATCGCCTCGACCCCGGCCGTGGTCAACGCGGTCGTCGACGCGATCCGGCACTTCGGCGTCAACGACGTGCAGATGCCGTGCACGCCGGCCCGGATCTGGAAGGCGATCCACAGCCATGACGCCGGCGGATACACGCCGACGCCCGGGGACGCCGCTCCCCACTTCGACGAGCAGGACACCGCTGACAGCGACTGCTGGAGCCAACGACGGAGGTGCACTGTGATTCCCGCCAAGTTCGACTACGTCGAGCCCGTCGACGGTCGAGGAGGCCCTGCAGGCCATGGCCGACGCGGGCGACGAGGGCAAGGTGATCGCCGGTGGGCAGAGCCTGCTCCCGGTGCTCCGGATGCGGCTCAACGCCCCCGAGATGGTCATCGACCTCGGCCGGATCGAGTCCCTGCGCGGGATCCGCGACGACGGCGACCACATCGTCATCGGCGCGATGACCACGCACGCCGAGGTGCAGACCGACCCGCTGGTGCGCGAGCACGCCCTGCTGATCAGCAAGGCGGTCGCCGAGGTCGCCGACCCGCAGGTGCGCCACCGCGGCACCTTCGGCGGCGCCCTGGCGCACGCCGACCCGGCCGGTGACCTCGGGGCGCCCGTGCTCGCGCTCGACGCCGAGCTCGTCGTGCAGGGCCCCGGCGGCACCCGCACCATCGCGGCGAGCGACTTCTTCGTCGACCTCTTCACCACGGCGATGGAGGAGTCCGAGCTGCTCACCGAGGTGCGCATCCCCAAGCGGTCCGGCTGGGGCGCGCACTACGAGAAGTTCGTGCGGGTGGCCCACCAGTGGCCGATCGTCGCGGTCGCCGCGGCGGTCAAGGTCGAGGGGCGACCATCAGCGAGGCACGGGTCGGCCTGACCAACATGGGGTCCACGCCCGCTGCGGGCGACCGCGGTCGAGCAGGCCCTGGTCGGCAAGGAGGCCACCGACGAGGCGGTCCGCGCCGCTGCGGCCTCGGCCGGGCGAGGGCACCAACCCGCCCTCCGACCTCAACGGCGACGCCGACTACCGCCGGCACATCGCCACCGTGCTGACCCGACGCGCGGTCCTCGCGGCCGCAGGAGGCTGAGGCCCGACATGGGGATGGAGCTCACCCACACGTTCACCGTGCCGGCCGACGTCGACACCACGTGGGCCGCGTTCCAGGACATCGAGTCGGTGGCCGGGTGCTTCCCGGGCGCCACGGTGACCGAGGTGGCCGGCGACGACTTCAAGGGGTCGTGCAAGGTCAAGCTCGGCCCGATCGCGCTGGTCTACGCCGGCACGGGCACCTTCGTCGAGAAGGACGAGGCGACCAAGCGGTTCGTCGTCGACGCCAAGGGCAAGGACAAGCGCGGCAACGGCACGGCGGGAGCCGTGGTCACCGCCTCGCTCGTCGACGCCGGTGGCTCGACCGAGGTCACCGTCGTCACCGACCTGGCGATCACCGGCAAGCCGGCCCAGTTCGGCCGCGGCGTGATCCAGGACGTCTCCGACAAGCTGCTCGGACAGTTCGTGGACTGCCTGGAGCACAAGGTCGGTGCGCCGGCCGCCCCGGAACCCGCGCCCACGGCCGGGGCGGCCACCGCCGCCGTACCGGAGGCCGGGGCACCGGTGGAACCGGCCGGGTCCGAGGTGCCCCCGACGGCGGTCCCGACTGCGGCCGAGCCGCCACCGGCCACCACGCCCGGCGACGACGCGCTCGACCTCGGCGCGACGGTGCTGCCCATCCTGGCCAAGGCCTACTGGAAGCAGGCCCTGGCCGGGTTCGCCGTGGTCGCCCTCGTCATCTGGTGGTTCAAGCGCCACTGAGACCGATACGACGCGACGTCCTGGTCGTCCCGGCCGCGCGCCGGCGACCGGAACGTCGCGTCGTATCGGGGTTCAGCGGGTGAGGCTGCCGAGCGGGGCGACGGAGATGCCGCTGTTCTCGCAGACCCAGGTCGGCTCGGGGCCGCCGAGCTCGGGGTGGATGTAGAGCGCGTGCGGGTCCAGCTCGTCGCAGGCGCGGCACAGCGGCCAGCGACCGAACCGCTCCAGCAGGGCGTCCTGCACGTCCTGGGCGACCAGCCCGGCGACGTACACCCGGCCCTCCTCCCACTGCGCGGCCCACCAGCGGCGCGTGGCCACCGACGCCTCGAGCGCCGACACCGTGTCGGGGCCGGCCGCGCCGGTCACCTCCAGGTCGTGCAGCACCAGGGCACGCGCGGTCATCAGGGCGTCGGTGGTCCCGTCGTCGGCTGTCACCCTTCTATTGTGAGGGCATGTCGATGACGCAGCCTGGCGAGCCACCGGTGTCCGCCCCGCTGCTGGAGGTCGCGGTCCTGCATCCCCGCGACGTGCCGGGCGCCGACGAGGGCGGCGCCGACCGGCTGTACTGCTTCGCCCGGGCCGCGAGCGGGCACGGCCCGGAGGACGACGACGCCGGTCTGTCGCCGGAGCCGGGCCTGGTCTCGAGCCTGTGCAAGGAGACCGACCTCCCGGTGCGGGTGCTGCTGCGCCTCAACGACTCGCACACCACCACGGGCGGTGAGCTGACCCGCCTGGTCGGGCTCGCCGAGTCCTACCTCACCGTCGGCGCGCAGGGCGTGGTCTTCGGCTTCCTCGACGGCGACCTGCTCGTCGACGAGGAGGTCTGCCGGCACCTGGCCGACCGGCTCGACGGCGTGCCCTGGACCTTCAGCCGTGCCCTCGACGCCTCGCTGGAGGCCGACCGGGCGTGGCGCCAGGTGCTCGGCCTGCCCGGGCTCGACGCGGTGCACTCGGCCGGCTCGCCGCGCGGTCTGGACGCCGGCTTCGACGACCTGGTCGACCGGGCCGCGGGCGACCCGGGCGTCGCCCGGCTGCTGATGGCCGGCGGCGGGCTGCGGGCCGAGCAGGTGCCGTGGCTGCTCCGCGCGGGGGTGCGCCAGTTCCACGTCGGGTCGTCGGTGCGGCCCGGCGGCTCGTGGGACAAGGCGTACGTCGACGCGGGCCACGTGCGGTCGTGGCGGATGCTGCTCGACGACGCCGCCGCCCGCGCGGTGGGCCCGCGATGAGCGACCCCACGACGCTGCTCGCTGCGCTCGCACCGCCGCGGGGACCCCGCATGACGCTGCTGATCGACCCGCCCAACGCCGCCGGGCACGGGCGGCTGTGGTCGCACCTGGCCAGCGACACGTCGTTCGAGGAGCTGCACCGGTTCGCCCGCAGCCTCGGCATCCCCGAGCGCGGCTTCGACCGCGACCACTACGACATCCCGGCCGAGCGCTACGAGTCGGTGGTCGCCGCGGGCGCCGTGCCGATCTCCAGCCGGGACCTGATCACCCGGCTCCGGGCGGCCGGCCTGCGCCGTCGCAAGTCCGAGGTACTCGGGTCCGGTCGTCCCGGCCGGGCGCTGGTCCGCCCCGAGCGGCTTCTCCCCGGCGCGCGGGTCGCCGTGGTCGCCCCGTCCGGGACGGTCCCCGCCGACCGGCTCGGGCTCGGCCTCGACGTGCTGCGCGGCTGGGACCTCGACGTCCGGGTCGCCGACCACGTGCTGGGTGCCGTGCCCGACCACCCCTGGCTGGCTGCCACCGACCGGCAGCGCGCCGACGACCTGATGGCGGCCTGGCTCGACGACCGGGTCGCGGCCGTGGTCTGCGCCCGGGGCGGGTACGGCGCGCAGCGGATCGTCGACCTGCTCGACTGGGACGCGCTCGCGCGGAGCCGGCCCAAGCCGCTGGTCGGCTTCTCCGACGTCACCGCGCTGCACCAGGCCTTCGCCGCCCGGCTGGGTCTCGTCACCCTGCACGCGCCGGTGCTGACCCAGCTCGGCGTGGTCGACGCGACCTCGCGCGAGCACCTGCGAGCGACCCTGTTCGAGCCCGAGGCGGCCCAGGTGCTGACGTCCGGCCCGCTGGAGGTGGTCGTCCCCGGCCGGGCCGAGGGCGTGCTGGTCGGCGGCAACCTCTCCGTGCTCGCCGCCGGCGCCGGCGCGCCGGCCGCGATGCCCGCGGCCGGCTCGCTCGCGGTGCTGGAGGAGGTCGAGGAGGAGCCCTACCGGCTCGACCGGCTGCTCACCCAGCTGCTGCGGGCCGGCTGGTTCGACGGCGTGCGCGGCGTGGTGCTCGGCCACCTCACCGGCTGCGGTCCGGCGGACCAGGTCCGGGCCCTGGTCGCCGAGCGGCTCGGCGGCCTCGGCGTACCCCTGGTGATGGGCGCACCCTTCGGGCACGAGGAGCGCAACCTCACCGTGCCGCTCGGGGTGCCGGCAACGCCTCGTCGCCGACGGGCCCGACGCCGGGCTGCGGCTGCTCGGCCCCGCGCTGCGCTGAGCCGAGAACTTCCCGAACCGGACATTTCGGTCGGAATCTGGGCCTACCCTGGGATCCTGCACCGGGGGAGGGGCACCATGTCGCGACGGACCATCATGGCGTTGTGGGGGCTGGTCGCGCTGATGCTCGCCGGCTTCGCGGCTGGTGCCGGGCGCGGGCGGACGTGACGTCGTCCAGACCCTGGTCGCCGGGGGGACCCTCGCGATCGCCTGGGTGCACGTGCTCCGGCGCCGCGACGTCATCCGGCTCGGCTGGGGCACCCTGGTCGCGGCCGTCACGGTGCTCGGGGTCAGCGACGCCGTGAGCGCCGTCGAGCTGCACGTCCTCGACTACACCGGCTATCCGCGGCCCAGCAACCTGCTCGCGCTCGGCGGCTACGGGCTCCTGGGCGTGGGCGCCTTCCAGTTCGAGCGCAACCGCAGCCGGGGACGCCGCCTGCCGGGCCGCATCGAGGCCGCGATCTTCGCCTTCGGTGCGATGGTGCCGCTGCTGGTCTTCCTGATCATCCCGGTGGTGCAGTCCGACCGGTTCACGACCGTCAGCAAGACCACGACCGTCGCCTACGCCCTGGCCGACCTCGCGGTGATGACGGTGATCGCCCGGCTGATGCTGACCACCGGCCGGCAGTCCCGCTCGTTCGTGCTCCTCGCGAGCGCCCTGTTCGTCTCGCTGCTCGGCGACTTCTGGTCGGGCATCACCACGACCCAGGGACCGGCCTCGGCCCTCGCGCCGATCAAGATGCTGTGGCTGACCGCGTTCATCCTCTTCGCCGCCGGGGTGGCGCACCCCTCGATGCGCGAGTTCACCCAGGGGAAGACCTGGCAGGACGACGTGTCCTCGAAGCGACGGGTGTGGCTGATGGGTGTCGGGCAGGCGTTGCCGGCGCTCACGCTGGGGATCGCGTGGGGGATCGGGTCGGACCGCTACGACCTGGTGATCGCCCTCGGCGGCATCGCGGTCTCGCTGCTGGTGTCGGCGCGGATGACCGGCCTGCTGGACCGGATCAGCGAGCAGTCGGTCCAGCTCGCCGCCCTGGCCCGGTCCGACGAGCTGACCGGCCTGCACAACCGCCGCTCCTGGAACCACGAGCTGTCGCGCGCCTGCGCCGCGGCGCGCGACAGCGGTCACCCGCTGGCGATCGCGCTGCTCGACCTCGACCACTTCAAGGCCTACAACGACACCCACGGGCACCCGGCCGGCGACCGGCTGCTCGAGGAGGCCGCCCGGGTCTGGCGCGAGCGGCTCCGGCCCGGTGACGTGCTCGCCCGCTACGGCGGCGAGGAGTTCTCGATGATCCTGCCCGACACGTCGCTGCGGGAGGCGGTGCTGGTCGTCGACGCGCTCCGCGAGGCCACGCCCGAGGGGCAGCGGTTCTCGGCCGGGGTGGCGCTGTGGACGCCCGGCTCCGACCCGGCGGAGGCGATCGCGGAGGCCGACGCGGCGCTCTACCGCGCGAAGCGGTCGGGCCGCGACCAGGTGCTCACCGCCCACGAGCAGGACGCCCGGGCGCTCCCGCTGACCCTCCAGGCGCTGCGCGTCGTCGTCCAGCCGATCGTGCGGGCCGACGACCTCGGCGTGGTGGCGCACGAGGCGCTGAGCCGGTTCGCGCACGAGCCCGACGTGCCGTCGGTCTTCGCCGACGCCCACGAGCGCGGCTACGGCGACCTCCTCGAGGTCACCGCGATCCAGCGGGCCCTCGAGCACCCCGGCCGGCCGGACGACACCGACCTGTTCGTCAACGTCTCGGAGCGCGCGATGCGCTCGGTGCGCTTCTGGGAGGGGCTGCCCGGCGACCTCCGTGGCGTCGTGATGGAGCTGCACGAGGACCGCGACGGGCTCGACGACGCGACGGTCCGGGAGTACCTCGAGCGGTTCCGCCGGCGCGGGGCCCGGATCGGGATGGACGACCTCGGCGTGCGGGCGACCGACCTGGCCCGGGTGGTGACGCTGCAGCCCGACATCGTGAAGATCGACCGCAGCATCGTCGCGGGCTGCGACGTCAACGGCGGCCAGAGCGACGTGATCCACATGCTGGTGGACTTCGCCCGCCACCGTGGTGTGGAGGTGTGTGTCGAGGGGGTCGAGACGCCGGGCGAGCTCGCCGTGGTCCGGGCGGCGGGCGCCACCCTGGTGCAGGGCTACCTCGTCGCCAGGCCCGCCCCCGCGTGGCGCCGGCACTCGTCAACGGTCAACGCGGTCGTGGCGGCGGAGGCGTCGCGGATCACTGGCTCCTGAGCTCCTCGAGCTCGCGGGCGAGGTTGGCGCGCGCGGCGTCCTCCCACAGGTCGCGGCCGGTGCCGGTGTGGAACAGCGTCGGCTTCGCCGCGAGGTCACGGAGCACGGCGGCCCGTCCGGCGCGGAAGGTCGCGTCGTCGAGGTGGGCGTGCTCCCGTCGTACGCCGGCGACGTAGTCGGCGTACCTCGGCGGGTCCGAGGCCAGGATGGCGAGGTCGGCGTCGCACAGGACGGCCCCGCGGGCGTCGCCCGGCTCGGGACGGTGGCCGGCGGTGAGCCGGACCAGGCGGGCCACCTCGGCGACCAGGCCCGCGTCGCAGCCGGCGGCGGCGAGCTCGGTCTCCGCCAGCCGCGCCGACCGCTCCTCGAGGTCGCCGGCGTCGTCGTAGACCGCGTCGTGGAACCAGGCGGCGAGCAGCACGGCGTGCTGGTGCGGCGGCGGCCAGAGGGCGACCTCGATCTCCGGTCGCGGCAGCTCCCCGCGCAGCAGCTCGACGTGGTCGACCACCTCGGCCAGGTGGCGCAGGTCGTGGTAGCCGCGGGCGGGGTCGTCGTACGCCGCCCGCAGCCGGTCGCGCAGCGCGAGCCGGTCCCGCAGCGGCCACGACTCGTCGAGGTCCATGAGCCGACGCTAGCCGGTGCCGCCGAGGGTGCTGCGCAGCACGGCGAAGTAGCGGTCCGCGTCGGCGGCGAGCGCGACGTGGGCGTTGGCCGGGAGCCCGGTCACGCCGTGCACGTCGATGACGGTGCGGCCGTAGGTGAGGACGCCGTGCGTCTCGACGGCCACGTGCAGCGGCCGGAGCTCCACCACCCCGGGGTCGATCAGGTAGGCCACGGTCAGCGGGTCGTGCACGGGCGCGGCCGACCCGGTGAGCCCGCCCGCGCCGGCGTACTGCGCGATGCGCTCCTCGACCAGGGTCGCGGCGGCGGTCGCCGCGGGGGTGCCCAGATCGCGCAGCTCGGCGCACCGGCCGGCGTCGAGGGTGGCCTGGTAGGTCGCGTCGAGGGTGACCATCACCAGCCGTCGGAACCCGGCGGTGAGCACCTCGTGGGCCGCCCGGGCGTCGCACCAGATGTTGCGGTCGGCGCTCGGGGTCACGTTGCCGACCGCGTGACCGCCGCCCATCAGCACCACCTCGTCGACCGCCTCCACGAGCCGGGGGTCGGCGGCGAGCGCCAGGGCCACGTTGGTCAGCGGGCCGGTCGGCACCAGGGTCACCGGCTCGGTGGCCGCGCGCAGCGTCTCGACCAGCCACTCCACGCGCCGGCTGCTCGCCGACCGACCGCCGGGACGGGGGCAGCGGGAGCGTGGGCGGCAGGTGCCGGCGGTGCGCGGCGGCGTCGGGCGCCTCGGCGAGCGGTCCGGCCGCACCGCGCAGCACCGGCACGTCGGACCGGCCGACGTGGTCGAGCACGCGCAGGCTGTTGTCGGCGGTGTGCTCGACGCCGAGGTTGCCCCAGACGGCGCTCACCCCGCGCAGGTCGAGCGCCGGGTGCAGCGCGGCGAGCATGATCGCGATCGCGTCGTCCGTGCCGGTGTCGCAGTCCAGCACGAGCGGGCGCGGCCGCACGCTCGACCCCGCCGGGGGCTCGCCCTCGACGTCGGGTCCCTGCTCCTGCTCGCGGTGCCGGCGGCGCTGCTCCTCGGCCCGCTCGCGGCAGCGGCGGAGGAACTCCTCGTCGCTCTCCGGCGAGACCCCGGCGGCCCGTCCCGGCCGCTCGTACTCCGGGAAGCCGGTGGCGGGTGGCCCGTAGGTGCGCAGGCTGCCGGCCCGCGGACGCCCCGCGACCAGCCAGGCCACCGACCCGACCAGCGGGAAGAGCAGCACCAGCACCAGCCAGCCGATCTTGGGCAGGTTCCGGGCCCGTTCGGGGCGGGTGAGGATCACGTCGACCACGCAGAACACCCAGAGCACCACGATGAGTGGTCCGACGTAGACCCCGAGTCGTGCCATGGTTCCCCCTCAGTGCCGCGACGACGACCAGCAGGCTAGGGCACCGGACGGGCCGCTGTCGCGCGATCAGGAGGCCGGGCGGGGGCCGACGGTCAGGTCGACCGCACCGGTCACCCCGGCGCCCGGCCGCAGCACCACGACGTGCGGCGGCACGCCCGTCCCCGGGAAGTAGGGCGTCTCGCTGACGGTGTCTTGCACCGTCGCGTACCAGTTCTCCCCGCACCCGAGCGGCCCGTGCGGGTCGGGCGGGCAGCGGTAGGTCACCGGGAGGCCCAGGATCGCCTCCCAGGAGCCGGTCATCGTCGAGCCGGCGGCGCTGAACAGGTGGGCGTACGGCGGCGTCGGGACGTCGAGCGTGGCGACCACCCAGCGGTCCGGCTCCGCGACCGTGAACCGGCGCGCAGTGCCGTACTGCATGGCCGGCATCGAGACCGCCTGGCGCACGCGCATCGTCACGGGGGTGCCGGCCCTCGTGTCGGCGATGCTCGGCGCGACGTACAGCGTGTAGGTGCCGTCGGCAGGGAGCAGCCAGCCGCGCTGCTCGTTCCAGTCGCGCACGACCGCCCCGTCGGGCCCGACCAGCTCACCGGAGCCGCCGCTCTGCCAGGACGGCAGCTCGTGGTCCGGGTAGTAGAAGGCGCCGGCCGTGCCGGTGAAGGAGAACCCACGTTCGCGTCCGGGGACACCGCCGTCGTCGAGGACGGCCGCGGGTCCCTCGGGGGTGACGGCCGTGGTCACCGCGGTGGATGCGCTCGCCAGCAGGGTCTTCCTCTCGGGGACGAGGAGGTGGCGACCAGGGGTGACCGTGCCGGCGCTGTTGTTGAAGCCGTTGTGGAAGTACTGCCCGTTCTCGAAGTAGGTCAGGCTGCTGCCGAAGTAGCGCAGGCTCTCCCCGGTGGGGCGGATGATCCGCGACCACGGGTAGCCGGTGGCCCACGCACGGACCATGACGCGCCCGGTCTGCGGTACGTCCAGCATCCCCAGGTCGACGACCCCGGCCCGGCGGCGCAGCGTGACCGGCTCGCCGTCGACCTCGAGCGGCACCAGCCGCGCGCGGGTCAGGTCGGCGTAGGTGAGGTCCCACCCCCAGCAGGGCACGAGCTCGAGCCGGTAGCGCCCCGTGCGCGGCAGCCGCCACAGCCCGGAGTCCTGGCGGTGCACCACCCCCGAAGGGCCGCGCAGCCGCGTCGTGGTGCACGACGACGGGCCGGCTTCCTTCGTGGCCAGCTGGACGCGGTGACCGCGCTTTCCGTCGAGGAGCAGGGTGACCTCGCGGCCGCTCGGCCTCGGCCGCACGGGGTCGTCGGCGTAGTCGACCGTGCGCACCAGCGGCGCCTGCTGCGGTGCGGCGTAGCCCCGGCTCTTGACACCCAACGAGGGGAGGACGACGCGCAGCTTGTAGCGGTTGTGCTCGGGCCGGTCCCGCAACGTGAAGGTGCGCGTGGTGACGGTCTTCTCCTTCACCGTGAGCCAGGCGTCACCGGAGCGCACCTGCAGCTCGGCGGTGGTGGGCTGCCGGTCGGCGCGCGTGACGTGGACGGTCACGCGGTCACCGCGGACCGGTGCCCCGGGCCAGTCGACCTCGACCTTGATCGCGGCGCCTCGATGGTTGTCCTGCGAGGCTCCGGACGACGTGCCCGCGGTGGCGGCGGCCGGAGCCACGCCGGCGAGCGCGAGCGCGAGCAGCAGGACGAGTGGACGGATCACGCGACACCCCCGGGTGAGAAAGACCTTGTCAGGACTCTAGACGCACGGGGACGCGCGTTGGTTGCTCACGGAGCGCCGAGCTCCTCGGGCAGGTCGTCGGCGTGCAGCACGACCAGGCTGGTGACGGCCCGGGTGAGGCAGACGTAGAGGCGTCGCAGCCCGGTCATCCGGTCGGCCTCGCCGGCGACCACCGCCCTCCGGCTCGAGCAGCACCACGTGGTCGAACTCGAGGCCCTTGGCCAGGGAGGCCGGCACCAGGTCGAGGGGTACGTCGAACTCGACCGCGCCCTCGTCGAGGCCGGCCGGCTCGTCGCCGAGACGGGCGTGCGCGACGCCGGCCGCCCCCAGCAGCGCGCCGACCCGGTCCACGAGCGCGTCCGGCACGATGACCCCGACGGAGCCGACCCGGTCGCGGGCCGCCTCCACCGCGGGCACGACCGCGCCGTCGAGCGCCTCCACCCGGCGCACGTCGAGCTCGCCGCGGGCCCGGCGCACCGACCGCGGCGGCTCGAGGCCGGGCGCGACGACGGGCAGCAGCCGGGCGGCGTACTCGATGACCTCGCCCGGCACCCGGAAGCCCAGCGTGAGCTGCTCGACGTGCGCGGCGGGCTTGCCCAGGTGGGTGAGCGCGTCCTCCCACGAGCGGCTCGCCCACGGCGTCGTCGCCTGCGCGAGGTCGCCGAGGACCGTCGCCGAGCCGGTGGAGCAGCGCCGGCCCACCGCACGGAGCATCATCGCGGAGAGGTCCTGCGCCTCGTCGGCGACGACGTGCCCGAGCGACGGGGTGCGGTCGACCAGGTCGGCGACCTCGTCGATGAGCACGGCGTCGGCCAGGGACCACTTGGCGGAGCCGGGCCCCTTGGCCGGCTTGGGCCACACCAGGAGGGCCTGCTCCTCCTCGGTCAGCACGCCGTCGGCCGCGGCCGCCAGGGCGCCGGCGTCGCCGAGCAGCGACAGCACGAGGCGGGCCGGGTCGACGGCCGGCCACACCGGCGTCGACGTACCTCTTCACCTCGCGGCTGCGCGCGACCGCGTCCTGCACGCGGTCGTCGGGGGAGTCCCCGGCGAGCTCCATCTTCACCAGGATCCCGTGGGCGAGCCGCTGCGGGAGCATGCCCCGGGCGGCGCCGTAGCGGATGCCGCGGGTGCGCAGCTCCTCGAGGATCTCCTCCACCTCGTAGGTCGCCAGCCGCCAGCGGCGGGCACCGCGGGGCACGAGCAGGCCCTCCTCGGGCGCCCGGACCTGCGACCAGAGGGCGCGGCGGAGCACCTCGGCCATCCGGCCGTCGCCCTTGAGCGTGGCCACGGCCGCGGAGTCCTCGCCGCGCACGGCGTAGCGGGCGTTGAGCCGCGCGAGCGTCTTGGCGACCAGGTCCTCGATCGTCGACTGCTGGGCGTCGATCTCGCCGAGGGCGGGCAGCACGTCGCCGATGTAGCGCAGGAACGACGCGTTGGGCCCGACCACGAGCACGCCCTGGCGGGAGAGCTGGTCGCGGTGGGAGTAGAGCAGGTACGCCGCCCGGTGCAGCCCGACCGCGGTCTTGCCGGTCCCGGGCGCGCCCTGCACGCAGACCGACTCGTCGAGGTCGGCCCGGACGATGACGTCCTGCTCGGGCTGGATGGTGGCCACGATGTCGCGCATCGGGCCGACCCGGGGCCGCTCGATCTCGGCCTCCAGGATCGCGCTGTGGTCGTCGTCGGCGGGTCCGGCGTCGAGCAGGCCCTCGTCCTCGTAGGCCGTCATCGCGCCGTGCTGGAAGCCGAACCGGCGGCGCAGCCGCACCCCCATCGGCTCGGTCCGGCTGGCCCGGTAGAACGGCAGGCTGATCCGGGCGCGCCAGTCCACCACCAGCGGGTCGCCGGCCTCGTCGCTGACGTGCCGTCGGCCGATGTAGAACCGCTCGCCGCGGGCGTCCTCGTGCGCGTCGTCGTAGTCGAGGCGGCCGAAGAACAGCGGCACGGTGGGGTCGTCGGCGAGCGCCTTCATCCGCTGGAAGATCGCGGACTCCAGGAACTTCTGGCTGACCCAGTCGCCGGCGGCCGAGGAGTCGAGGCCGGCGGTGCGGTCACGCATCCGGGCCAGCGCGGCGCGGGACTCGGCGAGGTGCCGCTGCTCGGCGCCGAGGTCGGGGTCGGGAGGGATCGGGGACGGGGGCCGGGGACGGGTGCGCAGACACGCGAAGACCTCGCAAGGGTGTCGGGGAGCCCGGTGACGCTACCAGCGCTCGCCGGGGAGGTCACCCGGTTTTCAGCGGCCCTCGTCCCCGGTGGGCTCGGCCGCTGCGTCCTGCGGCTCCCCGCGCCGGAACCGCTCCGCCCGCTCCTCGCCGGCGGCGTCGCCGGAGAAGAGCCCGGGCCGGTCGCCGCTGTCGGGTCCGGTGCGGCCGGCGTCGTCGGCCCGGCCGGCGCCCTGGCCGACCAGCTCCATCCGCTGGCGGGGCAGCCCGGCCTCGTCCTGCGTCTGCAGCCAGGCCACGAGCCGCTCGCGCACGAGGCAGCGCAGGTCGAACAGCGTGCCCGCGTCGACGGCGCTGACCAGCACCCGCACCCGCACCAGCCCGCCGACGGCGTCGGTCACCTGGAGCACGTGGGACCGCTCGTCCCACAGGTCGGTGCCGGTCAGGACCCGCTCGAGCTCGGCGCGCATCGCGTCGACGTCGACCCGCCAGTCCACGTCGAGCTCCACCGCCCCGAGCAGCTCGGAGTTGCGTCGCGTCCAGTTCTGGAACGGCGTGCTGGTGAAGTACGTCGAGGGCAGCACCATGCGCCGGTCGTCCCACAGCCGCACCACGACGTAGCTCAGGGTGATCTCCTCGATCCAGCCCCACTCCTGCTCGACGATCACCACGTCGTCGAGCCGGATCGCGTCGCTGAAGGCGACCTGGAGACCGGCGAAGAGGTTGGCCAGGGTGGACTGGGCCGCGAGGGCGGCCACCACGCTGATCAGGCCGGCCGACGCCAGCACCCCGGCGCCGACCGCCCGCACGCCCGGGAAGCTGAGCAGCGCCGCGCCCAGGCCGACCACGACGACGACCGCGACCGTGAGGCGGCGGATGATCAGCACCTGCGTGCGCATCCGGCGGGCCGTCCGGTTGTCGGCGACATCGGTGCGCCAGCGGCCCAGCGCGAGGTCCTCGACGAACAGCAGGACCGCCGCCACCAGCCACGACCCCGCCCCGATGAGCGCCAGCCGCAGCCCGAGCTCGACCACGTCCCACCAGCCGGCGGAGACGTCCTCCGGCCGCACCGATCCTGCGACGGCGGCGAGCGCGCCCACGACGACGAACAGCCGGAAGGGCCGGCGGGCGTGCTTCACGAGGTTCGCCCCCGGCGTCCAGCGCCGCACCAGCACGCGCGCGAGCAGGTGGGTCACGACGACGATGACCAGCGCGACGCCCAGCGCCGACCCGAGCGTCAGCAGGAAGTCCGTCCAGCTCACCGGGGAGATGTCCATGCTCCATGCTGACGAACCCGGTCCGGACCACGCGAGCCGGGTCGGTGACCTCGGCGGCGACGGCTCGTTGAGCACGCCATGGGCCACCACGCCGGGTGGTGGCTGGACAACGCCTGAGAGACTGCCCTCGTGCTCGACGCCTTCGACCTCGATCCCGCGATCGTCCACCTCAACCACGGCTCCTTCGGGGCGGTGCCGCGCCCCGTCTCCGAGGCCCAGGCCGCGTTCCGTGCGCGGGCCGAGGCCAACCCGATGCGCTTCTTCCGGGTGGAGAGCGACGGCCTCAAGGAGCGGGCCCGCCACGTCGCGGCCGGCTTCCTCGGGGTCGGGCCCGACGAGGTGGCGATGGTCCGCAACGTCACGCAGGCGACCGCCGTGGTGCTGTCCGGCCTCGCCGCGCAGGGCCGCCTCGGCGAGGGCGACACGATCGTCCTCGGCGAGCAGGGCTACGAGTCGGTGCGCCGCACGGTGTCCCACTGGTGCGCGCGCACCGGTGCGTCGTACGCCGTGGTGCGCCAGCCGGTCGGGGCCGACGCGGCCGCGGTCGTCGAGGCGTTCGACGTCGCGTTCGCCGACCTGACCGAGGGCGGGGGCCGGATCGCGCTGGTCATCACCGACCACATCACCTCACCGACCGGCACGGTCATGCCGGCGCCGGAGATCTGCGCGCTGGCCCGCGAGATCGGTGCGCTGTCCTTCGTCGACGCCGCCCACGTGCCGGGGCACCTGCCGGCGGCGCCGGGCGAGGTCGGCGCGGACTTCTGGACCGGGACCTGGCACAAGTGGGGCTTCGCCCCACGGGGCACCAGCGCGTTGTGGGTGACCGAGGCGGAGCGGGCGACGACGGTGCCGCTGACCACGAGCTGGAACCACGGGATGCCGTTCCCGCTGCCCTTCGACACCTCCGGCACCGACGACTACAGCGGCTGGTTCGCCCTCGAGGCCGCGCTGGACTTCTGGCGGCAGGCGGGCGGTCCGGCGATCGCGGAGCGGTCGGCCGAGCTGCTCGACAAGGGCGCCGCCGCGGTGGCGGCGGCGCTGCCGGAGACCGACGTCCGGCCGCCGGTCCACCCGGCGCCGGCACTGCGCCTGGTCGGGCTGCCCGAGGGCGTGGCGACCACCCTCGAGGACGCCGACGGGCTCTACCGACGGCTGAGCGGCCTCGGCCTGGAGGTGCAGGTGACGCCGTACGACGGCCGTGGCTGGATCCGGCTTTCCGGCGCGGTCTACAACCGGCCGGCCGACTACGAGCGCCTCGCCGAGGTCCTCCCCGCCGCGCTGTCCTGACCCGCGGGGCACGGCCACCTGCCGCGAGGAGAACTCCTAGGCGGAGGCCACGTCGTCGGCGTCGACGATGCGGTAGGCGTAGCCCTGCTCGGCGAGGAAGCGCTGCCGGTGCTGGGCGAAGTCGGCGTCGACGGTGTCCCGCGACACGATCGCGTAGAACCGCGCGGTCGTGGGGGTGCCGTCGGCGCGGGCCTTCTTGGGTCGCAGCAGCCGGCCGAGGCGCTGGGCCTCCTCCTGCCGTGAGCCGAACGAGCCGGACACCTGGATCGCCACCGAGGCCGAGGGCAGGTCGACCGAGAAGTTGGCGACCTTGGACACCACCAGCAGGTCGATCTCCCCGTGCCGGAAGGCGTTGAAGAGCCGCTCGCGCTCCTTGACCGGGGTGTCGCCCTTGATCACCGGGGCGTCGAGCTTCTCGCCGATCTCGTCGAGCTGGTCGAGGTACTGGCCGATCACCAGGGTCGGCTCGCCGGCGTGCTTGGCGACCAGGTCGCCGACCAGCCGGGTCTTGGCCGCGGTGCACGACGCCAGCCGGTAGCGCTCGTCGGGCTCGGCGGTGGCGTAGGCGATCCGCTCACCCTCCGGGAGGGTCACCCGCACCTCGACGCAGTCGGCCGGTGCGATCCAGCCCTGCGCCTCGATGTCCTTCCACGGCGCGTCGTAGCGCTTGGGCCCGATCAGGCTGAACACGTCGCCCTCGCGGCCGTCCTCGCGGATCAGGGTCGCGGTGAGCCCGATGCGGCGGCGGGCCTGGAGGTCGGCGGTCATCCGGAAGATCGGCGCCGGCAGCAGGTGCACCTCGTCGTAGACGACGAGCCCCCAGTCCTTGGCGTCGAAGAGCTCGAGGTGGGAGTAGACGCCCTTCCGGCGGGTGGTCATCACCTGGTAGGTCGCGATGGTGACCGGACGGATCTCCTTCTTGGTGCCGGAGTACTCGCCGATCTCGTCCTCGGTCAGCGACGTGCGGCGGACCAGCTCCTCCTTCCACTGCCGCGCCGAGACCGTGTTGGTGACCAGGATCAGCGTGGTGGCCTTGGCCTGCGCCATCGCGGCCGCGCCGACGATGGTCTTGCCCGCCCCGCAGGGCAGGACGACGACGCCGGAGCCCCCGTGCCAGAAGGACTCGGCGGCCTCGCGCTGGTAGGCCCGCAGCTCCCAGCCGTCCTCGGCGAGGTCGATCGCGTGCGCCTCGCCGTCGACGTAGCCGGCGAAGTCCTCGGCCGGCCAGCCGAGCTTGAGCAGGGCCTGCTTGAGGTTGCCGCGCTCGGAGGGGTGCACCAGCACGGTGGACTCGTCGAGGCGCTGGCCGAGCATCGGCGCGACCTTCTTGGCGCGCAGCACCTCCTCGAGCACGGGGCGGTCGGTGCTGGAGAGCACCAGGCCGTGGGTCGGGTGCTTGTCGAGGCGGAGCCGGCCGTAGCGCGCCATCGTCTCGGCGATGTCGACGAGCAGGGCGTGGGGTACGGCGTAGCGGCTGAACGACAGCAGCGTGTCGACGACCTGCTCGGCGTCGTGACCGGCGGCCCGGGCGTTCCACAGACCGAGCGGGGTGAGCCGGTAGGTGTGCACGTGCTCGGGCGAGCGCTCGAGCTCCGCGAACGGGGCGATCGCCTTGCGGCAGTCCTGCGCCCGCGCGTGGTCGATCTCGAGGAGCAGGGTCTTGTCGGACTGGACGATCAGGGGACCGTCGTTCATGCGCTGGCCCCGGTGGTCGCCCCGGTGGTCGCCCCGGTGGTCGCCCCGGCGGCGGCCTTCTGGCGGGCGCGGTAGGCGGCGACGTTGGCGCGGGACGAGCAGCGGTCGGAGCAGTAGCGCCGCGACTGGTTGGGGGAGGTGTCCACGAAGACGTGGTCGCAGCCGGTGGCGTCGCAGACGCCGAGGCGGGTCGCGCCGAGGTCGCAGACGAGCGTGGACAGACCCATCAGCGACTCGGCGACGAGCAGCTCGGCGACCGTGGACTGCCGGTCGGCGACGTGCATGTGCCAGCTGCCGCCCCCGTGGCCGGTCTTGCCGTGCCCGGCGATGTAGGGCGTGACGGGGTGCTTGGCCAGCAGTGTGTTGAGCTGGTCGACGACCCCCTGCTCGTCACCGGCGTTGGAGGCCTCGAACACCGGGCGCAGCTCGCGCTGGAAGCGGCGCAGCGCGGTCGCGTCGCGCTCCACGACCTGGTCGTGCAGCCAGGCGCGCTGGTCGAGGAACGAGACGACCGCGTCGGCGTCCTCGAGGTCGGCGTTGACGAGCCCGGCAGAGCGCTCGGCGTAACGAACAAAATCCATACCTGCAGATTACCTGGCACGTCCAACGCGGTCCTTGGTAAGGCCCACGGGTCGGTCCCGGCGCCGCTCGTCCGTGGCCATGGCTGGCCAACACCGCGGACCGGTCGGTGTCCGGCACGCTCGACGCGGTGATCGAGGCCGCCCTGTGCGGATAGGCCCGCGGTGTGAGCGCAGAGCGGGGCGTGGCCGGCCGGCCACGCCCCGCTGAGCCTCTCAGGTCACTCGTAGGTGCACTCGATCGTCTCGCCGGGGGACGGGCTCGGGATGAGCGGGCAGACCAGCCGGAGCTGGGCGTCCTCCTCCGGAGCCGGGTCCTCGGTCGGGGCGGGGTCCTCGGTCGGGGCGGGGTCCTCGGTCGGGGCCGGGTCCTCGGTCGGGGCCGGGTCCTCGGACGGGGCCGGGTCCTCGGACGGGGCCGGGTCCTCGGACGGGGCCGGCTCGGTGGGCGTGGGCTCGGGTGCCGGCTGGGTCGGGGCGGGCTCGGGTGCCGGCTGGGTGGCGACGCCGCCCACCAGCGAGTTGAACCAGTCCTCGATGTTCTCGTAGCCGTTGCCGTCGGCGTCGCCGTTGGCGTCGGCTGCGGTGGGGTTGGTGCCGTGGGCGGACTCGTAGGTGTCGGGCATGGCGTCGCCGTCGGAGTCGGCGGGGGCGGTGCCGGCGGCGATGGTGGGGTAGGGGCCGGCGGTGTTCTTGAACGAGCCGGTGCCGGTGCGGACCTCGTCGACGAGGCGCTTGTCGACGTCGTCGCGGACCAGGGAGGCGCCGGCGTTGGCGAGGACGTCGGTGTAGGCCTGCTCGGCGGAGGTGGTGGTCACGGCGGCGGCGGGGAAGGGGGTGTTCACGCGGCCGACGTTCTCGCCGATCCGGGCGGCCTGCAGGCCGGAGGCGGTCCAGCGCATGTTGCCGTCGCCGTACCACTGGTGGCTGGCGCCGGTGGAGCCGTTGTAGGTGGCGAACTCGGGCCGGTCCAGCGGGCTGTTCGGGCCGGGCTTGTAGTAGTTGCCGACCCAGTTCATCCGGGGCTGGCCCTTGCTGGAGGAGAGCAGGGTGACGCCGTCGCCGGAGCCGTCGCCGTAGTTGTAGATCACGTTGTTGCGGACGTCGGCGACGCTGACGCCGCTGATCTGCGGGTTGCGGTCGACGTTGGAGACGAACAGGTTGTGGTGGATGGAGACGTTGTGCGCGTCGACGCCGCCGGAGAGCAGGCCCTTGGAGTGCTCGCCGGTGGGGTGGCCGGCCTCGCTGAGTCCCTCGGCGATGATGGAGTTGCTGATCGTGATGTCGGTGGAGCCGTCGTAGGTGTTGACGTTCTCGTCGATCGCCCCAGCTGAACGAGGAGTGGTCGATGACGACGTTCTTCACGCCGGTCTTGTAGATCGTGATCGCGTCGTGGCTGTCGTCGGCGGCGCCGCCGTTACCGGGGCGGAACCGGACGTAGCGGACCACGGCGTCGTGGGTGGCGATCTGCATGGTGCCCTGGTCGGTGCCGGCGTTGGGGTCCATCGCCAGGGTGATGCCGCCGCCGGGGGCGGTCTGGCCGGCGATGGTGATGAACGGGTTGGTGATGGTGAGCCGCTGCTTGAGCAGGATCGTGCCGCCGGTGTTGAACACGACGTAGCGGGGCCCGGACGCCTCGACGCAGGCGCGCAGCGAGCCGGGTCCGGCGTCGTTGAGGTTCTCGACCTTGCAGACCGTGCCGCCCCGGCCACCCGGGGTGCTCGTCCCGAAGCCTTCTGCTCCCGGGAACGCCGCGGTGGCGGCCGACGCGGGCGAGAGAAGGACACCGGGCGCCACGACGGCACTGGTCAAGGCCGCGGCGGTAGCCAGTAATGGAACTGATACTCGGAGGGAAACCATGACGTCGGTGGTAACCCGCCGGGGGTCGAACGAACCAATCCGGACATGTTTCTAGTACCACTGGCCTAGGCAGCTGCGGCCGAGATCGCCGGGTCGGTTGGACTCAGGCGGCCCCGTCGCTCATGATCCCGTTCACGTAGGGCATCGCCCAGGCGAAGCCGCGTGCCACCGCGTCGTCGAGGTCCTCGGTCACGTCGGACGGTGCGCCGGTCCCGGCGACGGCTCGCTGGTAGGTGGCGACCTCGTCCACGAGCTCACCGGCGGCCGACTCCCGCGCGAACGCCGCGCGGCCGACCCCCTCGGGGACGTCGAGCATCGCCGCGACGTCCTCGATCGGGAGCCCGAGCAGCAGGTCGAGCGCCGAGAGCAGGCCGACGGTGAAGGCGAAGTCCGGTTCCGCGACGCCCCGTCGCCGGGCCAGCAGCTCACACGCCCGCGCGCGGACCAGCGCGGTGGCCAGACCGTCCGGCCCGGCGCCGGGCCGGCCGGTGAGGAGGGTGAGCGCCACCCACTGGCGGATCCGGACGGTGCCGAGCAGGACCAGCGCCTCGCGAACGGTGCGCACCTCGCGGCGCAGACCGCGGCCGGCGCCGATCGAGGCGAGCTGCAGCACCTGGAGCACCAGACCCGGCTCGCGGCGCAGGATCGAGTCGAGCTCGTCGAAGTCGACGTCCTCGGTCAGCAGCGTCATCGCCAGCTGCACGTGGGCGAGCGCGGACGCCGGGATCGTCTGGGCGCGCACGACGTGCGGTCGCTCGATGCCGTAGCCCTGGAACAGGTCGAACCCGGCCGCGCGGGCCCAGGCGAGCTCCTCGTCGGTCTCCAGCTTCTCGGCCAGCAGCAGGACGTCGTAGGGCGCGCAGCGCGCCGCCAGCGCCTCCGCCTCGTCGCGGCTCTGGGCCTGCACGTCGATCTTGACGATCGAGGCCAGCTCGAGCAGCCGCTCGGCGCCGTCGACCCAGACGAAGTCGTCGAGGGCGATCCGGTAGCCGCGCTCCACGAGGTCGGCGGCGCCCTGCACCGTCTCGTCGTCGACCCGCACCGTCTCCAGCACCTCGATGACGGTGCGCTGGGCCGGCAGGGTCACCGGCGTCTCCCCGGTCAGCACGCCCCGCTCGGCGTTGCAGAAGATCACCTTGTCGCCGACGAGCTGGCTGACGCCGATGGTGAGCGCGCCCAGCACGACCTCGGCGGTCATCTGCTCCCCGGAGGGCAGCGGTGCCCCGGGCGTCGTCGAGCGGTAGAGCAGCTCGTAGCCGACGACCTCGCCGTCGCGGTCCACGATCGGCTGGCGCCCTACGGCCACGGCGGACGTCGCCGGCGCGGCCGGTTCCGGTGCGTGCACGTGAGACCTCCCCGTCGTCTCGCACGATGATGGGACATTCCGAGACGCTACCCGGGGACTTCGGCCGCAATTCAGCCGATCAGCCAGCCCGAGTGGCCCGATCGGACGAGTATCCCCTCAAGTCGTGCGGTCCCGCAGCCGATCAACCAAGAGCAGAGGAACGGCCAACGAGGGAGAGCGGTGAAGATCACGCGGTCACTTCTTCTCGCCCTGGTCCTCGGGATGCCGGGCTACGCGTGGTTGCTCCTCGCCCCCACGTCGGTCTCCTCCTGGGTCCGGGACGGGCTCGTCGTCACGGTTCTCCTGGCGCTCCCCGTCGTGGCGCTGCGCCAGGTCCGCGACGACGCCTCGGGCGTGCGCCCCTGGCTGCTGCCGCTGACGGCCGGGATGAGCCTGTTCCCCCTCGGCCACGCGATCGGGGTCGCTGCGTCGTACGTCGCACCCGGTCCGGCCGCCTTCCTGGGCGGCGCGGTCACCCTGGCCGGCTACCCGTTCCTGCTCGCCGGCCTCCTCGCCGCGCTGGCCCAGCACGTGCGCGGCATCCGGATGACGGTCTGCCTCGACGGGATCTCCGGCGCCCTCGCCGGAGCGGCCGTGGCCACGCTCGCGATCGCTCCCGTCCTCACCGGCTTCGAGGGACGGTCCTGGGTGCACGCGGTGGTCGTGGCGTTCCCGCTCCTGGACGCCGTCCTGGTCGCCGCCGCCCTCGGCGCGCTCGCCCTGGTGAGCGTGCAGCACGGCCGGCAGTTCGGCCTGTGGGCGCTCGGCCTGCTCGTGCTCACCGTCGCGCACACGCTCCAGGGGCACCGCCTCGCCGTCGGGGACGCCGGCGCGGGCGGCGCCGTCATCGGCGACGCCGCGACGGCGCTCCTCGTGGTCCCGGCTCTCGCCCTGCTCGCGGTGGGCGCCCTCGGTCACGGCGCGATGATGACGAGCCGGGTGCCGGGCCCGCGCTCGCTCGGGGTGCCCGCGGCCGCCTCGGTCGCGTCCGTGCTCGTGCTCGCCGCCGCCCCGCCGTGGCAGGTGTCCGCGGCCCCGTCGGCCCTGGCCCTGGGCGCGCTGAGCGTCTGCGCGGCGCGCTTCGTCCGGGCCTTCCTGCAGCTGCGCGAGCTGGCGGTCGTCCGGGAGATGGCGCTCACCGACGAGCTCACCGGCATCGCCAACCGCCGTGCGCTCTACGTGCACCTCGACGCATTGCTGGCGCTCGCGGGCCCGGACGACTCCGCCGACCCGGACCGCGCCACCGACCTCGACGAGGGCGGCGCCTTCGCCGTCGCGCTGATCGACCTCGACCACTTCAAGGAGGTCAACGACACCCTCGGGCACGCCACCGGCGACGCGCTGCTCAAGGGGGTCGTCGGCCGGTTCGCTGCCGCCCTCGAGGAGCTCGACACGCCGCACCTGTTCGCGCGGCTCGGCGGCGACGAGTTCGCGGTCGTGCTGCACGAGGCCACGACGCGCAACGCAGCCCTGATCGTCGGTCAGGCGCTGCAGGAGTCCCTGGCCGAGCCGCTGCACCTGCCCGACGCCGACCTGCACGCCAGCGCCAGCATCGGCCTGGCGGTGGCGCCGCTGCACGGGCGGACCCGCAGCGACATCCTGTTCGCGGCCGACGCGGCGATGTACGCCGCCAAGACCTCCGGCGACGCGGTGCGCTTCCACGTGCCGTCCCGGGACGAGAAGACCCAGCAGCTGACGCTCGCCGAGGACCTGCACCGGGCCCTCGACCGTCGTGAGCTGTGCGTGGAGTACCAGCCGGTCGTCACGACCGACGACGACATGGTCGCCGTCGAGGCGCTGGTGCGGTGGGACCACCCTGAGCGCGGCATGCTGCTGCCGGGTGAGTTCCTCCCTGCGGCGGACCGTTACCGCCTGACCGGCGCCATCGCCCGCCGGGTCCTCGACGTCGCGCTGGGCGACCTCTCCCGCTGGCACGCCTCGGGCGTGCGCCTGGGCCTGACGGTGAACCTCTCGGCCGCCGACCTGCGCGACGAGACGGTCGTCAACGTCGTCGCCGAGGCGCTGCTGGAGCACCGGCTGCCCGCCGACGTGCTGACCCTCGACATCAGCGAGACCGCGCTGGGTCCCGACAACGAGCGGAGCGTCGGCGTCGTGCTCGCGCTGCACGAGCTCGGGGTCCACCTCGCGCTCGACGACTACGGCACCGGCGGGACCAGCCTGGCCCAGCTGCACGAGCTGCCCTTCGGCACCGTCAAGCTCGACGGCCGCTTCGCCCGCGACACCGCGGTGGACAGCCGGTCCGAGGGGGTCGTGCGGGCCACCGTCGACCTCGCCCACGCACTCGGGCTGCGGATCGTGGCCGAGGGGGTCGAGGACCGCCGCGCCTTCGACCGGCTGCGGGCGCTCGGCTGCGACCTCGTGCAGGGCTGGTACACCGGCCGCCCGGGTCCGGCGACCGACGTCGAGGGACGGATGGGCCGGTCCACGGGCGGCAAGCACCGCCTCCCGGTGCCGGAGCAGCAGCCGCGGGGCGGCGACGCCTCGGGTGCCCGGGTGACCCCGGCCTAGGGCCCGCCGACCGACCTGACGCCGGTGATCCGGTGCACCGCGAACACGCGGACCTCCTCCGAGCGGTGGTCGAAGGCGGTCAGCTGGCCCGCCTGCACCTGCACCGGGTCGACCACCCGGTCGACGGTGGAGCCCTGGTTGTCGACGTAGCCGATCATCACCGCCTGCTCGGCGTCCGCGGCCTCCCGCAGCGCCGCCAGCACGTCGGCCGGTGACGGCCGGCTGCCGGGCCCGCCGGCCGTGGCCGGCATCCGCGCAGGGCCGAGCGCCGCGGCCCGGTCGCCGGCCCGCACCGCGGTCACGGTGGCGGCGACGCGGGCGCCGAACCGGGCGGCCGCCCGGGCGTCGTGCGGGGATGCGGCCGCGGAGTCGGTGCGCGTGCGGGTGCGGGGGGAGCGGGCCCGGTGCACCTCGCGTCGCGCGAGCCGGACGCTCCCGTCGGGAGCCTCCACGACCGGAGCGGAGCCGAGCTCGCGCAGCCGGGGCAGCAGCACGTCGAGGGGCACGTCGCTGATCACGACGGTGGGGGCGATGCGCCGCAGCCGCAGCGATGCCGCCTTCGGGTGGTGCACGAGCTCGGCGAGCGCGGACTCGTCGTCGCTGCGCAGGAACGACTCCGCGGACCCGACCCGGACGGTGCCGAACTTCCGGGACACGTCGTCGACGAGGTAGACGAGCGGCTGGGGCACCGGGGTGCGCGAGGAGGCCGTGAGGAACGCGTGGATCTCCGCCGCCGACCAGCCGGAGTCGAAGCCGCGGCGCACGGACCGCTCGGTGAAGCGGTAGACCGTCGCGCCGCCGCGGGACTCGATGTCGGCGAGCGTCGCGAGGTGGTGGGCCAGCTCCTGCTCCAGAGGGCCGGGCGCGACGGCGGTCAGGTCGGCCTGGAGCAGCATGTGGTCGACCGGTTCGGGCAGCAGCGGCTCGAGCGCGGCGGCGGCGTGGTGGGTGGGGTCCTCCTCGGCGAGCAGCGCCCTGCCGTGCGCGGCGACCCCGCCGAGCGCGACCACGCCGACCACCGCGGCCTCCTCCCATGCCCAGGCGACGGCCTCGCGTCGCGCGGCCGGCCTCCGGGGTCGCATCCACACGAGCCGGTCCACGAGCGAGGGCAGGCCGGTCCCGGCCGCGAGCACCTCGCCCGCAGGGAGCGCGGCCACCTCGACCAGCGCTGCGCGCCGCGTCTCCGGCAGCCAGGGCCGCTCCAGGTCGGCGGAGAGGGCGTTGACCGGCTTGCCACCCGGCCGGGTGCCCACCAGGGCGACCATCCGGGGCGTCTCCAGCCAGGCCAGCGCGAGCCGTGTCCAGCGGTCGGCGACCGTGCCGGCCGTCCAGACGTCGAAGGCGTCGGTGGGCAGCCAGGCGGCGTCCTGGTCGTCGGTGGACCCGACGTCGACGAGGCCCGCGGCCGCGGCCAGCTCGACGTGGAGGGCGGCCACCCGCTCGTCCACGTGGAGCAGCTCGGCCGCCGCCTTGAGCTCGCGGACGCCGAGGCCGCCCGAGCGGAGCGCGTTGGGGGGCTGGGTGCCCCAGTGCTCGAGGAGCAGCTCCACGTGCCGCACCAGCTCGAACGCCGCGCCGGCCGCGGCGCGGTCCACCAGGGCGCCGTCGCGTGACCCGGTCGCCATCGCCGGCGCCGGGCCGACGGGCTCGCGGGTGGTGCGCCCGCCCCGCAGCTGCAGCGCCACCTCGCGGGGGAGCGCGACGTGCCGCCGGTCCTTGGCGATCAGCAGGCCGCGCGCGAGGAGCTGGTCGACCGGGCCGGCGTGCTCGCCCCGCCGCACCGACCGGTCGGTGGCCTCGACGCTGCCGTCGCGGCCCTCGCGGTCGAGGTGCTCGAGGATCGCCCTGGCCTTGTCGTCGACCTCGCCCAGCAGGGCGTCGAGCACGGCCGGGTCGGCGAGCGCCGCACAGACGGCCGCCACGTCGGCGCTGCGGTCGCCGCTCGGACGGGCGCCGAGGTCGGCGGCCAGCCCCGCGACCCGGCTGGGGCCGTAGCCGCCGAGCAGCGTCTCCGCCCCGGGGCCCAGCCCGCTGACCGGGGTGCCGACGGCGTCCGCCAGCACGCTGAGGCAGCGCAGCTGGTCGTCCTCGCCCCAGAGCAGCACGAGGGCGCGCAGCCGGTCGAGCGCCTGGTCGACGGCGGCGGGCTCGGCGTGCACCAGCGAGCGCACACGGTCCGCCGACGCCGTACCGCCGCTCGCGACGACCGCGTCGAGCACGGCGAGCTCGAGCCGGTCGAGCTGGTCGACCGCCCGCAGCGCGGACGCCCGGGTGCTCGCCCGGGAGGCCAGCTGGCCGGAGTCCTGGGGCGCAGGGGTGGTGAGGTCGGGTCGCTCCCGCAGCAGACGCGCGAGGGCCTCGTCGGGCCAGCTGCGCAGCTGGTCCGCGAGGGTGCGGGGCGAGGCGTCCACGGACATCCGCTCCACGCTACCGGGTCTGCGGGCCCGCCGTGGGTGTCATCTGCAGCCCGCTCAGACGCCCGACTGTCAGGATGGGCCGCATGGCAGTCATCGAGGCGCGGGGACTCGGCAAGACCTACGACGGCAAGGCGGCCGTGGACGACCTGTCGTTCGAGGTGCAGCCGGGCAGCGTCACCGGCTTCCTCGGCCCCAACGGGGCGGGCAAGTCCACGACGATGCGGCTGATGCTGGGCCTGGACCGCGGAGCCGGCAGCACGACGTTCGACGGGGTGCCGTTCACCGCCCTGGACCGGCCCATGCACCACGTCGGCGCGCTGCTCGAGGCCAAGCCGTTCCACCCGACCCGCAAGGCCCGCAACCACCTGCGGATGCTGGCCGTCGCCAGCGGCATCCCCACCCGCCGCGTCGACGAGGTGCTCGAGCAGCTCGGTCTCACCGCCGTGGCGCGCAAGCGGCCGAAGACCTTCTCGCTGGGCATGGGGCAGCGGCTCGGCCTGGCCGCCGCGCTCCTCGGCGACCCGCACACGCTGATCCTCGACGAGCCGGCCAACGGTCTCGACCCCCAGGGCATCCAGTGGATCCGCGAGCTGCTCAAGGGCTTCGCGGCGTCGGGACGCTCGGTGTTCGTCTCCAGCCACCTGCTCTCGGAGATGGCCCTGATGGCCGACCAGCTCGTGGTGATCGGCCGCGGACGGCTGATCGCGAGCGGCCCGATCCAGGACTTCGTGAGGACCTCGCGCCACAACGCCGTGCTGGTCCGCTCCCCGCAGGCCGGCGAGCTCGCCGACCTGGTGCGCGCGCAGGGTGCGACCGTCGAGCCGGTCGAGCCGGGCCTGCTCTCGGTCGTGGGGCTCGAGCCGCAGACGATCGGCGACCTGGCCTTCGACGCCTCCATCCGCCTGCACGAGCTCGCCCCGCGGGTGGCCACCCTGGAGGAGGCGTTCCTCGAGGCGACGGGGGCGGCGCAGGAGTTCGAGGCGCACGGGGTCTCGACCACGCCGGACGGTTCGGGGGTCTCGAGACGCTCGCAGGCTCGCTCCTCGACCACCGAAGGAGTGGCTCGCTCCTCGACCACCGAAGACGAGGAGGGGGACGCGTGATCGACGCGCTGCGCTACGAGTGGACCCGGATCGTGACGATCCGCTCGACGTACTGGCTGACCGGGCTCGCGCTCGCCTTCGCGCTGGCGGTCGCCGTCGCGGTGTCGTGGGGCTTCGCCAGCGAGATCGGCGACCCGGGCGGCCCGTCCGACCTCGACATCAGCGAGCTCGGCCCGTGGCTGGGCACCCAGTTCGCCCGCGGCGGGGCGCCGCACTTCCTCGGGTTCCTGCTGGCGATGGTCGGCATCCTCGCCTGGGGCCACGAGTACCGCCACGGCATGGTCCGCGCCACGCTGACCACGCTCAGCTCGCGGACGACCGTGTGGGCGGCGAAGTACCTCGTCGTGGTCGTGTGGGTCGCGGTCGCGGTGACCGCGTGCTTCTTCGCGGCGATCTTCGTCGGCTGGCTGTTCCTGCACGACTACGCCGTCGACCTGGTCAACGCCGGCACCTACGAGGCGTGGGGCCGCACCGTGCTCTACACCGTGCTGCTGGCCTGCCTCGCGATGGCGTTCACCGGGCTGGTCCGCAACCAGACCGCGGCGCTGGTGCTGCTGTTCCTGTGGCCGCTGGCGATCGAGAACGTCATCACGTTGATCTTCTTCCTGGTGCCCGGGCTGCGCGACCACGCCGACCTGACCCGCTTCCTGCCGTTCAGCGCCGGGGGGCGGATCCACAACGACAGCGTGTTCTCGGCCGGGGACACCCTGTTCGGCAACCCGATGACCTGGGTCGGCGGCGCGGTCATCTTCGGCGGGCTCACGCTCGCGCTGATGGTCGCGAGCCTGGCCTGGTTCCGCACCCGCGACGCCTGAGCGGCGGGGTCGCGTGGCGACCGACACACATCGCCCGGCGAAGTGTGGGTGAACACCACATACCCAGCGCGGTTTACGGTTCGTAATCTCCGGGGTATCACCTGAGACGCAGGTCACCAGTCCGGTGGACTTCCGACACCGGCCCGAGCAGCCCCGACGGGCGCGCCGCCGCAGCACCCGGCCGCCGCCCCGCGAAAGGATCAACCCCCATGTCCACACCCGCCACGGGAACTCCGTCTGCCGGCACGCAGACGGAGAAGACCCCCATCGTCAAGGTGGTCTTCGCCAGCCTGATCGGCACCGCCGTCGAGTGGTACGACTTCTTCCTCTACGGGTCGGCCGCCGCCCTGGTGTTCGGCGTGCTGTTCTTCCCCGAGTCCGACCCCGTGACCGGCACGCTGCTGGCGTTCGGCACCTACGCGCTCGGCTTCGTCGCCCGCCCGCTCGGCGGTGTGGTCTTCGGCCACTTCGGCGACCGGGTCGGCCGCAAGAAGATGCTCGTGGTCTCCCTGATGATGATGGGGATCGCGACGTTCGCGATCGGCCTGCTGCCGACCTACGAGCGCGATCGGCATCGCGGCACCGATCCTGCTGCTGGTCTGCCGCCTGCTGCAGGGCTTCGCCGTCGGCGGCGAGTGGGGCGGCGCCATCTTGATGGTCGCCGAGCACGGTGACGAGAAGAGCCGCGGCTTCTGGTCCTCGTGGCCGCAGGCCGGCGTGCCGCTGGGCAACATGCTCGCGACCGGCGTGCTGTTCCTGCTCGCCGCCTTCCAGAGCGACGAGGCGTTCAACGCCTGGGGCTGGCGCATCCCGTTCCTGCTCTCGGCCGTGCTGGTGCTCATCGGCCTCTTCGTGCGGCTCTCGCTCGAGGAGTCGCCGGTCTTCAAGGAGGCCAAGGCCGAGATCGAGGAGAAGAAGCAGACCGACTCGCACCTGCCGATCCTCGAGGTGATCAAGACCTACCCCAAGGAGGTCTTCATCGCGATGGGCATGCGGATGGCGGAGAACATCTCCTACTACATCTTCACGGTCATCTCGATCACCTACGTCACCACCTACCTCGGTGCCGACAAGGACCTGATCCTCAAGATGCTGCTCATCGGCGCCGGCATGCAGTTCCTCATCATCCCGATGATCGGTGCGCTGTCCGACCGGGTCGGCCGTCGTCCGCTCTACCTCGCCGGCGCGGTGGGCGTGGGCGTGTGGAGCTTCGTGTTCTTCGGCCTGCTCGACGACATGACCACGGGCAGCGTGCTGCTCGCCGTCGTCGTCGGCCTGTTCTTCCACTCGCTGATGTACGCCCCGCAGGCCGCGTTCTTCACCGAGCTGTTCGGCACCTCGGTCCGCTACACGGGCGCCTCGGTGGGCTACCAGCTGGCCTCGATCTTCGCGGGCGCGCTCGCTCCGATCATCGCCCTGGAGCTGCTCGGTTCGGTGGAGGAGAAGAACACCACCGCGGTCGGCATCTACGTGGCCATCGCCTCGGTGCTCACGATCGTCGCGGTGCTCTTCGCCAAGGAGACGCGCGGGTCCTCGCTGCGTCACGACCGCGTGGTCCGCGGCGCGCACCAGTAGCCGCACGCAGCACCTGACATGACGGGTGGCGCCACCTCCTCGCCGGAGGTGACGCCACCCGTGTCTGTGTGCGGCGGGCGCTCAGAGGTCGAGCGGGCGCAGCACGCGGTTGATGCCGTGGGCGATCTGCTGGTTGCCCTTGTTGAGGTTCTTCAGCGCCACGATCACGCGCGCGTTGGCGGCGTCGGGGTCGGCGTCCTTCAGCTTGACCGACCCGGAGCTGACCTTGACGGTCAGGTCTCCGCCCTGGGCGGTGGTGAGCGCGGCGCCGTCGGCCTTGCGGGCCTGGGCGTAGGTCACCGTCGCGCCGGGCACGACGTGGTAGAGCAGGACCGTCTCCAGGGTGTCGACGTCGGCGACCGACTTCACCGCGCGGAAGACGCCGCGCTCACTGTCCGGTGCGTCGCCGGCCAGGCTCCGCACGAGCTTGCGGAAGGCACGGTCGGTGGGCACGAAGGCGGTCAGCGCCGTGTCGCCGTCGGCGAGCACGGCGACGTCGCTGGACGGCTTGTTCTTGAGGACCAGGCGGACCGCCTTCTCGACGATGTCGAAGTCGTCCCAGTTGCGGTCGTAGCGGTTGCCGTCGGCAGCGAGCACCTCGGCCAGGCTGGTCGTGCCCTCGGGGGCCGCGGCGGTGGCCGCCGGTGCGGCGAGTGCGGTGCCGCCGGCGACGGCTGCGGCGGCGATCATCGAGACGAGTCGGGTGGGGGTGGACATGCTGGTTCAGCTCCTCCAGGTAGAGCCGCGCCGATGGCCCTCCGCCACGGCACGGCAGTGGCATTGCTCTTGCCCCTGCTTCGTGCTCGGCTCCGGGGCGGATGGGGTTGCCGGCGTAATGGTCTGGACAGGCGCGCCGTGCGACGGTCTGGCACAGTGGCGACGGATGAGGCCGCGCACCCACGTCTGGTACGTCAGCTACGGCTCCAACATGGCCGCCGACCGGTTCGCCTGCTACGTCGCCGGCGGCTGCCCGCCGGGCGGCACCCGGGCCAACCCCGGCGCGCGGGACGGCTCCCTGCCTCGCCGCAGCATCGCCGTCGACCTGCCTGGCACCGTCTACTTCGCCGGGGAGTCGCGCCAGTGGGGCGGCGGCGTCGCGTTCTACGACCACGAGACGCCCGGAGGGACCGCGGCGCGCGGCTACCTGGTCACGACCAGCCAGTTCGCCGACGTCGCCGCCCAGGAGATGTACCGCGTGCCCCAGGAGGGTGACCCGCTCGAGGAGGTCGTCGCGGCACCCCTCGACGGCGGCCGACACACCGCGGGGCCCGGACACTACGAGACGCTCGTCGAGGTCGGGCGGCACGAGGACCTGCCGATGCTGACCTTCACCTCGCCGCACGGCGCCGGGCACGTCGAGCACAACGACCCGACGGAGGCCTACCTCGCCATGCTCGACACCGGGTTGCGCGAGTCCCGGGGCTGGGACGACGACCAGGTCGCGGCGTACTTCCAGGAGATCCTGCCCGAGGGGTGAGCCCGCCGGCTGCCTGCCTCAGGGCCGCCCGAGGGCCCGGTAGGTCCAGCCCGCGGCCCGCCAGGTCGCCGGGTCCAGGCAGTTGCGCCCGTCGACGACGGCCGGCGAGGCGACCACCTCGGCCAGCATCGTCGGGTCGACCTCGCGGAACTGCTCCCACTCGGTGAGCACCAGGACCACGTGGGCGCCCCGACAGGCCTCGAAGACCGAGTCGGCGTAGTGCAGGGTCGGCCACATCCGGCGTGCGTTGGCCATCGCCTGCGGGTCGTGGACCGTCACGTGCGCACCGAAGAGCGAGATGCGCCCGGCCACGTTGAGGGCCGGCGAGTCGCGGATGTCGTCGGACGCCGGCTTGAACGCCGCCCCCAGCACGGCGACCTTGGCTCCCGGCCAGGGCCGCGCCAGGAGCTCGGCGGCCATGTCGACGACGCGGGTCCGCCGGCGCTGGTTGATGGCGTCGACCTCGCGCAGGAACGTGAGTGCGTCGCCGGCACCGAGCTCGCCGGCGCGAGCCATGAAGCCACGGATGTCCTTGGGCAGGCAGCCGCCGCCGAAGCCGAGACCGGCGTTGAGGAACTGGCGGCCGATGCGCGGGTCGTGGCCGATCGCGTCGGCGAGCACGGTCACGTCGCCGCCGGTGGCCTCGCAGAGCTCGGCCATCGCGTTGATGAAGGAGATCTTCGTGGCCAGGAACGCGTTGGCGGCGGACTTGGCGAGCTGGGCGGTCGCGAGGTCCGCGACCACGACGGGCGTGTCCGCTGCGATCGCGTCGACGTAGACCGAGCGCAGCATCGCCTCGGCGGCCGCGGCCCCCGGTCCCTCCGGCAGCCCGAACACCAGGCGACCCGGGCGCAGCGTGTCGTCGACGGCGAACCCCTCGCGCAGGAACTCCGGGTTCCAGGCCAGCACCGCCTCCTCACCCACCGGCGCCGTCGCCGCGAGCGTCTCGGCCAGCCGTTCGGCGGTGCCCACCGGCACGGTCGACTTGCCTACCACCACGCAGGGCCGGGTCAGCAGCGGCGCCAGGCTGGCGATCGCGGCGTCGACGTAGCGCAGGTCCGCGGCGAACTCGCCGTCCCGCTGGGGGGTCGCGACGCAGAGGAAGTGGACGTCGCCGAACTCGGCGACCTCCTCGTAGGACGTGGTGAAGCGCAGCCGGCCCGACTCGACGTGCTTGCGCAGGATCGGCTCGAGTCCCGGCTCGTAGAACGGCGGCCGGGCGTCCGAGAGCGCGGCGATGCGTCCCTCGTCCACGTCGACACCGAGCACCTCGAAGCCGAGCTCCGCCATGCAGGCGGCGTGGGTGGCACCGAGGTAGCCGCACCCGAGCACTGTGATCCGTGGCGTCATGGCACGGTCCTTTCCCTCGTCCTCTGTGACTGCCTCAAGGCTCACAGCGACGGGTGAGCGAGGCCCCCGTCGACTGCCGCACACTGTCTACGCCGTTTGACCGATGTCGGTCCCCGATGCCCGCGATGTGCTGTCTGTCGTCCCACAAAAGCGGGGGAAGGAGACCAAATGCGGCTACTCACCGTGGCGGCGCATCCCGACGACGAGACGCTCGGCGCCGGCGGCACCATGGCCTGGCACTCCGCTCGCGGGGACACGGTCTGGGCCTGCATCCTCGCCGACGGGGCCAGCTCCCGGCACGGCCGCGTCGAGCAGCAGGCCGACTGCGCACGGGCCGCGGCCGACGTCCTCGGCCTCGACCGGCTCGTCATGGTGGGCCTCCCCGACCAGCGCCTGGACACCCTCAGCCTCCTCGACGTGATCACGCCGATCGAGCAGTGCATCGAGGAGCTGCAGCCGGACGTGGTGCTCACGCACTTCCCGGGCGACGTGAATGAAGACCACCGCCTCGTCGCCCGGGCCACCCTCGTCGCCACCCGGCCGGTGCCGGGCACGTCGGTCAAGCGGGTCTGCTCGTTCGAGATCCCGTCGTCGACCGACTGGGCCCCGCCGATCCCGGGCAGTGTCTTCGCGCCGAACCTCTACGTGGACATCAGTGACACGCTCGAGACGAAGCTGACCGCGATGAAGGCCTACTCCCACACCTTCGTCAGCGAGGTCCGGCCCTTCCCGCACCCCCGCTCGCTGGAGGCCCTCACCGCCTGCGCCCAGCGGCACGGCGCCGCGTCGGGGCAGCTGGCCGCCGAGGCCTTCATGATCCTGCGGGAGTCGACCTCCGCCGGGATGGGCGGACCGCACCGGGGCGGTGACCCGGCGTGATCCAGTCCCTGTTCGACCGGACCGTCGCGGCGGTGGCCCTGGTGCTGCTCAGCCCCCTGCTGCTCGTGCTGGCCCTGCTGGTCAGGACGACGTCGCGCGGCCCGGTGATCTTCCGGCAGCAGCGGGTCGGTCGCGACGGCCGGCTGTTCGAGATCTACAAGTTCCGGACGATGACGCACAACGGCACGACCGGGTCCGGGCAGGTGTCGCCGGCCGGTGACCCGCGGGTCACGCCGGTGGGTCGGGTGCTGCGCGCGTGGTACCTCGACGAGCTCCCGCAGCTGGTCAACGTGGTCAAGGGCGACATGAGCCTGGTCGGCCCGCGCCCGGAGACGCCGGAGTTCGTCGCCCTCTACTCCGAGGAGGAGCGCCGCGTGCTCACCGTGCGGCCTGGCCTGGCCGGCCCGTCGACGCTCGGCTTCATGGACGAGGGGGACCAGCTCGCCGGAGTCGCCGACCCGCTGGAGCACTACCGCACCGTGCTGCTGCACGAGCGGGTCCGCCTCGACCTGTCCTACCTGGACAGCCGGTCGTTCGGCAACGACCTCCGACTCCTCTTCCGGCAGGTGATCGCCATTGCGCGCCACTAGCCGTCACAGGCCGCGCGGCTCCTCGCGCTTCCTCCTCAGGGCGTCCGGCCTCCTGGCCGCGCGTCGCGACCCGGCACCACGTCGGTGCCCCGAACACGGGGGTTCCCCGCAATGAGAAAGACCATGAAGAAGCAGACGGCGGTCGTGACGCTGACCGCCGTGGCGATGACGGTCGGCGGCACCACGGTGTCGTTCGCCGACAACGTCACCGCCACCGTCGTCGCGGCGCGGGCGACGTCCACGTGGACGCCGCCGAGCACCGGACCCCTCGGGTGTCGCCTTCATCCCCGGCAAGGGGCTGCTCGTGAGCGACGCGGAGGTCGAGGAGACACTGGCGCTGAGCCAGACCACCAACCTGTTCACGTCCACCGTGGACGGGGTCAAGACCGGCCAGGGCTCGACGGTCGGGTGGTCCAACGAGCCGACCGGAGTGTTCTACGTCGCCAAGGCCGGCAACCCCTGGAACGGTCACCTCTTCGTCACCGACGACGACCGCAAGGAGGTCTTCGACATCTCCGGGGCCGGTACCGACGGCCAGTTCGGCACGGCCGACGACGGGGGGCGCACGTCCTTCAAGACCTCACCGTTCGGCAACACCGACCCGGAGGACGTGGCCTTCGACTCGATCCACAACGAGCTGTGGCTCGCCGGTGGACTGTCCACGATCATCAGCCGGGTCAACCCCGGGCGCGGACAACAACTTCGCCACGACCGGGGACAACACCACCGCGAACTTCGACATCCCCCAGCTGGACCCGATCAAGCCACCGAGCCCCGAGGGCATGGCCTACGACCCGGAGCGCGGCACGATCCTGGTGCTCGACGGCGAGTCCACGTCGATCTTCGAGTTCGCACGCAACGGAGCCCTGCTGAACACGATCAGCCTCGCGGGGGTGAACATGCAGAGCCCGGGTGGCATCACCCTCGACCCGGCCTCCACCGGGAGCGGCCGGACCTACTACATCGCCGACCGCGGGCTCGACCCGAACGGCATCCGGACGCCGGCGGAGTTCAACGACGGCGTCATCCACGAGGTCCGCGTGACGCTGCCGGCGATCCAGAACATCGCCCCGTTCGCGAACGCCGGACCTGGACGACCTGGCCGACCGGCTGGAGACGATCACCCTGTCCGGCACGGGAGAGGACGGCGACGAACGCCGCCGAGCCCGGGGCCGCTGACCTACACGTGGAGGCGGATGAGCGGTCCGGGCACCGTCACGCTCGGCACGCCGAACGCGCCGACGACCACAGCCACCTTCTCGGCGGCCGGGACCCACGTGATGCGCCTGACCGTGAGCGACGGTGCCATGACCGACTTCGACGAGGCGGTCGTCACGGTCTACGACGCCGGTGCGCCGCGGACCGTCACCGTCCCGATCGCCGCCGGCTCGGACGACGCGCTCGAGAACCTCGGCGGGACCAGCGACGGGTACACCGACCTGCAGAGCGCTGACAACGAGCTCGGCAACACCGGCACGGCCACGCCGACCAACGTGCTGACCGGTCTGCGCTTCACGCAGCTGCCGGTGCCCAAGGGGTCGACGATCAACAGCGCGAGGATCCAGTTCAGCGTCGACGAGCTCGGCTCGGCGCCCGCGTCGTACGTGATCCGGGGTCAGGCCAGCGCCAACGCGCCGACGTTCCTCCATGGGCAACAACGCGGTCACCGGCTCGAAGAAGAACATCTCGAACCGGCCCTCGACGGCGGCCACGGTCGCGTGGAACAACGTGCCGGCCTGGACCACCGTCCGCGACGAGGGACCCGCCCAGCGGACCCCGGAGCTGGCTCCGATCCTGCAGGAGATCGTCAACCTGCCCGACTGGTCACGAGGCAACCCCGCGGTGTTCATGATCCAGAACGCCGCCGGGAACACCGGCCGGCGCACGGCGGAGGCGAAGGACGGCAGGATCCCGCCGCACCTGGTGCTCGACCTACCGGACGACCGACCAATCTGGCCCCGCTCGTCAGCGCGGGCTCGGACTCGACCGTCACCCTGCCCGGGCTGGCGTCGCTGGACGGGACCGTCACCGACGACGGGAACGCCGCGGCGATCACCACGACCTGGAGCAAGGTCTCCGGGCCGGGATCGGTGTCCTTCGGCAACGCCTCGCAGCAGGACACGACGGCGTCGTTCGGCAAGGACGGCACGTTCGTCCTCCAGCTCACCGCCAGCGACGGCGTCAACACCTCCTCGGACCGGGTGTCGGTCACGGTGCAGGCCGCCGGCTCGACCGCACCGCCCCCGGGCAGCGTCCAGCCGCACGCTGACCGCCTCGGCGAGCGACTGCGTCGGTGCCGGTGGGCTCGCCCACCGGGATCACCGGGACGCTCAGCCCGGCGCTCGACGGTCAGACGGTGCACCTGCAGCGGCTGTCGGGGACGACCTGGGGCGCCGTGAGCTCGGCCACGGTGACGGGCGGGGCCAGCGCGAGCGTCTCCTTCACGGTGACCTCGTCGACCAGCGGGAACGTGCAGTACCGCCTGGTGGCGCCGGCGATGGGCAACTACCTCGAGGCGGTGTCGCTCCATCGTCACCGTGAAGTACCAGAAGGTGAAGGTGGCCGAGGTCAGGTACGCCTCCGACGTGGTCGTGCTCAAGAACCTCGGCACCGTCCGGACGAACCTGAAGGGGTGGACCGTCAAGAACAAGAAGAACGGCAAGCAGGTCGTGCTGCCGTCCTTCCTGCTCAGGCCGGGCAAGATCGTGTACATCCACACCGGCAAGGGATCGAGCACCAGCAAGCACCTCTACCTCGCCAAGCGCGACATGTGGGGCAAGCACGGCAAGGCGGTCCTCCGCGATGACGGCGGATCCTCCGCCGGAAGCCTCCGCTACTGACAGGGGAGCTGAGCCACGGTGGCCCGACCAGCCCGGCCGGGCCACCGTCCCCTGCCCGGGCCGATGCCCGATACATCGCCCGAGTGCTCCCATCTACGCCTTTCGTGGGATGCGCCCCGGCGAAGTGGTCACGGAGACTTGACCATTGGGCTGGAGACCCACGGCCCACGTGACTGACGCCGACGACGGGGCGACGACATGCGTGCTCTCCCGAGGATCTCCACCTCCCTGCTGCTGCCGGCCCTGGTGGTCGCCTCGGCGCTCACACTCGGCACCGTCGGCGCGGGTCGCCCCGCCCCGGCCGGCCCCCCGTCCACGGGAGTCGTGCTGAAGATCCGGTCGTTCCCGACGAGCGACTTCGGCGTGCGCCGGCCCTCGGACCTGAGCTGGGACGGCCGGACGCGGGGTCCTGCTGGTCGCCGGACCGCGGCACCACGTGGTGCACGCGGTGCGGCCCGACGAGACCGACCTCGGGCCGGTCCCGGCCCGGGGCCGGGCCATGGCACCGGCGCCGCCCGACGCGGTCGGCCTGGCCGGTCATGACCTCCGCGGCCGGGCCCGGCACCCCGGGACCGGTGAGGTCCTCACCTTCGACCGCACCACGGACCAGCTGGTCGCGCTGCGAGGCCGGGACGTGACGGCGGCGTGGGACGCGTCGGACCTCGGGCTCGCTCGTGTCACCGGCGTCGTGGTCGCCCCCTCGGCGGACGCCACCGACGCCCCGGCGCGTCTCAGCGTGTACCTCGCTGACGCGGGCCGCCCCGACGGCTCCGGCCAGATCGTCGAGGCGACCCTGGACGCCGGGATCGTCCCGGTCGCCTCGGTGACCCCGACCTCCGTGCGCAGCGTCGCCACCTCGTCGTACTCCCCGCCCAGCCCGGACCCCTCGGGCGTCGCCTACCTCCCCGGGCAGGACCGGCTGATGATCGTCGACGGCGAGGTCGACGAGATGGCGATCTTCGACGGCGCCAACATGTTCGCCACGACGAAGGCCGGGTCCCTCTCCACGACGGGGGTCTCCCAGCCGTGGTCGAACGAGCCGGTCGGGGTCGGCTACGACCCCGGCAACGACCACCTCTTCGTCAGCGACGACGACCAGAAGGAGGTGTTCGAGGTGGTGGCCGGCGACGACGACCGCTTCGGCACCCGGGACGACACCGTCACCCACTTCGACACGTTGGGGTTCGGCAACACCGACCCCGAGGGCCTCGACCACGACGGCGGGACGGACTCGCTGTGGTTGGTCGACGGCATCAACGCCGAGGTGTTCCGGGTCCGTGCGGCCGGCGACGGACGCTTCGGGACCGGCGACGACACCGTCACCCACTTCGACGTCGGGATCTACGGCGCGCGCGACCCCGAGGGCCTCGGCTACGACGCCGTGCGGAAGACCATCGTCGTGGTCGACGACAGCTCCGACACGATCTACGAGCTCGACCGCTCCGGAGCCCTGCTGCACACCATCAACGTCGCCTCCGCGAACATGAACGGAGCCTCCGGCCTCACCGTCGCGCCCTCGTCGGGCGGATCGGGTGGCCGGGCCTACTACGTCGCGGCGCGCGGGCTGGACAACAACACCCACCCGGGCGAGAACGACGGGCGCCTCTACGAGATCCGCGCGACCCTGCCGCCGATCCCGGAGGACCCCCCGGACAACACCGCGCCCGCGGTGGACGCCGGACCTGACCGTGCGACGACGCTGCCGGCGGCGGTTGCACTGGACGGCACGGTCTCCGACGACGGCCGGCCGGCTCCGGTGACGTCGACCTGGAGCCAGGTCTCCGGTCCGGGGACCGTGACCTTCGACGACGCGGCTGCGGAGGACGCAGTGGCGACCTTCTCGGCGGCCGGCAGCTACTCGTTGCAGCTGTCCGCGAACGACGGCGCCCTCAGCGCCTCGGACACGATGACCGTCACGGTGCAGGCCGCTGCCGCCACGGAAACCGTCCAGCCGGTCCTCACGGCACGGCGGTCGGACGGGCTGGTCCCGGTCGGTGCCACGTCGACGATCACGGGCACGCTGGCACCGGCGCTCGCCGGCCAGGGCGTCGAGCTGCAGCGCGCCTCGGGCTCGACCTGGACCACGGTCGACAGCAAGTCGGTCGCGGGCGGAGGGACGACGGAGGTCGCGTTCCGGGTCTCGTCGTCGACGTCGGAGACCGTGCGCTACCGGCTGCTCGCCCCGGCCACGGGCGCGCTGCTCCGGGCCGTGTCGCCGACGGTCACCGTGAAGTTCTCGAAAGTCCGCATCCGCACGGTCCGTCCCGGTTCCGACGTGGTCGTGCTCGAGAACGTCGGCACGGTCAGGGTCGACCTGCGCGGATGGGTGATCAGGAACAAGAAGAACGGCAAGCAGGCCGTCCTCCCGTCCTTCGTCCTCAGGCGCGGCGCGGTCGTCCACGTCCACACCGGCAAGGGATCCACGACCGGCAAGCACCTCTACCTCGACAGGCGCGACATGTGGGGCAAGCACGGCAAGGCGGTCCTCCGTGACGACGGTGGCTTGCTGGCGCACAGCTCCCGCTACTAGGACCCACGACACGAACCACACCGGGACCGTCGACGTCCGACACGACCGATACATCGCCCGAGCACTCACATCTACGCCTTTCGTGGGATGCCGCACCCGGCCGTCGGCTGAAGACTTCGAGACGAGCGTCGGTGCTTCCCCCGACGCGGAGTCGAGCTGAGGACGGCGCATGCGCACACTGATGAAGACCTCCACGCACCTGCTGCTGCCGGCGCTGCTGGCTGCCTCCGTCCTGACCGCGGTCCGCCCCGCTTCGGAGGAGCCGCCGGTCGCGAGTCCCGCCGTCGACGGTGCCCTGCAGACGATCCGGGTGTGGTCGACCAGCGAGCACCGGGTGCCGCGCCCGGGCGCGATGACCTGGAGCCCCCGGCTCGACGCGCTCGTGCTGACCGACGCCGACCGGCCGGGGGTCCGCCGCGCGGTGATGCCCGACGAGACCGACCTGGGTCGGGTGTCCGCGACCACGGCCCCGGCCGCACCGGCGCCCAGCTCGGTGGTGGGCCTCGAGGGCCACGACCTCCGCGGGCGCTCCGTGCACCCCGAGACGGGGGAGGTGTTCACCTACGACGCCACGACCGACCGGCTCGTCGCCCTGCGCGGGCGCGTCGTCGCCGCGACGTACGACGCCTCCGACCTCTCCGTCGAGGACGTGCGGGGCGTGGTGCTGGCCCCGTCGGGCGACGCCACCGACCACCCGTCGGAGCTCAGCGTCTACGTCGTCGACCACGGCGCGCCGGGCAACTTCGGCGAGGTCGTCGAGGCGACGTTCGCCTCCGACGTGGAGCTGGTCGCGGACGTGACGCCGAGCGCGGTGCGGACGGTCCAGACCTCGGCGTACAACCCGCCGAGCCCGGACCCGTCGGGGGTCGCCTACATCCCGGGTGCCGACCGGCTGATGATCGCCGACGGCGAGGTCGACGAGATGTCGATCTTCCGCAACGCCAACCTGTACACCACCACGAGACTGGGCGCCCTCCAGGCCACGGGCGTCTCGCAGCCGTGGTCCGAACGAGCCCGTCGGCGTCGGCTACAACCCCACCAACAACCACCTGTTCGTCAGCGACGACGACGACAAGGAGGTCGCCGAGATCGTCGCCGGAGGCGACGGGCGCTTCGGCACGAGCGACGACACGGTCACCGAGTTCGACGTCGAGGGCGAGGGTGTCAGCGACCCGGAGGGAATCGACTACGACGTCGCGACCAACTCGCTGTGGTTCGCCGGCGGCGAGGCCGCCGACCTGCACCGGGTGCGGGCCGGCACCGACGGACGCTTCGGCACCAACGACGACGTCTGGTCGCACTGGGACGCCGGCGTCTACGGCGCCCAGGACCCCGAAGGCATGGCGTTCGACCAGGAGCGCGGCACGGTGCTGCTGCTGGACGACAGCTCCGAGACGATCTACGAGCTCGACCGCAACGCCGCGCTGCTGAACACCATCGACATCAGCTCGGCCAACGCGCGTGGCCGCGGCCGGCCTCGCCGTCGCCCCGGCCTCCAACGGGTCCGGCGCCCGCACCTACTACGTCGTCGCCCGCGGGCAGGACAACGACAGCAACCCCAACGAGAACGACGGCCGGCTCTACGAGGTCACCGCCTCGCTCCCGCCGATCGGCGGTGGCCCGACCAACGAGCCACCGAACGTGAACGCCGGCCCGGACCAGAGCATCGTGCTGCCGTCGTCCGCGAGCCTGGACGGCACCGTCAGCGACGACGGGCTGCCGACCTCGCCCGGACAGGTCACCACGACGTGGTCGCAGATGTCCGGCCCCGGCACCGTGACGTTCGGCAACACCGCGGCGGTGGACACCACCGCGTCCTTCTCGCAGGCGGGCACCTACGTCCTGCGGCTCTCCGCCACCGACGGCCAGCTCACCACCGCCGACGAGGTGGCCATCTCGGTGGCTCCGGTCGGCGGTGCGCTCGTCAGTGAGTCCCGCGTCGCCGCCGGCTCCGACGACGCCGAGCAGTCGGCCGCCTCAGGCTCGGTGAACCTGACCAGTGCCGACCTCGAGCTCACCACCGACGGCAACACCCAGCAGGTGGTCGGCCTGCGCTTCCCGGGCCTCCAGGTCCCGCGCGGCGCCCAGGTCGTCAGCGCCTACGTGCAGTTCGTGACCGACGAGGTCTCGACCGGTGCGTCGTCGCTGACCATCCGAGCCCAGAACGTCGACAACGCACCGACCTTCACCACGGCGAGCGGCAACGTGGGCACGCGGTCGTGGAGCACTGCCAACGCGACCTGGTCGCCGCCGGACTGGCCCACGGTGGGCCAGGCCGGGTCTGCGCAGCGCACGCCGGACCTCTCGACCGTCCTCCAGACGGTCGTCGACCGGGCCGGCTGGAGCGCCGGCAACGCGTTGGCCCTGCAGATCTCCGGGACCGGACGGCGTACGGCGCGAGCCTTCGAGTCCGGTGCCGCGACCGCACCCCTGCTGCACGTCGACTACTCCACCGGCGGCAACCAGGCCCCCTCGGTGAACGCCGGGACCGACGCCACGGTGACGCTGCCGGCCTCGGCGTCGCTGGACGGGACCGTGACCGACGACGGCCTGCCGTCATCGCCGGGCCAGGTGACCACGACGTGGTCGCAGTTCTCCGGGCCGGGCACGACGACGTTCGGCAACGCGTCTGCGGTGGACACCACGGCGTCGTTCTCGGCGGCGGGCACCTATGTGCTGCGGCTTTCCGCCACCGACGGGCAGCTCACGCGGACGGACGACGTGACGATCACTGTCCAGCCCGCGGCGGCGGGCAACCAGCCTCCGACGGTGAACGCGGGCGGTGACGCGACGGTGACGCTGCCCGGCACGGCGTCGCTCGACGGCACCGTGACCGACGACGGACTGCCCAACCCGCCCGGAGCCGTCACCACGACCTGGTCGCAGTTCTCCGGACCGGGCACGACGACGTTCGGGAACGCGTCGGCGGTGGACACCACGGCGTCGTTCTCGGCCGCCGGCACCTACGTGCTGCGGCTGACCGCCAACGACAGTCAGCTGAGTGCCTTCGACGACGTGACCATCACGGTCCAGCCGCAGGGGGCTGCCAACCAGCCGCCGACGGTGAACGCCGGGACCGACGCCACGGTGACGCTGCCGGCCTCGGCGTCGCTGGACGGCACCGTGACCGACGACGGGCTGCCCAACCCGCCCGGGCTCGTGACCACGACCTGGTCGCAGTTCTCCGGGCCGGGCACGACGACGTTCGGCAACGCGTCGGCGGTGGACACCACGGCGTCGTTCTCGACAGCGGGCACCTACGTGCTGCGACTGACCGCGAACGACGGACAGGCGAGCACCTCGGACGACGTCACGATCACGGTCCAGGCCGCCACCGGTAGTGCGACGACGGTGGAGAAGCGTGTCGTCGCCGGCTCCGATGACGCCGAGCAGGCCGTGTCCGGCTCGACCGCGCTCACCAGCAGCGACCTCGAGCTCACCACGGACGGCACCGCCCAGCAGGTGGTCGGGACGCGCTTCACCGCGCTGGCCGTCCCCGCCGGCGCGACGATCACCAACGCCTACGTGCAGTTCCGGGTCGACGAGGTGTCGACGGGGGCGTCCTCGATGACGATCCGCGCGGAGGCCGCGGACAACACCCCGACCTACCTGGCCACCAGCGGCAACGTCACGTCCCGCGCCGTCACCACGCGCGTCGGTGGCGTGGGCGCCGCCGGACTGGCCGACCGTGGGGGCGGCGACGCATCGCCCAGCGGACGCCGAACATCGCGTCGCTGGTGCAGGCCGTGGTCAGCCGGCCCGGCTGGCAGGCGGGCAACGCGCTCGCGCTCCAGTTCGCCGGCACCGGCCGACGGACGGCGGAGGCCTTCGAGGGCGGCGCCACCTTCGCGCCCCTGCTCCACGTGGAGTTCACCGGCGGCAGCTCCGGTCCGATCAACCAGGCGCCGGTCGTGGACGCCGGGCCCAACCGCGGCGTGACGCAGCCGGGCTCGGCGTCCCTCGACGGCACCGTGACCGACGACGGGCTGCCGTCGTCGCCGGGCCAGGTGACCACGACGTGGTCGCAGGTCAACGGGCCGGGCACGACGACGTTCGGCAACGCATCGGCGGTGGACACGACGGCATCGTTCTCGGCGGTGGGCACCTACGTGCTCCGGCTGACCGCGAACGACGGCCAGCTGAGCGCGTTCGACGAGATGACCGTGGTGGTGCAGGGCGCGGGTGGCAGCGGACCGCAGACCGTGGAGCTGCGCGTGGCGGCCGGGTCCGACGACGCCGAGCAGTCGGTGAACTCCGGCAGCACGTCGGTCTCCAGCTCCGACCTCGAGCTGACCACGGACGGCAACACCGTGCAGGTGGTGGGTGTCCGGATCCGGAACGTGCCAGTGCCCGCGGGCGCCACGATCACGGCTGCGTGGCTCCAGTTCACGACCGACGAGGTGTCGACCGGGGCGTCGTCGCTGACGCTGCGGGCCGAGGCCGCCGACAACGCCGCGACGTACACCAACACGGTGGGCTCGGTGAGCGGACGGACGACGACGACGGCGCGGTGCCGTGGGCGCCGCCCGACTGGACGACGGTCGGGCAGGCCGGCGCGGCCCAGCGCACGCCGGACCTGTCGGCGCTCGTGCAGGCGGTGGTCGGTCGCCCCGGTTGGGTGCCCGGCAACGCGCTCGCCTTCCAGGTCTCGGGGACCGGCGTCCGCAAGGCCCGGGCGTTCGAGTCCGGCGCCGCGGTGGCACCGCTGCTCCACGTGGAGTACACCACCGGATGACTCGGGGTGTTCCGATCTGCCCGGGGCGGCCCCCATAGCCCCCCAACGCCCTGGGCAGGTCGGGACTCCGACAGCGCGGTCTGGTCTCCGCAACGTCATACGAATTGCGCCCGGTAGCGCTCGAACCGTATGACGTCCCGCGAGGCGGGAGGTCCGGTCAGCGCAGGGAGAGCACGGCCTGGTAGGCCTGCTCCGCGACGTCCTCGACCTCCTCGCCGGCGGTCGTGAGCTGCACGACGCGCAGCGGGCAGGAGGTCAGCACCTCGTCGAGCACGGCCTGGCCGCGGCGGAGCTCGTGGATGCGGGCGGCGGGGTTGAGCTGCTGGGTGCGGCTGTGCTTCGAGCGGCGCGCCGCCAGCCGCGACGCGGCCAGCTCCGGGTGCACGTCGACGAAGAGCACGAGGTCGGTGTGCGCCTCGGGCGGGAGGCACTCCCACAGCGCCTCGGGCCGCAGGTCGCGGGCGCGCAGCATCGCCGTCCAGGTGGCCTGCACGAGGCCCTCCTCGAGCAGCTGCACGCCCGGGCGCCCGCGACCGCGGGCCGCCAGGTGCTCGGTGGCCAGCCACTGGGCGAGCACGGCGGCGGCGTCGCGATGCGCTTCCTGCCCGCTGCCGACCAGCACGCGGGTCGCCCGCGTGGTCGCGGCCGGTGCCGCGGTGAGCTCGCGCAGCGCGTAGCCGGTGCGGCGTGCCATCCGCGCGTGCTTGGCGGAGTGGGCCGACACGCCGCGGTCGGCGACCGTGCAGGGGATGCCGTCGGCCAGCAGCCGCTCCCGCAGCGCCGTCGCCAGCGTGGTCTTGCCCGACCCGGGCAGACCGGCGAGCTCGACGACGCAGGACAGCACCGTGGTCACCCGGCGGGTGCGGCGTGGTGGCGCTCGAGGGCCTCGCGGACGATGTCCACCTGCTCCTCGACGGTGGTGTCGGTCGTGATGATCCGGCGTACGTCGGCACCCTCGCGGGCGAGCACGTCGGCCACCTCGTGGCACGCGCGACGCTCACGGGCGAGGTACTCGCCCAGGGTCGGGCTCTCCATGGTGTCGGCCTCGTGCTCCTTGCTGCGGGTGCGCAGCCGCCGGGCGAGCACGTCGTTGTCGGCGTCGAGGATCACCAGCAGGTCGAGCAGTCCCGCCGTCTCCAGGCACCGGCTCCACCACCACACGTTGCCGTGCGGCCGGGACCGCACCTGCATCATCCGGACGAGCGTGTAGGCGGCCCCCTGGTCGAACACCACGGTGCGCGCGCCGCTCGCGAAGCGCGCGTCGGCGATCTGGGACGCGGCGGTGACCCGGCCGGCCCAGGCCGCCCAGCGCCGCCGGTCGACGTCGTGCGGCGGCGCGACGGCGACCGGCCAGGACCGGGCCAGCGACCACGCCAGCGTGGAGAGGTCGCCGCGCTGGTGGTCCTTGACGACGGTCACGCCGTCGAGCTCGGACAGGGCGCGGGCCAGGCCGGACTTGCCGGTGCCCGGGGCGCCGAGCAGCTCGACGACCAGGCCGGCGTGCCGGGCGCTCACAACCGCTCCCAGATCGCGCGCCGCACCCGCGCGAGCACCTGCTCGGGCGGCAACGTCGCGTCGATGACCGTCGCCGGCGTCCGGGACCAGTCGATGTCGCGCACCTCGGTGTTGCGGGCCCGGACATAGCTGCTCTCCTCGTCGGAGCGGCGGGCCACCGCGACCTCGGGGTCGATCCGCAGCACCACGAGCACGTCCGGCGGCTCGATCTGCGCGTAGACCCGTTGCTCGGCGCGGGCGATCCGCCGGGTGAGGGAGGAGAACCGGTCCGGGGTGCGCAGCGTCCAGGTGGTGCGCGGCCCGTCCATCAGGGAGATCTGCTCGAGCGGCCACCGGTCGGACACGACGATGCCGCCGGTGTCGGCCTCGCGGCGGGCCTTGCGGTAGTCGCGGAGACGGTCCCGCGCGGTGAACAGGTGCCACAGGGCCCAGGCGTTGCCCGGGAAGTCCTCGGGCTGCGCGGTGCGGGGGTCCACCGACGCCCAGGCGCTCTCCAGCAGGCCGGCCGAGCGGGCGACGTACATCGGACCCTTGACCGCCAGCGTGAGCAGCGAGGGCCGGGGCTTGCCGAGGTGCAGCTGGCGCACCCGCAGCGGTCCGGCCAGCCAGCCGACCGTGCCCGCGACGGCGGTCGACTTGCCCGAGCCGTCGCCGCCCACGATCGCCACCGTGGCGCCGACCCGGTCCAGCCGCTTGCGGGCCGGGAGCCGGAGCACGTAGGCGCGGGAGCCCCAGGTGAACCGGCGCACCACCCGCAGCAGCAGGTCGTGCGGCCAGGAGCGGCGGGCGTGCGGCCGCAGCGCGCGGAGCGTACGCCGGCCGGTGGCCAGCCGCCGCAGCACGCCGCGACGGTCGACCCAGGTGGCCAGGCAGTCCTGCCACAGGTCGACCCCCACGCCGGCGAGGTGCTCGCGCACCACGGCGAGCGTGGCGTCGGGGTCGGCGCGCTCGAGGAGCCAGTCGAGCTCGCGTCGCTCGTTGCCGCCGAGCCGGCCCTTGCCGATGGCGACGGCGTCCCAGGTCGCGTGCTTGAGCATCATCCGGATCACGAACACCGCGAGCTCGAACTCGGCCGACGGCACCGGGAACAGCTGGTCGTGGTGGCACGACGCGAGGTAGGCGTCCTCGATCGGCAGCCGGAAGTTCTTGGTGGTGTCGTCCCCGAGCACGAGGCTGAAGTGCGCGTGGATGTGGACGAAGCGGCCCGAGGGCTCGTCCAGCGAGTAGTGGTGGCTGACCCCCGGGTGGTCGCGGCCACCCGGGGCCAGGGCGTGCCGGAAGCCGAGCCGGTCCAGCACCTCGGCGAAGCGCTGGCCGTCGTGCCGGTGCACCAGCAGGTCCAGGTCGTTCTCGCCCGTCGCCGACCGGTGGAGCATGTCGTTGCTCTTCCAGTGGCAGTAGCGCACCCCGGCCAGGCGGAGCTCGTCGCAGAGCACCAGCACCAGCGCCTGGGTCCCGTCGGGGATGGCGGGCATCCCGTCGAGCGGCCCCCCGAGTGGCGGAGTCCCCGCGTGCGGACGGAGGTCGACTTCTTCGGTCGTCATGGTCGGCTCACCTTCGGTCGTTGCTGCGGTCGTGCCACGTCTGGTCGGGGGCTGCCCAGGTGGCGGTACGGCGGCGGCCGGAGCCGCGTCGTGTGTCTTCCTCGCGGCCGCGGAGCTCCGGGACCGGGGTCATGGGGGGCCCGCTCGGCGGGTGCTGGCTGAACAGGTGCACCCAGGCGGCACCGAGCGTGAGCCCGGCGGCCGCACCGGCCACGGCGAGCACCACCGGCGTGGGACGCAGCGGGGACCGGGTGGTCCACGCGGGGTCGACCTGCGAGAGCTGGCCGCTCTCGGAGGTGTCGATGGCGTCGAGCTCGGTGTAGCTGCTGCGCTGCTCGGCCAGCGTGGTCTGGAGGTCGGCGATCCGGGCGCGCAGCACGGCTGCCTCCTCGGCCGACGCCTCGGGGAGCGCGGCCCTCGCCCGCTCCAGCTCCTCGGTCGTGGTGACGATGTCCTCCTGGAGCGACCGGAGCTGGTCACCGAGGAAGAACCGGGTGGAGGACGCGATGGCCGCCCGGGACGCGCGCTCCAGCGACCGGGCCACCGCGGTGGCGAGGTCGCGTGCCTCCTCGCGGTCGCCGGCGTAGACGCTGATCTCCACCAGCTGGGGGTTCTTGTCGCCCGGTCGGGCGAAGACGTTGCGCTGGATCGCGCGCCAGTCCTCGCCGTAGCCCTGCTCGACGAGCGGCCCGAGCACCGGCTCGCGGCGGGCCAGGTCGGCGTAGCGGATCGCGAGCGCCGCGCTGGTGTTGAGGGTGTCCTCGCTGGCGGCGACGCCCAGGTCGCGGCCCACCTGCAGGGACGTCTCGCCCTTGAACACCGGGGCCTGCACGAACGCGATGCCGAAGCCCAGGACCGCGCCGATGAGGGTCATCGCGACGAGCAGCCCCCAGCGGTGCCGGAGCTTCTCCCCGACGCTGACCTGCTCCTCGTCGATGCCGACCGTCCGGTGCCCGCGGGCGACCTCGCTGCCGCGCGGCACCCGCTGCCGGTAGAGCTCGCCGTAGGCCCCGTTCATGCTGGCCACGCTGTAGCGCTCGACCACGCAGGCCCGCAGCCGCTCGGCCATCCGCCTCAGCTCGTGCTCGTCGGCGGCGCGGACCCGCTCGAGCGCCCGGGCGAAGCCCGCGCTGTCACCGACCGGCACCAGCGGCAGGCCGTGGGCGGACCGGGCGACCTCCCGGTGCGGGGGGATGTCGGTGACCACCACGGGGACCCCGCAGGCCATCGCCTCGAGGAGCGCCACGGGCAGGCCCTCCCCAGCAGAGGTGGAGATGAACACGTCGGCCGTGCCGAGCTGCCGGTAGACCTCGTCGCGGGGAATCACGCCGCGGAGCAGGACCGTCCGCAGCAGTCCCTCGTGCTGGATCCGGTCCTCGAGCTGGTAGCGCATCGGCCCGTCGCCGATCATCACCAGCTCGTCGCCGGCCTTGCGCATGCGGGTGAACGCCGTGACCGTCGTGTGCGGGTGCTTGATCGGGATCAGCCGGTTGACCGACACCACCCGGAACCCCGTGCGGGGACCGCGCTCGACACCTTCGAGTGCCCGGTCGATCCGGTCCACGTCGACGCCGTTGGGCACGACGTGGAGCTGGTGCTGGCGGCGACGGCGGATGCCCGCGGGCAGCGAGTCGTACGCCGCCTGGCCGCACAGCACGACCATCGGGAACAGCATCATGATCAGTCGCAGGAACAGCCGGTTGCGGCGACGGAAGTTCCCCCAGCTGTTGTGCACGGTGAACACCAGGTCGCGGCGCGGGCGCCACATGCGCAGGTAGGTCAGCAGCGTCACCATCCCGCTGGCCGGCGCGTGCACGTGCACGACGTCGTAGTCGTCGGCCACGAGCGCCCGCCGCAGGGCCCGGAAGCAGCCACCGACCGACCCGTCGCCCTCGAAGAGGTTCAGCTCGTCGGGCGGCTGCACGTCGGCGGGGTACAGCGAGCACACCGTCACGCGGCGCGTGCCGAGGACCGGCAGCACGTGCTCGTTGTACTGGCTGTTGGTGGGGCCGGCACGCACGATCACGTGCAGCACGGACAGCCCGGCAGCGGCATCGGTCATGGCTGAGGACCTTTCGAGGCGACGGCCGTCGGGGTGCCCCGGACGGCGGCGAGTGCGAGAGCGGCGATCAGCCAGTAGTGGCGGTCGAGCATCTCGGGCGCGAACATGAAGATGGTCAGGATCCCGGCCATGGAGGAGAACAGCCCCCAGAGCAGGAGTGCGTCGGTGGGCAGGGCCCGCCGCGTGGCGGTGAGCACGTCGTACCCCCACAGCAGCAGCCAGGCCGCGAACGCCAAGGCGCCGACCAGGCCGACCTGCACCAGCAGCTGGAGCCACAGGTTGTGCGGCAGCTGCGGGGTGGCCTCCACGTCGTAGCGCGGGGCGACGTAGCGGAAGTTGTCGAGCCCGGCACCGATCCAGGGCTCCTCGAGGAACGCGGCCACCCCGGCGTCCGCGAGGTGCTCGCGGTCACCGACGAGGTGGGCCTGGGCGCTGGCGTCGGAGGAGTCGAGGCTGCGGTTGATCCGCTCCTCGAGCGTGGTGGGGACCTCGCCGAAGGCGATCGAGCCCGCCGCCGACGACCCCGCAGATCACCACGAGGGCGACCAGTCTCCGCAGCGCTCGCCACAGGCCCAGCCCGGGCCGCAGCACCACCACGCAGATCAGCGCGACCGCGGTGCCCAGCAGGCTGCTGCGGGAGCCGGATGCGGAGACCGCCCATGCGCTGAGGTAGATCCCGACGACCACGGCCAGGGTGACCACCAGGCGCACCCGCCGCTCGGCCTGCCGGCTGAGCACCCACAGCACCAGCAGCAGGGGCACGAGGTAGGCCGCCGGGTAGCCCAGCCGGTTGGGGTTCTCGCTGTAGAACACCACGACGCGGCCGGCCCCCTGGGTGGGCCGCACCACCCAGGCGTGGGCGATCGCCCCCAGCGTGCCGGCGCAGAGCAGGGAGATCGCGACCACGGCCCGCTTGCGGGTGGTGACCACGGAGATCACCACCGGGAGCAGGATGAAGAAGATGAAGGCGTACTGCAGGACCTGGGTGACCGCCTCGATCGCCTGGGTCGCGCGGAACGCGCTCAGCAGCGCCGTCAGGAGGAAGGCGTACGCCGCCGCGAGGTAGCGGGTCGGGGGCCACACCAGGCGGTGCTGGCGCCACAGGTAGAGCAGGGCGGCGCCGACGAACAGGTCGTAGACGCTGAAGCTGCGCACGATCAGCAGGTTCAGCGGCGCGATGACGGCCCCGCCGATGACGAGGACGTCGGGGACCTGGCTCGGCCGGGTCTCCCGCCGGCCCTGCACGACGGTGGTGCTCACGAGGCCACCCCCGTGCGGCGCAGGAGCATCCGGACCCGACCCACCAGCCGGTTGCGCTGGCGCGAGGTCAGCCCGGCCAGGGCCGCGACGACGAGGGCGAGGCAGGCGGTGACGGCGACGCCGGGGACCAGCAGCAGCCAGGACCCGCCCGGCAGCTGTTGCGCGAGCAGGTCGGCGGCGGCGAAGAGAGCGGCCGTCACGAGCGCGGGCCGCAGGACGGCGCGCACCTGCTGGCCGAGCGGTACGCCGAGGACGCGGCCGACCGCGACGGGTGCCGAGAAGCCCAGCACGCAGCGTCCGGCGATCATGCCCAGGCAGAGCCCGACCATCCCGCCGCCGAGCGGGCCGGCGCCGAGGGCGGCCAGGCCGATCGACGCGACCGCGGCCCCGGAGCCGGCGATGACCTTGATCCGTGGCACCAGCGCGACGTCGATGACGAAGGTGTCGGTGCGGATCAGCGCGAGCTGGAAGGCCAGCACCACGAGCAGCAGCGTGACCGTCGAGCCGGCGTAGAGCTGGTCGCCCACCCAGAGGCCGACGAACGTCTCGTTCCAGACGATGACGGCGGTCCCGGCGGCGGTGCCGAGCACCCACACCAGCGACATCACCTCGCCGCGCAGGCCGGCGGCGCGGTCGCGCGCCCCCGAGCCGAGGTAGCCGCCGATGCCGGGGATGGTGGCCTGCACCAGCAGGCCGAGCACCTGGTTCATCGCGTCGGCCACCCACTTGGTGAGGGCGAACGCGGCCACCACGGACAGCGGGACGAACAGCGCGAGCACGAGGACGTCGCTGGCGATCATCAGCTCGAGGACGAGCTTCCAGCCCAGGAACCACGCCGACAGGCCGACGAACCAGCGCGCCATCGAGCGGCTCGGCCGGCTCGCGCCGAACCAGGGGAGCCGCTTGCGGGTGATCAGCCAGAACACCAGGCCGGTCAGCAGGGTGGTCAGCAGCGTCGCCCCGGCCAGACCGGGCAGACCCAGGTCGAGCTGGACGGCACCGACCATCAGCCCGCCCCCGACGACGACCAGGGCCGTGGAGGCGCCCATCCGGGTGTAGCCGAGGTTCTCGCCCACGAGGGCGGAGCGGGGGAGCGTCAGCACGGTCACGGCCAGGGCGTCGACGACGAGGATGGCCGCCGCGACCCGCAGCGGGGTGACCTGGCCGGCCGGCACGTCGAGCAGGTGCGGCACCAGCCAGACGCCGAGCACGCCGGCGGTCAGCACCAGCGGGATGAAGAGCACCCACACCAGGAGGGCCGCCCCGACGAGCTGGCGCTTCTCCTGGTCGGTCGCGGTCCACTGCCGGTTGGCGATCGCGTACTGCAGCGCCTGGGCCGACCGGCCGCTGGCGCCCCAGACATAGCTGGACCACTGCCAGAGCACTCGCCAGGCGCCGTAGACCGCGGCGCCGAGCCCACCCACGATGAGCGGGCTGACGACGAGCTCGACGACGGCGCGCGCCCCGTAGTCGAGGCCGGAGGCCAGGGCGTTGAGGGATGCGCGGCCGGTCAGGCTGCGGCCGCCAGGCTTGGGGGCCGCGTCGACCGTGGCACGACCGCCTGTCGTCATCCCTGCCCCCTGGAGGTCGGCTCGCAGGAATCCCTGCTCGTGAGAAATCCTGGTCGCGGTGGGTGTTCGGAACACGCGTGCGGGTGCGTAAACGGACTACGCCGAACGGAGGACATCGGTCGCGACGTGCACCTCGGCGGACCCCTCGACCTGCACCGCGTCGCCCGGGAGGACCTGGCCGAGCAGGCCCGCGTAGAGCTCGTCGAGCGCCCCGCACATGACGTCGGTCGAGAAGTGCGAGCGCACCCGCTCGCTGCCGCACCGGCCCATCTCGGCGGCCTCGGCGGGGTGGTCGAGCATCCAGAGCACGGCGTCGGCCAGCGACTGCGGGTCCTTGGGCTCGGCGAGCAGGCCGGTGGCGCCGGGCGTGACGAGGTCCGGCACGCCGTTGACGGCGGTGGCGACGACCGGCCGCGCGGAGGCCATCGCCTCGGTGACCGCCCGGCCCAGGCCCTCGTAGAGCGACGGGACGACGTAGACGTCGAAGGCGGCGGCGACCCGGGGTGCGTCGTCGCGGAAGCCGGTGAAGATCACCGGCACCCCGAGGCGCTCCGCCTCCGCACGGGTCTCGGCCTCCAGGCCGGCGGTCTCCAGGGTCGCGTCGCCGACCATCACGAACCGTGCGTCGGGGCGGACCTGCTGCACCAGCGCGCACATCCGGACGAAGTCCAGCGGGCACTTCTGGGCGACGATGCGACCCACCGTGCCGACCAGGGGGGCGTCCTCGGCGACGCCCAGCTCGGCCCGGACCGACCGGTCGGCCTGCTGCGGGATGTCGTCGAGGGCGACCGCGGACGGCACCACCACGACGCTGCCGGGCGGCGCGAGACGGTTCTCCACGGCCTCCTGCGCGACCCGGGGCGCGACCGCGACGTAGCGGTGCGCGAGGCCGCGGACCATGCGGTCCAGGAGGAGGTACGCCGTCCGCCGGCTGCGGCTCAGCCCGTCGTGGGCGGCGAAGAGGTGGAAGGTGTGCACCACCACGGGGGTCCCCGAGAGCCGCGCCGCGACGCGGGCGATCAGGCCGGCCTTGGAGCAGTGCGTGTGCACCACCGCGAAGCGCTCCCGGCGCATCAGCCGGACCAGCTCCACGCAGGCGAGCAGGTCCTGCCACGGGTCGATCCGCTCGCGCATGTGTCGCACCCGGACGGTGCGCACGCCCGCCTCCTCGGCCTGGGCCCACAACGGACCGCCCGGCATCGAGGCGACCCACGTCTCGTAGCGGTCCGGGTCCATGCCCGTCGCGGAGAGCAGGGTGTTGCCTCCGGAACCGCCGATGAAGCGGGTGATCACGTGCAGCACCTTGGTGCGCGGCAGCTCGGGCTGCCGGGGCAGCCGCGAGCGGGGCACCACCCACCGCGGGACGGAGGGCCAGACCGATCCCGAGACGGGGAGCGTCTTCCTCATCGGCTCGACCCCATGACGCCGTCGAGCTCCCAGCCGATCCGCGCCGCGTCGACCATCCGGGCGAGCCCGGCGTCGAGGGTCGTGCGCGGGTGGTAGCCGAAGCCCTCGCGGGCGGCGGTGGTGTCGGCCGCCGTGTGCCGGACGTCGCCGCGCTGGCTGGGGAGCCGGACGATCTGGATCGGGCCGACGAGGTCCTGCACCTTGGTGATGACCTCGTTCATCGTGGTCCGCGAGCCGCCGCCGATGTTGGCCACGCCGGTCCACGGCGACAGGGCGGACTGGCGCATCGCGGTCACGACGTCGCCGACGTAGGTGAAGTCGCGGCTCTGCATGCCGTCGCCGTAGAGCAGGAACGGGTCGCCGGCGAGGGCGGCCTCGACCAGGCGGGTGAACGCCATGTCCGGGCGCTGGCGCGGGCCGTAGACGGTGAACAGCCGCAGCGACACGGTCGGCACGCCCGAGGTGGTGCGGTAGAGCTCGCACAGGTGCTCGGCGGCCAGCTTGGTCACGCCGTACGGCGACACCGGGCGCGGCACCAGGTCCTCGGTGGTCGGGTAGGTCTCGCTGTCGCCGTACACCGAGGAGCTCGAGGCGTAGACGACCTTCCACAGCTGCGCGGTGCGCGCCGCCTCCAGGACCCGTTGCGTGGCGTGGATGTTGCGCGAGAGGTACGGCGCGAAGTCCTCGCCCCACGAGCCACGCACCCCGGGCTGGCCGGCGAGGTGGTAGACCACCTCGGCCCGCTCGAAGATCATCTCGAGCGGTGCCGTGCTGAGGTCGAGGCGGCACTCGACGAACCCGGGCCGGTCGCGCAGCGCGGCCAGGTTGCGCTCCTTGCGGCGCGGGTCGTAGTAGTCGGTGAAGGAGTCGATCCCCATCACCTCGTCTCCCTTGTCGAGGAGGTGGGCACACAGGTGTGACCCGATGAACCCGGCTGCACCGGTCACGACTGCTCTCACGGGACTACTCCTTCTTCAGCTTCGGATGGGAAGTGCGTGCACGGACTGCTGGAGCAGGGCGAGCCGGGAGGGTTCCCCGCGCGCCAGCTCCGACAGCGCCGCCTCGAACTGGGCGAGGAGCAGCACGTCGCGCCACAGCCGTGGCGAGACGGACAGCACCTCGAGGCCCCGGCAGACCGCGTGGCGGAACTCGGTGGCCAGTGCCGTGCGGCCGACGACGACCTCCGGCAGGTGGTGCGAGGCCAGGTCCACCGCCACCCGGCCCAGGTCGCGCAGCGGGTCCGACGCGGTGGAGCCGAGCCCCCAGTCGTCGACCCCGAGCGCCCCGTCGGGGCCGCGGTGCAGGTGACGGGGGGCGAGGCAGCCGTGCGTCGCGGTGCTCACCACCTCCACCTGGGCGACCCGTCCGCGGGCGCGGAGGAGGGCGCCGATGGCCGGCCGGACGTTCGCGGCGCCGCGGTAGCGGCTGAGCAGCAGGTCGACCGGACCGCGGCCGAGCTCCACCGGGATGAGGTCCCCGGAGGTGGACTGCCACACCGACTCGAGCCAGGTGATGGTGTCGATGAGGAGCCGCCTGAGGTCGCCGGCGTTGGTCGGATGGGTGCCCGAGGAGTCGAGACCGGCGACCGCGGTGACCACCAGGGACTGGCGCTCAGCGGGACCCAGCACCCACTCGACGACCTCGGGGACCGACCGGGACAGCGCGGCCGGCAGCCGCTCGTGGAGCAGCGACAGCACGGTCGCCTCGTTGGCCACGGCGCCCTCCCCGCCGTCGCCGTGCGGCACGGCGACGGCGAAGCGGACGTCGTCGGTGTCGTGCACGTCGGCGACGTAGAGGCGTCGCGTCCCCGGGGCGGCGCCTGCCACGACGTCGGTGACGACGAGGCCGCGCTCCTCGAGCAGCTGGTCCAGGGGTCGGGCACCCGACCACGACCCGGAGGTCGGAGCTCGTGGTCGCGGCACATGCGTGATCCCCATGTCATCAGAAGTCATCGGGGTACGGAGCCGCTTGCAACGGGATGGTGGGTGTCTGCGGGCGGTACTCCGGCAGCAGCGCGGTGAGCCCGCGCCGGACCGCGGCCGGGTCGTTGGCGAGCGCGGCGTGGTACAGCGTGCGCAGCCGTTGCTGGAAGCCCCACGACGGCTGCGGCACGTCGGTGCGGTAGATCCGCGGGTGTGCGGTCGCCACGGGGTGCTCGTGCTCGCTGAACAGCGTCTCGTTGAGCTTCTCGCCGGCCCGCATGCCGGTGAACCGGATCTGCACGTCGTCGCGGTTCATCAGGTGCGCGAACGACTGCACGATGTCGACGATGCGGACGGGCTCGCCCATGTCCAGCACGAAGATCTCTCCGTGCTCGGCCAGCCGGGCCGCCTCGACGACCAGGCCGGCGGCCTCCTCGATCGTCATGAAGAAGCGGGTCATCTCCGGGTGGGTCACCGTCATCGGCAGGCCGCGGCTCATCTGCTCCGCGAGCACGCTGAGGAGGGACCCGCGGCTGCCCAGCACGTTGCCGAAGCGGACCGAGGCGACCTTGGTGCGCCCGCCCTGCTCCTGCTGCACCAGCAGCTCGGCGAGGCGCTTGGTCGCGCCGAGCACCGACGTGGGGTCGGCGGCCTTGTCGGTGGAGATCAGGATGAACCGCTCGGCCTCGTACTTCAGGGCCGCCCAGAGCACGTTCTCCGTGCCGGCCACGTTGGACTTCACGGCCTCGCACGGGTGCCGCTCGAGCAGCGGCAGGTGCTTGTGCGCGGCGGCGTGGAAGACGACGTCGGGCCGGACCTCGGCGAAGACCGAGTCGAGGCGCTCGCGGTCCCGGATGTCGGCGACGATGCAGTCGTCGCTGTCGAGCAGGCCCTCGCCGAACAGCTCGAGCTCGAGGCGGTGCAGGTTGGACTCGTCGTGGTCGAGCATGACCAGCCGCTTCGGCGAGAAGCCGAAGACCTGGCGGCACAGCTCGGAGCCGATGGACCCGCCCGCCCCGGTGACGAGCACGACGCGGTCCTCGATGATCGCGGCGGCCTCGCGGCTGACCACGTGCACCTCGTCGCGGCCGATGAGCTGGCCGACGTCGAGCCACCGCATGTCGCTGCCGACGACCGTGCGCTCGAGCGCGGCGACGAACGACGGCAGGTAGCGCACGGCCGCACCGGCCTTGGCGGCGTCCTGGGTGACCTGCCGGAAGAGGGCCGGTTCGAGCTGCGGGATCGCGAGCACCACGACGTCGATCGCCTCGCAGCGCGCGATCGTGGCCACGTCGGCGAGCGTGCCGAGCACCGGGAACGGTGCCGGTTCTCCGTCCGAGATCAGGTCGTCGTCGACGAAGCCGACGGGGAGCAACCCGAACTCCGGGGTCGCGGCGAGGTCCCGAGCCAGCGCCCGCCCGGCCACGCCGGCACCCACCACGAGGGTTCGCAGCAGGGTGACCGGGACGCGCGGGAAGATCTGCTGTGTCTTGTCGTTGACCATCGTCACGGGAGGACCTCCTGGTAGCGGGCACGGGGCCGGGATGCCGCGACGGCGGCGACGACGGAGTCGACCTCGCCGTCGCTGAGCCCCTGGTGGAAGGGAAGCGAGAGGATCTCGTCGAACACGACGTCCGCGCCCGGGAGCCCGCCGGCCGGCACGTGGCACACGTCCCGGTAGCGCGGCAGGTGGTGGAGCGGGATGAAGTGCACCGACGTGCCGATGCGCTGGTCGGCCAGCGCACGCGACAGGTCGTCCCGGCTGATCCCGAGCTCGGGCTTCACGCGGACGACGTAGAGGTGCCAGGCGTGCTCGCCGCGCACCGGGGAAGCAGGGACCTCGAGGCCGGTCAGGTCGGCCAGCGAGCGGGTGTAGCGGTCGGCGAGCTCGTGACGTCGCTGCTGCCAGGCGTCGAGGTGCCGCAGCTGGGCCCGGCCGATGGCGGCGTGCACGTCGGACAGGTTGGCCTTGAGACCTGCCTCGTGCACCGAGTAGCGCCAGGAGCCGCCGGGGAGGTAGCGCCGCCAGGCGTCGCTGGTCATCCCGTGCAGACGGGCCGAGCGGACCCACGCGGCCAGCTCCTCGTCGCGGGTGGTCAGCATGCCGCCCTCGCCGATCGGCAGGTTCTTGGTGGCGTAGAAGCTGAAGGCGGTCGCCCGTGACAGGCCACCGACCCGGTCGTTGCCGGCCCGGGTGCCGAGGGCGTGGGCGGCGTCCTCGACGACGTCGTCGAGCGTGAGACCGGCGGCCTGCGCGAGCTCCTCGACGTCGGCCGGGTAGCCGGCGTAGTGCAGGGCCAGCATGGCCCGCACGCCCCCGGCGTCACGGGCGGCCTCGGCACAGGTGCGCGGTGACACCTGGCCGGTGAGCGGCTCGACGTCGGCGACGACCGGCATGGAGACCGGCGTGCACGACGGCCTCGACGGCGCCGCAGAAGGTGATCGCCGGGACGAGGACCCTGGAGCCGGCCGGAAGGTGCATGCCGCGGAAGGCCAGCTCGATCGCGGCGGTGCACGACGAGACGGACACCGCGTACGGCACCCCCAGCCATGCGGCCAGCTCGTCCTCGAACGCCACGCACTCCGGTCCGGTGGTCACCCATCCCGAGCGGAGCACCCGCTCGACGGCCGGTGCGGCCTCGGGGGCGATCACCGGACGGGAGAACGGAACACCTTGAACGCCCATCGGCTACCCCACCCCCGGTCGGTTCGAACACCCCACCTGGGGCTGCTCGAAAATCTAGGTGCGGGGGGAGGGCGGCAGATCAGGCAGCGGGACTAACCCGGCTACGCCAGAAGGTCGAACCCTGGACGCCCTGCGTTCACGCAGTGGCCACATGCGGACGCACCGGTCGACCACGGTGACGTCGGCCGGTGCGTCTCCGATGGGTCATGGCGCGTCCCGGGCGTCCTCAGAGGCGGGCGAGACTGTTGAGGTACTCCTCGACGTTGGTCCAGCCGTCGCCGTCCTGGTCGCGTGAGCCGTCCTTGGTGCCGGGCTTGCTCCCGTGGGCCTGCTCCCACTCGTCGGGCATGCCGTCGCGGTCGGCGTCGGCGGGCGGGGTGGCCGCCGGCAGAGCCGGCCAGCCGCCGACCTCGGAGGGTGAGTCGATGATGTGGCCACCGCGTTCCTCGACCTCGGAGACGATGCGGCGGTCGACGGCGTCCCGGTAGGGCCGCACGGCGCCGGCGCGTGCCAGGACCTGGCCGTAGGCCGCCTTCGCGCTGGTGGTGTCGGTGGTCGGGGTCGCGTACGGCGAGGAGACCATCGACGAGCGACCCTCGGGGGAGACCGCGCGGCGCTGCGGCAGGCCGTTGGAGCGTCGGTGCGGGCCGAGGTTGCCCTTCACGTAGAACGCCCAGCCGGCACCGGACCCGTCGTAGACGTCGAGCTCCCACTCGGCGCGCTCGGTGTCGGGGCCGGGGATGTACCAGTTGCCCACGAAGTTGAACTTCGGCTTGCCGTGGCTGTCGGAGGTCAGCGCGGCGTTGTCGCCGTAGTTGTAGACGATGTTGTTGCGGATGTCGGCGATGCCGGGGTTGGTCGGCTGCGGGTTGCGGTCGCTGTTGTGCGCCAGCAGGTTGTGGTGGAACGAGATGTTGTAGCTGTCCTCGCCGCTGAGGTGCACGCCCTTGGAGTGCTCGCCCTCGGGGTGCGTGGAGTGGGACAGGCCCTCGGAGACGATGTTCCACGAGAAGGTGACGTCGTGGGCGTAGTCGTAGGTCGACAGGTTCTCGTCGACCGCCCAGGACACCGAGGAGTGGTCGATGACGACGTGGTGCGCGCCCTCCTTGTAGACCACGATCCCGTCGGCCGAGTCGCCCTCGCCGCCACAGGTGTTGGCGCCACGGCGCACGCGCAGGAAGCGGATCACCACGTCGTGGGTGTAGACCCCGAGGGCGGCGTCGTCGCTGCACGGGTCCACTCGCAGGGTGATCCCGCCGCCGAGGGCACTCTGGCCGGCCACGGTGACGTACGGCGAGGTGAGGTCGATGCCCTTCTTCAGCGTGATCGTCCCCGACACCCGGAAGACCACCATCCGCTTGCCGCGGGCCTTGAGCGCCGCCCGCAGGCTGCCGGGCCCGCCGCTGTTGAGGTTGGTGACCAGGATGACCCGGCCGCCGCGACCGCCCGGCGTGGAGACGCCGAAGCCCTGCGCGCCCGGGAACGCCTTGCGTGCCTTGGCCGCGGCCCGGTGCGCCGGGCCGGGAGCGGCCACCACGGACGGCTCAGCCGCCGGAGGCGTCGCCCCGTCGGGCTCCACGGGAGCCGCGAGCGGGGACGCGGCGAGCAGCAGGGCGAGCGCGGTCTTCAGCATGGATGAGGCACCGATCGGCTAGGGGAGCCCGGCGGGGGAGGCTCCTGTCATGGGCGCTCGCGCTGCTCGGGCAGACCCACCTGGCGGGCGATGGAGACCGCCGCGAGGGTGCTGTGGACCCCGAGCTTGCGGAGCAGGTTGTTGATGTGCGTGCGCACCGTGTGGGTGGACAGGACGTAGCGGTCGGCGATCTCCTGGCGCGACATGCCCTGGACCAGGCAGCACAGGATGTCCACCTCGCGGGCCGACAGCGCCTTGAGGGCCGACCCGAGCTCCTCGCGGGTCTCCTGGGCGGTGAGCAGGGCGTCGATGACCGAGGTCAGCAGCCGCGGCGGGATCCACGTCTCGCCGCGGGCGACGCCGTGCAGCGTGGCGACCAGGTGGTCGACCGAGACGGTCGGCTCGAGCCAGCCCCGCACGCCGGCCCGCACCGCACCGACGATCAGCCGCGGGTCGGTGGAGTCGCTGAGCCCGACGACCTTCAGGCGCGGGTTGACCCGCCTGAGGTCGGCGAGCGTGTCCGCGAGCGTGTGGTCGGCCTCGGCGAGGTAGAGCACGAGCAGGTCGGCCCGGCCGGTCATCACCGCGTGGGTGACCCAGTTGGTGCTCGTGTGGGCGGCGACGAGGTCGACGTCCCACCGGTCGCGGAGCAGGGACTCCATGCTGTCCACCCAGATGCGCATGGGGTGGTGCAGGGCGACCTTGAGGACGCCTACCTCCTGGGACGGGTGGTCACTGGCCGGGACCATGGAAACCGTCCACGCTGTCGAGCAGCCCGTGCCGCGTCAGCATCGCCACGGCCTGGAGCCGGGAGTGCACGCCCATCTTGACGAAGATGCTCTGCACGTGGGTCCGCACGGTGCTCGGGCTGACGCCCAGCTCCGCCACGATCTCGCTCGTGCTGCACCCCTGCACCAGCAGTCGGAGCACGTGCTGCTCGCGGGGCGTCAGCTCGTCCACCGGAGTGCGCTGCCGGGGCACGGCCGCGAGCCGGGCGCCGTTGGCGAGCTCGGGGTCCATGACCAGCTCTCCGGCGACCACCCGGTCCAGCGCCTGGGCGATGACCTCGATGCGCTGCGCCTTGCGGACGTAGCCGGACACCCCGATGTCGAGCGCGGTGCGCATCGAGGCCTGCGACTCGGAGCCGGTGAGCATCAGCACCCGGGTGCGCGGGTGCTCGGCGACCACCTGGCGGGCGGCGTCGAAGCCCGAGCCCACCGGGAAGGCGACGTCGATGAGCAGCACGTCGGGGTCGTGGAGGGCAACCGCCCGCAGGGCGTCACCGGGAGTGGTGACGGCGGCCTCGATGGTGTAGCCGAGGTCGGCGAGCGCCGTGGCCATCGCCTGCACGAGCAGATGGTGGTCGTCGCAGATCACGACCCTCATGCCGTGGTCCGGGTCTGCTCGAGGACCGGCTCGGCGTCCATCGCGACCGGCAGCACGAGCCGCATCAGCGCCCCGCCGAGGTGCGACCTCTCGATGAGCAGTCTCCCGTTCTGCTCCGAGGCGTAACGTCGCACGGTCAGGAGGCCGAGCCGCTCCTGCGGCCGGATCAGGCCGAAGCCCGGTCCGCTGTCGCCGACCTCGATCTCGACGGTGCCGGGGCCGGCCGTGACCCGCACCTCGATCTCGCCCTCGTCCCCGGCGGCGCGGATCGCGTTGTCGAGGAGGTTGCGGACCGAGCGCCCGAGGGCGACCGGGTCGGTCCACGCCCACACCTGCGACTCACGCACCAGCCGGAGCGAGCAGGCCTGGACCGCGGCCACCGGCTCCCAGACGGCCGCGACCGCCTCGCCCACGTCGACGAGGGCCGCGTCGTCGGTCGCCTGGCAGGCGACGACCTCCTTCATCCAGTCGACCTCGTGCATCATCTGCTCGAGGCTGCTGCGGATCTCGGGCCCGTCGAGCGGCTGGCGATCCACGATCGCGGCCAGCATCATCACCGTGCTCAGCGACTGACGGAGGTCGTGCCGGAGCCGCTGCTCCGGCCGGTCGCCCCCGTTGTCCTGCATCTCGCCCGTCCACCCCGACGGGCGTGAAGTATCAGACATACTGCACCCCACCCCTACATATCCCCATGTTTCGTGGAGGATCCGGATCTGCCCTCGATCCGGTGACCCGCTGGTCGTGCCCCCACGACCTTCCCCGATATCAGATGAACGATCCATCTGTCCGTCACCGTATGTTCAATCCGCCTTCGTGTCTGCGTTGCGAGACCAGAAAGGCCTGAACGGGTCAGTCCGCCCCCACCGGTCTGGTCTATGGCGTAGCCCGAACACACCGACCCGGATACGCATATATGACGAGTACGAGCGTGCCGACCGTGGTCAGCATGTGTGTCCGGCTCGGGCCCTTGGTCCCTCGACGGCCGCCACGACGTCGTCCGCCGCCCCCGTCCGATCCTCCGCATGTCGACGAAGAGCGCGGTGCCGGCCCCGCAGATACACCTCCCCGACGCGCGGAGGGTTACCTCCGGCTGCCGTCGTGGCTAGGGTCGGCGGTCATGGAGTCCTACGCCGCCGGTGAGACCACCCCCGCCCTGATCGAGGAGACCATCGGGGCCAACCTCCAGCGCATCGCGGCCGAGCACGCCGAGCGCGAGGCGCTGGTCGAGGTGGCGACCGGGCGCCGGTGGACCTACGGCGAGCTCGACCGGGACGTCGACCGGGTGGCCCGCGGCCTGATGGCGGCCGGCGTGGCCAAGGGCGACCGCGTCGGCATCTGGTCGCCGAACTGCGCCGAGTGGACCCTGGTGCAGTACGCCACGGCCAAGATCGGGGCGATCCTGGTCAACATCAACCCTGCCTACCGCACCCACGAGCTGAGCTACGTCCTGAACCAGTCGGGGGTGCGGCTGCTCGTGTCGGCCACGGAGTTCAAGACCAGCGACTACCGCGCGATGGTGGGGGAGGTGCGCGAGGACACCACCGCCCTGGAGCGGGTGGTCTTCCTCGGCACCGACGACTGGGACGCGCTGCTCGCCGAGGGCGAGGGGCTCGACGCCGACGCGCTTCCGGGGCGGATGGCGACCTGCTCGAACACCGACCCGATCAACATCCAGTACACCTCGGGCACGACCGGCTTCCCCAAGGGAGCCACGCTGTCGCACCGCAACATCCTCAACAACGGCTTCTTCACCACCGAGCTGATCAACTTCACCTCAGCGGACCGGCTCGCCATCCCGGTGCCCTTCTACCACTGCTTCGGGATGGTGATGGGCAACCTCGGGTGCACCACCCACGGCGCCGCGATGGTCATCCCCGCCCCCGGGTTCGACCCCGCCATCACGTTGCAGGCCGTGCAGGACGAGCGGTGCACCGGCGTGTACGGCGTACCGACGATGTTCATCGCGATGCAGAACCACCCCGACTTCGACTCCTACGACCTGTCCACGCTGCGCACCGGCGTCATGGCGGGGTCGATCTGCCCGGTGGAGGTGATGAAGCGCTGCGTCGACGACATGCACATGGCGGAGGTGTCCATCGCCTACGGCATGACGGAGACCTCGCCGGTGTCGTGCCAGACGCGCAGCGACGACGACCTCGACCGGCGCACCGCCTCGATCGGCCGGGTGCACCCGCACGTGGAGATCAAGATCGTCGACCCGGTGACCGGGGCGACCGTGGAGCGCGGCGAGCCGGGGGAGTTCTGCACCCGCGGCTACTCGGTGATGATCGGCTACTGGGACGACCCCGAGAAGACCGACGAGGCCGTGGACGCCGACGGCTGGATGCACACCGGCGACCTCGCGGTGATGCGCGAGGACGGCTACTGCAACATCGTCGGCCGGATCAAGGACATGGTGATCCGCGGCGGCGAGAACATCTACCCGCGGGAGATCGAGGAGTTCCTCTACACCCACCCCGACATCGAGGACGTGCAGGTGATCGGCGTCCCCGACGAGAAGTACGGCGAGGAGCTGTGCGCGTGGGTGAAGCTGCGCAGCGGCGCCGACCCGCTCGACGCCGACGGGGTGCGCGCGTTCGCGACCGGCAAGCTGGCGCACTACAAGATCCCGCGCTACGTGCTGGTCGTCGACGACTTCCCGATGACCGTGACCGGCAAGATCCGCAAGGTGCAGATGCGCGAGGAGACCGCCGCAGAAGCTGGGCCTGGGCTCGCAGGTCAGTTGACGCGGACGAGCGTACGGCGGTCGGTGCCGGCGTAGCGGACGACGCCCAGCCAGCGCAGCGTCGGGTCGAGGTCGCTCCAGGAGACGGTGTAGCGGAACTGGCCGCCGGGCCGCGTCGCCGCGGTGTCGGGGGTGATCGCCATGCCGCTGCCGCCGTCGCGGGCGACGACCCAGGTGGTCAGCTGGGCCGTCGCGGTCGAGCCGTTGCCGGCCTCGGCCGCGTGCACGAACAGCCGGTAGTCGCCGGCGGGCGGCGCCTCGAGCGTGACGATGGCGTCGGGTGAGCCTCCCGTCGCGGAACCGACGAGCTCCTCGCCGCGGTAGAGGTAGAGGTCGACGTCGTCCCCGCTGTTGCGCGCCGCCACCTCCACGCGCACCGCCTCGCTGCCCGCGGGCACGGTGACGTCGGTGGCGAAGGTGGAGCCGTCGGCCGCCGGCGCCGCCGGGTCGAACCCGCCCGGGGTCAGCGACAGCCCGACCGGCCGTGCGGCGACGAACGCCGTGCCCTCGGGGTCGACCGAGGTGCCACGCCCGCTGCGTCCGGTGACGGCGATCGAGCCCGCGCGCCCGGCGGAACCCACCTCGCCGGGCACGGAGACGGCGGCGGTGCGCACCACCATCGGCACGCGGACCTGGTGGGTCAGGCCGGTCCAGGTCAGCACGCCGCGGCTGAAGTCGTCGACGGGCGCGTCCGGGGTCGCCACCAGCCGGATGCGCACCCGGCGCGACTCGCCCGGGTCGAGGGTGACCACGGCCGGCCGGACCTGCGCCCGTCACGCCGCCGAGGCCGGAGACCGACGCGGTGTAGGTCTCGGTCGTCGACGACACGCTGGTGACCCGGCGGACCAGGGTGGTGCGCCCGACCAGGCCGCCCACCGCGACCGAAGGCAGGTTGAGGTCCTGGGGGCGGCGGTCGCCGCGGAGGTAGGTGCGCCAGGCGGCGGGGCCGGAGTCCATCACCAGGCCGGGGTCGAGGAAGCGGCCCGGGTCGACGTGGCCGGCGCCCTGGGCGAACGGACCGGCGTCGCCGTCGGTGTCGTACGCCGTGGTCATCATCGCCGACTTGATCCGCGCCGGCGACCAGGTCGGGTGCACGCCGCGCACCAGCGCAGCCAGCCCGGCGACGTGCGCGGTGCTCACCGAGCTCCCGGACAGCAGGTCCCAGAGCCGGCCCGAGCTCGCGGGCGGCGCGACCGCCCCGACGACGGCCACGCCGGGCGCGACGAGGTCGGGCTTGAGCAGGTCGCCGCCCGGGACCGGGCCGCGGGCGGAGAAGGGGGCGACACCGGGCGCGGGCAGGTCGCGGCTGCCACCGGCCGTGAGGGACAGCCGGGCCCCGGCGCCCGCGTCCCGCAGGTAGGCCTTGATCGCGGCACCCGCGCGGGCGTCCAGGTGGACGGTGGGCACGGCGTGCACGTCGGCGTCGACGCTGTCGGCTCCGGTGTTGGCCAGCACCATCCCCACGCCTCCGGCCGCGGCGACCGCGGTGGACTTGTCCACCCGGGCGGTCACCCCGCGGTCGCAGACGACGACGGCGTCCTGCACGGCCGCCGCGTCGAGCGAGCCGCTGGTGCAGACCCGGGCGTCGGCGACGTCGGCCCCCGGTGCGGCGACCTCGCCCGCCAGCACCGCCCGGGTCGCGGGCAGCGAGGTGTCCGACGTCATCGCGCCGGAGTAGGTCGAGCCGTCGGGCAGCCGGACGACGCCCTGGTAGAGGTGCGAGGTGCCGGCGCCGACCGTGGTCACCCAGGGGGCCGCGTTGCCCACCGTGCCCGGGGCGGGGCCCTGGTTGCCGCCCGCGGCCGCCACGAAGACGCCGGCGGCGGAGGCCGCGAGGAAGGCCCGCGACAGGGTGTCGCCGGGGTCGTCGGAGCCGGTGACGGAGAAGTTGAGCACGTCGACGCCGTCCGCGACCGCCTGGTCGACGGCGGCGACCGCGTCGGCGGTGGAGCAGCCGTCGTCGGCGGGGTCGGGCGCGGTCCAGCAGGCCTTGTAGACGGCGATCCGGGCACCCGGAGCCATCCCGGAGTCGCCCCCGAAGCCCTGGCCGTCGATGTCGACCTTGACGTCGCGCTCGCCCGCGGCGGTCGAGGCCACGTGCGAGCCGTGCCCGACCGCGTCGCGCGCGGAGAGGGGCTCGCTGCTGGCCAGGTTGTCCTCGCCGAAGCCTCGGACGAACCACCGTGCCGAGACGACCTTGTCGCTGCAGTCGGAGGCGTTCCACCGCTCGGCGGGGACGCACGCGCCGTGGAAGCCGCGCAGGCCCGGGGCCTCGCCGGCCACCCGCTGCGGGAGCCCGGCGAAGCTGGGGTTCTCGGGCCAGATGCCGGTGTCGACGACGCCGACCACGGTGCCCCGCCCCGCCGACGACGCGCCGCCGGCGGTGGCCCACGCGCCACCGGGCCGGTCGAGGCCGAGGAAGTCGGCGGTGTCGGCCGCCGTACGCCGGGTGGTGCTCCGCTCGACGAGCAGCACGTCCGGGCGGGCCCGCAGCTGCTTGACCTGGCGGCCGTCGAGCTCGGCGGCGAAGCCGTTGAGCGCGGTGGTGAACCGGTAGGCCACCGTCGGGTCGCCCAGCTCGGCGAGGAGCCGGTCCTGCCGCTCGCGCAGGCGCAGCTGGTAGCGCTGGACCGCGAGCCGGGTGCGGTCGAAGCGGGTGCCCGGCTCCGGTCGGGTGGACCGGTGCGCGGCGGCCGGCTGGCCGGCCAGGGTCACGAGGTAGAGGCCGTCGGCCGTCGCCCGGGTCGGGTCCGCACGGTCCGCGCGCGGCTCCGCGCCGGCCTGGGGCACGGCGAGCGTGCCGAGGGCCAGCAGCAGGCCGGTCACCAGGACGAGGACGGACCTCGACCTTCGCGGCGCGGGCGGACGGGACGACACGGCGGGCCTCTCTGACGGCGGGCCCCGAGACTCGGCAGGCCCTGGAAGGCCCACCATCGTCCCAGGGGGCCGGTGCGGATTCAACGGATTGGTCCCCTGGGATGCAGGTGGGGGCCCCGCCGAAGGGGTGCCTACAGTAGCCGCGTGACCGCAGGCGCACCGCTCGTCGTGGGATTCGACCTCGACATGACGCTCATCGACACCCGTCCGGGTTTCGCCGCGACCCTGCACGCACTCGTCGGCGAGACCGGGGTCGCGATGGACGTCGAGGCGATGTGCACCAACCTCGGCCCGCCGCTGGACCACCTGCTGTCGCCGTACTTCCCGCCGGAGCTGGTGCCCGGCCTGATCGACCGGTTCCGTGCGCTCTACCCCGACATCGCGGTGCCCCCGACGCTCGCCCTCGACGGTGCGCACGAGGCGCTGGCGGCGGTCCGCCGGCACGGCGGCAGCAACGTCGTGGTCACCGGCAAGTTCACCCCCAACGCCCGGCTCCACGTCGACGCGCTGGGCTTCGACGTCGACCACCTGGCCGGCGAGGTCTGGGGCGTGGGCAAGGCCGCGGTGCTCCGCGAGCACGGTGCCGGCGTCTACGTCGGCGACCACGTGCACGACGTCGAGGGCGCCCGCGCCGCCGGCGCGCTGAGCGTCTCGGTGCTGACCGGCGGCAGCACCGAGGAGGAGCTGCGCGCGGCGGGCACCGACGTGCTGCTGCGCAGCCTGCACGACTTCCCGGCCTGGTTCGACGAGCACGTGCTGGCCCGGCGGCTGGCCGCCCTGGAGGCGGACCTGCGCCGCCGGGGGTCGCTGCTGGTGGCGTTCTCCGGTGGTGCCGACAGCGCGTTCCTCCTCGCCGCCGCCGTCCGGGCGCTCGGCCCGGAGCGGGTCGCCGCGGCGACGGCGTACTCCGACTCCCTGCCGCAGGCCGAGCGCGACCCCGCCCGTGACCTCGCCGAGTCGCTCGGGGTGCGCGTGCTGACCCCGCGCACGCACGAGATGGAGCGGGAGGGCTACCGCACCAACGCCGGGGACCGCTGCTACTTCTGCAAGGCCGAGCTGCTCGACGTGCTGGGGCCGCTGGCCGCCGAGCACGGGCTGGCCCACGTCGCGACGGGGACCAACGCCGACGACGGGGTCGCCGGCTTCCGGCCCGGGATCCGCGCCGCCGCCGAGCGCGGCGCGGTCACCCCGCTGCTCGACGCCGGCCTGACCAAGGCGCAGGTCCGCGCCGCCTCGCTGGCCTGGGGGCTGCCGACCTGGGACAAGCCGGCGGCGGCCTGCCTGTCGTCACGGGTGGCCTTCGGCATCGAGGTCAGCCCGTTCCGGCTGGCCCGGGTCGAGCGGGCGGAGACGGCCGCGCGGGCCGCGCTCGCCGGCGCCGGGGTCGTCGTGCGCGACCTGCGGGTGCGCGACCTGGGGGAGCGGGCCAGCCTCGAGGTCGACGCCGCCGCCGTGGACGCCGCGCTGCGCACCCCGCAGGTGCTGGCGGCCGTGGTGGCGGCCGGCTTCCCCGAGGCGGAGGTCGACCCGCGGGGCTTCCGGTCCGGGTCGATGAACGAGCGGCTGCCCGAGCCCGAGCGCTACCGCTGAATCTCGCGTGAACCCTGCGGCCGCGCGCCGTAGGCTTGCTGTTTCCACCCGCACCATCCGCGGCCACGCCGCGGACCGACGCAGAAGAGGTCAGAGCCGTGCCGACTGGCAAGGTCAAGTGGTACGACGCCGAGAAGGGCTTCGGCTTCCTGTCGAGGGACGAGGGACCCGACGTCTACGTCCGCAACGACGCGCTGCCCGCCGGTGTCACCGCGTTGAAGGCCGGCACCCGGGTGGAGTTCGGCATCGTGCAGGGCAAGCGCGGTGACCAGGCACTCCAGGTGCGGCTGCTCGAGCCCTCGCAGTCGGTCTCCAAGGCGCTCCGCAAGAAGCCCGCCGAGATGGTCAACATCATCGAGGACCTCTACCGCCTGCTCGAGAACGTCGAGAAGGGCTACCGCAACGGCCGGCACCCCGACCCCAAGGTCGCCGCGCCGACGGCCAAGGTGCTGCGCGCCGTCGCCGACGAGCTGGAGCTCTGACCCCCGTCAGGTCGCCGCGGCTGGTCCACCTCAACGGTGTGCCGGGCATCGGCAAGTCCACGCTGGCGCGGCGCTACGCCGACGACCACCCCTCGACGCTCGACTGCGACATCGACGTGCTGCGGTCGCTCGTCGGCGGATGGCGCGACGACTTCGGCCTGGCCGGTGCCCTGGTGCGGCCGGCTGCCCTGGCGATGATCACGGCGTACCTGTGTGAGGGGCAGGACGTCGTGCTGCCGCAGATGATCCTGCGCCCGGAGGAGCTGGGCCGGTTCGAGGGAGCCGCGCTCGCCGCGGACGCCTCGTTCGTCGAGGTGCTGCTGCGCACCGACCGGGACGCCGTCGCGGCGCGCTTCGGTCGCCGCGGTGCCGACGGGGTCGACGCCGCGTGGCACGACCACGTCCGGGGCATCGTCGAGGAGATGGGCGGCGAGGCGATGCTGCTCGACTGTCACGACCGGCTCGAGGCACTGGCCGCGGACCGCCCCGGCGCGGTCGTCGTCGACTCCCGTGAGGGCGCCGTGGACGAGACCTACGCCGCGTTGCTGCGCGCTCTCTAGCCCGGCACGACACCGCCGTCGCGGCGCACGGTGCTGAGCACGTAGAGGCTCCAGCCGACCAGGATCGCCGCGGCCACCCCGAGGCCGACCTGCGGGACCAGCGGCAACGCGATGCCCAGGAAACCGCCGACCACCCACGACAGCTGGAGCAGGGTCTCGGACCGGGCGAACGCGCTGGCGCGGGTGGCCTCGGGCACGTCGCGCTGGATCAGCGCGTCGAGCGACAGCTTGCCGAAGGACTGCGCGAGCCCGGCGGTCAGCCCGAGCAGGACGGCGGTGAGCAGCCCGTAGACCAGCGCCACCACCACGGTGACCGCGGCGTCGGCGAGCAGCGCCACCACCACCGTGATCTCGGGCTTCACGTTGCGCAGCACCGAGCCGAGCGCGATGCCGAGGGTGCTGCCGACGCCGGCCGCGCCGATCACCAGGCCGAGGAGCAGCTCGGGGCGGTCCTCCCAGCCGGGGAACGGCTCGTCGCGGAGCAGGAACGCCATGAACATGGTGAGGAAGCCCGAGAGCAGCCGCAGGCCTGCGTTGCTGCGCAGGCCGAGCACGACGGCCCGGGGTACGGCGGGCCGCGGCCGGCGGCGCCACCCGGGCTCGCGGTCGCCGGCCGCGTGGTCGACGCGGTCCGGCAGCAGGATCGCCAGGATCGTGCCGCCCACGAACACGGCGAAGGCGTAGCGCAGCGACCACTCAGGCCCCAGCGTCGAGGCCAGCACGGCCAGCGGCGCCGACACCGCCGCGCCGGCCACGCCCGCGAGGGAGATCCGCGAGTTGGCCCTGACCAGGCTGAGCTGCTCGGGCAGCAGCCGGGGCACGGCCGCCGCCCGGGTCACGCCGTACGCCTTGGAGGCGACCAGGCAGCCCAGTGCCGCCGGGAAGAGGGCGGCCGAGCCGGTGGCGACCGCGTCGGCGAGCACCCAGCACAGGAACGCCCGGATCGCCATGGTGGCGCCGATCGCCCAGCGGCGGCCCTGGCTGAACCGGTCGAGGAACGGCCCGATCAGCGGCGCCACGATGGCGAAGGGCAGCATCGTCAGGCCGAGGAACATCGCCACCTGGCCGCGCGCCTGGTCGGTGGGCACCTGGAAGAAGAGCGTCCCGGCGAGGGAGATCGCGACGGCCGCGTCGCCGGCGGCGTTGAAGGCGTGCAGCTCGATCAGCCGGTAGAGCCCGCTCTGCCCGGCGCCCTCGGCGTGGGTGGCCCGGCGGGCCTGGCGGAGCGTGTAGCCCGCCGCGCTCCCGGTGGCGGCCCCGGCCCGGCGCACCCCGCGCGTCGACCAGCTGCCCAGGCGCCGGGCCCCGCGGCCGGAGGCGGCCGCGGCGCGGGCGGCGCCCCGACGGGCGGACCGCACCCGCTCACCGGCGCCGGGAGGTGCCTCCTGGCCGCCCTCGGTCCGCGTGCCACCCGGCGACGAGACGTGCTCGTCGCCGGCGGGCGGGCTCCGGTCCTCCGGCGGCATGCCCCCATCTTGCCCAACCGGGACGACCAGTTCAGCGCCCCGGGGCGACAACCCGCGGGTGCTTAGGGAAGAATCTCCCCTCGTGATCACGGCAGGGACGACCAAGAAGACGGACACCGTCGGTGCCCGTGCGGTCGACGACGCCCGCACGGCCCTCCTCGAGTCCGTCGACGTCGTCGACATCGGGGAGCACCTCGGCCACGTGGCCGAGGACGAGCGGGTGGTCACCCACTTCTTCGCCTGCATCCGGCCGGGCTACCGCGGCTGGCGCTGGGCCGTCACGATCGCCCGCGCACCCCGGCAGAAGACGGTCACCGTCGACGAGGTCGTGCTGCTCCCCGGCGACGAGGCGATCGTCGCCCCCGAGTGGGTGCCCTGGCGCGACCGGATCAAGCCCGGCGACCTCGGCCCCGGCGACCTGCTGCCCACCGAGGACGACGACCCGCGGCTCGTGCCCGGCTACACCGCCGGCGACGACGTGGTCGACGAGGACTCCGTGCGTGAGGTCGCCTTCGAGCTCGGCCTCGGCCGCAGCCGGGTGCTCTCGCTGGAGGGCCGCGAGCTGGCCGCGCAGCGGTGGTACGACGGCTCGCACGGCCCCGAGGCCCCCATCGCCCAGTCCGCTCCGGGCGCCTGCGGCACCTGCGGCTTCCTGGTCCGGCTCGCCGGCCCGCTCTCGAGCGTCTTCGGCGTCTGCGCCAACGCCTACGCCAACGACGACGGCCGGGTGGTCTCCTTCGACCACGGCTGCGGCGCGCACTCCGAGGCGCAGCTGAGCAAGAAGAGCCTGCCCCAGCCGCTGCCCGAGCCGGTGCTGGACACCCTCACCTGGGATGACCTCGACCAGTTCTGAGACCGGGTCCGGGTGGTCGAGCCTGTCGAGACCACCTACCTGAGGCGACTAGTTCGTGGGGTCGAGCGGGACCTGACCCGGCACGCGGTTCTGCCGCCGGTTGCGGCGACGGCGGCAGTAGTCCCAGCCGATGACGCCGAGGCCGAAGCCGGCCAGGCAGGTCCACAGCCACCAGATCCGGTCGGTGTCGGCGAGCCGTCCCGCGAACGGCAGCAGCAGCACGAAGCCGACCAGCCACAGCCCGGCGCCCACCGCGACCGTGCGCACGCCGTCGACGTCGAGCGGGTCGACGTCGGCCACGACGTAGGTGCGCCGGCCGATCTCGTGGGTCTTGAGCTCGGGCGCCGTCGTCTCGACAGGCTCGCTGGGGCGCTCATCGGGCTGGTCCACGCGACGAATCTATCCGGTGGGCGGGGACTCGCCCACCGGGGAGGCACCGATCGACGACCCTCGGGTGGCAACACGGACGAAACAGGGCATCTGGCAGGATGTCTCCCGCGCGCGGCGAGCCCGGTCGCGACCTTCCCCGCTGCTCGACACATCCATCCCTGCGCACGTGCGAGGAGTCCCGCGTGGACACGTCACCCAAGATCTCCCAGCGTGGCTCGACCCCAGGCCGCGGGGTCCGCGGCGGCGTCGACAGCTTCTTCAAGATCTCCCAGCGTGGCTCGACCGTCGGCCGCGAGGTCCGCGGCGGCGTCGTCACGTTCTTCACGATGGCCTACATCATCGTGCTCAACCCGATCATCCTGCTCGGTGCCAAGGATGCCGACGGGCAGCTGCTGGCCGGGGGCGACTTCGCGGGCATCGCGGCCACCACCGCGCTGGTCGCCGGCGTGCTGACCATCGCGATGGGCCTGTTCGCCAACTACCCCCTGGCCCTGGCCACCGGGCTCGGCCTCAACGCCTTCGTCGCCTACTCCATCGCCTCGGGCATGACCTGGGCCGACGCGATGGGCCTGGTCGTCATCGAGGGCCTGATCATCCTGGGCCTGGTCCTCACCGGCTTCCGCACAGCCGTCTTCCACGCCGTGCCCGCCCAGCTCAAGATCGCCATCAGCGTCGGGATCGGCCTGTTCATCGCGCTCATCGGACTCGTGGACGCCGGCTTCGTCCGTCGGACCGCGGCCGGACCGGTCCCGGTGGAGCTCGGCAGCGGCGGTGCCCTGGTCGGCTGGCCGGTCCTGGTGTTCGTGCTCGGGCTGGGACTGATGATCACCCTCTACGTGCGCAACGTGAAGGGCGCCATCCTGATCTCGATCGCGGTGACCACGGTCGTCGCGATCATCGTCGAGTCGATCGCGAAGATCGGCCCGATGGTCGGCCCCGAGGGCGCCTTCAACCCCAAGGGCTGGAACCTCAACGTGCCGGCGATCCCCGACAGCATCGTGGAGCTCCCGTCGTTCCCCACCCTGGGTGAGTTCTCGCTCCTCGGCTCGTTCGAGCGCGTCGGCTTCGTCACCGCGGCGCTCTTCGTCTTCACGCTCCTCCTCGCCGACTTCTTCGACACGATGGGCACCATGACGGCGATCGGCGCCGAGGCCGGGTTGCTCGACGAGGAGGGCGCGCCGCCCCACACCAAGCGCATCCTGATCGTCGACTCGGTCGCCGCCGCCGCGGGAGGTGCGGCCGGCGTCTCGAGCAACACCTCCTACATCGAGTCCGCCACCGGTGTCGCCGAGGGCGCGCGCACCGGCCTGGCCAGCCTGGTCACCGGCGTGCTGTTCCTGCTGGCGACGATCTTCGCGCCGCTCGTCGAGGTGATCCCCAACGAGGCGGCCGTCCCGGCCCTCGTGCTGGTCGGCTTCCTGATGATGCAGCAGGTCAAGAACATCGACTGGGACGACGTCGAGATCGCCCTTCCGGCGTTCCTGACGATCGCCCTGATGCCGTTCACCTACTCCATCTCGGTCGGCATCGGCGCGGGCTTCCTCACCTACGTCCTGGTGAAGACGGTGCGGGGCAAGGCGTCGCAGATCCACCCGCTGATGTGGGTGGTCGCCGCCCTGTTCGTGGTCTACTTCGCGATCGACCCGATCAAGCAGATCCTCGGCTGAGTCCGCACGGCCGGTGGTCGAGGAGCCCGGGTCGACCGGTCTCCTCGACCGCCGGAGCGGTGACTTTCGCGGGCGGGAAGCGCGTCGCGGTGCCACGATGAAGGCATGAGCACTGCGATCACCGCACGTGGCGTGGTCAAGACCTTCGGCAGGACCCGGGCCCTGGACGGTCTGGACCTCGAGGTCGCGACGGGGGAGGTGCACGGCTTCCTCGGTCCCAACGGATCCGGCAAGTCGACCACGATCCGTGTCCTGCTCGGCCTGATGCGCGCCGACGCCGGCGAGATCCGGCTCCTCGGCGGCGACCCGTGGCGGGAGGCGACCGAGCTGCACCGCCGGATCGCCTACGTCCCCGGCGAGGTGAGCCTGTGGCCCAACCTCACCGGAGGTGAGGCGATCGACCTGCTGTCCCGCCTGCGGGGCGGGGTCGACGAGCGCCGTCGCGCCTCGCTGCTCGAGCGCTTCGACCTCGACCCGACCAAGAAGGCCCGCTCCTACTCCAAGGGCAACCGGCAGAAGGTGGCGCTCGTCGCCGCCCTGGCCAGCGACGCGGAGCTGCTGCTGCTCGACGAGCCGACGTCGGGTCTCGACCCGCTGATGGAGGCGACGTTCCAGGACACCGTGCGCGAGATGCGCACGGAGGGCCGGACGGTGCTCCTGTCCAGCCACATCCTGGCCGAGGCCGAGGCCCTGTCCGACCGGGTCAGCATCATCCGCGCCGGCCGGGTCGTGCAGTCGGGCACGCTCGCGGAGCTGCGCGCGCTCACCCGCACCTCCGTGGTCGTGGGCACCGAGCGGCCGCCGACCGACCTGGCCGCCGTGCCCGGGGTCCTGCACGTGCAGCAGGTCGACGGCAAGGTGCGGTTCGACGTCGACACCGACCACCTGGACGAGGCGATGGACTACCTCGCCCCGCTGAAGGTGACCTCGCTGGTCAGCCACCCCCCGACGCTCGAGGAGCTCTTCCTCCGGCAGTTCGGCGAGGTGGTGGAGGAGCCGGCGACATGAACGGCCTGGAGGGCACCGGCCGGATGCTCCGCTTCCTGCTCCGTCGCGACCGGGTGCGGCTGGCGGTGTGGGTGCTCTCCCTGGTCGGTATCACCGCGGCGTCGGCGCGCGCGGTCTCCTCGACGTACGACACGCCCGTCGCGATCGCGGCCTACGCGCGCAACATGGGCAGCAGCCCCGTCACCGTCGCGATGGCCGGCCCCCCGGTGGCGCTCGAGACCATCCAGGGGATCGTCGTCTACGAGACCAGCCTGACCGTGCTGATCGGCACTGCCCTGATGGCGATGTTCACCGTCGTGCGGCACACCCGGGGAGAGGAGGAGGTCGGCCGCACCGAGCTGCTGGCCTCGACGTCGCTGGGCCGGCACGCGGGCACCGCGGCCGCGGTGCTGCTGGCGGCGGGCGCGAGTGTCCTCGTCGGTCTCGGGGTGACCGCCTCGGTCGCCGCGGTGGACTTCAGCCCCGCGCAGGCGGTGCTGTACGGCGCCTCGGTGGTCGCCCTGGGCCTCGTCTTCGCCGCCGTGGCCGCGACCGCCGCCCAGCTCGTCGGGCACGCCCGGACCGCCGTGGGCCTCACCCTGGCCATCCTCGGCGCGACCTTCGCGCTGCGCGCGGTGGGGGACGTGCGCGGCGACTTCCTCGCCTGGCTCTCCCCGATCGGCTGGTCCCAGCAGATCCGGCTGATCGAGGCCGACCGCTGGTGGCCGCTGGCCCTGTCGGTGACGCTGGCCGTCGTGCTGCTGGTGGCCACCGGTTGGCTGACCCGGCACCGCGACGTCGGCTCGGGCGTGCTGCCCGCCCGGCCCGGCCCGGCCGCGGCCGCCCCCGGCCTGCGCTCACCTCTGGGCCTCACCTGGCGTCTCCAGCGGGGGTCCGTGTGGGCCTGGGGGATCGGCCTGCTCCTGCTGGGCGCCGTCTTCGGCTCGGTCAGCAACGAGCTGCAGGACATGGTCGAGAACAACCCGACCCTCCAGCAGTACTTCGAGCAGACCGGCGGCGACATCACCGACGCGCTGTTCGTGACGGCGCTGCTCTTCGCCGGGCTGGGAGCGGGCGGCTTCGCGGTCTCCTCCGTGCTCCGGCTGCACGCCGAGGAGTCCGCGGGCCGGATGGAGCCCCTGCTGGCCACGCCCGTCTCGCGCTACCGGGCGCTGCTGTCCCCGCTGCTGGTCACGATCGCGGGAGCCGCCGTCCTGGTCACCGCGGGCGGCCTCGGGGTGGCCGTCGCCGACGCGCTGGTGCGTGACGACTTCGGCTCGGTGGCACGGCTGACGGCGCTGTCCTGGGTGCAGCTCCCCGCGGTGCTCGTGCTGGTCGGGGTGGCCGTGCTGCTGGTGGGCTGGCTGCCCAGGGCCACGGCGCTGGCGTGGGCCCTGATGGGCCTCGCCTTCGTCGTCGGCTGGCTCGGCGGACTGCTCTCGCTGCCGGGCTGGATCTCGGGACTGTCGCCCTACGAGCACCTCCCGCTGGTCCCGGTCGAGGACCTGGCGTGGGGGCCCCTGCTGCTGCTCACCCTGCTCGGCGTGGCCCTGACGGCTGCCGGGGCGGTCGGGTTCCGGAGGCGCGACATCGGCTGAGACTCCCTGTTCGTTAGCACGGCTAACCATTTTCATTAGCAAGGCTAATGAGTTAGGCTAACGACATGGCTCCCACCGCTGAGAAGGTCGCGCGGACCGACACCGGTCTCGCGTCGTCGCTGCGCATCTCCGTGGCCCGGCTGAGCCGCCGGCTCCGCTCCGAGCGCGACCCCGACGCCGAGCTGCTCCCGGTGGGGCAGCTGTCCGTGCTGGGCTCGCTGTTCCGCAACGGCCCGTCCACCGTCGGCCAGCTCGCCACCGTGGAGCGGGTGCAGCCTCCGTCGATGACGCGCACCGTCAACTGCCTCGCGGAGGGCGGCTACGTCGAGCGCCACCCGCACGAGACCGACCGCCGCCAGGTCGTGGTGGCGCTCTCGCCGAAGGGCGAGGAGACCCTCGCGGCCGACCGCAAGAGGCGCGACGCCTGGCTCGCGCAGCGGCTGCGCGAGCTCACTCCCGACGAACGTCACGTGCTGCGCCAGGCGGCACCCATCATCGAGAGGCTGGCGGACATTTGAGCCCCACGTTCCAAGCCCTGTCGAACCGCAACTACCGGCTCTACGCAGCCGGTGGTGTCGTGTCGAACACCGGGACGTGGATGCAGCGGGTGGCCCAGGACTGGCTGGTGCTCCAGCTCACCGCCAACAGCGGCACCGCGCTCGGCATCACGACCGGGCTCCAGTTCCTGCCGATGCTGCTGCTCTCGCCGTACGCCGGCCTGGTCGCCGACCGGTTCCCGAAGCGCCGGCTGCTCCAGGTGACCCAGCTGATGATGGCCGGGCCGGCCCTCGTCCTCGGCATCCTCGCGGTCACCGGCGTGGCCCAGCCGTGGCACGTCTACGTGCTGGCCTTCGTCTTCGGCGTGGGCACCGCGTTCGACGCCCCCGCCCGCCAGTCCTTCGTCAGCGAGATGGTCGAGCCCGAGCTGCTCACCAACGCGGTGGGTCTCAACAGCGCGTCGTTCAACGCCGCGCGGATCGTCGGCCCGGCGCTGGCCGGTGTGCTGATCGCCGCGTTCGGCTCCGGCGCCGAGGCGACCGGGTGGGTGATCATCCTCAACGGCCTCAGCTACGGCTCGGTCATCTACGCCCTGCAGCGGATGCGGCCGGAGGACCTCGACTCCGCCGAGCTGGCCGCGCGCGGCAAGGGCAAGATCCGCGAGGGGCTGCGCTACGTGCGCTCCCGGCCCGACCTGATGCTCGTGCTGGCGATCGTCTTCTTCGCCGGCACCTTCGGCCTCAACTTCCAGATGACGTCCGCCCTGATGGCCACCGACGTCTACGGCAAGGGCGCCGCGGAGTACGGCATCCTCGGCACGACCATGGCGGTGGGCTCGCTCACCGGGGCGCTGCTCGCCGCGCGCCGGGGCCGGCCGCGCTACCGGCTGGTGGTGCTCGCCGCGCTCGCCTTCGGCACGGTGGAGATCCTGGCCGGGCTGGCCCCGACCTACCTCACCTTCGTGCTCTGGACGCCCGTGCTCGGCCTGACCGCGCTCACCATGATCACGGCGGCCAACGCCACCGTGCAGCTCGGCAGCGACCCGATGATGCGGGGCCGGGTGATGTCGCTCTACATGATGATCTTCATGGGTGGCACGCCCGTGGGCGCGCCGATCGTCGGCTGGATCGGCGAGACCTTCGGGGCACGCTGGACCCTCATCGGCGGCGGTCTCGGCACCATCCTCGGCGTCCTGCTGGCCGCGGCGGTCTTCAGCCGGAGCCAGGGCATGCTCGACCCGGAGGTCAACGACCGCCGGTACCTCCCCCGGCTCGCACGCGCCGGTCGCTGACCTCGCGACCCCTGATCCTGGGCCCCCGCGTCACGCCTTGCTGGCGAACCAGGGGTGGTGCAGGTCGAGGTAGGTCACGTCGTGCGTCATCCGGTCGAGCGACACCATCGCGTCGTGCATGGCGCCGCTGGTCGGCATCGCCTTGCTCTCGCCCTCGCGGGCCGCGGCCTCGTCGGTGAAGGCGACCGTCTCGATGAAGGTGCCGTCGTCCTCGATCGCGAACGTCGAGCCGAGGATGTCCGGGCGGGCCTCGTGGAGGATCGCCTCCATGTCGTGCATGCCCGACTCGAGGGCGTCCGGGTCGTCGAGCTTGCCGCGGATCACCTGGACGAAGCCGGCCTGGTCGGAGCCGCCGTCCATCATGAGCACGACGCGGTTGCAGTCGTGGAACTCGACGGGGCCGTCGTAGAGCTGCTCCATCTCGGCCCACCACGCGCCCTGCTCCGGCCGCCGGGAGTTGGCCTCGGCCGCCTCGCGGGACTCGAACCGCACCACCGCGATCGCGTCACCGGCGTCGGTGAAGCCGAAGGTGCCGCCGAGCCAGCCGTCGGCGCCGGGCGCCAGCTCGGTGGTCCAGCGGTCCGTGAGTGCACGCATCTCGTCCGGCCGGCTGCACTTGCCTTGGATGATCTGGATGAACATGCTTCCTCCTCCGGGCGCGCGCAACCGCACGTCCTGGTGCACGATGGTCCCCGTGTCGCGACGCTAGGCCGGGCCCCGGAGAGGGTCCATAGCGCGTTCGGGTCGTCCGGTTTGCGCCCGTAGACTCAGGCCCCATGAACCCCCGCTACCGCCGCATGGTGATCCCGGGCGCCCTGGTGGGGCTGATCCTGATCGTGGCCATCGCCGCGGCCCTGAAGGGCTGAGATGGGCGCGGAACCTGCTCCTGCGGGCCCTGGCGCGGATGCGCGGGCTGCTGCTCGACGACCAGGTGCTGCTGCGCGCGGTCGCGTCCGGCCGGCAGAAGGGCCGAACCCCACAGTGGCGGCGCGTCGAGCTGCGCTACGTCGACCTCAAGGCCGGCCGCCGGCTGCAGGTGACGGCGTACGACGACACGCAGGCGCACACCAGCAACCACGCGCCCGGCGAGGAGGCCCGCGACGCGGTCGACGCGCTGCTCGACGAGCCGTTCGGCAACTGGCACGTGGAGACGACCACGGAGACCCACCAGCTGCGGGTGACCAAGAAGCTCGAGGCGATGGTGCACACCACCCCGCGGGACCCGGCCGGCGTGGACCGGGTGGCCGACGGGGACGGCGACGGGGCGGCGGGACCGACGTGGACCCGACCGCGCCCCGCGCCCACGACCGCAGGAAGCCACGGCTGCTGCCCGAGGACCACCCGGTGCTCCGGGCGGTCGGGATCGCCGACGCGCAGGGACGGATCAAGCCGAGCCGGCAGGCGAAGTACCGCCAGGTCGAGGAGTTCCTGCGCAGCCTCGGCCCGGCCGTCGACGACGCGATGGCCTCCGGGCGGCTGCGCACCCCGACGGCCGACGACCCGCTCCGGGTGGTCGACCTCGGCTGCGGCAACGCCTACCTCACGTTCGCGGCGCATGCCTATCTCAGCGAGGTGCGTGGCCTGCCCGTGCACCTCGTCGGGGTCGACGTGAAGGCGCAGTCCCGCGAGCACAACTCCGCCGTCGCCGAGGAGCTCGGCATCGGTGCGTCCGCGACGTTCGTGCAGGGCGACATCGCGGGGGCGGTGGTCGACGGCGCACCCGACGTGGTGCTCGCGCTGCACGCCTGCGACACCGCGACCGACGACGCCCTGGCCCGCGCGGTCACCTGGGAGGCGCCGTTGGTGCTCGCTGCGCCGTGCTGCCACCACGACGTGGCCGCGCAGCTGCGGCGCGCGCCGACCCCGGCGCCGTACGCCCTGCTCACCCGGCACGGCATCCTGCGCGAGCGGTTCGCCGACACGCTCACCGACGCGGTCCGCGCCGGCGTGCTGCGGCTGGTGGGCTACCGCGTCGACGTCATCGAGTTCGTCGAGAGCCAGCACACGCCCCGCAACACGCTGCTCCGCGCGGTCCGCACCGGCGCCGAGCCGTCGGCGAAGGTGCGAGCTGAGTACGACGACCTGGTCCGCACGTGGGGCGTGCGCCCCGCCCTGGCCGAACGCCTGCATGACCGGCTGGCGTAGCCCCCTGGCCGCCGCCCTCGTGCTGCTGTGTCTCAGCGCCCCGGGTGCGGCCGCGGCCGAGCGCGACGGCGAGCCCCTGTTCGCCTTCGCCGACCGGGAGATCGCCGAGTCCAGCGGCCTGGTCGACGCCGGCGACGTCGTCCACACCGTCAACGACTCCGGGTCCGGGCCGGTGCTGTACACCGTCGACGTGGCGACCGGCGCGACGACGGGGCGCACGACCTACACCGACGGCGAGGTGGTCGACGTCGAGGCGCTCGCCCCGGGCCGCGACGGGACGGTGTGGGTCGGCGACATCGGTGACAACGGCGCGAGCCGCGACTCCGTCTCGCTCCACCGGGTGCGGCCCGGGCAGGCCGGTGCGCCGCGGCTCGACCTCACCTACCCCGACGGCCCGCGGGACGCCGAGGCGCTGCTGGCGCACCCGCGCACCGGCCGGCTGTTCGTGGTGTCCAAGACCGTCTTCGGCGGCACCGTCTACGCCGTCCCGGCGGGGGCGGCACCGGGGGAGACCACCACGATGCGGGCGTTCGCGCGGGTGACCGGGCTCGTCACCGACGGGGCGTTCCTGCCCGACGGGCGGCACGTGGTGCTGCGCAGCTATGGCACCGCGACTGTCTACTCGTTCCCCGGGTTCGAGCCGCGCGGCACGGTCGTCCTGCCCGAGCAGCGCCAGGGCGAGGCGATCTCGGTCGGCGCCGACGGCCGGGTGCTGCTCAGCAGCGAGGGCGTCGGGTCCGAGGTGCTGCAGGTCGTGCTGCCGCCCCGCCTCACCTCCGGACCTCAGCCCGAGGGGTCGTCGCCCGCTCCCTCACCCAGTGCGTCGCCCCCGGCCACGTCGGGCGCGGACGCCGCCGAGCCGCGCGAGCGCAGCGGCCCCTACGCCCACCCGGCCGCGTTCGCGCTGCGGGTGGTCGCGGGCCTGGTGCTGCTCGGCACGCTCGGCTACGGCCTGCGTCGCACGCGGCGCGGGCGCCGCGGCTGACCCTGGCATGGCGCCGGCACCCGCGGGGTAAACCAAGGCATGGCTCGACTGCGCACGGTGTCGCCCAACAGCCGCGGCTGGACCCGCCGCCGCTCCGGCAAGGGCTTCGTCTACCTCGACGACAACGGCGTCCGGCTGACCGCCGAGCACGTCGCGCGGATCAAGGACCTGGTCATCCCGCCGGCCTGGCAGGACGTCTGGATCTGCCCGCTGCCCAACGGCCACATCCAGGCCGTGGGCGTCGACGACGCCGGACGGCGGCAGTACCTCTACCACCCGGACTGGCGGGCCAAGCGCGACCAGATGAAGTTCGACCGGGTGGCCGAGGTCGCCAAGAAGCTGCCGCGTGCCCGCGCCGCGATCCTCGAGCACCTCGCCCTCGACGGGATGCCGGTCGAGCGCGCGGTGGCCACCGCCGTACGTCTCCTCGACCTGGGCTACTTCCGGATCGGCAGCGACGCCTATGCCGACGCCAACGGCAGCTTCGGCCTGACCACGCTGGAGAAGCGGCACGTGCGGCGGCGCAAGGACGTGCTGGTCTTCAAGTTCGAGGGGAAGTCGGGGATCGAGCACGAGATCGAGATCGACGACCCGCTCGCCGTCGCCGCGGTCGACACCATGCGCCGGCGCCGCGGGGGCGGGGACCGGCTGCTGGCCTACAAGCGGACGCGGTCCTGGACGCCGATGGACGCCGCGCTGGTCAACGACTACCTCCGCGAGGCCACCGGCGCGGAGATCACCGCCAAGGACTTCCGCACCTGGCACGCCACCGTGCTCGCGGCCGCCGCGCTGGCGGCCAGCGAGGAGCCCGGGGACACCCAGGCCTCCCGCAAGCGCGCGGTGTCCGGTGCGATGAAGGAGGTCGCGTCCTACCTCGGCAACACCCCCACGATCGCCCGGAGCTCCTACGTCGACCCGCGGGTGATCGACCTCTACGAGGACGGCGTGACGATCGAGACGGCCGTCCGGCGCAGCTACGACTCGCCCGACGAACGGCAGCGGGCGATGGAGCGCGCGGTCAGCCGGATGCTGGCGTCCGCTCCGCAGCAGAGCGGCCGGCGGGCTCGCTCCGGTCAGTAGCCAGCGCCACCGTGAGGGCGGCGACGGTCCGCCGGGTCGAGGAGCCGGTCGCCGAACAGCTCGCGCACCTGACCCATCCGGTAACGCACCGTCTGCGGGTGCACGTGGAGGGCGGCGGCGACGTCGTCGCGACGGCCCTGGTGCAGCAGCCACTCGCGCAGCGTCTCGGCCAGCCGGTCGGCGGTGGCCGGCCGGAGGTCCGCGAAGGGGGCGAGCACCTGGCGGCGCAGGTCCGCCAGCGCCGCGGGGTCGGCGCCCACCACCAGCGCGGTCAGGTGCCGCTCGGTGTCCAGCGGCTCGTCGCCGCCGGTCGACAGCCGGAGCCGCCGGGCCCGGAGCACCCGCAGGTACGACGCCCGCGCGTCCGTCCACGGCCGGGGCGGCCCGACGTGCGCCTGGTGGCCGCGCAGGGTGCGCAGCAGCGCCGTGCGGGCCGGGCCGTCGGCGTCGGGGACCAGCAGGACCGCCACGTCCGACTCGTCCTCGCCGTCGGCGAGGTCGGGCAGGTCCTCCTCCGGGCGGAGCGTGCGCTGGTCGAGGCTGCCGAGCACGCCCCGCACGTGGGCGCTGGGCAGCGCGACCGCGGTCAGCGTCCGCGGCGGGTCCCAGTCGGCCCGCTCGGCGGACGCGGCGACCTGGTCGGCCGGGTCGCCGCGGAGCAGGCTGCTGCCCAGCCGCTGGAGGTAGCGCTGCCGCAGCCGACCGGTGGTGGCCAGCTCGTCGGTGTGCCCGGCCACGCTGGCCGCCGACAGCTCGTCGATGTAGGCGAAGACCAGCTCGGCGAACTTGGAGAGGGTCTCCGCGGTCAGGCCGGCCTCGACCGCGGTCGCCGACAGCTCGCGCCACGACACCCGGGCGCCGACCCGGTAGGCCGCGAGCAGCGCGTCCATCGTGCGGCCGCTGCGCGCCTCGCCCCGGCCCAGCGCGTAGGCGCCCTCCAGCGCCGGCGCCAGCGGGGTGCCGGGGTCGCTGCTGCGGTCGCTGCTGGCCAGGCTCAGGAAGCCGCCGAGGGCGAGCTGGACCGCGCCCTGGATGTTGGCACCCATCGGCCCGGCCAGGGCTCCCGCATAGCCGGGCACCTCGACGATGATGGCCCGGACGGTGTCCTCGGCGACCGCCGGCAGCCGGGAGCGGAGCAGGCCGGTGGCGTCCTCGCCGAGATCGAGCTCGGCGGCCCCGCGGGCGGTGCGGCTCGCGTGGCGGATGGGGTCGGCTTCGGACACGGTTTGTGCGCTCCGAACAAATTGTGCGGACAGATTCACGTCGTACGGTCATGAACTTACACCGGTTGTCCAGGATGCTGGTCCCATGACCAGTCTCGTGCACGACCACGGCTCGTCCCGGGCGCCTCGGCGGCGTCTGCGGGACCGGGTCTGGCAGGTGGCCGAAGCGGTGGCGCACCCCAAGCAGCCGGCCGACTACCTCGACATGTTCCGCCCGCTCCGGCCCGGTGCCGACCTGCGCGCCCGCGTGGTCGAGGTGCGCCCCGAGACCGCCGACGCGGTCACGGTGGTGCTCCGGCCCGGTGGGGCCTGGCGGGGGCACGTGCCCGGGCAGTACGTCCGGGTCGGCCTCGAGGTCGACGGCGTGCGGCTGTGGCGCTCCTACTCGCTGACCTCGGCTCCCGGCACGGCCGACGGCCTGCTGTCGATCACGGCCAAGGCCGTGCCCGACGGCATCGTCAGCGCGCACCTGGCCCAGGAGCTGCGGCCCGGGCAGCTGGTCCACCTCGACCAGGCCCTGGGTGACTTCGTCCTCCCGGACCCGGCCCCCCGCAAGGTCCTCTTCGTCACCGGCGGCAGCGGCATCACCCCGGTGATGGGCATGCTGCGGTCGGGCCTCGACCGGCTCGGCGACGTGGTGCTCGTGCACTCGGAGTCGTCCGCGGACGACGTCATCTTCGGCGACGAGCTGCGCGCCCTGGCCGCCGCCGGGCGGCTGCGGCTGGTCGAGCAGCACACCGACGCGGCCGGGCGCCTCGACGTCGCGGCGCTCGCCACGATGGTCCCCGACCTCGAGGAGCGGGAGACCTGGGCGTGCGGGCCGGCCGGCCTGCTCGACGCGATCGAGGAGCAGTGGGCCGGGATCGGCGCCGCCGACCGGCTGCACACCGAGCGCTTCCGCACCGCGCTGGCCGAGCCGGGCGAGGGCGGCACCGTGCGCTTCACCGGCGCCGGCACCGTCGTCGAGGCCGACGGCGCGACCCCCATCCTCGACGCCGGCGAGCAGGCAGGAGTGCTGATGCCGTCCGGCTGCCGGATGGGCATCTGCTTCTCCTGCGTGCTCCCGCTGCGCGAGGGCTCCGTGCGCGACCTGCGCTCGGGCGACCTGACCACGGCAGCACCCGGCGACGGCGTGCTGATCCAGACCTGCGTCTCGGCCGCGGCCGGCGCCTGCGACATCGACCTCTGAGAAGGAGATCCCCCATGACCGTCCTGCAGAAGAAGACCGAGAACCCCATCGCCCACCTGAGCGCCGACGACATCGAGGAGATCGGGCGCCGTCTCGACGAGATCCGCGCCGAGTTCGTCGCCGCCCGCGGCGCCGGCGACGCGGCGTACATCCGCAAGGTGATCGACGTCCAGCGCAAGCTGGAGATGGGCAGCCGTGCGGTGCTGCTCTTCTCGCTGTTCCCGCCGGCCTGGCTCGTCGGCACCGCCGGCCTGTCGGTGGCCAAGATCCTGGAGAACATGGAGATCGGCCACAACGTCATGCACGGCCAGTGGGACTGGATGCGCGACCCCAAGATCCACTCGACCACGTGGGAGTGGGACAACGCCTCGCCGTCGGAGCAGTGGAAGCACTCGCACAACGAGCTGCACCACACCTACACCAACGTGATCGGCCGCGACAACGACCTCGGCTACGGCATCATGCGCGTCGACGAGGACCAGCGCTGGTACCCGCTCTACCTCGCCCAGCCGCTGTGGAACTTCATCAACGCCTGCTTCTTCGAGTACGGCATCGCGGCCTACGACCTCGAGCTCGGCAAGAACCTCCGTTCGGAGAAGCGCCGCAACAGCCCCGAGTTCAAGGCGCGGGCCCGCCAGGTGCTGAAGAAGATCCGCGGCCAGGTCACCAAGGACTACGTCGTGCACCCGCTGCTGTCCGGTCCGTCGTTCCTGCACACGCTCGGCGCCAACGCGACCGCCAACCTGGTCCGCAACCTGTGGACCCACTCGGTGATCATGTGCGGCCACTTCCCCGAGGGCGTCGAGACCTTCGAGCGCCGCTCGATCGAGGGCGAGACCCGCGGCGAGTGGTACCTGCGCCAGATGCTCGGCTCGGCCAACATCAGCGGTGGCAAGGCGATGCACATCATGACCGGCAACCTGTCGTACCAGATCGAGCACCACCTGTTCCCGGACCTGCCGAGCAACCGCTACCAGGAGATCGCGCCCAAGGTGCGCCAGCTCTTCGACGACTACGGCCTGACCTACACCACCGGCCCGCTGCCCAAGCAGGTCGCGTCCGCGTGGTCCAAGGTCATCCGGCTCTCGCTGCCCAACGGCTACGTCGACGAGACCAAGCGCAAGCTGCGCCGTCGTCTCGGCCGCCCGGTCGCCGGCCTGGTGGGCCTGGCCGGCGGTGCCGACCGTCGTCCCGAGGTGGCCGAGCCGGAGCTCGCCGCCTCCTGACCCTGCTGCCGGCTCGAGCCGATATCGGTAGTCCAACGGTGATCCCAAGGTCACCCGGGCGCTACCGATATCGATGGGTCAGGCCAGCTTCTCCACGACGTGGTCGATGCACGCGGTGAGCGCCTCGACGTCGGAGGGGTCGATCGCGGGGAACATCGCGACGCGCAGCTGGTTGCGACCGAGCTTGCGGTAGGGCTCGGTGTCCACGATCCCGTTGGCGCGCAGGGTGCTTGGCGACCGCGGCGGCGTCGATGCTCTCGTCGAAGTCGATGGTGCCGATCACCAGCGAGCGCTCGCCGGGGGCGGTGACGTAGGGCGTGGTGTAGGACGTCTTCTCGGCCCAGGTGTAGAGCCGGGTCGACGAGTCGGTCGTGCGGGACACCGCGAAGTCCAGGCCGCCCTGGCCGTTGAGCCAGTCGAGCTGCTCGGCGAGCAGGAAGAGGGTGGCCAGCGACGGGGTGTTGTAGGTCTGGTTCTTCGTCGAGTTGTCGATCGCCGTCGGCAGGTCGAGGAACGCCGGCACCCAGCGGCCGGACGCCGCGATCTCGGCGGCACGCTCGAGCGCCGCCGGCGACATCACGGAGAGCCACAGGCCGCCGTCGGAGGCGAAGTTCTTCTGCGGGGCGAAGTAGTAGGCGTCGACCTGGCTGATGTCGACCGGGAGCCCGCCGGCGCCCGAGGTGGCGTCGACCAGCACCAGCGCGTCGTCGTCGGCACCCTCGACCCGGTGCACCGGGGCCATCACCCCGGTCGAGGTCTCGTTGTGCGCCCAGGCGTAGGCGTCGATCCCGGCCTCGGCCCGCGGCTCCGGACGGGTGCCCGGGTCGGACGTGATCACGGTCGGGTCGCCGAGGAACGGCGCGCTCTGCGCGGCCTTGGCGAACTTGGAGGAGAACTCGCCGAACGACAGGTGCTGGCTGCGCTCCCGGATGAGGCCGAAGGTGGCGATGTCCCAGAAGGCGGTGGCGCCACCGTTGCCCAGCACCACCTCGTAGCCGTCGGGCAGCGCGAAGAGCGAGGAGATGCCCTCGCGCACGCGGCCGACCAGTGCCTTGACCGGGGCCTGGCGGTGGGAGGTGCCGAGCAGGTCGGTGCCGGTGGCGGCGAGGCGCTGCAGGGACTCCACGCGGACCTTGGAGGGACCGGCGCCGAAGCGACCGTCCGCGGGCTTGAGGTGGTCGGGGATGGTGATCGTGTCGGTCACGACGGGTACCTCGTCAGAAGTCTCGGGTGAGAGCGACCTGACGCCGTTGTCAGTGCAGTCACGGGGCTGCGGTGCGCCTATTCTGTCACCCGCCACCGCAGCACCACGAACGGGGACACGACATGAGCAACCTCGCGCCGCAGGCCGGACCGGGCCCGAGCCCCTGCGGCTTCGCGACGGTCTGACGTGCTGCGCATCGACCGGGTCGCGATCACGCACGCCGCGGCCCAGGCGCTGATCGAGGAGGTCCAGGCGGAGTACGTCGAGCGCTACGGCGGCCCGGACAACAGCCCGCTGGACCCGGCGACCTTCGAGCCGCCGTCGGGGGCGTTCTTCGTCGGCTACCTCGGCGACGTCCCGGTGGCGATGGGCGGCTGGCGCACCCGCCCCGACGTGGTCCGGCTGGGCGGCGCGCTGTCCGCGGAGGTCAAGCGGATGTACGTCGCGCCCGCCGGCCGGCGGATGGGCCTGGCCCGGGCGATGCTCGCGCACCTCGAGGACACCGCCGCCGGGGCCGGCGCGGACGTGATGATCCTGGAGACCGGCACCGAGCAGCCCGAGGCGCTCGCGCTCTACGCGTCCTCCGGCTACGAGCTGGTCGAGAAGTTCGGTCACTACTCCTGGTCGCCGAAGTCCCGCTGCTACGGGAAGCTCCTGTAGCCCCCGAGCGGGCCGGTTCGGTGGCAGACTCCCGGCATGGACCCTCACGCGCACACGGTGTCCCTGTCCTGTGACGCCGCCACGGCGTTCGAGGCGTTCACCGACCGCATCTCGGAGTGGTGGCCCGCGGCCTACACTCCCGACCCCGACGCCTTCGACGGTGTGCTGATCGAGCCGAGGGTCGGCGGCCGGGTGCTGATCCGGATGTCCAACGGTGCCGAGCACCAGATCGGCGAGGTGACCGCCTGGTCACCCGGTGAGACCTACGCGCAGACCTGGACGCTGGGCCAGGACCCGGAGGCGCCGAGCTCGCTCACCGTCACCTTCACCGACACCGACGAGGGCTCCGAGGTGGTGCTGGAGCACGGCGGCTGGCACGAGGGCAACACGCCTACCGGGAGAAGTTCGGCGACTGGTCGCTGATCCTCGAGCGTTACGAGTTCGTCGCGAGCACCTGATGGAGTGGCTGCTGGCACTGGTGGCGGGCGGCGGCGCCGCTCTCGGTGCCCGCTACGTGCGCGACCGGCGTCGCGCGCACCGCGCCGACGAGGAGGAGCTCTCCGTCGTGCGCAGCCTCGCCGACGAGGACGTCACCCTGCTCGGCGAGGAGCTCCAGCGGCTCGACGCCTCCGTCGGGGCCCTCGACGAGGAGGGCCGGCTCGACTACCAGCGGGCGCTCGACGCCTACGAGTCCGCCCAGCGGTCGGTGCCGCGGATCCGGCGGGCCGACGAGATCAGCACCGTCACCGACACGCTGTCGACCGGACGCTACGCCGTGGCCTGCGTGCAGGCGCGGCTCGATGGCCGGCCGGTGCCGGCACTGCGGGTGCCCTGCTTCTTCAACCCCCAGCACGGCCCCTCCGTGGTGGACGTGCTCTACACGGCACCCGGCCGTGGCACCCGCACGGTCCCCGCGTGCGCGCAGGACGCGGCCAGGGTGCGCAACGGCGAGCCCCCCGAGGTGCGCAAGGTGAGGATCGGTGGCCGCACGGTGCCCTACTGGGAGGCCGGCGCGGCCTTCCTGCCCTACGGACAGGGCTACTTCGTGGGCGGAGCCGGAGCCGGTGCGGCGCTCGGCTGGGCCTTCGACCCGCCGATGGCGGACCACGGCGGCTTCCACGGCCACGAGGGCGGAGGGCACGACTTCGGAGGGTTCGGCGACGGCGGCGGCATGGACGGTGGCGGTGGCGGCGACGGCGGCTAGTAGCCCCCGGCGCCGGCCTCGCTGACGAGCAGGTAGCGCTCGTCGTCGATCTCCTTGCCCCAGTAGACCGCCTCCGGCAGGTGTCGTACGGCGGCGCCGCGGCCGGTCGCGCGCACCATCGCCTCGGTGTCGGCCGCGGCCAGACCGCCCCCGGTGAACCACCGGCCCTCGACCAGCACGAGCCGGCCGCCCGGGGCCAGCAGGTCGACCCACCGGGCCAGGCCGGCCGCGGGGTCGGGCAGCGCCCACAGCACGTGCCGGGACAGCACCACGTCGAAGGAGCCCGCGGGCAGGTCGGGGTCGCCGGCATCGCCGACCGCGAACGTCACGTCGTGGCCGGCGCCCTTGGCCTCCGCGCGGGCGACCATCTCGGGGGAGAGGTCGATGCCGCTCACGGAGTAGCCCTCCTCGGCGAGCAGCACCGACAGCGTCCCGGTGCCGCAGCCGAGGTCGGCGACCCGCGCCGGGGCGGGCGGCAGGTGCGCGAGCAGCAGCTCGCGCCAGGCCTCCCGCGTCGCGGGGTCGCGCAGGCCGTGGTCCGGCTCGTCGTCGAACGTGGCCGCCTCGGCGTCCCACACGGCCCGGGTCTCCTCGATGCTCATGCAGTAAACCTAGAGGCGCGCACCGACACCGGAGGTCAGGCTCCCGCCCAGGCCGCCTTCCACCCGTCGACCTCGTCGGCCTTGCGCGCGGGCGGTCCCGTGTAGACCGCCGAGGGCCGGATCAGCCGCCCGGTGCGCTTCTGCTCCAGGATGTGCGCGGACCAGCCGCCGGTGCGGGCGCAGGTGAACATCGAGGTGAACATCGCGGGCGGCACCTCGGCGAAGTCGAGGACGATCGCCGCCCAGAACTCCACGTTGGTCTCCAGCACCCGGTCGGGCCGGCGCTCGCGCAGCTCGGCCAGCGCGGCCTGCTCCAGCTCCTCGGCGACGTCGTAGCGCGGGGCGTCCAGCTCGCGGGCGGTGCGGCGCAGCACCCGGGCGCGCGGGTCCTCGGCGCGGTAGACCCGGTGCCCGAAGCCCATCAGCCGCTCCTTGTTGTCGAGCAGCTCCTTGACGTAGGACCGCGCGTCGCCACGCTTCTCGACCTCCTCGATCATGCCGAGCACGCGCGACGGGGCGCCGCCGTGCAGCGGGCCGCTCATCGCGCCGATCGCGCCGGAGAAGGCCGCCGCGACGTCGGCGCCGGTGGAGGTGATGACGCGGGCGGTGAACGTCGAGGCGTTCATGCCGTGCTCGGCGGCGCTGCTCCAGTAGGCGTCGATCGCCTTGACGTGCTTGGGGTCGGCCTCGCCCTTCCAGCGGATCAGGAACCTCTCCGCGAGCGTCGCGCCCTGGTCGACCTCGGACTGCGGGACCACCGGCTGGTGCAGGCCGCGGGCGGACTGCGCGGCGTACGACAGCACCATCACCGCCACCCGGCTGAGGTCGGCGCGCGCCTGCTCGTCGGAGATGTCGTAGGTCTGCCGGAAGCCGAACGCCGGCGCCAGCATCGCGATCGCCGCCTGCACGTCGACGCGCACGTCACCGGTGTGCACCGGGATGTTGTAGGCCTCGGCCGGGGGGAGCCCCGGGGTGTAGGCGCCGTCGATCAGCAGGCCCCAGACGTTCTCGAACGGCACCCGGCCGACGATGTCCTCGATGTCGACGCCGCGGTAGCGCAGCGCCGACCCCTCCTTGTCGGGCTCGGCGATCTCGGTCTCGAAGGCGACGACGCCTTCCAACCCGTGGTGGACCTCGGTCATGAAGGGCCTTCCTCTCGTCGCAGCCCGGTGCCGGACCTCCGGCACCCAAACGTCCTCATCATGCCCCCTCGTGTGCGCACCGTCACCGTCTAACGTCTGTGACATGACAGACGAGACTGACCTCGCGGGACTGCGCCGGGAGTACGCCGACAGCGGGCTCGACGAGTCCGACCTCGCCGACGAGCCGGTCGCGATGTTCGAGCGGTGGCTGAAGGACGCGACGGAGGCGGGCCTGCACGAGCCCAACGCGATGGTCGTCGCGAGCGCCAGCGCGCACGGGGTGCCGTCGGCGCGGCTGGTGCTGCTCAAGCGGCACGACGAGCGCGGCTTCGTCTTCTTCACCAACTACACCTCCCGCAAGGGCACCGAGCTCGACGCCAACCCGGCCTGCGCGCTGCTGTTCCCCTGGCACGACCTGGAGCGGCAGGTGCGGGTCGAGGGGACCGCGACCCGGCTCACCGAGGAGGAGAACGAGGAGTACTTCTCGACCCGTCCGCGCGACTCCCAGGTCGGCGCCTGGGCCTCGCCGCAGTCGCAGGTGGTGGAGTCGCGCGCCGAGCTCGACCGGCGCTACGCCGAGACGGCCGAGCGGTTCGGGGAGGGCGGCATCGGGCTGCCGCCGGCCTGGGGCGGCTACCTCGTCACGCCGCGGGCGGTGGAGTTCTGGCAGGGCCGGCGGGGCCGGATGCACGACCGGCTGCGCTACGTGCGCCTCGGCGACGCCTGGCGGGTGGAGCGGCTCGCCCCCTGAGGGCGGCTGCGGGCAGCTCGGGAAAACCGCTTGTGAGTGAGCGCTCACTCACTTATCGTGTCGCGGTATGACCCCCCGCGCCGCCCCGATGAGCCCCGACGACCGTCGCCGGGCGATCATCGCCGCCGTCCGGCCGCTGCTCATCGAGCACGGCGACCGGCTCACCACCAGGCTCATCGCCGAGGCGGCCGGCATCGCCGAGGGCACGATCTTCCGGGTCTTCCCCGACAAGGACGCGCTGCTGCACGCCGTCGCCGCCGAGACGCTCGACCCGGCCGACGCCCGCGAGAGCCTGCAGGCCGCGCTCGCCGAGTGCGTCGACCTCCCCGCGAAGGTCCGGATCACCGCCGACCTGATGCTGCGCCGCTCCGACCAGGTGGTCGCGGTGATGATGGCGCTCCGCTCGCACTGGATCGAGGCCCACGCGCGCGGCGAGCACGCCGACCGGCCGCCGGGTCCACCGCAGTTCGTCGTCGACGCCCACCAGGCGCTCCTCGAGCGGCTCGTCGAGGTCTTCGAGCCGCACCGCGACGAGATCAGCGTGAGCCCCGAGCGCGCCGCCCTGCTGCTGCGCACCCTCGTGCTCGGCTCCCGCAACCCCGGGGTCCGGGCCGAGGACCGGCTCACCGCCGACGAGGTCGCCGACGTGCTCCTGAACGGCATCCACCACCTGCACGAGAAGGGGGAGTGAGCATGCTGGTCCGGCTGCTCCGACAGTTCCTCGCGCCGTACCACCGCGAGATCGGCGTGGTCGTCGCGCTCCAGTTCGTCGCGACGATGGCCGCGCTCTACCTGCCCAGCCTCAACGCCGACATCATCGACAACGGCGTCGCCCGGGGCGACACCGCCTACATCACCCAGGTCGGCGGGGTGATGCTCGTGGTCTCGATGGTGCAGATCCTGTGCAGCGTCGCCGCGGTGTACGTCGGTGCGCGCACCGCCATGCGGGTCGCACGCGACCTGCGCTCGGCGCTCTTCCACCGGGTCGGCACGTTCTCGGGCCGCGAGCTCGCGCACTTCGGGGCGCCGTCACTGATCACCCGCACCACCAACGACGTCCAGCAGGTCGGGATGCTCGTGCTGATGACCTTCACGATGATGGTCACCGCACCGATCATGATGATCGGCGGCGTGCTGATGGCCGTGCGCGAGGACGTCGGGCTCTCCTGGCTGGTCGCCGTCGCGGTGCCGGTGCTCTTCGGCACGGTCGGCCTGATCGCCTCGCGGATGGTGCCCGGCTTCCGGCTGATGCAGACCCGCATCGACGCGGTCAACCGGGTGCTGCGCGAGCAGATCACCGGCATCCGGGTGGTCCGCGCCTTCGTCCGCGAGCCCGTGGAGGCTGCCCGCTTCGGCGAGGCCAACGCCGACCTGAGCCGCGTCGCGGTCACGGTCGGCCGCTGGATGGCCACGATGTTCCCGGCCGTGATGCTGATCCTCAACGTCTCCAGCGTCGCCGTGCTCTGGTTCGGCGGGCACCGGGTCGACGCCGGGCAGATGCAGGTCGGCGCGCTGACCGCCTTCCTGGCCTACCTCGTGCAGATCCTGATGGCCGTGATGATGGCCAGCTTCATGCTGATGATGGTGCCGCGCGCGGCGGTCTGCGCCGACCGGATCACCGAGGTGCTGCGGACCGAGACGACCGTGGTGCCGCCGGCCGACCCCGTCCGCGAGACCTCCGGCCAGGGCGTGACGATGCGCGGGGTCACCTTCACCTACCCCGGTGCGGAGGCGCCCGTCCTCCGCGCCGTCGACCTCGACGCCCGGCCCGGCCGCACGCTGGCGATCATCGGTTCCACCGGCGCGGGCAAGTCGACCCTGCTCAACCTGGTGCCACGGCTGTTCGACGTGACCGACGGCGTCGTCGAGGTGGACGGCGTCGACGTACGCCGCCTCGACCCCGACGTGCTGTGGAGCCGGATCGGCCTGGTGCCGCAGAAGGCCTTCCTCTTCTCGGGCACCGTGGCCAGCAACCTGCGGCACGGCAAGCCCGACGCCACCGAGGAGGAGATGTGGGCAGCGCTCGAGGTGGCGCAGGCCCGTGACTTCGTCGAGGCCATGCCCGGCGGGCTCGAGGCGCCGATCAGCCAGGGCGGCTCCAACGTCTCCGGCGGGCAGCGGCAGCGGCTCGCGATCGCCCGGGCGGTGATCCGCCGCCCGGCCGTCTACCTCTTCGACGACGCGTTCTCCGCCCTCGACCTCGCCACCGACGCGCGGCTGCGGGCCGCGCTCGCGCCGATCACGACCGACGCCACCGTCGTCGTGGTCGCGCAGCGGGTCTCCACCATCGTCGGGGCCGACGAGATCGTCGTGCTCGAGGACGGCGAGGTGGTCGGTCGCGGCACCCACGACGAGCTGCTCGCCGGCAACGCCACCTACCAGGAGATCGTCGAGTCCCAGCTCACCCCCGAGGAAGCGGCATGAGCACTCGAGAAGGTCGACCAGCCGGCGGAGAAGCCGGGGACGCTGAAGGAGACCGAGCGCGTCCACGTCGGCGGCGGACCCGGTCGCGGCGGCCCCTTCGGCGGCGGCATGGTCGGCAGCAAGTCGCTGGAGTTCGGCCCCTCCGCCAAGCGGCTCGTCGGACGCCTCGCGCCCGAGCGGGGCAAGGTCGCGGTCGTGCTGCTGCTCGCCGTCGCCTCGGTCGCGCTGAGCGTCGTCGGCCCGCGCATCCTCGGCGCGGCGACCGACCTGATCTTCGCCGGCCTGTTCGGGCGCAACCTCCCGGCCGGCACCACCAAGGCCGAGGCGGTCGACGGGCTGCGGGCCCGTGGCGAGGACCGGCTCGCCGACATGCTCCAGGGCATGGACGTGGTGCCGGGCCAGGGCGTCGACTTCGACGCGGTCGGCCGGGTGCTGCTGCTCGTGCTCGCGGTCTACGTCGGGGCGTCGGTCCTGATGTGGCTGCAGGGCTACCTGCTCAACGACGTCGTCCAGACCGCCGTACGCCGGATGCGCAACGACGTCGAGACGAAGATCAACCGGCTGCCGCTGAGCTACTTCGACCGGCAGCCCCGCGGCGAGCTGCTCTCGCGGGTCACCAACGACATCGACAACATCAGCCAGACCCTGCAGCAGACGATGAGCCAGCTGCTCGTCGCGCTGCTCACCGTGGTCGGCGTGCTCGTGATGATGTTCTCGATCTCGCCCACCCTCGCCCTGATCGCGCTGGTCACGGTGCCGGTGGGCATGGCGGTCACCGGGCAGATCATGAAGCGCTCGCAGGGGCTGTTCATCGCGCAGTGGCGACGCACCGGCACCCTCAACGCGCACGTCGAGGAGACCTTCACCGGGCACAGCCTGGTCAAGGTGCTCGGCCGCCAGCGCGAGGTCGAGGCGGTGTTCGAGGAGGAGAACGAGCAGCTCTACCAGGCCGGCTTCGGCGCGCAGTTCGTCAGCGGCCTGATCATGCCGGTGATGATGTTCCTCGGGAACCTCAACTACGTCGTGATCGCCGTGCTCGGCGGCCTGCGGGTCGCCAACGGGTCGATGAGCCTCGGCGAGGTGCAGGCGTTCATCCAGTACTCCCGCCAGTTCACCCAGCCGCTCACCCAGCTGGCCTCGATGGTCAACCTGCTGCAGTCCGGCGTCGCCTCGGCGGAGCGGGTCTTCGAGCTGCTCGACGCCGAGGAGGAGCCGGTGGAGACCCATGCACCGCTCGCCGTGGACGGTCGCGGCGAGGTGCGCTTCGAGGACGTGTCGTTCCGCTACGACCCCGACCGGCCGCTGATCGAGGAGCTGTCCCTGGTGGCACGACCCGGCCAGACGGTGGCCATCGTCGGGCCGACCGGTGCCGGCAAGACCACGCTGGTCAACCTGGTGATGAGGTTCTACGACGTCGACGCGGGCCGGATCACCCTCGACGGCGTCGACGTCTCGACGATGCGGCGCTCCGACCTGCGTGGCCGCACCGGCATGGTGCTCCAGGACACCTGGCTCTTCGAGGGCACGATCCGCGACAACATCGCCTACGGGCGACCGGACGCCACCGAGGAGGAGGTCGTCGAGGCGGCGCGGGCGACCTTCGTGGACCGCTTCGTGCACAACCTCCCCGACGGCTACGACACCGTCATCGACGAGGAGGGCGGCAGCCTCAGCGCGGGGGAGCGGCAGCTGGTCACCATCGCCCGGGCGTTCCTGGCCCGGCCGGCGCTGCTGATCCTCGACGAGGCGACCAGCTCGGTCGACACCCGCACCGAGCTGCTCGTGCAGCACGCGATGGCGGCGCTGCGCACCGACCGGACCAGCTTCGTGATCGCCCACCGGCTCTCGACGATCCGCGACGCGGACCTGATCCTGGTGATGGAGGAGGGCCGGATCGTGCAGCAGGGCACGCACGACGAGCTGCTCGCCGCGGGCGGCGCCTACGCCGACCTCTACCAGGCCCAGTTCGCCGCCCCCGTCTGAGCGGAGGAATGCAGACGGCCCGTGGGCGGTGCGGTGTCCCTCAGGAAGGGGGTCCGCTCTCCGGGAGGACTGCTCCGGAGCGCCCACGGGCCGGGTGACTGCCTGGTATTGCCAGCGCGCGCACCCCGTCGGAGGACGGGAGGCCGCGGAGGCCGGTGCGCTGCTAGGAAGCAGCCACCTCACAAGTCCCGAAAGAATTCACTTCTGGACCACCTCCTTTCCGTGTGGCACCACGCTACGTCCGGCCCGGGGACCGCTCAAGAGCTTTTTTCGCCCGAGATGTCGCCGCCTCCGGGCGGGTGAGAGGGTGTCGGGCGTGGCGCGACGGTGGACGAAGGTGCTGACCGACGTCCGCCCGTTGAGGGTCTCGGCGCCGTACCGCCGGCTCTTCGTCGGCAACACGATCGCCCAGTTCGGCCAGCAGATGACCGTCGTGACCGTCGCGGTCCAGGTCTACGCGCTGACCGGCTCGTCGTTCGCGGTCGGTCTGATCGGCGTCTTCGGGCTGGTGCCGCTGGTCGGCTTCGGGTTGTACGCCGGGGCGATCGCCGACGCGGTCGACCGGCGTCTGCTCGCCATCATCTCCTCGGCCGGGTCCTGGGCGGTCTCGCTCGTGCTCGCCGCGCAGGCGTTCCTCGGCAACACCCACGTCGGGGTCATCTACGCGTGCATCGCGGTGCAGTCGGCCTGCTACGCCGCCACCAGCCCGGCCCGCAACGCGATGATCGCGCGGCTGCTCCCGCCGCACCTGCTCCCGGCGGCCAGCGCCCTCAACGCCGCGTCGTTCAACCTCGGCTTCACCGTCGGTCCGCTGGTCGGCGCGCTGCTGATCTCCTGGGGCGGCTTCGAGCTGGCCTACTCCGTCGACGCGCTGACCTTCACCGCCACCCTCTACGCGCTGTTCCGGCTGCCGCCGATGCCGCCCTCGGAGGGCAACCCGCGCGCCGGGGTGCGGTCGGTGCTCGACGGGCTGTCGTTCCTGCGCCGCTCGCCCAACCTGCGGATGACCTTCGTGCTCGACCTGTGCGCGATGGTCTTCGCGCACCCGCGGGCGCTGTTCCCGGCGCTGGCCTACAAGGTCTACGGCGGCGGCGCGGCGACCGTCGGCGTGCTCCAGGCGGCACCGGCCGTCGGCGCGCTGATGGCGTTCGTGGTGTCCGGCTGGGTGAGCCGGGTGCGCCGGCACGGGGTCGCGATCGTGCTCGCGATCCTGGTCTACGGCGCGGCGATCGGCTCGGTCGGCCTGACCGGCGCGCTCTGGGCCGGGGTGCTGTTCCTCTGCGTCGCCGGCGCGGCCGACTCGGTGAGCTCGGCGTTCCGCAACACCGTGCTCCAGGTGGCCGCCCCCGACGAGCTGCGCGGCCGGCTCCAGGGCGTGTTCATCGTCGTGGTCGCGGGCGGGCCGCGCGCGGGCGACTTCCTCCTCGGCAGCGTCGCCGAGGCCACCACCGAGCGGATCGCCCTCGTGCTCGGCGGCGCCGCCTGCATCGTCGGGGTGCTCGTCGCCGTCGCCTGCCAGCGCTCGTTCCTCTCCTACGACGCCCGCCACCCCACCCCGTAGCGCCGAGGGGTCACTCCCTCAGCCCTTTTCGCGGCGTGTCGCCGCACACGTGACCCCTCACCACCCCTGCCTGCCCGGGGCGTGACGGTCCTCACGAAAGTTGCGGTTCGCAACGATCTGGAGTATCGTTGTCTCTCGCAACCAATCCGTCCTTCCCGACAGCGAGGTCCCGTGCCGTCGACCACCACCCGCAGCGACAGCAGCACCGTCGAGACGCCCGTCAGCGCCCCGATGACCCACCGTGAGGTCATGGAGGCGCTCTCCGGCCTCCTGCTCGCGATGTTCGTCGCGATGCTCTCCTCGACGGTGGTCTCCAACGCGCTGCCGGTCATCGTCGCCGACCTCGACGGCACCGAGTCGGGCTACACCTGGGTCATCGTGGCCACCCTGCTCAGCCTCACCGCCACCACGCCGATCTGGGGCAAGCTCGCCGACCTGTTCAGCAAGAAGGCTGCTGGTCCAGGTCTCGCTGCTCATCTACGTCGCCGGCTCGTTGATCGCCGCGCTCGCTCCTTCGATGGGCGTGCTCATCGGCGCGCGGGTCGTGCAGGGCGTCGGCGTCGGCGGCCTCTCGGCGCTCGTGCAGATCGTGATCGCCTCGATCGTGCCGCCCCGCGAGCGCGGTCGCTACTTCGGCTACCTCGGCGCGGTCTTCGCCGTCGCCACGGTCAGCGGACCGCTCATCGGCGGCCTGATCGTCGACACCTCCTGGCTCGGCTGGCGCTGGTGCTTCGCGGTCGGCATCCCCGTCGCGGCGATCGCCCTGCTGGTGCTCCAGAAGACCCTCCACCTCCCCGTCGTACGCCGCCAGGTGCGCATCGACTACGCCGGCGCCGCGCTCATCGCCTCCGGGGTCTCGGTCCTGCTGATCTGGGTGTCGCTCGCCGGCAGCCGCTTCGACTGGGCGTCGGTCACCACCCTGCTCATGGTCGCCGGCGGCGTGCTGCTGCTCGTCGCGGCCGTCGTGGTCGAGAGCAAGGTCGCCGAGCCGGTGATCCCGCTGCACCTCTTCCGCGACCGCACCATCGCCCTGGCCTCGATCGCCTCGACGATGGTCGGCGTCGCGATGTTCGGCGCCACCGTGTTCCTCGCGCAGTTCTTCCAGCTCGCCCACGGCATGTCGCCGACCGAGGCCGGACTGATGACGCTGCCGATGGTGCTCGGCCTGCTGGTCTCCAGCATCACCACCGGGCGGATCATCGCCCGCACCGGGAGGTGGAAGCGCTACCTCGTCGGCGGCGCCGCGGTCCTGGTCGTCGGGGTCGGCCTGCTGTCGCAGCTCGACCACACCACCAGCCTGGTCGCCGCCGGCGTCGCGATGCTGGTGCTCGGCGTCGGCCTCGGCGGCGTCAACCAGAACCTCGTGCTGGCCGTGCAGAACGCCGCCGCCCAGCGCGACATGGGCGCGGCCAGCTCGCTCGCGGCGTTCTTCCGCACGATGGGCGGGTCGATCGGCGTCTCGGCGCTCGGCGCGGCCCTCGGCCACCAGGTCGCCACCAACGTGGCGGACGGCCTGGCCCGGATCGGCGTCACCGCGGGAGCCCACGACGGCGGCGCCATCCCCGACGTGGACGCGCTGCCCGCCCCGGTGCGGGCGGTCTTCGAGGCGGCGTACGGCGACGCGACGGGACACATCTTCCTGCTGGCGCTACCGTTCGCTGTCGTGGCCCTCGTCTGCATCGTCCTCATCCGCGAGGTGCCGCTGCGCACCACCATCGCCCGCGCCGACGAGCTCGAGGACGCGGCGCGGTGACGACCCGCGCGGGCAAGGCCGAGCAGGTCAGGGCCGTGGAGGCCGAGGTCGTCGCGCTGCTGCGCCGCGCCCGCCGCGCCACCGGTGACCGGGCCCGGCTGATCGACCCGGCCCTGGCGCCGGTCGGCTACCAGGTGCTGGCCACGGTCCGCGAGCACGACGGCTGCTCGCAGGCGTTCATCGTCGAGGCGCTCGGGATGGACAAGGGCGCGGTCAGCCGCCAGGTCCAGCTGCTCACCGAGCTCGGTCTGGTGGAGAAGGCCGAGGACCCCGCCGACCGGCGGGCCTGCGTGGTGACGATGTCCACCGAGGGGGAGCGGCGGATGCACGCCCTCGAGAAGGAGCGGCGGTCGGCGTACGTCGCCCGCTTCGAGGACTGGACCGTGGAGGAGCTCACCGTGCTGGCCGAGCAGCTCGCGAAGTACAACCGCACCCTGGAGAAGTAGCGGACCCGGCGGTCCGCTCCGACAGGGGCAGGTTGGCGGGGCATTCGGGACCAACGGCCCATGAGGCGTTCCGGTTGTCACGGCAGGCTTGGCACGGAAGGAGGCCGCCATGACCATGCCGATCGAGCTCACCGTCGAGGAATGCCTCGACCTGCTCCGCACCAACATCGTCGGACGGGTCGCGTTGTCCACACCCGTCGGCCCACGCATCGTCCCCGTCAACTACGCGATGTACGGCGACGCGGTCGTCTTCCGCACTGCGCCGTACAGCGAGCTCGGCACCTACGGCTGGAACGCCGAGCTGGCGTTCGAGATCGACCACCTCGACTACGAGAACCACCAGGGCTGGAGCGTCGTCGTCTACGGCCGCGGCCAGCTGGTCGAGGACCCCGACGAGGTGTCCGAGATCCGGCGGTCGTGGGACCCGCGGCCCTGGGCCGAGGGGCAGCGCAACCTCTACATGAAACTGATCTGGCACAACATCACCGGCCGACGCATCGGGGCGGGTTGGACACGCACGTCCATGCAACCCGTGCGCCGCGCCCTGTGAGGAGAGCCAGGACGCCCTAGGCTGCGACGCATGACGCGTCTTGACCTCCCTGACAACGCGCGTGCCCTGCTCGACGCGGTCGTCGCGATCAGCTCCGACCTCGACCTGCACACCGTCCTCGACCGGATCGTGGTGGCCGCCTGCCGGATCACCGGGGCCCGCTACGGCGCGCTCGGTGTCATCGGCAACGACCGCACGCTGGTCGACTTCGTCACCCACGGCCTCACCCCCGAGGAGCACGCGGCGATCGGCGAGCTGCCCCGCGGCCACGGCATCCTCGGGCTGCTGATCGAGCAGCCGGTGCCGCTGCGCCTCGAGCACCTCAAGGAGCACCCGCACTCCTACGGCTTCCCCGCCAACCACCCGCCGATGGAGTCCTTCCTCGGCGTGCCGGTGCGGATCCGCGGGACGGTCTTCGGCAACCTCTACCTCACCGAGAAGGCCGACGGCGAGGATTTCAGCGAGGCCGACGAGATGCTCGTCGACGCGCTGGCGACGGCGGCCGGCTTCGTCATCGACAACGCCCGCGCCTACACCCGCAGCGAGCGTCGCCGGCAGTGGCTGGAGGCCTCGGCCCGGGTGGCCGACGCGCTGCAGCCCCCGGTGCAGATCGACGAGGCGCTGCGCCAGATCGCCGCGGGGGCGGCCCGGGTCGCCGGCGCGCAGGCGGTGGCGGTGCTGCAGAGCCGCGACGGCGGGCGCGCGGTGGCGGCCGTCGACGGGTCCGGCGCGAGCCGCATCCCGGGCCTGCTCGCGGGCCTCGACGGGTCGATCGACCGCGCCGAGTCGGGCGGCGAGCGCCTCGCCGTACCGGCGCCGGACGACTCGCAGGGCACGGTGCTGCTGGTGCCGCTGCGGGCCCACCTGGCCGCCACCGGCGTGATGCTGGTGCTGCTGGAGTCCGACCGGGGTGCGTTGGAGGGCGAGGAGGTCGAGCTGCTGACGTCGTTCGCCGACCAGGCCAGCCTCTCCCTCGACCGGGCGCAGGCCGTGGCCGACCGGGAGGAGCTGCTGCTCGTCGCGGACCGGGACCGGATCGCCCGCGACCTGCACGACCTGGTGATCCAGCGCCTGTTCGCGACCGGCCTCGGGCTCCAGGGCGCGAGCCGGATCGCCGGCGAGGAGGTGCGGGAGCGGCTCGCGACCGCGGTCGCCGACCTCGACCTGACGATCCGCGACATCCGGTCGACCATCTTCGAGCTGCAGCACGCGCACAGCGGGTCGCTGCGCGCCGACGTGCGGGGGGTGGTGAAGGAGTACGTCCCGACCCTGGGCTTCACGCCGCTGGTGCGGACGACCGGTCCGCTGGACACCGTCGTCCCGCGCGCTCTCGCCGACCAGGTGCTCGCGGTGCTGCGCGAGGCGCTGTCCAACGTGGCCCGGCACGCGGGCGCCGACGCCGCCATGGTGGAGGTGGACGCGACGGGTCACGAGCTCGCCCTGCGCGTCACCGACAACGGCACCGGGCTGCCGGAGGACCGTGACGAGAGCGGGCTGCGCAACGTGCGCCGCCGGGCCACCGAGCACGGCGGTGCCGCGCGGCTCTTGCCGGAGGAGCCGCACGGCACCCGTCTGGAGTGGGTCGTCCCGCTCTGAGCCGGGCTCAGTCGTCGTCGTTGGGTACGACGAGCACCGGCACCTCGGCGTAGTGGAGCACGGCCCGCGTCACGGAGCCGAAGCCGAACGCGGCGAAGCGGTGGCCGCCGTGCCGGCCCAGGATCGCCAGCTGCGCGCCGCGCTCCATGGCTGCGAGCACGGCCATCGCGGGATGGTGCGAGCTCGCCTCGGCCCGCACCTCGACCTCGGGGAAGCGGTCCCGCCAGGCGTGCAGGGAGGTCTCGAAGAGCGAGTGCGAGGACGCCTCCTCGCTCGCGAGCTCCTCCTCGGGCGTGCTGCTGTGCGGCTCCCACCCGTGCACGACCACCAGCGGGACCTGGAGGCGGTGCGCGCGCCGGAAGGCGAGGTGGAGCAGCTGGTGGTGCGGGCGCTCGGGATCGAGGCCCACCACCACGGGCTCGGCGCGGTGGGAGGCCTGGTCCCAGACCGTGGGCACGACGGCCACGGGCACCGGCGAGCGGCCGGCCACCCACAACGAGGTGGAGCCGACCAGCAGCCGGGGGATGGCGCCCAGGCCCCGCTTGCCGACGACCAGCATCCGCGCCTGCCCGACCTCGTCGAGCAGCGCGTGCTCGGGCGATCCGTGGGCGACGGTGCCGGACACGTGCTCGGGGGAGGTCACCGCGGACACCTGGTCGGCCCAGGCCGCCACGGCGCGCTCGGCGCGCCGGCGGGTGTGGCCCGACGCGTGGTCGGAGACGGTCGTCACGACCCGGAGGTCGGCGCCCGCGGCGGCGGCCTCGGCGGCCGCCCAGTCCAGCGCGCTGAGGCTGCCGTCGGACCCGTCGACGCCGACGACCACCGGCAGGTGGGCCTGAGCCCACCTGCCGGTGGTCGTTGCGGTCTGCGTGTCGTTCACCGCAGGACGGGGTAGCGGCGGACGAGGCGGGTCCGTGCCCAGGCCCGTCCGGCTCCCCAGGTGTCGCCGGCCAGGGTCAGCGCGAGGACGATGACGACCACGGCGCCGATCATGTGGTCGTCGACCACCGGGTTGTTCTCCAGCGGCAGGACCGCGGCCCACATCAGCATGTAGAGCAGCGCGCCCGCGCCGGCGGCGATCCGCATGCCGACACCGCTGAGGAGGGCGGCCCCGATGCCGAGCAGGCCGAGCATGAACAGCCAGTCGACCCAGGTGTCCCCGGCCATCGAGGTGAACGTGCTGTGGAAGGGGTTGTCCGCCGGGACCCCGAAGGAGAGGAAGCCCTCGGTCGGGCTGCCGCCGTTGATCCAGGCAGCCGCCCCGAAGCGGTCGAGGTTGCCCTCCTGGTCGTAGCCGGTGTGGAAGCCGAGTGCGAGCAGCTTGTCGAAGAACGCCCAGAGGAAGGTGACGCCGTACAGGATGCGGAGTACGGCGAGTCCCCTGCGCGCGTTCTCGTGCGTCACGATGTCGGTCTCGACGAGCCCGATGTGGGGCTCGACGCCGGCGACGGCCGAAGCCTCGTGGCGGTGGCGGATGAGTGTCATGGTGGTTCGCCTCCTGATGTCTTTCTCTGACACCTTCAGCGTGCTGTCCCACCGGTCCCGCGGTCAGGGCCCAGGGGCACCAGTTGTGCGGGCCAATGGTCCCTTTTCGGAGGTTCTCCCGGCCCGTCCCGCGCGGGCAGGTCAGCCCAGCAGCTTGGACGCCAGCACGGCGGCCTGGGTGCGCCGCTCCAGGCCGAGCTTGGCCAGGATGCTGGAGACGTAGTTCTTCACGGTCTTCTCGGCGAGGAACATCCGCTCGCCGATCTGCCGGTTGGTGAGCCCTTCGGCGATCAGGGCGAGGATCTTGCGCTCCTGCTCGGTCAGCGAGGCGAGCTCCTCGTGCTCGGCGGGGCCGTTGCGCACCCGGTCGAGCACCCGGGCGGTCAGGCTGGGGTCGATCAGCGACTGGCCGGAGGCCACCCGGCGGACGGTGTCGACCAGGTCGTTGCCGCCGATCTGCTTGAGCACGTAGCCCGCGGCGCCGGCCAGGATCGCGGCGAAGAGCGCCTCGTCGTCGTCATAGCTGGTGAGGATCAGCGCCTTGATGTCCGGGTCGACCGAGCGGACCTCGCGGCACACGTCGATGCCGCTGCCGTCGGGGAGGCGGGCGTCGAGGACGGCGACGTGCGGGCGCAGCGCCGGGATGCGAGCGGTGGCCTCGACGGCCAGGCCGGACTCGCCGACCACCTCGATGTCGCCCTCGGCCTCGAGGAGGTCGCGCAGGCCACGTCGCACGACCTCGTGGTCGTCGAGCAGGAAGACGCGGATCGCGCCGGTCGGCTCCGTCATGGGGCCACCGTAGCGCTCTCCGGGCCCGCTGACCTCGCGACGCGGATCGGGACCTTCGGCACATCCCGAACCGGCCGCGGGGTTGGCACGGTGTGCGAAATCGGCCAGAGTCAGGCGAGGAGTCGCGTCATGTCGGCAACCACCCATCCGAGGAGGAGACGGGCCGTGCGGTCGGGGGACGAACGCTCGCCGCAGCTCATGCTCGCGCTCGCGACCGTGGGCTTCGCCCTCAACTTCTGGGCCTGGGCCCTGATCAGCCCGCTCGGACCGCTCTTCCGCGAGAACGGCGCGCTCGGGCCGCTCAGCGAGTCGGACGTGGCGCTCATGGTGGCGGTGCCGGTCCTCGTCGGGTCCCTCGGCCGGATCCCCGTGGGTGCGCTGACCGACAAGCTCGGTGGCCGGCTGATGTTCCCGCTGGTCTCGGCCGCCACGATCGTCCCGGTGCTCTTCCTGGGCCTGTTCGCCCAGTCGTCGTACGCCGCGGTCCTGGTGGGCGGCTTCTTCCTGGGCATCGGCGGCACCGCCTTCGCGGTCGGCGTGCCGTTCGTCAACGCGTGGTTCCCGCCCGAGCGGCGGGGCACCGCCGTGGGCATCTTCGGCGCCGGCATGGGGGGCACGGCGATCAGCGCCCTGACCACGGTGAAGCTCTACGAGGGCGTGGGCTCGGCCGCGCCGTTCCTCATCACCGCCACGCTGCTCGCGGTCTACGCCGTCGTGGCGTGGCTGGTGCTGCGGGACGCACCCGGCCGGACGGCGCCGACCGGCTCGCTGATGAGCCGGCTCGCGGCGAACGCCCGGCTGCCGATCACCTGGCAGGCCTGCGTGCTCTACGCCGTCGCCTTCGGCGGCTACGTGGCGTTCTCGGTCTACCTGCCGGCCTACCTCAAGACCGCCTACGAGCTGACCCCGGCCGACGCCGCCAACCGGATGGCCGGCTTCGTCGTCGTGGCCGTGGTGATGCGTCCGATCGGCGGCTGGCTCTCCGACCGGCTCGGTCCCGTGCCGGTGCTCGCCGCGGGCTACGTCGTGGTGGTGCTCGGCGCCGCCGTCGCCTCCACCACGCCGCTGCTCGAGTGGATCGGCACCGTCGCGTTCCTGGCGATGGCCGCCGCCCTCGGCTCCGGCAGCGGGGCCACGTTCGCCCTGGTCGCGAAGGTCACCGAGCCGGCCCGCGTCGGCGGGGTCACCGGTCTCGTGGGCGCGGCCGGCGGGCTCGGGGGCTTCGTCCCGCCGCTGATCATGGGCTACGTCTACGGGCGCACCGAGTCCTACGCGATCGGGCTCGTGCTGCTGTCGGTCACCGCCGCCCTCACGCTCGTCCTCACCCTGACCGTCGTGCGCTCGACCCTGCGTGCGGCGACGACGCACGCCCCGTGACCCAGCTGCCGACCCCGGAGGAACGCCCGTGAGCACCGACGCAGAGACCGGCCGCCCGGGGATGGACGGCCCGGTGAGCGACGCGCTGCTGCGCAGCCGGCGCTACTTCACCAGGGCGACGGTGTCCGACGACCTGCGCAGCCTGCACGCCAGGGGCGGCCGCGGGGCCGACGAGTTCTACCGGGACCGGTGGAGCCATGACAAGGTCGTCCGCTCCACGCACGGGGTGAACTGCACGGGCTCGTGCTCGTGGAAGGTCTACGTCAAGGACGGGATCATCACCTGGGAGACCCAGCAGACCGACTACCCCTCACCCGGCGCCGACCGCCCCGACTACGAGCCCCGCGGCTGCCCGCGCGGCGCCGCCTTCTCCTGGTACACCTACTCGCCGACCCGGGTGCGTTACCCCTACGTCCGCGGCGTGCTGCTGCAGATGTACCGCGAGGCGAAGTCGCAGCACGACGGCGACCCGGTGAAGGCGTGGGCGCACGTGGTGGACAACCCGCTGCGGGCCAAGGCCTACAAGTCCGCGCGCGGCAAGGGCGGGCTGGTGCGGGCCACCTGGGACGAGGCGACCGAGATGATCGCCGCGGCCTACGTGCACACGATCAGGAAGTGGGGCCCGGACCGGGTGGCCGGCTTCTCGCCGATCCCGGCGATGTCGATGGTGTCGCACGCCTCGGGCGCCCGCTTCACCTCGCTGGTCGGCGGCACGATGCTGTCGTTCTACGACTGGTACGCCGACCTGCCCGTCGCCTCGCCGCAGGTGTTCGGCGACCAGACCGACGTGCCCGAGTCCGGGGACTGGTGGGACGCCGGCTACCTGGTCATGTGGGGCTCCAACGTGCCGGTCACCCGCACCCCGGACGCGCACTGGATGGCCGAGGCGCGCTACCGCGGCCAGAAGGTGGTCGCCGTCGCTCCCGACTACGCCGACAACGTGAAGTTCGCCGACGAGTGGCTGCCGGCCCGGCCCGGCACCGACGCGGCGCTCGCCATGGCGATGGGCCACGTGATCCTCCGGGAGTTCTTCGTCGACCGCGAGACGCCGTACTTCACCGACTACACCAAGCGCTACACCGACCTGCCCTGCCTGGTCAGGCTCGACGAGGTGCAGGACGACTCGGTGGTCGAGGAGGAGCGAAGCGACGTCTCGAAACCCCCGGCCTACCGGCCCGGGAAGTTCCTCACCGCGGCGGACCTGGCCGGTCACGCCGATGTCGAGAACGCCCACTTCAAGACCGTGATGGTGGACGGCCGCACCGACGAGCCGGTCGTGCCCAACGGCTCGCTCGGCCACCGCTTCGGCGAGGCCGGTGCCGGCCGGTGGAACCTCGACCTCGAGGGCGTCGACCCCCGGCTCACGCTGGCCGACGGCGCGCACGAGGCCGTCGAGGTGGAGCTGCCGCGGTTCTCCGACGTCGACGGTGCCCCGGGCGCGGCGCTGCGCGGCGTGCCGGCCCGCCGGGTCGGCGGCCACCTGGTGACCACGGTGTTCGACCTGATGCTCGCGCAGTACGGCGTCGGGCGGCCCGGCCTGCCGGGCGAGTGGCCCACCGGCTACGACGACCCGTCGGCGCCGTACACGCCGGCCTGGCAGGAGGGCGTCACCGGCGTCCCCGCCCCGGCCGCCGCGCGCATCGCCCGGGAGTTCGCGCAGAACGCGGAGGACTCCCGCGGCCGGTCGATGATCCTGATGGGGGCCGGGACCAACCACTGGTTCCACTCGGACACGATCTACCGCAGCTTCCTCGCGCTGACCACGCTGACCGGCTGCCAGGGCGTCAACGGCGGCGGCTGGGCGCACTACGTGGGCCAGGAGAAGTGCCGCCCGATCACCGGGTGGGCGCAGCTGGCGTTCGGCCTGGACTGGTCGCGCCCGCCGCGGCAGATGATCCAGACGGCGTACTGGTACCTGCACACCGACCAGTTCCGCTACGACCACGTCGGCGCCGACACGCTGTCCGCGCGCACCGGGCAGGGCCGGTTCGGCGGCCGGACCACGGCCGACCTGATCGCGCAGAGCGCGCGGATGGGCTGGATGCCGTCCTACCCGACCTTCGACCGCAACCCCCACGACATCGCCGACGAGGCCGCGGCCGCGGGGAAGCCGGTGGCCGCGCACGTCGTCGACGAGCTCAAGGAGGGCCGGCTCGGCTTCGCGTGCGAGGACCCGGACGCGCCGGAGAACTTCCCGCGGATCCTGTCGATCTGGCGGGCCAACCTGCTCGGCTCGTCGGCCAAGGGCAACGAGTACTTCCTCAAGCACCTGCTCGGGCACCGACTCCTCGCTGCGCGCCGACGAGGCGCCGGAGGGCCGCCGGCCGCGCGACGTGGTCTGGCACGACGAGGCGCCGGAGGGGAAGCTCGACCTGCTGCTCAGCCTGGACTTCCGGCAGACCAGCACGACGATCTTCTCCGACGTCGTGCTGCCCGCCGCGACGTGGTACGAGAAGCACGACCTCAACACCACCGACATGCACCCGTTCATCCACTCGTTCAACCCCGCCATCTCGCCGCCGTGGCAGACCCGCACCGACTGGGACGCCTGGCACGCCATCGCGGAGAAGTTCTCCGAGCTCGCGGTGGGCAACCTCGACACCCGTCGGGACGTGGTCGCGGTGCCGCTGCTGCACGACACCCCCGACGCGATGGCCACCCCGCACGGCGTGGTCCGCGACTGGAAGGCCGGCGAGTGCGAGCCGGTGCCGGGCGTGACGATGCCCAGGATCGTCGAGGTCGAGCGCGACTACACCGCGGTCGCCGCCAAGATGGCGGCGCTCGGCCCGCTGATGGAGAAGCTCGGGACCACGACCAAGGGCATCACCTACGACGTCCGCGCCTCCGTCGACTACCTGCGCACCAAGAACGGCCCGGTCCGCGGCGGCGTCGCCGACGGCCGGCCCTCGCTGCGGCGCGACGTGGCCGCCTGCGAGGCGATCCTGGCGCTCTCCGGGACGACCAACGGGCACCTGGCCACCCAGGGCTTCAAGACCCTGGAGAAGCGCACCGGCACGCTGCTGCACGACCTCGCCGCCGAGCACGAGGGCAAGCAGATCACCTTCGCCGACACCCAGGCCGCGCCGACGCCGGTGATCACCTCGCCGGAGTGGTCGGGGTCCGAGACCGGCGGGCGGCGCTACAGCCCGTTCACCATCAACGTCGAGCGGCTCAAGCCGTGGCACACCCTGAGCGGGCGCCAGCACTTCTACCTCGACCACGACTGGATGACCGAGCTCGGGGAGGGGCTCCCCGTGTTCCGGCCACCGCTGAACATGGCCGCCCTCTTCGACGAGCCCGACCTCGGTGCCGTCGGGGAGGCGGCCGGCCGGGCGACGGTGACGGTGCGCTACCTGACCCCGCACAACAAGTGGTCCATCCACTCGGAGTACCAGGACAACCTGTTCATGCTGTCGCTCTCCCGCGGCGGCCAGAACATCTGGATGAGCGACCAGGACGCCGCCAAGATCGGCGTCGAGGACAACGACTGGATCGAGGCGGTCAACCGCAACGGCGTCGTCGTCGCCCGGGCGATCGTGTCGCACCGGATGCCCGAGGGCACGGTCTACATGCACCACGCGCAGGACCGGCTCATCGACGTACCGCTGGCGGAGACGTCCGGGCAAGCGCGGCGGCATCCACAACTCGCTGACCCGGCTGCTGGTCAAGCCCAGCCACCTCATCGGCGGCTACGCGCAGCTGTCCTTCGCCTTCAACTACCTCGGCCCCACCGGCAACCAGCGCGACGAGGTCACCGTCATCCGCCGGCGGTCCCAGGAGGTGACCTACTGATGCGCGTCATGGCACAGATGGCGATGGTGATGAACCTCGACAAGTGCATCGGCTGCCACACCTGCTCGGTCACGTGCAAGCAGGCGTGGACCAACCGGGCCGGCACGGAGTACGTCTGGTTCAACAACGTCGAGACCCGCCCCGGGCAGGGCTACCCGCGCACCTACGAGGACCAGGAGACCTGGCAGGGCGGCTGGACGCTCAACAAGCGCGGCCGGCTCAAGCTCAAGGCCGGCGGGCGGCTGAAGAAGCTCGCGACGATCTTCAGCAACCCGAAGATGCCGTCGATCCAGGACTACTACGAGCCCTGGACCTACGACTACGCGACGCTGACCGACGCGCCGGCGCAGGAGCACACCCCCGTCGCCCGGCCCAAGTCGCTGATCTCCGGCAAGGACATGAAGATCGAGTGGTCGGCCAACTGGGACGACAACCTCGGCGGTTCCAAGGCGACGTACGCCCACGACCCGGTGCTGCAGAAGATCTCCACCCAGGTGAAGGAGGAGTTCGAGCAGACCTTCATGTTCTACCTGCCGCGGATCTGCGAGCACTGCCTCAACCCGTCGTGCGCGGCCTCGTGCCCGAGCGGCGCGATCTACAAGCGCTCCGAGGACGGCATCGTGCTCGTCGACCAGGACCGCTGCCGCGGCTGGCGGATGTGCGTGTCGGGCTGCCCCTACAAGAAGGTCTACTTCAACCACCGCACCGGCAAGGCGGAGAAGTGCACCTTCTGCTTCCCCCGCGTCGAGGTCGGGCTGCCGACGGTCTGCTCGGAGACCTGCGTGGGACGGCTGCGCTACATCGGCCTGGTGCTGTACGACGCCGACGCGGTCCTCGAGGCCGCGGCGACGCCGGACGAGCACGACCTCTACGAGGCCCAGCGCTCCGTGCTGCTCGACCCGGCCGACCCCGACGTGGTGCGGGCCGCCGAGCGGGCGGGCATCCCGCACGACTGGGTCGAGGCGGCGCAGCGGTCCCCGATCCACGCGCTGATCAACAAGTACAAGGTCGCGCTGCCCCTGCATCCGGAGTACCGCACCATGCCGATGGTCTGGTACATCCCGCCGCTCTCGCCCGTCGTCGACGTCGTCCGCGACACCGGCGAGGACGCGGAGGACCCGCGCAACCTGTTCGCCGCGATCGACGCGCTGCGGATCCCGATCGAGTACCTCGCCGAGCTGTTCACCGCCGGCGACGTGCAGCCGGTCGACCGGGTGCTGCGGCAGCTCGCCGCGATGCGCTCCTACATGCGCGACATCAACCTGGGCCGTGAGCCCGGACGCGTCGATCCCCGCGTCGGTCGGGATGACCGAGGAGGACATGTATGACATGTACCGCCTGCTCGCGCTCGCGAAGTACGACGAGCGCTACGTCATCCCGGCGGCCCACGCCGAGCAGGCGCACTCGCTGGAGGAGCTCGCCACCGAGTGCGCGCTCGACTACGAGGGCGGCCCGGGCATGGGTGGCTCCGGCCCCTTCGGCGAGGGCTCCGGCGCGCCGACGCCGATCGCCGTCGAGAACTTCCAGATGCTGCGCGACCGGCAGACCTCCGAGACGGTGGCGTCGCCGGGGGACAAGGCCGCCCGGGTCAACCTGCTGAACTGGGACGGCAAGGGCACGCCCCCCGGCCTGTTCCCGCCCCGCGACGACCGGGACGCGTCGTGATCCGGCGTCCCGCGCGGCTGCCCGGGGACGAGCGGTCCCGCGGCCTGGTCTGGCAGTCGGTGTCGCTGCTGCTCGGCTACCCCGACGAGGACCTGCTCGGACGGCTGCCGCTGGTGGTCGCCGCCTCGCGCGAGCTGCCGGACCGGCTCGGCGGCCCGCTCCGCGCGACGGCCGAGCGGCTGCTGTCGACCCCGCTCACCGAGCTCCAGGCCGACTACGTCGAGACCTTCGACAGCCGGCGCCGGTGCAACCTGTTCCTGACCTACTTCGCGCACGGCGACACCCGCAAGCGCGGGGTGGCGCTGCTGCGGTTCAAGCAGGCCTACCTGCGGGCCGGGTTCGTGCTCGACGACAGCGAGCTGCCCGACCACCTCTGCGTGGTGCTGGAGTTCGCCGCGACCGTCGACCCCGACCTCGGCGGGCGGCTGCTGCTCGACCACCGCGCCGGGCTGGAGCTGCTGCGGATCGCCCTGCGCGACGCGGGCTCCCCGTGGGCGCCGCCGGTGTCGGTCCTCGCCGAGACGCTGCCGCCGTTGCGCGGCGACGAGTGGGACGTCGTACGCCGCCTGGCCGCGGAGGGACCGCCGGAGGAGGAGGTCGGCCTCGACCCCTACGCCGGCCCGGCCTTCGACCCCGCGCTCGACGGCCGTCCCGGCGCGCCGCAGCCACTTCCGATGCCGAGCTTCCCAGGGGGCCGCTGATGGACGACTTCCTGTGGGTCGTCGTGCCCTACGTCTGCCTCACCGTCTTCGTGGTCGGCCACGTCTGGCGCTACCACTACGACAAGTTCGGCTGGACCACCCGGTCGTCGCAGCTCTACGAGGACCGGCTGCTGCGGCTGGGCAGCCCGCTGTTCCACTTCGGCATCCTGGCCGTCTTCCTCGGGCACGTGATGGGCCTCGGGGTGCCGAAGTCGTGGACCGAGGCGGTCGGGGTGAGCGAGGGGCTCTACCACTTCCTGGCCGTGTCGGTCGGGGCCGTGGCCGGGTTCGGCACGCGTGGTCGGGCTGGCGATCCTGATCTACCGCCGCCGTACGGTGGGGCCGGTCTTCTCGGCGACCACGCGGATGGACAAGGTGATGTACGCCTTCCTGGCGACGGTCATCCTGCTCGGGCTGTGGAACACCGTCGCGGCCAACATCTTCAGCCACTACGACTACCGCGAGTCGGTGTCGGTGTGGTTCCGCGGCATCTTCCGGCTCGACCTGCACCCCGAGCTGATGGCCGAGGCGCCGCTGGGGTTCCAGCTGCACGGGCTGGTGGCGATGGCGCTGTTCGCGCTGTGGCCGTTCACCCGGCTGGTGCACGTGTTCAGCGCGCCCCTGGGCTACCTCACCCGGCCCTACATCGTGTACCGCTCGCGCGACGACGCGTCGCTCGGCAGCCACCGGCCGCGCCGCGGCTGGGACCGCGTGGACTCCTGACCCCGATACGACGCGACGTCTCGGTCGTCGCACGGTCCTCGGACGACCGGATCGTCGCGTCGTATCCGGGTTGGGGGGCGGTCAGCTGGTGGTGACGGTCCGCCGGCGGCGCAGCATCGCGACGCCCGCGGCGACCAGGGCGCCGGCTCCGGCGAGCAGCATCCCGATCGGGCCGGCACCGGTCTGCGGCAGGATGCCGGCAGCGGGAGCCGCGGCGGGGGCGACCCCGGCGCGCGTGCTCGTGGCGCTGGTGCCGGTGGCCGTCTGCTGGACGCCGAGCACGGACGCCGTGGCGGGCTTGGTGCCGACCTGCTCGACCCCGGCCACGACCGGGGCGGTGGTCCCGGCGACGGTCGACGCCGAGCCCAGGACGAGCGCGTCCTGCGGTGTCGTGCCCTCGGGCAGGGTCGGGTCGTCGGCGGTCAGCGGCTGGTCGACCTCGTCGAGTCCGCCGACGGTGCTGCTCTCCGGGCTGTCCTCGGGCTGTCCTCGGGGCTGTCCTCAGGGCTGGGCGCGGTCGTCGGCGCCGGGCAGCCCCCGGCCGGGACCGGGTAGAGGTCGCCGTGGTTCTGGTGGGCCTTCAGCGCGCTGTCGTCCATGGTGAGCAGGTGGTAGCCGCCGTTGCCGAGCACGTGGCAGACGGTGACCGGGGTGTGCCGCGGCGGGTCCGCCTTGCCGGTCTGGGGGTCCTGCGCCTGGCCGTGTCCCTTCCCCTGCGCCGGTGCGGGGCGGGCTTGTCGTGACCCTTCGCCTTCGCGTGGCCCTTCCCGTGGCCCTCCCCGTTGCCCTGCTGACCGGCCGGGGCGGCGGGTGCCGCCGGCGCGGGCGTGGCCGGGCTCTGTCCGGGGGGACCTCCGGCCGCGGCCGAGTGCGGCGGCGGGGTGCCCTGACCGCCCGGCTCGGCGACGGCCGGACCGTAGGAGGTGACAGTGACGAGACCGGCCACGACCACGGTGGTGGCCGCACGTCTCCACGACTTCGAGGTGAGCATCGACAATTCCCTTTCGTCCCCCTGGCCCCGGGTGGGGGCCAGAACCGTTGATGCCGGCGCGGTGGCGGCGGCGTCGTGAGCGCATCAACGGGGTGCGTCGGGCCGGGGTTACGAGTCGCGGCCGGATTGCACCGGCGACGGCACGACTGGTATAGACCAGTGCCGCAAATCAGGACAAAGTCCTGCGAATCCGGTTTGCCGACGTCGTTCATCGGGCACCAACGCCCGATGGCCGGACGAATCTCGTCCGGGTGCGGAGTCGACGAGCTCAGTTGAACCGGGCGGGGTCGACCGCGATCCAGACATGCTCGGCGGTGGCCACGACGCGGCCGTCGGCGTCGTAGAGGGTGCTGGCGGTGAACATCTTCCGGCCGTCCTCGCGCAGCCGGGCCCCGACCACGACGTGCGGCTCGCCGACCACGGGCAGCGCGTCGACGCGGGTGGTCATCCGGCCGAGCACCATCGGCCGGCCCTCCAGGTCGCCCGACCAGCCGCCCACGCAGTCGAGGGCGGCCCAGGTGGTGGCGACGCCGACCCGCTCGACCCCGTGGTCGACGACGTCGCCGGACTCGGCGAGCGAGGCGTGCGGCACCCACAGCGAGGCGACCACGGCGTCGCGGCCCGGGACCGGTCCCGGGAAGATCTGCAGGCCGTCGCCGGCCGCGCGGTCGGGCCCGCACGCGAAGCAGCCCGGGAACGGGTGCGCGCGGAGGCCGGCGTACGACGCCATGGCGTCCGCGGCCACGTCGGCCGGCACCGTCTCGACCGGGTGCAGGTCGTCGGCCACGGCGCGCGCCTCGGCCACCACGTCCTCGCCGGCCAGCAGAGACGTCACGTCGCCCGCGGCCCGGACCTCCAGCGCGGTCTCCAGCGGGGGCGGCCGGCGCAGCGTCACCTCGACGGTGGCGGGTCGTGGTCGGCCGGGACCTGCTCGGCGAGCGAGCCCGCGGTGTAGCCGCCGTTGCCGGACCGGGCCGGCCCGCGGAAGCGCTGGTCGATGGTGATCGTGGCGGTCACTTCTTGATCCGTTCGAGTCGGTCGAGCGCCTCGCGACGCTCCTCGGCGTGGTCGACGATCGGCGCGGGGTAGCCGTCCGGCGGCCCCGCCGGGTCCGTCGACGGCTCGTGCACGTGACGCGGGGCGACGTCGCGCAGCTCGGGCACCCAGCGGCGGACGTACTCCCCGTCGGGGTCGAACTTCTGGCCCTGGGTGGTGGGGTTGAAGACCCGGAAGTACGGCGCGGCGTCGGTGCCGCAGCCGGCGACCCACTGCCACCCGTGCTGGTTGGAGGCCAGGTCGCCGTCGACGAGCCAGCGCATGAAGTGGCGGGCGCCGTGCTGCCACTCGATGTGCAGGTCCTTGACCAGGAAGCTGGCCACGATCATCCGGACCCGGTTGTGCATCCAGCCGGTGGCGCGCAGCTGGCGCATCCCGGCGTCGACGATCGGGTAGCCCGTGCGACCGCGCCGCCACGCGTCGAGGCGCGCGCCCGGCTCGTCGTACTCCATGGCGGCGAACTCGGGGCGGAGGTACTCGCGCGCGGTCTCCGGCCGCTGGAACAGCACGTCGGCGTAGAACTCCCGCCAGGCCAGCTCCTTGCGGTAGGTGCCGATCGCCTTGCGGGTGTCGCCGGAGAGGTCGGCGAGCATCGTGCGGGGGTGGATCTCGCCCCACTTGAGGTGCACCGACATGTGCGAGGTGCTGTCGAGGTCGGGCCGGTCGCGGCCGGTCTCGTAGTCGCCGAGGTCCTGCTCGACGTACTCCCGCCACCGCCGCAGCGCCGCGCGCTCGCCCGCCTCGGGCAGCGCGATGCCGTCGGGGAGCGCCGGGTCGGGGATCTCCACGGTGTCGTCGAGCGCGAGCCAGTGCACGTCGGTGGGGGCGTCGACCGGGCCGCGCCAGCCGTGCTCGGCCCAGGCCTTGGAGAACGGCGTGTAGACCTTGTAGGCCGAGCCCGAGCCGTTGGTGACCCGGCCGGGCGCGACGGCGTACGGCGAGCCCGTGCGCACCAGCGCGATGCCGTGCTCGCCCAGCGCCTCCTCGACCTCGAGGTCGCGCCGGTGGCCGTAGGGGCCGTAGTCCGCGGCGACGTGCACCCGGGTGGCGCCGACCTCCCGCGCGGCGAGCACCACCTGGCGCACGGGGTCGCCGCGCACGACGGAGAGACCTGTCCGCCGTTGCCGCAGGGACGCGTCCAGCGCCCGCAGCGAGGCGGCGAGGTAGGCCCGGCGGGACGGCCCGGCCGGGCCCCAGAGCGCCGGGTCCAGCACGAACAGCGGCAGCACACCGGCGGAGGCGCAGGCGTCGAGCAGGGCGGGGTTGTCGCCGAGGCGCAGGTCGCGCCGGAACCACATCACGGTGCGGTCCTGGCTGCCGTCGGGTGCGGGCGTGGTGGTGGCCATCGCCTCCACAATGCCAGCCCGTGCGAGGCATGCGTCAGAATGGACACGTGAACACCCCACGAAGCTGCTCGCTGCGCTCGCACCTCCGCGGGGACCCCGCATGAGCGACCTGATCGACACCACCGAGATGTACCTCCGGACCATCTATGAGCTGGTCGAGGAGGGCATCGTGCCGCTGCGCGCCCGGATCGCCGAGCGCCTGCACCAGAGCGGCCCCACGGTCAGCCAGACCGTGGCCCGGATGGAGCGCGACGGCCTGCTCACCGTCGAGGGCGACCGGCACCTCGAGCTCACCGACGAGGGCACCCGCCTGGCCACCCGGGTGATGCGCAAGCACCGGCTCGCCGAGCGGCTGCTCACCGACGTCATCGGGCTCGACTGGGAGCTCGTGCACGCCGAGGCGTGCCGCTGGGAGCACGTGATGTCCGAGACCGTCGAGCGCCGGCTGGTCGAGCTGCTCGACCACCCGACCGAGTCGCCCTACGGCAACCCGATCCCGGGGCTGGAGGAGCTCGGCGAGTCCTCCGACGGCGAGGACTTCATGGACAACGTCGAGCCGCTCGACACCGTTGCGGGCTCCGACGTCGACGTGCGCGTGATGATCCGCCGGATCAGCGAGGAGGTCCAGAAGGACGAGCCGCTGATGGCCGCGCTGCGCCGGGTGGGCGCGCTGCCCGACAAGGTCGTGACCGTGACCCGCGGGGCGGAGGGCGTGCTGATCGGCAGCGGCGGCGAGAGCGCCGAGATCGACACCGACCTCGCCTCCCACATGTTCGTCCGCCGCCTCTGACCGACGCGGTCTCGGCGGCCGTCCTCGACCGACGGTCGGATGGTTGGATGGTCCCCATGGGGATCGAGGGACACCGGATCGACGTCGTCGGCCTGACCAAGCGCTTCGGCGAGACGGTCGCGCTCGACGACCTGACCTTCTCGGTCCGCCCGGGCGTGGTCACCGGCTTCCTCGGGCCCAACGGCGCCGGCAAGACCACCACGCTGCGCTGCCTGCTCGGCCTCGTCGCCCCGACCAGCGGCACCGCCACGATCGACGGGCGGCTCTACCGCGACCTCGACCACCCGGTGCGGGTGGTCGGCTCGGCCCTGGAGGCCTCCGACTTCCACCCGGGACGCACCGCCCGGGCGCACCTGCAGGTGCTCGCGCTCGCGGCCGGGATCGACCCCGCCCGGGCCGACGCGATGCTCGCGCAGGTGGGGCTCACCGAGGCCGCGACCCGACGGGTCGGCGGCTTCTCCCTCGGCATGCGACAGCGGCTCGCGCTCGCGCAGGCGCTGCTCGGCGACCCGGCCGTGCTGATCCTCGACGAGCCGGCCAACGGCCTCGACCCGGCCGGCATCGCCTGGCTGCGCGGGTTCCTCCGGGCGCTCGCCGCCGAGGGGCGCACCGTCCTGGTCTCGAGCCACGTGCTCAGCGAGGTGAAGCAGACCGTCGACGACGTCGTGGTGATCACCCGCGGCCGGCTGGTCCGCCAGGGCTCGCTCGCCGACCTCGACACCGGCCCCACCGCCGTACTCGTGCGCACGCCGACGCCCGAGCAGCTCCGCGACGCCCTCGACGGCGCCCCAGCAGGTGCCCAGGTGGAGACGCTGCCCGACGGCCGGATACGGGTCGCCGGCAGCACGCCGGAGCGGGTCGGCCACCTCGCCTTCGCCGCCGGCGTCGAGCTGCACGAGCTCAGCGCCGAGGCGAGCGACCTGGAGAAGGTCTTCCTGCACATGACCGCCGACACCGAGGCCGAGGCCCCGGTCGTCACCACGGGGGAGAGCGCATGACCACCGGCCTGCTGCGCTCCGAGCTGCGCAAGATCACCTCGACCCGGCTGTGGTGGGGGCTGCTGCTCGGCGCCGTGCTGTTCACCGGCATCTCCGCGGTCGCCGTCGCCGCGACCGCGGGCAGCCCGCCCGGTCCGGGGCAGCCGGCCAGTCCGGGGCTCGACACCCCGGAGGCGATCCGGTCGGTGTACGCCGGCAGCCTGTTCAGCGGGACCTACATCTTCGCGATGATCCTCGGCATCACCGGGATGACGGGGGAGTACCGCTACCAGACCATCACGCCGACGTTCCTGTTCACGCCGCGCCGCGTGCGCGTGGTCGGCGCCAAGATGGTCGCGCACGTGCTCTTCGGCGTCGTCTTCGCGGTGGTCAACGCGCTCGTCGCCTTCCTCGCCGGCGGCATCACGATCGCCGCGCGGGGCGTCTCGCTCGGTCTCGACGCCGACCGGCTGTGGTCGAGCGTGGCGCTGGCGATCCTCGCGGTCGCGCTGTGGACCCTGCTCGGCATCGGCGTGGGCACGCTGGTGCGCAACCAGGTGGCGGCGATCCTGCTGGCGGTGTTCATCACCTTCCTGGTGGAGCCGCTGGCGACGTACTTCCTGAGCGCCGCCGATCTCGACTTCGTCGTGAAGTGGCTGCCCACCAACGCGTCGGCCGCCCTCACCTCGCCGGGCGGTTCGTTCCTGGACTACCTCGACTGGTGGGCCGGCGGACTGGTCCTCGTCGGCTACGCCGCGATCCTCGCCGGGCTGGGCCTGCGCCTCTCCGTCCGCCGCGACGTCACCTGACCCGCCGAGTTGTCAGAGCGTGGTGTCGCTATAGCGCTCGAGAGCACTGACAACTCGGGGGACGCCGACGGCGAGGAGGTCGGCCGCGATCACGTCCGGCTCGTGCCGGGCCTCGAAGGCGGTGCAGCGCAGCACGCGACGTCCTGCCGCGACCTCCTGGCGGTCGCGTCGGATGTCGGCCTCCCAGTGGCGGGCGTCCATGTGGTGCGCGCCGTCGACCTCCAGGACCACCACCGACCCGTCGGGCAGCGTCCACTCGCAGTCGAGGTAGCGACGTCGCCCTGACGGGTCCCGGCGCACCACCTGGCGGTCGGGCTGCCGGATCCCGAAGGCGCGGCACAGCGCCGTCACGTCGAGCTCGCTCAGGGCCTCGGCGCCACCGGCGACGTCCTGGATCGTCAGGCGCATCACCGGCTTGTGCCGGATCCGACCGACGTAGCGCAGCTCGGCGGCGAGCTCGTCGGCAGTGCAGATGCGCTGCTGCACGACCGCCGCGAGGAGGCCGCTGGCATAGCGCGGGAACGGCTGCCACGCGGCGGCGTCCAGCGCGGAGCGGGGCAGGGTGGTCGTCGGGAGACCGGCGGTGCGGACGATGTCCCGCTGGTCGAACCGCCGGGACTCGTGGACCTTCACGTCCGGGAAGCGGTGGTAGGTCGAACCGCGGGGGATCACCACGTGGATGAGCTCGGTCTCGCGCCCGAAGAACCGGAAGCCCGCCAGTCTCCAGTGCACTCAGCCCGGCGAGCGCGGTCGGGACCCGGTTGTCGAGCAGGGCGATCCACATCTGCTGGGCGCGGGTCGGTCGATGGTTATGGGTGAGCACGCACTGCGGTGCCGAACCGCTGCCAGCGGCTGAGCGTCGACGTGGGCGCGGATGCGCGACAGCGACACGTCGGCCTCGACCAGCTGCTGCACGGTCGCGACACCGCTCTGGCGATGGAGGAGGCTCACGGGCTCGGGCATGCCGTCACCGTCGTACGACGTCAGCCGGCGCCGCCACCCCGACGCTGGCCGCTGTGGACGGGCCGCCGACTTGTCAGAGCCTCATGTCGCTATAGCGCTCCCACGCTCTGACAACTCGGCGAGGAACTCCGAGGTGCCGACGTGGAGCTTGTGGGTGGCGAGGTCGTCGGCGCGGGTGGTGCCGCGGTTGACGATGACCACGGGGACGCCGAGCTTGGCCGCGTGGCGGACGAACCGGAAGCCGGACATCACGGTGAGCGACGAGCCGAGCACGAGCAGCACCCCGCCGAGCGCGGGGAGGGCGTCCACCGCGGCGTAGCAGCGCTCCACCCGCGGCTTGGGCACGTTCTCGCCGAAGAACACCACGTCGGGCTTGAGCACCCCGCCGCACGCGGAGCACCCCGGCACGACGAAGCCGTCGGTCTCGTCGAGCGTCGACGTCGCCGTCGGGCCGGGACGCGACGTCGCGGTGCCGGGCGAGCCAGGCGGGGTTCAGCTCCTCGAGCCGCGCGGCGAGCTCGGCCCGGCTCGACGTCGTGCGGCAGGACAGGCAGACCACCTCGGCGACGCGGCCGTGCAGCGCGCACAGGTTGCGTGAGCCGGCCGCCTCGTGGAGGCCGTCGACGTTCTGCGTGATCGTCAGCGTGACCCGGCCGCCGTGCTCGAGCGCGGCGACGGCGTGGTGGCCGGCGTTCGGCCGCGCGGCGCCCATCCGCGACCAGCCGAGGTGCGAGCGCGCCCAGTAGCGCTGCTGCGCCACCGGACCCGACACGAACTCCTGGTAGGTCATCGGCGTGCGCACCGGGGCGCCCGGGCCGCGGTAGTCGGGGATGCCGGAGTCGGTGCTCACGCCGGCACCGGTCAGCGCCAGGACGGGCCGGTCGGCCAGCAGGTCGAGGGCCGCGCGCAGCTCGTCGGTCGGCGTCGGTGCGGGTGCGGGTGCGGCGGAAGCGGGGGAGGCGGCGTGCACGGTCCCACGGTACGTCGACCGGTGTGGACCACCCGAGAAAATTTCGTGACCCTTTGGGGTGGTTTGGAGCCGTTTCCCTGGCAGGCCCGGTGCCGTCGCCCTAGGGTTCCACCCATGCGTTGGGACTGGATACCTCTGTCGGCGTCCGCCCTCGTGATCGGCGTGATGGCGCTCGTCTTCGGCGCGCTCCTGAACCCCGTGCCCCCGGGCGGCGACTCCGCCGAGACGATGGCGACCGTCGCGATGGCCGGCGGCCGCTGGCTGGGCATGTCGGTGATGTACTTCCTCGCCTCGGTCACGCTCACCCTGGGCCTGCCGGCGATCCTCTCGCTGTTCACCCAGCGGGCCCGCCGGATCGGTGTGCTCGCGGTCGTCGTGTTCGCGGTCGGGGTGATCGGCACGTCCGGCTACGCGATGCTGCTGGTGTTCTTCCGCGCCCTGGTCAAGCAGGGCGCGATCCGCAGCGGCGGCCTCGAGCAGGTCACCAACGACGTCGGGCTCGGCATCTTCCTCTACGGCTGGATCGCCGGCTTCTACGTCGGGCTGCTGCTGCTCGCGATCGCGCTGTTCGTCGCGCGACGTACCCCGGTCTGGGTGCCGATCCTGCTGCTCGGGTTCGTCGCGGTCCTCCCGGTCACGGAGTACATCGGGCGCGTCGGCCAGGTCGCCCAGGTGATGGCGCTCGCCTTCGCGTTCACCGGCATCGCGATGGCCGCGGTGCACCCCGAGGACAGCCGCGCCCGACGCCTCGACGCAGACGGCCTACTGAGGTTCTCCACCGGGCACGACGAGCGGCACGAACCGGTAGTGGCCGTGCGTCTCGACGCGCACCTCGCCGGCCGGGTCCTCCGGGCGGCGGACGACCTTGAGCCGCCCCGCGACCGGCATCACGAGCACGCCTCCCGGCGCGAGCTGCGCCACCAGGTCCTCCGGCAGGGTCGGCGCCTCGGCGGAGACGAGGATCCGGTCGAACGGCGCGAGGTCGGGCAGCCCGACCACGCCGGGGCGCGCCGGCTCGATCCGGGTCCAGGAGGCCGGGTAGGCCGCCAGGTTCGCGCGGCCGAAGTCGACCAGCTCGGGCACCACCTCGACGCCGACCACCGAGCCGGTGGGTCCGACCAGGTGGCCGAGCAGGGCGGTCGTCCAGCCGGAGCCGGAGCCGACGTCGAGGACCCGCTGCCCCGGGGCGACCTCGAGCCGCACCAGCAGGTGCCGCACGGTCGACGGCTGGCTGTTGGTCTGCCCGTGCCCGATCGGCAGGGGCTGGTCGACGGCGGCCAGCCGGGTCTCCCCGCGCGGCAGGAAGTCCGCGCGGCGGACCGCCGCGAAGGCGTCGTCGACCGGGTCAGCCGTAGCGCACCGCCGCGCGCGCACGGGCCTTGGCCGCCTCGACGTCGCGGTCCTTCGGCGGGGCGGCCGTCACCAGCCGTTCGAGCAGCCGCTGCGTGGTCGCGGCGACCTCGGCGACCGCCTCGTCGAACGCGGCCTGGTTGGCCTGGGAGGGACGGGTCGCGCCGCTGACCTTGCGGACGTACTGCAGCGCTGCGGCCTGCACCTCGTCGCGGGTGGCGGGCGGCTCGAAGTTGTGCAGGGTGCGGATGTTGCGACACATGGCTCCAACGTACGTTCGCCGGCCGGGGCAGTCGAGAGCCGGAGCCGGGTCAACCCACATCGACGATCCGCACCCCGCGGTGCACCAGCGCGAGCCTCCCGTCGGGCAGCGGCAGCGCCCGCACCGTCGACGCGCCCCAGCGGCGCAGCGGCCACGACCCGGCGACCGACAGGCCGCCGTCCTCGCCCGCTCGGAGGGCGACCAGCCGCACCCGTTCACGCCGCCAGTCCTCCACCGGGACCAGGGCGGTCCGCTGCTCCGGCAGGTAGGTGAAGGCGCGCGGCTCCCACTCGGTGGCCAGGTGGGCCGACGCCGGGAAGCCCACCGTGCCGGTGCGGCGCACGGCACCGGGGTCGGCGAGGTCGAACACGGCGGCCTGCCCGCCGAGGCTGCGTCCGCGGGCGGTGGCGTCCTGGCCGAGCCCGAGCAGCAGCCCGTCGCCGACCGGGTGCAGGTAGCCGGAGTAGCCGCGGATCTTCAGCTCGCCGAGCACGCGCGGGTGGGCCGGGTCGGCCAGGTCGAGGGTGTAGAGCGGGTCGGTCTGCCGGAAGGTCACCACGACCGCGAGGTCGCCCAGCCAGCGCACCGACCGGATCTGCTCGCGCGGCCCGAGCCCGTCGACGCGGCCGACCACGCGCAGCGTGTCGCCGGTCTCCTCGAGCACGTGCACGGCGTTCTCCCGCGGCTGCCAGCCCCGCCCCAGCGCGGTGGCCACCCGGAGCCGGCCGTCGTGCTCGCTGAACGACCAGCGGTCGCGGACCGTCCCCGGCACGGTGCCGCTGGCGACGTACGTCGTCGCGCCGCCGTCGAGCGCGAACGCGTGCACCTGCGTCGACGGCGCGGGTCCCCGGCCCGTCAGCGCGCGCTCCTCGGCCACCGGAAGGACGTCCCACCAGGGGCTGTCGATGGTCGCGACGTAGAGCCGGCCGGCGGAGGAGTACGCCAGGTCGCCGGCCGCCGTGATGGCCGTGGCGACCAGGGCCTGGGGGTCGTCGATGTCGAGCGTCAGCACGCTGAGCGTGCCCACGCCCGCCTCCTGCTCGGGGTGGCGCACGTCGCCGCAGCCGAGCAACGGGTGCCGGCCCCGGCCGTCGCCCTGCCGGATCCCCGGCAGCCAGTCCTCGACGGCCGCCGCGCGCACGACCGCGCGGTTGGCGCGCCGGGCCTCGCGCGGCGTCCGCGCCTTCGTGGGGTGCACGAAGTCGAGGTCGGGGAGGCCGGTGCCCACGACGACCCGGACCGTGCCGTCGCCGTACTCCCGCGCCCCGACGAGCTCGCCGTCCACGCGCTGGTGGCCGGCGATGTGCGGGTAGCGAGGGTCGGAGACGTCCACGCGCATCAGGTGCGTGCGGGTCGTCCCGGCGGGGCCGGGCACGAAGCGGGACACCGTGTCGACGGTGGGGCCCCAGCCGTAGGTGCTGTCGCTCCCGACGACCAGCACGGTGTCCCCGACCAGCAGCAGCTCACGGCCCTGGTGCCAGGCGCCGGGCAGGCGGGTCCGCGACAGGGTGCGCTTCCGCTCGCCGCTCACGTCGACCACGACCAGGTCGCGGTCGGCGATGCGCACCAGGATCTCCCCGTCGGTCTTGGCCAGGTCGGGCTCGTCGACCCCCTCCTCCTGGACGTTGGTGCCGGTGTCGCTGCCGCCGACCGCCTTGGTCTCCGAGGTCGCGGCGTCCGCGAACGCCAGCTCGGCCCGGAGGCCGCCGTAGGGCGTCTCGAAGCCCCACGGCCCCACCCGAGGGAGGGCCGTGCGCACGTACCAGCGGCGCAGCTCCTCGCAGCCGGTGAAGGCGGGCAGCCCGGTGGCCGCGACGGGAGTGGGCAGCCCCTCCAGGGCCGAGCGCTCGGATCCCGCGGTGCCGCCGGTTCCTGCCGGTCGGCGTCCCGGTGAGGGCCAGGGCCCCGACGGTCGCGGCGGTCGCGACCGCGGCGGCGCCGAGCGCCAGCGTGGTGGACGTGCGGCGGCGGCGCGCGCTGCTCATGGGGTCCCCGTCCCGTCGGTGGTCGATCTCACGTCGGACGCACCTCCAGCCCGGCGGGTTCCCTGGCACAGTGGGGCGACACCCGGGGAGAACCCGATCTCGGAGGAGTGAGCCGTGCCCGACACCGACCGCGCATACGACCTGGTGCTCTTCGGCGCCACCGGCTTCACCGGAGGCCTCACCGCGGAGTACCTCGCCGCCCACGCGCCGGCGGGCTGCCGCTGGGCGCTGGCCGGCCGCAACCAGGCCAGGCTCGAGGCGGTCCGCACCCGGCTGACCGCGATCGACCCGTCGCTGGCCGACCTGCCCCTGCTGCACGCCGACGTCGAGGACCCCGACTCGCTGCGGGCCGTGGCCGAGCAGACCCGGGTGGTGGCCACGACGGTCGGTCCCTACGTCGCCTACGGCGAGCCGCTCGTCGCCGCCTGTGCCGAGGCCGGCACCGACTACGCCGACCTGACGGGCGAGCCGGAGTTCGTCGACCGGATGTACGTCGCCCACCACGCCCGCGCCGTCGAGACCGGGGCCCGGCTCGTGCACGCCTGCGGCTTCGACTCGATCCCGCACGACCTCGGCGCGCTGTTCACCGTGCAGCAGCTGCCCGAGGGCGTGCCGGTGCGGATGCGCGGCATGCTCCGCAGCAACGCCGCCTTCTCCGGCGGCACCTTCCACTCCGCGATCGGCGCGTTCTCGCGGGTCGGCCAGATGAAGCGGCGCTGGCCGAGCGCCGCAAGGTCGAGCCCCGCCCCGAGGGCCGCCGGGTCCGCACCGTCGCCGAGCGGCCGCACCGCGACAAGGAGTCGGGCTACTGGCTGGTGCCGCTGCCCACCATCGACCCGTTCGTCGTCAAGCGGTCGGCGATGGCGCTCGACCGCTTCGGCCCCGACTTCAGCTACGCCCACTACGCCGCGGTCAAGCGGCTGCCGATGGTCGTCGGCGGCCTGGTCGGCGTGGGCCTGCTCGCCGGAGCCGCCCAGGTGGGACCGCTGCGCCGGCAGATCCTCAAGCGGGTGCCGCAGGGCTCGGGACCCGACGAGGCCAAGCGGGCGCGGTCGTGGTTCAGCATGCGCTTCGTCGCCGAGGGCGGCGGGCAGACCGTGCGCACCCAGGTCTCGGGCGGCGACCCCGGCTACACCGAGACGGCGAAGATGCTCAGCGAGGCGGCGCTGAGCCTGGCCTTCGACGACAACCCGCCCACCGCGGGGCAGGTCACCACCGCGACCGCCCTGGGCCAGAACCTGATCGACCGGCTGGTGCGCGCGGGGATGCGCTTCGAGGTCCTGTAGGCGGCCTGGTCCTGTGTGGCCCGGTCGTGCCATCGACACCGGGCGTCCGGGTCATTCGTCGTCCGTTTCCCCCGGACGCGCCGGATCGGGGCTAGCGTCGGCCGAGTCACCCACGCGGGCTATCGGGGAGGACGACGATGTCGTCGAGGTTCGTCAGACCCGCCAGGTTCTCGGCCGCCGCGGTCGTGGTCCTGGCGTCGCTGTCGGCCGTCTCGTCCAGCGACGACGGCGCCACCGTGGCCGCGCGGACCGGTGACGAGGTCGTGGTCGCCCACCGCGACACCCGCTTCGCCCCGGTGCAGCCGCAGTGGGCCGAGAGCCCCACGACCCTCGTGTCCGAGCGCGACCGGCACCGCAAGGTGCGCGTCGACAGCCCGCGCGGCAGCCGGGTCTGGACCGCCAGCGAGCTCGCCTCGCACGACCTGCCGCAGGCCGCGCTGACGGCCTACCGCAACGCCGCCGCCACCCTGGCGCGCACCGACCCCGGGTGCGACCTGACGTGGACGCTGCTCGCGGCGATCGGCCGGGTCGAGTCCGACCACGGCCGGTACGGCGGCGCGGTGCTCGCCAGCGACGGCGTGGCCCGGCCGGCCATCGTCGGCGTACCCCTCAACGGCAAGGGCCCGGTCGCCGCGATCGCCGACACCGACGGCGGCCGCCTCGACGGCGACACCACCTGGGACCGGGCGGTCGGACCGATGCAGTTCATCCCCTCGACCTGGGCCTGGGCCGGCCGCGACGGCGACGGTGACGGGCGGCTCGACCCGCACGACCTCGACGACGCGGCGCTGGCCGCCGGCGACTACCTGTGCATCGGCACGAGCCTGGCCCAGGACGCCGCGATGGACGCCGCGATCTTCCGCTACAACCCCTCCGACGACTACGTCGCGCTGGTGCGCGCGTTCGAGGCCGGCTACGCCACCGGCGTGTTCGTGCTGCCGTCGCCCGGCGCGCCCGCCCACGCCGACGGCGCGCACCGCGACCGGGACAAGAAGAAGCACCGCGCCGACCGCGACAAGGACCGCGCCGACCGGCCCTCCGGCTCGGGTGGTGGCCACGACAAGGGCGACAAGGGCGGCAAGGGCGGGTCGGACCCCACGCCGTCCCCGAAGCCGAAGCCCAAGCCGTCGCCGACCCCCGACCCGACGCCGGGCCAGCCGGCCCCGCAGCCGTCCGAGCCCCAGCCGGCCACCCAGCCGAGCCAGCCCACGCAGCCGAGCCAGCCCACGACCGAGCCCAGCCCGTCGCCGAGCCCGGACCCGACGCCGACCGAGCCGGCCCTGCAGCTGACCGCGCTGACCGGCCCCGTCACCGCCTGCGACGGCGGCTGGTGCGCCGACGGCCGATCGGCTCGACCTGGGCCCGGACGCCCGGCTGACCGCGACGGCCGCCCACGACTACGACGGCGACGGCACTTTCGAGAGCAACGCCGCGGAGATGGACGGCCTCGTCGGCCGCACAGTGACCTTCCAGGTGGAGGCCGGGACCGCCCCCGCGGTCGTCTACGTCATCGACGGCGACCGACTACCGCCGTCGCCGACGGCACCTTCGTCGCCTGACCGCTCGCCCGCGCGTCCCCGGTGGGCGCCGGCCCCGGCACGCTCGCTAGCGTGGCACCGGCCGACGACACGCGACTCGGGGAGGCTGGCAGGTGTCCACGCAGACCGCACGCAGGGCCGACACCACCCTCCCGTGGGTCCCGGCCCTCGCCTTCGTGCTGGTCTGGTCGTCGGGCTACATCGCCGGCCCCTACGGCGTCACCGCGATGAAGCCGCTGAGCCTGGTGGCCTGGCGGTTCGTGGCGGCGGCCGTGATCGTCGCCCTGCTCGCCCGCCTGCTGCGCGGCCCGCTCAGGATCGACCGGGGCACGGCGGCGCGCGTGGCCGCCACCGGGTTCGTGATGAACGGGCTCCAGTTCGCGGCGATGTACCTCGCCTTCGACGCGGGCCTCGGCGCGACCCTGGGCGCACTGCTGCACTCGCTGAGCCCGGTGCTGACCGCGGTGCTCGCCGGCCTGCTGCTCAAGGAGCGGCTCACCCGGCTCCAGCTGGTCGGCTTCGTGGTCGGCGTGGCCGGGGTGCTGATCGTGCTCGGCCCCGACGTCGAGGAGGCCGGCGGGCCGGTCGGCATCGGCTTCGCCGTGGTCGGGGTGCTGGCGCTGAGCTTCGGCACGCTGGGCCAGCGCTGGATCGGGCACGGCCCCGACCCGCTGTGGTCGGCGGCGATCCAGTTCGGCGTCTCGGGGCCGCCGGTGCTCGTCCTGGCGCTCGTGCTCGAGGGCACCCACCCGGTGCTCGACGCCGAGAAGGCGGCCATCACGCTGGCCTACCTCGCCCTGGTGAACTCCATCGCCGGGCTGGTGCTGCTCGGCGTCCTGGTGCGGCGACGCGGGGCGGGTGCGGCGGCCAGCGTGTTCTTCCTGATGCCGCCCGTCACGGCCCTGATGGCCTGGCTCGTGCTCGGCGAGACGCTGACCGTGCGCGAGGGCGTCGGGCTGGTCGTGGCGGTGGTCGGGGTGGCCGTGGCGACGCGCGGCGGCAGCGCCGTACCGGAGGAACCACCCGCCTAGCAAGCCGAGCGGGTGGGTGAGGATGGGGCCCATGTCCAGGCTCCGGGCGGGCACGCTCCTGCACAACGACGCGGGGACGCCGTACCTCGTCGAGCGGCTGCTCAGCGAGGGCGGCTTCGGCCAGACCTACGTCGCGCACCGGCTGTCCGCGTCGGGGCGGCGGATGCGCCAGGTGTGCCTCAAGGTGTGCCGCAGCCTCGACGACTGGCACGGGGAGGCCTACTTCGGGCGGCTGCTCGCCGGCGACCCGCGCGTGGTCGACCTGCTCGACGTCTTCGTCGACGCCACCGGTCGCGGGCGGCGGCAGCGACGGCGGCACGTGCTGGTCTTCGAGTACATGGCCGAGGGCACCGTGTGGGACGCCGTGGAGAACGACGGGCTGCGGTGGACCGAGGCCAAGACCCGGCGTGAGATCCGGGCGCTGCTGACCGTGCTGCAGCGGATGCACGCGGTGTGGATCCTGCACCGCGACATCAAGCCCGACAACGTCTACCTGCGCGACGGCAAGCTCGTGCTCGGCGACTTCGGCATCTCCAAGCTGGTGGTGGACACCAGCCCGGTCGCGGCCTCCCGCTTCCAGGGCGACTTCGCGCCGGGCAACGTCACCGCGGGGTCGGTGTGGGGTCCGCACGACGACATCTACCAGGTCGGCCTGCTCGCGGGGACGCTGCTCTCGGGCGAGGTCTGGTGGAACCAGTCGGCCTCGGTCGGCTCCATCGCCGCGCTCGACGTCAGCGACGCCTTCAAGAGCTGGATCTGGCACGCGACGGGGGCGAAGTCCAAGCGCTACCTCGACGCGTTCGACGCCCTCGACGCGCTGGCCTCGCTCCGGAACATCGACATGACGCCCGGGCGGGCGCCGCGCTCGCTGCGCGGGCACTGCGTGGTCTTCAGCGGCCGGCTCGACGACCTGCCCCGCACCGAGGCGACCGCACGGGCCCGCAAGGCGGGTGCCCGGGTGCAGAGCCGGGTCACCGACAGCACGACCGTGGTCGTGGTCGGCAGCCTCCGCGCGGGTGCGGTCGGGGCCGCCGAGGGCGTGAAGCTCTACGGCGTGCGCGAGCGGATCAGGACCGGCCAGCCGATCACGCTCATCGACCAGCAGCAGTTCCTGCGGCTCGCGCGCCGGCGGTGAGCGCTCAGCCCTCGACGAGGTCGAGGGTGAACCGGGTCAGCGCCGCCCGCTCGACGGCGACCGCCGCGAGCCGGTCGGGCGGCAGCACGTCGAGCATCTCGAACGGCATCGCGGACACCCCGTTGAAGACGTAGGTCTGCAGCGCGTGGGCCCGGCGCACCGTGGCCTCGTCGAGGTCGCAGCCCTCGGCGCGCAGGCCCTCGACGTACGCCGGCACGATCGCCTCCTCGGTCTCGGCGAGGGTGGCCGCGGGACGCTTGCCGATCGCGACGTCACCGACGAGGAGCTGGCCGAGGTCGAAGCCGACGGGCATGGCGTTCCAGAGGCCGTAGTCGATGAGCACGAAGCCGTCGGGGTCCGCCTCGGTGACCAGCAGGTTGTTGGGGCAGGCGTCACCGTGCATGGTGAGCGCCGGCAGCGCGTCGGCCTCGTCGGCGTACGCCGGCAGCCGGTCGAGCGAGGCCAGCACGCGCTCGCGGAGCTCGTCGTCGAACGCCGCCGCGATCGCGGGGTGGTGCCAGATGTCCGAGCGCAGCATGGGGACCACCTGCATCGCCACCCGACTCTCGACGTAGTCACGCACCCGGTGGGGGAAGCCGCCGACCCGGGCCAGCGGCGCCACGCGCGGGCTCGCCGCCAGCCGGCCGAGCAGGTGGGCGGCACGGGCGAACCGCTCCGTGTCCCAGGTGACGTCGACCGCCGGCACGGCCTCCAGCCAGACGGCGTAGGAGAGCTCGTCGATCTCGCGCACGTCGTAGGCCCGCGGCATCCGCAGCCCGTCGGGCAGCCGCGAGGCGAGGTCGGAGCGGTAGACGGCGCCCTCGGTGCGCCAGGGGAAGCTCGCCGCGGCGACCTCGCGGAGCTGCTCGGGGACGAGCTCGAAGATCGGCGAGCGCTCCCAGGCCTGCACCTGCTTGACGAACAGGGAGTACGGCGACTCGCCGCCCGGTGTCGCCGCGGTGCCGCGCACCCACCAGCGTGCGGCGGTCGTGATGGCCGGGATGTCGTAGGCGACCTCCTCGACCTCGACGTCGAGGACGGTGACCTCGCCCGGCGCGTGCCCGAGCTGGTCGGCGACCATCGCGCGCAGGTGCTCGTCGGTGGGCTCGGCGGGACCGAGGAGGGACCGGCTGCTCATGTTGCCCCCGAACCGAGAGGAAAGCTGCTTGACGACCCTCAGACTGTGAAGTTGCTTCATGGCCTTCGTCAAGGAGATTCCCGAGGACGAGCCGCACGTCCTGGTGCGGGCCCTCAGGGGCCCTCAGGGGCGGAGCCAGGCCGTCCAGCGCTCGATCGCGACGTAGCCCATCGCCTCGTAGACCGGGCGGCCGTCGTCGCTCGCGACCAGCACCGCGGGCAGGTCGGGGTCGGCGAGCGTGGCGGCCCAGGTGACGGCCGACCCCGCGCCACGACCCCGTGCGGCGGGCAGCGCGGCGACGTACTCCACGAGGTTGGCGCCGGCGTGCTCGTGCGCGCAGGCCACCGACACCGGCTCGCCGTCGACGTAGCCGACCCAGACCCGGGTCGGGCCGCCGAGGATGCCCGGCGCGAGCAGGTCGCCCGGGAGGAGCGGCTCGAGGTCGGGCATCGGGTAGCCCTCGACGAGGACCCGTTCGGCCACCGCGAGCCCGTCGGCGTCGTGGACCTCCCGCAGCTCGACGCCGGGTGGCTCCGGCCGGTTGCGCGGCGCCGGGAAGCGCACCATCAGCGGCGGGTGGCCGAGCAGCTCGAGACCGTGCGGGCGCAGGTCCGGGGTGGGGAACGGGCTGAGCAGGAAGTACGGCGCGGGGCGGCTGACCACCTCGTCGACCTCGGCGAGGAGCGGCCCGAGGTCGCCCCGGGGAGGCTGGAGCAGCACGACGGGGTTGGTGAGGGCGCCGCGCTCGCCGATCCGCGCGCCTGCCCACCGGTCGGTGATGGCATGAGGGCGACCGAGCGCCTTGCCGACGGAGACGGTCCAGGACGCGTGCACCAGCACGGCCTTGCGCTTGAGGGTGTCCTCGAACGGTGTCTCGGGATCCCAGCCGTCGGTGAGGTGCTCCCGGGCGTCCGGGACGATGTCGCTCACCGTTCCATGGTGCTCGTCGTGGCCGTCGCTGGCCAGAGCCCGCTCGGGCCCAAGGTCCCTGGTGAGCGGTCGGGCCGGGCGGGAGGCTGGAGGTAGGAAGCAGGAGGACGACATGAGGACCGGCGGCCCGACCAGCATCGAGAACCCGGCTCGGGACGTACGCCGGGCCTGGTGGTCGCTGGCACTGTTCCCGGTCACCTTCGTGGCGTCGTTCGTCGTCGGCGAGGGCCTGGCGACACTGCTCGGCTACGAGTCCGGGTCGAGCGAGACGCCGGCGTGGTACGTGCCCGCCGTCGTGGCTCCCGTGGCGCTGCTGGTCTTCGCGCTCCCGGCGCTGCTGTCCACCTGGTTCGGCCTCCGGGCGCACCGCGCCGGCCATCAGGGCGGGCTGGTGCCGGTGATCGTGGCCTGGGGCCTGGCCGGCGGCTTCGCCCTGCTGAACGTGCTCGCGCTGGTGGTCCAGCTCGTGCGGGCTGAGCTCCTCAGCGGGCCTCAGGCCGGGCCTCAGGAGGGGACGACCTGGCCCTTGCCGAGGACGGTGATCCCGCCCTCGCTCACCACGAAGCCCCGGCGCCGGTCCTCGGCGTGGTCGACGCCGATCAGGGCGCCGTCGGGCACCACGACGTTCTTGTCGAGGATCGCGTTGCGCACCACCGCGCCCTTGCCGATCCGCACCCCGTCGAGCAGCACGCTGCGCTGGACGTAGGAGCCGTCCCCGACGAAGTTCTGCGTGCCGATCACGGACGTCTCGACGCTGGCCGGTCCCACGATCGAGCCGGCGCACACGATGGAGTCGCGCACGCTGGCGCCGGAGGTGAACTTGGCGCCGGGCAGCTGGGCGTTGGAGGTGAAGATCGGCCAGTCGGTGTTGTAGAGGTTGAAGATCGGCAGCGCGGAGACCAGGTCGAGGTGGGCCTCGTGGTAGCTGTCGAGGGTTCCCACGTCACGCCAGTAGTCGCGGTCGCGGTCGTTGGACCCGGGCACGGCGTTCCGCTTGAAGTCGTAGACGCAGGCCCGGCCCGCGTCGACGAGCATCGGGATGATGTCGCCGCCCATGTCGTGGCGCGACGTCGGGGTGGCGGCATCCTTCTCCAGTGCGTCGACCAGCACGTCGGCGCTGAAGACGTAGTTGCCCATCGACGCGTAGGACTCGTCGGGGGAGTCGACCAGGCCCGGCGGCTCGGCCGGCTTCTCCAGGAACTCGTCGATGGCGAGCCCGTCGTCGCCGGTCTTGATCACGCCGAACTGCCAGGCGTCCTTGCGCGGCACCCGGATGCCCGCGACCGTGACGCCGGCCCCGGAATCGATGTGGGCCTGCACCATCTGGGAGGCGTCCATGCGGTAGACGTGGTCGGCGCCGAACACGACGATGTAGTCCGGCCGGGCGTCGTTGATCAGGTTCATCGACTGGTAGATCGCGTCGGCGCTGCCGAGGTACCAGTTGGGCCCGCGCCGCTGCTGCGCCGGCACCGGGGCGACGTAGTTGCCGAGCAGGCTGCTCAGCCGCCAGGTCAGCGAGATGTGCCGGTCCAGCGAGTGCGACTTGTACTGCGTCAGCACGGCGCACTGGAGGTAGCCGGCGTTGACCAGGTTGGAGAGAGCGAAGTCGATGAGGCGGTAGGACCCGCCGAACGGGACCGCGGGCTTGGCGCGGTCCTCGGTGAGGGGCATCAGGCGTTTTCCCTCGCCTCCGGCGAGGACGATGGCGAGAACGCGTGGCATGAACTCACCCTAGGGGCTGCAGCCTCCTGTGTCCCCTGTCACATCGTTCTTCGCTGGTCGACGAGCGCCGGGCGGTGTTCCCACGCGAAGTCGACGTAACCGTCCGGCACGGGGACGTCGTTGCTCAGCATCCAGTGCAGCCGGCTCGCCGCAGTCAGGGCGAGAGTTGTCCGGTAGCCCGGGGGGCGAGACGCCTCGGCATGCCGGCCCGAGGTCACCGGCCGCACGGTCTTGCGGATCAGGCTGAACGCCCGCGACGTGCCGCCTGTGACGACCGTCCCCGAGACGCGGACGACCTCTTCGGTTGCCGCCCCAGTGCCCACGCGGAGAGATTCCTCGGCCAGGCCGCGCACGTCGGTCTCGCCGGTCGCCGAACGCGCGACGTCGAGAGGGAGGGGCACGCTCACCGTCCCGAGTCTAGGAAGACGGCCGGTCGACGATGCGAGCGAAGGCGCGTTCCAGCGGCGTCTGAGCCGCTGTCGGGTGGTCGAGCCCCTCGACGGGGCTCGGGGACCACTTGTCGAGACCACGCCGAGGAAGTGGGTGCCGGTGCGCGTCGACGCGGAACCGGTAGCCGTGCGGTGTTCGCCAGACGTGGACGCCTGGCTCGGGTTGTCGGTGTCGCCAGCCGGGGCCGTGGGTCTTGGTGCGGTGCTCGAAGCGGGTGAGCTTGCCGAGGTTCCCGATCCGGGTCTGTCCGGGTGGTCGAGCCGTTCCGGGTGGTCGAGCTTGTCGAGACCACGGCGTCGTGTGGTCGACGTCCATCCGGCGGCTGACGTCGACGGCGACCACGGGAAGGCGCAGGCGGGGGTGCGGAGGTGGAGCTGCTCGCGCAGCCGGTCGGGCACTTCGTAGGAGTCGACGGGTACGTCGGCCTCGAGGTCGATCACCGGCTTGATCGGTCACGTGGGAGTGGCGGAGGAACTCGGACGCCTGGCCGATGGTGATCGGGCCGACGCCCTCCATCCGGGCCACACCCTCGCCGGTCTCGCATCGACTCGCGGGAGACGTGCACGTAGAGGGTCGCGGGTGGGAGCGGGACGTCTCGGGTGCGGTGGTTTCGAGACGCTCGCAAGCTCGCTCCTCAACCACCGAACTGGTCTCGCAGGCTCGCTCCTCAACCACCGAACGGGCGTCTCGTACTTGCGGAGCAGGGCGAGGGCACGGGCCGGGTGGGCGAGGATGCCCAATGCCTTGGAGCGGCGGACGCCGACCGGGACTGGTGTCGCCTTCGAGCTCGAGGATCTGCGCGAGCCGGTCGACCATCGCGACGAGGTAGATCACCTCACCGGCGGTGGCCTTCGCGATCAGGGTCTTCAGGCCGTGCTCGGTGGACTGACCGGTGACCACGAACCGGTCCAGCTCGGCCGCCTCCCGCCGGGCCTCGGCGGCGGCCGGGTCGGCGTCGATGATGCGGGCTTCGAGCAGGTCGACGAACCGGCCCCACGGCAGCGTCGCCAGGTAGGGCGTCGTCGTCCGGTCCACGTCGCGGGCCTGCGCCAGCGTCAAGCCCGGTCGCGCGGGTGCGCTTCGCGACGTGCCGCGCCTGCCACGCCCGGACCGTGCCGGCCTCCAGGGCCGCCCACAGCAGCGGGAGCCGGTGCCGCAGGTCGAGCGCGTCCGCGATCAGCGTCGCCGCCGCACCGACCGACCGGCCGGTCAGGACCGCCAGCTCGGCGGCGCAGAACTCACCCGCCTCCGGGGTGCCGAACCCACCGAACCGACGCGGCACGTTCCATGCCCGGCGAGGACCGGGCGGGGCTCCAGCGACTCGGCCGGGTGCAGGTCCGCCCACTGCGCGGCGAGGACCAGCTCCTGGCACTCGGCGTCGAGGAGGGCGGCGTGGTTCGCGACCAGGGCGTCGGCCAGCCCCTGCCCGTCGAGGTCCTCCACCGCTGCCGCCATACGAAGAACCTAGAGGTGACCACCGACACTTTCTGCGGCCGGAATCTCGTTGTGGACAAGGGAAAGTGGTTTCGAGAGGCTTCGACCACCCGAGGACTCCTCAACCACCGAGACGAGCGCTCCTCAACCACCGAGGGGGCGGGCCTCACTCGCCGAGCCGCGGGCCGCTGTGCACGTGGACGTGGAGGTGCTTGGAGTCCTGGTAGTCGCCCACGTTGGTGACCACCGCGGCGGCGCCGTGCTCCGCCGACACCGAGGCCGCGACGTTCTGGACGGTCGCCAGCAGCTCCCGGAGCACTGGCTCGTCCAGGCCGGCGGGGTCGATGAGCGACGCGACGTGCTGCTTCGGCACCACGACGACGTGCACGCGCCAGAACGGCCGGGTGTGGTGGTAAGCCAGCACCCCTGGCCCGTCGTGCACCACGTCGAGCAGGGCACGGTTCGGCAGCGCCACGTCACAGTAGAAGTCGTCGCCGTCGTAGGGCTCGTCGAGCGCGTTCACCGGGTCAGTGTGCTTGACCGCCCGGTGGTTTCGAGACGCTCACTTCGTTCGCTCCTCAACCACCGGAACGACGGCTCGACCACCCGGCGACCGGACCCGGGGGTCGACCCGGGAGTGCGCGGGGCCCTAGCCTCCGAGTCAGGACGAGCGGGACGGCAGACGGAGGTACGACGGTGAAGGTGTCGGTGCTGACCCGGGAGTACCCCCCGGATGTCTACGGCGGGGCGGGCGTCCACGTGGACTTCCTGGTCCGTGAGCTGCTCAAGCTGGTCGAGGTCGACGTGCAGTGCATGGGCGGCCCCCGCGAGGGGGCGACCGCGCACTCCGAGGACGACGCCCGGCTCGCCCAGGCCAACTCCGCGCTGCGCGTGCTCTCCACCGACCTCGCGATGACCGGCGCGGTGGCCGAGGCCGAGATCGTGCACTCGCACACCTGGTACGCCGCCATGGCCGGCCACTGGGCCAAGCTGCTCTACGACGTGCCGCACGTCGTGACCGCCCACTCGCTGGAGCCGCAACGCCCCTGGAAGGCCGAGCAGCTCGGCGGCGGCTACCGGCTGTCGTCGTGGGCGGAGCGCACCGCCATGGAGGGCGCCGACGCCGTGGTCGCGGTCAGCAAGGGCATGCGCGCCGACGTGCTCGCGTCGTACCCCGCCATCGACCCCGACCGGGTGCACGTGATCTCCAACGGCATCGACGCCGACTTCTACCGCCCCGACCCGGCCACCGACGTGCTCGAGCGGCTCGGCGTCGACCTGGGCCGGCCCTACGTCGCCTTCGTCGGCCGGATCACCCGGCAGAAGGGCGTCCCGCACCTGCTCCGGGCCGGCCTCCACCTCGACCCGGCCGTGCAGCTCGTGCTGCTCGCGGGCGCCGCCGACACCCCGGAGCTCAAGGCCGAGACCGACGAGGCCATCGAGCGGCTGCGGGCCGAGCGCGACGGCATCTTCGTGGTCTCCGAGATGCTGCCGCGCGAGGACGTCCGGCAGGTGCTGACGCACGCGCTGGCCTTCTGCTGCCCCTCGGTCTACGAGCCGCTCGGGATCGTCAACCTCGAGGCGATGGCCTGCGAGACGGCCGTCGTCGCCAGCGCGGTCGGCGGCATCCCCGAGGTGGTCGACGACGGGACGACCGGGCTGCTCGTCGACTACACCCCCGACGACCCCTCCGGCTTCGAGGAGCGGTTCGCCGCCGCGGTCAACCGGCTGGCCGCCGACCCGGCCGAGGCCGAGCGGATGGGCCTGGCCGGGCGCACCCGCGCGGTCGAGGAGTTCGGCTGGGACGCCGTCGCCGCGCGCACCGTGGAGCTCTACCGCTCCCTGCTGTGACCCACGCTCAGCGCGGTTCGGCGACCCGGACCGGACCCGCTGCTAGGAGGCGTCGGCCTTGTGCGAGCCGCCCTCGCGCTGGTCGGGCACCTGGCGGCGGGCCGCCCGCACCTCCTCCTGGTGGGCGAAGATCTCCTCGAGCGGCGAGAACGACTCGGCGTACTCCTCGTCGTTCCACAGCTGCTTCGGCGGCGGCTGGCGCTGCGCGGGCACCCGGGGGCTGCGCAGCTCGTCGATCGGCGGGGCGTCGGCGGCCAGCTTCGGGTCGATCGTCAGGGTGAGGGTCACCCGCGGCCACCACCGGTTGCGGTCCTCGCGCGCCACGACGACCGGGTCGCCGGGGAGCACCTCCAGGGCGAACTCCCACACGGCGTCGAACGAGGCGCCGGTGATGCGCCACGTGGGTTCGTGGCCCGACATCTCGATACGTCGGGGGATCGCCTCGAGGACGTCCAGGATGCCTTGCCCGAGCGGCATGGTGTCTCCCTGCTGGTTCGTAAAGGTCCCAGCACCCTAGGTCATCCCCCTCGGCTGCCGGGAGGTCCCTCGCCGCGACTGGCCCCACCGGTCCAGCCCACCTGACGACCGGCCCGGTGCGGTACTGCGCGAGGCGCTCAGCGCACGAGCAGGTGCGTGCGGTTGAAGACGCTGCCGGGCACGTCGGGGAGGTCCAGCAGGTCGGTGACGAGGTTGGCCACCTCGCCGTTGCGGATCGGCTGGGTGCCGGCGTACGACGTCCGCCGGGTGCCCGGGCGCTCCCGGCGGCCGGCGTTGAGGGCGTAGAGGTCCGCGCCGCGCGCGACCCCGACGCCCCAGGCGAGGAACGGGACGGTGTAGTCGTAGGCCTTCGCCGGGTCGTCGTGGCTCTCGCCGCGACCGCCGTGGTCCGCGGTGAGGACGACGGTCGTGTGCTTCCGCAGCGCCGGGTCGTTGCCGACCGCGGCCAGGATCCGGCCGACCTGACGATCGGCGGCCCGGACCGCGTCGAGGTAGGCCGGCGACATGAACCCGCTGGCGTGGCCCGCGCTGTCGGGCTCGGCGAGGTGCACGAAGCTCACGTCGTCGGGCTCGCTGCGGAGCCGGGCCAGCAGGCGGGTGACGTTGGCCCGCTCGGTGTCGACGACGTAGCGGTCCAGCTTGTCGCGGCCGTCGTCCGCCCCGACCCGGTCGGGGGCGCCGTGGCTGCCGTCCCACGAACGGTCGAGGAAGTCGAACTTGTCCTTCGAGGAGTAGAACGCCGTGCTGCCGCCGCGGTCGTGCACCACGTCGAACAGCCCGGCGACGTAGTGCCCCGTGGTCCTCCTCAGCGTGCTGCCGTTGTCCTCGTTGAAGGTGACCCCGTGGCCGTCGGTGCCTCCGACCGGACGACCGGTCAGCATCCCGGTGTGGTTGGGCAGGGTGCGGGTCAGCTCACGCTCGGTGCGGGCGTTCAGCGTGCCGGCGCCCTCGGCGAGCATCCGGTGCAGCGCGGGGGTGCCGGCCGCGCCGAGCTCGCGGATCGCGTCGGGGTTGAGCCCGTCGATCGAGATCGCGACCACCTGGTCGACGGCGTCGTCGGCCGAGGTGGTCCGTGCCGCCGAGGGGCTCGACGAGGTCAGGGTCGCGGACCTCGGGGAGGACGCCGGCCCGGTCGGCGGCGTCGCGGCGCAGCCGGACAGCAGGACCGCGGACAGGGCCGCGACGGCGGCGGTGCGGCGGGTGAGGTGCATGGGTGCTCCCGAGGGTCGAGGCGGCCTCTCGATTGTCGCACCCGACCGTCGTACGCCTGCTCGGGTCCAAGGTCCCGGCACACGGGGCACACAACGGGACAGACCGGGGACCTACGCCCCTGGGGTGCGCCTGCGCAGGGGAGCAGCCTCGGAGGTGGAGGTGCGAGGTGAGGATGCAGGCGGAGGCGGCTCGGCGGGGGAGGAAGATCGTCGGAGGGTTCTACCTGTCGATGGGAGGCGTCCACCTCGGCATCGTCGCGGCGGACCCGCAGACCTATCGGCACTTCGCCGACGACTCCTTCCTGGGCTTCGTCCGCACCGGGTGGTCCGAGGTGTTCATGGTGCACCCGGCCGCCTGGGGCTTCGCCCTCTTCCTCGGCGAGACACTGCTCGGGCTGTGCCTGCTCGCCGGGGGACGGTGGGTCAGGGCCGGCTGGGTCGGCGTGATCGCCTTCCACGTCGGACTGATGCTCTTCGGCTTCGGCATCTGGCTGTGGAGCGTCCCGGCCCTGGCCCTGCTGGTCACGCTGGCGCGCGCCGACTGGCCGCAGCTCACCGCGTCCACACCCCGAGGGCCGGTCGGCCCGCTCCCGGCGTACGGCGAGGGGTAGCGTCCTACGCCGTGCCCACCACACGTCCTGAGCCGCCGCTCGCCGGCGAGACGCCATGAACGGATGGCTCCGGGCCGTCCTGGTCGGGTTCGCCGTCCTGGCGGTCAGCTACCTGGTGCTCTACCTCCTGGCCCGGCGGCTGCCTCCGGGACCGCTGCGTGACCTGGTCGGGCTGCTGCCCGACTGCGCGACCTGCCTGCGCCGGCTGTACCGCGACCCGCGGGTGCCGGGCAAGGCGAAGGTGGCGCTCTGGGTCGCGCTCATCTGGGTGCTCTCGCCGATCGACCTGATCCCGGAGTTCCTGCCGGTGATCGGGCCGCTCGACGACGTGGTGGTCGTCGCGCTGGCGCTGCGCTACGCGCTCCGGGTGAGCCCGCGCGAGGCCGTCGACGAGGCCTGGCCGGGCAACCCGGCCGTGCTCACCCGGCTGATGGGCTGATCAGCGCACGTCGCGCTCGGTGGTCCGCTCCGTCACGACCGTGTGGGTGGGCTGGGTGGGGTCGGCCGGCTCCTCGGTCCGGGTCGTCTCCTCCGTGTGCACCCGGCCCTGCCGGGCGTGGTAGACCAGCGCCCCGCCGGCGACCATGAAGATCAGCCCGACGACCTGGAGGTCGATGCCGGGCAGCTCCTTGCGGATCGCGAAGGTGAAGATCGCGCCGAGGATCACCAATGCCACGCCAGGTCCCACGTCGAGCTCCCTGTGCCGGGTCCGAGCCGCCGCTCGCTGATGGGTCCAGCGTGCCCTCTGGGACTGGTGTGAAACAAGCCCGCCCGGCAGGGGGCGCGACCGAAGAGTCTTTGCCGTCGCGGTCGTTTGGCCGCGAGCGGGTGCGGGCATCAGTCCGCTGTGCTCGCCCTCCTCCTGACTCTCGCGCTGCTGCTCGTGGTGGTGGCGGCCGCCGCGCGCGAGGTGGCGCCGGGCCCGGCGCAGGAGATGCCCACCCTGGTCAACATGAGCGACGACCCGTTCCGGATCACCGACGGCAACGGCCAGGTCGTCGCCGTCGTACCGCCGAGCCCCTACACCGTCGACATGGCGGTCACCTTCGCCGGCCCGCAGGTCACCGTGCGCCGGCGCGGCCACCAGGACGCCGTGGCGGTCGACGAGATCCCCGTGGTGCCGGGCGTGAGCTACCTCGTCCCGCCCCGGGTCGCGAGCGTCGCCGGCCGGCCCGACTTCCTCACCGACTCCGACCTGTTCACGGTCTGAGACCACGCGGGCGACGGTCCCGCCTGGCGCGTCCCGGACGCAGGCCGGTGACTCATCCCCGGCGGACGATGCCCCGGCTCCGGGCTCCGCCCCACGATGTGGCGAGGCCGCGATCGGCACCTGCTCCACGGGTGGCGCCCGGGAGGCTCCCACGTCGAGGGGAACGGGGAAGGAGGCGGTGCGTGGACGTCGCCATCATCGTCGCGGTCGTGGTCGTCGCCCTGGTCTTCGACTACACCAACGGGTTCCACGACGCCGCCAACGCCATCGCGACCTCGGTGTCGACGCGGGCACTGACGCCGCGGGTGGCGCTCGGGATGGCTGCGGTCATGAACTTCGTCGGGGCGTTCCTGGGCCAGCAGGTGGCCCAGACGGTCAGCGACGTCATCGACCCGACCGGGTCTGCGACGCACGGGCTGGTGGTGGTGATGGCCGGCCTGCTCGGAGCCATCACGTGGAACCTGATCACCTGGTTCTACGGGCTCCCGTCGTCCTCCTCGCAGGCGCTGATCGGCGGGCTGGTCGGGGCGGCGCTCGCCTCGGGGTCGTTGGTGAAGTGGGACATCATCATCGAGAAGGTCGCCATCCCGATGGTGATCTCGCCGGTGGTGGGGTTCACGCTCGCGTTCCTGCTGATGCTCGGCATCATGTGGGGGTTCCGGCACCGCAGCCCGTCGAGGGTCAACCACGGGTTCCGGTTCGCGCAGACGTTCTCGGCGGCCGCCATGGCGCTCGGCCACGGCCTGCAGGACGCTCAGAAGACGATGGGCGTGATCTTCCTGGCCCTGCTGGTGGGCGGCTACGTCTCCGAGGGCGACCCGTTGCCGGTCTGGGTGATCGTGGCGGCCGCGAGCGCGATCTCGCTGGGCACCTGGTCGGGCGGCTGGCGGATCATGCGCACGCTCGGCCGGCGGATCATCCACCTGGACCCGGCGCGCGGCTTCGCCGCGGAGACCGTGGCCGCGTCGGTGCTCTACACGAGCGCCTTCGTGTTCGAGGCACCCATCTCGACCACGCACACGATCACGTCCGCGGTGATGGGGGTCGGTGCCACCAAGCGGCTGTCCGCGGTGCGCTGGGGGGTCGCGCGGTCCATCGTCACGGCGTGGATCCTCACCTTCCCCATGGCGGGACTGGCGGCGGCAGCGGTCTACTGGGTGTTGGAGGGTCTGCTCGGCCTGCCGTGACCGGCCCGAGCTGAGGAGGTTCATGATGACGCTCTCGAACGCACTACCCGGGCACCTGGATGTCGGTGCACATCTCAGTCCCCACGAGGGGGCCTGCCTGATGGAGGCCGTCTCGGCCGCCGCGGGGGAACCGTGGAGCGACGCTCCGGTCTGCACCCACCCACTGGTGGCGCACGTCGCCCGGTTGGTCAACGACACGGTCGGTGACCGCGCCCGCGACGGGCTGCTCGCCCTCGTGCCCGAGCTGACGGCGCCGAGCCGGCGCGACCCGGCGTCGTACGCCGAGGTGGCGCACGCGTGCACGGGCTACGCGCTGGGCTTCACCCGCTCCCTGCTCCTCGTGCACCTGCACCACGTCACCGAGCGACAGCTCCGACTCGCCCCGGCCGGGCGCGGCACCGACGGCCGGCGGCTGATGCCGGGCGCCTGGTTCCGGCACGGTCCGGCGTTCCGCGCGGTCGAGGCCGCGGTCGGGGCCTGTGTCGGGCTGCCCGCCGACGAGCGCGACGAGCGGCTGACGGCGATCCTGCGGCGAGCGGTGCTCGTCGCGGTGCGTGCCCCCGGCAGGATTCGAACCTGCGACGCACGGTTGAGGAAGGGATGCCGGGCGGTTCAGCGAGTGTGGTGAGAACTTCGGCTGACTCCCTGACCTGGCGAAATGTCATCCGTTGATCGTTGATGTCTTACGCATTCTCCGGACTTGGTGCGGTCCGGATGTGGTCTCGACCGCCGCTGGTGTTCCGCTGGCCCTCGCGCTCGGCTACGACCGGATGGTGGCGGCAGCGATCATCTTCCTCGAGGCGGGATCCGGTGTGATCGCCTCCACCGTGAATCCGTTCGCTACCGACGTCGACGCGGTCGATCACGGGTGGGGAACCACCGACCAACGTGCGATCGGTCGGGTCGGGAGGCTCGCAGCAATTGGCTGGATCGACGACACCGCGGCCATGCTGCGCGGAGAGGCCGGGACGACGATCACCGCCGACCCGGTCGAGGCAGGACAGGGGAACGGCCGATGACCGATGTGAGTCAAGAACAGGCGGGCACCGGCACACCCCCGTGGGCACTCGTTGCCGAGAACGTGGTGGCGAATGCCGGCTCCGACGTCTCCGTCGGCCTCACAGCGGGAGAGGCCGCGGGCCGCCTGACAAGGTTCGGCGCCAATGAGATCGCGGCCGAGGAGCCGCCGTCTGCTTGGAAGATCGCCCTGCTCCAGCTCCGCGATCCGATGAACATCATGCTGGTCGCCGTGTCGGTGGTGAGCCTGCTGATCGGTGAGATATCGACGGGAGTCATCGTCGCCTCGCTGATCTTGCTGAACCTGACTCTCGGCACCCGGCAGGAGCTGACGGCGAGAGCGAGCGTCGACGCCCTTGCCAAGCTGCAGGTCCCACAGGCACGCGTACTCCGCGACAGCTCGGTCACACTCGTCCCGGCGACCGAGGTCGTCCCCGGGGACATCGTCCAGCTCGAGTCCGGCGACATAGTGCCGGCCGACGGGCGGATCGTCCGGTCCGCGACGCTGGAGGCACAGGAGGCCGCGCTCACTGGGGAGAGCGCCCCGATCCCCAAGGACGCAACAGCCCTCGGGTCGGCCAACCTAGGGCTCGGCGACCGGACCAACATGTTGTTCCAGAACACCTCGGTCACGCGAGGTACCGGCACGATCGTGGTGACGGCGACCGGGATGCAGACCCAGATGGGTCAGATTGCCACGATGCTGAGCTCGGTGACGCGCACCAGGTCGCCGCTGCAGAAGGAGCTCGACTCCCTCACGAAGGTCCTGGGGACCATTGCGTGGGGCGCAGTGGCGGTGATCGTGATCGTCGGGACAATTCGGGGAACTCCGGGAAAGGAGCTGCTGCTGCTCGGTACCGCCATGGCCATCTCCGCGATTCCTACCGGCATGCCCGCTTTCGTGTCGGGCCTGTTGTCGCTGGGCGCCAAGCACCTGGCCGAGGCCAAGGCGGTCGTGAAGAACCTCACCGACGTCGAGACGCTCGGCGCCACGAGCGCCATCAACACCGACAAGACCGGCACCCTGACGCTGAACCAGATGATGGTGTCGACCTTGTATGCGAACGGTTCGTGGTTCGGCGTCGAGGGGGAGGGATATCGCAAGACCGGCGTGATCACGGCGGTGGCCGGCGTGACCGTCCCGGACTTCACCAGACTCGGGCTTGGTCTCGCGCTCGACAGCGATGCGGTCGTCGGCGACGACGGCTCGGTCATCGGTGATCCGACGGAGGCGGCCCTCGTGGTGCTGGCGGCCAAGCTGGGCATCGACGCCGAGGAGACCCGACGCAAGTATCCGCGACTGTCAGAGGTGCCCTTCGACTCTGAGTACAAGTTCATGGCGACCTTCCATCGAGTCCAGGTCGATGGCGCCGAGCACGTGATCGAGTTGGTGAAGGGGGCGCCCGATGTCGTCATCGCCCGCTGCAGCGAGGCCGGCGGCCCCCTGAGCGGGTCGCAGGTGCCGATCGTGGAGGCGCGCACAGGAATCGACGAGGCGAACGAGCGAATGGGCGCCAAGGGCCTTCGTGTCCTCGCGTTCGCCGCTCGGCTGGTGTCCGAAGATGAGTTGCCGGTCATGGCGGAGAGCCCGATGTCATTGACCGAGGGGCTCGCCTTCGTGGGCCTCGCCGGCATCATCGACCCGCTACGTGCGGAGGCGAAGAGCGCTGTCAGAATCGCACTCGCCGCTGGGATCGACGTTCGGATGATCACCGGCGACCATGCGGTGACTGCGCAGGCGATCGGCGAGGAGCTCGGTCTCGGACCGGGTGCCATCAGCGGTACCGACCTGAAGGCCCTCAGCGACGACGACCTGAAGGCGCGGCTTCCCGAGTTGCATGTGTTCGGTCGGGTGACACCGGAGGACAAGCTCAGGCTCGCTCGGTGCATGCAGGAGCAGGGCATGATCGTCGCCATGACCGGTGACGCGGTCAACGATGCTGCTGCACTCAAGCAGGCGGACATCGGCGTCGCGATGGGCAGCGGCAGCGAGGTCACGAAGCAGGCGGCTCGAATGGTGCTGACCGATGACAACTTCGGGACGCTCGTGCATGCTGTCGAGATCGGCCGGCGGGTCTACGAGAAGGTCGTTGCCTACGTGCGCTATCAGATGACCCAGTTGTTGTCCCTGGTCCTGCTGTTCCTGGCGGCCACGGTTTTCGACATCAACGAGGGCGTGGCGATGACACCATCGATGGTGCTGTTCCTCCTGTTCTTTGCGACTGTGAGTGGCGTCGTGATCATCGCAGTTGATCCCGGCGATCCCGACGTGATGCACCGGCCGCCTCGCGACCCGTCTGTCCCACTCACGAACCGGCCGGCGGTCGTGATGTGGCTCCTCTACGCACTCGTCCTGTTCCTCGCCGCGGGGGCACCGCTCGTGGCCGGACCTGATGATCCGCACACCGACCGAGCCAGCGTCTCGATGACCATGACCTTTGTCGTGATGGGCCTCGGCACGGTCTTCAACGGGGTCGTCAACCGCCGCGACCCCGCCAGCGGGCTGACCGGCCCCATCGCAAAGGCGCTGGCCATCGGTCTGATACCCGTCTCGATGCTGTTCCTGGCGACGCAACTTCCGACGCTGCAGGCGGGTCTGCTCACCACAGCGCTCACTCCCCATGAGTGGCTGGCGTGTGCCGGTCTTGCCGCGCTACTACCCATCTTCGTCGAGGTCGGTAAGTGGATCAGGCGGCGCCGGGCGCGCCGCCCCGCTTTGCTGGCCCCTCAGTACGCCGTGTCACCTTCACGTGCGTGGAGCACGTCTGAGGGCTGACCCGATGCCGCGACACTGGGGCACCTGCGACCCGGCTCGTCTATGCCCGGCTTGACGGCGGAGAAACGGGAAGGTCTCCCGTGGAGAAGGCACAGACCGTTGACAGCCTTTGCCGCGTGCGTCAAGCGCGGTGGGGCTTCTCACTGCCGCCGGCGGTGGGCTTGTTGCGGTCGCGCTGCCGCTTCAGGCTCACGTCGAGTCCGAGCGCCAGCACCGGGAGCAGGATCATGGTCCAGAAGGCCTTCAGGTCATTGTTGTACGTGTCGATGGCGAAGACGACCAGGACGAGGACCGAGAAGAGCACCCCGGCCAGCAGGATCGGCAGATGGGCGCCAATAGTCTGCCTCAGACGGATGGCGGCGACTCCTACAAGGACGAAAACGGCGAGTGAGACCGCGCTGCCGATGGATGCCAAAGCGCCGAGGTCGAACACGTTCACGAAGAGCAGGGTGCCGACGGTCGTGATCCACAGTCCGCCGTGGGGCCCGAGCCGAGAAGTCGTGCCGAACACGGCGGGGAACTGTCCCACCTCGGCGAGCGCGGTCGTGAGTCCCTCCGATGCGTACAAAGTCGCCGTAACCGACGAGGCGGTGGCGAGCAGTGCGGCCACCGCCATCGCGGCGAATCCGGCGTCGCCAAGAGTCGGGCGCACCGCTTCGGCGATCGCAGTCGGGCCGTACTCGATGACCTGGTTCACCGTAAGGGTGCCGAACACGCCGATGGCGATGGAGACATACAGGATCGTCGTGACTCCCAGCGCGAAGTACATCGCCCGCGGCATGTTCCTGCGCGGGTTCTTGAGATCACCACCGGTGAAGCTGATCACGGCGAAGCCGAGGTAGGCGAAGAAACACAGAGCGACGCTGGAGACGATCGATGTGGCTGACGGGTAGCCGCTGGGTGCCAGCAGGTCGGTGTCCAGGTGGGTAAGGGTTACCAGGACGAAGATCGCAAACACGACGAGCAGAGCGATGACGATGACCGATTGTGCTCGGTCAACGGTGCGGGGCCCGACGATGCACAGGAACGCCGTTACCAGCACCAATGCGGACGCGAAGAGCTTCGTCCACACGGTCGAGTTGTTGTCCCCGACGACGATGGCGCTCGCGTACTCCCCGAAGGAGACGGCGACCATGGCGCCGACGACGATGATCGCGGTGAGGTAGCCGAGCCAGGCCGCCACTCCGACGAGCCGGCCGTTGCCAAAGCCGTGGATCAGGTATGTGATCAGCCCACCCGACGATGGATACCGTGTCCCCATCTTGGCCATCGCGTAGCCAAGCGCGAGCGAGACCAGCCCGGCTGCCAGGAACGAGATCCAGACGGCTGCGCCCGCGATCGCGCCCGCCTCGCCGAGCAGTGCGAAGATGCCGGCCCCCACCATGGCGCCGATACCGAGGAAGACCGCGCCGCGCAACGTCATCAGTTCGGGCCCAGGCTTGCTCGCATCAGGTGACTGCGGTTGGGCCGGCGTGGAGGCCATCGCAGGAATCCCTTTCCGGTCCGCAAAGGCGCGCTCTCATCGATCGTACTCGGGAGCGGGTTGAACGCCTATGTGAAGGAGGTCAAGACATGGGCCGGCCCGTGGGGCTGACGCTCGATCTGCCGCCAGGCGTGGCAGCAGCCTTCCCCCTGCCGTCGGGGCAGAACGCTGGCTCCACTTGACCGGTGACTCGGTCGCCCGGATTGCTTCTGGTGACGTCGCTGTCGCTGGGAGGGGTCGTACTGACACAGATCCGCAAAGACCTACCGCGTCAAGACATCCTCCAATCACCCCGTCCCGTTCCTCGGAGGCCCGGCCGGGAGCCAGTCAACTGCGCCCGGCGTGGCCGAATTGCAGCCGGCGGGAGTGCGCGGCCGCCCGGTCGTCCGCAGCGGGGACGCGAAGCCGGTAGGTGCCCGGTCGCTCGCCGGTGAACGCGACCCGTCCGGACTTGCCCGAGGGGTGCCGCTCGACCTTCCCCCAGCCATCGGCGGCCCTGCGTTGCAGGATCACCATGGTGGTGACCGCCGGACGGACTTGCCCGTGCACGGCGTAGCGGTTCGGGGCGGTCCGGGTGCCGGTGGCCCTGACGCGAGGTTTGATCAGGAAGTCGAGCACGAGACCCTTTGTGCCGGTGGCTGCGTCTCTGACGGTGACCCGGGTGGGGTGCCGGTAGCCCCGGACGATCAACCTGGTCCGGTCGCCGGCACTTTTCAGCGCACGCTGCTGATGATCGCCGGTGATGGTGTCGCGCACGACGATGCGCAGGGCGCGCCCGTCCAGCGGCTGCCCGTCGGCGTCGCGCACCTGGAGGCGCAGCCGGGTCGGCCGCCGCGGCACCAACCCCTTCGGCGGGTCGACCGCCGTGAACGTGATCCCACCCGGGCCGCCGGGGGCGGGTGCCGGCAGGCCGGCGACGGTGAACTGCGCGTAGAAGATGTTGGAGTCGTCGTCCACGGTGGGTCCGACGTCGTAGGTGAACCCGACGGTGGCCCGGTCGCCGGACTGCCGGAGCACGTTGACGTAGACGTACTGCACGTCGCTGGCGGTCCCCGCGCCGGTGTCGACTCGCCGTGTGTCGGGGCCCCACTGGCCGCCGTCGGGCCGTTGGTCGCTGTAGACGTCGCCGTTCGCCGCATCGGACCACATGGCGATGACGGTGTTCCCCACCACGGCCAGGTGGGCCACGGCGGCATCGTTGGTGGTGGCGCCCGGGTTGATCGTGACCGGGGTGCTGCTGACCAGCTGCTCCGGGCCGGGGACGCCGTTGCGGACATCGACGGACCGGAGGATCCCGTCCGGGCCGGCGAAGAGGACCACGAGCACCTCGTCGCCGCCGTCGGCGTAGCTCACCACGTTGGTGAGCGGCGTCGCGATCGCTTTCGTGCCGCCGCTGTCGACGCGCGTCGGTGCGGACAGCGCCCCGTTGGCGGCGAGGGCCCGGAAGTAGATCCGGTTGTCGGCCGTCTTGTAGAAGACGTAGGTGCGGTCATCGGTCCCCTTCACCAGCCGGGGAGCGGAGGTCGCCGCCCCGGGGTCGATGGTCTCGCGGCTGGTGTACGTGCCCTGCGGGTCACGCCTCACCACGGAGGAGTGAGGCCCGCCCGACGTCCCGCCACCGTAGGCCACCCAGAGGCTGCCGTCGGCGTTCTCGGCCAACGAGGCGTACTGGTCGTGTCCCGGGTCGGTCGCAGTTGCCACGATCTCGTTCTGGAACTGGTAGGTGTCCGGCGCGGTGGGGTGGTCCGAGGTGTTGAACCGCATCATCCGTACGTCGTTGGACTCCCAGACGAACCAGATTGTGGGGCCGTCCTGCAACGCCCAGCCGCCCTCGGTGTCCCCGCTCGACGGGCGGTGCAGCGGGTCTTGCTCGGTCCAGGTGACGCCGCCGTCGGCGGACTTCATCACCTGCGGGCGGTTCCCGTGGTCCTCGCTGTCCTCGGTGACCCGGTAGAGGTTGCCGCGGGTGTCGATCATCGGCGGCACGTGGTCGTGCGACTCGATCTCCACCCCCGGGATCTCGTAGGGCGCCGCCGCCGAATGGCTCGTGAGCGAGTTCTGCCTCTGCCCCGGGACGGATGCTGCCCCGGCCGTGCACCCCAGGGCGGCCAGCAAGACCGGCACTAGCACGAAGATCAGAGGATGGGGTTTCGGCATCTGGATTTCCTGATGGGCCGGTGTGGTACGCCGGACCGCGCCGGCGCCACGTCTACTCTCCAAGCCCACAGGCGTTCCTGGGATCCCTCGATGGTCGTAGTTCCGGGTCGAGTTCTGGACGTTCGCCGACTATCGCGGCCAATTCGGCATCCGCCGACGCTCAAACGCCGACCAGTGGGACGCTCGTCACCTGGCGCTTCCTCCGCCCGTCCGGAACGTCCACTTCAACGCGTGGGCCCCGTGCCCGGCCTTCGTCGCACTGAGCGGGTTGCCGGCGAGGTCCTCGACGGTCGTCTTCACCTTGACCTTGTACGTGGTCTCTCCGGCCAGCTTCGATCTCGGCTTCACCACGATCTTGTGCTTGCCTGGCAGGTAGGTGACCTTCACGCGGACCTTCTTCGACGCGTCCTGCTTGAGCACGACGGAGTGACGGTCGACAGACGCGGGGTCGAGCGCCTCGGTCAGCTTCAACTTGATCTTGGCGTCCCTCCGGACCCCGGTGGCGCCTCGGGTGGGCTCGACCTTCTCCACGCCCGGTGCGGTGCTGTCGAGGACGATGTCGTCCGACGTCGGCGCCGACTGCCGGTCGTTCGCGTCTTCGAATTGGGCCCACACGATCCGGTTGCCGTCGCCCGGCCGCAGCTTCCAGGTGGCGGTGGCTGCGTAGCGCACCCACGGTGACCAGCCGTCACCGTCGTTCTTGAACCGCATCAGGTCCGGGGTCGGGTCCGGTGCGGCCAGGTCGAGCCTGACCGCGGCGGTCCGGGTGCGCGCGGCACCTCCGTCAATGGCCAACGTGCCGGCCGGCGGCTTGTTGGTCAGCAGCGAGTTGAACCAGTCCTCGATGTTGTCGTAGCCGTTGCCGTCCAGGTCACCCGTGGCGTCGGCGACACTCGGGTTGGTGCCCTTGGCGCTCTCGTAGCTGTCGGGCATGCCGTCGCCGTCGCTGTCGACAGGGGCCGTGCCCGCGGCGAGGTCCGGGTAGGGCCGGCGACGTCCTTGACCGAGCCCCCTCCGTTGCGCACCTCGGCGACGAGCCGCGCGTCGACCGCGTCGGGGACCCGGGAGGCACCGGCCCCGGCGAGGACGTCGATGTACGCCTGCTCCGCGGACGTCGTCGTCACGGGCGCCGCCGAGAACGGCGTTCCCACCTGGCCGATCGCCTGGCCCAGGCGGGCCGGGAGGACGCCGGCGGGGGTCCAGCGCGCGTTGCCCTCGCCGTACCACTGTTGCGAGGCCCCGGTGCTGCCGTTGTACGTCGCGAACTCCGCACGGTTCGGATCGCTGTTCGGGCCAGGCTTGTAGTAGTTCCCGACCCAGTTCACTCGGGGCGCACCCTTGCTCGACGAGACCAGCGTGACACCGCTGCCCGACCCGGTCCCATAGTTGTAGACCACGTTGTTGCGCACGTCGGCGACCGAGACGCCGCTCACCTGCGGGTTGCGGTCCACGTTGGACACGAACAGGTTGTGGTGGATCGACACGTTGTGCGCGTCGATACCGCCCGCCAGGAAACCCTTCGAGTGCGGTCCCAGCGGGTGACCGGCGTTGTTCAGCCCCTCGGCGATGATCGAGTTGCTCACCGTGATGTCCGTGGAGCCGTCGTAGGTGTTGACGTTCTCGTCCACCGCCCAGCTGAACGAGCAGTGGTCGACGACGACGTTGTAGACGCCGGGGTTGACGATCGCCAGGGCGTCGTCGCTGTCCTTGCCCGTGGTGCCGTTGCCGGGCCGGAACCGCAGGTACCGGATCACCACGTCATGGGTCAGGACGTCCATGGTGCCCAGATCGGTGGGAGACACCGGGTCCATCCGCAGCGTGATGCCGCCGCCGGGGGCGGTCTGCCCGGCGATGGTGAGGAAGGGCTGGACGACATTGAGCCGCGTCTCCAGCACGATTGTCCCGCCGGTGCGGAACACGACGTAGCGGGGTCCGGCCAAGTCGACGCACGACCGCAGCGATCCCGGACCGGCGTCGTTCAGGTTCGTCACCGTGCACACCTGGCCACCCCGGCCTCCCGGCGTCGCGGTGCCGAATCCCTCCGCGCCCGGGAACGCCCCGACGACGGCCGCCACGGGGACCGGGACGGGGTGGGCCGGGGCGACGAACGCGGTCGCGGCCACGACCGCCGCGGCGCCAGCAAGAAGCGCAATGGAGAACCTCTTCACGCACACCTCCCGCCGTCCCTCCTCACGGTCGAGGGTGATCTGCTCGGAGGCCACCGCTCCGACGAGATTTCATCCCAATGAACTAGGCGAATGGTCTGGCTTGCGCGAAGTGGGCGATATGCGGTTCCCCGGTGATGCGCGCAGGCTCAGCGGGGGCCTGGTCTCGTAGGCTGAGATTCGTCGGGGTCATGTCGGGCCGGTTGACCGCAACGGCAACGGTCCGTATCGACACTCAGCGAGCACTAGCGAGCACTAGCGAGAACTGGTGCGAACTGCCCGGAACTACTGGAGACGACCTCAGACAGGTGGCGTCTGATTCGGCGGTCTTGTGCTGTCCCCGGGCTGTGGCAGGCTGTGTTCCAGCGGACAACTCCACACACCAAATGACGGGGCGAATTCCCCTGGGGGTCGGCTCCCCACCCTGGCCAGAGGCCGCACACACAGACGCCGTACTAGACAACGAACCTGACGAAACACCGTCCGCGAAGACCTTGGTTTGTCATGTCTCGGCGCCGGCGCGGTTCTGCTTCGAGACGTCAGCAGCTTCCGCCGCGGCTACTTCGACCGGGCGGCCAAGCAGATCGGCGTGCCGGGGCTTGTTCCACACGAGCTGCGGCACACCGCGGCGTCGCTGGCGATCTCGGCGGGCGCCAGTGTGAAGAGCGTGCAGCGGATGCTCGGTCACGCGTCTGCGACGCGCACGCTCGACCGGTACGGCCACCTGTTCCCCGACGAGCTCGACGGGGTCGCGCGGCGGTTGGACGAGGCGGTGCGCCGAGCGGGTGTGTACAGAACGGGTACAGATCCGGCCCTGACGCTCTTCGAGGCTGACGAGCCTCCCAGTCAACATGCGGTCTGACCTGCGGCTTTGTGTGGTGCCCCCGGCAGGATTCGAACCTGCGACGCACGGTTTAGGAAACCGACGCTCTATCCCCTGAGCTACGAGGGCGGAGCATGGACGGAAACCTCGCAGTCTCCCAAGGCGCGTGGCCATGCCGCTGATCAGAGGGTAGACGACCGTGCCCACGCTCGTGGACGGGGATCGGTCCCCGCCCGGGCGACTCAGCCGTGGGCCCGGCGTCGTCCTGCCCTCCTACGGGCCGGCAACGGCCCGACCGGGTGTGCCGCGGCGAGCCCGAACGGGCCATGGTTGCCGCTTGGAGCCGGGGGGAAGCATGGAGCCAAGGACCCCACCGCGCTACCGGGAGAACTCATGACTCGACGCTGGCTGCTTCCCGCCCTCGCGCTCACCCTCGGTCTCGCCGTCGCGCCCGCCGCGGCCACGGCCGCCGAGCCGGCCCGCGCGAAGGACCGCATCGACCTGCCGACCGGCTGGCAGCCGGAGGGCGTCACCGTGCACGGCCGCAAGCTCTACGTCGGCTCGCTCGCCGACGGCCGGATCATCAAGGCCGACGTGCGCACCGGGCGCACCCGGGTGCTGCCGGAGAGCGCGACCGGCAAGCCCGCCGTGGGCGTCGACTACGACGAGCGCCGCGACGTGGTCTGGGTCGCGGGTGGCCCGTCGGGTGAGATCCGCGCCCAGTCCCCGAAGACGGGGGAGGTGCTCGCGACCTACCGGCTGCCGAAGGCCAAGTCCCGGTTCGTCAACGACCTCGTGGTGACCGGCAAGGCCGTCTACGCCACCGACTCGCAGAACCAGGAGCTCGGCGTGGTCCGGCTCGACGGCGACGCGCTGCCCCGCGGCCAGCGGGCCGAGACGATGCCGCTCGTCGGCGACATCGAGTACGTCGAGGGCTTCAACGCCAACGGCATCGTGAAGTCGGGCAAGTGGCTGGTGCTCGTGCAGTCCAACACCGGCACCCTGTTCCGGGTCGACAAGGCCACCGGCCGCTCCCGGGCGATCGACGCCGGCGGCTACGAGTTCGCCAACGGCGACGGCCTCGAGCCCGACGGCCGCCGGCTCTTCGTGGTGCGCAACCAGGACAACCTGGTCGTCACCGTGAAGCTGCGTGACCAGCGCCGGGTCGCCAAGGTCGTCGCCGAGCAGACCAGCGACGACTTCGACGTGCCGACCACCGTCGCGCTGCGCCGGGGCAGCCTGTTCGCGGTCAACGCCCGCTTCGGCAACGCCGCGCCCGAGACGGCCGACTACTGGCTCACCCGGCTCGACGCCGACGGCTCCTGACCGACCCCGTCCAGAGTCGTCGACCGCCCCACGTGAGGAGATCAATGCGCCGCACCGCCCCGGCCCTCGCCATGCTCGCCCCCCTGATGTGGCTGACCGGCTGTGGCTCGGACGCCGACCACAACGACGCCGACGTGGAGTTCGCCACCGCGATGATCGAGCACCATGCCCAGGCGATCCAGATGGCCAACTTCACCATCGGCCGTGAGGGGCTCGACCCCGAGATCGCCGGTCTGGCCGAGCAGGTCCGGGTCGACCAGACCGAGGAGATCGACACCTTGTCGGCCTGGCTGGAGGAGTGGGGCGAGCCGGTCCCCGAGACGGGGTTCGCGACCGGCGACGGGCACACCCACAGCGAGGACACCGGTTCCGACGACCACGGTGACATGCCGGGGATGGCGTCGGACGCCGACATGGACGCGCTCGCCGAGGCGCCCGACGACGAGTTCGAGGAGCAGTGGCTGGCGATGATGGTCGAGCACCACGAGGGCGCCGTCGCGATGGCCGAGGAGGTCGCCGACGCCGGCGAGAGCCCGGAGGTGGAGGAGCTGGCCGGCTCGATCAAGGCCGACCAGCGCAGCGAGATCGAGGACATGACGTCCTGGCTCGACGAGACCTGAGTCACACCGGATTTCAGATGAGCGACGAGGCCGGGCATCATGGGGCTTGGAACGGCGGCTTCGCCATGCCCGCGTGACGGGCGCAGGCCATCGTCCCCGGCGGGTCCATCCCGGTGGACGCCGCCCGATCTCACTCGTCTACGAGCAGGACCTGGATGTCACACACACCTCGCCATCGTGATCAGGTGCGCAAGCACCGCGTGATGAGGGCCGTCGCCATCTCGCTGGCCACGGTCCTCGTCGTCGCGCTCACGGCGGGGTTCTTCGTCTACCGCCACCTCGAGGGCAACATCGACTCCCTCGACGTGACCGAGGCGCTCGGCACCGACCGGCCCGAGGAGATCGTGCCCGAGGACGTCGAGCACAAGCCGCTGAACATCCTGCTCCTCGGCTCCGACACCCGCGAGGGCCAGAGCGGCAACATCGGCGGCGACACCCCCGGCCTCTCCGACACCACGATCCTGCTGCACCTGTCGGCCGACCGCGACCGGGCGTACGGCGTCAGCATCCCGCGCGACCTGATGGTCGAGCGGCCGTCGTGCCAGCGCAAGGACGGCAACGGCGAGGACCCGGGCGGCCTCGACATGTTCAACGCGGCGTACGCCATCGGTGGTCCGGCCTGCACGATCCGCACGGTCGAGGAGATGTCCGACGTCCGGATCAACCACTTCGTGGTCGTGGACTTCAACGGCTTCAAGTCGATGGTCGACGCGCTCGACGGCGTCCCGGTGTGCGTGCCGCAGGAGGTCAACGACGACATCGGCAAGATCTACCTGCCGGCCGGCTCCTACGAGGTGAAGGGCCAGCAGGCGCTCAGCTACGTCCGGCTGCGGCACGAGCTGTCCGAGAACGGCGACATCGGCCGGATGAAGCGCCAGCAGGCGTTCCTGGCCTCGATGGCCAACAAGGCGATCTCCGCCGGCACGCTGGCCAACCCGGTGCGGCTCTACAACTTCCTCGACGCCGCGACCAACTCGCTCACCACCGACCCGGGTCTCGCGAGCCTGAAGAAGCTGGGTGGCCTGGCCAAGCAGCTCCAGGACATCGGCCTCGACAAGATCCAGTTCCTGAGCATCCCGTTCGAGACCTACCAGCCGGACCCGAACCGGCTCGCGCTGGCGCCGGCGGCGGACGACATCTGGGCCAAGCTGCGCAAGGACCAGTCGTTGAGCCGCAAGCAGAGCCTCGGCATCACCACCGCGGCCCAGGACCCCGACGGCCAGACCAAGGGTCCCGAGCCGAGCGCGGGTGCCTCCCCGTCGGACGGCGCCTCGAGCCCCTCGCAGACCCAGCAGGACGAGGCCGACGCCGCCGCGCGCGCCCAGGCCGCGGCCGAGAACGGCCTGTGCGCCTGATCCGCGGGCCCCGCCCGAGGCTCGACCGCCGCTCGCCGGGGGCAGGCGCGCCGCAAGACGTCCGCTGAGCGGACGGCTGGACCGGAGATTTGTCGGGAAATCGACGCCCGGGACTTGCCGTTACCAACCTGTTATCGGACACTGGGGGAGGGGAAGAGCCGAGTGGGACCACCTCGGCTCGCGTGATCGGGGGGATCCGACATGAGAGAAGGCCTGGGGTGAAGGTTGCCGTCACGGGCGCGACCGGCGTCATCGGCACGTCCGCCGTCCGCGCGCTCGTCGCCGCCGGGCACGACGTCGTCGGACTGGCCCGCAGCCCCGAGAAGGCTGCCCGGCTGACCTCCCTGGGGGCGACCGCCCGCCTCGGCCGGCTCGGCGACCACGCCTTCCTGGTCGACCTCTTCAGCGGCGCCGACGCCGTCGCCAACCTGGCCACCCACGTGCCGGTCGGCCTCGCCGGGGCGTTCCCCGGTGCGTGGCGCACCAACGACCGGCTCCGCACCGAGGGCGTCCGCCGCGTCGTGGAGGCCGCCCGCGAGGCCGGCGTCCGCCGGATCGTGCAGGAGAGCGTCTCGTTCCTCTACGCCGACCAGGGCGACGACTGGGTCACCGAGAGGTCGCCGCTCGACATCACCCGCGCCACCGAGCCCGCCTCCGTCGCCGAGGCGCAGGTCCAGGACTACCTGTGCGACTCCCGCACCGGCGTGGTGCTGCGCTTCGGGCTCATCGTCGGCGACGACGACATGACCCGCTGGCAGCTGCGCGCCGCGCTGCAGGGCCGACCGGTCGGCCTCGGCGACCCCGACGGCTGGCTGCACCCGGTCCACACCGACGACCTGGGGCCCGCGGTCGCCGCGGCGCTGACCGCGCCCAGCGGCGTCTACAACGTCGGCGCCGAGCCGGTGCGCCGCGCCGACTACGTGCAGGCCTACGCCGACGCGGTGGGACGCCGCGGGCTGTCGTTCATGAGCCCGTTCATGACCCGGGTCGCCGGCCAGCGCGTGGAGCCGCTGGCCCGCTCGCTGCGGGTGAGCACCGACCACTTCACCGCCTCCACGGGCTGGGTGGCGCGGCACCCGCGGATGGACGCCTCCTGGCTGGCCCGTCCGCTCGCCACCGCGCACGCCGTCCGATGACAGCTCCGGACCCTCGCCGCGAGGACAGTGGCCCGGTGGACGAGGCCGCCCGCGAGGCGGCACGCCGTCGGCGTCGCGCCGCCGTGTTCGGCGAGGTGCTGCCCGACGCCACGTCCGACGAGCGGGGTGACTGGGGCGACCGTCCCGAGGGCTCCGGCGACGACTGGCTGCGTCGCCAGGTGCCCCCGCACCACGGCTGAGCGGTTGCGGCCGCGGGCCGCGCGGCTCAGACGGTGGGCCCGCCGGAGCGGTCCTGGACGCGCCCCTGCGCCAGCAGGTCGCGGATCTCGGTGAGCAGCGCGACGTCGGCCGGCTCGCCCGGGGCCTCGGAGGGGAAGAACCTCTCCTTGGCCTTGGTGTAGGGCATCACGATGAAGAAGTAGATGACGGCCGCCATCACGACGAAGGCCAGCACCGCGTTGAGGAAGGCGCCGCTGAGGGTGTCGGGGTCGAACGCGTTGTTCACGCCGGGGAGCAGGCTCATCAGCCACGCGGTGAACGTGCTCACCACGGTGGCGAACGACAGCGCCATGATCAGGGCGACGGCCGTCTCGATGAGGTTGCCGCGGAGCAGGAAGTTCTTGAAGCCGGTCATGGAGTCTCCCGTTGTCGCTGGTGGCCCGAGCTGGACCAGGGTGCCGGACACCCGAGACGCTAGCGGACGATCACGGCGGAGAGGAACGACGAGACGGCGAGCCCGGCCAGCGTCCGGGCGGTCTCGGGCGGCACCGCCACCACGACCAGCGCTCCGGTGGTGAGCCCGGCGGCGGCCGCCCGGTCGCGGGGGAGGGCGACCACCGGCACCGACCGGGCAGCCTCGACCGGCTCGGCCTCGCCCTGCGGGTCGGCGGCGATCAGCGTGACCCGGTCGCCGACGCGCAGCAGCCGGGCGGCGCCGGGATCGCCGATCCGCACCGGGGCGGCCACGCTGCCGGGATAGCCGGCCAGCAGGTCGCCGGCGACCAGCCGGGCGTCGGTGAGAGGCTCGCCGGCCCGCACCGGACCGGTGGTCGTCCGTCCGAGCGCCGAAGTCGTCGAGGGCAGGGCGCCGTCCGGCACGGAGTCGGGCGTGAAGGGCACGCGGACCAGGTCGCGTGCGGACAGGACGACGCCGGCGGGCAGGTCGTGGGCGGCGGTGAGGACCGACCTCGTCGGGGGCGGGGGCGCGGCGTTGGCGCGCACCGTCACCAGGACCGCGAGCGCCGCGAGGACGGCGGCGAGCAGCCGCCGGCGGGCCAGGACGGCCCGGCGGGCACGCCGCCAGGCCCGGGTCCGGGAACGGGTCCGGGCGGGGGCGGCGGTCGAGGGGCGTCGGAGGCTCATCCCCCCGAGGCTAGGGACGTGGGCGGCTCAGCGTCGGGCGCTGTCCACAGGGCTCAGGCGGCGGAGGTGTCGGACTTCGGCTTCGCGGGGGTCGACGCGGCGGAGCCGTTCGAGGACCCGCTGTCGCTGCTCGAGGACGACGTCGTGGTCGTGCTCGTCGTGGTGGTCGCCGCCGTGGTCGCGCTCGACGAGCCGCCGTCGCTGCGGCTGTCGGTGCGGTAGAAGCCGGAGCCCTTGAAGACGACGCCGACGGCGTTGAACACCTTGCGCAGCTTGCCGTCGCACTCCGGGCAGATCGTCAGCGAGTCGTCGCTGAAGCTCTGGAACTGCTCGAAGGCGTGGCCGCACTCGGTGCAGGCGTACTGGTAGGTCGGCACGGGGGTCCTCCACTGATCTCGAACCGCGACCCCTCGCGGGCCAGCGGTCCTGGCACTCGGGGGGTCCGACTGCCAATTATCGCAACGCTGCGGCCATTCGCAAACTTCCCGACCCGCCGGCGGTGGTCCGGTGCTCCGTCTCACCCCTGCGGAGGCCGTGCCGTGGCGGCCGGCCCGGGGGCGGTCCGGCACAATGACGGCCGTGCCCGCCACTTCCCCGACCGACGCCCTGCCCGACCGCGAGCCGTCCACGAGCGACGGCGCGGCCACCGGCCCGGTGTCCCGGTTCCGGGCCTGGCCGCGCGCCGGCCGCTGGGCGACGTACGCCGTGGTCCTGGTCTGCCTGGCGATGGTGGCCGCCCTGGTGGCCGGCGTCGTCGTGGTGCGCAAGTCCTACCCGCAGACCGACGGCGAGATCGCCGTCCCCGGCCTGCAGGGCGACGTGCGCGTCGTGCGGGACGAGCACGGGGTGCCCCAGGTCTACGCCGACAGCTCGCACGACCTGTTCTACGCGCAGGGCTTCGTGCAGGCCCAGGACCGCTTCTACGAGATGGACGTCCGCCGGCACATCACCTCCGGCCGGCTCGCGGAGATGCTCGGCGAGGACGCGCTCGACACCGACAAGTTCATCCGGACGATGGGCTGGCGGCGCGTGGCCGAGAAGGAGCTCTCGCTGCTCGACCCGGACACCACCGCCTACCTCGAGGCGTTCAGCGCCGGGGTGAACGCCTACATCGAGGCCCACTCGCCCTCGGAGATGTCGCTGGAGTACTCCGTCCTCGCCCTCAACGGGCTCGACTACACCGTCGAGGAGTGGACGCCCGCCGACTCGGTCGCCTGGCTCAAGGCGATGGCGTGGGACCTCCGCGGCAACATGGAGGACGAGATCGACCGGGCGATCCTGGCCGGCCGGCACAGCGAGGACGGACATCGCGGAGCTCTACCCGCCGTACCCCTACGACCGGCACCGGCCGATCGTGGAGCAGGGCGCCGTCGTCGACGGTGTCTACGAGCAGGACGCCGCCCGCTCCGGCACCCGCAAGCCCGCCCGTCCGGCGTACGGCGACGCGGTCGTCGACGCGCTCGAGGACCTGAGCTCCGGGCTCGACGCGATGCCGGAGATGCTCGGCCGCGGCGACGGCCTCGGCAGCAACGCCTGGGTGGTCGACGGCGAGCACTCCACCACCGGCGAGCCGATCCTGGCCAACGACCCGCACCTCGGCGTCTCGGTGCCGGGCATCTGGTACCAGATGGGCCTGCACTGCAACGAGGTCACCGAGGAGTGCCCCTTCGACGTCACCGGCTTCACCTTCGCCGGGCTGCCCGGTGTGGTGATCGGCCACAACCGCGACATCGCGTGGGGCTTCACCAACCTCGGGCCCGACGTGGTGGACCTCTACCTCGAGAAGATCGACGGGCAGCGCTACCTCTACGACGGCAAGCGCCGCGACCTCGAGCTCCGCGACGAGACCATCGAGGTGCTCGGCCGCGACGAGCCGTTCACGTTCACGGTCCGCTCGACCAAGCACGGGCCGCTGCTCTCCGACGTCTCGGCGGAGCTGAGCACCGTCGGGGCGAACTCCCCGACGGGCGCCGACGCGCCGACGCGCGGCAACGGCTACGGCGTCGCCATGGCGTGGACCGCGCTGACCCCGGCCAACACCGCCGACGCCATCTTCGGGATGAACACCGCGAGCACCTGGGACGAGTTCCGCGCGGCCGCCGCCGACTTCGCGGCGCCCTCGCAGAACATGGTCTACGCCGACCGCGAGGGCCACATCGGCTACCAGGCGCCCGGCCAGATCCCGATCCGCAAGTCGGGCAACGACGGCGACTACCCGGCCGAGGGCTGGCTGCCGTCGGACGACTGGACGGGCAAGACCGTCCCGTTCGACGCGCTGCCCAGCGTGCTGGACCCCGAGGACGGCTTCGTCGCCACCGCCAACCAGGCCGTCACCGGCACGGAGCTACCCCTACTACCTCGGTGACTCGTGGGCGTACGGCTACCGCAGCCAGCGGATCGTCGACCTGCTCGAGCAGAAGGAGAAGCTCGGCGTCGAGGACATGGAGGCGCTCCAGCTCGACGACCGCAACGGCTTCGCGCCGACGATGGTGCCCTACCTCCTCGACGTGCTGATGCCCTCGGAGTACCTCGGCGCCGGCCAGCGGCTGCTGCAGCGGTGGAACTACGAGCAGGGCACCGACTCCGCGGCCGCGGCGTACTTCAACGCGGTGTGGGAGCGGACCCTGGCGCTGACCTTCCACGACGACATGCGCGAGGCCGTGTGGCCCGACGGGGGCGGCCGCTGGTTCGAGGTGATGCGCACCCTGCTGGCCCAGCCGGACAGCCACTGGTGGGACGACGCCGAGACCGAGGGCATCGTGGAGTCCCGCGACGACATCCTGGCGCGGGCGATGGCCGAGGCGCGCGACGAGCTCGTGATGCGGCAGTCCCGGCGCGCGGTCGACTGGACCTGGGGCCACCACCACCGGCTCAACCTGGAGAACCAGACCCTCGGCCAGTCCGACGTCGGGCTGGTGCAGTGGCTGTTCAACCGGGGCGGCTACGAGGTCGGCGGCGGCGGCGAGATCGTCAACGCGACCAAGTGGGACGCGGCCAGCGACTCGTTCGAGGTCACCGCGGCGCCGTCGATGCGCATGGTGGTGTCGCTGGCGGACTTCGACGACTCGCGGTGGGTCAACCTCACCGGTGTCTCCGGGCACGCCTTCAGCAGGCACTACGTCGACCAGACCGACCTCTGGGTGGAGGGGAGCTCGCTGCCCTGGGCGTTCTCCCGCGACGCGCTCGACGCCGCCGCGGAGGACACGCTCACCCTCGTCCCGTCCGACTGAGGCCGCTCGGCGTGACCACGGCCGTGACCCTTCGGTCGTGCGGGGCCGCCGGGACCGTGTCGAGCAGCTCGTCGTCGAACAGCAGCGCACACACGAACGTGCCGACCGGGACGCGCGCGAGCGCCCGGTCGTAGGACCCGCCGCCGCGTCCGAGCCGCATGCCGGTGCGGTCCACCGCCAGCGCCGGCACCAGCACCACGTCGGCGGTCGCCACCGCCTCGCGCCCGAGCCGCGGACCGGCCGGCTCGAGCAGCCCCCGGCCCGCGGGGACCAGGGCGTCGGCGCCGTCGTAGCGGGCCCAGTCGAGGTCGTTGTCGGGGAGCAGGACCGGCAGGATCACGTGCCGGCCCGCGGCGCGGATCCCGTCGATGACCGGGCCGGTGCCGGGCTCGGGCCCGATCGAGACGTACGCCGCCACGGTGGCCGCGCGCCGCAGCTCGGGCGCGTCGAGCAGCCGGTCGGCGATGGCGCGGGCCGCCTCGCCGAGGTCGAGCAGCGAGCGGCGGCGCCGGGCGGTGACCAGCTGGTCGCGCAGCGCGATCTTGGCCCCGTCGACCGCCGGCTCACTCATGCCCGCGAGCCTAGCGAGCGCGCCCTCCCGCCCGTCCGGCTAGATTCGGCCGCATGAGTGACGAGGGACTGGAGCGCGCACGCGCCAAGATGGCCGCGGCCGACGTCGACCCGGTGGCCATCGAGGTGTTCTCCCACTACTACCGGCTCGTCGAGAGCGGCGAGACCGGGATGGTGCCCGAGTCCAGCATCGAGCCGCTGGAGATGGACGCCCTGGCCGACGTCGACGTCCCCGACGACGCCGCCCGGGCGGCGCTCGCGACCACCGCGGTCATCAAGCTCAACGGTGGCCTCGGCACGTCGATGGGGATGGACCGGGCCAAGTCGCTGCTCGAGGTGCGCGACGGGCTGAGCTTCCTCGACATCATCGTGCGCCAGGTGATCGCCCTCCGGCAGAAGCACGACGTACCGCTGCCGCTGATCTTCATGGACAGCTTCCGCACCTCGCGCGACACCCTCGACGTGCTCGACCGCTACCCCGAGCTGACCTCCGCGGACGGCCCGGACCTCCCGAGGGACTTCCTGCAGAACAAGGAGCCCAAGCTCCGCGCCGACGACCTCACGCCCGTCGAGTGGCCGGCCGACCCCGACCTCGAGTGGTGCCCGCCGGGCCACGGCGACATCTACACCGCCCTGCGCGGCACCGGCCTGCTCGACCGGCTCATCGAGGCCGGCTTCACCCAGGTGTTCGTCTCCAACTCCGACAACCTCGGTGCCGTGCCGGACCCTCGGGTGGCCGGGTGGTTCGCCACCTCGGGCGCGCCGTTCGCCATCGAGGCGGTCCGCCGGACGCCGTCGGACCGCAAGGGCGGGCACTTCGCGACCCGCAAGTCCGACGGACGGGTCGTGCTGCGCGAGACCGCGCAGACGCCGGAGGAGGACAAGGACGCGCTCGCGGACCTGGACCGGCACAAGTACTGCTCGACCAACAACCTCTGGTTCGACCTGGCCGCGATGAAGGCCGAGCTCGACCGGCGCGACGGCATCCTGGGCCTGGCGCTGATCAAGAACACCAAGACCGTCGACCCGGCCGACCCCTCCAGCCCGGAGGTGGTGCAGATCGAGACCGCGATGGGCGCGGCGATCGAGGTGTTCGACGGTGCCACCACCATCGAGGTGACCCGCGAGCGTTTCGTCCCGGTGAAGACCACCAACGACCTGCTGGTGCTCCGGTCCGACTGCTACGAGCTCACCGAGGACTACGTGCTGGAGCTGGTGAGCGGCGCCGTCCCCTTCGTCGACCTGGACCCCCGGCACTTCAAGCTGGTCGGCGAGTTCGACGCCTGCTTCCCCGACGGGGTGCCCTCGATGCGCGGCGCCGGGCGGCTGGTCGTGCACGGCAACTGGGTGTTCGGGGCCGACGTGACCGTGGTGGGCGAGGTCGAGATCGAGGACCGGGGGACCACCGGCCGGGTCGAGGCGGGGACCACGCTGGGCTGACGGTTACTGTCTGCACATGGCTTCCTCCCTGATGCCGACGGACCGGCTGAGCACGGTCGACGAGCACGTCGAACGGATCGTGGAGTCGCTGCAGCCGCTGCCGCCGTACGACCAGCCGCTGCTCGAGGCGGTCGGCCTCCCGGTCTGCGAGGACATCGCCGCGCCGATGGACCTGCCGTCCTTCGACAACTCGGCGATGGACGGCTACGCCGTCTACTTCGACGACGTGGTGACCGCCTCCGACGACCACCCGGTGCACCTGCCGGTGGTGGGGGAGATGGCCGCCGGGCAGACCAAGCTGTTCGCGCTGTCGCCCGGCACCGCGGTGCGGATCATGACCGGGGCGCCGGTGCCGCAGGGCGCCGACGCGGTGGTGCCGGTCGAGTGGACCGACGGCGGGGTGGCGACCGTGCGGATCACCCAGCCGCCGACCCGCAACCAGCACGTGCGGTTCCAGGGCGAGGACGTCCGCCGCGGCGACGTGCTGCTCGAGGACGGCTCGGTGCTCGGCCCGCGCCAGCTCGGGCTGCTCGCGTCCGTGGGCCGCTCGCAGGTGCAGGCCCGGCCCCGTCCGCGGGTCGTCATCATGTCGACCGGCTCGGAGCTGCGCGAGCCCGGTGCCGGCCTCGACCACGACTCCATCTACGACGCGAACTCCTACATGCTCGCGGCCTCGGCCCGGGCGGCCGGGGCGATCGCCTACCGGGTCGGCATCGTGTCCGACGACCCGCAGGAGTTCCGCGACGCGCTCAGCGACCAGCTCGTCCGCGCCGACCTGGTGGTCACCAGCGGTGGCGTGAGCAAGGGCCAGTACGACGTGGTCAAGGAGGTGCTCGCCGAGCTCGGCACCGTGTCGTTCGGCGAGGTCGCGATGCAGCCGGGCAAGCCGCAGGGGTTCGGCTTCGTCGGCGAGGACTCCACGCCGATCATCACGCTGCCGGGCAACCCGGTGTCGTCGTACGTCTCCTTCGAGGTGTTCGTGCTGCCCGCGATCCGCCGGATGATGGGCAAGGTCCCCTACCGCCGCCCGATGGTCAGGGCACTGGCCACGCAGGGGCTCTCGTCGATCCCCGGCAAGCAGCAGTACGCCCGCGGCCGGTTCGAGATCGACGGCAAGGGCGCGCACGTCACCCCGGTCGGCGGGCACGGCTCGCACCTGATGGGTGACCTCTCCGACGCCAACGCGCTGATCGTGCTGCCGGCCGACGTGACCTCGGTCGCGGCCGGCGAGCAGGTCCAGGTCCTCGTGCTCGACCGGGACTTCTGATGGGCGAGCAGCGGCTGACCCACGTCGACGAGCACGGCGCCGCCCGGATGGTCGACGTCTCCGGCAAGGACGTCACCACCCGGCAGGCCGTCGCCACCGGACGCGTGCTCGTGTCGGCCGAGGTGGTCGGCCTGCTGCGCGGGGAGGGCGTGCCCAAGGGCGACGCCCTCGGGGTCGCCCGGGTCGCGGGCATCATGGCCGCGAAGAAGACCCCCGACCTGGTGCCGCTGTGCCACCCGCTCGCGATCTCCGGCGTCACGGTCGACCTGGTCGTCGCCGACGACGCCGTCGAGATCACCGCGACGGTGCGCACCACCGACCGCACCGGCGTGGAGATGGAGGCGCTGACCGCGGTCTCGGTCGCCGGCCTCACCGTGGTCGACATGGTCAAGGCCGTCGACAAGGCCGCGGTCATCACCGACGTACGGGTCGAGACCAAGACCGGCGGCAAGTCCGGCGACTGGTCGCGCGGGGGCGCGTCGTGAAGGCGACCGTGATCGCGGCGTCCAACCGCGCGGCCGCCGGGGTCTACGAGGACACCACCGGGCCGCTGATCGTGGCCGCGCTCGAGGAGGCCGGCTTCGACGTGACCGGCCCGGTCGTGGTCCCCGACGGCGACCCCGTCGGCGAGGCGATCCGGGCGGCCGTCGACGGCGGCGCCCGCGCCGTGCTCACCACCGGTGGCACCGGCCTCACCCCGACCGACCTCACCCCGGAGGTCACCCGCGCGCTCCTCGACCGGGAGGTCCCGGGCATCGCCGAGGCGATCCGTGCGTACGGCGCCGCGCAGGGCGTGCCCACCGCGGCCCTGTCGCGCGGGCTCGCCGGGGTGGCCGGCCAGGCCCTCGTCGTGAACCTGCCGGGGTCGCGCGGCGGCGTCAAGGACGGTCTCGCCGTCGTCGTACCCCTGCTCCGGCACGCCGTCGAGCAGATCACCGGGAGCGACCACTGACCAGGCCGTGGCGTGTCGACCTGCGCGCGGGACGCGTGGGGGTCCGGCCTCTGCTGATGTCCGACGCGAAGGCCTGGAGCGAGGTGCGCCGTCGCAACGCCGCCTGGCTGACGCCGTGGGAGGCGACCGTGCCGCCCGGCGACGACACCGCGCCCAAGACCTTCCGTGGCCTGGTGCGCGACCTGCACCGGCAGGCCCGGCAGCGGCGGGCGCTGCCCTTCGCGGTCACCGTCGACGACGAGTTCGCCGGCCAGCTGACGGTCACCAACATCACCGGCGGGTCGGCGCGGTGGGCGCAGGTCGGCTACTGGATCGACCAGCGCTTCGCCGGGCAGGGCGTGATGCCGACGGCCGTCGCGCTGGTCACCGACTACTGCCTGTTCGAGCTGGACCTGCACCGCATCGAGGTGGCGATCCGGCCCGAGAACACCGCGAGCCTGCGGGTGGTGGAGAAGCTCGGCTTCACCGAGGTCGGCTACGCCAAGGGCTACCTGCACATCGACGGTGACTGGCGCGACCACCGGCTCTTCGCGCTGACCGTCGAGGAGTGCCAGGGCGGGGTGCTGCGGCGCTACCGGCAGGGCGGCGCGGCGGCCGGACCGCACTGATCACACCAGTCACAGGAGTTGTCTGGCGACACACCGCCCCGCCTGCGGGGCCAAGCGCCGGTGCGCTCCTATCGTCTCTCCCGTGGACCTGTCTGGAGTCATCTTCGTCGTGCTCGCCCTCGCGTGGGCCGTCTACCTGATTCCGAAGGCGCTCAAGCACCACGACGAGGTCGCCCGCACCCGCTCGGTGGACCGGTTCTCCCGGTCGATGCGGGTGCTGGCCCGGCGTGAGCCGGTCAGTCACCGCGACGCCCGCCTCGTGGTCGCACCGGCCCGGGCGGCGGACAACCCGCGCGTGCTGGTCCCCGGGGCGCCGACGGACGCAGACGACGCGCCCCTGCGCCGTACGCCGCCCCCGGCCGCCCGCCGCGCGGCCGCGCGTGCCGCGGCCCGGCGCCGCCGGCGCATCCTGTCCTTCCTGCTGCTCGCCACCCTCGTGGTCACCGGGCTGGCCGCCTTCGCGGTCGTGCCCTGGTGGTCGGTGACGATCCCCGCCGGCCTCACCGTGCTCTTCCTGCTGCTGTGCCGCACCCAGGTGCGCCGGGCCCGCGACGCGTCGTGGGAGGCCGACCTCAGCGCGGCGATCGAGGAGGAGGAGCCGGTCGAGGTGCGACGCCCCGCGGTCCGCAACGCGCAGGGCTTCGAGGAGGTCGCCCCCGAGGAGGAGACGATGGCGATCCCGGTCGCCGTGCTCGACGCCGTGGCCGTCCCGACCGTCGACGGCGGCTCGCTGTGGGACCCGCTGCCGGTCACCCTGCCGACCTACGTCACCAAGCCGAAGGCCCGGCGCACGGTCCGCACCATCGACCTCTCCGAGCCGGGCACCTGGAGCTCGGGCCGCTCCGACGAGGACTCCCAGCTCGTCGCGCAGGCCCAGGCCGAGCAGGACGCGCCGGCCGCCGAGGCCGACGCCGAGGAGCAGCAGCGCGCGGTCGGATCCTGATTCGGCGCCGCCCCAGTCGGGTGGTATCTTTTCTCCTCGCGCCGGTCCTCCGGCGCACCCGGGGCTGTGGCGCAGTTGGTAGCGCGTCTCGTTCGCAATGAGAAGGTCAGGGGTTCGAATCCCCTCAGCTCCACCACCGAGAAACCCCGTCCCACCTCGCCGAACGGCGTGCAGGGGCGGGGTTCTCCGTTCCCGGCCCCGGAGCAGGTCAGGGGTCGCGGCGCAGGACCAGCACGGTGGCGTCGTCCTCGCCCGCCGGGTCACGGCAGTCGGCGATCAGCCGGGCGCACAGGTCGAGGGGCTCGGACACCCCCGAGGCGACCCGCACGAGCCGGGACAGCCCCACGGAGACCGACTCGCCGCGGCGCTCGACCATGCCGTCGGAGTACGCCACCAGCTGGTCCCCGGGCGCCAAGGTCAGCGTGGTCTCCTCGGGGGTGCTGCGCCCACCGAGTCCCAGGGGAGGGCTCGGGACGACCGGGACCAGGCGCGCGCCGCGGACGGCCGGCACCAGGCACACCGGGGGATGCCCGGCCGAGGCCACCTTGACCACGCCGGTGGTCGGGTCGAGCACCAGGACGGTCGCGGTCGCGAACACGCCGGGCACCAACCGGTCGACGAGCTGGTCGAGCCGGTGCAGCAGCCGCCCGGGCCGGTCCTCCTCGACGAGGTAGGCGCGCAGGCCGTTGCGCAGCTGGCCCATGGTGCCGGCCGCGGCCACCCCGTGGCCGGCGACGTCGCCCAGCACGCAGACGACCTCGCCCGAGGACAGGGCGAGGACGTCGTACCAGTCGCCGCCCACGGCCCCGCCCAGCAGGGGCTGGTACTCGGCGGCCAGGGTCCAGCCCGCCACGGCGGGCAGCTGCTCGGGCAGCAGGCTGCGCTGGAGGAGCATCGCGGTCGAGGCGACCCGGCGGGAGCGGGCGTAGAGCGCCTCGAGCAGGGCGCGCCGCAGCGACCCGGCCAGCTCGACGTCGGTCGCGCTCCAGGTCTCGCTGCGTCCGCGCACGGTCTCCTGCCAGAGCTCGAACGACTTCCGCGGACCGATCCGGACGGTGTCGTCCTCGCCGTAGGCGACCTCCGCGTTGCGCGGATCGCCGGCCCACGACACGGTCTGCACCAGCTCGGGCCGGCACCAGACCACGAACTGCTCGTCGGGCAGGGTCAGCACCAGGGCACCGCAGGCGCTCTCGCTGACCTCCGCCAGTCCGGGCACCTCCTCGGGCACCTGGGCGAGGGCGAGCACCTCGTGCCCGCCGGCGACCGCGTGCCGCACCAGCTCGAGCACCGCCTCCCTCGGGGGGACGTCCCCGACCGAGGTGTCCATGCCCTCGACGGAGACGACCGCGCCGCCGGCCCGCACCAGGTCGAGCACGCTCGGGCTGCCCTGCGTCAGCGACAGGGCGGCCGGTCTGCTCTCGTCGAGCACCGCGGTGTGCAGGGTCGCGATGGTCGACCGGGCCTCGACGAGCCGGTGGGTGGACTCCTGCGCGGAGGTGTCGACCATCCGTGCGGACAGCGTCTGGCCGAGGAACTCGGCGGCGACGCGGATCTCGTACGGCGGCTGGTGCGGTCCGGCGTAGTGGTGGCACGCGATCAGGCCCCACAGCTCGCCGCGGTCCAGGAGCGAGATCGACATCGACGCGCTGACCCCCATGTTGTGGAGGTACTCCACGTGCACGGGCGAGACGCTGCGCAGGCTGGCGTGACTGAGGTCGAGGGGCCGCCCGGTGAGCGGGTTGAGCGGCGGCACCAGCGGGACGGGCCGGTAGCCGACGTCGACGATCAGCCGCAGCCACTGGCTGCGGTAGAGGGCGCGCGCCTGGGCCGGGATGTCCGAGGCGGGGTAGCGCAGGCCCAGGAAGCTGTTGAGCCCGTCGGCCCTGTCCTCGGCCACCACCTGGCCGTTCCAGTCCTCGTCGAAGCGGTAGATCATCACGCGGTCGAAGCCGGTCAGCCGGCGCACCTCCTCGACCGCGACCTGGTAGAGCGCCTCGAGGCCGTCGGCCCGCTGGATGCGGCCGAGCGCGGTGCGGGTCAGCTGGTAGGAGTGGATCGTCGGGAGCGGCCCGGCGCCCCGCTCGGCCTCCACGACGAGCAGCCCGTCGGTGCGGTGCAGGACCGCGTCGACGACCTCGTCGTGGCCGTCGATCCGCAGGGTCGTCGCCATCGGGAAGTGCTCCGACGGGTCCAGCGTCAGCTGCGAGCCCGTCACGTCCCACGGCACCAGGCTCCCCACCCCGGCGTCACCGAGGGGGCGCCCCAGCAGGTGCTCCGCCTCGACCCCGAGGACGGCGGCGCAGTTCTCGGACGCCACCCGCACGACCAGGTCGGGCTCGGTCATCGCGACCAGCGCGCCGTGCGGCTGGATCGAGCCGGGGAGGTGGATCGGCTCGTCCGCGCAGGCGGCGAGGTCGGGGAGTCCCGCGTCCTGGATCCTGGGCATCACGTCATCGTCTCCACGGTCTGCCACGCGACCAGCGCGGCGAAGACTGCCCGGGCGGCGTCGAGCAGGGCCTCGGCCCGGCCCGGGTCGTCGCCCACCCAGGCCGAGGTCACGGCCCGGTAGCCGTGCCAGCGTCGGCCGGTCTGCGCGCCGTAGGAGGACAGGAAGCGGAAGCAGCCGGGCGGCAGCGGGGCGTCGCGCAGCCGGTCACGGAGGACCCGCCCGCCCAGGGTCGACCCCTCGACGACGTACAGGGCGCCCAGGGCCTCCGCCGTGGTGGGGACCGCCGGGACGCACGGGCAGCGAGGGAGACCGAGTCGTGCCGGGCGGTCCACGCCGAGCGCGCCCAGGTCCGCCTCCAGCAACGGCAGCTTGCGACGCCGGTCCCAGTCGAGGACGGCCTCCCGTCGGTGCCAGGCGCTCAGCCGGGGCTCGAGCACGACGTGGAAGCCGTACCAGCGCTCGAGGAACGTCCGGTAGCCCGTCTCGTCGACGGTGCTGCCGAGGTAGGACATCGTGGACTCGGCCGCGGCGTGCAGGTCCCGCGTCCCGTCCCGGAGATGCGCCAGGACCGGGACCCGGGCGGAGGAGGGCTGCTCGCGCATCGCAGTTCCCTCCAGCCGACGACGTCCCCGCATCCCTCGACGCTAAGTCGCGGCCCTTCCGGTCAACAGTGTCCTTCGGCACTAGGTCGCTCCGCGCCCAGACCGGTCGGCGAGGGCTACCGTGCAGCGATGGAGGGTGAGGCGGAGAGCACGGCAGCGGGCGTCGGCCCCGAGCCGCGGCACGACCTGGACCGGGTCGCTGCCTGGCTCGCGCGCCGGGACGTCGCGTCGCTGACTCAGGGCGCCCTCGACCCCGTCGACGTGCTCGTGCTCTGCGGCAGTGCGGTGCTGGGCGCGATCGACGTGGCCGCGGCCGCCTACCGGCACGGCCTCGCCGGGCGCATCCTCGTCTCCGGCGGGGTCGGGCACTCGACGCCGTACCTCCGCGACGCGCTGCGCGGACACCCGCGGTACGGCGACGTGCCGACCGCCGCCCGGTCGGAGGCCGCCGTGACCGCGGACGTCCTGCGCACGCACCACGGGGTGCCGGGCGACGCCCTCCTGGTCGAGGAGCAGTCGACCAACTGCGGCGAGAACGCCTCGTGCTCGGTCGACGTCCTCCGGCGGGAGTCCCTGCAGGTGCGGTCCCTGCTGGTGGTGCAGGACCCGACCATGCAGCGGCGCACCCACGAGAGCTTCCGTCGCTCGCTCCGGGAGGCACCCGACGTCCGGTTGCTGAGCTATGCGCCGTTCGTGCCCACGGTCCCGGACCCCGGCGCCGCGGGCGTCACCGACGACGACGGCACCGAGGTCTGGTCGATGGACCGGTTCAGGTCCCTGCTGCTGGGGGAGGTGCGCCGTCTCCACGACGACGAGCACGGCTACGGTCCGCGCGGTGCCGGCTTCCTCGACCACGTCGAGGTCCCGGCCGACGTGCTGGCCGCCTCCCGGCGCCTGGCGACGACGTCGCCCGGTGCCGCGCGAGGCGCCTGGCGATCCTGAGACCCACGTGACGGAAAACTCTGTGGATTACCGAGACAGCGGTCGCCGCGGAGTGCTTCACTTGTCTTGTACGGCCGCCGGCGACCCGAGACGCTGGCGGCCGTACCTCTTTGTCGGGTCCTCTTCCGTTCCGCGGGACCCTGCTCGCCTCCTCTCGCGGCATACTCGCGGGTGGCGTCGGCGTCGTCGACGCGGCTCCTGGAGCGAGGTGAGCGGTCGATGGCCGAGGACGACCCGAGCGGGCACGACGTGCCCGCCGGCCAGGTCGACGTGGTGGTCGACGCGACCCGGGTCATCGGGGCGCTGATCGCCCGGACCCTCGTCCAGCTCGACCCGCCCGTGACGATGCCGCAGTGGCGCGTGCTCGTGCTGGCCTCCGACGGCGGGTGCCCCGTGTCCGCGGTCGCCGACGACCTGGCCATCCACCCCTCCAACGCCACCCGCATCGTCGAGCGGCTGGCCTCCGCCGGACTCGTCGAGAAGTGCCGGGGGAGCGTCGACCGGCGGCAGGTGATGGTGACCCTGACGACAGCGGGGCAGGAGCTCTACGACCGTGCCATGCGGCTGCGCCGGGAGCGCGTGCAGGAGGCGATGCAGGGCATGGGCGCCGGCGAGCGCGAACAGCTCGTGTCGCGCTCAGCGCCTTCGCCGACGGCCTGCGTCCCACCTCCGCAGCACCGTCGTCGGGAGCGCCGGTCGAGGCCTCAGAAACCGTCGTGGCGACCCGCGCGCAGGGCCATCCGGCTGACGGCTCCTGAGCCGACGAGGAAGGCCACGCCGATCAGGGCCAGCACGAGCGGCCCACTGTCCGACGGCACCTTGAACGACCAGACGAGGCACAGCAGACCCATCGCAGCCATCAGCACGGCGAAGGCGAGCAAGGCACCTCGTGCTCCCATGATCACTCACCCCCGGAGTCGATGTCGGGCACGCCCGCCGTGTGCGACGGCCCCCGGACAGCACGCTACTCCGACAACACCGATGTGTGCCATACCGCAACTATCCCGGCAGGTGACCGGACGTCGCGACGCGGCGCCGGGCGGTCGGGGCGACTCGACCGCCCGGCGGCGGTCGGCGAGGTAAGGTCAAGAGACCGTTCGGGGAGACTCCACCCGGGGACTGTCGAGAGCGGTGCCGACAGAATCGGGCGACGCATGACGTACGGCGCCACTCCCTCGCCTTCTCCCTCGCCGTCCGACCGGCTCCGCTGATGTCCTCGGACGCGACCGACAAGCCGTTGACTCTCGCGGCGGCCGCTCGTCGGCTCGAGGCGGCCCGCCGGGAGGCCGCCAGCACCCGCGAGGTCCGCAGCAACGGCAACGACTCGGGACGACAGCACCTCAAGCAGGCGCTGCGCGACTACGTCGCGGCGCTCGAGCGTCAGGGCCTGCCGGTGGCCAGCAAGATCCAGAGCGAGCTGCGCATGCTCGAGACCCTGGACGTGCCGATCCGCCGCTACTGAGCGGTCGGTGACGCGGCCGACGCCCGCGGTCGGTGTTTGGCCCGGCGGCCGGGTGGGCATCCGGCTGTCATGCTGCGCGACATCCTGTACCTCGTGACCCTGGTCGGGATCACGGCCGGCGCGGTGCTCGCCGCGCCCGAGGCCGCCGACCGGCCGCGCCCCGAGTGGCACGTGCAGGTCTGCGCCGAGTACGACGTGTGCTGAGACCCGAGATGCACCGACGACGACGAAGCCGCCCCCGGTCGGGGGCGGCTTCGTCGTCGTGGAGAGGCTGCGGGAGGGTCAGGCCGGCAGGAACGGTGCCCAGGTCTCGAGCATCTTCGGCACCATCTCGCCGGCGATCGGCCGCGCGAAGTAGTAGCCCTGGGCGAAGTCGCAGCCGAGCTGGGTGACCCGGCTGTGCTGCGCGGCGTTCTCGACGCCCTCGGCGCAGACCTTCATGTCGAAGGCGCGGCCCAGACCGATGACGGCCTGGACCACCGCCTCGCCCTTCTCCTCGTCGGTGAGGAACGAGCGGTCGATCTTGAGCATGTCGACGACCGGGAACCGCTGGAGGTAGCTCAGCGAGCTGTAGCCGGTGCCGAAGTCGTCGAGCATCAGCGAGATGCCGGCGTTGCGGATCCGGGTCAGCACCTCCTCGGCGTTGCCCTCCTCGACGAGCACCGACTCGGTGATCTCCAGGCCCAGGAGGGCCGGGTTGAGGCCGGTGAACTCCAGGGTGCGCATGACGTCGTCGTAGAACGTGCGGGAGCGGATCTCGTGCGCGCTGACGTTCACCCGGACCCCGGTGGGGGCGATGCTCTGCCAGGTGGCCGCGTCGCGGGCCGCCTTCTTGAGGATCTGGGAGCCGAGCTCGCCGATCAGGCCGGTCTCCTCGGCGACGGGGATGAACACGTCGGGGGACACCGCGGTGCCGGACGGCGTGGTCCAGCGGGCGAGGGCCTCCAGTGCGGCGATGCGTCCCGTCGCCAGGCTGATGATCGGCTGGTAGGCGATGTCGAGGCCCTTGCCCCGCAGGGCGCTCCTCAGCTCGCCGGCGGTGTTCAGCCGGCCGACCACCTCACCGCGCATCGCTTCGTCGAAGATGCGGTAGGTCCCAGGTCGATCTCGTTTGGCGCGATACATGGCGATGTCAGCCTCTCCCAGAATTCCAGTGGTGCTCCCCGCTCCGCTGGCCGTGACGGCCACTCCCACGCTCGCGGAGAAGTTGATGGTTCGACCCGAGACGTCGAAGTCGGTGTCGCAGACGGCCAGGACCGCCTCGGCGACGAATGCTGCGTCGTCCTCGCTGTCGATGTCCTCGCAGAGGATGACGAACTCGTCGCCGCCGAGCCTCGCCACAGTGTCCCCCGGACGGGTGGCCGCAGTCAGGCGATTGCCCACCTCCACCAGCAGCTCGTCGCCGGTGCCGTGGCCGAGTGAGTCGTTGACGGTCTTGAAGTCGTCGAGGTCGAGCAGCAGGACGGCGAGCATCCCCCCGTGCCGTGCCCTCCGGGCCAGGGCGTGCTCGATCCGGTCCAGCACGAGCGCCCGGTTGGGCAGCCCGGTCAGCGGGTCGTGCAGCGCCTGGTGCGCCAGCGCCTCCTCGAGCTCGGCGCGACGTACGGCGGCGCCCAGCGTCGCCGAGATCGCCTCGACGAACGTGACGTCCTCGTCGGTCCACGTGCGGGGCTCGGACGAGGACGCGCCCACGAGGCCCCACGCGCCCGACGAGCCCGGGATCGGCACGGTCAGGGCCGCCCGGGCGCCGTAGGTGCTGCTGGTGTCGGTGTAGCGGTCGTCCGCGGCGAGGTCGCCGGAGAACAGGGTGCGGTCGTGCGTGACGGCAGCGCCCGACAGGTTCGTCGGGTCGATCGCGAAGCTCGTCCCCTCGAACGAGCTGTCGGTGCTGGCCATCATCACGAAGTGTTGACGGTCGAGACTGCATTGCATGACGCCACACAGGAGGCCGGGAAGCCGCGTCTCCACCAGGCGGACGCTCTCGACCATCAGGTCGGCCAAGGGCTTGGACAGTGCGAGCCGCCCGAGCTCGGCCAGCCAGCGCTGCTCCTGGAGCCGACGCTGGAGGTCGCGCTCCTCGCGGACCCGGTCGCGCAGGTCGCGCTGCACGGTCGCCAGGGCCAGCGGCTCGCCGGTGGACCGGTTGGTGACCAGGAAGGAGTTGACCGACACGGGGATCGACTCGCCGGTGCCGAAGTGGTGCAGCTCGCTCTCGCCCTGCCAGAAGCCCTGGTCGCGGACCGCGGCCTCCACCTCGTGCGAGCGCGCCCGCCCGGCCTCGGTGAAGTAGTCGTCGGTCGGCCTGCCCACGGCGTCGTCGGGGGACTCGAGCCCGACCAGGTCGCGCCCGGCCCGGTTGAGGTAGGTGACGGTGCCGTCGGGCTCGGCCATCGCGATGAAGTCGGCGGACATCTCGACCAGGGCGGCGAGCTTCTCCAGCTCGCGCTGGCGCGCGGCGAGGTCCTCGACGATGGCCTCGGAGTCGGTGTAGGTGAACAGGGCGATCGCGCCGCCCTCGTCGACGGCGCGCACCTCCAGCACCCAGGTGCGCTCCGCCAGGGTCAGCTCGGTGTGCCCGGGCTGTCCCCCGAGCCCCCTGGCCACGCAGGTGACGAGCTCGGGCGGCATGCCGACCTCGGAGAAGTGGCGCCCGACCAGCCGCTCGCGCCGGTAGCCGAGCGTGTCGAGGACCGAGCCGCGGACGTCGAGGATGGTGCCGTCGGTGTCGTAGCGGGTGAGCACCACCGGCGCGCGCGCGAGCATCATCGCGAGGGCGGTCTCGGTCGCCGCCGCGGTCTGGTGACCGTGGGCGCGGGGGGGCACCAGCCAAGCGTGAGGCACGTGCACCCCCCTCGCAATCAGAACGCCGACATTGGAACGGGGGAGCGGCGACCCCCACTCAGATCCACTGCTTGAACCAGATCCGCTCCAGCCAGTCCGGCGTCGTGATCAGCTCCCCGGTAAAGATCGGCCAGAACCACGCGAAGTTGACCACTACGAGCACGACGAATGCGCCTGCCGCCGCCGTGCCCCACAGCCGCCGCGAGGACGACGCGCGCGGGCCGCCCATGACCACCCCGAGCAGCAGGGTCAGGCCGATGATCGTGAACGGCAGGATCGAGATCGCGTAGTAGGAGAAGATCGGCCGGTCGTCGTAGCGCACCCAGGGCAGCCAGGTCGAGACCACACCGACCAGGACCAGCCCGAAGCGCCAGTCGCGGCGGCCGAGCCAGGCGTAGACGGAGTAGACCAGCGCCAGCGCGCCGCCCCACCACAGCGCCGGCGTGCCGAGCAGCAGCACCTGGCGCAGGCAGGTGCTGGTGGGAGCGGCGGTGCAGCCCTGGGTGCCCGGCTCGATGCCGAGGTCGGCCTGCATGCCGACCGGCCGGTTGAGGATCAGCCACCACTGCGGCTTCGACTGGTAGGTGTGGGTGGCGTCGTTGAGGAAGCGCGTGTGGAACGTGTAGACGTCCTGGTGGTAGTTCCACAGCGAGCGCAGCGACTGCCACAGCTCGGGGAAGAACCCGTGGGCGTCCTTCTCCAGGTAGCTGCCCCAGTAGGGGCCGTACTGCGTGTTCGACAGCGCCTTCTCGTAGGCGTCGGCGTGCAGCAGCCACCCCGTCCACGACACGACGTAGACGACCAGGGCGACCAGGACGAGGTAGCCGAACGCCGGCAGCGCGTCGACGACCAGGGACCGGAGCCGGGCGTTGCGCACGCCGAGGGAGCGTCGCGCTCCGGCGTCCCACATCCACACCAGCAGGCCGAACGCCGCCAGCGGGAACAGCGCGTTCCACTTGGTGGCGCAGGCCAGCCCGAAGCACAGCCCGGCCGCCAGCCGCCACGGCCGCCACAGCAGCCCGCGCACCGGCCCCCAGTCGGCCGCCGTCGTGCGGTAGCCGGTCGGCACCAGCCGGGCCAGCCGCATCCGGCCCCAGTCCCGGTCGGCCACCAGGCAGGCGACCGCACACAGCAGGAAGAAGGCCAGGAAGATGTCGAGCAGCGCCGAGCGCGACATCACGAAGTGCAGGCCGTCGAAGGTGAGCAGGATGCCGGCCGTGCAGCCCAGCAGGGTCGAGCCGGTGAGCCGGCGGACCAGCCGGATCAGCACCAGCACCATCAGCGTGCCGACCACGACGGCGGAGAAGCGCCAGCCGAACGAGTCCATGCCGAAGGCCTTCTCGCCCAGGGCGATCAGCCACTTCCCGACCTCGGGGTGGACGACCATGCTCGGGTTGTCCTTGAACAGCCCCGCGGTCTGCCCGGCGACGATCGACTTGTCGGCGCCCTCGACGTAGTCGGTGACGTAGCCGTGGTGCAGCAGCGCCCAGGCGTCCTTGGCGTAGTAGGTCTCGTCGAACAGGAACCGGTTGGGCCGGCCGAGCTCCCACAGCCGCAGGAAGCCCGCGAGCAGCGTCACCGCGATCGTCGCCGCCCACCCGGTGAACCGGTCGTGCGCCTCGCCACCGGCGCGACGACCGCCCCGGTGCAGCAGCGGGACGAGCCGGCGCCGGGCGCTCGGCACGACGCGGTCGTCGGCGGTCCGCGACAGCCCCATCGTCCGGCCACCCGCGGGGCCCGGGGCCGCGCCGGCGGGGTCGTGGGTGACGGTCACGCCCCACACCCTACGGAGCGCCTGCGAGGATCGGTGGTGTGAACACGGAGAACGACGGCGGCGTGCTGGTGCTGGCGGCCACCCCGATCGGCCGCGTGGCCGACGCGCCGCCCCGGCTGGCCGAGGAGCTGGCCACGGCCGACGTCGTCGCGGCCGAGGACACCCGGCGGCTCAAGCGGCTCGCCGCCGACCTCGGGGTGACGGTGACCGGCCGGGTGGTGTCCTACTTCGAGGGCAACGAGGCGGCCCGCACCCCGGTCCTGGTCGAGGCGCTGGAGGCCGGCGAGCGGGTGCTGCTGGTGACCGACGCGGGGATGCCGTCGGTGTCCGACCCCGGCTACCGGCTGGTGGCCGCGGCCGTCGAGCGGGACCTCCACGTCACCGCGGTGCCGGGACCGTCGGCGGTGCTCACCGCACTCGCGGTCTCGGGGCTGCCGGTCGACCGGTTCTGCTTCGAGGGCTTCCTGCCTCGCAAGGCGGGCGAGCGGTCCCGCCGCCTGGCCGGCCTCGCCGCCGAGCAGCGGACCATGGTGTTCTTCGAGGCCCCGCACCGCACCGAGGCGGCGCTGGCCGCGATGGCCACCGCCTTCGGCGACGACCGGCCCGGGGCGGTCTGCCGCGAGCTCACCAAGACCCACGAGGAGGTACGCCGCGGCGGGCTGGCCGACCTCGCGGCCTGGGCCGCCGACGGCGTGCGCGGCGAGGTGACGATCGTCGTGGCCGGGGCGAGCGGCGCCTCCGACCTGCCGACCGACCCCGCGTCGCTGGCCGCCCTGGTCGCCGAGGCCGAGGAGGTCGGCATGTCCCGCAAGGACGCCATCCTCGACGTCGCCCGCCGGGCGGGGCTGCCCAAGCGCGAGGTCTACGACGCGGTGCACAAGTCGCCATGACCCGCCCGCCGCGCGGCCCCTCCCGCCCGCCAGCCCCGGAGCCGCTGCCCCACCCCGTCGTCGACAACCACTGCCACCTCGACATCACCCGTGACGGCGAGACCGCGCTCGACGTGCCCGAGGCGCTCGCGGCGGCCGCCGCCGTCGGGGTCACCCGGATCGTGCAGATCGGCTGCGACCTGCCCGGGGCCCGCTGGGCCGTCGAGACCGCCGGCCGCCACGACGCGGTCGTCGCCGGGGTCGCGCTGCACCCCAACGAGGCCCCGCGCCTGGCCGCCGCGGGACGGCTCGAGCAGGCCCTCGACGAGATCGAGGCGCTCGCGGCGTCCGGCGACCGGGTGCGCGCGGTGGGGGAGACCGGGCTCGACTACTTCCGCACCGGCGACGAGGGCCGGGCCGCCCAGCACGCGTCGTTCCGCCGCCACATCGAGCTGGCCAAGCGGCTCGACCGCACCCTGGTCATCCACGACCGCGACGCCCACGACGACGTGCTCCGGATCCTCGACGAGGAGGGCGTCCCCGACCGGTTCGTCATGCACTGCTTCTCCGGGGACGCCGGCTTCGCGCGGGCCTGCCTCGACCGCGGCGGCTGGCTCTCGTTCGCCGGCACGGTGACCTTCAAGAACGCCGAGCCGCTGCGCGAGGCGCTCCGCGTCACGCCGCGCGACCGGGTGCTCGTCGAGACCGACGCGCCGTACCTCACCCCGGCCCCCTACCGCGGCCGGACCAACGCCTCCTACCTCGTCCCGGTGACGATGCGCGCCATGGCGCAGGCCCGAGGCGACGACCTCGGGGAGCTCTGCGCGGCGGTGGACGCCAACACCGAGGCGGCCTTCGGGGGCGCCTGGTAGGCGCGCAGAGCGGGTGCGCGTGGCCTCCAGGCATGCTCGATGACCCGGCGTTCTGTTGCATGCAACAGTGGTCTGGACCCGTGATTCGGCCCACGCCCGACGGGGTAAATACCCCTCAGCAGGACGATCCAGGCTTGGCGGAGGCCCCGCCTGCAGTTATCGTCCTGTGACTGTTGGCCGGGAGCGGGGAAGTTCTCGGGCGGCATCCGGGGGCCCACACAGCATGAGATCGGTGCGAGAAGCGCCGATGACGTCGCCGTGCGGGCCCATCGCGTTGTCGGAGCCCACGACCCACAGGTCAGGTCTCGCGCGCGTTCGGAGTGTCGCCCCCGCGGCCCGGGGAGCACCACCATTGGAGAACCGTGCGGAGTCGAATCGCACTCCTGACCAGGAGCAAGATCGCCCTCGTCGTCCTCGCCGCCGCCGTCACCACGGCCGTCGCGGCCACGGGCGTCGGCTACGCGGCGATGAGCAAGACGGTCACCCTGTCCCTCGACGGCAAGACCACCGAAGTGAACGTGCTGGGAGGCACGGTCCGCGACGTCCTCGACAGCGAGGGCATCACGGTCGGCGAGCGTGACGTGGTCGCGCCCGGCCTGGACTCGAGCGTCACCGACGGCAGCAACGTGGCCGTCAAGTTCGCCCGGCCCCTCGACGTGAGCCTCGACGGCGAGGAGTCCCGCTACTGGGTCACCGCCACCGACGTCTCCTCGGCCCTGAACCAGATCGGCGTGCGCTTCGAGGCCGCCGACCTCTCCGTGAGCCGTGGCGCCCCCATCGGCCGCGCCGGCCTCGACCTCGACGTGGTCACCCCCAAGAAGCTCACCGTCCGGATCGGCGACGACAAGCCGACCCGAGAGACGATCGCGGCGCTCACCGTCGGCGAGGCGCTCGACGAGCTCGGCGTCGACGTCGGCAAGCAGGACGAGGTCAAGCCCGGCCTCGGTGCCGTGCTCGAGGACGGCGACCGGCTGGTCTTCACCGACGTCCGCACCGTGACCAAGAAGGTCACCGAGGCCGTCGCGTTCGACACCGTCGAGCGCACCGACTCCTCGATGTACGACGACGAGTCCGAGACCGTCCGCGCAGGCGAGGCCGGCAGCCGCCGCGTGGTCTACGAGATCACCTTCGAGAACGGCAAGGTCGTCGACCGCAAGGCGCTGAAGGCGACGGTGCTCCGCGAGCCCGTCGACGCGATCACCCGGGTGGGCACCAAGGAGCGCCCGGTCGCGCCCACCACCAACTTCGCCGGTGGCAGCACCGTGTGGGACCAGCTCGCCCAGTGCGAGTCCGGCGGCAACTGGGCGACCAACACCGGCAACGGCTACTACGGCGGCCTGCAGTTCTCGCTGGGCACCTGGCGCGCCTACGGCGGCCCGGGCTACCCGCACACCGCCAGCCGCGAGACCCAGATCGCGATCGCGACCAAGGTCCGCGACGCCAGCGGCGGCTACGGCGCCTGGCCCGCGTGCTCGCAGTCGATGGGCCTCCCGCAGTGAGGCGTTCCTAGCCGATGGATAGTGTCGCCCGCGTGGGCGACGACGACATGACCTCCGCCGGCCCGAGGCTTCTCGGGCCGGCGGAGGTGCGTTCGCTCGCGGCCGCGCTCGACCTGCGCCCCACCAAGCAGCGCGGGCAGAACTTCGTCATCGACCCCAACACCGTCCGCCGGATCGTCCGCGCCTCCGGCGTCGGCCCCGACGACGTCGTGGTCGAGGTCGGCCCCGGGCTCGGCTCGCTGACCCTGGCGCTGCTGGAGGAGGTGCGCCGGGTCGTGGCGATCGAGCTCGACCCCGTGCTCGCCGCCGCGCTGCCCGCCACGATCGCCGACCGCGCGCCGGGGTTCGCGGACCGCTTCGAGGTGGTCGCCGCGGACGCCCTCCGGGTGACCGAGGTGCCCGGCCCGCCGCCCACCGCGCTGGTCGCCAACCTGCCCTACAACGTCTCCGTCCCGGTGCTGCTGCACCTGATGGCCCTGCTGCCCTCGCTGCGGCACGGCCTGGTGATGGTGCAGTCCGAGGTCGCCGACCGGCTGGCCGCGGCCCCCGGGTCGCGCACCTACGGCGTCCCGTCGGTCAAGGCCGCGTGGTACGCCGAGGTCCGGCGGGCCGGCGCGATCGGCCGCTCGGTGTTCTGGCCGGCGCCCAACGTGGACTCGGGGCTCGTCGCCTGGGTGCACCGCGACCCGCCGGCCGTCTCGGTGTCGCGCGAGCAGGTCTTCGCCGTCGTCGACGCCGCGTTCGCCCAGCGCCGCAAGACGCTGCGCTCCACGCTCAAGGGGATGGCCGGCTCCGCCGCCGCGGCCGAGGCCGCGCTCGCGCACGCCGGCATCGACCCGCAGGAGCGCGGCGAGCAGCTCCGCGTCGAGGACTTCGCCCGCATCGCCGAGGGTCTGGCGGCTCTCCAGTGACCACCCCACCACGCCGCTCGCTCCGCTCGCGCCGCGTCGGGGACCCCGGATGAGCCCCGCCTGGGTCCGCGCGTCCGCGCCGGCCAAGATCAACCTCCACCTCGGCGTCGGGCCGGTGCGCCCCGACGGCTTCCACCCGCTGGCCACCGTCTACCAGGCCGTCGGGCTGCTCGACGAGGTCACGGTCGCTCCCGCGGGGACGTGGGCCGTGTCCGTCACCGGCGACGACCGGCTGGCCCTCTCCGACGTACCGGCGGACGAGTCCAACATCGCGGTCCGTGCCGCCCGGCTGCTGGCCGGGCACGCGGGGGTCGAGGGCGCCCTGGACATCCGGATCGCCAAGGGCATCCCGGTCGCCGGAGGGATGGCCGGCGGCAGCGCCGACGCCGCCGCCACGCTGGTGGCCTGCGACGCCCTGTGGGAGCTGCAGACGCCGCGTGAGGAGCTGCTCCGCCTGGCCGCCGAGCTCGGCAGCGACGTGCCGTTCGCCCTGGTCGGCGGCACCGCACTGGGCACCGGCCGCGGGGAGGTCGTGGTGCCGGCGATGGTGCGCGGCGACTACTGGTGGGTGGTGGCCGCCTCCACCAACGGGCTGTCCACGCCCGACGTCTACCGCGAGTTCGACGTGCTCTCCGACGGGCTCGGGCTGCACGACCCGGAGATCCCCGACGAGCTGATGGAGGCGCTGCGCGCCCACGACCTGGAGAAGCTCGCGATCTCGCTGCACAACGACCTCGAGCCTGCCGCGCTGCGGATGCGGCCGGCGCTGTCCGACGTGCTCGCGACCGGCATCGAGGAGACGGCGCTGGGCGCGCTGGTCTCCGGGTCCGGGCCGAGCTGCCTGTTCCTGTGCAGCGGCCGCGAGCACGCCCAGCAGGTCGCGTTCGGCCTGCGCACGGCCGGTCTCGGCTCGGTCAGCCTGGCCCGCGGCCCCGTGCCCGGCGCCCGCGTCGAGCGGGTCGGCTGAGCACGGTGGCGAACCTGGTCAGCCTCGAGCGGGTGCACAAGGCCTACGGCGTCCGCCCGCTCCTCGACGACGTCAGCATCGGCGTCGGGGCGGGCGAGCGGATCGGTGTCGTCGGCCGCAACGGCGACGGCAAGACGACCCTGCTGCGGGTGCTCGCCGGTCTGGAGGAGCCCGACGAGGGCCGGGTCTCCCGCAACCGCGGGCTGCGGCTGGGCTTCCTCACCCAGGGCGACGACCTCGAGCCCGGCGCGACGGTGCGTTCGGCGGTGCTCGGCGAGCTCGCCGACCACGAGTGGGCGGCCGACGCCACCACCCGCGAGACCGTCGAGGTGCTGCTCGCCGGGGTGTCCCTGGACCGGCCGGTCGACGGGCTCTCCGGCGGTGAGCGGCGGCGCTGCTCGCTGGCCCGGCTGCTGCTCGGCGACCACGACCTCGTCGTGCTCGACGAGCCGACCAACCACCTCGACGTCGAGGCGGTCGCGTGGCTGGCGCGGCACCTGGTCCGGCGTACCTCCGCCCTGGTCGTGGTCACGCACGACCGCTGGTTCCTGGACGAGGTCTGCGAGCAGACCTGGGAGGTCCACGACGGCGTCGTCGACGTGTACGACGGGGGCTACGCCGCGTTCGTGCTCGCGAAGGCCGAGCGGCAGCGGCAGGCGGCCGCGTCGGAGTCGCGCCGGCAGAACCTGATGCGCAAGGAGCTCGCCTGGCTGCGCCGGGGCGCGCCGGCCCGCACCAGCAAGCCGAAGTTCCGGATGGACGCGGCCACCCAGCTGATCGAGGACGAGCCGCCGCCGCGCGACCGCTTCGAGCTGCAGCGCTTCGCCACCCAGCGGCTCGGGAAGGACGTCATCGACCTCGAGGACGTCGACCTGGTGCGCGGCGAGCGCACGCTGCTGTCGCACGCGACCTGGCGGCTGGGGCCCGGCGACCGGGTCGGCCTGGTCGGCGTCAACGGCGCCGGCAAGACCTCGGTGCTCCGGCTGGTGTCCGGCGACCTCGAGCCCAGCGCGGGCCGGGTGCGGCGCGGGCGGACGGTCGCGCTCGAGCACCTGACCCAGGCCCTCGACGAGGTCGACCCCGAGGAGCGCGTGCTGCCGGCGGTCGAGCGGATCAAGCGGGTCACCAAGGTCGTCGGCGGCGAGATCACGGCGACCTCGATGCTCGAGCGGTTCGGCTTCACCGGCGACCGGCTGACCGCCCGGATCGGCGACCTGTCCGGCGGCGAGCGGCGGCGCTTCCAGCTGCTGCGGCTGCTGCTGTCCGAGCCCAACGTGCTGCTCCTCGACGAGCCGACCAACGACCTCGACATCGAGACGCTCACCGTGCTCGAGGACTTCCTCGACGGCTGGCCCGGGACGCTCGTGGTGGTCTCGCACGACCGCTACTTCCTGGAGCGGGTCTGCGACTCGGTGTGGGCGCTGCTCGACGACGGGCAGATCTCGATGCTGCCGCGCGGCGTCGACGACTACCTCGAGCGGCGCGAGGCGGCGCTGGCCGCCGCCGTACCCGCCCCAGCGGCTCCTGCCCCCGGTGGGGCGGTCGGTGCCGCCCCGGCGGCCTCCGCCCAGGAGCTGCGCGAGGCGCGCAAGGCCGTGGCCCGGATCGACAAGCAGCTCGCCCGGGTCGCCGAGCGCGAGACCACGCTGCACGCCCGGCTCGCCGAGCACGCCGCCGACTACGAGAAGCTCGCCGAGCTCGACGCCGAGCTGCGGGCGCTCGGAGCCGAGAAGGAAGCTCTCGAGGAGGAGTGGCTCGAGGCCGCCTCCGTCCTGGAGTGAGACGGCTGGTCGCGCCTGTCTCGACGGGCTCGACCACCCGAAGCGGTCAGCTGGTCTCGAACGGCACCACGAGCGAGCGGAGCAGGGTGGCGAGCTGCTGCTGCTCGGCGTCGCCGAGCCCGGTGAGCAGCGCCCGCTCGCGGTCGAGCAGCTCCGACAGGGCGCCGTCCACGGTGGCGCGTCCGGCGTCGGTCAGCCGCACCAGCACGCCGCGCCGGTCGCTGGGGTCCGGCAGCCGCTCGACGAGGCCGCGGGCGGCCAGCCGGTCGACCCGGTTGGTCATCGTCCCGCTGGTCACCAGCGTCTCCTTGAGCAGCCGCCCGGGGGAGAGCTCGTAGGGCGCACCGGCCCGGCGCAGCGCGGCCAGCACGTCGAACTCCCAGGACTCGATGCCGTGCTCGGAGAAGGCCAGGCGACGGGCCCGGTCGAGGTGGTGGCTGAGCCGGCTGACCCGGCTGAGCACCTCCATCGGGCGCAGGTCGAGGTCGGCGCGCTCGCGCGCCCACGCCTCGACCAGCCGGTCCACCTCGTCCCGCATGGCTCCAGGGTAGCGGTCGAGATTCTTGACATCGAGACAAATCGACAACCGGGTGGTCGAGCCTGTCGAGACCAGGTATCTTGACGTCAAGAGACCTTGGAGGAGGCGCCGATGCCGGCACACGCGGCACACACGTGGGACCCGGAGCGCTACCTGGCCTACGCCGACGAGCGCGGCCGTCCGTTCCTCGACCTGCTCGCGCGGGTCGGCGCCACCGATCCGGCCGGCGTCGTCGACCTCGGCTGCGGGCCGGGCACCCTGACCCGGCTGCTCGCCGAGCGGTGGCCGACGGCACACGTGCACGGGGTGGACTCCTCGGCGTCGATGGTGGAGCGGGCCGAGCCCGGCGAGCGGCTCACCTTCGAGGTCGCCGACCTGCGCGACTGGCGGGCGCAGGACCCGGTCGACGTGCTGGTCTCCAACGCCACCCTCCAGTGGGTGCCCGGCCACCTCGACCTGCTGCCGCGGCTGGTCGGCCAGGTGGCGCCGGGCGGCTGGTTCGCCTTCCAGGTGCCCGGCAACTTCGAGGAGCCCAGCCACGTGATCCGGCGCGAGCTGGCCGCCGAGGAGCCCTACGCCGCGCACACCGCCGGGGTCGCGGTGCCCGATGCCTTCGGACCCGAGGTCTACCTCGCCGCCCTGGCCGGCCTCGGCTGCCGCGTCGACGCCTGGGAGACGACCTACCTGCACGTGCTGCAGGGCGAGGACCCGGTGTTCGCGTGGGTCAGCGGCACCGGGGCCCGGCCGACGATCCAGGCGCTGCCCGACGGGCTGCGCGAGCGGTTCGTGGAGGACTACAAAGCCCGGCTGCGGGCGGCCTACCCCGCCGCCCCGCACGGCACGGTGCTGCCGTTCCGGCGGGTCTTCGTCGTCGCGCAGGTGCCCGCGTGAGCGGCGAGGCGCTGACGGTCCGCGAGGCCCGCAGCGACGACCTCGAGGCCGTCGTCGCCCTGCTGCGCGAGGACGTGATCCGCGAGGTCGACGAGTCCGAGGTGCCCGCGTCGGCGTACGCCGCGGCCTTCGCGGAGATCCTCGGCGACGCCCACCAGCAGCTGCTGGTCGGCGAGCTCGACGGCGAGGTCGTGGCCACCGCCCAGCTGACCTGGGTGCGGCACCTGACCTACGTCGGCGGCCTGATGTGCTCGGTGGAGTCGGTCCGGGTGCGGTCGGACCTGCGCGGGCGCGGGCTGGGCGGCGAGCTGATCGGCACCGTCGTCGACCTCGCCCGCGACCGCGGCGCGGCCCGGGTCGAGCTCACCACCAACGCCCGGCGCACCCGCGCGCGCCGGTTCTACGAGGACCTCGGATTCGTGGCCTCGCACGTCGGCATGAAGTACTACCTCGGAGGAGCGTCATGAGGATCCACCACGTCCAGGTCTCGTGCCCGGCCGGCGGCGAGGACGCCGCCCGCCGCTTCTACGGCGAGCTGCTCGGCCTGCCCGAGGTCGAGAAGCCTCCGGTGCTCGCCGCCCGGGGCGGCTGCTGGTTCCGCGACGCCGGGGTGGAGGTGCACGTCGGCGTCGAGGAGGGCTTCGCCCCCGCGCGCAAGGCGCACCCCGCGTTCCTCGTCGAGGAGATCGACGCGCTCGCCGCCCGCGCCGCCGACGCGGGCTTCCCGGTGACCTGGGACGACGACTTCCCCGGCTACCGGCGCTTCCACACCGCCGACGGCAACGGCAACCGGGTCGAGATCCTCCAGGTGTCCTAGACGATCCTCGCCACCGGCCCGTGCGTTGGTTACGGTGGCGTAGGTACGGGGCACTCGGCAGAGGGAGACCACCATGACCGCGATGACGCAGACCCAGCTGCTGCTGGAGCTCGAGCAGGTGGTGGAGGAGAACCTCAACCGGCACCTCAAGGTGGCCAAGGAGTGGATGCCCCACGAGTACGTCCCGTGGAGCGACGGCCGCAACTTCGACGGCGTCCTCGAGGGTGACGCGTGGTCGCCCGACGACTCCCCGATGTCCGACGTCGCCCGCTCGGCGCTGATCGTCAACCTGCTCACCGAGGACAACCTGCCCAGCTACCACCACGAGATCGCCTCGCTGTTCGGGCGCGACGCGGCGTGGGGGGACTGGGTGCACCGGTGGACCGCCGAGGAGGGCCGGCACGGCATCGCGATCCGCGACTACCTGCTGACCACGCCGGGCCGTCGACCCGGTCGAGCTCGAGCGGCTCCGGATGGACCACATGTCGAAGGGCTACGAGTCCGCGCACAGCCAGGACCTGGTCCGCTCGCTGGCCTACGTCTCGTTCCAGGAGCTCGCGACCCGGGTCTCGCACCGCAACACCGGACGGATCACCGGCGACAAGGTCGGCGACCAGCTGCTCGCCCGCGTCGCGGCCGACGAGAACCTGCACATGATCTTCTACCGCAACCTGCTCCAGGGCGCGCTCGAGCTCGACCCCGACCAGACGATGCGCGCGATCACCGACGTGGTGACGACGTTCGCGATGCCCGGCACCGACATCGCGGGCTTCCAGCGCAAGGCCGTGCAGATGGCCGTCGCCGGCGTCTACGACCTGCGCCAGCACCGCGACGACGTGGTCGCGCCGGTGCTGCGCTTCTGGAACGTCTTCGAGATCGAGGGCCTCTCGGCCGAGGGCGAGCAGGCCCGCACCGAGCTGGCCGACTTCATGGAGCAGCTCGAGAAGCAGGCGCTGCGGTTCGAGGACAAGCGCGACGTGCTCAAGGCCCGGATGGCCTCCAGCTGAAAACGGGTCGAACCGCACGTCCGGCCCTGTCACGCTGAGGCATGCGCTTCGTCTGCATCTTCGGTCCGCCCGCCGTGGGCAAGATGACGGTCGGTCACGAGCTCGCCCGGCTCACCGGCTTCAAGCTGCTGCACAACCACATGACCGTGGACCCGGTGCTCGACATCTTCCCGTTCGGGTCGCCGCCGTTCACCCGCCTGGTCAGCGAGTTCCGGCGCCGGATCATCAAGGAGGCCGTCGCCGCGGACCTCCCCGGCCTGGTGTTCACGTTCGTGTGGGACGTGGAGAGCCAGAGTGACCGGGACCTCGTCGAGTCCTACGTCGACATCGTCGAGCACGGCGGCGGGAAGGTGTCGTTCGTCGAGCTCGCCGCCCCGCTGGAGGAGCGGCTGGTCCGCAACGTCACCGAGTTCCGGCTGGACCGGAAGCGGTCCAAGCGCGACCTCGACTTCTCCCGGCAGAACCTCATCGACCTCGACAACCGCTGGCTGATGAACACCGGGCCGGCGCCGACGCTCGCGAACACCGTCCTGGACAGTCGGGACTTCCTGCGCGTCGACAACAGCGACCTGCCGGCCGCCGTGGTCGCCCGGCTGGTCACGGACGCCTGGGGGCTGCCGCGGGTCTGACCGCGCCGCGGGCTTCAGTCGGAGCGGCTGCGCAGGACCGGCTTCTTCTCGAGCCCGGCCAGGCCGTGCCAGGCGAGGTTCACCAGGTGCGCGGCCACCTGCTCCTTCGACGGCTTGCGCTCGTCGAGCCACCACTGGCCGGTCGTGCCGACCATGCCGACGAGCATCTGGGCGTACATCGGGGCGGCCTTGGCGTCGAAGCCGCGGCTCTTGAACTCCGCGGCGAGGATGTGCTCGACGCGGCTGGCGACGTCGCCGATGATCGAGACGAAGGAGCCGGACGCCGACCCGATCGGGCTGTCGCGCACCAGGATGCGGAACCCGTCGGGGGTCTGCTCGATGTAGTCGAGGAGGGTGATCGCGGCCTGCTCGAGCAGCACGCGCGGCTGACCGGCGGTGAGGGCGTCCTGCATCATCGTCAGCAGGCTGCGCACCTCGCGGTCGACGACCACGGCGTAGAGCCCCTCCTTGCCGCCGAAGTGCTCGTAGACCACCGGCTTGGAGACCTCGGCGCGGGCGGCGATCTCCTCGATCGAGGTGCCGTCGAAGCCGCGCTCGGCGAACGAGCCCCGGGCGATGGCGATCAGCTGCTCGCGGCGCTCGGCGGCACTCATCCGGCCGCGGCCGTTGCGCCTGGCCCTGCCGTCGCTCACGTCGCTCGCCACATCCTCATTCAACCAGTGCCCCTCTCCCGGGCCCGGGGTGACCGGCCCGTGTCAGGCGGCCGCGACGCGCTTGGCGTCGAGGCGGGAGCGCACCGGCCACCGCACGTCGTGCACCCAGCCCAGCTTCTCCATCAGCCAGATGATCCGGGCGCTGCTGTCGACCTGGCCGCGGAGCACGCCGTGCCGGGCGCAGGTCGGGTCGGCGTGGTGCAGGTTGTGCCAGGACTCGCCCATCGAGAGGATCGCCAGCCACCAGACGTTGGCCGACTTGTCGCGGGAGACGAACGGCCGGTCGCCGATGATGTGGCAGATCGAGTTGATCGACCAGGTGACGTGGTGCAGCAGCGCGACCCGGACCAGCGACGCCCAGAAGAACGCCGTGAGCGCGCCCTGCCAGGACCAGGTGACCAGGCCGCCGGCGACCGCGGGCGCGAGCAGGGACACCGCCACCCAGAGCGGGAACTGCCGCGAGACCCGGACGATGTCGGGGTCCTTCATCAGGTCGGGGGCGTACTTGCGCTGCGGGGTCTGCTCGGGGTTGAACAGCCAGATCATGTGGGCGTAGAGGAAGCCCTTGGTCAGCGCGCCGAGGGTGGTGCCGTAGCGCCAGGGCGAGTGCGGGTCGCCGTCGCGGTCGGAGAACTTGTGGTGCTTGCGGTGGTCGGCCACCCAGCGCACGACCGGGCCCTGGATCGCCATCGAGCCGGCGACCGCCCAGAACACCTTGACGGCGCGGTTGGGCTTGAAGGACTTGTGCGTGAACAGCCGGTGGAAGCCGACGGTGATGCCGTGGCCGGTGAGGGCGTACATGACCAGCGCGATCGCCACGTCGCTCCAGCCGAGCCACCCGCCCCAGGCGACCGGGACCGCCGCCAGCACCGCCACGAACGGCACCACGATGAAGATGCCGAGGGCGACCTGCTCCTTGCGCGACTGGGTGTCGCCGCCGAGGGTCGCGTGGACGGGGGTGAGCTCCTCGGTGCCCGACCGTTGGGGGTCGGGGCGGAGCTCGGTGGCCGGTGCGGTCATGGGTGCTTCCTCCGAGGCTCGGCTGACTACCTACGCCACCGTAACCTACGGAACCGTAACTTGGTATGCCCAGAGAACCACCGGTCCACCGGGGTCCGCCGCGCCCCGGCGCCCGCCCCGGTGCCGGTTGCGTAGTCTGTTGCCCGCAAATGCGGCCCCGTGGGGCGGCGCATTCCCCGGTTGGTCTGTCGGCAGGGCCCGCCTGACTTTGAATCAGGACAAGCGACGTAGGTTCGACTCCTACCCGGGGAGCCACACCAGTCCGCGACGTGATCGACATCGGAGGCAACGTGGAGCAGGGCGTACGGCCGGCGGCAGTGATCGTGCTGGCGGCGGGCAGCGGCACCCGGATGAAGTCCAAGACCAGCAAGGTCCTGCACCCGGTCAGCGGGCGCAGCATGATCGGTCACGTGCTCACCGCGGCCCTGTCCGTGGAGCCCGAGCGTGTGGTGGCGGTGGTCGGGCACGGGCGGGAGCAGGTCGGCCCGCACGTGACCGAGCAGGCGCCGGGGGCGCTGCTCGCGGTGCAGGAGACCCAGGAGGGGACCGGGCACGCGGTCCGGATGGGCCTCGACGCGCTGCGCGCCGAGGTCGGTGCGACCCGGGGCACCGTCGTGGTGATGTACGGCGACACGCCGCTGCTCCAGGGCGAGACCATCGCCGCGCTGGTGGCCGACCACGACGCCGCCGGACGGGCCGTCACCGTGCTCACCGCGGAGGTCGCCGACCCGTTCGGCTACGGCCGGGTCATCCGCGCCGCCGACGGGTCGGTGACGGCGATCGTCGAGCAGAAGGACGCCGACCAGGAGCAGGCGGCGGTCCGCGAGATCAACAGCGGCGTCTACGCCTTCGACGGCACCTTCCTCGCCGACGCGCTCGGCCGGATCACCAACGACAACGCCAAGGGGGAGTACTACCTCACCGACGTCGTCGGCATCGCCCACGCCGACGGTCTGCCGGTCGGCGCGCACCGCATCGACGACGTGCTGCAGACCGAGGGCGCCAACGACCGGGCCCAGCTCGCCGCGCTGGGTGCGGAGCTCAACCGCCGCATCCTGGAGCGCTGGATGCGCGACGGGGTCACGGTGATGGACCCGGCGACGACCTGGGTCGACGCCGACGTGGTGCTCGAGCCCGACGTCACCCTGCTGCCGGGCGTGCAGCTGCTGGGCGCGACGGTGGTCGGCGAGGACGCCGTGGTCGGTCCGGACACCACCCTCAAGGACGTCGAGATCGGCCGCGGCGCCCGGGTCGTCCGTGCCCACGGCGAGCTGGCGGTGATCGGCGAGGGCGCCTCGGTGGGGCCGTTCGCCTACCTGCGCCCGGGCACGGTGGTCGGCCGGGACGGCAAGATCGGCACCTTCGTGGAGACCAAGAACGCCGTCCTCGGCGAGGGCGCCAAGGTGCCGCACCTGTCCTACGTCGGCGACGCCGAGATCGGCGAGGGCACCAACATCGGCGCCGGCACGATCTTCGCCAACTACGACGGGGTCAACAAGCACCGCACGACGGTCGGGCGGCACGCCAGGACGGGCGCCAACAACACCTTCGTCGCGCCGGTCACGATCGGCGACGGCGCCACGACGGGCGGCGGCACCGTCGTGCGCCGCGACGTACCGCCGGGCGCCCTGGCGGTGTCGACCGGACCGCAGCGCAACCTCGAGGGCTGGGTGCTCCAGCGACGCCCGGGCACGGCGTCCGCCGAGGCGGCTGCGGCTGCTGGGGCGCACGGGGAGTGACGGTCGTCTCACGAGGCGTCGATCGGGCCGCCCCAGGTCGCTTCCGGGGCCGGGTCTGAGGAACAATCGAGATGACCCCGAGCTCGAGGAGACCCCTGTCGTGAGCGGACTGAAGCGGACGACCGAGAAGAACCTGATGGTCTTCAGCGGCCGTGCCCACCCCGAGCTCGCCGAGGAGGTCGCCGAGCAGCTGGGCACCGGCCTCGTGCCGACCTCGGCCTACGAGTTCGCGAACAGCGAGATCTACGTCCGCTTCGAGGAGTCGGTCCGCGGCAGCGACGCCTTCGTGATCCAGAGCCACACCGCTCCGGTCAACGAGTGGATCATGGAGCACCTGATCATGGTCGACGCGCTCAAGCGCGCCTCGGCCAAGCGGATCACCGTGGTGCTGCCGTTCTACGGCTACGCCCGCCAGGACAAGAAGCACCGCGGCCGGGAGCCGATCTCCGCCCGCCTGATGGCCGACCTGTTCAAGACCGCCGGCGCCGACCGGCTCATCGCGGTCGACCTGCACACCGCGCAGATCCAGGGCTTCTTCGACGGCCCCGTCGACCACCTGATGGCGCTGCCGATCCTGTCCGGCTACGTCGCCGAGAAGTACGGCCACGAGCAGCTCGCGGTCGTCTCGCCCGACGCCGGCCGGATCAAGGTCGCCGAGCAGTGGTCGAGCCGGCTCGGCAACGCCCCGCTGGCCTTCATCCACAAGACCCGCGACATCAACCGGCCCAACGAGTCGGTCGCCAACCGCGTGGTCGGCCAGGTCGAGGGCCGGATCTGCGTGCTGGTCGACGACATGATCGACACCGGCGGCACCATCGTGAAGGCCGCCGAGGCACTGATGAACGACGGTGCGGCGGGCGTGGTCATCGCCGCGACCCACGCGATCCTCTCCGACCCCGCGGTCGACCGGCTCAAGAACAGCCCGGCCACCGAGATCGTGGTCACCAACACGCTGCCGATCCCGGCCGAGCGGCAGTTCGACAAGCTCACCTGCCTGTCGATCGCCCCGCTGATCAGCCGGGCGATCCGTGAGGTGTTCGAGGACGGCTCGGTCACCTCGCTGTTCGACGGGCACGCCCAGTAGGACCGTCCGGGTCGCTCAGCCGGCGCGGAGCAGCTCGCGCCCGTCGCCGCTGAGCGTCTCGACGCGGGCGTCGCGCCCGCAGCAGAGCATCAGCAGCTCCTGCATCGGCCCCGCGATCACCGGGCCGCGCCCGCGCGCCCAGTCGACGTCGTCGGCGACCATGCGGACGCCGCGGACGAGCCGCCGGCTGCCGGTCAGCGGCGCGAGCAGCCGGGCCCGGTCGGCGGCCGCCGCCGCGGCGTCCGGCGGCATCGCGTGGTCGATGCCGAGCGGGCGCAGGATGTCCTGGCTGTGCACGAGCACGTCGATGAGCGGCTCGACGTGCGTGGTGGTCGGGACGTGGTGCCGCGACCCGTCGTAGCGCTCGAAGTCGGCGAGGATCTCGGCCGGGGCCCGGCGGCCCCGGCGCTTCGCGTCCTCGAAGATGGCCCGGTTGTAGCCCCTCCGCACCATGCGTCGGGGTCAGCCGGAGCAACCTCGGCCCAGCCGATCGCGGGCGTCGAGATGACGTGGGCCGCGACGTCGCGGACGGTCCACCCGGCGCACAGCGAGTCGTGCTCCCACTGGTCCTCGTCCAGTCGCGAGAGCTGGTCGGCCAGCGCGCGACGCTGCTGGTGGATGTGCCGCCACACGGTGTCCTTGTCCATCGCGCGCCGCCTTCCAACTGGTAAGATCTCCTGACTAAAATGGTCAGGACTCATTACTACTTTGTCAAGGGGGTGCCGTGGCCGAGCCGCACGTCGCCGTGCTCATGTTCATCGCCCAGAGGCACGCCGAGCGCCGGATCGTGGAGTTCCTCGCCGCCGAGGGCTTCGACGACATCACCCTGGCCCAGGGCCGGGTCGCCGCCCGGGTCGGCGAGGAGGGCACCCGGCTGACCGAGCTGGCGGAGCAGGCGCAGATCACCAAGCAGGCGGCCGGCTCGCTGGTCGACCAGCTCGAGCGGGCCGGCTACGTCGAGCGGGTGCCGGACCCGACCGACGCGCGCGCCCGGCTGGTGCGGCTGGCGCCCCGGGGACGCGCGGCGCAGGAGAAGGCGCGGGAGATGGAGCGGGCCATCGACGCGGAGTGGGAGCAGCACCTGGGCCGGGCCCGGATGCGCGAGCTGCGGCGGGCGCTGGCCGACCTGCGCGAGATCACCGACCCCTACGCCTGAGTCTCGACAAGCTCGACCACCCGGACCGCTCGATTCGCCACCACCGGCGTACGCCGTTAGACTCGGGAAGTTGCCTCGGCGAGGGAGACGTTGCGCTCCGTGATCGACGCGGTGGCCTGACCACGGGTCTCACCCGCCCGGTCCGGCGCCCGTGTCCGGTGCGCCACTCCTCACCCGCCGTCGCGACCCACGTTCGCACGTTTGTTGATCGCAGAAGCTGAGGAGTTCCACCCCATGTCGGAGAGCAACATCAAGGCCGAGGCCCGCACCGAGTTCGGCAAGGGCGCCGCGCGTCGCATCCGCCGCGCCGACAAGGTCCCCGCGGTCCTCTACGGCCACGGCACCGACCCCGTCCACCTGACGCTGCCGGGCCACGACACCATGCTGGCGCTCAAGCACGGCGGCGCCAACGCGCTGCTCACGCTGACCGTCGACGGCAAGGAGCAGCTCGCCCTGCCCAAGCAGGTGCAGCGCGACCCGATCAAGGGCTTCCTCGAGCACATCGACCTGATCCTGGTCCGCAAGGGCGAGAAGGTCACCGTCGAGATCCCGGTCCACCTCAACGGTGAGCCCGGCCCCGACGCCCTGGTCGTCACCGAGCACTCGACCGTCACGGTCGAGGCCGAGGCCACGCACATCCCCGAGTACATCGAGATCTCGGTCGAGGGCGCCGAGGTCGGCACCCAGATCTTCGTCAAGGACCTCGAGGTGCCGAAGGGCTCCACGATCCTCGCCGAGGACGACGTGCTGATCGTCAACATCACGCACGCGCCGACCGCCGAGGAGCTCGAGGCCGAGCTCGAGGAGGCCGAGGCCGAGGCCGGCATCGAGCGCGAGGAGTCCGAGGAGGAGGCCGCCGAGGCCGCCGAGGGCGAGGGTGCCGAGTCCGGCGAGGGCGAGTCGTCCGACGAGGAGTGACCGGGCTCCGCTGCCGCCGTACGCCGGGCCCTAGGCTCGTCGCGTGTGGCAGCGCCTGACGTCGATCTTCAACAGGAAGGCCGGGGATCCCGTGAGCACCGACCCGACCCGCTCCGCTGGCAGCACGGCTGACAGCGGGGTGTGGCTGGTGGTCGGGCTCGGGAACCCCGGCCCTTCCTATGCCGGTCACCGGCACAACATCGGCTACCTGGTGGCCGACGAGCTGGCCTCGCGGATGGGCGCCGGCTTCCGGCCGCACAAGTCCGGTCGTGCCGACGTGGTCGAGGGCCGCCTCGGCGGTCTCGGGGGCGTCGGCGGCGTCCGCGCGGTGCTGGCCCGGCCGCGCTGCTACATGAACGAGACCGGTGGCCCCGTCTCGACGCTGGCGAAGTTCTACAAGGTGCCCGTCGAGAGGATCGTCGCGATCCACGACGAGCTCGACATCCCGTTCGACACCATGCGGATCAAGCTCGGCGGCGGCGACAACGGCCACAACGGGCTGCGCTCGATGCGCAAGTCCCTCGACTCCGGGGAGTTCCACCGGATCCGTGTCGGCATCGGCCGCCCGCCCGGTCGGCAGAACCCCGCCGACTTCGTGCTGTCCGACTACTCGTCGGCCGAGCGCAAGGTGCTGCCGTTCCAGGTGGACCGCGCCGCCGACGCCGTCGAGTGCCTGGTCACCGACGGCCTCGCCCCGACCCAGAGCCGCTTCAACAGCTGACCCCAGGAGAACCTGTGAACGACAACCCGCTGCCCGTCCCGCCCGCCGACGCCCTGGCCGACGACCACCTGTTCGCCGCCTGGGCGGCCACCGTCGCGGGCGACCTGCTCACCGAGGTGCGCACCCAGGGGCTCGAGGGCAAGGAGCTCAAGGACGCCGGCGACCAGGCGGCGCACGACCTGCTCGTCGCGCTGCTGGCCGAGCACCGGCCCGGCGACGCGGTGCTGTCCGAGGAGGGCAAGGACGACAAGGTGCGGCTGAGCGCCGACCGGGTGTGGATCGTCGACCCGCTCGACGGCACCCGCGAGTTCTCCGAGCCGCCCCGCGAGGACTGGGCCGTGCACGTCGCCCTGTGGGCGCGCACCGCGCCGGGCGCGGACGGCGGCGAGCTCGTCGCCGGCGCGGTCGCCCAGCCCGGCCTCGACACGACGTTCCACACCGGCCAGCCGCCGGTCGTGCCCGCGCGCACCTCCGAGCGCCCCCGCATCGCGGTCTCCCGCACCCGGCCGCCGGCCTTCGTGCAGGCGCTCGCCGAGGAGATCGACGCCGAGCTGGTGCCGATGGGCTCCGCCGGCGCGAAGGTCATCTCGGTGGCCCGCGACGTCACCGACGCCTACGTCCACGCCGGCGGGCAGTACGAGTGGGACTCGGCCGCACCCGTCGCGGTCGCCCGTGCCGCGGGCCTGTTCACCAGCCGGGTGGACGGGTCGCCGCTGGTCTACAACCAGGACGACGTGCTGCTGCCCGACCTGATCGTCTGCCGGCCCGAGCTCGCCGACCAGATCGTCGCGTTCGTCCGCCGGCACGGCACGGAGTAGTGGCCCCCACCGGCCTGCGGGCCGTGCTCTGGGACGCCGACGGCGTCCTCCAGCACCTGCCCGCGGGCTGGGAGGCGTCGATGCGCCCGGCCGTCGGCCACCTGATCGACGACGTCGAGGGGTTCCTCGCCGAGGCGTTCGCGGCGGAGAGGGCCACGCTCACCGGCGACGCCCGCTGGGTCGAGGTGCTGCGCACGCTGCTGGCCAAGTGGGGCATCGAGGACGCCTACGACGACGCGCTCCAGGTGTGGCTGACCATCGAGCCGGTCGTCGAGACGCGGGAGCTGGTGGAGGCCATCCGGGGCGCGGGGATCGGCTGCTACCTGGCCACCAACCAGGACGAGCACCGCGGCCGGTTCATGCACGAGAGCCTCGGCTACGCCGACCTCTTCGACGACGCGTTCTACTCCTACGAGCTCGGCTTCGCCAAGCCGGACCCGGCGTACTTCGGGGCCGTCCTGGAGCGACTCGCCCTGCCCGGCACCGCCGTGCTCTTCGTCGACGACAACCCCGACAACGTCGCGGCCGCCCGCACCGTCGGCCTGCACGCCGAGCAGTGGCACGTCGACGACGGCGTCGAGACCCTGCACGCGCGGCTGCGCGCCCACGGCCTGCCGGTCTGACCGGCGCTAGGTTGGCCGCATGTACGTGCCCCGCTTCAACGCGATGGACGACGCCGGCGAGATCCGGGCGCTGGTGGCGTCGGTCGGCGCGGCCGAGCTGGTGACGGTGGCGCCCGACGGGTTCCCCACCGCCACCCTGCTGCCGGTGATCTGGGACGGCGACCGGCTCGTGTTCCACATGGCCCGGGCGAACCCGCAGTGGCGGTCGATCCGGCCCGGCGACCCCGCCCTGGCGGTGGTGACCGGGCCGCAGGCCTACGTCTCGCCCGCCTGGTACGCCAGCAAGGCCGAGCACGGCCGGGTGGTGCCGACCTGGAACTACGAGTCCGTCCACCTGACCGGGCGGGTGACCGTGCACGACGACGCCGGGTGGCTCCGCGACGCGGTGTCGCGGCTGACCGACCTGCACGAGGACGGTCGCGACGATCGCTGGTCGGTCACCGACGCGCCGGAGCGCTACGTCGACAAGCAGGTCCGCGCGATCGTCGGCGTCGAGCTCGCCCTCGAGCGGGTCGAGGCCAAGGCCAAGCTCAGCCAGAACCGCTCGGACGAGGACCGTGCCGGCGTGGTCGACGGGCTGCGCCGCGAGGGCGGCGGCCGCGAGCACGAGGTCGCGGACCGGATGGAGCGGGTCCGCCGCGCCACCTCGTCCGGCTGACCCCGGGTCACTCCTCGGGCAGGTCGGGGACCTCGGCCCCCTCGGCCTCGTCGCGCGCCGCCCACTCCAGCAGCGGCGCGAAGTCGAACACGTGGTCGTCGATGTCGTGGTGCAGGTCGCCGAGCTCGGCGAACCGCGCGGGCACCGTCGCGATGGTGAAGTCGCGCGGCTCGGCGTCGTCGACCTCGTCCCAGCGGACCGGCGTGGACACGGTGGCCTCCGGGTTGCCGCGCACGGAGTAGGCCGCGGCGATGGTGTGGTCGCGGGCGTTCTGGTTGTAGTCGACGAAGAGCTTGGCCGGGTCGCGGTCCTTGCGCCACCAGGTGGTGGTCACGTCGTCGGTGCGCCGCTCCACCTCGCGGGCGAACGCGAGCGCGCCGCGGCGTACGTCCTTGAAGCCGTGGTCGGGCGCGATCCGCACGTAGACGTGCAGGCCCGAGCCGCCCGAGGTCTTGGGGTAGCCGGTGGCGCCGAGCTCGTCGAGCACCTCGTGCACCACGTGGGCGACCCGGCGGACGGTGGCGTAGTCGCAGTCGTCGCCCGGGTCGAGGTCGATGCGCCACTCGTCGGGCGACTCGGTGTCGGCGCGACGGCTGTTCCAGGGGTGGAACTCGACGGTCGACATCTGCACCGCCCAGACGACCTGGGCGACCTCGGTGACGCAGAGCTCGTCGGCGGTGCGGTTCCAGCGCGGGAAGTGCACCTGCACGGTCTCCATCCACGGCGGGGCGCCGCGGGGCAGCCGCTTCTGGTGGACCTTCTCGCCGGTCACCCCGGTGGGGAACCGGTGCAGCATGCACGGCCGCTCGCGCAGCGCGTTGACGATGCCGTCGCCGACGGAGAGGTAGTAGTCGACGAGGTCCATCTTGGTCTCGCCGCGCGCAGGGAAGTAGACCCGGTCGGGGTTGGAGATCCGCACGACCTTGTCGTCGACCTCCAGCTCGACCGCGGGGGAGGACCCCTTGGCTGCCATGGACAAAACCTAGCGACTGCGGGCGACGGTCCGGGGCAGGATGTGCCGCATGACCTCCTTCATCTCGCACACCAGCGTCGACTGCGCCAACGCCTACGAGCTCTCGGAGTGGTGGAAGCAGGTGCTCGGGTACGCCGACGTGGACGGCGACCCCAACGAGCCCGGCCACGAGGAGTGCGCGATCGTCGCGCCCGACGGCGGCCACACGCTGCTGTTCATCGAGGTGCCCGACGTCAAGCAGGTGAAGAACCGCATCCACTTCGACCTGCGGCCCAGCAGCGGCACCCGCGACGAGGAGGTCGCGCGGGTGCTCGCGCTCGGCGCCACCGAGGTCGACGACCAGCGCGACCACTACGGCCCGGGCGTGGGCTGGGTCGTGCTCGCCGACCCGGAGGGCAACGAGTTCTGCATCCTGCGCAGCCTGGCCGAGCGCGAGGCGGCCGAGGCGGCGCCGGCCGGCTGAGCCTCCGAGGTGGCGGCCGCGCCCCTGGGTCACCCGCGGGTGAACCTGGGCCGTTCCCGGGGCGGGGACCGGCCGACGGCGCTAGGTTCGGTCTTGACGATGTCCCACGACGACGAGCTCCCCGCCCTCCTGCTGGCCCGGCTGAGCAGCCTGGTGGCAGCGGTGCACCGTGCCGACGACCTGGTCAGGATCGGGGACCCCGAGGGCATCCACGACCTGCGGGTGGCGCTGCGCCGCACCCGGAGCCTGGTCAGCGGCTTCGGCGGCGAGCTGGCGCTCGACCCGGCCGCCCGCACGGCGCTGCACGCGGAGCTGCGCCGGGCCGGCCAGGAGCTCTCGGAGCTGCGCGACGTCGAGGTGGTGGAGGAGCGGCTTGTCCGGGCGCTGGACGCCGAGACCGAGCACCCGTCGGAGGCCGCCCGCGCCCTGGTCGACGACTACGTGCACGACGCCCGGCAGGAGGCCACCGTCCGGGCCGAGGCGATGCGTCGGTCCCCGGCCTGGTCCGAGCTGCTCGCCGCGCTCGACCGGCTCGGCGGCGCGGGCTGCGAGGCCGCCCCGGACACGGCTCGCCGGCGGCTGCGCCGGGACTGGCGTCGGCTGCGCAAGCGGGTCCGCGCGGCCGACCCGGCCGCCGGTGAGGAGCACGAGGGCGCGACCGTGCTGCACGACGTGCGCAAGGCGGCCAAGAAGGCGCGCTACACCGCCGAGACGCTGGCGCCGCTGCTCGGCGACAAGGCCGTCCGCATGCAGCGAGCGGCCGAGCAGGTGCAGGAGACCCTGGGCGACCACCGGGACACCTTGCTGACCAGGCGGGTGCTGCGGCTGCTCGGCGACCAGCCGAGGATCGGCGGCGACGTCGGGTTCGTGCTGGGCCGGCTGCACGCCGAGGAGGAGCAGGCCGGCGTCGACGCGCTGCGTCGCGCCGGGGACGCGCTGGAGCAGGTGGACGCGAAGCGGCTGCGCCGCTGGCTCGGCTGACCGGCCGACGCTCACGCGGCGACCCGTAGACTCGGGGCTCTCAACCCCCTGTCCGCGCGGACAGGGGGCGAACGTGCTGTCGTGTCGAGGAGTGGAGTGCCCATGAGCGGGCCGAACGTGCGGGGACTGGCCGAGCTGGTGCTGGCGGACAAGACGCTGAGCGGCGCCCTCGACGACGCCCGCGGGGGCGCCGTGCCCGCCCTGGACCTGACCGGCCCCGCGGCGCTGCGGCCCTTCGTCGTCAACGGGCTGGTGGAGGCCGGCCGCACGGTGCTCGCCGTCGCCGCGACCGCCCGTGAGGCCGAGGACCTCGTCGAGGCGCTCGGCAGCCTGATGGACCCCGCCCTGGTCGGCTACTACCCGTCCTGGGAGACGCTGCCGCACGAGCGGCTCTCCCCGCGCAGCGACACCGTCGGCAAGCGGCTGGCCGTGCTCCGGCGGCTCCGGCACCCCGGCACCGACGCCACCAACGGCCCGCTGAAGGTCGTCGTCGCCCCGGTGCGCTCGGTGCTCCAGCCGCAGGTCAAGGGTCTCGCGGACCTGGAGCCGGTCGAGCTGGCCGTGGGTGCGGAGGCCGACCTCGACGACGTCGTACGCCGCCTCGCCGGCGCCGCCTACACCCGGGTGGACCTGGTCGAGAAGCGCGGCGAGTTCGCCGTGCGCGGCGGCATCGTCGACGTGTTCCCGCCGACCGAGGAGCACCCGCTCCGGGTGGAGTTCTGGGGCGACGAGGTCGAGGAGATCCGCTCGTTCGCGGTGGCCGACCAGCGGACCCTGGAGCCGGCCGAGCGGCTGTGGGCGCCGCCCTGCCGCGAGCTGCTGCTCACCGACGAGGTGCGCGAGCGGGCCCGCCGGCTCGGCGAGGACCACCCGGCGCTGCTCGAGATCACCGAGAAGCTCGCCGAGGGCCACGCCGTCGAGGGCATGGAGTCCCTGGCGGTGGCGCTCGTCGACGAGATGGAGATGCTCGTCGACCTGCTGCCCGACGACACCCACGTGCTGGTGATGGACCCGGAGCGGGCGCGCAGCCGCGCGCACGACCTGGTCGCGACCAGCGAGGAGTTCCTCGGCGCGTCGTGGGCGGCCGCGGCCGGCGGCGGGCAGGCCCCGATCGACCTGGGCGCCGCCTCCTACCGGAGCCTCGCCGACGTGCGCGAGCTGTCCCTCGGCCGCGGCCAGGCCTGGTGGTCGCTCTCCCCGTTCGGCATCGCCGACGACGACGTGGAGGGCGGCGGCGCACCCCTGCGCGACGCGATGGGGGAGATCGTCCGGGCCGACGTGGACTGGGAGTCGGGTGCGGTGGAGAGCCGCGCCGTCGACGTCCGGCCCGTGGAGGAGTACCGCGGCGACATGGAGAGCGCCATCGCCGACATCCGCGCCTGGCTGGCCGGTGGCCTCCGGGTCGTGCTCGTCAACGAGGGCCACGGCCCCGCGCAGCGGCTGAGCGAGGTGCTCGCCGAGCACGACGTGCCGGTGCGCCTCGTCGACGCCATCACCGCCCCCGGCGACGTACCGACCGACGTCGCCCTGGTCACCTGCGCCACCCTGGCGCACGGCCTGGTCACCGACGGGCTCGCCGTGGTCACCGGCGACGACCTCTCGGGCCAGCGCGCGTCCACCAAGGACATGCGCAAGATGCCGACCCGGCGCAAGCGGCAGATCGACCCGCTGGAGCTCAAGCCCGGCGACTACGTCGTGCACGAGCAGCACGGCGTCGGCCGCTACGTCGAGATGAAGCAGCGCGAGGTGCAGGGCGCCACCCGCGAGTACCTCGTGCTGGAGTACGGCTCGTCCAAGAAGGGGCAGCCCGCGGACCGGCTCTACGTGCCGACCGACCAGCTCGACCAGGTCACCCGCTACGTCGGCGGCGAGCAGCCCAGCCTCGACCGGCTCGGCGGCGCGCGACTGGTCCAAGCGCAAGGGCCGCGCCCGCAAGGCGGTCCGGCAGATCGCCGCCGAGCTGATCAAGCTGTACGCCGCCCGGCAGGCCACCAAGGGCCACGCGTTCGGCCCGGACACCCCGTGGCAGCGCGAGCTCGAGGACGCCTTCCCGTTCGTGGAGACCCCCGACCAGCTGTCCACCGTCGACGAGGTCAAGGGCGACATGCAGCAGGTGGTCCCGATGGACCGGCTGGTCTGCGGCGACGTCGGCTACGGCAAGACCGAGATCGCGGTGCGCGCGGCGTTCAAGGCGGTGCAGGACGGCAAGCAGGTGGCCGTGCTGGTGCCGACCACGCTGCTCGTGCAGCAGCACTTCTCCACCTTCGCCGAGCGGATGTCGGGCTTCCCGGTCGTGCTCAAGGGCCTCTCCCGGTTCCAGACCGACAAGGAGGCGGCCGAGGTCATCGAGGGCCTGCGCGAGGGCTCCGTCGACATCGTCATCGGCACGCACCGGCTGCTCAACCCGGACATCCGGGTGAAGAACCTCGGCCTGATCATCGTCGACGAGGAGCAGCGGTTCGGCGTGGAGCACAAGGAGCAGATGAAGCGGCTCCGCACCTCCGTCGACGTGCTGTCCATGTCGGCCACGCCGATCCCGCGGACGCTGGAGATGGCGATCACCGGCATCCGGGAGATGTCCACGATCACCACGCCGCCGGAGGAGCGGCACCCCGTGCTGACGTACGTCGGGGCCTACGAGGACCGCCAGGTCACCGCCGCGATCCGGCGAGAGCTGCTCCGCGAGGGTCAGGTCTTCTTCATCCACAACCGGGTGCAGTCGATCGAGAAGGCCGCCGCGCACATCCGCGAGCTCGTCCCCGAGGCCCGCGTGGCCACCGCGCACGGGCAGATGGGCGAGCACCAGCTCGAGGAGGTGATGGTCGACTTCTGGGAGAAGCGCTTCGACGTGCTGGTGTGCACGACCATCGTCGAGTCGGGCCTCGACGTCTCCAACGCCAACACCATGATCATCGAGCGGGCCGACATGCTCGGGCTCTCGCAGCTCCACCAGCTGCGCGGCCGGGTGGGTCGCGGCCGCGAGCGCGCCTACGCCTACTTCCTCTACCCGGCGGACAAGCCGCTCACCGAGACCGCGCACGAGCGGCTGGCCACCCTGGCCCAGCACTCCGACCTCGGCGGCGGCATGGCGATCGCGATGAAGGACCTCGAGATCCGCGGTGCCGGCAACCTGCTCGGCGGCGAGCAGTCCGGGCACATCGCCGACGTCGGCTTCGACCTCTACGTCCGGCTCGTCGGCGAGGCGGTGCACGAGTTCCGCGGCGACGGCGTCGAGGAGCCTGCCGAGGTCAAGATCGAGCTGCCCATCGACGCGCACCTGCCGCACGACTACGTGCCGAGCGAGCGGCTGCGGCTGGAGATGTACAAGCGGCTGGCCGAGGTGCGCAGCGACGAGGACGTCACCTTGATCCGCGAGGAGATGCTGGACCGGTACGGCGAGCCGCCCGCACCGGTGTCCTCGCTGCTGGCCGTCGCCCTGTTCCGGGCGCGGGCGCGCGCGGCGGGGCTGACCGACGTGACCGTGCAGGGGAAGTACGTGCGGTTCGCACCGGTGGAGCTGCCCGACTCCGCGACGGTCCGGCTCAACCGGCTGCACCCCAAGAGCATCCTCAAGCCGGGCGTGCGTACGATGCTCGTGCCCCGTCCCTCGACCGCCGTCGTGGGTGGCACGCCGATCCGCGACGAGGAGCTGCTGACGTGGGCCCGTCAGGTTGTCGACACAGTGATTGACCCCGCAGGGGCCACGGCCGGCTCGGGGGAGAGGGTGGAGAAGTCGTGACCCGTGCCGTTGCGCTGCACGTCAAGTTGGTCAAGCTGTCGCTCGTCGTCGCCGCGACGGCGACGCTCCTCGCCGGCTGCGGGATGCACCCCGGCGCCGCGGTGGTGGTCGGCGACACGGAGATCTCCGGTGCCGAGGTCGACGACGCCGCGTCCGCGCTGTGCGCGTCGACGGTGAGCTCCGCCGAGGCGCAGGGCCAGCCCAAGCCCGAGCTGGCCGCGCGCGGCGCCCGCCAGGCCGCCGTACAGCTCCTGCTCGACAGCGAGCTGAGCCGCCAGTTCGGCGAGGCCGAGGGGATCGAGCCCGACCAGGAGCAGCTGTCCGCCGCGCTCGCACAGAACGCCCAGGGCATCGAGACGATCCCGGCCGCGCAGCGCGAGGACTTCGTGGACCTGTTCCGCGGCTTCCAGGAGGGTCAGCTGATCCTCTCCGCCGCCGGCGAGGAGTCGCTGGCCGCCCAGGGCAACGACCAGCCGTCGCCCGAGGAGGTCACCGCCGAGGGCACCCGCCTGCGCACCGAGTGGGCCCGCGACGTCGACGTCGAGGTGGACCCCCGCTTCGGCGACTACGACCAGGGCACGGTGAAGCCGGTCAGCGGGTCGCTGTCGATCCCGGTGTCGCAGCGTGCCTTCGAGGGCGCCAACGCCGAGCCCGGGACCGAGTGGACGGCCGCGCTGCCGGCGTCCCAGAAGTGCTGACGCTCCTCGTCACCAGCCCGCGGGTCGCCCCGGGCCTGATGTCCTGGCCGGCCTGGCAGGCGGTCAGCGGCGCGTCCTCGCTGCTCGCCTCCTCGCCCGACCACCCGGTGGTCCGTGGCGTCACCGCCGCCGGCTTCGCGGTGGGCGTGCTGCCCGACGCCACCGGCCGCGCGCTGCTCGACGCCGCCGGCTCCGGGCAGGTGGTGTGGCTGGCCAGCGACGAGGAGGCCGACCGGCTCCCGGCCGAGATCGCCACGTCCCTCGTGGACGCCTCCACGCTCGGTCGAGGTCGAGGTGCTGCACGCGTCGTACGACGTGCCGGGCGCCCGGCTGCTCGACCTGGTCACCGTGATGGACCAGCTGCGGCTGCACTGCCCGTGGGACCGCGAGCAGACCCACCGCTCGCTGGCGACCTACCTCGTCGAGGAGGCCTACGAGACCCTCGAGGCGATCGAGACCGGCGACACCGACCACCTGCGCGAGGAGCTCGGCGACCTGCTGCTGCAGGTCTACTTCCACGCCCGCATCGCCGCGGAGACGCCGGCCGAGGACGGCGGCTTCACCATCGACGACGTCGCCGCCGGCATCGTCGACAAGCTCGTGCACCGGCACCCGCACGTCTTCGCCGGCCTCGACGTCTCCGGCGCCGAGGAGGTCGAGGCCAACTGGGAGACGCTCAAGGCGGCCGAGAAGGGCCGGGCCTCCGTGCTCGAGGGGGTGCCGACGGCGCTGCCGGCGCTGCACCTCGCGGACAAGGTGGTGGGCAAGGCCGCCAAGGTCGGGGTGACCCCGTCGCCGGCCGGCGGGGCCGGGGCCGGCTCGCTCGGCGACCGGCTGCTCGCCCTGGTCGTCGAGGCCCGCGCGGCGGGCGCCGACCCCGAGCAGGAGCTCCGCGACGCCGTACGCCACCTCGCCGACGCCGTCCGCGCCGCCGAGTCCGCCCGCTGAACGCACCCGCCCCGCGGCTCTTGCGCGGGTGTGTGGACCGTTGCCCACCGTCGTACCGGTTCCCCTCGGTCCATAACCCCGCGTTACAGCTGCGGGGGATCGCCGGTCGCGGGGCGAGCCGTCTCCACCAGGCGCGCCGGCGCCGTTAGGCTGGGGCCGTCCGAGAAGTCCCCGCCCTTCCCCCGAGTAGGAGCCACCGTGGCCACCATCGAAGCCGTCGGCGCCCGCGAGATCCTCGACTCCCGTGGCAACCCCACCGTCGAGGTCGAGGTCGCCCTCGACGACGGCACCATCGGCCGCGCGGCGGTCCCGTCCGGCGCGTCCACGGGTGCGTTCGAGGCGGTCGAGCTGCGCGACGGCGGCAAGCGCTACCTCGGCAAGGGCGTCGGCAAGGCCGTGGACGGCGTGCTCGACGTGATCGGCCCCGAGCTGGTCGGCTTCGAGGCCTCCGAGCAGCGCCTCGTCGACCAGCGGCTGCTCGACCTGGACGGCACCCCCAACAAGGCCAAGCTCGGCGCCAACGCGATCCTCGGCGTCTCGCTCGCCGTGGCGCGGGCGGCCGCCGACTCCGCGGGCCTCCCGCTCTTCCGCTACGTCGGCGGGCCCAACGCCCACCTGCTGCCGGTGCCGATGATGAACATCCTCAACGGCGGCGCGCACGCCGACACCGGGGTGGACGTCCAGGAGTTCATGATCGCGCCGATCGGCGCCCCGACGTTCCGCGAGGCGCTCCAGCAGGGGGCCGAGGTCTACCACGCCCTCAAGTCCGTGCTGAAGGAGAACGGCCTCGCGACCGGGCTGGGCGACGAGGGCGGCTTCGCCCCCGACCTGGCCAACAACCGCGCCGCGCTCGACCTGATCACGACCGCGGTCGAGAAGGCCGGGCTCAAGGTCGGCGACGACATCGTCTTCGCGCTCGACGTCGCGGCCACGGAGTTCTGGTCCGAGGGCGGCTACACCTTCGAGGGTGCGACCAAGTCGGCCGACGAGATGATCGCCTACTACACCGACCTGGCGTCGTCGTACCCGATCGTCTCCATCGAGGACCCCCTCAACGAGGAGGACTGGGACGGCTGGCAGGCGATGACCGCCTCGCTCGGCGACAAGGTGCAGCTCGTCGGCGACGACCTGTTCGTCACCAACGTGGAGCGGCTCGGCCGCGGCATCGTCGAGAAGTCGGCCAACGCCCTGCTGGTGAAGGTCAACCAGATCGGCTCGCTCACCGAGACCCTCGACTCCGTCGACCTCGCGCACCGCAACGGCTTCCGCTGCATGATGAGCCACCGCTCCGGCGAGACCGAGGACACCACGATCGCCGACCTCGCCGTCGCGACCAACTGCGGCCAGATCAAGACCGGCGCCCCGGCCCGGTCCGAGCGGGTGGCGAAGTACAACCAGCTGCTCCGCATCGAGGAGGAGCTCGACGACGCCGCCCGCTACGCCGGACGCGGCGCGTTCCCGCGCTACTCCGCCTGACCGGACGACGAGGAGCCAACGCACCCATGGCCGGCAACCGCCCGACGTCCCGGGGCTCGCGTCCCGGGGCCCCCGGCAGCGGGGGACGCTCGCGCAGCGGACCGTCGCGCCCCGGCGCACCGCGCGCCCGGGCGCAGGCCTCGTCGCGCCCGGCGCCGCCGCCGCGACCCCGGTTCACCGGGCGGGCCGCGATCCTGGTGCTGGTGCTCGCCGTGCTGATGGTGTCCTACGCCTCGAGCATGCGGGCCTACCTCGAGCAGCGGCACCACATCGAGACGCTCGACCAGAACATCGCGGAGTCCGAGGTCAACATCGCCGACCTCGAGCGGGAGAAGGCGCGCTGGGAGGACCCGGCCTACGTCCGCAGCCAGGCCCGCGAGCGCTTCGGCTGGGTGCTGCCCGGTGAGATCGGCTACCAGGTGATCGACGAGGACGGCAACGCGCTCGGCCACGACGACTCGCTCTCCGACGTCGAGGTGACCACCGAGGACGAGCAGCCGCTGTGGTGGGAGGCCGCCTGGGACAGCGTCGAGGCGGCCGGCAACCCCGACGACCTCGAGGACGAGCCGCAGCCGGCGACCCGGATCCGCGCGCCGAAGCCGCCGGCCCGGTGAGCCCCGCGTGATCGACTCGCACGACGAGGCCGTGATCGGCGCCCAGCTCGGACGCCGCCCCCGGTCCATCCACGACATCGGCCACCGCTGCCCCTGCGGCAACCCCGACGTGGTCGCCACCGAGCCCCGGCTCGACGACGGCACCCCGTTCCCGACGACGTTCTACCTGACCTGCCCGCGCGCCGCCTCGCTGATCGGCACCCTGGAGGCGTCCGGGCTGATGAAGGAGATGTCCGACCGGCTGGAGTCCGACCCGGAGCTCGCGGCCGCCTACCAGCAGGCCCACGAGCGCTACCTCGCCTACCGCGAGGAGATCGGCCACGTCCCCGAGATCGCGGGCATCTCCGCCGGTGGCATGCCGACCCGCGTGAAGTGCCTGCACGTGCTCGCCGGCCAGTCCCTCGCGCAGGGTCCGGGGGTGAACCCGCTCGGCGACGAGGTGGTCGCCGCGCTCGGCGAGTTCTGGGCGGCCGGACCGTGCGTGACCGCCCCTGCAGAGACAGAGGCGGACGCCGGGGAGCCCGGGGCGCCGGAGTGACCCGGGTCGGGGCGATCGACTGCGGCACCAACACCATCAAGCTGCTGGTCGCCGACCTCGACGCCGCCACCGGGGCCGAGCACCAGCTGGTCCGCGAGCTGCGGATCGTCCGGCTCGGCCAGGACGTCGACCGCACCGGACGGCTCGCCGACGAGGCGGTCGCGCGCACCCTCGCCGCCGTCGACGAGTACGCCGCGATCCTGGAGGCGCACCACGTCGACGTGCTCCGCTTCTGCGCGACGTCGGCCAGCCGCGACGCCTCCAACGCCGCCGAGTTCCGGGCCGCCGTCACCGCCCGGCTCGGGGTCGAGCCGGAGGTGGTCAGCGGTGACGAGGAGGCGGCGCTGTCCTACGACGGGGCGACCCGGTCGCTGCGGGCCCGACGACCGGGGACCTGGGCGACCTGCCCCGGCCGTTCCTCGTCGTCGACATCGGCGGCGGCTCCACCGAGCTGGTGCTCGGCAGGGCCGACGACGGCGGCGTCGAGGCCGCCCGGTCCCTCGACATCGGGTCGGTGCGGATGACCGAGCGGCTGATGCCCTCGGACCCGCCGACCGCCGCCGAGGTCGAGGCCGCCACCGAGGCGATCGACGCCGCGCTCGACACGCTGCCCGGCTTCGGGGTGGACCTGGCCCGCGCCGGCACCGTCGTCGGCGTCGCCGGCACCGTCACGGCGGTGGCCGTGCTGCTGGCCGGCCTCGACCACTGGGACCGCGAGGTCGTGCACCACGCCGTGTTCCCGGTCGACGACGTGCACGCCCTGACCCAGCGGCTGCTCGGCATGACGACCGCGGAGCGCGAGGCCCTGCACGTGCCGCGGGGCCGGGCCGACGTGATCGCGACGGGCGCCCTGGTGCTCGACCGCGTGCTGCGACGTACCCCCGTCGACTCGCTGCTGGTCTCCGACGCCGACATCCTCGACGGCATCGCCTGGTCCCGCGCCTGACGCCGAGAGGCCACTGGGCCACCTGTCCTGGCGGCGCGTCGCGCGCGGATCGGCCTCTCGACCACCGGACCCGGGGGTTGACCCGGCCCGTAGTGGGTACGCGACAGGGGACGGATCACCCCTCGAAGGAGCGACCATGAAGAAGCTGACCCTGCTGGCCGCCGGTGCGGTGGGCTATGTCCTCGGTGCACGCGCCGGCCGCGAGCGCTACGAGCAGATCAAGGCGGGCGCCACCAAGGTCGCCCAGGACCCGCGGGTCCGGGCCAAGGCCAACGAGGCCGGCCAGACCATCAAGGAGCAGGCGCCCGTCGTCAAGGACAAGGTCGTCGACGCCGCCACGACGGCGAAGGACGCGGCCAAGGACAAGGTGTCCCACCACAGCGGTCCCGACCAGAGCGCGCCCTACCCGCAGGGCTGATCGCGCGGACCGACCCTCGCCACGGGCCGGACCATGGACCCCGGGAGGATGGGGCCATGGCCCGGCCCGTACTTCTTCCGCACCCCGTCACCGGGCAGCCGTTCCCGAGCCCGGTGCCGCCGGGGACCGGGTGGCCCGACGACCCCGCGACCGCGGCCACCCCGGTGGCGTCGACCCCGGACGACGTACGCCGGATCGCCGCCACCGCCTCGCTCGACGAGGTCGTCGCCGCGATGTCGGTCTGCCGCGCGTGCGACCGGCTCGTCCGGTGGCGCGAGGACGTCGCGGAGCAGAAGCGGGCGTCGTTCGCCGAGGAGCCCTACTGGGGCAGACCGGTCGCGGGCTGGGGCGACCCGGAGCCGGGCGTGCTGATCGTCGGCCTCGCGCCGGCGGCCAACGGCGGCAACCGCACCGGCCGGATCTTCACCGGCGACCGGTCCGGTGACTGGCTGTTCGCGTCGCTGCACCGCGTCGGCCTCGCGGTGCAGGAGACGTCGCTGCACGCGGGCGACGGGCAGCGACTGGTCGGGGCCCGGATGGTGGCCACCGTCCGCTGCGCGCCGCCCGACAACAAGCCGACCGTCGAGGAGCGCGACACCTGCGCCCCGTGGCTGCTGCGCGAGGTCGCGCTGGTGGCGGGCAGCGTGCGCGCGGTGGTGTGCCTGGGGTCCTACGGCTGGGACGCCGCGATCCGGGTCCTCCGCGAGCTCGGCCACGACGTGCCGCGACCCAAGCCGCGCTTCGGTCACGGCGCCGAGGCCGTGGTGACCGCCCCCGACGGCCGGGAGGTGGTGCTGCTCGGCAGCTACCACCCCTCGCAGCAGAACACCTTCACCGGCAGGCTCACCGAGCCGATGCTCGACGCGGTGCTGGGACGCGCGGCGGAGCTCGGCGGCGGCCTGCCAGACTGACCGCCATGTCGCTCCAGGCCATCACCGTCATCGGGCACGACCGGCCCGGCATCATCGCGGAGACCACGCGGGTGCTCGCCGACCTCGGGCTCAACCTCGAGGACTCCACGATGACCCTGCTGCGCGGTCACTTCGCGATGATGCTGCTGTGCGCGGGCGACACCCCCTCGGCCGAGGTGGAGGCCGCGCTGGCCCCGCTCACCGCCGACGGCACGCTGACCGTCGCGGTCCGTGAGGTGCCCGAGGAGGCCGGCCAGGAGGCGGTCGGCGCGTCCTACGTGCTGACCGTGCACGGCGGCGACCGGCCCGGCATCGTGTCCCGGGTCGCCACCGAGGTGGCCGGCGTGGGCGGCAACATCACCGACCTCACCACCCGGCTCGCGGGCGAGCTCTACCTCCTCGTCGCCGAGGTGGACCTCCCGGCCGCGGCCGACGTCGCCGCGCTGCAGGAGTCGCTCCGGGCCGCGGCGGCCGACCTCGGCGTCGGGGTCACCCTGCGCGAGGTGGAGAGCGACGACCTGTGACCTCCACGGGTGCGCAGGCCGAGGACCGGCTCGTCGACGACACCGTCGGCCGCTGGTCGGAGACCCTGCTCGGCGTCGAGGGCCGGGTGCTCGACGTGGTGCGCGCACCGGCGCCGGTGCTGTCGTCGGTGGGCGGCGAGGTCGACCCGACGGCCGCCGACGTCGTGCAGCTCGCCGCCGACCTGGTCGCCACCATGCGGGTCTCGCCCGGCTGCGTCGGGCTGGCCGCCCCGCAGGTCGGCGTCGGCGTCAAGGTCTTCTGCGTCGACGTGGCCGCGCACCCCAGGACGCGGGCCCACCACGGCACGTTCGTGCTCTGCAACGCCGAGGTGGTGGAGTCCTCCCGCAACGAGAAGGCCCGCGAGGGCTGCATGAGCGTCCCGGACCTCACCGGCGACGTGAAGCGCGCGGCGCGCGTCGTCGTACGAGGCCGGCTGCCGGGCACGGGGGAGACCGTCGAGGTCGCCGCCGAGGCCTTCGAGGCCCGCGCCCTCCAGCACGAGATCGACCACTGCGACGGGCTGCTCTTCCTCGACCGGGTGGCCGGCGCGCACGCGGTCCACCCCCGCAAGACCTATCTTTGACCCGCTGCGTCATACGAGCTGAGGCCTATCGGCCGCAGGACGTATGACGCAACGACGCAAGCACCCGACGGTCGCGGCCCCCGTAGCCCAATGGCAGAGGCAGAGGTCTTAAACACCTCTCAGTGTGAGTTCGAGTCTCACCGGGGGCACCGCTCACGGGGTCGGGCGACCCACGCCTGCCCCTGAGGAGGCGTGGGCCGCACGAGCCGGGCTACTGGACGTCGATCACCACGCGGCCGGACTCGTCGTCCCGGGGGTACTCGGTGGCGGTGCCGGTCATGCCGGCGTAGCGGCCGGTCCCGCCGGTGATGGCGATGTGGTTGACCGCGTCGTCGGTCCTGAGCAGCGCGGTGCCGACCAGGGTCCCGCCGGGCAGCTTGTAGGACCCGGTGCACAGCAGCGGGATGGAGGCCGGGTCGCTGACGGTCTTGGGGAACAGGCACGTGGCGAACAGCGAGCCGACCCGGTCGCCGTCGCGGAAGAGCTTGTTGGACAGCACGAAGTAGTCGCCCGGCGAGGGCGCGGCCTCCGGGTCGCTGGACGTCGGGGGGACGTCGACCATGTCGAAGGTGCTGCCGCGGAACTGCAGCGTCATCGACTCCGAGCCGGTGGCGGTCGACTGGCTCGCGGCGACGAGGGCGATCGCCGGGACGGACGAGAGGGCCACCAGCGACGCGACGACGCGGCGGCGGGGACGGTTGGGCATGCTGACCTCCGGGGTGGAGGGCCCACGGGCGGGGCCATCACCGACCACCCTCGACCCGGCCGTCGCCGCCCGGCATCGGCAGGACGGACCACTCCGGCTAGTCCCCGGCCGGGGGCAAACCCCTGCAACGGGGGCGGGACCGGACGAGTCGTCAGCCGGCGTCGGTGCGCCGCCGGAGCTCGAACTTCTGGATCTTGCCGGTCGCGGTCTTCGGCAGCGGCCCGAAGACGACGTGCTTGGGCGCCTTGAAGTGCGCGATCCGCGACCGGACGAACTCGATGAGCTCCTGCTCGGTGGCCTCCGCGTCGCCGGTGAGCGTCACGTAGGCGACCGGCACCTCGCCCCACCGGTCGTCGGGGCGGCCGACCACGGCGGACTCGCTCACCGCCGGGTGCTCGGCGAGGGTGCGCTCCACCTCGATCGAGGAGATGTTCTCCCCGCCGGAGATGATGATGTCCTTGGCGCGGTCCTGGAGCTGGTAGTAGCGGTCCTCGTGCTGGACGCCGAGGTCGCCGGTGCGGAACCGGGTGCCGTCCACCGACGCCCGCGCGGTGGCCTCCTCGTCGCGGTAGTAGCCCGCCATCACGGTGTTGCCCGCCAGGGTGACCTCGGCGAGCCCGCGGCCGTCGTCGCCCGGCACCGGCTCGAGCGTCACCGACGGCGCGGTGATGTTGGGGATGCCCTGCCGGGAGAGCTTGTCGGCGCGCGCGTCCGCGTCGAGGGCGTCCCACTCCGGCTGCCACTCGCACAGCAACGAGGGGCCGTAGGTCTCGGTGAGGCCGTAGAGGTGGACCACGTGCAGCCCGAGCTGCTCGGCCCGGCGGATCAGGGCCGGCGTGGGCGGCGCGCCGCCGGTGGCCACGGTCAGCGGGTGCTCGACCCGGGCGGCGCCCGGCGAGGTGAGCAGGCCGGTCAGCAGCGTCGGCGCCGCGCAGAAGTGGGTGACCCGCTCCGCGCGGATGAGCTCCCAGAGCCGCTCGGGGTCGGTGGTGTCGGTGCACAGCGAGGTCGCCCCGGCGGCGGCGACCGCCCACGGGAACGACCAGCCGTTGCAGTGGAACATCGGCAGCGTCCACAGGTAGACCGAGTCCATCTCCAGGCGCAGGTGGTAGGCCATCGCGATCGACTGGAGCGCCGCGCCCCGGTGCCGGTACATCACGCCCTTGGGCGTCCCGGTGGTCCCGCTGGTGTAGTTGATCGTGATCAGCGACAGCTCGTCGGTGACGGGGTGCTGCCGGGGCACGTCGGCCGGCTCCGCGGCCAGCGCCACCTCGTCGGTGACGGCCGGCACGTCGAGGCCGGCGACCGCCTCGTCGCCGAGCCCGGCGAGGTGGGACTCCACGAGCAGCAGCCGCGGCTCGGCGTGCGCGAGGATCGCCTGCAGCTCCCGGCCGGCGAGCCGGTGGTTGAGCGCGACGAGCACCGCTCCGGCGTACGGCACGGCGAAGTGCGCGAGCAGGCTCAGCGGCACGTTGCGGGCCAGCACCGCGACCCGGTCGCCGGGGCGGACCCCGCGGTCCCGGAGGTACGCCGCCAGCCGCCGGACCTGCTCGCGCAGCTCGTCGTACGACGTCGTGGCGCCCTCGAACCGGTAGGCCGTGCGGCGTGGGAAGTAGTCGGCCGCGCGGTCGAGCTGGGCCAACGGGGTCAGCGGGGCGACGCCCATCGTCGAGTCCATGCGCCGACGTTATACGCGCGGCCAGGGACCGGTCAGGCGCGCACGGGGTGCCGGGCGTCGCGCCGGATGCCCACCGACAGGGCGGCCGCCACCACGCAGAGCGCGGCCGCGCTGAACCAGGCGGCGGTGTAGGTGCCGGTCTCGTCGCGCACCACCCCGGCCGCGACCGAGGCGAGCGCGGCGCCGACCTGGTGCGAGGCGAAGACCCACCCGAACACGATCGTCCCGGAGGCGCCGAACACGTTGCGGCACAGCGCCACGGTCGGCGGCACGGTGGCCACCCAGTCGAGGCCGTAGATCACGACGAACACCACCATGCTCGGGTGCACGGCGTCGCCGAGCAGCACCGGCAGCAGGGCGAGGCCCACCCCGCGGAAGAAGTAGTAGCCGCCGAGCAGCAGCCGCGGGTCGAAGCGGTCGGTCAGCCAGCCCGACGCGACCGTGCCGACGATGTCGAAGATGCCGACGACCGCGAGCAGGCCCGCGGCCGTGGTCTGCTGCATGCCGTGGTCGTGGGCGGCCGGCACGAAGTGGGTGCCGATCAGGCCGTTGGTGGTCGCCCCGCAGATCGCGAAGCCGGCCATCAGGGCCCAGAAGGTGCGGCTGTGCGAGGCCTCCCGCAGCGCCTCGACGGCCGCGCGTCCGGCGCCGTGCTGCACGGTGGCCGGGATCTGGTCGGGCTCGTGCGCCACGTCCTCGTGGCGGCGCGGCTCGGGCTCCTCGGCGCCGTACGCCGTCACGCCCAGGTCGGAGGGGTGGTCGCGCAGCACCAGCAGCACCAGCGGCACGACGGCGAGCGCGGCGCCGGCGATGACCAGCGAGGCGGTGCGCCACCCGGCCACCTCGGCGGTCGCGGCCACGACCGGCAGGAAGATCAGCTGCCCGGTGGCGCTGCCCGCGGTGAGGATGCCCATCACCAGGCCGCGGCGGGCGACGAACCAGCGCTGCGCCACGGTGGCCGCGAACACCAGCGCCATCGAGCCGGTGCCGAGACCGACCAGCACGCCCCACAGCAGGACCAGCTGCCAGCTCTGCTGCACGAAGACGGTCAGGCCGGAGCCCAGCGCGACCAGCGTCAGGGCGACCGCGGTGACCCGGCGGATGCCGAACCGGTCCATCAGCGCCGCCGCGAAGGGCGCGGTCAGCCCGAACAGCACGAGGTTGACCCCGACGGCCAGCGACAGGGTGCCGCGGCTCCAGCCGAACTCGTCCTGCAGCGGCACCATCAGCACGCCGGGCGCGGCCCGGAAGCCGGCCGCGCCGAGCAGGGCCACGAAGGCGACCGCGGCGACGAACCAGGCCGGGTGGATGCGGCGACGGACGGGGGTGAGCGTGGCCATGGCAGCAGAGTAGACTCCTTTCAAGAGAGTCAGCAGCCAGGGTCCGGCACCCGGACAGGAGGAGCCATGCCGCTGCGGTCGGACTGGTCCGAGGCGACCTGCCCCATCGCCCGGTCGCTCGACGTCGTGGGCGACCCCTGGGTGCTGCTGCTTCTGCGGGAGGCCGTGCCAGGGCGTCACGCGGTACGACGACTTCCGCGCCGCCCTCGGGGTGGCCGACGGCGTGCTCAGCCGGCGGCTCGCGGCGATGGTCGACGACGGCCTGATGACCCGGGCGCCGTACCGCTCGGGCAACCGCACCCGCGAGGAGTACCTCCTCACCGACGCCGGCCGCGACCTGCTGCCGGTGCTGCACGCCCTGGTGCGCTGGGGCGAGACGCACCGGCCGCGCCCGACCGGCCGGCTCGTCGTGGTCCACGACGGCTGCGGCCAGGAGACCGAGCGGCCCGACGTGTGCGACGCCTGCGGGGAGGTGCTGACGCCCGCGAACGTGTCGTGGCGCAAGCCCCGCGATCCGGGCCGCCTGGTGCCGCTGGTCCGGTAGCCGACGTTTACCCGGCCAGGGGCTGGGCACGGGTAGGACATGTCCGCGACCCGACAGACCCCACCCGGCCAGGACCCCACGCTGGGCGCCCTGGTCCACGACCTGAGCGAGCAGACGAGCGCGCTGGTGCGCAGCGAGGTCGAGCTCGCCAAGGCAGAGCTCGCCGCGAAGGGCAAGGCAGCAGGCATCGGTGCCGGGCTCTTCGGTGCCGCCGGGCTGCTCGCCTTCTTCGGCGGCGCCGTGCTCATCACCACGGTCATCCTGGCCCTCGCCCTGGTGCTGCCCGCCTGGCTGGCCGCGCTCATCGTCGCCGTCGTGCTCTTCGCGGCCGCCGGCGTCGCCGCGGTCGTCGGCAAGGGCAAGGTCACCGAGGCCACCCCGCCCGCGCCCGAGCGCGCGGTCGACGGGGTCAAGCAGGACGTCGAGACGATCAAGAAGGGCCACCACGCATGAGTGACACCACCATCGCCGCCAAGGAGCGCGCAGTCGAGCGCAACCGTGAGCAGCTGGCCGACACCGTCGACGCCCTGCAGGCCAAGCTCGACGTGAAGAGCCGCGCCCAGGCCAAGCTCCACGAGACCAAGGACCGGGCCACCACCGACGACGGCAAGCCGCGTCCCGTGGTCCTCGCCGGGGCCGTCGCGGCGCTGGCCGCGGTCGCCGGCCTCGTGTGGTGGCGCCGCCGCTGACCGCCTACCATTGTCGACATGGTCGGTCGACAATCACGCACTGAAGCCTCCGGCCACGTCGTCCCCCTGCGGGAGTCGACCCGGGCCTGGTTCCGGATCTCCCTGCAGACCTTCGGCGGGCCGGCGGGGCAGATCGCGGTCATGCACCGCAGCGTCGTCGACGAGCACCGCTGGATCGGTGAGCGCCGCTTCCTGCACGCGCTGAACTACTGCATGCTGCTGCCCGGCCCCGAGGCCCAGCAGCTCGCGATCTACGTCGGCTGGCTGCTCAACGGCGTCGCCGGCGGGCTGATCGCGGGCGTGCTGTTCGTGCTGCCCGGGCTGGTCGCCCTGCTCGCCCTGTCCATGCTGTACGCCGGGTTCGGCGAGACCGCCTTCGTCACCGGGCTCTTCGCGGGGCTGGCCCCCGCCGTGCTCGCCGTCGTCGCCCAGGCCGTGGTCCGGATCGGCCGGCGCACGCTGCACCACCCGGCCCTCGTGGCGCTCGCGGTGGCGGCCTTCGTCTCGCTGGCCGTGCTCGGGCTGCCGTTCCCCCTCGTCGTGCTCGGCGCCGGCGTCGCGGGGGCGCTGCTCGGCCGGTGGCGCCCCGCGCTGGTGGCGCCCCCGCCCGAACGGGAGGACCCGGACGCGCCGTCCCCGCTCGTGCCCGACGACGCGCTGCACGCGGCCCGGCCGTCGGGACGGCGCGCCGCCCTCGTGCTCGGCATCGGCCTCCCGGCCTGGTTGCTGCCGGTCGGGGCCGCGTTCGCCCTCACCGGCGCCGACAGCGTCTACACCCAGCAAGGGCTGTTCTTCGGCGGCACCGCCCTGGTCACCTTCGGCGGTGCCTACGCCGTGCTCGCGTTCGTCGCGCAGCGCGCGGTCGAGGTCTACGGCTGGCTGGCGCCGGGGGAGATGGCGCGCGGGCTCGCGCTGGCCGAGAGCACGCCCGGCCCGCTGATCATGGTGGTGCAGTTCGTGGCGTTCCTCGGCGCGTTCCGCGACCCCGGCACGCTCGACCCGTGGGTGGCGGGCGTGCTCGCCTCGCTGCTCACCACGTGGGTGACCTTCGTGCCCTGCTTCCTGTTCATCTTCCTCGGTGCGCCGTACGTCGAGCGGCTGCGCGGCAACGTCACCCTCACGGCCGCGCTGACCGGCATCACCGCCGCCGTCGTCGGGGTGATCGCCAACCTCGGGCTCTACTTCGCCACCCACACCCTCTTCGACCGGTCCCGCGACGTGGAGCTCGGCCCCTTCCTCGTGGAGGTGCCGGTGCCGGCCAGCCTCGACCCGGTGGCGGTGGGCATCGCCCTGCTCGCGACCGTGCTGCTGTTCCGGCTCGGCTGGAGCGTGCTGCGCACCCTCGGGGTCTGCGCCGTCGTCGGTCTGGTGGCGACGCTCGCGCTCTGAACGGGAACACCGGAACCGTCGGGTCCGTTGGATACATCGACGGGTCCGTAGGATGTGACTGCAGACCCCACGGGACTCCCCAGATCGGGGACGCCCCAGGCCTCCAAGGAGGAGACCACATGCGAAGCAGCAACCCCGTGTTCTCGAGGACCGAGGGCTTCAACGGCCGCGGTTCCAGCAGCGGCATGTCCTACCCCGGCCAGGGCGCCCCGCAGGCCCCGGCCTACGGCAGCGACCCCTACGCCCAGTCGGAGTACGGCACCACGCAGACCCCGGTCGGCACCGGCCGGATGACCATCGACTCGGTCGTGCAGAAGACCGGTCTCACGCTGGGCGTCGTGGTGCTGTTCGCCACGGTGACCTGGTTCCTGACCGGCCCCATCGACAGCCAGGCGACCCTCAGCACCCTCTACCTCTTCTCGATGGTGGGCGCGCTGGGCGGCTTCGCCCTCGCGATGGTCAACTCCTTCAAGAAGGTCGTCTCGCCCGGCGCTCGTGATCGCCTACGCCGCGCTCCAGGGCATCTTCGTGGGTGCCTTCAGCAAGGTGATCGAGTGGCAGTTCACCGGCGGTGAGGGCGGCCTCGTCATCGGCGCCGTCGTCGGCACCTTCGCGGCCGTGGCCGGCACGCTCGCGGCGTACAAGTTCTTCGACATCAAGGTCGGCGCCAAGTTCCGCACCTGGACCATCGCCGCGATGTTCGGCTTCGTCGCCGTGTCGCTCTTCGACTTCGTGCTGAGCTTCTTCGGCGCGTCGTTCGGCGTCAACGGCTTCGGTGGCCTCGGCCTGGTGATGAGCTTCATCGGCCTCGGCCTCGGTGTGCTGATGCTGATCCTCGACTTCGACTTCGTCGAGCGCGGCATCGCGGCCGGCCTGCCGGAGCGCGAGTCGTGGCGTGCGGCCTTCGGCCTGACCGTCACCATCGTCTGGATCTACATCGAGCTGCTCCGGATCCTCGCGATCCTCCGCGGCAACGACTGACCCCGGGTCGGTCCGCCCAGCAGCGAGGGCCCCGAGGCGAGAGCCTCGGGGCCCTTCGCTGTCGCGGGACCGGTCAGGAGTGCTCGGAGGCTCGCGTCCTCGCTGTGGCTCGGCGTCTCCGCGTCGGCCTCGGCGTGCCGGCGGCGGCGCCGGATCTGGGCCCAGCGGCCGAGCGCGCCGCGGGTGTGGCCGCCGACCTCGGTGCCGTCGATCTCGGTGCCGGGCACCTTGGCGGCGACGACCGCGGCCTGCGCGATCGGCAGCACGGTCTCGCCGCGGGCCGCCTCGGGGACCAGCTCCTCGAACGGGATCACGCCGACCGCGGCGAGCACCGAGGGCAGCAGCACCGAGGACATGCTGGAGTAGCCCGCCACCGACGGGTGGAAGCGGTCGGGGCCGAACAGCACCGCCGGGGTGGCGGCGAACTCCGGCCCGAGGATCGAGCCCAGCGAGACGGTGCGCCCACCCGCCTCGACCACGGCGATGGTCTGGGCGGCGGCCAGCCGGCGTGACCAGTGCCGGGCCACCTGACGGAGCGGGGGAGCGATCGGCTCGATGGTGCCGAGGTCGGGGCAGGTCCCGACGACCACCTCGACACCCGCGGCGCGGAGCCGGCGGACGCCCTCGGACAGCAGCCGCACCGACTCCGACGGCAGCCGGGTGTGGGTGACGTCGTTGGCGCCGATCAGGACCACCGCGACGTCCGGCTCGACCGGCAGCGCCTGGTCGATCTGGGCGGCGAGGTCGCGGCTCTGGGCGCCGACGAACGCCACGGAGCGCAGGTAGACCCGGCGCTCGGCGGCCTCGGCGAGGCCCGAGGCGAGGTGCGCGCCGGGGGTCTGCTGCACCTTCTCCACGCCGTAGCCGGCCGCGGAGGAGTCGCCGAGGAGCGCCACCTTGAGCGCCGGGCCCGGGGCGACCGTGGCCGTACCAGCCGGTGGCCTGCGGCGGGGTGCCCTCGGCGTTGCCGATGGTGCGGCGGGCCAGCAGGGCCTCGGCGCGCAGCACGCCGTAGACGGAGGCGCCCAGCAGCGAGAGGCCGCCGCCGCCGTACGCCGCGGCAGCCGCGAGCCGTCGTGCCGCAGCAGCCTTCCCCACGCAGTCAACCTTAGGGGGCGGGCCCAGCCGACGTCCGGGGAGCACGGCCTAGAGTGCTGCCCGTGGACTACGTGAACTCGCTCCTCGACCTCGTCGGCAACACCCCGCTCGTGCGGCTCCACCACGTGGTGCCCACCGGGGACGGCGCCCCGCTCGTGCTCGCCAAGGTGGAGTACCTCAACCCCGGCGGGTCGGTGAAGGACCGCATCGCGCTCCGCATGGTCGAGGCCGCCGAGGCCGACGGCTCGCTCAAGCCGGGCGGCACCATCGTCGAGCCGACCTCCGGCAACACCGGCGTGGGGCTCGCGATCGTCGCGCAGGCGAAGGGCTACAAGTGCGTCTTCGTCTGCCCCGACAAGGTCAGCGAGGACAAGCGCAACGTGCTCAAGGCCTACGGCGCCGAGGTGGTCGTCTGCCCGACCGCTGTCGCGCCGGAGCACCCGGACTCCTACTACAACGTCTCCGACCGGCTGGTCCGCGAGATCGAGGGTGCCTGGAAGCCCGACCAGTACTCCAACCCCAACAACCCGCGCTCCCACTACGAGACCACCGGCCCCGAGATCTGGCGGCAGACCGAGGGCAAGGTGACCCACTTCGTCACCGGCATGGGCACCGGCGGCACCATCTCGGGCACCGGCCGCTTCCTCAAGGAGCAGAACCCGGCCGTCAAGGTGGTCGGCGCCGACCCGGCCGGCTCGGTCTACTCCGGCGGCACCGGCCGGCCCTACCTCGTCGAGGGCGTGGGCGAGGACTTCTGGCCCACCACCTACGACCGCGACGTGGCCGACCGGGTCATCGAGGTCTCCGACGCCGACTCGTTCTCGATGACCCGGCGGCTGGCCCGCGAGGAGGCGCTGCTCGTCGGCGGGTCCTGCGGCATGGCCGTGGCCGCCGCCGCACGACTGGCCGAGGAGCTCACCGGCACGCCCGAGGGCAAGGACGCCGTGATCGTGGTGCTGCTGCCCGACTCGGGTCGCGGCTACCTCACCAAGATCTTCAACGACGAGTGGCTGGCGCAGTACGGCTTCCTCCCGGCCTCCGGCGGGCGGACCGTCGGCGAGGTGCTGCGCGGCAAGAGCGGGCAGATCCCCGACCTGGTGCACACCCACCCCAACGAGACCATCGCCGAGGCGGTGCACATCCTCCAGGAGTACGGCGTCTCGCAGATGCCCGTGGTGCGGGCCGAGCCGCCGATCGTCGCCGCCGAGGTCGCCGGGTCCGTCTCCGAGCGGCACCTGCTCGACGCGCTCTACGCCGGCCACGCCAAGCTCACCGACCCGGTCGAGGAGCACATGGAGAAGGCGCTGCCGACCATCGGCTCCAACGAGCCCGTCTCCGAGGCGGTCGCCTCGCTCGAGGGCGCCGACGCGCTGCTCGTGCAGGAGGACGGCAAGCCCGTCGGCGTCGTCACCCGCCAGGACCTGCTCGCCTACCTCGTGGTCGGCGGCGCCTGACCCGCCGAGCTGTCAGAGCCTGCGAGCGCCATAGCGCGTTCAGGCTCTGACGAGTCGGGCGAGGGGGTGGGGCGCGACGGCGTCGGGGTGCAGGATCCCGGCGAGCGCCTCGACCCCGTCGACCAGGCGGGGGCCCGGTCGGGCGAAGGAGCCGTTGGCGTCGACCGCCCACACCGGCACGCCTTCGGGCAGCGCGCCGGAGGCGACCAGCGCCTCGGCCAGCTCGGTCGAGGCCGGCAGGTCGTAGCCGCAGGGTGCGCAGACGACGACCTCCGGGGCGCTCTGCGCGACGGCCTCCCAGGTGGTGCGGAAGGACTTCTCGCCCGGGGTGCCCAGGACGGACAGGCCCCCGGCCAGCTCGACCATCTCCGGGACCCAGTGGCCCGGCGCGAACGGCGGGTCGGTCCACTCCAGCAGCAGCGTGCGCGGCCGCGGCCGGCCCGCCACCCGGCGTACGACGTCGTCGACCCGGTCGCGCAGCGACGTCACCAGCGAGGCGGCCACGTCCTCGACGCCCGGTCGCCTTGCCGAGCGTCTCCACCGAGGCGAGCACCTCGTCGAGCGTGTGCGGGTCGATGGTGAGCACCTCGGCCGTGCAGCCCAGGTGGGCCAGCGCGTCGTCCACGACCGAGACGTCGACCGCGCACACGGCGCAGAGGTCCTGGGTGACCACCAGGTCGGCGTCCAGCCCGGACAGGGCGCCCGCGTCGAGGTGGTAGAGGTCCTCGCCGCGACGCATCGCGTCGGCGACGAACGCGTCGATCTCGGTCGGGGACAGGCCCTCCGGCATCGCGCTCGTCGAGACGATCGTCCGGGAGCGCGCCTCCGCGGGGTGGTCGCACTCGAAGGTGACGCCGACGACGTCGTCGCCCGCGCCGAGGTCGAACAGGATCTCGGTGGTCGACGGGAGCAGGGACACGATCCGCATGCCGTCAGCCTCGCAGGGCGAGGTCACGTTCGTGTCACGCGGTGTTTCAACCGGTGTTCATCGGGGAGGAGTGGCCCCGGAGTACTTCCGAGCGACGAGCAGGGGTGACGGACGAGCAGTGTGGGACTTCATCGTGCAAGAACGCACGGACATCCTGTTCAGCGGCTACCAGCACGTGTCCCTGGTCGTGCAGTGCGTGGCCCTGGCCACCGTGCTCGCGTTCCTGCTCGCGGTGCTCGTCACCCGCGTCCCGTGGCTGGAGGGCATCGCCAACGCGATCAGCGCGGTCGGCCTCACGCTGCCGTCGTTCGCCCTGCTGGGCTTCCTGCTGCCGATCCTGAGCATCGGCCCCGGACCGTCCGTCGCGGCGGTCACCTTCTACGCCGTGCTGCCGATCCTGCGCAACGCGGTCGTCGGCCTCCAGGGCGTCGACCGCACGCTGGTGGAGTCGGCCCGCGGGATGGGGATGGGCGGCGTGGCGACGCTGTTCCGCGTGCAGCTGCCGCTGGCCTGGCCGGTGATCCTGGCCGGCGTCCGCACCTCGACCCAGATGTCCATGGGCGTCGCCGCGATCGCCGCGATCGTGCTCGGCCCCGGCCTCGGCAGCTACATCTTCAGCGGCCTGGAGCAGATCGGCAGCGCCAACGCGCTCTACTCCGCCCTCGTCGGCACCGTCGGTGTCGTCCTGCTCGCGCTCGTGCTCGACGCGCTGCTGCTGCTGTTCGGCCGCGTCACCACCTCGAAGGGGATCCGTGTCTGACATGACCAACGACCAGAGCACCCAGCCCGCCGTGAGCGGGGTCGACCTCGAGCTGGTCGACGTCGTCAAGCGCTACCCCGGGCAGGAGACGCCCGCGGTGGACCGGCTCAGCCTGCACATCCCGGCGGGCGAGATCGTGATGTTCGTCGGGCCCTCGGGCTGCGGCAAGACGACCTCGCTGAAGATGATCAACCGGCTGATCGAGCCGACCTCGGGCACCATCACGATCGACGGCAAGGACGTCCGCGCCCGCTCGGCCGACGAGCTGCGCCGGCACATCGGCTACGTCATCCAGGGCGGCAGCCTGTTCCCGCACATGACGGTCGCGCAGAACATCGCGCTGGTGCCGAAGCTGCTCAAGTGGGACGCCAAGCGCGTCGACGCGCGGGTCGACGAGCTGCTCGACCTGGTCAGCCTCGACGCCGGCAAGTACCGCGACCGCTACCCGCGCGAGCTCTCCGGCGGCCAGCAGCAGCGGGTCGGCGTCGCGCGCGGCCTGGCGGCGGACCCGCCGGTGGTGCTGATGGACGAGCCGTTCGGCGCCGTCGACCCGATCACCCGGCAGCGCCTGCAGGACGAGCTGATGTCGATCCAGGGCGAGCTCGGCAAGACCATCGTGTGCGTCACCCACGACATCGACGAGGCGGTCAAGCTCGGCGACCGGATCTGCATCCTGCAGGAGGGTGCCAGGTCGCGCAGTACGACACCCCCGCCAACATCCTGGCGGCCCCGGCGAACCGGTTCGTCGAGGACTTCGTCGGTGCCGGGTCCGCGCTCAAGCAGCTCACCCTGACCCGGGTCAGCGACATCGAGCTCACCTCGTGGACCACCGCGACCATCGGCGAGGCCAGCCGCGACGCGCTCGCCCGCGCCCGCCAGGCCGGGCACGGCTCGGTCGTCGTCCTCGACAGCCGAAGGCGCCCTCGCGGGTGGTGCTGGCTGCGCGACCTCGAGGACAGCTCCACCGTGGCCGAGCCCCGCGGTGACGAGATCCTCGGCGTGGACCGCCGGGCCACCCTCAACGACGCGCTCGACGACATGCTGACCTCCAGCTGCGGCAACGCGATCGTGACCGGACGACGCGAGGAGTTCCTCGGGGTGGTCGACTTCGCCTCGGTCACCGCGCAGATCCAGCAGACCTCCCAGGAGGCCCGCGAGTCCGCGGAGGCGTCCGCATGAGCGTCACCGACACCCCCGTGCGGGAGGTCGTCGACGTCGAGGCGACCGAGGCCGAGGCGGCACCGCGGCGCGGCGCCCGTTCCCGGCTCTCCCGCGAGCAGGCGATCCTGCTGGCCGGCATCCCGCTCCTGGTCGCCGTCACGCTGGGCCTCTGGGTGTGGTGGCGCCTCACCGCGGACCTCGACAGCATCGAGGCCCGGCAGCTGGCCTGGGGCACCCTGGGCAGCCTGACCTGGCGGCACATCCAGATCACGCTCGTCACGACCGCCCTGGTGCTGGTCACCGCCATCCCGCTCGGCGTGCTGCTCACCCGGCGCGGCTTCAACCGGGCCGCCCCGCTGGTCGTCGGTGTCGCCAACATCGGCCAGGCCGCCCCGGCGATCGGGCTGGTGGTGCTGTTCGCGATCTGGCTCGGCTTCAACTTCTGGACCGCCGTGCTGGCCTTCACGCTGTACGGCGTGCTGCCGGTGCTGCGCAACACCATCGTCGGCCTGCAAGGGGTCGACCGCACGCTGGTCGAGGCCGGTCGTGGCATGGGCATGTCCGCGGTGGCGGTGCTGTTCCGCATCGAGCTGCCGCTGGCGGTGCCGGTGATCATGGCCGGCGTGCGGACCGCCCTGGTGCTGGTGGTCGGGGTGGCGTCGTTCGCCACCTTCATCAACGCCGGTGGCCTGGGCGCGCTGATCCAGACCGGGATCACCCTGTTCCGCACCTCGGTGCTGGTCAGCGGTGGCCTGCTGATCGCGCTGCTCGCCCTGCTCGTCGACTGGGCCGGACGCGTCCTCGAGACGGTCGCCCGCCCGAAGGGACTGTGATGACCCGCCGCCTCCGCCGTACCGCCCTCGCCGCGGCCCTGCTCGGCTGCCTCGCCGTGTCCGGCTGCGGGCTCGGCACCGCCGCCGGGTTCACCCCGTCCGGCAAGCTGGCCGGGCCCGTGCAGGACGTGGAGCTCGACGGGCTCGGCATCAGCGTCGGGTCGAAGAACTTCACCGAGCAGCTGATCCTCGGCAAGATCGCGGTGATCCTGCTCAAGTCGGCCGGTGCCGACGTCACCGACCTGACCAACATCCCGGGCAGCGCCAGCGCCCGCTACGCGCAGGTCGACGGCCAGGTCGACCTGGAGTGGGAGTACACCGGCACCGCCTGGATCAGCTACCTCGGCCACGCCAAGCCGATCCCCGACGAGACCAAGCAGTACGAAGCGGTCCGTGACGAGGACCTGAAGGAGAACGGCCTGGTCTGGCTGGAGCCGGCGCCGATGAACAACACCTACGGCTTCGCGACCCCGGCGGAGAAGCTGGAGGAGCTCGGCATCAGCAAGCTGTCCGAGATCGGCGACCTGCCGCCGGCCGAGCGCACCTTCTGCGTCGAGTCGGAGTTCAAGAACCGCAACGACGGGTTCGAGCCGATGCTCGAGGCCTACGACGTCCCGCTGGGCCAGGAGGTCCCGCAGGGCAACGTGAAGACGCTGGCCACCGGCGCGATCTACGCCGCCACCGACAACGGCGACTGCAACTTCGGCGAGATCTTCACGACCGACGGGCGGATCAAGGCGCTCGACCTGACCGTGCTCGAGGACGACCGGCAGTTCTTCCCGAAGTACAACGTGGCCACCGTCTTCCGCGAGCAGGTGGTGGAGAGCCACCCGCAGGTGAAGGACCTGTTCGCGCCGGTCACGAAGAAGCTCGACGACAAGACCCTGATCGAGCTCAACGCCCAGGTCGACGTCGACGGCCGCGACCCGGTGGAGGTCGCCGAGACCTGGCTGCGGCAGGAGGGCTTCCTCGCGAGGTGAGCCCGCCGGGGGGCCTAGGATCCCCGGCATGACCGACGGGGGAGCGATCGAGGCCGAGGTCGCCCGGGTGGCGGCCGACCGCGAGCTGGCGGCGTCGCTGCGCAGCCGGCTGGCCGCGGCACGGGAGCACGCCGAGCACGCGCGGCGCCGGGCCGAGGAGCTGCGGGTCACGCTGACCGACGAGGAGCGCGACGTCGCGCGGCTGGAGTCGATGTCGTGGGTGCGCATCTGGGCGACGCTGCGCGGAGGCCGGGCCACCGACCTCGAGCGGGAGACCGCCGAGCGCGACGCGGCGCGCTACGCCGCCGCCGAGGCCGAGCACCGCGCCTCCGTCGCGGCCGTCGAGACACAGGGGATCGAGGACCAGCTGCGCCAGCTCGGCGACGTCGAGGCCGCCTGGGCGGGCGTGCTGGCCGACAAGGAGCGCTGGCTCCACGGCCGCTCGTCGCCTGACGCCGCGCGGCTGCTGGAGATCGCCGCCCGGCGCGGCGAGCTGGCCGCCGCTCGCGGCCGAGAACCGCGAGGCACAGGCGGCGGGTGCCGAGGCGCGCCGCGTGCTGGGCGAGGGCCTGGAGCTGCTGCGCAGCGCCGGGTCGTGGTCGACCTGGGACGCCTTCGGCGGCGGCGGCCTGCTCACCGACCTGGTGAAGTACGACAAGCTCAACCAGGTGCAGGACCTGCTCCGCCTGGCCGACGACGTGCTCGGCCGGTTCGCCCGGGAGCTCGCCGACGTCGGCCTCGACGGGGTCGACCCGGTGCAGCTCGACGGCCTCACGCGCACCTTCGACGTCTGGTTCGACAACATCTTCAGCGACCTGGCGGTGCGCTCGCGCATCGGCCAGGCCACCGAGCGGGTCGACCAGGCCGTCGCGGCGGTCGAGCGCATCCTGGCGGCGCTGCGCGACGAGGCCGGCCGGCTCAGCGGCGGAGGCCACCGCGCTCGACGCCGAGCGGGAGCGGCTGATCCGCACCGCCTAGGGTTGCCGGGTGGCCGACCCCAGCACCGAGATCCTGCTGCTGCTCGCGCTGGCCGGCCTCACCGCCGGCTTCGTCGACGCGGTGGTCGGGCGGCGGCGGCCTCGTGCAGCTGCCCGCCCTGGTGCTCGGACTGCCCGGCGTCGCGCCGGTGCAGGTGCTGGCGACCAACAAGCTCGCGTCGTTCTGCGGGACCTCGGTCAGCTCGGTCACCTACTACCGGCGGGTGCGCCCCGACCCGCGCACGTTCGTCCCGCTGATGGCGTTCGCGTTCCTCGGCTCGATGGCCGGCGCGCTGGTGGCCTCGAAGATCCCCGAGGAGGCCCTGGAGCCGATCGTGCTGGTGGTGCTGGTCGTCGTCGGCGGCTACGTGCTGCTCAAGCCCGACATCGGGGCGATGACCGAGCTTCGCTTCGCCGGCCACCACCACACCCTCGCGGCGGTCTGCGCGGGAGCGGTGATCGGCTTCTACGACGGCGCGCTCGGGCCGGGCACCGGCTCGTTCTTCGTCTTCACGCTCGTCGGCCTGCTCGGCTACAGCTTCCTCGAGGCGTCGGCCAAGGCGCGGATCGCCAACTGGGCCACCAACCTGGCCGCCCTGGTGATCTTCGTGCCGCAGGGCGCGGTGCTCTGGAAGGTCGGCCTGGCGATGGGCCGGCCAACCTGCTCGGCGGCTACGTCGGCGCCCGCACCGCCGTGGCGCGCGGCACCCGCTTCGTCCGGGTGTTCTTCGTGCTCGTCGTCGGCGCCTTCATCGTCACGCTCGGCTGGCAGGTGCTGGGGGACCGGCTGTGACCGCGGCGTACCTGACCGTGGCCCGCGCCGGGTCCGCCGAGATCGAGGTCAGGCGCTCCCGGTTCCTCGCCCGCGTCGAGCGGGTCGAGACCGAGGCGGCGGCCCGCGCGGTCGTCGAGGCGGCGCGCAAGGTGCACTGGGACGCGCGGCACCACTGCTCGGCGTTCGTGCTCGGGCCCGACGCCGGGGTGCAGCGCTCCAACGACGACGGTGAGCCGTCCGGCACCGCGGGCGCGCCGATGCTGGAGGTGCTGCGCGGCCGCGAGCTCAGCGACGTGGTGGTCGTGGTGACCCGCTGGTTCGGCGGCGTGCTGCTCGGCGCCGGCGGGCTGGTGCGGGCCTACTCGGACGCGGTCCGCGCCGGGCTCGACGAGGCGGGGGTACGCCGCCGGCTGCTGATGTCGCGCTTCGACCTGGTCGCCGACCACGCCGATGCCGCGCGCTGGGAGGCCGACCTGCGCGGCCGCGACGTCACCGTGCTCGGCGTCGACCACGCCGAGCGCGCCACGCTCCACCTCGCCGTACCGGCGGGCGAGGTGCCGGCCTTCGAGGCGCACGTCGCCGCGCTGACGGGTGGCCGCGCGGCGCCGGAGCCCGTCGGCGCGACCTGGGTGGACGGTCCCCGCGGCTGAGTAGCCTGGTTACCATGAGTGTGAAGGTCGACCTCGCCGAGCTGGCCCGCCACGTCGCGGAGCGCCGGTTCGCCTACCTGCTCACCGTCGGCGACGACCTGCGGCCCAAGGCGGTCGCCGTGACGCCCGCCGTCGAGGGCGACGTGCTCGCCGTCGACGGGCTCGGGCCCGGCACCCGCGCCAACCTGACCGCCCGGCCGGACGTCTCGCTGGTCTGGCCGCCGGTCACCGACGGCGGCTACTCGCTGATCGTCGACGGCCGGGCCGCCTCCACCGACGACGGCGTGCGGGTCACGCCGGGCCACGCGGTCCTGCACCGCCCGGCCGACCACGTCGCCGGCGCCCCGGCGGGCGGAGCGAGCGACGCGACCGGCTGCGGCAACGACTGCGTGCCGGTCGAGAAGGCATGAGCGGGGTCCGCTGGCTGACCGTCTTCCTCGACACCGCCGAGGAGTCCGCGGAGGCGTCGGAGGTCTTCTGGAGCCGGGTCACGGGTGACCCGCTGTCGGCGCGCCGGGGCGAGCGTGCCGAGTTCGCGACCTACCTCCCGGCCGACGGCGACCCCTACCTCAAGGTGCAGACGGTCGTGCAGACGCCCGCCGGCGGCCTGCACCTCGACCTGCACACCGACGACGTCGGCGGGCTCGCCGCCCGGGCCGAGGAGCTCGGCGCCGCGGCGAGCTACCTCGAGGCCGGCTACGTCGTGTGCGGGTCGCCGGGCGGGATGACGTTCTGCGTCGTCGGCCACCCCGGCGAGCGGACGCCCTCGGCGGCCGGCTGGCCCGGTGGTCGCAGCGCGGTGGACCAGGTCTGCCTGGACATCCCGGCGAGCCGCTGGGACGACGAGTGCCGCTTCTGGGCCGACCTCACCGGCTGGGAGCTCACCGACCACGACCCCGACGACGAGTTCCGGCGGCTGGTCCGCCCCGCGGGGCTGGCCGTGCAGGTGCTGCTGCAGCGGCTCGACGACGAGCAGCCGGTCGTCACCGGCCACGTCGACCTCGCCGCCGACGACGTGGACGCCGAGGTGGAGCGGCACCGCGCGCTCGGTGCCCGCGAGGTGCGGCGTACGCCCCACTGGGTCACGCTCCTCGACCCGGCGGGCCGGGCCTACTGCGTGACGCGCCGGAAGCCGGCGTAGAGCCGGGCCAGCACCTCCCGGACGAGGTGGTCCGGCAGCTTGTGCACCTCGCGGTCGTAGGTGAGCAGGCCGTTGACCTCGTCCTCGACGTCACTGAGCTGGGTGTAGACGGTCGCCGAGAGGCCGCCCGGCACGGCGGGCGCGAGCTCGTCGTCGTGCAGCCGCCGGAACGCCTCGCCGAGCGACTGCGCCGAGTCGAAGTGCCGGTAGCCGAAGTGCTCGGGGCCCCAGGTGTGGCCGGCGACGGTCAGGTCGTAGCCGCCGTACTCCGTCAGCGCCAGCACCCTTCGCTCGCTCGCCCGCCGCCGGGGGGACCGGAACGCGCTGCCGTAGAGGTGCAGGCTCCACAGGTCGCCGGCGCCCTGGTCGTGCCACCCGCTCGCGTGGTCGACGCTCCGGGTCGGGTCGAGCGCCTTCACCTCGGCCGCGACCGCCACCGCGTCGAACTGGCCCCAGCCCTCGTTGAACGGCACCCAGACCGCCAGCGAGGTGACGTTGCGCAGGTGCTCGACGGTCTCGCGCACCTCGGCCCGGAACTCCTCGCGGCCGGCGGGGTCGGCCCGGCCGAGCAGGGCGTAGCGGTCGTCGCGCAGCCGGATCGGCATCCGCCCGGGCCAGGTCACCGCCGCGGTCCGGTAGCGCTCGCCACCGTTGACCATGTCCTGCCAGACCAGCATCCCGAGCCGGTCGCAGTGGGCGTACCACCGCAGCGGCTCCACCTTGAGGTGCTTGCGGAGCATGGTGAAGCCGAGGCGCTTCATGGTCGTGATGTCGTGCACCATCGCCTCGTCCGACGGCGGCGTCATCAGGCCGTCGGGCCAGTAGCCCTGGTCGAGCACGCCGAGGTGCAGGTAGGGCTGTCCGTTGAGCAGCAGCCGCGGCACCCCGTCGTCGCCGGTGCCCACCCCGAACGACCGCAGCCCGACGTAGGACCGCACCCGGTCCTCGCCGAGCTCGACCTCGACGTCGTAGAGGTGCGGGTCCTCCGGCGACCACGGGCGTACGTCGGACAACGCGACGCGCAGCGGGGTGCCGGCTGCCGCCACGCCCTCGCCGACCACGGCCCCGTCGGCCAGCACCCGCACCGTGGCGTGGTCCGGCACGGCTCGGCCGCCCCCGGCCGGGACCACCAGCACGTCGACCGCGCCGTCGGCGAGCTGCGGGACCAGCACCAGCCGCTCCACGTAGGTCGCCGGCACCGCCTCCAGCCACACGGTCTGCCAGATGCCCGACTGCGCGGTGTACCAGATGCCGCCGCGCGCGAGCCGCTGCTTGCCGCTGCTCGGCCCGCGGTTGTTGGACAGGTCCCGCACCCGCACCACGACGTCGAAGGATCCGGTGGCCGAGGCGTCCCGGGTGGTCGAGCCGTCCCGGGTGGTCGAGCCTGTCGAGACCACGTCCGTCACGTCGAGGGTGAACGGCAGGTAGCCGCCGTGGTGGCCGCCGACCTCGACACCGTCCACCCACACCGTGCAGGTCTGGTCGACGGCCCCGAAGTGCAGCAGCAGCCGACCGCCCGGGACGGCGAACCCGTCGGGCAGGGTGACCTCGCGGTGGTACCAGAGCAGCTCGTCGGGCCCGGTCTGCCGGCCGACTCCCGACAGCGGAGCCTCGGGGGAGAAGGGCACGAGGATCCGGCCGTCCCACTCCGTGGGAGGTGGCGTGTCGAGGCCGGTGACCGCGTGGTCCCACCAGCCGTTGAGGTTGAGCCAGGAGTCGCGCTCGAGCTGAGGACGGGGGTGCTCGGGGAGCACGTGCTCGGGATCCAGTGCACGGCCCCAGCGGGTCATCAGCGGCTCCGGCACCGTCCGACGATATCCACGTAGCCTCCGCCGTCCCGCGGTGGCTAGGGTCGCGGGGTGCTGATCCGCGACGCCACCGATGCCGACTGGGCGGCGATCTGGCCGTTCTTCCACCAGGTCGTCGAGGCCCGGGAGACCTACGCCTTCGACCCGGCGATGACCTCGGAGCAGGGCCGCGCGATCTGGATGGAGCGGCCGCCGGGCCGCACCGCGGTCGCCGTCGACGACGACGGCACGGTGCTCGGCTCCTCCAAGATGGGGCCGAACCGGCCGGGGCCCGGTGCGCACATCGGCACCGCCAGCTTCATGGTCGACCCCGCGGCGCGGGGACGCGGCGTGGGTCGTGCCCTCGCCGAGGACATGGTGCGCTGGCACCGGGAGCAGGGCTTCCACGGCATCCAGTTCAACGCGGTCGTCGAGACCAACACCGCCGCCGTCCGGCTCTGGCAGGACCTCGGCTTCGAGATCGTGGGCACCGTGCCCGACGCCTTCCGCCATGCCACGCAGGGCCTCGTCGGCCTGCACGTGATGTACCTGCCGCTGACCTCAGGAGACCGATGAGCACGGACCGCACCGACCCGGCGTACGACGCCGACGAGGCCACCCAGCTCTACGGCTTCCTCGACTACCACCGCGCCACCCTGCTGATGAAGACCGAGGGCCTCACCGCCGAGCAGCTCGCCACCAGCCACCCGCCGTCGACGATGACGCTGGGCGGGATGCTCAAGCACCTCGCCCTGGTGGAGGACAACTGGTTCTCGGTCTTCCTGCTCGGCAACGACTACGACGCGGTCTGGGCCGACGTCGACTGGGCGAGCGACCCCGACTACGACTGGCAGTCGGCGGCCGGCGACAGCCCCGAGGAGCTGCGCGCGCTGCTGACCGGCACGGTCGACCGGGTGCGCGGGCTGGTCGACGGCGTACCCCTCGACCAGATGTCGGTGCGCCGGCTGCGCAGCTCCGGCTCCCCGGTCAACCTGCGGTGGATCGTGCTGCACATGATCGAGGAGTACGCCCGGCACAACGGCCACGCCGACCTGATCCGCGAGTCCATCGACGGCGCGGTCGGCGAGTAGCCCTGCCGCGGCTCACGCCTTCCGGGCCCGGCCCCGGCCGTGGCACAGTGGCCGGGGGTGGCTGTGCCCGGGAGGTCCGTTGTCGATCCATCTGCATCCACGCGTGACCTCCCACCTGCGCTCGGGGCACGTCTCGCGGATCATCTACGGCTCGATCATCGGGCTGGCGCTGGTGCTCACCCTGGAGGCGCACCCGCCCACGGCCATGGTCGTCGTCGGCACCCTGGCGGCCACCGCGGTGGCGGTCGCCCTGGCCGAGCTCTACAGCGAGGTCGTCGGGTCGCGGGCACGGGTCGCGGTCGGTGGCACCCGCGAGCCGTGGACGACGGTCGCGGAGGCGGCGACGGCCGTCGCGTTCGGCATCCTCTTCCCGAGCGTCTTCTTCCTCGCGGTGCCGCTCGGGCTGCTCGACCTCGACACGGCCTTCGCCCTGGCGAAGTGGACCGGGCTCGGGCTGATCGCGGGCTACGGCTACGTCGCCGGCCGGCTCTCCGGCGCAGGGACGTCGGGGGCGCTGCTCCAGGCGCTCAGCGTCGCCCTCATCGCCGCCGTGCTGATCGGGCTCAAGGCCCTGGTGCACTAGCCAGGGGTCAGACGACCGGGTCAGGGGGTGGCGGGGTGGTAGCCGCAGGTGTCCGCGGCCTCGACAGCGGCGCCCGGGTCGGGCTCCTCGGAGGGGCCGACGGTCGGGCTCGGTGACACCGACGGGCTGGAGGACGCCTCCGGGCGGGTCTGGTCACCGGCCTGCCGGCCTCGGCTCGGCCGGCGCGACGAGCGCCTTCCGGACGACCTGCCGCATCCACGTGTAGTCGGGGTCGCCGGGGAAGAACTCGTCGCTGGAGCGGAACACGACCGAACGCACGCTGGCGCCCTTGATCTCCACGGCGAGGTCGACGAACGCGGGCAGGAGCTTGCTCGGGATGTCGCTGCGGATGATCCGCTTCCCGGCGGCCGCGAGCGCCTGGTAGCGACGCAGCAGGTTCAGCGGCTTGGCCTCCTCGATGATGGCGTCGATCATGCAGCGCTGCCGCTCCATGCGCTGGTAGTCGTCGGAGCCGTAGCGTCCGCGCGAGAACCACAGCGCGTCGAACCCGTCGAGGCGCTGGTCGGGCCCGGGTTCGAGGTAGCGGTCGGGAAGGATGCCGAGGTCGGTGTTGCCGCCGACGGGGATCGGCTCGTTGATGTTGACGGTGACGCCGCCCATGGCGTCGACGATCTGCCGGAACCCCTGCAGGTTGACCAGCAGGTAGTAGTCGACGGGCACCCCGAGGCTCCCGGACACCGCCTGCTTGAGGGCGTCGGCACCTTCGTTGTCGGAGCGCCCCAGGATGCCGGGGTGCAGCTCGGGCACCATCCGGTAGACGGCGTTGAGCATCCAGCTGCCCGGGTCGCCGTACCCGTTGAAGCCCTCCGGGTAGAGCGCGTGGAGGGGGCTCCTGACGGGGAACTGCGCGTTCATCATGTTGCGCGGCAGGCTGAACATCGTCGTCCGCCCGGTGCGGGTGTCCATGCTGAGCAGGATCATCGTGTCGGTGCGCACCCCGATCCGGTGCACGCCGCCGTCCCCGCCGAGGAGGAGCACGTTGACCCGGTCGCGGCCGCCCCACGGGTCCTTCGCGGTCACGTGCTGCGGCACGGTGGCGCTCTCGTTGTCCTCGAACACCGTCTGCACCAGGTCGGCCTGGACCATGGCGTAGCGGGCGCCCAGCATCACCGGGGATGCCACCGCGACGCAGAGGACGCCGACGAAGGCGGACCCGAGGAGCGTGTGGGTCCACCGTCCGGGGCGGGGCCGCACCATCAGGTACGTCGAGACGACCACGAGGAACCAGATCAGGAGACCCACGCCGAGCCCGATCGCCGCCACCTGCAGACGCGTCGGGTCGAACGCCACGTTGAGCACGGCTCGCGGATCCTGCCAGGCGTACCAGACCGCCAGGCCGAGCGCGGTCAGGCTCGGGAGCAGGACGATCCAGCCGAGGTTGCGGCGACCCGACCACAGGTACGCGCTGCCCGGGAGGGCGGCTCCCATCAGCGTCAGGCCGAGCGTGCCGCCCAGGCTGCGGGCACGCCGGAAATGCGGGCGCAGGGCACGCTTGCCCTGGCCGCGCACGCGGCGGCGGTGACGACACAGCCGGGAGGCTACCAATCAGGCGGCGTCCGGCCGGGCGGTTCGTCCGGACAGGTGGTCTGAACCGACGCCGGGGTTCTTCAGCGACCTGGCTCAGTGGCCATTGCCTGCCGGCCGCTCACGTGTAAACCTGCTGGGGAGGGCCCAGGAGGTCCGATGAGTTCATTGACCCAGGGATCGTTGTTCGAGGCAGGTGCGCTCGACGAGCTGCAGGCGTCGATGCGCGGTGAGCTCGTCCGTCCGGGAGACGCCGGCTACGACGAGCACCGCAAGGTGTGGAACGGCTCGATCGACCGCAGCCCCGGCCTCATCGCCCGGTGCGCCGGTGTCGCCGACGTCCGCGCAGCCGTGGGTTTCGCGCGCCGGCGCGACCTGCTGGTGGCGGTGCGCGGGGGAGGCCACAGCTTCCCCGGTCTGTCCGTGTGCGACGACGGCCTGGTCATCGACCTGGGGCCGATGAAGGGCGTCCGGGTGGACCCCGAGGCGGGAACGGTGCGGGTGCAGGCAGGCGTGCTGCTCGGCGAGCTCGACCGCGAGACCCAGGAGTTCGGGCTCGCGGTTCCCTCGGGCATCGTCACCCACACCGGCGTGGCGGGCCTGACGCTCGGCGGTGGCATCGGGTGGGTCATGCGCAAGCACGGGCTCACGATCGACCAGCTGCAGTCGGTGGACGTGATCACCGCCGACGGAGAGCTCGTGAAGGCCAGCGAGGACGAGAACGCCGACCTGTTCTGGGGTGTGCGAGGCGGTGGCGGGAACTTCGGCATCGTCACCGACTTCGAGTTCCGGCTGTGTCCCGTGGGTCCCTACGTCGTGGCGGGGCCGGTCTTCTGGGCGATGGAGGACGCACCGGAGGTGCTGCGCTTCTACCGCGACTGGATCGCGGACTGCCCGGACGAGCTCATGACGATCGCCGTGCAGCGCAGGGCGCCGGCACTGCCCGATCGTCCCGCCGGACCTGGTCGGCAGGCACGTCATCGCGGTCGTCGCCTGCTACGCGGGCCCGGTCGAGGACGGCGAACGGGTGGTGAAGCCGCTCAAGGACTTCGGGTCACCTGTGCTCGACCTCTGCCAGCCGAAGCCCTTCCTGGCACACCAGCAGACGTTCGACCCGTCCTTCCCGCACGGCTGGTCCTACTACGTCCGCTCCTGCGACGTCGCGGCCCTCGACGACGACGTCATCGACATCGTCGTCGAGCACGGCTCACGCATCGTGTCGCCGATCACCAGCATCGCCCTGTGGCAGATGGGCGGAGCGGTGGCACGCGTGGACGAGGACGCCACCGCTTTCAACGGCCGCAAGGCCGGGTTCACCTTCAACATCAACGGCAACAGCATGACCGCCGACGGCTTCGAGGCCGAGCGCCAGTGGGCCCGGGACTACTGGTCCGCCCTGGCACCGCACCACACCAGCGTCTACGTGAACTTCCTCATGGAGGAAGGCGAGGAACGCGTCAGGCAGGCGTACGGCGCCGGCAAGTACGACCGGCTGAAGGCGCTCAAGCGCACGTACGACCCGACGAACTTCTTCCGGCTGAACCAGAACATCAAGCCCGACTGACGCGCGCGGCTCGTTCGGGTCATGTGCTTCCCGACGACGCGGCGTAGCGTCGGAGGCGCGATGCTGCACCTTCGAAGGTCTCCGACTGTCGGTCTCCCGCACACCGACCGACCGGTGCGCCAGGCCCTGACCTTCCTCGCGATCACCTACACCTTGGCTCTCGCCATCGCGCTGGCACTGCCGCATGCGGGCATCGCGCCGTTGATCAGCATCGCGGTGCCAGTGGTCGCGGTGGCGCTGACGGTCGCCCTGGCCGTTCCGCACGGCCGTCGCCGTGAGGTGTGGGCCGCGGTCGGCTGGGGACGGCCGGGCTGGCTGTCCCTGGTCGTGGCCGTGCTCGGGCCGGCTGTGCTCGTCGGACTGAGCTTCGGCATCGCAGCCGCGTTCGGAGTGGTCCGCTTCGGCGGGATCGGACGGGGAACGACCATTGGAGTGCTCGACTTCCTCCTCGCCACCGCGGTGTTCGGGGTGGTCTTCCTCGGCGAGGAGGTCGGTTGGCGGGGGTTCCTCCTGCTCCGCCTGGCCGAGGTCACCTCCGGGCAGCGGGCGGCGCTGGTCACCGGTGCCTGCCACGCCGTCTTCCACCTGCCCCTGCTCCTGCTGACGACGACCTACCAGAGTGCCGGCAGCCGCTGGATCGTCGTGCCCATGGTCATGGTCAGCCTCACGATGGCGGGGGTCTGGTACGGCTGGCTGCGGGCGTGGTCGGGCAGCATCTGGCCCGTCAGCCTGTCCCACTCGGCGTTCAACAACGTCGTCGACGGGTTCGGCGGGGCCGTGGTGGCCACCTCTCCGGCCGCGATGGCCTACGTCACCACCGAGACCGGTGTGGTGACGATGATCCTGATGCTCGTCCTGGGCGGCTACCTCCTCGCCCGGCGTCCGACCGACTTCGCGAAGCTGCGGCCCGCAGGCGCGAGCGCGAACACCGGCAGGACATCCGGACGCGTGTGATCCGCCGTGGTCGTCGGCGAGGGAGCTGCCCCCGGGCGGCCACCGCTCAGTGGGCGGGCTGGAACAGCTCGACCAGGTTGCCGGCCGGGTCGGCGACAAGGACCTGGCGTCCGCCGGGACCGCTGACCACGTCGCTGCGGAACGCCACCCCGGCGGCACGGAGCCGGGCGACCTCGCCGTCCAGGTCGTCGACGACGAGGTGGATCCGGTTGCGGCCGGGGGAGGCGGCGTCGTCGGGGGTGGCCCGGGCCCCGGAGCTGGCGGCTCCGGAGAGCAGCAGGCGGAGCGGGCCGCGCACCACGTCGGCGAAGGCGGGCGCGGGGTTGGTGTTCAGGCTGAAGCCGAGGTGGCGGGTGTAGAAGTCGATGGCCGCCGGCACGTCGTCGACGACGTAGCGGACGCTGGCGTACTGGTCTGACGCGGTCACGGTGGAACCTCCCTAGGGCTGGGTCGCGGTGAGCACCGGCAGCAGGTGCCGGATGCGGGTGTCGATCTCCGTCGCCGTCCGTGCGAAGGCGGCGTAGCCGGCCTGGTCCCCGTCGCCCGTCGTCGCCGGGTCCGGGATGCTCCAGTGGCTCCGCCGCGGGTGGTGCGGGAGCTCGGGGCAGGCCTCGCGTGCCTTGTCGCAGAGCGTGACCACATGGTCGAAGCGTCGCCCGGCCAGGTCGTCGAGGTGCCTCGGCCGGCCGCTGAGGTCGATGCCGAACCGGTCGTGCAGCACCCGCACGGCGAGGGGGTGGAGCTGCGCCTTGGGGCGGGTGCCGGCGCTGGCCGCGGTCACGTGTCCGGCGGCGTGGTGGCGCAGCAGCGCCTCGGCCATCGGGGAGCGGGCGCTGTTGCCGGTGCACACGAACAGCACGGCGACACGGGCGACCCCGGCCGGCCGCTCGGGGGGACCGGTGACGCGGCGTCCCGCCGCAGCAGCGGGTGGAGCGCGGCGCCGGTCTCGGCCAGCAGCTCCGCGCAGCGGTCGAGATCGAGGTGGTAGTAGCTGTCCCGGCCGTCGTGGCTGCTGCGCGTGCTGGTGACCAGCCCGCCCTGGCGCAGCAGGCGGAGGTGGTAGGAGACCAGGTTCTGCGGCTCGCCGACCTGCGTCACCAGCTCACGGACGCGGTAGTCGCTGTCGGTGAGGGCGGTCAGCAGCCTCCAGCGCAGCGGGTGGGCCGCCAGGCGGACGAAGGTGGGCGGCGCGGCGGCGTCGGACGTGGACACCATGACGCCGACATTACATCAAACAGGTTTGATGGACTACCCCCGACGCCGAGGCACGCTGGCCCCGACGAAAGCATGCGAGACGTGGGGGCCGCGCACGAATGAGGTGCGAGGGCGTCACGCCGGCGTCAGCCGGGGACGTGCGCCAGGACGGCCTCCTCCACGATGGCGAGGAGCAGGTCGCTCTGGATGCCCTGGCGGCTCATGTCGTCGAGGCTGACCTCGCTCGTGGTGACCACGACGAGATCCCGGTCGGGTACCACGACGACGAGCTGACCGCCGTACCCGATCGCCTCGGCGACGGCGTCGCCGCCGACCTCGTCGGTCCACCACTGGTAGCCGTAGCCCTGTCGCAGCCCGTCGACCTCGACCTGGGTGGACGTGGCCTCCTCGAGCCACGCGCCCGACACCAGCTGCACGCCGTCCCAGATCCCGTCGGCGAGGACGAGGCGGCCGATCTTCACGAGGTCGCGCGGGCGCAGCTTGAGACCCGTCCAGCCGGTGTGCACGCCCTGCGGGTCGCGCGGCCAGGCGAACGCCGCGTCCTCGTAGTCGCGGATCTCGGTCCGGGTGACCACGGACTGCAGGGCCGGACGAGTGTCGATCCCCAGCGGGTCGAAGAGCCGCGACCGGGCGAAGTCCAGCACGGACATGCCGCTCGCCTGCTCGACCACCGCGGCGAGCAGGTGCGCGGTGCCGTTGGAGTAGACGAACTCCTCGCCGGGCGGCCCGGCGGGTGTGCGCAGGATCGCCCGCACCCAGTCCTGGGTGCCGATGAACGACGGCCCGGTGGGTTCCAGCCCGGGAGGGAAGCCACCCTGCATGGTCAGCAGCTGGCGCAGCGTGGTCCGCGCGACCGCCGGGGACATGGCGCCGGCGTCGCGGGGGAGCAGCTGATCCAGCGGCGCGTCGAGATCCGTGATCAGGCCCTCGTCGAGCGCGATCCCGACCAGCGTCGACACCACGCTCTTGGTCACCGACTGCAGGTCCCAGGTCTCGTCCCGGCCGGTGCCGTAGTACCTCTCGAGCAGGATCTCGTCCGAGGTGGCGACCACGACCGCGCGCACCTCCTCGAAGGTCAGCGTGTCCCGCGCGAACTTCCGGAGGTCCGCCCGCATCGCGGCGACATCGGGCTCGGCCTGACCCGCCGACGTCCCGTTGCCCGAGCAGCCGAGGAGGACGAGGCCGGCGACCACGAGCAGCACCGGAAGCCGGACCCTTCTCCGCCGTACGGGCATGACGAGCTCCCTCCGGCTCCCGACGAGCGCCGCTCCCCCCGTGATCCGAGCGTCGTACCGCCGTCGGCGCCGCGCAATAGCCCCAAAGACGTAGCCGGCCACCAGCGGGGCTCTCACCACTGGCCGAGCGACGATGGAGTCAGTCGAGCCTGAGGCATCGACCCGAAGCGGCGGACCTCCTGGGGCCAGCCGCACGCTTCCGCGACCTTGCCGGCCCACATCCTGGCGGCCTCCTCGTCGGCCACGTCCACCACGGTGAGCCCGCCCAGGAACTCCTTGGTCTCGACGAAGGGCCCGTCGGTGAACGTCAACGTGCCGCTGGTCGCGTCAGCGCTGAAGACCGGGCCGTCCTCCTCCAGTCCTCCGGCGAACACGTACACGCCGGCAGCCTTCATCTCGTCCACGACCGCCATGGCGAGCGGCCCGCGCCCGCGGAACCACTCCTCGGTGTGGTCGCCCACCCACTGCTGGTTGAAGTAGATGAGGTACTCGGTCATGTCTGCTCCTCGCTCCAGTCGCGGACCCGGTGTCCGCCTCTACTTCTACTCCACGAACGGCGGCAGCCGGATCCGACAGCGAGCAGCAGACTTCTCCGACCCGGCGGTCAGACGCCGGCCGGGAAGGGCACTCCCGTCGCCGAGTGGCAGCGGTAGCCGTTCGGGTTCTTCACCAGGTACTGCTGGTGGTAGTCCTCGGCGTAGTAGTACGTCGGGGCCGGCTTGATCTCCGTGGTGATCGGCCCGTAACCGCGCTGCTGGACCACCGGGTCGTAGGCCGCCCGGAGCCTCTCGGCGACCTCCGCCTGCTCGGGCGTCGTGGTGTAGATCGCCGAGCGGTACTGCGTGCCGCGGTCGTTGCCCTGGCGCATGCCCTGCGTCGGGTCGTGGATGGTGAAGAACACGCGCACCAGCTCGTCGTACGACACCTTCGCGGGGTCGAAGACGACCCGCACGGCCTCGGTGTGGCCGGTCTGCCCGGAGCACACCTGCTCGTACGACGGGTGCGGCGTCGAGCCGCCGGCGTAGCCGACCGAGGTCGACCAGACGCCGGGGACCTTCCAGAAGGCCTCCTCGGCGCCCCAGAAGCAGCCGAGGCCGAAGACCGCGACCTGGTAGCCGTCGGGGATCTCCGACTCGGGGGTGACGAGCGGGGCGTCCAGCACGAGGTGCTCCTCGGCGAGGGTGAACCACTGCTCGGTGCGGCCCGCGAGCGCCTGCTCGGGGGTGGGGAGCTCGTTCTTGTGGCGGTTGAACAGCACGGCACTCCTGACGTCGATGTCACTGGTCGTTCGCCGTGCTCAACACATCGGATGGCCGGATCCTTCCCGGTCGCCGTGGGTCCCGCGGCCGGGACTAGCATCGGCGGCATGGCCGACCAGACCCACAGGGACAAGTCCGGATTCGAGACCCGCGCCATCCACGCGGGCTACGAGCCGGACCCGATGACCGGAGCGGTGATCCCGCCCATCTACGCCACCAGCACCTACAAGCAGGACGGCGTCGGCGGCATGCGCGGCGGCTACGAGTACTCCCGCTCGGCCAACCCCACCCGCACCGCCCTGGAGGGCAACATCGCGGCGCTGGAGGAGGGGGAGCGCGGCTTCGCGTTCGCCAGCGGCCTGGCCGCCGAGCACACCCTGCTCCAGGCGCTGTGCCGGCCGGGTGACCACGCGGTGGTCCCCGACGACGCCTACGGCGGCACCTACCGGCTCTTCGCCAAGGTCGAGGAGCCCTGGGGCCTCGCGCACACGCCCGCCCCGGTGTCCGACGTGGACGCCATCCGGGCCGCGATCCGCCCCGGCGAGACCAAGGTCGTCTGGATGGAGACGCCGACCAACCCGCTGCTCAACATCGGCGACATCGAGGCCGTCGCGGCCGTCGCCCACGAGGCCGGCGCGCTCCTCGTCGTCGACAACACCTTCGCCTCGCCGTACCTCCAGCAGCCGCTGACCCTCGGCGCCGACGTCGTCGTGCACTCCACCACGAAGTACGTCGGGGGCCACTCCGACGTCGTGGGCGGCGCGCTCGTCGTGCGCGACCTCGAGGTCGCGGAGAAGATCGCCTTCCACCAGAACTCCATCGGCGCGGTCGCCGGCCCGTTCGACGCCTGGCTGACCCTGCGCGGGATCAAGACCCTCGGCGTGCGGATGGACCGGCACTGCGACAACGCCGAGAAGGTCGTCGACTTCCTGTCCGGCCACGCCGCCGTCGCCGAGGTGATCTACCCCGGCCTCGAGAGCCACCCCGGCCACGCCGTCGCCGCGAAGCAGATGAAGCGCTTCGGCGGCATCGTGTCGTTCCGGGTGACGGGCGGCGAGGCCGAGGCGCTCGCGGTCTGCGACCGGGCCGAGGTCTTCACGCTCGGGGAGTCGCTCGGCGGCGTCGAGTCGCTGATCGAGCACCCCGGCCGGATGACCCACGCCTCCGTCGCCGGCACCGAGCTCGAGGTGCCCTCCGACCTGATCCGGCTCTCGGTGGGGATCGAGACCGCCGACGACCTGCTGGCCGACCTGGACCAGGCCCTGCACGTTGGCTGACCTGGTCGCCTGCGTGGACTTCGGGTCCACGTTCACCAAGGCCGCCCTGGTCGAGGTGCCGAGCGGCCGGCTGGTCGCGACGGCCGACCACCGCACCACGATCGACACCGACGTGCTCGACGGCTGGGAGGCCTGCCTCGCCCGGCTCGCCGAGGCCGACCCGCGGGCCGCCGGGGCCCCGGTGCTGGCCTGCTCCTCGGCCGGCGGCGGGCTGCGCATCGCGGTGCTGGGCAACGAGGAGCTGGTCACCGCCGAGGCCGGGCGCCGGGTCGCGCTGTCCAGCGGCGGCCGCGTCGTGCACGTGTCGTCCGGCGAGCTCACCGACGAGACGTTCGCGCCGGTGCGGGCGAGCGCGCCCGACGTGATCCTGCTGGTCGGCGGCACCGACGGTGGCAACAGCGAGGTCCTGCTGGCCAACGCCGCCTACCTGCACGGTGAACGCTGGCCCGGACCGGTCGTCGTCGCGGGCAACGTGGAGGTCCGCGAGCAGGTGGCGCACGCGCTGACCGAGTCCGGTACGCCGCACGTGCTCGCCGACAACGTCGTCCCCCGGATCGGGGTGCTGGCGCCCGAGTCGGCCCGCGCCGCGATCCGCGAGATGTTCCTGCGGCACGTGATCGGCGGCAAGCACCTGTCGGCGCGCGCCGACTTCACCGCGATGGTGCGCGGGGCGACCCCCGACGTGGTGCTCACCGCCGTCGAGCTGCTCGCCCGCGGCCTCGACGAGGACCGCCCCGGCGGCGGCGACGTGGTCGTCGTCGACGTGGGCGGCGCCACCACCGACGTGCACTCCGTGGTCGAGGTCGACCCCGAGGAGTCCGGGCTGTCCCGTCAGGTGGTGGCGACGGTCCCGGTCAGCCGCACGGTCGAGGGCGACCTCGGGATGCGCTGGAGCGCGGTGAGCACGGTGGAGGAGGGGATCGAGGCGGGCCTGCTCGACCCGTCGCTGCGCGTGGCGGCCGCGGCGCGGGCCGCGGACCCGGCGTACGTCCCGGACGCGGGGCCGGCCGGCGACGCGGGCCGTGCCGAGGACCGCGACATCGCCGCCGCGGCCGTGGCCGTCGCGCTGCGGCGGCACGCCGGCCGCTCGCAGGTGGTCTTCGGCCCCGACGGCCGGGTGGTGGAGCGCAGCGGCAAGGACCTGCGCGAGGTCGACGTGCTGGTCGGCTCCGGCGGCGTGCTGCGGCACAGCGGCGACGGGGCGGCGGAGGTGCTGCTCCGGCACCTGGGCGTCGACGGCGGCTACCAGCTGCCCGAGCACCCGCGCACCGTCGTGGACAGCGACTACGTGCTGGCCCCGGTCGGGCTGCTCGCCGCCGAGCATCCCGAGGCGGCGTACCGGTTGGCCCGCACGCTGCTCTGAGACCGGCACGCGATGTGGAGCGGTGCCCTAGCCTGAAGCCATGGGAGTGGGCGACCGGATGACCAGCCGGCTGAGCAGGCTGCGGGAGACCCAGCGGGCCAAGTCCGACGAGCGGTTCGCGGAGCGTTTCGCGCACCAGTGGACCCAGATACGCGCCGAACGCCAGCAGGTCGAGGAGGTCCCCCCGACCATCGACGCGGGGCCGACCAACTTCAGCCGCGCGCAGGTGCCGTGGGCCTTCGACCTGGCCGCGGCCTGGTCGTGGCGGCTGCTGGTGATCGCGGCCGCCGGCTACGTCGTGTTCTACCTGATGGCGATGTTCTCGGTGATCTTCCTGCCGCTCGCGATCGCGCTGCTCATCGCCGCCCTGGCCAGCCCGGTCGTGCACTCGGCGTCCAAGGTCGGCATCAACCGCAAGCTCACCGCTGCGATCGTCGTGGTGGGCGGCCTCGGCGCGGTCGTCCTGCTGCTGACCTTCGTCGGCACCCAGGTGTCAGCCGGCTTCAGCGACCTGGCCAACCAGGTGGTCAGCGGCCTCGAGGAGATCCGGCGCTGGCTGCGCACCGGCCCGCTCCAGGCGAGCGACTCGCAGATCAACGACTACATCAAGGAGGCCCAGAGCGCGATCACCTCCTCCTCGGAGCAGCTGCTCGCCCGGGTCACCGAGCTGGGCACGACGATCGGTCACATCGTCGCCGGGTTCTTCATCGTGCTGTTCGCCAGCTACTTCTTCCTCGCCGACGGCTCCCGCATCTGGGCCTGGTGCGTGCGACTGTTCCCGCGGGCCGCCCGGGTGCGCGCCGACGCGTCCGGCAAGGTCGCGTGGCGCTCGGTCACCCAGTTCGTCCGCGTCACGGTGATCATCGCCTTCGTGGACGCCATCGGCATCATGACCGTGGCCTTCATCCTCAAGGTGCCGTTCGCCGTCGCGATCGGCGTGCTGGTGTTCCTCGGTGCCTTCATCCCGATGGTCGGCGCGACCCTGTCGGGCTCCGTCGCGGTGCTGGTCGCCCTCGTCGCGCACGGCCCGATCGTCGCGCTGCTGATGCTCGGCGGGGTGATCCTCGTGCAGCAGATCGAGGCGCACGTGCTCCAGCCGTTCCTCGCCGGGCGGTTCGTCTCGCTGCACCCGCTCGGCGTGATCGTCGCGATCGGCATGGGCGTGCTGGTCGCCGGGATCGCCGGCGCCCTGCTCGCCGTACCCCTCGCCGCGGCGCTCAACGCTGTCGCGCAGTACCTCGCGGGCTACACCGAGGTGGGCGACGACCCCGCGGAGGCGGGCACGCCCGACTCCTCGACGGCCCCACCCGGCGCAGCCGGCGCCTGAGGCTCTGCGCGCCCGGTCAGCGGCACCTCCTTGAGGAACAGCGCGACCACGAGCGCGACCAGCGTCAGCGGTACGGCGGTCAGGAACGTGTCGTGCAGCGACAGGCTGAACGCCTGCGTGACCAGACCGTGGACCGGCTCGGGCAGCGCCTTGATCAGCTCCACGTTGTTGGCGACGGCGTCCAGGTCGGTCGGCGTGCCCGACGCGGCCGGGAGCCCCGCGGTGGCGTCGGCCATGTGCACCGCCAGCCGGCTCGAGAGGATCGCGCCGAACAGCGCCGTACCGAACGAGCCGCCCATCTGCCGGAAGAACGTGACCGAGCTCGTCGCCACGCCCATGTCGGAGCGGTCGACGGAGTTCTGCACGACCACGATCAGCACCTGCATGGTGAGGCCGAGGCCGAGACCCATCACGAACATCGCCAGGCCGGCGAACCAGTAGGGCGTGCTGTTGTCGAGCATCGAGAGCATCACCAGCGCCGCCGTGACGATGCCGGCGCCCGCGATCGGGTAGCGCTTGTACCTGCCGTTGCGGCTCATCAGCTGGCCGGCGGTGATCGAGGTGGTGAAGATGCCGACCACCATCGGCAGCATCGCCAGGCCCGACTCGGTCGGGGTCATCCCGTCGACGACCTGGAGGTAGACCGGGATGAAGATCATCGAGCCGAACATCGCGATGCCGATGAGGAAGCCGAAGAGGTTGGCGATCGAGAAGATCGAGTTGCGGAACAGCCGCATCGGGATGATCGGTTCGGTGGCGCGCAGCTCGATCAGCACGAAGGCGACGGCGAGGACGACCCCGGCGACGAGCAGGCCGACCGCGGTGCCCGAGGTCCAGCCCAGGTCGGGACCGGCCCACGCGGTGTAGAGCAGGAACGAGGAGACCGAGGCGACGACCGTGGCGGCGCCGGCGTAGTCGATGGAGTGGTCGCGGCGCACGTGCGGGATCTTCAGCGCTGCGGAGGTCACCACCAGCGCGACGAGGCCGAGCGGCACGTTGACGAAGAAGATCCACTGCCAGCCGGGGCCGTCGGCGAACCAGCCGCCGAGCACCGGGCCGAGCACGCTCGAGGTGCCGAACACCGCGGCGAAGTAGCCCTGGTAACGGCCGCGCTCGCGCGGCGGGATGATGTCGCCGATGGTCGCCATCGCCAGCGCCATCAGGCCACCGCCGCCGAGGCCCTGGACGGCGCGGAAGGCGATCAGCTGCTCGATGTTCTGCGAGAAGCCCGCGAGCAGCGAGCCGACCAGGAACGTGCCGATCGCGATCTGGAACAGCAGCCGGCGGCCGTAGAGGTCGGAGATCTTGCCCCACAGCGGGGTGGAGGCGGTGGCGGTGAGGAGGTACGCCGTCACCACCCACGACAGCTTGTCGAGGCCGCCGAGCTCGGAGGTGATCCGGGGCAGGGCGGTGCCGACGATGCTCTGGTCGAGGGCGGAGAGGAACATGCCGACCATCAGGCCGGACATGACCACGAGGATCTGCTTGTGGGTGAGGTAGCCCTGGGAGTCGGGGGTCATGCGGGGTCCCCGAGGAAGCGCGAGCGCAGCGAGTGGTTTCTTGGGGTGATCATCGAGCGGTGTCCTGGTTCTCGAGAGCGAGGGTGAGGCGGTGGAGGAGGCGGCGCAGGTCCTCTCGGTCCTGGTCGCTCCAGTCGGCCACCAGCGAGCCGATCAGCTCACGGCGGCGCTCGCCGGCGGCGTGGATGCGGGCGGTGCCCGCCTCGGAGAGCGCGACCTGGGAGGCGCGGCCGTCGTCGGGGTCGGTGGTGCGGACGAGCAGCCCGCGGTCCTCGAGGGACTTCACGTGCCGGCTGACCGTCGACGCGTCGAGGTCGAGCTCGGCGGCGAGGGTGGAGAGTCGCAGCGGCTCGAGGTGCGCGACGGTCTTGAGCAGCACGAAGGTCGCGAAGTCGAGGTCCTGCTCGGCGGTGCGCTGCCGCAGTCGCCGGCCCATCCGGGCCATGGCGACCATCAGGGCGTCCTCGACCGTCTCCGGCTCGGGGATGTGCCCGGGGGAGGAGACGGCGGTCGGAGAAGAATGCATGTAGCAAGCATACTCTCAAGTTGCATGAGTCATGCACCTAGTTGCGGTGTGACCTCGCCGACAGGCCACTTCCCGCCCGACACGCCGGCAGAGGGGTGGGGGAGTGGCCTCTCGGCCTAGATGACGCTCTTGGGAGCGCGCTTCTGCACCTGCCAGGTGTTGCCGTCGGGGTCGTCGAAGAAGATGAAGGTGTTGAAGTCGGCGTCCTGCGGGTCGGGGCCGGCGGCCATCTGCCCGTCCACGAAGTGCTGCAGCCCGCTGTTCGCGACGCCGGCCTGCTCGAGGTGGGCCAGCGCCGCCTCGGCGTCCTCGACCACCAGGGTCATGCCCTTCATCTCGCCGACCCGGCCGCCGTTGAGCCCGCGTCCGAACACGATCGAGCAGGCCGACCCGGGCGGGGTCACCTGCACCACGCGGAAGTGCTCGCCGGCGTCGTGGTCGACGTCCAGCGGGAAGCCGAGCTTCTCGGCGTAGAACTCCTTGGCGCGGTCCACGTCGGTCACCGACACGACCACGACCTCGAGCTTCCAGTCCATTGCGTCTCCTTCGTCCGAGCCTCGGGGCCCACTCTGGCAGCGTTCGGCACCAGGTAGAACGCCTGGACGGTCAGAAACTCATCGGTGCACCGATGACGAGCTCGCCGGCCGGGCGTCCTAGGGTGAGCGCCATGGACGACGCCCTGCCACCACTGCCCGGGCTGGCCGACATCGAGGAGGCCCGCGAGGCCCTCCGTGGCGTGTCGATCTACACCCCGATGGAGGAGTCCCGGTGGCTCTCCGAGGTGGCGCACGGACCGGTGCTGCTCAAGGCGGAGAACCTCCAGCGCACCGGCTCGTTCAAGATCCGGGGCGCCTACCTGCGCATCTGCCGGCTCTCCGAGGAGGAGCGTGCCCACGGTGTGGTCGCGGCGAGCGCCGGCAACCACGCCCAGGGGGTCGCGCTGGCCGCGCAGATGCTCGGCATCAAGGCCACGGTGTTCATGCCCGAGGGCGCGCCGATCCCCAAGGAGAAGGCGACGCGCGGCTACGGCGCCGACGTGCGGTTCGCCGGCCACAGCGTCGACGAGGCGCTCGTGTCGGCGAAGGAGTTCGCGGCCGAGACCGGCGCCGTGCTGATCCACCCCTTCGACCACGTCGACATCGTCACCGGGCAGGGCACCTGCGGCCTGGAGATCCTCGAGCAGTGCCCCGACGTCCGCACCGTGCTGGTGTCCACCGGTGGCGGCGGGTTCATCGCGGGCATCGCCACCGCGATCAAGGCGAAGCGTCCCGACGTCACCGTCGTCGGCGTGCAGGCGGAGGGTGCCGCGGCCTACCCCGCGTCGCTGGCGCAGGGCTGCCCGGTCCCGCTCGCCTCGATGTCCACGATGGCCGACGGCATCGCGGTCGGCTGCCCCGGCGACGTCCCGTTCCGGGCCATCCAGAAGTACGTCGACGAGATGGTCACGGTCAGCGAGGAGAGCCTGTCCCGGGCGCTGCTGATGCTCCTCGAGCGCGCCAAGCTCGTGGTGGAGCCCGCCGGCGCCGCCGCGGTCGCCGCGCTGATGGACCACCCCGACCGCTGGCAGACGCCGGCCGTGGCGGTGCTCAGCGGCGGCAACGTCGACCCGCTCCTGCTGATGCGGGTGATGCGCCACGGCATGGCCGCCGCGGGCCGCTACCTCTCGTTCCGCGTCCGCATCCCCGACCTGCCCGGCGGGCTGGCCCGGCTGCTCGGCGAGCTCGCCGACGTGGAGGCCAACGTGCTCGACGTGGTGCACGAGCGGACCTCGATGCACCTGCACGTCGACGAGGTCGAGGTCGCGCTCCAGGTGGAGACGCGCGGCGCCGAGCACGCGAGCCGGGTGCTCTCCCGGCTGCGCGAGCGCGGCTACCACGTCTCGGAGTAGCCGCCCGGAGGCCGCCGCGGTTCAGCGGGCCAGGAAGCCGCCGTCGACGTACACCTCGGAGCCGGTCATGAACGACGCGTCGTCGCTGGCCAGGAACGCCACCAGCGCCGCGACCTCCTCGGGGCGGCCGAGCCGGCCCATCGGGGTGGCCGCGAGCATCGCCTGCTCGAACTCGGTGCCCTTGGCCTGGTCGAGGATCGGGGTGTCGATGAAGCCCGGGTGCACCGAGTTGACCCGGATGCCGGCGGTCGCCCAGTGCAGCGCCGCGTTCTTGGTCATCAGCCGCACCGCGCCCTTGGCGGCGTGGTAGGCCGGCGAGGTGCCGAAGCCACCGCTGGCGCCGAAGATCGAGCTGTTGTTGACGATCGACGCGTGCGCGGACTGCTTCAGGGCGTCCGCGGCGACCTTCATGCCGAGGTAGACGCTGGTCTGGGTCACCGCGATCGTGTGCAGGTAGCCCTCGAGGTCGGTGTCCTCGATGGTGCCCAGGTCGCCGATGCCGGCGTTGTTGAAGAGGATGTCGAGGCCGCCGAAGGTCTCCAGGGCCCGCTCCACGACCGTCTCCCACTCCGCCTCGGAGGAGACGTCGTGGTGGATGAACTCCGCCTCGTGGCCGAGCCCGCGCAGGTGCTTGGCCACCAGCTCGCCGGCCTCGTCCTGGATGTCGGTGAGGAGGACCTTGGCGCCCTCGTCCGCCAGCCGGTACGCCGTCGCCCGGCCGATCCCGCTCGCACCGCCGGTCACGACCGCCACGCGTCCTTCGAGCCTTCTCATCACCGTCTCCTCGCTCGTGTGTCGGAGGACAGCCCGTCCTCCACCTCGAGCCTGCGGTGTCGGCCGCCGCACGGGCAGGGGCCTCCCGACCGTGCGGCCGGGCCGAAGGTCCCGGACGCACGACGGCCCGCGACCGGTGCGGTCGCGGGCCGTCGGAAGACGTCGGAGGTCAGCCGGTGTAGGGAACCGCGTCGACGACCTCGACCTTGAGCTCCTTGCCGTTGGGAGCGTGGTAGGTCACGGTCTCGCCCACCTTGGCACCGAGGATCGCGGTGCCGAGCGGCGACTGCGGGGAGTAGACCTCGAGGTCCTCGGGGGTCTCGATCTCGCGGGCACCGAGCAGGAAGACCTCGGTCTCCTTGTCCCCGACGAAGCGCGTGGTGACCTTCATGCCGGGCTCGACGACGCCGTCGTCGGCCGGGGTCTCGCCGACCTCGGCGCGGCGCAGCATGTCCTCGAGCTGACGGATCCGGGCCTCGGCCTTGCCCTGCTCCTCGCGGGCGGCGTGGTAGCCGCCGTTCTCCTTGAGGTCGCCCTCGTCCCGGGCCGCGCTGATCCGCTCGACGATCTCGTTGCGGACCGGACCGCGCAGGTGCTCGAGCTCCTCCTGGAGCTTGTCGAAGGCGTCCTGGGTCAGCCAGATCGTGTTCTGGTCGCTCGACTGGGTCACTGGTGGTGCTCCTGTGCTGGTCGTGTGGACTCGGGGGCGGCAGGCGTCAGCGCGTGCACGACCACCCGGTCGTGTGCAGGCAAGTGGAACAGTCTACCAAGCAGGAGCGCCGCGGCCCCAATTCCCGGGACCGGCCGGAACCGCCCGGTCAGCGGCGCTGCGACTGGCCGTCGGCGGTGCAGCCCATCACCTCGACCGAGGTGGCCTCCCGCTCGGTGCGGATCGACCGCTCCAGGGTCTGCCGGGTGTCGCCGCCCGGCCCGACGGTGACGTCGAGCTCACCGACGATGCTGTGGTCGGAGGCGAAGGCGCGCAGCAGGCAGCTGGCGACGACGTCGGCGTCGCGGCGTACGACGGTGAAGCTGGCCGTCGTGCGGTGCTGGTCGACCGTCTCGAAGCCGTTGAGGTCGGACTGCGCCAGCGGCCGGCCGTGCACGAGCATCACCCAGACCAGCCATGCGAGGCCGGCGGCGGCGACGACCACGACCACCGCCACGAGCGCGCGGCGGCGACCCTCGGAGCGGGTTCCGTAGCGCGCGGCAAGATCAGTCACACCACGATCCTAAGATGGCCCCCATGCTCAGGTTGATGCACGTGCACGCCCACCCCGACGACGAGTCGAGCAAGGGTGCCGCCAGCACGGCGAAGTACGTCGCGGAGGGCGTCGACGTCCACGTCGTCACGTGCACCGGCGGCGAGCGCGGGTCGATCCTCAACCCCAAGATGGAGCGCCCCGACGTGCTCGCCAACATCTCGGCGATCCGGCGCGAGGAGATGGACCGCGCCCGCGAGATCCTCGGCGTCCGCCAGGACTGGCTCGGCTTCGTCGACTCCGGCTGGCCCGAGGGCGACCCCAAGCCGCCGCTGCCCGAGGGCTGCTTCGGCCTGGTGCCCGTCGAGGAGGCCGCCGAGCCGCTGGTCCGGCTGATCCGCGACTTCAAGCCGCACGTCATGACGACCTACGACGAGAACGGTGGCTACCCGCACCCCGACCACGTCATGTGCCACCAGGTGAGCGTGGCGGCCTTCGAGGCGGCCGGCGACCCGGACCGCTACCCCGACGCCGGCGAGCCGTGGCAGCCGCTGAAGCTCTACTACCACCACTCCTTCCACCGCGAGCGCACCCAGGCGCTGCACGACGCGATGGTCGCCCGCGGCCTGGAGTCGCCCTACGCCGAGCGGCTGGCCGAGTGGAAGCCCGACCCGGTCCACGCGGCCCGGATCACCACCCGGGTGCCCTGCGCGGACTACTTCCCGGTGCGCGACCGCGCCCTGCTGGCCCACGCCACCCAGATCGACCCCGAGGGGGCCTGGTTCGCCTGCCCGCTGGAGGTGCACCAGGAGGCCTGGCCGACCGAGGACTACGAGCTGGCCCGCTCCCTGATCGACGTCGAGACGCCGGAGGACGATCTCTTCGTCGGTGTCCGCGAGGCACTTGCCACAATGGACGCATGATCCTCGCGACCGTCCCGCAGCTCCTCGTCCTCGCCGCCTCCCAGGAGGGCCCGGCACCCGAGGACGTCAAGGCGGGCTGGCTCGGCTTCGGCGTCTGGCTGGCCCTCGCCGCGGCCCTGGTGTTCCTGGCGTTCAGCCTGGTCAAGCACCTCAAGAAGGTGAACTTCGACGACGGCTCGGGCCCCGCCGAGGGCGAGGGCCCCGAGCGCGACACCGACACCCCCGACCCGCACCGCTCCGCCGGCTAGGCCGGTCCGGGCAGCCGGACGGCGTCCCGGCATGTCCGAGTTAAGCCCACGCTTAGGTGGGTGTTGACGGCCGACCACGAGCGGGTCGATGGTGGGTGTGACCGCGGTCACACGCGCCGTCGAGAGGGGTCACCTATGCAGGTTCCCGCGCCGTTCGAGTACGAACGAGCCACCAGTGTCGACCACGCGATCGGACTGCTCGACCGGCTCGGCAGCGAGGCCCGCCTCGTCGCCGGCGGGCACAGCCTGATCCCGATGATGAAGCTCCGGCTGGCCAACCTCGAGTACCTCATCGACATCAACGACCTGCACGACGAGCTCGGCTACGTCCGGGTCGGCGCCGACGAGGTCCGGATCGGGGCGATGACCCGGCACCGGGAGCTGCTGGAGTCGCCCGAGCTGGCGGCGCTGTTCCCGATCTTCGCCGACGCCGAGGCGGTCATCGCCGACCCGGTGGTGCGCAACCGCGGCACGATCGGTGGCTCGCTGTGCCAGGCCGACCCGTCCGAGGACCTGTCCGCGGTCTGCACCACGCTCAACGCCGCCTGCGTGATCCGCGGCGCCGACGGCGAGCGGGTCGTGTCGATGGAGGACTTCCACCGCGGCCCCTACGAGACGGCCGTGGAGCAGGCCGAGATGCTCACCGAGATCCGGATCCCGATCCGTCCGCACGGGTCGAGCGCCTACGCCAAGGTCGAGCGGCGCGCGGGGGACTGGGCGGTCACCTCGGCCGGCGCCGCGGTCTGGATGGACGGACCGGTGATCACCGACGCCCGGGTCGGCCTGGCCGCCGTCGGGCCCAACACCACCGGCATCCCCGCGATCTCCGAGGCGCTGCGCGGGCAGGAGCCGTCCGACGAGCTCTTCGCCCGGGCCGGGGCGATCGCCGCCGAGAGCTGCTCGCCGAGCACCGACAACCGCGGCACCGCCGACTACAAGCGTCACCTGGCCGACGAGCTCACCCGGCGCACGCTGCGCCGTGCGGTCGAGCGGATCGAGGCCGGCGTCCGGGGGGACAGCGCCCACGACCACCGCGAGGGGAACCACTGACATGCAGGTCTCGATGATCGTCAACGGGGAGAGCGTCACGCGGGAGATCGAGGGGAGGCTGCTGCTCGTCCACTTCCTGCGCGACGAGCTCGGGCTGACCGGGACGCACTGGGGCTGCGACACGAGCAACTGCGGCACCTGCGTCGCCTGGCTCGACGGCGAGCCGGTCAAGACCTGCACGGTGCTGGCCGCGATGGCCGGCGGCCACGAGGTCCGCACCGTCGAGGACCTCGAGCAGGACGGCGTCCTCGACCCCGTGCAGGAGGGGTTCATGCGCTGCCACGGCCTGCAGTGCGGCTTCTGCACGCCCGGGATGCTGATGACCGCCCGGGCCCTGCTCGACCGCGACCCGGACCCCAGCGAGCAGACCATCCGGGAGGCCATCTCGGGCCAGATCTGCCGCTGCACCGGCTACACCACCATCGTCCGCTCGGTCCAGTGGGCCGCCGCCCATCCCGGCGGGCCGGCCGCTGACGCGGACACCGAGACCGTAGGGAGCACGTCATGACCACGGTGGACGAGCCCGGCGTCGCCGCCGTCACCGAGGACCTCGAGCACGCCGACAACGACCAGCACCCCGTCGGGCACGGCCGGATGCTCCGCAAGGAGGACCCGCGGTTCATCCGGGGGCTCGGGAAGTACTGCGACGACGTGCAGCTGCCCGGGATGCTGCACCTCGCGATCCTCCGGTCCCCGGTCGCGCACGCCCGCATCACCCACATCGACACCAGCGCCGCCGAGGCCCACCCCAAGGTCAAGGCCGTCGTCACCGGCGCGATGCTCGCCGACAAGGGGCTGGCCTGGATGCCGACCCTGTCCAACGACGTGCAGGCCGTGCTCGCCACCGACAAGGTGCGCTTCCAGGGCCAGGAGGTCGCCTTCGTGGTGGCCGAGGACCGCTACGCCGCCCGTGACGCCCTCGAGCTGATCGACGTCGACTACGACATCCTCGACGCCGTCGCCGACGTACGCCGCGCGCTGGCGCCCGACGCCCCGGTCATCCGCGACGACCTGGAGGGCAAGACCGACAACCACATCTTCGACTGGGAGACCGGTGACGCCGCGGCCACCGAGGCGGTGTTCGCCAAGGCCGACGTCGTGGTGTCCGAGGACATCGTCTACCCCCGCGTGCACCCGGCGCCGATGGAGACCTGCGGCGCGGTGGCCGACTACGACCGGGTCGACGGCAAGCTCACGCTGTGGTCGACGACCCAGGCCCCGCACGCCCACCGCACCCTCTACGCCATCGTCGCCGGCCTGCCCGAGCACAAGATCCGGGTGATCGCCCCCGACATCGGCGGCGGCTTCGGCAACAAGGTGCCGATCTACCCCGGCTACGTCTGCGCCATCGTGGGCTCGCTGCTGACCGGCAAGCCGGTCAAGTGGATCGAGGACCGCACCGAGAACCTCACCAGCACCGGGTTCGCCCGGGACTACGTCATGCGCGGGGAGATCGCCGCCACCAAGGACGGCAAGATCCTCGCGGTCCGCACCAACGTGCTCGCCGACCACGGAGCCTTCAACGGGGTGGCCGCACCCACGAAGTACCCCGCCGGCTTCTTCGGCGTCTTCACCGGCAGCTACGACCTCGAGGCCGCCTACTGCCACATGACCGCGGTCTACACCAACAAGGCGCCGGGCGGTGTCGCCTACGCCTGCTCGTTCCGGATCACCGAGGCGGTCTACCTCGTCGAGCGGATGGTCGACTGCCTGGCCTACGAGCTGAAGATGGACCCGGTCGCGCTCCGGCGGAAGAACTTCATCCAGCCCGACCAGTTCCCGTTCACCACCAAGACCGGCTGGGTCTACGACTCGGGCGAGTACGAACGCGCGCTCGACGTGGCCCTCGAGATGGCCGGCTACGACGACCTCCGCCGCGAGCAGGAGGAGAAGCGGGCGCGCGGGGAGCTGATGGGCATCGGGGTGGCGTTCTTCACCGAGGCCGTCGGCGCGGGACCCCGCAAGGACATGGACATCCTCGGCCTGGGCATGGCCGACGGGTGCGAGCTGCGGATCCACCCGACCGGCAAGGCCGTCGTCCGGGTCTCGTGCATGAGCCAGGGCCAGGGCCACGAGACGACCTTCGCGCAGATCGTCGCCGAGGAGATCGGCATCCCGCCGGCCGACATCCAGGTGGTCAACGGCGACACCGACCAGACGCCGTTCGGTCTGGGCACCTACGGCAGCCGCTCGACCCCGGTCTCCGGTGCGGCCGCGGCCGTGGTGGCGCGCAAGGTGCGCGACAAGGCCCGGATCATCGCCTCGGGCATGCTCGAGGTCTCGGTCGCGGACCTGGAGTGGACCAAGGGCGCGTTCGCCGTGAAGGGCGACCCCAGCCGCTCGGTGACCATCCAGGACATCGCCATGAAGGCCCACGGCGCGGGCGACCTGCCCGAGGGGATCGAGGGTGGTCTGGAGGCGCAGGTCTGCTACAACCCGTCGAACCTCACCTACCCCTTCGGCGCCTACGTCTGCGTCGTCGACATCGACCCCGGCACCGCCGTGGTGAAGGTCCGGAGGTTCGTCGCGGTCGACGACTGCGGCACCCGGATCAACCCGATGATCATCGAGGGCCAGGTGCACGGTGGCCTCACCGACGGCGTCGGGATGGCGCTGATGGAGATGATCAGCTTCGACGAGGACGGCAACTGCCTGGGCGGATCGTTGATGGACTACCTGATCCCCACCGCGCTCGAGGTGCCGCACTGGGAGACCGGGCACACCGTCACGCCCTCCCCGCACCACCCGATCGGGGCGAAGGGGGTCGGCGAGTCCGCGACGGTGGGCTCCCCGCCGGCCGTGGTCAACGCCGTCGTCGACGCCCTCAAGCCCTTCGGCATCCGCCACGCCGACATGCCCCTGACGCCCTCACGGGTCTGGGACGCCATGCAGGGCCGTCCCACCCCTCCCATCTAGGTCGTGCCCGTGACCCTCTCCCTGTCGGACCGGATCGACGAGCTCTCCCGCTCGCGGGTGCCGTTCGTGCGCGCCACGGTGGTGCGTGCGCAGGAGCCGAGCTCGGCCCATCCCGGCGACCGGGCGATCGTGCTGGCCGACGGCTCGATCGAGGGCTTCGTCGGCGGGCACTGCGCCGCCGGGTCGGTGCGCACGGCCGCCCTCGCCGCTCTCGACAGCGGTGACGGCGTGCTGCTGCGCGTGCTCCCCGACACGGGCGAGGCGTTCCCGGAGACGCCGGGCGCCAGCATCGTGGTGAACCCCTGCCTGTCCGGAGGCGCCATGGAGATCTACCTGGAGCCGATGCTGCCGTCGCCGGTGCTGCACCTCGTGGGTGCGTCCCCGACGGCGGAGGCGCTGGCCACGCTCGCGCCCGCGCTGGGCTTCGTCGTGCAGCGCGCCGACGACGTGTCGGGGCCCGCCGGTGCCGTCGCGGTGGTCGTCTCGACCCACGGCGGCGACGAGGTCTCGGCGATCCGCCGCGCCCTGGACGCGGGGGTCGGCCTGGTCGGCGTGGTGTGCAGCCGGACGCGCGGTGCCGCGATCCTCGACGAGCTCGCACCCACGCCCGAGGAACGCGCCCGGGTGCACCCGCACGTGGGCCTCGACATCGGCGCCCGCAACGCGCCCGAGATCGCGCTGTCCATCCTCGCCGCGATCGTGCGTGCGATCCGCGTCGACGGCCTGGCCGCCGCACCCGCACCGGCGGGGTCGACCACACTGCTGCCCCGCACCGCGGTCGACCCGGTCTGCGGGATGACCGTGACGGTCATGGCCGACACCCCGCACCTGCACCACGACGGGACCGACCACTGGTTCTGCAACCCCGGCTGCCGCGACGCCTTCGCCGCGTCGCTCGCGTCGTGACGGTCACCCCGCCCGCGGGACTGCCGACGAGCGCGGACGACGTACGGCGGCTGCTCGACGCGCAGGACTACCTCGCCGACGAGGGCACCGCCACGGCGGTGTTCCTCTCGCTGCGCCTCGGGCTGCCGCTGCTGCTGGAGGGTGAGCCGGGCGTGGGCAAGACCGCCGCCGCCAAGGTGCTGGCGCGCGCGTTGGGGGTGCCGTTGATCCGGCTGCAGTGCTACGAGGGTCTCTCGGCCAGCGAGGCGCTCTACGACTGGAACTACCAGCGCCAGCTGCTCGCGATCCGCCTCGCCGAGGCGCGGCACGAGAAGCTCGCCGAGTCCGACCTGTTCTCCGAGGAGTACCTCCTCGAACGGCCGATCCTGCAGTGCGTGCGCTACGACGGCCCCGCGTCGCCGGTGCTGCTCATCGACGAGATCGACCGGGCCGACGACGAGTTCGAGGCCCTCCTGCTCGAGTTCCTGGGGGAGGGGTCGGTGACCGTGCCCGAGCTGGGCACCTTCACCGCCAAGCGCCCGCCCATCGTGGTGCTGACGTCCAACCGCAGCCGCGACCTGCACGACGCGCTGCGCCGGCGGTGCCTCTACCACTGGCTGGAGTTCCCCTCCGCCGCGCGGGCCGTCGAGATCCTCCGGCGCACGGTCCCGGAGGCCAACGCCGCGCTGATCGAGTCGGCGGCGCAGTTCGTGGGTCACGTGCGCTCCCTCGACGTCGACAAGGCCCCCGGGGTGGCCGAGGCGATCAACTGGGTCGCGGCCCTGGCCGTGCTCGGCGCCACCTCGCTCGTCCGGGAGGACGTGCTGGCGACGATCAGTGCGCTGGCCAAGACCCCCGACGACCGCGACCTCCTCGCCGAGGCCGCCGACACCTTCGCCTTCGGATGAGCGACGTCGCGGCGCCGCTGTTCCGCGCGGTCGACCGGGCGGCGTTCGCGGTGGCGCTCGGGCAGCGGCTGCGGGCGGCCGGCGTGCCGGTCACCTCGACCGCGCTCTCGGCCCTCACCGAGGGCCTCGCGGTCGCGCCGCCGCGCACGGTCACCGCGCTCTACTGGCTGTGCCGGGTGACGCTGGTCAACCAGCCGCACGACCTCGCGACGTTCGACCGGCTCTTCGACCTCGTCTTCCGGGACTCGGGGCTGCGCCTCGGCGGCCAGGCCCAGGGCCCCGACGACGCGGCGCTCACCGCACCCGACGACGCGGAGCACCAGCCTGCGCTCGCGCCCGGGCCGCAGGAGGCGGCGACGGCCGAGGGGCTGCCGTGGCACACGCTGCCGCGGGTGACCGAGTCCGACGAGCCGGCCGAGGGGCAGGCGCTCCCCGAGCTGATGCCCAGCGCCGTCGACGCGGTGGCCGACGTCGCCTTCGAGGACCTCGACGAGGCGCAGCTCGCGCTGGTCGGGGCCTGGCTGGAGCGGTCCCTGCGCCGCTGGCCGATGCGCACCAGCCGGCGGCACCGGGTCGTCCCGGGCGGGCGCCGGATCGCCCTGCGCGAGACCCTGGCGCGGTCGCGGCGCACCGGCTGGGAGCCGGTGGAGCTGAGCCGGTCACGCGCGGTGCTGCGCCCGCGCCCGGTCACGATGCTCGTCGACGTGAGCGAGTCGATGCAGGCCTACTCCACGGCCTACCTGCACGTCATGCGGGCGCTGGCGCGGTCGGGCCGCGCGGAGACCTTCGCCTTCTCGACGTCGCTGACCCGGCTCACGCCGGCGCTGGGGCACCGCTCGGCGCAGGTGGCGATGGCGCTGGCCTCCGAGCAGGTGACCGACCGCTACGGCGGCACGCGGCTGGCCACCAACCTGGCCCGGCTGCTGGCCTCCCGGCACGGGCAGGCGCTGCGCGGCGGCGTCCTGGTCGTGGCCTCGGACGGCTGGGACTCCGACGAGCCGGAGCTGCTGGCCCGGGCGATGAAGCGGGCCCGGCTGCGGGCGCACGCGGTGGTGTGGCTCAACCCGCGCGCCGCCGCCCCGGGCTTCGAGCCGCTGGTGGGCTCGATGGCCGCCGCGCTGCCCTACTGCGACGCGTTCCTGCCGGCCCACACGCTGCGCGCCGTGCTCGCGGCGCTCGACGTGATCGTCCAGCCGGACGTGCCGGGGAGCCGGCGGCTCACGACCACAGGGTGACGTGCACGGAGGGCCGGAACCGCCCGACGCCCACGCCCGACCCGTGCACCATCGCCTGGGTCGCCCGGGGCGTGGTGATGAACCGGAGCAGCTCGGCGGTGGCCGGGGTCTGGCTGTGCGCGGGCAGGGCCAGCGCGGCCCACCCGCCGCGCGCGTGCAGGGCGCTGCCGTGCACGGTGGCGAGCCGGCCGGTGGAGACGTCGGCGGCCACCGCGAACCGCACCGCCAGGGCCATCCCGTTGCCCCGCTTGGTCTCCTCCACCGCCGCGGCCTCGCTCTGGAAGATCGTCTGCTGCGCCTCGGGGACACCGAGCCGGCGGACCAGGCTCGAGATGACGCTCTCGTCGTTGGCCGCGGAGGGGCCGAGCAGCCACTGCTGGTCACGGACCTGGCCCGCTGCCACCGTGCGCCCGGCCAGCGGGTGCGTGGGACCGACCACGGTGACGATCTCGAAGTTCAGGAACGCCTTGTGCACCAGCGCGTCGGGCGGGGCGATGGGCGCCGGCCCCACCGCCAGGTCGACCGTGCGGGCGGCCAGCAGGCCGGGCATCTGGGCCGGCGCGCACACGCTGAGCTCGACGTCGAGGTCGTCGGCACGGCCGGCGAACAGCTCGATCAGCCCCGGGGCGGCGTGCTCGGCGAAGAGGCTGGTCGTCGCCAGCCGCAGCAGCCGGCGTCCGTCACGGGCCTGGCCGACCTCGCGGACGGTGCGGTCCTGCAGCCCCAGGATCTCCATGGCCCGGCTGGCCAGCCGCAGCCCGCCGGGGGTGAACGCGAGCCCGGACGACGTGCGGACGAACAGCTGGTCGTCGAGCTCCTTGCGCAGGTGGCCGACGTGCATCGACACCGCGGCCTCGGTGACACCGAGCTCCTGGGCGGCCGCCTTCACCGACCCCAGGCGCACCACGCTCGCGAACGCCTTGAGCTGCGTGGGGGTCACGTTCGCACTCTACGACCGGCTCACCAGGCGACGGGACGGTCTTGCGTCAGCCGGTGCGCACGACGCGCACCAGGGCGTCGTACGCCGTGCGCGCCGGCTGCGCCCGGTGGGACACGGGGTCCTCGCCACCGCCGACCAGCCGTGCCACCCGCTCGGCCCGCACGGTCTCCAGCTTCCGGTCGGCGAGGTCGTCGAGCACGTCGGCGGCCGTGTAGAGCACGGCGGGGTCGGTCGGCCCGCCGGTGCCCTCGGTGTGGTTGGTGGTGTCGTGCGCGACGACGAGCAGGGTGCCCCCGACGGCGAGGCTGTCGAAGGCGTGACGCACGGCCCGGCGCCGCTCGGGCGCCACGAGCTGGAGGTAGGCGACGACGGCCAGGTCGTAGCCGACCGGGCCGGGCTCCCACTCGAGGACGTCGGCGTGCACCCAGTCGACGTGCAGGTCCCGGCCGCGGGGGTGGCGCTCGAGCGCCTCGCGGCCCTTGTCGAGGCCGACCAGGGAGAAGTCCACCGCGGTCACCTGCCAGCCCTGCTCGGCCAGCCAGATCGCGTTGCGGCCCTCGCCGGCGGCCAGGTCGACCGCCCGCCCGGGGGCCAGGTCCGCCAGCTCGGCCTCCACGAACTGGTTGGGCCGGGCCGACCAGACCAGCTCCGCGGCGGCGTACCGCTCGTCCCACGCGCGTGCGTCCACGACGCCAGCGTAGGCCTTGCGCGAGGGGTCAGGCGGTGGCGCTGTCCTCGCCGCCGTCCTGGGCGGCGCGCTGCTTGGCGACCTCGGCGTGCACCTCGGTCATGTCGAGGCCGCGGACGGCGTCGACGACCTGGTCGAGCGCCTGCGGCGGCAGGGCACCGGGCTGGGCGAAGACCAGCACGCCCTCGCGGAAGGCCATCAGCGTCGGGATCGAGGTGATGTTGGCGGCGCGGGCGAGCGCCTGCTCGGCCTCGGTGTCGACCTTGGCGAAGACGATGTCCGGGTTGGCGTCCGAGGCCTTCTCGAAGGTGGGCGCGAACTGTCGGCACGGGCCGCACCAGGACGCCCAGAAGTCGACCAGCACGATGTCGTTGTCGGCGACGGTCTTCTCGAAGTCGTTCGCGGTCAGGGCAGTGGTCGGCATGGGCTCTCTCTCGGGTCTCGCGGTCGGGTCACCAGGGGAACACGACCGGTCCCGCCGGGATTCCCCGCGCGTGGCCGGTGTGGCCCGCGTGGTGGGCGAGATCGGTGGGACGCGGCCGCCGCCGGTGGGTCAGGAGATGACCGCGTCGATCGTCTTCTTCAGCGCGCTCGGCTGAGAGGGCCGGGTCGGCGCCTTCTTCCGCGCCTCGATCATCTCGGCGCCGATCTCGCGCAGGGTCGTGCGCGACAGCCCCTCACGGACCTGGGGGAACCACTCGTCCTCCTCCTCCTCGATGTGGTGGCGGACGTTCTCGATGAGCACCGTGGTCTTGGCGGTGAAGCGCTCCGCGTCGGGCTTCAGGGCGGCGAGCTCGACGACCAGCAGGTCGGCGACGTGGTGCTCCTCGTAGGACTCCAGCACGTCGTCCTCGAGCTCGGGCAGCAGCTCGCGGACCCGCGGGTACATCACCTCGTTCTCGAGGTAGGTGTGCACGGTCAGGAGCTCGATCATCCGGTCGACGAGCCTGCCCTTGGTGGCATGGGCGTTCTCACCGGCCTTCTCGAAGTCCCGGAAGGTCTTGAGGATCTGCTTGTGGTCTTCCTTGAGCAGCACGATGGCATCGGTGGACACAGGTGTCTCCTTCTTGGGTGTGCTGTAGTGGTTCAGGATGGTGCGGCTCGCCCCTGAACCATCGGGGGCCGCACACCGGTGACGTACCCGTCACCCCGGGCGGCAGTCATGACCGGGCCGGCCCGGTCGAGCGGACCGAAGGATGTGCAACCGTGACCAACCGGCTGGCGAACGCCACGTCGCCCTATCTCCTGCAGCACAAGGACAACCCGGTGCACTGGTGGGAGTGGTCGCCCGAGGCGTTCGCCGAGGCGGAGGCGACCGACCGGCCGGTGCTGCTCAGCGTCGGGTACGCCGCCTGCCACTGGTGCCACGTCATGGCGCACGAGTCCTTCGAGGACGAGGCGACCGCGGCCTACATGAACGAGCACTTCGTCAACATCAAGGTCGACCGCGAGGAACGGCCCGACGTCGACGCGGTCTACATGCAGGCCACCACGGCGATGACCGGGCACGGCGGCTGGCCGATGACCGTCGTGCTCACGCCCGAGGGGGAGCCGTTCTTCGCCGGCACCTACTACCCCGACCAGCCGCGGCAGGGCCAGCCGTCGTTCCGGCAGGTGCTGGAGGCGCTCGCCTCGGCCTGGACCCAGCGCCGCGACGAGGTGCGCCGGGTCGCCGGCGACGTCTCGGAGCACCTGCGCGGCCAGGGGATGCCGGCCGGGGACCAGCCGCTGGACGCGGACGTGCTCGCGGGGGCCGTGCGCACCCTGGCCGGGGAGTTCGACGCCGCCGAGGGCGGCTTCGGGGGAGCGCCGAAGTTCCCGCCGTCGATGGTGCTGGAGTTCCTGCTCCGGCACGCCGCCCGGGTCCCGACCGGGACCGGCGCCCAGGCGGGGAACATGGCGGCCGCGACGCTCACCGCGATGGCCCGCGGCGGCATGTACGACCAGCTCGCGGGCGGGTTCGCGCGCTACTCCGTGGACCGCGGCTGGGTGGTGCCGCACTTCGAGAAGATGCTCTACGACAACGCCCAGCTGCTCGGCGTCTACACGCACTGGTGGCGGCAGGGCGGCGGCGACCTGGCCCGCCGGGTCGCGGCCGAGACGGCGCAGTTCCTGCTCGACGAGCTGCGCACCCCCGAGGGCGGGTTCGCCTCGGCGCTGGACGCCGACACCGACGGGGTCGAGGGCAGGTTCTACGCCTGGACGCCGGCCGAGCTGGTCGAGGTGCTCGGCCCCGACGACGGCGCGTGGGCGGCCGACCTGCTCGGCGTCACCGAGCGCGGCACCTTCGAGCACGGGTCCTCGACCCTCCAGCTGCGCGAGGACCGCGACCCGGCCCGCTGGGCGGCGCTGCGGACCCGGCTCGCACACCACCGCGCGGCCACCCGCACGCACCCGGCCCGCGACGACAAGGTGGTCGCGGCCTGGAACGGGCTGGCGATCGCCGCGCTCGCCGAGGCGGGCGCGGTCCTCGACGAGCCCGGCCACGTGGCCGCCGCGGTGGCCGCCGGCCGGCTGCTGGTCGAGGTGCACCTCGACGGCGACCGGCTGCGGCGGGTCTCCCGTGACGGTGTCGCCGGCCCGCACGCGGGGGTGCTCGAGGACTACGCCTGCGTGGCCCACGGCTTCCTGGTGCTGCACGCGGTCACCGGCGACGCGGAGTGGTCCGGGCACGCCGAGCGGCTGCTCGACCGGGCGCTCGACGCCTTCGCCGCCGACGACGGCGGCTTCCACGACACCGCCTCGGACGCCGAGTCGCTGGTGGCCCGGCCGCGCGACCCCAGCGACAACGCCAGCCCCTCGGGCCAGTCGGCACTCGTGCACGCGCTGCTCCGCCACGCCGCGCTGACCGGGTCGGGGCGGCACCGCGACGCCGCGGAGGCCGCCCTGCGCAACGTGCGGGTGCTGGCCGAGCGGGCGCCGCGCTTCGCCGGCTGGTCGCTCGCGGCGGGCGAGGCCGCCCTGGACGGCCCGCTCGAGGTCGCGGTGGTCGGCGAGCCCGACGACCCGGCGTACCGCGCGCTGCTCGGCGAGGCCTGGGCGAGCCCGCGGCCGGGGCTGGTGGTCGCCGCCGGTCGTCCTGGTGCTGCGCCGTCGGTGCCGCTGCTGGCGGACCGGGGCCTGGTCGACGGCCGGCCCGCGGCCTACGTCTGCCGCGGCCTGGTCTGCGAGCGGCCGGTCACGGCCGCGGAGGAGCTGCGCACGCTTCTCGGCCGGCTGAGCCGGCCCGGGACAGGCGAAGGGGAAGGCGCGTCGCGCCTTCCCCTTCGTCGAGAGTGAGGGACCTGTCAAGGCCCTTCAGGCTCGTGATGCGATCGATTGGGGTTCCGCGGCAACTGCAACACCTCCATCCGGCGTGGAGATCTGATCCACTCGACGTTACGCCCGTGCGACGGGCACGTCCAGAGGTGCGGCCGGAGTGTCTCGGCTGCCGGCGGGCCGGCTCAGCGCAGGGAGTACGTCGCGATCGAGATGCCGACGTAGTGGCTGGCGAACGCCGCGATGGTGAGGGTGTGGAACACCTCGTGGAAGCCGAACCAGCGGGGGAACGGGTTGGGCCGCTGGAAGCCGTAGACCAGTCCGCCGAGGGTGTAGAGCCCGCCGCCGAGGACCATCAGGGTCAGCACCGCCGCGCCCGTGCCGTGCACGAAGTCCTGGAAGAAGAAGACCGCCGCCCAGCCCAGGGCGATGTAGATCGGGGTGTAGAGCCAGCGGGGCGCACCGGCCCAGAAGATCCGGAACAGCACCCCGAGCAGCGCTCCCGTCCAGACCGTGCTGAGCAGGATCACCTGGTTGCGGCCCTCGAGCAGCAGCAGCGTGAACGGGGTGTAGGTGCCGGCGATGAGCAGGAAGATGTTGGCGTGGTCGAAGCGCCGCAGGAACGCCCAGATCCGGGGGCTCCAGGTGCCGCGGTGGTAGATCGCCGACACGGTGAAGAGGATCATCGCCGTGGTCGCGAACACCGCCGACCCGATCCGGGTGGTGGCGTTGGGGGAGAGCACGACGAGCACGACGCCCGCGGCGAGCGCGAGCGGCGCGGTCACGGCGTGCAGCCACCCGCGCAGGTGCGGCTTGACCTCCGCGATCGCGTCGCGCACGTGGTCGCCCAAGCGGTCGCCCAGTCGGCCCGCGGCGGCGAGGAGGTGCGGTTCGGTCATGACATGAAGGTACCCAGTTCCGGCCAGGCTCACCCAAGCCCTCGGCGAGTCGTCCGGCCCCGGAGCGGCCGCGGAGGCGCCTGCACACGAGTAAGGTGGGGGACCGTGGCGGACTGGAAGCAGGCAGTACGACGGGTGCTCTACCCGGCCTACGAGCGCAGGCTCGTGCGCAGGCTGCCCGCCGACCGGATGCCCAAGCACGTCGGCGTGATGCTCGACGGCAACCGGCGCTGGGCCCGGGCCGTGGGGCGCGACGCCGCGCACGGCCACCGCGCCGGCGCCGCCAACATCTCCCCGCTGCTGGAGTGGTGCGAGGAGGCCGGGGTCGAGGTGGTCACCTTGTGGCTGCTCTCCACCGACAACCTCAACCGCCCCGCCGAGGAGCTGCGGTCGCTGCTGGTGATCATCGAGGAGGCGGTCGCCGACCTCGCCGCCCAGAAGCGCTGGCGGCTGCACCCGGTGGGGGCGCTCGACCTGCTGCCCGCCGACACCGCCCGCCGGCTGAAGGAGGCGGCCGACGAGACGCGCGACGTGGACGGCCTCATCGTCAACATCGCCGTCGGCTACGGCGGCCGCCGCGAGATCGCCGACGCCGTACGCTCGCTGCTGCAGGAGCACGCGAGCAAGGGCACCTCGATCGAGGAGCTGGCCGAGTTCCTCGACGTCGAGCACATCTCCGACCACCTCTACACCAAGGGCCAGCCCGACCCGGACCTGGTGATCCGCACCTCCGGGGAGCAGCGGCTCGGCGGCTTCCTGCTCTGGCAGAGCGCCCAGAGCGAGTTCTACTTCTGCGAGGCCTACTGGCCGGACTTCCGCCGGGTCGACTTCCTCCGCGCGCTCCGTGCCTACTCCGAGCGGAATCGCCGGTTCGGCGCCTGACCGCGCGAGAGACTTAACTTTCCCGTCATCACGCGATCTGGCGTGTCGGTTCATTTCGGCCCCGCGGGCGGCTTACCTTCGCAGGGACGGCAGGTGGGGAAGCCAGCCGTCTCGGGAGGCCCGTTCGTGAGAACTCACGACCACGCACCAGCACGGAGGTCCGCACGCGGACTTTCGGGCCCGGTCCCGGTCCACCAGAGCATTTCTGACCAGGACCGGGGCGTGCGTGCGCGTGCTGGTCTGCGAGGGGTAGTGCCGTGGCTGCATCGAAGAGGACCCCAGCAACAGTGGCGTCGGGCCCGCGGGACGAGGCCCGCACCTACGTGCTCGACACCAGCGTCCTGCTCGCCGACCCCGGTGCGTTGTACCGGTTCGAGGAGCACGAGGTCGTCCTGCCGGTGGTCGTGATCACCGAGCTGGAGGGCAAGCGGCACCACCCCGAGCTGGGGTACTTCGCCCGGGCCGCCCTGCGCAGCCTCGACGAGCTGCGGGTCACCCACGGCCGGCTCGACCAGCCGGTGCCGGTGGGGGAGCGCGGCGGGTCGATCCGGGTCGAGCTCAACCACACCGACCCGCAGTCGCTGCCGTCCGGCTTCCGGCTCGGCGACAACGACTCGCGGATCCTCGCCGTCGCCCGCAACCTCGCCAACGAGGGCCGCCTGGTCACGCTGGTCTCCAAGGACATGCCGATGCGGATCAAGGCGTCGGCCGTCGGGCTCGACGCCGAGGAGTACCGCGCCGAGCTGGCCGCCGAGTCCGGCTGGACCGGGATGACCGAGGTCGAGGTGACCGGCGCCGAGCTCGACGAGCTGTACGACGACCAGGTCATCGACCTCGAGGAGGCCCGCGACCTGCCCTGCCACACCGGGCTCGTGCTGCTCTCCGACCGGGGCAGCGCCCTGGGCCGGGTCAAGGCCGACAAGCGGGTCCACCTGGTGCGCGGCGACCGCGACGCGTTCGGCGTGCACGGCCGCTCGGCCGAGCAGCGGATCGCCCTGGAGATGCTGCTCGACCCCGAGGTCGGCATCGTCTCGCTGGGTGGCCGGGCCGGCACCGGCAAGTCGGCGATGGCGCTGTGCGCCGGGCTCGAGGCCGTCATGGAGCGCCGCCAGCACAAGAAGGTCGTGGTCTTCCGGCCGCTGTTCGCGGTCGGCGGCCAGGAGCTCGGCTACCTCCCCGGGAGCGAGTCCGAGAAGATGTCGCCCTGGGGCCAGGCGGTCTTCGACACCCTGGGCGCGCTCACCTCGGGCGAGGTGGTCGACGAGATCCTCGACCGCGGGATGCTCGAGGTGCTCCCGCTGACCCACATCCGCGGCCGCTCGCTGCACGACGCCTTCGTCATCGTCGACGAGGCGCAGTCGCTGGAGCGCAACGTGCTGCTCACCGTGCTGTCGCGGATCGGCGCCAACTCCAAGGTGGTGCTGACCCACGACGTCGCCCAGCGCGACAACCTGCGGGTGGGCCGGCACGACGGCGTCGTGGCCGTCGTGGAGAAGCTCAAGGGGCACCCGCTGTTCGCCCACGTGACGCTGACCCGCTCGGAGCGCTCGCCCATCGCGGCGCTCGTGACCGAGATGTTGGAGAACGTCACGGTCTGACCGGTCTAGACCAGTAGGTTTTCGACGGGTCGTGCGTGGGAACCCAGCAACCGCGCACGATCCGTCGACCTGGCTGTGACCGTGCCCACCAGCCCCCGCTCAGCCGGGCGCGCCTGATTTGCGACCTGTTTTGGCATCGGGCACGGTGGTCACTTGTTCTTGGGCCCCGACAAGGGCCCTTCGGCCTGTTTCTCCGGCCCCGAATCCCCCGTAGTCGACGTTTGTGAGTTCCCCCTGTGCCCCGACGTGAAGAGTACGTCCCGAAGCACCGCGGTCCGGCGCCCGAACCTGCCCTGAAGAAGCGCGTCCGCTCCACGGTGCTGTTCTCCGGTGTCGCCGTCGCCGCGACCGGTCTCGCCGTGACCTCCGGCATCCTGTCCCAGCAGGACGCGGTCGGCGACAACGCCAACGCCGCCCTGCGCGCCGCGCCCCAGCTCGACTCCGACACCGCCGACCAGGGCAGCACCGCGGAGCTCGCCGACCGCGAGCGCTCGGTGTCGCGCTCGGACCGCCGTACGTCGGTCGACAAGGACAAGGTCGCCTCGCTCGACCAGTCCTCCGGTGGCCAGGCCACCCGCAAGGAAGACCTCTCGAAGGCCGACCCGCGTGACATCGCCCGCGCGATGCTTCCGGAGTACGGCTTCTCCAGCGACCAGTTCGGCTGTCTCGACTCGCTCTACATGAGCGAGAGCGGCTGGGACCCGACCGCCGACAACCCGACGTCGAGCGCCTACGGCATCCCGCAGGCCCTCACCGAGACCCACGACGACCTGCCCGCGGACTACATGACCAACCCCGCCTCGCAGATCGAGTGGGGCCTGGACTACATCCGCAGCTCCTACGGCACCCCGTGCTCGGCCTGGGAGTTCAAGCAGGCCAACAACTGGTACTGATCCGCCACGCCTGGCGGTCGCGCTGAGTAGCCGCACTCATGCGCCGGGCGCGCCGCCGGGCCGACACTGGCGGGCATGGACCTCCGCTTCCCGTGGCTCGCGCACCTCGTCGCCGGTCTGGCTGTCGTGGGCTGGGTCCTGTGGGCCGACCTGACCGGCTACGGCGTCGACGCCTCGGGCCCGTGGTGGACCGGGGGCGGTGACCTCGCGCTGGCTCTTGCAGCCGTGGTCCTCGTCGTCCTGGGTGTCCCGGCGGCCTGCCTCGAGGCGTGGAGCGTCCGGACCACCTCCACCCGGTGGCCGGCCCGGCTCCTGCTGAGCCTCTACGCCGGCCTCGCGGGGCTGGTGGCGTTCGGCGTGACGGACCTCCGGCTGGCCCACGTCGACACGCCGACCGACCTCGCGGACCTGGTCCTGGGCGGCCTGGCGTTCCTGCCGATGGTCGCGGGCCAGGCTCTGGCCGCTCGGGCGTTGTGCCGGATCCCGTTCCCCACCGTCCGGAGTGGTCGGGGGCGGCGGGTCGCCGTCCGGCTGGGGCTCGTCGAGGAGTGACCTCAGGGGTGGGTCATCGAGGCGACGTCCAGCGCCTCGTCGAGCTGCTCCTCGGTGAGGTCGCCGCGCTCGACGTAGCCGAGCTCCACGACGACCTCGCGGATCGTCTTCTCCTCGGCCAGCGCCTTCTTCGCGACCTTGGCGGCGTCCTCGTAGCCGATGTACCTGTTCAGCGGCGTGACGACCGACGGCGAGGACTCGGCGTAGGTGCGCATCCGGTCCTCGTTGGCGGTGATGCCCGCGACGCAGCGGTCGGCGAGCAGCCGGGTCGAGGTGGCCAGCAGCCGGATCGACTCCAGCAGGTTGCGTGCCATCACCGGCATCATCACGTTGAGCTCGAAGCTGCCCGACGCGCCCGCCACGGCGACCGTGGCGTCGTTGCCGACGACCTGCGCGCAGACCATGAGCGTCGCCTCCGGGAGCACCGGGTTGACCTTGCCGGGCATGATGCTCGACCCGGGCTGCAGGTCGGGGAGGTTGATCTCCGCGAGGCCGGTGCGCGGCCCCGAGGCCATCCAGCGCAGGTCGTTGCAGATCTTGGTGAGCGAGACCGCGACGGTGCGGAGCTGGCCGGAGAGCTCGACGAGCGCGTCCCGGGCGCCCTGCGCCTCGAAGTGGTTGCGCGCCTCGGTGAACGGCAGCCCGGTCGCGGCGGCGAGCTCCTCGATGACCGCGGCGGCGAACCCGGGCGGGGTGTTGATGCCGGTGCCGACGGCGGTGCCGCCCAGCGGCAGCTCGGCCACCCGCGGCAGGGTCGCCTCCAGGCGCTCGATGCCGAGGCGGAGCGCCGCGGCGTAGCCGCCGATCTCCTGGCCGAGCGTCACCGGGGTCGCGTCCATCAGGTGCGTGCGCCCGGCCTTGACGACGTCGGCGAACTCCTCGGCCTTGGCCTCCAGGGTCGAGGCGAGGTGGTCGAGCGCGGGCACCAGGTCGTGGGTGGTGGCGCTGGTGGCCGCGACGTGGATCGAGGTCGGGAAGATGTCGTTGCTCGACTGGCTGGCGTTGACGTGGTCGTTGGGGTGCACCTCCACGCCGGCACGACCCGCGAGGGTGGCCAGCACCTCGTTCATGTTCATGTTGGACGACGTACCGGAGCCGGTCTGGAAGACGTCGATCGGGAAGTGGTCGAGGTGCTCGCCCGCCACGATCTCCGCGGCGGCCGCGCGGATCGCGTCGGCCCTGGCGGTGTCGACCACGCCGAGGTCGGCGTTGACCTTGGCGGCCGCGGCCTTGACCTGGGCCAGCGCCTTGAGGTGCTCCGGCTCGAGGCCCGTGCCGCTGATCGGGAAGTTCTCCACCGCCCGCTGCGTCTGCGCCCGCCACAGGGCGTCGTCGGGGACCTCGACCTCTCCCATGCTGTCGTGCTCGATGCGCGCCATGCTTCCGAGGCTACCCAGCCGGCCGGTCGGGCACGCCTGGTCCGGCGGCGACGCCGGCGCGGGCGAGGTAGAGCCAGTAGTGCTCGGGCCGGCCCTGGAGCACGACGTCGTGCGCGACCGGGGTGACCGAGCCGAACACCTCCGTCAGGGCGTCGGCCAGCTCCGGCGCGGCGGCGGCCGACCAGACCACCACGGCCCCGCCCGGGCGGAGCGCGTCGGCGACCGACCGCAGGAACGCCGTGCGGTAGACGTCGGCGTTGGCCTCGTGCACGAGGTAGCCCGGGCCGTTGTCCACGTCGAGCAGGACGAGGTCGTAGGACGCGGGAGCGGCCTCGGCGATCGCGGTGCGGATGTCCGCGACGACCACGTGCAGCCGCTCGTCGGCGAGGTGGCCGGGTCCGTGCGGCACGGTGCCGTCGCGCATCCAGCCGACCAGGGCGTCCTCGATCTCGACGACCGCGACCCGCTCGACGCGGGGGTCGGCCAGCACCTCGTGCACGGTGAAGCCGAGGCCGAGGCCCGCCCACCAGCACGGCCCGGGGCTCGTCCACCTGGGCCAGCGCCGCGGCGGCGAGCTCCCGCTCGGTGCTCGTCTCCACGGTGTCCATCACGAAGACGCCGTTGACCCGCAGCTCGAGCACGACCGGCCCGTCGGGGTCGTCCGGGTCGCGCCGGCGCCGCAGCACCACCTCGCCCCGCTCGGACTCGGCGCGGGCGACCTCGTCGTACTCCATGGCCGGCACGCTACCGGGGACCCCCGGTCGTCCCTCCTGCCGGACGCAACCCGGCGGCGGCCGGGGGAGAGCGGGGTCAGACCTTCTCGGCGGAGCGGGTGCGCACGGTGAGGGCGATCGGCTTCTGGGTCTCGGCGAAGAAGTCGTTGCCCTTGTCGTCGACGACGATGAAGGCGGGGAAGTCCTCGACCTCGATCTTCCAGACCGCCTCCATGCCGAGCTCGGGGTACTCGAGCACCTCGACGTGCTTGATGCAGTCCTGGGCGAGCCGGGCGGCCGGGCCGCCGATGGAGCCGAGGTAGAAGCCGCCGTGGGTGTCGCAGGCCCGGGTCACCTGGACCGAGCGGTTGCCCTTGGCCAGCATCACCATCGAGCCGCCCTCGGCCTGGAACTGGTCGACGTAGGAGTCCATCCGCCCGGCCGTGGTCGGGCCGAACGAGCCGGACGCGTAGCCCTCGGGCGTCTTCGCCGGACCGGCGTAGTAGACCGCGTGGTCCTTCATGTACTGCGGCATCCCCTCGCCGGCGTCGAGGCGCTCCTTGATCTTCGCGTGCGCGATGTCGCGCGCGACCACGAGCGGACCGGTGAGCGAGAGCCGGGTCTTGACCGGGTGCTTCGACAGCTCCGCGCGGATCTCGTCCATCGGCCGGTTGAGGTCGATCTTCACCACGTCGTCGGCGTCGGAGCCCGCGGACACGGTCAGCTTCTCCGTGGTCACGTCGGGGAGGTACTTGGCCGGGTCGGTCTCGAGCTGCTCGAGGAAGACGCCCTCGGCGGTGATCTTGCCGAGCGCCTGCCGGTCGGCCGAGCAGGAGACCGCGATCGCGACCGGGCAGGACGCGCCGTGCCGGGGGAGCCGCACCACGCGGACGTCGTGGCAGAAGTACTTCCCACCGAACTGCGCCCCGATGCCGAAGGACTGGGTCAGCTTGAAGACCTCCTCCTCCAGCTCGACGTCGCGGAACCCGTGCGCGCTCATCGACCCCTCGGTGGGCAGGTTGTCGAGGTAGTGCGCGGAGGCGTACTTCGCGGTCTTGAGCGCGAACTCCGCCGACGTGCCGCCGATGACGACCGCCAGGTGGTACGGCGGGCAGGCGGCGGTGCCGAGCGAGCGGATCTTCTCGTCGAGGAACTCCAGCATCCGCGTGGGGTTCAGCACGGCCTTCGTCTCCTGGTAGAGGAAGGACTTGTTGGCCGAGCCGCCACCCTTGGCCATGAAGAGGAACTTGTAGGCCGGGTCGTCGGCCCCGGGGGTGCTGTAGAGCTCGATCTGGGCCGGCAGGTTGGTGCCGGTGTTCTTCTCGTCCCACATCGTCAGCGGCGCGAGCTGGGAGTAGCGCAGGTTCAGCTTGGTGTAGGCGTCGTAGACGCCCTTGCTGATCCACTCGCCGTCGTCGGCGCCGGTGAGGACCCGCTCGGACTTCTTGCCCATCACGATCGCGGTGCCGGTGTCCTGGCACATCGGCAGCACGCCGCCCGCGGAGATGTTGACGTTCTTGAGCAGGTCGAGCGCGACGAAGCGGTCGTTGCCGCTGGACTCCGGGTCGTCGATGATCCGGCGCAGCTGGGCGAGGTGCGCGGGCCGCAGGAAGTGCGCGATGTCGTGCATCGCCTCCGCGGTGAGGGTGCGCAGCGCCTCGGGCGCGACCTGCAGGAAGGTCCGGCCGCCGGCCTCGAAGGTGCCGACCCCCTCGCTGGTGACCAGGCGGTACGGCGTGTCGTCGGCACCGGTCGGGAGGAGGTCGGAGTACTGGAACTCGGGGTCCGCGCTCATGGCTCCGGAGCCTAATTCACGCTGGCGCGCGTCGATTAGGCTGGGCGGCATGGACGGACAGGGGCCCGGGGACCTGCAGCGTCGCCCGCACGAGGCGAGCATGCTGCGGATCTCCGACGAGGACCGGCACAAGGTCGCCGAGGTGCTGCGTCAGGCGGCCGGCGAGGGCCGCATCGACCTCGACGAGCTCGAGGAGCGGCTCGAGGCGACCTACGCCGCGAAGACCTACGGCGAGCTCGTCCCGATCACCGCCGACCTGCCCGCCGCCACCCACGCGCAGCCGGTCGTGCCCGCGCCACGGCCGGGCGCCGCCGCGCTGCCGGCCACGTCCTACGCCACGTCGTTCGCGATGATGGGCGACTGCACCCGCCGCGGGCTCTGGGAGGTGCCCGCCAAGCACAACGCCCTCAGCGTCATGGGCGGCGTCACCCTCGACCTGCGCGAGGCCCGCTTCGCCGCGCACGAGACCGTGATCGAGGCCTACGCGATCATGGCCGGCATCGACATCATCGTGAACCCCTGGACCCACGTGATCGTCGAGGGCGTCGGGATCATGGGCGACTTCAGCGAGGCGCGGTCCAGGGTGGCCGCCGACCTCCGCCCCGACTCCCCGGTCGTCCGGGTCAAGGGGATGGCGCTGATGGGCGGCGTCAGCGTGAAGCGCAAGGACCTCCCCGGCACGTCCAGGAACCGGCTCGGCATCACCAACCGTTGATCATGGGCGGTCGTCTGCATGAGCCCTCGCTCCTTCCCGCGCACGCGGACACCGCGCTGGCTCGTCGTCGTCACGGCCCTCGCCCTGCCGGTCTCGTGCACCTCCCCGGCGTCATGTGAGGAGGCGGTCCGCGACCCCGCATGCCCCGACCTGCGGTTCAGCGGCCACTTCTACGACGAGTGGCGTGCCTACGAGCCGCGCTCGATCCTCCAGGAGCTGGGCGACGCCGCCTACCCGGCCTGCAACGACGCGGAGCTCTGCGGGCCGGACCTCGGCGGTTTCGCGGCCACCGACGTGTGGCTGATCGAGGGGGTCGACGTCGACAAGGCCATCCTCGGTTACCGCCAGAACACGGAGACCTACGTGATCTTCGTGCGGCGAGGTCTCGACGCGCGAACGATCGCCGGTATGCCGCAGGCAGCCGGCTGACCAAGGCCGGCAGCTCCGCTCGACGAGCCGGTCGACGAGCCGGTCGACCCGGCCCGTCGTCCCGGGCAGGACCTGGGTCAGGACCGGCTGACCGCCTCGACGTGCAGGACCCGGGCCGACTCGGGGAGCAGCACCGGGAGCTGGAGCCCGGTCTCGGTCAGCGCCGAGCCCGGCAGCACCAGCCCGTCGGCGCCCACCGTGTCGAGCCAGGACTCGCTGAGGTCGGCCCCGAGGTGGGCGACCGGACCCTCCGACCGCACGGCGTAGCGCCGCGACGGGTCCAGGCCGGGCAGCACGACCGGCAGCGGCGACGTGGTCTCCGAGGAGGCGACCTGCGCGACGACGTACCAGCCCTCCGACCGGTCGGGTGCGACCAGCCCGGTGACGACCAGCCCGGGGTCGGGGTGGTCGCCGCGGACCAGGGTGCCGGTGCCGAGCAGGTGCCGCAGCCGCCGGTAGGTCGACACCCACTCCGCCAGCTCCGCGCGCTCCTCGGGGGTCGCCGCCAGCAGGTCCCACTCGATGCCGAAGTGCCCGAGCAGGGCGGCCGCGGCCCGGAACCCGAGCCGGTGGGTGCGGCCGGTGGTGTGGGAGACCGCGGCGCCGACGTGCTGGCCGACGAGCTCCGGCGGCACGAGCAGCTGGGTCCAGCGCTGGATGCCCAGCCGCTCCAGGGCGTCGTTGGTGTCGCTGGCCCACAGCCGGTGGGTCCGCGCCAGGATGCCGAGGTCCACCCGGCCGCCGCCGGACGCGCAGGTCTCGATCTCCAGCGTCGGGTGCGCTGCCCCCAGCTCGTCGAGGAGCCGGTAGAGCGCGAGCGTCTGGCCGTGCACGGCGCTCGCGCCGCGGCCGCGCAGCGAGCTGCCGGCGTCGACGAGGTCGCGGTTGTGGTCCCACTTGAGGAACGAGATGTCGTAGGTGTCGAGCAGGGCCAGCAGCGCGTCGCGGACGTGGGCGTAGGCGTCGGGGTGCTGCAGGTCGAGCACCTGCTGGTGCCGCCAGGTCGGCGGCAGGTCCTGACGGCCGCGCAGCAGCCAGTCGGGGTGCTCGCGCGCCAGCGTGGAGTCCTCGTTGACCATCTCGGGCTCGACCCACAGACCGAAGGCCATGCCGCGGGAGGTGACGTGGTCGACGAGCGGGTGCAGACCGTCGGGCCACCGGGTCCGGTCCACGGTCCAGTCGCCGAGCGCGCGGCGGTCGTCGGTGCGGCCCTCGAACCAGCCGTCGTCGAGCACGAACCGCTCCACGCCCACCTCGGCGGCCACGTCGGCGAGCCGGGTCAGCGTCTCCAGGTCGTGGTCGAAGTAGACCGCCTCCCAGGTGTTGAGCACCACCGGCCGGGGCCGGGCACTCAGGTGGGGGAGGGCGCGGACGTGGCTGTGGAACCGGGCGGTCAGCCCGTCGAGGCCGTCGGCCGACCAGGCGGCGAGCACGGGGGGCGCGGCATAGCTCTCACCCGGCGCGAGCACCACCTCGCCCGGGGCGAGCAGCTCGCCGCCACCGAGCTGGGCGTGCCCCTCGGGGGTGCGCTCGGCGAAGGAGACGTGGTCGCCGCTCCACGCCACGTGCAGGCCCCACACCTCGCCGCCGCGGAAGCGGAAGCCGGGCGTGCCCGCCACCAGCAGCAGGGGCGCGTCGTGACCGGTGCGTCCGTGCCGTCCGGTGCGGCGCCAGGTGCCCTGCTGGAAGGGCAGCCGCTGCGGAGCCCGCTCCCGGGTCCAGCGCCCGGTGAGGTCGAGCAGCTCGCGCGCCCGGCCCGGGACCGGCAGCGACGCGACGACGCCGTCGACGACCCACCGGTCGGCGCCGGTGTTGGTGACCGTGTGAGCGAGGGAGACCACGCCGGCGGCGTCGAGCGTGACGACGCAGGTCACCGCGAGCCCGCTCTCGTCGTCGGCCGCGTCGAGGCGGACGCCGCCGTCGTACGGCGTCGCCGTCCATCCGGCGAACCGGGGCGAGACCGTGGCCGAGCCGTCCGGGCGGTAGCCGGTGACCGCCGGCGTGCCCGGGAAGCCGGACGCCAGGTCGGGCAGCAGCGGCAGCACCCGGGGCCGGTCGAGGCTGCTGTGGTTGACCGTGCGGCCCAGCGAGCCGGCGAGCGCGGTGACGTCGTCGCCGGTCAGCTCGCCGAGGTCGGCACCCCAGTGGCGGACCACGGGGATGCCGTCCTCGAGCAGGAGCAGGAGGCTGGTGCCTCGCTGACGAAGGTGGATCCAGTCGTCGGGGCCTGACGTCATACGGCGACTCTAGTCATCGCTCGACCCGCCCGCCGCGATCCGGTCGCTAGCCCTTGACGGCTCCAGCCGTCAGCCCGCGGACGAAGAAGCGCTGCAGCGACAGGAACACGATGATCGGCACGACCATCGAGAAGAAGCCGCCGGCGGTCACGAGGTTCCAGCCCGCCCCCTGCTGGGAGAGCAGCGTGTTCTGGATCGCCACGGTGATCGGTGCGTTGTCCCCGGGGCCGATGAACACGAGCGCCACGAACAGGTCGTTCCAGACCCAGAGGAACTGGAAGATGGCGAACGAGGCGAGCGCCGGCATCGACATGGGCAGGATCAGCCGCCAGAACGTCTGGAAGTGGCTGGCGCCGTCGATCCTCCCCGACTCGATGACGCTCATCGGCAGCGTCCCCATGTAGGTCCGGAGGATGTAGATCGCCAGCGACATGCCGAACCCGATGTGCGCCAACCACACGGTGGGGAAGGTGCCCGACATCCCGAGCCTGCCGTAGAGGTTGAGGATCGGCACGAACGCGACGTAGTTCGGGATGACCAGCAGCGCGACCACCAGGAGGAACAGTGCGTTGCGGCCGGGGAACTGCATGAACGTGAACGCGTAGGACGCGAACGCGGCCACCAGCAGCGGGATGAACGTCGCCGGGAGCGAGATCGCCACGCTGTTGATGAAGGCGTTGCCGAGGTCGGCGGTGTCGATCGCCTGGGTGTAGTTGTCGAACCCGACGAAGCCGAAGTTCGCCGGGTCGGTGAAGACGGTCCACCAGCCGGTGCTGTTGGCCTCCTGCTCGCCGCGGAACGACGTGATGAACAGCCCGATCACCGGGATGATCCACAAGGTGCAGATCACCGCGAGGACGATGCGAGCGAACCAGCCGGCGTTCGCCTGCCGGTCGTCGCCGCCACCGCCCTTGCGTGCCCGGGCCTTGTCGGCGCCACCCGTGCTGCCCACGGCCGGCGTGCGTCGTCGTGCTGGTCATCCTCGGGCCTCCTGCTCGCGGAAGTGCTTGACCTGGAACACCATCACCGGGAGCGTCGCGATCAGCAGCATGACGACGATCGCGGATGCGGCGCCGTTGTTGAAGTTGCTGGTCAGCTGCCGGTAGAACTCGACGCCCAGGATGTTGGTGTTGAACTGGCCACTGGTCATCACGTAGACGACGTCGAAGGTCTTCATCGCCGCGATCAACGTGGTGATGAAGACGGTCACGATCGTCGCCTTCATCTGCGGCACGACCACCCGGAAGAAGGTCTGCCGGTCGTTGGCGCCGTCGATGTGCGCGGCCTCGACGGTGTCGGTCGGCACGCCCTTGATGGCGCTGGAGAGCAGCACCATCCCGAAGCCGATCTGTGCCCACAGCAGCATCACCATCAGCAGCAGGCTGTTGAGGTGGAACTGGCTCTGCTGCAGCCACGGCACCGGGTCGCCGCCCAGGCCCGTGACGATGGCGTTCTGCAGGCCGACCTGGTCCTGGCCCTCGGGGCGGTAGGCGTAGACGAAGCGCCACACCGTCGCCGCGCCGACCATGCTGATCGCCATCGGCAGGAAGACGATGGTCTTCGAGAGGTTCTCGTAGCGGGGCCTGAGCCGGTCAGCCAGGACCGCGATGGCGAGTCCCAGGACGACGGTGACGACGGGGACGATGATCATCCACAGCAGGGTGTTGAACAGTGTCTGCTGGAACCCGGCGTTGGTGAGGAGCATCTCGAAGTTCTCGAACCCGACCCAGTTCTCGCTGGTGGCGTCCTGGAAGCTGGCGACGAAGGCCAGCACGCTCGGGTAGAGCAGGTAGACCACGATCGCGACGTACGCCGGCAGGATGTAGAGCCAGGGCTTGACCTTGTCCTCGAGCCTGCCGGGCAGGAGCTCGGCGATCTTGTTGAGCAGCCAGTAGAGCAGGACCGCCACGCCGATGCCGACGACGACGGTCAAGATCGTGTTGATGGCCTTGAGCCACATGGGCGGACCTTTCTGTGCCGGCCGTCAGCCGGTTGTTCGAGTGCGGAGCCGTGGGGACGGGGGTGTGCGCGCCGTCCCCACGGCCACCGAGGACGTCAGCTCGCGGGCCAGCTGTCGTCGATGTTCTTGAGCGCCGTGTCGAGGTCGGTGTCTCCCGACACGAACGCCGTCATCTCGCTCCAGAACGTGCCTGCCCCGACCTCGCCGGGCATCCGGTCGGACCCGTCGAACAGGAACGCTGATGACCCAGTGGCCGCCTCGTAGGCGGACTTCATGATCTCGTTGGGGTAGGCATTCGGGTCGAAGTCGGAGTGCGGCGAGATGAACGCACCGGTCTTCGCGGCCTCGTCGCCCGTGTCGGTCTCGGCAAGCAGGTTCATGATCTCCTGCGTGTCCTCGTCGTCGCTGAGCGCCGTGGCGAGGTCGCCGCCGCCGACGACGTAGTTCTCGCCGCCCGCCTCCGCGGGCGGGAAGCCGAAGACGCCGACTTCCTCGTCGAGGTTCGCCTGGACGTCGTCCGGGAAGAAGCCCGTGATGAAGGTGCCCTGCTTGAGCATCCAGCAGCCGGGCTCGTCCTCGAACATGGGGTTCCCGGCCGCGCCGAAGTCGGTGCTGGCCACGCCGCGACGACCGCCCGGGACGTTGCCCTCGGCCAGGACGTTGTCCTCGAACCACTCAGCCGACTCACGCACCACCGGCGAGTCGAACTTGGTCTCGCCCTCGACCCACGAGTTGTAGGTGTCCTCGCCACCGAACCGTGCGACGAGGTCCTCGATCCAGTCGGTGGCGGGCCATCCGACGGAGCCCTCGGAGAAGATGCCCAGGCACCACGGCGTGCCGCCGTCGCTCTTGATCTGCTCGGTGAGCTGGGAGAGCTCGTCCAACGACTCGGGGATGGGGTAGCCGGCTTCCTCCCAGGCCTTCTTGGGGTAGAAGACGAGGCTCTTCACGTTGGCGTTGATCTGCAGCCCGTAGAACTTGCCGTCGACCGTTCCGGCCTCGATGATCCCCGGGAACATGCTGTCCTCGAGGGCGCCCATGTCGAGCACGTCGTCGAGCGGCTGGGCGCCGCCGCGCTTGACCATGTTGGCCACGACACCCGGCTGGGGAACCACGGCGATGTCCGGCGCGTCGCTCGCGTTGAGCTTGGTCATGATCAGCTTGTCGATGCCGGTGACGCGTTCCCACTTGACGTCGATCCCGGCCTCGTCGGCCTTCGCGGCCAGGCTCTTCTCCAGCCCGTCGACGACCGGCTGGTCCATGCTGGTCCAGATCGTGACGGTGCCGTCGTCCTCGCCGCCTCCGCCCCCGCCTGACCCGCTGCCCAGGCAGCCGGTGAGCGTCATGGCGGCGCCGGCGGTGGCGAGAATCGCCACACCCCGCCTGACGCGCTTGCCCCGAAAGTTCATGTGCCCTCCTTGATGGGTGAGCCCTTAGACGATCACTGTCGACGGGCGTAAGGTGACCTGCGCCACATGCTGAATCGAATCAGCAGGATCATGTCGTCACCATCGACAAGTGTCAAGGATCACAACAAACTGTGAAACACAACGGTGACCTACGCCGTCACGTGCAAGGGGCACGCGCGCGGGTCGCACGGGGAAGGGCGGAGGTGGCGGCGAGTGCGGATCCGCAAGGCCACCCTCAGCGACGTCGCCAGGCACGCCGGGGTCTCGGCGACGACGGCGTCGTACATCATCAACGGCCGGTCGGCACAGATGCGCATCTCGCCGGAGACCGAGCAGCGCGTGCGCCAGGCCGTGGAGGACCTCGGCTACCGGCCCAACCGCAGTGCCCGCAGCCTGCGCACCTCCAAGACCGGCACCATCGGGGTGATCACGGACTTCGTCGCGAGCGGGCAGTTCGCCAGCGAGATGCTCTCGGGAGCGAGTGCGGCCGCGCGGCGCGCCGACCACCTCCTGGTCATCGGGGAGACCGGGGGTGACCGCGCTCTCGAGTCACTGCTGATCGAGGAGATGCTGGACCGTCAGGTCGACGGGATCGTCTATGCCACCCGCACCAACCAGCGGGTGTCCCTGCCCGCGATCCTCCGGCGCCATCGCACCGTCCTGCTCAACTGCACCGACCCCACCACGGACCTGCCGACGCTGCTGCCCGACGAGCACGCGGGGGGCAGGACGGCCGTCGAGGTGCTGCTCGCCGCCGGGGTGCACGGCGACGTCTGGGTGGTCGGCGAGGATCCGACGCCCAACGCCCTGGCAGGCCCCCTGCGGCTGGCCGGCATGCGGGAGCGGCTGGCCGAGTCCGGTCTCGGCATCGCCGGAGTGATCGCCTGTCCGTGGGCGGTCGACGCGGCGTACGACGCCGTGGCCTCGTGGCTCGCCACGAACGTCTCCGCGGCCGGCCTGGTCTGCCTCAACGACCGGGTCGCGATGGGCGCCTACCAGGCGCTCGCGGAGGCAGGTGTGCGCGTCCCGCAGGACGTGGCCGTGGTGTCCTTCGACGGGTCGGAGCTGGCCACCTGGCTGCGACCCCAGGTCACCTCGGTGTCCCTGCCCTTCGCGGAGCTGGGCGAACGGGCCGTCGACGCCTTGATGGACCCGCGCTGGGCCGACATCGGCACGGTGTGCCTGCCGATGACGGTGGTGCCTGGCGGGTCGGTCCAGGCCGGCCGCGTGGCGCCCACCTGACTCTGCGGCTACTGTGAGCGCCGTCACTCTTTACAACGGATCGTCCGGCACGTTCCTGCCGGTGAAGGGAGCAACACCCTCATGGCCACCATCACCTTCGACAAGGCGCAGCGCTGGTATCCCGGCGCTGACACCCCCGCCGTCCCCGGGCTCGACCTGGAGATCAACGACGGCGAGTTCATGGTCCTCGTCGGCCCGTCCGGATGCGGCAAGTCCACCAGCCTGCGGATGCTCGCCGGCCTGGAGGAGGTCAACTCCGGGAACATCTACATCGGCGACCGCGACGTCACCAAGGTCCCGCCGAAGGACCGCGACATCGCGATGGTCTTCCAGAACTACGCGCTCTACCCGCACATGTCCGTCGCCGACAACATGGCCTTCGCGCTGAAGATGGCCAAGGTCCCGGCCGACGAGCGCAAGAAGCGCGTCGAGGAGGCCGCGAAGATCCTCGGTCTGACCGAGTACCTCGAGCGCAAGCCGAAGGCGCTCTCCGGTGGTCAGCGCCAGCGCGTCGCGATGGGCCGTGCGATCGTCCGCCAGCCGCAGGTCTTCTGCATGGACGAGCCGCTGTCCAACCTCGACGCCAAGATGCGCGTGCAGACCCGCACCGACATCGCCAAGCTCCAGGCCGACCTCGGCGTCACCACCGTCTACGTCACCCACGACCAGGTCGAGGCGATGACGATGGGCGACCGGGTCGCGGTGATGAAGCTCGGTGAGCTCCAGCAGGTCGACACCCCGCTGAACCTCTACGACCGGCCGGCCAACCTCTTCGTCGCCGGGTTCATCGGCTCCCCGCAGATGAACCTGATGGAGGGCACGGCGGTCGAGGGCCAGGCCAAGATCGGTGACTTCATGGTGCCGGTCGACCCGGCCGCGGCGTCGAAGATCCACGGCAACGTCACCGTGGGCGTGCGCCCGGAGGCCTGGCGGCTCGTGTCGGAGAACGAAGGTGGTCTCCCCGTCCGGGTGACCGTGGTCGAGGAGCTCGGCGCCGACGGGTTCGTCTACGGCACCAGCGGTGTCGAGGGCACCCCGCACGACATCATCATCCGGGTGAGCGCCCGCGACTCGGTGCACAAGGGCGACACGCTCTACGTCACCACCGACCCGAACAAGGTGCACGTCTTCGACACCGAGACCGGCGAGCGGCTCAGCGAGTAGACGCTCCCTGCCCCACCTGCACGCAGCACGCGCGATGCCCGGACGGTCCCCGTCCGGGCATCGCCGCGTCCGGGCACGGGGTCCGACGGGCACGGGGAGTTGACACCGGGGGCAACACTGAACGCATGCGCCAGCTGACGTCCCTCGACGCCCAGTTCCTGCACGTCGAGACCCCCACCACCGTCGGCCACGTCGGCAGCCTGATCACGCTCGACCCGTCCACCGCCCCCGGCGGCGTCTGGAACGTCGACACCGTGCGCGACGTGCTCGAGCCACGCCTGCACCTCGCGGCCCCGCTGCGACAGCGCCTCGTGGAGGTCCCGCTGGGGCTCGGCCGGCCCTACTGGGTCGACGACCCGCACTTCGACATCGAGTTCCACCTGCGCGAGCTCGCCCTCCCGGCGCCGGGCAGCCCGGAGCAGCTCGGCGAGCAGGTGGCCCGCATCCACGCCCGCCAGCTCGACCGCTCGCGGCCGCTGTGGGAGGCCTACGTGATCACCGGCCTGGCCGACGGCCGCGCCGCGTTCTACTCCAAGATCCACCACGCCGCGATCGACGGCGTCTCCGGCTCCGAGATCCTCGAGACGGTCATGGACCTCGACGCGGTGCCCCGCGAGGTCGACCCGGAGATGGAGCCCTTCGTGCCCCGGCCCGTCCCCTCGACGGTCGACCTGGTGCGGCGCGGGCTCGGCTCGGTTCTGGTCAACCCATGGGAGGTGATGCGCACCGTCCCGCGGTCGCTGCGCTACCTCGACCAGCTGCCCGGCGCGGTCAACGTGCCGGGGGTCAGGCTGGTCAGCGAGGCGGCCGGCCTGGTGGGCCGCGCTGCTCGGGCAGCGCCCGGCCCCGCTGGACGCCCAGGAGCTGAAGGCGCCGCGCACCCCGTTCAACGGCCCGATCACCGCGCACCGGCGGTTCGCCTACGGCTCGGTGCCGCTGGCTGACGTGAAGCGGGTCAAGGACCACTTCTCGATGACCGTCAACGACGTGGTGATGACGTTGACCGCCGCGGCGCTGCGCCGCTGGCTGCTCGACCACGACGCCCTGCCCCGCACGCCCCTGGTCGCCGCCGTGCCGGTGTCGGTGCGCACCGCGGACCAGCAGGGCGACCTGGGCAACCAGGTCTCGGTGATGGTGGCGTCGCTGCCGACGGACGTGGCCGACCCGGCCGAGCGGGCCGAGGCGATGCGGGACTCGATGATGGCGGCCAAGCGGCACTTCCAGGCGGTGCCGGCGTCGCTGCTCCAGGACCTGTCCACCGCCATCCCGACCGCCCTGTCGGGGCTCGCGGCCCGGTCGCTGTTCCGGCTCGCGATGCTGCCGGGGGTGCCGTTCAACCTGTTCGTCAGCAACGTGCCCGGGCCGCAGCTGCCGCTGTACGTCGCGGGGGCGCGCGTCGAGGGGATCTACCCCGTCTCGGCGGTCACCGACATGACCGGCGGGCTGAACATCACGCTGTTCTCCTACGACGGACACCTGGACTTCGGGTTCATCGCCTGCCGCGAGATGGTGCCGGACGTGTGGCACCTCGCGGACTACCTGCGCGAGGCGCTCGAGGAGCTGGTCGCGCTCGTCGACTGAGCCTGCGTCAGGAGGCGCGCGCCGCGGTCCGGGCGATGGCGTCGACGAACGTCTCGTGCAGCTCCGTCGGCACGTCGTGGCCCATGCCCGGCACCAGCAGCAGCTCCGAGCCCGCGACCGCGCGCGAGGTGGCCCGGCCGCCGGACACGTGCACCATCTTGTCGCTCATGCCGTGGATGACCAGGGTCGGCACGTCGAGACTCGCGCAGCGAGCGGGTGCGGTCGGGCTGCGCCAGGATCGCGGACATCTGCCGCGCCACCCCCGACGCGCTCACCCCGCGGTCCCAGGTCTGCCCGGCGCGCTCCTCGACGCCCTCGGCCCGGTCGGGGTAGAGCGGCGAGCCGATCACCTTCCAGAGCCGGGCGGACGCGGCGACGTACGCCTCGCGGGACTCCGCCCGCCGGGCGAGCAGCATCGGCAGCAGCCGCGGGTCCTGCCAGCCGACCGAGCGGCGGCCGGTGGTGGACATGATCGAGGTCAGTGACCGGACCCGCTCGGGCCGGTGCAGCGCCATGGTCTGGGCGATCATGCCGCCCATCGAGATCCCGACGACGTGGGCCGCGTCGTGCTCGAGGTGGTCGAGCAGCGCCAGGCCGTCCTCGGCCATGTCGGTGAGGGTGTACGGCGCGGCGCCGTTCTGGCCGAGGAAGGACCGGACGATGCCGGCGCGGCTGATCCGGCCCCCGACCCGGCTGGACCGGCCGGTGTCGCGGTTGTCGTAGCGGATCACGTGGAAGCCGCGGTCCGCGAGCATCTGGCAGAAGGCCGGGTCCCACCAGGTCATCGGGCCGCCCAGCCCCATCACCAGCAGCATCGCCTCGTCGGCGGGGTCGCCGAAGGTCTGGAAGCACAGGTCGAGCTCACCCTGGAGCGTGGCCACGGTGAGGAACTGCTCGTCGGAGGCGCCGGGCGACCCGAGAGGGGGTCCGCCGGCGGCGGCGCGGGTGGGGTCGGGAGGGGGCACGGACACAACCCTTCGTCGACAGTGGGTGTCACGGACGGTTACCCCTCCAGGATATCCACCGGACGTCGTGGTCCGGTTACCGCGTTTTGGGAGTTTGAACTGTGGCTGATGTGGCTACCGTCACATCATGAGTTCTCCCATGGCCGCGTTCCTGTGCCCGCCCGGCTTCGCCGGGCCGCGGGGACTCCGCGCGATCGCGCGGGAGGGGAGCGCGGTGACGGAGGCGGCGCGTCTCCTCGGGCGCAACACCCGGGACCGGCTCGGCCGGCGACAGACGCCGTACGCCCTGCGCACCCCCGAGCCCGGCCAGGACCCGGTGGTGCTGGTCCCGGGGTTCATGGCCGGTGACGGCAGCCTGGCCCTGATGGGCCGCCACCTGCGCGGGCTGGGTCACCGCACCTACCGCTCCACGATGCACGCCAACGTCGGGTGCACCCGGGCCGCCTCGGAGGCGCTCGAGCGCCGGGTCGAGGCGATCGCCCTCAAGCGCGACCGCCGGGTGACGATCGTCGGGCACAGTCTCGGCGGCCTGCTCGCCCGCGGGCTGGCCGCCCGCCGGCCCGACCTGGTGGACGGCATCGTCACGCTCGGCAGCCCGCTGCTGGCGCCGGGGGCGGCGCACGCCCTGCTGCTGCTCGACCTCGCGGTCGTGATCCGCCTCCAGCGGGCGGGCCTGGGCTCGATGATGGGCGCCGACTGCACCGCCGGCGACTGTGCCCGGCAGAGCTGGGAGGACGCCCGCGCTCCGCTGTCACGCGACGTCGCGTTCACCTCGGTCTTCTCCCGTCGCGACGGGATCGTCGACTGGCGTGGCTGCCTGGACCCCCAGGCGAAGACCGTCGAGGTGCGCACCAGTCATCTCGGCATGGCGTTCGACCCCGGCGTGCTCGACATCGTCGGCGCCACCCTGGCCGCCAACCGGGCACGTCGCGAGCGTGAGCTCAGCCGGCAGGCCAGGCTGGTGGCAGTTCCTGACGCGTCGGCGGGTTAGCCCCCCGCCGCGAGCAGGTGATCCCGGCGACCGTGTGCGCGGCGCGCAGCAGCGCCTCCGCCCGGTCGACCTCGAGGTCGAGCCCCCACTCGAGGGTGACCGCGATCAGGGCACCCATGAACGAGTCGCCGGCGCCGACCGTGTCGACGACCCGCACCGGTTCCGACGGCACCCGGACCGACCCGTGCCGGGTGAAGGCCTCGGCGCCGCCGCCCCCGTGGGTGACCACCACGAGCCGGGTCCGGCCGTTGGCCAGCAGGTGCTCGGCCACCTCGGTGGGCGTGCTGTCGGGCGCGAAGGCGTGCACGTCCTCGTCGCTCATCTTCACCAGGTCGGCGTGCGCCGCCACCTCGTTCATGTCCTCCCACGCCTGCGGGGCGGGCGGCAGGAAGACCGGACGGGCGTTGGGGTCGTAGCTGACCAGGGCCCCGGCGGCCACGGCCTGGTCGAGCAGGTCGACGACCGCGTCCCGGCCCGGCCGGAGGGCGGAGCCGATCGACCCGACGTGCAGGCCGATGGCGCCCGCGGGCAGGGTGCGCGGTCCGAGGGACCAGGTCAGGTCGAAGTCGTACGTCGCGGCGTGGTGCTCGTCGAGGTGGGCGGTGGCCGTGCTGGTGCGGTGCCCGGGGACCACGCTGCCCTCGTGGAGGTCGACGCCGCTGCCGGTCACGTGGTCGAGGACCAGGCGGCCGTGCTCGTCGTCGCCGAGCTCGGTGACCAGGACCGCGTCGAGGCCCAGCCGGGACAGCCCGACCGCGACGTTCAGCGGCGAGCCGCCGGGGGCGTTCTCCCGCTCGCCGTGGACCGGGACGACGATGTCGACGAGTGCCTCCCCGACCAGGACGAACGGGGAGCGGGGTGAGGACACCGTGGTCGTCTCAGTGCTCGAAGTCGACGGCGGCGTAGGACTTGAGCTTGCGCAGCTTGTGCTCGGAGATGATCGAGCGGATCGTCCCGCTGCGCGACCGCATCACCAGCGAGTGGGTGCTGGCCCCGCCGGCGCGGTAGCGGACGCCCTGCATCAGCTCGCCGTCGGTGATGCCGGTCGCGACGAAGAAGACGTCGTCGCCGGTGACCAGGTCGTCGGTGAACAGCACCCGGTCGAGGTCGTGGCCGGCGTCGATGGCGCGCTCCCGCTCGGCCTCGTCCTTGGGCCAGAGGCGTCCCTGGATGACGCCGTCGAGGCACTTCATCGCGCAGGCGGCGATGATGCCCTCCGGGGTGCCGCCGACGCCCAGCAGCAGGTCGACACCGGTGCCGCTGCGGGCGGCCATGATCGCGCCGGCGACGTCGCCGTCGACGATGAACTTGATCCGCGCCCCGGTGGCGCGGATCTCCTCGACGAGCTTGTCGTGGCGGGGCCGGTCGAGGAGCACCACGGTGACGTCCTCGGGGGCGCTCCCCTTGGCCTTGGCCACCTGGTGGATGTTCTCCGCCACGGGGTAGCGGATGTCGACGACGTCGGCCGCCTCCGGACCGGTGACCAGCTTCTCCATGTAGAACACCGCGGACGGGTCGTACATCGACCCGCGGGGGGCCACCGCCATCACCGCGACCGCGTTGGCCATGCCCTTGGCGGTCAGGGTGGTGCCGTCGATCGGGTCCACCGCGACGTCGCACTCGGGACCGGTGCCGTCGCCGACCTCCTCGCCGTTGAACAGCATCGGGGCGTTGTCCTTCTCGCCCTCGCCGATCACCACCACGCCGCGCATGCCGACGGTCGAGATCAGCGCGCGCATCGCGTTGACCGCGACCCCGTCGGCGCCGTTCTTGTCGCCCTTGCCGACCCAGCGGCCCGCGGCCATCGCGGCCGCCTCGGTGACCCGCACCAGCTCGAGGGCGAGGTTGCGGTCCGGCGCTTCGTGCGCCGCGGACAGACCGGGAGACAGCTGCGGAGACTCAGTCATGTCCGCACACTACCGGTGTCTAGCGGCTTCGGTGCACCGAGATCTCGGTCGCCTTGACCGAGGCCCAGACCCGGGCGCCGGGGGCGAGGCGGAGGTCCTCGACGGACTGCGGGGTGACGTCGGCGAAGAGGCCCGAGGCGACGTCGAGGTGCACCCGGACGGCGGCGCCGTGCGGCACCACCGACGTCACCGTGCCCGGCCACCGGTTGCGGGCCGAGCCGACGGGCTCGGCGGCGGTGAGGGTGACCGCAGCCGGCGGGAAGCAGGCGTTGACCGGGCCGTCGACGGCGGTCGCGGACACGAGCTGCACGCCGTCGTCGAGCTGCACCCGGGTGCCGGTGCTGGTGCCCGGCAGCACGTTGAGGCCGACGAGGCGGGCGACGTGGGCCGTGCTGGGCAGCGCCGCGACCTCCGCGGGGGCTCCCTGCTGCGCGACCGCGCCGTCGTCGAGGACGAGGACCCGGTTGGCCAGCGTCATCGCGTCGATGGCGTCGTGGGTGACCAGCACGGTGATCCCGTCGAAGTCGGCGAGGTGCCGGGCCAGCTCGCCGCGCAGGGTCATCGCGACACCGACGTCGAGGGCCGAGAGCGGCTCGTCGAGCAGCAGCAGCCGCGGCTCCCCGGCGAGCGCGCGGGCGATCGCGACGCGCTGCGCCTGGCCGCCCGAGAGCTGGGCGGGCCGCCGCCCGGCGAGGTCGCCGACGCCGAGCCGGTCGAGCCACTCCTGCGCGTCGCGCTCGGCCGCCCCCCGGGCCCGGCCCCGGCTGCGCGGCCCGAAGGCGGCGTTGGCCAGCGCCGTGAGGTGCGGGAAGAGCAGCCCGTCCTGGAAGACCATGCCGACCTGCCGGCGGCGGGTCTCGAGGCGACGTCCGCCCGGACCGTCCCAGACGGTGTCGCCGAGCCGGACGTGGCCCTCGGTGAGCGGCACGATGCCGGCGAGGGCGCGGATCAGGGTGGACTTGCCGGCGCCGTTGGGGCCGATCACGGCGATCACGTCGCCCGGCTCGGCGGTCAGCGCGACGTCGACGGTGTGCGCGGGGCGGCGTACGACGACGTGGGCGTCGAGCCTGCCGGTGCGGGTGGCCGTGCTGGTGCTCATCGGGGCGCCGCCCCCTGCAGGGCCTGGTCGAACCAGCGCTCGCGCATCAGCGCCAGGGCCGCGACGGAGACCGCGATGAGGATGACGCTGAGCACCACGGCGGCCTCCTGGTCGGACTGGAGGGCGACGTAGATCGCGTTGGGCATCGTGCGGGTGGTGCCGGGGTAGTTGCCGGCGAAGGTGATGGTCGCGCCGAACTCGCCGAGAGCCCGGGCCCAGCTGAGCACGAGCCCCGCGAGCACGCCGGGCCCGGCCAGCGGCAGGGTGACCCGGACGAAGGTCGTCCAGCGGCTGGCCCCGAGCGTGGCCGCGGCGACGTCGTACTCGCGGTCGGTGGCGCGCATCGCCCCCTCGACGCTGAGCACGAAGAAGGGCAGCGAGACGTAGGCGTGCGCGATGACCACCGCCAGCGTCGTGAACGGCAGGGTGACGCCGAAGACGTCGTGGAGCGGGCCGCCGAGGAGCCCGCGCCGGCCGAACGCCGAGAGCAGCGCCACGCCGGCGACCACCGGCGGCAGCACCAGCGGCACGATCACCAGCGCCCGCAGCAGCGAGCGGCCCGGGAACTCGACCCGGGCGAGCAGCCACGACAGCGGGATGCCCACGGCCGTCACGACGGCGACCGCGGCGAGCGAGGTCACCAACGACAGGCGGAGCGCGTCGAGGACCTCGGGCTCGAGCAACCGCTCGACCAGCTCGGTCCACGGCACCCGGAGCAGCAGGGCGGCCATCGGGACGACGAGGAACCCGACGGCCAGCACCGCCGGGACCAGCAGCCGCACCGGGGCGCGGCCGAGGGCCGGGCCGGGTGTGCGGCACGGTCACGGAGCCCCGAAGCCGGCGTCCCGGAGCACCTGCTGGCCCTCCTCGGAGAGGACCAGCTCGACCCAGGCCGCGGCCAGGTCGGGCTCGGCGGCGTCGGCGGTGGCGGCGATCGGGTAGCGGTTGACCGCGTCGCCCGCTGCCGGGACGTCGATGGCCTGCACCCGGTCGCCGGCCGCGACGGCGTCGGTGGCGTAGACGAGCCCGGCGTCGGCCTCGTCGAGCTCGACCTTGGACAGCACCGCCTTGACGTCGACCTCCTCGCTCGCGGGCGGGGCCGCGATCCCGGCGTCGTCGAGGACGCTGGCGGCGAGCGCGCCGCACGGGGCGGACTCGACGCACACGACGTAGTCGCTGTCGCCGCCGTCGAGGTCGGCGAGCTCGTCGATCCCGGCCGGGTTGTCGGCGGGCACCACCAGCACGAGCTCGTTGGTGGCGAAGACCTCCGGGTCGCCGGCGGCGCTGCCGGCGTCGGTGACCAGCTGCATGGTCCGCTCGTCCGCGGTGGCGAGCACGTCGCCGGGCGCGCCCTGGTTGACCTGCTCGGCGAGGGTGGCGCTGGAGTCGAAGGCGAGCTCCACGCTCGACCCCGTCGTGCTCCGCCTCGAACCGGGCGGCCAGCTCCTCGAAGCTCTCGGTGAGCGACGCGGCGGCGAGCACGGTGAGGGTGCCGCTCATGTCCGGCCCGGCGTCGTCCCCGGCCGGGTCGTCGGAGCTGCAGGCGGCGGCGGGGAGCAGCGCGGCCAGGACGACGGGGACCAGCGCGGTGCGGCGGACGGACCTCATGGCAGCTCCACGACGACGTTGGTGGACTTGACGGAGGCGAGCGCGAGCACGCCCGGGGCCAGCCCGAGCTCGTCGGCCGCCTCGGCGCTCATCAGCGAGACCATCCGGTAGGGCCCGCAGACCATCTCGACCTGGGCCATCACGGTGTCCTTCTTGACCGCCGTGACGATGCCGCGCAGCCGGTTGCGGGCGCTCACCGACGCGGCGCGCGGTGTCCCGTCGGGAAGGGTGTCGGCCAGCGAGCGCGCGAGGGCGGCCAGGTCCGCCCCCTCGACCTGGAGCCGACCGTCGTCACCGGCGGCCGCGGCCAGTCGTCCGGCGTCGATCCAGCGGCGCAGGGTGTCGTCGCTGACGCCCAGCACGGAGGCTGCTTCCGCAACTCGGTAGGTGGTCACGCTGCCAGTGTGCCGCACCTGCGGTGGATCTGTCTGCTGTGCTCCGCAGGCGCGGACCGGTCATCGCACCAGGTCGGCCCAGCCCCACAGCACGACGACGGCGGCGACCACCGCCGGTGGGGTGACCAGGAAGGACAGCCGGTGGAACTCGCCGGCGCTCGCGCCTCCGCCGTGCCGGGTCACCGAGCGCCGCCAGAGGAGGTTGGCCAGCGATCCGGGGTAGGTCAGCCCCGACCCGACGTTGAGCCCCACCAGGGCGGCGAGGACGGCCGTGGTGCCGAGCGGCGCCACGAGCGGCACCAGGAGCAGCGTCGCCGGCAGGTTGTTGACGAGGTTGGCCAGGACGGTGGCGACCAGGGCCACCCCGAGCAGGGCGAGCAGCCCGTCGTCGGCCGGCAGCGCGCGGCGTACGACGTCGGCGAGGAAGCCGTCGGCGAGCGCGGCCACCACGACACCGAGCCCGAGGACGAACACCGCGAAGGAGAGGTGGGTCGCGTGCAGCACGGCGCGCAGGCCCACCCGCCCCCGGGCCAGCGCGTGCGCGGCGAGCACCACCGCGGCCGCGGCCGCCACCCACGCCGGCGCGACGCCGAGCGGCGAGACCACCGCGAACCCGACGAGCATCACCGCCACCACGGTGACCGGGAAGCGGGGGAGGTGATCGGGGTCGAGGTGGTTCCCGTCCCGCGGGGCGACGGCGAGGTCGCGGCGGAAGAACAGCCGGTGACCGGCGTACTCGACCCCGATCACGACCAGCCACACCGGAGCCATCAGCACCGCGAACTCGTGGAAGGTGAGGTCGAGGTACGGGAGCGCCAGCAGGTTGGTCAGGTTGGACACCGGCAGCAGCAGCGAGGCCGAGTTGGCCAGCCGCACGCAGGCGTAGGTCATCGGCCGCGGGTCGACGAGGCTGCTGGTCGCCGCGGCCACGACCACCGGGGTCAGCAGCACGACCGTCGCGTCGAGGCTGAGCGCGGCCGTCACCAGGGCGGCGGTGACGAAGGTCAGCGTGAGCATCCGGACCGGGTGGTGGCGCGCGGCCCTGGCCACCATGTGGCCCACCGCGGTGAAGACGCCCTCGGCCGCGCACAGGGTCGCGACCACGAGGATCGCGGCCAGGAACGCGACCACCGGCAGCAGCGCGCGCACCTGCTCGACGGCGGTGTCGAGGCTGACCGCGCCGATCCCCAGCAGCAGCGCCGCCGCTGCGGCGCCCACCGTCGCCTCCAGCCACTCCGGCGGGTGTGCGAAGGCCACCGCCAGGAGCGCCACCAGAGCGAGGAGCGCGATGGCGTCCAGGAGCGGTGCGGGCACCGCCGCAGCGTAGGCGGTGAGCGGGAGCACCGTCCTCGTGGCCGGGGGCCGGGCTCGACCGGACGGCTGAGAGAATGGCCGGGTGAGTGGACAGGCCGGTCGCTACCAGCGTTCCGCGGCCGGCATGGTCGGGGCGATGATCGTGCTGGTCGGCGGCATCATCGGGTTCGTCGTGCTCCGCGACGTCAACCGCGACGACCCCCCGAGCCCGGTGCGCACGATCGACTACGCGCCCGACGCGGCGTACGCCCGCGAGCAGGCGGGGTTCGACGTGGTCGCGCCGGCGACCCTGCCCGAGGGCTGGCGGGCGACGACCGCCGGCTACGTCGCCGGTGCGGGGGAGAGCTGGCACCTCGGGCTGCTCACCGAGCAGGATCGCTACGTCGGGCTCGAGCAGTCGGCGTCGTCGATGGAGTCGATGGTGGAGCAGCACGTCGACGAGGACGCGACCGCCGGGGACGCGGTCACGGTCGGCGGCGACGAGTGGACCACCTGGAGCGACGACGACGGTGACCTGGCGCTGGTGCGCGAGGAGCCGGGCACGACCACCCTGGTCGTCGGCCACCGGGTGCCGGTCGAGGAGCTCGAGGAGTTCGCCGGCTCGCTGCGCTGAGCCGGGTCACCGCCTCGGGTCACTCGTCGGGGGCCTGGTCCTTCGCGATCGCCGCGTCGAGGCGCTTCTTCGCCCCGTCGAGCCAGCCCTGACAGATCGTCGCGAGCTTCTCGCCGCGCTCCCACAGCGCGAGCGACTCCTCGAGGGTGCCGCCACCGGACTCCAGCCGGCGCACCACCTCGACCAGCTCCTCGCGGGCTTCCTCGTAGGACAGCTCGGGCTGCTCACTCGTCATCGGTCTGCTCCCAGGGGTCGGTGTCGTGGCCGCCGGCGGGGCCGGCGGTGCTGTCGTCGGTGGGGTCGAGGGCGGTCTTCTGCACCACCACGCCGAGACGCCCGGCGGCCACCCGCACCAGCAGCCGGTCGTCGACGGAGGTCTGCTCGGGCGAGGTGACGACGTGACCGTCGGCGTCCTGCACGACGGCGTAGCCGCGCCGCAGCGTCGCGAGCGGCGAGAGCCCCCGCACCCGGGCGAGCCGGTGACCGAGGTCGTCGTGGGCCCGGTCGAGCTGGTGGCGCAGGGAGCGACGCGCGCGGTCGCGCAGCAGGTCGACCTCGGCGATCCGGTCGTCGAGCCCGCTGCCGGGATCGGCGAGGGCCGGCCGCTCCCGCACCGCCTGCAGCCGGTGCAGCTCGCGGTCGATCCAGGTGGCGAGCGCGGACCGGACCCTGGTCCGGGCGTGACCGATGCGCTCGATCTCCTCCGCCACGTCGGGCACCACGGTCTTGGCGGCGTCGGTCGGGGTCGCGGCCCGGCGGTCGGCCACCAGGTCGAGCAGCGGGCTGTCCGGCTCGTGGCCGATGGCGGAGACGACGGGCGTGCGGGCGGCGAAGACGGCGCGCAGCAGCCCCTCGTCGGAGAACGGGAGCAGGTCCTCCACCGAACCGCCCCCGCGGGCGATCACGATCACGTCGACCTGCTCGTCGCGGTCGAGCCGGCCGACCGCGGCGATCACCTCGGCCGCGGCCTGGGTGCCCTGCACGGCGGTGTGCACGACGCGGAACTCCACGGCCGGCCAGCGGCGCCGCGCCACCTCCAGCACGTCGCGCTCGGCGGCCGAGCCGCCTCCGGTGACGAGGCCGACGCAGCGGGGCAGGAAGGGGAGGGGGCGCTTGCGCTCCTGCGCGAAGAGGCCCTCGGCGGCGAGGAGCTGGCGGCGTCGCTCGATCCGGGCGAGCAGCTCACCCAGGCCGACCATGCGGATGTCGTCGGCGCGCAGCGACAGCGTGCCGCGGTTGGCGTAGTAGGACGGCTTGGCGTGGACGACGACGCTCGCGCCCTCGACGACCGGCGGGTTGAGCGAGTCGAAGAGCTGCCGGGAGCAGGTCACCGACACCGACACGTCGGCCACGGCGTCGCGCAGGGTGAGGAAGACGGTGTTCATGCCCTGGCGGCGGCTGAGCTGGGCGACCTGGCCCTCGACCCAGACCACACCGAGGCGGTCGACCCAGCCGGCGATGGCGTTGGCGATCTGGCGGACCGGGGCGGGGTGCTCCGGGGAGGTGTCGAGCCCCATCGCGCGCGCTCCTTCCGCTCGTCGTACGCCGCGCCGGTGCAGGGCGCACCGCGACCAGCACCCTACGGCCCACCACCTACGATGGCTTCCATGAGCACGTCTGACCTCGGGATGCCCCCCGTCCTCGACCCCGCCGACGCGGAGTCGTCGGTGCTGCTCGCCGCGCCGCGCGGCTACTGCGCCGGCGTCGACCGGGCGGTGATCACGGTGGAGAAGGCGCTCGACCTCTACGGCGCCCCGGTCTACGTGCGCAAGCAGATCGTGCACAACAAGCACGTGGTGGCCAACCTCGAGTCCCGCGGCGCGGTCTTCGTGGAGGAGGTCGCCGAGGTGCCCGAGGGCGCGACGGTGGTGTTCTCCGCCCACGGCGTCTCGCCCGAGGTGCACCGCCAGGCCGAGGAGCGTTCGCTCAAGACCATCGACGCCACCTGCCCGCTGGTCACCAAGGTGCACCACGAGGCCCGCCGGTTCGCCAGCGAGGACTACGACATCCTGCTGATCGGCCACGAGGGCCACGAGGAGGTCGAGGGCACCGCCGGTGAGGCGCCCGAGCACATCCAGCTGGTGCAGACCCCCGACGACGTCGCCTCGATCGAGGTGCGCGACCCCGCCAAGGTCTCGTGGCTGTCGCAGACCACGCTCTCGGTCGACGAGACGATGACGATCGTGGACGCGATCCGCGCCCGCTTCCCGCTGCTGCTCGACCCGCCGTCGGACGACATCTGCTACGCGACCCAGAACCGCCAGATGGCGATCAAGGAGATCTCGCGCTCCGCGGACCTCGTGATCGTGGTCGGGTCCGGCAACTCCTCCAACTCGGTGCGGCTCGTCGAGGTCGCGCTGGAGGCCGGTGCCAAGGCGGCCTACCGCGTCGACGACGCCTCCGAGATCGAGGAGGCCTGGCTCGAGGACGTGCAGTCGGTCAGCGTGACCTCCGGCGCCTCCGTGCCCGAGGACCTCGTCGACGGCGTGCTCGCCTTCCTGGCCGAGCGGGGCTACCCCGACGCCCAGGCGGTGCACTCCGCGGAGGAGTCGCTGATCTTCGCGCTGCCGCCGGAGCTGCGTCGCGACATCCGCGCCGCGGAGACCGCCGGCGCCTGACGGGTGACCGGACTCACCGCCGCGGTGGCACCGCGGCGGCGCAAATACCCCTAGACTGGTCACAGCGGCCCCATCCGTTCTGCCTCGGGCCGTTTCCTCATCTCGTCATCCACCGAGCGCCGCGGGCACCGATTCCCGCGCCGGGCAGGACGACCACTCTCGATCACCGGAGCCATCCCATGGCGGACCCCCGCCCCGCAACGCCTGCACCCACGTCCACCCCCGACTCCTTCGCCGACTTCGGGCTGCCGCCGGCGCTCGTCACCGTGCTGGCCGAGGCGGGCATCGACTCGCCGTTCCCGATCCAGCGCGCGACGCTGCCCGACTCCCTGGCCGGACGCGACGTCCTCGGCCGCGGACGCACCGGCTCGGGCAAGACCTACGCCTTCGTGCTGCCGCTGCTCGCCCGCCTCGCCGCGAGCGGTCGCGGGTCCGGCTCGCGCACCCCGCGCGGCCTGATCCTCGCCCCGACGCGGGAGCTGGTCACCCAGATCGAGGCCTCGCTCGCGCCCCTCGCGAAGGTCCTCGGCCTCCGGTCGGTGACGATCTTCGGCGGCGTGAAGCCCGCCCGCCAGATCCAGGCGCTGCGCAACGGCGTCGACATCGTCATCGCCTGCCCTGGTCGCCTCGAGGACCACCTCCGGTCCGGCCACGCCGACCTCGGCAAGGTCGAGGTCACCGTCCTCGACGAGGCCGACCACATGGCCGACCTCGGCTTCCTGCCCGGGGTCAAGAGGATCCTGGACCGCACGCCCGGCAACGGTCAGCGCATGCTCTTCTCCGCCACCCTCGACGCCGGCGTCGACGTGCTGGTGAAGCGCTACCTGACCGACCCGGTGGTGCACAGCGTCGACTCCGACCGCTCACCGGTCGGCACGATGACCCACCACGTGCTGCACGTCGACCCGACCGGTCGGCTCGAGGTCCTCACCGACCTGGCCGCAGCCCCGGGCCGCACCGTGATGTTCACCCGCACCAAGCGCGGCGCCAAGACGCTCGCCCGCCAGCTGTCCGCGCGCGGCGTCCCGGCGGTGGAGCTGCACGGCAACCTGTCCCAGGGCGCCCGCACCCGCAACCTCGAGGCGTTCTCGTCGGGCCGCGCCGCGACCCTGGTCGCCACCGACATCGCCGCCCGCGGCATCCACGTCGACGACGTGGGCCTGGTGGTGCACGCCGACCCGCCGGTCGAGCACAAGGCCTACCTGCACCGCTCGGGCCGCACCGCGCGGGCCGGCGCCTCCGGCACCGTCGTCACGGTGATGCTCGACGCGCAGGTCTCCGACGTCCGCGACCTGACCCGCAAGGCGGGCATCAAGCCCACCATCACCCGCGTCGCGCCCGGCCACGCCCTGCTGCGCGACATCGCACCGGGTGAGCGCACCTTCGTCGACGTCAAGGACCTGCCGACCGAGGCGGTCACCGAGGCTCGCGGCGGCGGTGGTGGCGGCCGTGGTCGCGGTCGCTCCGGCGGCTCCGGCGGCTCAGGCGGCTCAGGTGGCGGCAGGCGGGGCGGCTCGCGCGGCCGGTCCGGCGCGTCCGGCGGCGGCACGCAGCAGCGGCCCGCCGCGGGCACCAAGTCCGGCGGTGGCAAGGCCACCGGCCGGGGCGGCCGGTCGTCCGGCGCGTCCCAGCAGCGCACGTCGCCGGGTTCCGGGCGTGCGCACAGCGCCGCGTCGTTCTCCCAGGGGGCGCGCGGCCGCTGACGGCCGCGCGGTCAGCGTGCGTGCTCGGCGGACTCCGCCGGCACCCGCTGACGCGGGACCCGGGTCGGGTGCGCCCCCGACCGGATCACACCGGCGTTGCGGGCCGCCACCTGCCGCAGCGCCAGGATGCCCAGCGTGAGCGTGTAGCCGACCACGAGCGCGCCCGCGTGGTGCGCCAGGCCGGAGACGGTCGCCTGGGCGACGCCGTCGCCCGCGTCGGCCACGGCCGAGCGCTCGAACGCCGCCAGGATCGCCACGATCACGAGCATCGAGAGCGGCGGCAGGACACCCACGACGAAGAAGTCGCGCGGTCGGACCGCGAGGGCGGCCCCGACGCAGACCACCACGAACGTGATGTCGAACAGGACGGTCAGCCGGTCGAACGCGACCGTGTCGACCAGCGCGACGGCGAGCAGGATCGTCGCCGTGACGGTGCGGACCAGGCGACCGGAGTGGCGCCCTTCCTCCCAGAGGGTCCTCCTCGGGGCAGTGCGCGTGCTGCTCACGCTCACCACGGTAGGGCGGGGACGCCGCTGACCTGCGACGACGCGCCGAAGCGGCGACCGCGGCTCAGGCGGAGCGGCGGGCTCCCGGAGCGGGGTCCGCGCCGGGCTCGGACAGCCCGGGGAGGTCCGCACGCGGGTCGGCGACGGCGTCCATCAGCTCCGCGGAGCTGAGCTGCCGCGGGGCGTCGGTGACCGCCTCCGGGGTCGGCAGGTCGCCCGGCGCCACCTCGAGCTCGCCGAGCCGGCGTGCGGACACCAGCACCCGGGACTCCAGCGAGCCGACCGCGCGGTTGTAGGCGCCGACCGCGGCGGTCAGGGAGCGGCCGAGCTTGTCGAGGTGCTCGCCCATCGTGCCGATCCGCTCGTGCAGCTCCCGGCCCAGCGCGTGGATCTCGCGCGCCTTGTCGGCGAGCGCCTCCTGGGTCCAGGCGTGCGCGACCGTGCGCAGCAGCGCGATCAGGGTGGTCGGCGTCGCCAGCACGACCTGCCGGGTGGCGGCGTACTCCAGCAGCGCCGGGTCGGCCTCGAGCGCCGCGGAGAGGAACGACTCGCCGGGCACGAACAGCACCACGAACTCGGGGGTCGCCGGCAGCGCGCGCCAGTAGGTCTTGGCGCCCAGGACGTCGACGTGCTGGCGGAGCTGGCGGGCGTGCCGGCGCAGGTGCGCGAGCTGCTCCTCCTCGTCGTCGGCCGAGGTGGCGTCGAGGAAGGCGTCGAGCGGGACCTTGGCGTCGACCACCACCTGCTTGCCGCCGGCCAGGTGGACGACCAGGTCGGGCCGCAGAACAGCGCCGTCGTGACGCAGGGACACCTGCTCGTCGAAGTCGCAGCGGGCCACCAGGCCGGCCAGCTCGACGGCCCGGCGCAGGTGCAGCTCGCCCCAGCGACCGCGGACCTGGGGCCGGCGCAGGGCGGTGGCCAGGGAGGTCGTCTCGCGCCGCAGCGAGTCGGTGGAGTGCCGGACCTCGTCGACCTGCTGCTTGAGCTGGCTCTGCCACGAGACCCGGTGCTGCTCGAGGTCGCGCATCTGGTCGTGCAGCCGCTCCAGGCCCTCGCGGACGACCGCGTGGTCGGCGGCCCGCGACTCCAGGGCGCGCTGGGAGATCGCCGCCTCGTGACCGGTCGCGCGGCTGCGGGCCAGCAGCCAGCCGGCCGCGACGCCGAGGAGCACTCCGGTCAGCAGCACCACGAGCAGCGAGAGCGTCGTCGAGATGTCCATGCCCAGCAGGATGACGGACGCCGCCGACAGAGTGGGTCAGGCGAGGTCGTGCGGCCCGGTGGTTTCGAGACGCTCACTTCGTTCGCTCCTCAACCACCGAAGGGTCAGGCGAGGTCGACGATCACCGGGGCGTGGTCGCTGGCGCCCTGGCCGGCGCGCTCGTCGCGGTCGATGCCGGCGCCGGTGACCCGCGCGGCGAGGGCGGGGGAGCCGAGCACGAAGTCGATGCGCATGCCGCGGTTCCGCTCGAAGCGCTGCCGGTAGTAGTCCCAGTAGGTGTAGACACCCGGTCCCGGCGTGTGCGGCCGCACCACGTCGACGTACCCGTCGTCGAGGAAGGCCTGGAAGGCGGCGCGCTCCGGCGGGGTGACGTGGGTGTCCTTGGCGAAGGCCGCCATGTCGTAGACGTCGTCGTCCTGCGGCGCGATGTTCCAGTCGCCGACGAGGGCGGTGTCGCCCTCGAGCCAGGACCCGGCCGCCTCACGCAGGCGGGCCAGCCAGTCGAGCTTGTAGACGTAGTGCGGGTCGTCGACCTTGCGGCCGTTGGGGACGTAGAGCGACCACACCTGCACCCCGCCGCAGGTCGCGCCGAGCGCGCGGGCCTCGTCGGCGAGCGGCTCGCCCCACTGCGGCATCCCCGGGAAGCCGCGGCGTACGTCGGCCAGCCCGACGCGGGAGGCGATGGCCACCCCGTTCCACTGGTTGAAGCCGAGCGTGGCGACCTCGTAGCCCATCGCCTCGAGGCCCATCAGCGGCCACTGGTCGTCGCGGGCCTTGGTCTCCTGCAGGGCCAGCACGTCGACGTCGTGGCGCTGCACGAACGCCTCGACCCGGTCGATGCGGGAGCGGATGGAGTTGACGTTCCAGGTCGCGAGGCGCACCGGGTCAGCCTAGGTCTCGACAGGCTCGACCGCCCGAGGGGGCGGCTCGACCACCCGAGGGGGCGGTCAGACGCCGCCGCGGGCGTCGCGGACGCAGCGGGCGGCCATCCAGGCCTCGAAGCGGCCGCGCTGGCTGTCGGCGAACTGCCGGAACTCGGACTCGAAGGAGGCGACCTCGTCGCGCAGCGCGAACATCTGGAACTCGACCCGCCGGTCGGGGTTGCACGTGTGCCGCTCGCTGTCGGCGCGCTCGACCGAGTCGCCGCACGTGGGGCAGGGCATGTATCGGGATGGGAACACCGCGGACCTCCTGCCGTGGAGGTTGCCCGTCGGGTAAGGGCCCAAACACGCTATGGCCGGGCAGTCCGGACCCGCCGTAGGTTCGCAGGTGGGCAGGTGCCAGAGCGGAGGCTCCCATGGCAGAAATCCTTTCCATCGCACGACGGTTCTACGACGGCTGGAACGAGCGCGCGTTCGACGAGCTGACCGAGCATGTGACCGACGACGCGGAGCTCGTCGTGGTCGGCACCGGGGACGTGTTCCGGGGCAAGGACGGCGTCGAAGGCGTACAACCAGAACTGGGCCGACGGCTTCCCGGACGGCCGCATCACGATCGACAACATGGTCGCCTCGGGCGACACGGTCGTGGTGGAGTTCACGGGCCGGGGCACCCACACCGGCACGCTCGTGACGTCGATGGGCGACATCCCCGCCACCGGCAAGTCCGTCACGCTGAAGCTGTGCGACGTGCTGGAGTTCCGGGACGAGATGCTCGTCCGGCAGCGCAGCTACTTCGACAGCGGATCCATGATGGCCCAGCTCGGACTGACCTCCGGGCAGAAGGCCACCGCCACCTCCTGACACCCACCGCAGGCGACGACACCGGCACCTGCTCCGTCGCCGTGGCGGCCATCGGGGACGATGGCAGCCTGATGACCCTCACCGAGCTGCTCCCCCTGCCCGCGCGCGGCGTCCGCGGCGCCCAGGTCGACCCCGACGAGATCTACGACGTCTTCAGCGCCTGGACGGGGGAGCAGGGCATCACGCTCTACCCGGCGCAGGAGGAGGCGTTCCTCGAGATCCTCACGGGCAGCAACGTGATCCTCTCCACGCCCACCGGGTCGGGGAAGAGCCTGGTGGCCATCGCCGCGCACGCCACCGCGCTGGCTCGCGGCGAGCGGACCTACTACACCGCGCCGATCAAGGCCCTGGTCAGCGAGAAGTTCTTCGCGCTGTGCGACGTGTTCGGTCCCGAGAACGTCGGCATGCTCACCGGCGACGCGGCGGTCAACAAGGACGCCCCGGTGATCTGCTGCACCGCCGAGATCCTCGCCAACCAGGCGCTCCGCGAGGGGCCGGACGCCGACATCGGCCAGGTCGTGATGGACGAGTTCCACTTCTACGCCGAGCCCGACCGCGGCTGGGCGTGGCAGGTGCCGCTGCTCGAGCTGCCCCAGGTGCAGTTCGTGCTGATGTCGGCGACGCTCGGCGACGTCGGGTTCTTCCGCGAGGACCTGACCCGGCGTACCGGACGGGAGACGGCCGTCGTCAGCTCGATGGAACGGCCGGTGCCGCTGAGCCACGCCTGGGCCGAGACGCCGCTGCACGAGACCCTCGAGGAGCTGCTGACCACCCACCAGGCGCCGGTCTACGTCGTGCACTTCACCCAGGCCGCCGCCCTCGAGCGGGCCCAGGCGCTGACCTCGGTCAACGTCGCCACCCGGGAGGAGCGCGACCGGATCGCCGAGATGATCGGGTCGTTCCGGTTCGGCACCGGCTTCGGCAAGACGCTCTCGCGGCTGGTGAAGCACGGGATCGGCGTGCACCACGCCGGGATGCTGCCGAAGTACCGCCGGCTCGTCGAGACCCTCGCCCAGGCCGGCCTGCTCAAGGTCATCTGCGGCACCGACACGCTCGGGGTCGGCATCAACGTGCCGATCCGCACCGTGGTGCTGACCGGGCTGACGAAGTACGACGGCCGCCGCCAGCGGATCCTCAAGGCCCGCGAGTTCCACCAGATCGCCGGGCGTGCGGGCCGGGCCGGCTACGACACCGCCGGCACCGTGGTCGTGCAGGCGCCCGACCATGTGGTGGAGAACGCCCGGCTCGTGGCGAAGGCGGGCGACGACCCCAAGAAGCTGCGCAGGGTGCAGCGCAAGAAGGCCCCCGACGGCCAGGTGACCTGGAGCGAGGCGACCTTCGAGCGGCTCGTGTCGGCCGAGCCCGAGGCGCTGGTCTCGCGGATGCGGGTCACCCACGCGATGCTGCTCAACGTGCTCGCCCGCGAGGGTGACGCGTTCGCGGCGATGCGGCACCTGCTCCGCGACAACCACGAGGACGGCCGCAGCCAGGTCCGGCTGGTGCGGCGCGCGGTGGCGCAGTACCGCAGCCTGCTGGCCGCCGGGGTGGTGCTGCAGACCGACGACGCCGACGGTGTGCGGTGCCGGCTGACCGAGGACCTGCAGGAGGGGTTCGCGCTCAACCAGCCGCTCTCGACGTACGCCCTGGCCACCTTCGACACCCTCGACCCCGAGTCGCCGACGTACGCGCTCGACGTGGTCTCGGTGGTCGAGGCGACGCTCGAGGACCCACGACCGGTGCTGATGGCCCAGCAGTTCAAGGCCCGCGGTGAGGCGGTCGCGGAGATGAAGGCCGACGGCGTGGACTACGACGAGCGGATGGAGCTGCTCGACGAGGTCACCTGGCCCAAGCCGCTCGAGGAGCTGCTGCACGCGACCTACGAGATCTACGCGCGCACCCACCCCTGGATCGCCGAGACGCCACTGTCGCCGAAGACGGTGGTGCGGGACATGTACGAGCAGGCGATGACCTTCGCGGAGTACGTCGCCGCCTACGGCCTCACCCGCTCGGAGGGGCTGCTGCTGCGCTACCTCTCCGACGCCTACCGCGCGCTGCGGCAGACCGTGCCGGACAGCGCGCGCACCGACGAGCTCGACGACCTGGTGGCCTGGCTCGGCGCCGTGGTGCGGCAGACCGACTCCAGCCTGCTCGACGAGTGGGAGCGGCTCAGCGACCCCGACGCCGTGCCGGTCGAGCCCGACCCGCTGCGCCCGCCCGAGCCGGCCGCGATCACCGCCAACGAGCGGGCGTTCAAGGTGCTGGTGCGCAACGCGCTGTTCCGCCGGGTCGAGCTGGCCGCGCTGCGCCGGCTCGACGAGCTGGAGGAGATGGACGGCGACGTGTGGGCCGAGCCGCTCGCGGCGTACTTCGAGGAGCACGACCGGATCGGCACCGGGCCGGACTCCCGCGGCCCGGGGCTGTTCCTGGTCGAGGCGTCCGCCGACACCTGGGCCGTCCAGCAGGTCGTCGACGACCCCGAGGGCCACCACGACTGGCGGATCGCCGGCGAGGTCGACCTGCGCGCCTCCGACGAGGCCGGCGAGCTGGTGCTCCGCGACGTCCGCCTCCTCCAGCTGTAACGCGGGGTTATCGACCGAGGGGAACCGGTACGCCGCGCGACAACGGTCCACACCCCCGCGCATGAGCCGCCGCCGTCCGATTGGGAGCGGGCCGCCGTACGCCCGTAGACTGCCCGCCCGTGGCACTCACCATCGGAATCGTCGGCCTCCCCAACGCGGGGAAGTCCACCCTCTTCAACGCCCTGACCAAGAACGACGTGCTCGCGGCGAACTACCCGTTCGCGACGATCGAGCCCAACGTCGGCGTGGTGGGCGTGCCCGAGCCCCGGCTCGACGAGCTCGCCAAGATCTTCGGCTCGGCCAAGATCCTGCCCGCGACCGTGGAGTTCGTGGACATCGCCGGCATCGTCAAGGGCGCCTCCGAGGGCGAGGGCCTGGGCAACAAGTTCCTGTCCCACATCCGCGAGTCGGCCGCGATCTGCCAGGTCACCCGCGTCTTCCGCGACGAGGACGTCACGCACGTCGACGGCGAGGTCAACCCCGCCAACGACATCTCCACCATCCAGACCGAGATGATCCTGGCCGACCTGCAGACGGTCGACAAGGCGATCCCGCGGCTGGAGAAGGAGTCGCGGATGAAGAAGGAGAACGTCCCGGTGCTGGAGGCCGCCAAGGAGGCCAAGGAGGCGCTGGAGTCGGGTACGCCGATCATCGCGACCAAGATCGACCACGCGCTGATCCGCGAGCTGAGCCTGCTCACCGCGAAGCCCTACATCTACGTCTTCAACTGCGACTCCGACGAGCTCGGCGACGAGGACCTCAAGCAGAAGATGCGCGACCTGGTCGCGCCGAGCGAGGCGATCTTCCTCGACGCGAAGTTCGAGTCCGAGCTGGTCGAGCTCGGCGACGACGACGAGGCCCGGGCGATGCTGGAGGAGATGGGCATCGACGAGCCGGGTCTCGACGTACTGGCCCGGGTCGGCTTCGACACCCTCGGCCTGCAGACCTACCTCACCGCCGGGCCCAAGGAGGCCCGCGCCTGGACGATCCCCAAGGGCGCCACCGCCCCCGAGGCCGCCGGCGTGATCCACACCGACTTCCAGCGCGGCTTCATCAAGGCCGAGATCGTCTCCTTCGACGACCTCGTCGCCGCCGGCTCGATGGCCGCTGCCAAGGCCGCCGGCAAGGTCCGCATGGAGGGCAAGGACTACGTCATGGCCGACGGCGACGTGGTGGAGTTCCGCTTCAACGTTTGATTCGGCCCCATTTCCCCAGGTCACGGCGCCGCCGCCCCCTCGTGGGGCACTGACGGGGCACACGCGGACCAGGCATTGTCGATGGCCCTGCGTGTCCGGTCCTCCGAGTCGGGCATGAGGTGGCCGTAGGTCGAGAGCACCAGCGAGGCGTTCCGTGGAGTGGAACACGACAAGACCAGCACGTGCTCGCGGTTTGTTGCTCACCGAAGACCGGCCCGTCGGACGCTGCACTCCGCCTGCCAGGCGCCAGCCGATCAGACCACTGAGCGTTGCGGGGTCCGGCCTGCGCCTGGGCGCAGGTCGATCGTCACCGGGAAGAGTGGGTCACCGACCGCTTCGCGGAGGTGCGCCACCACCTCGTCCTCGAGCCGGGCGCGCACCGCGCCGACGTCGGCGGAGTCCGCCAGCCCCACGCGCAGGAGCACTCGCTGCCCGCGGTGCTCACGCAGGTTCGCCGACGCACGGGTCACGCCGGTGATGCCGAGCGCCTCGTCCTCCACCGCATGGGTGAGCGCGCTTGCGTGGACTGTCGTGTAACCGTCCCGCACGTTGGTGGTCCGGTCCAGCCTGCTCGTCCGATCGGTCTTCAGCTGGGCCAGCAGCCACAGGAGCGCCAGCACCGCTATCAGGAGGAGTACGCCGGCGACGGCCCACCAGAACCAAGGACTCTCGTCAGGAAACGTGCTCACCTGCTGCGGCAGCACCGGATAGGTCGCCCGCCATGCCCCGAAGGCCCCGGCGCTGAGGGCGAGACCGAGACCTCCGGCGGCGATCAGGAGGAGGCCGAGCACGGTCAGCACGACCCGGTTGACGACGTTCGCACGACTGCTCATCGCGTGTCCTCGGTGGTGAGATCGACCCGGGTGCGCATGCGTCGCTGCAGGCCGAGCGAATCCAGGTGTCCTCGCACGGCGGCCTCGACCTCCTCGCGGATCCCGGGCTCGGAGCGGCCCACGGTCCGCGCATCGACACGTGCGGTGCGTCTGCCCACGGATGCGCCCGCTCCGACGATGCCGGTGGTGCGAGCGGCGGCGGCCGCGAGGGACTTCTCCACGCTGCGCCGCGACGCGGTGACGTCCACGGCGTCGGAACGACTCCTGAGAGCCAGCGACGCCGGCTTGCCCCGACGAAAGGCGAGGAACAGGAGCAGCAGCCCGAGCACGACGAGCCCACCCAGCGCCGCGTTGACGATCCAGTCGTTCCAGCTGTGGGTGCGCAGCCAGGCGGTCCAGTCCGGGTAGGGGACCAGCACAGGGGCGCGACCCAGCGCAGCGGCCGCGATCTCCACGACGGCCAGCAGCGAGCCGAGAAGGAGGGCCAAGGCCAGCAGTGCGGAGACGATGCGAGTCACCCAGTTCGTGGCCGTCATGTCACCCTCGGCTCTGCCGAGTCCGGCAGCGTCATCGAGACCACCTCCACGTCGACATGGTCCACACGCACCCCGGTGATGGCCGTGACCTCCGACCGGATGCGCTCTCGGACCTCGTCCGCAACCATCTGGACCGACCTGGGCCAGCGCACGGTGACAGCGACCTGCACGGTGGCGACGTCATCCTGCACCTGCGCCTGGACACTCGCGGCGTCATCGGGCCTCGCCCCGCCGATGCTCACGCCGAGCACGCGGCGCGGCGCGGCGGCAGCGTCCGTCACGAACGTGACGGCATGCCCGGCGACCTTCTCGACGACCCGGTCGTCCACCGTCAACCGCCCGCGCTGCTCCGGCGGGACATGCGCGGGGGACGCGGTGAGAACGGCGGTGTCCGTGTCCGGCAGCACGGACTCGTCGGAGCTGGTGGAGGTCATCGCGACGAGCGGCTGGATCCGCCGAAGTACTCGTTGAGGTCGACGTCTCCGGCGACCACCTTGCCGACGACGAAGCCGATGATGCCCAGAGCGGCCGTGATGACGAGGCCCTCGAACCCGCCCGTCGCCCAGGCGAGCCCCAGGAGAAGCCCGCAGAAGAGTCCGATCACAGTGGGATGCATGACAACCTCCAGTTGGAAACGGGCTGAGACGGACTCCCGCCCGGTGGGTCAGATGACGCGTTGCGGCCGCCGCGAGGTACGTCGGAACAGGGGGATCGACGACACCGCGCCCTGCCACCAGCCACGCCGACGGACGAAGCTCACCTCGGGACAGCTCGCGCTCGAGGCTCGCTCCCCGTCGAGGTGATGGAGAAGCCGGATGAACTCGGCAGCGTCCCCGCCTCGGTCGGGGTGGTGGGCACGGATCAGCGCCCGCCGACGGCGACGTTGCTCCTCCGTGTCGTTGCGCGCGGGCGTCCGCGTCACGGTCTTCACGAGGGCTCCACGGCGGTCTGGACGTCGGCCACGTGCACGTCCACCCGCCGACCCCCGACGTGCGGCGCCAACGCGGTGCGCACCTGCACCCCCAGCGCCTGCACGGAGGAGCCGGAGGCGAGCACGACCGACACGAGGACGCGGCGGTCCTCGGCCCGGACACCGACCACCCGGCGTCCAGGAAGGTAGGTGGCCACCGCCCGGCTCCCGCCCTCGTGCAGTCCGGCCACCGCCGGACACGCCAACGTCGCCGCCGCGATCGCGTCGACATCGAACGTGTCCTGGGCTGGCACGCTGCCGGAGCCGGTCACTGGACCCGAGGTTCCTGGACTTCTTCCGGGGTGTCGCTGGGCAGGTGGATGTCATTGACGGAGACATTCACCTCCGTCACCTCCAGGCCGGTCATTCCCTCGACCGCGGAGATCACGTTGCGCCGGACGGCGCGGCTGAGCTCGACGATGGAGACGCCGTACTCGGCCACCAGGTCGAGGTCGATCGCGGTCTGCCGCTCTCCGACTTCCACCGCGACCCCTTGACCGGCCGACTGGGAGGAGCCCGGGATGCGCTCGCGGATGGCGCCGATCGTCCTGGCCGCGCCGCCGCCGAGGGCATAGACCCCGGAGACTTCTCCGGCCGACACGCCGGCGATCTTCTGGACGACGCCGTCGGCGATGGTGGTGTTGCCCCGGGAGGTCTGCAGCTCGGATGTTCCGCTGGAACCTCGGGTGTCGAGCTGGTCTGACGACTTGTCGGAGCTGATTGAGCTCGAGGGATTGCTCATGTGTTCTCCTCGGTAGGGCTCGAAGCGCAACCGATGCGCCGCGCTCTCGTGTGACGTACCCAATAGCAGACGGACGATGCCCTCGCGGTGCTGCTCCCGCCGTCCGGCGACGCGCGTCGTACCGGGGGAGCTGCTGATCGCAGCGCTCCTGGGTCTCGTCGCCTGATGCCGGCCGTGATCGGGTACGACGAGCGACATCAGGGCTCTCGACTCCCGCGGTCCGCGCCGCCTCGTCCGCCGGTGGGCAGATCCTGCGCGCCGCGACCGGGATGATCGCCGCCCGGCCGGCTGCAAAGCCGTTGCACCCGCGGGGCTCCGTGGTCGCGGGCACTTTGCACCGGTTCGGGGCCGCTCCGAGCAGCGCTCCCCGCGTCGTCACGCCCAACCCTTGGAGTAACCCACCTGCGCAGTGGGCACGAGAAAGGTGGTCCGGAACTCGACGACACCGAGATCGACTTTCGGGTCAGAGCGGGCGCCGGCAGTGGCCATCGAGGGAGGGAGCAGCAGATGATCGAGATCAAGAGCGGGTTGAAGGGCGTCACGGACAGAGAGAAGTGGGCCGCACGCGGTGCCTCGTTCGTGGCGAAGGTCAAGGCCACCAAGGTGGTGTGGTTCCCGCCCGAGCCCGCGGAGACCGGCAAGAAGGCGGCCTCGACGGCCAAGAAGACGACCAAGAGGGCGACCAAGAAGTCGACCGGCGCCGCCAAGAAGTCGACCGGCGCCGCCAAGAGGACGACCAGTCCGGTACGCCGGAAGAAGACCTGAGGCGTCCGGCGGAAACGGCCGCCATCACGCTGCTCCGGAGCAGCCTGACGGGCCTTCGGGAGCGGCAGGGTCACCGGAGGAAGCGGGCGGGGACTAGACCGGCTCCTGCTCGCGTGCTCCTCGGCACGTCTGGTCGCCTGGTGAGTCCCGAATCGAACGCCGGACAGACGCATCCTCGCAGGTGAGGGCCACGCAGCCGTTCCGTGCAGCTGAAGCACGCGGCCAGCACGGACGGACCTGCTGCAGGGCTCTACTCGACGCTCACCTAGTTTTCGAGGTCGCCGTCCGCTCCAGCGCTTGCTCCCGGCAGCCCCGGGTACTGGACCATGTGCCGAAACTTAGGATCTCATCTCACCCCGCCGGGTAGCTCGTCATGACGGGCGGGTACCTTGAGCGACCGGCACCCAGCGGACTGGCGGACGTCGTCGAGGTCATCCTCGACAAGGGCATCGTCATCGACGCCTACGTCCGCGTGTCCCTGGTCGGCATCGAGCTGCTGACCATCGACGCACGCATCGTCGTCGCCAGTGTCGACACCTACCTCCGCTTCGCGGAGGCGACCAACCGGCTCGACTTGTACGAGAAGGGCGGAAAGACGCTGCCCGAGCTCGTCGAGGAAGGGGGCGGTGCCGTCATCGAGAAGGTCGCTAGTGACGTCGTCGAGGCCAAGGTGGACGACGTCATCGAGAAGACGTCTGACAAGGTGGAGAACATAGCCGGGAAGGCAGCTGATCTGCTCACCCCGGACCGTGACTGACGGATCGCCCCAAGGGCACGGCCGCGCAGGACTCACCCGAACACCGAGCAGTTGGTCAGCCGAACCACTTCGCGTAGATCTCGTCGTAGCCGCCGTCGGCCCGCAGGGAGGCGAGCACGTCGTTGACCACCCGGAGCAGGTCGTCGTTGCCGTTGCGGGCCACCGCCATGCCGTACTGCTCACCGGTGTCGAACTCCGCGACCACCTGCAGGTCAGGGTTGGCCTCGATCACGTCGCCCACGACGGTGTTGTCGTAGACGGCCGCGACCACGTCGCCGACGCGCATCCCGGCGTCCAGGCCGGCCGCGTCCTGGAACGGAACGGTCAGCGCGCCCTCCGGGGCGTTGTCGGTGACGTAGAGCTCGCCGGTGGTGCCGCCCTGGACCCCGATCCGCTGGCCCGCGAGGTCGTCCAGGGTCTTGACGGTCGAGTCGCGCGGGACGACCAGGGCCTGCGAGGCGTTGAAGTAGGGGCTGGAGAAGTCGAGCACCCGGGCCCGCTCCCCGGTGATGGTCATCGCGGAGATCGCCATGTCGCAGGTACCTTGGTTGAGCGAGGCGCCGGAGGCGATGTCGTCGAAGGCGGTGTCGACCATGTCCAGCTCGAGGCCGAGCCGCTCGGCGACGGCGTCGACGAGGTCCACGTCGAACCCGGCCGGCTGCCCCTTCCGCGTGAACTCGAAGGGCTCGTACGGCATGTCGGTGCACACCTGCAGCACGCCGGGCTCGAGGGGCTGCGGCCGCGGCGTGGTCACCGTGTCCGCACCGGCGTCGCCCCCGCAGCCGGCGGCGGTGGTCAGGAGCAGCGTGGCCGCCACGAGGCGGAGGCGGGTCGAGAGCGGCATGTCAGTTCGCATTCACTGTGAGCGACTCGGTCAGCCGCTGGAGGGCGTACTCGGCGACCCGGATGAGCGCCTGCTTCGACGACTCGCGGTCGCGGGCGTCGACGTCGATGATCGGGACGCCCGCCGGCAGCGCGAGCGCCTGGGCGATCTCGTGCAGCGAGTGGCGGGGCGCCCCGTCGAACCGGTTCACCCCGACGATGAAGGGCAGGCCCTTGGACTCGAAGTAGTCCAGCGGCGAGAACGACTCGTCCAGCCGCGCGGTGTCGACCAGCACGATCGCCCCGATCGCGCCCAGGCACAGGTCGTCCCACATGAACCAGAAGCGGCGCTGCCCCGGCGTACCGAACAGGTAGAGGACCAGGTCCTCGGCGAGGGTGAGCCGGCCGAAGTCCATCGCCACCGTGGTGGTGGCCTTGGACGGCACGGCGGCGAGGTCGTCGACGCCCTCGGACTCGTTGGTGACCAGGGCCTCGGTGCGCAGCGGCACGATCTCGGACACGGAGCCGACGAGGGTCGTCTTGCCGACACCGAAGCCGCCCGCGATGACGATCTTCGTCGACGCCGCCCTGCGCGTGGCGCTAGTAGGTGCGTAGTCCACGGAGAGTCCTTTCGATCAGCTCGATGCGCTCGTCCTTCGAGGAGTCTGCGTTGATGGTGGCCAGGACCCGGACGAGGCCCTGCTCGACGAGGTCGCTGAGCAGCACGCGGACGACACCGATGGGCATCTTCACCAGCGCCGACACCTCCGCGACCGAGCGCTGGTCGCAGACCTCGAGCACGCGCAGCGCGGACGCGCCCAGCGGCACCGCCGCGTCACGGGGCAGCACCTTGAGCGTCGCCTCGAGCGGGAGGTCGACGCTGGCCGTGGTCCGGCCGGAGGTGATCGTGTAGGCGCGGACCAGCCGTGCCGTCACGGCCGGCTCGTCCGGGGGGCCGGGTGGTGCCTTGGGTGCCATCGATGCGTCCGTCAGTCCGCCACGGCGCGCAACCGGGCCTGGGCCTGGATCGTCCTGCCGACGCGGTCGACGAGCAGAGCCATCTCGTAACCGACCTGTCCGATGTCGGCGGACTCCTGGGTCAGGACGGCCAGGTTCGACCCGTTGCCGACGCTCATCAGCATCAGGTAGCCGTGCTCCATCTCGACGATCGTCTGCAGCACCGCCCCGCCGGCGAACAGGCGCGACGCACCGACGCCCAGGCTCGCGAGCCCCGAGGAGACGGCCGCGACCTGCTCTGCGCGGTCCGCGGGGATGCTGGCGCTGGCCGCCATCAGCAGGCCGTCGGCGGACAGCAGGATCGCGTGCGCGACGTCGGGCACCTCGTCGACCAGCCGGGTCACCAGCCAGTCCAGGCTGCGCTCGTCGTCGACGCCGCGGTCCGCCAGGTCGTGGATCTCGGTCATGTGAGGTCAGCCTCCGGGGTGGGGGTCGTCAGTGCTGGGTACGGCGTTCCGGCCACGCGAGACTCCGGCCGCATGGGCCGCGAGCCGGGCCCGTACCGCTTCGGGGTCGCGCGCCACGTGGTTCGTCGGCTTGCTCACGCCACCCGGCACCAGCGAGGCGCCGGGCCGGCGCAGGGGCAGCCCGGAGGCGGTCACTGCCGGAGCGGCCGGCGCAACGCTGACGCGCTCGGCCTGCTCCCAGCCGGCCTCGACCTCGCTCGAGGTCCACGGCTGGGCCGCGCCACCGCTGCTGAGCCAGGCCGAGCGCATCAGCCGGAAGATCGGGGTGTCACCCTCGGCGTCGTCGGCGGTGCCGTGCACCAGCTCCAGTGGTGCCCCGAGCGGGTCGAGCACGTCCACAGGTCGGGGCTCCTCGGCCCTCGCGGTGGGGGCGGCGTCGACCAGCCGGTCTGCATCTGCCGGCTCGGCTCCGGCTCCGGCTCGGGCTCGGGCTCCGGCTCGGGCTCCGGCTCGGGCTCCGCCGCCTCGACGATCTCGGGGACCTCCCGCAGCCGGTGGTCCTCGGGGGGCTCGATCGGGTCGAGGGCGGTGGGTCGGCGTGGCAGGTCGGGGAGCTCCGGTGCCTGCGGCAGGTGCGGCAGGGTCGCCCCCGGCACCCGGGACGGCAGGCCGAGCACGGAGTTGATGAGGGTGGCCACGGTCGGTGGGGCCGGTGCCTCCGCCTGCGCGAGCGAGACCGTCTCGAGTCGGCGCTCCTGCTCGGCGTCGGGGACCGTGTCCACCGAGCGCGAAGGCGCTGCCGGTGCGGGCTCGACCGGCGCGGGCTCGGACGGTAGGGCGGTCGACTCCGCAGGCACCGGTTCCGGGACCACCGGCAACGACCGGGACTGCAGGAGGTCGGGCAGGATGTCGACGGGCAGCAGGACCCGCGCCGTCGTCCCGCCACCCTGGCCGCGCCGCAGCTCCACGGAGATGCCGTGCCGCCGGGCCAGCCGGCTCACCACGAAGAGGCCCATCCGGCGAGCGGTGTCGGGCGTGACCTCGCCTCCGGCCCGCAGACGCTGGTTGAGCGCCTCCAGCTCGTCGTCCGGGATGCCGAGACCGGCGTCGCTGACGTCGAGGACCACGCCGCCCTGGCCGGCGGTCGCATCCATCAGCACGGACGTCGTGGGCGCGGAGTAGGCGAGCGCGTTGTCCACCAGCTCGGTCAGGAGGTGCACGACGTCGGCCGCCGCCTGGGGGCTGAGCCGCATCCGCAGGTCGGTGCCGACCCGGACGCGGCGGTAGTCCTGGACGCCGGCCGTCGCGGCCTGCATGGCCTCACCGACCGTGAGCCCCTCCTGCACAGCCGGGGACGGTGCGTCGGCCAGGATCAGCAGGCTGTCGGCGGTACGGCGCATCCGCGAGGCGAGGTGGTCGAGCCGGAACAGGCTCTCGAGCCGCGCCGGGTCCTCCTCGTCCTTCTCGAGCGAGTCGATGAGGCCCAGCTGCTGGTTCACCAGGGCGGTGTTGCGTCGCGACAGCGTCACGAACATCTGACTGACCTGGGTACGCAGGCCGGCCTCGCCCGCCGCCAGCACGACCGCCTGCCGGTGCAGGTCGTCGACCGCGCGGGCCAGCTGGCCGACCTCTTCCTGCGTCGTGACGTCGATGGGCGTGATGGGGCCGGGCTCGTCGCCGGCCCGGATCCGCGCCACGGCCTCAGGCAGCTGGACGTGGGCGACGGCAAGCGCTCCCTCCCGCACGCGGCGGATCGGCTTGAGCAGCAACCGGGAGACCAGCAGCGCCAGGGCGATCGCCGACAGGAGTGCGACGAGCGTGACGCCGCCGTTGACCAGCGCGCGGGTGCGTGCCGCCGCGGCCGAGCCCGCGAGCTCCGCGTCGATCCCGTCCATCAGTGAGCGGATGAGGCGGTCGTAGGCGACGTAGGCCCCACGGCCGCCGAGGTCCGTCCCACCGGTGCGGACGGTCCGGGTGCGGACGGCGTTGTCGATCAGCAGCTGCAGCACGGCAGGCTCGGCCCGGCCGAAGTCGCCGGCGAGCCGGTCGATCGCGGCGCCCTCGGCGCCGAGCTCGGCGAAGAGCTCCAGGGAACCGGTCTCGCCGCTGCGCTCGGTCGCGACGAGGGCCTGCTGCATGGAGAGGGAGAACCGGGCCGCGAGCGCCTGCGAGAGCTGCTGGAGCCGCGGCTCCGGGTTCTGCTGGGCGCCGCTGATCGTGGTGACGAGCCGGGCCACCCCGGTCTGGAGCTGGCGGAGCTGGGCCACCCACGTGCCGGGGCTGAGCGTCTCGCTCTCCTCACGCAGGGCGCGGCTGAGGTCCAGGACGACGTCGACCTGGCGACCCTGCTCGGCGGTGAGGTCTGCCGACGAGCGGACCCGGGCCATCTCCTCGCCGGCCGCCTCGAGGTCCGCGATGGCCGCCTCGAGGTCCGCGGCCGAGGCCCGCGTGTCGGCCTGGGCCGCGACCATCGCGCGGGACGCAGCGGTGAGGTAGTCGACGGCGGGCCGCAGCACCGTGACCTGGCGGGCACCGGCCGAGGAGCCGGCCGCCTCGTCCAGGTCGCCGGCGACCCGCAGGCCGCCGAGCGTCGCGGCCAGCACGAGGGGGACCGCGAGGGCGAGGGCGACCTTGCGGCGCAACGGCCACGAGGACAGGGCGAACCGGGAGCGGCCTGCTTCGCGGATCGCGGGCTTCTCACTCATCGTGCTCCCCGGGGTGGTCGATGACGGCCGCGCGAAGCGCGCGGCACACGCCTACGAGGCTCATCGACAGAAGTGAGCGATGCCTGAAGCGTGTCGCCGACAAATCTTGGTAAAGACTTGCTAGAGTCGGCCGGTCGTCGCCGACGCCCGGGTCAGTCCATGCAGAGGCAGAACGGGTGCCCGGCCGGGTCGAGGAAGACCCGGAAGGACGTGCCGGGCTGGTGGTCGTGCTTGGTCGCGCCGAGCTCGAGCACCGCCGCCTCGCCGGCGTCGAGGTCGTCGACGACCACGTCGAGGTGCATCTGCTGGGGCACGTCCTGGGCGGGCCACACGGGCGGGCGGTAGTCCTGCACCTGCTGGAAGGAGATGCACTGCCCGTAGTCCGCGCGGACCTCGGCCCAGTCGGAGGAGATGTCGACCTTCCAGTCGAGCATCGCGCCGTAGAACGTCGCGAGCGCGGCGGGATCGGGGCAGTCGAGGACGATGCTGGGGAACCGTGCGATGGCCATGCCCGGAACCGTACGCCGTGTTGCGGACGGTCTGCGTCCGGATGTGCGCGAGCCCGGACTCATCCCGCGCGGGGGATCCCGGCCCCGGGCCGAGGTGGTGGAGTCGGGGGACAGCCGCCCACGGTGAGCCGCGCCGTGGTCCGCCGTGAGGCGGGCGCTGTCACGAGCCGAGAGGACCTGCACGATGACGAACCCCGATGGTGTCTTCCTTTTCATCGCCACCTACCCCGACGAGGTCGCCGCCCAGGCCGACTACGACATCGTCAAGGCGCTGCACGAGGCCGAGGCGATCGGTCACTTCGACGCGGCCGTCGTGACCAAGGACGAGAAGGGCAAGATCCACGTCAACAAGGACGAGACCACGACCCGCAAGGGCGCCTGGACCGGCATCGCCGCCGGTGCCGTGCTCGGCCTGCTGTTCCCGCCGTCGATCCTGGGGTCCGCCGCGGTGCTCGGCGCAGCCGGAGGCTTCGCCGGCCACCTGTTCGGCGGGCTCTCCCGCAAGGACGTCAAGGAGCTCGGCGAGTTCATCGACGACGGCCAGGCCGCACTGCTGGTCATCGGCGACATCACGGTCAGCAAGGCGCTGGAGAAGGCCGAGCTGCACGCCGAGAAGGAGATGAGCAAGCAGGTCGACATCGACACCAAGGCGCTCGACGGCGAGCTGAGCAAGGCCTCCTGACCGGGGCGAACCCCGCTGCGGCGGGTGAGAGTTGGGCCGACACGCGCCGAAAAGGTGCGAACCACCGCGGTCATGACGGAGACTCTTTACTTTCCGTCCAATCCTCATGGGGGAGATCGTGGTGCGCCGATCCTCAGCAGTCCCGGCGGGCAAGAAGCTCGCTGCCGCCGGACTGGTGTCCTTGTTCGTCCTGCTCGCCACGGGCGGCCCGGTCAGCGGTGAGGACGTCCCGCTGCCGCTGGGCGCCTCCGACCTGCCGGAGACCCGCACCGTCCAGGAGCTCGCGCCGGGCGTCAGCCTGACGCGGATCAGCCGCGGCACCGGCACGGCCGCCCCGAAGGACTACCAGACCACCAAGCGCGGCCCCTGGCAGGTCCAGGTCGTCACGATCGACCCCACCGTCGCGGCCGGCCACCTGCGCTCGTCGTACGGCACCGACCTGGCCGGCACCGAGCCGGTGAGCCAGATCGCCGCGCTCACCGGGGCGATGGCCGCGGTCAACGCGTCCTACTTCACCTTCACCGCGAGCAGCTCGGCGCCCGGCGACCCGGTGGGCCTCGGGATGTACGACGGCACGCTGATCAGCGAGCCGAGCTCGGGCACCGCGGAGGTCTCGATGCTCGTCGACGCGCGCACCAACCAGGTCAGCTTCCCCGGCAAGCTCTCGTGGTGGGGCCGGATGACCAACACGGTGAAGAACAAGGGCGTCAAGCTCGACGCCCTCGGCCACCCGCCGTTCGTGCCGCCGGGCTGCGAGGACCTGAAGAAGCCGGTCAAGTGCAAGCAGACCGGGCAGGTGGTGCTGCTCACCCCGCACTTCGCCTCGAAGACCCCGAGCGGGGCCGGCGTCGAGGTGGTCCTCAACCGCAAGGGCTGCGTGTACAGCAAGGAGAAGGAGCGCGGCACCAAGCTCAAGCCGCGTCAGACCTCGATCCAGGCCACCGGCCGCAAGACCCTCCGCCTGCTCAAGATCGCCAAGCTGGACCACTCCAAGGGCTGCTTCGAGCGCACCGAGTCGCTCACCGACAGCACGGACACCCCGGTGCCGACCGGCCCCTGGATGTACGGCGTCAACGGCCGGTTCGCGCTGACCCGTGCGGGCGTGGCCGTCGTGCCCAACGGCCAGACCTCGCTGTTCGAGCGGCACCCGCGCACGTTCGTGGGCCGCACCAGCGCCGGGCAGATCCGGATCGTCACCATCGACGGCCGCCAGCCGACCAGTGTCGGTGTCCGGCTGCGTGAGGCGGCGCAGGTGGCGCTCGCCCTCGACATGCCCGACGCGATCAACCTCGACGGCGGCGGCTCGACGACCATGGTCGTCAACGGTGCGCTCGCCAACAGCCCCAGCGGCGGGCGCGAGCGGGCGGTCGGTGACGGGCTCGTCTACGTGCCGACGCCGTACGTCCGGAAGCGCTAGCCGGGCCGGTCCGTCCGCGCCCCTGACGCGGGCGGCCCCGCCGTGCGAGCATCGGGGCATGCGCGAGGTCGAGGTCGACGCGGTGCCGCTCGACCGGCTCGCCGTGCTCGTCGACGCCGAGCGCGCCGTGCGGATCGGGCGCTACGCCGAACGGGCCCGCACGATGCTCCACGGCCGCACCGTCTGGAACGTCAACGCGACCGCCCAGGGTGGCGGCGTCGCCGAGATGCTGCACGCCCTGCTCGCCTACGGCCGCGGCGTCGGGGTCGACACCCGGTGGCTGGTGCTGGACGGGACGCCGGACTTCTTCCGGCTGACCAAGCGGCTGCACAACCTGCTGCACGGCAGCGCAGGTGACGGCGGTCCGATCGGCGACGTGGAGCGGGCGGTCTACGACAGCGTCCTGGGCGTCAACCTGGTGCAGCTGCGGACCTTCGTGCGGCCGGGCGACATCGTGCTGCTGCACGACCCGCAGACCGTCGGGCTCGTGGCCGGTCTGCGCGAGGTCGGTGCGCACGTGGCCTGGCGCTGCCACGTCGGACGGGACGAGACCAACCTGCACACCGACGCGGCATGGGCCTTCCTGCGCCCCTACGTCGAGCAGGCCGATGCGACCGTCTTCTCCCGCCGTGCCTTCGCCCCCGCCTGGACGGACCCCACCGGGGTCTGGGTGATCCCGCCCTCGCTGGACCCGTTCACCGCCAAGAACGCAGAGCTCGCCCTCCCCGAGGTCGAGGCCGCGCTGCGGCTCACCGGGATCCTCGGCGACGGCGACGGTCAGGACGACCTGGCGTTCGTGCGCCGGCACGGCGCCCGGGGCGTCGTCCGCGCGCACGCGAACCTCATGGGCGCCGGGGGCCCCGTCCCCCCGGATGCGCGGGTGGTCCTCCAGGTCAGCCGGTGGGACCGGCTCAAGGACATGGCCGGCGTGCTCACCGCGTTCGCCACCCACCTGCCGCGGCTCCCCGCCGACGTGCACCTGCTGCTGGTCGGCCCGGACGTCAGCGGGGTCAGCGACGACCCCGAGGGCGCCCTGGTGCTCGCGGAGTGCGAAGAGCTCTGGGCGGCGCAGGACGAGGAGACGCAGGCCCGCATCCACCTGTGCAGCCTGCCGATGGACGACATCGACGAGAACGCCCACCTGGTCAACGCGCTCCAGCGCCACGCGACCGTGGTGGTGCAGAAGAGCCTGGAGGAGGGGTTCGGCCTCACCGTGACCGAGCCGATGTGGAAGGCCAAGCCGGTCGTGGCCTCGTCCGTGGGTGGCATCCAGGACCAGATCGTCGACGGCGAGAGCGGGCTGCTGCTCGAGGACCCGACCGACCTCGACGCGTTCGTCACCCGGCTGCTGGAGGTGCTCGAGGACGAGGAGCTCGGCGTCCTGCTGGGCACGGCCGCGCGCGCCCGGGTGCGCGACCGGTTCCTCGGTGACCGGCACCTGATCCAGTACGTCGACCTCTTCGCCGCCCTGCTGGGCGTCCCGCCCGACCCGGTCGCCTAGCGCCCGCCCCGCCGTACCCGTCGGCCGGCGCCGGGGGAGGGGCGTCTCAGTCTGTGTGTCGCGATTCGACATCTCATGTATGTGTAGTAATTTAGGTGACTTAAGTTAGAACCCCACCCGAGGAGTCACCCCATGCCATCCCCTGGAACCCCGGCCCGACGCCGCCCCCGCGGCCTGCGCGTCCTGACCGTGTCCGCCGCCCTCGCGTCCGCCGTGGCGCTGGCCGGCTGCGGCGCGGAGGAGCAGGGACCGCGCCTGGCGCTGAGCGCAGCCGTGCCCGACGAGGTGCCCGAGGGCACGGTGCTGCGCGTCGGCGACCCCGCCACCCAGACCGCGCTCGAGCTGTCCGGCCTCGACGAGGAGCTCGACATCGACGTGGAGTGGGCCAACATCAGCGGCGGCCCCAAGACACTGGAGGCCTTCCGTGCCGACGCCATCGACGTCGGGGGCGTTGCCGACATCCCACCGCTGTTCGCGCAGTGGACCGGCACCGACGTGAAGATCGTGGCCGCCCGCGAGACCGCCGACCCGCTCGACCACCCGACCTACGAGCTCGGCGTCGCCCCGGGGGCCGACGTGAAGAGCCTCGAGGACCTGGCCGGCAAGCGGATCGCCTACAGCCCGGGCCAGGCGCAGGGCGCGCTCGTGCTCCGCGTGCTCGCCGAGGCCGGCCTCACCCAGGACGACGTGGAGCTCGTCGAGATGACCAGCGTGGACGACTCCTACGTCAACGCGCTGGCCAGCAACCAGGTCGACGTCGCGCCGCTCGGCCAGACCCTGGTCAAGGTCTTCCTCGCGAAGTACGAGCGCGACGGCGGCTCCACCCTCTCCCCCGGCGTGCGCGACGACGCCTGGACGCTCTACGCCCCGACCGAGACCGTCGAGGACGCCGGCAAGGCCGCCGCGCTCAAGGAGTACGTCGGCGCGTGGGCGCGCGCCCAGGAGTGGATCTCGGAGCACCCCGACGAGTTCGCCCAGGGCTACTACGTCGACCACGAGGGGCTCTCGCCCGAGGACGCCGCCTTCGTCGTGAAGACCCTCGGCACCTACGAGGTCCCGACCAGCTGGGACGACTTCATCGCCCGGCACCAGGAGACCGCCGACCTGCTGGTCGAGGAGCAGGACCAGCAGCCCCTCGACGTGGAGACGCTCTACGACCGTCGCTACGAGGAGGCCATCGCCGCCGCCCTGGAGGACTCGTGAGCACCCTCCAGGCATCACGTCCCCGCACCCCGCTCGCCGGCGACACCGTGGACGACCGCGTCGTACGCCGCCGGCTCGGCCCGGGTCGCCGGATCCCCCTCGGCCTGCTCATCGGGCCGGTCGCCCTGCTGGCCGCGTGGTTCGCCGGGTCCGCCTCCGGCGTCCTGGACCCGCGCACGCTCTCGGCGCCCTGGACCGTCGTGTCCACGGCCGCCGGCCTGATCGAGAGCGGCCGGCTCCAGGAGAGCCTGGCGACCTCGGCCGTCCGCGCCGATCCTCGGCCTCGGCATCGGGGTCGTGCTCGGCACCGCCCTGGCCGTGGTGTCCGGGCTGTCCCGGCTCGGTGAGGCGCTGATCGACGGGCCGGTGCAGGTCAAGCGCTCGATCCCGACGCTCGCGCTGATCCCGCTGCTGATCCTGTGGCTGGGCATCGGCGAGGAGATGAAGGTCGTCACGATCGCCCTCGGCGTGCTGGTGCCGGTCTACATCCACACGCACAACGGCCTGCGCAGCATCGAGGGCCGCTACGCCGAGCTCGCCGAGACCGTCGGGGTCGGGCGTGCCGAGTTCGTCCGGCACGTCGTGCTCCCGGGTGCGATGCCCGGCTTCCTGCTCGGCCTGCGCTTCGCGGTGACCTCCGCCCTGCTCGCGCTGGTCGTCGTCGAGCAGGTCAACTCCACCAGCGGGATCGGCCACATGATCACGCTGGCGTCCAACTACGGCCAGACCGACGTGATCGTCGTCGGCCTCGTCGTCTACGCCGTCCTGGGCCTGGTGGCCGACGGCTCCGTCCGGCTCATCGAGAGGAAGGCACTGTCATGGCGACGCACGTTGGCCAGCTGAGCACGTCGACCGGCGGGACCGCGGTGCGGGTCCGCAACCTGCACCGCAGCTTCAACAAGGCAGGCGGGGTGCTCAACGGCCTCGACCTCGAGATCGCCCCGGGCGAGTTCGTCGCCCTGCTGGGCCGCAGCGGCAGCGGCAAGAGCACGCTGCTGCGGGCCCTCGCCGGACTCGACCGCGACGTCACCGGCCACGGCTCCATCACCGTGCCGGGCAACGTCTCGGTGGTCTTCCAGGACTCCCGGCTGCTGCCGTGGAAGCGGGTCCTCGACAACGTGGTCCTCGGGCTGCGCGGCCGGGACGCCGAGGCGAAGGGGCTGGAGGCGCTGGCCGAGGTCGGGCTCGAGGGACGCGAGCGGGCCTGGCCGCACGAGCTCTCCGGCGGCGAGCAGCAGCGCGCCGCCCTGGCCCGCTCCCTCGTCCGGGACCCGCAGCTGCTGCTCGCCGACGAGCCGTTCGGCGCCCTCGACGCGCTGACCCGGATCCGCATGCACGTGCTGCTGCGCCGGCTCTGCGAGGTGCACCGTCCGGCCGTCCTGCTGGTGACCCACGACGTCGACGAGGCGATCGTGCTCGCCGACCGGGTGATCGTGCTCGACGACGGCGTCGTACGGCGCGACGTGCCGGTGGAGCTCACCGGGCGGCGCTCCCAGGCCGACCCGGAGTTCGCCGCCCTCCGCTCGCAGCTGCTCGCCGAGCTCGGTGTCGAGGACGACGCCGACGCCACGGCCCGGGCACGCCACGTCCACCGCACCGTCGACCGAAGGGCGGCCTCATGAGCCTCCACCTCAACCTGTTCATCTACCCCGGCGGCCACCACGAGGCCGCCTGGCGCCACCCGGACTCCGCCCCCGAGCGGGTGCTCGACATCGGCTACTACCAGGACCTCGCCCGCGCGGCCGAGGCGGCGAAGTTCGACGCCGTCTTCTTCGCCGACGGGCCGGCCCTGGCCGACAACATCCGCTACGCGTCCCGGTTCCGGCTGGAGCCGTTCACCTGGATGTCGGCCATCGCGGCGGTGACCGAGCGCATCGGCCTGATCGGGACCGCGTCGACGACCTACTCCGAGCCCTACAACCTGGCCCGGCTGTTCGCGTCGCTCGACCACCTCAGCAAGGGCCGGGCCGGGTGGAACATCGTCACCACCGGTGCGCCCAACGCGGCCCAGAACTTCGGGCTCGAGGAGCACCCGGTGCACGCCGACCGCTACGCCCGGGCCGAGGAGTTCGTCGAGGTCGTCACCAAGCTCTGGGACTCCTGGGAGGACGAGGCGTTCGTCGCCGACCCGGCCAGCGGCGTGTTCGCCGACACCGACCGGATCCACGCGATCGACCACGTCGGCCCGCACTTCTCGGTGGCCGGTCCGCTCAACACCGCGCGGTCCCCGCAGGGCCGGCCGGTCTACGTGCAGGCCGGGTCCTCGGAGGACGGGCGGGCGTTCGCGGCCCACTGGGCGGAGGCGATCTTCACCGCCCACCAGACCCTCGGCAGCGCCCAGGCGTTCTACGCCGACGTGAAGTCCCGGGCCGCGCGGCTCGGCCGCAACCCCCGGCAGCTCAAGATCCTGCCGGGCATCAGCCCCGTCATCGGGTCGACCACCCGGGAGGCCGAGGAGCTGCACGACGAGCTCAACCACCTCACCCAGCCGGCCTACTCCCTCGACGTGCTGCGCCGGCTGACCGGCGCGGACCTGTCGTCGTACGACCTCGACGACCCGTTCCCGCGCGAGGTCGTCGACTCCTCGGGGAGCGGGCCGCGAGCAGCCGCTCACAGCTCGTCCTCGACATCGTCGACCGCGAGCAGCCGACGATCCGGCAGCTGATGCACCGGCTGGCCGGGGCCCGCGGGCACCGGGTGGTGGTCGGTACGCCGGAGCACGTCGCCGACGAGATCCAGACCTGGCACGAAGGCGGCGCCGCCGACGGCTTCAACGTGATGCCGCCGTGGCTGACCGGAGGCTTCGAGGTCTTCGTCGAGGAGGTCGTGCCGATCCTGCGCCGGCGCGGGCTGTTCCGCACGGAGTACACAGGAAGCACGCTGCGCGAGCACCTCGGCCTGGACCGGCCCGCCAGCCAGTACACCCGCACCGACCTCGAGAAGGAGACGGCATGAACACCCCACGAAACTGCTCGCTCGCTCGCACTTCCGCGGGGACCCGCATGAGCACCCGAGTGGCGCGACCTCGGCACGACCGGGGTCAAGGTGAGCCCGCTGACCCTCGGCACGATGATGTTCGGCGCCTGGGGCAACACCGACCACGTCGAGTCCGTCCGGATCATCCACCGGGCCCTCGACGCGGGGATCAACGTCGTGGACACCGCCGACGTCTACGCCCGCGGCGAGTCCGAGGAGATCGTCGGCCGGGCGCTGAAGGGACGGCGCGACGACGTCGTCCTCGCCACGAAGTTCCACGGCGCGATGTCCGACGACGACCCCAACCAGGGCGGCAACTCCCGGCGGTGGATCGTGCGCGAGGTCGAGGCGTCCCTGCGGCGCCTGCAGACCGACCACATCGACCTCTACCAGGTGCACCGGCCCCGCCCCGAGATCGACATCGACGAGACGCTCGGCGCGCTGTCGGACCTCGTCCACCAGGGCAAGATCCGCTACATCGGCACCTCGACCTTCCTGCCGTCGCAGATCGTCGAGGCGCAGTGGGTGGCCGAGCGCCGCCACCGCGAGCGCCCGGTGACCGAGCAGCCGCCGTACTCCATCCTCGCCCGCGAGGTGGAGCGCGACGTGCTGCCGACCGCGCAGAAGCACGGCCTCGGCGTGCTGCCGTGGAGCCCGCTCGCCGGTGGCTGGCTGTCCGGCCGCCACCGCCGGGGCGAGGAGGCGCCGGTGTCGAGCCGGCAGCAGCGCCAGCCGGCCCGGCACGACCCCGGCTCGCCGGAGAACGCCCGCAAGCTCGAGGCGGTGCACGCCCTCCAGGACCTCGCCGACGAGGCGGGGCTGTCGTTGATCCACCTGGCGCTGGCGTTCGTGCTCGAGCACCCGGCGGTGTCGTCGGCGATCATCGGCCCGCGCACGATGGAGCAGCTGGAGTCCCAGCTCGGTGTGGAGAAGGTGACGCTCTCCCGGGACGTGCTGGACCGGATCGACGAGATCGTCGCGCCCGGCACGACGATCAACGACGCCGACCGCGGCTACGCGCCGCCCGCCCTGACCGACCCGGCCGAGCGGCGCCGCAGCCGCTGACCCGCGCCGACGTCGGCGGTCCGCCCGTGACCCGGAGGTCACCGGGTGGGTCGCCGACGGTCGGGGTGCCGGTCAGCCGGCGGTGGCCTCCTCGAGCGGGGCGGCCGGGCCCTCTTCGAAGAGGACCGCATAGCTGAAGCCGGCGGCCAGCGCCCCGGCGATCGGGGCCAGGATGAACAGCCACAGCTGCACGATCGCGTCCTCACCGACGAACAGCGCCGGGCCGATGGACCGGGCCGGGTTCACCGAGGTGTTCGTGACGGGGATGCTGACCAGGTGGATCAGGGTGAGGGCGAGCCCGATCGCGAGCGGCGCGAAGCCCTTGGGGGCCCGGGTGTCGGTGACGCCGAGGATCACGAAGAGGAAGACCGCGGTCAGCACCACCTCGACCACCAGGCAGGCCAGCAGCGAGTAGCCGCCCGGGGACCGGTCGCCGTAGCCGTTGGTGGCGAAGCCGGACTCGCTCGCCGAGAAGCCGTCGATCCCGCTGGCGACGACGTAGAGGACCGTTGCGGCGACGGCGGCGGCGACGACCTGGGTGACGACGTAGCCGATCACGTCCCGCCACGCGAAGCGGCGGGACGCGGCGAGACCGAGGGTGACCGCGGGGTTGAAGTGGCCGCCGGAGACGTGCCCGACCGCGTAGGCCATCGTGAGCACGGTCAGGCCGAAGGCGAGTGCCACGCCCGCGAAGCCGATCCCGAGCTGGGTTCCGTCCACGAGGAAGGTGGCGGTGATCACGGCCGAGCCGCAGCCGCCGAGGACGAGGACGAAGGTGCCGAGGAACTCGGCGGCGAGACGCTGCGGCGTCGTGGGGGCGGTCGGCATCGGTGGCTCCCTCCGAGGGCGCGCGACCCGGGGACTGCCCTCGGGATGCGGCGGCCCTCCCGGCTCGACGCTAGACCCGGCACCCCGGTGTCCGGATGGGTCAATCCGGGCCATTTCCGGACCTACGCCGGACCGGAATGTCGTGCCGGATAGGGCATGCCTAGGTCCGACTTGAGGGATTCCGCGGAAATTTTACCTTCGGTTCGCCCGGGAACATCCGCTTTTGCCGGGAAGCGCCCGTCGATCTGCGCAGTCCGGGGGATTGCCTGACCGCTCCCGACCGGGATCATCGCGTCATGGACCTGCTGCAGTTCCACCGGATGCGGACGGCCATCCAGGGCAACGCGTCCCCGGGGACCGTCGACGAGCTCGCGACCCTCGAGGGGTCGCTGCGCCTGCTGCTGATGGGCAGCGGGCTCTTCGACGAGGTGGAGGTCGAGTACACCGACGACCCCGACCAGCTCGTCATCGCCCTGTGCACGTTCCCCGGTCACCTGACCGAGGCCGACGTCGCCCAGCGGCTCGAGCAGCTCTGGGCCGACCGGGTCGCCTACCCCTTCTGGGAGGCCCACGCCCTCCACGTCGAGCGCGGCCACGTCGAGCTGGAGGCCGCCAGCCGGCCGAGCAGCGAGGGCGGCTACGTCACCGTGCACCTGGTCGCCCAGCGGGTGCGCATCCCGGCCCAGCGGTCCGCGCGGACCCCGGTGCCCGAGGAGGCCCGCCAGCCGGTCGACCACTGAGCCCGCGGCCGGGCCCGAGGCGGTCCGCCGTAGTCTCCCCGCGTGACCCTCTCCGAGTTCGACCGCGGCATCGCGGTGCGCCCGCAGCCGGACGACCCGACCACCTTCGACGCCGCGCTGGACCCCGGCTGGCAGATCGGCGCCGGCGTCAACGGCGGGATGCTGCTGGCCACGGCGGCGCACGCGCTCGGCGAGGTGTTCGCCGAGGAGGACCACCCCGACCCGGTGGCGATCAGCGCCTACTACCTCTCGGCCTCGCGGCCCGGGCCGGCGACGCTGCGCACCGACGTGCTGCGCCGCGGCCGGAGCATGTCGACCGGACAGGTGTCGCTGCTGCAGGAGGGCGACGACGGCGAGCCCGTGGAGCGGATCCGCGCGCTCGCGACGTACGCCCACCTCGAGCGGCTCCCCGACGACGTCCGCACCACCGCGACGCCGCCGAAGATGCCGCCGCCGGAGGAGTGCATCTCCACCGAGCACGCGCCGCCGGACTTCATGGAGCAGGCCAGCCTGCTGGAGCGGCTCGACCTGCGGCTGGACCCGGCCTGCGTCGGGTGGGCGCTGGGCGAGCCCTCGGGGCGGGGCCTGCTCCAGGGCTGGCTCCGCCTGGCCGACGGCCGCGAGCCCGACCCGCTGATGCTGCTGCTCGCCGTCGACGCGCTGCCCCCGGTCACCTTCGACCTCGGCATGTTCGGCTGGACGCCCACCCTGGAGCTGTCGGTGCACCTGCGGGCCCGGCCGGCGCCCGGCTGGCTCGCGGTCACCCACCGCACCCGCAACTTCGCCGGCGGGCTGCTGGAGGAGGACGCGGAGGTCTGGGACTCCACCGGCCGCCTGGTCGCCCAGTCCCGTCAGCTCGCCCGCGCACCGCGCTGAGGGTCAGCCGAAGGACGAGCGGGGCATCGCGAACACGTAGCGGTGGCCGGGGTACTCGCTGAGCGACCAGAGCTCGTCGGTGGACGGCCAGTAGGTGATGTCCTCGGGTCCGACCGGGAGCGCGAACCGGTGCCGGACCAGGTCGCCGGGCGTGCCGGACCAGACGCTGCCGAGCCGGTAGCGCCCGGCGCTCGTGGTGAGGTACCACCGGCCGCCCACGACGACCGCGCCCTGCATGTGGCCGATGCCGCGCTCGTCGAGCAGCAACGGCCGCGAGGCGCCCTCGTCGTCGGCGGTCAGCAGGGCCGAGCCGGGGTCGATCTCGTAGCGGACCAGCCGGGTGGTCATGTCGCCGCGGCCGTACTCGCCCGCCACCAGCGCCGGGGGCGTGCTGCTCCGGTCCAGGGACAGGAAGGAGTAGCGCAGCTGCTCCAGGCCGTCGCGGGTGACCGCGTCGTAGCCGAAGCGCAGCGGCAGCAGGTAGCGGTAGCCGTAGCCGTGCACCTCGTCGCGGCCGATCCCGAGCCGGCGCGGGTCGCCGCCGGCCGGCACGCGCACCACGTCGTCGAGGCGGAAGGTGCTGAACCCGCGCCGGGTGCCCGCGACGTGCAGGTGGTCGCCGTGCCAGACGATCCCGCCCGCGTGGACGTGCACCGGGCGTACGTCGACCCGCCCGCCCGCGCCGACGTACGGCTCGACGAGGAGCACGTGCCGGTAGCGCACCCGGGCGGGGTCGGTGACGTCCACGACGGAGACCCGGGCGCCCTTGGACAGGCCGTCGAGGGTCTTGGAGTAGGCGCTGGTGACGAGCACCCGGCGGCCGGCGAACGTCTCGTCGGGGTGCGCGTCGGCCGAGGTGGTGATGCCCTGCGGCCACCAGCGCCGCGACCGGTGGTCCTCCTCGTCCCACCGGAAGCCCCATCGCACGGCGAGCCCCGGGACGCGGCCCGGCCGGGCCTCCCGGTTGAGGTCGTCGAGCACCCCCTCCAGGCCGACCCGGCCGCCGAGCCGCTCGGCGAGGGCCGCCACCTCGTCGACGCGCTCGCTGGTGCGGACGAGGTGGAGGCCGTGGTCGGTCACGGTCCCGTTGTACCCGACGCCCGTGCGATCATGGCGCCCGTGTCGAGGCCGGGCGTCCACGAGGAGACCCTCGTGATGGGAGCGGCGATCATCCACGCGCACCGGGTGCTGGCCGCCCGTCGCACCACCCCGGCCGAGGCGGCCGGACGGTGGGAGCTGCCGGGCGGCAAGGTCGAGCCCGGCGAGGACCCTGCTGCCGCGGTCGTCCGCGAGATCCGCGAGGAGCTCGGCTGCGACGTCGCGGTGGTCGGCCACCTCGACGGCGAGCAGCCGATCCGTCCCGGCCTGACCCTGCGCGTCGCCGTCGCGGACCTGGTCGGCGGGGAGCCGGTCCCGCACGAGCACGACGCGGTCCGGTGGCTGGCCGCCGACGAGCTCGACGACGGTGGCGTGGCTGGAGCCCGACCGGCCCTTCCTCGCCGCGCTCCGGACCCGGCTGGAGGCGACGTCGTGAGGGTGGTCTTCCACGAGCAGGACGATGCCGCGGCCGTGGTCGCGCGGCTGCGGGCGGACGGCTTCGAGGCCGACCTCGTGCGCGAGCGGTTCGCCGGCGAGGACGACGACGAGGACCACGCCTGGGCAGTCGTGACCGACGCCCCGGAGTTCGCCGTCGAGATCCTCGCCGAGGAGCACGACGGCTGGGTCGACCACGAGGTCCCGCCCGCGCCGGCACCGCTCGACCTGCCCGACGCTCCGCGCCGGGTCAAGGGCCACTTCACCGACTGAGGCGCCACCGGTCCGGGGGGTGCCCGGTCGTAGGGTTGGGGCATGGACCAGAGCCTGCTGCTGGTGCACGCGCACCCGGACGACGAGTCGATCAACAACGGCGCCACGATGGCGAAGTACGTCGCACGCGGCACCCGGGTGACCCTCGTGACCTGCACCCTCGGCGAGGAGGGGGAGGTGCTCGTGCCCGACCTCGCCCACCTCGCCTCCGAGCACGACGACACCCTCGGCGCGCACCGCATCACCGAGCTCACCCACGCGATGAAGGAGCTCGGCGTCACCGACCACCGCTTCCTCGGCGGCCCGGGCCGCTTCCGCGACAGCGGGATGGTCTGGCACGAGGAGGGTCACGCGGTCGCCGGCGAGGAGGTCAAGGAGGGCACCTTCTGGCGCGCCGACCTCACCGAGGCCGCCGACCTGCTCGTCGAGGTGATCCGCGAGGTCCGCCCCCAGGTGCTCGTCACCTACGACCAGTTCGGCGGCTACGGCCACCCCGACCACATCCAGGCGCACCGGGTGGCGATGTACGCCGCCCAGCTCGCCGCCGTACCGTCCTACCGCCTCGACCTCGGCGAGCCCTGGGACGTCGCGAAGATCTACTGGGTCGGCATGTCCGAGTCGCGGATGCGCGACGGCCTGCGCCGGCTGCGCGAGGCGGGCGACACCACGACGTTCGAGGGGATGGACCCCGACGGCCCGCTGCCGCCGTTCATCACCCCCGACCACCTGCTCTCCGCGGTCGTCGACGGCGGCGACTTCGTGGAGGCCAAGATGCGCGCCATGAAGGCGCACGCCACCCAGATCGAGCTCGACGGCCCGTTCTTCGCGCTCTCCAACAACATCGGCAACGAGGTCTGGGGCAAGGAGTTCTACCGCATCGCCAAGGGCACGCCCGGCCCGACCGGCGAGGACGGTCTGGAGACGGATCTGTTCGCGGGCCTGTGACCCGGCACGTCGGAGCCCTGCTGCTCGGGGGAGTGGTGGGGCTCGCGGCGGTGGCCGTTCACCGCACCGACGCGCTCGGTGTCCCGGCGGGGCTGCTGGTCGCCGCGCTGGCGTCCGTGGCGGCCGCCTGGCACCTGCGGCACGGTGACGCGCCGCGCACCACGGCGACCTACTGCGTGGGCTGGGTGCTCGTGCTGGGCGTCGTGCTGGCCGGGCGGCCGGAGGGCGACTACGCCCTGGCCGGCGACGTGCGGGGCTACGGGCTGATGGGCGTGGGCTTCGTGCTCGTGGCCCTCGGGGTGGCCTCCCTGGGAGCCAGACCGGTCGCACCCCCCACCTAGACTTCGCCAGGTGAAGGACCCGTACACGACCAACGACCGCCGCGTGATCCCGTGGCTGCTGCTGGGCCTGCTCGTGCTCTTCGGCGGCGCCTACGTGACCGCCTACGCCGTCGCCGGCGACCGCGTTCCGCGGGGTGCGACCGTCAGCGGCGTGAAGATCGGTGGCCTCAGCCCGGCCGCGGCGCGCGCCGAGCTGGCCGACGGCCTCGACGACACGCGCGGCGCCCCGGTCCGCGTCAAGGCGCTGGAGCAGCGCGGCCGCCTCGACCCCGGTGAGGCCGGCCTCGACGTCGACGTGGAGGCGTCGGTCGCGCAGGCCGGCGGGGGCCGCTCGTGGAACCCCGCCCGGATCTGGAACTCGCTGACCGGCGGCGACGACTACGACGCCGTGGTCACCGTCGACGAGAAGGCGCTCACCGACGCGCTCGACGCCTTCGGGGCGAAGGTGGACAGCAAGCCGCGCGACGGCGGCGTGGTCTTCAAGGGCGACCGGGCGGTGGCCCGCGAGCCCCGCGAGGGCCAGGTCGTGGACCGGCAAGGGCTCGGTCGACCTGGTCGCCGACGCCTACCGTGACGGGCTCACCGACCCCGACGTCGCCCGGGTCGAGCTGCCGACGACCGTCGAGGACCCCGCGATCGGCCGGGCCGACGTCAGCGTCGCGATGGACGAGTTCGCCAACCCCGCGGTCTCCGGGGCCGTGACGATCGAGCTCGAGGACGAGCGGATCGTGCTCCGGCCCCAGGACTTCGTGCCGGCCCTGTCGATGAAGGTCGAGGACGGGGACCTCGTGCCGGTGCTCGACGACGAGGTGCTGCTCGACGCCGTCGAGTCGCGGATGGAGGGCATCGCGCTCGCCGCCCAGGACGCCACGGTCGAGCTGCGCAACGGCCGCCCCCGCGTCGTACCGGCGAAGCGGGGTGTCACGTTCAACCCCGACGAGGTGGTCGGCGGCTTCCTCGACGTCGTCGCCAACACCGGGGGCGGCCGCACGCTGCGGGTCTCCAGCGTCGTCGCCAAGCCGGAGTTCAACACCCGCGACGCCCGCGACCTCGGGATCAAGGAGGTCGTCTCGGAGTTCACGACCTACTACCCCCACGCCTCCTACCGCAACACCAACCTCGGCCGCGCGGCCGAGCTGATCAACGGCACCCTGCTCAAGCCCGACGACGAGTTCAGCCTCAACGGGATCGTCGGCGAGCGCACCGCGGAGAACGGCTTCACCGAGGGCTTCATCATCAGCGACGGGGTCTACAAGGAGGACTTCGGCGGCGGGGTCAGCCAGGTCGCGACGACGACGTTCAACGCGATGTTCTTCGCCGGGCTCAGGGACATCGAGCACAAGCCGCACTCGTTCTACATCGACCGCTACCCGGTCGGCCGGGAGGCGACGGTGGCCTGGCCCTACGTCGACCTCCGCTTCCAGAACGACACGCCGTACGGCGTCCTCGTCGAGGCGTTCATCGAGCCGAGCACCCCGTCGTCCTCGGGGTCGATGACGGTGCGGATGTGGTCGACGAAGTACTGGGACATCAAGGCCTCGCAGTCCGACCGCTACAACGAGACGCAGCCCGAGACGCGGCGGCTCAGCGGCGACGAGTGCGTGCCCAACGAGGGCTACGGCGGCTTCGACATCGACGTGTTCCGGTCGTTCTTCAAGCCGGGCAGCGACGAGCTCGTGCGGCGGGAGACCTTCAACACGACCTACACCCCGTCGGACACGGTGATCTGCGAGAGCTCGTAACCCCGGGAACCGGGGGCGTCGTTGCACCCTGCATGACCCGTCTCGCGCCCGCCCTGGTCCTCGTGCTCGCCCTGCTCGGCCTGTCGGGCGCGCCCGCGTCGGCCGTGCCGCTCGGGGACTACCCGACCTGGGGGCTGCCGCCGGCCGGGGCCAACGACTGGTCCTGCCGCCCGACCGCCGACCGGCCCTACCCCGCGGTGATCGTGCACGGCACCTTCGGCGACCAGAAGTCGCTGCTCGACCGGCTCTCGCTGGCCCTGAAGGACGACGGCTACTGCGTCTACTCCCTCGACTACGGCAACCGCGGCACCGGCCCGATCGAGGAGTCCGCGGCCCAGCTCGACGCCTTCGTCGACGAGGTGCTGGCCTCGACCGGCGCCGCCCGGGTGCAGCTGGTCGGCCACTCGCAGGGCGGGATGATGCCGCGCTACTACATCAAGAACCTCGGCGGCGACGGCCTGGTCGAGGACCTGGTCGGCCTCGCGCCGTCCAACCACGGCACCGACAACCCGGGTGCCCTGGCCAGCGGCGACTCGTGCGTCTCCTGCGGCCAGCAGGCCACCGGGTCGGACTTCCTGACCGCGCTCAACACCCCCGACGAGACGCCCGGCGACGTCGACTACACCCAGGTGGTGACCACCTTCGACGAGGTCGTGGTGCCCTACACCAGCGGCTTCCTGGCCGCCGACCCGCGCAGCACCGACATCACCCTCCAGGACCGCTGCCCGGTCGAGGCGACCGAGCACCTGCTGATCCCGACCAGCACCCAGGCGATCGCGTGGGTGCTCGACGCCTTCGACCGCGAGGGCCCCGCCGACCCGACCGCGCCGATCGGCTGCGCCGGCCGCGTGTCGTAAGCGCCCGGGGGACCGGTGACGCTCGGGCCGTGAGTCGGTGCGTCAGCGGACGACGCGGACGCTGACCCGGCCGTCGTACCCGAGGGCGAACCAGCGCCGCCAGGCGTCGAACAGCTCCTTCATGTCGCCCGGCGAGAGCTTGATGCAGCCGTAGGAGCGGTAGTCGTCGATCCTCGGGTACTCCCAGCGGCAGACCTGGTCGCCCGGGCGGTCCGGGCACTGGCGGTTGGCGGCGCCCTGCTCGGTGTGGATGAACAGGTCGGTGCGCATCGTCCCGTTCGCGCAGGCCTTCTGCCCGAGCATGATCGCCCGGCCCTTGATCAGGTTGCCCCAGTAGTCCGCGACCAGCCGCGGCCGGTAGGTCCCGTCGGGCAGCCAGCCGTCGTTGCGCCGGCACGCGTCGGTCGACCGCCGGGTGAACCCGGAGCCCGGCGCGCCACGACCGGCGCTCGACGAGGGTGCGGTGCTCGCCGACGCCGCGCCACACCCGCCAGACCAGCGTGGAGTGCTGCGGGTCGCGCCAGAACTTGTCGAAGGTGATCGTCGCGTGCATCCGGGGCCGCTCCTCGGCGATCCCGGGTGCGGGCAGCAGCACCCCGAGCAGGACGAGGAGGAGCCCGAGGGCGAGGGTGCGCACGGCAGCACGCTAGCGGCGGGCCCGGGCGGCCGTCCCCACTTCCCGCGTCACAGCGGGGTGGTGACGTAGCGGTAGTGGTGGTGGGTGGCGAAGCCGAGGCGGTCGTAGAGCGCGAGGGCGCCGGGGTTGTCCTGCCGGGTCTGGAGGTACGCCGTGGTGGCACCGCGCTCGGCGGCCCACCCGAGCAGCTCGCGCATCACCACCAGCGCCAGGCCCTGCCGCCGGCGCGCGGGGTCCACCCACACGTCGGTGATCCCGGCCCAGTCGTCGGCCAGGGAGACCCGGCCCTTGGCGTGGACCGCCGCACCGGGCGCGCCCACGGACACGAAGCCGACCTCGGCCGGTCCCTCCAGCACGGCGCGGGCCGCAGGGAGGTGTTCGAGCGCGCGTGCGTCGTCGGCGAGCCAGGCGTCCGAGGCGGTGGCCTCGACCGACACCGGGACGTCCGCGTCGGGGGCGAGGCCGCGGAGCGGCGCGCGACGCCTGCGCCACCGAGGCGATCTGGAAGGCGGAGTCGGCCTCGCCGGGCCGGGCGGCCACCCAGCCGGCGTCGCCGAACGCGTCCAGGGTGGGCGAGCCGACCACCACCTGGGCCCAGGCCGGCAGCCCGCGCGCGGCGTAGAACGCCACCGTCGCGTCGAGGGCCTCGGTGAGGGCGACGCCGGGGGAGCCGACCGCGAGCACCGAGTTGGCCCGCGAGCTGAAGCCGTCCGCGGCACGCAGCACCCAGTCCCCGAGCCGCTCCGTCTCGACGGCCGGCCAGCCGGCCAGGGCGCGTCGCTCCGCGTCTTCGGGGGAGACCCGGTGGCGCACCGACGGGCGCGGCGGCACCGGCTTGCCCGAGACGATGTCGGCCAGGGGGATCGTCACCGCCGTGCCCTCGGCGGGCTGCACGGTCGTGGTGGTGTCGGTCCAGGCGGTCATCTCGCCCAGCAGGTCGGTCATCGCCGGACCTCCGGACGGTCCGGTCTCGCCGCGGACGACGCGGCGGACCACGACCCTCTGCCCGACGCAGTGCGGACCGAGGCCGGGAGCGGTCGGGGAGGGCACGGGCGCCCCTTTCGTCTGGTGGGCCGGAGGGTTCATCGGACCGACGACACACTAGGCTGTAGGTGGTCGCGTGGACGCCTGGTACGAAGGGCGGACCGCGACGCACCGGACCGCTACGAGGAGGAACCAGGTGACCTACGTCATCGCGCAGCCGTGTGTGGACCTCAAGGACCGCGCCTGCGTCGACGAGTGCCCCGTCGACTGCATCTACGAGGGCTCGCGGATGCTCTACATCCACCCCGACGAGTGCGTCGACTGCGGTGCCTGTGAGCCGGTCTGCCCGGTGGAGGCGATCTTCTACGAGGACGACACGCCGGAGCAGTGGAAGGACTACTACACCGCCAACGTCGACTTCTTCACCGACCTCGGCTCGCCCGGCGGCGCGGCGAAGATGGGCGTGATCGAGAAGGACCACCCGCTCATCGCGGCGCTGCCCCCGCAGAACCAGGACTGACCGCTCGGTGGTGGAGCGTCCCACGGTGGTCGGGGCCGTCGCGACCCGCCGGGTCAGTGAGCGGCTGCCCGACTTCCCGTGGGACCACCTGACGGCGTACGGCGACACCGCGCGCGCCCACCCCGACGGGATCGTCGACCTCTCGGTGGGCACGCCGGTCGACCCGACGCCCGCCGTGGTGCAGGACGCGCTGGCCGAGGCGGCCGACTCGCCCGGATACCCGCTGACCATCGGGCGGGTCGACACCCGGCAGGCCTGCCTCGACTGGCTGGAGCGCCGGTTCGGCGTGACCGGCCTGGGGCTCGACGCGGTGCTGCCCACGATCGGCTCCAAGGAGCTGGTCGCCTCGCTGCCCACTCACCTCGGGCTCGGCCCGGGTGACCTCGTCGTCATCCCCGAGCTGGCCTACCCGACCTACGAGGTCGGTGCCCGGCTGGCCGGCGCGCGCACCCTCGCCGCCGACTCGCTGACCGCGGTCGGCCCCGAGCGGGTCGCGATGGTGTGGGTCAACTCCCCGTCCAACCCGACCGGCCGGGTGCTGCCCGTCGAGCACCTGCGCAAGGTCGTCGACTGGTGCCGTGAGCGCGGGGCGCTGCTGGTCTCCGACGAGTGCTACCTCGAGTGCGCCTGGGACGAGCAGCCGGTCAGTGCGCTGCACCCCGACGTGTGCGGGGGCGACCCCACCGGGATCCTCACGGTGCACTCGCTGTCGAAGCGGTCCAACCTGGCCGGCTACCGCTGCGCCTTCGTCGCCGGCGATCCCGCGGTGGTGGGGGAGCTGCTGGCCGTCCGCAAGAACCTCGGCCTGATCATGCCCGGGCCGCAGCAGGTGGCGATGCGTGCGGCCCTCGAGCGACGACGTGCACGTCGCCGAGCAGCACGCCCGCTACGCCGCCCGGCGCACCGCGCTCCGGGACGCCCTCGAGGGGGCCGGCTTCCGGGTCGACCACTCGGAGGCGGCGCTCTACCTGTGGGCCAGCCGCGACGAGCCGTGCTGGGTCACGGTCGCCGCGCTGGCCGAGCTGGGGATCCTGGTCGCGCCAGGAGAGTTCTACGGTGCCGCCGGTGCCCGGCACGTCCGGGTGGCGTTCACCGCCACCGACGAGCGGGTGCAGGCCGCCGTACGCCGCCTGGCCGCGTCGGCCTGAGCGGTCCCGCAGACGGGTCAGGCGCCCTGGGCGAAGGACATCGGGCGCGAGCCCATCGGCATCGCGCCCTCGGTGATCGGGGTGCGGTGCGGGGCCTCGGTGAAGACGCGGACGGCGGCCACGCTCTCGATGCGCACGACCGAGTGCTCGAGCTCGTCGGAGTGCAGGACCAGCCCGTGGCCGTCGACGGCGGCGACGCGGCCGGAGAGCCACTGCCCCTCGACGAGCACCTGGACGGGCACGTCGTTCTCGTGGGCCCGGTTCAGGGCGGTGCCGATCGTGTAGAGGATCGAGGTGCTCATCTGGTGCCTCCCACCGTGTCGCCGAGACGGGACGCGTGCCCCCACATCCGGAACGGTAGGCCGCGGACCGGTCCGGGCGGGAGGGGAACCGCTCAGGATGACCCGACCGATAGGCGCGGAATGTCCGTTTGGAGGATACGGGTCGCCGATCGTCCCGACGGACCCCACGACCGGGGGACCGCGCGCGGCCCGGCCCGACTGCCCCGGACCTGCGCCGAGGTCAGCCGGTGACGGCGCAGCCGCCGCCGTCCTGGGTCTCCACCGCCTCGATCGACACGCAGGTGTCCCGCCCGCCGCGGGGACGGGCGGTGTCGTGGCCCGGTCCACCGACCAGGACGTCGTTGCGCCGGGTGCCGAGGAGCCGGTCGTCCCCGGCCCGGCCGTCGAGACGCACGGGGCCGCCGCGGCTGAAGACCGTCTCGGGTCCAGCGGTCCCGGTGAGCTCCCAGGTCCCGAGCGGCAGGTGCACCCAGCGGAACGACCGGACGCGCACGGTCACCGGAGGGGAGCCCGTCTCCAGCACCGCCTCGCCGGCGACCAGGTCGAGCCGGCCCTGCGACCGGGTGGTGGTGTCGAGCCGGACCCGGTCGAGCCCCGGGCCGCCGAGCAGGGCCTGGCCGCCCCGCGCCACGAGGGCGTCCTGGAGCTCGTCGTCCCCCGACCCGCCGCGGAGCCGGTCGGCGCCGCTGGTGCCGGTGTCGACCAGGTGGTCGCGGCCGCTGCCGCCCGAGAGCCGGTCGGGGCCGGCCTCGGCCCAGACCGCGTCGTCGCCGGAGCCGCCCCGGGCCTCGTCGGCGTCGGCGGGCCGTGCGCCGCCGCCGTCGGTGACCAGGGTGTCCTGGCCGCCCCGGCCCCGGAGCACGTCGGAGCCGGGCCCGCCGGCGAGGGTGTCGTCGCCGGGGCCGCCCACGAGGCTGTCGTCGAAGCGGCTGCCCACCACGGCGAGGCGGCCGGGCGCCAGGGTGTCGTCGCCCTGGCCGGTGGCCACGCGGGTGTCGAGGTCGACCCGGACGGGGGAGTCGGACAGGTCGTAGCGCACCGTGTCGAGCTCGAACCAGTCCTCGTCACGCGGGTCCTCGCCGCCGACGAGCCGGTCGTCGCCGAGGCCGCCGTACAACGTGTCGCCGACCCGGGACTCGCCGGCGCCGCGGTCCTCGACCAGGGCGTCGAGCCCGCCGCGGACGTCGTCGTCGCCGTTGCCGCCGCGCAGCACGTCGCCGCCCTCGCCGCCGAGCAGCAGGTCGGCGCCGTTGCCCCCGCAGAGCACGTCGTCGCCGCCGAGGCCCGCGATCCGGTCGTCGCCGCCCAGCCCGACGATCACGTCGTCGCCCGGCGTGCCGGTCAGCCGGTCGTCCCCCTCGGTGCCGACCAGGGTGGGTGTCCGTTCGGCGCACGGATCCAGGACGCGTCGCCTGACCGGGCAGGACCGGGGCCATGGTGACGAGGACGGTCAGGGCCAGCAGGCGGGCGGCGAGGCGAGAGCGTGACATGACGTGACCCCCGGAGTGCGGCCGCCGGAGGGGCGGCAGTCGCTGTCCACGGTAGTGCGGTCGCCGCGACCCGGCAGTCGACGCAGCCGGTCAGCCGACGTCGACGTGCACGTGGTCGCGGTGCTCGAGGACCGCCCGGTCGCCCGGCCCGTCGCCCGCGTCGTAGTCCCGCCAGCCGCGCTCGGATCGGCTGCCCGCCGTCCAGATCCGGTCGTCGAAGATGACCGTGCGGATGCCGAGCCGGTCGGCCTGCGCGACGAGGTACTGCGCCACCGCCCAGCCCCGGCGCTGGTTGTCGGGGTTGATCGGCCGGAAGAAGATGTCGACGGCCCGGCCCTCGTAGTGCGCCGAGCCCTCCATGTGCCCGTCGCGCACCCCGCCCGGCGCGAACCCGCCGAGCGACTGGCTGCCGAACGCGCGCTCCATGTCGCGGCGCACCTTCGCGGCCCGCGGGGTGAGGCCGGTCCTGTTGAGCCCCTCGGCCTCCACGTCGTCCTCGCGGACCACGCAGCTGAACCGGCCCGGGCTGTAGCCGGTCAGCGCCGAGGCGAGCGCGCGGCCGTCCTCGGCGTGGTCCTCGTAGGCCTCCGGGAACCCCGAGCGCTGCACCTCCTGGGCCGCCTCGGTGATCCGCATCGTCTGGTAGCCGTCGATCTTCTCGAGCTCGTCGTAGAACTTGTTGGTGGCGTAGTAGGGGTCCTGCAGCTGCTCGGGCGTGCCCCAGCCCTGGGACGGGCGCTGCTGGAAGAGGCCCAGCGAGTCCCGGTCACCGTGGTCGAGGTTCTCGATCTTGCTCTCCTGGTAGGCCGTCGCCAGGGCGATCGACACCGCACGGGCAGGCAGCCCCCGGCGTACGCCGATGGCGGCGATCAGGGCCGCGTTCTCCGACTGCTCCATGGAGAGCTCCACCGAGACGCCGCCGACCTCGGCCACGCAGCGCTCGGGGTCGGGCAGCGGGCCCACGCCCTCGCGGAAGAGGAGCCCGACCCCGGCGGCCACGCCGACGACCAGGAGCAGCGTGAGGACGATCCCGCCGGCCCGGCTCCGGGCCGGCCTAGTTGGCATGCAGGTCGGCGTTCAGCTCGATGCCCTGACCCTTCCAGGGCACCGCCTCCACCGCGCCGGTCGTGGAGTTGCGACGGAACAGCACGTTGTCGGCCCCGGACAGCTCGACGGCCTTCACGACCCGCGGGTCGCCGGAGCCGTCGTGGAGCAGCACCTTGGTGCCGGCGGTGACGTAGCAGCCGGCCTCGACCACGCAGTCGTCGCCCAGGGAGATGCCGATCCCGGCGTTGGCGCCGATCAGGCAGCGCTCGCCCACGGAGATGACCTGCTTGCCGCCTCCGGACAGGGTGCCCATGATCGAGGAGCCGCCGCCGACGTCGGACCCGTCGCCCACCACGACACCCGCGCTGATCCGGCCCTCCACCATCGAGGAGCCGAGCGTGCCGGCGTTGAAGTTGACGAAGCCCTCGTGCATGACGGTCGTGCCGTCGGCCAGGTGCGCGCCGAGGCGCACCCGGTCGGCGTCGGCGATGCGGACGCCGGTGGGCAGGACGTAGTCGGTCATCCGCGGGAACTTGTCGACGCCGAACACGCTGACGTGCCCGTGCGCCGCCGCGAGGCGCAGCCGGGTGAGCTCGAAGCCCTCCACGGCGCAGGGGCCGGCGCTGGTCCACACGACGTTGGTGAGCAGGCCGAAGACGCCGTCGAGGTTGACGCTGTGCGGGGCGACGAGCCGGTGACTGAGCAGGTGCAGCCGCAGCCAGACGTCATGGGTGTCGGCCGGGGCGGCCTGCAGGTCCTCGATGACGGTGAGGACGACGGACCGGCGTACGCCGCGGGCCTCGTCGACGCCCTCGAGGCGGGTCAGCTCGACCGGGGCCTCGACGTCACCGGTCGGGGTGCCCAGCGCGGGCAGCGGGTACCAGGTGTCGAGGACCCCGCTCTCGCCCTCGGTGCCGGCGAAGGTCGCGAGTCCGAAGGCCCAGGCGGCCCTCGGGGCAGGGGAGGCTGGGTGCGCAGCGGTGTCGGTCACCCGTGCAACGCTACCCAAAAGCCGGGAAACGACCGACCCGGCCCGACCGGCCCGTGAGAGGAGCCACATGAGCCCGGACGCCCGCTGGATGGAGCTGTGCATGGACACCGTCGAGGAGGGGCCGCGGCTCGGCGCCTTCTGGGCGGCCGTCATCGGCGGCGAGCACCGGACCTCCGACGCCGATCCCGCCGGCGACGTCGTCGTCCCGGCCGTGGAGGGTGGCGGGCTGGCGATGTGCCCGGTGCCGGAGCCCAGGACCGTCAAGCACCGGGTCCACCTCGACGTCTACACCGCCGCCGTCGCCGACCTGGAGGCCCTCGGCGCCACGGTGCTGGTGCCGGCGGAGGAGTCCGGGTTCGGGTGGACGGTGATGGCCGACCCCGAGGGTGGCGAGTTCTGCGCGTTCGTCCGCGAGCCCGAGCGGCTCCCCGACTACCGCCTGCACGCCGTGGGGGTCGACTGCGTCGACGCCGAGCGCACCGCGCGCTGGTGGGGGGACCGGTTCGGGATCGAGCCCAAGAACCACGCCGACCAGGACTGGTGGACGCTCGAGGGCGTCACCCACGACCCCGTGCTGGTGTTCGACTTCGCGCCGGTCCCGGAGCCCAAGACGGTGAAGAACCGCATCCACTGGGACGTCTACGGCGACGTCGCCGACTTCGAGCGGGCCGGCGCCACCGTCCTGTGGACGATGCCTCGCTGGACGGTCATGGCCGACCCCGAGGGCAACGAGTTCTGCGTCTTCCCGCCCCGCTGAGCGGACACGGACGGGCGCCGTCACGGGGAGCGTCAAGCGGCTTGGCCGCGGCGGCCGCCGACGGACGTCACGACCCGCAGAGTCGCCGGCCGACGCGCCGCCGCAGCGACCGGGACGGTGAACGGCCGGGTTCGCGGAGCCGAGCCCGGGAGGAAGCCGAGCACGGCATGACAGGCTTTCTCACGACGCTGGCAGGATGACCCGCATGGGACTCGACCTCACGGCTGACGCCGTCACCCTCACCCAGCAGCTCGTCGACATCGAGTCGGTGAGCGGCAACGAGGCCGCCATCGCCGACGCGATCGAGGCGGCGCTCGGCGGCCTCGACCACCTGACCGTGCAGCGGTTCGGCCACACGCTGGTGGCCCGCACCGAGCTCGGCCGCGACGAGCGCGTGGTGATCGCCGGCCACATCGACACCGTGCCGCTCAACGACAACCTGCCGGCCCGGCTGACCGACACCGACCTGCACGGCCTGGGCAGCTGCGACATGAAGGGCGGCGTGGCGATCGCGCTGCGGGCCGCCGCGACGCTGCCCGCCCCCAACCGCGACGTCACCTACGTGTTCTACGAGTGCGAGGAGGTCGAGGCCGAGCGCAACGGGCTGTTCAAGCTCTCCCAGAGCCACCCCGACCTGCTCGAGGCCGACTTCGCGATCCTGATGGAGCCCTCCGACGCCGTGGTCGAGGCCGGCTGCCAGGGCACCATGCGCGTCGACGTGCTGACCCGCGGCGAGCGCGCCCACTCGGCCCGGTCCTGGAAGGGCGTCAACGCCATCCACGGCGCGGCCGAGGTGCTGACCCGGCTCAACGACTACGAGCCCCGCCGGCCGGTGATCGACGGTCTGGAGTACCACGAGGGCCTCAACGCCGTGTTCATCTCCGGCGGCGTCGCGGGCAACGTGCTGCCCGACGAGTGCCGCATCTCGGTGAACTACCGGTTCGCGCCCGACCGCTCGGAGGAGGAGGCCCTCGCGCACATGCGCGAGGTGTTCGACGGCTACGAGATCGAGGTCAGCGACTCCGCGCCGGCCGCGATGCCGGGCCTGGGCGTGCCCGCCGCGGCGGCGTTCGTCGAGGCGGTGGGTGGCACGGTCAACCCCAAGTTCGGGTGGACCGACGTCGCCCGGTTCAGCGTGCTCGGCGTACCGGCCGTCAACTTCGGCCCCGGCGACCCGCACCTGGCGCACAAGCAGGAGGAGTTCGTGCCGCTGGCGCACCTGCGCTCCGTCGAGGCCCAGCTGCACACCTGGCTGGGAGCGGGCTCGTGAACCACGAGCCGGAGAAGTTCCGCGGCCGCACCCGGCTCCGCCGCGGCGAGCTCGACTCGAGCACCACCGACCAGCGCCTGCTCGACTCGCGCGGCCCCACCGACTGGGTGCACACCGATCCGTGGCGTGTCCTGAGGATCCAGAGCGAGTTCATCGAGGGCTTCGGCTCGCTGGCCGAGCTCGGTCCGGCCATCTCGGTCTTCGGCTCCGCCCGCACCACGCCGGACGACCCGGCCTACGCGATGGCGGAGGAGCTCGGACGCCAGCTGACCGAGGCCGGCTTCGCGGTCGTCACCGGCGGCGGGCCCGGCGTGATGGAGGCCGCCAACAAGGGCGCCAGCCTGGCCGGCGGCACCTCGGTCGGGCTGGGCATCGAGCTGCCCTTCGAGGCCGGGCTCAACGAGTACGTCGACCGAGGGCTGAACTTCCGCTACTTCTTCGCCCGCAAGACGATGTTCGTGAAGTACGCCCAGGGCTTCGTGGTGCTGCCCGGCGGCTTCGGCACCTTCGACGAGCTGTTCGAGGCGCTCACGCTGGTGCAGACCCAGAAGGTGACGTCGTTCCCGATCGTGCTGATGGGCCGGTCCTACTGGGCGGGCCTGGTCGACTGGATCCGCGGCACCGTCCTCGCCGAGGGGAAGATCTCCGACAGCGACCTCGACATGTTCCACGTCACCGACGACGTCACGGAGGCGGTGACGATCATGGTCGAGGGACGCCTGCACCGGACCTCGGACGCCCCCGGCGCCGGCGAGCACCCGGGGTCGGGCCGCGCCCCGGAGTGAGCCACCGCGTGTGGTCCGGCGTGACACGATGGCGGGCATGACCTGGTTCTTCGCCTTCGTGATCGTGGCGCTGATGGGTGTCGTGGCCGTGGTCGCGACCGGCCGCGGCGGGTCGCTGGGGGAGACCTTCGACGACCGGCCCGACTCGCGGGTGCAGGCCGACGGCCCGCTCACCGCCCAGGACCTGCGCCGGGTGCGCTTCTCCACCGCCTTCCGCGGCTACCGGATGTCGGAGGTGGACGCGCTCCTCGACCGGCTGGCCGCCGAGCGTGACGTCGCGGCCGGGACGGCCGAGCCCTCGACCCACCAGCCGCGCCACGCGGCCGACGCGGAGGCCTGAGCCGTGCGGGCGCTGATCCGGCGCGAGGTCCCGCTCGACGTCCCCGCCTCCGTGGCCTGGGACTACGTCACCGACTGGCCGGCCCAGAGCGAGTGGGTGCCGCACACCCGGGTCGAGCACGTCGACCCGGCCGCCCCCGCCGTCGGCGTCGGAGGCCGGCTGCGGGCCTGGTCCGGGCTCGGACCGGTCGGCTTCTGGGACACCATGACGATCACCTCGTGGGAGCGGACGCCGGACGGCGGGGGCCGCTGCGAGGTGCTGCACACCGGCACCGTGGTCCGGGGCGAGGGCGAGTTCGAGGTGGTCGCCGACGGCCCCGACCGCTGCCGCTTCCTGTGGTCGGAGATGGCCGTGGTGCCGGCCGGCCGCGTCGGGGCGCTGGGCTGGCGGCTGGTGCGCCCGGTCGTGGAACGGCTGCTCGACCAGGGCCTGGCCACCCTCAAGCAGCGGCTCGAGGGCACCCGCCGTACCGCCCCGGACTGAACCACCGGGCGCCACGCCGGAGGGTGTTTTCGCCCCTTGCGCGCACGTGACCGGCCGGTTACGGCAGGATCAGGGCCGTGACCCCGTTCCTCATCACGCTGGTGCTGACCGTGCTGGCCGCGGTCGTGGTCGTGCTGACCCGGGTCCGGCTGGCCAAGGACGACGGCGCCGGCCGGCTCTCGATCCCGCACGGACTGCTCAACGCCCACACCGGGGCGGGGGTGCCCGCGATCCTGCTCTGGGGCGCGTTCCTGGTCACCGGCAACACCCTGCTCGGCTGGCTGGGCCTGCTCTGCTGGTGGGTCACGGTGATCGCCGGCCTGCTCATCCTGGCCCGCTGGATGCCGGCCCACGGGCGGCACTCCTCGGGCCCCAAGGCCGACACCTGGGGTGAGGGCCCCGGCCTGTCCGTGCTGGCCCACGTCGGTCTCCTCGTCGGCGTCCTCGTGTTCACCGCCTTCCTCGTGACCGGCAACCTGCCCTGATGCTGCGCTGCCTCGGGACGGCGCTCGTGGTGGCCCTCGGGCTGCTCGCCGTGCCCGCCCCGGCGCAGGCCGTCAGCACCGACCGCGGTGCGGTGGTCGAGACCCGCGTGGTCGGCACGTCGGTGAAGGGCCGCCGGATCATGGCCTACCGCGTCGGTGACCCCCGGGCGAAGGTGACCGCCGTGGCGATGTCGACGATGCACGGCAACGAGTCCGCTCCCCGGCACATCCTCCGGGCGATCCGCGACGGTCGCACCGTCCGCGGCGTCGACCTGTGGCTGATCCCCACCTACAACCCCGACGGTCTCGCCCGCGGCACCCGCGCCAACGCCCACGGCGTCGACCTCAACCGCAACTTCCCGTTCCGGTGGGCCGACCTCGACGGCAGCTACGAGTCCGGCCCCGGCCCGGCGTCCGAGCCCGAGACCCGCGCGGTGATGCGGTTCTTCCGGGCGGTCCGGCCGCGCTACGTGGTCAGCTTCCACCAGCCGTTGTACGGCGTCGACACGTCCGTGCCGTCGGTGCGCAGGTTCGCGCTGCGGCTCTCCCGCGGGCTCGACCTGCCGCGCAAACGGTTCGTCTGCGGCGGGGTCTGTCACGGCACCTTCACCCAGTGGTTCAACCACCGCTTCCGCGGCAAGGCCGTCACCGTCGAGTACGGCACCCACCCCGGCCGGAAGCGGCTGCGGGTGCACGCCCCGCGCCAGCTCGTCCGCACCCTCGGCGGCCACTACTGAACGATTCGTCTGCGCGTTCCGGGGTGATTCACGCGGGCGACTCGCAGACGAGTCGTTGTCGGTCAGAGGCGGCGCTTGACCCAGGCGGTCGGGCCCATGACGATCCGGGGCTGCAGGGCCGGGTCGAGCCGGCGCACGACCCAGCGGACGTCGCGCAACGGCGCGGCCACGCAGCCGGCGGTGTGGCGGGAGCGCTGCACGTGCAGGAAGATCCCGCCACCGCGCCGGGTGTCGGCCGGCCGGTCGGCGACGTACTGCCGCCGCTGCGCCGACCAGTGCACGCCGCGGGGGAGGTTGAAGCCGAGCACCACGCCGTAGGCGTACTCGTAGCCGTAGGACGCCAGCCGCTCGCGGTAGTCGGGTCTCCACTGCGAGGACCGGGCCTGCCGGGGCTGGTAGATGTTGTAGGTCGCCGGGTCCCGCGGCTCGTAGGGCCAGACGTCGTCGTCGGTCGACGTGCTCGTAGCGGACCCGGGCGCCGGGGTCGGGCCGGTTGCCGAAGGCGTACTCCATCGCGAAGCTCCCGGCCGGGGTGGTGCCGGTGTTCTGCCGCCGCTTCCCGGCGGGCACCCAGCCGTTCCAGCCCAGCCGCACCCGCACCGGACCGCGCACCCGCTCCCACGTCTCGCCGCGCTTGCGCCACACGGCGAGCTGCGCACGGGTGTCGGACCAGCGGTCGCTGGTGACGGTGACGAGCTGCTGCACGCCCGCCTCCAGGGAGAGGTACGACGGGAGCGGCCGGGCCGCCGACGCGGCCGGCGGCGCGACGAGGCCGGCCGCCAGCAGCGCCGTCGCCGCGAGGACCGACCCGAGCCGGAGCCCGTCGGGACGCACGCTCAACGGCCCTCGTAGACCGGCTTCTCCTTGGCCACGAACGCCTCCACCGCGTGGTGGTGGTCGCGCGTGCCGCCGGTCAGCGCCATCATCTCCGCCTCGTAGGCCAGCGAGGACTCGAAGTCGTGGCCGGCCGAGTAGGCCACCGAGCGGCGCACCGCCCCGAACGCCACGGTCGGGCCGGCCGCGAGGGTCGCGGCCAGCGTGGACGCCTCGGCGGCGAGGTCGTCGGCCGGCACCACCTGGGTGGCCAGGCCCAGGTCGAGGGACTCCTGGGCGGGGATGGTGCGCGGGAAGTAGAGCAGCTCGATCGCCCGGGCCCGGCCGACCAGCCGCTGCAGCGTCCACGACGCCCCGGTGTCGCACGACAACGCCACGCCGGTGAAGGCGAGGTTGAACCCGGCGGTGTCGGCGACCAGGCGGAAGTCGCACGCGAAGGCCAGGCTGGCGCCCGCCCCGGCCGCGACGCCGTTGACGGCGGCGACGACCGGCTTGGGCATGGTCGCCAGCGCGGTGACGATCGGGTTGTAGTGCTCGGGCACCGTGCGGAAGAGCTCGTCGGAGGAGCTGCTCTGCAGGATCCCGATGTGCTCCTTGAGGTCCTGGCCCACGCAGAACGCCCGGCCGGTGCCGGTCAGCACCACGCAGCGCACGGCCTGGTCCTCGGCGACCTGCTGGACGGCGTCGCGGAGCGCGACCTTGGTGGCCACGTCGAGGCTGTTCATCGCGTCGGGGCGGTCGAGGGTGATCGTCGCGACGCCGTCGTGGACGTCGAGGCGGACGGGCTGGTCGCTCATGGGGTGGATCCTCCGATGGGTGCGGGAGCGGGCTCGGACAGGCAGTGGTCGACGAAGCGGGAGGCCGCCGGCAGCAGGCTGCCCGCCTCGTCGGCGAAGAAGCGTGCGGCGGCGTCGCCCGGCCACGGCGCGGGCAGCAGCTCGGCCGGCAGCCCCGGGTCGGTGAACAGGAACTTGCGCCACTCGTGCACGAGCAGCGAGCGCACCGCGAACGCGCCCTCGTCGTCGTCGGTCGAGGGGCGGCCGGGCAGGTGCCGGCCCGGGTCGGTCACCAGGTCGGCGGCGAACCGGTGCCACTGCTGGTACGCCGCCGCGAGCGCGTCGAGGTCCCACGACCGGGCGGCCTGGCCCCGGGGGTCGTCGTCGCGGGCCTCGAACCGGGTGTGCGCGACCGACTCGTCGTCGAGCAGCGAGGTGGCCTCCGGGGACGCGAAGGGGCTGATCCAGGTGGAGTCGCTGATCGCGGCGTACCCCAGGAAGCCCAGGCCCGACCGGACCCGCTCCCGTGCCGCGCGGGCCGGCACCGGGGCGAGCACGAGCAGGTCCCAGGCGCCGTCCCAGGGCTGCTCGCGGGTGCGGTAGATCCGCGCGGCCGCGTCGTCCAGGCGCTGGGTCGCGTGCCGGGTGAGCGCGTAGCCGGGGCCGGTGGGCAGCCGGACGGGCTCGAGCCAGCCCTGCCGGACCATCCGCGAGATCGAGGTGCGCACCGCCGGCGCGGTGACCCCGAGCGGGGCCAGCAGCCGCACCAGCGCGGCGACCGGCGCCTGCCCGCCGCGGCTGCGCAGGTGGTCCCCGAAGAGGTCGAAGAGCGCGGAGCGGGCATGCACAGACCGCAGTCTGCCGCACCAGGTTGCGAACTCCCGGGCAGCCCGAGGTGAGTTTGGGGGATAATGGGCTCCGAACGCAGGCAGCGCCAGGTCACTGCGCAGCCCGGGGGGCCCCGGATGTGGAGCGACCACGACACGCAACGGCGCACAGAACTGGTACAGGAAGAGGTGTGCGCATGGCGGCGATGAAGCCGCGGACGGGCGACGGTCCGCTCGAGGTCACCAAGGAGGGACGCGGCATCGTGATGCGGGTCCCGCTCGAGGGTGGTGGCCGTCTCGTGGTCGAGCTCAATGCCGACGAGGCAGGTGCGCTCGGTGAGGCGCTCAAGGAGGTCGTGGGCTGACCCCACGTCCTGACACCAGCCAGGCACCGGACCCCGTCCACCGCTCAGGTGGGCGGGGTCCTGCCGTGCTGCGGGCTCCCGAGTAGGGTCGGCTGCGGCAGCAGTCCGTACGTCAGGAGCGTCCCGTCGTGTCCCTTCCCAGCCAGGTCAGCCCGCCCCAGGTGGCGCTCAGCGACGTGGCTCCGTCCGCCGTCGTGGGCGCCGACGTCGTCGCGATCCCGGTGCTCGCCGGCACCGGGGAGGACGGGCCGTCGCTCGGCCCCGGCGCCGCGGAGCTGCTCGACGAGCTGCCCGAGGACCTCTTCGCCCTGCTCGACCTGCACCGGGCGACGGGTGCGGCCGGCGAGATCGTCGACCGGGCCGTGCTCGACACCTCCGGCCTCTCCAACCACTCCCTGACCGAGGTGCTGCTCGTCGGCGTCGGTGAGGGCACCCCCGCCGAGCTGCGCCGTGCCGGCGCCGCGCTGGCCCGCCGCACCAAGGGCCGGTCGACCGTGGCCACCTCGCTGGCCGCGCTGGCCGACGACGCCGGGCTGCGCGCGCTGGTCGAGGGCCTGGTCCTCGGCTCCTTCGAGTTCCACTGGCGCTCCACCGGACCGCTCGCCGAGCCGGTCCAGCGGGTGGTGCTCGCCGGGATCGCCGACGTCGCCGCCCGCCGTCCCGCCCTCGACCGGGCCATCGCCGTGGCCGGGGCCAGCTGGATGTCGCGCACCCTGGCGCTGGTGCCGGCCAACGAGAAGAACCCGGTGTGGCTGGCCGACCAGGCCGGCGAGGTGGCCGCGCGCAGCGGGCTCAAGGTCACGGTCTGGGACGAGAAGAAGCTCGCCGCCGACGGGTTCGGCGGCATCGTCGGCGTCGGTCAGGGCTCGGAGAACCCGCCCCGGCTGGTCCGGCTCGACTACACCCCCCGCAAGGGTGGCCGCAAGGCGCCTCACGTCGTCCTGGTCGGCAAGGGCATCACGTTCGACACCGGCGGGCTCTCGATCAAGCCCAAGGACAACATGATGCTGATGAAGCGCGACATGACCGGCGCCGGCGTGGTGCTCGCGGTCCTGGGCGCGCTCGCCGACGTCGACTGCCCGGTGCGGGTGACCGGCCTGCTGCCGCTGGCCGAGAACGCCGTCGGCCCGGCCTCGATCCGGCCCGGCGACGTGGTCCGCCACTACGGCGGCCGCACCAGCGAGGTGAACAACACCGACGCCGAGGGCCGGCTGGTGCTGGCCGACGCGATGGCCTACGCCGTCGCCGAGCTCGAGCCCGACGTGATCGTCGACGTCGCCACGCTCACCGGGGCGATGAAGATCGCGCTGGGCCAGAAGACCGGTGGCTACTTCGCCACCGACGACGCCCTCGCCGACGTGCTGCGCGCCTCGTCGCTGGCCGCGGGGGAGCCGCTGTGGCGGATGCCGCTCGTCGACGACTACGAGGAGCGGCTGGCCTCCAAGGTCGCCGACGCCGACAACGCCGCCGGCCCGCCCGGCGCGATCACGGCCGCGCTCTTCCTCCGGCACTTCGCCGGCGGCCTGCCCTGGGCGCACATCGACATCGCGTCGGTGGGCGACGCACCCAAGGACGAGTTCGAGTACACCAAGGGCGCCACCGGTTTCGGTGCCCGCGCGCTGCTGCACTGGCTGGAGCTCCGCGAGCCCCTGGCCGGCATCGGCGGCTGACCCCGAGGAGGAACCATGCACGGTCTCACGGTCCGCTGGTCGCTGGCGGGCGCCCCCGACGGCGTCGCCGAGGAGCTGCGCACGTACGTCGAGGACACCTCGCACGGCCGCTTCACCGGCAAGGAGGGTCTCCGCTTCAAGACCTGGCGGATGCGCGAGGGTGAGTGGTTCGAGGGGTGCTACGTCTTCGAGACCTCCGCGGCGCGCGACGCCTTCGAGCAGGAGTTCACGGCCGTGGCCGCGGAGTCGCCCGGCTCGCAGATCGTCGGGTCCGCGCCGGTGCTGATCGAGCCCTGCGAGGTCGTCTCCGTGGCCGAGGGTGCGGCCGGCTTCCTCGCCGCCCCGACGTACGCCTCCTGAGGGGTCAGCCCGTCGTGGGCACCCAGTAGCGCAGCTTGCCCTGCCGGGTGTCCTCGTAGACGCCGCCGTTGCGCTCGATGGTGCGCCGGGACGCCTCGTTGTCCACGTCGCAGGTGACCAGGGCCGGGTCGATGCCGCGCTCCCGGCACAGCGGCAGCATCGCGGCCAGGGCCGCGGTCGCCGCGCCCCGTCCGCGCGCGCTCGGGCGGACGCCGTAGCCGATGTGCCCGCCCCAGGTGAGCAGGTCGCCGGTCAGCCGGTGCCGCAGCGAGATGCGCCCGACGTACTCCTCGCCCTCGACGATCCACAGGGCCGTGCACGGCACCCAGCCGGCCGGGCGGGGCGTCTCCTCGAGCCGGTCGTCGAGCAGGTAGCGCACCAGCCGGGCGAACTCGGCCGGGTCCTCCAGCCCCTCGCGGGTGAAGTGGACGCCGGCGAAGCCCTCCTCGGGCACGAGGTGGACGATCCCGGCGTAGGGGGCCTGCCCGGCCGCGACGAGCTCGTCGGCGGCCGCCAGGAACGAGCGGTGGTACGCCGGGTCGGGGTCGACCAGCCGGAACGCAGTGGTCATGGTCGTGCGGCTCAGGTCTCGGGGGTCCACACCTTCTTGGCGACGAGGAGGCCGTCGCCGACGGGGAGCAGCACCGGCACCAGCTTGTCGTGCTCGGCGACGGTGCGGCAGAGCTCGCGGATGGCCACGGTCTCGGCGTCCCGCTGCGCGGGGTCGGCGACCCGGTCGTGCCACAGGGCGTTGTCGAAGGCCACGATCCCGCCCGGCTTGAGCAGCCGCAGCGCCTCGTCGAGGTAGGCGGGGTACTCCAGCTTGTCGCCGTCGGCGAAGACGAGGTCGTAGTGGCCGTCGGTGAGCCGGGGGAGCACCTCGAGCGCGGCGCCCGGGATGAGCCGGACCCGCTGCGAGGGGATGCCCGCCTCGGTGAAGGCCTCCTTGGCGAGCCGCTGGTGCTCCGCCTCGGTGTCGACGGTGGTGAGCACGCCGTCGGGACGCATGCCGCGCAGCATCCAGACGCCGGAGACCCCGGTGCCGGTGCCGATCTCGACGACCGCGCGGGCCTCGGTCACCGCGGCCAGGAAGCGCAGCGCGGCGCCACCGCCGGACCCGATCGGGGCGACCCCGACCTCCTGGGCGCGGGCGCGGGCGTTGGCCAGCACCTCGTCCTCGGTGACGAACTCCTCGGCGTAGGCCCAGCTGGCCGGCTTGAGTCCCGTGATGATGGCCTCCCTCGTCGTGCCCGGAGCCGACGGCGCCGGGGCTGGGCGTCTGGCGGGACTCTACCGGCACCGCCGGGTTCCCCGGGCGTCCGGAACGCCGGGGTCGCGGGCCGGTGTGGCCGGCCCGGTCCCGGGGAACCCTCGGGAGAGATCCGGGAACAACCGGGAGGGGCCGGTCGTTCCACCGTTACCCAGCAGATTCGAGTCCGCTCCTCAGGCCACTCTCAGGCGCGACTCCTAGATTCCAGGAGGACAGGCCCCACCGGATGAGGACCACCCAGGTCGAGGAGCAGGCCATGACGGACAGCACGAACCACCCCACCACCGGGGCGGCCGCGCCCGCCGGCCGGTCCACCCTGTCCGACACCCTGTCCGACACCGGGCCCGACGCGCCTACGGCCGGTCGTGGGGCCGGTCCTGCTGCCGGCGACACCGTCCCCAGCTGGGACGAGGTCGTCTCCCTCCACTCCGCCCGGGTCTACCGGCTGGCCTACCGCCTCACCGGCAACAAGCACGACGCCGAGGACCTCACCCAGGAGGTGTTCGTCCGGGTGTTCCGCTCGCTGTCGACCTACACCCCGGGCACGTTCGAGGGCTGGCTGCACCGGATCACCACGAACCTCTTCCTCGACGGCGCCCGCCGCAAGGCCAAGATCCGCTTCGACGCGCTGGCCGACGACGCCGACAACCGCCTGCCGAGCCGGACCGTGGCGCCCGACGCGGCTGTGCTCGAGGGCATCTTCGACGACGACGTCGAGAACGCGCTGGCCTCGCTGCCCCCCGACTTCCGCGCCGCCGTCGTGCTCTGCGACATCGAGGGCCTCAGCTACGACGAGATCGCCGACGTGCTCGGCCTCAAGCTCGGCACCGTGCGCTCCCGCATCCACCGCGGCCGCAGCATGCTCCGCAAGGCGCTCGCCCACCGGGCGCCCGTCCAGGGCCGCTCCCGCTACTCCGGCCCCACCGACCTGCCGCGCCGGCGCGGCCTGACCGTGATGCCGACGTGATGCCCGGCGTCTGGAGACTCGGCGCCTTCCCCTGGGGAGGCCACCTCGGACCATCGGTGAGCGCGCTCGTCGACGGTCAGCTCGACGACGAGTCGACCGAGCGCGCCTGGGCGCACGTCATGGAGTGCGACGCCTGCCGCCGCCAGGTCGAGCGCGAGGGCTGGGTCAAGCGCCGGCTCGCGCAGATGGCCGGCAGCGAGCCGGTCGCCGGTGAGCCCTCCCCGAGCCTGCTCGGGTCCCTGTACGACCTCGACCCGGTCGAGCGCGAGACGCGCGCGGCCTGGGCCGCGGTCGACGAGCTCGAGGAGCGCGGTCGTGGCCGCCGCCGGGTCGGCCTCGCCGCGGCGGGTGTCGGCTCCGTCTCGGCCGCGGTCCTCGGTTTCAGCGCGCTGAGCGGCGCCCCGCTCGGCATCGGCGGTGGCCCGGCCGCGCCGCCCGCCACCTCGCTCACCCGCACCACCCCGACGGCCGGACCGCTCGCGCAGCTGCGCCCGCCCGCCTCGTCGTCGCCCACCGGTGCGTCGGCGTTCGTGCCGTTCTCCGGCTGGAGCTTCTCGGCGGTCGCCGACGCGAGCACCACCGCGGCGTCGTTCCGCTCCTCCCGCTGACCTGCCCCGCGGGAGCCCTGGACGGTTGCCCGCGTTTCGGCGTTGGGACCGTGGTCCAGAATGGTGCTGTGAGCCAGTACGACGAGCGCGACCCCGCCCACCCGGCCGACCCCGACGGGTCCGCCGGCAGCGAGCCCGCTGCCCCGTCGGAGCCTGCCGCGTCCCCCGGGTGGGACGACACGCAGCCGATCGGCGCCGCCCCCGACCCGCGCGCCCCCGAGCCAGCCGAGCCGGAGCCCGGCCACCCGGACGTCGCCCCGGACGCAGGTCCGGACGGCCTGGAACCGCCCGGCCGGCAGCAGCCCAGCCCGCAGGAGTGGCCGGCTCCCACCGACACCCAGTCCTGGCCGACCGCCGCCTACAGCGCGGGCTACCAGCCCGGCTACGGGCAGCCGGGCTCCGGCCAGCCCTACGGCTACCCGCAGCCCGCCCAGCGCTCCGGTGCCCAGGCCGGCTGGTTCTGGCCGGTCGTCGCCGCCACCGCGCTGGTCGTCGGCCTGCTCGGCGGCACCCTCGCCGCGGTCGCGGTCTCCAGCACGATGAACGACGGCACGATCAGCATCCCGGCGATCGAGACCGACCAGGGCGCCCCGCCGCTCGCCGCCGACAACGGCAGCATCTCCGCGGTGGCCGAGGAGCTGCTGCCCAGCACCGTGCAGATCCTGGCCGGTGGCGGAGGCGGCACCTCCGGCGCCGGGGCGACCGGCTCGGGCTTCGTGCTCGACCGCAAGGGCCACGTGATCACCAACAACCACGTCGTCGCCGAGGCCACCGGGTCCGGGGAGATCGAGGTGGTCGACCACCAGGGCGAGGTGCACACCGCCGAGATCGTCGGCCGCAGCCCGGTCTACGACATCGCCGTGCTGCTGGTCGAGGACCCGGGCAACCTCCGCCCGGCCGCCCTCGGCTCGTCGCAGGCGATGCGCATCGGTGAGAGCGTCGTGGCGATCGGCTCGCCGCTCGGCCTGAGCAGCACGGTCACCTCCGGCATCGTGTCCGCGCTGGACCGTCCGGTCACCACGGGCACCCAGGACGACTCCTCCTACATCAACGCCGTGCAGACCGACGCGGCCATCAACCCCGGCAACTCCGGCGGCCCGCTGGTCAACCTGCGCGGCCAGGTGGTCGGGGTGAACTCCGCGATCGCCACGATGGGCGGCTCCTTCGGCGGTGAGGCCGGCAACATCGGCGTCGGGTTCGCGATCCCGATGGAGCAGGTGCGGGTCACCGCCGCGCAGATCCTCGCGACCGGCGAGGCGAAGTACCCCGTGATCGGCGCCAACGTGAACACCGGCGACCAGCGTGGTGGCGCCGAGGTGGTCGACGTACCGTCCGGGACGCCCGCCGCCGCGGCCGGCCTGCAGGAGGGCGACATCGTCGTCGGGGTCGACGACAAGCAGATCACCGACGGGATCGGCCTGATCGTGGCGATCCGCAGCCACCAGCCGGGGGAGACCATCAGCCTCACCGTGCAGCGGGACGGCGACGAGATCGAGGTCGACGTCACCCTCGACGCGAAGGTCGGCTGACCCGCCGGCCGTCGCTCAGGTGGCGTCGGCGTCGTACGGCGGGCGCTCGCCGCGCGCGAGGGGCCGCAGGCCGGGCCGCTCGGGGGTGTCGTCGTCGGGCGTCTCGTCCCAGGCGTCCTGCATGTACTTGCGCACCGCGCGCCGCGGGTCGAGGTCGGTGAGCTCGAAGCTGGCGTACTCGGGACCGAGCTCGGAGCGCAGGTCGTCGCGGGCGTTCTGCGAGAACTGCTTGACCTGGCGCAGCATCCGGCCCGCCTGCCGGGCGAACTCCGGGAGCCGGTCGGGGCCGAAGATGAGCAGCGCGACCACGAGGATCACCGCCATCTCGGGCAGCCCGACACCGAACATGGCTCTAACCTACCGGGTCGGCTACAGCCGTCCGGCCGGGGTGAGACCGAGCTGCATGCCGGCCAGGCCACGGCCGCGGCCCGACAGCGTGGTCGCCACCTGGGTGAGCGCGGCCGCCGACGGGGACTCCGGCGAGCTGACGACGATCGGGGTGCCGGTGTCGCCGCCCTCGCGGAGGTCGAGGTCGAGCGGGACCTCGCCGAGCACCGGCACGTCGTAGCCGAAGCGGCCGGACAGGGTCTTGGCGACCCGGGCGCCGCCGCCGGCGCCGAACACCTCGAGGCGGTGCTCGGGGCCGCAGTGCGGGCACGGCAGGAACGACATGTTCTCCACGACGCCCACCACGCGCTGGTGCATCATCGAGGCCATCGTGCCCGCGCGCTCGGCCACCTCGGCGGCGGCCTCCTGCGGCGTGGTGACCACGACGACCTCGGCGTTGGGCAGGTGCTGGCCCAGCGAGATGGCGATGTCGCCGGTGCCGGGCGGCAGGTCGAGGAACAGGGCGTCGAGGTCGCCCCAGTAGACGTCGCTGAGCATCTGCACGAGGGCGCGGTCGAGCATCGGCCCGCGCCAGGCGACGACCTGGTCGCGCCGGGGCTTGAGCATGCCGATCGAGATCACCGACAGCTCGCCGGCCGACTCCCGGGTGATCGGGGTGGGCACCGGCATGATCATGTCCTCGACCTGGGTCGGGCGGACGTCGCCGAGGCCGAGCATGGCGGGCACCGAGTGGCCGTAGATGTCGGCGTCCACGATGCCGACCTTGAGGCCCTGCCGGGCCATCGCGACGGCGAGGTTGACCGTCACCGAGGACTTGCCGACGCCGCCCTTGCCGCTGGCGATCGCGTAGACCTTGGTGAGCGAGTCGGGCCGGCTGAAGGGGATCTCCTTCTGCGACTGGCCGCCGCGCAGGGTCTCCTGGAGGCCCGCGCGCTGCTCGGGGTCATCACGCCGAGGGTGAGGTCGACGCCGGTCACGCCGGGGACCTTGCCGACGGCCGCGTTGACGTCGCGGGTGATGGTGTCCTTGAGCGGGCAGCCGGAGACGGTGAGCAGCACCGTCACGTGCACGACGCCGGCGTCGTCGACCTCCACCGAGTCGACCATGCCGAGGTCGGTGATCGGGCGCCGGATCTCAGGGTCGTTGACCGTGGCCAGCGCAGCCTGGATCTGCTCGAGAGCGGGGGTTGCCATGCCCACAAGCCTACGTGGCGGCGTCAGCCCAGCCAGTCCCGGTCCGGGTCGCCGGACTCCTCGCGGTCGCGGGCGCGCCGATCCTTCTCGTCGAGCTCCTGGAGCAGGGCGCGCAGCTCGGAGCGGAGGTAGTCACGGGTGGTCACCTCGCCGAGAGCCATCCGCAGCGACGCCATCTCGCGGGCGAGGAACTCCATGTCGGCGTGCGCGCGGGTGTTGGCCTGGCGGTCCTGCTCGGCGATCACCCGGTCGCGGTCCTCCTGACGGTTCTGCGCGAGCAGGATCAGCGGGGCGGCGTACGACGCCTGCAGGCTGAGCATCAGGGTCAGGAAGATGAACGGGTAGTCGTCGAAGGGCAGCGTCCCCGGCGCGAGCCAGTTCCACAGCAGCCACACGAGGACGAACAGCGTCATGTAGATCAGGAACCGGGCGGTCCCCATGAAGCGCGCGAAGTTCTCCGCGAACCGGCCGAAGGTGTCGGAGTCGACCTCCGGGCGCCGGATCAGCTGCCGGCGCTTCTCCTTGGGGACGTCGAGACGGGGCCCGCGCTCCTCGCGGCGGCTAGCCACGGCCGCGCCCGTCGATCCGGCTGGGAGTGTCGCGCCAGTTCTCCGGCAGCAGGTGGTCGAGCAGGTCGTCGACCGTCACCGCACCGACCAGCCGGCCGTCCTGGTCCACGACCGGGGCGGCGACCAGGTTGTAGGTCGCGAGGTGGCGGGCGACGTCCTCGAGGCTCGAGGACGGCTTGAGCGGCTCCACGTCGGTGTCGAGGGCGGCCCCGACCAGCGTGGAGGGCGGCTCCCGCAGCAGGCGCTGGATGTGGGCGACGCCGATGAGCCGCCCGGTCGGCGGCTCCAGCGGCGGCCGGACGACGTAGACCAGCGCGGCCAGCGAGGGGCTGAGCTCGGCCTGTCGGACGTGGGCCAGCGCGTCGGCGATGGTGGCGTCGGGCGGCAGGATCACCGGTTCGGTGGTCATCATGCCGCCGGCGGTGTGCTCCTCGTAGGACATCAGCCGGCGGACGTCCTCGGCCTCCTCGGGCGCCATCAGCTGGAGCAGCGCCTCGGCGGTCTCGGGCGGCAGCTCGGCGATCAGGTCGGCGGCGTCGTCGGGGGACATCTCCTCGAGGACGTCGGCGGCACGCTCGTTGTCGAGGTTGCCGAGGATCTCGACCTGGTCCTCCTCCGGCAGCTCCTCGAGCACGTCGGCGAGCCGCTCGTCGTCGAGGGCGGCGGCGATCTCGCTGCGGCGCTTGGGCGGCAGGTCGTGGATGACGTTGGCCAGGTCGGCCGGGCGCATCTCCTCCAGCGCGGCGAGCAGGTGGGTGGCGCCCTGCGCCTCCTCGGGGGCGGCGAAGCCCTCGACGTCGCGCCACTCCACGACGTGGGTCTGGCCCTTGCGGCTGAACCGCTTGCTGGAGCCCTCCTGCAGCGCGACCCGGCTGATCACCCAGTCGCGGTTGCGGGCCTGCTCCATCGCGAGGTCGTAGACGGTCCCCTCGATCCCGGAGTCGCGGACCGACACCCGGCGGTCGAGCATCTGCCCGAACACGAGCGTCTCCGTCGGCCGCTGCTCGAACCGGCGCATGTTGACCAGGCCGGTGGTGATCACCTGGCCGGAGTCGATGGAGGTCACCCGGGTCATCGGCACGAAGATCGACCGGCGCCCGAACACCTCGACGACCAGACCGAGCACGCGCGGCGGCAGCCCGCTCGGGCGGAGCACCACGACGAGGTCGCGGATCTTGCCGACCTGGTCGCCCGCGGGGTCGAACACCGGCAGCCCGGACAGGCGGGCCGCGAAGACGCGGGACGGCGAGGTGCTCACATCGACACAGGTTAGAGCCTCGGGCCATGCGCTGGGACGCTATGGGTCTGCTTGGATGGCTGCCATGCGGCTGGCCTACGACATCGTCGACGTGTTCACCGACCGGCCCTTCGCCGGAAACCAGCTCGCGGTGGTGCACGGCGCGGGCGACCTGACCACCGAGCAGTGCCAGGCGATCGCCCAGGAGTTCAACTACTCCGAGACGACCTTCCCGGTGCCGGGCGGTGACCACGACTACGCGGTCCGGATCTTCACGCCGGGCTCGGAGATCCCGTTCGCCGGCCACCCCACCCTGGGCACGGCGTGGGTGCTGCGCTCCCGCGGGCTCCTCGCGGGCGGCGACGCGACGCAGCACTGCGGTGCCGGCGACATCGGGGTGCGCTTCACCGGCGAGCGCGGCGTCGAGCTCGCGGCGGTGCCGCGCGACTCCGTCGGCCACTCCGGCCCGTTCGTGGACCGGCTCTACGCCGACCTCGGCCTCTTCCCCAGCGACCTCGACGGCCCGGTGTGGATCTCCGGCTGCGGGCTGACCTTCGCGCACGTGCCGGTGGTCGACGACGCGCTCGAGCGGGTGCACCTGCCGTCCCGGGCGCTGTCGACCTACGAGGACCAGCCCGACGTGACCGACCCGCTCGACGGGGTCAACGTCTTCTCCGTGTCCGGCGGCGAGGACGACCTCCGGGTGCACGCCCGCGTCTTCGTCCAGGGCCTCTCGGTGCCGGAGGACCCGGCCACCGGGTCGGCCGCCGCCGGCCTGGGCATCGCCCTGGTGGAGACCGGCCGGCTGCCGCGGGGCGGCCGCTACACGATCCGCCAGGGGATCGAGATGGGCCGCCCGTCCACGCTCGACGGCCGGGTGGACGTCGACGCGGACGGACGGCCCGTGCGCTGCCACGTGGCCGGCGAGGTGCAGACCGTGGCGAGCGGCGAGATCGTCGTCCCCTAGGTCGATACGACGCGACGTTCGTGTCGTGAAAACCGTGCTTCAACGACACAGACGTCGCGTCGTATCGGTGGTCTACGGGGTGACGATCACGTAGAACCGCTTGCGCTCGCCGTCCTCGGTGAAGCTGCCGTCGCTGTTGCGCGGGCTGACGACCAGGTGGTTCACGTTGCCGGTGCCGGGAGGCGCGCAGTTGGTGCCGGGGAGACCGCACTTGCTCACCGAGATCTCGCCGGAGAACTCCGGGTTGCTGTCGGCGCCGGGCGCGCGGCCGTTGGTGACCGCGTCGCCGTCGAGGTCGACGGTGTTCTGCAACGCGATCGAGGCCACGATGCCGTTGTCGGTCAGGTCCTCGCCGGCGTTGATGTAGACGTTGCCGTTGCCGGGGGAGGGCAGCGCCGGGTAGCCGGCGGTGACGGTGAAGCCGCCGGACTGCGCCTCGATCTGGCCGGCGGCGTTGACCAGCGCCCACCGGGTCGCGCCGGGGATCGTGCCCGGGCGGACGTCCTTGGCCTGGATGGTGCCGTCGGCGATGTCCCAGCTCTTCAGGGTGTCCTTGGCGACGTCCTTGCCCTTGATCGCCCTGTTCTTGATGTCCTTGCTGAGGATCGCGTCGTTCTTGATGTCGTCGGAACCGATCTTCACCGCTGCGTACGACGTGCCGCCGAGCGCGACCGTGAGCGCGACCAGGGACACGGCCATCGCCGGACTGGGGATGAGCTTGGACCACCTCATGGGGTGCAACCTTTCGTCACCGCGCGCCCGATTGGCCCGCTTGGTGGTTGTACGCCGCGGGGCATCGTGTCGGATGGGTCACAGTTCTCTAAGAGAGCTTCGGCCGCCGCCGCACCCGGCGGTGCAGCACCCGCGGCAGCGCGCCCCGGGTGGTGGCCGGGGTGGCGCGGGGAGTCGCCCGGTGGTGGACCGACGAGAGCGACCCCGGCTCCTCGACCCGCTCGCCGGTGGGGGCCAGCCGGGTGACCACGCTGGTCTCCGCCCAGCCGGCGGCCGCGGTGGCGAGGTCGGGCAGGTTGAGGCGTCCGGCCACGAGGGCGGCGGTCGCGGGCTCCCAGAGCTCGTCGCCCGGCTCCACCCGGGCCGCGTCGGCGACCCAGGTGACCAGCCGGCCGCCGTTCTCCTTGCTGCGCATCGTGACCTCGACCCGGCGCGCGTGCTCGATCCCGGGGAGCACCTGCTCGGCGCCACCCGAGACGACGTACAGCGCGCCGCCGTCGCCGGTGTCGAGCCAGACGTGCCAGGCGGCGTGCGTCGCGGCATCCGGCCCGTCGGCGGGCTCGCCGTAGCGCAGCCAGGACACCGCGGTCTTCTTGCCCAGCTCGGCGATCAGCGCCGGGGTCAGGTCGGGCTCGGTCACGTCGTCGAGCGTGCCAGACTCGTGCCCCGTGCGCACCCTCCTGCTGATGGCCGTCGGTGTCGTGGCGGTCTCGCTGTCGGGGCCGCTGATGGCTGCCGCCGTGGTGCCACCGCTGGCGATCGCCTTCTGGCGCAACGCGTTCGGGACGTTGGCGATCGCGCCGGGGGCGGTCGTACGCCGGCGCGAGGAGCTGCGCGCGATGCGGGGCCGGCGGCTCGGCCTGGTGCTGCTGTCGGGGTTCATGCTCGCCGTCCACTTCGCCACCTGGGTGACCTCCCTGACCCTGACCTCGGTCGCCTCGGCGACGGCGATCGTGTGCCTCCAGCTGGCCTGGATCGTGCTCTGGCACATGTCGCGCGGCGACCGGTTCAACGCGCGGGTGCTGCTGGGCCTGGGCACGGCGTTCGCCGGGGTGCTGGTCGTGTCGGGGGTGGACTTCACGCTGTCCACGCGGGCCCTGCTCGGCGACGTGCTGGCGCTGGTCGGCGGGATGGCCGCGGCGGCGTACACCGTGATCGGCTCCCGCGCACGGCAGTCGGCGAGCACCACGACCTACACCTTCGTCTGCTACGGCAGCTGCGCCGCCGTGCTGGCGGTGGCGTGCGTGGTGGCCGGGCAGGACCTGGGCGGCTACCCGCTCGAGCAGTGGGGGCTGCTGCTGCTCGTCACCGCGACCGCGCAGCTGATGGGCCACTCGGTCTTCAACCACCTGCTGGCCACGACCTCGCCGATGTACGTCTCGCTCGCGCTGCTGCTCGAGGTGCCCGGCGCGGCGCTGCTCGCGGCGCTGATCCTCGGCCAGCAGCCACCGGCGGCGGCGCTGGCCGGGCTCGCGGTGATGGTCGCGGGGATGGCGCTGGTGATCGTCAGCAACCGCGAGCCGCTGCCGGACGAGGCGCCCCCGGGCTGAGTCACGGGTGAGAAATGCCACGGGATCGGGGCCTCCCCGAGGGTGAGCGGTGCTTAGTACGCTCCCCGGCATGACCGAGACGACCCCCATGCGCTCCCGCCGCTCCTGCCACGCCGTGCCCGGCTCCAACCCGCGGTTCCTGGAGAAGGCGCAGGGGCTCGACTCCGACCAGGTGTTCCTCGACATCGAGGACTCCGTCGCCCCGCTGGCCAAGCCCGACGCCCGCAAGAACATCGTCGAGGTGCTCAACACCGGCGACTGGGGCCACCGGGTGCGCACGGTGCGGGTCAACGACTGGACGACCCAGTGGACCTACCGGGACGTGATCGAGGTCGTCGAGGGCGCCGGCGCCAACCTCGACTGCATCATGCTGCCGAAGGTGCAGACCGCCGAGCAGGTCGTCGCGCTCGACGTGCTGCTCACCCAGATCGAGACCACGATGGGCTACGAGGTCGGCCGGATCGGCATCGAGGCGCAGATCGAGAACGCGCTCGGCCTGATCAACGTCGACGCCATCGCGACGGCGTCCCCGCGGGTCGAGACCATCATCTTCGGCCCGGCGGACTTCATGGCGTCGATCAACATGAAGAGCCTGGTCGTCGGCGAGCAGCCGCCCGGCTACGACGTCGGCGACGCCTACCACTACATCCTGATGCGGATCCTGATGGCGGCCCGCGCGCACGACAAGCAGGCCATCGACGGGCCCTACCTGCAGATCAAGGACCTCGACGGCTTCAAGCGCGTCGCCGGCCGCTCCGCCGCGCTCGGCTTCGACGGCAAGTGGACCCTGCACCCGGACCAGATCGCCGCGGCCAACGAGGTGTTCTCCCCGCTGCAGTCGGACTACGACCACGCCGAGAACATCCTCGACGCCTACGAGCACTACACCTCCGAGCAGGGCGGCGCGAAGGGCGCGGTCATGCTCGGCGACGAGATGATCGACGAGGCGTCGCGCAAGATGGCGCTGGTCATCTCCGCCAAGGGCCGGGCCGCCGGCATGCAGCGCACCGACGTGTGGAGCGCCCCCGAGTCCTGACCCACCCGGACGGTCCCACTGGGGTCGTGCGGCCGACGCCTCCCTCCACGGAGGCCTGGCCCGCACGACCCGGTCGGGCGGGTGGATAGCATGAGCCGTCCTCGCCCGCCGTACGTCGAAGGAGCCAGTCGTGTCCGTGACCGACGTCCGTGTCGACGACGACGGCATCGCCGCGAGGACCGACGAGGAGCTGGTCCTCGACGTGCTGTTCGACGAGCGGCGGATCTGGTCGTTCTGGCTGCCGCGTGACGCGGTGGCCCGCGACGACGGCTGGTTCGTGGAGTGGCCGAGCGCGCTGCGCCGGTTCCTGCACGGCAGCACCCGCCTCCAGGTGGTGCGGCACGTGGACCAGGAGGTGGTCTTCGACGAGGAGGTCACCCTCGGGGAGCCGCCGGTCGACGGCCCGGAGCGGATCGCCGTGGTCAACGAGCGCGGCCTGCCGCTGGGCATCGACAAGAGCCTCCGCCTCGCGCAGACCTTCGACACCCGCAGCGCCGAGCACGTCGCCCCGCTGCTGGACTCCATCGAGGAGGTGCTCGGCGCGCTCCGCAAGGCCGGCATCGAGCCGTTCATCGCCTACGGCACCCTGCTGGGCGCGGTGCGCGGCGGCAAGCTGATCGGCCACGACAGCGACGCCGACCTCGGCTACGTCAGCCGGCACCAGCACCCCGTCGACGTGGTGCGCGAGTCGTTCGACCTGCAGCGCGCGCTCGCCGAGATGGGCTACCGGATCACCCGCTACAGCGGCGCCGCCTTCAAGGTCGACGTGGAGGAGGCCGACGGCTCGATCCGCGGGCTCGACGTGTTCGGCGGCTTCCTCGGCGAGGGCAACCTGCACCTGATGGGCGAGATCCGCACCCCGTTCCGCGAGGACTGGATCTTCCCGCTCGGCACCACCACGCTGGAGGGCCGCGAGCTGCCGGCGCCGGCGGACACCGACCGGTTCCTCACCGCGACCTACGGCCCGAGCTGGCGGGTCCCCGACCCGGCGTACGTCTTCGAGACCCCCGAGTCGACCCACCGTCGCCTCAACGGCTGGTTCCGCGGCACCCGGGTGAAGCGGGCCGAGTGGGACCGGACCTACTCCGGCCACAAGCTCGAGGGCGCGCTCGACGAGACGCCGTCGGCGTTCGCCAGGTGGGTGCGCCGCGAGCACGGCGGCATCCCCGAGCAGCTCGTCGACCTCGGCTGCGGCCGCGGTGTCGACGCGCTCTGGTTCGCGCGGGAGGGCAGCGCCCGGGTGGTCGGGCTCGACTACGTCACCCGCGGCAGCGACGCCGCCGGCGAGCTCGCCGCGGCCGAGGGGCTGCCGCTGGAGTTCCGCGCGATCAACCTCTGCGAGCTGCGCTCGGTGCTCTGCGAGGGCGCGCGCATCGCGCACGAGCCCGGGCCGCGCGTGCTCACCGCCCGCCACCTCGCCGACGCCACCGACAAGGTCGGCCGTCGCTACCTGTGGCGGGTCGCGGAGATGATGCTGCGCGGCGGCGGCCGGCTCTACCTGGAGTTCCTCAACACCCGTGGCGAGGACGACCCGTTCGCCCGCCAGCAGCACCTGCGTCCGCTCCCGGTGGACCTGGTCGAGGACGAGCTCAGGGGGCGCGGGGCGACCATCGTGTCGCGCAAGGTGATCAAGGACGGCGAGACCAGCCGTCGCATCTGTCGAATGGTGGTCGAATGGCAACGATGAAGCAACGTCTCCGCAGCGGCGCCGGGCGCGTGAAGCGTCTGGGCCACGGCGCGCAGGTCGAGGAGCTCCTCGAGCGCGTGGCGGTGCTGGAGGACGAGGTGCAGGAGTGCCGTCAGCTCAACCTGCGGCTGGCCGAGCTGACCGACGTCGTGCAGGAGCTGCTGCTGCCCGTCGCCCAGCGCGACGAGGCCCGGGTCGCGGAGCTCATGGAGCGCTACAGCAAGGGCCTGTGACCGCCGTGGCGCGACGGGTCTTCCTCCACATCGGCCTGCCGAAGACCGGCACGACGTACCTCCAGACCATCCTCTGGACGAACCGCGAGGAGCTGCTGCGGCAGGGGATCCTGCTGCCCGGCTTCGGCCCGCGCCAGCACCTGTGGGCCAGTGGCGTGGTGCGCGAGGAGCCGAAGCTCGAGAACCGGCACCGCAACGCCCCGCGGGCCTGGGAGGTGCTGACCCGGGAGGCCAACGCGCACGACGGCACGGCCGTGATCAGCCACGAGTTCTTCGCCGGCGCCTCCCCGGAGCAGGCCGCCCGGGCGGTCGCCGACCTCGGCGACGCGGAGGTGCACGTGGTGCTCACCGCGCGTGACACGCTCAGCCTGGTCACCGCCCGCTGGCAGGAGTTCGTCAAGAACGGCGCCACCACCCCGATCGACGCCTACCCCGAGTCCGAGGAGACCAGCCCGCACGACGCGTGGGACTGGGGCTCGATGGACGTCGCCGACGTGCTCCGCCGCTGGGGTACGTCGGTCCCGCCCGAGCGGGTGCACGTGCTCACGCTGCCGAAGCCGAGCGAGCCCCGCGAGACGCTGTGGCTGCGCTTCGCCGACCTGCTCGGCATCGACGCCAGCCCGCTGCGACGCGTCCGGGTCCGAGGCCAACGAGTCGCTCGGCGTGGTGGAGGTCGAGCTGCTGCGCCGGGTCAACGCCGACCTGCAGGGGTTCGGCCGCCCGCTCGACCGCGGCGTGTGGATCCGCGGCTACCTCGCGCAGGGCAAGCTCGTGCCCCGCAAGGGCGAGAAGTTCTGGCCGTCGCCGGAGCGGGTCGCCGAGCTGCGGGCGCGGGGCGACCGGGCCGTCGACGAGCTGGCCGCCCGCGGCTACGACGTGATCGGCGACCTCGACGACCTGCGCACGCCCTCCGACGTACCGGAGCGGCGGCATCCGGACTCGGTCACCGACGCCGAGCTGGTCGACGCCGCGTCGGCCACCATCGCCGCGATGATGACCGACGTGCGGGAGCTGACCCGGGAGCGCGACGAGGCCCGGAGTCGGCGGGGCCCGGGCCGCGCTGGTGCGTCGCCGGACGGCTCTGACCGCCGGCTGCCGCCTCTGTGAGAAAGGCCGCACGACGAGCGCGGTCTTTGTGGCGTCGGCCACTGCCGCGCTGAGTCGTCGGGGGCCATACTCGGGCGACGCCGTCCGACGACCGAGAGGAACCCCCATGGGCCGCCTGTGTGAGACCGAGGGCCTGACCGACATCCAGGAGGAGATCCTCAAGACCGTCCGGGTGTTCGTCGAGGAGAAGATCCTGCCGGTCGCGACCGAGCTGGAGCACAAGGACGAGTACCCGACCGAGATCGTCGAGGGGCTCAAGGAGCTCGGCCTCTTCGGCCTGATGATCCCCGAGGAGTACGGCGGCCTCGGCGAGTCGCTGCTGACCTACGCCCTGGCCGTGGAGGAGATCGCCCGCGGCTGGATGAGCGTCTCCGGCATCATCAACACGCACTTCATCGTGGCCTACATGCTGCTCCAGCACGGCACGCCGGAGCAGAAGCAGAAGTACCTGCCGCGGATGGCGACCGGCGAGGTGCGCGGCGCCTTCTCGATGTCCGAGCCGGGCTGCGGCTCCGACGTGTCGGCGATCAAGACCAAGGCCACCCGCGACGGCGAGGGCTACGTCATCAACGGCCAGAAGATGTGGCTGACCAACGGCGGCTCGGCCAACCTCGTCGCGGTGCTGGTCAAGACCGACGAGGGTGCCGACTCGGTCTACAAGAACATGACCACCTTCCTGGTCGAGAAGGAGTCCGGCTTCGGCGAGACCGCCCAGGGCGTCACGATCCCGGGCAAGATCGAGAAGATGGGCTACAAGGGCGTCGACACCACCGAGATGGTGTTCGAGGGCCACAAGATCGCGGCCGACCAGATCCTCGGCGGCGAGCCCGGCAAGGGCTTCTACCAGATGATGGACGGCGTCGAGGTCGGCCGCGTCAACGTCGCGGCCCGCGGCTGCGGCGTCGCCAACCGGGCCTTCGAGCTCGGGGTGTCCTACGCCCAGCAGCGCGAGACCTTCGGCAAGAAGATCGCCGAGCACCAGGCGGTGCTGTTCCGGCTCGCGGAGATGGCCACCAAGGTCGAGGCCGCCCACCAGATGATGGTCCGCGCGGCCCGCAAGAAGGACGCCGGCCAGCGCAACGACCTCGAGGCCGGGATGGCGAAGTACCTCGCGTCGGAGTACTGCTCGCAGGTGGTGGAGGACTCCTTCCGCATCCACGGCGGCTACGGCTTCTCCAAGGAGTACGAGATCGAGCGGCTCTACCGCGAGGCCCCGATGCTGCTGATCGGCGAGGGCACCGCGGACATCCAGCGGATGATCATCGGGCGCCGCCTGCTGGAGGACTACAAGCTGCGATGAAGCAGGCCGACCTCTTCCGGCGGCAGGCGGAGGCGTGCGCCAACCTGGGCTCGCCGATGTACGCCGACCTGCTGACCCGGCTGGCGGACGACCTGGAGGCCGGCGGCGTCACCGCCGAGGTGGTGCGCGGCCACGAGGACGACCCCGGGCCCTCGGCACTGGGGCTGCGGCTGATGGGCTCGGTGCACCGGCTGGTGCTCCAGCGCCGAGCGGGGGAGCTGGCCACCTACTACCCGAGCGTCGGCGGCACCTGGGAGCCCGAGGGCGGGTGGGCCGCGTTCGCGCGCCTGCTGGCCGAGCAGCCCGCGGCGGTCCGCGAGTGGCTCGACCGGCCCCCGCAGACCAACGAGGTCGGCCGGTCCGGTGCCCTGATGGGCGGGCTGCTCCACGTCGGTGAGTCGTTCACCCACCCCGTGCGGCTGTTCGAGATCGGGTCGTCGGGTGGGCTGAACCTCCTCGCGGACCGGTTCGCCTACGTCGACGAGGCGGGCACGACGTACGGCGACGCCGGCTCCGCCGTACGTCTCGACGGGGCGTGGCGGGGTCGCACCCTCACGCCGTGGCCGGACCTGGAGATCGTCGAGCGGGTCGGCAGCGACGTGATGCCGGTCGACGTGACCACGACCGAGGGGCGGCTGACGCTGACGGCGTACGTGTGGCCCGACCAGACCCACCGGCACGAGCGGCTCCGCGGTGCGCTCGAGATCGCCCAGCGGCTGCCGCTGGAGGTGCGGCGCGAGGACGCGGTGTCGTTCGTGCAGGGCATCGGGCTGGAGCCGGGCAGCCACGACCGTGCTGTGGCACAGCGTGATGTGGCAGTACCTCTCCACCGACGAGCAGGCGGCCGTCTCCGCGCGGATCGCGGGGCTGGGGGAGCAGGCCACCGCGGAGGCACCGTTCGCGCACCTGTTCCTGGAGCCGACCCGGCGCACGCCCGACAGCCCGCACGACTTCCTCGTGGTCCTCGAGCTGTGGCCGACGGGGGAGCGCCGCATCCTCGGCGACTCCGCCGGCCACGGGATGCCCACCACCTGGGAGTAAACGCCTCGACCCCGTCACCGGCGGCGTGGCAGGGTGGACCGGGTCACACCCGCGACGCACCCGGAGGAGCACCGATGGCCGACAGCAAGGGCAACGACGACATCAAGGCGAAGATGCGGGAGGCTCTCGAGCGCAAGCAGGCCCACCTCCACCCGGACGACTCCGCGGGGTCGAAGGGCAAGGCCCACGGGCCCGAGGTGACCGGCGGCGCGGGGCCCAAGATGCACCGGCGCAAGGCCGGCGGCGGCGGTTCCTGAGCCCGGCTGCGTGAGGTTTCCCACGCGGGCGTGACCTCCCGCGTCGTGCGGCGGTTGGGCAGGATGAGCCCGACGAGCCGCGACGGCTCGAGCGACGTTCGTGAGGAGAGCCCATGCAGTTCGGTCGCAGCTACGAGGAGTTCGAGGTCGGTGCGACGTACAAGCACTGGCCAGGCAAGACGGTCACGGAGTACGACGACCACCTGTTCTGCCTGCTCACGATGAACCACCACCCGCTGCACATGGACGTGAACTACGCGGAGAGCACCACGCAGTTCGGCCAGAACGTCGTGGTCGGCAACTACGTCTACTCGCTGCTGCTCGGCATGAGCGTGCCCGACATCAGCGGCAAGGCGATCGCCAACCTGGAGATCGAGTCGCTGCGCCACGTCGCGCCGACGTTCCACGGCGACACGATCTACGGCGAGACCACCGTGCTCGACAAGTGGGAGTCGAAGTCCAAGGACGACCGCGGCGTGGTCTACGTCGAGACGATCGGCTACAACCAGGACGGCAAGGTCGTGTGCATCTTCCGCCGCAAGGTGATGGTGCCCAAGGACAGCTACCTCGCCGAGCGCGGCGGCGAGCAGCCGGCCCGCCCGGTGCCGCAGCCGGACAAGAACTGGCCGGGCGCCGCGGAGTAGGCCTCGGCCATTTCGCAATACCTGCGGCCCGGACGTCGTTCGTTCGGGCTACTCGGAGCATGACCCGTTCCGGGACAGCGGGTGCTCCCCGGAACTCCCGAAACCACCTTGATGGCCCGTTGGGGTGGTTATCGGGGCGAGACCTACCAAGAGCGGCCAAGTCGGGCGCAGACTCGCAGAGCCTCCAGTCATGGGGGTGCCGCGCGGGCCGCCTTGGGGAGATAAGTGGTCCGGCCGCGCGGCTGGGAAACCGCGCTCTTTGGGGGCCACCATGCGCTTTCGACCGACCCTGGCTGCCGTAGCAGCCCTCGCACTCACCTTCTCGTCGGCGACTGCCGCCGTCGCCGATGACATCTCGAACGATCTCGATGCGACTGTGGATGCCACCGCGGAGGTGATGCCGCTGACCGTAGGCGGCGCATCCGGAACGACCACGCTGACAGTGATCACTGCGAACGGCGATGGCAAGCAGGGATGCAATCTCACCGGGAACACGACTCTCAACCTTGCCGTCTCGTCGTCCAACGCGGCCGTGGCCACGGTGAGCCCGAGCTCGGTCACCTTCACATCTTGCGGTGACGCGAAGACGCTGACGCTGACCCCGGTCTCGCAGGGCAGCGCTACGGTTTCGCTTGCCCAGATCGCCAACACGACGGACGGCACGTTCAACCTTGCGCCCGCCACGTTCAGGGTCGATGTGAGTGCGGCCGCGCCGACGAACACCGCCCCGTCCGTCACCGTGCAGGGCGTCGACTCCGGCGCGTCGTACGCCAAGGGAACGGTGCCGGCCGCGACGTGCGAGGTGACCGACGCCGAGGACGGCCCGGAGTCGTTCGCGGCCACGCTGAGCGCCGTCACCGGCACGTACGCCAGCGACGGCATCGGCTCGCAGACCGCGAGCTGCGCTTACACCGACGGCGGCGGGCTCTCGCGGCCGCTGCGTCGAAGACGTACTCGATCATCGACTCCTCCGGCCGGTGATCAGCTACGTCCTCGACCCGGCGGACCCGGACGGCGCCGACGACTGGTACCGCAGCACGGTGACCCTGACCTGGACCGTCACCGACAGCGAGTCGCCGAGCTCGGTCGTGAAGACCGGGTGCGTCGACCAGACGGTCAACGCGGACCAGCTCCTGACCTCCTACACCTGCTCGGCAGACCAGCGCCGGAGGCGCCGCCGACGAGGTGCAGGTGGGCATCAAGCGGGACGGCAACGGCCCGGTCGTGACGGCCGGCTCGCCGAGCGGGACCGAGGGCGACAACGGCTGGTACACGAGCCGCGGTCTCGGTGCCGTTCACCGCGACCGACGGTTTCTCCGGCCCGGCCAGCCAGACCAAGACCGCTTCGACCGGGGCCACCGCTGAGGGCACGGGCCTGTCGGTCGACAGCCCGGAGTTCTCGGACCTGGCCGGCAACACGACCCTGGCAGGCGCTGTGCCGGGTGGTCCGTTCAAGGTCGACCTCAGTGACCCGACCGATGTGACGTTCGTCGGCGGTCGCCGCGACGGGTGCGTCGTACTACTTCGGCGCGGTCCCGGCGGCCCCGACCGGTGCACTGCCGTGGACCTGGTCTCCGACCTCGCGTGATGTGTCGTCAGTGGTGACGACACGCCGGGCGCCGTCGGCTCGCACACCCTCACCGCCACGGCGACCGACAACGCAGGACGGACCGCGACGAGCACGCTCAGCTACACGGTCCTGGCCTGGACGGTGAAGGGCTTCTACGCCCCGGTCGACGTCAACGGGGTGCTCAACACGGTCAAGGGTGGCAGCACGGTGCCGCTGAAGTTCGAGGTGTTCGCCGGCTCGACCGAGCTCACCGACACGAGCCGTGGTCGACAGCTTCATGGTGAAGTCGGTCTCCTGCTCTGACTACGCGGACAACACGACAGGACGCGGTGGAGGTCACCACCACGGGCGGGACGTCCCTGCGCTACGACACGACCGGCGGCCAGTTCGTCCAGAACTGGAAGACGCCCGCCGGCGCCGGGGCCTGCTACCGGGTCACGATGACGACCGACGACGGGTCGTCGACCGCAGGCGCTGTTCAAGACCAAGTAGCTCGGAACCCATGGGTCGGTCACCGGTCTCCCTGCTGACCGGTGGCCGACCTTTGGCGTGAGCGCGTGAGCGACACCACGCGCGTGGTGATCGACACAGCCTCAGGATTTTGACGCTGACAGTCACGCTGGCAAGGTCGAACCACGTGACTGACACGACCACGCGTCCCGAGCGTCCTGAGTCCCCGGGCCAGGAGACCACCGAGAAGACCTTCTTCGGTCAGCCCCGCGTCCTCGCCAACCTCTTCGGCGTCGAGATGTGGGAGCGGTTCTCCTTCTACGGCATGCAGGGGATCCTGCTGATCTACCTGTACTACTCCGTGGCCGACGGCGGCCTCGGCGTGGACAAGGGGACCGCCTCGGGCATCGTCGGCGCCTACGGCGGCGGCGTCTACCTCTCGACCATCCTCGGAGCCTGGCTGGCGGACCGGGTGCTGGGCGCGGAGCGGACGCTGTTCTCCAGCGCCGTCGTGGTGATGGCCGGTCACATCGCGCTGGCGCTGATCCCCGGCCTCGCCGGGGTCGGCGTCGGCCTGGTCCTGGTCGCGCTCGGCAGCGGTGGCCTCAAGGCGACCGCCACGTCGCTGGTCGGCTCGCTCTACGACGAGCACGACGAACGCCGCGACGCCGGGTTCTCGATCTTCTACATGGGCATCAACATCGGTGCCCTGTTCGGTCCTCTGCTGACCGGGCTGCTGCAGAAGGAGTGGGGCTTCCACGTCGGCTTCGGCCTCGCCGCCCTCGGCATGGCGGTCGGCCTGGCGCAGTACGCCGTCGGCCGGAAGTCGCTGCCGGAGGAGACCCGCCACGTGCCGCACCCCCTCGAGGCGCGCAGCCGGGTCGGCTACGTCGTCGGCGGCCTGCTCGCGCTGGCCCTCGTCGTCGTGCTGGTGCTCGTCGGCGTGATCACCGCCGACCGGCTCGCCGACATCGTCGTGTGGACGAGCGTCGCGGCAGCGGTGGCGTACTTCGTGGTCATCCTGTCCAGCAAGGAGATCACCCCGGTGGAGCGCCGGCGGGTCTACGCGTTCATCCCGATGTTCGTGGCCAGCGCGGTCTTCTGGTCGCTCTACCAGCAGCAGTTCACCGTGGTGACGATCTACTCCGACGAGCGGCTCGACCGCAACCTGTTCGGCTGGGAGATGCCGGTGCCGTGGGTGCAGTCGATCAACCCGGTCTTCATCATCGTGCTGGCCGGCGTGTTCGCGACGATGTGGACCAAGCTGGGGGACCGGCAGCCGTCGAGCCCGGTGAAGTTCGCGCTGGGCACGATCAGCATCGGGGTGTCGTTCCTGCTGTTCATCCCGATGGCCGGCGGCGGCGCCAACAGCGCCCCGCTGCTGGGCCTGGTCGGCGTGCTGCTCTTCTTCACGATCTCCGAGCTGCTGCTCTCACCCGTGGGCCTGTCGCTGTCGACCAAGCTCGCGCCGGCGAAGTTCCGCACCCAGATGGTGGCGCTGTTCTTCCTGTCGGTCGCGCTCGGCACCGCGATGAGCGGCCTGCTCAGCGGCTCCTACGACCCGAACCGACGAGGTGCCCTACTTCGGCGTTCTCGGCCTGGTCGCGATCGGCGTCGGCGTGCTTCTGCTCGCCCTGGTCAAGCCGATCCGGAAGCTGATGGGCGGGGTGCGCTGAGGCGCCCCGCCCGCCGGCTCACGGCGTGGACTCGCGGTGGTGGTCGCCGTCGCGGTGGCCGTCGGCGACGGGCTCGCCACCGGGCTGGTCGGCGTCGGCGACGGGCTGGCCACCGGGGTGGGCGTCGGAGTCGGGGTCGGCGTCGTCGGCACCACCGGCACCATGAACGTCGGGTTCGGCTTGATCCGGACGTCGGTGCGGATCATGAAGTGGTCGGTGATCCGGTTGACCAGCTTGCTGTCGTCGCGCACGTAGTTGGTGAACTTCGCCCGCTGGCGCGTCCCGAAGATCCAGTCGACCGGCATCGGGTTCGGCGGCGGCGTGCAGACGCCGTTCTTGAACGAGCCGCCGTTGGCCGCCTTCATCGGCGCCTCCGCGGTGAGCCGGCAGAAGTACGGCGCGCGCTCGTTCATGTCACCGGTGATGAACACCGGGAGACCGGTCTCGTAGGCCAGCGACCGGGCCATCGAGATCTGCCGGGTGGTGGCGTCGGCCCGGAGCGCGTCGTTGTTGCCGCGCTTGCGGTTGGTGGCCGGGTTGTGGAAGTTGGCGAAGTAGGCCTGGATGCCGGTCGCCTTGTGCCGCAGCAGCACGACGGGCATGTCCCACAGGATGCCCTCGAAGTAGGGGATCTGGATGGTGTGGCCCTCGACGAAGTCCCAGGTGTCGGTCCGCCAGCCGACGGAGTTCTGCACCATCCGGCGGGTGACACCGCCCGGCCAGGTGGCGTAGCGGTCGCCCGCGACGGCCATGAACTCCGCCCACTGGTCCATCTGCAGCTCCTGGAAGCCCACGACGTCCACGCCGTGCAGGTCCAGCGCCTTGGCGGCGAGCCGGATGCGCGCCGGGCCGGAGGCGAACCGCTTCTTCCGGCCGCTGCCGCTCGTGTGCTTGCTGCCGAGCACGTTGAAGGAGCTCATCGTGAAGTCGGCAGGCAGCCCGGTGCGCGCGAGCGACGGGGAGGCGACCGGCTGCGCGGTGGCCGCCGGGCCACCGAGGGTGAGCGCGACGGCCAGCGCCGTGAGCGCGGCAGCGAGGGTCAGGGCGAGGGATCGGTTCACGCGAGCAGCATCGGCAGATGCGGGGGTGAACTTGAGTGACTTGTGGGACACAAGTGTCAAGTGTGCCACGCCGTGGCGTGTTGTAAAGATCGAATTCACAAATCGGCCGGTCATGTCAGGATCTGAGGCATGACAGCTGCGGCGGCACAGTCCGAGGTCTGGTTGGTCCGGCACGGGGAGACCGAGTGGTCCCGCGACCACAAGCACACCTCGCACACCGAGCTCCCGCTGACCGACGTGGGCGTCGAGGTGGCGACCTCGCTCGAGGGCCGGCTCGCCGACGCAGGACTTCGGGCTCGTGCTCACCAGCCCGCGGCAGCGGGCCCGGCGTACGGCGGAGCTGGCCGGCTTCCCCCAGGCCCAGGTCGAGCAGGACCTCACCGAGTGGGACTACGGCGACTACGAGGGCATCACCACCGTCGAGATCCGCGAGACCGTCCCCGGCTGGAGCGTCTGGACCCATCCCACCCCCGGCGGGGAGACCGCCGACCAGGTGTCCGCCCGCCTCGACCGGGTGGTCGCCCGGGCCCGCGAGCACGGCGGCCGGGTGCTGCTGTTCGGCCACGGGCACGCGCTGCGCGCGCTGGCGTCGCGGTGGATCGGTCGACCGGTCGGCGAGGGCCGGTTCTGGCGCCTGGACACCGCCACGGTCAGCGTCCTCGGCTACGAGCGCGACACCCCGGTGATCCTGCGCTGGAACGCCTGAGGGCTCACAGCAGGCCCCACTCCTCGAGGGCGTCGACGAGGCCGGGCGTGGTGGCGAGCGCGCGGACCTCCGCGGCGGAGTACCACCCGACGTCGGCCGCGTCGTCGCCCGCGCGGACCGCGCCGGTGTCGGCGTACGGCGCCGGCCGGCAGGAGAAGTCGCGGATGCTGAACACCCGCCCACCGGGAGCCGGCCGCTCGACGTGGCCGACGAAGTCGCCGACGGTGACGGGCAGCCCGGTCTCCTCCAGCACCTCGCGCGCGGTGGCCTGCTCGTCGCTCTCGCCGGGCTCCACCTTGCCGCCGGGGATCGACCAGAGACCCTTGCCCGGCTCGCGTCCGCGGAGCACCAGCAGGTAGCGGCCGGCGTCGTCGACCACGACGGCGCCCACGCAGGCGATCGGCTCGTCTGTCACACGCCGACCCTAGGGCCGCAGGCAACTTGACGCCGGTCACCCCAGGGGACACCGTGAACCCGATGACTCTTGCCGCCGGCTGCCCGCGCTGCTCCGCCCCCGTGTCCGAGGACGCGGCCGGATGGCACTGTCTCGACCACGGCCCGATCCAGCCGCTGTGGCGACCGCCCGCGGCCGGCTACGAGGCCTTCGCGGAGTACCTCGTCCGCGCGGCCGGGATGCCCAGCCTGCTGCCCTGGCCGCTGACGCCCGGGATGGGCGGTCACCGACTTCGGCTGCGTCGGCGGCGGGGACCGTGACGCCAAGGCGACCTTCGTGTCGTGTGCGGGGGCGAGCGACCTCGACGGCGTGGTGGAGCTGACCGTGGTCTCCGAGGAGCCCGGGGTGGGGCTGGGCGCCCGGTGCGCCGGCGCCTCCCGCACCGACCCGGGCGCCGACATCGGCGACGGGCCGCCGCACGCCAAGGTGCGCATCGACGGCCACCCCATCTCGCTGTGGTCGGTCTCCACCAGCGAGAGCGACGTGGCCTTCGACCGCTCCGTGCTCGCCGGCGAGGCACACGGCCGCTGGCTCTGGCTGGTGCTGCGACCCGCCTCGGCCGTCCTGCTGCTCAAGGACGAGTGGGTGCTGATCGACCTCAACGACCTCGGTCCCGAGCTCGTCGCCCTCCCCTTCGGCGGCTCGCCCCCCGCGTGGTGAGGACCGCCGGCGGGCGCCTCGCGGCGGCGCCCTCACAGGCCGTCCGCGGCGGCTCGTAGGGTGGGGCGGTGCGGATCGACCTCCATACCCACTCGGACCGCTCCGACGGCACCGACACCCCCGCGGAGCTCGTCCGGCACGCACGCGACCAGGGCGTCGACGTCCTCGCCCTGACCGACCACGACACCACCGAGGGCTGGGACGAGGCGGCCGACGTCGCCGAGCGGTCCGGGATCACCCTGGTCCGCGGGATCGAGGTCAGCGCCCGCTTCGCCGGCAGCGGCGTGCACCTGCTCGCCTACCTGCCCGACCCCACCCACCCCGGGCTGGTCGACGAGCTCGACCGGGTGCTGGCCGGCCGCAACAGCCGGCTGCCGGCCGTCCTCGAGCGGCTGCGCGGGCTCGGCATCGAGATCGAGGCCGACGACGTCCGCCGGTGCGCGACCGACGCCGCCGCGCTGGGCCGTCCGCACGTCGCCGACGCGCTGGTCACCCTCGGCGTGGTGGCCGACCGCGACGAGGCGTTCGCGCGCTACCTCGGCTCCGGCGGTCCGGCGTACGTCGACCGCTACGCCGCCGACCTGGCCACGATGATCCGCATCGTCACCGACGCCGGGGGAGTCAGCGTCATCGCCCACCCGTGGGCCTCGCGGCACGACCACAGCGCCCTCGACGAGGCCGGGCTCGCCGCGCTGCGCGACGAGGGCCTGGCCGGCCTCGAGGTCGACCACCAGGACCACGCCCCCGAGGTCCGCGACCGGCTGCGGGGCGTCGCCGCCGACCTCGGCCTGGTCGTCACCGGCTCCAGCGACTACCACGGCACCGGCAAGCTCGACCACGACCTGGGCTGCAACACCACCGCCCCCGACCAGCTCGCCCGCCTGCTCGACCTGGCCGCCGAGGCCTCCGCCCGGTCCGGTCGCACCACGCCGGAGGTGGTGGGCGCGGCGTGACCAGCCAGCAGCTCGGCTTCGAGGGGATGCCCACCCGGCTCTACCCCGCCACCCCGTCGCGGCTCACCACCTTCCTCGACTGCCCGCGCCGCTACCGGTTGGCCTACCTCGACCGCCCGCAACCGCCGAAGGGCCCGCCGTGGGCGCACAACTCCGTCGGCGCGGCGGTGCACACCGCGCTGGCGCGGTGGTGGGGCCTGCCCGAGCAGCGGCGCACCCCCGAGGCCGGCGGCGCGCTCGTGGTGAGCGGGTGGCTCACCGACGGCTTCCGCGACGGGCGGCAGTCGCTGGAGGCCCGGGAGCGGGCTCGCGCGTACGTCGAGCGCTACCTCGCCGACGTCGACCCCACGGTGCGGCCGATCGGCGTCGAGCGCACCGTGTCCCTCAAGACCGACCGGGCCTCCCTGTGGGGCCGGGCCGACCGCATCGACGATCGCCCCGGCGAGGGCGTCGTGATCGTCGACTACAAGACCGGCCGCTCGGTGCTCACCGTCGACGACGCCCGCAGCTCGATGGCGCTGGCCGTCTACGCCGCCGCCACCGCGCGTGTGCTGCGCCGCCCCTGCACCCGTGTCGAGCTGCACCACCTGCCCACCGGGGAGGTCGTGGCCTGGGACCACACCGAGGAGTCACTGGGCCGGCACCTGCGGCAGGCCGACGGGCTGGCCGCGGAGCTCGGGTCGCTCGACGCGGCGCACCAGCGGGGCATGTCGCGCGCGGAGGCCGACGAGGCGTTCCCGGCGAAGGTCGCCCCGCGCTGCGGCTGGTGCGACTTCCGCTCCGTCTGCGGCCCGGGCCGGAGCGTCCCGGCCCGCGAGCCCTGGGCCGGCCTGGCGACCTGACGGACCGGGCCGACCCTCAGCGGCGGCCGAGCCGCTGGAAGCGGGCCAGCACCGACGACGGCACGAACCGGACCACCGCGGTGATCGCCTTGTAGCGCTTGCTCGGCACCGACACCGACCGGCCCCGGTCGAGGTCGGCCAGCGCGTCGCGCACCACCCGGTCGGCGTCCAGCCAGAGGAATCCCGGCGCGGACCCCCGGCCGACGCCCATCCGGGCGTGGAACTCGGTGCGCGTGAAGCCGGGGCACAGGGCCATCACGCGGACGCCCTGGTCGCGGTAGGTCAGGTCCGCCCACCGGCTCATCGAGGTCACGTAGGCCTTGGCCGCGCTGTAGGTGCCGCGCGGCAGGAAGCCGGCGACGCTCGAGACGTTCACGATGGCGCCCGACCCGCGCGCCACCATCGCGCCGAGGGCGGCGTGGCTGAGCCGCAGCACCGCGGTGACCAGCACGTCGAGCATCTGCTGCTCGTCCTCGACGGTGTTCTCCAGGAACGGCCGCTTGTGCCCGAACCCGGCGTTGTTGACCAGCAGGTCGACCGGCCGCGCGGGGTCGGCCAGCCGCTCCTCGACCCGGGCCAGCGCGGCCCGGTCGGTGAGGTCGGCGACCAGCACCTCCGCGCCGACGCCGTACGACGCCTCGAGCTCCGCGGCGAGGGCGGCCAGCCGGCTCTCGTCGCGCGCGACCAGCACGAGGTCGTAGCCGCGCTCGGCGAGGCGGCGGGCGAAGGCGGTCCCGATCCCGGCGGTCGGACCGGTGACGAGGGCGGTGCGCCGGGACCCGGCGGGTGACACGTGGGACGGCTGTGACATGACGGTCATCGTTCCACGGACCAGGTCCCGACGTCCGCTCCGGCTCGGGCACAATGAGCCGGGTGACCACCACCCTCGCTGTCGCCAACCAGAAGGGCGGCGTGGCCAAGACCACGACCGTCGCGTCGCTGGGTGCCGCTCTCGCCGAGCTCGGCCAGCGGGTGCTGCTCGTCGACCTCGATCCCCAGGCCTGCTTGACGTTCTCCCTCGGCATCGACCCCGAGGACCTCGAGCTGTCGGTGCACCACGTGCTGACCAAGGGGGTCTCGCCGGCCGAGGTCGTGATCGAGACCGACGACGGGGTCGACCTGCTGCCCGCCACCATCGAGCTCGCGCGCGCCGAGGCGGACCTGCTCACCCGCACCGGACGCGAGCACGTGGTGAAGATGGCCGTCGAGGACCTGCCCGACGGCAGCTACGACTGGGTGCTCCTGGACTGCCCGCCCTCGCTGGGCGTGCTCACCGTCGCCGCCCTCACCGCGGCCGACGGGGTGCTGATCCCGTTGCAGTGCGAGACCCTCTCGCACCGCGGCGTCGGCCAGCTGCTCGACACCGTGCACGACGTCCGTCGGTTCACCAACCGCTCGCTCGAGGTCTGGGGCGTGCTGCCCACGCTGTTCGACGGCCGCACCAACCACGCGCGCACCGTGCTGGAGACGATCTCGGAGACCTACAGCCTCGAGGTGATCGAGCCGCCGATCCCCAAGTCGATCCGGTTCGCCGAGGCGCCGGCCAGCGGCCGGTCGATCCTCGGCACCACCCGCAAGCACAAGGGTGCGGACGCCTACCGGGATGTCGCGGCCAACCTCCTCCGTCGGGAGCGCTGAGCGTCCTACAGTGGCGGCATGGCCACCCCCCGTGAGCGCCATCAGGGTCCCCCGCGGGCCCGGCACGCCCGGCGACCCCGCGGCCGGCTCCGCTACCAGCGCCTGACCGCCGCCCTCACCGCGCTCGGGGTCACCCTCGTCGCCGTGCTCGGCGGGGTGGGACTGCTGCCCGCGACCGACCAGGCACCCCGGCTGGTGGCGAACACCGCCAGCGTCACCGGTGGTGTCCAGGCGGTGCTGACGGCGGCCTCGACCCGGCGTACGACGACCACGGACGACGCCAAGTTCGCCCGCTCCGACGAGACCCGCGACCAGCTGGCCGACGCCGCGCTGCAGGTGCCGCCCGACAGCGGCGAGGGCCGTCGCGTCGTGTTCGACCAGGGCGCGCAGCGGGTGTGGCTCGTCGCCGCCGACGGGACGGTGCGCCGCACCTACCTGGTCTCCGGCAGCGCCGAGGACAACCTCGACCCCGGCAGCTACGAGGTCTACTCCCGCTCCGAGCGGGCGTGGGGGATCGATGACAGCGGCACGATGAAGTTCATGGTGCGCTTCGCCAACGGCGAGCGCGCGGCGATCGGCTTCCACGACATCCCCTACAAGGACGGCGACCTGGTGCAGAGCCGGGCCGAGCTCGGGACGCCGCTCTCGTCCGGTTGCGTGCGCCAGTGGCGCCCGGACGCCAAGGCGCTGTGGGCGTTCGCGCCGGTCGGCACGCCGGTCGTCGTGGTGGCCTGACCCCGGACACAGTCGAGCCCGCCGGGACCGAGGTCCGGGCGGGCTCTCGCGTGCCGCGTGGTGCGGCCGTGCTGCCTACTCCGAGGCGGTGGCGGCGGGCTTGGAGCCCGACCGGCGCCGACGGTTGCGGTTGCGCTTGGGGGCGCTGCCGTCCTGCGAGGCGGCCTCCGAGGGAGCGGTCGCCGGGGCGCCGCCCTCGACCGGCTCGCCGCTGCGGGTCCGGGTGCGGTTGCGGTCGCGGCGCGGGCGGTCCGAGCGCGGCTTGTCGGCCGCGGAGTCGTCGTCCTTGCGCTTGGGCTCGCGCGGCTTCTCGGGGACGATGCGTCCCTTCGTGCCGGGGGCGATGCCCTGGTCGTGGTGGAAGTGCTCGGAGTTGGAGTAGGTCTCGGCCGGGTCGTCGAACGGCAGGTCGAGCGCCTTGTTGATCACCTTCCACCGGGTCACGTCGGCCCAGTCGACGAACGTGATCGCGATGCCGGTCGCGCCGGCGCGGCCGGTGCGGCCGATCCGGTGGACGTAGGTCTTCTCGTCCTCGGGGCAGCTGTAGTTGATGACGTGGGTGACGTTGGAGACGTCGATGCCGCGGGCGGCCACGTCGGTCGCGACGAGGAGCTTGGTGTTGCCCTCACGGAACTTCTTCAGCGCCTTCTCGCGGGCGACCTGCTGCATGTCGCCGTGCAGCGGCAGGGCGTCGAAGCCGCGCTCGGCCATGTCGTCGGCGACCCGCTGGGCGGCGCGCTTGGTGCGGGTGAACACGATCGTCAGGCCGGAGTTCTCCGACTGGAGGATCCGGGCCAGCATCTCGGGCTTGTCGAGGTCGTGGACCTGGTAGATGAACTGGGCGGTCGCCGGCACGGTCTGCTGCGCCTCGGAGGACTCCGCCCGGATGTTCATCGGGTGGCGCAGGTGGCGGCGGGCCAGCGTGACGATGGCGCTCGGCATGGTGGCCGAGAACAGCATGGTCTGCCGGGTCTCGGGCGTCTTGGCGATCAGCCGCTCGACGTCCGGCAGGAAGCCCAGGTCGAGCATCTCGTCGGCCTCGTCGAGGACCAGGCACTTGACGTGCGACAGGTCGAGCGCGCGCCGGTTGGCGAGGTCGAGCAGGCGACCCGGCGTACCGACGACGACGTCGACACCCTTGGACAGGGCGTCGAGCTGCACGTCGTAGGAGACGCCGCCGTAGACGGTGAGCACGCGGGCGCCGCGGTCGGTGCCGGCGAGGGAGAGGTCGTTGGAGACCTGCAGCGCGAGCTCGCGGGTCGGCGCGACGACGAGGGCCTGCGGCTTGCCGGGCGCGGCGAGGTCGGCGTAGTCGGTGTCGTGGGGCGACACGATGCGCTGGAGCAGCGGGATGCCGAAGGCCAGGGTCTTGCCGGTGCCGGTGCGCGCCTGGCCGATGAGGTCGGTGCCCATGAGGGCCACCGACAGCGTCATCTCCTGGATCGGGAAGGGGGTCGTGATGCCGGCACGCTCGAGGGCGTCGGCGATCTCGGGGAGAACCCCGAGCTCTCTGAAGGTGGTCAGGATCTTGCCTGTTCTCTGGACATCTGGGTCAGTGCTGCGGCGTCGTGCTGTGGGGCTCCCGCTCGTGTCGAGCGTCGTGCTCTCCGCGACGACTTGCCCCAGTCTATCGCTACGCTCCCCACATGACTGAATCGCCGCACGACTCGGGAGCCGGCAGCGCGCGGGCAGAGGTGCCCGTCGCGTTCGAGGACCCGGCCTACCTCGCGGCCGTCGTGGACCTGCTCGGCGCGATCGCCTACGGCGAGATGTCGGCCTTCGAGCGCCTCGCGGAGGACGCCGAAGATGTCGCCGACGCTGGGCGACAAGGCGGAGCTGGCCCGGATGGCGTCGACCGAGTTCGGCCACTTCGACCGGCTGCGGGAGCGGCTCGTCGAGCTCGGCGCCGACCCGTTCGCGGCGATGGACCCCTTCCAGAAGCCGTTCGACGCCTTCCACTCCCGCACCGCCCCGGCCGACTGGCTGGAGGGTCTGGTGAAGGCCTACGTCGGTGACGGCCTGGCCTCCGACTTCTACCGCGAGATCGCCGCGTTCCTCGACACCGGCACCCGTGACCTGATCATCGAGAGCCTGGCTGACTCCGGCCAGTCGCAGTTCGTCGTGGACCGGGTGCGGGCCGCGATCGCCGAGGACCATCGGATCGGCGGGCGGCTGGCCCTGTGGGGCCGGCGGCTGATGGGGGAGGCGCTCTCGCAGGCCCAGCGCGTGGCCGCCGAGCGCGACGCGCTGTCGGCCCTGCTGTCCGGCGGCGTCGACCGGCCCGGGATGGACCTCGCCGCGATCGGACGCCTGTTCACCCGGCTCACCGAGAACCACTCGCAGCGCATGGAGTCTCTCGGACTCTCCGCCTGAAGATCCCCGACATCGGTAGCCCGCACGTGACCCAGTGGTCACGTGCGGGCTACCGATGTCGGGGGGTCGGGTCAGGAGCGGAAGCCGACCTGCCCGACGGTGGGCGAGCCGATCTCGACGTAGGCGACCTTGTCGGCGGGCACGACCACCCGGCGGCCCTTGGCGTCGGTCAGGGACAGCAGCCCCTGCTCGCGAGCGGCCGCCACCCGGCTCTCGACCTCGTCGCCCGACATCTCGGTGTCGATGACCAGTTCGCGGTTGGCGTGCAGGACGCCGATCTTGACCTCCACCGGAGGACCTCCTCGTTGGTTCGTGTGCTGCAGGGCTTGTGCTAGGACCGGCTGTCGGGCTGGTCGTCGGTGCGGGGGAACCCGCGGATCCCGCGCCACGCCAGCCCGGCGACCAGGCCGGCGGCGTCGTCGCGGTCGACCCCACCGTTGTCGTCCAGCCAGAACCGCGCGGACACCTGGGCCATTCCCACCAGGGAGACCGACAGCAGCCGGGACTGCTCGGCGGGCAGGCCGGTGTCCTCGTGGATCACCTTCGTGATCGCCTCCGCGCACTCCCGGGTGACCCGGTCGACGCGCTCGCGGACGGCGGGCTCGCTGGTCAGGTCGGACTCGAAGACGAGACGGAAGGCGCCGTGCGCGCTGGCGACGTAGTCGTAGAAGACGTGCATGGTCGCCGCCACGCGCTGCTTGTTGTCCTCGGTGGACTCCAGCGCCTCGCGGCAGGCGTCGACGATCGTGTCGCAGGACTGGTCCAGCAGGGCGAGGTAGAGCTCGAGCTTGCCCGGGAAGTGCTGGTAGAGGACCGGCTTGGAGACGCCGGCGCGCTCGGCGATGTCGTCCATCGCGGCGGCGTGGTAGCCCTGGGCGACGAACACCTCGAGGGCGGACTCCAGCAGCTGGGCCCGCCGGGCGTTGCGGGGCATGCGCCCGCCCCTCGGCTTCTGCTCGTGCGTGGTGGTCACGTCGGTCCCTCTCTGGACGGCCCTCTTCCGTGCGCAGTGCCCGGCGGGCACGGTGCACCTGGCAGCCTACTCCGGGGTAATCACGCCGCACGGGAGGCGCCCGGGGGCGGACAGGGCCGGGCCGTGGCCACCACCCGACTGGACGGCCAAGGGCGCCAACAGGACGGCTATTGACAAATAGACCATTCGGGCCTTGTCCATTTGTCCGTTTAGGGGGACAGTGTCCTCAGAGGGATAGGACTCGCGAGTTTCCTATTCACGACGTGGGGTCACAGCTGGGGGGCCAGCTCATTTCCCGAGGACGGGCGCACGCACGTGCGCCTGGGCGCTCCTGCTCGATTCGACGTCGCCGCGTGGGGGCACGCGGTCGTTCAATTTGGGGAACATCGAGCTAGGGGTGGATCAGGTGGGCAACACCTTCATTTCGCGCGCGCGCTCAGGGCGCACCGCATGGCAGCCGTGCTGGCAATGGCCGGCGCGCTACTACTTTCTTCCGGTCTCGTGGTGATGACCGCCCCGGCGGCCTCCGCGAGGATCGGCGGCGGCGGGGTGGTGGTGGTGACACTGCCCCGACGACCCAGCCCTGGACCGGTCAGGGCGTCGACCCGGCGACCTGTGAGGACGGACTCCAGTGGAACTGGACCGGATCCTCGGCAACCGGGACCGGTGCCGACGCTCACCATCGACGGGTCAGACGTACCAGTCGACCAAGACGCAGGCGGCATCTACCAGTTCGACACTCCGTCGACCGGTGTCACCAAGGACCCGCTGACCGAGGTCTACGTGACCTACACGCCGGGCGGCGGGTCAGCTCACCATCTCGCACTGCGAGGGGGACGACCACGACCACGATCCCGGTGCCGGGCGCGCCCGACGACCGAGGACCTCTGCGGCCCGGACAACATCGAGTTCGTCGTGCCGGCCGACACGGACCAGGTCGACTGGACGCTGCTGCAGAACGGCAACGTGACCGTGGAGCCGAAGGACGGCTACAAGTTCGAGGGCAACAGCCAGCTGGTGACCTTCACCCTGCCGGCCGACACCAACGAGGAGTGCCCGGAGAGCGACGAGGAGATCCCGGTCCCGGCCGAGCCCGTCGACGACCGACCCGTGCGGTCCGGACAACATCTCGTTCGTGCTCCCCGGGGACACGAACCAGGTCGACTGACCTGGTCGAGTTCGAGGTGACCGGTGGCGAGGTCGCTCCCGGCGAGACCGTGGAGATCACCGCCACGATCACCGACGACGACTACGAGTTCGACAACGAGGGGCAGACCCAGGTCTTCACCCACACGTTCAAGGACGTCCCGACGAACTGCACCCAGACGACCACGATCCCGGGTGCCCCGGCGACGACCGACCCGTGCGGTCCGAACAACATCTCGTTCGTGGTCCCCGCCGACACCAACGAGCTCGACTGGACCCTGCTGGGCAACGGCAACCTGACCGTGGCCCCGAAGCCGGGCTTCGAGTTCGACGGTGAGAACCAGCTGGTGACCTACACGCTGCCGGCCGACGCAGGCGTCGCCTGCGGGACCCCGACCACCCCGGCGCCGCCGGTCGTGGCGGGTGTCCAGGAGATCGCCCCGGTGGTCTCCTTCACCGACCCGACCTGCGACGAGCAGGACGTGGCCTGGTCCGGCACCTTCACCGACATCGTGGACTACACGGTGACCGGTGACGCGGCTCCCGGCGGCGACGTCGTCGTGACCGCGAGCATCAAGGCGGCGCAGGCCTCGGCCTACGCCTTCCCGGCCGGCTACGACACGACCACGGAGCACTCCTTCCCGTCGATCGACTCGCTGAACTGCGAGCAGATCCTCGGCGAGGAGGAGACCAAGGGTCCGAAGCCGACCAAGCAGCCGCAGCAGGACGAGCCGGTCGTGCTCGGCACGCAGGCCGCGGTCCCGACCGCCGTGGACGCCGGTCTCGCGACCGTCGCGACCCCGGCCGAGGGTGGCCTGCTCGGCCGGGCGCTGACGGTGGGTGGCCTCGGCCTCCTGCTGGCGGCGGGCTGGCTGGTCATGGGTCGTCGTGAGCTCGGGGCTCGCGAGATCTGATCCACGCTGAACACGGTCGTGGCGGTCACCCTCGGGTGGCCGCCGCGACCCGTTCCTGCACCCGGGTCGCACGAGTAGCCTGAGGGCCAGGGGACGGGGAGGACCAAGGAGACATGGCGGACCAGGGCGGGGCCAGGCGTGCGACGCCTCGCCGTTCGCGCGCGTCGTGGGTGCTGCTGGTGCTGGGGGTGGCGCTCGCGGTGGCCGGTGTCCTGCTGCCCTGGTCGCTCCCGCAGCTCGGCGGCCCCGCCGACGGGTCGGACCGCGCCCAGGCCGCGGACCCGCCCGCGGTCGGCTCCTCGCGGGCGCCGTTCGTGGTCGAGCCGGAGGTGAGCATCGAGGCAGCGGCCGAGCCCGAGCCCCAGCCGGCCCCCGCCACCGGCCGGCCCACGCGCCTGCTGGTGCCCAGGCTCGGCGTCGACGCCCCGGTCATCGACATCGGCGTGGTCGACGGCGTGCTGCTGCCGCCGTCCGACCCGCAGACGCTCGGCTGGTGGTCGGCCGGGGCGGAGCCGGGCGCGCTGAGGGGTGGCGCCCTCATCACGGGCCACACCGTGCACACCGGGGGTGGGGCGTTCGACGACCTCGAGACGCTCGAGGTCGGCGACCGGGTGCAGGTGCGCACCGGCAAGGGAACCATCGGGTACGCCGTCAGCGGCGTCACGATCTACCGCAAGGCGAGCCTCGCCCGCGACGCCGCCCGGGTGTTCAGCCAGACGGTCCCGGGGCGCCTGGTCCTGATCACCTGCGAGGACTGGAACGGGTCGGGCTACGACTCCAACGCGATCGTCTTCGCGGAGCGCACCGCCTGACCCCCTTCGGGCCGATAAATCCGCCCACGAGACGACCACGAAGCTTGGTCGCACCAACGACAAGTCACGCGTTCGATGACCATCCGGACAAAGCGCTGCGGGGTTTTGCCCACGACTAGTGCAAACGGGTCTGGTGTCCCGGCTCGTCCCGTTCGACATTCGATGCAGATGGGACGTAAGCGCACCGACGTCCCAAATGCTGGGGGGCCGGGATCGGCCCGCGGAGCACAGGCGGGGGCGCCTGGTCCGCACATCGCTGGTCCTGGGCTGATGGGGTGGCTGTTCGGCATCGGGCTGCCTCTGGACACGTGGGTTGGACCTATGAGGGGCAGTTTCCTGTGAACACACATCGACCAAGGGCGCACGCACGACCCGTGCGCGGTACGGCGGCACGACTCCTGGCCACGGTGGGGGCACTCCTCCTCGCCACCGGCCTCGTCGTGCTCGGCGCGGCGTCGGCATCGGCCGACAAGGGGGGCAACGGCGAGCCGGGGGCGCCCGGCAACAACGGCACGGTGAAGGTCGGCGACAGCACCGACCTCGACGAGGGGCGGCCGGAGAACGACCCGCACCTCCCGTGCACGTTCAACATCCAGTGGTTCAACTTCGACTCCGGCTGGGGCACCCTCGACGCGACGGTCGAGATCGAGCTCCAGGCGCCGACCAACGAGGCCAAGGGCGTGGGCATGACGGTGGCGTCGGGTGACCTGTCGCCGTCCTTCGTGGGCAACGGCGGGCAGCCTGGAGCCGGCGACGGGATGGACCACCTGGAGTGGTACACCCTCGCCTTCACCGGCGACCCCCAGGAACAGCAGGGCTACCACGTGAAGATCACCGTCACGACGCCGCACTCCTTCGGGTCGGACCGCAAGTTCAAGGTCTTCTGGGTCGGACCGTGCGAGACGCCGGAGTCGTCCGCACCGCCCTCGTCGTCCCCGCCGTCCTCGGCGCCTCCCGTCGTCGGCCCCGCCGTCCTCGGCGCCCCCGTCGTCGGCCCCGGCGCCCGTCGCGCCGTCGGGCACCGTGCTCGGGACCGAGACGGTGAAGCCCAAGCCGACCAAGAAGCCCACCAAGGCGCCTCCCGCCGCGGAGGAGACCGTGCTCGGCACCCAGGCGGCCGCCCCGACGGCGGTGGCGGCCGGCAGCGCCGGGGACCAGGGTCCGGGTGGCCCGGGCGCCGGGGGCCTGGCGGCCCTGCTGGTCGGAGCGGGTCTCGTGCTGGTCGCAGCAGGCGGCACGCTGGGGCTGCGCGGGTCGCGCGGCACGCACCAGGTCTGACGGGCGGCAGCTCACGCGGAGGTGACCCCGGGCGCGGTTCCAGATGACGGGACGCGCCCGGGGGAGCCCGCGCCCTCGGGGAACATGGACAGGGTCTGCGGTGTTCACACCGCAAGACCCTGTTCATCGCGTTTTGCAGCGCCCCGACGCACCGAGGAGCCTTCGTGTCCCTGCCACCCCTGGTCGACCCGGCCCCAGAGCTGACCAACGACGAGGTCCGCCGGTACAGCCGTCACCTGATCATCCCCGACGTCGGGATGGACGGGCAGAAGCGCCTGAAGAACGCCAAGGTGCTCGTCATCGGCGCCGGCGGCCTCGGCAGCCCGGCCCTGCTCTACCTCGCCGCGGCAGGCGTCGGCACGCTCGGCATCGCCGAGTTCGACGAGGTCGACGAGTCCAACCTGCAGCGCCAGATCATCCACGGGCAGAGCGACATCGGGAAGTCCAAGGCCGTGTCGGCCAAGGAGTCCATCGCGGAGACCAACCCGCTCGTCAACGTGATCGTGCACGAGGAGCGCCTGGACAACGACAACGTGCTCGGCATCTTCGACCAGTACGACCTGATCGTCGACGGCACCGACAACTTCGCGACCCGCTACATGGTCAACGACGCGGCGTACTTCCTGAAGAAGCCCTACGTCTGGGGCTCGATCTACCGCTTCGACGGCCAGGCGTCGGTGTTCTGGCCGACGCTCGAGGGCGCGGACGCCCCGTGCTACCGCTGCCTCTACCCCGAGCCGCCGCCGCCGGGCATGGTCCCCTCCTGCGCCGAGGGCGGCGTGCTGGGCGTGCTCTGCGCGAGCATCGGCTCGATCCAGGTCAACGAGGCGATCAAGCTGCTCACCGGCATCGGCGACCCGCTGGTCGGCAAGCTGATGATCTACGACGCCCTGGAGATGGAGTACCGCAAGCTCAAGGTCCGCAAGGACCCGAGCTGCGCGCTCTGCGGCGACAACCCCACGGTCACCGACCTGATCGACTACGAGACCTTCTGCGGCGCGATCTCCGAGGAGGCCGCCGACGCCGCCGTCGACGCCACCATCTCGGTGAGCACCCTCGAGCAGTGGCTGAAGGAGCGTGACAACGGCGAGCGCGACTTCGTGCTCGTCGACGTGCGCGAGCCCAACGAGTTCGAGATCAACAAGATCCCGGGCTCGGTGCTGATCCCCAAGGGCGAGTTCCTCAACGGCAACGCGCTCGGCCAGCTGCCCGCCGACAAGCAGGTCGTGCTGCACTGCAAGTCGGGCGTCCGGTCCGCCGAGGCCCTCGCGGTCGTCAAGGGCGCCGGCTACGCCGACGCGGTGCACGTCGGTGGCGGCGTGGTCGCCTGGGTCAACCAGATCGACCCCTCGCAGCCGTCGTACTGACGCCCCGGACATGACGACGACGCCCCCGACCCAGCGGCTCGGGGGCGTCGTCGTGTCGTGCGCGGGGTCAGCCCGACGGGGTTGGTCACCGAGACGGTGAGCACGCCGCCGCTGTCACCGGTCACGGTCGCCTTGACGCCGTGCCCGGCCACCTTGGTGGAGCTCAGCGGGTTGGCGCTCGACCAGTAGGCGTCGGGGTTGGTGTCGTCGAACGTCGGGATGCCCGCGTTCGACGGGGCGCACGCGGCGAGGGTCTCCACGGTGGGAGCCTTCGTCGTGCCGCCCGGCACCTGCTTGTGCAGGCACACCGGGTCGGTCGCCTGGAGGCCGAAGGTGGCGTCGAACGGCTGACGCCGGTTGCCCGGCTTGGTGCCGTCCGGGTAGGTGAACGGCGCCGGACGGGCGTCGACCGGGAGGGCCTGGCCGTGGCCCGGGTGCTGCGAGCGTGTTGTTGTCGGCGTACGCCTTGTCGGCGAACCAGACGAGCATGCCGTCCTGGTAGGAGAAGAACTCGACCCAGTTCGGCCGGGTGAGCGCTTCCGAGAAGTTGTACGGGCCGGTCGCGAGCGTCCGGTCGTAGTCGACGTACTGGCGGTTCTCCAGCAGGTAGTACCGCGGCGTCGTCCGGACGTCGGTGCCGGTCGAGATCGACCAGCCGGCCACCGTCCAGCCCGCCGTGCCGCCCTCGGCGCCGTCGGTCACGACCGAGGTGCGGTCGGCGGTGACGGCGATGGTGTCGAGGAACGCGCCGGGCTCGTTGACCCCGCCGTCGGTCTGGTAGCGGAACCGGAACAGCGAGGCCTTGCCGCCGGGGCGGTAGCTCGCAGCTGAGGTTCTCCCAGCCGCGCGAGACCCCGTCGATCGGCGTGCCGGCCCGCAGCCAGGTCTGGCCGTTGTCGAGGCTGTACTCGCCGTAGAGGTAGTCGTAGCCGGCCTCGATGTCGTACCAGCCCTTCGCGGTCACCTTGACGCTCGACGCCGCGGGGACCGAGCGGGCCAGGGTGTTGTTGAGGTTGTCGTCGCGACCGCTCCACCAGGCGTGGGTGCCGTCAGGGGGAGTGGTGTACTCGTGTGGTGGTCTCCGCGTCGGGGAGGTTGACCGCCACGGCCTGGGTGGTGCCGCGGGTCGGTGTCTTGAGGCCCGCGGCGCTGAGCTTGTAGGTGCCGCTCTGGCCGGGGTTCACGACCTGGTGGTCGAGCCACCCGAGGGCCAGCTTCTCGTCGGGGCCGAAGGAGCCCGGCGTGGTGCCGATGCCGTCACCGGCGGCCGCGCCGTGGCCGAGCCACGAGCCCGAGGACATCGTGGTCCAGAACGCGGTGCCGTTGTCACCGCCCGAGGTGTCGTAGAAGTCCGGAAGCCCGAGGTCGTGGCCGTACTCGTGCACGAAGACGCCGAGCCCGCCGTTCTCCGGCTCCACGGTGTAGTCACCGATGTAGTAGCTTCGAGTCGCCGATCCGCGCGCCGCCGTAGAGCACCGGGGTGCCGTTGACGGAGGGGCCGGTACTGCCGAAGTCGGTGCCGTTGACGTACCAGCGGTGCGACCAGATCGCGTCGGGCGACGCGCCGGCCTCCTCGCCCTCGCCGGCGTGGATCGCCTGGAAGTGGTCGATGTAGCCGTCCGGCTCGTTGAAGTTGCCGTCGCCGTCGAAGTCGTAGCGGTCCCACTTGTCGAAGTCGGCGAGGTAGGCGTCGACGGCGGCCTTGCTGCCGAGCTCGGCGACCTTGCCGGCGTACCAGGAGTTGCCGGTGTCCTCGATGAAGTCCCAGGAGCCGCCCTCGTCCTCGCGCGGGTTGGCGCCGTAGTAGGCCCCGTTGTAGGGGACCTTGGTCCAGCCCTGGACGGTGTTGTCGACGGTGTAGCGCCCTCCGGAGACCTGCTGGTAGTAGCTCTTCATCGACTCGCCGGAGCCGTTGAAGAGGGTCTCGTAGTAGGCCTTGCCGTAGTCGGCCTCCCAGGTCGTGGAGTTGTCCTTGGTGCGGTCGGGCTCGGGGATCTCGTTGTGGAGGGGACCGGCCGTGCCGCCGTACTTGCCGACGACGGTGTCGCCGAACTCGGACAGGATCGAGAGCACCCTCGCCTGCTTGTCGTTGTCGAAGAACTCGACGGCCTTGTCCTTGCCCAGCGACACCACGGAGCCGCCCTTGGCCTGCGCCGACTTCTTGGCGGTGCCGTCGAGCAGCGCGGCGACAGCGGCCTGGCGCAGCTTGGTCTGCCGCTCGGTGAGCGGTCCCGGCCGGTTGTCGGGGCGGTGGGCGACCCCACGGTCGGCCTGGCTGGGCGCGTCGTCGCGCATGGCCGCGGTGGCGGGGGACTGGGCGAGCCCGGCCGCCAGCGCGGCGGCGAGCGTGCCCGTGAGCACCCCGGTTGTCAGCTTCCTCACTTGCTATGAACCCCTCTGCAGGGCGCGGGGGCGGACCGGTCGGGTCGGTCCCGCGCTGGCTGGCAGACGACGGCACGGGTCGGCCTCGTCAGTCGCCGGCGCCGGTCGATCTGTCGCGGAGCCGGGCAACCGCGGTGATTCTTGTCCCGTTCACGAGGTTTGGGAAGAGCTCTCACGTTAAGACTCGTTTTCGGGCGGATGCTCCCGCTCTCGACAGCCGCCCCGCCGGGGCCCCGTGACCTTCCTCCGGCCGGTTCGTTGAACGCCATGTCTGCTCGACCGACCCTTGGGAAGGACCACATGCACTCGTCCCGGGCCCGTGCCCTCGCCTCCATCGGCGCCACCGCCGTCCTCGCGGCCGTCTCCGTCGCCGCCACCAGCGGCTCCTCGCAGGCCGCGCCGACCTACGCCCCGGCCGACACGGCCCAGATCCACCCGGGCGTGCAGATGTACACCGAGGGTGCCCAGTGCACCGCCAACTTCGTCTTCACCGACGGCGCGGGCAACACCTACGTCGGCTACGCCGCGCACTGCGCAGGCACCGGCGCGGCGACCGACACCAACGGGTGCGACGCCGCCTCCCTGCCGCTCGGCACCAAGGTCGACTTCGTCGAGGGCGGCTCGCTCGTCGGCGAGGGCACCAAGGTCGGGTCGGGCACGCTGGCCTACAGCTCCTGGCTGACCATGCAGCGTCGCGGCGAGACCGACGAGAACACCTGCGCCTACAACGACCTGGCCCTGGTCAAGGTCGACGCGGCCGACGTCTCCAAGGTCAACCCGAGCGTGCCGTTCTGGGGCGGACCGGTCGGCATCGACACCGACGGCACCGCTGCGGGCGAGACGGTCTACTCCTACGGCAACTCCAGCCTGCGCGGGGGCATCGAGGAGCTGTCGCCCAAGCAGGGCACCAGCCTCGGCACCGAGGGCGACGGGTGGAGCCACCCGGTCTACACCGTGACCCCGGGCGTCCCGGGCGACTCGGGCAGCGCCTTCCTCGACGCCGAGGGCAACGCGCTCGGCACGCTGTCCACGCTCGCCCTGGCTCCCCTCGCGGGATCCAACGGCGTCGGCGACCTCGACCACGAGCTCACCTACGCCCAGGCCAACGGCGGCATCGCCGGCCTGGCGCTCGTCCCCGGCACGGAGCCGTTCGCCCCGGTCCTCTGACGAGCAGGCATCCGCACCCACCACGCACCGGGCCCGGGCCCCGCACACCGCGGGAGCCCGGGCCCGGTCGTGCATCCACCGGAGGAGATCCCGTGACGACACCGACGACGCGACGTACGACGATCGGGGCGCTCGCCCTGGCGAGCGGCCTGGCCGCGGCCACGACCCTGGCGCCCGTGCAGGCCACCGCGGCCTCGCGGTGGGCCCCCGCCGACGAGGCGGACATCCATCCGGGCGTGCAGATGTACACCGACGGAGCCCAGTGCACCGCCAACTTCGTCTTCACCGACCGGGAGCGACGGGTCTACGTCGGCTACGCCGCGCACTGCGCCGGGACCGGGGAGGCCACCGACACCGACGGCTGCCAGGCCGCGTCGCTGCCGCTGGGCACCCGGGTCCGCTTCGCCGAGGGCGGCAGCCTCGCCGGCGGCGGCGAGACGGTCGGCCGCGGGCGACTGGTGTACAGCTCGTGGCTCACCATGCAGCGCCGCGGCACCCGCAGCGCGAACACCTGCGCCTACAACGACCTGGCCCTGGTCCGGGTGGGCAGGAAGTTCGTCGACACCGTGAACCCGAGCGTTCCCTTCTGGGGCGGACCGGTCGGGCTCGACACCGACGGCAGCGCGGCCGGGGACACCGTGCACAGCTACGGCAGTTCCAGCCTGCGGGGAGGCGTCGCGGAGCTGAGCCCCAAGCAGGGGGTGAGCCTCGGCCAGGAGGGCGGCGGGTGGAGCCACCCCGTCTACACGGCGACCCCCGGCGTCCCGGGCGACTCCGGCAGCGGCTTCCTCGATGCGGAGGGTCGCGCGCTCGGCACCCTGTCCACGCTCGCCGTCGCGCCCCTGGCCGGGTCCAACGGGGTCGGCGACCTGCGCCACGAGCTGCGCTTCGCGCGGAAGCACGCGGGGATCCCCGGGCTGCGGCTGGTCCGGGGCACCGAGGAGTTCCGCCCGGCGCTCTGAAATCAGGCGCTGCCGGTCGTGCGTCGGTAGACCCGCGCCTCCCAGGGTGCGAGCACCAGCCCTGGCCCGTCGGGCGAGGCGACCCCCGGCTCCAGGTTGCCCAGCAGCAGCTCGGACGCCTTCCACCCCGCGGCGTCGGGAACGGGGGCTGCTGCCTCCTCGGCGGTGAAGTTGCCCAGCACGAGCAACCGGTCAGACCCGAGCGTGCGCAGGAACGCGTAGACGCAGGGATCGTCGGGTAGCAGCATGGTGAAGTCGCCCTCGACGACGACGGGGAGCGTGTGCCGCAGCTCGATCAGCCGACGGTAGTGGTGGAAGACCGAGTCGGGGTCGTGGAGCTGCGCCTCGGCGTTGACGTCCACATGATTGGGGTTGACCGCCGCCCACGGCTCACCGGCGGTGAAGCCGGCGTACGACGTCGCGTCCCACTGCATCGGGCTGCGCGCGTTGTCGCGGCTCACCGCCCGGAGCGCCTGCAGCACCGATTCGGGATCGTCGCCGGCCGCTACCCGGTCGGCGTAGTGGTTGACCGACTCGATGTCGTGGAAGTCCTCCGCCGTCGCGAACGGGGCGTTGGTCATCCCGAGCTCCTCGCCCTGGTAGACGAACGGCGTCCCGCGGTGGAGGTGCAGGACGGTGCCGAGCATCTTGGCGCTGCGGACGCGGTGGGCGCCGTCGTCCCCGAAGCGCGACACCACCCTGGGCTGGTCGTGGTTGTTCCAGTACAGGCTGTTCCACCCGACGTCGGCGAGGCCGTCCTGCCAGCGACCGAGCGACCGCTTGAGATCGACGAGGTGCAGTGGCCGGCGGTCCCACTTGGTGACGCCGCCGTCGAGCGAGACGTGCTCGAACTGGAAGACCATGTCGAGCTCGGCCCGGGCCGGGTCGGTGAACAGCCGTGCCTCCTCGACGGTGACGTCCGGCATCTCGCCCACGGTCAACAGGTCGGCCTCGCGGCCGGCGAACACCTCGGCGTGCATCTCGGCGAGGAACTCGTGGATCCGTGGTCCGCAGACGTACTCGCGGTGGCCGTCGCCGTACCTGTGTCCCGGGAGCGCGGGGCCGTCCCGGAGGGGGAGGTTCTTGGAGAGAAGGTTGATGACGTCCATCCGGAAGCCGTCGACCCCGCGGTCGAGCCACCAGCGCATCATCCGGTAGATCTCGTGGCGCACCTCGGGGTTCTCCCAGTTGAGATCCGGCTGGCGTCGCGAGAACAGGTGGAGGTAGTACTCCCCGGTCGACTCGTCGAGCTCCCAGACCGATCCCGAGAAGAAGGAGCGCCAGTTGGTCGGCTCGGCGCCGGGGCTGCCGGTCTCGTGCCCGGGCCGCGCCGGCTGCCACCAGTACCAGTCCCGCTTGGGGTTGTCGAGACTCGAGCGGCTCTCCACGAACCACGGGTGCGCGTCGGAGGTGTGGTTGACCACCAGGTCGAGGATCAGCTTCATGCCGCGCTCGTGGACGCCGGCCAGCAGCTCGTCGAGCTGGGCGAGCGACCCGAACAGCGGGTCGACGTCCTGGTAGTCGCTGACGTCGTAGCCGTTGTCGTCCTGGGGCGAGGGGAAGACGGGGGAGAGCCAGAGCACGTCGACGCCGAGCCGCTCGAGGTGGTCCAGCCGCTTCAGGATCCCGGCGAGGTCACCCACCCCGTCGCCGTCGCCGTCCGCGAAGGATCGCGGGTAGACCTGGTAGACGACCGCGCCGTGCCACCACGGCAGATCTGTTGACGCCACGCTGCTCCCACCTCTGGACATCTTCTGCAAAGTGCCTATAGTTTGGCACTAACTTCACGACTAAAGAAAGTCCCGAAAGAAGATGACCACCCACGGAGACCTGACGCGGTCGGCCGTCCTCGCGCTGCTCGGGTCCGGCCCACTGAGCCGGACGGAGATCGCGCGAGGCTCTCGATCAGCGCCGCGACCGTCACGACGGTGACCCGGGAGCTGCTCGACCGTGGTGTCGTCATGCAGGTGCACCAGGAGGCGTCCCGCGGGGGACGCCCGGCGCAGCTGCTCGCCCTCGTGGGCTCCGCGGGCAGGGCGATCGGGGTCAAGGTGGCCAACGACCACATCGTCTTCGTCGAGGCCCGCCTCGACGGATCCTTGATCGAGACGTGGGACCAGCGCTTCGACGCCGCAGCCGCCGACGCGGTGGACCAGCTCGTCGCGACCGTCAAGACGGTCGTCACGGAGCGCACCGAGGGCGAGGGGCGCCTGCTCGGGGTCGGCATCGCCGTGCCCGGAAGCGTCGACGACCAGGCCGGCGGTGTCGTCGACGCGCCGACCATGGGCTGGCAGCGGCTCTGGCTCGGCCGGGCCCTGCGCCAGGCCGTCGAGGTGCCGGTCTTGCTGGAGAACGACGTCAGCGCGGTCGCGGTCGCCGAGCGCCTCTACGGTCGAGGTCAGGAGTTCAACGACTTCGTCGTCGTCTCGGTCGGGCGCGGTGTGGGCGCGGGTCTGATCGCCGACGGCACGCTGTTCCGCGGTTCGGCCGGCGGTGCGGGCGAGATCGGCCACCTCCCGATGTCGGCGGACGGTCCGACCTGCGAGTGCGGCAACACCGGCTGCCTCGAGGCGTACGTCGGTGAGCTGGGGCTGCTGCGCGCAGCCCGGCGCAGCAAGGCCGTCGGGCCGCGGGGCACGTTCCAGGACCTCCAGCGCCGCGCCGACGCCGGTGAGACCGGGGCCGTGGCCGTCTTCGCCGAGGCGGGCGAGGTGCTCGGTCGCGCCATCGCCGGCCTGGTCAACTTCGTGGACCCGCAGATCGTGGTCGTCCTCGGGGAGGGCACCTCGTCGTGGCAGCACTGGCGCGTCGGCTTCGACGCCACCTTCCGGGCCCACCTGCTGCCCGCGAGGCGCAGCGTGCCGGTCGAGGTGGAGTCGTGGGACGACTCGTCGTGGGCGCTGGGCGCCGCCGCACTCGTCCTCGCGGCGCCGTACGACGCCCACGGCACGGCCGGCCGCCAGGGTGCTCTCGTGCGCGCCCGGCTGAGCGGTCAGGACGCCCCGGTCTGATGGCTGCTCACCACGGAGGTCCCTGGCGACGCGCCGGAGTCGCCTGTCTGTTCCTGCTGCCGAGCGCCGTGCCGCTCGTGCTCTTCACCCTCGTGCCGATCGGCGGCTCGCTGTGGGTGTCGCTGCACGACTGGAACCTCATCAGCGCGCGCGAGTGGGTCGGTCCGGCCAACTACGTCGACCTGCTCAGCGACCCGGCCACCTGGGCGGCCTTCGGCCACACGCTCTACTACATCGCGGGCTACCTCCCGCTGGTGCTGGCCGGCGGGCTCGCGCTCGCTGTCGCGCTCAACAGCGCGGTGGCCGCCCGTGGCGCGTTCCGCGCCGTCTACTTCCTCCCGGTCGTGACCAGCTGGGTCGTCGTGGCACTGGTCTGGAAGTGGCTGCTCAACCCGGGGAACGGCCTGGTCAACCAGGTGCTCGGCGCCGTCGGGGTCGCCGGTCCGGGCTGGTGGACCGACCCGGCCTGGGCGATGCCCTCGGTGATCGTCGCGTCGGCCTGGAAGGACCTCGGGTTCGTGATGGTCATCCTGCTCGCCGGGCTCCAGACGGTCCCGCGCGAGCTGCTCGACGCCGCGCGCATCGACGGGGCCAGCGCCTGGCAGCGCTTCCGGCACGTCACGTTGCCGCTGCTGTCGCCCACGACCTTCTTCGTGGTGGTCATCTCCCTGATCAACGGCTTCCAGGTCTTCGACCAGGTCTTCGTGATGACCGGTGGTGGACCCAACCGGGCGACCGAGGTCGTCGTGCAGCAGGTCTACGACCTGACCTTCCGCTACGGCCGGGCCGGCGACGCGGCCGCCCTCTCGTGGCTCCTGTTCGTCGTCGTTCTCGTGGTGACGGTTCTCCAGGTGCGCGTCCAGCGACGGTGGGTGACCTATGCCTAGGCGGCTGCTGTTCGTGCTGCTCCTGGTCGGCGCGCTGATGATGATGTTCCCGTTCGTCTGGACGATCATCACCTCGATCACCCCGGGGGCCGGCCTCACGACGCCGAAGCTCGTGCCCACCGACCCGAGCCTGTCCGCCTACGAGACGCTCCTCGCGGCGATGCCCTTCTGGCGGATCCTGGTCAACAGCCTCTGGATCGGCGTGGTCTCCACGCTCCTCCAGGTCGGTACCAGCGCGATGGCGGCCTACGCCTTCGAGCGGCTGGAGTTCGCGGGCAAGAACGCCTTCTTCGTGGTCTACCTGGCCACGCTGATGGTGCCCATGCAGGTGCTGGTCGTGCCGTTGTTCATCGAGATGCGGGCGCTCGACCTCGTGGACACCTACGCCGCGATGCTGCTGCCGACGATCGCCTCCGCCTTCGGGGTGTTCCTGCTGCGGCAGGCCATCGCGACCGTGCCACGCGAGCTCGACGAGGCCGCGACCATCGACGGGGCGGGGCACCTGCGCATCTTCTGGGCGGTGATCGTGCCTCTCGTGCGTCCCGCGCTCGCGACCTTCTCGGTCTTCGCCTTCATGGCCAGCTGGAACAGCTTCCTCTGGCCACTGGTGGTCATCCGCTCGCCCGAGCTGATGACCCTGCCGCTCGGCCTCGCGAACCTGCACGGCCGATTCACCACCGCATGGGACGTCGTGATGGCCGGCTCGGTCGTGTCCGTCGTACCCATCGCCTTGTTGTATCTCGTGGCGCAACGCCACGTGATCGCCAGCGTTGCCACCTCGGGGCTCAAGTGAGCCGGCGCAGCGCACCACACATCACCAATGGAGGAAGAATGGCTGTGCAGAGGAGAATGTTCGCGGCGGTGGCCGTGACCGCGGGGCTGGTGGCGCTGTCCGCGTGCTCGCAGGGGTCGGCCACCCGTGAGGCCGAGACCTCCGACGGGTACGACGATCCGCTACTTCACGTTCTCGGCGGCGCCGGACCACGTCGAGGACCTCGACGGCGTCGTCGCGGCGTTCGAGGAGGAGAACCCCGACATCAAGGTCGAGGTCGAGACGGCGCCGTACGACAGCTACTTCACCAAGCTTCAGACGGCGGTCGCGGGCGGGACGGCGCCCGACACCTTCGAGCTCAACTACGAGAACTTCGTGACCTACGCCGAGTCCGACGCGCTGGCCGAGCTGTCGGACGTCGACGACACCAACTTCGCACCCGAGCTCGTGGAGGCCTTCCAGCACGACGGCGCGCAGTACGGGCTTCCCGAGTCGTTCTCCAACGTGGTGCTCTTCTACAACAAGGACCTCTTCGCGAAGGCCGGTGTCGACGAGCCCACGGCCGACTGGACCTGGGCCGACGAGCAGGCCGCGGCCGAGGAGCTCACCGACAAGGGCAAGGGCGTCTTCGGCGACTACCAGCCGGTGACCTTCCACGAGTTCTACAAGACGCTCGCGCAGGCCGGCGGCACGTTCCTCGACGAGGACGGCTCGGCTGCCGCCTTCAACTCCCCTGAGGGCGTGAAGGCCGCGCAGTGGCTGGTGGACAAGATGGGCACGACCATGCCCACCGAGAAGGACGGCGTGGGCACCCCCGACTACGACAGCGGGCTGTTCAAGTCCGGCAAGCTGGCGATGTGGCACACCGGCATCTGGATGTTCAGCGCCATGGCCGACGCTCCCTTCGAGTGGGACGTCGTCGTCGAGCCCGGTGACACCCAGCAGGCCAGCGCCATGTTCACCAACGGCGTCGCGGTCTCCTCGGCCTCGGAGCACCCCGAGGCCGCGCAGAGGTGGGTCGAGTTCCTGACCGGCTCGGACCACTCGATGGACATGCGCGTCGAGACCTCGTGGGAGCTCCCGCCGACGCAGGACGACACGATCCTGGCGCCGTACCTCGAGGCCGGTGCGCCGGCCAACCGCCAGGCGGTCTTCGACGCGCTCGACGCCCCGGTGCTGCCGCCGGTCACCACGCGTCAGCAGGAGATGCAGGACGCCGTCGGGCTCGAGCTCACGGAGGCCGCCGCCGGACGCAAGTCGGTCGAGGAGGCGCTCGCCGCCGCCGAGAAGGCCGTCAACGGCCTGCTCTGACAGCCGTCGCACGACCGCGGTGCGGCGGCCGCGAGGCCGCCGCACCGCAGCGCACCGTCATCACCCGCGAACAGCAGGAAGAGGAACCATGATCCGGCACCGCCCCCACGGCTCCGGCCACCCCTACGCCGTCACCGGTGACCAGCGGGTGCCTGCACTCCCCGTTGACGGGGAGACCGTGGAGCTGCGCGTGCGCGCGGCGTCGGCGGTCACCTCCGTGGTGTGCGAGTGGGCCGTCGAGGGGGAGGCCCCCTCGGAGCTGCCGCTCCACCCACCGGCCGGACGGGTTGCGACCGACGGCGGCAGCACCGACGGCGGCCACCTCGCCGCCGCCCAGAACCGCGCCGCCAACGACCTCGTCTACTGGTCGGTCCGGACCCCGCCCCTTTCCGCTGCGGCGCCTGTGCGCTACCGGTTCCGGGCCTCGGCCTCCGACGGACGTCGTCGCACCTCGCGCTGGTACGACGTCGCGGCCGCCGAGTGGGTCGGGGCCGACGACGCTCGCGCGGGACACCTCGATGTGCTCGGCGACCGACAGCCGTCGGACGTGCGTTGGCTGGTCGGTCCGGAGGGGCCGCGCAAGGTCAGCTTCGGGCTGCCGCTGCGAGAGCGCGACCACGTGGTCGGGTTCGGTGAGCGGTTCGACGCCGTCGACCAACGCGGCCGGCAGCTCGACTCCGTGGTGTTCGAGCAGTACAAGTCGCAGGGCAGCCACGGCCGGACCTACCTGCCGATGCCCTTCGCGATGATCGTGGGTTCCGAGAGCCCGTGGGCGTTCCACGTGCGGACGACCCGGCGGACGACGTACGACGTGGGCGCGACCGACCCGTCGGCGCTGCGGATCGAGGCCGAGCTCGGGGGCGACAAGGACCTCACCGTGGCGAGCTACGCCGGGGCGCCGGGCGAGACCCTCGACGCGTTCCTCGACGAGGTCGGACGGCCGGAGGTGCTCCCGGACTGGGTGTTCGGCCTGTGGGCCAGCGGCAACGAGTGGAACACCCAGGCCACCGTGATGCAGGAGATGGACCGGCACCGCGAGCATGACATCCCTGTCGGCGCCCTGGTCATCGAGGCCTGGAGCGACGAAGCGACGTTCACGGCCTTCCGCGACGCGGAGTACGCCGTCCACGAGGACGGGTCGCCGCACCGGCTGGCGGACTTCACGTTCCCGGCCGAGGGGGCCTGGCCGGACCCGAAGGGCATGGTCGACGCGCTGCACGACCGCGACGTGAAGGTGCTGCTGTGGCAGATCCCGCTGCTCAAGGCCCGGCCGCACCCGACCGGCCAGCTCGCGGCCGACCACCGCGCCGCGATCGACCAGGGCTACGTGGTGCAGGAGGAGGACGGACGTCCGTACCGCAACCGCGGCTGGTGGTTCCCGCTGGCGCCGATGCCGGACCTGTCGTCGGAGGAGGCGGCCGCATGGTGGACCGCCAAGCGTCGCTACCTCGTCGACGAGGTCGGCATCGACGGGTTCAAGACCGACGGCGGCGAGCACGCCTGGGGTCACGAGCTCCGCTACGGGGACGGCCGGCGCGGCGACGACGGCAACAACCTCTTCCCGGTGCACTACGCCCGGGCCTACGGCGACCTGCTGCGCGCGTGCGGCAAGGCGCCGGTGACCTTCAGCCGGGCGGGCTTCACCGGCTCGCAGGCCCACGGGGTCTTCTGGGCCGGCGACGAGGACTCCACCTGGGAGGCCTTCAGGTCCTCGGTGAAGGCCGGGATCACCGCCTCGGCGTGCGGGATCCTCTACTGGGGCTGGGACCTGGCCGGGTTCTCCGGCGACGTTCCCGACCCGGAGCTCTACCTGCGCGCGACGGCCGCATCGTGCTTCATGCCGATCATGCAGTACCACTCGGAGTTCAACCACCACCGGCTGCCGTCTCGCGACCGCACGCCCTGGAACGTCGCCGAGCGCACCGGTGACGAGCGGGTGGTGCCGGTGTTCCGGTCCTTCGCACAGCTGCGTCACAGCCTGGTGCCCTACCTGTCGGAGGAGGCCGCCGCAGCGGTGAGCAGCGGAGCGCCGCTCATGCGGGGACTGTTCTTCGACCACGCGGATGACGAGCGGATCTGGGAGCACAGCCACCAGTTCCTGCTCGGCCGCGACCTGCTCGTCTCTCCAGTCGTGGAGCCGGGAGCGACCAGCTGGCCCACCTACCTGCCACAGGGCGACTGGGTCGACCTGTGGACCGGGCAGCAGGTCGCCGGAGGGCAGGTCGTGGAACGTGCTGTACCTCTCGACGAGGTCCCGGTGTACGTGCGTGCTTCGCGCGCGGCCACGGTGCGGGGGTTGCTCTAGGCTGCGGCCCATGACCGGGTCGCGGGGGGAACGACGAGCGGCGCTCCTCGCGCCGGCCGTCGCGCTGGGGCTGCTGGTCCTGGTCTGGGCGGCGAGCACCGGACCCGTGCAGGTGCTCGCGCCGTCGGGCCGGACCCGCACCTTCGACACCCCGCCACCGCCCACCGCCGAGGCGACGGCGTCCCCGGGGACGGGCACGCTGAAGGAGATCACCGCGGGCGTCGAGCAGCGGCTCGACCTGAGCTGGCTGGGCACGCTGATCGCCTGGGCGGTGCTGATCCTGATCGTTCTCGGCGTCGCCGTCGCGGTGCGGGCCGCGGTGCGGCACCGGTGGCGCCGGGCGGCCCCACCGCCGCGGGTGGACTTCGAGGTGCTGCCCGAGGAGCGCGCGGCCGCCTCGCTCGCGGAGGACGCGCAGGCGCGCCTGGCCGCCGTCGAGGAGGGGACGCCGCGCAACGGCATCGTGCGGTGCTGGGCGCGGCTCGAGGACTCCGTCGCCGAGGCCGGGATGCCGCGGGGCCGCGCCGAGACGTCCGCCGAGTTCACCGTGCGGGTGCTGCACGGCCTCGACCTCGACCCGCGTGCCATCGGCGAGCTCGCCCGCCTCTACCGCGAGGCCCGCTTCTCCGAGCACCCGCTCGGCGAGGAGGCCCGCAGCACGGCCCGCGCCGCGCTGGTCCGCCTGCAGGACGACCTCGCCGCCGTGCGGGGTGCGCGGTGAGCCGCTGGCGCGCCCGCGCCGCCGCGGCCTTCGGGGTGTGGCTGGCGATCTGCGTCGTCGCGTGGTTCTTCGGGAACGCGCCCCGGCCCGGCGTGATCGCGCTGTACGTCGCCGTGGCCGCCGCGCTCGGCTGGCTCTTCCTCGACGTCTCCGCCGACACCGAGGTCACGCGCTGGCCGGGTGTCCGCGAGGAGCCGGTGCGCGAGCCGGGGGAGGACCCGCGGCTCGGGCAGCTGCGCCGCGTGGTCGCCCACCACCTCGACGGCCGTGAGGTCGGCGACGTCCTGCACCGGCGGCTCACCGAGCTCACCGACCAGCGCCTGATGGCACGGCACTCCGTGACCCGGGAGGCCGACCCGGAGCTCGCGGCCCGCCTGCTCGGGCCCGACCTCCTCGCGGTCACGGCCGCGCGCCCGCCGTACCCCCGACTCACGACCACCCAGATCGAGCAGCTGCTGCAGAGGATCGAGACGTTATGACCCAGACCATCCCCGACCTCGACGAGGTCTCCCGCAGCGCCGCCGCCGTGCTGGAGGAGGTGCAGCGCGCCGTGGTCGGCAAGCGTGAGGCGCTCGTGCTGGTGCTCGCCGGCATCCTCGCCGGCGGTCACGTGCTCATCGAGGACCTGCCCGGCCTCGGCAAGACGCTCGCCGCCCGGTCGTTCGCCCAGACCCTCGGCCTCGACGTTCACGCGCGCGCAGTTCACCCCCGACCTGCTCCCGGCCGACCTCACCGGGTCGTTCATCTACGACCAGAAGGCCGGGGAGTTCGAGTTCCGGGCCGGCCCGCTGTTCACCGGCCTGCTGCTCGCCGACGAGATCAACCGCACCCCGCCCAAGACCCAGGCCGCGCTGCTGGAGGCGATGCAGGAGCGGCAGGTGACCGTCGAGGGGCAGACCTTCCCGCTCGACCCGCCGTTCCACGTGATCGCGACCGCCAACCCGGTGGAGTACGAAGGCACCTACCCGCTGCCCGAGGCCCAGCTCGACCGGTTCCTGCTCCGGGTCAGCTTCGGCTACCCCACCGCCGACCAGGAGTGGGACGTGCTCAGCCGGCGGCTGGCGCGGCGGACCGAGGAGCAGACCCTGTCGGCGGTCACCGACGGCGACGGCCTGCGCGCCATGCAGGCCGCCGTCGAGACGGTCACCGTCGAGGAGAGCGTCGGCCGCTACTGCGTGGCGCTCGCCGCCGCCACCCGGGACCACTCCCAGGTGCTGATGGGGGCCTCGCCGCGCGGGGCGCTCGCGCTGATGCTCACCGGCCGGGCGCACGCGGTGATCCACGGCCGCGACTACGTCGTGCCCGAGGACGTCAAGGCCGTGGCGCCGTCGGTGCTGGCCCACCGGATCACGGTGCGGCCGGAGCTGTGGATGAGCGACGTGTCGGGGGCCTCGGTCGTGCGCAGCGTGCTCAACGAGGTGGCGACGCCGGGGTCCCGGGAGACATCCACCGGCTTCGAGCGGCCGGCAGCGCGCTGAGCCCGATGAGCACCCGGCAGGCAGCAGCGTCGCCCGGTCCCGCCCTCGCCAGCGAGGGCTGGCGGCCGACGGCGTCGCTGGTGCGGGCCGCGCTCACCTCGGCCGCGCTGGCCACGGTGGCGGTGGTGTTCCGGCGGGTGGACCTGGTGGTGCTCGCGACGCCGTTCCTGGTGCACGCCGCCGCCGTCGTCGTACGCCGCCCGCAGCGCACCCCGCGCGTCACCAGCCGGCTCGGCCACACGGCACTGCGCGAGGGGGAGGGCACCACCCTGTCCGTGACCGCCGACGCGGGCGACGCCGAGCACGTCGTGGTGGCGCTCGAGCGCGAGCCGTGGACCGCGTTCCGGCCGTCCGCGGGGGTGGCCGGCGCGGTGACCGGCGCGACCGACCGGGTCGACGTGCAGCTCGCCGTCGCGACGTTGCGCTGGGGCCGGCGCGACGTCGGCGCCGGTGTCGTCGCGGCCACCAGCGCGTGGGCGGGTGGCCGGTGGGGGCCGCACCGGCTGCCGTCGCACTCGCTCACCACCCTGCCGATGCCGGGGGTGTACGACGGACGCGCGCCGGTGCCGCACCCCCTCGGGCTCGTCGGCACGCACCCGGCGCGCCGCACCGGCGACGGCACCGAGCTGGCCTCGATCCGACCGTTCACGGCCGGCGACCGGCTGCGCCGCGTGCAGTGGCGGGTGTCGCTGCGCACCGGCACCCTGCACGTCACCAGCACGGTCGCGGAGGAGGACAGCGGCATCCTGCTCATCGTCGACAGCAGCGTGGAGGTGGGCACCAGCGGCGGCACCACCGGCGCCGCGTCGTCGCTCGACGTGGCGGTGCGTGCGGCCGGGGCGCTCGGCGAGCACTACCTGCACCGCGGCGACCGGGTCGGCCTGCGGGTGCTCGGCGCCGCCGGCCGCGGGGTGGTCCCGCTGGGCAGCGGCCGCCGGCACCTGCGCCGGATCCTCGACACCCTGGCCCGCGTGGTCCCCGGGGAGCGGCACGACCTCGACCCGCGCCGGTTCCGGGTGCCGCCGGGGACGGTCGTGGTGGTGCTCTCGCCGATGCTGTCCGACCAGGTCGTCGCGGCGACCACCACCCTGGCCCAGCGCGGGCTCGACCTCGTCGTGGTCGACACGATGCCGGCCGACCTCGACGCGTTCGCCGACGGCCCGCGCGACCGGATCGCCTGGCGGATGCGTCTGCTCGAGCGCGCGGCCCTCCTCGACCGGGTGCGCCGCGCCGGCGTCCCCGTGGCGGCCTGGGCCGGACCGGGCACCCTCGACGAGGTGCTGCGCGGTCTGAGCCGGCGCGCCCGGCAGCCGCGGATGGCCCGCCGATGAGCATGGCGCGCGCCTCCGCGCTCCTCGACCGTGCGGTGCTCGCGCACCGGCAGCAGCGGGTCCTGCGCGCCGGCGGTGCTCGCCGCGACGGTGTTGTTCCTCTGGCTCGTCGTGCTGGCCGGCGGCAGCTTCCATGTCGTGGTGAGCACGGGTCTGCTGGTCCTGGCCGTGCTCGCGGCCCTGATGCCGGACTCCAGCGCGCCGCTGTTCCTGGTGCTCGGCCTGGCCGGCCGGTGGTGGGTGGCGGTGCCGGACGCGTGGTCGGGGTGGACCCTCGCGGCCGCGGCCCTGCTCCTGGCGGTGCACCTGGCGAGCACGCTCGGCTCCTACGGGCCGCCCGCCCTGGCCGTCCCCGGCGACCTGCTGCGGACCTGGGCCGGGCGGGCGGCGCTGATGCTCGCGGTCACCGCCCTGGTCTGGCTGGTCGCGGGCCTGTTCACCACGCTGGACCTGCCCGGGAACGTCCCGGTCCTCGCCGTCGCGCTCGGCGTGGTCGTGGCCTGGATCGCCCTGCTGGGGCGTCGGCTCGTCACGCGCGACGGCGACTAGGGTTCCCCCGTGGACCGGGAGGAGTACGTCGAGGCGGTGCTGTCGCTGGTCGAGCGGATCCCCGCGGGCCGGGTGACGACCTACGGCGCGCTGGCCGAGGCGGTGGGGTCCGGCGGGCCCCGTCAGGTCGGCACCGTGATGGCGACGTACGGCGGTCCGGTGCCGTGGTGGCGGGTCGTGCACGCCGACGGCACGCCCGCGCGGGTCGACGACGCCGTCGCGCTCGAGCACCACCGCGCCGAGGGCACCCCGGTGCGCCCGTCGGGCAAGGTCGTGATGCGCGAGGCGATGTGGTGGCCGGACCCGGCCGAGGACGGCCTGTCGGCGCCGGATGGTGCAATCGAGCGGTGACGCCGCCCGTGGAGTACACCCTCACCTACCCGCCCCGCGGGCGGGCGGCCGCGCCCGTCCTCGACGAGTTCCAGCAGTCGGTCGTCGACCACCAGGGCGGGCCGCTGCTGGTGCTGGCCGGCCCCGGCACGGGCAAGACCACCACGCTGGTCGAGGCGATCGTCGACCGCATCGAGCGCCGCGGCGCCTCGCCCGACTCGGTGCTCGCGCTGACCTTCAGCCGCAAGGCCGCCGAGCAGCTGCGCGACCGGGTCACCGCGCGCCTGGGCCGGACCATGGCGACCTCGCTGAGCTCGACGTTCCACTCCTTCGCCTACGGCCTCGTGCGTCAGTACAGCCCCGGGGACCTCTACGACGCCCCGCTCCGACTGCTGTCCGCGCCCGAGCAGGACGTCGTCCTGTCCGAGCTGCTGCACGACACTCCCGAGTCGGTGCCGTGGCCGCCGGCGCTGCGACGGGCGATGGGCACCCGCGGCTTCGCCGACGAGGTCCGCGCCGTGCTGGCGCGGGCCCGCGAGAAGGGCCACAGCAGCGACGACCTGCAGCGTCTCGGGCGCGAGCACGACATCCCGGAGTTCGTCTCGGCCGGGCTGTTCATGGAGCAGTACCTCCAGGTGCTCGACCACCAGAGCGCCACCGACTACGGCGACCTGATCCGCCGCGCCACCGAGGAGGCGCGCCGCCACCGCGAGGAGCTGCGGGCCCGGTTCCGCCACGTCTTCGTCGACGAGTACCAGGACACCGACCCGGGCCAGGTCGCGCTGCTCGACGCGCTCGCGGGCGACGGGCGCGACCTCACCGTGGTCGGTGACCCGCACCAGTCGATCTACGGCTTCCGGGGCGCGGAGGTGCGAGGCATCCTCGACTTCCCGGCCACCTTCCCACGGTCCGACGGACGACCCGCCGAGGTGGTGGCGCTGCGCACCACCCGCCGGTTCGGTCCGCGGATCCTGCTGGCCTCCCAGCGTGTCGCCCGCCGCCTGACGCTGCCCGGCAGCATCCCCGCGGAGGCCCGCGAGGCCTTCCTCGAGCCGGTCGCCGAGGCGGGACCCCTCGGCGACGGCCGGGTCGTGGTGCGCACCTTCGACACCGAGCGGGCCGAGGCGGAGCACCTCGCCGACCTGCTCCGTCGCGCCCACCTCGAGGACGGCGTCCCGTGGGAGGACATGGCCGTGCTGGTGCGCTCCGGCCGCGCCTCGATCCCGCCCCTGCGCCGCGCGCTGGGAGCAGCCGGCGTGCCCGTCGAGGTGGCGGCCGACGAGGTGCCGCTGGTGCGTGACCCGGCCGTGCTGCCGCTGCTCGACGCCCTGCGCGCCGTGGTCAACCTCGACAACGACGACGTCGACCACGTCGACCACCTCGACCCGGGCCGCGCGGAGGCACTGCTGCTCAGTCGCGTCGGCGGCCTCGACGCCGGCGACGTGCGCCGCCTGGCCCGGCAGCTGCGCACCCGCGAGAAGGTCGACAGCCGCGCCGACGACCGGCCCCCGCGACCCTCCCGCGACCTGCTGCGACGGGTGGTCGTCGAGGACGGCTTCCTCGCCGGTCTCGAGGGCCCCGAGGTCGAGCGCGCCCGCGCCCTCGCCAGGCTGCTCCACGACGCCCGGGCCCAGCTCGACGACGGCGCCACCGCGGAGGAGCTGCTCTGGACGCTCTGGTCGCGCACCGAGTGGCCCGAGCGGCTGCGCCGGTCGATCGACCTCGGCGGCGGACCCGCGCGACGTGCCCACCGTGACCTCGACTCGATCTGCGCGCTGTTCGGGATCGCGGCCCGCGCCGAGGAGCAGCGCGACCACGTCGGTGTCCGCAACTTCCTCGCCTCGCTGGTGGCGCAGCAGATCCCGGCCGACACGCTCGCCGAGCGCGGGGTGCGCGGGTCCGCGGTGCGCCTGCTCACCGCCCACCGGGCCAAGGGGCTGGAGTGGCGCCTCGTCGTCATCGCCCACGTCCAGCAGGACGGCTGGCCCGACCTGCGCCGCCGCTCCACGCTGCTCCAGGCCGACCGGATCGGCACCGACGGCGTCGTGCCGCCGGTCTCGCTCCGCGAGCTGCTGCTGGAGGAGCGTCGGCTCTTCTACGTCGCCGCCACCCGGGCCCGGCAGCGGTTGGTGGTCACCGCCGTGGCCTCCGCCGAGGACGACGGCGACCAGCCCTCCCGGTTCCTCGACGAGCTCGGCGTCACCGTCGAGCACGTCGTCGGACGGCCGGCCCGCCCGCTCTCCCTCGGCGGCCTGGTCGCGGAGCTGCGCCGCACGCTCGCCGACCCTGCCACCAGCGAGCCGCTCCGCGAGGCGGCCGCCCGCCGGCTGGCCCGGCTCGCCGGCGAGTCGGTCGGCAACCGTCCTCTGGTGCCTACGGCCGACCCGTCGACGTGGTGGGGCACCCGCGCGGCGAGCCGCTCGGTCGAGCCGGTGCGCGACCCCGAGCGGCCGGTGCCGGTCTCCGCGAGCGTGCTGGAGGCGATGCAGGTCTGCCCGACCCAGTGGTTCCTGGCACGGGAGGCCGGAGGGATCGCCCGCGCCCACCAGTCGGCCAACCTCGGTGAGCTGCTGCACGCCCTCGCCGAGCGCGTCGCCGGCGGCGAGGTCGACGCCGGCCCGGGTGACGTCGACCTGCTCATGGAGCACGTCGACCGGGTCTGGGACCGGCTCGACTTCCGCACCCCGTGGTCCAAGGCCCGCGAGCACGACCGCGTCCGGGCCGCCCTCGGCCGGTTCCTCGCCTGGCACCACGCCAACCCGCGCACGCTGCTCGCGACCGAGGCCCGCTTCTCCACCGTGGTCGAGCTGCCCGACGGCGAGCGGGTCGAGCTCACCGGCTACGCCGACCGGCTCGAGCTCGACGCCGACGGCCGGGTCGTGGTGGTCGACCTCAAGTCCGGGCGCAGCAAGCCGGCCAACACCGCCGTCGAGCGGCACCTCCAGCTCGGGCTCTACCAGTACGCCGTCGACCACGGGGCCGTCGACGCCGTCACCGAGGGGCCGGCCGAGGCCGGTGGTGCCGAGCTGGTCCAGCTCGGGCTGACCGACGGCGGCGAGACGGCCGTCGTCCAGCCGCAGGCGACGCAGGACGAGCAGGGTCCGCAGCGGGACGCACTCCGCGGCCAGCTGGGCCGCACCGCCGCGCTGCTGCGCTCGGAGAGCTTCCCGGCCGTCGCCGGTCAGCACTGCCGCGACTGCTCCTTCGTGCCGATCTGCCCGATCAAGGGCGCCGGGTCGGTGACCGCCCGATGACGACCGCGCCCGTCGACATCGCGTCCCCGGCCGACCTCGCCCGGGTGATGAAGACGCCCTACGCACCCAGCGACCAGCAGTGGGCGGCGATCTCCGCGCCGTTGACCCCGGCCGTCGTGATCGCCGGCGCCGGCTCCGGCAAGACCACCCTGATGGCCGCCCGGGTCGTCTACCTCGTCGTCACCGGCCAGGTGCGACCCGACGAGGTCCTCGGCCTCACCTTCACCACCAAGGCCGCGAGCGAGCTCCGCCAGCGGATCCGCTCGGCGCTGCAGACCGCGGGCGCCCTGGACGACCCCGACCCCGAGGAGGGGGAGGACGTCCTCGAGCCGACCGTGGCCACCTACAACGCCTACGCCGCGGGGCTGCTCGCCGACCACGGCCTGCGCATCGGCCACGAGCCCGACACCCGGGTGATCACCGACGCCGCCCGCTACCAGCTCGGCGCCCGGGCCATCGACCGCTACACCGGGGAGGTCCGGCACCTGACCGACCACCCCGAGACCGCGATCCAGAACCTCCTCGCCCTCGACTCCGCGATGAGCGAGCACCTCGTCGACGCCGACCGGGTGCGTGCGGTCGACGCCGAGGCCCGCGCGGGCTTCCTGCGTGCGCTGGAGGAGGAGGTGGCCGGCAAGAACCGGGTCACCTACCGCACCCCGGTCGAGGCCGCCGTCCACGCCATCGACCGCCGCACCGAGCTCCTCGGCCTGGTCGCCGCCTACCGACGACTCAAGAGCGACCTCGGGCTGATGGACTTCTCCGACCAGATCGAGCTCGGCGCCCGGCTGGCCAGCGACCAGCCCGACGTGGGAGCCCTGGAGCGGTCGCGCTTCAAGGTCGTCCTGCTCGACGAGTACCAAGACACCTCGGTGGCCCAGGCGACGATGCTGTCCCGGCTGTTCTCCGGGCCCGACGAGGCGTCCGGGCGCGGGCACGCCGTGACCGCGGTCGGCGACCCCAACCAGGCGATCTACGGCTGGCGGGGCGCCTCCGTGAGCAACATCCTGCACTTCGGCCAGACCTTCCCGACCGTCGACGGCACCCCCGTGCCCGTGCATCCGCTGACCGTCAACCGGCGCTCCGACCGGCGCATCCTGGCCGTCGCCAACGAGCTGGCCGCGCCGCTCTACGACCGGTTCCCGCAGGTCGAGCCCTTGGTGCCCAAGGCCGAGGCGGGTGAGGGCACGGTCGAGGCACGAGTGTTCGAGACCCATGCCGAGGAGCTCGCCTGGCTCGTCGGCGCGGTCCGGGCCGCCCACGACGGGCGCTGGTCCGACATCGGCGTGCTCACCCGCGACAACGCCCACGCCGAGGACGTCTTCGACGCGCTGACCGGGGCGGGCATCCCGGTCGAGATCGTCGGGCTGTCCGGCCTGCTCCGCCTCCCGGAGGTCGCCGAGATCGTGGCGATCCTCCACCTCATGCACGACGTCACGGCCAACGCCTCGCTGCTCACCCTCCTGACCGGTCCACGCTGGGCGGTCGGACCCCGTGACCTGAGGCTGCTGGCCCGGCGGGCGTTCGAGCTGGCCGGTCGCGGCGGTCGCGGGTCCGACCACGGCTCCGTCGACGACCTGCTCCTCGAGATCGCCGACGGGATCGACCCGGCCGAGATCCCGTCCCTGGACGACGCCCTGGCCGACCCCGGTGAGGCCGCCTACTCCGACGAGGCGCGCGAGCGCTTCGCGCTGCTGGCCGCCGAGCTGCGCACCTTCCGCACCCAGGTCGGCGAGCCCCTGCTCGACGTCGTCCGTCGGATCATCGACACGACCGGGACCGACGTCGAGCTGGCCTCCGCGGTGAGCCCGGCCGCCGCGGCCCGGCGCGACAACCTCGACCTGTTCGTCAAGGCGGTCGCCGACTTCCAGGCGGTCGACGGCGACGTCACGCTGCCGGCACTGCTGGCCTACCTCACCGCCGAGGACGACCAGGGCAACGGGCTCGACGTGGCCACCCCGACCGAGGCCGACTCGGTCAAGCTGCTCACCGTCCACCGGGCCAAGGGCCTGGAGTGGGCGTCGGTGTTCCTGGTGGGCGTCTGCGAGACCCGCTTCCCGTCCAACCGGTCCCGCACGCTGTGGACCTCCTCCCCGTCGATCCTTCCCGCGCCGCTGCGGGGCGACGCCCACGACCTGCCGCAGCTGGCCGGCTACGACAAGGCGGCGCTCGACGCCTACCGCGCCGAGACCCGCGCCCACGACGCGGAGGAGGAGCTCCGGCTGGGCTACGTCGCCTTCACCCGGGCCGCCCACCACCTCGCGGTCTCGTCCTACCTGTGGAGCCCGCGCACGACACCGTTCGGCCCCTCCGCCTACCAGCGGGTGGTCCGCGACTGGCTGGAGCAGCACGGCGAGTCCGTCGACGACTGGCGGGAGAAGCCGCAGAAGGGCGACCCCAACCCCTACGACGCGGTCGATCCGTCGCGTCCCTGGCCGGTGGTCGGCACCGGGCACGAGGCCGGCCTCCGGATCGAGGCAGCGGCCCGGGTCCGGGCGGCGGACCCGACCGCCGAGGACGCCGGGCTCGACATGGTGGAGGCGGCCAAGGTCGCCGAGTGGGACGAGGAGATGGCGCGGCTGGTCGAGGAGGCCGGTCGCGACCGGTCGGCCGCGGTCCTCGTGCCGTTGCCGTCCAGCCTCTCCGCGACCTCGCTCGCGCGGCTCCGCGACGACCCCGACCAGTTCGCCCGCGACCTGGCCCGGCCGCTGCCGCGTCAGCCGTCGCCGGCCGCCCGGTTCGGCACCCGGTTCCACGCCTGGGTGGAGGCTCGCTTCGGCCAGCAGGCCCTGCTCGACCCCGACGACCTGCCGGGCCGGGGCGACGCCGGGATCGACGACGAGTCCGACCTCAAGGAGCTCGTCGCGGCGTTCGAGTCCGGGTCCTTCGGGCAGCGGGTGCCGCACACGGTCGAGGCCCCCTTCGCACTGGTGCTGTCGGGCCAGGTGGTGCGGGGCCGGATCGACGCGGTCTACGCCGAGGGGGACGGCTACCTCGTCGTCGACTGGAAGACCAACCGGCAGCAGACCGCCGACCCGCTCCAGCTCGCCCTCTACCGGGTGGCCTGGGCCGAGCTCATGGGCGTCGAGCCCGCCCGGGTGCGCGCGGCCTTCTACTACGTCCGCACCGGCGACCTGGTCGAGCACCGCGACCTGCCCGACCGGGCCGCGCTCGAGGCGCTGCTCGGGCCTAGCTGAGCATCGCGTCGAGCGCGATCTCCACCATGTCGCCGAAGGTCTGCTCGCGCTCCTGCGACGAGGTCTCCTCGCCGGTGACGACGTGGTCCGAGACCGTGCAGATCGCCAGCGCCCGGGCCTGGTGCTGCGCCGCGAGCGTGTAGAGCGCGCTCGCCTCCATCTCGACGGCGAGCACGCCGTAGTCGACCATCCGGCCGGCCAGCTCGGGGCGCGGGCTGTAGAAGGAGTCGCTGGAGAAGATCAGCCCGACGTGGGTGTCGACCGCGAGGTCGCGCGCCACGGCCGCGTCGTGGGCGGCCCGGAGCAGGCCGTAGTCGGCGACGGGTGCGTAGTCGAGCCCCTCGAAGCGGATCCGGTTCATGGAGGAGTCGGTGCAGGCGCCCGAGGCGATCACCAGGTCGCGCACCTTGACCTTCTCGGTGAGCGCCCCGCAGGAGCCCACCCGCACGATGGTGTGGACGCCGTACTCCCGGAGGAGCTCGTTGGCGTAGATCGACAGCGACGGCAGCCCCATGCCCGAGCCCTGCACGGAGACGCGCTCGCCGCGGTAGGTCCCGGTGAAGCCGAGCATGCCCCGCACCTGCGAGTAGCACTTCGCGTCGTCGAGGAAGGTCTCGGCGATCCACTTGGCCCGCAGCGGGTCGCCGGGCATCAGGACGTGCGGGGCGACCTCGCCGGGCTCGGCGCCGATGTGGGTGCTCACGGAGGGACACGCGTAGCCGCCGCCCTCGTCGCTTGCGGCACGTCCTAGGGTCGAGCCGTGACCGGATCAGCTCAGCAGGAGCCGTCGGGCTCGTCCTCCCACGTCGCGCCGGTGGCGCTCTCCCGGCACGCGCACGACCGGATCGCGCTGCACCGCACCGACGACGCCTGGCTCGACGACGCCTGGCGGGACCCCGCCACCCGGGTGCTGCTCCTCGACGGCGGGCAGGTCGTCGTGCCGGACGACGGGGAGGAGCCGCGGATCGGCTGGGTCGCCCCGCACGAGGCGCCCGAGGGCCTCAGGATCCTGCTCGGCCAGCGGGACGGCGCCGTCCACTTCGCCGTGCAGGTCGACGAGCTGCCCGGAAGGTCGGCGCAGCGAGAACCTGCGTGCCTTCGTGCAGACCCTCCCGGTCGACGAGGCCGCGCTGGTCGTGCACGCGGTCGCGATGGGGGAGTGGCACCGCTCGCACCGCTTCTGCCCGCGCTGCGGCCGGCCGCTGCAGGCCGAGCAGGCCGGTCACCAGCTGGTGTGCACCGGCTGCGGGCGCAGCCAGTTCCCCCGCACCGACCCGGCCGTGATCATGGCCGTCACCGACGACGAGGACCGCTGCCTGCTCGGCCGGCAGCCGCGCTGGCCCGAGGGTCGCTACTCGACGCTGGCCGGCTTCGTCGAGCCCGGCGAGTCCTTCGAGCAGGCGGTCGCCCGCGAGGTGCTCGAGGAGGTCGGGGTCGAGGTCGGCGAGGTCACCTACTTCGGCAACCAGCCCTGGCCGTTCCCGGCGAGCCTGATGATCGGGTTCTTCGCCCGGGCCCGCACCACCGAGATCGACGTCGACGGGGCCGAGATCAGCGACGCCCGCTGGTTCACCCGCGAGCAGATGCGCGCGGAGGCCGAGGCCGGCACGCTGCTGCTGCCGTCCGGCATCTCGATCTCCCGCAGCCTGGTCGAGACCTGGTACGGCGGTCCGCTGCCCGGCCAGTGGTGAGACCCGATTCGTCCGCGATCTCGCGTCCGTCGCACGCATGAGCCACCCGGACGAATCGGGGTGGGTTCAGTTCAGCGCGGCGAGCTTGGCCTTCACCTGCGCCACCGAGGGGTTGGTCTGCGCCGAGCCGTCGGCGTACACCAGGGTCGGCACCGTCTGGTTGCCGCCGTTGACCTGCTCGACGACCAGGGCCGCGTCGGGCACCCGCTCGATGTCGACCACCTCGTAGGCGATGCCCTCGCGGTCGAGCTGGCTCCTGAGCCGGTGGCAGTAGCCGCACCACTGGGTGGAGTACATCGTCACGGTGGGCGCCGGGCCGGTGGTCGGGGCGGTCATCAGTGTCCTTCCTCGCGTCTACGCTTGGCCTGGAGAACACCCGGCCCCGAGGAGTTTGTTCCCGTATGCCCGCTGTGCCCCCGACCGCCGACCAGCTGCTCGACGCGCTCGACCCCGAGCAGCGCCAGGTGGCCGCCGCGTTGCACGGGCCGGTGCGCGTGCTCGCCGGTGCCGGGACCGGCAAGACCCGGGCGATCACCCACCGGATCGCCTACGGCGTCGCGAGCGGGGTCTACAACCCGATGGAGGTCCTCGCGGTCACCTTCACCACGCGCGCCGCGGGCGAGATGCGCGGCCGGCTGCGCACCCTGGGCGCGGGCGGCGTGCAGGCGCGCACCTTCCACTCCGCCGCGCTGCGGCAGGCCCGCTACTTCTGGCCGCGGGTCTACGGCGGCGAGCTGCCGGTGCTCACCGAGTCCAAGCTCGCGCTGATGGGCAACGCCGCCCGGCGCAACCGGGTGGAGACCGACCAGGCGACCCTGCGCGACCTCGCCAGCGAGGTCGAGTGGGCCAAGGTCAGCAACGTCCGTCCCGACGACTACCCCGCGGTGGCCGCCGCCCGCGGCCGGTCGGTCACCGGTCAGGACCACGCCACGATCGCCCGGGTCTTCGCGACCTACGAGGAGGTCAAGCGCGACCAGGGCCGCATGGACATGGAGGACGTGCTGCTCTGCGCGGCGGCGCTGCTGACCGAGGACGAGCGGGTCGCGGCCGAGGTGCGCCGGCAGTACAAGTGGTTCGTCGTCGACGAGTTCCAGGACGTCAGCCCGATCCAGTGGGCGCTGCTCGACCTGTGGCTCGGCGGCCGCGACGACATCTGCGTGGTCGGCGACCCCGCGCAGACGATCTACTCCTTCGCCGGCGCGAACTCCTCCTACCTCACCGACTTCGGTCGCCGGTTCGCCCGGACCACCTCGATCGAGCTGGTCCGCAACTACCGCTCGACGCCGCAGGTGATCGGCGCGGCCAACCAGCTGCTCGCGGGCACCCCCAGCGCCGGGGTGCAGCTGCGGGCGCAGCGCGAGGCCGGTCCCGAGGTGCAGTTCTCCGAGCACTCCGACGAGGTCGCCGAGGCCGAGCAGGCCGCCGCCGACATCCTGGCCCTGACCCGGTCCGGCGTGCCGCCCCGCGAGATCGCGGTGCTCTTCCGCATCAACGCGCAGTCCGAGGCGTTCGAGGAGGCGCTCGCCGCGCGCGGCGTGCCCTACGTCGTCCGCGGCGCCGCCCGGTTCTTCGACCGCGCCGAGGTGCGCCAGGCGGTCACCCTGCTGCGCGGCAACGCCCGCTCCGAGGGCGGGTCGGGCGCGGCGCTGGCCGACGACGTCCGGGCCGTGCTGGCCGGGATGGGCTGGTCGCCCGAGGCCCCCGCCGGCCGGGGCCAGGTGCGCGACCGGTGGGAGTCGCTGCAGGCGATCGTCTCCCAGGCCGACGACTTCGCGGCCACCGGCGAGGCCACGCTGGCCGACTTCGTCGCCGACCTCGACCGCCGTGCCCAGGAGCAGCACGCCCCCGTCGCGGAGGGCGTCACCCTGGCCACGCTGCACGCCGCGAAGGGTCTGGAGTGGGACGCGGTGTTCCTCGTCGGCATGCACGAGGGCACGATGCCGATCGTCTACGCCGAGGGCCCGGTCGCGGTCGAGGAGGAGCGGCGCCTGCTCTACGTCGGGATGACCCGGGCCCGCAAGCACCTGACCGTCTCCTGGGCGGTGGCGCGCAACCCCGGCTCGCGCTCCTCCCGCAAGCCGTCGCGCTTCCTGACCGGGCTGCGCCCCCAGGTCCGCTCCGACGTCGCGCAGGAGGAGCGCGCCGGCCGCAAGCGCAAGGGCGTCGCCCACTGCCGCACCTGCGGCAAGCCGTTGGGCTCCACGGCCGAGCGCAAGGTGGGTCGCTGCGAGGGCTGCCCGGCCGGCTACGACGAGGAGCTGTTCGAGCGCCTGCGCGCCTGGCGCATCGAGCGCGCGACCGAGGAGAAGGTCCCCGCCTACGTCGTCTTCACCGACCTCACCCTCCAGGCGATCGCCGAGGTGAAGCCCGCCGACGCCCTCGCGCTGCGCCGGATCAACGGCATCGGCGAGTCCAAGATGACGAAGTACGCCCAGGACGTCCTGGCTCTGGTGGGGGAGCACGGCGACGACTGACCGGCCGGGAATGGCCCGTCCGGGCCATTTCTTGATGCGGCGAGAAACTTCCGCGGAAATACCCAGAAAATAGTTTGCCGCTTACACCCCCCGGGGGGTACGTTTCTTCCACTCGCACGACGACTGCGCATCACGGCCCTGACAAGGCCCGCGCCCGAAGCACTGAAGGAGGTGTACGGAATGAACGACATCACCATGACGATCAGCCAGCCGGCTGGCTCTGGCATGCCCATGCCCGTGCGTGACCGCGTCGCTTCCGTGCGCGTGCTCCCGATGACCACGGGTGTGGTGTCCCTTCCGGCCGGCGCGATCGTCACCGCTGCCGACGAGCAGGGCGTCCAGGGCACCGCTGTGTGCGGTTACCGCCACCTCACGGATGCCGTCGCCGTCAAGGGAGCCTTCCCGGGTACCTCCGCCTGGAGTCCGCCGATCTAGAGTGAAACCTCTGTGCATCGGCAGCCTCCAGGCCGCGGAACCCGAAACCCGGGATCCGCGGTCTTTTTGTTTTCCCGAAGTCGGCCCGACCGGGCCAGAAGAGAAACAACTCACCAGGAGGTGAAGAGATGAGTATCAGCGTCCTCGACACGTTCGCCGCAGGGGCGAGCGCTGTCGACGAGGAGCAGCTGCCGTGCCGCAGAGAGGACCCGGAGCTGTTCTTCGCGGAGACCCCGCAGGACGTGGAGCTGGCCAAGGCCATGTGCCTGGACTGCCCGCTCCGGACCGAGTGTCTCGCCGGCGCCCTCGAGCGTCGCGAGCCCTGGGGTGTCTGGGGAGGCGAGCTGTTCGCGCAGGGTGTGGTCATCCCGCGCAAGCGCCCCCGCGGACGTCCCCGCAAGAGCGAGGTCGCGGCCTGACGCACGGCACTCCCAGCGGAGTCCCAGTCCGGCCCCAGCCGAGCTCCAGCACCACCGAGCAGGATCAGCAGCACAGCAGCACCGCACCGAGCAGCACCAGTCACCCATCCAGCAACGACGCTGAAACCGGAGAACTCTCATGTCGTACATCAACGAGACCCTCGCCCGGGTGGACCACACCCAGCGGCTAGGGGAGGCCGAGCGCCTGCGCCGTGGCCACCAGCTCGCCCTGGCTCGTCGGAAGTCCCGCCGCGCCGAGCGTGCCGCCCTTCAGGCCCGACTCGTCCTCGCCCGCTCGCTGTGACCCTGGCTCCCTGAGCCGGACTCAGCCATTTGAAAGAAACGGAACCACACATCCCATGAACACTCACCAGAACCGGAGCAACGAGATGCAACTCATGCATGAAGACCTGGCCCGCGCACAGATGTCCGAGCGCCTGGGAGAGGCGCACGACCTGCGACGTGGACACCAGCTGGCCCTGCACCGCCGGCTGTCCCGCCGAGCCGAGCGCGCCGCCCAGCAGGCGCGCCTCGCCCTGGCCCGCTCGCTCTGACACCGAGGTCCCCGACCCGGAGCGAGCCGCCAGAGCGCGGCATCGGAACCAGCACGACCAGCACCATCACCGCGGAGCCGGTCCCCTCGAGGAGAGGGGGCCGGCTCCGCGGTCGTTGCGGCCCCGCACGCGGCGTACCCTCGGCGGCATGGCGGCGACCTGCGACTTCTGCGGTACGGCGGCGCCCGGGGAGGGCGACGACCTGCCGCTGACCTGGACGACGGCGGTGGAGAACGGCCGGCAGCGGGTCTTCTGCGACCGCTGCTCGCGCGAGCACCTGCGCGCGATCGAGGGCAAGCTCGACAGCGAGTGGTGGTGACCGGGCCGGGTCAGGCCTCGGCGAACCCCGGCAGCGACTCCTCGAGGATCGCCCGGAACGGCAGCGTCGCCTCGAGCTGGGAGAGCACCCCGATGCTGCCCACCCAGACCCGGTGGATCAGCAGGTAGGACGGCGGCATGTTGAGCTTCAGCGCCAGCGTCGAGCCCGGCTGGCGCGGGTCCTGGACCCGCTGGAACTGCGTGCGCATCCACTCCCGCGAGAACGTGAACCGCTCCACGGCGGCCGGCTCCACGAAGGGGCCGAGGTAGGCCCGCAGCTCGGCCGGGTCGATCTTGATGTGGGGCTTGACGAACCCCTCGTCGCGCAGGCCGGCGAGGACGTCGTCGTAGTCGTCGTACATCGCGATCCGCAGCAGGCTGCCGATGGACCGCGGCAGGCCGCGCTCGGGCAGCCGGGCGACCGCCCCGAAGTCGACGACGCCGAGTCCGCCGAGCGACCCGTCGTCGGTCGGCAGCACCCGGAAGTTGCCCGGGTGCGGGTCCGCGTGCAGCAGGCCCACCCGGGCCGGGCCCGCGAACAGGAACCGGATGTAGCGCTCGCCGTAGTGGTTGCGCTCCTCCTGGGTGCCCTCGGCGATCAGCCGGGCCAGCGAGGAGCGGCTCTCGACCCACTCGCTGACCAGCACCCGGTCGGTGTGGGCGACGACGTGCGGGACGAAGACGTCGGGGTCGCCCTCGAACTCCTGGGCGAAGATGCTCTGGGCCTCCGCCTCCAGGGAGTAGTCGAGCTCCTCGGCCACCCGGTCCTGGAGCTCGGCGATCAGCGGCTTCATGTCGACGCCGGGCACCAGGCTGCCGAAGGTGCGCGCCACCCGGGCCATCTGCCGCAGGTCGGACATCAGCGCCTCGCCGGCGCCGGGGTACTGGACCTTGACCGCGACCTCACGCCCGTCGGACCACCGGCCCCGGTGGACCTGACCGATCGAGGCGGCCGCCGCGGGGTCGTCGTCGAACTCGACGAGGTGCTTGCGCCACGACGGCCCCAGCTCGCGCGCCAGCACCGAGCGCACCGTGGTGGCCGACATCGGGGGAGCGGCGTCCTGGAGCCGGGTGAGCTGCTCGCGGTACGGCGCGGCGACCTCCTCGGGCAGCATCGACTCCAGGATGGACAGCGCCTGCCCCATCTTCATGGCGCCGCCCTTGAGGTCGCCGAGCGTCTTGAACAGCTGCTCGGCGGTGCGCTGCTGCACCTCGGAGAGGACCGTCTCGGCGGGCGCCCCGCCGATGCGCCGTCCCATGCCGACCGCCGTGCGCCCGGCGTAGCCGAGCGGCAGGGCCGCCAGCCGCGCGGTGCGCGAGACGGCCCTTCGTGGCAGTTCGGTCATAGGCCCCATTGTTCCGTACCGGTGGTTGACCGGTCGGTAAAGAGTCAGACGGCGGCGCTGTCCTGCCAGCTGCAGCCGCACTCGGGGTGCCGCGCCCAGGTGCGCGTCTCGACCGCGGCGAGGGTGGCGTCGAGGGTCAGCGTGGTCGACCAGGTGGACGGCTGGTCGCCGTCGACGAAGGTCGCGACGTCCCGGGCCGCCCAGGCCAGGGCGATCCCCGCGAGGAGCGGGTCGAGCGGCTCGGGCGCCCCGTCGGCGCGCGGCCGGCGGCAGGCGGCGGCGTACTGGCGGACCAGCAGCGGCCAGGTGGGGTCGGCGTCGGTGTGGTGGGCGTCCACGCAGCGCAGGCAGGCCGTCCGGCCGGGGACGACGAAGGGTCCGACCGTGGCGCGGCCCTCGGAGAGCCGGACCGGCAGGTGCGGAACCTGCTCGCGCAGCCACCGGTCGGTGCGCTCGCGCTCGGGCTCGCCCACCCCGACCAGCACCCCGACCGAGGCGGCCTCGTCGCCCGGGACGAGCCCCGCCTCCGCGAGCAGCTCGCGGACCCGCTCGACGAGCGTGGCTCCGGACGGGTGCCCGAACCCCGCCACCTCCACCGGCTGCGCACCCCGGGCCGCCGTCACCTCCGCCGCCCGTGCGCCGTGCCGGCGCACCGTGGCCGCGGCGGACGCGGACTCGACCGCGCCGCCGGCCGCGGCCACCAGCGGGATCAGGGCCCGCTCGTCGACCAGCAGCCCGGCCCGGTCGAGCACGGCCAGGGTCGGGTCGTCACCGGTGGCCGGCGAACCGTCGAGCCGGGCGAGGCAGGCGGCCACCGCGGGCGTGCCGGGCAGCACGACCGCGTCGCGCGGGTCGAGGCCCACCTGGAACGAGCCGTCGTGACGGCGCAGCACGTGGGCTCCGGGCACGAGGAGGGGACGCATGCGATGCAGCCTGCCGGACCGGCGCCGGCGCCGCGACCGGTCGTCCACAGCCCCGGCCGCGCCGGCCCCGGGCCGAGAGGCGCCGGGGGAGACGGCAACGGCGGTGCCACCACGAGATCGTGGTGGCACCGCCGCTGAAGATCGTGGGGCGCTCAGGCCTTGCCGAGGATGCGGTTGAGGTTCGTGCCGCAGACGGGGCAGACGGCCTTGGCCATGCGGGTGCCCTTGTCGTTGACCTTGACCTCGCCCGAGGCCTCGCGCTTCTCCTTGCACTTCACGCAGTAGAACTCGCCGCTCCAGGTCTCCGCCATGACGGCCTCCTTGCTTTTTCGTTGTATCCGGTCGTCGGCGGGGAGTCTTCGGCACGTGGCCGGGGGAAGACCCGCCGTGGCCGTCCGTTGGTCGGCCGCTTCGCACCCTACGGCAGCACAGGGGCACATTCATGCGCGCACCGCCCGGGTCGAGGCGTTTCACGCTCAGAACGACGGCAAAAAGTGAGTTTTGCCGGATTTGCACCTTCTGGGTCGGAGCCGGCTGCGATCCATGTCTCACCCCGGCCCCGGACCGCGTCCGCGTCGGTAGTGTCCCGCGCATGAGTGCCGACGCCGACGAGCCGACCCCCCGCCGCCCCGCCCGCGAGCAGCTGCCGCACCTGCGCATCGACCGCCACGAGGACGGCGTGGTGCTGCTGACCCTCGACAACGCCGACCAGCGCAACGCCATGTCGGAGGAGATGACCGCCTCGTGGGTCGAGGCCGTCGACGCCCTCGCGGGCGACCCCTCCGTGCGCGTCGTGGTCGTCACCGGTGAGGGCTCGGCGTTCTGCTCGGGCGGCAACACCTCGTGGATCGCCGGCGAGCCCGACGCGACCGTCGACCGGCTGCGCACCCGGATGATGGCGTTCTACCGGGCCTGGCTCTCGATCCGCCGGCTCGAGGTGCCCACCATCGCCGCGGTCAACGGCCACGCCATCGGCGCCGGCCTCTGCCTGGCCCTGGCCTGCGACCTCCGCTACGCCGCCGAGGGTGCCCGCCTCGGCGTCCCCTTCGTCAAGCTCGGCATGCACGCCGGGATGGCCGCGACCTACCTGCTGCCCGACGTGGTCGGCCCCGCCCACGCCCGCGACCTGCTGCTCACCGGGCGCGTCGTCGACGCCGACGAGGCCCTCCGGCTCGGGCTGGTCTCGCGGGTGATGCCCGCGGAGAGCTTCCACGACGACGTGCTGGCGGTCGCCGCCGACGTGGCCGCGACCGCGCCGATCCCGAGCCGGCTCACCACCGTGGCGCTGCGGCGGGGCGGCCACGTCGACTTCGAGTCGGCGCTGCAGTGGGAGGCGCTCGCGCAGCCCGTCACGCTGGCCACCGAGGACCTCCAGGAGGGCATCGCCGCCGCCCAGGGCAAGCGGGCCCCTCGCTTCACCGGCCGCTGACCGCGCGCCGGCGCCAGGTCGAGGCCGGGCCGGATCCGGAGATGCCGAGAGGCCCCCGTCGATCCCGCACGCCGCTTGCCTTCCCCTTGCGAACGTCGTGCCGAATCGGCCGGGGGCCTCATCTGCGCCCGACCCTAGGGGCGGGTCGGCGGCAGGGTCAACGCCCGACCGGGCACCCCTGTGGACGGGACTGGGGACAGGGTGTGGACGGAGGTCCACACCCTGTGGATGAACCTGGGGACGGCGGTGCACGGTGCTGTGGGGGACACGCCCGGGCGGCGTACCGTCGACCCGGTCTGACCAGCGAGGATGGTCGACCACAGGGTGTGGACGACAGAAACCTGGCACCCGCGGACGGGAGGAGGCCCCGGATGACCGAGGGAGACCCGCTCGACCCGGTGGCGACGCTGCGCCGGATCGCGTTCCTGATGGAGCGCCGGCTGGCCGACAGCTACCGGATCAAGGCCTACCGGGGCGCCGTCACGGCCCTGCTCGGCTGCGCGCCGGGCGAGGTCGAGGAGCGCGCCGCCGCGGGCACCCTGCGCGACCTTCCCGGCATCGGGGCCAAGACCGCCGCCGTCGTCGCCGACTGCGTCGCGGGCCGGGTGCCGCCCACGCTGGCCGAGCTGGAGGAGAGCGCCGGGCCGCTCGCGAGCGGGGGCGAGCAGGTCCGGGCGGCGCTGCGCGGTGACCTGCACCTGCACTCCGACTGGTCCGACGGTGGGTCGCCGATCGAGGAGATGGTGATGACCGCGACCGAGCTCGGTCACGAGTACGCCGTCCTCACCGACCACTCGCCGCGGCTGCGGGTGGCCAACGGGCTCTCGGTCGCGCGGCTCACCCGGCAGATGGAGGTGGTGGCGGCGGTCAACGCGCACCTCGACAGCGGCGGGGGAGGGTTCCGGCTGCTGCACGGCATCGAGGTCGACATCCTCGACGACGGCGCCCTGGACCAGACCGACGAGATGCTGGGCCGCCTCGACGTGGTGGTCGCCTCGGTGCACTCCAAGCTGCGGATGGACCGAGCGGCGATGACCCGGCGGATGGTGGCCGCCGTGCACCACCCGGAGACCAACGTGCTCGGCCACTGCACCGGCCGGCTCGTCACCGGCGGGCGCGGCACCCGCCCGCCGAGCGAGTTCGACCCGGACGCCGTGTTCGCCGCCTGCGCCGAGGCCGGGGTCGCGGTCGAGATCAACTCGCGCCCCGAGCGCACCGACCCGCCCGACGACCTGGTCGCCCTGGCGCTCGACGCCGGCTGCCTGTTCTCGATCGACAGCGACGCGCACGCCCCGGGGCAGCTGGACTTCCTCTCCTACGGCGCGGCGCGGGCCGAGCAGCTGGGCGTCCCGGTCGACCGGATCGTCAACACCTGGCCCGTAGACCGCCTCCTGACCTGGGCGAACAGGTAGCGTGCAGGGCATGACCACCGTCCCGTCGTCGAGCACCGGGCCCGGCGACGCGCCCGTCGTCGAGGTGCGCCGGTCGCGCAAGCGCCGCCGCACGGTGGCGGCGTACCGCGAGGACGGCCGGGTGGTCGTGCTGATCCCCGCGCGGATGACGCGCGCGGAGGAGAAGGAGTGGGTCTCCACGATGCTGGCCCGCTTGGACCGCCAGGAGAAGCGCCGCCGGCCCAGCGACGCCGGCCTGATGCGCCGGGCCCGCGACCTCAACGCGAAGTACCTCGACGGCCGGGCCGTGCCGGGGACCGTGCGCTGGGTGGACAACCAGAACAGCCGCTGGGGCTCGTGCACGCCCGCCGACCGGGCGATCCGGCTCTCCCGCCGGCTCGAGGGGATGCCCTCGTGGGTGATCGACTACGTGCTGGTGCACGAGCTGGCCCACCTGATCGAGGTCGGCCACACGCCGGCGTTCTGGCGGCTGGTCGACGCCTACCCCCGCGCCGAGCGGGCCAAGGGGTTCCTCGAGGGCGTCGCCGCCGCGAGCCAGCTCGGCATCACCGCCGACGAGCCGGACTGCTCGGCCGAGGGCGCGGCCCTGATGGCCGCCGACGACCGCGACTGACCGGCCGGACGGTCACCTCCGGTCGCGGGCCAGCCGGATGAGCGTGTGCATCTCGTCCTCGAGCTCGGGCAGCGCGTCCACCGGCCACCAGCGCACGTCGAGCGACTCCTCGCTCGCCTCGTGCGTCGCGCCGTCGTCGGCGACCGCGCGGTAGCGGACGTCGAGGTGGCGCACGTCGCCGCGCGGGTCGCAGAACGACACGGTGTGCAGGTCGAGGTGGACCGGCACCGGGTCGAAGGTGAAGCCGGTCAGCCCCGACTCCTCGGCCGCCTCGCGGCGTGCGGCGTCGGCCAGCGTGGCGTCGCCGTCCTCCACGTGGCCACCGAAGGCGAACCACCGGCGGGCCTTGCGGTGCAGGTTGAGCAGCACCTCGTCGCCGTCGGCGGAGAGCACGATGGTGCCGGCCGTCAGGTGGTCGGGGAAGCAGGAGCGCCGGGTGCCGTCCGGGTGCTGCTCCAGGTGCGCGACGTACGCCGCCCGCAGCCGCTCCTGCTCGGCGTCGGGCGCGACCCAGCCGCGCAGGGTGGCCAGCGCGTCGGTGTGCAGGTCCGTCACGAGTCGTCGCGCGGGGTGTCGCCGTCCGTCTCGTCGTCCGGTGCGGCCTCGGCCGCACCGGCGTCCTTGCCGTCGAGCAGGTCGGCCAGGGCGGCGTCGAACTCGGCGTCGGTGAGGGCCTCGGGCTCGGTGAGCTTCTCGCGGAAGCCCAGCGGGTCGTCGAGGTCGGCCGCGGTGGGGAGCAGGTCGGGGTGCGCCCAGACGGCGTCGCGGCCCTGGTGGCCCTGGCGGCTGCGCAGCGAGCCCCACAGGGCGGAGGCGTCGCGGAGCCGGCGCGGGCGCAGCTCGAGCCCGACGAGGGCGGCGAAGGTCGACTCGGCCGGTCCGCCCGCGGCACGGCGGCGGCGCACGGCCTCCTGGAGCTTGCCGGCCGACGGCATCCGGTCCTCGGTGGCCTGGCCGACCACGTCGTCGACCCAGCCCTCGACGAGCGCGAGCGTGGTCTCCAGCCGGGTGAGCGCGGCCTGCTGCGCCGGGGTCTTCTCCGGCTCGAACAGGCCGCCGTCGAGCGCCTCCTGGAGGGCCGCGGGGTTCATCGGGTCGATGCCGCGCATCGACTCCTCGATCTTCGACACGTCGATGCTGGTGCCGCGGCCGTAGTCCTCCACCGCCGCGAGCAGGTGGGCGCGCAGCCACGGCACGTGGCCGAACAGCCGCTGGTGGGCGGCCTCGCGCAGGGCGAGGTAGAGCAGGACGTCCTCGTCGCTCACGTCGAGACCCTCGGAGAAGGTGCGCACGTTGGTGGGCACCAGCGCCGCCTTGCCGGCGGGGCCCAGCGGCAGGCCGATGTCGGAGGCGGTGAGCACCTCGGTCGCCAGACCGCCCAGCGCCTGCCCGACCTGGGTGCCGAACATGGCACCGCCGGCCTGGTTGAGGATCCCCATCAGCGGGCCGGCCATCGCCTTGGCCTCCTCGGGGAGGGCGTTGCCCATCGCGGAGACCACGTGCTCGGCGACCGGCTCCACGAGCCGGCGCCAGACCTCCACGGTCTCCTCGACCCACTCGGCGCGGCTCCACGCGGCCGACGTGCTGACCCCCGAGGGCAGGTCGGTCGCGGAGTCGAGCCAGTGGTCGGCGAGCCGCAGGGCGTCGGCGATCTCGGTGCGCTGCCGGTCGGTGGGCGTGGGGTCCGGCTCGGCGGCGACCGTGCGTCGCGCGACGTCCTTGGCCAGCTGCCAGTTCACCGACCCCTCGTGCGGCGTCATCATCGCCTGCATCTGGCCGATCAGCGCGTTGAGGTCGGGCATGCCCGCGCCACCGGCTCCGGCGCCGCCACCGAGCGCTCCGCCGAAGGCCTGGAACATCTGCTCGAACGGCGTGCCCTTGAACGGGTTCTCGTTCTCTTCGTCAGCCACACCTACAAAGTACTCGCCACACCCCACTAGGCTCGAAGCGTGACCGAAATGCTGCCGGTGGTGCGCCTGGTCGACCTGCGCGAGACGCCGCTCGACGCCCAGGAGGTGCTCGACGCCCTGGCCGACCAGGCCTCGGGCGGAGTCACGCTGTTCGTCGGGGCGGTCCGCGACCACGACCAGGGCAAGGGCGTGACCGGGCTGGACTACTCGGCGCACCCGACCGCCCTCGACCGGCTCGGCGACGTGTGCGAGGAGATCGCCAAGGAGTACGACGTGCAGGCGGTCGCCGCGGTGCACCGGGTCGGCCGGCTCACCCTCGGCGACGCCGCCGTGATCGTGGCCACCGCGGCGGAGCACCGGGGCGAGGCGTTCGAGGCGTCGCGGGCGCTGATCGACCGGCTCAAGGCGACGGTGCCGATCTGGAAGCACCAGATCTTCGAGGACGGCTCCGACGAGTGGGTCGGCACCCCCTGACGCTTCGGTGGTCGGGGAGCGAGCGTCTCGGGACCACCGCGTGGCATCCCCGCGGCGACGGTCTCGCTCCGTAGCCTGTGCGGGTGGAGATCCTCGCGTGGTTGGTCCCGGCGGCCGTCGTCACCGGTGTCGCCATGCTCTGGGCGACCTGGGCGGGCCGGCCGCGGCGTGACGAGCGCGCGACCCGCGCGACGGCCCGCGACGCCGACCAGGAGCGCTTCGCCCGGGCGATCACCAAGGCGCATCCCGCCGCCACCCGGCCGCGCCCGCAGACGGTGCGGGACCGGAGCACCGGCATCGCCGTACGCCCCTCGCGCCGCGGCCCCGGCGGAGGCGAGACGCGCAAGTCCGCCTGAGCGACCCGATCGCCGGCGAAGTTGTCGCGCAATGAGAGGGTGGCGGCATGAGCCGCCGCACCGTGTCCAGCGTGCTGGTGGTCGTGCTGCTGGTCGGGCTGGTCGGCGCCGCCGTGTTCCTGCCCGTGCCCTACGTGACGATGAGCCCGGGCCCGACGGTGAACGTGCTGTCGAAGGTCGAGGGCGACCCGGTGATCGAGGTCGAGGGCGCCGACACCTACCCCACCGAGGGGGACCTGCGGCTGACCACGGTGTCGGTGACCAGCCCCAGCGTGGACATCTCGCTGCTGGAGGCGCTGTCGGCGTGGTTCGACGGCACCCGGGCGGTCTACCCGCGCGACGTCATCTACCCGCCGGAGCAGAGCGTCGAGGACGTCGAGCGTGAGAGCAGCGTGCAGATGGTCGGCTCGCAGGACACCGCCATCGCGGTCGCCCTGCACGAGCTCGGCCACGACCTGCCGCTGCTCACCGAGGTGCTGGGCGTGACCAAGGGGTCGCCCGCCGACGGCAAGCTCGAGCCGCGGGACTACATCCTCGAGGTCAACGGCACGCCGATCGACGATGTCGAGCAGGTCTCCGAGGCGATCCAGGACACCGGCGTCGGGAAGCCCACCGAGATCGTCGTACGCCGCGACGGCGAGCGCCGCACCGTCACGCTCACGGCGGAGGCCGCCGAGGACGACCCCGAGCGCGCCGTGGTCGGGGTGGAGATCGGCACCGGCTACGACTTCCCCTTCGACGTCAAGGTCAACCTCGACGACAACATCGGCGGACCGAGTGCGGGGCTGATCTTCTCCCTCGCCGTCTACGACACCCTGACCCCCGGTGCGCTCACCGGCGGCACCGACGTCGCCGGCACCGGCAGCATCGACGGCAACGGCACGGTGGGGCCGATCGGCGGCATCCAGCAGAAGATCGTCGCGGCCGCCGACGCGGGGGCCAAGGTCTTCCTCGTGCCCGCCGGCAACTGCGCCGCCGCGCTCGGCGCCGACGTCCGTGAGGGCGAGATCGAGCTGGTCCGCACCCGCACGATGCACGAGGCGGTCGGGTCCCTCGAGGCCTACGCCAAGGACGACAACGCCGACCTGCCCGGCTGCGAGGGATGATGAGCGAGCTGCCCGACGCCACCCCGGTGGACCCGCACCTGCGCACCGCCGTGCTCGAGATCGAGTCGCACGCGGCCGAGGCCGGCTGGGACCAGCCCGCGCGGCTGTTCGCCCTGGTGCCGACCGCCGACCTGCTGGCCCGCGAGCCCGGACTGGCCGCGGCCCTCGGCGTCACCGATCCCGAGCCCGGGTCGCTGACCCCGGTCGAGCAGGACACCGTGCCGGGCGACCGGCCACTCGAGGAGACCCTGCAGCAGATCATGTGGCCGGCCGAGGTGCTCGGCTGCGCCGCTGTCGTCGAACGCCTGGTGCTGCCCCCGTCCGCCGACGGCGAGCTGCCCGAGGACGAGGCGGCCGCGCAGGAGTACGCCGCCGGTCACCCCGACCGGCAGGAGGTGCGGATGGTCGCCGCGGTCACCCGTGACGGTGCGACGCACTGCACGCTGCGGATGCGCTCCCACGACGACGACCTCTCGGTGCTCGAGGGCGTGGATCTCGTGCCCGCCCTTCTAGAGTTGTTGAACGAGACCCTGAGCCAGTGAACAAGCGAACGGGACAGGCAGGCAGGTAGCTAGTTGTGAGCGGATTCTTCGAGGAACCACCCCCGCAGCCGCGGCGCCCTGCGCCGGCGCCGCCGCCGCAGCGCTCCCGTGCGCTGATCGGGACGGCCGTGATCCTGGTGGCGCTGTTCTTCCTGGCGTCGGTGTTCACCGGCATCTGGACCGACCGGCTGTGGTTCCGCAGCGTCGGCTACGCCGAGGTGTTCAACACCGTGCTCGGCACCCGGGTGCTGCTGTTCCTGGTGTTCGGCATCGCGCTCGGCGCGATCGTGGCGCTGAACATCGCGCTGGCGTTCCGGTTCCGGCCGGTGTTCCGGCCGGCGTCGCAGGAGCAGGTGAACCTCGACCGCTACCGCGAGGTCGTCGAGCCGATGCGGCGCTGGCTGCTGCTCGGCGTCGCCGTGATCCTGGCGATCTTCGCCGGCAGCTCGGGCGCGGGTCAGTGGCGCCAGTTCCTGCTGTGGCGCAACCAGGAGCCGTTCGGGCAGACCGACCCCTACTTCAAGCGGGACGTGTCCTTCTACGTCTTCGAGCTGCCGTGGCTGCACTACCTCGTCGACTTCGGCATGGCCGCCATCGTGCTCAGCGTGATCGCCGCGTCGATCACCCACTACCTCTTCGGCGGCATCCGGCTGCAGTCGCGCACCGACAAGCTCTCCGGCGCCGCCCAGGTGCACCTCTCGGTGCTGCTCGGTCTGTTCGTCCTGATCAAGGCCGTCGACTACTGGCTGGACCGTTTCGACCTGACCACCCAGGGCGGCGGTCTCTTCACCGGCATGGGCTTCACCGACGAGAACGCCGTGCTGCCGTCGAAGAACATCCTGATGTTCATCGCGCTGATCTGCGCGCTGCTGTTCTTCGCCAACGTCTTCCGCCGCACCTGGATGCTGCCGTCGGTGGGTCTGGCCCTCCTCGTGCTGTCCGCCGTCCTGCTCGGTGCGATCTGGCCGGGCATCGTGCAGCAGTTCCAGGTCCGGCCGTCGGAGCCCGACAAGGAGGGCCCCTACATCGGGCGCAACATCGAGGCGACGCGGGCGGCGTACGACGTCGCCGACGCCGAGGTGACCAGCTACGACGCCAACCTGACGTTGTCGCCCGACCAGCTGCGCACCGACGCCGCGTCGATCCCGGGCATCCGCCTGCTCGACCCGTCGCTGGTGTCGGACACGTTCGAGCAGCTCCAGCAGGTGCGCGGCTACTACGCCGTCAGCGACGTGCTCGACGTCGACCGCTACGAGCTCGACGGGGAGACCCGCGACGTGGTGGTCGCGGTGCGCGAGCTCGAGCAGAGCGGGCTCGAGGAGTCGCAGCGCAACTGGGCCAACCTGCACACCGTCTACACCCACGGCTACGGACTCGTCGCGGCGTACGGCAACCAGCGCGACGCCGAGAACAACCCGGTGACGAGCACCGACGGGCGTCCGATCTGGGCGGAGCGGGACATCCCGCCGGAGGGTGAGCTGACCGACCTCTTCGAGGACGGCTACCAGCCGCGGATCTACTTCGGCGAGCGCAGCCCGCTCTACTCCATCGTCGGCAAGAAGACCGACGGCGCCCGCGACGTCGAGCTCGACATCCCGGAGGGCACCGGCGACGAGCAGTCCACGACGACGACCTACGAGGGCGCCGCGGGCGTCCCGATCGGCGGCATCTTCAACAAGCTGCTCTACGCCATCAAGTTCTCCGAGCCCAACATCGTGCTGTCGAGCCGGGTCAACGAGAACTCCAAGATCCTCTACGACCGCACGCCCCGCGAGCGGGTGCAGAAGGTCGCGCCGTGGCTGACCGTCGACGGCGACGTCTACCCGGCGGTGGTCGACGGGCGCATGGTCTGGATCGTCGACGGCTACACGACGACCGACAACTACCCGAACGCGCAGAAGGACTCGCTGTCGGACATGACGGCCGACTCGCTGCAGCCGCGGACGGCGTACTCCACCCTGCCGACCGACGACATCAACTACATCCGCAACTCGGTCAAGGCCGTGGTCGACGCCTACGACGGCAGCGTGACGCTCTACGAGTGGGACCGCGACCCGATCCTCGACGCCTGGTCCAAGGCGTTCCCGGGCGTGATCCAGGCGCGCGACTCGATCCCCGAGAACCTGCTCGAGCACATGCGCTACCCCGAGGACCTCTTCAAGGTGCAGCGCCAGATCCTGGCGACCTACCACGTCACCGACCCGAAGACGTTCTACGAGGGCAACGACCGCTGGCAGGTGCCGCAGGACCCGGAGATCAAGACCAACAACCAGCCGCCCTACCGGCTGTCGGTCAAGACGCCGTCCGGGGCGGACGAGCCGGTCTTCTCGCTGACCAGCGTCTACGTCCCGCAGGAGCGGCAGAACCTCGCGTCGTTCATCTCGGTGGACTCCGACGCCGCGCGGCCGGACTACGGCAAGATCCGCATCCTCCGGCTGCCGAGCAACACGCAGGTGCCGGGACCCTCGCAGATCGCCAACACGTTCGCCTCCGACCAGGAGATCCAGGACCGGTTGCTGGCGTTCACGCGGACCAACTCCAAGGCGCTCTACGGCAACCTGCTGACGCTGCCGGTCGGCGACGGGCTGCTCTACGTCCAACCGCTCTACACGCTCCGGCAGGAGGGCGAGGGACGCTACCCGGTCCTGCGCTACGTGCTGGTGTCGTTCGGTGACGACGTCGGCATCGGCCCCACGCTCACGGCGGCGCTCGACGACGTCCTGGGCATCACGAGTCCCTCGGGCTCCGTCGACCTCGGCGACAATCCTGAGCTGGGCACGCCCGGTGAGGCCGTCCCGAACAACGTTCGTCAGCTGCTCGAGCAGGCCGAGGACAAGTTCGTCGAGGCCGAGCAGGCGCTCCGCGACGGCGACCTCAACGGTTACGCGCAGGCGAGCCAGGAGGCGCGCGACCTGGTCAAGCAGGCCCTCGAGGCGGCCGACCAGGCGGCGGCCGAGGGCGGGACCGGCGGTGGGGGCGGCGGATCCGGTGACGGGTCTGGCGGTGGGTCTGGTGGCGGCTCCGGTGACGGCTCCGGCGGTGGTGGGGGCGGCAACGGCTGACCCCACCCGCCGGCCTCCGGGGTCTGTGACGGCGCTCATGCCGCCCTGATTTGGAAGGCTGGCGCCCCGTCCCGTAAGGTTGTGTTCACCGACGCGGGGTGGAGCAGCTCGGTAGCTCGCTGGGCTCATAACCCAGAGGTCGCAGGTTCAAATCCTGCCCCCGCTACAAAGACGAAGCGGCCCTCACAGTGACTGTGAGGGCCGCTTCTGTTTGCGCAATCATCCACCCGAGCCGACGTGTCTGGTGGCTCGTGACCTGCTGCCTCCTTCGCGCATGGGCGGCGGGGAAAGACGCAGCACGCGGCAGATCCGGGCTGCCGTGGCCGGTGCCCGTGTGCTGCCTGCGGGGTCGCACGAGCCAAGCGAGGAGTTCCTGCGGCAGTTCCTAGTCATCTGGCGTGGACTCCGGTCACCAAAGAACCACGCGCTACCACCCAAACGGTTCTTGTCTGCGCGGCGTGAGGTCGCGCATGGTGAAAAGGCGGGGGCCGATCAAGCGTCACACATCCGGGGGCACCTCCCATGTTCAACGACTCGGGTCGCGACAACGTCCGTCCCGAACGCGTGCCCCATCCGCTGCTCGCCGTGGTCGTCTGCACGGCACTCACCGGGGTCGTGTGCGTGGCACTCGTCGCGCTGGCACCCGGCCCCTCGCCGCTCGGTCTCTCCCTGTTCGGTAGTGCCACGGCCGGACGCGATCCGGGTGCGGTGCCCGCGGGTGCCGCTGCGGTCGCTCCCGCGGTGGTTCCCGACGCGGTGTCGGCAACCGTGGGTCCCGCGGACGCGCCGATGCCCCGCGCGGGCGGTGCCGTGGACGTCAAGGACGTGGTGCTCGACGCCTACCAGACAGCAGTGTCACAGGCACCGGCCTCGTGCGGCCTCGATGTGTCGTTGCTCGCCGCGATCGGCCAGGTCGAGTCCGGCAACCTGAGCGACCACCGGCTGGACGCCGACCACCGGCCGAGCCCGGTTGTCCTGGGTCCCGTGCTCGACGGCACGGGCGGTCTCCCCGCTCTCCCCGACACGGACGGTGGCGCCTGGGACGGCGACAGCACCTGGGACCGGGCCATGGGGCCCCTGCAGTTCGTCCCGAACGGCTGGCGGCTCGCCGGCGTCGACCTCGACGCCGACGGCGAATCGAACCCGCAGGACATCGAGGACGCCGCCGGCGCCGCCATGGTGTTCCTGTGCGCCCGCGGCGACGACCTGTCGGCACGTTCGGGACTGCGCAGCGCGGTCTTCGCGTACAACCCCGCCCCGTCGTACGTCCGGCTCGTGCTGGCCTGGAAGGCCGCCTTCGCAGCCGACGGTCTCGACCTCGCCGAGGCCGAGCTGCCCGAGCTCAGTGAGGTGCAGTCCGCGCGGATCTCCCGCGACCTGGCCATCTCGACGGCTCGCACGGCCGACGCCCTCGCCCCCTCGCGGCCCGCGGCCACGCCGGACCAGGACCCCGGCGGCCCCGGCGACCACCCCGCCGGTGACGACCCAGACCCGAGCGCCGGACCGACCCCGGATGCTCCCGGGCCCCCGCGGCCCGGGGCGACTCCTCCGGTCGTGCATCCCCCCGGGGGAGGGGGTCCCCCCGGAACGTCACCCACGCCGCCTCCTCCTGGCTCGGCCGAGCCCACGCCCGGCCAGCCCAGCCCCGACCCGCCCACCGACCCGCCCTCCGACCCGGCGCCCTCCGACCCGGCGCCCTCCGACCCGGCGCCCTCCGACCCGGCGCCCTCCGACCCGGCGCCCTCCGACCCGGCGCCCTCCGACCCGGCGCCCTCCGACCCAGCGCCCTCCGACCCAGTCTTCTCCGACCCAACGCCCTCCGACCCAACGCCCTCCGACCCGACGCCCTCCGACCCAACGCCCTCCGAACCAGCGCCCTCCGAGCCGCCGTCGCCGACATCAGAGCCGAGCTACTCTCCGACGAACCCCAGTTGCACGGACCCGTCGGCCGACCCGTGCGCGCCCACGCCGTCCGCGACGGCTCCCACCGAACCGTCAGGCTCCACGCAGCCGTCGGCCCCCGCCGCCCTTCAGTGACCCGGCGACGGATCCCGTCTCGGACGCGGGACCGAGTCTGCCGACCGCGACGTCCCGGTCTCGGCATGAGCGGAACGCGGCGGAAAGTCCGTCCCCCATGGCTACTCACGCGAAGGGCTCCTGGTCCGCGCTCGATGGGCGCCCATCGGCAACAAGCAGATCCGTGAACTCGGACCTCACGGATCTGCCCGGTGGAGGTCCCTGCCTTGTGGTTCGATCACAGCATGAGTAGCGGTGGCAGATGCAGGGGCAGACGCCTTGGTCCGCAGAGGAGCGGGCTGGCGTAATGCAGCGATCGCAGATGTGTGCGGTCCCCCCGCTACAAAGGAAAAACAGCAGGTCAGAGGCGGTTCCGGAGAGATCCGGAACCGCCTCTGATGCTTGCAAGGACCGAATGTCAGCAGGATGTCAGTACGGCCTGCCTCCGAGTCGGGCGTCCAGATGCGCGCGTCAGCCGCAGTGGGCGGTGCGGTGAGGCACGTGTGAGGCACTTGGTGTGTGTCGGTGAACCGGACGGACTAGGCAACTGCGAGCCAAGCCTGCGTCCTAGCGCCCACTAAGACGCACATTCCCGGGCGGTAAAGCAGGCGCGACGTGAAGGTTGGCGCCGTGTCGCCGATGAGCGGTGTGTCTCGAAAACGGCCACTCGGTGTCGGAGGGGCCTACTACTCTGATGCAGACGCGCCGACACGGAGTGGTGCCGTCGTGGCCACTGCCCGGCAGGTCGAGTGAGGCACCGTCTCACTCGTAGGACGGCCCGCGTAGCACCATCGCTGCGAAGTTCCCGTCGATCTCGAGGCGCACGTGCCCGTGCGCGGCAACGTCGTCACCAAGCAGTTGGGCCACTACTCCCGGGCCAGGCTCTACGCCGAGGTTGCACACGTCCCACACCTTTCGCGGCTGATATTTGCCGCACGGACCATGTGGCCTTCCGGGGAATCGTCACGGGACACGAGGAGGCCCCGCCGGTACTTCTCCCGGCGGGGCCCCGATTCTGGTGTCGCTATCCGATGACCTGCCTGACGGTCACCGCTCCGGTGCCGAGCGGCGCTCCGGTCTCGCTGAGGACGTTCATCGCCCCGAACAAGGAGCGGCCCTCCGCCGCCGGCTGGTTCGCGGTCACCGTGCCGGTGACCGTGTGCGACTCGCCGTTGGCCAGGCTGAACGGTGCCTCGTCGACGTCGATGGTGCCGAGTGCCCCGGCAAAGAACACGTCGAGGTAGTCATAGGACGTCGTTCCCGTCGGTACATCGAATCCGTCCACCTTGACGGTGTAGGTCCCCGGCGCCGGGTTGGCGTAGCTGACCGCCTCCTCGGAGTCGCCGTCGGCGGACTGCTTGTTCCCGCCGGGGCCACTGACGAAGAGGTCGAGGTCGGCCCCGGCGTCACTGGGGCTGCCGATCTTCACATCGAGCCGCGAGGCGCCAGCCGGAACGTCCACCGTGAAGGTCTGCACCTCGTGGTTGGCAATAGTCGGCGTCGTCGACTTGGCCGAGCCCAGGGGCCCACCCCGGGCGCCTGCCGTGACCTGTCCGAAGTCGTTGGTCACGTTCCACGAAACGGCAGTCGCGGCACCCTTCTCCACGCTGTCCAGGGTCGTGTCGTCCGGGTTGACGCTCACGCCGAGCAGAGTGGCGTCCAGCCGCCACGGGTTCTCCTGCAGCGGTGAGGTGCGCCGTGACTCGACCAGGATCTCCCAGACACCCGGCGCCGGGTTGGCGATACGACCTGTTGGTCGGGTTGCACCCGTTGCCGTTCAGGAAGTTGGAGTAGCAGGCGGTGCTCGCCGTGGAGTCGATGCCCACGCCGTAGGGGTGGAAGGCCAGGAACCTGGTCTGGCTGCCCTCGGCCAGCCCCGACATCTTCACCTGAAGTGCCTTCGTGCCCTCCGGGACGGTGACGTAGTAACGGGTCGCCTCGTTGCGCTGTGCGATGCCAGACTTCGACCAGCTGTACGACGGCGCGGGCAGCTCGGTGCCCGCCACCACCGTGTTCATCACGGCGAAGTCAAGGCCCTTCGTCTTCGCGTCATCGACACGCAGCAGCGCCGTGTGCGCTCCGGCGGACGGCGTAGCGGTCACCTGGACCGTGACCGGCTTGTTCAGCGGAAGAGTCACCGAGCTCGGGGACACCGAGAAGGTATCGTCGTTGCCGCCCAACGTGAGGGCGTAGGTGCCCGACTTCGCCTTGCCCGAGGTCCGCGTGATGGTGACCGGGTAGGTCCGCGTCGACCCAGGCGCCTGGCCACCCGCGTCGGCGGCGCAGCGGTTGTACACCCCGGTCCCGGTTGTCTCACCGAGGATCTTCCAGATCTCGGTGCACACCGGTGCGGACACCTTGAAGGTGTCCGGGGTCAGGCCTTGCCGGAACAGCTCCCACGCGGCCGGCACGTTGATCTGGCCGTGCCCCTGCAGGAACGCGGGTACCTCCGAGTTGTACTCCGCCGTCGAGAACACCGCCTGGCGGAGCGCCGCCGCGTTCTTCGTCGGGAGACCGGACTGCTTGGCGGCCGAGAGCAGCAGGCCCATGGCCCCGGCGGCCTGCGGGGAGGCCATCGAGGTGCCGTTGAACATCGAGTAGCCGGCCGGGAGCGGGTAGCCCGCCTCGGCGACCGGCCCCCCGGGCTGCCAGGTCGGCGTGGTGGAGATGGCCGAGCCGGGAGCGGTGATGCTCGGCTTGAAGCCGCCGTCCTCACGGGGGCCACCCGAGGAGAAGGTCAGCATGCCCCGGTCGAAGCGCACGTCCGAGCCGTAGTTGGCCTTCCAGGTGGCCTTCGAGATCTCGGCACCCACGGTGACGGCATCGGTGGCGACCGCCGGGTCACCGACCGTGTTCAGCGCGTTGCCGGAGTTGCCGGCCGAGAGGACGATCTGCACGCCGAGATCGTTGACGATCCGGTTGTACAGCTCGGCCCGGGCGTTGTTGCCGTCGTTGAGCGCCGGCAGGCCGCCGATGGACATGTTGATGATGTCCACGCCGCGGTTGGCAGCCAGCTCCGCCATGCCGTCGGTCAACGCGACGGCGGTACAGCCGGGACCAAACGAGCAGGCGCGGGCCGAGACCAGCCGGGCACCGGGCGCGGCGCCGTCCATCTGACCGCCGAACATGTCGTTCGCCGCGGTGATCCCGGCCACGTGCGAGCCGTGCGCACCCGAGACGATCCCGATGTCGACGAAGTCCGCCGTCCCGGACAGCCCGAACGGCGCCAGGGAGACGTCCTCGCGGTAGTCCACCGTGAACGGCATCGCCTCGACCACGCCCGTGCCGGGGTCGTCCTTGCCGAACGTGCCAATCTGGTGGCTCTCGCCATACGGCTGCATCACCGGGTTGTTCGTGAAGTCCTGGTCCTGGTCCGCGTCCACGATGATGTCGTGGGTGGCCTCGTCGTACAGGATGCCCCACCGGTCCGTGGTGTCTCCGTCACGGTTGACGTCGCCCAGGACCTCGCCACCGGCGATGTTCGTGGTCGACTCGGTGAACCGGTTGAACTTGAAGGTGCCGTTCGGAGACTTCCACGTGAGGCCGGAGGCCGAGAACGTGCCGTTCGTGGGGGTGACTGTGGTGAGCATGGCGCGCCACGTGCCGTCGCCCTCCGACGGCGCGGTCGCGGTGAACCAGTCGACGATCTTGTCCTGACCGGTGCTGGTCTTCTGCAGCGCCGGGTGGGCCAGGTCGATGCCGGAGTCGAGGATGCCGATCGTGATGCCGCGGCCGTCCCAGGCCTGGTGGGCGGCCTTGAACGCGACCGCGCCGGTCTCGTTCGTGGGCATGTACGGGTTGTTGTCCGGCGTGGAGGTGCCAGGGCCGGGAGCGGCCGCGACCGCCGACCCACCCCTGGGATCGACGTCGGGCAGCGGGACGACCTCGTCCAGGTCGGCCGCGACGACGCTGTCGAGCGCCGCGGCTTTCTCGACCTGCGCGACGGGCATCTCGGCGCTGAAGTAGCCGAGCTTGTCGGCGGCGTAGCGGATCGAGCCGCCGAGTGCCGTGATCTCCTTGCGGGCCTTCGCGGCCTCGGGCTTGCGGGAGACGAACATGACGGTGACCCGCTGCTCGCCCTTGGCCCTGGCCTCCGCCAGCAGGTCGCGGTCCTTCGCGCCGAGCTTGTCGTGCTTGCCGGCGTTGGTGGCCTTCGGCGGCTTGGGGTGGGGTGCCGCCACGGCGGGTGCGGCGATGCCTCCGGTCAGGAGGGTGCAGGCCGCGAGTGCCGCGAGCGTTGTGCGCGCGCGGCCCCGGTTCTGGTGTTCGGACAAGGAAAGAGCCCCCTATGTCGGGATGGGATAGACACGACGACGCCCACCCGGTCGTGACCTGGATCACGTGGATGGGCGGGGATAGTTGACACCACATCTTGCGGTTTCGCCAGTTTCCGCCCGGTATTTGTCGAGTCCGATTACCCGGCCGCCCGCCGCAGGCCAGGCATAACCGGGCAATCCGGACCAGCTCGGATGCCTGGTCGTGGGCCAGGAGGCGCCCGTAGGAGCTGCAGTCCCGCATCTGCGTGGCCGGCGCGGAACTCGCCCAGCAACTCGGTCGACCGCCGCGCCCCTGGGAAGTGGCCGACTACCTCGGGGTCCAAGGCGAGGAAGTGGTCGAGGCGCTGGCCAGCGACAGCTGCTTCACCGAGGCGAAGGCCGCGAAGGCGCGCAAGGACATGGCGGCGGTCGACAAGGCGATTGCCTCGAAGACGACGTCCCTACGGAACGCGGAGGGCGTCTGAGCGCCGAACCGCCGACGCCGCTCACTGCCGCGATGAGTCGCGACGCCGACGCGAGAAGCTCAACCATGACCGTGCCGTGGTCCGCGCGAGCACGCCGCCACCCCAGATCCGGTACATCGAGGTGGAGCTGCCCCGGTCCGAACCGCTCCGAGTGCCGTACGGGCTTTTGGGTCCGCCCCTGCACGACCTCGAGAGTGAGCTGCGGGAAACGTCCGGACATGGCCGCGATCCGCGAGTTCGAGGTCGCGTCAATCCGCGGCGACTGCTCCTGCTATCGGCCTGTCAGGCGGTCTCTGCAGACATGAGGTGGAGCAGCGCCCGCGGTCCGAGGTGCGGCTACCGCTTGGCTGCACGGGCCCGGTGGACGGCGACAATGATCAGCAGGCTCAACAGGAAGACAAGCAGGAGCACGGGGGACAACAGCAGTAGCAGGATCGCGCCTGTCACTGCGGCAATGATCGCAGCCCGCACAACGGGTGTGCCCGCCTGCCATGCCCCCTTGATGGCGGCCCGGACCGGGTTTTTGCCGTGCAGGCGCGCCTTGACACCTTCGGCACCGGCTCTCTGCTTCGCGCCGCCGCCCTCTGCCAGTTCATCAAGTCCCTCGTCTGCGAGCGCAGCCAACCCTCCCGAGGGACCGCCTCCGGCTGCGACACCATTGAGCTTGTCAGCCCACCTGCCAACCTCGTGCTCGAGCCTGGCTGCCGCGCTCCCCACCGCGGCGTGGAGCACCGAGGTGAAGACGCCGGCAGCACTGTGATCAGCATGAACCTGTCGGGTCGTGGACGTTGCGGTTGAACTCATGACGCTCCCAATCCCTTTGTCCCGTCGTACCCCCTGAACCGCTATCGACACCTGTGGGCGGTCCCCGACTCGAACCGGA
>CAVOQH010000003.1:0-124924 GCA_963698315.1 uncultured Actinomycetota bacterium
CGCGCCGTACGCTCGATGCGTGCCCCAGTCCGCCGCGAGGACCCTCACCAGCCCCCGGATGCTGCTGCTGCACGCGACCGGTGTGGCGGCGGTGACGATCGCGCTGCTGCTCTCGCTGTGGCAGTACGACGCGTGGCAGGCCGGCCGCGACCTGGCCGCCCGTGACCTCGCCGACTCCCCGCCGGTCCCGCTCGCCCGCGTGCTCGGACCCGACGACCCCTATCCCGGCGACCAGGTCGGCCGCCCGGTCACGCTCACCGGCAGCTGGCTGCCCGGCTCCACCGTCGAGGTGAGCGACCGCACCCTCGACGGGCGAGGCCGGCCGCTGGGTGGTCACCCCGGTGTCGGTCTGCGGCACCGGCGACTGCGCCGGCGACCCGGCGATCCTGGTCGTGCGCGGCTTCCTGCCCGACGGGGCCGAGCTGCCGGCGCCGCCCACCGGCCGCGCCGAGGTCACCGGCTGGCTCCAGCCCGGCGAGGGCAAGGGGCTGCCCGACCCCGACCCGGGTGACGCGGTGCTGCCCAAGCTGCGCGTCGCCAGCGCCGTCCAGCACGTCGACACCGACCTCTACGGCGGCTACGTCATCGCCCGGGACGCCGGCGCGCGACCGCCGGTGCGGCGGACTCGGGCCTGGAGCCGGTCACCCCCGACGCGCTGCCCGAGCCGGACACCTTCACGGCGCTGCGCAACCTCTTCTACTCCGCGGAGTGGGTGGTCTTCGCCGGGTTCGCGCTGTTCCTGTGGTGGCGCTGGTCCCGCGACGAGCTCGACCGGGTGGCCGCCCGCGAGCAGGCCCTCGCCGACGAGCCCGCCACCCCCGCTGAGATAGCGTCGGCCCCGTGAAGGGTGCACTGCTCCGCTACCAGGTCATGGCCACCATCGTCGGCGTCCTGCTGGTCGTGCTGATCCTGGTCGGCGTCCCGCTGGCCAACTTCGACGGCACCTCGATGTGGCACGTCTTCCCGAGCACGCCGGCGATCTGGGTCGAGGGCAGCACCGCCCACTCGGTCGGCGAGGCGATCACGACCTACCTCGGCATCGCGCACGGGTGGCTCTACATGATCTTCCTCGTGGTCGCCTTCCTGCTCTCGCGCAAGGCCGGCTGGAGCCTGCCGTTCACCGTGACGACGCTGGTCTGCGGCACCATCCCGGTGGTGTCCTTCTGGGCCGAGTGGCGCGCGACCAGGCAGGTGCACGAGCAGATGGCGGCGGCCCCGACCGCCGGGGCCACCTCCTCGGTCGGCTGACCCCGGTGGCCACCCGCACCGCCTTCGTCCTCGGCGGCGGTGGTCTGCTCGGCGCGGTCGAGGTCGGCATGCTCCGGGCCCTGTTCGAGGCCGGGATCGAGCCCGACGTCCTCCTCGGCACCTCGGTCGGCGCGCTCAACGGCGCCCTGGTCGCCGCCGACCCCGGTGACGGGGTGATCGAGCGGCTGGTCGGCCTGTGGGAGAGCGCGGTGACCAACCGCGAGGTCTACGGCGACGGCGCGGTCCGCCAGGTCACCCGGGCGGTGCGCACCGGCACGCACCTGCACTCCAGCCGGCCGCTGCGCCAGCGGCTCGCCCAGGAGCTCGGCGACCGCACGTTCGCCGACCTCGCCATCGAGCTCCAGGTCTGCGCGTCGTCGATCGAGCGCGCCGCCGAGCACTGGTTCACCTCCGGACGCGTGGTCGACGCGGTCGTGGCCAGCGCGGCCGTGCCCGGCCTGCTCCGGCCCGCGGTCGTCGACGGGGAGCACTACCTCGACGGCGGCATCGTGAACTCCATCCCGGTCGGCCGCGCGGTCGAGTGCGGCGCCGACCGGATCTTCGTGCTCCAGGTCGGCCGGGTCGACCGGCCGCTGCAGCCGCCGCGCAAGCCGTGGGAGGTGGCCCGGGTGTCGTTCGAGATCGCCCGCCGGCACCGCTTCCACCGCGAGATGGCCGCGCTCCCCGAGCACGTCACCGCTCACGTGCTGCCCACCGGCGGTGGCAGCCCCAAGGACGACAGCCTGCTGTCCTACCGCGACTTCCGGGCCGTCGTACGCCGGATCGACGCCGCCCACCGCGCGTCCGTCGCCTACCTGGAGACGCACCTGTGACGGGCCTGTTCCGCCGGGTGGTGGTCGCCCCGGCGGTGATCGCGCTGACCGTGCTGCTGCTGACCACGATCCCGCTGTGGCTGCTGGTCGCGGTGGTGCTCTCGCCGCTGGTGCCGGGCCGGCTGCGCCCGCTCCGGCTGATGTCGATCGCGCTGCTGCACCTGGTGCTCGAGAGCCTGATGCTGATCGAGCTCTTCGGGCTCTGGATCGCCTCGGGCTTCGGGGTGTTCATCCGCCGCCCGTTCTTCGAGCGGATCCACTACGACATCGTGCAGACCTACCTGATCGTGTTCTTCCGCGAGGCCCGGCGGGTGCTGCGGCTGAAGATCGTCACCGAGGGCCCGGCCCCCGACGCCTTCCCCGGCGAGCCGCTGCTCGTGTGCTGCCGGCACGCCGGACCGGGCGACTCGTTCACGCTGATGTACGCGCTCATGCACTGGTACGGCCGCGAGCCGCGGGTGGTCCTGCGCGACACGCTCGCCTGGGACCCGGCCATCGACGTGATCCTCAACCGGCTGCCCAGCCGGTTCGTCTCGCCGGGCCGGCCGGGTCAGGACCTCGAGGCCCAGGTGGGCGCGCTGGCCCGCAACCTCGACCACAACGACGCCTTCGTGATCTTCCCCGAGGGTGGGAACTTCACCCCGGAGCGCCGGCAGCGTGCCATCGACAAGCTGCGCCGGCTCGGGCTCGAGGCGATGGCAGCCCGGGCGGAGCGGATGGAGAACGTGCTCGCCCCCCGGCCGGGCGGGCTGCTCGCCGCCCTCGACGCGGCCCCCGACGCCGACGTCGTGCTGGTGGCGCACACCGGGCTCGACCACATGCTCACGCTGCGCGACGTCTGGCGCGAGATCCCGATGGACAAGCAGATCATCATGCGCTGGTGGCGGGTGCCGCGCGAGGAGATCCCCGAGGGCCGGGAGGCCCGGATCGACTGGCTGTTCTCCTGGTGGGAGCAGATCGACGCGTGGATCGCGGAGCACCGGCCCGTCGACCTGCCGCCCCAGCGGATCGGACGCGCAAAGGCCCGGTCACCGCGCGGGTGACCGGGCCTTGAGCCTGAGCGTTGCTGAGGGCTCTCGACGCCTCAGTTGTGCTTGACGTCGATCGTCTCGGCCGGGTTGTCCGGCGTGGTGGCCTCGTGCGGCTGGCTGGCCGCGTCGGCCGCCGCGACGTCGGGCGACGCGCCGCCCTGGTCGTCGGCGTCGGCACCCTCGGCGCGGTGGGCGCCCGCGGGTGCGGCCGGTGCCGGAGCCGGCGCCGGGGTCGACTCCCACGTCGTCGACGACGGCCGGTCCGACAGCTTCTTGGCGACGAAGGCCGCGGCACCGCCGAGGCCGAGCACGATCAGGAAGTTGCGGAAGCGGTGCTTCTTCTTGACCGGCGCCTCGATGTCGCCCTTGAGCGCGGCGACGGCTGCCTTGCCCCGCTTCTTGGTCTCGCCCCGGACGTCCTCGGTCGCCTCGCTCGCGGCGGCCAGCGCGGCCGTGATCACGGGCAGGACGTCGGAGGTGATCTTGTCGCGGGCGTCGTGCACGGCGGGTCCGGCCTTGTCGCGGGCATCCGCGATCACCGGGCCGGCCTTCTCGCGGGCCGTCTCGACGGCGCTCTCGATCTGGGGACCGATCTTGTCGGCGATGTCGGTCGCAAGGTCGTTCGCGTGGTCCAGGAGATTCTTGGACTTCTTCGGCATGTGGCTGTTGCCCCTCTCGGTCTCACGGAACGCTGTGCCCGTTCTTTCTCCGATCATGCCCGGTCGCTCCCGCGAGTCAAACCCCGGTGTGCCGTTGCCGGACAGGTGGCCGTCCGACCGGCAGGCGTGACGCCTTGCCTCCCGTGGGAGGATCGGCGATGGTCGAGACAACCCGACCCACCCTGAACCCGCCCCTGAACCCGCTCAGAAAGGCGCCTCGTGGCCGAGACGTACGCAACCTTGAAGACCAACCACGGCGACATCGTCGTCCACCTGTTCCCGAACCACGCTCCCAAGACCGTGGAGAACTTCGTGGGACTGGCCGAGGGCACCCAGGAGTACGTCGACCCCGAGTCGGGCCAGCGCACCACCGGTCGCTTCTACGACGGCCTCGGCTTCCACCGGATCATCCCCAACTTCATGATCCAGGGCGGCTGCCCGCTCGGCACCGGCACCGGCGGCCCGGGCTACACCTTCAAGGACGAGTTCCACCCCGAGCTGCAGTTCGACCGCCCCTACCTCCTCGCGATGGCCAACGCGGGCCCCGGCACCAACGGCTCGCAGTTCTTCATCACCACGGTGCCGACCGACTGGCTGAACAACCGCCACACGATCTTCGGTGAGGTCGAGGACGAGGCGAGCCGCAAGGTCGTCGACGCCATCGGCTCCGCCGCCACCGGCCCCGGCGACCGCCCGGTCGAGCCGGTCGTCATCGAGACGGTCGAGGTGGAGCGGCGCTGAGCACGCCCCCGGCGCCCCGGGACCCCGGGGACCACGAACCGACGGAGCAGACCGGGGCGGGCGACGCCCCGGTCTGCTACCGGCACGAGGACCGCGAGACCTACATCCGCTGCCAGCGGTGCGACCGGCCGATCTGCCCGGACTGCATGCGCACGGCGGCGGTCGGCTTCCACTGCCCCTCGTGCGTGAAGGAGGGGGCCCGGTCGACCCGCTCCGGGCGGACGGCGTACGGCGGCGTCCGCTCGACCAACCCGGCCCTCACCTCGCAGGTGCTGATCGCGATCAACCTCGCGGTCTTCCTGCTGATCCAGGTCACCGGCGGCAGCCACAGCCCGTGGCTCTACCGTCTCGCGCTGCTGCCCTCCCGTGGCGTCGCGCTCATCGAGGGGCAGCCGCAGGTCTTCGACGGCGTGGCCGAGGGCGCGGTGTGGCAGCTGCTCACGTCCGCCTTCACCCACCTCGACCTGTGGCACATCGGCTTCAACATGGTCGCCCTGTGGGTGCTCGGCCCCCAGCTCGAGGCGGTGCTCGGGCGCACCCGCTTCCTCGCCGTCTACCTGCTCTCCGCGCTCAGCGGCAGCGTGTGCGTCTACTGGCTGAGCGGGATCAGCACCCCCACCATCGGCGCCTCCGGCGCCATCTTCGGCCTGATGGGCGCACTGCTCGTCGTGGCGGTCAAGGTCCGCGCCAACCCCCAGCAGCTGCTGGTGTGGATCGGGATCAACTTCCTGATCACCGTGATCGGCCGGTCCTTCATCTCCTGGCAGGGTCACCTCGGCGGCTTCCTCGGCGGCATGCTGGTCGCGGCGGCGTTCGTCTACGCCCCCCAGGCCCACCGCGCCCGCTGGCAGCTCGCCGGCGTGGCCGGGCTGGTCGTCGTGCTCGGTCTCGCGGTCGTCGCCCGCACCGCCGCCCTCACCTAGGCGGTCGGGGGCGGTCGGGGGCGGTCCGGCGCGGCCGTCGTCGCCCGTCGTAGGCCGGGTCGTACTCCTGCGGGAGGACGGCCCGGTGGGTCGCGCCCAGGATTGGGACCGGTGCGGTGTGGGTAGAACCACACCGATCCACGGCGTTCGTCCCCCGGTCGAACCGGACCCGGGCAGAGATTTCCACACTGGGGACAACCCCTGTGGACAAATTCCACCGTTGTCATTCGCATGCACACGCGCGTCCACAGCTGTGCACAACCGGGCCCGGAACGGCGGGCCGGCCGGCCCCGGACATGGCTCCGGCCCGTCGCGGACGACGGGCCGGGAGCGTGCAGTCAGCGGGGCGGGCGGGTCACTCCCACCGGGTGGCGTAGACGAAGCCCACCGCCATGAAGCCGATCCCGACGACCAGGTTGTACTGGCCGAGGTTCTTCATCAGCGGGATCGAGAGGTCCTGGCCGGTCATGTAGTAGACGACGATCCAGACCAGACCGATCAGGAAGCAGCCGAGCATCCCGATCACGACGCCGCGACCGCGACCGAGCGGGGTGCCGGGGTTGGCAGCGAGCGCGAGACCGAGGAACACCAGCCCGAAGCCGATCAGGAAGTTCCACCGCTCCAGGTCGCCCATCCAGGTGAGCTTCTCGCCGTCCTGGGCGACGTTGATGTAGACGACCATCCAGGCGATGCCCAGCGCGGCCACGACCGCGGCGACGACGGTGCGCACCACGGAGACCCCGGGGTCCTGCGTGGTCTCGTGCTTCGTGCGGGGCGGGTGCTGGGACACGTCGGATCGCTCCTCGACTCGGGTGCTGCGGAGGTTGCCCCCGACCGTGGCCGGACGGGGCCGCCGGTCCGCCGGGGCTTGCTGCCTGGGTTAGCGTAGTCGGGACCCGTCCCGCGCACGAAAGCACACCGCCATGACGTCCCCGGCAGGACCAGGCAGCCGCCCCGGCTGGACCACGCGGCTGGCCTCGGCGTTCGCCGCCCGCCGGGCCCACGGTCGCGGCGCCGCCTGGTGGTGGCGCGGCGCGGCCCCGGTGGTCTTCCTGCTCGCCGGTGCGCTCTTCGTGACCAGCTGGTCGAGCGCGGGCGGCACCGACCTGCGCGGCGGCCGCTACGACGACCTGCCGGGGCTGGCCGAGGCCGAGACCCGCCAGCTCGAGGAGCTCCGCGCCGAGCAGGAGGAGCTCGCCGGCGAGGTGGACCAGCTCTCCGACGACCTCTCCACCTCGATCGGGGCCGGCGCCGCCGCCGACGCGGCCCGCGCGGCCGAGGGTCCGGCCGGCGTGGACCCGGTGCAGGGACCCGGGGTGACGATCACGCTGACCGACGCGCCCGACGCGGTCCAGGACTCCGTCGCCGGCGACGACGTCAACAACCTCGTGGTGCACCAGCAGGACATCCAGGCGGTCGCCAACGCGCTGTGGGCCGGCGGCGCCGAGGCGATGACGATCCAGGGTCAGCGGGTCGTGTCGAGCACCGGCATCCGCTGCGTGGGCAACTCCGTGGTGCTGCACGACGTGCCCTACGCGCCGCCGTACGTCATCCGTGCGATCGGCCCGACCGACCAGATGCTCGACAGCGTCAACGACAGCCCCTACATCGGCTTCTACCTCGAGGCGGTCGCCGCCTACCAGCTCGGCTGGGAGGTCGGCGTCGACCCGCTCATCGAGATGCCGGGCTACGCCGGCTCGACCGAGCTCAGCTATGCCCGGCCCGCCGGCCGCGACGCCGACCTGGCCGACGACCGCACCTGACGCGGGCCGCTGCCCGGGTCACCCCTCGGGTCACTGCTCGGGCGGAAGCACCGGTGACTCGGTCGGCGTCGGCGTCTCCGTCGGCGTCGGTGTCTCCGTCGGGGTGGGCGTCGGGCTCGGGGTCGGCTCGGGCTCGTAGGTGGAGACCGTGATGGTCACGGTCGTGCCCTGGTTCTGCCGGCTGCCGGCCGACGGGCTCTGCTCGAGCACCTGCCCGGCCTCGGCCACGGTGTCGGGGTCCTCGTCGACGGAGACCTCGAAGCCGGCGCGCTCGAGCCGGGCGCGTGCCTCGTCCTCCTGGAGCCCGACCACGCCGGGCACCGCCCGCGGGCCGGTGGACCAGAAGATCCGCACGGTGCTGCCGGCGCTCACGCTGGTCGCGGCCTCGGGGTCGGTCCGGGTCACCGTGTCCTGCTCGTCGTCGGACTGCTCCCGCACGAGCTTGGCCACCAGACCGAGGTCCTCGATCGTGGCGACGGCGTCGAACTTGTTGTCGCCGATCACGGACGGCACGACCACGTCGGGGTCACCCGTCGAGACGGTGATGTCCACCTCGGAGCCGGGCTCGAGCATCGACTGCGCCGAGGGGTCCTGGTCCATGACCAGGCCCTTGCGGTAGTCGGTCGACGCCTCCTTGCTCACGTCGCCCAGCGTGAGCCCGGCGTCCTCGATGCGCTGCTCGGCCTGCTTGCGGGTCATGTCGATGACCGAGGGGACGGCGTTCTGCTCCGGCGCGGAGCTGAAGAGCATCGGCCCGAAGACCACGGCGCCGATCAGCAGCGCCAGGATCGCGAGGCCGGCGAGGAACAGCGGCCAGCGCTTCTTGCGCTCCTCCTCCTCGTCGTCCTGGTCGGGGCGGTCACCGAAGAACGACGTCGGCTCGTCGCCGCCGTCGGCGTACGCCGGGGTCACGGCCGTGCCCGCGAGCGGCGGCGCCACGATCGGCTGGCCGGCGAGGTAGCGCTCGATGTCCGCGCGCATCGCCGCGGCGCTCTGGTAGCGCTCGTCGATGGGCTTGGCGAGCGCCTGCATGACGATCCGGTCGACCTCGGGCGGCAGGTCGGGGTCGAGCGACGACGGCGGGGCCGCCTGCTCGCGCACGTGCTGGTAGGCCACCGACACCGGGCTCTCGCCGACGAACGGCGGCCGGCCGGTGAGCAGCTCGTAGAGCAGGCAGCCGGTGGAGTAGACGTCGCTGCGGCTGTCGACGGTCTCGCCGCGGGCCTGCTCGGGCGAGAGGTACTGCGCGGTGCCGACGACCGCGGCGGTCTGGGTCATCACCGAGGACGCGTCGGCCATCGCGCGCGCGATGCCGAAGTCCATCACCTTGACGTCGCCGGACGGCGTCAGCATCACGTTGGCGGGCTTGATGTCGCGGTGCACGATGCCGGCGCGGTGGCTGTAGTCGAGGGCGGAGAGCACGCCGGAGGTGATCTCCAGGGCGCGCTCCGGGAGGATCTTGCGGCCTTCGCGGAGGATCTCGCGCAGGGTGCGACCGGCGACGTACTCCATCACGATGTAGGGCTGCGGGACACCGTCGCTGCCGATGCCGTCGGCCTCGGTGCCGACCTCCTCGCCGGTGTCGTAGACCGACACGATCGCGGGGTGGTTGAGCGAGGCGGCGGACTGCGCCTCCCGGCGGAAGCGGGCCTGGAAGGTCGGGTCGCTGGCCAGGTCGGTGCGCAGGCGCTTGATCGCGACGACACGCCCGAGCCGCGTGTCCGTGCCCTTGCGGACCTCCGCCATCCCGCCGCGGCCGAGCAGGCCGTCGACCTCGTAGCGGCCGCCGATCGTGGGCTTGCCGTCCGATCCGTTGCTCACAGGATTCAGTCCTTGTCCTTCTTGGGTCCCTTGGCCTTGCCCTTGCCGGGCGTGTCCCCCTCTTCGGCCGGCGCGGGCGCCGGCTTCCCGGCGACGAACAGCGTGACCTCGTCGCCGTCGGTCGAGCGTGCCCACCGGGACCACGTCGACGACGGTGTCCTGCTCCATCGTGCCGTCGTTGTCGACGGGCTGTTCCTTGACCTTCAGCCCGAGGGCCTCGAGCCGTGCCTTGGCCTCGTCCTTGGGCAGGCCCTGGTAGTCGGCCGCGACGACCTCGATGCCCGCGGGCTCCGCCGGGGCACTGGTCTCGGGCGCCGCGCTGGTGGTCTCCTCGGCGGGCGTGGTCTGCCCCGCCGGGTCCGGTCCGGCCGCCGGGGTGGCCTCCTCGCCCCGGGTCAGCCAGGTGACCAGCAGGACGAGCACGAGCACGGCCGCTGCGGCGGCGACCCAGGGCAGCCAGGCCGGCCGGCGGCGGGCCGGTCCGTCGGCCGGGTGGAGCGGCGGGCGGTGCTGTCAGCACCTGGGTGGCGCCGGTCTCGGGTGCCCCGGCGACCGGGGCGGTGACTGCCGTGGTGGCGGCTGTGGTGGTTGCCGGGGCCGCCACCGGTCCACCGCGCAGCGCGTCGGCGAAGGCGGCCATGGAGGCGAACCGTGCGCCGGGGTCCTTGGCGAGCGCGACGTCGACGCTGTCGCGCAGCGGCTGCGGGACCGAGGCGGGCAGCGGCGGCGGTGCGTCGCGCAGGTGCGCGAGCGCGATGCTGACCGGGCTGTCGCCGGTGAACGGCCGGGTGCCCGCGAGGCACTCGTAGAGCACCACCCCGAGGGCGTAGACGTCGCTGGCGGCGGTGGCCGGCTTGCCCTCGGCCTGCTCGGGCGAGAGGTAGGCGGGCGTGCCGATGACCTGGCCGGTCTGGGTGACGCCGGCGGCGTCCGCCGCGCGGGCGATGCCGAAGTCGGTGATCTTCACCCGGCCGTCGGGGGTGACCAGCAGGTTGCCGGGCTTGATGTCGCGGTGCACGATGCCGAGCGCGTGGGCCGCCGCGACGGCGTCGGCCGCCTGCGCGGCGAGGTCGGCGGCGGTCGCCGGTGGCATCGGCTGGCCGTCGCGGAGAAGGTCGGAGAGCGGCTGGCCGGGCACGAGCTCCATCACCAGGTAGGGCCGCGGCGTCCCGGACCCGTCGTCGGCGGGCAGCTCGCCGGCGTCGAAGACGGAGGCGACCCCGGGGTGGTGCAGCGCCGCGGCGTGCCGGGCCTCGGCCTGGAACCGCGAACGGAACGACGGGTCGTCGGCGTACTCGTGCTTGAGGATCTTCACCGCGACCTGGCGGTCGAGCACGGTGTCGGTGGCCCGCCACACCTCGCCCATCCCGCCGGTGGCGATCCGGCTGTCGAGGCGGTAGCGCGGGTCCGTGCCCGTCGTGGCCCCGGTCACCGGTTGATCACCGCCTCCATCACGGACTTGGCGATCGGCGCGGCCAGTCCGCCACCGGAGATGAGGTCGTTGGCCACGCCGGCGTCCTCGACGAGGACCGCGACCGCGACCTGCGGGTTGTCGGCCGGGGCGAAGGACACGAACCAGGCGTAGTTGGGCCGGTCGGCCTGGCTCTGCGCCGTGCCGGTCTTGCCCGCCACCTTGATGCCGGGCATGGCCGCGGGCGCGGCGGTGCCGTTGTCGACCGTCTCCACCATCATCTGGGTGAGGTCGCGCGCGACGGTCGAGCTGACCGCCTCGCGGAACGGCTCGGGGCTGGTCTTGTCGAGCACCGAGAAGTCGGGGGCGCGCACCTCGTCGACGAGGTAGGGCCGCATCACGGTGCCGCCGTTGGCGATCCCGGCGCTGACCATGGCCATCTGCAGCGGGGTGGCCGCGACCTCGTACTGCCCGATCGCGGAGTAGGCGGTCAGCGGGTCGTCGACGTCGGGCTCCGGGAAGCGGCTCGCCGCCTGCCGGTTGAGGTCGTCGAGGTAGACGTCGCCGAAGCCGAACTTCTCCGACTGCTCGCGCAGCGCGTCGTCACCGAGCTGCATGCCGATGGCGCCGAAGGAGGTGTTGCAGGACTGGGCCAGCGCCTGGGTGAGCGGGATCTTGCCGCTGCCGCACACGCCGGTGGCGTAGTTGGGCAGGTCGCGGTCGGTCTGCGGCAGGTCGAGGGTGTCGCCGCCCTTGACGAGCGTGTCCGGCTGGTACTGCCCGCTCTCGAGGGCCGCCGCGGCGGTGACCAGCTTGAACGTCGACCCGGGGGGATAGACCTCCTGGGTGGCCCGGTTGATCAGCGGGTCGTTCTCGGCCGCGAGCAGCCGCTCGCGGGCGTCGCTGACGGCGTCGAAGTCGTGGGAGGAGAGCACCGACGGGTTGTACGTCGGGTTCGACACCATCGCCAGGATCTTGCCGGTGGACGGCTCCAGCGCCACGACCGCGCCCTCCGTGCCGGGGCCGAGGGCGCGCAGCCCGTTGAACGCGGCGTCCTGCGCGGCCGCGTCGACCGTCAGGGACACCGAGCCGCCCTTGGGCTGGGCGTTGCCGATCATGTCGACGACGCGGTCGACGAAGAGCCGGGGGTCGCTGCCCGAGAGGATCTCGTTCTGCGTGGACTCCACGGCGTCGCGGCCGTAGATGTAGGAGTAGTAGCCGGTCAGGTGGGCGTACTTGAACGGCTGCCGGTAGACCCGCTGGTACTTGTACGGGTCGTCGACCGGCACGCTCTCGGCCACCGACTTGCCGGCCACGATGATCGCGCCGCGCTTGCGGGAGAACTCCGCGTCGCGCACCCGCTTGTTGTCGTCGCGGGAGTTGAGGTCCCCGGCCTGGACGTACTGCAGGTAGGTGGAGTTCACCAGCAGGCCGACGAAGAGCAGCATGCAGACGATGGACATGGCGCGGATCGGCTTGTTCATCTCAGGTTCACCACCTGGGTGGCGTCGTCACCGGCGTCGCCGGAGTCGTTGGACGTGAGCTCCGGGAGCGGGCGGCGGGCCTGGTCGGAGATGCGCAGCAGCAGGCCGATGATCACCCAGTTGGCGACCAGCGACGACCCGCCGTACGACAGGAAGGGCGTGGTGAGGCCGGTCAGCGGGATCAGCTTGGTGACACCGCCGATGACGACGAACACCTGGAGCGCGAACACCACGCCCAGACCGGTGGCGACCAGCTTGCCGAAGGCGTCGCGGCAGACCAGGGCGGTCCGCAGCGCGCGCTCCACGATCAGGCCGAAGAGCACGATCACCGCCATGACCCCGGTGAGGCCGAGCTCCTCGCCGATCGAGGCGACGATGAAGTCGGAGTAGGAGAACGGGATCAGCGTCGGGTCGCCCTGGCCGAGCCCCCGCCCGACGAGGCCGCCCCAGGCCATGCCGTACATGCCCTGCACGATCTGGTAGCTGTTCACGTCGGGGTCGAACGGGTCCAGCCACGCGTTGACCCGGGCCTGCACGTGGGAGAACAGCAGGAAGCCGGTGTAGGCGCCGGCGACGAAGAGCGTCGTGCCGACGACCAGCCAGCCGGGCCGCTCGGTGGCGACGTAGAGCATCACCAGGAAGAGGCCGAAGAACAGCAGCGACGAGCCGAGGTCGCGCTGGAAGACCAGGATGCCGAGGCTGATCAGCCACATCACCAGGATCGGCCCGAGGTCGCGGCCGCGCGGCAGGTCGATGCCGAGCACGCGGCGGCCGGCGAGGGCGAGCGCGTCGCGGTGCAGCACGAGGTAGCCGGCGAAGAAGACGACCAGGCAGACCTTGGCGATCTCACCGGGCTGGAAGCTCAGCGGGCCGAGCCGGATCCAGATGCGGGCGCCGTTGATGGTCGTGCCGAGCACGGGCAGCAGCGGCATCACCAGCAGCACGATCGCGGCGAACCCGGAGGTGTAGGTGAACGCCTGCAGCCGGCGGTGGTCGCGGAGCACGAGCAGCACGGTCACGAAGAGCACCACGCCCAGCGTCATCCAGATCAGCTGGTCGCGGGCGAACGTGTTGGCGTCCTCGTCGGCGGCGAGGTTGGCCAGGTCGATGCGGTAGATGATCGCGAGGCCGAGGCCGTTGAGCGCGGCCACGATCGGCAGCAGCACCGGGTCGGCGTACGGCGCGAGGTAGCGGACCGCGATGTGGCCGGCGATGCACAGCCCGGCCAGCCAGCCGCCGTAGCCGATGATGTCGACCGGGATGGTGCCCTCGACGCCGATCCCGACCGCGGCGTAGGCACCCACGCCGACCACGAGGCTCAGCAGCAGCAGGAAGAGCTCGGCGCCCCGGCGACGGCGGTGGGTGAAGCCGAGCGGAAGGGCGTTGAGCGGGTTGAGGTTGCTCACGGGGTGACCTCCGCCCCGGGGGAAGCCTCCGGCGAGGCGCCCGGAGACGCGCTCGGCGACGGCTCGTCGGTCGCGCTGTCGCCGGTCTCGATGCAGTCCGGCGGGGCGATGGTGGGCGACGGGCTCGGGGTCGGGCTCGGCGACTCCGAGGGCTGGTCGCGCTTCTTGCCGTCGCGCTTCTTGTTGGTCGGGTCCTGGGTGGGCTCGGGCTCCGGGGTCGGGCAGACCTTCGCCAGACCGGTGAGGTCGGCGACGATGTCCTGCGCGTGCTGCTCGCTGTCGGCGGGGATGCCGGAACGGACCTGCTGGGCGGTGTAGTCGGGCAGCGACTCGATGGTGATCCCGGTCGTCCGCTCCACGTCCTGGAGGTCGATGCCGGGCAGGTCGGACTGGATGCCGCGGTAGATCGCGACCCGGCCGTCGGAGACCGCGACGTAGAACTGCTTCTGGGACCAGTCGTAGGCGACCTTGGCCGCGCCGACCAGCAGACCGACGAGCACGAGCAGCACCAGGACGCGCCGGAACCAGACGCCCCGGCGGGGCGGGCGCGGTGCGTAGCGCAGCGCCTCGGGGTCGACCGGGCGGTCGGCCTCGGACCCGGCGTCGGCTGCGCCCGCGACGGGCTCGAGCTCGCCGGTGTCGCCACCGCGGTGCCCGCGGAAGAAGCTCTTCGACGGGTTCATCGCCTTGCGGGGCTGCTCGGCGGCCGCGCCCACCAGCATCGGCCCGGTCGTCGCGGCGGCCGAGGTGTCCGGGTCCACGGCGGTGCCGGCGTCCACGACGTCGGCCACCACGACGGTGATGTTGTCGGTGCTGCCCGCGTCGAGCGAGGCGCGGACGAGCTCGACGACGGCGTAGTCGATGCTGCCGCTGCCCAGGATGTCGGCGAGCCGGTCGCTGTCGAGGACGCCCGAGCAGCCGTCGCTGCACAGCAGGATCCGGTCACCCGGCGCCAGCTCGACGTCGAAGAGGTCGGGCTCGGTCTCGTGGACGCCGTCCACCGCCCGCAGGATCAGGTTGCGGTGCGGGTGGGTGCGGGACTCCTCCTCGGTGATCCGGCCCTCGTCGATCAGGCTCTGCACGAAGGTGTGGTCCTTGGTGAGCTGGCTCAGCGTCCCGTCGCGCAGGAGGTAGCCGCGGCTGTCGCCGACGTGGCCGATGCTGATCCGGCTGCCGTCGAAGAGCGCCGCCGTGACCGTGGTCGAGGTGCCGTCGAGCTCGGGGTCCTGGTCGACGAGCTCGGCGAGCCGGTCGTGGGTCCGGTGGATCGCGCCGGCCAGCGCCTCGTGGGTGTCCTCGGGGGCCGGGGCGTCGAGGCGGCGGAGGATCTGCACGGCCGTGCTGCTGGCGATGTCGCCGCGGGCCGCGCCACCGACGCCGTCGGCGATGACCAGGAGGTGCTCGCCGGCGAAGCCGGAGTCCTGGTTGTCCTTGCGCACGCGGCCGACGTCGGACAGCGCTGCGTAGCGCAGCGCCAGGGGGCGACGGTTCGTGTCCGTGTCAGTCATCAGCGCGGCGGCCTACTTGCGGAGCTCGAGCGTCGTCTTGCCGATGCGGACCTGGGTGCCGAGCTGGAGGGTGGTCGGCTGGGTGAGCCGCGAGGAGCCGATGTAGGTGCCGTTGGTCGAGCCGAGGTCCTCGACGAACCACTGGTCGCCCGAGGACGCGATCCGCGCGTGCCGGGTCGAGACGTAGTCGTCGTCGAGCCGGATCGCCGCGTCGCTGCCGCGCCCGATGAGCAACGGGGCCAGGTCGAGCGAGATGGTCTCGCCGGCGTTGGCCCCCTCGGTGATGGCGACGTGCGTCGGTGCCCCGCGCGGCCGGCGGGTGGGCTTGGCCTTGGCGGCCTGCTTGCGGGCCTGCTTCTCCGCGCGGCGGTCGGCCCGCGGCGTGGAGTCGATCCGCGCGCCGAACATGTCGGACCGGACCACCGAGATGGCCGAGAGCACGAAGATCCACAGGATCGCGAGGTAGGCGAAGCGGATCAGCATCAAGGTCAGCTCAGACACCGTGACCTCTTTCCGTGTCGTGACCCGACGTGACGTAGCGGATGGTCATCGTCGTGTTGCCGATCTTGACGGTGGCGCCGTCGTCGAGCGTCGCCTGGGCGACCTTGTGGCCGTTGACCAGCATGCCGTTGGTCGAGCCGAGGTCGTGGACGCTGACATGGGGGGTCCCGCCCGCGACGCCCGGCTCACCGGGGTAGATCCGGATCTCCGCGTGCCGGCGGGAGACGCCGGGGTCGTTGATCCGCAGGTCGGCGTCGTTGCCGCGGCCGATGACGATGCCCGGCGGGTCGAGCGGGTGCTTCATCCCGTTGACCTCGAGGATCACGTTGGCGCGACGTACGGCGGTGTCGGTGACCGCCGCGTCCGACGTCGGCGTGACGCTGGCCAGCGCCGAGCTGCGCACGTGGAACCGGCCGGTGGACAGGTCGTCCTTCTCGTCGAAGGCGATGCTCACCGGGCCGGTGAAGACGTAGGACTGCTCGTGCGCGTGGTCGCGGAGCATCTCGACCAGCTCGTCGGCGAGCGTCGAGGAGTACGGCGCGAGTCGGGCGTAGTCCTGCGGGGACAGCTCGACGTGGAACTGGTTGGGCACCAGGCGACGGTTGCGGGAGAGGATCTGCGCGGAGTTGTCGACCTCGCGCTGCAGGGCGGCCGCGACCTCGACGGGCTGCACGGCGGAGCGGAAGGCCTTGGCGAACGCCCCCGACACCATCTGCTCGAGTCGGTTCTCGAAGCGCTGCAGAATGCCCATCCGGTCACCTCCTCGTGCCCTCGTCGTCGACTCGTCCGGCCCGGACCCCCTCTATCTGTACCCAGGTCATCCGCGGTGAACCTGCACGACCCCGGCGCGGGGCATGACGCAGGTCACCCTCGCCAGGGAGGTCCTCAGGTCCGGCTTCTCGGCATCGTATCGGGCACGGGTCTGCCCGTCGGTGCCCGGCGTGGCGGGCCGCGCCGCCGGTTTTGGCGGCCGGTGGGCCGTGGGCTACCCTGAGCACGCTTCACGCGCGAGTGGCGGAATAGGCAGACGCGCACGGTTCAGGTCCGTGTGCCCGAAAGGGCGTGGGGGTTCAACTCCCCCCTCGCGCACCACCGAAGCCCCAGGTCGAGACCTGGGGCTTCGTCCATTTCCCGGGGTGGCCGGTTGGCTCGCGGAGCACCGGCCATGTGGGACTACAAGGTCAAGTGGCTGGGCTGGGCGGGCTGGCTGGGCGAGCATCGCCGGTATGTTCTGGTCCCCACGTGACAGCGTCAACAGCGTCCTCAGTTCTCGGAGGTACTTTGCCCAGCCGCACCGGACAGCTCGCCACGGTCCGGGCAGAGCTGCTACGAGGCACCGTGCGCGTGGTTTTCCTGGCCGCTCTCATCGCCGCGATGCTCTACCTGCGCGCCGGTGAGACCACGTCCGGGAATCGCGCCCTTCTCCTCGTCCTGGCGATCGGCCTGGCGGTGGTCGCCGGCTGGGGGGTGCTCGAGACCAGTCGGGCGGTGATCCGACTTCGACGCGAAGGCAGACTTCGCGGATAGGCCGCGAGCGGCGGCCGCGACATCGAGGCGGGACCCCGCCGCCCCGCAGCCCTGAGACCCGGGGCGCCGGCGGTCGGCCCGACGGGGGATACTCCAACGGCACACCGACCGTGCTGACGGCCCGACGCAGGAGAGTGAACGATGCCGGATCGCCGAGACCTCGGCACTGTCCCCTACACGTTCTCCATCGTGGGCGTGCAGAAGGCAGGGACCTCGACCCTGATGGCGATGATCCACCGCCACCCGCAGGTGGCCCGGTCGCCGCGCAAGGAGCTGCACTACTTCGACGACGAGTCCCGCGACTGGACCGCGCCGGACAACTCCGACTACGTCGTGCCCAAGGGCCGGCCGAAGCACCGGATCGCCGGCGACTCCACGCCGCTCTACATCTTCTGGCCGCACGCGCTCGAGCGCATGCACGCGCACAACCCCGACATGCGCCTGGTCGCGGTCTTCCGCGACCCGATCGAGCGGGTCTTCTCGCAGTGGTCGATGAACCGCGGCCGGCGCCCGCGGCTCACCCCCGACTGGCCGGACTACATCCAGACCGAGCGGCACGCGTCCCTCCCCGACACGCTGCCCACCGGCATCAGCGTCGACCGCTACCCCGCCCTCAGCGGGGTCATCCGGGGCTACTACGGCCAGCAGCTCGAGCGCGGCCTGGGCATCTTCCCGCGCGAGCAGTGGCTGCTGCTGAGCTTCCGCGAGATGCTCGCCGACCACGGCACCGCGATGGACCGCCTGACCGACCACCTCGGCATCGAGCGCTTCGCCGAGACCCCGGAGCTGCTGCACAAGATGGGGGTCTGGCCGAAGGTCGAGGGCACCGCCCCCACCGGCGCGGACATCGCCGGCCTGGCCGAGCTGTACGCCGCGGACCTCGAGCTGTTCGCGCGGCTGTCGGGCATCGACGTCTCCACGTGGCCCACCCGCAGGATCCTCGACGGCGACCTCGACCCGGCGGAGCTGGCCGAGAAGCTCGGCACCAAGATCGGCCTGCTGGCCTGACCCGGCCCGCCGACCCGTCGTACCGGACAGCGGGTCGGCGCCGGTGACCACCGCATCCCACCCAGGAGCCCCGACGCATGCCCCGCAGAACGGCCGCACTCGCCGCTGCGTCGGTGGTGCTCCTGACGGCCGTCCTCACGCTGCCCGGCGACGTCGGGCTCCGCGGCCCGGACGAGCGGGCCCGGGCCGGCGCGGGGCTGCCGGCGCCTGACCCGGCGAGCCCGCTGGCCCGGCTCGAGCGACGAGGAGCGTCGCGTCGCCCTCGGCCAGACGCCGTACGAGCGGCGGGTGCTCGACTCCCGCCGGACCACCGTCGACCTCGCGCCGGTGATCGGTCAGCGCGACCGGCCCAACGTGCTGGTGATGATGATGGACGACATGCGGGACGACGACCTGCAGTTCATGCCCCACGTGCAGCGACTGATCGCCGACCAGGGCGTGCGGTTCACCAACATGTTCTCCCCGCAGCCGCTGTGCTGCCCGGCCCGCGCCTCGTTCTTCACCGGTCTGCTCTCGCACAACCACGAGGTCTGGTCGCACAAGGAGCCGTTCGGCTTCCGGGTGTTCGACGACCGGCAGACGCTGCCGCGGTGGCTGCACGAGAGCGGCGGCTACGACACGATCTTCATGGGCAAGTACCTCAACGGCTACGGCCGGATGCGGCGCCTCGACGGCTCCTCGTCGCTGCGCTACGTCCCGCCGGGCTGGACCGACTGGCGCGGATCCGTCGACCACGTCCACGAGGAGCCCGACGCCCGGGAGCTCCAGGGCGGCACCTACAAGTACTTCGACACCACGCTGAGCAACAACGGCCGCCTCGAGCCGCACCAGGGCCGCTACCAGACCCAGGTCTACAGCGACATCACCCAGGACGTCATCCGGCGGGAGGCAGCCGGTCCGCGCCCGTTCTTCATGCAGACCGCGTTCGCCGCGCCGCACGGCGGCCAGCCGAAGGAGAAGGACGACCCGCGCCCGTTCACCCGCTCCGACGGCTACCGGCAGACCTGGCAGAACCCCGCCCGCCCGTCCTACGTGAAGGGCCGGTTCGACCACCGGATCACCCGGCTCGCCCCGTGGATCGGGCGCGAGGAGGTCGCGTCCAAGCCGGACTTCATCCGGAGCGAGCCGCCCTTGGCGCCCGACGAGGTGGACGCGATCATCGAGAACTACCGCCAGCGGGTCGAGTCGCTCTCGGTGGTGGACGACGAGGTCGCCAACATCATGGAGACCCTGGAGCGGACCGGGGAGCTGGACAACACCTACGTGATGTTCACCTCCGACAACGGCTACTTCCTCGGGGAGCACCGCCGCCGGCAGGGCAAGATCCTCCCCTACGAGTCCTCGCTGCGGGTGCCGCTGGTGATGCGAGGACCGGGCATCCCCGCGGGCGAGGAGCGCACCGACCCCTTCCTGATGGTCGACTTCGCTCCCACCATCCTCGACGCTGCCGGGGTGCGTCCGCGGACGTCGCTGGACGGCACGAGCATGCTCGACGTGGCTCGCGACGGCGACCGAGGCTGGCGCCGGCCGATCCTCACCGAGACCGGCCCCTTCCAGCTGAGCGAGGAGGTCGTCACCACCGAGGACCTGCTCGACCGGCCGGAGGGACCCTCGCCGCTGCGGTTCTCCCAGGGCGTGCGCACCGGGCGCTACCTCTACGTCGAGCACGCCAGCCGCGACAAGGAGCTCTACGACATGCGGCGCGACCCGCGCCAGCTCGACAACCTGGTCGACGTCCCGCGCTACCGCGCCCTGCGCCGCACCCTCGCCGCCGAGCTCGACCGGCTCCGCACCTGTGCGGGTGCGGAGTGCTCGCAGCCGCTGCCGCGCCGGCTCTGGACCGACGACCCGGTGGCCCCGCTGACCTTCGACGCAGCAGGACCGCGCCCGGGGTGGATGCTCACCACCCCGTGACGCGGTCCGCGTGACGTCGGCCTGGTCAGGGAAGCGTGATCGTGGCCCGGACCATGTTGTGGTCCGACGGGATCACGCCGTTGACCAGTCATGGTGGACGGGTCGTAGTTGGCGACGACCTTGTACTCCACGACCGGGAGCGAGTTGCTCGCGAAGATCCAGTCGATGTTGTTGCCGGGCTTCTCGGGCTTGAACCAGAAGCCCCAGTTCTTCACGTTGCGGTCCATGTGGTTGGCCGTGTTCATCCAGGCGTTCACCCGGGACTGCGCCCGCGGCGCGCTCAGCGTGTACTCACCCGCGCGCTGGCCGAGCGTGTCGCCGTAGCCGGCCGCCTCCATGGCGGGCAGGAAGCGCGGCCGCGAGCGGCTTGTGCTTGTGGGTGTTGAAGTCGCCCGTCACGATGACCGGCCGGTCGCCCTTGATGCTGTTGATGTAGGAGATCATCTCCGCCCACTGGGCCGCGCGGGCCCCCTCGTCCTTGGGGGCGAGGTGGGTGGTGGTGAACAGGAACTCCTGGCCGCCGGCGATGGTGCGCAGCACCGCCCAGGCGAGGTAGTTGGGGCTGGTGGAGCCGGACTGGCCCTGGTACTTCAGCTTGCCCTGGCTGACCAGCTGGAGGGTGCGGGTGTTGTAGAGGATGCGCTCGGCGTGCGAGGCGCCGCGGTCCCGCTTCTTGCAGCGGTACTGCGTGCTCGGCTTCTTGCAGTTGAACGCGTAGGAGTTGGTCAGCGCGAAGCTGCCACCGGCGGCGTTCAGCCCGGCGCGCAGGTCCTGGTACTGGTTCTTCCCGGTGACCAGCCGCGACTTGAACGCCTTGCTCGGGTTCACCTCCTGGACGCCGAGGACGTCGAGGTTCTCGCCGATGATGTTGGCGATGACCCCGGGACGGCGCTCCTTCCAGGGACGCTCCTCGCCCGCGGTGCGGTCGAGGCTGACGCTGCGGACGTTGTAGGTGCCGACGCGGACGTCGACCGGGGCCTTGGCGGCCGCGGACGCCTCCTGGGCGGGTGCTCCGGTCACCGTGAGACCGGCGGCGACCACCAGTGCCGACAGCGTGGCGACTGCCTTCGCGATACGCATGTTGTCGTGTCCTCCCAGACGTGAGTCAGGGCGGCGCACGCCTCCCACGCCGCACCGCTCCGGGGGGAGTATCGGCAGTGGTGGGGGGTACCTAAACGGTCAAACGGGTGTGTTGTGCGTCTCGGGGCCTATCCAGGCTCATTCGAGGCGCAACCGGACCAGACCGGACCGGGCTCGCCGGGACGTGGCGGCCGGTCAGCCCCACTCGGCGTCGACGAGCCGCTGCGCGGCGTGCCCGTCGTCGAGCGGCAGCAGCTGCCCGGCGAGCAGCTCGCGGCCGGGGTGGACCGTCCCGAGACCGTCGACGAGCCACGGGACGAGCTCCTCGGTGCTCGCCGCGACGGGGCCGGGCGGGGTGCCGAACAGGTCGGGGAAGAGCCCGAGCTCCTCGAAGTCGGCCCGGTCCGGCACGAACAGCGCGAGGGGCGTCGGCGAGGCGAGCACGTCGACGCAGAGCGTGGAGTAGTCGCTGACCACGGCGTCGGCGGCGAGGACCAGGTCGGACAGCTCGGGGTAGAGCGTCACGTCCACCACCCCGGAGGTGGGGCTGAGCAGCCGCCGGTTGGCGGTGTTGGGGTGGCCGCGCAGCAGCACGGTCAGGCCGGGGACCGCCTCCTGGAGCGTCTCGACCTCCAGCTCGTTGACCTTCTCGCGCCGGGTGTGGGCGCGCACGGCGTGCCGGGTGGTCGGCGCGTGCAGCAGCACCGGTCCGTCCCCGATGCCGAGGCGGCGGCGTACGTCGGCGGCGCGGGCGGCCAGGTCGGGAGCCCGGTAGGCGTCGAGGGCCGGGTGGCCCACCTCGCGGACCTCCCCGGCGAACCGGGTGGCCTCCCGCATCCACGCGCTGCCCGCCGGGCCCCCGGTGCAGAGCACGTCCCACTGGGCCACGTCGCGGTCGAGCGCGCGCACGCCGGCCGCGCGGCCCTCGTCGACCGCCACCGCGTGCCCGAACCGGACCACGGGGGTGCCGGTCCACAGCTCGACCAGCCGCTGGCCGGCCGCCTTCTCGAAGAAGCGCGGCATGGTCCCGTTGGTGACGACGTGGGAGGCGGTGGCGAGCGCGTCGAACCAGGCGGCCGACTGCCGCGACACCGGCGTGGTGCCCGGCGGCGCCGTCAGGGCCTCGTCGCGCAGCCCCCAGACCAGCTCGAGGTCGGGCCGCGAGGCGGCCAGCGCGCGGGCGACGGCGCCGGCGCCGTGGTGGAAGCCGCGGCCGACGAAGCTGTCGAAGACCACCAGAGGCCGTCGGGCGCCCAGCAGCGCGGCGGCGTAGGGACCGGTCTGCACGACCTGCTGGCCGTGCCGGGTGTGGGTCTCCACCTCCGCGCCGCGGGTGCGCTCCAGCACCAGCTGTCCGCCGTCGTGGGCCTCGGCGAGCCACTCCGGCACCTCGTGCCGGGTCACGGCGCGTCGCGGGACCGACCCCGGAGCGGCGAGCACGCTCACGTCGTCGCCGCCGGTCACCCGGTAGGGGTCGCGGGGCAGGCGCACCGTCGCGTCGCCGGCGTAGGAGGGCCGGGTGAGCGGCAGCTCGGCCGACCAGCGGTCGCCGTCGACCTGGACCGCGCCCGTCACCCGTGCCCGGGGCCCGTCCAGCACGAGCTCGGCCGGTGCCTCGCCGACGACGCTGCCGCCCAGCCGGGCGCGGTCGCCGTCGAACACGACGGAGTCGGTCTCGAGCACGCCGCGGAGCGGGGCCAGGCGGACCAGGCCGTCCCCGGTCGTCAGCACCAGGCCCGAGCCGGGGAGCGGCGCCGGCCGGTGTGCGGTGAGGGGCGCGAGCGGCTGCCGGCCGTCGCCGGTGTCGACCATGAACCGGCGGCCGGCCCCGGCGTCCGGCACGTCGCCGGCGGCGAGCGTGACCCGCCAGGTGCCGGCCGCGGTGGCCGAGGGCTCGCCGATCCGGTCCTGCTGGACCAGCAGGGCGCGCGGGGTGACGCCCGGGGCGGCGCGGAGCGTGAGGGCCAGTCCGTCGTCGACGGGCTCGACCGCGTCGAGCACGACCCAGTCGGTGCGCACGGTCAGGACGAGTCCGAGCCGGTCGGACCAGGTGGCCTCGACGAGGGCGTCGCCGACGAGGACCCGCTGCGGGTGCAGCACGGCGCCGTGCTCCTCGCGCGCCCCGAACACCGCGCTCCGGGTGCCGCCGAGCGTCGTCGCAGGCGACCCGGGTGTGCCAGACGGTGCGCGCACCCTCGGACCGCGCGACCAGCTCGGCGAGCGGCACCCGCGCCACGAAGCCGTCGTCGCGGTGGTCCTCGTGGAGCCGGTCGGCGAAGACGTTGGCGTCCGCGACGTGCTCGGGCTGCGCCGGCACGGTGACCGGGTCGCCGCCGCCGCGGCGCTGGAGGGTGAGCCCGACCCGGTGCGGCAGGCTCGCGTCGACGTAGCGGGTGAACGCGACGCCCCAGACGGCCAGCTCGTCGCCGGCCGCCTCGAGGTCCTCGAGCCGGGCCTCGACCAGGAGGTCCTTGTCGGTCACGGCCAGCAGCTCGGCGGGCACGTCCGGGCCGATGCCGAGTGCGTCGGTGTCGGCCTCGAGCCCGTCGCCGACGCGGCGCACCGGGAGGTTGCCGGTCAGCAGCGGCGTCTCGAGCAGCCGGGTGAGGGTGGCCCGGCCCTCGTGCACCAGCGCCCAGGCGGCGATCCGGTGCCGGAGGTCCACCACCGTCCAGGCCTCCGGCGGAGCCCCGTCGAGGATGTGGCTCACGGTCTCGGCCAGCGTGGCGTAGTAGGTGTCGTCGGCGTCGACGCTGGCCCGGATGTAGGCGATCAGGTCGAACTCGAAGACCTTGCCGTACCAGGACTGGAGCACCGTGCGGCTGCCCTGGGCGCGGACCAGCCGGGCGACCTCGTCGACGGCCAGCAGCCGGTCGTGCAGGTCGTCCTTGCGCGCCTTCTGCTGGGTGATCGAGGAGCCGTCGCGGCGCGACCGCCAGCGGTAGACGACGTCGGGCAGGATGTCGAAGGCGGTCGCGGCCAGGTAGGCGCGGGTGATCGGCACCTGGTCCTCGTAGCGCACCCCGACCGGGAACTGCAGGCCCGTCGCCTCGACGAACTCGCGGCGGAACACCTTGGTGCACGCGAAGATGTTGGCCAGCGCCTCGGGCACGTCGGAGAGCGTGACTCCCGGGCGCGGAACCTCGTGGAGCCGGCGCGACCACGGCTTCTGGACGTACGACGACTCGTGCTGCTGCCGCTCGAGGGCGCCCACGGAGAAGTCGGAGCCGCTCCGCACCAGCGAACGCACGTGGTGGGCCAGCGCGGTCTCGGGGAGCGTGTCGTCGGAGTCGACGAAGGTGATCAGGTCGCCGCGGGCCTCGCGGATGCCGGTGTTGCGGGCGGCGCCGAGGCCGGCGTTCTGCTGCCGGACGACCCGCACCCGGTCGTCGGCCGCCGCGTGCCGGGCGACGATGTCCATCGACCCGTCCGGCGAGCCGTCGTCGACGACCACGACCTCGAGGTGCGGGTAGGTCTGGCCCAGGATCGAGGTCAGGCACTCGTCGATGTACTGCTCGACGGCGTAGACCGGCACGACCACGCTGACCAGGGGGTCCCCGGTCCCCCGGTCGGCGCCGTGGTCCCCGGCCGGCGCCGGCTGCGAGGGCCCCGGGGGCCCCGGGGGCTCGTGGGTCCGGGCGTCGGCGCGGGCTCGTCGGCGCGGCGTCGCAGCCGCGACGCCAGCTTGCCGGCCAGCCGTCGCGGGGCGCGTGCCTCGTCCACTCGAGCTCCTCCGATCCACCGGTCCCGACCCTGGTCCGCACCCTAGTGCGGTGCCGCTCAGGGGGTGGCGAACGGGTCGTGCTCGGCGAGCATCTTCTCCACCCGGGCCTGGTCGAGGCGGGCGTTGACCGCGGCGTTCTCCTGCGCGTCGCGGACCACCTTCGCCAGCGTGAACGCCGAGGTGACCAGGAACATCGCCGAGACGATGAGGAAGGCACGGATCCAGCCGTCGACCGGGAGGTTCCAGATGCCGAGGGCGATCGCCGAGATGGCGACACCGAAGGAGATCGCGGCCTGCGCGTAGAAGGCCGTCGTGTTCTTGGAGCTGGTCGTGTTCGTCATGTCCACGAGGATCCGGCAGCCGCGGGGGCCGGGTATCCGTGCTGCTACTCAGGTCGACCCAGGTCGGATCGCCCGTCCGGCGTATCGGCAGCGCCCCGCGCGGCCTCTTGTAGCGGTAAAGGAGTCGGTCCTAGTCTCTCGGCAAGCCGCCGGGTGCGGGCGGGCCGGCGGACGGGGGTCGCTCATGACCGGGTGGTGGGGACGGCTGCCACGCGACGACCGGCAGGCCTGGCTGCGCACGGGTGCGGTGGCCCTCGCGGTCGCCGTGCTGCTCGGCACCGCACGCGCGGGCACCCCGCGGTCCGGGGTCCTGGTGCTCTTCGTCGGCTTCGTGGTGGTCGCGACGGTGTGGGTGCGCGGCCAGTACGCCGACTCCCTCGACGGCACGCCGTGGCTGATGCCGCGCCGGGTCGTCCTCGGCATCGCCCTGGCCGGCGCGGTCGGCTGGGCGCTCTACGCCGTGCTGGGCTGGGACGGCGCGGCGCTGAGCGGCGCGATCCTGCTCTACTTCGCCGTCGGCGCCCAGGTCGCCCGCTGGCGGGAGCGGCCGCGCTCGCGGCGGGTCGGCGGGCTGAGCGTGGTCGGCCTCGGCCTGCTGGCCGGCGCGGTCGTCACCGTCGGGCTCGGCGCGGCGCTGCTGGGCCGGCTCGGTGACGGCTTCGGGATCGTGCCGCTGGCGCTGCTGGGCGTGGGCCTGGTCGCGCTGGGTCCGGTGGCGCTGTCGCTGCTCAGCGAGGACGCGATCACCGGGCTGACCGGCGACGGGCCGGCGGTGACGCGGCGGCGTACCGTCCTCGGCCTCGCCGGCGCCGCGGCCGTCGTGGTGCTCGCGGTCGTCGCGGCGCTGTGGGCCGGGTCGTGGCTCGTGCTCGTCGCCGTGGGCGTGCTCGGCCTCCTCGTCGTCGCGCTGGCCTCCTCGACCCAGGCCGACATCGCCGCCGTGGTCGGGCTCCTCGCCCTGCTCGGTGTCACCCCGCTCCAGGCCAGCGTGCCCGAGGCGCTCGACCCGGCCGGCCGGTCCCGCGTGCTGGTGGCACTGGGCGACTCCTACATGTCCGGCGAGGGGGCCTCCATCTACTACGCCGGCACCGACGACGGCGGCAGCAACATGTGTCGGCGCTCGCCCACCGCCTGGGCGGCGATGGCCGGCCAGCAGCGCCCCTTCGACGGCGCCCTCTTCCTCGCCTGCTCCGGGGCAGGTTCCTCCAACATCCGCACCGACCCCGACTCCCGGCCGGCCCCGGTGCCGCAGCCCGGTGAGCCCGGGACCCAGCTCGCGCAGTACCGAGCGGTCCAGGACCGGACCCCGTTCACCCCGAGCCTCGTGGTGCTCAGCATCGGTGGCAACGACGCGGGGTTCTCCACGATCGGCCTGATGTGCCTGGCCCCCGGCGACTGCAACGACAAGCAGGACCTCTGGCTCAACGGGCTCGACCAGGTGGAGCGGACGCTCCGCGGGACCTACGACGAGGTGCGCGCGGCGTTCCCCGGCACCCCGGTCGTGGTGGTGCCCTACCCCGACCCGATCGCCGACGGGGACATCCGGTGCGACCAGGTCGCGCTGTCCGTGGGCGAGCGGGAGTTCATCACCCGGTTCCTGAGCCGCCTCAACGACCGGGTCCGGCGCGCCGCGGCCGACCACGGCTTCTACTACCTGGGCGACATGCAGCGTGCCCTGGCCGGCTCGCACCTGCAGCTGTGCGACCCGCGCAACGACGGCCGCCCCGGCATCAACTTCATCGGCCTGCGGTCGGTCAACGGCATCCCGGAGCAGCGGTTCAACCCGGCCAACTGGGTCCACAACAGCCTGCACCCCAACGAGCGCGGCCACGCGGCGATGCTGCGGGTCTTCCAGAACTGGCTCGCCGACGCCTCGCCGCTCCAGGCGTCCGCGCCCGCTGCGGGTGGCGGCGCGGGGACGGACCGGGAGGTGCCCGCCGGTGGCCCGCCCGCGCAGTGCGACCTGTTCGACGACTCGGCCTCGGGGTGCCGCCCGCAGGGCACGACGTTCGTGGCGCAGCAGGTCGGGCGCCTCCTGCTCACGGCCGGCGGCCTGGCCGGCCTGCTGCTGGCCGCCGTCTGGGCGGTCGCGGTGGCGCTCTTCGGCTGGCGGCGGCGGCCACCGGGCGAGGACCGGACAGGAAACCGGGTCCGGGGCATGACCTTCCCGCCGGTCGCTCGTTGAGTGAGCGAAGGCCCAGGAGGCCGGGCGGAGGGTCCCGGCAGTCAGCACGGGTCCAGCGGCCTTCGTTCGGGACCCACCTGGAGCTCAGTCGTGCGTCGCCCCATCCCCCTCGTTGGCCGAGCCTCTGGCCGTCACTTCGGCCTCCGTCTCGGCGCGGTCACCGCCGCTGCCACGCTGTCCGGTCTCGCACTGGCCCCGGCCCTCGCCGCCCCGCTGGCGCAGGCCGACGCGACCGCGGTCAGCGGCTCGCTGGGCGGCTCACCCACCGACTCCGGCACCGTCGCCGCCGTGGACGCCGGCGACGGCGAGCAGGTCACCGGCACCACCAACCCGCAGGTCGGCGTGCTCGGCAACCAGCAGCTGCTCAACGTCGGCGTGCTCGCGCAGGAGGCCACCGCGCGCGTCACCGACGGCTCCGGCGCGTCGGCGGCCTGCGCCGGGATCGCCGGCAACGGCGGGTCGGTCGCCCAGGTCGGCAGCTCGCGCTGCCTCACCCCCGGCCAGCCGGTCGGCCTCTCGGTGGCGAACCTCGACCTCACCGGCACCGTGCTGTTCGACCCGGCCACCGCGCTGGCCCCGCTCAACGGGCTCCAGCCGGTGATGGACCAGGTCGTCGGCCCGCTCACCAACGCCGTCAGCCAGGGTCTCGCGCCGCTCGGCGAGACCGGTCTGGCCGGCACCCTCGGCGCGGTCGAGGCCCGCTGCACCGCGACCCCCGGCGCCGCCGACGGCAGCGCCCACCTCGTCGACTCGCGGCTGTCGCTCTCGCTCGGCGGCACCGAGGTCGAGGTCGTGAACCTCCCCGTCGACCCGGCGCCCAACACCGACGTCCTGGTCAACCTCGACGGCGTGGTCGACACCGTCCTCGCCGGGCTGCGCGAGGACCTCACCACCACCCTCGACGGCCAGCTCGCCCCGCTGAGCGCCGTCATCGACCCCGTGCAGCAGCAGATCGTCGACGCCGTGGTCGCCCAGGTCGCGCCGCAGCTGGCCCCGCTCAGCGACAACGTCCTCAAGCTGGTGCTCAACAAGCAGACCCGCACGGCCGACAGCATCGAGGTCACCGCGCTGAGCCTCGAGGTGCTGCCCGCCGCCCGCGAGCTCGCCGACGCCCCGCTGGCCACCGCCGAGATCGGCCGCGTGCGCTGCGGTCCCGCCGGCGTGGTCGAGACCGTCGAGGCGCCCACCACGGTCCAGAACGCGCGTCCCCGGCCCAAGCTGCCCGAAGCGGCCGACCGTCGTCGCGTCCGGTGTCGCCGGCCCGCAGGAGCCCTGGTACGACGGCCTCGTCGCGCCGGCCGCCCTGCTGGCGCTGGCCGCCACGTCGGGCGCCGTCGGCTACCGGCGGATCACGGCGCGATGACCGCCCCGGGCGCCACGCGCTCCACGACGGGCGGCTCGGCCGGGTCCGGCGCCCGGCTGCTGGTCCTCGCCGTCGCGCTCACCCTCGCCGCCCTCTACCTGCTCCGCAGCCCGGGCGACGAGGCCTCCGGCGCGAGCATCGCGCCGGCCAGCCCCACCCGCCTGGTCGTGCCCGCGCTCGACCTGCGGTCGGCCGTCGTCCCGATCGAGGTCGACACCGCCGGCGTGCTCTACCCGCCCGACGACGTCGACCTCGTCGGCTGGTGGAGGCGCAGCGCCGAGGCCGGCAGCCGGCACGGGCAGACCGTGCTGACCGGTCACACGGTCAGCACCGGTGGCGGGGTGATGGACCGGCTCGGCGAGCTCGAGCCCGGCGACCGCATCCGGGTGCGCACCTCCGAGGGCGTGGTCCGCTACCGCGCGACCAGCACCGAGGTGCTCAGCCGCGCCGAGCTCAGCGCGGCCTCGCGCGAGCTGTTCGGCCAGAAGCGCGACCCGCGCCTGGTGCTGATCACCTGCACCGACTGGGACGGCCACCAGTACGAGTCCAACATCGTGGTCCTCGCCGACCCGGTCTAGGGCCGGGCCGGCCTCTCGTAGAGCAGCTCGAGGCCGTCCTCGTCGTCCCACTGGTCGCCGACGTGGGTGAACCCGAACGGCGCGATGGTGGCGAGCGAGGCGACGTTGTCGGGGCTGATGCTCGCCCGGACGGTGCGCACGGCGGGGACCTCGGCCGCCCAGGCGAGGGCGGCCGCGAGCAGCCGGCGGGCGTGGCCGCGACGGCGCAGCAGCGGGTCCACGGAGTAGGCCACCTCGACCATGCCGGCCTCGTCGGGCGGGCCGTGGAAGCCGACGTGGCCGACCACCTGCCCGTCGACCAGCGCGGCCCGGGCCACCCAGTCGGCCGCCGCCGGGTCGGCGAGCACCTGGTCGTGCCGGATCCGCCACAGCCAGGCCTGGTCGAGGAGGTACGGCGTGAGCGGCGCGCCGGCCAGGGACGATGCCCGCGCGAGGTCGCCGTCGAGGAGCGCCGCCATCGTGGCGACGTCGAGCCGGACCAGCTCGACTGAGCCCTCCGGCGTACCGCTCACCGCGCGGCGCCGGTGACCTGGAGCGCGGGGTTGCCGAACGTCGTGGGCGTCTCCAGGCGGTCGAACCGGTCCAGCGGCCACACGACCGCCCACACCTTGCCGACCACCCCGGACTCCGGCACGGTGCCGTCGCCGGGGAGGTCCTGGTGGTAGCGGGAGTCCTCGCTGTCGTCGCGGTTGTCGCCCATCACCCACAGTCGCCCGTCGGGCACCTCGACGTCGAAGGTGCGCTCGGAGGGCACCACGCCGTCGGCGATGTAGTCCTTCTCGTCGAGCGGGACGTCGTTGACCCGGATCCGGCCCCGCTTGTCGCAGCACACGACGTGGTCGCCGCCGACGCCGATCACCCGCTTCACCAGGTGGCCACCGGTCGGGTAGAGACCGATCCGGGAGAGCACCTTCTGCACGCCGGTCGGCTCGCCGGCGGCCAGCGGCCCCAGCCACTGGTCGTCCGGGTCGGCGAAGACGACGACGTCGCCGCGCTCCACGTGGTTGTCGCCCCAGTAGGAGATCTTCTGCACCAGGATCCGGTCGTCGTTGGTGAGCAGCGGACGCATCGAGCCCGACGGCACGAAGAACATCTGCACCAGGAACGTCTTCACCACGGCCGACACGACCAGCGCCAGCACGAGCAGCAGGATGGTCTCGGCCCACAGCGGGACCGACCGCCGCTTCTTCGGCTCAGCGGCCGCCCCGGTCGTCATGCCGACGACCCTATGCGATGCCTGTCTCCCCCACGGCGTCTCCTCGACCTCGCCGACCTCGAGGCCGGTGCGCACGACCAGGGGCACAGAGGCGACAAGTCACGGCTCCCCCGAGGTATTCCGGAGCGGCGGACGGGAGTGGTCTCGACCAGCGCGACCACCCGCGGCCGGACCCTTGACGGCCTAGTTTACAGATCCTATGGTTTTGTAAACCTAAGTTCGGGAGGTCCCATGAGTGCCGACGCCGTGAACCAGACGATCCCCGCGGGCTCCACCGCGCAGTGGAAGGACAAGAAGCGCTACCTGTGGCTGCTCGGCCTGGTGGTGCCGTCGCTGGCCTTCCTGGCCTGGGGGCTGGTCACGCTCACCGGCTGGACGGTGTTCTGGTACCTCGGCCCGATCGTGGTCTTCGTGGTGATCCCGGCCATCGACCTGCTGGCCGGTCTCGACCGGAGCAACCCGCCCGACGACGTCATCGACGCGCTCGAGAACGACAAGTACTACCGGTGGATCACCTATCTCTTCCTGCCGATCCAGTACGCCGCGCTCGTGTGGGCCTGCTGGATGTTCGCCCAGGACACGCTGGGCACGGTGGAGAAGGTGGGGCTGGCGATGACGGTCGGCACCATCGCGGGCATCGGCATCAACACCGCGCACGAGCTCGGCCACAAGAAGGAGTCGCACGAGCGCTGGCTGGCCAAGATCGCGCTGGCCCAGAGCTTCTACGGGCACTTCTACATCGAGCACAACCGCGGCCACCACGTCCGCGTCGCGACGCCGGAGGACCCGGCGAGCAGCCGGGTCGGCGAGACGTTCTACGCCTTCTGGCCGCGCACCGTGCTCGGCTCGCTGCGTTCGGCGTGGAACCTCGAGAAGCGCCGGATCACCCGCCGCAAGAAGCACGCCTGGACGCTGCGCAACGACGTGCTCAACGCCTGGCTGATGTCGGTGGTGCTGTGGGGCGCGCTGGTGCTGGCGTTCGGGATCGGGATCCTGCCCTTCCTGCTGATCCAGGCGGTCATCGGCTTCTCGCTGCTGGAGGTCGTGAACTACCTCGAGCACTACGGCATGCTCCGCCAGCGCACCGGCGCCGACAAGACCGGCCGCTACGAGCGCGTCGACCCCAGCCACTCCTGGAACAGCAACAACATCGCGACCAACGTGCTGCTCTACCACCTGCAGCGGCACAGCGACCACCACGCCAACCCGACCCGGCGCTACCAGACCCTGCGCGACTTCGAGGAGTCGCCGGTGCTGCCCACCGGCTACGCCGGCCTGATCATCCTGGCCCTGGTCCCGCCGCTGTGGTTCGCGGTGATGGACAAGCGGGTGCTCGCCCACTTCGACGGCGACATCAGCCGCGCCAACATCCAGCCCGCCAAGCGCGCCCGCATCCTCGCGAGGTACGGCGCGCCCGCCACGGCGGCGTAGCGGCGTCGGAGGGGGCGGCTGCATGAGCCGGTGGGTCTGCCCCGGGTGCGACTACGTCTACGACGAGGCGGCCGGCGACGAGCGCGAGGGCTTCCCGGCCGGGACCGCCTGGTCCGACGTACCCGACGACTGGTTCTGCCCCGACTGCGGCGTCCGCGACAAGGTCGACTTCGAGCCGGCGGACGTGACGACCGGCTGAGCGAGCGGTCCGGCCGCACGGCTCCCGGCGGGTGCCTAGGCTGGTGCCATGACGGTGACCGTGGGCCCGGGGGTGCGCGAGCGCCTGCTCGCGAGCGCGGCCGAGATCACCTGCGAGTCGGGCTGGTCCGCGGTGACGATGGGCAAGGTCGCCGCCCGCGCCGGGGTCAGCCGGCAGACGGTCTACAACGAGCTGGGCAGCAAGCCGGAACTCGGCCAGGCGATGGTGCTGCGGGAGCTCGAGCGCTTCCTGGCCATCGTGGAGCGGGAGCTCGACACCCACGACGACCTGGTCGCGGCGATCCGGTCGGCCGCCGAGCAGATCCTGCTGATGGCGCAGGACAACCCGCTGCTGCACGCGCTGCTCGCCTCTGCACACAGCGTCTCGCGCGGCAACGAGCCGGCGTCCAACACCGAGCTGCTGCCGTTCCTGACCACCGACGCCCAGCCGTTGATCGAGGCCGCGACGCAGGTGATCGCCGCCCGGCTGGAGCGGTTCCCCGACCTCGACCTCGACGCGCAGCAGCGCGACGTCGCGATCGACTCGATCGTGCGGCTGGTGCTCAGCCACGTGATGCAGCCCGGTGGCTCACCGGCCACCACGGCCGAGCACCTGGCCTGGATCGTCGCCAGGGTGCTGCACCGCGACTGAGTCAGGAGGCCCTCGGTCAGGCGCTCTCGGTCAGGCGGTGGGCTCGCCCATGTCGGGCAGTCCGTCGACCTTGTGCTCACCCGACGGCCCGTCGCCGCCGCTGTCCTCGTCGCCGTCGCCGGTCTCGGACGGCGCCTGGGCCAGCGGGTTGTCGTCGGTCGGCTGCAGGTCCTCGGGGAGGTCCTCGTCGGGGATCAGGCCGACCTCGGGCGTCTCGCGCTCGTTGCTGTTCTCGCTCATGAGTCCGTCGTACCCCGTCCGGCCCCGGACATGGCAGTGGCCCCGATCCTTGCGGATCGAGGCCACTGCTTCATCCACCCAACCTCAGCTCCGGCGATGAACTCGGAGCCGAGTCGAGGGATCCGCGCGGTGTGGGTGCGGAAGAGAGACCCGCGCGGACCTCGCCTGTGTTGCTGGAGGCCGTGCCTCACATCTGCGGCATCAGCACCGAGTCGATGAGGTAGACGGTCGCGTTGGCGGTCTGCACGCCACCGCAGATGACGTTGGCGTCGTTGACCTTCAGGTTGTCGCCGGAGCCGGTGACCTCGACGTCGCCACCCTGGACCGTGGTCTGGGTGGAGTCGGCGATCTCGTCGGGCGTGATCTGGCCGGGCACGACGTGGTAGGTCAGGACCGTGCTGAGCATGTCGGCGTTCTTGGGCTGCGACAGCGCCTTCACGGTCTTCTTGGGCAGCTGGGCGAAGGCGTCGTCGACCGGCGCGAAGACGGTGAACTCGTCGCCGTTCAGCGTGTCGACCAGGTCGACCTTCGGGTTGAGCTGGCCGGAGACCGCGGCGGTCAGGGTCTTCAGGAGCGGGTTGTTGCTCGCGGCGACGGCGACCGGGTCGGCGGCCATGCCCTCGACCGAGCCCGCACCGTCCGGCACCTGCTCGGCGTAGCCCTCGCAGCCGGGGCCGACCAGGTTCGCGGCCGGGTCCATGCCCTCGTCCATCGGGGACTCCTCCTCCATGGGGGTGTCCTCCTCCATGGGCGTCGAGGCGGTGGTGCTCTCGTCGGTGGCGGTGTCGGCGGTGTCGTCACTGCCGCAGGCGGCGGTCATCGCGATGGCGGACACGACGGCCACGCTCGCTGCGATCTTCTTCATGGTGCGCATCGTGGGTGCTTCCCTTCGTTGATGAGCGGAGTGCCTTGCTCTGTGGGTGGTTCGGGCCGGGGTGAGCCCCGGATTGGTGCGTTACTCGACCGTGACGTCGACGTTGTGCCAACCGGTCGACCCGTCGGGGGCGATCGGCGCCCGCTCGGAGGTCTGGGTGTAGCCGGACTTGTCGGTCGCGCGGACCGCGATCTTGTAGGTGCCCGGCTCGGCGTCCCAGCGGTAGACCCACTGGCGCCAGGTGTTGATGTTGTCCTCGGTGGCGAGCTCGGCCTCCTGCCAGTCGGCGTCGCCGACCCGCACCTCGACCTTCTCGATGCCGCGGTCCTGGGACCAGGCGACGCCGGCCACCGCGTTGCGTCCCGCCTTCAGCCGCTGGAACGAGCGGGGCACGTCGATGCGGGACGACGTCTTGATCGGCGCCTTCGCCGAGTAGCCGCGCGTGGTCCAGTAGGCCTTGAAGTCCGCGAACCGGGTCACCTCGAGGTCGACCAGCCACTTGGTCGCCGAGACGTAGCCGTAGAGGCCGGGCGTCACCATCCGGACCGGGAAGCCGTGCTCGAGCGGGAGCGGCTCGCCGTTCATCGCGATCGCGACGAGGGCGTTGCGCTGCTCGTCCTGGAGCACCTCCAGCGGCGTGCCGACGGTGAAGTCGTCGGCGCTGGTCGACTTGACCGCGTCGGCGCCGTCCTGGACGCCGGCCTCCGCGAGCAGGTCGCGCATCGGGACACCGATCCAGGTGGCGTTGCCGACGTACTCGCCGCCGACCTCGTTGGACACGCAGGTGAGCGTGATCCGCTCCTCCACCAGGCGCCGGGACAGCAGGTCCTCGAAGCTCAGCTCGAGCTCCTGGTCGACCATCCCGTGGATGCGCAGGGTGAAGCCGTCGATCGGGACGTCGGGGACGCGCAGCGCGTTGTCGACGCGGTAGAAGTCCTTGTTGGACGTCAGGTGCGAGGTGATCCCCCGGACGCCGAGCTCGGCCCCCTGCGGCACCGGCGGCGCCTTCACCGTGGGAGTGGGGACGCTCAGGTCGGCGCGGGCCGCCGCGGCGGCCGAGCCGCCCAGGGCCCGGGCGGCGATGCCCCCCGCGCCGGCCACGACCGTCACGGCCGCGGCGGCCTTGAGGAACGCGCGGCGGTCGAACGACGCGGGGATCTGGTCGCCCGGCACCGTGTCCGGCAGCAGGTCGGTGACCAGCACGCGGGTCTTGTCGCCGCTGGTGGACTCCTGCAGCCGTACGGCCGGGGCAGGTGCGCCCGCCGCTGCGCCAGGCGGGGTGCGCACGGCGCGCAGCAGACCGGTCAGCGCGACCAGGCCGACGACCAGCAGCGCGAGGACGGGCAGCAGGCGCAGCACCGGGCCGGCAGTCGCCGAGCGGTCGGTGAGCGCGGCGGCGCCCGCCACGACGCTGAGGGCCACGAAGGCGCCGGCGGCGACCCGCGGGCGGCGTACGCCGACGGCGCCGGCGACCAGGGCCAGCACGACGACCGTCGCGATCACGCCGCCGATCAGCACGGGCTTGTCGGCGGTGCCGAACGTCGAGATCGCCCACTCCTTGACGGGGCGGGGCGCCGCGTCCACCGCGCGGTTGGCCACCGAGAGCAACGGTGAGGTGACGCCGTCGAGCAGTGCCGACACCGCTTCGGACACGGCGACGGCAGCGGCACCCGACAGCAGGCCGGCGAGAGCACCTGCCAGGAGGTGCCGCCGCGCCGTGTGCGTCTTGTCGCTGCGTGTCGTGGTCATGCCGATGGTTCGGGCCGCCGCAGGTCACGGATGGGTGAACCACGTGTGTGCGAGGTCATCACGGGGAACCATGAGGGCGGATCCGGAGGGGGTTCGATGGGGAGGGATCGGCTGCGTGCGCGCGCGACCGCGCTGGTCGCGACGCTGCTGCTGCTCGCCCTGGTGTCGTGCACGGACACCGCCCCGGACGGCGGCTCCGACGGCCCCGTCGGCGAGGTCGAGGCGCGCGCCGCCGGTGCGCGGGCCTCCTTCGCGGTCGACCCGCCCGGTGAGGTGGAGCGCCCGCTGCTGCGGCCCGACGTGCTGATCAGCAGCACCGAGCCGATCCCGGCTCGCCTGCAGCGACGGATCGCCGACCTGAAGGGCGTCAAGGCGGCCATGCCCCTGTCGATGGCCTCGCTGTCGGCCGAGGGCCGCACGCTCACGCTGGCAGCGGTCGACGTCGACGCCTACCGGCGGTGGACTCCCAGCACGACGGCCCTGACCGACGACGTGTGGGAGCGCCTGGCCGGTGGCGAGGTCATGGTCGACCCGTCCGTCGGCCGCAGGCTCGAGCGACCCCGGGGCTACCTGACGCTCGGGACCGACCGGGACGCTCCGCAGGTGCACATCGGCGCGTACGCCCCGATGGCCAAGCGGATCAGCGCGGTCGTCACCCGCCCCCTCGGCGAGCACCTCGGCATGCCGCGCGACAACGCGCTGCTGGTCTCCACCGGCGACCTGACCCCCTCGGTGCTGACCGACAGGATGCAGCGCATCCTCGGCAAGAAGGCCTCGCTGCAGGTGCTGGCCCTCGAGTTCGACACCGACGTCTCCCAGACGGCCCTGCTGACCGGCACGTCCGCCAGCGAGGCGGTCGGGTCGTTCCGCTACACCGCCCACCCGAGCGGCCGGGTGACCCCCGACCCGGCCTGGGTGCGGGCCAACATCCGCACCGAGGACGTGCCGCTGCTCGGCAGCGTCACCTGCCACCGCGTGATGCTGCCCCAGCTGCGGGCCGCCCTCAGCGAGGTCGTCAGCCGCGGGCTCGCCGGTGAGATCCACCCCGACGAGTACGCCGGCTGCTACTACCCCCGCTTCATCGGCTACGACCCCGCCAAGGGCCTCTCCCTGCACTCCTGGGGCATCGCGGTGGACCTCAACGTGCCCGGCAACCAGCGCGGCACGGTCGGTGAGATGAACCGCGAGGTGGTCGCGATCTTCAAGAAGTGGGGCTTCGCCTGGGGCGGCGACTGGAACTACACCGACCCCATGCACTTCGAGCTCGCGAGCATCGTCCGCGCCGCCGGCTGAGGTGCCCGGCGCGCTCTCGCTAGGGTCGCGTCATGCGCGCACTCCACGTCACCCGCCTCGACGGTCCCGACGGCGTCGAGGTCGTCGACGTCCCCGAGCCCACGCCCGGCGACGGCGACGTCGTCGTGGAGGTGAAGGCCGTCGGTGCCAGCTTCCCCGACCTGCTGCTGTCGCGGGGTGAGTACCAGCTCAAGCCCGAGACGCCCTTCCAGCTCGGCGTCGACTTCGCCGGGGTGGTGCGCTCCGCGCCGGACGGCTCCGGCTTCGCGCCGGGCGACCGGGTCGCCTGCGTGCTGCCGTACGGCGGTGGTGCGGAGGTCGTCGCGCTCGGCCCGGACAGCGTGTTCCCGCTCCCGGACGCGGTGTCGTTCGAGGCCGGCGCGGCGCTGCCGATGAACTACCTGACCGCCCAGTTCGCGCTCGCCACCCGCGCCGGGCTGCGCCCGGACGAGACGGTGCTGGTGCACGGCGCGGCCGGTGGCGTGGGGACCGCGACGATCCAGGTCGCCAGGGGCTACGGCGCGCGCACGATCGCCGTGGTCTCGACGGAGGAGAAGGGCGAGGTGGCCCGCGCGGCCGGCGCCGACGAGGTGGTGCTCGTCGACGGCTTCCTCGCGGCGGTGAAGGAGCTGACCGGCGGCCGGGGCGTCGACGTGGTGATGGACGTCGTCGGTGCCGACCTGATGACCGACTCGCTGCGCGCGCTCGGCACCGCTCGGACGGCTGCTGGTCGTCGGGTTCACCGGGGGCACCATCCCCGAGGTGCGGGTCAACCGCCTGCTGCTCAACAACATCGACGTGCGTGGGGTCGGCTGGGGTGCCTACGCCATGGCGCGGCCCGGCTTCATGCGGCAGCAGTGGGACCAGCTGGTGCCGATGATGGAGAGCGGCGTGATCGACCCGCCGATCGGCCGCACCTACGCCTTCGACGAGATGGGCGCCGCCCTCGACGACCTCGCCGCCCGCCGTACCCTCGGCAAGGCCGTCGTCGTCCTCTGAGGTCTTGGCAGGCGTCCCGACGTTGTGCAGGATGCCGGGTGATGCACCTCTCACAGGAGGTGCACATCTCGGGAAGGATCATCCATGCACACAGGCATGCGTTCAGCACTGGCCGCGGTGGCCGCGGTCGGTCTGGTAGCCGCAGGCACGACCGCAGCGGCACACGAGGACCACGGGGGCACCTGGGAGCCCAGCCCCGTGAGCCAGTCCGCGAACCTGAAGATCGTGGGCAGCGTCCCGCGGACCAGCGAGGTGCCCAGCTATCGCAACTCCGACCTGGCCTTCTGGGGGCAGACCGCCTTCGCGGGCAACTACGACGGCTTCCGCGTCATCGACGTGAGCGATCCCGCGGCGCCGACGGTGGTCGCCGATGTCGACTGTCCCGGCAGCCAGCACGACGTGTCGGTGTGGAAGGGGCTCATGTTCCTGTCGATCGACGCGCCGCTCACGGCACCGGAGTGCGGCAGCCCGCGCGCCGCCGCCGGGACGCCGGGCTTCGAGGGGATCCGCATCTTCGACGTCCGCGACCGCGCCAACCCGCGCTACGTCGGTGCCGTCGCCACCGACTGCGGCTCCCACACCAACACCTGGTCCCGACGCGGACGACCCCGGGCGCGTGCTCGTCTACGCCGCGTCCTACCCGAGCGGCGAGCTGGCCGAGTCCTCCTACGGCAACTCGTGCGCGCAGCGGTGACGGGCACAGCAAGATCTCGGTCGTCGAGGTCCCGTGCGAACCCGGCGCGGCCTCCGTCGTCAGCGAGCCGACCTTCCCGCTGAACGACTACAACGCCGCGGGGTTCCGGGGCTGCCATGCATGGGCGTCTGGGCATCGGCGACCCCGAGAACCCGACCACCGTGGCCCGGGTGCACAACCCGGCGGTCGACTTCTTCCACAGCGCCACCTTCACCTGGGACGGCAGCACCGTGCTCTTCGGTGACGAGGCCGGCGGAGGCGTGTCCCCGAGGTGCCGTGAGCAGGACGCGTCGACCACCGGCGCCATCTGGATCTACGACGTCGCCTCGCTGGACACGATGGACGCGAGCACCCAGGAGCCCGCGCTCAGCCACTACAAGATCCCGCGTGTGCAGGGAGACGTCGCTCGGTGCACGATGCACAACTTCAACGTGCTTCCGATCGCCGACCGCTACGTCGGTGTCTCGGCGTCGTACTCCGGAGGCACGACGGTGTTCGACTTCACCGACCGTGAGAACCCCGTGGAGCTCGGCCACAACGACCCGCACGGTGCCAACACGTGGTCGTCGTACTGGTACAACGGCAACGTCTACACCAACGACACCGGTCGCGGCTTCGACGTGATGGTCTTCGCCGACAAGGCACGGTCGGGTGCGAAGCGCCTGCCCTACCTCAACCCGCAGACGCAGGAGCAGCTGATCGGCTGACCCCGCGGGTGCGTGCGGCGGGCCGGGATGCCCTGGTGCTCCCGGCCCGCCCTCGGGTGGTCGAGGCCGAGCCGTCTCGGGTGGTCGAGCCGCGGCCGTTCGGTGGTCGAGGAGCGAGCCTGCGAGCGTCGTCGAGACCACTGAATCCCCTTGTGCACAACGGGAAACGTGGCACCGAAACTGTCGGTGGTCACCTCTAGGTTCTTCGTATGGCGGCAGCGGTGGAGGACCTCGACGGGCAGGGGCTGGCCGATGCCCTGGTCGCGAACCACGCCGCCCTGCTCGCCGCCGAGTGCCGTGAGCTGGTCCTCGCCGCACAGTGGGCGGACCTGCACCCGGCCGAGTCGCTGGAGCCGCGCCCGGTCCTGGCGGGGATGGAACGGCCAAGCGGTTCGGTGGGTTCGGCACCCCGGAGGCGGGTGAGTTCTGCGCCGCCGAGCTGGCCGTCCTGACCGGCCGGTCGGTCGGTGCGGCGGCGACGTTGATCGCGGACGCGCTCGACCTGCGGCACCGGCTCCCGCTGCTGTGGGCGGCGCTGGAGGCCGGCACGGTCCGTGCCTGGCAGGCGCGGCACGTCGCGAAGCGCACCCGCGCCACCGGACTGACGCTGGCGCAGGCCCGCGAGGTGGACCGGACGACGACGCCCTACCTGGCGACGCTGCCGTGGGGCCGGTTCGTCGACCTGCTCGAGGCCCGCATCGTCGCCGTCGACCCCGCTGCCGCCGAAGCCCGGCGTGAGGCGGCCGAGCTGGACCGGTTCGTGGTCACCGGCCAGTCCACCGAGCACGGCCTGAAGACCCTGATCGCGAAGGCCACCGCCGGTGAGGTGATCTACCTCGTCGCCATGGTCGACCGGCTCGCCCAGATCCTCGAGCTCGAAGGCGACACCAGCCCCGTCGGCGTCCGACGGTCCAAGGCGCTGGGCATCCTCGCCCACCCGGCCCGCGCCCTCGCCCTGCTCCGCAAGTACGAGACCCCTTCGGTGGTTGAGGAGCGAGCCTGCGAGCGTCTCGAAACCACCGCACCCGAGACGATCCCGCTCCCACCGGCGACGCTCTACGTGCACGTCTCCCGCGAGTCGATGGAGACCGGCGAGGGTGTCGCCCGGATGGAGGGCGTCGGCCCGATCACCCTCGGCCAGGCCTCCGAGTTCCTCCGCCACTCCCACGTGACGATCAAGCCGGTGATCGACCTCGAGGCCGACGTACCCGTCGACTCCTACGAAGTGCCCACCCGGCTGCGCGAGCAGCTCCACCTCCGCACCCCCGCCAGCGCCTTCCCGTGGTCGCCGTCGACGTCGCGCCGGATGGACGTCGACCACACGACGCCGTGGTCTCGACGGCGGACCACCCGGGCAGACCCGGATCGGGAACCTCGGCAAGCTCACCCGCTTCGAGCACCGCACCAAGACCCACGGCCCCGGCTGGCGACACCGACAACCCGAGCCAGGCGTGCACGTCTGGCGAACACCCCACGGCTACCGGTTCCGCGTCGACGCGACCGGCACCCACTTCCTCGGCAAGGTCTCGAAGCTCGCCAGGGCACGCCGCTGGAGCGCGCCTTCGTCGCGGTCCTCGACCGCTGACGCCGCGCGCCGGGTCGTCCAAGCACGCCGACGGGCACGTGCGACCGCTGGAGCCAGAAACCGCGCAACGACGGATTGCAGTCCGATCCGGCCCGCGGAGGGCGACGTCCGTCGATAATCCTCCCCGTGGGAATGAAGAGTGATCGATCCCCACTGGGGGAGGACTTCTTTCGGGCCGTGGTGGCGCAGAACGCGACCGCCATCGTCACGACAGACGTCGACGGACGCATCCAGTTCGCCAACGAGCGTGCTCAGAAACTGTTGGCCGGGTCCGACCTGCTCGGCCGCCGGTTCGCTTCGCTGTTCACGGCGGGGGACGGGGAGAGAGCTTCAGGCTATGTCGGTGGGCTGGCGCGCAACACAGCTGACGCCATCATGTTCTTCGCTGGAGAGCTCGCGGCGGTGGCACGGGAACACACGCGCTTCGTCCAGGTGTACGGCCGCAATCTGCGGTCGGCGATCGGACGACATGGCTTGGTGCTGACGCTGATCGACGTCACGGAGGCGAGGCTGCGTGAGGCCGACCTGGAGAGCAAGGCCCTCTACGACTCCCTGACGGGGCTGGCCAACCGTGCGCTGCTCATGGAGCGGCTGTGGCACGTCGCCGACGAGGCCATGCCGCCTGCGTCGCTGCTGCTGGTGGACCTCGACGGGTTCAAGAAGGTCAACGACGCCCTGGGGCACATGGTGGGCGACACCGTCCTGGTCGAGGTCGCACGACGGTTGCGTCAGGCGGTCCCGGAGGGTGCCACGATCGCGCGCCTCGGTGGTGACGAGTTCGCTGTCGTGCTCCCCGACATGACCGTCGACGTGGCCGGCAAGCTTGCTGCCATGCTCGGCCGGGACATCGCAGAACCGTTCCCCGGCATCCAGCATGTCATCACCGCCTCCATCGGGGTCAGCGACGTGCCCGCGGTCGACGTCGCGCTCCGGCAGGCGGACGTCGCGATGTATGCAGCGAAGTTCGCCGGGCGCGCCCGCACCGTCATCCACAGTCCTGAGATCGAGGCGGCGCTGCGGCAACAGCCGCCGGAGCCGCAGTCGGTGGCGGACCTCCGTGCCGAACGGGACAAGCTCCACACCGAGGCGCGCACTGACGCCCTCACCGGTCTGGGGAACAGAAGGGCCCTGGACGAGTACCTCGGTTCGTACCGCGATCGGCTGCCCGTCTCCGTGATGTTCGTCGACCTCGACCGCTTCGGCGCCTACAACCACCGTCACGGTGACCGACAGGGCGACGTCGCGCTCCAGCAGGTCGCGCAGACTCTGGGCCGGACCTGCCGTGACGCGGACCGGGTCTTCCGCAAGGGCGGCGAGGAGTTCGTCGTCGTACTCCCAGGCGCCGACGTGGCCGACGCCCATGCCGCCGGTGAGAGGGCTCGCACGGCCGTCGAGGCACTGAGGCTGGAGCACGCGGGAGCCGAGGACGTCCCGTTCGTGACCGTCACGATCGGCACAGCCACCCGGCCCGATGCCGACCCCGCCCGCGCCCTGCACGATGCCGGCGACGCCGCGTATGCCTCCAAGGTCGCGGGACGCCGCAACCGGGTCGTCGCAAGCGAGCGGTGAGGGATCGGGAGGAGGTCCGGCCAGCGCCGACCAGGGTCAGCCGAGCGGTGACCCGGTCGGCGTACTCGGGGTTCCGCTCGATCCAGGACTTCAGGAACGGGCAGGTCACCTTCACGGCGAGGTCACCGGCGATGGCATGGTCGAGGACCTCGCGCGCCAGCGTGCTGCCGACGCCCTGACCCTCGAAGGCGTCGTCGACCTCGGTGTGGAACAGCAGCCGGGTGCCGCGGTGGTCGACGTACTCCACGAAGCCGGCGACCTCGCCGGACACGGTGAGGGCTTCGTAGCGGTGGGCGTCGGGGTTCTCGCGCACGGTCACGTCCATGGCGGAGATCATGACAGGCCCCGTGGGGCTGCGGTTAGGGTGAGGGACGTGACCATGCTCGATGACGCCCGTGAGGGCATGAACCCCGACATCCGTCCCCAGGACGACCTCTTCGGCCACGTCAACGGGACGTGGCTCGACACGACGGAGATCCCGTCCGACCGCTCGGCGTGGGGCTCGTTCACCACGCTCGCCGACGCGGCGGAGGAGCACGTCCGCCAGATCATCGAGGAGCTCGCGCAGACCAGCCACGAGCCCGGCTCCAACGCCCAGAAGATCGGCGACCTGTTCGCGAGCTTCATGGACGAGGAGCGGGTGGAGGCGCTCGGCGCCGAGCCGATCCGCGCCGACCTCGAGAAGCTCGGGGCGCTGACCGACAAGCGCGAGCTGGCGGCCTTCATGGGCTCGCTGGAGCGGCAGGGTGGCGGCGGCTTCTTCGCGGCGTACGTCGACACCGACGACCGCGACTCCGACCGCTACCTGGTCAACATCCTCCAGGGCGGGCTCGGCCTCCCCGACGAGTCCTACTACCGCGAGGCGAAGTTCGCCGACGTGCGCGCGGCCTACCTGACGCACCTGGAGCGGATGTTCACGCTCGCCGGGCTGGCCGACCCGGCCCAGGCCGCGCAGCGCGTCATGGCCGTCGAGACCAAGCTGGCCGAGGGCCACTGGGAGCGCGCCGCGACCCGCGACGTCATCAAGACCTACAACCTGCGCAGCCTCGACGACCTCAAGCAGGCCGCGCCGTCGTTCGACTGGGACGCCTGGGCCACCGCGCTGGGCGCCACCGACACCACGCTGGCCGAGGTCATCGTGCGCCAGCCGTCCTACTTCGAGCACCTGTCGGCGACGATCGACGCGGTCGACCTCGAGGACTGGAAGGCCTGGGCCGCCATCCGGGTCATCCGCGCCGCGTCGCCGTACCTCTCCTCGGCGTTCGTCGCGGAGAGCTTCGACTTCTACGGCAAGACCCTCAACGGCACCCCCGAGCTGCGCGCCCGCTGGAAGCGCGGCGTGGCCTTCGTCGAGGGCGCGATCGGTGAGGCCGTCGGCGAGGAGTACGTCGCCCGGCACTTCCCGCCGCGGGCCAAGGAGATGATGGACGAGCTGGTCGCCAACCTCCTCGAGGCCTACCGCCGCAACATCGCCGCGCTGGACTGGATGGGCGAGGAGACCAAGGAGCGGGCCTACCGCAAGCTGGAGACCTTCCGGCCCAAGATCGGCTACCCCGAGAAGTTCCGCGACTACTCCGCGCTCGAGGTGACGCACGACGACCTGATCGGCAACGCCCGGGCCGCGGCAGCGTTCGAGACCGACCGCGAGCTGCGCAAGATCGGCTCGCCGGTCGACCGCGACGAGTGGTTCATGCTGCCGCAGACCGTCAACGCCTACTACAACCCCGGCACCAACGAGATCTGCTTCCCCGCGGGCATCCTGCAGCCGCCGTTCTTCGACGCCGACGCCGAGCCGGCCGAGAACTACGGCGGCATCGGCGCGGTCATCGGCCACGAGATCGGCCACGGCTTCGACGACCAGGGCTCGCAGTACGACGAGGTCGGCAACCTCAACGAGTGGTGGACCGAGGCCGACCGGGCCGCGTTCAAGGAGCGCTCCGACAAGCTCATCGCGCAGTACGACGAGTTCGAGCCGCGAGACCTGCCGGGCGAGCGGGTCAACGGCGCGCTCACCGTGGGCGAGAACATCGGCGACCTCGGCGGCATCACGATCGCGCTCAAGGCCTACGAGATCAGCCTCGAGGGCCGGCCGGCTCCCGAGGTCGACGGCCGCACCGGCGCGCAGCGGGTGTTCATGAGCTTCGCCCACGTGTGGCGCACCAAGCGCCGCAAGGAGCAGCTGCTCCAGCTGATCACCACCGACCCGCACTCGCCGGCGGAGTTCCGGGCCAACATCGTGCGCAACCTCGACGAGTACCACCAGGCCTTCGGCACCCAGCCGGGCGACGGCCTCTGGCTCGACCCGGAGGACCGCGTCCGCATCTGGTGACGCCGAGAGGCCACTTCCCCACCTGCCCTCGCGGCGTGTCGGTCGGGAAGTGGCCTCTCGCGCGTCCGGCGCCACGTCTCACCGCTGGTCACAAATGACCCTTTTGGGTGGTTGCCGCCACCCGCGCGCCGGGCAGAGACTCCGTCCACGTCCCAGCGTCGGGACACGCACGGGGGTGTGATGAGCCAGCGTCGTCAGCGTGGTCCGGGTCACCGGCTGCGGTTCCCGCGCCGTGCGGGCGCCCTCGTCGCAGCGGCCCTCCTCGTGACCGCCCTGGCCGCCTGCGGCGGCACCGACGAGGAGCCGGCCAACCCGCTGCCCCAGGACCCGATGGCGTCCTGGCTCCCCGACAACCTCGAGGTGGTGTCGGAGCGCACCGGTGACGAGCAGCGCACCACGCTGACGGGCAAGCCGATCTATGACACGGTCACCCGCGTCTTCCGGGTCGTCGAAGGGTCCTCGCAGGACGCCCTCGCCGAGGCCGCGACGGCCGCCGAGGCCGCCGGCTGGACCGCCCGGTTCGAGCGGTCGAGCGGCTGGACCGGCGAGAAGAGCATCGACGGTGAGACGGGCGTGCTCACGCTCGCGCTCTCGACCGTCGGAGGTGAGGAACAGCTGTTCCTCAAGATGTCCATGCCGTGAGTCCGCTGGGGACCACAGCAGCACCACTTCAAGGGGGAGTTCGTTGAAACGTGTCCGTGTCCTCATCGGTTCGCTGGCCCTCGCCGGGGCCGCGCTTCCGGCCCTGTCGGTGCCGACAGCGTCGCCCGCGCAGGCCGCGTCCGAGGCCCAACCGCTCAAGGTCGTCCTGCTGGGCGACTCCTACTCCGCCGGCAACGGCGCGCGCGACGCCAACGGCGACCGTGACTACTACGGGCCGAAGGACTGCTACCGCAGCAAGTCCAACTGGGCCGAGAAGTACGTCGACTACCTGGGGACGCTGGGCTACAACGTCACCTTCGTCAACCGGGCGTGCAGCGGCGGGGTCACCGACAACCTGGTCAACCCGCGGAAGATGGACAGCTCCGGCGGGACCAGGCTGCTCACCGGCGCCAACCTGACGAAGGAGCAGGCGCAGCCGGTCATCGAGGCCATGGACCCCTGCAACAACGGCTACTACCCGGACGAGGAGTACTGGGAGTACGAGGTCTACATGACGACGCCGTACGGCGCCGAGACCCTCGTCGACTACGAGTGCACGCGCTACCTCGTCGCCCAGACCACCGCCGTCAACGCCGACACCGACCTGGTGCTGTTCACCAACGGCGGCAACGACATCGAGTTCGACCGGATCGTCAAGCAGTGCTTCGTCACCGGCTCCCGGTCGCCGAGCGACTGCCGCGAGGCCGTGGACGACGCGCGGGACGCACTGCCGGCTGCCAACCAGGGCATCCTCAACGCGATCGACCAGATGCGCGCCAACGACCTGCGGGAGGACGCGCGCGTCGTGCTGCTCGGCTACCCGCTGCTGGCCCTGGACAACGGCTACGACCTGACGTCCTGGTTCGGGCTGGGCAACGACAACTACAAGGTGGCCGACGAGGTGCGGGCGCTGGGGCTCGACGGCAACGCCGCCCAGACCGCGCTGATGACCGAGGCCAACGCCGGACACCCGGGCCAGGTGACGCACCTGGACGGCGTCCCGGCGCACTTCGACGGCCACGAGCCGGACGGCAGCGCGACCAACCGCAACCCGGACCGGTGGATCTACGAGTTCGAGACCAAGATCAGGTTCGAGTGGTACCACCCCAACCCGCAAGGCCACGAGGAGTACGCCTGGCTGCTGTCGCAGGGCGGCACCTACGGCGCCGACGGCGGCGTGGCCGGCCTGAGCGGCGACCTGGACGTGGTGCTCGCGATCGACACCACCGGGTCCATGGGAGCAGACATCGCCCAGGTGCGGTCCTACGCGACCACGCTGATCGACAGCGTCTCGGCGCGCACCAGCAGTGCACGTTTCGCCCTGGTGACCTACCGCGACCACCCGGAGTGGACCGGCTGGAGCGGGGACTACCCCGGCCGCGTGGAGCAGGGCTTCACCAGCGACGGGGCGGCGATCAAGTCCGCGCTCGACACCATCACGGTCAACGGGGGCGGTGACTGGCCCGAGTCGATGTGGTCCGGCATCGAGACCGGGCTCGACCTGCCCTGGCGTCCGGGTGTGAAGAAGGTCGTCATCGTGCTGGCCGACGCGCCGCCGCACGACCCCGAGCCCGTCTCCGGCCTCACCGGCGCCGACATCGTCGCGCACTCGCTGGCGATCGACCCGGTCGAGGTCTACGTGGTCGACACCGCCTACGCGATGGACGCGGCGCTGCAGTCCGTGGTCGACGGCACCGGTGGTCTCGCGATCAACGCCGACACCTCCGGTGACGTGCCGGGTGCCCTGGAGGGCGCGCTCGACGTGGCGCTGACCAAGCCCTACGCCTGGATCAACGGTCCCTACGTCGCGCCGGTCGGCAGGTCGGTCGAGCTCGACGCGTCGGGTTCCTACGCGACCGAGGGCACGTTGACGTCCTACGCCTGGGACTTCGACGGCGACGGAGTCGTCGACGAGACGTCACCCGAGCCCGTGACCCGGCACGTGTGGTCGCAGCCCTACACCGGGCTGCTCACCTTGACCGTCACGGACTCCTCGGGCCGCTCGAGCGTGGCCACCACGCACGTCGGCGTCACCGACGACGGCGACGAGACGCCGCGCGGTCAGGACAACTGCCCCGACGTCGACAACCAGGGCCAGGAGGACGAGGACGGCGACGGGGTCGGCGACCTGTGCGACGAGACGCCCGGGTGGCCGACCGAGGACCTGGAGGGGGTGTCGGAGGACGACGTGACGGTCTGGCCGTTCGACGGCTTCCGCAGCCCGGTCGCCGACGCGCCGGTGCTCAACGCCGCTCGTGCCGGCCGTAGCGTGCCGCTGAAGTTCTCGCTCGGAGGGGACCGTGGCCTCGACATCGTGGCGTCCGGCTACCCCCAGGTGAGGCGGGTCGACTGCGCCGGGACGGCGTCCGACGACGAGGTCGTCTCGACGGCCAGCAACCCGGGCCTCACCTACGACCCGGTCGCCGACCAGTACGTCTACGTCTGGAGCACCGAACGTGCGTGGGCGGGCAGCTGCCGGCGGTTCACCCTGGGTCTCACCGACGGGAGTGAGCACACCGCGCTGTTCGACTTCCGCTGAGCCGCGCCGTCCGAGACGACGATGGGCCCCTGCCGCACCGGCAGGGGCCCTTCGTCGTCAGGTTGTGGTGGGTCAGTGCATCAGCATCGGCGAGGTGGTGGTCTCGCCGTCGAGGGACTCCACCGGGCGACGGCGCGGCAGCAGCAGCGCCGGCACCAGGCAGAGCGCGACCAGGACGGTCGCCACCAGGAACACCTCGGCGAACGCGTCCGACATGTCCGCGAAGGCCTGCGGGACGATCGCCGGGTCGGGCTGCTGCCCGGTCGCGGCGGCCCCGCGCAGCGCGGTGACGGCGGCGGAGTCGTTGAACCCGTTGGTGAGCAGCACCGAGAACAGCGCGGTGCCGATCGAGGCGGCCACCTGCTGGGTGATGTTCATCAGGGTCGAGCCGCGCGCGATCTCGGCGTCGCGCAGCGTCTGCAGCGCCGAGGTCATGATCGGCATCATCGTGCCGCCCATGCCCGAGCCCCATCACGAACAGCGACGTGAGCAGGAACAGGTACGACGGCTCGGTGATCGTCACGCCGGAGGCGCTCAGCGCGACCTGCGAGGGGTCGATCGCGACCTGGGTGAACATCGCCATGCCGATGACGATCACCACGATGCCGGAGAGCACGATCTTGCCCGGGCCGATCCGGTCGGTCAGCACGCCGGCGACCGGCATGGTCAGCATCGCGCCGATGCCCTGCGGCGCGAGCAGCAGCCCGGCCTGCAGGGTCGTCTCGCCGCGCACCTGGAGGAAGTAGGACGGGAACAGCAGGCTCGCCCCGAAGAACGCGATCGCGAACAGCGACATCGCGATCACGGCCACGCTGAGGGCGCGGTTGCGGAACAGGTGCAGGTCGATGAGCGGGTGCTCCGGCGCGCGGTAGAGCGTGCGGAGCACGAACAGCCCGACCAGCACCAGCCCGATCGCGGCGGTGGTGAGCACCTTGGCGTCCCAGACGGTGCCGGCCTCGGGGATCGAGGAGACGCCGTACAGGAACAGCGCCAGGCCCGGCGAGAGCAGCAGCATGCCGAGGAAGTCGAAGCTCTCCGACGGCGTCGGGTTGTCCTTCTCCAGCACCACCGCGGCGTAGACGAGCGCGCCGATGCCGATCGGCAGGTTGATCAGGAAGATCCAGTGCCAGCTCGCGATGTCGATCAGCCAGCCGCCGAGGATCGGGCCGAAGATCGGGCCGAGCAGCATCGGGACGCCGAGGACGGCCATCACGCGGCCGATCCGCTCCGGGCCGGCGGCCCGGGTCATGATCGTCATGCCCAGCGGCATCAGCATGCCGCCGCCGAGGCCCTGGAGCACCCGGAACGCGGTCAGCATCTCGATGCTCGTCGCCGCGGCGCACAGCACCGAGCCGGCGGTGAACAGGGCGACGGCGAGCATGTAGAGCCGCTTGGTGCCGAACCGGTCGGCGGCCCAGCCGGTCAGCGGGATCACCGAGGCGAGGGCCAGCGTGTAGCCGGTCATCGTCCACGCGACCTGCGCGGGCGAGGCCTCGAACTCGGTCTGGAAGGTGGGCTGGGCGACGCTGACGACGGTGATGTCGAGGATCGACATGATGGCGCCGAGCACCACCACGCCGGCCACGAGCAGCACGTCCTTGTCGAGCTTCTCGGGCACAGCGGTGCCCGTGGAGGGGGTCTGGGAAGTCACCGGTCCAGGGTAGGTACCAAACGAGACGCGACGCACCCGAATATGCCGGACCGTGCTGTGCCGCTGGTCACCGCGCGGGCCCGGCCGGACCGGGCAGACCGGGTCAGACCAGGACGGACTGGACGGCCTTCACCAGGGCCGGGTCCTCGGGTACGACGCCGGGGGCGAACCGGGCGACGACGGTGCCGTCGGCGTCGAGGAGGAACTTCTCGAAGTTCCACTGGATGTCGCCGGTGCGGCCCTCGTCGTCGGCGGTCTCGGTGAGCACGGCGTAGAGCGGGTGCCGGTCGTCGCCGTTGACGTCGACCTTCTCGGTCATCGGGAAGGTGACGCCGTAGGTCGCGGAGCAGAACTCGGCGATCTCCTCGGACGAGCCGGGCTCCTGGCCGCCGAACTGGTTGCACGGGACGCCCACCACGGTGAACCCCTGGTCGGCGTACTCCTCGTGCAGCGCCTCGAGGCCGGTGTACTGCGGGGTCAGCCCGCACCGGGACGCGACGTTGACCAGCAGCGCCGGCCCGCCACCGGTGAGGTCGCGCAGGGTCCCGGGAGTGCCGTCGAGGCGGGCGATCGGGGTGTCGAGCAGGGTCATGCGGCGAGCCTACCCAGCGCCCGGAGGGCCGGACCGTCAGCGGAGCAGGGCCAGCAGCACCCGGGCGTAGGCCCGCTCGGCGTCGACGTCGAGCTCGCGCACGGTCGACCCGTCGGGGCGCGCCGCCTCCACGGCCCAGCCGTCGCCGGCGGGCTCGAGCCGCCGGAAGGCAGGCCCGATCAGGTCGCGGAGCTGGTCCTCACGTGGCAGCCACACCACCTCGGCCTGGGCGATGCTGTCGAGCGCCCACTCGGTCGTGCCGTTGAACTTCACCACCGCGCCGCTCTCGAGCTGCTGGGTCTCGATGGTCATCTCGCTGACCACGAACACCTGGCCGTCGAGGTCGCGGTCGGGGATCGCGAACCGGTCACCGGAGGCCGGCGTCCAGGCCAGCCCGGCGCCGCGAAGCCGCTCGGCGAGGTCGAGGGTGATCACGTGGTCGAGTGTGGCACCGCGGCCCTCAGCCCTTCTCCGCACCGGCGCTGCCGCCGCGCACGAAGTAGCGCTGGAACACCACGAAGACCAGGGCCACCGGGATCGTCATGACCAGGGCGGCGGCCATGGAGAGGGGGTACTGGTTGCCGGAGCCGAGCTGGCCGCTGGTGAGGGTGGCGACGCCCTTGGTCAGCGTGTTCAGGTCGGGGTCCTTCGCGGCGACGATGAAGTGCGGCAGCTCGTTCCACGAGCCCTGGAAGGACAGGATCGTGATCGTGATCAGCGCGGGCCGGGCCATCGGCAGCACGATCGACCAGAAGATCCGGAAGGTGCTCGCACCGTCGACGCGCGCGGCCTCCTCGACCGAGACCGGGATGTTCTCGAAGAACTGCTTCATGATGAAGACGCCGGCCGCGTCGACCAGCAGCGGGACGATCAGCGCCGAGTAGGTGTCGTACATCTGGAGCTGGTTGAGCACCAGGAACTTCGGGATCAGCAGGATCACGCCGGGCACCGCCAGCACGGCGAGGATCGCGGTGAACACCGCCTCCCGGCCGCGGAACTTGATCCGGGCCAGGGCGTAGCCGGCCAGCGAGTTGAAGAAGACCCGACCGGCGGTGACGAACACCGTGACGACGACGGAGTTGGCGAACCAGCGCGGGAAGTCGGTGGCGAAGAGGCGCTCGAACGCCGCCGTGGTGAACGGGTCCGCGGCCAGCGACAGCGGGTTGCGCACCGCGTCGGGGTCGGTCTTGAACGACGTCGCGATCTGGATCAGGAACGGGTAGAGGTAGATGAAGGAGAACAGCACGAGCACGGCGTAGCCGAGGAAGAGGCTGAGCGCGCCGGCGTTGGACAGGCCGGGCCTCGACCGGGGCGGCGCGGTCGGCGCCGGGGCCGCCTCGCGCGACCGGGTGGTGGTGCTCATCGGGCGTCTCCTTCCGCGAGGGCCTGCTTGCGCTTGCGGTTCCGGGCGCGGAGCGCGCGGCGCTCGGCGGCGGCGTCCTTGTCGCGGAAGACGAACCGCTGCAGGGCGGTCAGCACGAAGATGATGGCGAACAGCACGAAGGCCATCGCGGCGGCGACGCCCCACTGCTGGTTCTCGAAGGCGTAGAAGTACGACAGGAACGCCGGCGTCAGGGTCGTCTTGCTCGGGCCGCCCGAGGTCATCACGAAGACCTGGTCGAAGACCTGCCAGGTGCCGATCAGGCCGAGGGTCAGCACCAGCAGCGTGGTGGGGCGCAGGTGCGGCAGGGTGACCGCCCGGAACGACTGCCAGCGGTTGGCCCCGTCGATCCGCGCGGCCTCCTCCACCTCGACCGGCACGTCCTGGAGGGCGGCGAGGAACATCAGCATGAAGGTGCCGGTGGTCGTCCAGACGACCAGCATCATCACCACGCACAGCGCCACGCTCGGCCCGGACAGCCAGTCCCACAGCGAGAGGCTGAGCACCGAGGTGCCGGTGAGCGCCTCGGGCGGGGCCGCCATGTCCCACAGGCCGAGGCGGTCGCCGGCCAGGTGCAGCAGCCCCCGCGCGTCGGCGAACCAGGTGGGGCCGTCGATGCCGACGATGCCGAGCAGCGTGTTGACCGCGCCCGAGCCGGTGAAGAGGAAGAGGAAGGTCAGGCTGATCGCCACCGAGCTGGTGACCGAGGGGAAGTAGAAGGCGCTGCGGAAGAAGCCACGGGCCTTGAGCAGCTGCTGGTTGAGCACCGTCGCGAGGCCGAGGGCGAGCACCGTCTGGGCCGGCACGACGAGCAGCACGTAGTAGAAGTTGTTGCGCAGCGAGGTCATGAAGTCCTGACGGGTGAGCCCCTGCTCGGTGAACAGCCGCTGGTAGTTGTCGCCACCGACGAAGCCGATGCCGCTCGCGAACGGGCTGCCCTTGCCGTTCCAGTCGGTGAACGACACCCAGAGCGCCATCAGGATCGGGATGACCAGGAACAGCCCGAGCACGACGAGGGTCGGGGTGACGAAGAGCCAGCCCGCGAGGTTGCGCCCGTCGCGGATGCGCCGGCTGCCCCGGGTGGCCGGTCGGCCGGGCTCCTCCGGCGTACGCCGCGTGGGGGCGGACGTGTCGGTCGTGGTCATCTGCTCTCCTCACCGTGCGGGTGGTGAGGCCGGCCGGCCACCGCGCGAGGGCCCACCCGGGCGCAGCGGCCGGCCAGCCGGTCCTCAGGACGTCGTCACTGCTGGAGCGCGGCCTCGGCGTTGGTCTGGAACGACTCGAGGATCTTCGAGACGTCGGCGGTCTCGAGCTGCTCGATCTGCGAGTCCAGGTCGGCCAGCGCCGGGCCCATGCCCGGCAGGTTCACCGGGCCCTGGGCGTACTCGCCGCCGGCGATGAACGGGGCGTCGTCCGGGAACTGGTCGACGTAGTCGGCCTCGGCCGCCTGCCGGCTCGGCATCACGCCGAACGCCTCGGCGTTGGCGAGCTGCTGCTCGGGCGAGGTGAGGGCCTCCACCAGGTCGACCGCGGCCTCCTGGTTGTCGGACTCGGCGGCGATGCCCCAGCACTGGGTGAACGACAGGGTGCCCTTGCCCTCCGGGCCCTCGGGCAGCTCGGCGACGGTGTAGTCGACGTCGGGGTAGTCGTTGGTCATCGCCCCGCGGATCCAGTTGCCCTCCATCGTCATCGCGGCGCGCTCGGTGCCGAACGCCTCGCCGCCCCAGCCGGCGTCGAGCGAGGCCGGGAAGGCGGCGTCGCCGCTGGCGAGCAGGTCCTGGACGTACTGCAGGGCCTCGACGTTGGACTCGGAGTCGGCGGTGACCTCACCGGACTCGCCGTCCACCCAGAAGCCGCCGTTCTGCACCAGGAAGGCGCCGACACGGTCCCGCCCGGGGCCGATCGCCAGCCCGACCTGGTCCTTGGTGGTGAGCTTGCCGGCGACGTCGGCCAGCTCGTCCCAGGTGGTGGGGATGTCGGCGTCGGTGAGTCCGGCGGCCTTCCACGACTTGGTGTTGATCTGCAGGGCGAGCGTGGAGAAGTCCTTGGGCACGCAGTACTCCGTGCCGTCGAGGGTGAACGTCTCGCGCAGCGTCGGGTAGAAGTCGTCGACCGACTCGACCTGGTCGGCGTAGGCGTAGAGGTTCTCGTTGGCGGCGTAGTCGGCGAAGACGCCGGCGTCGACGTAGAACACGTCCGGCGGGCTGCTGCTGGCGAAGCCCTGCGACAGCTCCTGGTTGATGTCCTGGGCCACCACGACCTTGACCTTGTTGCCGCTCTCCTGGGCCCACGCGTCCGCGGCGTCCTGCACGGCCTGGGTCTCGGCGTCGCCGCTGGAGGCGATCAGCACCTCGAGCTGGCCGTCGCCGGAGGTCGGCCCCTCGGCGCCGCCGCCCGCGCTCTCCTCCTCGAAGCCGCTGCCGCCACCGCACGCGGCCAGGACAGCGGTGGAGGCCAGCGCGAGGGCGGCGAGGCCGGCGCGGCGTCGGGTCGCGCGGTGGGGACGGGCGGTGCGAGGACTGGTCATCGGTGCACTCCTTGTAGCTGACGTGTCTTGCTGGACGGGTCGGTTGCGGTCGGGGATCACGGTCGGGGAGGGCGAGCGAGGGGAGCAGCAGCACGCCCTGGGCGTCGGGGTTCTCCCCGGCCAGCCGCGGCAGCAGCAGGTCGAGGCAGGTGTGGGCGGCCTGGCGGATCGGCTGCGCGACGCTGGCCAGGCCGAGCGCCGCCGCGACCGGGGTCGCGTCGAAGCCGACCACCGTGGGCAGCGCGGTGCCGCCGGCCGACCGGGTCGCCCGGGCGGCGCGGTAGGCACCGAGGGCGAGGGTGTCGCTGGCGCAGACGATGGCGTCCGGCGGGTCGCGGCGGTCGAGGAGCCCGGCGGCCGCGGACTCGGCGCCCTCGGCGAAGTTGAGGGAGCGGGCCTCCAGACGCTCACCGGGCACGCCGGCCCGGTCCAGCGCCTCGGCCCAGCCGCGGCGCCGGTCGCTGCCGGTGCCGGCGTCCTCGGGCCAGCCGAGGAAGGCGATCCGGCGGTGACCGCGCGCGAGCAGGTGGTCGACGGCCAGGCCGGTGCCGGCGGCGCCGTCGACGTCGACCCAGTCGTGGGGGGCCTGGTCGTGGCCCCAGGGGCGGCCGAAGGCGCAGAAGGTGAGGCCCGCGGCGGCGAGGTAGGAGGGCCGCTCGTCGGTCGCGCTGGTCGCGGTCAGCACCAGGGCGTCCGCGGCACGGCTGTGCAGCAGGTCGTCGACCAGGGCCAGCTCGGCGGCCTGGTCCTCCTGGGCGGGGTAGAGCACGACCCGCAGGCCGCTGCGGTGCCCGGCCTCGGCCAGCCCGTGGAAGAAGGTGTCGAGCACCATCCCGGAGATGCCGTCCTGCTGCGGGTCGGCGCGGACGGCGATGGCGTGCGCCCGCCGGGTGGCGAGCTGCCGGGCCGGGAGCGAGGGCCGGTAGCCCGACTCCCGGACCGCCCGGAGCACCTTGTCGCGGGTGGCGGCGGCCAACCGGTCGGGGTGGTGCAGGGCGTTGGAGACGGTCTGCCGCGACACGCCCGCGAGGGCGGCGACCGAGTCGAGCGTCGGCGGGAGCGACGGCATCGGAGACCTCCTCGAGAGTGGTGGCGTCGCGGCGGGCGAGCCACTAGGGTTTGAGCGCTCAAAGTTTGAGCGCTCAAAATGTAGCGCCCGTCACACCGTTTGGGAAGGGTGGACTCATGACCAGCGCCCAGGAGACGACGAGCAGACAACGGGAGACAACGCAGCAGGCGACCCGGCAGCCGTGGCTGCACGCGCTGACCCTGGTGCTGGCCGCGCCCACGCAGGTGTGGTCCGACCCCGACGGTCAGGTGCGGGGGCGGGGCCTGCACGGCGTGCTGCACTCCGACCGGCGGCTGCTTCGCGAGCTGGTCCTCACCGTGGACGGCCACGAGCCCGACCCGGTGGCCCACCACGAGGACGGCGGCGACGGGCACGTGTTCGTCGCGGTGCCGCGCCACCTCGGCGACGACGGTCCGGACCCCACGGTGCGGGTGACCCGGCGTCGCGAGGTGGAGCCGGGCCTGGTCCGCGAGCAGGTCACGGTCTCCTCGACGGCGCGCGAGGCCGTGGAGTGCGACGTACGCCTGCACCTGCTGGCCGACCTCGCCCCGATGGACGACATCAAGGCCGGCGTCAGCGTGCCGGCCGTCGCCCCGACCCGCGTCGGAGGCGGCGAGATCTGCTGGCAGGCCGACGGGACGCGGGCCACCGTCCGGGCCCACGGCGCCCGGCTCGACCGCGACCAGGCGGGTGCGGGCGTGCGGGTCGAGTGGACCGTCAAGGTCGAGCCCGGCCGGTCGGTCACCCGCGAGCTGCTCGTCGCGGTCGAGGACAGCGCGGCCGTGGTCACCAGCCCCGACCGCCCCGCGTCCTGGAGCCGGCCCGAGGTGACCAGCGCCGACCGGCGGCTGGCCCCGGTGCTCGACCAGGCGCTCGCCGACCTGCGGCTGCTGCGGCTCGCGATGGCCGACGCACCCGACGAGGAGTTCCTCGGCGCGGGCGTGCCGTGGTTCCTCACCCTGTTCGGCCGCGACAGCCTGTGGTCGGCCCGGATGCTGCTGCCCGTCTCCACCGACCTGGCCGGCTCGACGCTGCGCGTGCTCGCCGCCCGGCAGGGTGGGCGCACCGACCCCTCGACGGCCGAGCAGCCCGGCAAGATCCTGCACGAGGTGCGCGGCCAGGCCTTCGACATCCGCGACGAGGACCGTGACTTCTCGCTGCCCCCGGTCTACTACGGCACCATCGACGCGACGCCGCTGTGGGCGCTCACCCTGCACGACGCCTGGCGGTGGGGGCTGCCGGCCGACCAGGTCGAGCCGCTGCTGCCCGCGCTCGAGCGGGCGCTGGCCTGGCAGGTCGAGCACGGCGACGCCGACGGCGACCACCTGCTGGAGTACGTCGACGAGTCCGGCCAGGGCCTGTCCAACCAGGGCTGGAAGGACTCCGGCGACGCCGTACGCCGCATCGACGGCTCGCTCGCCCACCCGCCCGTCGCGCTCTGCGAGGTGCAGGGCTACGCGTTCGCGGCCGCGACCCGGGGCGCCGACCTGCTCGAGGCCCACGGGTTCGCCGGCACCGACCGCTGGCGGGAGTGGGCCGCCCGGCTGCAGAGGCGCTTCCGGGAGCGGTTCTGGGTCGAGGACGCCCGCGGGCCGTTCCCGGCGATCGCGCTCGACGGCGACAAGCGCCCGGTGGTGTCGCTGACCAGCAACATCGGGCACCTGCTCGGCACCGGCCTGCTCGACGCCGACGAGGTCGACGCCGTCGCCCGGCGGCTGGTCGCCCCGGACATGCTGTCGGGCTTCGGCATCCGCACGATGTCGCAGGACGCCGCGGGCTACTCCGCGACCGGCTACCACGTGGGCTCGGTGTGGCCGCACGACACCGCCATCTGCCTGGCCGGGCTGGCCGCCGAGCAGCGGCCCGAGGTCGCCGTGGTCGGGGAGGCGCTGCTCGCGGCGCTGCACGCCTTCGACGGCCGGCCGCCGGAGCTGTTCGCCGGCGACGCCCGCTCCGAGCACCCGGTGCCGATCCCCTACCCGGCCGCGTGCCGGCCGCAGGCCTGGTCGGCCGCCGCGGCCGTCTCCCTGGTCGCGTCGCTCGCCGGCCTGCGCGCCGACGTGCCCGGTGGCCGCGTCGAGGCGTGCCCGGTCACGCCGTGGCCGCTGGGCCCGACCCGCCTCGACGGCCTGCGGGCCGGCGGCCGCGACCTCGCCGTCGCCGTCGCCGCCGACGGCACCCCCACCGTCACCTGGTGAGAGGCCACCCGGCGAGGGGTCACCAGTTCAGCCCTTCTGCCGGTGTGTCGCGACATTCGTGACCCCTCGCGGGTCAGGCGAGCAGGGCCAGGTCGTCCTCGTCGAGGACCAGGTCGAGGGCGGCGACCGAGTCGGTCACGGACTCGGGGCGGCTGGCGCCGGGGATCGGGATGATCGTGTCCGACAGGGTCAGCTCCCAGGCCAGGCACACCTGCTGCGGGCTGACGCCGTGCTTGTCCGCCACGCTCGCGAAGCCCTGCCACTCGCTGCCGAGGTCGGCCGCCCGGGACATCCCGCCGAGCGGGCTCCAGGCGAGGAACGCGAGGCCGAGCTCGGCGCACAGGTCGATCTCGGGCTGCGAGCTGCGGAAGGCCGGCGAGAACTGGTTCTGCACCGCGACCAGCCCGTCGCCGAGGATCCCGTGCGCCTGCCGGATCTGGTCGGGGTCGGCGTTCGAGAGGCCGGCGGCCGCGATCAGCCCCTCGTCGAGCAGCGCCTTGAGACCGCCGAGGGTCTCCTCGTAGGGGATCTTCGGGTCGGGCCGGTGGTGCTGGTAGAGCGCGATCTGCTCGACGCCGAGCCGCTTGATCGACGCCAGGCAGGCCTCGCGGAGGTACGCCGGTGAGCCGTCGAGCTCCCAGTCGGTGCCGTGCCGCGTGTGCCCGCCCTTGGTGGCCACCAGGACGTCGTCGGGGCCGGCGCCGTACTCCCGCAGCGCCTTGGCGATCAGCTCCTCGTTGTGGCCGAAGGTGGCCTCGTCGGGGGAGTAGGCGTCCGCGGTGTCGATCAGGGTGACGCCGAGGTCGAGCGCCCGGCGGATGGTGGCCAGGCCGCGCTCCTCGTCGTTGTGCTCGCGCACCGACATGGGCATCGCGCCCAGGCCGAGGGCGCTGACCGATCGGTGTCCGACTCGTCTGGTCTGCATGCGCCCACCCTAGGCAGCCGGTGCACGCGTCACGAGCCGGTCCAGGACGAGCGCCAGGGGCGGCCAGTCGGCGCGGCCGCGCCGGGTCACGGCGTAGGACCGCAGCCGCACGTCGGGGTCGCGCAGCGGCAGCAGGGCGACCCCCTGCCGGACCGGCTGGTCGGTGGGCAGCAGGGCGACCCCCAGTCCGGCGACGACCAGGTCCTGGACGAGCTCGAGGCTGTCCACCCGGTGCGCGACCCGCGGTTCGAAGCCGGCGAGCGAGCCGAGCGTGCGGACCACGACCTCGTCGGCGGTGTTGCGCGAGTTGACGATCCAGTCGTGCCCGGCGAAGCGGCGGAACACCGCGGTCGCGCGGCCGGGCACGGTGAGGTCGCCCTCGGGTACGCCGAGGCTCCACGACGCCGACCACATCGGCGTCGCCACCAGCGTGCGGTCGAACGCCGCCGGGGCCAGGTCGTAGTCGTAGGTCAGGGCGAGGTCGACGTCGTCACGGGCGAGCAGGTCGTAGGCCTCGAGGGGCTCGTGCTCGTGGATCAGCAGCCGCACCGCGGGATGGGTCGCCGACAGCTCGCGCAGCACCGGCATGAGAGACCTGCGGACCGCGGTGGCGAAGCCGGCGACCCGCACCGTGCCCTCCGGGTCCGAGCCGGGGTCGAGGTCGAGCCGGGCGGCCTCCACCGCGGCCAGGATGGTGACCGCGTGGTCGGCCAGCCGACGGCCCGCCGGGGTCAGCCGGACCCGCCGCCCGTCGGGCTCGAGCAGCGGCGTCCCGGTCTCCCGGGCCAGCGCGGCGATCTGCTGCGACACCGTCGAGGTGGTGGTGCCGAGCTCCTCGGCGACCTCGCGCATCGAGCCCAGCCGCGACAGCTCCAGCAGCAGCTCGAGGCGTCGCGTCTCCACGACCTGGATTGTCCAGCAATGCCGAACGATCTGTCCATCAATCTCACGTGGACGCGAACAGACATCGTGCCGTCTACTCGATGTCATGACCACCACCGCCGACCTCCGGACCGCTGTCACCGCGCCGGGTGGCGCCCGCTCGGGTGCCTCCCTGGCCGTCGCCTCGATGCTCTGCGTGCAGCTCGGCCTCGCCGCGTCGGTCGGCCTGTTCGACCAGGTCGGTCCGCAGGGCGCGGCCTGGCTCCGGCTGGCGTGGGCCGGCGTGATCCTGCTCGTCGTCGTCCGGCCCCGGCCGGCCTCCTTCACCCGCTCGTCGCTGCTGGCCAGCGTGCTCCTCGGTGTCGTGACCGCCGCGCTCACCATGCTCTTCATGGCGGCCGTCGCCCGGCTCCCGCTCGGCACCGCGAGCGCCCTGGAGTTCCTCGGTCCGCTCGGGGTCGCGGTGGTGCGCAGCCACGGCCGGGGCCGTCTCTTCGCGGGGCTGGCCGCCGTCGGCGTGCTGCTGCTCACCGAGCCCTGGCACGGCGGGACCGACCTGGTCGGGGTCGGCTTCGCGCTCGCGGCCGCGGCCTGCTGGGCGGCGTACATCCTGCTCACCCAGCGCGTCGGCGACCAGGTCACCGGTCTCCAGGGGCTGGCCGTCTCGATGCCGGTCGCCGGCCTGGTGGCCACCGCCGTGGCCGGCCCGTCGGTCGTCGGCTCGCTGACCTGGGAGCTGCTGCTGGTCGGGCTGGGCCTGGCGGTGCTGCTGCCGGTCGTCCCGTTCACCCTCGAGCTGCTCGCCCTGCGACGGCTGACCACCGGCGCCTTCGGCACGCTGATGGCGCTCGAGCCGGCGATCGCCCTGGTGATCGGGCTGCTCGTGCTGCACCAGGTGCCCGGGCTGCTGCCGGTCGTCGGCATCGTCTGCGTGGTCCTCGCCGGGATCGGCGCCGAGCGCACCGGCTCGCGCGAGCCGGTGCACATCGCCTGAGACCCGCGCTACCGTCCGTTCCGGACGCCCCGCGTCCGGATCCGGAGGTCCCGATGCACGAGCTCACCCCGACGGCCCGGGCGCTGCTCGCCCTCGAGCTGATCCAGGGCAGCCCGGGCATCACCGCGGCCCGGCTGGGCGACAAGCTCGGCGTCTCGGAGCGGGCGGCCCGGCGCTACGTCGGCATCCTGCGCGAGGCGGAGATCCCGATCGAGTCGGTGCGCGGACCCTACGGCGGCTACCGGGTCGGGCGCGGGCTGCGCCTCCCGCCGCTGGTGTTCAGCGCCACCGAGGCCCTCGGCCTGGTGATGGCGGTGCTCGACGGCCACCACGAGGCCGGCGACCCCACCGACCCGGTCGGCAGCGCGCTCGGCAAGATCGTGCGGGCGCTGCCCGAGCCGGTGGCGGCCCAGGCCGAGGCCGTCCGGCGCACCGCCGCACCCGCTCCGGACCGCGCTGCCGCCCGGCCCGCACCCGGCACCACGATCGCTCTCGTGGAGGCCTGCACGCAGCACCGCCGGGTCCGGCTCGACTACCGCACGGAGGCCGGGTCGGAGTGGGTGGTCGAGGCCGAGCCCTGGGCGGTCGTCGTGCGCCACGGTCGCTGGTACCTGCTCGGCCGGGTGCCGGCCAAGGACGCCCTCCGGGTCTTCCGCGTCGACCGGGTGCGCGACGTCGCGACGCTCGACGGCACCTTCACGCCGCCGACCGATCTCGATCCCGTCGGCCTGCTGGAGGAGCACCTGGCCGTCGGCTGGGAGTACGCCGCCGAGGTCGTCATCGACGCGCCGTTCGAGCAGGTGGCCCGCTGCGTGCCGCGCTCCCTCGGCCGGCTCGAGGCGGTCGACGCCACGTCGTGTCGGCTGACCGGCAGCACCGGCGACCCGCAGTGGTACGCCGAGCGGCTGGCCGCCGTGCCCGCGCCGTTCCGGGTGCTGGGCGGTCCCGAGCTGCAGGCGGCCACCCGCGCGCTGGGGGAGCGGCTGTCCGGCGGCCGGGGCACCCGGAGGCAGTGCCTAGCCTCAGAGCAGTCCCTCGCCGGAGGAGTACTGGGTGCGGGCGTGGTCGAGGAAGCTCGACAAGGTGGGCCCGCCCACGCGGCCCTGGGTCGGGATCACCTGCGCCGGCTCCTGGGGGAACTGGCGCACCAGGACGAACCAGCGCTCGCCGTCGACGCGGAGCTGCGCGGCGGCCGTCCGTGCGTTCGGCGGCGCGAAGTCGGGGATCTCCGGACCGGACACCTGGTCCAGGATCTCCACGCCGGGCCCGGCGACCAGCTGGTCGGTGCCCGGGAGGAACGACACCCAGGTCGTCGCCCTCCCGGCGCCCTGGTCGGCCTCGACCATCGAGGCGACCCAGTCCTCGAGCGTCCAGAACGCCTTGCCCGGCACGTCGGTCTCGACGGAGGAGGAGGTGGGCGTCCACTCCAGGAGGTACCAGCGCACGTCGCCGCCCTTGCCCAGGGCCAGCGCGGCCGACTTCTGCTCGGTGCCCGCACCCAGCGGGTCCGCGACCCAGGCCAGCACCTCGGTGCCTTCACGCACGACCAGCGTGCCGTCGGGGGCGTAGCCGGCCCACTGGCCCTGCTCCAGCGTGAAGCCTTCGGGGGGCACGTTGGTGAGGCCCGGGATCGTCTCCCGCGCGGTTGCTGGCGTCGACGACCGGCTCGGCTCCTGGGCCGTCACCGGTGCCTCGGCCCGGCCGGGTCCGGCGGCCCCGCCGGCCAGGAAGGTGGAGACGCCGAGCACGCCGGCGACGGCCAGGGTCGCGGCGCCGGTGCCGAGCACCCGCTGCCGTCGTAGCGCGCGGTGACCCGCGCTCAGCCGCTCGCCGACCGGCGCTGCGGCGGGGCGTCGCGCCAGGCCCCGGCGAGCCGCTGCTCGAGGTCGACCATCTCAGTGCTCCCTGCTGGCGGTGGGCGTGAGGAGCTCCTGCAGACGGGCCAGCCCGCGGGAGGTGTGGCTCTTGACGGTGCCGGTGGTGATGCCGAGCTCGGCGGCGGTCTGCTCGACGCTCAGGTCGGCGACGTGCCGGAGCACGACGACCCGGCGCTGCATGCGAGGCAGCTGCTGGAGCGCCCGGACCAGCTCGTCACGCCCCTCGACGTCGGCCTGCGCCGCGGCGACGAGGTCGGCGGCCGGCAGTCCCGGGGTCTCCCGGCGCCACGGGCGGCGTCGCTCGTCGAGCAGCGTGTTGAGCAGGATGCGGCGGACGTAGGCGTCCTCGCCGCCGGTGCGGTGCAGGCGCGGCCAGGCGACGTAGAGCTTGGTCAGCGCGGTCTGCAGCAGGTCGTCGGCCTGGTGCCAGCTGCCGCACATCGCGTAGGCGACCCGCCGCAGCCGGTCCTGCCGGGACACGACGAACTCAATGAAGCCGGCGTCGCGCTCGGCCTGTCGCATCGGCGTCCTCCCCCTGGTGTCTGTCGCACAGGAAACTCCACAGGGGCCCGCGGGGTTGTCACCGGGCCGGAAAAATCACGCGTTCGGCGCGGGACGCACCGCGCCCGCCGACGTGGTTGGCTGGGGTCATGGACGACCGGACCCTGCGTGACCTGATCTCCGCGCTGCCCGACGGGGTGGCGGTGACCGACCGCGACACGGTCGAGAAGTACCGCTACGACTGGTCGCGCGACAGTGCCGCGGGGACGCCCGCGGTGGTGGTCCGGGCCGAGGACGCCGGGCAGGTGCAGACCGCGGTGCGGTGGGCCGCCGCGCACGGCGTGCCGGTGGTGCCCCGGGGCGCGGGCAGCGGCCTGAGCGGCGGCTCGTCGGCGGTGGACGGCGGGATGGTGCTCAGCCTGGAGCGGATGCGCGCGGTCGAGATCGACACCGAGTGCCAGGTCGCGGTCGTCGAGCCGGGCGCCCTCAACGCCGAGGTGAAGAAGGCGGCCGGTGCCCACGGCCTGTGGTACCCGCCGGACCCGTCGTCCTACGAGATCTGCTCCATCGGCGGCAACATCGCGACCAACGCGGGCGGCCTGTGCTGCGTGAAGTACGGCGTCACCACCGACTACGTCCTCGGCCTCGACGTGGTGCTCGCCGACGGCACCGCTGATCACGCTCGGCGGCAAGCGCATCAAGGACGTCGCGGGTCTGTCGCTGATGAAGCTCTTCGTCGGCAGCGAGGGCACGCTCGGCATCGTCACCCGGGCGATCCTCCGGCTGGTGCCCGCCCAGGCGGCGCGCTCGACGATGGTGGCGGCGTTCCCGACCGTCGACGCGGCCGCGCGGGCCGTGGTCGCCGTACGCCGCACCATCCGGCCCTCCATGCTCGAGCTGATGGACCAGGCGTCGATCCACGCCGTCGAGGACTACCGCTCGATGGGCCTCGACCGCTCGGCCGGCGCGCTGCTCGTCGCCCAGTCGGACGCGCCCGGCATCGCCCGCAGCGACGAGGTCGAGCTGATGCGCACCGCGTGCGAGGTGGCCGGGGCCACCGAGGTGTTCGTGACCGACGACGCGGACGAGGGGGAGATGTTCGTCGAGGCCCGCCGGATCGCGTTCCCGGCGATCGAGGCGCGCGGCTCGCTGCTCCTCGAGGACGTCGGCGCGCCGATCCCGCTGCTGCCGCGGCTGCTGGAGTCGATCGCCGACGTGGCCCGCGCCTACGACGTCGAGATCCCCGTCGTCGCGCACGCCGGCGACGGCAACACCCACCCGATCATCGTCTACGACGCCGCCGACCCGGACTCGGAGAAGCGGGCGCGCGAGGCGTTCCGCGAGGTGATGCAGCGCGCCATCGACCTCGGCGGCACCATCACCGGGGAGCACGGCGTGGGGCGCACCAAGCGCGCGGCGCTGCCCGCGCAGCTCGGCCCCGACGTGATGGCGCTGAGCCGGCGGGTCAAGGACGCCCTCGACCCGGCGGGCATCCTCAACCCCGGCGCGGTGCTCTGAGCCGGAGGCGCGTCCGCCGGCGAGCCCGCTCACGGTGTCCTGCAACATCCGGTGTCCCTTTCGTCCTGGGGTCGACGGCCAACGTAGGAACCCGACATGAAGGCCGGATGAAGGTCCGGACGTTCGCTTCATCCGGCCTTCATCGGGCGTGCCTAGCGTCGAGGGCGTGTCGACCGGGCCAGCGCTGCGACCCTCCGCGACCACCGTCGCGGCGGTGCTGCTCGTGGTGGCGCTGCGCGCACCGTTCCTCGGCGCACTGGCCTATCCCGACGAGGGCGGTCTGCTGCTGGTGGCGCGCGGCTGGGGCCGGGGAGGCACGGGGCTGTACGGGCGGCTGTGGGTCGACCGGCCGCCGGTGCTGATGCTGTTCTGGAAGGTGGCCGCCTCCCTGGGCGGGGTGTCGCCGGCCCGCGTGCTGGCGCTGCTCGACGTGGTGGCGCTCGTCCTGGCCGCGGTCTGGGTGGGCCGGCTCGTGGCCGGCGGGCGCGGCGCCCGGTGGGCGGCCGTGGTGGCGGCCGCGCTGACCTGCTCGCCGCTGCTCGGTGCTGACGAGGTCGACGCGGAGCTGCTGGCGGCACCGCTGGTGCTGGTGGCGTGCGGTGCGGCGCTCCGCGCCACCGCGCGGTCGCCTTCGCCGTCGGCCCCGACCCGGGCCGGGTGGGCACTGCTCGCCGGCGCGTCCGGAGCGACGGCCCTGCTGGTCAAGCAGAACCTCGCCGACGGCCTGGTGTTCGCCGCGGTCCTGGTCGCGGCGTCGGCGCTCACGGGCGTCTGCTCGTGGCGCGCGGCGCTGCGGGTCGTCGCCCTGGGAGTTCTCGGGGCACTGGTGCCGGTGGTGCTGACCGTCCTGTGGGTGGTCAGCGACGGCGCCGGGGTGGGGGAGCTGTTCTCCACGCTCTTCGCGTTCCGGGTGCGGGCGGACGAGGTGATCGCGGGAGCGAGCGGCGCGGCTCCGGAGTCCCGGCTGCTCGTGCTGCTCGTCGCAGGCGCGGCCAGTGGTCTGCTGGCACTCCTGGTGGCCTCCGCGCTGTCCATGCGGGCCCCGAGGAGGAGCCGCCGTCCGGTCGAGGCCGCCGTCGTGGCGATGCTCGCGTTCGGGCTGGTCAGCCTGGCGGCCGGTGGCAGCTTCTGGCGCCACTACCTGCTCGAGCTGGTGCCGGTGGCGGTGCTCGCCGTGGCGCTCCTGGCGGCTCGGTCCTGGCACCCGGGGGCGGCGAGGTCGCTCATCGCCCTGAGCGTCGTGTCGGCGGTGGTCGCCTCCGGCGTGCTGCTCGTCGACCACGGCTACCGCTCGGACCAGAGGGCCCTCGTGGCCTGGCTCGCCGCGGCGCGTCGACGGGACGACACGGCGCTGGTGACCTACGGCCACGCCAACATCGTGGAGGCGTCCGGCCTGCGAGCCGCGGCGTACCCCTATGTGTGGAGCCTCCCGCTGCGCACCTGGGACCCCGACCTGGGGAGGCTCACCCGGGCGCTGGCGTCGCCGCGGGCGCCGGTGTGGCTGGTGGAGTGGAACGGGTTCGACTCCTGGGGTCTCGATGCGCACGGTCGTCTGGCCGCCCTCGTCGACCGGCGCTACCGAGCGGTCGGACCGGTGTGCGGCGTCCCGGTCTACCTCCGCCGGGATCAGCCGCGGACGCTGCCGTCGTCCGTGACCTGCTGACCGGCGGTCGCGGTGCCGGGACCCACGCGGGGGAGCAGCACGGTGACCGTCATCGCGTCCCCGTGGTCGCACGGTGGGGCGTCGGTGTGGCCGCGCCGCTCGTGCGTGCCGGCGTGGCACAGCCGCAGCTCGCCACCCGCCCGCACCACGATCTCCTCGACCAGCGACAGGCCGAGCCCGAAGCCCTCCCGCGGCCGCGACTCGGGGGAGCGGACGAACCGGCGCGTGGCGGTCGCGAGCAGTCCGGGGTCCATCCCGGGGCCCTCGTCGACGACCAGCAGGCGGCCGTAGCCGCCCTGCTCGTCGACGGTGACGTGGACCGGAGGCGCGCCGTGCCGGGCGGCGTTGTCGAGGAGGTTGCCGACCACCCGGGCGGCCTGCACCTCGTCGATCGCCACGGTCACGGCTGCGGGGGCGGTGACGGTGCGCACCTCGTCCGGGTCGACGAGGGCGCGCCGTGCGACCTCCCGCCGGGCCACGCCGGCCAGGTCCGTCGCCGCGCCGGTCGCGGCACCGTCCGCCGTACCTGTCTCGAGGAGGTGGTCGGCCAGCCGGGTGAGCCGGTCGATGTCGGTGGCGATCTCGTCGAGGACCTCCTCGTGCTCCGCCAGCGAGCGTGTCCGGCGCCGGGCGAGCTGCACGCGCGTGGTCAGCAGGGTGAGCGGGGTGCGCAGCTCGTGGCTCGCGTCGTTGACGAACCGGCGCTCCCGGTCGAGCGCCTCCTCCAGCGCGTCGAGCATCTCGTTGAGGGTGTGCCCGAGGCGGGTCACCTCGTCGTCGCGGTCCTCGGGTACGTCGAGACGCACGCCGGACGCCCCGCCGACGATCCGCTCCGCCTGGACGCGGTAGCGCTCGACCGGACGCAGGGCGAACTTCGCGAGACGCTCCCCGACCAGTGCGGTCACCAGCAGTGCGCCGAGGCCGGCTGCCGCGAGCTGGCCGAGGAGCTCCAGCAGCGCCTCGTCCCGGTGGTCGCGCCGGGCGGCGACGACGAGCACCGCCGCCTCCTGCGAGGCCGCTCCCGGCAGCGGCGTGGCCAGTGCCCTGAGCGGGTGGTTGGCGATGGGGAGCAGCGCACCGACGTCCCGGCGCACCGGCGTGGTGAGGGCCTGCCGGGCCTCGGTCTGGCTGAGGATCGGGTCGGTGCCGAGCGCGGGGCTCGCGCTGAGCACGCGGCCGGAGCGGTCCAGCACCTGGTAGAGCTGGTCGGCGACGACCCGTTGCGCGCCGCGGCGGGGCTCGCCCGACGGTGTGACCAGCGGGGTCAGCACGCGGGTCACGTCGGCCAGGTCGGAGTTGAGCTGCCGGTCCAGGGCGTAGGACACCCGCCAGTAGACGAACGCGCCGGCGCCGGCGAGCACCACCAGCATGGTCGCGGAGAAGCCGGCGACGAGGCGCACCCGCAGCGGCAGCCGGCCGGCCCGGGCGCGCAGGCTCATGCCGGGTCCACGCGGTAGCCGGCGCCGCGCAGCGTGGTGATCGTGGAGGTCCCGAACGGCCGGTCGATCTTGGCGCGCAACGCAGCGATGTGCACGTCGATGACGTTGCTGCGCAGGTCGGTCTCGCCGTCCCACACCTCGTCGAGGATGGCGAAGCGCGTGACCACCCGTCCGGCTCGCCGCATCAGCAGCTCCAGGATGTCGAACTCGCGGGCGGACAGCTCGATCTCGGTGCCGTCGCGCGAGACCCGGCGGGCGAGCGGGTCGAGGACGAGCCCGCCCACCTGGACCGCGCCTTCCTCATGGTCGGTGGCGCGCCGGTGCAGGGCGCGCAACCGGGCGAACAGCTCGTCGAGGTCGAACGGCTTGACGAGGTAGTCGTCGGCGCCGGCGTCGAGGCCGGTGATGCGGTCGGGCACGGTGCCGCGGGCGGTCAGCACGAGGACAGGGGTCCGCACGCCGGCGGCGCGGAGCCGCCGGCACACCGTCACCCCGTCCATCGCCGGCAGCATCCAGTCCAGCAGGAGCACGTCGTAGCCGCCGCCACCCGCGAGCGCCGCGGTGTAGGCGGAACGGCCGTCGGTGTGCACGTCCACGTCCCAGCCGGCCTCCGCCAGGGACTGCTCCAGCAGCCTGGCGAGACGAGGTTCGTCCTCGGCTACCAGGATGCGCACGCGCTCGACCTCACGGCCACGACGGTAGCCCCCGGACCCGACCGTGCGGGGGCCGGCGGCGGCTTCATCGCGGCTTCATGTGGGGTGCCTAGCGTGGTGGGTGAGCCCGGCGCACACCGCGGTGGGCACGACGAACAGGGAGGGACGGCGTGAGCGCACTGGTCGCCCACCTGCTGGCCGTGCCTGGGCCCTGGGCCCTCCTCGTGATCGGGCTGCTCGTGTTCGCCGAAGCGGCGTTGTTCGTCGGCTTCGTGCTGCCGGGCGAGACCGCGGTGCTGCTCGGCGGCGTGCTCGCCGCGCAGGGTCACGTGCCGCTGTGGCCGTTGCTGGCCGTCGTCGTGGTCGCCGGCGTCGTCGGGGACAGCGTCGGCTTCGAGATCGGCCGCCGCGTGGGTCCGCGGCTCACCGAGCTGCGCCCCTTGCGGCGGCACCGCCGTTCGCTGGACCAGGCCCGCGACTACCTGCGCAGCCGTGGCGGCCGTGCGGTGGTGCTCGGCCGGTTCACCGCGCTGCTGCGCGCGACGATGCCGGCGCTCGCAGGTGCCAGCAACATGTCCTACCGGCGGTTCCTGGCCTTCAACGTGCTCGGCGGCGTGCTGTGGGGGACCGCAGTGACGCTGCTCGGCTACTTCGCCGGCAGCTCGCTGGCCGTGGTGGCGCAGTCGCTGGGCCGCGGCGGCGCCGCGCTGCTCGCGGTGGTCGTCGTCGCCGGCGCGCTGGCGTGGCACCGGCGCAGGCGACGCGCCCGCCGCGCAGCCGACGCGGCTGCGGTCGACGCGTCCCGGGCGACCGCGGCCCGGCCACCGGTCAGGACAGGCTGAGCGTGGCGCGCACCATGTTGTGGTCCGAGGGGATCACGCCGTTGACCTGCCAGGTGTTCGGGTCGTAGTCGACGACCACCTTGTACTCCTGCACGGGCAGCGAGTTGCTCGCGAAGATCCAGTCGATGTTGTTGCCGGCGCGGTCCTGGGCGTCCCAGTAGCTGAAGGCGCGCACGTCGCGCTGGAACTTGTTGGCGGTGTTCATCCAGCCGTTGACCGTCGAGCGGGCCCGGGGGTTGGCGATACGGGCGTCGCGGTAGCTCTGGTTGAGCACGTCGCCGTAGCCGGCCTTCTTCATGCGGGGCAGGAACTTCTGGGCCATGTCGGAGAACTTGTGGGTGTTGAAGTCGCCCACCGCCACGACCGGCCGGCCGTTCTTGACGCGGTTGATCTCGCGGATCATCTGGCGCCACTGGGCCCGGCGGACCTTGTCGACCTTGGGGGCGAGGTGGGTGGTGGTGAACAGGAACTTCCTGCCGGTCACCTTCGACTTCAGCACCGCCCACGCGAGGTAGGCCGGGTTGGTCGCGCCGACCTGGGCGGCGTACTTCAGCTTGCCCTTCTTGACCAGGCTCACGGTCTGCGTGTTGTAGAGGATCCGCTCGGCGTGGGAGGCCTTGCGGTTCTTCTTCTTGCAGTGGTGCTGCGTGCTCGCCTTCTTGCAGTTGAAGGCGAAGCGGTTGGTCAGGGCGTAGCTGCCGCCGGCCTTGTTGAGCCCGTTGCGGAGGTCGAGGAACTGGTTGGGCCCGTCGACCAGCCGGGGCGCGAAGGCCTTGCTGGGGTTGACCTCCTGCACGCCGATGACGTCGACGCCCTCGCCGAGGATCTGGGCGATGACGGCGCCCCGGCGCTCGGCCCAGGGACGGTCCTCGCCCACGGCCCGGTCGAGGCTGACGCTGCGGACGTTGAAGCTCGCCACCCGGAGCGCCACCGACGACGCGCGGGCGGCGCTGTCGCGGGTGGCGGCGGTGGCGGTCCCGGCGGTCCCCGGGACGGAGCCGAGCAGGGCGGCGGTGAGCACGCCCAGGGCGGCGGTGAGGGCGACGACGGTGCGCATCGTGGTTCTCCCGGTTCAGGACGCCGCACGAAGCCCGATCTCCGAGCGGTCGTTCCCTCCCAGGCTAGGACAGAACGGGCACGTAGGACAGTTTGCTGTCCTATGTGGTCTGGTCGGGCATATGCCGCAAGGTGGACGCGCGTCCGGCCCCTCGTCCGGGCCCTCGTCCGGCCCCTCGCCTGTCACCGGGGGCTCGGCTACGGTCGCGGTATGCCTGCGATCCCCGAACGCCACCTCTTCGGTCCCGGCCCCTCGAACCCCTACCCGGAGGCCACCGCAGCCCTCGGCCTGCCGCTGCTCGGGCACCTCGACCCCGAGTTCCTGCGGATCATGGACGAGACGTGCGACCGGCTGCGGACGGTGTGGGGGACGAGCAACGCGCGGACCCTGCCGCTGAGCGCCACCGGCTCGGCGGGCATGGAGGCGGCGTTCGTCAACACCGTCTCCGAGGGCGACGTCGTGGTCGTGGCCGTCAACGGCCTCTTCGGCCAGCGGATGTGCGACGTGGCCGCGCGCTGCGGCGCCGAGGTGGTCCCGGTCGAGCACGAGTGGGGCACGCCCGTCGACGTCGAGCGCGTGCTCGCGGCCCACCCCTCACCCAAGGTCATCGCCGCGGTGCACGCCGAGACGTCCACCGGGGTGCGCTCCGACATCGCGGCGCTCGGTGCCGGCAAGGGCGACGCGCTCCTGGTCGCCGACGCCGTCACCTCGATCGGCGGGATCGAGCTGCGCGCCGACGACTGGGGCGTCGACGTCGGCTACGCCGGCACCCAGAAGTGCCTGGGCGTGGCGCCCGGCCTGGCGCCGTTCACCATCAACGACCGCGCCTTCGAGCGCCGGGTCGAGAAGCCGCGCTCGTGGTACCTCGACCTCGGCCTGCTCGGGGGGTACGTCGGGGAGGCCAGCGGGTCCGGCGGGCGCACCTACCACCACACCGCGCCGACCGCGATGGTCGCGAGCCTGCACGCCGGCCTCGGCCGGATCCTCGACGAGGGGCTGGAGCGGGTCTGGGCCCGGCACGAGGAGGCCGGCCGCCTGCTCCAGGACGGGTCTGGAGGAGATGGGCCTGGAGCTCTTCGCGGAGAAGGGGGCCCGGCTGCCGGAGCTCACCACCGTCAAGGTGCCCGAGGGTGTCGACTCGGCGGCCGTCCGCCAGGTGCTGCTCGAGCGGCACGGCCTCGAGATCGGCGCGGGCGCCGGCCCCTACGCCGCCACGGTGTGGCGCATCGGCCTGATGGGCCACAACGCCCGGCCCGACGCCGCCCTGCTGGCGCTCGCCGCCCTCCGCGATGCCCTCGGCCGCGCCGGCCGCCCGTGAGCGGGCTGCGCTCGGAGACGCTGCACGTCCCGGGGCTGGTGCTGGTCGAGCACGAGCTCGACGTGCCGCTCGACCACGCCGCGGCCGACGCGGGCACGATCACCGTCTTCGCCCGTGAGGTCGCCGACCCGGCCGGCCGCGACCGGCCCTTCCTGGTCTACCTCCAGGGCGGCCCCGGCCAGGAGGCGCCGCGGCCGACCCGGCAGCCGACCGGCCCCGCGTGGCTCGACCGGGCCCTGCAGGACTTCCGGGTGCTCATGGTCGACCAGCGCGGCACCGGCCGGTCGACCCCGGTCGGCGTGCTGCCGGGGATGACGCCGCAGCAGCAGGCCGACCACCTCGCGCTCTTCCGGGCCGACGCGATCGTGCAGGACTGCGAGCTGCTCCGGGAGGCGCTCGGCGTCGACACCTGGAGCGTGCTCGGCCAGTCGTTCGGCGGCTTCTGCGCGCTCAACTACCTCTCGGTCGCGCCGGGCAGCCTGCGCGAGGTGCTGTTCACGGGTGGGGTGCCCCCGGTGGGGCGGCCGGTCGACGACGTCTACGCCACGACGTACGCCACCATGCGCGAGCGCAACGCGCGCTACCACCGCACCTACCCCGCCGACCGGGCCCGGCTCGAGGCCGTGCTCGACCGCTGCGAGGCGGGCGAGGTGGTGCTGCCCAACGGCGACGTGATGACCCCACGCCGCTTCCGGCAGGTCGGCAACGTGCTCGGGATGAGCGACGGCGCGGCGAGCCTGCACTACCTGCTCGAGCGCGACCCGGCCTCGCCCGCGTTCGCCCACGACCTCGCCGCGGCGCTGCCCTTCCAGGGTCGCAACCCGCTCTACGCCGCGATCCACGAGGCCTGCTACGCCGACGGCCGGGCCACCCGCTGGTCGGCCGAGCGGACCATGCCCGAGGACTACCGCTCCGACCGCACCCTGCTCACCGGGGAGCACGTCTTCCCGTGGTCGTTCGAGGACGACAGCGAGCTGCGGCCGCTGCGCGAGGCCGCCGACCTGCTCGCCGAGCGCGCCTGGCCACGGCTCTACGACGCCGACGTGCTCGCCTCGGTCGACGTGCCCTGCGCGGCCGCCGTCTACGCCGAGGACCCCTACGTCGACCTGGCCTACTCGCTCGAGACCGCGGCCCTGGTGCCGACGATGCGCCCCTGGGTCACCAACGAGCTCGAGCACAACGGCCTGCGCGCCGACGGCGAGCGGGTGCTGGACCGGCTGGTCCGGATGGCCCGCGGGCAGCTCTAGCGATGGGCACCCCGGCGCCGGACGCCGCGCCGGTCGTGATGCGGGTCGACTTCTGAGGGAGGCCTACGGCCTGGCTGCCTCGGTCGCCGCGACGTCGCCACCGTTCTCCACCGCGGTGAACCCGAGGATCGGGCCTTGCGGCGGGGCGTCAGCCCTCGGTGCGGACGACGCCGAGGGCGCGGCAGGCCATCTCGGTGAGCATCCGGCGCATGTCGGCCTCGGGCAGCCGGGCGCTGTGCGGGGTCGAGTTGATCAGCCCGAACGCGGCGTGTGCCCGGGCCCGGGCCTCGGCCGGCAGCAGGGCCGGGGTGGCCTCCCGCATCCGGCCGGCCCAGACGTCGACGTACTCGCGCTGCAGCGCCCGCACCCGCTCACGCGCCTGCGGCGGCAGCGACGCCCAGTCGCGGTCCTGCACCACGATGAGCGGCTTGTTGTGCAGGGCGAAGTCGACGTGCCAGTCGACCAGGGCCGCGAGGGCGCGGGCGGGGTCCGGCTCGGCGGCCGAGCGCTCGCGGCCGACCCGCAGCAGCTCCTCGCTGATGCTCACCAGCATCTCGGCGAGCATCGCGTCCTTCGACGGGAAGTGCTTGTAGAGCGCGGGGCCCGAGATGCCGCAGGCCGCGCCGAGCTCGGCGACCGAGACGCCGTGGAAGCCGCGGGTGGCGAAGAGTCCTGCCGCGGTGGCGAGGATCTGCTCTCGTCGGGACACAGGCAGCAGGGTAGCGAGTGGAGGTTAACGTTCGCTAACCTCTGCTCATGGCTGAGGAGATGAAGCGGCTCGTCGACGACCTGCGCGAAAGGCTTGCCGCGGCCCGCCAGGGCGGCAGCGAGTCCGCCCGGCGCAAGCACCTCGACCGCGGCAAGCTGCTCGCGCGCGAGCGGGTCGACCGGCTGCTGGACCCGGGCAGCCCGTTCCTGGAGCTGAGCCCGCTGGCCGCGACCGGGATGTACGGCGACCCCGACGGTCCCGACGCCGTCCCCTCGGCCGGCATCGTCACCGGCATCGGCCGGGTCAGCGGCCGCGAGTGCGTCATCGTCGCCAACGACGCCACCGTCAAGGGCGGCACCTACTACCCCGTCACGGTGAAGAAGCACCTCCGGGCGCAGGAGGTGGCCCGGGTCAACCGGCTGCCCTGCGTCTACCTCGTCGACAGCGGCGGCGCCTTCCTGCCGATGCAGGACGAGGTGTTCCCCGACCGCGACCACTTCGGCCGGATCTTCTTCAACCAGGCCAACCTCTCGGCGCAGGGCATCCCGCAGGTCGCCGCGGTGATGGGCTCGTGCACGGCCGGCGGCGCCTACGTGCCGGCGATGTCCGACGAGACCGTCATCGTCAAGGAGCAGGGCACGATCTTCCTCGGCGGACCGCCGCTGGTGAAGGCGGCCACCGGCGAGGTCGTCAGCGCGGAGGACCTCGGCGGCGGTGACGTGCACGCGCGCAAGTCGGGCGTCGTCGACCACCTCGCCGACGACGACGCGCACGCGCTGCGCATCGTGCGCAGCATCGTCGACACCTTCGGCCGCGACCACGGGGCCTCGACCGAGACCCCCGCAGTCGTCGAGGAGCCGCTCGAGGACCCCCAGGAGCTCTACGACGTCGTCCCGACCGACGCGCGGACGCCGTACGACGTGCGCGAGGTGATCCGCCGCATCGTCGACGCGAGCCGGTTCCACGAGTTCAAGCAGCTCTACGGCGAGACGCTCGTGTGCGGCTTCGCCCGCGTCTGGGGCCACGAGGTCGGCATCGTGGCCAACAACGGCATCCTGTTCAGCGAGTCGTCCCTCAAGGGCGCGCACTTCATCGAGCTGTGCAACCAGCGCGGCATCCCGCTGGTGTTCCTGCAGAACATCACCGGCTTCATGGTCGGCCGGGAGTACGAGAACGGCGGCATCGCGCGCGACGGCGCCAAGCTCGTCACCGCGGTCGCCTGCTCGGTGGTGCCGAAGTTCACCGTGGTCATCGGCGGCTCGTTCGGCGCCGGCAACTACGGCATGTGCGGCCGGGCCTACGACCCGCGCTTCCTGTGGATGTGGCCCAACGCCCGCATCTCGGTGATGGGCGGCGAGCAGGCGGCGTCGGTGCTCGCGACGGTCCGGCGCGACGGCCTCGAGGCGCGCGGCGAGGAGTGGTCGGCCGACGACGAGGAGGCGTTCAAGGCGCCGATCCGCGAGCAGTACGAGGCCCAGGGGTCGCCGTACTACTCCACCGCCCGGCTCTGGGACGACGGCGTCATCGACCCGGTCGACACCCGCCGGGTGCTCGGCATGGGCCTGGCCGCCGCGGCGCACGCCCCGGTGCCCGCGCCCTCCTACGGCGTCTTCCGGATGTGACGGCGGTGGTCGAGACCATGATCAGGAGCAGCCAGATGTTCGAGTCCGTGCTCGTCGCCAACCGCGGCGAGATCGCCCTGCGGGTGATCCGCACCTGCCGGCGCCTCGGCGTGCGCAGCATCGCGGTCTTCACCGACCTCGACGCGTCGGCCCCGCACGTGCGCGAGGCCGACGACGCGGTGCGGGTGGAGAGCTACCTCGACATCGACGCCGTCGTCGACGCCGCCCGGTCCACCGGGGCGCAGGCGGTCCACCCGGGCTACGGGTTCCTCTCCGAGCGGGCGCCGTTCGCCCGCGCGCTGGAGAAGGCGGGGATCACGCTCGTGGGCCCGTCGGCCGACGTGATGGACCGGATGGGCCGCAAGGACGCCGCCCGCGAGATCGCCGTCGAGGCCGGGGTGCCGGTCGTGCCGGCGTACACCCTGGACGACCCGGCCGACGCCCTGTCCTACCCCGTCCTGGTCAAGGCCGCCGCCGGCGGCGGCGGCAAGGGCATGCGGGTCGTGCGGTCCGCCGCCGACCTCGCCGAGGCGGTGGCCGCGGCCGGCCGCGAGGCGACCAGCTCGTTCGGCGACGGCACCCTGCTGGTGGAGAAGTACGTCGAGCACGGCCGGCACATCGAGGTGCAGGTCCTCGGCGACAGCCACGGCACGGTCATCCACCTCTTCGAGCGCGACTGCTCCACCCAGCGGCGCCACCAGAAGGTGATCGAGGAGGCCCCGGCGCCCACCCTCGACGACGCGACCCGGCAGCGGGTCACCGCCGCCGCGGTCGCGCTGGCCTCCCACGTCGGCTACACCAACGCCGGCACCGTCGAGTTCCTGCTCGACAGCGACACCGGCGAGGTCTACTTCCTGGAGATGAACACCCGGCTCCAGGTCGAGCACCCGGTCACCGAGGCGATCTGCGGCGGCATCGACCTCGTCGAGCACCAGCTCCGGGTCGCGGCCGGCGAGCCGCTGGCGATCGCGCAGGACGACCTCGTCATCCACGGCCACGCCATCGAGGCGCGGATCTACGCCGAGGACTCCTTCGGCGGCTTCCTGCCCCAGGCCGGCACGGCCGCGCTGGTCCGCTGGCCCGTGCACGCGCGGGTCGACCACGCCCTCGAGCAGGGTCAGGTGGTCAGCACGTCCTACGACCCGATGCTCGGCAAGGTCATCGTGCACGCCGAGACCCGGGAGGCCGCGCGGCAGGCCCTGGTCCGCGCGCTCGACGAGACCGCCGTGCTCGGCCTGACCACCAACACCGGCTTCCTGCGGGCGCTGGTCGCGAGTGACGAGTTCCGCGACGCCGCCATCCACACCGCCTGGCTGGACACCGCCACCGTGGAGCCGCCCGGCGACGAGGTGCCCCGCGTGCTGGCCGCCTGGGTCGACGCGGTGGTGCTCACCGAGAGCCGGCCGCACCCGTTCCAGGCCGACGGCTGGCGGGTCAGCGGCCCGGCGACGCCGGTGCTGGTCGAGCTGGACCGGCCGGTCGTGGTCGACCGCGCCGCGGGGACCGTGGAGGGCCACCGGGTCGCCATGGTCTCGGCCGAGCAGCACGTGCTCGTCGCCTTCGTCGACGGCAGCCGCCAGCAGGCGGTCGTCAACAGCGACCGGCACGGGGTCGAGGTCGTGCACCGCGGCCAGCGTTTCGTCTTCACCCGCCCCGACCCGTTCGCCGACGACGCGGTGGCCGCCGGCGACGGCACCATCGTGGCGCCGATGCCGGGCACCGTCCTCGACGTCCGGGTGACGCCCGGGCAGCCGGTGGCCGCGGGCGACGTGCTCGGGGTGATGGAGGCGATGAAGATGGAGCTCGCGCTGAAGGCGCCGTTCGACGGCGTGGTCGGCGTGGTCGGCGCCGCGGCCGGCGAGCAGGTGGCCCTCGGGGCGACCCTCTTCGTCGTCGACGCAGACTTGTCGGAGCAGGGGAGCGCTCTGGCGGCACCAGGCGCTGACAGCTCGGCGGGAGGCACGGATGCGTAGTCCGCAGGTGGTGCGCGAGCCGGGGCTGCCCGAGCGGGTGACGATCTACGAGGTCGGCCCGCGCGACGGTCTGCAGAACGAGCAGACGGTCGTGCCGGTCGCGACCAAGGCCGCCTTCGTCAAGCGCCTGGTCGAGGCGGGGCTGCCGGTCGTCGAGGCCACCAGCTTCGTGCACCCGCGCTGGGTGCCGCAGCTCGCCGACGCCGCCGAGCTGCTCGACCTGCTGGTCGCCGACCTCGGTGACGTCGCCCGCGAGATGCCGGTGCTGGTGCCCAACGAGCGCGGCCTCGACCGGGCCCTGGAGACCGGGTCGCGGCACATCGCGATCTTCGGCAGCGCGACCGAGACCTTCGCGCGGCGCAACCTCAACCGCGGGCTCGACGACCAGCTCGCCATGTTCGAGCCGACCGTGGCCCGCGCCCGCGCCGCCGGGCTCGACGTCCGGGCCTACGTCTCCATGTGCTTCGGCGACCCGTGGGAGGGCGACGTGCCCGTCGACCAGGTCGTCTCGGTCGGCAAGCGGCTGTTCGACCTCGGCGCCTCGCAGCTCTCGCTCGGCGACACCATCGGCGTCGGTACGCCGGGGCACGTCGTCGCGCTGCTCGACGCCTTCAACGCCGCCGGCCTCGGCGACGACGTGCTGGCACTGCACTTCCACGACACCTACGGCCAGGCCCTGTCCAACGCGACGGCCGCGCTGCGGCACGGGGTCACCACGTTCGACGCGTCCGCCGGCGGGCTCGGCGGCTGCCCCTACGCCGAGAGCGCCACCGGCAACCTCGCCACCGAGGACCTGGTGTGGATGCTGCACGGGCTCGGGATCGAGACCGGGGTGGACCTCGAGAGCCTCGTGGCGACGAGCGTCTGGATGGCCGGGCAGCTCGGCCGGCCCAGCCCCTCCCGCGTCGTCCAGGCCCTGGGCGGGTAGGGCAGAATCGCGGCATGACTCGTCGCGTGTACCTCCATGTCGGGGCGCCGAAGACGGGCACGACGTACCTCCAGGACCGGCTCGCGGCCAACCGCACCGAGCTCGCCCGCCACGACGTGCACTACCCGCTCGGCCTGCAGGCCAGCCACTTCCGGGCCGCCCTCGACCTGCTCGACCTCTCCTGGGGCGGCCAGCGCGAGGCCGCCCGCGGCGAGTGGGACCGCCTCGTCGACCGGGTCAAGCGCCACGACGGCACGGTGATCGTCAGCCACGAGATCCTGGCCGGCGCCCGCCCCTCCCAGATCCGCAAGGCGATGGCGGCGTTCGCGCGGCGACGAGGTGCACCTGGTCTACTCCGCCCGCGACCTCGCCCGGCAGATCCCGGCCGAGTGGCAGGAGGGCGTCAAGCACCGCCGCCGGCGCTCGTTCGCCCGCTTCCTCACCCAGGTGCAGTCGGCCCGGCGGCGCAAGCCCAGCCTGTGGTTCTGGAAGGCCCAGGGCCTGCCCGACGTGCTCACCCGCTGGGGCGACGGCCTCCCGCCCGAGCGGATCCACGTGGTCACCGTGCCGCAGTCCGGCGCACCGCGCGACCTGCTCTGGGAGCGCTACTGCACCGCGTTCGGCATCGACCCGACCTGGGCGCCGGAGGAGTCGGACCGCGAGAACGTCTCGATCGGCACCGCCGAGGCCACCCTGCTGCGCAAGCTCAACCGGCGTCTCAAGCGCGCCGGGCTCGAGGGCGAGGACTACCGGCGCATCGTCCGGCAGCTGATGGTGCACGACACCCTCGCCCACCGCGAGGGGATGACCAAGGCGACCCTGCCGCCGGTCGCCTTCCCGTGGGCCACCGAGATCGCCGAGGAGTGGATCGAGTGGATCGAGGGCGCCGGTGTCGACGTCGTCGGTGACGTCGACGACCTCCGCCCGGTGCCCCCGCCCGAGGACATCGAGTGGGCCAACCCCGACCGGCCGCGCCGCGCCGACATGGTCGACGCCGCCCTCGACGCCCTGGTCGCGGTGACCCTGGAGGCGGCCCAGCGGCCCGACCCGCACGCCCAGATCGGCGCCAAGATCGGTCGTGCGGCCCGGCGGCTGCGCGGCCAGTGAGCCCCGACCGGACCCCGGACGTCCTCGCCCGGTCCTGGGTCGCGCACCTGCGCGCCGGCGGGACCACCCCGTGGGCGCAGTGGCTCCAGCAGCCCGGTGAGTGGCCCGGTGCGGCCCGGGGCGGACGGCTCCGACCCGGCCCGGCCGGTGCCGGGTGCGGCCCAGCTGGAGCTGGTGCGCCGGCTGGCCGAGCGGTACGCCGCCACGCGGCCCGGCTCGCCCGCACGACGCCTTCACCGCCCTCGCCGACCGGGCCCTGGGGCGCTCCGGCCCCGGCCGCGGCCTCCCCGAGCTGCCCCTCCTCGTCCCCGGCCACGACGGCCCCACCGGCGTGGGCGCGCCGCCGGTCGACCCCGGCGACCTGCCGCTCGACGAGGTGGTCCGGGTCGGCATCGGGCTGCTGGCCGACCTCGTCGTCGAGGCCGGCCCCGTGCCCGCCCCGGCCGCCCCCCGGCGCCGGCTGCTGGCCCGCCCCGCGTTCCACCTCGCCGGCGCCCCGGTCACCACCGCCGCCGTACGAGCCGCGCTGGCCGCGGCCGGGCACGTCGAGGGCGGCCGCTCGCCGGAGGTCGTGCTGGTGGCCGCGCCGCTCGACGACCACCTCGCCGAGGTGTGGAGCACCCGCGTGCAGAACGGCGCGCCGGTGCGCTGGGACACCTTCGCCGGCCGGTGGGCCCGCCGCGACGCGCTGCCACCGTCGGCCGACCTGCCCCGCATCGCGGCGTTCTGGGCCGCCAAGGTCGGGCCGGGCCGCGTCCACGTCGTCGTCGCCGACCGCCCGGGCGGCGCGCTGGACGCGACCAGCACCGCGCTGGGGCTCGCCCGACGGCCCGCACCGGTCGCGGGCAGCGACCCCGCCCGGCTCGCCCCCGAGGCGACCGACGTGCTGCGCCGGCTCAACCGCGTGCTCAACGTGCGGGTGCCCGACGACGCCCGCCCCGGCCTGCTGCGCCGGGCCCGCCGGCTCCTGCCCGAGGTGGCCGACCACCCGCTGGCGCTGCCGCCGGCGTGGCGCGACTGGGCCGCGCGGCGTGCGGAGCGGGTGGCCGGAGACCTCCGGTCCGGCGGCTACGCTGTGCACGGCGATCTCGACCGGATCGTCCCCCGCCACGAGGGTGCGGCCCTGCCGCGGCGCCCGGACGTGCTGACCCTGGTGCTCGACACCTGTCTGCGGACGGCGGAGATCGCGACGACGGGGGCAGGAGGACAGAGCCGGTGACGTCGGGTCGCAAGGTCATCGTGCACGTCGGCGCTCCCAAGACCGGCACCTCCTACGTGCAGGACCTGCTCTTCACCAACCGCGAGGCGCTCGCCGCGGCCGGCACCCTCTATCCCGCCGACCGGTTCGACGCGCACTTCCTGGCCGCGCTCGACCTGATGGAGCTGCCCTGGGGCGGCCTGGAGAAGCAGGCCGTCGGCGCCTGGGACCGGCTCGCCGAGCAGGTGCGGGCCTGGCAGGGCACGGTCATCGTGTCCCACGAGATCCTCGCGACCGCGACGCCCGCGCAGGTGCGCCGCGCGCTCGACTCCTTCGGCGAGGACGCCGAGGTGCACGTGCTCCTCTCGGCCCGCGACCTGGTCCGCCAGGTGCCTGCGGAGTGGCAGGAGAACGTCAAGCACCGCCGGGTCGTCGGCTACCGGGACTACCTCGACAAGGTCACCGACCCGCGCCGCCGCGGCACGCTCGCCTCGTGGTTCTGGGGCGTGCAGGAGGTGCCCGACATCCTCGCCCGCTGGGGCGCCTCGCTGCCGCCCGAGCGGGTCCACGTCGTCACGGTGCCGCCGCCCGACGCGCCGCGCGGCCTGCTGTGGGAGCGGTTCGCCTCGGTGTTCGGCCTCGAGCCGGCGGCGTACACCTCGTCCACCGGCCGGCACAACCCCTCGCTCGGCGTCCCCGAGACCGCGCTGATCCGGCGGATCAACGAGCGGGTCAACAACGGCGTGCTCGCCAACGAGGACTACCGGCAGTTCGTGCGCGAGCTGCTCGCCCACCAGAACCTCAGCAGCCGGCAGGACTCGCCGCGGCTCACCCTGCCGCCCGACGTCCGCGCCTGGGCGGTGGAGCTGTCGGAGACCTGGATCGCGGTGCTGGCCGAGCGCGGGTACGACGTCGTCGGCAGCCTCGACGACCTGCGCCCGGCGCCGGTCGAGGAGGAGCCGGCCTTCGCCGACCCCGACCACCCCGACGAGGACCTGGTGGCCGACGCGTCGCTCGACGCGATCGTGACGCTGCTCCGCGAGAGTGCGCGCCTGCAGGCGACCGAGCACGCCCTGCGCGAGGACCTGCACGCCGCGGCCCGCGAGCTCGACCACGCCCGCGGCCTGTGGTTCCGGGTCAAGCGGCGGCTGGTCCGTGCGGCGGACAGCAGCGCGCTGGCCGCCTGGGGGCTGCGGGCCTACCGGGGGCTGCGCGGCAGCAGCTCGCGGTCGGCGTAGCGGCCGATCTGCCAGGTGGCGTAGCCGTCGACGCCCGCGCCGACCACACCGCCGACCACCGGGATCCGCCGGCCGACCATGGTGGCGGCGCGCTTGCCGGCCAGCCGCGTGAGCAGCTCGGAGGTGACCTCGGCGGCCATCAGCCGGTCGAGGTGCGGGTCGTGGGCGGGCGCGGTGGCGATCGCCATCGGCGGCGCCGGGATCATCTTCTTGCGGATCAGCGACGTGATCTTGTCCTCGCCGAGGATGCAGGCGAGGACAGCGTTGTGCACCCGGGGGTCGTCGAGGTCGTAGCCGCGCAGGTGCGCGATGCCGGCCACCATCCGGCACTGCACCAGGGTGAGGCCGACGAGGTTGGTGGGCAGGGCCACAGCGAGCGTGGCGAGGCCGCCGAGGTTGGTGACGAAGCCCTGCGCGCCGGCGTAGCGGACGTGGTTCTCGATCACCTCGTGCACGGCGCGGTCGATGTCGCCGCCCTGCTCGGCGAGCTGCTTGTCGGCCGCCTCGGCGGCGGGAGGCAGCGGGCCGACCCCGTCGAGGGCGCGCTGGAGCGACTCGTGGACGAACTGCGTGGTGAGCCCCGGCGCGAGCTTGTGCGCCTGCGGCGCGAGCCGTCGCCCGATCTCCTTGCTGATCCCCATGCCACTCCTTCTGGTGCGTGCCTGCTGGTGCCGACCCTAGCCAGCGGCACCCAGCCCGGACGGTGCTCCCGGGCACAATGAGCGCGTGCCCTTCGAGAAGGCTCGTCCCTCGCCACCTCAGGGACCACCCGTCGAGCCGCCGCTGTCGCCGTGGATGTTCCCCGACCTGCGCGCCGACACACCCGCGGCGTCGCAGGACCAGCCCGACGACCTCGTGGCGATGGGCGCGGACCTCGAGCCCGGCACGCTGCTCGCGGCCTACCGCTGCGGGCTGTTCCCGATGCCCGACCCGGCGTCGCGGGAGATGCTGTGGTGGTCGCCGGTCGAGCGCGGGCGTGCTGCCCCTCGACGGGCTGCGGGTCTCCCGCTCGCTGCGCCAGTCGGCGCGGCACATGGAGATCCGCGTCGACACGGCGTTCCCCGAGGTGCTCGCGGCGTGCGCCGACCCCGACCGCGACAGCGGCTGGATCGACCGCGACATCGAGGTCGCCTACACCCGCCTGCACGAGCTGGGCTGGGCGCACTCGGTCGAGACGTGGCAGGACGGCGAGCTCGTCGGCGGGCTGTACGGCGTCGCGGTCGGCGGCCTCTTCGCCGGCGAGTCGATGTTCCACCGGGTCCGCGACGCCTCCAAGGTGGCGCTGGTCGGCCTGGTCGACCTGCTCCACGACGAGCACGTGGACCGGCGGCTGCTCGACGTGCAGTGGCAGACCCCGCACCTGGCCTCGCTCGGCGTCGTCGAGCTGCCGCGTCAGGACTACCTCGCCCGGCTGGAGAAGGCGCTCGACGTACCCCTGCCCCGCGCCTTCCGCTGAGTCCCGATACGACGCGACGAACGTGTCGTGGATCGGCCGCTCGGACGACCGGAACGTCGCGTCGTATCGGGGTCAGACGACCTGGGGCGGCTGGCCGGTCTCGCTGACCATCGGGCGGCCGGAGGCGGACCAGTCGAGCATGCCGCCGTCGAGGTTGACCGCGTCGTGGCCGAGCGAGGCGAGGTAGCCGACGGCCCGGGCGGAGCGGCCGCCGACCTTGCAGACCACGAGCACCTGGCCCTCGGGGACCTCGTCGGTGCGGGCGGTGAGCTGGCCGAGCGGGATGTGCACGGCGCCGTCGATGTGGCCGTAGGCCCACTCGACGTCCTCGCGCACGTCGAGCACGGCGAGGCCCTCGGGCAGCGGGTCGGGCACACCGGCGATGGACACAGTGGGGACGGGCTGCATGCCCCGAACCTACTTGAGCAGCCTGGACATCCGGCGGTCGGCCAGCGGCTTGCCGCCGGTCTGGCAGGTCGGGCAGTACTGCAGCGCCGAGTCGGCGAAGGACACCTCGCGCACCACGTCGCCGCAGACCGGGCAGGGCAGTCCGGCGCGTCCGTGCACCGCCATGTTGCTCTTCTTCTCGCCCTTGAGGTCGGCGGCGGCGAGCCCGCGGGACCGCTCGACGGCGTCGCCGAGCACGGTGCGGATCGCGTCGTACAGGGTCTGCAGCCGCTCGCCCTCGATGCCCGAGGCGGGGGCGTACGGCGAGAGCCGCGCGGCGTGGAGCAGCTCGTCGGAGTAGGCGTTGCCGATGCCGGCGATCGTGCCCTGGTTCCGCAGCACGCCCTTGATCTGCGCGCGACCGGCGTCGACGAGGATCTGCCGCAGCACGTCGATGGTGAACGCCTCGTCGAGCGGGTCCGGCCCCAGCCGCGCGATGCCCGGCACGTCCTGCGGGTCGCGGACGACGTAGAGGGCGAGCCCCTTCTTCGTGCCCGCCTCCGTGATGTCGAGGCCGGAGTCGTCGTCGAGCACCACCCGGGCCGCGAGCGGCGACTTGTTGCTCGGCTTGGGCGGCAGCTTCGGCACCTCGTCGCGCCAGCGGATCCAGCCGGCGCGGGCCAGGTGCACCACCAGGTGCAGCCCGGAGGCGCTGATGTCGAGGAACTTGCCGTGCCGGGTGACGCCGTCGACCATCAGCCCGTTGAGCGCCGACAGCGGTGGGTCGAAGGTCTTCAGCGCGCTGAACGCCGCGATGTCGACGCGCACGATCGCGCGGTCGGTCAGCCGACCGGTCAGGTCGAGCGCGAGTCCTTCGACCTCGGGAAGCTCGGGCACGCGGACAGCCTAGGTCGCGCTCAGCCGGCGAGGGAGCCGTCGTGCCCGCGGTGGGCGGCGTCGATGTCGCCGGTGTCGTCGGCGAAGACGGACTCGAGCAGCCCCCGGTGCCGGTCGTACGCCGTGCGCAGCCCGCCGCGCAGCACCTCGATCAGCTCGGGCACCTCGTCGACGGCGAGGCGGAACGTGCCGGTGCAGCTGCTCCCGCGCCACAGGGAGAGCACGACCACGTCGGCCTCGGGGTGCCAGGACACCCGCAGGCCGCGGCCGTCACCGCGTGCGTCGAGGAAGACCTCGCCGGACGACGGCAGGGGAGACGGGCGCCACATGGACACATTCTGGTCACGACGCGCCCTTCTGTCACCGGTTGCGCGCAAAAGAGCGGACCGGAACCGGTCGATCGTCCTCGATACGACTCGCTAGCGAAATCTACGGAATCCCCTAGATCGACCGATAGATTCCTCGCGTGGACCCCGTACGCAACCCCTACGCCCCCGGCGCCGGGCAGCGGCCGCCCGAGCTGGCCGGCCGCGACCGCGAGCTGCAGCAGTTCGAGGTCACCCTCGAACGGGTCGCCGCCGGGCGCCCCGAACGCTCCATGGTGCTCTCCGGGCTGCGCGGCGTCGGCAAGACCGTGCTGCTCAACGCGCTGCGCGGCCAGGCGGTCAAGCGGGCCTGGGGCACCGGCAAGATCGAGGCCCGCCCCGAACAGTCGTTCCGGCTGCCGCTGGCGCAGGCCGTGCACGCGGCGGTGCGCGACATGGCCCACCGGCACCGCGACCCCGACCGGGTCGACGCGGTGGCCGGCGTGCTCAAGTCGTTCGCGCTGCGCACCCCGCTCGAGGACCGCAAGGGCATCCGCTGGTCGCCGCCGGTCGACGTCCCGGCCGTCAAGGGCCGCGCCGACTCCGGCGACCTCGAGCTCGACATGATCGAGCTGTTCACCGACGTCGCCGACCTGGCCCGCGACCTGGGCGTGGGCGTGGGCATCTTCGTCGACGAGATGCAGGACATCTCCACCGCCGAGCTCGCCGCCCTCTGCGGGGCCTGCCACGAGATCAGCCAGCAGGGCGCCCCGCTCGTCGTCGTGGGCGCCGGGCTGCCGCACCTGCCCGTCGCGCTCGCCGCCAGCAAGTCCTACGCCGAGCGGCTCTTCCGCTACGTCGTGGTCGACCGGCTCCCGCGCGAGATGGCCAACCGCGCGCTGCTCGTCCCGGCCGGCACCGAGGACGTCGACTACGACGGCGACGCGCTCGACGAGCTCTACCGCCTCACCGACGGCTACCCGTACTTCGTGCAGGCCTACGGCAAGGTCACCTGGGACGCCGCCGTCGAGTCGCCGATCCGGGTCAGCGACGTGCACGAGGCGGCGCCGGAGGCCGAGCGTGAGCTGGCGATCGGGTTCTTCGGTGCCCGCTACGACCGGGCCACCCCCGCCGAGCGCGACTACATGCGAGCGATGGCCGAGCTCGGGGCCGACAACGACGACGGCTCGGTGACCACGGCCGACATCGCCTCGTCGCTCGGGCGCAAGCCGCAGAGCCTCTCCCCGGCCCGCGACGGGCTGATCAAGAAGGGTCTCGTCTACTCCTCCGAGCGCGGGACCGTCGCCTTCACCGTGCCCCACTTCGGCAAGTTCCTGCGGGCGCACGGCTGACCGCTCAGGACCGGATCCCGTGGCGGGTCACCGCGCGGCCCGCGCCGCCGCGAGCACCCCGACGGCGCCGGTGACGGCGAGCAGGAGCACCTGGAAGCCGCGCAGGGGACCGGTCAGCCGCTCGTCGGCCAGCCCACCGTCGAAGAAGCCCGACGCCACGCTGACCAGGCACGCGACGGCGAGCAGCCCGGCCGCGACCGCCGCGCCGCGGGTCTCCCGCCCGCGCACTGGGGGATGACTGGGAGCCCGCTGGAGGCGCCGTCCAGCGACCGCGGCGGGAAAGTCGCTGGTGGGCCGCCCCGGACCGAAGGATCATGGGCAGGGTGCATCCCGACCTCGACCCCGACCCTGAGGTCAGGCCCGCGGTCGAGGTGGTGGAGATCGCCTGCGACGAGTCGGGCTCCGAGGGCGAGAAGCTGGTCGGTGGGACCACCGACGTCTTCGCCCACGCCAGCGTCGACGTCCCGGTCGAGGTGGCCGTGGCGTGCATCGCCGACGTGCGGGTCCGGGCCCGGTCGCCGGCCGAGGAGGTCAAGGCCAGCGTGGTGCTGCGGCAGCAGAACCGGGCCGTGCTCGAGCACCTCCTCGGACCGGACGGCCCGCTGCACGGCCGGGCGCACGTCCACCTGACCGAGAAGGAGTTCCACCTCGTCGGCGTGCTCGTCGCCCTGCTCGGGGGCGGTACGCCGGGCGCCACCGACGTCCTGCACCGCGACGCCGCGCGGGTGGTCGGCGCCGCGACCTGGCTGGACCTGCTCGGCTCGTTCAACGACCTGCTGCGCGCCCGGCTCGTCGCCGACGCCCACGTCCACGCGGCGCACCTGTTCGCGCAGGCCGACCGAGCGGCGGCCCGGCACCGGGGCACACCGGCCGGCGACCTGCTGGCCGACGTCGCCGCGGCCCGGCCGGCGACGGACGCCGGCCTGGTCGACCTGCTGCGCCGGTCGCGCGAGGTGACGGTGCTCGACCCGCTGGTGCCGGCGCTCGCGTCGGCCGTCCGGCACTGGGCGGCGGGCGGGCGGCGCGTCCGGGTCGTGCACGACGAGCACCGCACGCTCCGCGAGAGCGGGCTGGGCCGGCTGGCCGGTCTGGGCGGCGCCGACGGCCCGCTGCAGCGGATCGGCTTCGTGGACTCCCGCGACGACCCGCGGGTGCAGCTCGCCGACCTGCTCGCCGGTGCCGCCCGGAGGATCGCCTCGGAGGAGCTCGCCGGGCGGGGCGACCCGGTCCTCACGTCGTTGCTGCGGCCCTACGTCGGACCGGCGTCGGTCTGGGGCGACGAGCGGAGCCGGTCCGTGCTGCTGCCCGCCTCAGGGTGACGCGTCGGGCCCACGAGCCGACCGGGTCCACCGCCGGGACACCCGGGGGTGCCACGATGTGTGCATGCACCGCCCCGTCGGCCGTCCGCAGGTCGTCGCCCACCGAGGCTCCAGCCACACCACCGCCGAGCACACCCTCGGCGCCTACGTGAAGGCGCTGGACGAGGGGGCCGAGGGGCTGGAGTGCGACGTACGCCTGACCGCCGACGGCCACCTGGTCTGCGTGCACGACCGTCGGGTCGACCGGGTCGCCAACGGTCGCGGGGTCGTCTCGACCATGCAGCTGGCCCAGCTCGACGAGCTCGACTTCGCCGGCTGGAAGAACCCCTGGGCCGACCTCGACGACGAGGCGCCCGAGATCGACGAGGAGACCCGCCGGGTCCTCACCCTGCGCCGGCTGCTGGAGACCGCCCGCGACTACGACCGCCCGGTGGACCTGGCGATCGAGACCAAGCACCCGACCCGCTACGCCGGCCTGGTCGAGCGGCGCCTGGTCGAGCTGCTCGAGGAGTTCGGCTGGACCGGCCCGGACTCCCCGGCCCGGATCATGAGCTTCTCCTGGCTGGCCCTGACCCGGGTCAAGAAGCTCGCCCCCCACCTCGACGTGGTGTTCCTGCTCGACCGGCAGCACTCCTGGCTGATGGCCAAGGAGATCGCCTCCGAGGGCTGGATCGCGGGGCCGGGCATCGACTTCCTGCGGGAGAACCCCAAGGTCGGCAAGCGGCTGCGACGGATGGGGCGCCGGATCCACGTGTGGACCGTGAACACCGAGCAGGACCTCGACCTGTGCGTCGACCTCGGCGTGGAGGCGGTCATCACCGACCGGCCGGCGCTCGCGCTGAGCCACCTCGGCGGTGCGGGCAGATGACCCGTCCGGGTGAGAGCGAGACCACCCCGGGCCGGGTGTTTGCCACCTGGGGACCCCGGGAAGTATCCGCGTCGGGAGTGAAACGAGATCAGAAGGTAGGGGTTTACCCGTGAGCACCAGCTCGCTGCGAGCAGGACGCGCGCCCGTGACGCTGCGCGTCCCCTTCGCCGCGTCCTCGGTCGCTGTCGCGCGTCAGAAGCTCAGGGCCTGGTTGGTCGACGCCGGGTCGACCACCGAGGTCATCGACGACGCCCGGATCGTGATCTCCGAGCTCGTCGCCAACTCCGTGCGCCACGCCCAGCCGCTGCCGAGCGGTGACATCCTGATCACCTGGCAGATCGCGAAGGACGGCCTCGAGATCTCGGTGAGCGACGGGGGCAGCGGCACCCGCCCGCGCAAGGTCCACGCCGCCTCCTCGGCCCTGGCCGGCCGTGGCATGGCGATCGTGGAGAGCCTGGCGGTCTCGTGGTGGTCCGACCACTCGCGGTCGCGCTCCACCGTGCACGCCGTCCTCGCTCTCTAGCCCCGCCCCTCCCACCCGCCGGTGGGGACGGTCGCCGCGCGACCGCACCGGCCCGCTCAGTAGGGTCGGGCCCATGGGTAAGAAGTCACGGGTCAAGAACCGTCAGGAGCAGGCCGCCGCCCCCCAGGGTGAGGTCGGTCCCCGCCAGCCGTGCCCGTGCGGGTCGGGGCGCCGCTACAAGGCGTGCCACGGCAGCGCCGACGGTCCGGCACCGACGTACGTCGCCCGGCCGTTCGCGGGCCTGACCAGCGAGGCCGACGTCATCGCGATGCGCGAGATCGTCCCTGCGGCGACCGCCCCGGTGACGCTCCGCGAGGGCGACCGCACGGTCGTGCTCTGCTCGCTGCTCCCCGGTGCAGCGCCGGCCCTCGTCCGCCAGGACGGCACGATCTGGCTCGGCCTGCAGGTGCAGCACTCCTTCGGCGACCCGAGCCGTGACCTCGGCGCGGTGCTCGAGAAGGCGCTCGACGCCGAGCCCGGCGACGTCGTCGGCCTCACCACCGCGCCCGGCGAGGGCAACCGGCTGCAGGACCTGATCACCGACGACGCCCTCGAGGTCACCGTGCACGACGGGTTCGACTTCTGGGTGGCCGACGTCGACGACCCGACCGGGGCGATCGCCGCCTCGCTGGAGGCGGCGAACGCCGCCGCCCACCCGAGCGTGCGGCTGGAGTCCGTCGAGGCGGCCTACTGGACCGACGTCACCACCAAGGAGCACCTGCGCTGGGTGATGCCCCACGAGGACGAGGAGCAGCTGCTCACCGGTCTCGCCCGCCTGCACGCCGCCGGCAAGGACTCGCTGGTGGAGGGCTCCCGCCTGGTCGGGCATGTTCCGCACCCAGGGCGTCCTGGTCCCCGTCTGGGACCTGCCGCTGGGCACCGGCGCCGAGGTGCTGGAGAAGCCGGCGGCCGCGTTCGCCGAGGACCTCGCGGCGGCGGTCGCCGACGACAGCCCGCTCACCCCGGAGGAGCGGTCCGCGCGCAGCGGGCTGGCCAACCGGCAGCTGACGATCCGCTAGGGGTCCGACGAATTCGTCGGTTGTTGACTAGACCAGCGGGCGGGTTTGGGAGTGACTCGGGCCATATTCGTCCGATCCAGTTGATCGGAAACCTCCGCCCCCGTAGATTTCTCAGTGCCCGGTCGTTGTTGTATCCCCCGTCAGCAACGGCCGGGCCTTTCTTTTGCCCCGAAACGTCCCGGCGCTCGCCGCCCGACGCGGGGCCCCGGGGTGCCAGCCGCGCCCCGCGCCCGCCCCCCACGCCGCGGGGCGTCCACCTCCCGCCGACGAGAGGGATCGACACAGTGACGGAGTCACCGGCCGACGCGTCGTTCGACCGCTACGCCCGGATGGTGCGCCGCGCCCTCGACGTCCCGGTCGCGCTGGTGTCGCTGGTCGAGGCGGACCGGCAGGTCTTCCCCGGCGCGGTCGGGCTGCCCGAGCCCTACCAGGCCTCGCGCGAGACCCCGCTGACCCACTCGTTCTGCCAGTACGTCCTCCTCGACGCCGCCCCCCTGGTGGTCGAGGACGCCCGGCTGGACGACCGGCTCCGCGACAACCTCGCGATCCCCGACCTCGGCGTCGTCGCCTACGCCGGGTGGCCGCTCACCGACCACGACGGCACCGTGATCGGGTCGCTGTGCGCGATCGACGGCGAGCCGCGCAGCTGGACCGAGTCCGAGCTCGAGGGCCTCGCCGACCTGGCCGCCGCCTGCTCGGCGGAGATCGCGCAGCGGGGCCTGCGCCTGCTCGCCGGTGACCGGGCGGCCCAGGCCGGCCGTGCCGAGGAGCGCACCCGGGTGCTGCTCGCGCTCAGCGAGGGTCTCTCCAGCACCCTCACCATCGACGACGTCGCCGGGGCGGTCAGCCTGGTCGCCCGCGAGGTGCTGGGCTGCGACACCACCGAGCTCTGGCTGCGCAGCCTGCCCGACCCCTCGGCCGCGATCCTGCCGCCGACCCCCGGCGAGCAGGGCGAGGAGATGCTGCTGGTCCCGGACACCTCGGTCGCCTTCGTGGCCGCCGAGCCGCGCACCCTGGTCACCGGCACGCCCGGCGGCGACGCCCTGGTCGAGGGCCGGCTGGTGTTCTTCCCCGACAGGTCCGCCGAGCAGGCGGCGTACGGCGCGGGGTCGCGGGCCGACCGTCCGGGCGAGGGGCGCTGCTACGTCCCGCTGCGCCTCGGCCGGCAGGTCTTCGGCGTGCTGGTGCTGACCTGGCCCGACGACCGCGGCTGGGGCCCCGGTGAGCGGGAGACCGTCGAGAACCTCGGCGCCTACACCGCCGAGGCGGTGCAGCGAGCCCTGCTCCTGCAGGAGCGCATCGACGTCTCGCTGACCCTGCAGAACGCCCTGCTCACCCGGCTGCCGGAGACCGGCGAGCTCGACATCGCCGCCCGCTACCAGCCCGCCGGTGCCCGCGACCGCGTGGGCGGCGACTGGTACGACGCCGTGGTGATGAGCGACGGGGAGACCAACGTGATGGTCGGCGACGTGGTCGGCCACGACATGGCCGCCGCGGCCAAGATGGGCACCCTGCGGCACATGCTGCGCGCGCTGGCCTGGGCCCAGCCCGACCCGCCCTCGGTGATCGTCGAGCGGCTCGACCGGGCCGGCGCGGACCTCGACCTCGACATCATGGCCAGCCTGCTCTACGCCCGGCTGGAGCAGTCCGACGCCGACCGTGCCACGGGCCGCTACCAGCTGCGCTGGACCAACGCCGGACACCTGCCGCCCGTGCTGGTCGCGGCCGACGGCACCGCGACGCTGCTCGACGACGGCGAGGCCGACCCGATGCTGGGCGTGCTGCCCGAGGAGAAACGGGTCGACCTGAGCGCCACCGTCGAGGCGGGCTCGACGCTGCTGATCTACACCGACGGCCTGGTCGAGCGGCGCGGCGAGGACATCGACCGCTGCCTGGGCCGGATGCGCGACAGCGCCGGTCGCTGGGGGCACCTGCCCGTCTCGGACTTCCTCGACGCGCTCCTGCGCGACCTGGTCGACGCCGACCCCGACGACGACGTGGCCGTGCTCGCCGTGCGGTTCCCGCCCGTCCCGGCCTGAGCCGCCGGCAGGGCCGTCAGCCGGGCCCTCAGACGGGGAGCGGCTCCCGGGAGACCGGGCAGGACATGCAGCGGGGCCCGCCGCGGCCCGAGCCGAGCTCGGAGCCGGCGATCGCGACGACCTCGATGCCCGCCTCCTCCAGCCGGGTGTTGGTCTCGATGTTGCGCTCGTAGGCGACGGCCACCCGCGGCGAGATCGCGAGGGTGTTGTTGCCGTCGTCCCACTGCTCCCGCTCGGCGGTGACCGGGTCGAGGCCGGTGTCGATCTGGTGCAGGGTGTCGATGCTCATCGCCTTGGCGGCGGCCACCAGGAACGGCTCGGCGGCGGCCGTGCGCAGCACCAGGTCGGCGTCGGCGTCGCCCTCGCGGCCGACGCAGGTGACGGCGTACGCCTGGAGGCTGTCGGCGACGTTGGGGTACATCACGATCTTGTCGACGTCGACCATCGTGCAGACGGTGTCGAGGTGCATGGTGGCCCGCTCCTGCGCGATCGGCACCGCGAGCACCGTGTGCGCCAGGTCGGCGGCGAACACCTGGCGGGCCAGCCGCTCCGCGCCCGCCGGGGTGGTGCGCTCGCCGACGCCGACCGCGATGACGCCGGGGGCGAGCAGCAGGACGTCGCCGCCCTCGACGTGCTCGCGCTGCCAGCCGTGGATCTTGGGGGTGCCGGCGAAGCGCGGGTGCTCGGTGTAGATCAGCTCGGTCAGCTGGGTCTCGCGCTCGCGCGCGGGCATCGCCAGCGACGTGATCGCCACCCGGTCACGCACCCACACGCTGGAGTCGCGGGTGAAGAGCAGGTTGGGCAGCGGGTCGATCAGGAAGTCGTCGTGGGCGAGCAGGCTGGTCACCAGGCCGTGGCCCCCGCGCACCTCGTCGTTGCGCACGCCGGCGGTCAGGAAGGTGGCGAGCTCGCCGGGATCCTGCTCGTGCAGCGCCTCGGTGAGGTAGCGGCGGAGCGTGTCGCCGAGGTGGAGGCTCGCCATCGCCCCGGAGATGGCGTGGTGCCGGGCCTCCTCGCTCTGCAGCGTCTCGGCCAGCAGGTCCATCAGGTAGAGCACCTCGACGTCGCGCTGCCGCAGCGCGTCGGCGAACGCGTCGTGCTCCTCCTGCGCCCGGCTGATCCAGGGGATCCCGTCGAAGAGCAGCTTGTCGTTGTTGCGCGGGGTGAGCCGCTTCAGCTCCGGACCGGGCCGGTGCAGCATCACGGTGCGCAGCCGGCCGACCTCGCTGTCAGCCCCGTGGGTCCGGTCCTGCGTCGCTTCGGCGGTCGTCATGAGCGGAAGCGTAGCCGCGTCGCCCGGGTCGTGGTCAGGCCGCCACGAGCTCGTAGACCGTGAGCGCGGCGAGCACGAGGCAGACGGCCGCGCCGACGTAGTGCAGCACCGAGAGCCGCAGGTAGCGCAGCAGCACCCGGCCGGCCAGCACGGCGAGCCCCGAGACGGCGAGCAGGGCCACCCAGGCGCCGACGAAGACGCTGACGTGGTCGTGGTACTTGGTCACCAGGCTGATCGTCAGCAGCTGGGACAGGTCGCCCCACTCGGCGGCGAAGAGGATGAGGAACGACGCCACGGCGGCCTTCACGAACGACCGGGGTGCCTCGCCGGTGCCGGCCTTGGCGGCGTACTCCTCCTCCTGCTCCTTCTCGATCTCGTCGGCGCCCGGGGCGGTCCGGGCCAGCACGAAGGCGCCGGCCAGGAAGATCAGCAGCGCGACGCTCTTGAGCAGCGTGTCCGGCAGCAGCGTGGCCAGCGCCCCGGCGGTGACGGCGAGGAGGGTCTGCACGCCGAACGCCAGGCCGACCCCGACCCAGACCGCGAGCGGCCGGAACCGGGTCGACAGCACGAGCGCGGCGATGAACGTCTTGTCGGGCAGCTCTACGAGGAAGATCGTGCCGAACGTGACGGCGGCGACGGTCAGGTCCACGCGCGCTCCTCGATCGCGGCCAGGGCGGCCGCCAGGACGTCCTTGGCCGGGCGGCCGGTGAGGGCGGCGACCCGGGCCACGTCCTCGTACTCCGGCTGGGCGTTCATCAGCTCGCCGTCGAGCCGGGCCAGCTTCACCGCGACGTCGTGGCCGGCGACCTGCACCGCGCGCATCTCGCGGTCCAGCGCGGTCTTGCCGATCCGCACCTCACGGACCCCGATCGTCGAGGTGTGCCGGAAGACCGCGGCCCGCACGACGTCGGCGCGGTCGGCCCTCACCAGCGCGTGCAGGGTGTGCGCGGGCCGGCCCTTCTTCATCAGGATCGGGGTCAGCCAGGCGTCGCTCGCCCCGGCCTCCAGCAGCGCGGCCAGCACGCCCGGCCACAGCCGCGGGTCGAGGTCGTCGACGTTGGTCTCGATGACGAGCGGACCGTCGTCCGGCACGGTGGTCGCGTGCCCCGAGGAGGTCGAGACCCCCTCGCCGACCAGCAGCCGCAGCACGTTGGCGTGCCCCTCGGGGTCGCGGCCGCCGGCGCCGACGCCGATGGCGCGGACCGTCATCGCGGGCTGGGGGCCGTGGGCGGTGGCGTGGGTGACCAGCAGGGCGGCCCCGGTGGGGGTGCACAGCTCCATGGCGGGCGCGCCCGCGGGTCCGGCGTACGACGGGACGCCGCGGAGCAGCTCGGCGACGGCGGGCGGCGGCACCGGCATCGAGCCGTGCGCGCCGCGGACCGTGCCGGAGCCGACCGCGACGGGGGAGACCACCAGCTCGGTCAGCCCGAGGTGGACGATCCCGGCGCAGACGCCGACCACGTCGGCGATGGCGTCGAGCGCGCCGACCTCGTGGAAGTGGACGTCGTCGGGGTCGGTGCCGTGCACCGCGGCCTCCGCGACCGCGAGCCGGTCGAAGGTGTCGTGCGCGCGCACCCGGACGTCCTCGTGCAGCCCCGCGGACGCGAGCAGCCCGCGGATGTCGGCCCAGGTCCGGTGGGTCACGCTGTCGGCGACCTCGACCCGGCAGCGGGTGGCCGCGAAGCCGTGGCGGGTGACCTGCTCCGGCACGATCGCGACGTGCTCGGGCGCGACCTTGTCGACGGCCTCGGCGATCACCCCGACCGGCACGCCCGCACCCACCAGGGCCCCGAGCAGCATGTCGCCGCTGGCCCCCGAGGACGCGTCCACCCAGCCGATCACGCGTCCCCACCCCGATTCGTCCGCGAAACCGAGGTTGTTCCACGCGGGGCCGTCGCGGACGAATCGGGGTTGTGCGGGGCGGCGTTGCGGGCGACCCGGGCGGCGAACACGCCGGCGCCGAAGCCGTTGTCGATGTTGACGACGGTCACGCCGGGGGCGCAGGAGTTGAGCATCCCGAGCAGGGCGGCGATCCCGCCGAACGAGGCGCCGTAGCCGACGCTGGTGGGTACGGCGACGAGCGGCGTCCCGGTGAGGCCGCCGACCACGCTGGGCAGGGCGCCCTCCATCCCGGCCACCACGACGAGGCAGTCGGCGCGCTCGAGCTCGTCGCGGACCGACAGCACCCGGTGCAGCCCCGCGACGCCGACGTCGTTGACCCGCACCACCCCGGCGCCGTACACGCGTGCCGTCAGCGCGGCCTCGGCGGCGACCGGCGCGTCCGAGGTGCCGGCCGAGACGACCGCCACCGTGCCCGCCGGGTCGGGGAGCCGGCCCACGGTGACGGCGCGGGCCTCGGCGTCGACGACGGCGTCGGGGATCGCCGCGGTCACGGCGTCGACGGCCTCGGGCGCGAGCCGGGTGGCCAGCACCGCGCGCTCGGGGTGGGCCGCCCGGAGCGCGCGCAGGATGCCGACGACCTGGTCGGGGGTCTTGCCGGCGCCGTAGACGACCTCGGGGTCGCCGGTCCTCGCCGCGCGGCTGGTGTCGAGCCGGGCGTAGCCCAGGTCGTGGATGCGGTCGTCGGACACGGGCCCGAATGTATCCCCCGCGACCGAGCCGCCGTACGGGTGGTGAGCTTCGAGACGCTCGCTCGTGACCCGAGAGCCCGCTCGCTCCTCAACCACCGAAGGCGCCCGCCCGGGACCTCACTAGGCTGGCCCGCATGCCCGGTGTCCCGCCCGCCCGTTACGCCTACCTCGGCCCCGAGGGGACGTTCACCGAGCAGGCCCTGCGCACCCTGCCCGCGGCCGCCCGGGCGGAGCTCCAGCCCTGCTCGACGGTGACCCTCGCGCTCGACGCGGTCCGCGGCGGGGAGGCCGACGGTGCGGTCGTGCCGATCGAGAACTCGGTCGAGGGGTCGGTGCCGGTCACCCTCGACGAGCTGGCCACCGGCGAGCCGCTGATGATCACCCGCGAGATGACGGTGCCGATCGCGTTCAGCGTGCTGGCCCGGCCGGGCACGACGCCCGACGACGTACGCCGGGTCGCGACCCACCCGCACGCCGCCGCGCAGACCCGCCGCTGGATGGCCCTGCACCTGCCCGCCGCCGAGGTCGTGCACACGACGTCCACCGCCCAGGCGGCGTTCATGCTGACCCGCGACGACTGCGACTGGGACGCGGCGATCTCGGCACCCGTCGCGGCCGAGCACTACCGGCTGGCCACCCTCGCCTCCGGCATCGCCGACAACCCCGACGCGCTGACCCGCTTCGTGCTGGTGTCCCGGCCCGGCCCGCCGCCCCCGCCGACCGGGCGCGACAAGACCTCGCTGGTGGCGTTCATGCGCGACGACCACCCCGGCGCGCTGATGGAGATCCTCGAGCAGCTCACGATGCGCGGGGTCAACATGACCCGCATCGAGTCCCGGCCGACCGGGGCGGCGCTCGGCAACTACTGCTTCTCCATCGACTGCGAGGGCCACGTCGACGACGCTCGCGTGGGGGAGGCGCTGATGGGGCTGCGGCGGGTGTGCGCGGACGTCCGGTTCCTCGGGTCCTACGAGCGCCACGACGGTCTCGCGCCGGAGATCCGCACCGGCACGTCGGACCGGGAGTTCCTCGACGCCGCCGCCTGGCTCGCGCGCCTCCGCAACGGGGGCTGACCGCCCGCCTAGAGTTTCGGCCGATGAACGAGTCGTTGCTCCTCGCCCTGGCGGTGCTGGCGGTCCTGCTGTCCGTGGCGGCCCTGGTGGTCGCGCTGTCCGCCTCCCGCACGGTGAACCGCCGTTCCCGGCGCACCCGCAAGGCTCCCGAGCTGCCCACCGACGTGCAGGGGCTGCGCGGCGAGGTGCACGCGCTGCGCGCGGAGGTGTCCGACGCGCTGCGGCACCTGTCGGTGGTCCGCTACGACGCGTTCGGTGACATGGGCGGCCACCTGTCCTGGTCGCTGGCCCTGCTCGACGACGCCGGCAACGGCGTGGTGCTCACCTCCATCCACGGGCGCAGCGACGCGCGCACCTACGCCAAGGGCGTCACGGAGTGGACCTGCGACCAGCAGCTCTCGCCGGAGGAGGAAGAGGCGATCAAGTTCGCCCGCACCGCATGAGCCCCGGCGGCTGATGGACGTCGTCCTCGCGTCGCTGCCGTTGCGGGGACACGCCTTTCCGATGGTTCCGCTGGCGCTCGCGTGCGCCGACGCCGGTCACGACGTCACGCTGGCGGTGCACGACCTGCCGGGCCCGTGGCCGGTGGACACCCTGGCCGGGCCGGTGCCCGCTGCCGCCCACGTGGAGGCGGTGCGGACCCACCGCGACGCCCCCGAGATGGCGCTCGCCCGCGCGGTGCTGGACGAACGGCCCGCGGTCGAGGCCGCAGCCACGCTCCTCGCCCGGCTGCGGGAGCGGCCGCCCGGCCTGGTCGTGCACGACGCCACCGACGTCGGCGCGGGCATCGCCGCCGAGCTGGCCGGAGTCCCGGCGGTGGCGTTCAACGTCGGCCACTGGCACCCGGTGGGGCAGGCACGGGCCCTGGTCCAGCCGTTGCCGCCGTCGTTCCGGATGCCCGACCTGCCCGCGCGCGTCCCGGAGGTGCCGGTGCGCTCGGTGGCCTGGAGCCCCGGCGGTGCCGTCCCGGCGTTCCTGGGCGGCCCGCGGGAGCGGCCGGTCGTCTACGCCACCCTCGGCACGGTGTCGTACGGCGCGGTGGCGGTGCTGCGTGCTGTGCTGGCCGACCTCGCCGGCCTCGACGTGGACGTGCTGGTCGCGGTCGGCCCGGACGGCGACCCGGCCGCGCTCGGCGAGCTGCCCGACGGCGTCCACGTGGAGCGGCTCGTCGCCCAGGACCGGGTCCTTGCCCAGGTCGACCTCGTGGTGCACCACGGCGGCACCGGGACCGTGCTCGGTGCCCTCGAGCACGGGCTGCCGCAGGTGGTGCTGCCCCAGGGCGCCGACCAGTTCCTCAACGCGCGGCGGCTGGCCGAGGTCGGCGCCGGACGCGCCCTGGTCGAGGCGGGCGCCGGTGCGGTGCGGGACGCCGTGCTCGCCCTGCTCGACGACGCCGCGCCCGAGCGTGCGGTCGCGCGGCGGCTCCGCGACGAGATGGTCGCGATGCCGGCCCCCGCCGACGTCGTACCCGTCCTGGAGGCGCTGGCCGGGACCTGACGCAGGGGCGAGGCAACCTCGCCCCGCCCCGTGCGTCTAGGACAGTGAGAGCACGAGGATCGACAGGGGATGAGATGACGTTGACGATGCAGACGGGGGCCGCACCACCCGATGCGGTGGCGCTCTACGCCGCGCACCGGCTGGGCCTGACCCGGCTGGCGGTGCTGCTCGTCGACGACCTGCAGTCGGCCGAGGACGTGGTGCAGGACGCGTTCGCCGGCTTCCTGGGCCGGGCCGGGCGGCTCGACGACCCGGACAAGGCGCTGGCCTACCTGCGCACCGCGGTCGTGAACAACGCGCGCTCCGCGCTCCGCCGGCGGCGCACCGCCCGGGCCTACGTCGCCCCGCGCGAGGTGCCGGTCGAGGACCCGTCCGGCCGCGCCGTCCTGGCCGAGGAGCACCGCGAGGTGGTGGCGGCGCTGCACCGGCTGCCCGAGCGGCAGCGCGAGGTGCTGGTGCTGCGCTACTGGTCGGACCTGTCCGAGGCCGAGATCGCCGCCGCGATGGGGATCAGCCGCGGCACCGTCAAGTCCACCGCGAGCCGCGCGCTCGCCGCGCTGGAGAAGCAGATGGAGGACGTGCGATGAGCAACCTCATGGAGGAACGGCTCCGCGACGCACTCGCCGCGCGGGCCGACCAGGTGACGCCCGAGGACCTGGGGCCGCTCGTCGTGCCCCGGCCGGCCCGCTCGCGTCGTACGGCGGTGCTGGCCGGCCTGGCCGCGGCGGCCGTGGTCGCCGCGGTGGTGGGCGTCCCGTTGCTCGGGGACGCGGGGTCCGACCGCTCGCCCGACCCGATCGCGCCGTCGCCCACGCCCGAGCCCGTCGGTGGTCGAGCAGGGCCGCGACGAGGTCCGCGTCGACCTCGACGGCGACGGCGAGGACGACCGCGCCTGGATCGCGGACGGCCAGCTGCGCGTCGAGGTCAGCAGCGGCACCACCGTCGAGGTGCCCGTCGGGGTCGGCACGCGCATCCTGCCGCCCGTGACCGACGCAGGCACGCCGAACCCGATGGTCGTGGCCGTGCCACCCGCCGACGTCCGGCGGGCGCGGCACCACGGTCACCTACCGGGCCGGCGGCCTCGTCGTCGACGACGCGCCCGAGAGCCTCGCCCTCGCGCCCGGCCGGACGGTCTGGGTCGACGACATCGGCGCGCTGATGGTCGGCGACTTCGACGTCGACGTGCCCGAGGACCAGCGGGTGCTCGTCGAGGCGATGACGTACCGCGCCGTCCGCAACGGCAACCTCGTCGAGCACGGCGCCGGCGACCTCTGCTGGGACCGCGTGACGAACGCCCACCCCGTCCAGTGCGAGCAGCTGCCCGCACAGGTTGCCGACCCCTCGCTGATGTTCCCGATCGTCGAGACCGGGGCGTCGGTGGGTGAGGTGTCAGGGACGTTCGACGGAGAGTACGAGCGGGCCGAGCTCCAGCGCGCGGCCGACGGCACCGTCGACGCCGTGCTGACCTGGGACGGCATCGAGTACCGCGCCACGGTCGGCAGCGGCACCGGCTGGACCCTGGTCGACGGAGCCGTGGCGGGCGGCGGCGGCGAGATGCCGACCCTGCTGGCGTCGCAGAAGACCGGCGACAACACGAGCTACGCCGTCGTCGCCTGGTACGAGGGGAAGTACCAGAGCATCCCCACCGCCGACGAGGGCGGCTGGCTCGGCACCGGGTTCGTCGACGACGCCGGGCAGGTCTACCAGCGCACCTGGCTCTCGCAGACCAACGTGCTGTGGACCGCGCGCCGCCTCTCGCCCGACGAGCCGAACCGCTACCGGCTCGACCGGTGGAGCAGCGAGATCGGCCCCACGCTGGTGCCCATCGACCAGGGCGAGGTCTGCCTGGACCTCGACGCAGGTCGCAAGCTCGACGACTCGGCCTGCGGGGCCTCCTGACGCCCGCCGGTCCTCAGACCCCTGCGGTCGCCGCGACGGCTGGGTGCTCGCGGTGGCCGCAGGGCCCGTCGGTGCGCACGTCGAGGGTGGAGCACTCGACGTCGAGGGCGACGGTGGCCAGGGTGCGGTGCCAGAGCACCGGGTCCATCGACCGGTCGGGGTGGCAGCAGATGCCGCCGACCTCGCCCTCCGGCTCGTGGTCGGTCATCGCCTCGACCACCGCGTCCGGCGTCGCGGGCGGCCCGTCGGCGAACGCGTCGAGCAGCTTGGCGCGCCGGGTCGTGCTGGAGTCGCTGATCGTGTGCGCCAGGCAGCCGGCCTCGCCCTCGGGGGAGACGAAGTGGTTGGTGCGCACCAGCAGCCCGTCGGTGGTGTCGAGTCGGCCGGGGCCGCCGGGGAAGAGCTCGAACGTCGCGCCCGCCCCCGACCGGTCCAGCACCGTCAGCGAGGTCGACGCGGAGGTCGGCGCGGTCACGATCCGGGCGGCGTCGTCGAAGGTGCGGGCCTCGTCGAGGATCCGCCGGCTGAGCAGGTGCACCGGGTAGCCGATGGTGCCCTCGGCCACCCGGGCCGCGTCGTTGGCGTGGTGCAGCATGTTGAGCATCACTCCCACGCCGTGGGAGTTCACGCCGATCTTGCCGAGCATGCCGTACTCCGTGACGGTCTCCACGACGCGGCCGTCGGGGTGCTCGATCCGCCAGTGGAACCAGCCGTCGGACATCGCGTCGTACCAGTCCCAGGTCTGCACGGCGAACGGTGCGCCCCCCGGCGGCACGGACACCACCGACGAGCACTCCGAGACGCCCGTCGGGTTGGCCGCGACCAGCAGCTCGGTGCGCGCGTTGACCGCGGCGAGCTCGCGGACCGGCCGGCCCGCGCCCTCGGCGATCCCGGCGATCTCGTCGGCGTGCTCGGGCGCCACCTCGGAGATGGTCTGCCAGGCGCGGTCCGCCCACAGGTCCACGTCGAAGGAGCCCCCGGCGCGGGTGACGAAGAGTCGTCGGTACGCCGCGACCGTCGCGGCGATCTCGTCGCGGAACCGCTCGCCGAGCTCGACGCCGCGCTCGTGGGGCGGCAGGACGGACGACGTGAAGGTCACGGGTCGGGTCATGCCGTCACGATAACCAGCCCGACGTCGGTAGCCCGACCGTGACCCACGGCCCACGCCGGCGCTACCGATATCGGTGGGTCAGCGGGGGACGCGGACGAGCAGCCGGCCGTGCAGCACCTCGCAGTGCATCTCCTTGCCGGCGCCGATCGAGTCGCCGTCGAGCTGGCGCGGGGTCTCGTTGTTCGCCCGGATGCTGACCGTCCTGCCGGTCATCCGGTTCACCAGCTCGTCGGTCCGCTTGCCCTTCCTCAGCACGCGAAGCGCGAGAGGGATCCAGGACAGGAACCGGCTGGGGTGCAGCACCACGATGTCGAGGATGCCGTCGTCGATCGCGGCGTCGGGGAGCAGCGGCATCCCCGCCGTGAGGTAGCCGACGTTGCCGACCACGACCGTGCGCGCGCGGTGCCGGGTCCACGGCCCGTCGTCGACCGAGATCTCCACCCGCACCGCGGGGAACATCAGGTTGCGCAGGCCGGAGACGACGTAGGCGAGCCAGCCGACCTTGGCCTTGATCTGCTCGCTGGCCCCCTCCATGATCGCCGCGTCGAAGCCCATCCCGGCCATCACCATGAAGTGCTCGTCGGCCGGGCACGTTGTCGCCGCTGATCCGCACCAGGTCGATCGCGCGGTCCTGGCCGTTGAGGGCGACCTCGATCGCGGCCTGGAGGTAGAGCGGGATCGCGAGGTTGCGGGCGAGCAGGTTGCCGGTGCCCGCGGGCAGCACGCCGACCGTGATGCCGGTGCCGGCGAGCTCGGCGCAGACGGTGCGCACGGTCCCGTCGCCGCCGCACACCATCACCAGGTCGGCGCCCTCGATCGCGGCCTGCTCGGCCATCGCGCGGCCCGGGTCCTCGATGGTGGTCTCGTGCCAGGTCGGCCGGCTCCAGCCGGCGTCGGCCGCCATCCGCTCGACGAGCGCCTTGAAGACGGTGACGTCCTCCACCTTGATCGGGTTGAGCACCACCGCGAGCCGCCGGGTGGTCGGCACCGGGCTGCTGAACGCCTCGACGGCCTTCGCGCGCGGCGCCGGGTCGTAGACCGCGAGCATGGCGAGCACCCAGAACGCGCCGACCGCGTAGCCGGCGACCACGTCGGACAGGTTGTGCACCCCGATCAGGATCCGGTCGGCGCCGACGAGGACGACCGTGGCCAGCGCGGTCAGCGTCAGCACGCGGCGCACCGACGAGCGCCGCACCAGCATCGCCGAGAGCACCAGGACGACGCCTCCCGCCGCGGCGATGCCGGTGGCGTGGCCCGAGGGGAAGGAGTAGCTCGACAGCAGGTGCAGCGGGTCGTCCCACACCGGGCGGTCGCGCTCGACGACCCGCTTGAGCGCGTAGGTGGTCAGCGAGGCACCGAGCATCACCGCGACGGTCCAGTACGCCGCCCGCTGGAAGCGGCGCGTGAACAGCAGCACCGCCACGATCAGGGTGTAGGCGGTCATCGCGATGGTGCCGAAGGCGTAGTCGACGTAGATCAGGACGTCGACCAGCAGGTCCTTCGGGGCCGTCCAGTAGAACGCGGCGTCGCCCAGGCGCTTGTCCATGCCGCCGAGGCCGTCCAGGCGCACGAGCACGGCGAGCACCGCCACGACGACCACGCACAGCGACGCCCACGTCCACAGGAGACGCCGGCTGGGGGTGGTGAACGACAAGACTGACTCCTGGACCTGGGCGAAGTGCCAATTATGACCGGCGGGCAGGGCGCTCGCCCCGCGCGGGCCGACCGTGGGGCCGGCGCCCGGAGGGGCGAGCAGAGGGGCGAGCAGAGGGGCGAGGGCTGGTTCGTACACTCGGCAGTGCCCGTCCCTGCCCGCCACCAGTCCTCGACCGGGGGTTCCATGTCCACCGTGCTCGGCCTGCTGGGCGCTGCCCTCGCCGGGCCGGCCCTGCTGCTCGGCGGCACCTTCCCCGGCTACGGCATCCTGCGCGACGGGGCCGTGCCCGAGCCGGTGACCGCTGCCGTGGAGGCGGCCGACCCCGCCCCCGAGACCGGCGGCCGGGTCTCGTTCAACGACCCGCGAGGCGGCGAGGACCGGCAGTTCTCGCTGGTCCGCAGGATCGACGCCGCCATCGAGGGCGCCGACGCCGGCGCGACGGTCCGGCTCGCGGCGTACTCCTTCGCGATGCCGTCCACCGCCCGGGCGCTCCTCGACGCCCACGAGCACGGCGCCCGGGTGCGGGTCGTGGTCGACGACCACTCCGCCCACTGGGGCGCGGTGAAGCGGCTCCGGCAGGCACTCGGCACCGACACCTCGGCCGACAGCTTCGTGAAGGTCTGCCGGCTCTCGTGCCGCGGCGGCCGCGGCAACCAGCACGCCAAGTTCGTCACCGTCTCCTCCGGCTCGATGGGCGACGACCTGGTGATGGTGGGCTCGCTGAACCTCACCGGCTACAGCTCGCAGCGGCAGTGGAACGACCTCTACGTCGCCTCCGACGAGGCGGCGCACGACCAGCTCGCCGAGGTCTTCGAGCTGATGGCCGACGACCGCCCGCAGCACCGGCTCACCCTGCGCGAGACCGACAACGGCTTCGCCACCGACCTCGCGCCCTACCCGGCCGCCGACCCGGGCGGCGACCCGATCAAGCGCCGGCTGGCCAAGGTGCGCTGCCGCGGCACCTCGCTGCTGTCCGGGGACGACGGGCGCACGGTGGTCCGGATCGTGATGCACGCCTGGAACGGCGACCGGGGCGTCGACCTGGCCCGCCGGGTCGCCCGGCTGCACGACCAGGGCTGCGACGTGAAGGTGCTCTACGGCGTCGGGATGGGTCGGGTGGTGGCCAACGTGCTGCGCGACGCCGGCGTGCCGATCCGGGACAGCAACGACGGCGGGCGCCGGGTGCACCACAAGGTGATGGTGCTCTCGGGCGTGCTCGGCACGCAGACCGACGCCAACTACGTGTGGACCGGCTCGCACAACTGGTCCGACCGGTCCCTGCGCAACGACGAGATCATGTTCCGCATCTCCGGCCGCCACCTGGTCCAGCAGTACCTCGCCAACTTCCGCACCATCTGGCGCGCTGCTCGCTGACCGCCGGCGTCCCCTCCCGGTGTGGAGTCGAGCGACGCCGTCAGCCGAGGCGTCGTCGAAGCGGCGGCCGCGGCGGCCGCAGCGCGACCCGGCCAGTCACCAGTCCCCGGTCGACGCGGCGGCGCGTCGGCCGAGGCTCCGTGCGCGGTGCGACCTGCTGCGGCCGCCGCGGTCCAAGCCGCTTGACGCTCCCCGCGGACGGCGCCCGTCCGGACCCACCGCGAGGTTGCAGGCTCCGGCAAACCGAGTGGCGGCGCCTCGATAGGCTGAGCGGGTGATCGACCCCCGACTGCTCCGAGACGACCCCGACCGCATCCGCGCTGCCCAGGCCAAGCGCGGACTCTCCGCGGAGGTCGTCGACCAGGCCCTGGCCGCCGACGAGCAGCGCCGCTCCTCGATCGCCGACTTCGAGCGGCTGCGCGCGGAGCAGAAGCAGCTCGGGGCCAGGATCCCGAAGGCCCAGGGCGAGGAGAAGCAGGCCCTGCTCGCGCGGACCAAGGAGCTCTCGGCCGCGGTGAAGAAGGCCGAGGCCGCCCAGGGCGAGGCCGAGGACACCTACCGCGCCGCGATGCTGGCGATCCCCAACCCGGCCGCCGACGAGGCGCCGGCGGGCGGCGAGGACGACTTCGTGGTGCTCGAGCACGTCGGCACCCCGCGTGACTTCGCGGCCGAGGGCTTCGAGCCGCGCGACCACATCGAGCTCGGCAAGATGCTCGGCGCGATCGACATCGACCGCGGCGCCAAGGTCTCGGGCGCCCGGTTCTACTACCTCACCGGGGTCGGCGCCGACCTCGAGCTGGCCCTGGTCAACCTCGCGATGGACCAGGCCCGGTCGGCCGGGTTCACCACGGTGATCCCGCCTGCGCTCGTGAAGCCGCGGGCCATGGACGGCACCGGCTTCCTCGGCCAGGCCGCCGACGACGTCTACCGGATCGAGGGCGAGGACCTCTACCTCGTCGGCACCTCGGAGGTGCCGCTCGCGGCGTACCACTCCGACGAGATCCTCGACGGTGAGACGTTGCCCCGCCGTTACGCCGCGTTCAGCCCGTGCTTCCGGAAGGAGGCAGGCTCCTACGGCAAGGACACCCGGGGGATCATCCGGGTGCACTGGTTCGACAAGGTCGAGATGTTCACCTACACCACCGTCGAGGAGTCCTACGCCGAGCACCAGCGGCTGCTGGAGTGGGAGAAGGAGTTCCTCACCAAGCTGGGGCTCGCGTTCCGCGTCATCGACGTGGCCGCGGGCGACCTCGGCCTGTCCGCGCAGCGCAAGTTCGACTGCGAGGCGTGGATCCCGACGCAGGAGAAGTACCGCGAGCTCACCTCGACCTCGAACTGCACCGACTTCCAGGCCCGCCGCCTCGACATCCGGGGCCGGTTCGCCGAGGGCACCCGCGCGCTCGCCACGCTCAACGGCACGCTCTGCGCGATGACCCGCACCATCGTGGCGATCCTGGAGACGCACCAGCAGGCCGACGGGTCCGTCCGGGTGCCGGAGGCGTTGCGCCCGTACCTCCAGGGCCGCGAGGTGCTGGAGGTGGTCGGTGGCTGACCGCGGCGGCTTCACCCCCCGGCTGGTCGCGCTCGACATCGACGGCACCCTCTACGCCAACGTGCCCGCGACCGGCGCCGTGGAGGAGGTCATCAGCCCGGCGGTGAAGGACGCGATCGACCGGGCCGTCGACGCGGGCGCCCACATCGTGCTCTCGACCGGGCGCTCGGCGTTCAGCATCACCGGCGTCTGGGAGCAGCTCGGCCTGCCCCGCGAGGGCGACGGGCAGGTGCTCACCGTGGCCAGCAACGGCTCCGTGGTCTTCTCCTACCCGCCGGTCGACGTGCTCAGCACCGTCACCTTCGACGCCAGCCGGCTGGTCACGATGCTGATGGAGCACGTGCCGGACGCGGCGGTGGCGGTCGAGGAGATCGGTGTCGGCTACCGGATCAACCGGCCCTTCCCCGACGGGGAGATCACCGGCGAGATGCGGATCGAGCCGGTCGAGGACCTCGTCGCCGAGCCGGTCACCCGCGTGATCATCCGCGACCCGCACTCCTCGGAGGAGGAGTTCGTGGAGCTCGCGGAGAAGATCGGCCTCCAGGGCACCAACTACTTCATCGGCTGGACCGCCTGGCTCGACCTGGCGCCCGACGGCGTCTCCAAGGCGTCCGCGCTCGCCGACGTCGCCGACCGGCTCGGCGTCGCCCAGGCCGACGTGCTGGCCATCGGCGACGGCCGCAACGACGTGGAGATGCTCCGCTGGGCCGGCCGTGGCGTGGCGATGGGGCAGGCGCCGCTGGAGGTCCAGGAGGCCGCCGACGACGTCACCGAGACCGTGCACAACGACGGCGTCGCCCACGAGCTCTCCCGCTGGTTCTGAGACCGCCGCCGTGCTGAGACTGGTGGCCACCGACCTCGACGGCACCCTGCTGCACGCCGACGGGTCGGTCACCGAGCGCACCCGCGCGGCGCTGACCGCGGTCGAGGAGCAGGGGGTGACCGTCGTCTTCGTGACCGGCCGGCCGTTGCGCTGGATGGACGCCCTGTGGCACCACGTCGGCGACCACGGCCTGGCCATCTGCTCCAACGGCGGCATCGTCTACGACGTCGCGGCGCAGGCCGTCCGCGAGTACCGGCCCATCCCCGCCGCCGTCGTCCTCGAGGTGGCCGAGCGGATGCGCGCCGGTGTGCCCGGCACGGCCTTCGCGGTGGAGCGGACCACCGGCTTCGCCCACGAGCCGGACTTCCGGCCCCGGCACAGCGTCCCCGACGACCTCGTGGTGGGACCGCTCGCCGAGATCCTCGACGACCACACGGTCAAGCTGCTCGCCCGGCACGAGGAGATGCACCCCGAGACGTTCTGGCAGACGACGGACGGACTGGTCGGCGACCTGGTGCAGACGACCTGGTCCTCGGTCGGCGCCCTGGTGGAGATGAGCGCGGCGGGAGTCACCAAGGCCAGCACCCTCGAGCTGCTCTGCGCCGAGCTCGGCATCGGCCGCGACGAGGTGGTCGCCTTCGGTGACATGCCCAACGACCTCGCGATGCTCGAGTGGGCCGGCACGTCCTACGCCATGGACAACGCACACGTCTCGGTGCGCGAGCTCGCCGACCACGTGGCGCCGCCGAACGACGAGGACGGGGTCGCGGTCGTGCTCGAGCGGCTCTTCGGACTCGACCGGTGACCGTCTCGATGCCCGACGACACCCCGGGCGGGCCGCTCGACAGCAACATCTGGGAGCGGGTCGACCTGTGGCCGCTGGTCCTCGGCGCGACCGTGGTGGTCGCCCTCCTGCTCGGTCTCGTCGCGGTGCTGCTGGCGGTGCGGGCCAACCGCGACCGTCCCGAGGACCGGCCCGACCGGGGCGGCGATCCGGGCGCGCCCCCTTCCGATATCGAGTGATCCGCGACAGAGTGGCCTCCTGGTCGACGTGACCCAGATCACGCACTCGTCTCCTGGAGGTCCTCGGATGTCTTCGAACGACGCGGTCGGCGCCACCCGCGAGGCGCTCACCACCCTGGCCGCGGCGGTACTGCGGGTTCGCAACGAGTACGGCGACACCTTGGGCGTGCGCCGCCTGACGTCGGACATCGACCGGCTCCAGGCCGACCTCGACGAGCTCGGGGACCCGAAGCCCGGCCACACGCCCGGGGTCGACAAGTCCGCAGCTGCTCGAGATCCCCGACGCCCCCTACGACGAAAGCATGTGGCACGACGCCCAGTCCGAGGCCCAGCACGCTCTCTGAGAGGCACCCTTCATGTCGTCTGGCGTCCGTAGTCCGGGTCGCGCGCGCATCGAGCAGAAGACACTCAGGCAGGACCGGTGGTGGCTCTACCCCGCCGTGACGTTCGTGGTGTTCACCGCGTTCGTCGTCTATGCCACGTGGCGGGCGTTCGCCGGTGAGCACTACTACTCCTCGCCGTACCTCTCGCCGTTCTACTCGCCCTGCCTGACCACCGAGTGCGTCGAGGGCTCGAGCGACTTCGGCCAGCCGTTCAGCTGGTGGCAGCTGTCGCCGGCGCTGGTGATCCTGATCTTCCCGCTGGGCTTCCGGATGAGCTGCTACTACTACCGCAAGGCCTACTACCGCTCGTTCTGGCTGAGCCCGCCGGCCTGCGCGGTCGCCGAGCCGCACGGCAAGTACACCGGTGAGCAGCGGCTCCCGCTGATCCTCAACAACGTGCACCGCTACTTCTGGTACGCCGCGGTGCTGGTCGCCTGCGTGCTGTCCTTCGACGTCGTCCTCGCGTTCCGCGACGAGACCGGCGAGTGGGGGCACATGGGACTCGGCACGCTGATCCTGCTGGCCAACGTCGTGCTGATCTGGGGCTACACCCTCGGGTGTCACTCCTGCCGGCACGCGGTGGGCGGCCGGCTGCGGCACTTCTCCAAGCACCCGGTCCGCTACAAGGCCTGGACGTGGGTGTCGAGGCTCAACGCCCAGCACGCCCGCTACGCCTGGCTGTCGCTGTTCTCGGTCGCGATCGCCGACCTCTACGTCTACCTCCTCGCCACCGGCGCCATCACCGACCTGAGGTTCTTCTGACATGGCCGATGAACGTCATCCGATGACCGGCAACCGCATGGACGCAGGGCTCGCGGGTCCGCAGGGCGGCCTGGAGCGGCATGCGTACGACGTCGTGGTGATCGGCGCGGGTGGCGCCGGCCTCCGCGCGGCGATCGCCGCCCACGACGCGGGGGCCAAGGTCGCCATCGTCTGCAAGTCCCTGCTGGGCAAGGCGCACACCGTGATGGCCGAGGGCGGCATCGCCGCGGCGATGGGCAACGTCTACGAGGACGACAACTGGAAGGTCCACTTCCGCGACACCATGCGCGGCGGCAAGATGCTCAACAACTGGCGGATGGCCCAGCTGCACGCGCAGGAGGCCCCCGACCGGGTGCTCGAGCTGGAGGAGTGGGGCGCCCTCTTCGACCGCACCGGCGACGGGCTCATCTCGCAGCGCGACTTCGGCGGCCACCGCTACGCCCGGCTCGCCCACGTCGGCGACCGCACCGGCCTGGAGATGATCCGCACCCTCCAGCAGCGGGCCGTCGACCTCGGCATCGACGTCTTCATGGAGTGCACCGTCACCGAGGTCTTCAAGGAGGGTGCCCGGGTCTCGGGCGCGTTCGCCTACTGGCGGGAGACCGGCCGCTTCATCGTCTTCGAGTCGCCCACCGTCGTCCTGGCCACCGGCGGGATCGGCAAGTCCTACCAGGTGACCTCGAACTCCTGGGAGTACACCGGCGACGGCCACGCGCTCGCGATGCGCACCGGCGCCAGCCTGATCAACATGGAGTTCGTGCAGTTCCACCCCACCGGGATGGTCTGGCCGCCGTCGGTGAAGGGGATCCTGGTCACCGAGTCGGTCCGCGGCGACGGCGGGGTGCTGAAGAACTCCGAGGGCGAGCGGTTCATGTTCGACTACATCCCCGAGTTCTTCAAGGCGGAGACGGCCGACACCATCGAGGAGGCCGAGGGCTGGTACACCGACAAGAAGAACCACCGGCGCCCGCCCGAGCTGCTCCCGCGCGACGAGGTGGCGCGCGCGATCAACTCCGAGATCAAGGCCGGCCGGGGGTCACCGCACGGCGGCGTCTTCCTCGACATCGCCTCGCGCCGCAGCCCCGAGTTCATCCGGCGCCGGCTGCCGTCGATGTACCACCAGTTCAAGGAGCTCGCCGACGTCGACATCACCGCGGAGCCGATGGAGGTCGGGCCGACCTGCCACTACGTCATGGGCGGGGTCGAGGTCGACGCCGACACCGAGCAGAGCATCGTCGAGGGGCTGTACGCCGCGGGTGAGGTGGCCGGCGGCATGCACGGCTCCAACCGGCTCGGCGGCAACTCGCTGTCGGACCTGCTGGTGTTCGGGCGCCGCGCCGGCCACAACGCGGCGTACCACTCCTACCGCGTCCGGGAGGACCCTCCCAAGGTCACCGACGAGCAGGTGAAGGCGGCCTCCGCCGCGGCGCTGGCGCCGTTCGAGGTGGAGGGCGGCGAGAACCCCTACACGATCCAGAAGGACCTCCAGGACGTCATGCAGCGCCTGGTCGGGATCATCCGCAAGGCCGACGAGCTGCGCGAGTCGCTCGTCGAGATCGAGAAGCTCAAGGCGCGCGCCAAGAAGCTCAGCGTGGAGGGCCACCGGCAGTACAACCCCGGCTGGCACCTCGCCCTCGACCTCACCAACATGCTCGTGGTCTCCGAGTGCATCGCCAAGGCGGCGCTGGAGCGCGAGGAGTCGCGCGGCGGCCACACCCGCGACGACTTCCCCTCGCCCGACCCGCACTGGGGCGCGCTCAACCTCGTGCTCACGCTGGCGGTCCGGCCGACGGGGAGACGGTGGGCAGTCGTCAGAGCACCAGCCGCTGCCGGTCATGCCCGACGACCTCAAGACCCTGTTCGAGGAGAGCTGAGCGATGGCCTACAACCTGAAGATGCGGGTCTGGCGCGGCGACGCCTCCGGCGGCGACCTCGGCGACTACAACGTGGCCGTCGAGGAGGGCGAGGTCGTGCTCGACGCGATCCACCGGCTCCAGGCGACCCAGGCCGGCGACCTCGCGGTCCGGTGGAACTGCAAGGCCGGCAAGTGCGGCTCGTGCAGCGCCGAGATCAACGGCCGGCCCCGGCTGATGTGCATGACCCGGCTCTCGGACTTCGAGGAGACCGAGACCATCACGGTCACCCCGCTGCGCGCCTTCCCGGTGATCCGCGACCTGGTCACCGACGTGTCCTACAACTACGAGAAGGCCAAGCAGGTCCCGTCGGCCCGGCTCACCCCGCGCGACCCCGACGGCAAGCGCCGGATGATGCAGGAGGACGTCGAGCGCGGCCAGGAGTTCCGCAAGTGCATCGAGTGCTTCCTGTGCCAGGACACCTGCCACGTGGTCCGCGACCACGAGGACAACAAGCAGGCGTTCGCCGGCCCGCGGTTCTTCCTGCGGTACGCCGAGCTCGACATGCACCCGCTCGACACCCACGACCGTCGCGCGCTCGCCCAGGAGGCCGCGGGCATCGGGATGTGCAACATCACCAAGTGCTGCACCGAGGTCTGTCCCGAGGGCATCAAGATCACCGACAACGCGATCATCCCGATGAAGGAGCGCGTCGCCGACCGGAAGTACGACCCGGTCGTCTGGCTCGGCGAGAAGATCTTCAAGCGCTCCGACCGCGGCCAGCGCGACGAGCCCTGACGCCGAGGGGTCAGTTCTTCAGGGCTCTGAGCGGCGTGTCGCTGCACGCGTGACTCCTCGCCCGGCCCGTCCATCCGGCGTACGGTCGGGGCATGGCACTCCTCGAGCAGCAGCAGATCGACGGCGCCCTGCGCGGCGACCTCACCGCGTGGTCCCAGGACGGCGACACGATCGTGCGCTCGGTGGAGGCGGCGTCGTTCCTCGAGGGCATCGAGCTCGTACGCCGGGTCGCGGAGGCCGCCGAGGCCTCCGACCACCACCCCGACATCGACATCCGCTGGCGCACCGTGACCTTCCGGCTCTCCACCCACTCCGAGGGCGGGCTCACCGACAAGGACCTCGTGATGGCCGGCACCATCGACAAGCTGGTCTGACCTCGCCGACTTGTCAGAGCCTCATGTCGCCATAGCGCTGCCACGCTCTGACAGGTGGCGGCTCAGAGGTACATGCCGCTGCGCGACCCGGGCTCCTCGCCCTCGTGGGGCGCCTGGCCGCGGTTGGCGCGGGCCTGCTGGGCGGCCTGGAGCGCCTCGTCGGACGGGACCATCCCGGGCGGGAGCGCCCGGCGCATCTGCTCGAGCTGGGCGCGCGCGGCCACCTGCTGGGCGTAGATCGCGGTCTGGATGCCGTGGAAGAGACCCTCGAGCCAGCCGACCAGCTGGGCCTGGGCGATCCGCAGCTCGGCCTCCGAGGGGGTGTCGGAGCTGAACGGCAGCGACAGCCGGTCGAGCTCCTCGACGAGCTCCGGCGCGAGACCCGCCTCGAGCTCCTTGATCGAGGAGCGGTGGATCCCGGCGAGGCGGGCGCGGCTGGCCTCGTCGAGCGGGGCCGCCTTCACCTCCTCGAGCAGCTGACGGATCATGCTGCCGATCCGCATCACCTTCGCCGGCTGCTCGACCAGGTCGGTGATCTGGCGCTCGGCCTCCTCGGCGTCCTGCTCGGAGAGCTCGGCGGCGTGCCGGCCGCCCTCCGCGGTCATGCCGTCGGGGCCGACCACGACGACGCGGGGGTCGTCCTGCTCGGTGCTGCCAGGTCGCGAGTCCGTCATGCCCCCCAGCCTAGGTGGTGGTGGTGAGCACGATCTTGCCCGTGTGGCCGCTCTCCTCCATCAGGCGGTGCGCCTCGCCGGCCCGGTCCAGCGGCAGGGTGTCGTGCACGACGGTGCGGATCGTGCCGTCGGCGACCAGCGGCCAGACGTGCTCGACGACCGCCGCGCAGATGGCTGCCTTCTCCTCGGCCGGACGGGCGCGGAGCCCGGTCGCGATCACGGCGGCGCGCTTGCTCATCAGCTTGCCGAGGTTGAGCTCGCCCTTCACGCCGCCCTGCATGCCGATCACCACCAGCCGGCCCTGGGTGGCGAGCGCGTCGAGGTTGCGGTCGAGGTACGCCGCACCCATGTTGTCGAGGATGACGTCGGCGCCACGCCCGTCGGTCGCGCGGCGTACCTCCTCGACGAAGTCCTGGTCGCGGTAGCTCACCGCCACGTCGGCGCCGAGCGAGCGGCACAGCTCGAGCTTCTCCGCCGAGCCCGCGGTCGCGACCACGCGGGCGCCGAGCGCGTGCGCGAGCTGGATCGCCATGGTGCCGATGCCGCCGGCGCCGCCGTGCACGAGCAGCGTCTCCTCGGGGGCCAGGCCGGCGACCATGAAGACGTTGGACCACACCGTGCAGGCGACCTCCGGCAGTGCCCCGGCGGTGACCAGGTCGACCCCGGCGGGGACCGGCATCACCTGCCCGGCGGGGACGGCCACCTTGGTCGCGTAGCCGCCGCCGGCCAGCAGCGCGCAGACCTCGTCGCCCACCGACCACGCGGTGACCCCCTCGCCGACGGCCGAGACCGTGCCGGAGCACTCGAGCCCGAGCACGTCGCTCGCGCCCGGCGGGGGCGGGTAGTGACCCTGCCGCTGCAGGGTGTCGGCCCGGTTGACCGCGGTGGCGACCACGTCGATGACCACCTCGCCCGGACCCGGCTCCGGGTCGGGCAGGTCGTGGACGGCGAGGACCTCGGGGCCTCCGGGCTCGGTGGCGATCACGGCACGCATGGTGCCGACGCTAGCGGAGCCTCCGCGACGGGTCAGTCGGCGTCGACCAGGGACTCGTCGACGTCCACCTCGACCTCGGCGAGGTCGTCCTTCTCGCCGCCCCACTTGGCGGCGAGCTCGGTGGCCCGCTCGGCGAGCTCCTCGATCTTCTCGGGGCTGCCGCCGGCGAGCGCGGCGGCATAGCCGAGCAGGTAGGTCGTGATGGGCGCGGCGACCCGCTCCACGGAGTGCGCGGCGTCGCGGGCCAGGTCCAAGATGATGCCCTCGTCGACCTCGGCGTCGATGTCGAGCGCGTCGCAGAGTTCGTCAATCCAGTCGTGCAGGGTCACGCGTCCCAGCGTCGTACGACGACGGGCAAGTTGCAAGCGTGTTCGGGCACGGACTCCCGGGTCCGGTTCGGGTCAGCCCGCGGAGAGCGCCCCGCGGACGAGGTCGACCACCGCCTCGTCGGCGAGCCCCGCCCGGCGCGCCGCCCGCACGAACTCGGTCGCCTGCTGCTGCAGCTCCGGCCCGGCCGGAGCGGCCGGGGCCTGCACGATCGTGCCGACCCGGCGTCGCGTCGTCACCAGCCCGCCGGCCTCGAGCTCCCGGTAGGCCCGTGCCACGGTGTTGGTCGACACGCCCAGGTCCGCGGCCAGCGCGCGCACCACGGGCAGCTTGTCGCCGGCTCGCAGCGCCCCGGCGCGGATGTGCCCGGCGAGCTGCGCCCGCACCTGCTCGTACGGCGGGGTGGCCGCGAGCATGTCGAGCGTCACCGCGACCTCGGCCGCGGGGCTCATGCGTGCGCCGGGGTGGGCGGTGCGGCGGCCACGGCACGGAGCCGAGGGACCGGCCAGAGCAGCGCCACCAGCGCGGCCAGGCCGCAGCCGAGACCCAGGAGGACGGCTGCCACGGCGACCGCGTGCGCCACGCCGACGAAGACGTGGCCCGCCGCCATGCCGCCGAAGAACAGGTCGGCCGCCAGGGTCAGCAGCGTGCCGACCAGGGCGACCCGGAACGCGCGGGCGGCCGAGGAGCGGCGCAGCAGCTGGTCGGTCGCGGCGTCCGCGGCGACCACCGCGGCGCGGTCGGTGGCCGCGCGGACGACGAGCAGCACCAGTCCGGCGACCACGACCAGGGCCACCAGCTGCGGCAGGCCGTAGTCGAGGCCGGGGAAGGGGCCGGAGCCCGACCACACCCTGGCGCCCGTGGCGTCGGTGCGGCCCGCTGCGACCATCCGTCCCGACTCGTCGGCGAGCCAGGCCGCCAGAGCGACCGCGACGACCAGGGCAGCGGCCGCCGCGGTGGTGACGCGCGCCCAGCCGCCGCGCAGGAGGTCCCCGGCGGACCGGTCGCGGACCACGGCGGTGCGGGTGGTGCCGCGCGGGCGGGGCCAGGTCAGCTCGCCGGTGAGCAGCACCAGCAGCGCCGTCGCGGCGCCGGCGAGCGGCAGGACGCCGAGCAGCGGCCCGAGGGGGAGCAGGCTGCTGGTCGCCACCCAGACGAGCAGCGGACCGAGCACCAGCATCGCGGTCGCGACCCCGGAGGTCACCACGCCGTGCCGCCGCGCGGAGGCCACCTCCGCCGACAGGGCGGCGTCCGGCCGGTGGGTCAGGGCCAGCATGACCATGACGACGACCCCGCCGGCCAGCAGCAGGAACAGCGGGACCACGAGGACCAGGCCAGCGAACACGACGTACCCCCAATGACTGAATGACTTAGTTCATTACATCATTGGCCGGACCGGTGGGCAAGGGGTTCAGCCCGGTCCGCGCAGGTCCGCGAGGTCCTCGGGGGTGTCGACGTCGCGGGCCTCGTCGCCGACGGTGGGCACCTCGGCGAGCCGGAGGTCGCCGACGAGCCGGCGCACCGGCAGCCCGTGCTCGGCCGCGTGGTCGGCGGGGCGGGCGGCCCGCAGGGAGGGCAGCCGGTAGACCGCGGCGAGCGGCTGCCGTCGTCCCGTCTCGTCCACGAGCACCGCGCCGTCCACGCCGGGGTCGGCCTCGACCGCCCAGGTCAGCCGGGCGACGGTGCCCGCGTTGACCTTCGGCATGTCGACCGCCAGCACGCAGACCAGGTCGGGCGGCCGGCTGAACCGGTCGGTGCCGGCGAGCAGTCCCGCCGCCGGCCCGCCGCCCGGGGGCTCCTCGCGGGCCCAGGTCACCGGCCGGGTGGTCGGCACCTCGTCGCCGACCACGACGACCTCGGCCGCGGCCAGCGTCGCGTGCAGCGCCCGCTCGAGCAGGGTCACCCCGTCGATCTCGATGCCGGCCTTGTCGAGGCCGTGCAGCCGCTTGGCCGTCCCGCCGGTCAGCACCACCGCTCCCAGCCGCAGCGGCCCGGCCGTGCCGGTGGTCCCGTCCATGCCGTCCAGTCTGGCAGGGTGGGGTGATGGCCCCCGAGCACGGAGACGAGCAGCTGACCGTCTGCCTGGTGCAGCGTTCCTCGGGCCTCGATCCCGCGGACAACCGGGCCGCCCTCGACGTCGTCGCCGACATCGCGTCCGACGGCTCCGAGCCCGACCTGGTGGTCTTCCCCGAGGTGTTCGCGCGCGACTTCGGCAAGCCCGGCTCCGACGTCGCGGCGTACGCCGAGGGGCTCGACGGCCCCTTCGTCACCCGGCTCGCGGAGCTCGCCGCCGCGCACGACGTGACCCTGGTGGCCGGCATGTTCGAGGTCAGCGAGGACCCCGAGCGGCCCTACAACACCCTGGTCGTCGTCGCCCCCGACGGGCTGCGCGCGACCTACCGCAAGATCCACCTCTACGACTCGTTCGGCTACAAGGAGTCCGACCGGCTGCTCGCCGGCCCGGTCGACCCGGTCGTGGTCGACATCGGCGGCGTCCCGGTCGGCCTGATGACCTGCTACGACCTCCGCTTCCCCGAGCTCACCCGCGCGCTCGTCGACCGCGGCGCCGAGCTGGTCGTGCTGCCCGCGGCCTGGGTCGCGGGGGAGCGCAAGGTCGACCACTGGCGCACCCTGGTGACCGCGCGCGCCGTCGAGAACACCGTGTACGTCGCCGCGGCCGCCCAGCCGGGACCGCGCTACAGCGGCCACTCGATGGTCGTCGCACCCACCGGCGACGTGCTCGTGGAGCTCGACGAGGGTGATGGCCAGGTGGCCGAGGCGACGGTGAGCCGGCGGGTGCTCGCCGAGGTCCGGACCACCAACCCGTCCCTGATCAACCGGCGGATGTGAGCGCTATCCTGCCGGGGTCCGACCGGGGCACCGCCGACCCTGCCGGACGTCCCAGCAACCGCCTTCTCGAGGGGGCTCACCGTGGCACGTCCTGACCAGAAGCCTGGTCGCCGACGCGCCGTCCCCGAACCCCGGCGCGGCCTGGTCCGCCGGCCCTCCCGCGACCGGCCGCAGCCGGACCGGCACGACCGCACGGCCGCCGCGGACCCCGCACCCACCCCGGTCCGGGACCCGGACCCTGCGTCCACGCCTGCGCCGAGTCCGGCCCGGCAGCCCGCCCCGGTGGGGACCCCGGCCGCCGCGGCCCCGACCCGGTCGCCGACGCCCGCCGACCGGCCGCCGCTGGAGCTGCACCCCGACGTGCCGCTGGTCCCCGGGCCGACCGCGACGTCGCCGGAGATCCCCGACCTCACCCAGCAGCCCACCCGGCGGCTCCTCGTCTCGCACGGCACCCTGACCCTCGCCTGGCTCGTCGTCACGCTCGCCGCGCTGGCGGCGCTGGTCACCGGCTGGGTCGACACGACGCTGCCGTCGTGGCTGGCCCCGTGGCTGCCACCGGCCGGCGCGGTCGCCGTGACCACGACCTACGCCCTGGCGCTCGCGATCCGCACCGGCGGCCGCCCCGTGATCAGCGCGTCGCTGGCAGCAGCTGCTCGCGGGCGGCGCCGTGCTCAGCGGCGTCCCCGTCCTGCTCGCCGGTGTCACCGTGATGACCGCCGCCCTGGGCGCGGTCCTGGGCGTGCTCGCCACGGTGCCCGCCGCGCGCTACCCCGCGGTGATCCGCGAGTGCCTGGTCGCGACCTACGTGGCGGCGGTGGCGGCGTTCGCGGCCAACGCCTACGACGCCCGGATCTCGGTCGAGCGCACCGAGTACCTCGCCCTCGCACTCGGCCTGCTGGGCACGCTCGCGCTGGTCTACCGCCTCGGCGCGGGCTTCCAGGGGCTCGGCACCCGCGGCGCCGTCGTGGTGGTCGGCGGGCTCGGCCTGCTCGCGGTGAGCCTGGCCTACACCGAGGCGCTGGGCCGCTGGGGCTCCCCGCAGGTGATCCAGGTGCTGGAGGACGCCTATGCCGGGGTGCGGGACACCGTCGGTGCGGTGCCGCGCCCGCTCGAGGCGCTGCTCGGCTTCCCGGCGCTGGCCTGGGGCATCTCGACCCGGGCCCGCCGCCGCCAGGGCTGGTGGCCGTGCGCCTTCGGAGCGGCTGGTCTCGCCGGGGTCGCCGCCGTCCTGCTCGACCACCGGGTCACCCTGCTCGACGCCGGGCTCACCCTCGCCTACGGCGCGGTGATCGGCCTGCTGCTCGGCTACCTCGTGGTCCGGGTCGACGCGTTCCTCTCCGGCACCCGCGGCGTCCGCGCCCGGCGGGCCGAGGAGGCCACCGCGCACCGCCCGGAGCCGCGCCGCACCGGCGCGCTGCTCTGAGCACCCGGGTCGGCACCGAACCGCCCGGTCGCCTCGGTGTAGCGTCGCCGCCATGGCGCGTGAACCCCGCACAGCGGACGTCGTGGCGGAGATGGTGGCCAACGTGATGACGGTGTCGGTGCGGCCCGGGGACGCCGTGGCGGTGGGCGACACCGTGGTGCTGCTCGAGTCGATGAAGATGGAGATCCCGGTCCTGGCCGAGCAGCCGGGCACCGTGAGCGCGGTCAAGGTCTCGGCCGGGGACGTGGTCCAGGAGGGCGACGTCCTGGTCTCGCTCGACCTCCGCTAGCGCGCGGCCCCGGGCGGAGCACCGCCCGCCGGGGCATACACTCCCCTGCGTGCACCGGGTCACCGGTGTCACGGAGGGGTGCCGGAGTGGCCGATCGGAACCGCCTTGAAAGCGGTCGCTGGCAGAGATGTCAGCCGCGGGTTCGAATCCCGCCCCCTCTGCGCAGCGCCAGGATCGGCTGTCGCGTGGCGGCTCGGGGGAGTGCGCCTGGAAAGGGACCAGATGGTACGCCGCAGGATCTTCGCACTCGGTGGTGGAGGCTTCTCGATGGAGCCCGACAACCCGGTGCTGGACGACTACGTGCTCGCACTGACCGGCAAGGACCGGCCCAAGGTCTGCTTCGTGCCGACCGCGAGCGGGGACGCCCCCGACTACATCAGCAAGTTCGAGGACGTGCTGTCCGACCGGGCCGAGACCGCCGTGCTCCGGCTGTTCACCCGTGAGCACTCCGACCTCCGGTCCTTCGTGCTGGCCCAGGACGTGATCTACGTCGGCGGCGGGAGCACGGCCAACCTGCTGGCCGTCTGGCGCACCCACGGGCTGCCCGAGGTGTTCGCCGAGGCGGCCGACAACGGCACCGTCCTGGCCGGGATCAGCGCCGGGATGAACTGCTGGTTCGAGGCGTCGGTCACCGACTCCTTCGGACCGGGGCTCGCCCCGCTCGCCGACGGGCTCGGCTTCCTCCCCGGCAGCGCCTGCCCGCACTACGACGGCGAGGAGCTGCGGGCCGGCACGTTCCGCGGCCTCGTCGCCGAGGGCTTCCCGGCGGGGTACGCCGCGGACGACGGCTGCGGGCTGCTCTTCGAGGACGGCGAGCTGACCGACGTGGTGGCCTCGCGTCCGGGCGCGGACGGCTACCGGGTGGAGCTGGTCGACGGCCAGGTCCGCGAGACGCCGCTGGAGGCGACGTACCTCGGGGTCGGCCGACCGGCCTGAGCCATCCGGTCTGGGCTACTCGGAGCCGCCGAGCTCGAGGGACACGCTGTCGTAGACGAGGTCGTTGAGGCGCTGGCGGTAGCGCTCCAGCGCGCTCACGACCTTGTGCAGCTCGGCCCGGACCTGTTCGATGTCGGGCGACTCCAGCACGGCCGGGCCGAGGTCGGTGAGCCGTTGCAGCAGGGCGACGCGCTCGCGGTGCAGGCCGAGCTCGCGGGAGGCCAGCCAGGCGTCGCCGTCTCGCGAGCCCTCGGTGGACAGGGCGTCCTTGACCGTGGCCATCCGGTGCCGGACGAGCCAGCGCCACATGTGCTGGCGGCGGGGGGTGTCGAGCGCTTGCTGGAGACCCTGGATCGCGCTCTCGAGACCAGTCATCGCGACCACCAATGGAGGAGTGGGTGGAACCTTGAGTGTGAACCCGGCCCTGGCGCTGTGACAAGAGCCATGCCACGAGCATTTGGCGGGCGCTCCGCGGGGCGGGTGTAATCGGAGCCATGTCCCCCACCGGCGTCTCCGACTACCGGCTCGCAGCACCTGTCGCCGTCCGGATGTTGGGGCTGCTGCTCGCCGTCGCCGGCCTCCTGGTCGCGCTCACGGCCGTGCTCGTGGCCGCCTTCTCGTGGCCCACGACCGTGCTCTCCGTGGTGCTCGTCGTGGCCGTGCTGGCGCTGGTCGTGCTCGGCTTCCTGGTCACCCGGCGCGCCGCGGTCGTGCGGTTGGACGCCACCGGCTACACCGTGCGCCTCGTGCGCGGCGCCGGCGTGAAGCAGGGCCGGTGGAAGGACGTCGAGGACGTCGTCGCGACCACCGTCGAGGGTGAGCGCTGCGTCGTGCTGCGCCGCCGCGACGGCCGCAGCACCACGATCCCGGTCGGGATCCTCGCGGCCCGGTCCGACGACTTCGTCCGCGACCTCCAGCAGCACCTCAACCGGGGTCACGGCTACCGCCCGGTCTCCTGAGGGCCGATTGGCCCCCGCCGCGGGCCGCCCGGTAGCCTGTGCCTCGCTGTCTGGAGGTGTCGCCTAGTCCGGTCTATGGCGCCCGCCTGCTAAGCGGGTTGAGGGCAAACCCCTCTCGCGGGTTCAAATCCCGCCACCTCCGCCAGTCACACGCACGGCCCCGCGCCCGACCGGGCGCGGGGCCGCTCGCGTTCACTCCTCCGCGGCCGGCTCGTCGAGGACCAGCCCGACGTAGTCGCCGACCAGGAACTCGCCGGTCGTGCGCACCGTCACCGGCTGGATCCCCACCGGCCGGCCGTCGCGGTAGGTCACCAGCGTGACCTGCGCGTCGCGGCGCAGCTTGCTGCCGATCGCGACGGCGTACGCCGCCCCGCCGGTGGTGCCGTTGGTGTAGCTGTAGCCGACCCGGCCGTTCTGGCCGGTGACCTCGGTCGGGCCGACCTGCACGTGCAGGTGGCCGGCGACCACCAGGTCGACGCAGCCGCGCTCGAGCGCCTCGGCGCCGCTGTTGGCGTCGTGGACCATCAGGGTCGAGAGCCGCTCCCCGTCGGCGTCCCGCTCGCACGCCAGGTCGGCGAGGAGGTCGCTCTGCTCGGCGAAGGTGATGCCCCGCTCGTCGCGCCAGCTCCCGAGTCCGCTGCTGCGCACGTCGCTCGCGCCGAGCAGCCGGATCCCGTCCGGGGCCGTCGACGACCTCGCCGCCCAGGGTGGTGAAGCCGAGCGCCTCCAGCCGGTCGACGACGAAGTCGCCGTTGTCGTGGTTGCCGGCGATCGCGTAGCGGTCGTCGAAGTCGGCGAAGGCCTCGTCGAGGGACTCCAGGCTGAACGACTCCCACGCGCTGCCGGTCGAGGTGTCGTCGCCGGCGTCGAGCAGGAACGTCGCGCCCCCGGCGTCGGCCACCGCCCGGGCGACCGGGTCCATGCCGATGTTGTCGTGGCGGTCGCTGACCAGCAGGCCGACGACCTCGCCCTCCGCGGGCGTGCGGAGCTCGTCGCCGAGCGTGGGCGCCGCGTCGACGAGCTCCTGGTAGAACTCCAGGCTCTTGCGGTAGGTGTCCAGCGCGCTCTCCACCAGGCGCCGGGTGCCGCTGGTGATCAGCCCCGACTCGACCTGCAGGCTCGCCGCCTGCGCCGGGATGTCGAGATCGGGGAGCGCCGCCTGGAGCGGGACCCAGTCGCCGGTCTCGACGGGCGGCTCGTCCTCGTCGTGCACCACCACGCCCGTGCCCAGCACGACGACCACCGCCAGGGCGGCCGCGCCACCGCGGCGTACCGTCCAGGCGTGGGCGAGCTGGTGCCACCGCTCCCGACCGACCAGCAGCACCAGGGCCGGCGCGGCGAGCCCGGCGAGAGCGCCGAGCAGGGCACTGTCGACGGCGAGGTCGGTGATCGTGGCCCGGACCTTGGCGACCTGGCCCTCGGGCTGGCTGGCGATGAAGGCGTAGCGCTGGATGAGCTCCTCGTAGCTGTCCAGCTCGGTGGCGCCGAGGTCGATGTCGGCGCCGAGCCGTTCGCCGGTGGGCAGCCGGAAGCTCGGCAGGTAGGGCCCGAGGTCGAGGGTGGCGTAGCCGTCCAGGGTGGGCCGCAGGTCGGCGTCGTGGCCGGCGAGGACGGTGCTGCGCGAGCCGGACAGGAACAGCAGGGCCGCCAGCGGCAGCGCCAGCAGCAGCCAGGAGAGGGTCAGCGCGAACAGGTGCCGGCGGCTCGGTCGACGAGGACGAAACGGACGCGGCAGGCGCATCCGACGAGAATAGGCGGGCGACTGATACGGACCGGGGGGTGGTGCCCGTTGCACAATTACGCAACGATGGGGGTGTCGGTCGCGCACCTCGGTCCGACGGGACATGCCGCGATTTGACCGGTTTCAGGTGGTTCCCAGGTGGCGGAAGTCGCTGGGTGCATTATCCACCCGACCGGGGGTGCCTGTCCCGATTTTCCCGGTTTTGCAGAAACGTGCAGTGCACACTCCTGCGGTGCCTTTTTGTGGCCGGGTCCGCGAACAGTGGCCGACACTAGTGGTCAGACGGGAGACCGTCGAACCCCTGGGACCGAGAACAAGAGGTAAGCAATGACCAAGCGCACCGTAGCCAAGATCGCCGCCGGCGTTCTGCTGGCGTCGAGTGGCGTCGTGGCCGGCGTCGCCGCCCCCGCGACCGCAGCCGACAGCGGCTGGAACGGCACCCGGATCGGCACCACCTCGGACAGCGGGTGGAACGGCACCAAGGTCAAGGACATCAAGAAGAAGGACGGCAAGGAGCGCAAGACGCTCAAGGCCGACTCCGACAGCGGCTGGAACGGCACCCGCGTCGGCAACACCTCTGACTCGGGCTGGAACGGCACGTAGCCCGCCGGCGCCCAGGCGCCACCCCCACAAACGCGTTCCCGCCCACATCCCCCCCGGGTTGGATCGCCACAAAGGCTGAGACGAGGACGAACGAGTCATCCCCCCCGGCAGTTCGCTCCCAGCGCCATCCCCCCGGCCCGTCTCAACCACCATGCGAGGGCAGTTATCGTCAGGGTGACTGCCCTCGCAGCATGCCCGGACCCGGACGGGTCCTCGGTTCGCGGGGGAGGGGCCGACGTCGTACGTCGGCCGGGGTGAGCCTCAGCGCTCCCCGTCGTGTGCCTCGTCGTCGTCGACCAGGTCGCCGCCCGGGGCCTCGGAGGACGGCGTCGAGCGCTGGCTCCCGTCGCGGCCCATGGCGTAGCCGAGCTGGAAGCGGGTCTGGACGTCGTACTCGTCCTTGAGCGCCGCGATGTAGCCGGCGTAGGTGCGGGTGCTGACCCCGAGCCGCTTGGCGCTGGCCGGGTCGCTGTGGCCCTCCACGAGCAGGCGGATCGTCATGGCCCGCACGTCCTCGGCGATGTGCCGCTCCGCCTGGCTGCCACTGACGTTGAACGGCTGGGCCCGCTCCCAGGACCGCTCGAAGATGTCGACGAGGTAGGCGATCAGGGACTTCTCGTAGATCGCGATGGCGACGTGGTGGTTGTCCGAGGCCGGCACGACGGCCACCTGACGGTCGCAGACGATGAGCCGCCGGAAGAACTCGTCGAGCGTGCGGACCTCGGCGCCCTGGGCGGTGATGTCGGCGACGTACTCGCGGGTGGCCGGGCTGTGCCGGGCGGAGTGCTGGTAGAGCGTGCGCATCCGGGCCCCGCGGCTGAGCAGCTTGACGTCGCGGTCCTCGGCGACGGCCAGCGTGCTGGCCGGGCGACGGCCGTTGGGCTGCGCGGTCAGCATCTCGTTGCGGGTGTCGTTGACCGCCGCGGCGATGAAGTTGTTGATGTTGGCCAGGCCGTGGATCTCGGTGATCGGGTTGACCGTCGCGCGGGGCGAGGTGCGGAACACCTGGCCGAGCTCGCTGAAGGCATCGGCCCAGCGCGCGGACTCGGCGAGCAGGTCGGCGCCCCGCTGGCCGAGCGGGACCACGATCTGTGACTGGACGGCGGCCGGGTCGGTCGGCATGTAGCGGCGGCTGGCCCCGTCGTGCCGCAGCAGCCCGATGTCGAGCAGGAGGTCGAGCGCGGGCTGGACGTTCTCCTCGTGCAGGCGGTGGTCGTCGTCGGGCAGCGAGCCGTGCGCGACGGCGTTGCTGTAGATCCGGGCCGCGGCGGTCTCGAGCAGGTGCCGGTCCTCCGGGCCGTAGCTGCCGCGCGGGGCGTCCGACTCTTTGCTCACCTGGGCAAGTATGCCGGTCCTCCCCACCGTGGGACACACTCCCTCATAACGACCGAGGACCCCACCGCTGTGGTGGGGTCCTCGGTCGTACGACGGTGCGCGGCGCGCGTCGGGCTCAGGCGCCCAGACGTGCCTTGAGGCCGTCGAGCTCGGTCCACAGCACGGCCGGCAGGCTCTCGCCGAACTTCTCGAACCACTCGGTGATCTGCGGGATCTCGGCCTTCCACTCCTCGACGTCGACCTCGAGGGCCGCGGCGAGCTCCGCCTCGGTCATGTCGAGCCCCTCGGTGTCGAGGGCGGCCGCGGTCGGCACGTGGCCGATCGGCGTCTCGGTGGCCTCGGCCTGGCCCTCCATGCGCTCCACGACCCACTTGAGCACGCGGCTGTTCTCGCCGAAGCCCGGCCACAGGAAGCCGCCGTCCTCGTCGCGGCGGAACCAGTTGACGTAGAAGATCTTCGGCAGCTTGGCCGCGTCGTTCTCCTTGCCCACGGTGATCCAGTGGTTGAAGTAGTCGCCGGCGTTGTAGCCGATGAAGGGCAGCATCGCCATCGGGTCGCGGCGGACGACGCCGACCGCGCCGGTGGCGGCGGCGGTGGTCTCCGAGGAGAGCGTGGCGCCCATGAAGGTGCCGTGGGTCCAGTCGCGGGCCTCGGTCACCAGCGGGATGGTGGTCTTGCGGCGGCCGCCGAACAGGATCGCGTCGATCGGCACGCCCTGCGGGTCGTCGTACTCCGGCGCCAGGATCGGGCACTGCTTGATCGGCGTGCAGTAGCGGCTGTTGGGGTGGCTGGACACCTCGGCGCTGTCGGGGGTCCAGTCCTGGCCCTTCCAGCCGCGGGCGTGGGCCGGGGTGTTCTCCATGCCCTCCCACCAGATGTCGCCGTCGTCGGTGAGCGCGACGTTGGTGAAGACCGAGTTGCCGACCTCGATGGTGCGCATCGCGTTGGGGTTGGTCTTCTCGTTGGTGCCGGGCGCGACGCCGAACAGGCCGAACTCGGGGTTGACGGCGTAGAGCCGGCCGTCGGCGCCGATCCGCATCCAGGCGATGTCGTCGCCGAGCGTCTCGACCTTCCAGCCGGGGATGGTCGGCTCGAGCATGGCGAGGTTGGTCTTGCCGCAGGCGCTCGGGAAGGCGGCGGCGATGTACTTCACGACGCCCTCGGGGCTGGTCAGCTTGAGGATCAGCATGTGCTCGGCGAGCCAGCCCTCGTCGCGGGCCATCACGCTGGCGATGCGCAGCGCGTAGCACTTCTTGCCGAGCAGCGCGTTGCCGCCGTAGCCGGAGCCGTAGGACCAGATCGCGCGCTCCTCGGGGAACTGCACGATGTACTTGGTGTCGTTGCACGGCCAGGAGACGTCCTTCTGGCCCGGCTCGAGCGGCATGCCGACGGAGTGCATCGCCGGCACGAAGGCGGCGTCGGTCTCCTCCATCTTGCGCAGCACGTGGGTGCCCATGCGCGCCATGACCTTCATCGACACCACGACGTAGGCGGAGTCGGTGATCTCGACCCCGAACATCGGCTTGTCGGCCTCCAGGTGGCCCATCACGAAGGGCACGACGTACATCGTGCGGCCCCGCATGCACCCCCGGTAGAGCTCGGTCATGATCGCCTTCATCTCCTGCGGGTCCATCCAGTTGTTGGTGGGCCCCGCGTCCTTCTCGTCGACCGAGCAGATGAAGGTGCGGTCCTCGACGCGCGCGACGTCGG
>CAVOQH010000004.1:0-508473 GCA_963698315.1 uncultured Actinomycetota bacterium
CCGCAAGGGCGAGCTCGCCGCGATCATCACCGACGAGCACGGCAAGGTGCTCTCCGACGCGCTGGGCGAGGTCACCCGCGGCCAGGAGGTGGTCGAGCTCGCCTGTGGGATCGCCCCGCTGCTGCACGGGCGCGGCGAGCGAGAACGCCGCGACGGGGGTCGACGTCACGACGGTGCGCCAACCGCTCGGCCCGGTAGGCGGTGATCAGCCCCTTCAACTTCCCGGCGATGGTGCCGCTGTGGTTCGTGCCGGTGGCCATCGCCGCCGGCAACACCGTGGTGCTCAAGCCCAGCGAGAAGGACCCGTCCGCGTCCCTGTGGCTGGCCCGGCTCTGGGAGGAGGCCGGCCTGCCGGCCGGGGTCTTCAACGTCGTGCAGGGTGACGCGGAGGCGGTCGACGCGCTGCTCACCCATCCCGACATCGAGGCCGTCTCCTTCGTCGGCTCGACGGGCGTGGCCCGCCACGTCTACGAGACCGCGGCGGTCACCGGCAAGCGGGTGCAGGCCCTGGGCGGCGCCAAGAACCACATGGTCGTGCTGCCGGACGCCGACCTCGACGCCGCCGCCGACGCGGCGGTCAGTGCCGGCTTCGGGTCGGCCGGCGAGCGCTGCATGGCGATGCAGCGTGCTGGTCGCCGTCGGCCCCATCGCCGACGACCTCGTGGCCCGGATCGCCGACCGGGTGCGGCTGCTCTCGGTCGGCGTCCGGTCACCGCGACGTCGACATGGGCCCGCTGGTCACTCGCGAGCACCGCGACCGGGTGGCGTCCTACGTCGACGCCGCCGAGGCCGAGGGCGGCAAGCTCGTCGTCGACGGCCGCGACTGGGAGGTGGACGGTGAGGCCTCGGGCTTCTGGCTGGGCCCGACCCTGGTCGACCACGTGACCCCGGAGATGACGGTCTACCGCGACGAGGTGTTCGGCCGGTGCTCGCCGTCGTCCGCGTCGCGTCCTTCGACGAGGTGCTCGCCCTGGTCAACGCCAACCCCTACGGCAACGGCACCGCGCTGTTCACCACGAGCGGGCCGGCGGCGCGGCGCTTCCAGAACGAGGTCCAGGTCGGCATGGTCGGGATCAACGTCCCCATCCCCGTTCCGGTCTCCCACCACTCCTTCGGCGGCTGGAAGAGCTCGCTCTTCGGCGACACGCACGCGCACGGCGCCGAGGGGGTCCGCTTCTTCACCCGGGCGAAGGTGGTCACCTCCCGCTGGGGCGTGCCGACCGGCGGCGTGGAGCTCGGCTTCCCGCAGAACCTCTGAGGTGGTCCGCGACGCGTCGGGGGGCCCGCGGCCCCTCGCCGCCTGCCTGCTGGGCGGGTCGGCGGGCTGGGCGATCACGGCGACCGGCGCGGGCGCCCGCACGCTGGCGGCGCCTACGGCACGGACCTGCTCTGGGTGGGTCTGCTGTCGGCCGCGCTGGCGGCGCCGTACGCCGCCCTTCAGTTCCCGGCCGGATGCTGGTCGACCGGCTCGGCGTCCGGCTCGCGACGGGGGCCGGGCTCAGCCTGGTGCTCGTCGCGCACCTGCTCGCGCTGGCCGCACCCCTGCCGGCTCTGGCCATGGGCGCGCGCTTCGCGTCCGGCGTCGGCTTCGCGGTCTGCTTCGTGTCCGGCGCCGAGCTCGCCCGGGCGAGCGGGCGCGGGTCGCGCGGGATGGGCGTCTTCGGCGGGGTCGGCGTCGCGGCCTCGGGGGTGTCGGTGCTCGGGGTCGCGCTCGCGGAGCCCGGCCTGGGCTGGCGGGCGCCGTGGGCGACCTCCGCGGCCGTCAGCGCGGTCGCCCTCGTCGTCGCACTCCGCCTCCCCCGGGCGGGGCCTCGACGTCCCGCCCGGCGAGGGGTCGTCGCCGACGTGCCCGCTCTCCCGACGCTGCTGCTGGACGGCCAGCTCTTCCGGCTGGCCCTGGTGCACGCGGTGACGCTCGGTCTCGGCCTGGTGCTCAGCACCTGGGCGACCACGCTCTGGTCGACGTGTGGTCGTTCGGGCCTGCCGCCGCCGCGGTGGTTGGCTCCCTCGTGCTGGGCCTCTCGGTCGTCAGCCGGCCGCTCGGCGGCCAGGTGGCGGCGGTGCCGCCGGCCCGCAACCGAGCGCTGTGGGCGGTGGCATTGGTCGCCTGCGCCGGCGCCACCGCCGCGCTGGCGAGCCCCGGGGTCGCCGTCGTCGCCGTCGTCGCCGTGGTCGTGCTCGGGACCTTCAGCGGCCTGCCCTTCGCGGCGGTGGTGGAGGCCGCCCAGGCACGCCAGCCTGTGCGTCCGGCCGCCGCGGTCGGCCTGATGAACACCTTGGCCTTCGGTCTGGTGGTGGTCGGCACCCCGGCGGTCGGCTGGGCGGTCGACCACGACCACGCGCAGAACGCGCTGGTCGCGGTCGCGCTGCTCTGGCTGCTCCCGCTGGTCTCGCTGCCGGCGGCCCCTCAACGCTCCTGATCGCGGGCGACGAGGGCGTCGGCGACCTCGTCGGCGCTCAGCGCGACCTGCAGCTCGGCGAGCGGCCGGACCTGGGTGGTGGAGAAGCCGAGCAGCTGCTCGGCCTTGCGGACCCGCAGTCCCCACCGTGTTGGGGGCGACGAAGAGCGCAGCCGCGGTGGCGGCGGTGTTCAGGTCGTGGGCGACGTAGGCCCGCAACGTCTCCTCGAGCGCGGTGCCGCGGGCGGTGTCGTGGGCGCGCACCGGCGCCAGCAGTCGGCGGCGAAGCGTCGGAGCTCGGAGACGTCCTCGAGCTGGAGCAGCAGCCCGTGCACGCCGAGGGAGTCCACGCTCGCCACGGACTCGTGCTCACCGCGCAGGCGCGCCATCGCCACGGCCCCACGCGCTCGCCGGTAGGCGCCGGGGTAGTCGCCCAGGGCCGTGCACGGTGGGGACACGGCGACGGCGGTGCCGGCGCCGCCGACCCGGCGCAGCTGTCGCTGGAGCTCCTCGGCCCTCTCCCGCACGGTCGCCGGCGTGGCCGCGGGCCACAGCAGCACCACGTCGTCGCCGATCGCGCTCACCAGCGCACGCGGCTGTGCGGTGGCCGCCATCGACCGGGCCACCGACAGCACCCGGGCGGTAGCACCCGAGCGCCCGCCGTCCACCCGGACGACGATGACGGCGTGCGCGGACCCGAGGTCGTGACCGAGGCGACCGGCCCGTTCGGCGGCGGTGACGAGGCCCGACGGGTTGCCGGTGAGCAGGTCGGTGACCACCTCGCCGGAGAGCCGCCACTCGACCTCGAGGGCGGTGCGCGCGCGGAGCACCTCGAGGGCGCACACCGTGGCGGCGTGCTCGGTCGCCCGGACGTCGATCGCGGCCGGGTCGTGGCCCACGCGCGGGACCCAGATTCGCGCCACCGTGTCGTGGCCGAGCATCACCGCAGTGGACCGGGCCTCGTCGTCGCGGGCGACCAGGCCCGCACCGTCGCGGTCGACGCGCGCGAGCTCGGTGCCGGAGGGCTCCTCGGTGACCAGGACCGGCGAGCCCAGCAGCTCGGCCAGCGCGGTGGCCAGTCCCGTGACACCACCGCCGCGCAGCGCCACCTCGGTCAGCTGCTCGTGCACCTCCTCCCCGCGCCGGAGCAGCTCATGCCTGGGCGGCGAGGGTGGTGTTGGCCGTGACGATGCGCGGCGATGGTCGCCGCCTCCCGGTCGCGCAGCCGGGCGGTCTCGATGGCGACGCCGGCCTGGTCGGCGAGGAGCTGGAGGAGGTCCTGCTCGTCTCCCCCGAACTGGTGCGGCACCCGGGTGTAGCAGTTCAGCGTTCCCACCGGCACGCCCGAGGCCGCAAGGGGCACCGAGATCATCGAGCGGTAGCCCTGCTCGCGGGCCACCCCGCCCCAGGGCAGGAAGGTCGCGTCGGCGAAGGTGTCGACGACCTGGACCGACCGGCCGGTCAGGAACGCACGGCTGGACGGCGCCTGCAGCTCGTCGTCGGGGTCGAGCACGACCGGGTGGTCGGCGTTGACCTGCTGGACATAGCTCGGCGAGAGGCCGTAGGAGCCGGTGATGATCAACGACGTGCGGTCTTCGTCGAGCAGCAGCACGGCGCAGAAGTCGTAGCCGAGCAGGCGCGAGGCCGTCTCGGCCACGAGGTCGAGCACCTCCGGCAGCGACACCGGCCGGTCGAGGGCGGTGGCGATGGTGGCGATCGCCTCCAGCCACGGGCGCAGCTCCACGGCGCCGGTCGTTGCATGCGCAGACTGTGCCACGGCACCCGCTGCCGCGCCATACCTGTGTGACGACACATGTCGGAGACCCGGTCCGGGCCGCCACAGTTGCGGCTATGGAGCCAGCCCGGACCCCACCCGCGCCGACTCGCCAGCGGCCTCCCCCGACGGGGCCGACGTGCACGTGATCCGCGCCGACGACCTGTCCGACGACACACCCCAGACCGCCGGACTCCGGCGGTTCGAGGCCGTGTCCGCACGCCGGCTGGGCTCGCAGGACCTGTGGATGGGCCTCTCGGTCCTGCCCCCGGGGAGCCGGACCGGGGCGCACCACCACGGGCAGTCGGAGACCGCCCTCTACATCCTCAGCGGGGTCGGCCGCTGGTGGGTCGGCGACCGTCTCGACGAGGTGCGGGAGGCGCACCCCGGCGACTTCGTCTACATCAAGCCCCACGTCGTGCACTGGGAGGAGAACGGCAGCGACACCGAGCCGGTGCGGATGATCGTGGCCCGGACCACCCAGGACGCCATCGTGGTGAACCTCGAGGACCATCCGCACGGACCGGTGCTCGGCGCGGGCGAGAGGCACGACCATGACTGAGGCCCGCCGCGCCGTCGTGATCGGCGGCTCGATCGGCGGGCTCACCGCGGCGCTGCTGCTGCGCGACCTGGGCTTCGACGTCGACGTCTTCGAGCGCACCCCGACCCCGCTCGACGGCCGCGGCGGCGGGATCGTGCTGCAGCCCGACACGGTGCGCTGGTTCGCCGAGCGCAGCACCCAGCAACCTCGGAGTCGATGACATCAGCACCGAGCTCGTCGGTCGCAGTACCTCGACACCGGCAACCACGTGATCGACCGCGAGGAGCCGGCACGCCTGGACCTACACCTCGTGGGGCACGTTCTACCGGGCGCTGCTCGACCGACTTCGGCACCGAGCACTACCACCTCGGCGAGTACGCCTGCGGGCTCGACCAGGACGAGCACGGCGCGACCGTCCGCTTCGTCAGCGGCCGCACGCGCCCGGGCCGACCTGGTGGTGTTCGCCGACGGCATCACCTCGGTCGGCGCGCGGCGCCTCGAGCCCCGGGTGCAGCCCCGCTACTCCGGCTACATCGGCTGGCGCGGCACCGTCCCCGAGCACGAGGTGACCGACGAGACGCGCGAGCTGCTCCACGACGCGATCTCCTACGCGTCGTGACCGCACTCCTCGCACATCTGCTGTACCCGATCCCGGCCGGCGACGGGCGGACTGGCCCGCGGGGACCGCTGCTGAACTACGTCTGGTACCGCAACGTGCCCGCAGGGCCCGCAGCTCGACGAGATGCTCATCGACAAGCGCGGCTTCCCCGCACCGGTCTCGGTGCACCCCGGTCAGGTGCAGGACCGCTACGTCGACGAGATGCGTCCGGACCGAGGCCGCCGAGCTGCTGCCGCCGGCCGCGGCCGAGGTCGTCGCCCGGACCCCCGAGCCCTACGTCGCAGATCGTGCTGGACATGCGCCGTGCGCCGGATGGCCGTCGGCCGGGTCGCGCTGATCGGCGACGCGGCCTTCGCCGCGCGCCCGCACGCCGCCGCGGGGACGGCCAAGGCCGCCGCCGACGCCTGGTCGCTGGCCGACGCGCTCGAGGCCGAGCGGCGACGTCCGGCCGCGCTCGCCGCAAGTGGGAGCCCGGACAGCTGGCTGCTCGGCGACGACCTGCTGCGCCGGGTCAGCGAGATGGGCGCGCGCTCCCAGTTCACCAACACCTGGGACCCGAGCGACCCGGCCTGCACTTCGGCCTCTACGGGCCCGACCTGTAAGCCGATCCCGCGGCGGCCCCGCTGCGCACGGGCACCGCACCAGGGCGAACGTGAGCGTCGACGGCTACCGCGTGGGTGTTGGCGGCGGGGCCGGTTCTTGCACTCATGCGTCGGTCACCGAACCCGCAGACAGCGCCGGCCCGGCCTCCCTTGCGGGGAGACCGGGCCGGTGTCGGTCGCCGTGCGGGCCGACCGTGGCTTCGCTGGGCTGGATCAGCTGCAGCCGCTGGTGCTGCCGCAGCCTTCGCAGACGTAGCAGCTGCCGGCGGGGCGCATCTTGGTGCCGCAGGTGAAGCAGAGCGGGCTGTCGACGGCGGTGCCGGTGATCGCCTCGAGGAGCTCGGCGGAGGTGTGCGCGCCCTTGGGGGCGGGCTTCTCCAGGGCCGAGGTCTCGACCTTCGAGGTGGTCTCGACAGGCTCGACTCTCCTCGACCGCGGTGCCGACGGAGCCCTGGTCGACCTCGACGTCCTCGGTCGGCTCGTAGGAGCCGGTCTCGAGCTGGCGCTGGCGCTCCTCGGCCGAGTAGATCCCCATCGCGGAACGGGTCTCGAACGGCAGGTAGTCGAGCGCCAGGCGGCGGAAGATGTAGTCCATGATCGACTGGCTCATCCGCACGTCGGGGTCGTCGGTGAGGCCGGCCGGCTCGAACTTCATGTTGGTGAACTTCGAGACGTAGGTCTCCAGCGGGACGCCGTACTGCAGCGAGATGCTGATCGCCATCGAGAAGGCGTCCATCACGCCGGCCAGGGTCGAGCCCTGCTTGCCGAGCTTGAGGAAGACCTCGCCGAGGCCGTCGTCGGGGTAGGAGCCGGCGGTCATGTAGCCCTCGGCGCCGCCCACGGTGAACGACGTGGTGCGCGACGGACGCGACTTCGGCAGCCGCTTGCGGACCGGGCGCTCCACGACGACCGTCTTGACCTCGGTGGCCGCGGCGGCGCCCGCCGCGTCGGCGGCGTCCTTCTTGGCCTTGCCACCACCGTCGGACAGCGGCTGGCCGACCTTGCAGTTGTCGCGGTAGATCGCGGTCGCCTTGAGCCCGAGCTTCCAGGACTGCATGTAGACGTCCTCGATCTCCTCGACCGAGGCCGACTCCGGCAGGTTCACCGTCTTGGAGATCGCACCGGACAGGAACGGCTGCGCCGCCGCCATCATCCGCACGTGACCCATCGGGGCCAGCGCGCGGGCGCCCATGGCGGTGTCGAAGACCTCGTAGTGCTCGGTCTTCAGGCCGGGGGCGTCGATGACGTGGCCGTGCTCGGCGATGTACTCGACGATCGCCTCGATCGACTCGGTCTGGTAGCCGAGCTTCTTCAGCGCGCGCGGGATGGTCTGGTTGACGATCTGCATCGAGCCGCCGCCGACGAGCTTCTTGAACTTCACCAGCGAGAAGTCGGGCTCGATGCCGGTGGTGTCGCAGTCCATCATGAAGCCGATGGTGCCGGTCGGCGCGAGCACGGAGGCCTGCGCGTTGCGGTAGCCGTTCTTCTCCCCCGTCTTCACGACCGCGTCCCACGCCTTGGTGGCGAGCTTGTGGACCCGGGCGTCCTCGACGTGCAGGCTGCGGACCGCGTCGTTGGCGGCCTGGTGCTTGCGCATCACGCGCTTGTGGGCGTCGGCGTTGCGGGCGTAGCCGGCGTAGGGGCCGACGACCGCGGCGAGCTCGGCCGAGCGCTTGTACGACGTACCGGTCATCAGCGACGTGATCGCCGCGGCCATCGAGCGGCCGCCGTCGGAGTCGTAGCCGAGACCCATCGCCATCAGCAGCGCGCCGAGGTTGGCGTAGCCGATGCCGAGCTGGCGGTAGTCGACGGTGGTCTTGCCGATCGCCTCGGTCGGGAAGTCGGCGAAGCAGATCGAGATGTCCATCGCGGTGATGATCACCTCGACGGCCTTGGCGAACAGCTCGGCGTCGAAGGTGTCGTCGTCCTTGAGGAACTTCAGCAGGTTCAGCGACGCCAGGTTGCACGAGGAGTTGTCGAGCGACATGTACTCCGAGCACGGGTTGGACGCGGTGATCCGGCCGGTCTCGGGGTTGGTGTGCCAGTCGTTGATCGTGTCGTCGTACTGCAGGCCCGGGTCGGCGCACTCCCACGCGGCGACGGCGATCTTGCGGAACAGGTCGCGGGCGTCGACGGTCTCGATGACCTCGCCGGTCTGGCGGGCGCGGAGGCCGAACTCGGTGCCCTCCTCGACGGCGCGCATGAACTCGTCGCTGACGCGCACGGAGTTGTTGGCGTTCTGGTACTGCACCGAGGTGATGTCGGCGCCGCCGAGGTCCATGTCGAACCCGGCGTCGCGGAGCGCGCGGATCTTGTCCTCCTCGCGCGCCTTGGTCATCACGAACTCCTCGATGTCCGGGTGGTCGACGTCGAGGACGACCATCTTGGCCGCGCGACGGGTCGCGCCACCGGACTTGATGGTGCCCGCGGAGGCGTCGGCACCGCGCATGAAGGAGACCGGGCCGGACGCCGTACCGCCGCTGGAGAGCAGCTCCTTGGACGACCGGATGCGGGAGAGGTTCAGGCCGGCGCCGGAGCCGCCCTTGAAGATGAAGCCCTCCTCCTTGTACCAGTTCAGGATCGAGTCCATCGAGTCGTCGACGGACAGGATGAAGCACGCGGAGACCTGCTGCGGCGAGGGCGTGCCGACGTTGAACCAGACCGGGGAGTTGAAGGAGAAGTACTGGTGCACGAGCAGCCAGGTGAGCTCGTGCTCGAACAGCTCGGCCTGCGCGGCGTCGGCGAAGTAGCCGTGCTCCTCGCCGCCCTTGCGGTAGGTCTTCACGACCCGGTCGACGAGCTGCTTGAGGCTCCACTCGCGGACGTCGGTGCCGACGGCGCCGCGGAAGTACTTGGTGGTGACGATCGTGGAGGCGTTGACCGACCAGAAGTCGGGGAACTCCACGCCGCGCTGCTCGAAGACGGTCTCGCCGGTCTTCCAGTTGGTCTGGACGACGTCGCGACGCTCCCAGGTGATCTCGTCGTAGGGGTGCACGCCCTCCGTCGAGAAGACCCGCTCCATCTTGATGCCCTTGCTGGTGCCCTTGCGGGCCGTGCGTGCCGGGCCGCTCGCGGTCTCCGTCATGTGCTGCTCCTCATCCCCTGAAAGTGACGTCGTCGTCGGTGCTGCTGCTGATGTCTGTGCTGGTGCCGGTGCGGTGGCTCGGTCACCTTGGTGCTGCTGTGCTGCTGATGTCTCGCCCTGTGCCGAAGTGGTTTGCCCGGCGCGCCGCTTCCCCACGACGCACCGGGCAGTCTGTGGGGTTATCCGGTGGGGACGGCGGGCTCGGCCGCCTGGTCCACGACCGGGGTGGGCTCGACGCCCTTGGCCTCGCGCTCCGCACGGAGCACGGCGATCTCGGCCTCGAAGTCGTCGGCGGACTCGAACGCGCGGTAGACGCTGGCGAACCGGAGGTAGGCCACCTCGTCGAGCTCGCGGAGCGGGCCGAGGATGGCGAGGCCGACCTCGTGGGCGGGCACCTCGGCCCAGCCCTCGCTGCGCAGGGTGTCCTCGACCTTCTGGCCCAGGCAGGCCAGGTCGTCCTCGGAGACCGGCCGGCCCTTGCAGGCCTTGCGGACGCCGCGGACGGCCTTCTCGCGGGTGAACGGCTCGCTGGCGCCGCTGCGCTTGAGCACGGTCAGCTGCATCTGCTCGACGGTGGTGAACCGCTTGTCGCAGGCCTGGCAGGTGCGACGGCGGCGGATCGCGCCGCCGTCCTCGGCGACCCGGCTGTCGAGGACCCGGGTGTCGGTGTTGCGGCAGTACGGGCAGTGCATGTCGGCCGCTCCCTTCCCGGTCTCGCTGGCGGTGGTCACACGTCTAGTTCAACGCCCCGCACCGACAGTTTCTGCCCGGGATCGACACCCGGAACCGGGGGTCTGCCTGGGGATGAAGCTGTGGGTAGTTTGGGGACATCTGGTCCCTGCCTGTGTGCAACTCACCACTATCTGTGGAGAACTACAGCCGTGTAAGTACTAGATGTAGTGGTAACCCTAGGACGGCGCCCCAAGCGGCGCAACCTGATCGGGGAAGTTCGTCCGCAGACTTTCGGGACGTCGGGAAAACCGCAGGTCAGGGGCCTGCTCGAGGTGGGTGGTCGGCGTGTCGCCCGAGGGCCCCGGGCGTGTCGGGGACGGCCGGCCTAGCGGGCCGCGCGGCGGCCGTCCACCGCCCGATCGGACTATTCCTCACTGGTCACAGCGGCCCCAGTGGTGTCGACGGGCACGGTGCGGGAAGTGGGGACGCCAGTCGTCGCCTGGAGTGACGAGTACGCCGCGCGAGGCCAGCGCTCGCACCACCCGGGCGACGGTCTGGTCGGGGCGCACGTAGATCCCGCGCGAGAACACCGGCACGTGACGCCAGCCGGCGTCGTCGAACCAGTCCTTGCGCTGCTCGTCGCGGTCCCACTGGTCGAGGTCGGCGCGGTGCTGGCGGCCGTCGTACTCGATCACGATCCGCAGGGCCGGGTAGCTCAGGTCGAAGCGCATCAGCACCCTCCCCTGCTCGTCGCGGATCACGTGGTTCACCACAGGCTCGGGAAGCCCGGCAAGCACGATCAGCATCCGCAGCCGCGTCTCCATCGGAGAGTCCACCTCGCCCCGCACGTAGCCGGCCGCCCGTCGGGCCGCAGCGTCACTCGACCGAGCGGCGCGAGCCACGATCTGCTCCGGCGTCACCCAGCCGCGGCGCACGAGGTGGTCGCCCACGACCACCAGGTCGACCAGCCGGAGCAGCCCGGCGAGCTCGACGAACAGCTGCGCCGGCGCCGAGGCGCGCACGCCGCGGAACAGCACCACCGGCGTCCCGGGTGGTGCGGCATGACTGCGCACGCCCGCACGCGGTCTCCGGTCGCGCGCATCGGCGACGCTGACGTGCTCCTCGTCGAGGCCGGGCGGCAGCGGTACGCCGAAGAGCCGCGCCGCGCTGCTGTGGCTCGCGAAGGCGCCGGCTGGATGCAGCAGGATGCGCGGCGCGCACCCGCTGCACGGGGTCCGGCTCCATCTCGCTGGCGACGTCAGACACCCGCTGAACAACCGCCGGAACCGCGGTCCACGCAGCTGCTTGGGCGTGACGCCGGCGGCGAGCGCCGTCGCGGCCAGGAACGGCTGCCGCGGGTCGAACTCGGGGGCGACGGGCATCCCACGATGCTGACGCAGTCCGACGCGAGCCGTCGGCGGTCGTCCACAGGGACGGCGAGTCCGCACGGTGCGGAGATGGCGCCCCGCCGAGAGCCGGATCGGGGCGGCAGCTCGGCACGGTGCGGAGTTGCCGTCCTCGCCGGATGCCCGGACCGGTAGCGTGGCGGGATGAGCGATCAGGTGAGTGACGAGCCGACCGAGTGGCCGACGCACTGTCCCCAGTGCGGGACGCGGCTGGTCTCCGCCGTCGTGGACTTCGACAAGACCAACGAGGACCGGCCCGAGATGCGTCCCGGCGAGATGGCGGCGGTGGACTACTGCCCCAACCCGGACTGCCCGTCGCACCAGCAGCCGGTCGGTCCCGAGGACGCACCCGGGGCCTGACACACGTGTGCCCGGTGCGGGCCTCGCCACCGACGGATGTCAGCCTGCGTGGGTCCGCACCGGGCACATCGGGCGTTGCACGGTAGGGGTCGTGCGTTTGTTGTTACCAGGAAATACCCGAGAGGGCCTCAACCGAAACAGGCGCGCCGTCTGGTCCAGTCAGGGCGCCGTCGTCCCGGTCGTGTCCGTGGTCGTCGCGCTCTCCGTGGTCGTATCGGTAGCGGTACCAGTCGGGCTGGCGGTGGCCGTCGGTGACGGTTCCCCGGTCGGGCTCGCGGTCGGCGAGGCCGTGGGCGAGGACGTCGGGTCGGCCGTCGGTGACACCGTCGGCGAGGCGGTCGGCGACGGCGTGGGCGCGGCGGACTCCTCCGCCGTACCGCTGGTGGCGGTCCCGGACGGGCTCGCGGTGGCCGTGGGTGCCTGGGGCAGGGTGCCGGGCTGGTCGGCCTCGATGATCTCGAGGATCTCCTGCTCGAACGCGTCGAGCTGGTCGTCGATGTCGTCCAGGGGTACGTCGGCGATGCCGGCGCCGAAGGCGGCGATCTGCTGCCAGATCGCGTCGAGCTGCTGCATGGCCTCGTCGGACAGCGGGCCGTCGAGGGTGATGAACAGCTGCTGGGCGATGGCGTAGGTCAGGCAGTTGACGCAGTCGTAGTTGACCGCGCCGGCGAGGTTCTGCGGGACGGCCACGTCGTTGTCGCCGATCACCATGACCACCTGGAACGCGACCGCGACGGACGCGCAGGTGGTGCAGCTGGCGAAGGCGTAGGCCTCGTTGGTGTTGAGCGCGTCCTCGCCGCCCTCCACCCAGACCATCGCGACCGCGACGTCGTAGACGATCGTGCCGTCCTCGGTGTTGACCGCGAGCGCCTGGTTGTCGCCCGGCTCGGGGGCGAGCGGCTGGTCGAACGGGAACACCCAGCCGTCGGGGTCCTCCCCCGCTGCCGGCGTCGGGACGGCCGACGGCGAGGCCCCGGTCATCGTGCCGCCGTCGGCCGGGTCGGTCCCGGTGGTGGCGCCCCGGTCGGTCTCGGCCCCGGCGTCGGTGTCCGATCCGGCCCCGGCCTCGGTGCCGGGCCGGGGCACCAGCACGGTCGCGAGCGCCGGCGCGTCCTCGGTGGGCAGCTCCTGGGTGGTGTCCCAGACGGCCTGCACGGTGCCGCGGTCGCCCTTCTCGAGGCCCGACACCGTTGCCGGGACGGACGGCCGGGCCAGCGCGACGACCGGCCGGACCACGTCGGTGAGCGTGCCCCGCTCGGTCGGCTGGATGGGCCGGTAGGTGTCGCCGTCCGGCCACCACACCCAGGCCAGCGCCGCGGCGAGGGCGAGCGCGGTGGTCGCGGCGACGGTACGCCGGAGCGGGTGGCCGGCCGTGGACCGCCACACGCCGGTGCCGACCTGGCGGACCAGCCGCACCAGCATGTAGCCGACCGCCAGCACCGGCAGCGCCACCGCGAGCATCGTCAGCACGCGGGCCGCCGCCTGGACGAGGTCGCCGTCGCCGGAGGCCGTCGCGAGGAGGTCCTGCTCCTGCTGGAGCCGGGCCCACGCCGTACCGATCACCCGCGGCAGGGTCAGCACCATCATCACCAGCGCGAACGCCAGCATCGGCACCACGACCAGCACCCACAGCGTGACGACCACCCGCGCCCACGGCTTGAGCAGCCGGGCCTCGGGGTCGCCCCACCGCCACGGCAGCGCGCCGAGCAGGGTCGGCTTGATCCGGTGGAACAGGTCGGGGACGCCGGTGACGTCGGCGAGCACGTGGTAGCCGTCGAAGCGCACCAGCGGGGTGAGCTGCTGGAGCATCTGCAGGATCTGGGTCGCCACCACGAGCAGCAGCGCTTCGTAGCCGGTGGCCCACCAGATGCCGGTGATCGCGACCGCGACGATGGCGTTGAAGTAGAGCCCGCCGAGGTCGGTGCGCACCCGCCCGCCGCGGCCGAGCCGGTAGGAGTCGGTGACGTCGGTGTAGAACGCCGGCCAGACGAGGTAGAGACCGGCGCCCATCACGCCCGGGGTCGCCCCGCCGTACCGGGCCGCCGCCGCGTGCCCGAACTCGTGGAAGCCGGCCGAGAGCACGGTGACCGCGAAGACCAGGAGCAGCAGGCCGGGGTGCTGGAAGGCTTCGTACGTCGCCTGGGCCAGCCCCTTGCGGAAGAACACCCACCAGCAGACGACGGCGAACGCGGCCAGCAGCGGGACGACCACCAGCGGGTTGAACAGCAACGCGAAGGGTGCCGTGATCCTGCGGGTGCGCTCGGGGTCGGTGACCGAGTAGCGCATCCGCAGGCCGAGCAACGGGTTGGACCGCTTGAGCTCCGGCTGGCTGCCGTCGGCCTTGGCGAGCAGGCCGAGCGGGCGGAGCTGCTCGCCGACCAGGGTGCGCACGTTGTCGGCGCTGACGGTGCGGCCGTAGCGCTCCGAGACCGCCGCGGCGACACGGTCGTAGTCACGCTCGCCGTCGACGGCCTCGAGGGTGAGGTAGAGCAGCGTGGTCAGCTGGACGGTCTGTCCGTCGGCGCGGCGCACCAGCGAGGGCGGGGTCCGGTAGCCGGATCCCGCCATCTCGCCGATGAGCTGCACGCCTTCGGCCCGGCGCAGCACCTCGCCACCGACGGTGTCGGCTTGCGTGGGTGTCGCGCCGGGCACGTCGGAGGCGTCCCGGATCTCGGTCACGAGGGGTGGTGGCGGTGGTGGTTACTGGGTGATGTCCGAGTCCTGGCCGGCGTCGGCGTTGGCCTCGCCCTCGATGTTCTGGTTGATGATCGCGTCCTGCTGGGCGACCGCGATCGCGTCGCTGTCGATGGTGCCGATGTTGGCGGCGACGCCGGCGTTGATCGGGGCGGCGACGTTGGCGTTGGCGGCCACCGCACCGTTGATCGGGGCGGCGATGTCGGCGTCGGCGGCGAGGTCGACGTTGACGTTGAGCAGGTTGCCGTCGAGCAGGCCCGGGGTGGCCGCGTCGGTGGCCCCGTCGATGCCCGTCGACACCGTCGACCGTGTCGCCGACGGTGCCGGTGGTGTCGTCGACGACGTCGCCGACACCGTCGGTCACCCCGCCGGTGGTGCCGTCGGTGACGCCGTCCACCGTGTCGCCCACGGTGCCGGTGGTGCCGTCCACCGTGTCGCCCACGGTGCCGGTGGTGCCGTCGACCACGCCGTCCACGGCGTCGGTGCACCGTCCACCGTGTCGCCCACGGCGCCGGTGGTGCCGTCGACCGGAGCGGCCGCGGCGGTGGCGTCGGTCGGCGTCGCCGTGCCCGCCGTACCGTCGTCGACCACGTCGTTGCCCTGGTCGAGGTCGCTGGTCTGGTCGGCCGTGGCGTTGGCGTCGGCGTCGATGTTCTGGTCGATCATCACGCCCTGGTCGCCGAGCGCCTGGGCCTCGGAGCCGACCGAGAGGAGGTTGGCACTCGCGGCGGCGTTGATCGGGGCGGCGACGTTGGCGTTGGCCGCGACCGCCAGGTCGATCGGCGCGGCGGCGTCGATGGCGAGGTCGAGGTCGGCGTTGAGGTCGAGGATGGACACGACCTCCTTGTCGGGCAGCGCGGTGGCGGTCTCGGCGGCCAGCTCGTCGGGGCTCAGGCCCTGGTCGTCACTCATGATGTTCCCCCTCGGCGCGGTGCGGGTGGCCGCGCTCGCTCGGATGTCGTGGCGAGGCATGTACCCGATGGTTGGTCCTGTAAACCGACGTGACGCAACCGAGTCCGGACGACGGGCGCGTTGTGGCTGCGGCACCCGCTCCGATCGGCGAGAATGAGCAGGTGGCAGTGGTGGCGGCGAGCGGACGGGGTGCAGTGAGCGAAGGCAGGCGCAGGGCAGAGAAGAAGCGCGATCCCGGGCGCCGGCTCCCCCTGCTGCTTCTCGTCGCCGGGGCGATCGCCTCCGGGGTGGCCTGGATCTTCCTGGTCAACGCGGCCATCGACTTCGGCCGGCTGGCTCGCAGCGGCGACCAGACGGCGTGGATCTTCACCGCCGCCGCCACCATCGGGGCCACGGTCTGCATGCTGCTGCTCTTCGTGCTCGTGGCACGCGTGCTGGTGAGCCTCGGTCTGGTCAGCGAGTACAAGCCGCGACGCTCCAACGGCCGAAGGGTCCGCTGACCCCTGCCGGCGTACGGCGCCGCGGCCCGGATTGAGCGGTTCGGGCCCTCCGGCCCTCTGCGGCCGGTCCTTCGACTCGTGCGCACCCGAGTTCCCGCCCGCAACCTGAGGGGGAAGGGACTGGTGGATGCCATGGCGACGACGTACCCCCTGCACCTGGATGCCGATCTCGACCCGAAGCTGAGTCGGTGGTTGTGGCTGGTCAAGTGGGTCCTCGCGATCCCGCACTACTTCGTGCTGTTCTTCCTCTGGGTCGCGTTCTTCGTGCTCAGCGTGGTGGCCTTCTTCGCGATCCTGTTCACCGGGCACTACCCCCGCTCGATCTTCGAGTTCAACGTGGGCGTGCTCCGGTGGAGCTGGCGGGTCTCCTACTACACCTACGGCGCGCTGGCCACCGACCGCTACCCGCCGTTCACGCTCAACGAGGTGCCCGACTACCCCGCACACCTGTCGGTGGACTACCCCGAGCACCTCTCCCGCGGCCTGGTGCTGGTGAAGTGGTGGCTGCTGGCGATCCCGCACTACATCGTGATCGCCTTCTTCGTCGGCGGCGGTCTGTACGCCGGGGACCAGATGTCCGGCGAGGACGGCGCGCTGCTGTGGAGCGGCGGGCTCATCGGCCTGCTCGTCTTCGTGGCGGCGGTCGTGCTGCTGTTCACCGGGAGCTACCCGCGCTCGCTCTACGACTTCGTCCTCGGCATGAACCGCTGGGTGCTCCGGGTCGCCGCCTACGCGGGTCTGATGACCGACCAGTACCCGCCCTTCCGCTTCGACCAGGGCGGCCACGAGCCCGACGCCGGCCACCTCGCCGTGCAGGCACCCCCGCCGCCGCCAGCGCCGCCTCCGACGACGACGTACGCCACGGAGCCGCCGGCGCCGACGGCCACGGCGACCGCTCCCCCGCCGCCCGCGGCACCACCGGCACCTCCGACGACCGGAGGACCCTCCGACGGACCGGGTGCGATGGCCGCGCCCGCCGCCCCGGCTCCGGTGGCCGGTCCGGCCGCCACGCCGACGCGCTGGGGCGCCTGGCGGGTCATCGCGCTGATCTTCGGCGTGCTGATCACCTTGATGTCGATGGGTGCCGGCGCCGCGGGCGTGACCCTGCTGGTGGCCGACCAGGGGCTGCGCGACGCCGACGGCTTCCTGATGAGCGGCCAGGAGTCGGTGGCCACGTCGACGTACGCCATCGTGTCGGAGGACATCGAGCTGCACCTCGACGACCCGGCCGGCTTCCTGCCCCAGCGGATCATCGGCGACGGCAAGGTCACCGCCGACGCGGGTGCCGGGCGGTCGGTGTTCGTGGGGATCGCCCCGACGCCGGACGTGCGGGCCTACCTCGACGGCGTCGCCTACGACCGGCTCGTCGACCTGGCTCCGGGCAGGAGCCCGGAGTACTGGACCGCCCAGGGGGGCGCGCCCAGCACGCCGCCGACCGAGGCGGGCTTCTGGGCGGCCCAGAGCTCCGGGCCCGGCCTGCAGTCGATCCAGTGGCCGGTGCAGGAAGGGTCCTGGACCGTCGTGATGATGCAGCCTGACGGTGCGCAGGGCGTCGCCGCCGACGTGGCGGCCGGCGTCACCGCGCCGGCCCTGACCGCCGTTTCCGTGGTGCTGCTGGTGATGGCCGGCCTCGGCCTGCTCGTCGCCGCCGCGCTGCTGGTGCTGGCGGTGCACCGCCCCCGCCGTACGGCGCCGTGACGACCGTCCTCGTCGTCGGTTTCCTGCTCGCGCACGGGCTGGTCCACCTGGCCGTGTGGCTGCCGCACCCCGAGCCGGAGCCGGCGAAGCCACCGCCGTTCGTGCCGGACCACTCCGCGCTGCTCACCGCGGTGCGGGTGCCGGCCCCGACCCGCGGCGGGTCTCGGAGGTCCTCGCGGTGGCGACGGCGGCCGTGATGGTGGTCGCCGCCCTCGGCGTGGCGCTCGGCCAGGAGTGGGCGGTCGGTGCGGCCGTGCTCGGCGCGACCCTCGGGCTCGTGCTCAAGCTGGTCTTCTTCGACCCGTGGCTGCTGGCCGGGATCACCCTGGACCTGCTGGTGCTGAGCCTCGCGCTCGCCGAGTGGCCGGTCCCGCTCGTGTGACGCCGGGACGACAGCAACAACTGCGCACGTGCGCCGTTGTCGTCGTGCGGACGGCCCCGCAAGAGCAACAATCGCGCACGGTGCGCGCTCGTTGCTGGTGCGGCAGTGCCTGCTCGGCGATGTCCTCGGCCCGCAGGTGGCTGACGCCCCCGGGGAGCGGGCGTGTCCGATTCGTGACTGTCCCGGTGCCGGGTCGTGCCCGTCGCCGTGTCACCATCTAGCACGTGTTGTCTCGCATCGCCGCTGCCCTGTCCGCCGTACTCCTGCTCTCCCTCGCCGCCTGCGGCGGGGACGACGAGCCCGCCGCCGACGAGGTCCCGGCCTACGCCGACAACGCCGGCGAGGCGGGTGCCGAGCAGTTCGTCGGCTACTGGACCGACACGCTCAACACGGCGACGGCCAGCGGCGAGACCGAGGACCTGAAGGCGCTGGCCACCCCCGAGTGCCAGGCCTGCACCGACTTCGCCGCGCAGCTCGACCAGATCTACGCCGGCGGCGGCCACGTGGAGTCCGAGGGCTGGGAGATCAACAAGATCGTGCCCGAGGCGGGTGCCACCGACGACGAGGTCGGCCTGCTGGTCACCTTCGCGGTGTCGCCGCAGAAGGTCTTCGAGTCCGAGGACGCCAAGCCGCAGGAGTTCGAGGGCGGCAACCAGGGCTTCCGCTTCCACCTGGTGCGCGACGAGGGCGACTGGCAGGTCCAGGACCTCACCCCGCGCTGATCCCCCACCCCTCCGGCCGGGCCCGGTTTTCCACAGATCTGCGGTCGGGTCTGGTCCGGGCGCGCCCGGCGTGGGTAAGTTCCTGGGCACCGGCGGCTCTCGGTGCGCCGGGCCGATCGTCTTGGGGGTCGAGGCATGCGCGGACCACGCCTGCTCGCAGCGGCAGCTCTTCTCGGGCTGACCTCGGTGTCGGCGTGCACGTCGGACGCCGCACCCGAGCCCGCTCCCCTGCCCAGCGCGTCGGTCTCCCCCAGCCCGTCGGCCAGTCCGTCCGCGACGCGCCGACGCTGCCGGCTGAGGCGAGCGGTACGTCGGCGAAGGCCGCCAAGGCGTTCGCGCGGCATTACGTCGACGCCGTGAATTACGCGACCGCGACCGGGGACACCGGCAGCCCTTCGAGCGACTATCCGCACGACTCACTGCAACTCGTGCGACGCGATCGACGGACCGCATCGAGAGCGTCTACTCGCAGGTGGCGGTCGTATCGAGGGTGACGGATGGATGCGGTCGCTCGCTCAAGTACCGCCCGTCCAGAGACCGGTCGAACCTGTGACGTCGGTCAGTCTTGGCCGATCGCCGAGCAGAGCGTGATCGAGGTCGAAGGTGGCGCGAGCCCAAGTCGTTCGAGGCGACACGCAGCCCTCGACGATGCGTCTGGCTGCATCGAGCCGACGGCTGGCGGTCATTCGCAATTGGATGCGACCTCATGAGCGCCGCGGTCACCGCTCTGTGCTCATCGCGCTGTCATGCATCGGCAAGTCCCTTGTCGGCGTCTGCCCAGCGCCGGCAGGCGCTGCGCCGGCGACGGTGCATGCCGACGGGTATTCGTCGCAGTCGACGTCGAATGCAGCGAAGCCTGCTGGCAGCGCACGACGGCACACAGCTCCAGACCGGTCCGGCTGCCGAGTCGCCAGTTCGTCGAGTACCGATGGGTGAGCGTGTGCAGCGCCGGGCGTCGAGTCCGGGGACGGCTCGGTGGTCGTCTGACTGCGCCCAGGCACGCGTCGTGCCCCGACCCGGCCGAACGGCTCTGGCGACTGTGGGGGCGGATCGACCGGTCCCCGACGGAGCAGGGCTGGGTGCCCGTCGGCACCCAGTGCTTCGGGCGGCCGCCGACGCTCGCGGACGCGCCGCGGCCGACCGTCACCCCGGGGCTGGTGCTCCAGGAGCTGCGCCGGATCGGCCTGCCGGCGCTCGAGGCCAAGACGCAGCCGGACGGCAAGACGCTGGTGAACTTCGAGACGATCTTCTACGCCGAGCCGGAGCCGTTCGCGCGCACGCTGACCCTGCTCGGGCAGCGCGTCGAGGTCGAGGCCACCGCGTCGTCGTACACCTGGCACCACGGCGACGGCACGACCGCCAGCACCGCCGACCCGGGCGCGCCGTACCCGGCCAAGGACGTCGTCCACGAGTACACCGACGCCCACACGACGGTGAACCCGCGCGTCGACGTCACCTACACCGCCCGGTTCCGGGTGGGCGGCGGCGCCTGGCAGGACATCGCCGAGACGGTCACGATCACCGGCCCGGCGGGCGACCTGCGGATCGCGGAGGCGACCGCCGTCCTCTCGGGCGACTACGGCTGAGCCCGGCTCAGCGCCGCATCCGCGAGATCCCGAGGCCGACGACGAGCCCGCCGCCGACCAGCACGATCGCGCCGACCACGACCCACAGCAGGATCCCCGAGCCCTCGTCCTCGGCCGGCTCGGTCGCCGCCGGGGCGTCCGCGGACGGCGACGGCTCCTCCGACGGCGCCGCGGCCGCGGGGGACGCCGAGGGCGACCCGGCGATCCCCTCCTCGACGTAGTCCGGCGCACCCGCCACGTCGCCGACGGTCCGCACCGCCAGGGTGTAGGGGACGATGAACGACTCGTCCGAGCCGCCACCGGCCGACTCCCCGGAGAGGGAGACGCCGACGTAGTACTCCCCTGCCGTGGACGCTCCGGCCACGCCGGTCAGCGACTCGCGGTTGCGGTAGACGACCTGGTGCCCGGTCGCCGTCTCGACGGTGGGCCCGGTGGAGTCGATGATCGCGCGTCCGGCGCCGAGCTGCTCGTAGTACGGCGAGTAGACGAGCACGTCCACGGGGCGCACCACGCCGAGCGCGTCGGCGAGCGCCGGGCCGGGAGCCGGCATCCGGATCTGCGCCTGGACCTGCTGACCCCACTCGACCGGCACCCGGAAGAACTGGATCTCCCCCGGCACCAGCGACTGCTCGTAGGCGCCCGGCTCGATCAGCGGTGCGTCGTTGAACGACACCCCCGGCGTCGGTCCCGCGACCGCCGCGCCCTCGCGCCACGGCTCGACGTCGTCGGCGGTGTCGACCGCCTCGGGCAGCCCCTCCACGTCGGCGACGGGCGGCTCCTCGGTCACGGTCAGCTGGTAGGCCTGGTCGCCGATCTCGTCGCCGAACCCGGTCTGGCTGACCTGCAGCACCACCGGCCCGTCGGTCGGGCAGTCGCCGTCGGTCAGGAGCCCACCGGAGAGCAGCTGGATGCCGAAGCCCAGGCCGAACGACGTCGCCGACTCCGAGGAGCAGGTGGACTCGTCCGCGCCGAGGAAGTCGAAGCTGACCTGCGCGGTCTCGGTGTCGGGCCGGGCGGCCAGGGCGACGTGCAGGGTGGAGCCGGGGATGGTCCGCTCGACCAGGTAGTGCCTGGCGTCCTGGCCGGTCGGCACGGTGTCGGTGTAGGCGGCACCCGGGGTCAGGCTCGGCGCGTCGCCCGGCGTCGGCGTCCCCACCACCGGCGTCCCGGCGACGCCGAACGGCCGGAACGCCCGCGTCGACAGCCGGTCCAGGGTGGCGACCAGCTCGTCGGCGGAGTCGGCGTCGTAGTAGGTGCCCTTGCCCCGGGCGGCGATGCACTGCAGCTGTGCGCGGGCGGCACCCGAGACGGCCAGGCCGACCACGTCGATGCGCACGTCGATGCCCTGCCGGGCGAGCTCGGCCGCGACCTTGCACGGGCTGGGCGGGCAGGTGGCCTCACCGTCGGACACGAGCAGGATGCTGCGCTGACCCTCGCTGCCGAGGTCGTCGGCCGCCTGCTGCAGCGCGTAGCCGATCGGCGTCTCGCCGTAGGGCCGGTAGCGGTCGACCGCGGCCTGGAGGTCGGCGGCGTTGCCGGAGCCGACGGGTACGGCGAGCTGGGAGTCGGTGCACGCGCCGGGGTCGCTGCGCGAGAACACCTTGGCGCCGTACACCCGCAGCCCCACCTGGGCCGCGGGGTCGAGGCCGTCGATGACCTGCGACAGCGCCCGCTTCGCGCTCGCGATCTTGGTCGAGCCGGAGGCGCGCTCCTTCATGGAGCCGGACGAGTCGAGCACCAGCAGCAGCCGCCCGTCGTCGACCGACGGGACCGCGGGGGCCGTCTCGTCCGCGGCGGCCGGAGCCGCCGTCGTGCCCAGGGCCGGCAGCAGCCCCGCCACCACCAGTGCCAGCATCGCGCCGACCAGCGCGCGCGTGATCCTCGGCCGCATGTGTTCCCCCGTCGTCCCTGAGATTGACGCGGGAGAACCTACCAACCCCGCCGGTCGGCGGGGCCGATGGTCGTCAGTGCTTGACGGGGAGCTCCGGCAGGTCGATCGGCGGGCCCTCACCACGCAGGATCGCGGCGAACGTGCAGCCGCGGTCGGCGTTGGCCCGGCCACCGAGCACCGTCAGCGCCACCTGGAACGCCTGGTCGTCGTGCCGGGCGAACGGGCTCCACCCGTCCCAGAGCAGCACGACGCCGTCGTGGTCGCCGGCCTCGACGTCGGCGAGGCAGTCCGACAGGGCGTCGAAGTTCTCACCGAGGTCGTCGTCGAACGAGAACGCCGCCGCCGTCGCCTTGAGGAACGACTGCTTGTCCTCGACGGTCCACCCGTCGAGGTAGACGAACTTCCAGCCGGCCTTGTCGACGGCATGCTCGATGTCGGGGACGTGCGCGGCGCTGTGCCACTGGTAGACGTCGGGCGGGGTGTGTCCTGCCAGGAGTGCTGCGAGACCGCTCATCTGGTGAACCTCCGGGGAGCGTTGCGACGTGGTCCTCTCGTCACCCTAGCGGCGTCGAAGGGACGGCGACAGAGCCCCGGGAGGCTCGCCCACGGGCAACCCGCGGGGCATCAGCGGGCCGGACGGACGGGTCAGAACCCGAACGCCTGGGCGCGCCGCTTCACCTCGGAGCCGCGGTTCTCGCGCAGCGCGTCGATCGGCCGGCCCGGCAGCGAGTCGTCCGCGGTGAACAGCCAGGTGAGCGCCTCGCGGTCGTCCCAGCCGGTGTCGTGCAGCACGGTCAGCAGGCCGGGCAGGCCCTTGACGATCTCGCCGTCCATGATCAGCGCGGCCGGCACCTTCTGCCCGGCGCCGGGCACCGGCACGGCCGCGGCGAGCTGGTGCTCGCGGATCAGCTGGCGCACCTTGCTGACACTCACGTGCAGGGCGTCGGAGGCCTCGCTCCAGTCGAGCCAGTCGCCGACGAGGGCGTCGAGGTCGGGGTCGAGGTGCGCGTCGTTCGTGGTTTCCACGGGACAACTGTGTCACGTCGGTGAGAGGAGGCCCACGCCCGTCCCGCACCCGGTCGGCGCCCACACGTCCGTAGGCTGGTCGGGCACGGAGGCAACGGCGCTGCGCCGTGCGCGAGACAACGACCACGACCCAGGAGCCACGTCGATGCCCCGCAAGACGGCCGCGCTCGCGGCTGCCGCGCTGGTCCTGCTCACCGCGGCCACCGGGCCCGGCGGCGGGTCCGACCCCGGATCCACCGGTACGCCGGACGCGGTGGCCGTCGCCTCGTCGGCCGGCCCGGCCGGAACCGCCCCCACCGACCCGGAACGGTTCGGCCGGACGCCGTACGAGCGACGCCTCCTCGACGCCCGCCGCCCCACCGTCGACCTCTCCCCGGTCACCGGTCAGCGGGACCGGCCCAACGTGCTCGTGCTGATGCTCGACGACATGCGCGACGACGACCTGCAGTTCATGCCCAACGTCCAGCGGCTGGTCGCCGACCAGGGGGTGCGGTTCACCAACACGTTCTCGCCGCAGCCGTTGTGCTGCCCCGCGCGGGCGTCGTTCCTGACCGGGCTGCTCTCGCACAACCACCACGTGTGGTCGCACGAGGACCCCTTCGGCTTCCGGGTGTTCGACGACCGCGAGACGCTGCCGCGCTGGCTGCACGAGTCCGGTGGCTACGACACCACGTTCATGGGCAAGTACCTCAACGGCTACGGCCGGCAGCGGCGCCTCGACGGGTCCGAGTCGATCCGCTACGTGCCGCCCGGCTGGACCGACTGGCGCGGCTCGGTCGACAACGCGAGCGCGTCCGGGCGGCCGGAGCTGTACGGCGGCACCTACAAGTACTTCGACACCACGCTGAGCAACAACGGCCGGCTCGAGCCGCACCAGGGCCGCTACCAGACCCAGGTCTTCAGCGACATCACCCAGGACGTGGTCCGGCGCTCCGCCGGCAGCCCGCGGCCGTTCTTCGTCGAGACCGCGTTCGCCGCCCCGCACGTCGGCGGGCCGGGCGAGGAGGACGACCCCGAGCCCTTCGTCCGCACCGACGGGCACCTGCAGAAGTTCCAGAGCGCGGCACGTCCCGACTACGTCAAGGGCCGGTTCGACCACCGCATCACCCGGCTCGCCCCGTGGATCAAGCGGGAGCAGGTGGCGGCCAAGCCGGTGTTCATCCGGAACCAGCCGCCGATGGCGCCGTACGAGGAGGACGCCGTGCTGGCGGACTACCGGCAGCGCGCCGAGGCGGTCTCCGTCGTCGACGACGAGGTCGCCAACATCATGGAGACCCTGGAACGGTCCGGGGAGCTCGACAACACCTACGTCTTCGTGACCTCCGACAACGGCTACTTCCTCGGGGAGCACCGTCGCCGGCAGGGCAAGATCCTCCCCTACGACTCCTCGCTCCGGGTGCCGCTGGTGATGCGCGGCCCGGGCATCCCCGCGGGCGAGGAGCGCACCGACCCGTTCCTGATGGTCGACTTCGCCCCGACCATCCTGGACGCCACCGGGGTGCCGGCCGGTGCCTCGATGGACGGGGTGAGCATGCTCGACGTCGCCCGCGACGGCGACCGGGGCTGGCGCCGGCCGATCCTCACCGAGTCCGGGCCCCGGAAGCTGAGCCGGGGCACGCTGCGCCGGGTGACGCTGCTGGAGCGCGAGCACGGCCCGTCGTCGCTGCGGTTCTCCCAGGGCGTGCGCACCGGGCGCTACCTCTACGTCGAGCACGCCAGCCGCGACCAGGAGCTCTACGACATGGCGCGCGACCCGCACCAGCTCGACAACCTGGTGGACCTGCCGCGCTACCGCGCCCTGCGCCGCACGCTCGCCGCCGAGCTGGACCGGCTCCGCACCTGCGCGGGCACGGAGTGCTCCCGGCCGATGCCCCGCCGGCTCTGGACCGACGACCCGGTGCCGCCGGCCGACTTCGACCCCGCCGGCTGACCCGCCGGAGCCGGCAACTGCTTGGCACCCCCAAAGAGCCTCCGTCCATCGGGGGAACATCCCGGCTTGACTCACGTGGGCACCATGAGTCACATTCGTAGACCAGCGCCTCATGGACCACTCGAGTAGCGCCTGTCAAGCCGCCACGCCGCCCAGCCGAGGAGGTCTTCGGTGCCCCATCGGCCGACGCCCCGCCCGCTCCGCTGGCTGACCCGTGTCACGACCGGCGTCACCTCGGCCGGGCTGCTGCTCCTCGGCGCCCCCGTGGTCGTCGGGCTGACCGGCCCGTCGGCCGGCCCGGGGACCGGACCCGCCCCCGGCCGCGCACCGGTCACCGCGACCGACGTACCGCCGGCGACCGGCGAGCTCGAGCTGGTCAGCCACCGCAAGGCGCACCCGCACCGCAAGATCAAGAAGTACCGCGTCCGTCCCGGGGACACCCCCAGCGCGATCGCGACCCGCTACCACGCCTGGACCGACGAGCTGATCGCGATGAACCACGGCTCGGTGCTCTACGTCGGCGAGGTGGTCCGGATCCCGGTGGTGGTGAAGGCGGCCCGCGCGTGCACCAAGCACCGGCACCACCACACCCACTTCCACTCCCGGCACCAGCACCAGCACGGCGCCGGGCCGCACAAGAACAAGAAGAAGCACGGGGCCAAGGCCGACAAGCCGAAGAAGCACCACAGCAAGCCCCCGAAGAAGAAGCCGTCGAAGAAGCCGCACAAGCACCGCCACGGCCACCGGCACCCGGACCACGGCTGGGTGCACGCGGGCGCCTCCCGGGCGGAGGTGCGCCGGGTGGTCATCCGGGTCGCGAAGCGGCACGGGGTGAACCCCGACCTGGCGCTGGCCATCGCCTGGCAGGAGTCCGGCTGGCAGCAGAAGCAGATCTCCTACGCCGGCGCGCTCGGGGTGATGCAGGTGATGCCGGGCACCGGCACGTGGATGTCGCAGACCGTCGGCCGCAGGCTCAACCTCCGCAACCTGCACCACAACGTGACCGCGGGCGTGGTGCTGATCAAGATCCTGCGCCAGCAGGCCGGCCCGAGGTACGCGATCGCGGGCTACTACCAGGGCCTCGCCGGGGTGCGCCGCTACGGCATGTACGAGTCGACCAAGCACTACGTCGCCAACGTGATCGCGCTGAAGAAGAAGGTCGCCCGCGGCTGGAACCCGGCCTGAGCCGGGGCCCGACGACGGCCCGCACCGGCGCGGTCCGCGGGTGAGCCCCGCCACGCCGACGGCTCCCGAGGTGGGCGCGAACCGGCCCGCCCACCTAAAATCGGCCTCTGAGGCCTGCTCTTCCCCGTTGCCGGCCGCTCTCTGGAGGTCATCTCACGTGGACAGGACCGCGGCGGACCCGCTGATCGGGCGCGTGCTCGACGGCCGCTACCGCGTCGGTCCCCGCATCGCCCGGGGTGGCATGGCGACGGTCTACGAGGCCGTCGACCTGCGCCTGGACCGGGTCTGTGCGGTCAAGGTGATGCACGCCGGCCTCGGCGACGACCACGACTTCGCCGCCCGCTTCGTGCGCGAGGCCCGCAGCGCCGCACGGCTCTCGCACCCCAACGTGGTCGGCGTCTTCGACCAGGGTGACGACAACGGCACCGTCTTCCTGGCCATGGAGTACATCCCCGGCCACACCCTGCGCGACGTGATCCGCAAGGAGGCGCCGATGGCCCCGGCCAAGGCGCTCACCCTGATCGAGCCGGTGCTGTCCGCGCTCGGCGCCGCCCACCAGGCCGGCCTGATCCACCGCGACGTGAAGCCCGAGAACGTGCTGATCGCCGACGACGGCCGGGTCAAGGTCGCCGACTTCGGGCTCGCCCGGGCGGTCAGCGCCGAGACCCAGCACACCGCGACCGGGGGCGTGCTGATCGGCACGGTCTCCTACCTCGCCCCCGAGCTCGTCATCGACGGCCGGTCCGACGCGCGCAGCGACGTCTACGCCGCCGGGGTGCTGATCTACGAGATGCTCACCGGCCGCAAGCCGCACGAGGGCGAGTCGCCGATCCAGGTGGCCTACAAGCACGTGCACGAGGACGTCCCGCCGCCGTCCGAGGAGGTGCCGGGCATCCCGCCGTACGTCGACGCGCTGGTCGCCCGCGCGACCGCCCGCGACCGCGAGCTGCGCCCCGCCGACGCGCGCGTGCTGCTGCACCAGGTCCGGCGCGTGCACGGCGCCCTCGACCACGGCGTGCGCGACGACCCGGAGCTGACCGCCGACCTCGCCCCCACCGTGACGGTGCAGCGGCAGCACGACGACGACATCGACTACGTCACCGAGGACGACGTCCCGACGATCCTCACCCCGGGCCAGGTCGCCCGGGCCGCCGAGCAGGGCGGCATCGCCTCGGTGATCGCCACGGCCGACGACGACCGGTCCGGCACCAGCGTGATCGGCCGCCTCCCGGCGAGCCGACCCGCCGCCCCGGTGCCGGCCCGCCGCCCGGCCGGCGCGGCCGCCCGGCCGGTCCAGCAGAAGCGGCCGCGCCGCTCCAAGCGCGGCCCGATCCTGCTGCTGGTGGTGCTGATGCTCGCGGTCGCCGCCGGGGTGGGTGGCTGGTGGTACGGCTCGGGCCGCTACACGACCACGCCCGGCGTGGTGAACCTGACCGCCGCCGAGGCGCGCACCGAGATCGAGAGCGCCGGGCTGGGCTACCGCGAGGGCGAGCCGGAGTACTCCGAGACCGTCAAGGCCGGCTCGGTGATCACCACCGACCCCGCCGGCGGCGAGCGGATCCTCGACGACGGCGTCGTCACGGTCACCCTGTCCCAGGGCCCCGAGCGCTACGAGGTGCCCGCCCTCAAGGGCATGAAGCTCTCCGACGCCACCGAGGCGCTCGAGGAGCAGAACCTCACCCTGGGCGACGTCACCCGCCGCTACAACGAGCGGGTCCGCAAGGGCTTCGTGCTCGCGGCCGACCCCGCAGCCGGCCAGGAGGTGCGCCGGGAGGCCCCGGTCGACCTCGTGGTGAGCCGCGGCCCGAAGCCGATCGAGGTCCCCGACTTCACCGGCAAGGACGCCGCCAAGGCGGCCCGCAAGCTCGACGACCTCGGCCTCGTCGTACGGCGCACGGAGGAGAACTCCGACAGCGTCCCCGAGGGCCGCGTCATCACCCAGTCGCCGGCCACCGGCACCCTCTACCGCGGCGACGAGGTCACCCTGACCGTCTCCAAGGGCCCGGTGCTCGTCGAGATCCCCGACCTCACCGCGCAGGGCGTCGCCGACGCCACCAAGACGCTCGAGGACCTCGGGTTCGTCGTGCAGTCGCAGCCCGGACCCGGCTACCTCGGACTCGGCTTCGTCTCCTCGGCCGACCCCGGCTTCGGCACCCAGGCACCCAAGGGCAGCACGGTCACCCTGTTCCTCGTCTGACCGCCTCCGACAACGGTCGTCCCACCGTGACCTGGGACTCACGGCCGGGCAACCGACGTCGGTGGCGGGGCGGGCGAATCGTAGGCTGACTTCCATGCCCGCCACCCCGTCCTACGCCGGCCTGCGCAACCCGGTCGGCACCCACGTCCAGGTGGGCACCGGGCTGGTGAAGGGCGCCCTCGCGAGCGCCGACCGGCTCGGCTGCGAGACGATCCAGGTGTTCGCCGGCAACCCCCGCGGCTGGGCCCACTCGGCGGGCGACCCGGCCGTCGACGCGGCGTTCCGCGCGGCCACGGCCGAGCGCGGGATGCGGGTGTTCGTGCACGCGCCGTACCTGGTCAACCTCGGCTCCCCCACCGCCGCGACCTACGAGAAGTCCGTCGCCTCGGTGGCCCACAACCTCGTGCGGGCCGCGCAGATCGGCGCCGAGGGCGTCGTGGTGCACACCGGCTCGTGCGTCGCCGAGAGCGAGGGCACGACGGCGTACGACGCGGCGATGCGGCAGGTCCGCGAGGGGCTGCTCCCGATCCTCGACACCCTCGGCGACGACGCCCCGTGGCTGCTGCTCGAGCCGACCGCCGGGCAGGGCCGCTCGCTGTGCGCCGGGGTCGACGACCTCGAGCCCTACCTCGCCGCGCTCGACGACCACCCGCACGTCGGGATCTGCCTGGACACCTGCCACGTCTTCGCGGCCGGCGCGCCCCTCGACGAGCCCGGCGGCACCACCGCGACCGTGGACCGGCTCGTGGAGATCGGCGGGCCGGGGCGGCTGCGGCTGGTGCACGCCAACGACTCCATGGACGTGCGCGGCGCCTTCAAGGACCGGCACGAGAAGATCGGCGAGGGGCACATCGGCCTGGCCTCCTTCGAGGAGCTGCTCGCCCACGACGCGCTGGCCGGGGTGCCGGTGGTGCTCGAGACGCCCGGCTCCCGCGACGCCGACGACGGCCAGATCGAGCTGCTCAAGAAGGTCCGCCCCGCATGAGCACGCCCGGCCCGGCCCCCGCGACGGCGGCGGCCGCGCGGCGTACGTCCCTGCTCGCCGCCCTCGCCCTGCTCGGCGTGACCGCCGCCTGGGGCTCGACCTTCTTCCTGACCAAGGACCTGCTCGAGCGGGTCCCGGTGCTGGACTACCTGGCGATCCGGTTCGCCATCGCCAGCGTCGCGGTCTTCGTGCTGTTCCCGCGGGCGGTCGGCCGGCTCTCGCGGGAGAGCCGGCGCAGCGCGGTGGTGCTCGGCGTGCTGTACGGCGTCGCGCAGATCCTGCAGACGGCCGGCCTCGCGCACACGGCGGCGAGCGTGTCGGGGTTCATCACCGGCCTCTACGTCGTCGCCACGCCGCTGTTCGCGGCCGTCCTGCTCCGGCAGCGGATCGGCGCGATGACCTGGGGCGCCGTCGTGCTCGCGCTCGCCGGCCTCGGCGTGCTGACCCTGAGCGGCTTCAGCGTCGGCTACGGCGAGGCGCTGACCTTCGTCTCCGCGCTGCTCTACGCGCTGCACATCGTCGGCCTCGGCGCCTGGTCCAACGCCCGCGAGGCGATGGGGATGACGATCATCCAGCTCGTCGTGATCGCCGTCGTCTGCTTCGTGGCGTCCGTCCCCGACGGCATCGTGCTGCCCGCGACGACGGCCGACTGGGTCTCGGTGGTCTACATGGCGCTGGTGGCCGGCGCGCTCGCGATGGCGGCGCAGACCTGGGCGCAGGCGCACCTGCCGCCGACCCGGTCGGCGATCATCATGAGCATGGAGCCGGTGTTCGCGGCGTTCTTCGCGGTGCTGCTCGGCGGCGAGGTCCTGACGGCCCGGATGCTCCTGGGCGGCGCGATGGTGCTGACCGCGATGCTCGTCGTCGAGATGGCCCCCCGTCGCAAGATCGAGGCCGAGGTCACCCACATCTCCGTGTGACCGTGCCGAAATCCGGTACGCCGGACCCGGTCTCATGCAGCACCATGACGCCATGACCCGTCCCGAGATCCTCCCCTTCGCCGACGAGCACGTCGCCGCCGCCGGCCGGCTGCTCGCCGCACGGCACCGCCGGCACCGCGCCGACCGCCCCGAGCTGTCCCCGTCGTTCGAGGACGCCGCCGTCGCCGAGAAGCAGGTCGCCGAGGCCTGGGCCGCCGACGACGCGTCGGGCGCGGTGGCGGTCGAGGGCGGCCGCGTCGTCGGCTACGTGCTCGGCGCCCCCAAGGCGAGCCCGCTGTGGGGGCCGAACCTGTGGGTCGAGTCGGCCGGCCAGGCGCTCGACGACGGGGTCGCGGCCGAGCTGGTGCGCGACCTCTACGCCGGCGCCGCGACCCGGTGGGTCGACGAGGGGCGCACCGCCCACTACGTCGTGGTCCCGGCGTCCGACGTACCGCTCGTGGAGGCGTGGCACCGGCTCGGCTTCGGGCACCAGCAGGCGCACGCCGTGCGGGCTCCCCTGCCCGAGCGGCCGGCGCTGCCCGCGGGGGTCACGATCCGTCCGGCCGAGCGCCGTGACATCCCCGCGCTCGCCGAGCTCGAGGTGACGCTCCCCCGCCACCAGGGGCTGGCGCCGTGCTTCTCCGCGGGCGAGCTCGGCACCGTCGAGGAGGCGGTCGCCGAGTGGGAGGAGGACTTCGACGACCCGGACTTCACCACCGTCGTGGCCGAGCACGAGGGCCGGGTGGTCGGCTCGGCGGTCGGCTGCGCGCTCACCAAGTCCGGCAGCAACGCCGGCCTGATGCGCCCCGACAACGCCGGCTTCCTCGGCTTCGCCGCCGTGCTGCCCGAGGCCCGCGGACTCGGCGTGGGGCGGGCGCTCGGCGACACCGTGCTGGCCTGGTCCGGCGAGGTGGGGTACGACGTGGTGGCGACCGACTGGCGGGTGACCAACCTGCTGTCCTCGCGGGCCTGGCCGGCCCTCGGCTTCGAGCCGACGTTCTACCGGCTGCACCGGCTGCTCGGCTACTGACCGGGGGCGGCGACGCTTGTAACGCGGGGTTATGGACCGAGGGGAGACGGCGTACGACCTCCCCTCGGTCCATAACCCCGCGTTACAGCCGACCGGCCGGCGTCCGGATCGTGGGCGCACCGTCCACGACCGGAGACGACTGGGCTACATTCGTCGCGTGCAGACCGTCACGTATTTCTTCGGCTACCCGCCCGGGGCTCCCGGTCCGGCAGCCGCGTAGACGCGCCTGCACGAAGACCGCCAACGCCCCTGGCCACCAGGGGCGTTTCGCTTGTCACGAGCAGCATCGGCCCCGACGACGTGGCTGGGAGCACCACACGAGAGGGAAACACCCATGGTCGTCGTCATGACACCGGACGCGACGGACGCCGACGTCGCACACATCGTCGAGAAGGTCGAGAGCGTCGGCGGTGAGGCGTTCGTCAGCAAGGGCGTCGTCCGCACCATCATCGGCCTGGTCGGCGACATCGACTCCTTCCACGGCCTCAACCTGCGCGGCCTGCCCGGCGTCGCCGACGTGCACCGCATCTCCGACCCCTACAAGCTGGTCAGCCGCCAGCACCACCCCGACCGCAGCACGGTCTGGGTCCGCGGCGTGCCGGTCGGCCCCGACTCCTTCACCTTCATCGCCGGCCCGTGCGCCGTCGAGTCGGCGCAGCAGACCCTCGAGGCCGCCGAGATGGCCAAGGCGGCCGGCGCGACGATGATGCGCGGCGGCGCCTACAAGCCGCGCACCTCGCCGTACGCCTTCCAGGGCCTCGGCGAGAAGGGCCTGGAGATCCTCGCCTCCGTGCGCGAGGTCACCGGGCTGCCCGTCGTCACCGAGGTGGTCGACGCCCGGGACGTGCCGGTGGTCGCGGAGTACGCCGACATGCTGCAGATCGGCACCCGCAACGCGGCCAACTTCGGGCTGCTCCAGGCGGTCGGCGAGGCCGGCAAGCCGGTGCTGCTCAAGCGCGGCATGACCGCGACCATCGAGGAGTGGCTGATGGCGGCGGAGTACATCGCCCAGCGCGGCAACCTCGACGTCGTGCTCTGCGAGCGCGGGATCCGCACCTTCGAGCCGGCCACCCGCAACACCCTCGACATCTCGGCGGTGCCGGTCGTGCAGGCGACCAGCCACCTGCCGGTCATCGTCGACCCGTCGCACGCGGCCGGCCGCAAGGACCTGGTGGTCCCGCTGTCCCGCGCGGCGATCGCGGTGGGCGCCGACGGCGTCATCGTCGACGTGCACCCCGACCCGGAGACGGCGCTGTGCGACGGCCCGCAGGCCCTGCTCGGCAACGACCTCCGGGCGCTCGCCCAGGCGGTGCGCCAGCTGCCGCCGGCGGTCGGCCGGGTCGACGCGAGCGCGCTGGCCCGCACCTAGCCCCGGGACGGCCGAGGTCAGCCCGGCCCGGCGAGCAGCTCCTCGGTGCGCGCGAGGTGCAGCCGCCGGAGCCGGTCGGCCTGGTCGTCGGCGCGGGCGACGAGCAGGTCGACCTCGTTGCGGTCGATCCGGTCGTCGTGCGCGGCGAGCACCTGCAGCACCTGCCAGCCGGCGGTCTTGGCGGCGACGGCGTCGCGCAGGCCCTCGAGCTCGACGACGTCGGCCAGCGGCGAGCGGCGTACGACGTAGCCGTTGGGCTTGAGCCGTCCGACCCGCTCGCCGACCTTGCCCAGCAGGGTCATCGGCCGGTTCACCGTCACGTCGAGCCGCCGCATCAGCGCGAGCAGGGTCTCCCGGTCCTCCCGCACCGCCTCGGCCAGCGCGGACAGCTCGGCCCCGGTGGTCGTGCCTCGCTGACCGCGCGCCGCGCGGCGGAACAGGTCCAGCCCTCCGGTGGCGCCGGTGAGGTGGTCGTTGAGGTAGATGCCGATGAGTCGCTGGGTGTCCATGCAGGGTGCGTACCCGCGGGACGCCTGGTCAGTCGGTCAGCGCCTTGGCCAGCACGCTCGCGGCGGTCTCCGCCTGCTCGCGGGTCACGTCGAGGTGGGTGACCAGCCGGACGGTGCGGTGTCCCAGCGCGGAGACGAGGACGCCGTGCTCGCGGGCGGTCGCGACGACCGCCGCCGCGTCGGGCACGTCGACGACCACGATGTTGGTGTCCACCGTCGCCGGGTCGACGCCGCACGCCTCGGCCAGCAGCCGCGCGTGCGCGTGGTCGTCGGCGAGCCGCTCGACGTGGTGGTCGAGGGCGTGCATCCCGGCCGCGGCCAGCACCCCGACCTGGCGCATCCCGCCGCCGAGCCGCTTCCGCCACACCCGGGCCTCGTCGATCGTGTCCTGGCTGCCCACCGTCAGGGAGCCGACGGGCGCGCCGAGGCCCTTGCTCAGGCAGACCGCCATCACGTCGACGCAGCGGCCGTAGTCGGCCAGCGGTACGCCGGAGGCGACGTGCGCGTTCCACAGCCGCGCGCCGTCGAGGTGGACGCCGATCCCCCAGCGGTCGGCCCGCTCCCGGAGCGCCCGCATGTCCGACAGCGGCAGCACCCGGCCACCGGCGAAGTTGTGGGTGTTCTCGATCGAGATCGCTGTGGTCGCCACGAAGTAGGGCGACAGCGCGGGCGCGAACAGCGCGTCCACCGCGTCGAGGTCCAGGCCGCCGTGCGGGTGGGTCCAGGTGCGCATGGTGACGCCGAAGAACGCCCCGTGCGCGCCCAGCTCGGCCCGCGCGATGTGCGCCGAGGACTCGCAGAGCACCTCCTGCCCGGGCGCGACCAGCGAGCGGACGGCCAGCAGGTTGGCCATCGAGCCGGTCGGCGTGAACAGCGCGGCGTCCTTGCCGAACAGGCCGGCGACCCGCTCCTCCAGCGCGCGGACGGTCGGGTCCTCGCCGTACACGTCGTCGCCGACCTCGGCGCGCGCCATCGCCCGGCGCATCGCGTCGGTCGGCCGGGTGACGGTGTCGCTGCGGAGGTCGATCACAGGTGCGCTCACGCCCTCCAGGCTAGGAGCAGCGGAGCGGACCGGGTGTCGGGGGGCTCCCACCCGGACGTCGGGCGCGGCCACCCCACCTAGACAGGGCAGACGGGGTAGGACGTCGGCGGTCCGTTCCTCGGGTCGGGCGTGACCGTCCGGTACGACGGCGAGGCACAGACCGGAGGGCGTGTCGGCGACGGCGTCGGTGTCGGCGACTGACCGGGCAGCTGACCGGGCAGCTGGAGCTCCGGCTCGACGCTCCGGAACCGGCCGCGGCGTTCCCGCCCGGAGGTGGGCGCCTCCGCGGCCTCCTCCGTCGAGCGCAGCCTCCACGTGCCGTTCACGTCGCGCAGCAGCAGTCCGTCGCCGGTCAGCACGGCGGCCAGGAGTGGACCGTCAGGCGTCATGACCAGCGCGAGGTCGTCGAGCTGGATCCTCGTCGGCTCACCGCAGGTCTCCCCGACGTCCTCCTGGTACCGCGCGAGGGTTGCCCCGTCCATCGCGTAGTCGGAGGTCCAGGTGGCGCCGCCGTCCGTCGTCGCCCGGACGGTCGGGGTACGCGCCGTGCCGAGGATCTCCCAGCAGACATCGACGTCCGCCGGGTCGCACACGGCGGAGCGACGGTCGTAGAGCTCCGGCATCCGCTCGAGCTCGTGGGCGGTCAACGCGCGCAGGACTCCGTCCCGGTCGACGGACGCGTGCGAGGCGAGCACGAAGCGTCGCTCCTGCCCGCTCGCCAGGTCCTCCCACGGACCCTTGACCACCGCCACCGAGCCCCAGGTGTCCCCCGGTCCGCTGCAGGACGTCGCGGTGGTCGCCACCACAGCGAAGGGCAGCACGAGCGCCCCGGTGATCGTCGCCGCCCGACGTCGGCCGGCGGAGGGTGACGTCGCCCGCCGCATCACCAGCCAAGCGACGCCGAGGGCCGGCAGCGCGAGCAGGTCGACCGGGTCGCGCAGCACGAGGCTCGGACCCCAGAGCCACGACCAGACCGCCCCGGCGAGGGTCGCTCCGAGGTACGTCGTCTTGACCCACGCGAACCCTGCGCCGCTGACCAGGAGGGCGAGCGTCGCGGCCCGGCGCACCCGGAGGACGGCCAGCACGACCGCGAGCAGGACGGGCGCCACCACGAGTCCGGTGACGTCACTGAGCTTGCCGGTGACGAACGACGGCCAGGCCTCCTTGAACGCGTGGTCGTTGAGGACCAGCACGACAAGCGGCTCCGACGGTGAGCGGGGACGCGAGCGCGCGGAGCGCCGTGCCGACGTCGTACCTCTCCCCCGTCATGACGCACAGTGTGCGGCCACCGGAGGTCCCGTGGGTCACGAATCCGGCACGAGCCGGCCACGAACCGGCGGCGGCTCAGGCGGTCTTGGCCGGGGCGGCCTGCGACAGCATCTCGGCGACGAGGAACGCCAGCTCCAGCGACTGCACCCGGTTGAGCCGGGGGTCGCACACCGACTCGTAGCGGTTGTGCAGGTCGGCCTCGAGCAGCGCCTCTCCCCCGCCGACGCACTCGGTGACGTCGTCGCCGGTCAGCTCGACGTGCACGCCACCGGGCCAGGTGCCGAGCGCACGGTGCACGTCGAAGAAGCCCTGCACCTCGGAGATCACGTCGTCGAAGCGCCGGGTCTTGTAGCCCGAGGACGCCTCGAAGGTGTTGCCGTGCATCGGGTCGCACACCCAGGCCACCGAGGCACCGGCCGCGGTGACCTTCTCGACCAGGTTGGGCAGGGCGTCGCGGATCTTGCCGGCGCCCATCCGGGTGATGAAGGTGAGCCGCCCGGGCTCGTTGTCGGGGTTGAGCTTCGCCGCGAGCGCGAGCGCGTCGTCCGGCGAGGTGGTCGGGCCGAGCTTGACGCCGATCGGGTTCCTGATCCGCGACAGCAGCTCGACGTGGGCGCCGTCGAGCTGGCGGGTGCGCTCGCCGATCCAGAGGAAGTGCCCGGACACGTCGTAGGGCTGCTGGGTGCGTGAGTCGATCCGGGTGAGGGCGTGCTCGTACTCCAGCACCAGCGCCTCGTGGCTGGCGTGGAAGTCGACCCGGTGGAACTCGTCGGGGTCGGCGCCGATCGCCTTCATGAAGGTCAGCGCGCGGTCGATCTCCGCGGCGATCCGCTCGTAGCGGCGGCCCACCGGCGACTCACGGACGAAGTCGGTGTTCCAGGTGTGCACCTGGCGCAGGTCGGCGTAGCCACCGGTGACGAACGCGCGGACGAGGTTCAGCGTGGCGGCCGAGGAGTTGTAGACGTCGACCATCCGCTGCGGGTCGGGCACCCGGGAGGCCTCGGTGAAGTCGAAGCCGTTGACGGCGTCACCCCGGTAGGCCGGCAGCGTCACGCCGTCGCGGGTCTCGGAGTCCGACGAGCGGGGCTTGGCGTACTGGCCGGCGATCCGGCCGAGCTTCACCACCGGCACCGACGCGGCGTAGGTCAGCACGACCGCCATCTGGAGCAGCACCCGCAGCTTGTTGCGGACGTTGTCGGCGGTCACCCCGTCGAAGGTCTCGGCGCAGTCGCCGCCCTGGAGCAGGAAGGCCTCGCCGCGGGCGACGGCGGCCAGCTTGCCCTTCAGCTCGTCGCACTCCCCGGCGAACACCAGGGGCGGGACGCCGCGCAGCCTGCTGACGGCGGCGTCCACGGCCGAGGCGTCGGGCCAGCTGGGCTGCTGGGCGGCGCCGAGGGCGTGCAGGGCGGCGAGGTCGGGGATCTGACTCACCGTCCCAGACTACGTCCTGCCCGCCGGCCCGCGGTCACGCCCGGGGACGGACGAGACGCCGCTCACTCAGAGGACGGAACCGGTCACGTTGGTGCTGATCACGACCGGGGTCGGGTCCACGTTGCCGGCCTGGTCCACGGCCCGCGCGGAGAGCGTGTGCCGGCCGTTGCTGAGCTGCAGGAAGCTGACCACCGGGCTGCACGGCACGTAGGCGCCCCCGTCGAGGCTGCACTCGAAGGTGACGGTGGGGGTGTCGGAGGACAGCGCCACGGTCCAGGTGCCGCCCACCGACACCTGGGTCACCGCGGAGGTGTCGGGCCCGGCCGGCGCCGGAGCCGGCTCGGCGGTCTCGGTGGGCGCCGGCTCGGAGGGCGCAGCACGCGACGGCGAGCTCGACGCCGGCGTGCGTCGACGGGCTCGGCTCCTGCGTGGACTCCCCCGCGTCGGGCGAGGTGCTCGCCGGGCTGGAGGCCGCAGTCGAGGGCGAGGTAGCCCCGGACGAGCCGAGCGCCGGGCCGTCCGCGGAGGGCTGCGGGGCCTCGCGCTCGGGGGCGGCGGACACGGCGGCGGAGGGGCTGGTGCGGGCCTGGCCACGGCTGGGGTACGACGACCGGTCGGCGCCGATCGCCTCGCGGGCCGCGGCCCCGGGGTAGGTCGTCCCGCCGACCTCGGCGACCTGCTCGCCGGCGGCGGTCCGGTCGGCGGCCTGGTCGGAGCCGGTGACGGCCAGGCCGACCCCGGCGGAGGCGCCGAGCAGGACGACGGTGCCGGCCACCACGCCTCGACGGGCGGGCAGGGCGGTGATCAGGCGGACAGAGGGGCGTGCAGCACGATGACGCATGAAGTCTTCCGAGACGTCGCGGACAAAGTCAGTTCCCCCAGGCGCGCCCGCGCGGGCGCCGGTCGACCGTAACAAAGCACCCGGCCGAGCGACAGTCGGCGTGACCGGGACCACGCGACTTCGCCCAACCACGCCCCGGAGGACGGCGGATCGCCCTACCCTCCCGGCATGGGACTGTTCGACCGATTCCGCACGCCCGCGGAGCCACCCTGGGCTCCCCCCGCCCCGGGGACGTGCACGTGCGAGGAGCACGTGGAGAACCTGCACGACCACGAGATCCCGTTCGGCGTGGAGATGGACGAGCCCGGCGGGATGACGGTCGGCGACCTGGTCGCGTGCTCGGCGCTCGAGGCGCGGCCGGCCGACCCCGACGACCAGTGGCGGACCCTCGCCCACAGCGGTCAGCGGCTCGGGCCCTTCCACTGGTCGCTGTGGCTCGGTGACGAGGGACGCGCGTTGTACGACGACCAGGCGCCGGCGACGCTCGACGACACCCTCTCCGTCCAGCCGGGGATCGACCGGGTGGACTGGGAGGAACGGGAGGTCTTCCTCGTCGGGGCGCCCGGCCTGTGCGCCAGCGGCGTGATGGCGGCCATGGTGCGGGCCCTCGACAACCCCCGGGTGCGCGGCACCGCCGGAGCCTGACCTCCACGCCGCAGGGGCGGGAGCGCTGCTGCGCTCCCGCCCCTGCTGCGTGATCCGGGTCCGACCCGGCCGGTGTCAGCGGTCGAGGTCCTCGGGGTGGCGGAAGCCGGTCCGCTGCGCCCGGATGCCGCGGTTGGTGAACCAGGTCAGCGCCCACAGCACGACGCCGACGCCGAGCAGCCCGGCACCGATCTTGTACTGGATCCAGTCCTCGGGGTCCCGCGCCCACGGTCCGGCGAGGAACGCGCAGGCGACGGCGCCGACGACCGGGATCACGGTCGGCGCCTTGAACTGCCGCTCGGTGCTGCGGTCGCGCCGCAGCACCAGGCAGGCCACGTTGACGATGGTGAAGACGATCAGCAGCAGCAGGCCGGTGGTGCCGGCGAGCGACTCGACGATCGAGCTCTCGGCCTGCTCGGTGACGACGTAGATGAGGCCGAAGGCCAGCAGCGTGGTGAACGCGATCGCCGCCCACGGCGTACGGCGGCCGGGCAGCACCTTGCCGAGCGAGCGCGGCAGCACGTCCTGGCGGGCCATGCCGTAGATCAGCCGGCTGGCCATCAGCATGTTGATCAGCGCGGTGTTGGCGACGGCGAAGACGGTGAGGAACGGGAAGATCGTGTCGACCGGGAAGCCCGGGGCGCCGGTCTTGACCACCTCGAGCAGGATGCCGGTCTCGCCGTCGAAGTTCTGGATGTCCCCGATCGGGAGCACCATCACCACCGAGACCGCGACCAGCATGTAGATCACGACCGCGATGCCGAGGCCGGTGAACATCGTGCGCGGGAAGATCTTGGCCGGCTCGTGGCACTCCTCGACCATGTTGACCGAGTCCTCGAAGCCCACCATCGAGAAGAAGGCGATCGCGGTGGCGATCGTGACGGCGGCGAACATGCCGCGGTCGTTGGCGTTCTCGAACACCGTGATCCGGCTCGCGTCGACGCCGTTGGTGGCCATCGCGTAGAAGCCGATCAGGATGACGATGGCCAGCGCGGTGATCTCGACGAGCGTGAGCACGACGTTGAACTTCACGCTCTCGCCGACGCCGCGGAGGTTGATCGCGGCGAGGAGCAGCATGAAGCCGAGCGCGACCGCGAGCGTGGCACCCGTCGAGGTCGGCACCCCGCCGACGGTGGCGTCGAGGCCGGCCAGCAGGTTGGCGGCCAGCAGGTTGGACGACGTCGAGGCGCTGGTGATGCCGGAGCAGACCACCGTGAACGCGACCAGGAACGTCACGAAGTGCACGCCGAACGCCTTGTGCGCGTAGAGCGCGGCGCCCGCGGCCTGGGGGTACTTCGTCACCAGCTCCAGGTAGGAGAACGCGGTCAGCGTCGCCACCGCGAAGGCGATCAGGAACGGCATCCAGGCAAGCCCGCCGACCTCCCCGGCGATGTCGCCGGTGACGGCGTAGACACCGGCGCCCAGGATGTCGCCGACGATGAACAGCAGCAGCAGCTTGGGCCCCATCACCCGCTTGAGCTCTGGCTCGTGGCCGGTCCGCCCGGCGCTGACCTCGGTGCTCATGGCTTTCCCCTTCGGTCGGTCGTCCTCACCTTCTTCCCCACCCATCGGGATCGCAAGCGCCCGCGGCCGTCCGAAATTGCCGCGCGGGCGGGACGGAGCGGTCGAAAGCGCTCAGGGGCGGCGGTGGATCAGCAGCGGGAGGACGGTGCTCGCCCCCGCGCGGCGCAGCGCGGCCGCGGCCACGGTGACCGGCCAGAGCGACGACGTGGCGTCGACGACGAGCAGCACGGCGCGGCCCGACACCTCCGTCGGGAGGGTGTCGGGGGTGAGCGCGTCGCGCCAGAAGGCGGCCTCGTCGGCCGAGCTGGTCTCGCGCAGGTCGGGCACCCGCGCCGGCACCGGCATCGAGGCCCGGTCGAGCCGGCCGCGCTCGGCGACGTGGTCGGCGACGGAGGCGGTCATCTGCCGGAAGCCGGCGGCGGGCAGGTCGACCACGACCTCGGGGCGCCGGGACCAGGTGTCCTTCCAGCCGGCCAGCAGCCGGACGCACGCCTCCCCCACCTCGTCGGGGGCCGGTGCGTCGGTGCCGAAGATGCGGGCGACCGTCTCGCGCCACTCGGGTGCGTCGGCGTGGACGAGGGTGCGACCGACCTCGTGGCCGTCCTCGGGGGCGATCTTGCCGCGGGTGCCGAACGAGCCCCCCGGCCACATCTTGCGCGGCTCGAGCAGGTGCACCTGGCCGCGGAGCAGCCGGGTCACCGCCTGGAGCGTCTCGGGCGTCGGCGCGCCGTCGAGCGCCTCGGGCAGCGCCCCGCGGCAGACCGAGCAGCGGCCGCAGGGCTCGGCGTGCGGGTCGTCGAGCGAGGTCTGGAGCAGCTCCATCAGGCAGCGCTCGCCGCGGGTGTAGGCGCGCATGATGTCGGCCTCGCGGCGGCGTACGGCGACGACGCCGTCGTAGTGCTCGGCGTCGTGGACCCACTCCACCCCGGTGGCCAGCCAGCCCTTCTCGACCCGCTCCACGACGCCGTCGACGGCGAGCTGCTTGAGCATCAGCTCCACCCGGCCGCGGCGCACGCCCGACTGCGCCTCGACCGCGGCCACGGACAGCGGCTCCTCGGCGGACAGCACGCCGAGCACCCGGGCCACCTGCTCGGGCTGCGGGATGGTCGCGGTCGCGAAGTAGTCCCACACCCCGGCGTCGGCGTCGGAGGGCAGCAGCACGGCGTGGGCGTGCTCGATCGCGCGGCCGGCACGGCCGACCTGCTGGTAGTAGGACACCGGCGACGGCGGCGCCCCGACGTGCACGACGAAGCCGAGGTCGGGCTTGTCGTAGCCCATCCCGAGCGCCGACGTCGCGACCAGCGCCTTGAGCCGGTTGTCGCGCAGGGCGTCCTCGAGCTCGTGGCGACGGTCGGCCTCGAGCTGGCCGGTGTAGGCGGCGACCGGGACGTCGGGGCCGTGCACCTCGGCGACCGCCGCGGCCAGCCGCTCGGCGTCGGCGACGGTGAGGGTGTAGACGATGCCGGAGCCGGGCAGCCGGGGCAGGTGGTCGACCACCCAGGCGTAGCGCTCCAGCGGCGACAGCCGGTCCACCACGGAGAGCTCGAGGCTGGCCCGGGCGAGCTGTCCGCGCAGCACCAGGCTGTCGTCGCCGAGCTGCCGGGCGACGTCCTCGGTGACCCGCTCGTTGGCGGTCGCGGTGGTGGCCAGCACCGGGGTGTCGGGGTTGAGCCGCTGCAGCACGTCGGAGACGCGGCGGTAGTCGGGGCGGAAGTCGTGGCCCCAGTCGGACACCGCGTGCGCCTCGTCGATGACGACCAGCCCCAGCCGTCCGGCCAGGCCGTCGAGCACCCGTCGCCCGAACCCGGGGTTGGCCAGCCGCTCCGGTGAGACCAGGAGGACGTCGATCTCGCCCGCGAGCAGGCCCTGCTCGATCGCGGACCAGTCGTCGAAGTTGGAGGAGTTGAGGGTCGCCGCGCTCAGCCCGGCCCGCGCGGCTGCCGCGACCTGGTCGCGCATCAGCGACAGCAGCGGGGAGACCACCAGGGTCGGCCCGGCCCCCTCCGACCGGCGGATCGCCGTGGCCGCCCAGTAGACCGCCGACTTGCCCCAGCCGGTCGCCTGCACGACGAGCACGCGCGCGGCCGGCTCGCACAGCGCCGCCACGGCGCTCACCTGGTCGTCGCGCAGCCGGGCGTCGGGCCCGGCCATCGCGGCGATCACCCGCTGGGCGGTCGCGGCGCGGGAGTCGGGCAGCGTGGTCGTGGTCATGGGCTCACCGTAGGCAACGGCACCGACCGGCCCGACGCCTGCGTCCACAGGTGGCAGGCTGGACCTGTGCGCCTCGCGACCTGGAACGTCCTCAGCGGCCGGAGTCCCGAGGAGGAGCGCGCCGACCTCGGCCGGTTCGCCGAGGCGGTCCGCTTCCTCGACGCCGACGTCCTCGCGCTCCAGGAGGTCGACCGGGCGCAGGAGCGGTCGCACCGGGCGGACCTCACCGCCGTCGCCGCGGAGGCGATGGGGGCGACCGACCACCGGTTCGCGCCCGCGCTGGTCGGCACGCCCGGCGAGGTCTGGCGGCCGGCCGGTGCCGCGGACCGCATCGCCGGTCCGGCGTACGGCGTCGCGCTGCTGAGCCGGCACCCGGTCACGGACTGGCGGGTGCTCCGGCTGGAGCCGGTGCCGGGCCGTGCCCCGGTGCGCTGGCCGGGGACGGTGCGCCCGCGCCTCGTGCGCGACGAGCCGCGCGTCGCGGTCGCCGCCACCGTGCACGCCCCCGGTGGCGCACTGACCGTGGTGTGCACGCACCTGACGTTCGTGCCGTGGTGGAACGGCCGCCAGCTGACCCGGCTCACCCAGGCGCTCGAGGTGCTCCCCCGGCCGCTGGTGCTGGCCGGCGACCTCAACATGGGGCTCGCCCGCGCCGTACGCACGACCGGGCTCACGCCGCTGGCCTCGCACGCGACCTTCCCGGTGGACGCGCCGCGCCTCCAGCTCGACCACGTGCTGGCCACCGAGGGGGTCACCGCCCGGTCGTCGTCGGTGGTCCGGCTGCCGGTGTCGGACCACCGCGCCCTCGTCGTGGACATCGGCTGAGCGCAGTCGAGCCCGCCGAGAGTGATCTCGACGGGCTCGATCAGCCGACATGGCTCAGCCGAAGAAGACCTCGGCCTCGGCGTACTGCTCGGGCTGGACGATCTTGAGCTCGCCGGTGCCCTCGATCAGCGGGACCCGGACGATGTCGGTGCCGCGCAGCGCCACCATCTTGCCGTAGTCGCCGTCGTGCACCGCGGTGATGGCCTGCAGGCCGAAGCGGGTGGCCAGCCAGCGGTCGAACGCGGTCGGGGTGCCGCCGCGCTGGATGTGGCCGAGCACGACCGCGCGGGCCTCCTTGCCGGTGCGGTCCTCGATCTCCTTGGCGAGCCGGTCGCCGATGCCGCCGAGCCGGACGTGGCCGAACGCGTCCTTCTCGCCGGTGAGCAGGGTCATGTCGCCGCCCTCGGCCGGGACCGCGCCCTCGGAGACCACGATGATCGGCGAGTAGTGCGACTCGAAGCGCTTCTCGACGTAGTCGCACACCTTGGTGATGTCGAAGGGCTGCTCGGGGATCAGGATGATGTTGGCGCCGCCGGCCATGCCGGAGTGCAGCGCGATCCAGCCGGCGTGCCGGCCCATCACCTCGACGACCAGCACCCGGTGGTGCGACTCGGCCGTCGTGTGCAGCCGGTCGATCGCCTCCATGGCGATGTTGACCGCGGTGTCGAAGCCGAAGGTGTAGTCGGTGCCGTTGAGGTCGTTGTCGATCGTCTTGGGCACGCCGACGACGTTGACGCCGAGGTCGGCGAGCTTGGTCGCGACGCCGAGGGTGTCCTCGCCGCCGATCGCGATGAGCGCGTCGACGCCGTTGGCCGCGAGGTTCTCCTTGATCTTCTCGACGCCGCCGTCGATCTTGAACGGGTTGGTGCGCGAGGACTCCAGGATGGTGCCGCCGCGCGGCAGGATGCCGCGGACCTGGTCGACGCCGAGCGGCACGGTGACGTCCTCCAGCGGGCCACGCCAGCCGTCGCGGAACCCGACGAACTCGTAGCCGTAGGTCTGCACGCCCTTGCGCACGACGGCCCGGATCACCGCGTTGAGGCCGGGACAGTCGCCGCCTCCGGTGAGCACTCCGACGCGCATGCGGTTCCTCCTGGTTGTGGCTGCCCCGGGCACGGTCTCGACACCGGGGTCGGCCTGGTCGACTGGTCGGACCCAACCTAGCGAGCCGTGTTGGATCGATCCAGAGCGTCTCGCTCCCGCGGACACCCGGAATGCTTCGGCGTACGGCGGGGTAGGTGGCCCGCATGACTATCTCTCGGGTCCTCACATCCACGGTCGCGGCGACCACGCTCGCGACCACGTCCCTGCTCGGCGCCGGCGGTGCTGCTCCCGCCGTCGCCGAGCCGTCCCGCGCCGGCGCGGCCTGCTTCGACAGCACCGTGTCCGCCACCGTCGAGCAGGCCCGGCTGAGCCGCCGGGCTCCGCAGGCGATCCTCGCGCGCAGCGGCGCCGACCTGCGCGTCGAGCGGTTCGCCGCCGACCTGTGCGAGGCACGACCCGGCCGCGAGGCCCGCCGTACGGTCGACCGGCACGCGCACGCCCTGTGGCGATGGGCGACCGGCCGCGCGCAGGGCCGGATCCCGGTGACGGGGAGCCTGCCCGGCGGCGACGACCGCCCGCTCTACTGGGCGCGGGTCTCCATGACCCGGCTGGTCTCGCAGTGGGACCCGGCCGGCGGCAGCGTGTCCCGGGCCGCGAAGAAGCGGCTCGTCGAGCGCCTGGAGACCGGCTCGCGCGGCCAGGACACCCTGCGCACGCACCGGCGCGGCGACGGATCCGAGCACCAAGCAGGTCGTGGTCACGGGGTTCGACCCGTTCACCCTCGACGTCGACACCCGCATCGGCAACCCGTCCGGCGCGGTCGCGCTCGCCCTCGACGGCCGCCGGCTGCGCACCAAGGACGGCTGGGTGCGCATCGAGACCGCGACGTTCCCGGTGCGCTGGGACGACTTCGCCGCCGGCGAGGTCGAGCGCACGCTCTCCCCGCAGGTACGCCGCGGCAGCGCCGGCCTCGACGCGCTCGTGACGGTCAGCCAGGGCCGGCCGGACCAGTTCGACCTGGAGGTGTGGAACGGCGCCAACCGCGGCGGCTTCGCCGACAACGAGAACCTCGAGCGCACCGGGATGATCCCGATCCCGGACGGCTACCCCACGGTGACCCCGCAGCCGCAGTTCACCCGCACCGACCTCCCGGTGAAGGCGATGAAGGCGATCGACTCCGGCAGCTACCGCGTGAAGATCAACCACGAGATCACCGAGCGCGACCCCGCCACCGGCGAGGAGCGCACCACGACCGAGGGCCCGACGCCGGGCTACGAGGCCGTCTCGGGCAGCCCCGGCGACTACCTCTCCAACGAGATCGCCTACCGCGCCACCCTGCTCCGCGACGCCGTGAACGCCAGCAACGTGGGCGGCCACGTCCACACCCCGGTGCTCGGCGTCCCGCACCGTCAGCGCATCTCCGACCGCGGCTTCGTGTCGCGCCGCGAGGCGATCGTGGAGCAGACCCGGGCGCTCGTGCGCGCGGCCGCCCGCAAGTGACACGAGCCCGGCGGTTCGCCTAGCCGGGCCCGCACCGGCGGTGCGAGGATCCGACGCATGAACGCGTCAGCCCCTCGCACCGCCGGCCGCCGTCGTCGTACCGCCGCCGCGTCATGAGCGTCCTCGCCCTCGACGCCGGCACCACGGGCGTGACCGCCCTGGTGGTCACCCACGACGGCACCATCGCCGCGAAGGGCTACCAGGAGTTCGCGCAGCACTTCCCCCGGCCGGGCTGGGTCGAGCACTCCCCCGAGGAGATCTGGCAGGCCACCCTGGAGGCCACCCGCGCCTGCCTGGCGGCCTACCAGCGCACCGGCGGTCCCGAGCTGCGCGCGATCGGCATCACCAACCAGCGCGAGACGATCATGCTGTGGGACCGCGAGACGCTGGGCTCGCCCCGCCGCGCCATCGTCTGGCAGGACCGCCGCACCGCCGACATCTGCACCCGGCTGCGCGAGGAGGGCCACGAGGACCGGGTCGCCGAGCTGACCGGGCTGCGGCTCGACCCCTACTTCTCCGGCACCAAGCTCGTCTGGCTCCAGGAGAACGAGCCGCACACGTGGGCGCTGGTCGAGCAGGGCCGGTACGCCGTCGGCACCGTCGACTCCTACCTCATCGCCCGGATGACCCGCGGCACCTGGCACGTCACCGACGTCTCCAACGCCTCGCGCACGTTGCTGTTCGACCTCGAGCGGGGCGAGTGGAGCGAGGAGCTGTGCGGCCTGTTCGGGGTCCCGCGCGACAGCCTCCCCGACGTCGTACCGTCCTGGGGCGAGATCGCGACCAGCGACGCCCGGTCGTTCCTCGGCCTCGAGCTGCCGATCGCGGGGATCGCCGGCGACCAGCAGTCGGCGCTGTTCGGGCAGACCTGCTTCGACGTGGGCGACTCCAAGTGCACCTACGGCACCGGGTCGTTCATCCTCACCAACACCGGCACCGAGGTGGTCCGCTCCGACGCCGGCCTGCTGTCGACCGCCGCGTGGAAGTCGCCCGAGGGCGAGCTGACCTACGCCGTCGAGGGCGCGATCTTCGTGACCGGCGCGGCCGTGCAGTGGCTGCGCGACGGGCTGCAGATCGTCGGCTCGGCGGCCGAGACCGAGGCGATCGCGGCGACCGTGCCCGACTCCGAGGGCGTGGTGTTCGTGCCCGCGCTGACCGGCCTGGGCGCCCCGCACTGGGACCCGCACGCCCGCGGGCTGATCATCGGCATCACCCGGGGCACGACGCGCGGGCACATCGTCCGCGCGACCCTCGAGGCGATCGCCTTCGAGGTCCGCGACGTGATCGAGACGCTGCCCTCGAGCGCCGCGCTGACCAGCCTCACCGTCGACGGCGGCGCGTCGGCCAACGACCTGCTCTGCCGGCTCCAGGCCGACCAGCTCGGCGTCCCGGTCGAGCGGCCGAAGATCGTCGAGACCACCGCGCTCGGCGCCGCCTTCCTCGCCGGCCTCGGCACCGGGGTGTGGTCCTCGACCGACGACCTGCGCGAGACGTGGCAGCTCGACCAGCGCTTCGAGCCCACCGGCTCCCGGGAGGCCGCCGACGCGGCGTACGCCCGCTGGCAGGACGCCGTCGGCCGCGCCAAGAACTGGGCCTGAACCCCGATTCGTCCGGGCGGCCTCCGCGTGGCACGGACGCAAGATCGCGGACGAATCGGGGTCTAGTCGGTGAGGCGGTCGATCTCGGCCTGGGCGTCGGCGACGGCCGCGGCGGCGAGGTCGACGGCCTCGCGGGACTCGTCGCGCTCCTCGCGGGCGGCCTCGCCCTGCTCGTCGAGCCGCTCCAGCCGGGTCTCCAGCGCGTCGAGGGCGCGGCGGAGCTCGTCGATCTCACCGTTGACCTGGAGCGTCGCGGCCTGCAGGTCGCTGACCTGCTTCTCGCGCTGCTTGAGCTCCTTGCGGGCGACGGCGAGGTCGGCCTCGGCCGCGCGCAGCGCCTGCTTGGCGGCGGTGCGGGCCTCGCGCCGCTCCTCGCGCTCGCGGGCGGCCGGGTCCGGCTCCGGTACGACGGAGAGCCCCGGCCGCTTCCCCGCCGACGCCGTCACCTCCGACAGCGGCCGGGCCGACCGGCCCAGCGCGGTGTGGTCGGCCACCGCCGAGGCGACCTTGAGCGAGCCCACCCCCGACGGGGACAGCGGGTCCACCAGCATCCCGGTGCGCACGGCCGCCTCGGCGTCGGTGTCGACCATCGCCGCGTGCAGGGTGTCCTCGACCTGGCGGAGCACCGACTCGGAGACCTTCTGGCCCAGGTCGCGGGCGAGCGTGCGGCCCTTGCCGGCCACCGCCGCGACCAGGCGCCGCCGCTGCTTGGCCAGCTCGCGCAGCGCGTCGCCGTCGAGGTCGGCCTGGGCCGCGCGCAGCGAGGCGCCGAGGTCGAGCACCTGGGTCATCTCCTCGGCCTGGTGGCGCACCAGCATGTTGACCACCCACGCCGCGGCCGCCGGCTTCTTCAGCGCCTTGACCCGCTCGGAGGTCTCCCGGTCGCCGGCGGCCTTGAGCTCCTTGACGTAGGCGTTGCGCGCGTCGGTGAACGCGGCCGGCGCGAGACCGTAGAGCTCGTCGGCCAGGGCCGCGAACGTCTCGTCGGGGTCGGCGGCCATCTCAGAGCTCCTCGTCGAGCCCCTGCTCGATGGCGTAGCGCACCAGCTGGACCCGGTTGTGCAGCTGCAGCTTGCGCAGGGTGTTCTGCACGTGGTTCTGCACCGTCCGGTGCGACAGGAACAGCCGCTCGGCGATCTGCTTGTAGGACAGCCCCTTCGCGACGAGCCGCAGCACCTCGGTCTCGCGCTCGGTCAGCCGCGGCGCGTCGGGGTCCGACGAGGCGGCGGCGGGGGTGTCGGAGAGGCGGCGGAACTCCCCCAGCACGAGCCCGGCGAGGCCCGGGGTGAACACGGTGTCGCCCTCGGCGACCCGGCGTACGGCGGCGAGCAGCTCGTCGCGGGAGGCCGACTTCACGAGGTAGCCGGTGGCGCCGGCCTTCACGGCCTCGAGCACGTCGTCCTGCTCGCCGGACGCCGAGAGGATCAGCACCCGCACGGTGGGGTCGTCCCGGACCAGCTGCGTGGTCACCTCGACCCCGTCGGGCGCGGGGATCTGGAGGTCGAGCACGACCACCTGGGGGCGGGTCGCCTTGGCCCGGGTCAGCGCCTCGGTGCCGGTCGACGCCGTGGCGACCACGTCGAGCCCGGCCTCGGTCAGGTCGCGCGCCACGCCGTCGCGCCACATCGGGTGGTCGTCGACGACCATCACCTTCAGCGTCACTGCGTGCTCCCCTCGTCGCGGGCAAGTGGTCTCGACAGGCTCGACCACCCGAGGGGCTCGACCACCCGAGGACTCGACCTCCCGAGCACGAAGGCTACGACGGACGCGACGGCCGCACGTACCGACCACGCCGGTGGACCAGCGGCTCCCCCGGCTCGCCGAGGTGGATCTCGTCGAGGACGCCGTCGACGAGCAGCGACCAGCCCACCTCGCGGGTGTCGTCGACGCGGAAGCCGGCCCAGGCCGACACCCCGTCGAGCAGCGGCCCCCACGGGGTCTGGGTCCAGGAGCCCAGCCGGAACACCCCGCCCGGCGCGGGGGCGACGCCGGCGAACGCGTCGGCGAGGTCGCGGTGCTCCCACGAGAGCAGCTGCACCACCCCGCGTCCCTCCGCGGCCAGCGCCGCGACCAGGTCGGAGTCGGGGTCGACCAGCGCCAGCAGGTGCGCGGGTTCGCCGTGCGCGACCATCAGCGAGGAGACGGTCAGCCCGGCCCTGGCGTCGGCGGGGCCGGCGGTGAGCAGCGCGACCGCCCCGTCGACCCGCCCGCGCAGCCGGCGCGCGGGGTCGCGGGCCCCCTCGGGGTCGGCGAAGGGGTGCTCGGAGTGGATGGTCACGACGCCCGAGCCTAGTCGGGCGGCCGGGCGGCGGCCCGCGTCCCGACCACCGGGCCACCGTTGACGTGACAACCGACGGAACCAGACATCTATGACCAAACGGACCATCAAGTCCGGTGCCGGGCGCTCCGAGACTCCCCCGGGAGGGAAAACCGTGGGGATGTCCGCTGTGCCGGGACGCTTCGACGGTCTGCGTGACGTGCGCGCAGGCGACGAGGCGTTCCTCTATGACGTCTTCTGCTCCACCTGGGAGCAGGAGGTCGCCGCCATGCCCGACCCACGGCTGGTCCAGCACTTCCTGCGCATCCAGTTCACCTCGCTGGAGAGCCGGCTCGCGGCCCGCTTCCCCGGTCACGAGCGCTACGTCGTGACCCACGAGGGGCAGGACGCCGGTCGCGTCTACCTGCACCGCTCGCCGTCGGTGCTGCACGCGATCGAGATGACCCTGCTGCCGCGCTTCCGGTCGCTGGGGATCGGCCGCCGGCTGGTGCGGGACCTCTTCGACGAGGCCCGCGACCACGCGCAGCTGGTCAGCATCCGGGTGCCCCGCCGCAACGAGCGCGCGTCGGCGCTGTACGCCGCCCTCGGCTTCCGGCTCGTCGCGCTGGACGACCTCGACCACTACTACGAGTGGAACCCCGGGACCAGCCCGCTCTGAGCGAGGCTCAGCCGCGCGGGACCCTGATCTCCCACTCGGTGCCCTGGCCGGGACCGGTGACCAGCACCGCGGTGCCGCCCAGGTCGGACACCCGTCCCCGCACGGACTCGCGCACGCCGAGGCGTCCCTCGGCCTCGGCGGACTCCAGCCGGCCGGCCGGGATGCCCGGGCCCTCGTCGCGCACGGTGACCACCACGGCGTCGCCGAGGTCCTCCACCAGCACCCAGGCCGGGGCCTGCGGTCCGACGTGGTTGGCGACGTTGTCGAGGCAGGCGCGTACGACGCAGGTCGAGCTCGTCGACCACGGGGCCGGGCAGCTCCACCGGGGCGCCGGGCCCGGAGACCGTCACGGTGCGGCTGCCCAGCGCGGCCAGGGGCTGCATCAGGTCGGCGGCGGCGTCCTCCACCGACGACCGGGCCCGGGCGGCGTCACCCTGCACGAGGGCCCGCAGCGCCACCTCCTGCTCCCCCGCGAGCCGGCCCAGGTCGGCCACCTCGCCGCCGACCTCGAGGCCGCGCCGCTGCACCAGGGCGAGCACCTGCAGCACCCCGTCGTGCACGACCCGGGCGAGGCGGGCCCGCTCCTCCAGGGTGGCGGCGAGCCGCTCGGCCCGGGCCTGCGCCTCGGTGGCCTCGCGCAGCAGCGAGGCGGAGTAGCCGACCACGCCGGCGGCCAGCAGCAGCAGGAAGATGTTGCCCCACGTCGTACCCGTGGCCTGGTCGCGGATCGACAGGTCGCACACCGACACCACCGCCGCGGCGACGACGCCGCCGACCCAGCCGCGCGCGGCCGACCAGGCGAGGACGGCGGCGACCACCCAGAACGACGGCAGCGACGAGGCGTGCCGGGCCATCATCGCGTCGCTGTGCACGTAGGGCGTGGCCAGCAGCAACGCGCAGGCGACGAGCGAGGTCGGCGACGAGCAGGGCGGTGGTGCGCCGCCGCGGCTCGTCGTACGCCCAGGCGGTGAAGCCGGTCCAGGCGACCATCACCGCGACCAGCGCCCACCCGACGACGGGGTGCTCGAACTCGCGCCAGCGGACGGCGTTGAGGGTGACCGCGTAGAGCACGACCACCAGCCGCAGCACGGCCAGCGCCCGGAACAGGGTGGTGCCCACCTCGTCGGACGGCGAGGCGCCCGCTCCCCCGGTGCGGCCCGGGACACCGGCGCGCGCGGGGACGACCGCACCACCGCCCCGCCGGGCGGGCCGGCGCCCGCGCGCGGGCTCCAGGCCGGTCACGCCGCTTCGGTGTCGCCCGGGGTCGCCGCGGCGGCCTTCCTGGCGGCCGCGGCCTCCTTGTCGAGCTGCTTGGCCTGGGTGGCGTAGAGGTCGACGTACTCCTGGCCGGAGAGCCGCATGATCTCGTACATGATCTCGTCGGTGATCGACCGGAGGATGAACCGGTCGTTCTCCATGCCCTCGTAGCGGGAGAAGTCCAGCGGCGGGCCGAACCGCACCACCGGCCGGGTGAACGACCCGAACTTCTTGCCGGGCGGCGCGACCACGTCGGTGCCGACCACGGCGACCGGGATGACCGGCACCTTGGTCTCCAGCGCCAGCCGGGCGACGCCGGTCTTGCCGCGGTAGAGCCGGCCGTCGTGCGAGCGGGTGCCCTCGGGGTAGATGCCGAACAGGTCACCCTGGCCGAGGATCTTCATCGCGGACTTGAGCGCGCCCTCGGCGGCGCTGGCGCCGGAGCGGTCGATCGGCACCTGGCCGGCGCCGGAGAAGAACTTCTTCTGGAACCAGCCCTTGATGCCCGGCGTGGTGAAGTACTCCGCCTTCGCCACGAAGGTGACCCGACGCGGCAGCGTCAACGGCATGAACAGCCAGTCGGCGTAGGACAGGTGGTTGCTGGCCAGGATCGCCGCGCCCTCGTCGGGCACGTGCTCGGCACCCTCGGTGTGGGGACGGAACACCAGCTTGAGCAGCGGGCCCACGAGGACCCACTTCAGCAGCCAGTAGAACATCCGACACCTCCTCCGAGGGCCACCCCTCCGTCGCGGAAACCCTAGCCCCCATCCGGGTCGCGTGCGACCATTCAGATCCGGCGGCGAGCCTGTCGAGACCCCGGCCTCGTCGTCGCCAGCGACCCCAGGAGACAGCGTTGTCGATCTCTCCGCACGCCGAGCCGTTCTACGCCGACGCCGCGCCCACCGGCAGCGACGGCCAGCGGGTCGGCGTCCTGCTCAGCCACGGGTTCACCGGCTGCCCGGCGTCGATGGTCCCGTGGGGCCGGCACCTCGCCGGGCTCGGCTACGCCGTCGCCGTACCCCGCCTGCCCGGCCACGGCACCAGCTGGCAGGAGCTCAACAAGTGCCGCTGGGCCGACTGGTACGGCGAGGTGCAGCGCGCGTTCGACAAGCTCACCGCCAACTGCGACCAGGTGGTCGTCGGCGGCCTGTCCATGGGCGGCGGCCTCGTGCTCCAGCTCGCGGCCGACCGCGGCAAGGACGTCGCCGGCGTGATGCTGGTGAACCCCGCCGTGCAGCACCGACCGCAAGGACGTCCTCGCGCTGCCGGTGCTCCAGCACGTGCTCGGGTCGTTGCCGGGCATCGCCAACGACATCAAGAAGCCGGGCGTCGAGGAGCACGGCTACGACCGCACCCCGCTCAAGGCCGCCCGCTCGATGATGGCGGGCTGGAAGGGCGTCCGCGCCGACCTGCCCAAGGTGACCTCGCCGCTGGTCATGTTCCGCTCCGCGGAGGACCACGTGGTGGACCCGTCGTCGGGGCAGATCATCCTCACCTCCGTCTCCTCGCGGGACCTGACCGAGCGGATCCTGGAGCATTCGTTCCACGTGGCTACGCTCGACAACGACGCCTCCACGATCTTCGAGGAGTCGGCCGAGTTCATACGACGAGTGACAGGACCATGACGAAGCAGCCCGACGACCGGAACCCCGAGGACCCCTCGGGCGGCTCCGAGGGCGCACAGCCGGGCCCGCGGCTCGACGAGGACGCCGCCTGGGCCGAGATCGTCGCCAACTACGGCGACCGGCCCGAGATGGGCAGCGACACCTCCGAGCCCGCCTGCGGCCGACGAGCCCGCCTCCGACGACGCGGCGCCCGCCTCGCCCGACCGGGGCCTCTTCGACCGCACCTACCTCGACGCCCAGCTCGCGCGCCAGGCCCGGGACACCCCCGAGCTCAACAGCGCGGCCACCTGGGACGACGAGGGCCACTTCGTGCCGCCCACGCCGCCGCCGCTGCCCTCGCTGGAGCCTCGTCGCAAGGCCGCGTGGATCGGCCTGTTCGGCAGCCCGCTCCTGATGCTGCTCGGCATCGTGCTCGGCTGGACCTACCCCACCTGGCTCAGCTTCCTGCTGGTCGTGGCCTTCGTCGGGGGCTTCGGCTACCTCGTCGCCACCATGCCGCGCGGGCGCGGCGACGGCTGGTCGGGCGACGACGGGGCGGTTGTGTAACGATCTCCTCGGTGGTCGCGCGGTGGTCGAACCCTCGGGTGGTCGAGCCACCTCCGGGTGGTCGAGCCTGTCGAGACCACCGTCTGCAACCGTCGAGCAACGAGGAGCGTTCGTGACCTTCACCGAGCACGTCGAGATCACCGGGCACCTGATGGACACCGGGGTCCTGTCCCGGGTCCTCGACGACATCCGGGAGTACGGCGGCGACTGGGTGATCGAGAAGATCGACGTGGGCCGGGAGTCCAGCGACATGTCGACCGCCACGATCAAGGTCTGGACCGAGGACGAGGACGACCTCCAGCGGCTGCTGATGCGGCTGCAGACCCGCGGGGTCAACATGGTCGACCCCGGCGAGGCCGCGGTCGAGACCGCCGACGTCGACGGGGTCTTCCCCGACGGGTTCTACTCCACCACCAACCTCGAGACCCGGGTCCGCTTCGACGGCCGCTGGGTCGAGGTGGACAACCCCGAGATGGACTGCGGCCTGGTCGTCGAGAAGCGTGAGGACGGCAGCACCCGCGTCTACACGCTGCCGATGGCCGACGTGAAGGCCGGCATGACCGTGGTCTGCGGCGCCTCCGGCATCAAGGTGACCGTCCCCGAGGCCGAGAAGGCCGGCGGCTCGTTCGGGTTCATGGAGTCCGACGTGTCGAGCGAGAAGCCGCAGGCGGTGCTGGTGCGCTCGGTGGCCGACGGCATGCGCGAGGCCAAGGCCGCCGGCAAGAAGGTGCTGTGGGTCGGTGGCCCGGGCGTGGTGCACACCGGTGCGGCGCCGGCCATGGTGGCGCTGGTGAACGCCGGCTTCGTCGACGTACTGTTCGCCGGCAACGCGCTGGCCACCCACGACATCGAGGCGGCGCTCTACGGTACGTCGCTGGGCGTCGACCTCGCGCACGGCCGCGGTGTCGAGCACGGCCACGAGCACCACATCCGCGCGCTGAACACGATCCGCAAGGCCGGCTCGATCAAGCACGCCGTCGAGGCGGGCGTGCTGACCGGCGGCATCATGCACGCGCTGGTCACCCACGACAAGGAGTTCGTGCTCGTCGGGTCGGTGCGCGACGACGGTCCGCTCCCCGACGTCCACACCGACGTCATCGAGGGCCAGCGGGCGATGCGCGGCAAGCTGACCGACGTCGGCTTCTGCCTGATGGTCGCGACCATGCTGCACTCGGTGGCGACCGGCAACATCCTGCCGGCGTCGATCCCGCTCGTGTGCGTCGACATCAACCCCGCCACCGTCACCAAGCTGGCCGACCGGGGCTCCTCGCAGGCGCGCGGCATCGTCACCGACGTCGGCCTGTTCCTCGAGCAGCTCGCCGCCGACCTGGTCCCGGAGTACCGCACCCGCGCGTGATGACGTTCGGTGGTCTGAGGAGCGAGCGAAGCGAGCGTCTCGAAACCCCCGAAGCGGAGCTACTTCGACAGGTGCAGCTGGTCGGGCGGCACGTAGACGTTCTCGTTGAGCGTGTAGTCCGACCTCAGGCAGGCCGGGCTGCCGTTGAACTCCAGCCGGTCCACGACGATCAGCGCCCGGTTGGTGCGGCTGCAGCCGTTGCCGTCGTAGCGCATCTTCGAGGAGTAGCCGTAGATCGTCCCGACGATCGTGCCGGCGCCGTTGCCGCTCAGGTTGAGGTCCCGGGTGTTGAGCCGGTCGTAGGCGATGGCGAGGCCCTCGGTGGGTCCGCTGGACGGCGCGGTGATCGAGAGGTTGCCGTTGCCGGCGGCGTCGAGCCAGCCGCCGTCCTGCCCGGGCGGCGTGCAGGCCGTGACCGCCGTGGTGTTGCCACAGGTGAAGTAGAGGGTGACCCCCGAGGTCGCGTCGAGGACGGCGGTGCCGCCGAAGGACCACTTGCCGGTGATCACGTAGAGGCCCGGCTGCAGCGTGCAGGTGCTGTTGGGGAAGTTGAACGGGCCGTAGATGCCCGGGCCGTGCGTGCCCCCGGCGCCGCACGGGTCGGCCTTGGGCACCAGCCCCCCGAAGGGCGAGGTGGGCATCGGGTAGTTCGCCAGCGGGTCCAGGATCGGCTCCTGCCCGGTCAGCGGGTCCGGCGTGTAGCCGTCCAGCGGGCCGGTCGCGTTGCCCTCGACGGAGATGACGCCGTCGGTGGAGACCAGGCCGTTGTTCTGGATGTTGACGTCGCCGTTGACGGAGACGTCGCCGCCGGAGATGTAGGCGTCGCCGTTCTGGAAGTCGTGGTAGCTGTGCCCGATCACGCACAGGCCGCAGTCGGCCACGCCGCCGATCCGCACCTTGGCCTGCGCGACGGCGGAGACCCCGATGTCGCGGACCCCGAGCAGGGCCGCGAAGTTGAGGTCGATCGTCTTCACCGGCGCGAGCACGCGCATCTGCGTGGGCTGGACGGGGTCGTTGAAGGAGATGCACGACTCGGCCGGGTCCGGGACGTGGCTCAGCGGGGCCGGGTCGGTGCACGCGTCCCAGTCGGCCGCGTCGACGCCGTAGTTCTCCTGCGCGAAACGCTTCGCGGCGTGCGATCGCCGCCCGGCATGTCCGCGGTCGGCGTCCCGGCCAGGTAGAGCGCGTTCATGCCGGCCAGGGACGAGGCGTCCGAAGCGGCCTGCGCCTCGCGGCGCATCACCCGGGCCTGGCCCAGGTCGACGACCAGCGCGGCGATCGCGAAGAACACGACGGTCATGAAGGCGACCAGCAGCACGACCGCCCCGGTGTCGTCGGTACGCCGTCGCCGGAGGCGGGTGACGAGGCGGGTCACGAGCACCACGACCAGCTGGACCCGGTCGGCAGCAGCTCGGCTCCCCCGGTCTCCACCTGACCGGGTGCGGTGACCTCGATCGACATCCGCGAGACGGACCTGATCATCCGGTCGTCGGGCAGGGGGACGATCCCGGGGATGTTCTTCGCGTGCACCATCCCGCAGACGATCAGCTCCTTGCCGCGCACCCAGCCGTCGGGGAGCACCACCTTGATGTAGGTCTTGCCGGTGTTGGCCTGGATCTCGCGCTTGGCCTCGCAGACCAGCGCGTTCATGTTGGCTGAGGGGGCCGGACCGCCGTAGATGACGCCGCAGGTGGGGGTCGCGCCGTAGTTGGCGACCACGCCCTGGCGGGAGGCCTCACGCAGTCCCTGGCGCAGGTTGAGCGAGTCGTTGAACCACAGCCCGTAGGACAGCGTCCCGAACATGATGGCGAAGACGAGGGGGGACACGAGGCCGAACTCGACGGCCGCGGCGCCGCGCTCGGTCCTCCGGAGTGAGATGCGGGACCGGGGCATCGACCATTCCTCTCAAAGCAGACAAGTCCCCCCGTTGGTAAGTAACGGTTGCTGGACCCAATGTCTGAACAGTGGAGGCACAAGATGGCCCGAACGGACTACCTCTCCGTAGTCCGTCGAGCCGTCCCGGGTGGTCGAGCAGTCCCGGGTGGTCGAGCCTGTCGAGACCACAGTTCGGTGGTTGAGGAGCCGAGCCCCTGGGCGAGGCGTCTCGAAACCACCGCAACCCGGGCTGGGACCTACCCGACCTCGAGGACGGCGAGCACCGGGCGGTGGTCGCTCGCCTCGGACAGCAGCCGCTCCGGCAGGCCGGGGTCGCCGTGCGAGACCACCTTCGCGGTCGTCCCGCGCACCAGCAGGGCGTCGATCCGGGTCTGCGGGGAGCCCGCCGGGAAGGTCGGCCAGTCGTCGCCCCCGGCATCCACGAAGCCGGCCGCGCGCAGCCGTCGCCAGCTCGGCCCCTGCGGCGGCTCGTTGAGGTCACCGGCCACGACGACGGGGCCGCGCAGGGCCGAGGCCACCGCGATGACCTGCTCGACCTCGCGCAGCCGGCGGGCCCGGTCCAGGCTCAGGTGGCAGCTCACCACGCCGAGCAGCCGCCCCTCGACGCGCAGCTGGGCCCAGGCGATGCCGCGCCGGGGCTGGAACAGCGGCTGCCGGAGCCGCTGCGCACCGGAGCCCTTGACGGCCACCCCGGGCCCCACGGCGATCAGGTTGGACCCCGCCGGCCGGCCGCCCGCGACGTACCTCAGGCCCCACTTCTCGCCGAGACTGCGGCACCGCCGCTTCCACAGCAGCGGGGTCTTGGGGCTCTCGTTGACCAGCAGCACGTCGACCCCGAGCCGACGGACGGCGTCATGAAGGGGCGAGCCGTTGCGGCCGCCCATGAGGATGTTGTACGTCGCCACCCGGATGCGCGTCACGCCGCGATCCTCCCACGCGCGGAGGTGTGACGAGCGACAAGCGACCGGACACGCGGCCGGCTCACCCGGCGAACGCCCGCCGCGCGAGCTCCGCCGCACCGACCATGCCCGCCTCGGGGCCGCACCCGGCCCCCACCAGGCGGGGCAACGTGCGGTGCTCACGCCCCGGCAGCTTGGCGACCAGGGCCCGGCGGGCCGGCTCGAGCAGCAGCTCCCCCGCCGCCGAGAGCCCGCCACCGACCACCACGACCTCGGGGTCCAGCGCCGAGCAGAGGCCGGCCACGCCGACACCGAGCCAGGTGCCCACGTCGTCGAAGGCCGCGAGCGCCCAACGGGCCCCCTCCCGGGCGGCCGAGGTCACCTGCGGACCCGCGGTGCCGTCGGGGGCGCCGTGGGCGAGCGCCGCGCGACGCAGCGCCGTACCGCTGGAGTACTGCTCCCAGCATCCCCGCTGCCCGCACGGGCAGGGCTCACCGTCGGGCACGACCTGCATGTGGCCGAACTCCCCCGCCAGCCCCTGGAAGCCCCGCCGGAGCTCGCCGCCCGTCACGATCGCCCCGCCGATCCCGGTGCCGAGCGTGATGCACAGCGCCTCGTCCACGCCGCGGGCGGCTCCGACGGTGAGCTCCGCGAGCGCGGTGGTGTTGGCGTCGTTGTCGACCCGGACGGGCAGCCCGAGCCGGTCGGTGAGCCGCTGCTGGAGCGGCTCGTCGCGCCACGAGACGTGCGGGGCGAACCGGACCACGCCGTCGAGCCCGACGAACCCCGCAGCCCCCACACCCACGCCGGCCACGGCGTTCCGCACCCCCAGACGCTGGACGGCGCGCACGATCGTGTCCTCGACGACCTGGGGCGCGTCCGACCGCGCGGGCGTCTCGGCGTGCACCACCTCGACGACGGTCCCGTCGGCCGCGACGACGCCGGCCAGGATCTTGGTCCCGCCCACGTCGACGCCCACCCACGCGGCCGTGTCCGGTTTGCGCCCTATGTCATGGCCGATCACCTGAGTGCTCCTCCTCCGAACGGCCAGTGTTGCCTCGCACCTTAGGGCGAAGGGCCCCAGCAGACCGCATTCCGGACCCTAGGGTCACGGATGGGGGCATGACACGAGGGGCGGGCAACACACATGCCACAGGTTCGACGGGCACCCAGGCGCCGGGACGACGGCGCCGCAGCCGTCGAGTTCGCACTGATCCTGCCGGTGCTCCTCGTCGTGGTCTTCGGTCTCATCCAGTACGGCCTCTACTTCTGGTCCATGCAGGGCGGCAGCTCCGCCGCCCGCGAGGCCGCCCGCCGCGGGGCGGTCGGCCAGCTCGTCTCGTGCGCAGACTTCCGCACCTACGTCCGCGACCGCATCGGCGCCACGAGCTCGGACGCCACCCACGCCACCATCACCCGCACCTACAAGACCGTCGGCGGGCTCCCGGTCGCGGCCGGAAGCGTCGCTGCCGGCGACGTCGTCACGGTCACCGTGAGGTTCAAGGGCTACGACATGGACTTCCCGCTCGTCCCGTTCATCGACGACGGGATGGTGGCGCAGGCCGCCGACTCCCGGGTCGAGAACGTCCCGACGCAGCCCGAGGTGTGCACGTGAGCCGCCCCCGGGAGGGTGAGGACGGCGCCGTCGCCATCCTCACCGCCGTGCTGGCCGTCCTCCTCCTGACCGTGGCCGCCCTGGCCGTCGACCTCGGCAACGCCTGGGCGCGCAAGCAGGACGCCCAGTCCCAGGTCGACCTGGCGACCCTCAGCGCTGCGCAGCTCCTGCCCCGCACCGCGAGCAACCAGGACGCGATCGTCGACGAAGTGGTGCGCTACCTCAACTCGACGAACAATCTCGTCGCCGGGCAGTCCACGGTGACGCGGGCGGGTCTGACGGACGGCGACGACGCCAACGGGGAGGTCCACTTCGACTCCGACGTCGACCTGCGCGTCGTCGCTCCCGCCGCGACGGTCAAGTTCGGCCTCGCCGCCGTCGCCGGCCTCGAGCAAGGTCGACGTCGTCGCCGACGCGACCGCCGAGGTCCAGTCGCAGCTGCCCCCGATGATGGACGTGCTCCCGTTCGCGCTGCCCTCCGGATGCCCGTACGGCGCGGGCATGGCCGACACCAGCTCCCACGGCCCGGGGCCCGCGGTCGACGACGGGACCCCGTTCACCCCCACCAGCGGGCAGACCGGCAGCCACACGCCTCAGCGGCTTCGCCAGCACGCCCTCACCCGCCGAGCAGGGGGCAACCACCACCTCGGTGACCTTGACCGTCGGCAACCTGGCCAACAACTCCGACGGCGGGACCCTGCGTCTCTACCTCGGCAGCTCGACCCACGAGGACTACCCCCTCACCTGGACCCAGACCACCGCCGCCGGCCAGTCCCGCACGGTCACCACCGTGCTCGGCGACACCCGCGTGACCGGCACCATCGGCACCTGGAGGGCCTGGGTGCTGACAGGACCCGGCAGCAAGCACTCCACGACCGGCGCCGACCTCACGGTGGTGTCGCCGACCCCGGCGCCGAGCGTCGGCTGCTCCAGCAGCGTCTCCGGCAACTTCGGACAGCTCGACAGTCCCGGATGGAGCGTCATCGGCAAGAACCAGCGGTTCGCCCACAACATCGCCCGGGGACTCGACCACACCGTGCGTCCCGTTCCCCACGGCCACGGCCGACGTCTGCGCCACCAACGCCGGCCACGACCTGATCACCGACGCCCAGCTCGACGAGACGTCGATCCCCGACAACAACTGCCTCAACATCGACACCGGCAACGACGGGTCCTGGGTCATGCGCGGCCTCGTGACCAGCATCGACGGCAACCCGGGCCGCCTCGACGCGTCCCAGGGTCACACCAAGTCGGGCTGCGGCACGGACATCACCATCAGTGGCACGACGGTCAACAACGACCGGCTGAGCTGCTTCCTCCGCAACGGCGCGACGCTGGCCCAGCTGACCAACCCCGACCCGGCCGCCGTCAGCGAGGCGATGGTCGACCCCGAGATCACCAAGTCGCCCCGGTTCGTCTGGATCCCGGTGCTGCGCAGCGTCAACCGGATCAACGACAAGTGGCAGCCGCTCAAGACCTACGTCCCCGGCATGATCACCGGCGAGACGCTCGACGCCAGCACCAACCCGGCCGACCCCGACCACGACGGGATCACCTGGAGCGGCGGCTCGATCTCCTCCATCCAGGTCTTCACCTTCAATCCCTACGTCCTGCCGGCCGACGAGCGCTCCCCCTCGACCACCTACGACCCGACGCTGCGCCCGATCGTGAGGCTCATCGACTAGGCCGGACCCACCCGATTGGGTCATTTATGGGCGATAACGGCCCGCACCCGTCCTCCTCGGGCCAGACTTGCCCAGGGTGCACGCTGAGGGGACAAACATGCTGCAACGTCATGGGGACCGAACGCGCGGTCGCGCGCGCCTTGACGAGCGCGGAGCGGTCGCGGTCGAGTTCGCGCTCGTCCTCCCCGTCCTCGTCATGCTGCTGCTCGGCATCACGACCGCCGGGCTGTCCTACTCCCACGCCATCGGCCTGACCAACGCGGTGCGCGAAGGCAGCCGCTTCGGCGCGACCACGCTCGCTACGACTCCCGACGGACCTGGAGATCGGACGTGATCAGCCAGGTGCGAGGAACCCAGTTCGACGACAGCGGCAACCAGACCGAGGTCTGCGTCCAGCTGTGGAAGAAGGGCACCGGTGAGGTGGCGAGCACCGGAGCCTGCGACGGCACTGTCGCCGGAGTCGCCCTCCCTGCCACCGAAGCCGCGGCATCCGGCCGTTCCGGCCGACCTCCCGACCGGTGCGTGCGTCGTCCGTGTCGTGGCAGGACGGCCCTTCAACATCAACATCGGCCTGGCCAACTGGGACAAGGTCAACGTCTCCACTGCCGTCGCACGCTACGAGCGGTTCGAGGACGACACCACGAGCGGATGCATCTGATGAGCCGCGTCGGTCGCAGCCCGCGCGCGACGAGCGTGGCGCGGTCGCGATCATCGTCGCGGTCTCCCTGACCATGCTGCTGGTCGTGACCGCCATGACGCTCGACTTCGGCCTCGCGCGCTGGGACCGTCAGCAGACCCGCCAGGCCGCCGACAGCGCGGTGATGGCAGGTCTTCGAGCCGCCGATGGCGGCACCGGGCAGGTGCTTCACCTGGAAGGGCGTGTGCGGCGCCCTCGGCTTCCTCAAGGCGAACGACAGACGACCTGGCCGGGCTGGCAGCCGGATCGTGCGCTCGCCCAGCGCTACAGCCACCTGCGACCCGAGCAATCCGAGCGCCAACGCGGCCGTCTTCACCGGCAACGACGACCGCCAACGGCGTGACGTCGACGGTGACCATCAAGCTTCCGTACCTGACCAGCGACGGCGGCTTCACCGACGAGAGTCTCGCTCGGTCAGCTCGGACGTGACCGCCATGAACGGCTGCGACCAGCTCGGCGTCATCGTTCGAAGTCCCGGTCTCCCGGACTGGGCAGCCTGGCGACGTCGAGCGACCTCGTCTTCCGTCAGCGGTCCGTGGGCCGGGTCAAGGTGGGCGAGGGCGATGTCGCTCCGGCCCTGATCCTCCTCGAGCGGACGCGCTGCCAGGTCCTGACCAACGGGTCCTCGGGGCCGGGCAACAACTCCAAGATCTGGGTGTACGGGCGTCGACGAGACCCCGTCCTCGATCCACGCCGACTCCGACGCCAGCGACGCCGGGCTGCGGCAGCGGCCCCAACCAGCAGCTCATCTCGGGCAACAAGGCACGACGGCATCGTCGCTTTCGGCTCACCGACCGGCGGGTTGCCTGGCTTGATCAGCACCTACGCCGACTCTCGCCGGTAGACGCGAGCACGACCGTGTCCGACGGGTCGTCGAACGTCTTCGGCACCACGGCAACCGACAGTGCCGGCCTGCCCGGCACCAAACCGCCCCATGTCCGGGCGAGACCGTGTCGGACGACTTCTGGTGGACGAGCGATACCTCCCCGGCGTGACGACGGGCGTGCGCGTCCGCCTACACCCAGTGGACCCGGAGTCACCTCGCACCCCGCGGGACACGCCGGATGGACTGCCAGCCCAACAACCCGACGGACAAGGCGACCTACCTGGCGGAGCTGGCCGCTTTCACACCCGCCCACTCGGTCTACATCGACTGTCCCGACACCAGCGGCATCACGCTCTCCGCCACCATCAACGCCGGCCGCGTCTACTTCCACGGGTTCATCAAGGGTGGCAACCTGCACATGCCCAACGCCACCCAGGTCTACGTCGACAACACCAACGACTCAGGGCGCCGCGTGAACGCGAACGCCATCAGCCTGAGCAACGGCGACACGTTCTGTGTCCGCGCGGCGTCTCCTGCACGTCCTACAGCGTGAACACGTGCAGCTCCGCCGTCACCGGTACGCCCGTCCACGGTCAACTGTTCGTGCGCCGTGGTGCACTGAGCTCGCAGCGGCGGCCTGTTCCGGCTCTGCAACACCACCGTCTACATGCTGGGCGGTCAGCTGGGACTCGGAACGGCCGCCGTCCCCGGCGGTTGCCTACCCACCTCCAACGGCACGCTCCCGACCACGACGCCCTGCACCGGGCGCCTCGACCGCAGCCGGCAACGGATACCTCCAGCTGGCCGGCGCCACGGACTGGACGGCACCCAACCAGTACGACGTGATCCCCGCGACGGCCGACAAGCAGCCGGCTGGAACGGCGGCGAGGACCTGGCCCTGTGGGACGAGACCTATGCGGTCTCACCGGACTTCAAGATGGCCGGCGGCGGCCGAGCTCAACGTCAGCGGGGTGTTCATGCTTCCGAACGCGTTCCCCATCGTGTTCAGCGGTGGCGCGGTCTTCGACCTGTCGCGACGCGCAGTTCATCACGCGGTCGTTCGCTGTCGACGGTGGCGCGCAGCTGCTGATGAGCGTCGACCCGAACAATGCGGTCAGGCTCCCCGAGCTCGACCAGTTCACGCTGATCCGCTAGGCGGGGCTCAGTCCGTCGTCAGGAGCGCCGGGCGAGGTCGGCGGCGCCGATCATGCCGGCCTTGTTGCCGAGCTCGGCGGGACGGATCTCCAGCTCGGGGCGGTAGCCACGGCCGGTGAGGTTGGCCAGGAAGTGCTCGCGGATCGGGTCCAGCAGCAGCGGGCCGGCCTCGGAGACTCCCCCGCCGATCACGACGACCGCGGGGTCGAGGACGGCCGTGAGCGAGGCGATGCCCTCACCGAGCCACTGGCCCAGCGTCGCGAGCAGCTCGACGGCGAGCGGGTCGCCGTCCTGGGCGGCCTCGGTGATCAGCGGTCCGGAGATCGCCTCGACGTCGCCGCCGGCCCGGTCGAGCAGCGGCTTGGCCTCCGGCCCGCCCTCCCCCACGCGGGCCTTGGCGTCCTTCACCAGGGCCGAGCCGCTGGCGTACTGCTCCCAGCAGCCGAGGTTGCCGCACCCGCAGAGGCGGCCGCGGGGCACCACCCGGAGGTGACCGATCTCGGCGGCGATGCCGAAGGCGCCGCGGTGCGGCTTGCCGTCGAGCACGATGCCGCCGCCGACCCCGGTGCCGACGGTGACCAGCAGCAGGTCCTGCACGTCCGCGCCGGCCCCGAAGGCGAACTCGCCCCAGGCCGCCGCGAGCGCGTCGTTCTCGATCACGACGGGCAGGTCGGTCCGGCGCTCGAGCTCGGCGCGCAACGGCTCGTCGCGCCAGGCCAGGTTGGGCGCGAACAGCACGGTCGAGCGGCGTACGTCGATGAAGCCGGCGGCGCCCACGCCGACCGCCTCGACCGGGTGGTCCTGCGCCAGCTCCAGCACGAGCTCGGCGATCGTCGCCTCGATCGCGTCCGTGTCGGTGGCCGGCGACTCGCGGCGGGCGGTCGCGACGATCACGCCGGCCTCGTCGACCACCCCCGCGGCGATCTTCGTCCCGCCGACGTCAACCCCGACTGTCAGACCCATGCCTCAGTCCTCCCACACTTCGTCGTCGGAGTCGTCCGACAGGTCGATCTTCTCGACCGCACCGGAGTCTCGGCTCGATCGGCCCCCGCCGTCCGCTCGACGCGCCGACGCGTCGTCCGGGAACTTCGTCGCCAGCACACCGGCGGCCGCCTGCATCAGCGACGTCGCGGCCGTCGCGAGGTGCGCCTTCACCTCGGGGCTGGTCTCGCGCACGGCGTGGATCACCTGGCACACCGGGCAGTAGCGGCAGTCCTCGCCGCCGGTCGCGATGTGCTCGTTGAGTCCGTGCAGCGCCTCGGCCGCTCCGGTGGCCGCGGCACCGGCCGCGCCCGCGGTGTCGCCGGCGCTCTCCTTGGCCCAGTCCTGGAGCGCGCCCGAGCAGCTTGACGGCCTCCTCGGCCACGCTGCCCACGCGGTCCTCGCCCTCGCCGCTCACGCGGTGCCCCCGGCCGCGGCCTGCGCCGGCTCCGCCCGGAAGCGGACCTGCAGGCTGCCGCCCTCGACGCGCGCCCCGGCGACCGTGTGCCGCGTCAGGGCAGCCGGCAGCGACAGCAGGCGTCGGTAGGAACCAACGGTCACCACGAGCTCATCTCCGTGTCGGGCCAGGTCGATGTCGGACTTGTCCGCAAACGGTAGTGCGATCCGCAAGGTGGCACCGGCCGGGGTACGCGTGATGGTCATCGGCCCGTCTCCCTCCGGGAGCCCCAGCGCGTCGTCGGCGCCGTACGCCGCGCGCGCGAAGTCGGCGAGCTCGGCGACGCCGACCGGCTCCGAGGGCCGGTACGACGACCGCCACACCGGCAGGCCGCCGAACGACTGCTCCACCTCGGTGAGCACCGCCGCCTGCGCCTCGACCCACTGGGCGCGCCACGCGTCGGCCCCGTCGCCGGGGAAGACCCGGTTGGCCACCACCCCGTCGACGCGGTAGCCGAAGAGCGACAGGGTGGTGAGCGAGCGGCGCGCCTCGGCGACCACCACGGTCTCGGGGGTCAGCACCAGCCGCACGCTCGCGTCGGGCCCGGACAGCAGCTGCCGGACCTCGTCGAGGTCGCGGTGCAGCCGCTCCACGGCGTCGAAGACGGTGTCGTGCGGCATCGGCACCCCGGCCGCCTTGGCCAGCACCGGGCGGAGCGCCTTGACGATCCGCCGCTCGGCCGGGAAGACGCGGTCCATGTACCAGCCGAGCGCCTCGGGCAGGGCCAGCAGCCGGAGGGTCTCCGCGGTCGGGGCGCAGTCGACGACGACCACGTCCCAGTCGCCGGAGAGCACCTGCTCGCGCAGCTCGAGGAGCGCGAGCACCTCCTCGGCGCCGGGGATGACGGTCAGCTCCTCCGCGGTGATCGGGTCGACCCCGGCCGCGTCGAGCACGCTGAGCAGGTAGCGCTGGATGTCCACCCACGACCGCTCGAACCGGCGCTGGGCGTCCACCTGCTGCACGAAGAGCCGGTCGGCGACCGGGGTCGGGTCGGCGCCGATGGGGACGCCGAAGGCGTCGGCGAGGGAGTGCGCGGCGTCGGTGGACAGCACCAGCGTGCGGGCGCCGTCGCGCGCCGCCAGCGTCGCCGTACCGGCCGCCGCGGTCGTCTTGCCGACGCCGCCCTTGCCGGTGAAGAGGATGATCCGCACGCCCGACCGACCCGTCAGCCGAGTGACTCGACGCGCTTCTTCAGGCCCTTCAGCGCCGTGTCGATGATGACCTTCTCGGCCTTGCGCTTCAGCATCCCGATCATCGGGATGGAGATGTCGACGGCCAGGCGGTAGGTGACCTCGGTGCCGTCGCCGCGCGGGGCGAGCTCGTAGGCGCCGTCCATGGCCTTCAGCATCTTGCCCTCGACCAGGGTCCAGGTCACCGAGTCGTCGTCGTGCCAGTCGTAGGCCAGGGTGTAGCTGTCCTTGATCGGGCTGGCGTCGAGCTCGAAGAAGACCCGCTCGGGACGCCCGTCGCCGCCCTGCTCGACCACGTCGGCCTTCTTCACGCCCTGCGCCCAGACGGGGTAGGCGTCGAAGTCGCTGATGACCGCCATGATGGCCGCCGGGTCGGCGTCGATGACGATGCTGGACGTGGTCTGCTCTGCCATCTGGTCGGGCCTCACTTCTGCTCGGTCTCGGCTGCCCGCGAGCCTACCGCCGGCGGGGTCCCCCGGGTCCATCGGTCAGGGGAACGGGTCGTGCCGACGCACGCACACCTTGGGGAGTAGCGTCTCGCCAGCAAACGATCGACCAGCCGGAGGCAGTCTGTGCGCGAGTTCTCGTCCCCGTTGAACGCGGAGATCCCCACGACGGGGAACCTCACCGACGACGTCGTCCGGCGAGCCGCCGAGGCGCCGAGCGCCGTGTCGTTCAGCGTGCGCCGTGGCGAGACGTGGGACGAGGTCACCGCCGCGCAGTTCCTCGCCGACGTGCGCTCGGTGGCGAAGGGGCTCGTCGCCTCCGGGGTGCAGGCCGGCGACCGGGTCGCCCTCCTGTCGCGCACCCGCTACGAGTGGACCCTCCTCGACTACGCCATCTGGTTCGCCGGCGCGGTCACCGTGCCGATCTACGAGACCTCGTCGGTCGAGCAGATCGCCTGGATCCTCGAGGACTCCGGCGCCGTGGCCGTGGTCGCCGAGTCGGCCGCCCACGGCGCGCGGGTGCGCGAGGCCGCCGAGGGGCAGGACTGGGCCGGTGCCCTGGCGCACGTCTGGCTGCTCGACGACGGCGCGGTCGCTGCCCTGACCGAGACCGGCGCGCTCCCTCGACGACGAGACCGTCGAGCAGCGGCGTACGGCGGTCACGCCCGACTCCCCCGCGACGCTCATCTACACCTCGGGCACCACCGGCCGGCCCAAGGGCTGCGTGCTCACCCACGGCAACTTCATGTTCGAGCTCGGCTCGGCGCTCGCCGACCTCCCCGAGCTGTTCGAGGGCGAGGACGCCTCCACCCTGCTGTTCCTGCCGCTGGCCCACGTGTTCGCGCGGATCATCCAGGTCGGCTGCGTCAAGGCCGGGGTCCGCCTCGGCCACTCGGCCGACATCAAGACCCTGGTGGCCGACCTCGGCGAGTTCCGGCCCAGCTTCATCCTGGCCGTGCCCCGCGTGTTCGAGAAGGTGTTCAACACCGCCTCCCAGCGCGCCGCGGTCGACGGTCGCGGGGCGATCTTCGACCGGGCGGCCAGCACCGCGATCGCCTACAGCCGGTCGCTGGACCGCGGCCGCACCGGCCCCCTGCTCCGGGCCCGTCACCTCCTGTTCGACCGCCTCGTCTACGCCAAGCTCCGGGCCGCCCTCGGCGGCCGGTGCGCCTACGCCGTGTCCGGTGGCGCTCCCCTGGGCGAGCGGCTGGGTCACTTCTACCGCGGCATCGGCGTCTCGATCCTCGAGGGCTACGGCCTCACCGAGACCACCGCCGCGATCACCGCCAACCGGCCCGGCGCGCAGCGCATCGGCACCGTCGGCCAGCCCCTCGGCGGTACGACGATCCGGGTCGCCGACGACGGCGAGCTGCTCGTGCAGGGCGGCCAGGTCATGCGGGGCTACTGGCGCAACGACGCCGGCACCGCGGAGATGATCGACGCGGCCGGCTGGCTGCACACCGGTGACCTCGGGGAGATCGACGACGAGGGCTTCGTCCGGGTGACCGGCCGCAAGAAGGAGATCCTGGTGACGGCCGGCGGCAAGAACGTCGCGCCGGCACCGCTCGAGGACCGGGTGCGCGCGCACCACCTGGTCAGCCAGTGCATGGTCGTGGGCGACGGGCGGCCGTTCATCGCCGCGCTGGTGACCCTCGACCCCGAGGCGGTGGCCCTCTGGGCGCAGCACCACGGCAAGCCGACCGACCCCGCGGCGCTCACGGACGACCCCGACCTGCTGGCGGAGATCCAGTCCGCCGTGGACGACGCGAACTCGCTGGTCTCCCAGGCCGAGGCGGTGCGCAAGTTCGCGGTGCTGCCCGACGACTGGACCGAGGAGGACGGGCACCTGACCCCGAGCCTGAAGCTCAAGCGCAGCTTCGTCGAGCGCGTCGTACGCGACGACATCGACCGCTTGTACCGTGCTTGAACCGGTTCCGCCGGTGATTCGACACACCGGGATGATTTCGTCCATTTCCGGGACGTGGCGAGATGTTTGTAGAAACCTTGACGGTGGGACTGAAGTGACGGTCCCCCGGCAGGGCCGCCCCCGCCCCACACGACGGGTGGATATGTGCCTACCGGTGGCTTTAGTAGACAGGGTCGAGGCATGGGACGCAGGACGGTACTCCTCATCGTTGCGGCATTGATCGCGGCTCTGGGCAGCGCGATGGTGTTCCTCTACGTCAGGGGCGCAGACGACCGGGCCACCGAGGCACAGGCCCCGGTCCAGGTGCTCAAGGCGATCGCGCAGATCAACCCCGGCGAGACGCTGGAGGCGGCGCAGGCGGCCGGCAAGCTCGAGCTCGGTGAGGTCCCCCGGGCGCAGGTGCTCCCCGGCGCGGTGAACTCCATCGAGACGCTGACCACCCAGGTCGCCCTCGCGCCGGTCTTCCCCAACGAGCAGATCATCACCGCGAAGTTCGGCTCGCCCGGCGACCAGGACACGCTGACCCTTCCCGAAGGCAAGATCGCCATCTCGGTCACCCTGTCCGACACCGGCCGGGTCGCCGGCTTCGTCGTCCCGGGTGACACGGTGGCGATCTTCATGAACGGCGACATCGGCGGCGGCCAGACCGGCGTCCGGCTGCTCGAGCCCGGGGTCGAGGTCGTCGCGGTCGGTGCCACGACCGTCATCTCCACCACGACGACCAACCCGGAGGGCGCCCAGACCACCGAGCAGCTGCCCAAGACGCTGTTCACCCTGGCGGTCGACCAGGACCAGGCGGAGAAGATCATGCTCGCGGCCCGCACCGGGGAGCTCTCGTTCGGCTACCTCAGCGACAAGTCCGAGGTCCAGGCCGGTCCGGGCACCACCGCACAGAACCTGTTCCGGTGACCGCCGATGCCCATCATCGTTGAGAGCAACCCGGGGAGCGCCGAGCTCTTCACCTCCGTCACCGGCAGCCAGTCGCGGGTGGTGGACAGCCTCGACGCACTCAAGCAGACCCTCGCCGCGGCGCCCGACGAGTTCGCGATCGTGCTCGGCCCCGGGGTCGACCTCGAGGCGGCCGCGTCGCTCGCCGACATGCTGCGTGTCACGCGGCCGTCCACCAGCGTCATCCTGATCCGCCGGCGGGTCGACACCAGCGTGCTCGCCGAGGCGCTGCGCTCCGGCATGCGCGAGGTCGTCGAGGAGCGCGACCTGACCGGCCTCGGCGCGGCGGTGAGCCGGGCCAAGCAGGTCTGGACGGCCCTCAACGGACCCCAGGCCGCCGAGCCGACCGGTCCGATGGGCCAGCTGATCACGGTCTTCTCGCCCAAGGGCGGGGTCGGCAAGACCACGCTGGCGGTCAACCTGGCCATCGCCCTGAGCGACAAGGGCCGCAAGCGGGTCTGCGTCGTCGACCTCGACCTCGGCTTCGGCGACATCGCGATCACCCTGCAGCTCATCCCGGCACGCACCATCGCCGACGCCGTGCACTTCGAGAGCGGGCTCGACTTCGGTGTCCTCGAGCCGCTGCTGACGCCCGCACGGCACCGGCATCTCCGCGCTGGTGGCGCCGGTCCAGCCGGACGCCAAGGACGCCATCCCCGCCTCGCTGGTGGGTCGCATCCTCAACATGCTCAAGGCCAACTTCGACTACGTCGTGGTCGACACCGCTCCCACGTTCGACGAGTTCGTGCTCCAGGCGTTCGACGAGACCGACCAGCTGCTGCTGGTCACCACGCTCGACGTGCCGACGCTCAAGAACGTCAAGATCGCCGTCGAGACCCTCGACCTGCTCAACTTCCCCAAGCCGCGCCGGCACCTGGTGCTCAACCGGGCCGACGACAAGGTCGGACTCTCCGCCGAGGAGGTCGAGAGCACCCTGGCGATGAAGATCGAGGTCTCGATCCCGACCTCGTCCCAGGTCGCCAACGCCACCAACTCCGGCGAGCCGATCACCTCCGCCCTGCCCAAGCACCCCGTCAGCCAGGCCGTGTCCCGCATGGCTCAGTCCTTCGAGCAGAAGGCCGAAGAGACGGGCGCAGCCCCCTCGCACAAGTCCCGCGCGGCAGCAGCCCCGAAGCGCGGGCTCCTCCGAAGGAACAGTAGGTAGCCATGAGCAGTCTCGCCGACCGGCTCGCCGCGGCGTCCCGCGACCGCGCCAGCACCCCCGCCGGGACCACCGACGCACTCCCCGCCAAGGGAGGCGGGGACCGGCCGAGCGCCGCCACCCGCGCCGAGGACGAGTTCAGGGCCTCAAGGCGACGGTGCACAACCGGCTGCTCCAGCAGCTCGGCCCCAAGCTCTACGACGCCGAGCTCACCCAGTCCGAGCTCGAGCGGATGGTGCGCAGCGCGCTCCAGGACGCCATGCAGGACGAGGACGTCCTGCTCACCCCGGCGGACCGCACCCGGATCGCCCAGGAGATCGCCGACGACATCCTCGGCTACGGCCCGATCGAGCCGTTCCTGCGCGACCCCGACCTCACCGAGGTCATGGTCAACGGTCCCGACAGCATCTGGATCGAGCGTGCCGGCAAGCTGCACAAGGTCGACGGCCAGTTCGGCGACGAGGCCCACCTGCGCCGCACGATCGACAAGATCGTGTCGCGCATCGGCCGCCGCGTCGACGAGTCCAGCCCGATGGTGGACGCGCGCCTCCCCGACGGCAGCCGTGTCAACGCGGTGATCCCGCCGCTGGCCATCGACGGCTCGCTGCTGACGATCCGCAAGTTCTCGGCCGACCCCTACACCTCCGACGACCTCGTCGCCTTCGGCACCTACTCCCAGCGCACCGCCGACTTCCTGGCCGCCTGCGTCAAGGGCCACCTCAACATCATCGTCTCGGGGAGCACCGGCGCCGGCAAGACGACCACGCTCAACGTGCTGTCGTCCTTCATCCCGACCGACGAGCGCATCGTCACCATCGAGGACGCCGCCGAGCTCCAGCTCCACCAGGACCACGTGCTCCGGCTCGAGTCCCGCCCGGCCAACATCGAGGGCAAGGGCGCGGTCGACATCCGCGACCTGGTGAAGAACTCGCTGCGCATGCGCCCCGACCGCATCGTGGTCGGCGAGGTCCGCGACTCGGCCGCGCTCGACATGCTCCAGGCGATGAACACCGGCCACGACGGCTCGATCTGCACGGTCCACTCCAACGGTCCCCGCGACACCCTCGCCCGCATCGAGACGATGGTGCTGATGGCCGGCATGGACCTGCCGATCCGGGCGATCCGCGAGCAGGTGGCCTCCGCCGTCGACCTGATCGTGCACCAGAGCCGCCTGCGGGACGGCTCCCGCCGGATCACCCACGTCACCGAGGTGGAGCGCATGGAGGGTGACGTCATCACCCTCCAGGACATCTTCATCTACGACCACTCGATGGGCTTCGACGAGAACGGCCGCAGCCTCGGCCGGCTCCGGGCCACCGGCCTGCGCCCCAAGTTCATCGACAAGCTCGCCCAGCAGAACGTCAAGGTCGACCCGATGCTGTTCGCCATGGACGGGATCTGACCCGTGACCCGACTCCCCCGCCCGACTCGGCGTGCCCGGAAGCGTCTGGGCCTCGTCGCCCTGCTCGCGCTCCCGCTCGCGCTGGTCGTGTCCCCGGCGTACGCCGCCGACGGGAGCATCGACCACGTGGAGCCCGGCGACGGGTCCTTCCAGGTGCTCTACTCCCTGCCCGGTGCCGGCGCGACCGAGCCGGACCTCGACACCGTGGCCGTCAGCCTCGACGACACCGTGCTCCCGGCCGAGGCCGAGCCGGCCGGCGAGGCCGAAGCGGTGCAGCGCACGACCATCCTGGCGATCGACGTCAGCTCGAGCATGCGCCAGGACAACCGGTTCGAGGAGGCCCAGCAGGCCGCCAAGACCTTCCTCGACGCGGCCCCCGACGACCTCCTCGTCGGCATCGTGACCTTCGCGAGCACCGTCGAGGTCGCGCAGGAGCCCACGCTCGACCGGGCCGCCTCGGCCGAGGTGATCGACGGGCTCACGCTCTCCAACCAGACCCGCCTCTACGACGGCGTGCTGGAGGCCGTCGCCGCGAGCGGCACCGAGGGCCCGCGCAGCCTGCTCGTGCTGTCCGACGGCCGGGACACCTCCGAGACCCCGATCGACCGCGTCACCTCGGCGATCGAGCTCGCCCAGGTCAAGGTCGACGTCGTCGCCCTGGCCCAGTCCGAGGCGGACACGGCCCTGCTCGCCCAGCTCGCGGACGCCGGCGACGGCTCCGTGATCACGGCCGCGGACCCCGAGGCGCTCACCCAGGTCTTCGCCGACGAGGCCGAGGCCCTCGCCAGCCAGATCCTGGTCACCGTGACCCCGCCCGACGGCTTCACGCAGACCGAGGGCACGTTGTCGGTGTCGGTCGACGTCGGACGGCGAGAGCTACACCGACACCGCGTTCGTCACGGTGGCCGACGCGGCTGCTCCCGCGGCGCCGTCCCCCACCAAGCTGGTGCCGGTCGAGGCGACCGGCTTCCAGGTCTCCCGCCCGATGATGCTCGGCGGGCTGGTGGCCGTCGCCCTCGGGATGCTGGTCCTGCTGATGGGCGTCATGAACGTCTTCTCCGGCGGGTCCAGCCACGTCGGTGGAGAACCGCATCGCCGCCTACACCCGCAAGGGGTCGCGCAAGCTGGCCGCGCAGGCCGAGCCGGCGCCCCAGGGCGTCGCCGCCCAGGCGGTCGGCGTCGCGGCCAAGGTCGTGGAGAGCAACGAGGGCCTCGAGTCGGCGCTCGGACAGCGCCTCGAGGCGGCCGGGATGTCGCATGAAGCCGGCCGAGTGGCTGCTCACCCACGCCGGCGTCGCCTTCGCGGGCGGCCTGCTCGGCCTGCTGCTCAGCTCCGGCAGCATCCTGTTCACCCTGCTGGGCCTCTTCTTCGGCCTCGTGCTGCCCTGGCTCTTCCTGTCCTTCAAGCGCAGCCGCCGCACCAAGGCGTTCAAGGCGCAGCTCGCCGACACCCTCCAGCTGATGTCGGGCAGCCTCTCGGCCGGTCTCTCCCTCGCCCAGGCGGTCGACACGGTCGTCCGTGAGGGCGCCGACCCGATGGGCAGCGAGTTCCGCCGGGCGCTCGTCGAGGCCCGCCTCGGCGTCGAGATCGAGGACGCGCTCGAGGGCGTCGCCGAGCGGATGGAGAGCGTCGACTTCAAGTGGGTCGTCATGGCCATCCGCATCCAGCGCGAGGTCGGCGGCAACCTGGCCGAGCTGCTCAACAGCGTGGCCGACACGATCCGCGAGCGCGAGTACCTCGAGCGCCAGGTGCTCGCCCTGTCGGCCGAGGGCCGGCTCTCGGTGTGGATCCTCGGCGGGCTGCCGCCCGGCTTCATGCTCTACCTGCTGGTGGCCAACCCGACTACCTCGAGCCGCTGATCAGCACGCCGATCGGCTTCGTGATGCTCGGCACCATGGCCGTCCTGCTCGTGGTCGGTGTCTTCTGGATGAAGAAGCTCGTGAAGGTGGAGGTCTGACATGGAGATCGCAACCGTCTTCATGGTCGCGGGGATCGCCGGGATCTTCCTCGCCATCATGCTGTCGCTGACCGCCATCGGCGTCTTCGACAACGAGGCCCGCGGGGTCAGCAAGTCGCTGGCGGTGATGGAGGCCTACTCCGCCGCGCCGCCGGAGCTGCGCAAGGAGCTCGACCCGTCGTTCAACGACCGGGTGCTCGCCCCGCTGCTCGACCGCACCCTGTCGATCGGCAAGAAGCTCACCCCGGCCGACCACGGCGAGCGGATCCGCAAGAAGCTCGAGGTCGCCGGCAACCCGCCCGGCTGGACCGTCGACCGGGTGACCTCGCTGAAGTTCATCGGCTTCGCCGGCGGCGCTCGTGCATCAGCCTGCGTGCTGGCCGTGCTGTTCGGACTCGGCTTCGCGCCCACCCTGGCGCTGGCGGTCATCGCCGCCCTCGTCGGCTACCTGGCGCCGAACATGTACCTCTACCAGAAGGGCTACGACCGCACCAAGGCGATCCAGAAGTCGACTCCCCGACGCGCTCGACCTGCTCACCATCTCGGTGGAGTCCGGTCTCGGCTTCGACGCCGCGCTCTCGCACGTCGCCCGCAACACCGACGGCCCGCTGGCCGAGGAGTTCGCCCGCGTCCTCCAGGAGATGCAGATCGGTCTCGGTCGCGGCGCCGCGCTGCGCGCGCTCGGCGACCGCACGCACGTCCCCGAGCTCAAGGGCTTCGTCGTCGGCGATGGTGCAGGCCGACGCGCTCGGCATCCCGATCGCCCAGGTGCTGCGCGTGCAGGCCACGCGAGATCCGCACCAAGCGCCGCCAGCGCGCCGAGGAGCAGGCCCAGAAGGTCGCCGGTCAAGATCCTGATCCCGCTGATCTTCTGCATCCTGCCGTGCCTGTTCATCGCCGTGCTCGGGCCCGCCGCGATCGGCATCATGGAAGCGTTCTCGGGCAACCTGTGATCCAGAGCACTCGGGTCGGCACGGCGGCACGCATCTTCTGCGTCGCCGCGATCCTCGGGCTGAGCCTGGCCTTCCTCGACCAGGTCGCCCTCCAGGGCACCCTCATGCTGGCCGCCATCGCGGCCACGGCGATCGCGGCCGACCTGTCGTCCGGCTGCCCGAGTGGTCGATCATCATGGTCGAGGCCGCGCTGACCGCCCTCGTGATCGGCCTGGCCCTGCCCGACGGCGTGGTCCTGCTGCCCTACCTGGTCGTGCCGGCCCTGCTGGCCGGCCACCTGCTCGGCGCCTTCCGCGTGCTCGTGGTGATGAGCGTCGAGGTCCTGCGCCATCGTCGCCGTCGTCCTGGCCTCCGGGCAGCTCGCCGCTGCCGACGAGGTGGCCGAAGATCATCGGCCCGTGGCTGCTGACCGCGCTCGGCGTCGGCCTCGTCGAGCGCCCGGCTGCGGATGCTGCGCAACGGGCCGGTCACCGACTCCGACGCGTCCTACGAGTCGGCCCGACGGCTGCTCTCGCAGCTGCGCACCGTCGCCCGCCGGCTGTCCTCGGGGCTCGACACGGTGACGATGTCGAGCCAGCTGCTCGCGACCGTCCACCAGCACCTCGACGACACCCACTCGGCGGTCTTCGTGCGCACCGACGGCGGGGTGCTGGCCCCGCTCGGGTTCCGCGGCGCGGCGGCACGTGAGGCGCTCAAGCCCGAGGGCCACCTGGTCGACAAGGTGTGGGCCGAGATGGAGCCCGCCCACGACATCCAGGCCTCCGGGCTCGCGAACCGCCGGCACCGCGTGGTGCTGCCGCTCCGGGTGGGTGCCCGGATGATCGGCGTCGTGGTCCTGGACGGCGCGAACCCGCCCGCCCCCAAGGCCGTGCCAGGCGCTCATGCGCGAGGTCGACGAGCAGGCGCTGCGACTCGACGCCGCGCTGGCCTTCGACGAGATCCGCTCCATCGCGACCATGGAGGAGCGGCACCGGCTCGCGCGGGAGATCCACGACGGCGTGGCCCAGGAGATCGCCTCGCTGGGCTATGTCGTCGACGACCTCACCGCCCACGCGAGCAGCGAGACCCAGCGCAGGAAGCTCAACGCGCTGCGCGGGGAGCTGTCCCGGGTCGTCAGCGAGCTGCGCCTGTCGATCTTCGACCTGCGCACCGAGGTGTCAGCCGGCCTCGGGTCCGCGCTGTCGGACTACGTGCGCGAGGTCGGCGCCCGCTCCGGGATCACCGTGCACCTCACCCTCGACGTCTCCCCCACCCGGCTGCGGGGCGAGGTGGAGACCGAGCTGTTCCGCATCGCCCAGGAGGCGATCACCAACGCCCGCAAGCACTCCGCGGCGACCAACCTGTGGGTCGACTGCCGGATCCGTCCTCCCGCCGCCCGCATCACCGTGCGCGACGACGGCGACGGCCTGGGCACACCGCGCGACGACTCCTACGGCATCAAGATCATGCGTGAGCGCGCCGACCGGATCGGCGCTGCGTTGCAGATCACCGAGAATCGCGCCTCAAGCAACACATCTGGGACGAGTGTGACGGTTACAGTGGGCGCCGAGGAGCCGGCCCTCGCCTGAGCCGGCCGCACGGGAGGACCACACCTCATGACGTCGGTGAACACCGTAGTCCTGGTCGACGATCACGAGCTGATCCGCCAGGGCCTCGCGCACGCCTTCGACCGCCACGCCGACTTCGCCGTCGTCGGCGAGGCAGGCTCGGTCACCGAGGGATCGCAGCTCGTCGCCCAGCTCAAGCCGACGGTCGTGGTCACCGACGTCCGCCTGCCCGACGGCACCGGGCTCGACCTGGTGCGCCAGCTGCGCAGCCGCGACCCCGAGGTCGGCATCGTCGTGCTCACGATGTACGCCGGCGACGAGCAGCTGTTCGAGGCTCTCGAGGCCGGCGCGTCCGCCTTCGTGGCGAAGGACGCACCCTCCGACGACGTGGTGGCCGCGGCCCGCCACGCGACGGTGTCGCCGCGGTCGTTCACCGCGGCCAACCTGGCCGACGCGATGCGCCGGCGGATGTCGCCGTCGGGCCCGCAGCTCTCCCCGCGCGAGTCCGAGGTGCTCCGCCTGCTCGCCGAGGGACTCGGGGTGGCGGCGATCGCCCGGCAGCTGTTCGTCAGCGAGTCGACGGCCAAGACGCACATCTCGAAGATCTACGAGAAGCTCGGCGCCGCCAACCGGGCGCAGGCCATCATGAATGCCATACGAGCAGGGCTGTTGTCAGACGATTCGCCAGTCTGAGGCCAAAAAGGGCAAAAATGGTCCACTCGGGCCATCTCAGACGGGCTCCGGATCCTCCTAACGGGTTCACCGAGAGGTCCGTTCTCCCGATACAGATCCGGGAGCGAAATGCCGATCCTTGTTCTGTCAGGAGTCCGCGGTGGCCTCCTATCGAATCTCAACCCTTGGGAGAACTCATGCTTCAGCTCTTCAAGCAGCTGACGAACCGTCGCGACAACGAGGACGGCGCGTCCGCAGTCGAGTACGGCCTGCTCGTCGCCGCGATCGCGGCCCTGATCGTCATCATCGTCTTCGCCCTCGGCGGCATCGTCCAGGACGTCTTCACCGACACCTGTGACGAGATCGTGAGCAACGCCAGCACCAGCTCAGCGGCACCTGCTCCTGATCGCAGCATCGACGCAACGTCTCGGCGGGGGTGGGCACGGCATGTCCGTGCCCACCCCCGCCGTCTGTATCCGAATCCACTCTGAGACGAATCGAGACGTCATGAGCAGCCGCATCCCCGCCAGGGACGAGACCGGCGCATCGGCCGTGGAGTACGGCCTGATCGTCTTCGCCATCGCCGGCGTCATCGTGGCGATCCTCTTCCTGCTCGGCGGGGTCGTCCAGGAGACCTACTCCGACTCGTGCTCGACCGATCGACGAGCACCGCCCGGCCAGCGCCTCCTGTGATCGCTCGACAGCCTGCTGAGCTCCCAGCAGCCGCTCAGTCGCGGCGACGTCGCCACGTGAACTCCGCGGGCGTGACCGGTCCGGGCCCGGTGCCGTCCTCCGCAGCTCAGCGCGCCCGCGACTGCGCTGAGCCACGTCCGCCGAGCTCGACCGGTTGCCGACGATCGATCCGCGACCGTGGCAGCGTCTCCGGCGCACCACCGGAGTCGCCGACGACGACGGGCAGCCCGCAGGCCTGCGCCTCGAGGAAGACGATCCCGAAGGCCTCCGGCTCCAGACCGAACAGCCGGGTCCGGCACGGCATCGCGAAGACGTCGCCCGCGTCGGTGTAGGCCGGGACCTCGTCCCAGGGCACGCTGCCGGTGAAGACCACCGAGTCGCGCACGCCCAGCCGGTCCGCCAGCCGCTCCACCGCGCGCCGGTGCGGACCGTCGCCGACGAGCAGCAGTCGCGCGTCCGGATGGGACCGCAGCACCTCCGGCCAGGCCTTCACCAGCGTGTCCTGCCCCTTCCGCCTCACCATCCGCGCGGTGCAGACCACGACCGGTGCCTCCGCGGGGATCCCGAGCCGCCGGCGCACGTCGGCTCCCCCGCACCCGGGGAAGAAGCGTTCGGTGTCCACCCCGGGCGACAGCCGCTGCATCCGCTGCGCGGCAGCCGGCGAGAGCGCCGGAGCGATGTGGTCGCGGCACCACTCGCTGACGTAGGTCATCACGTCCACCGAGTCGCCGACGCGTCGGAGCAGCCGCCGGGCGACCGGGATCCGTGCCCACCAGACCTCGTGGCCGTGCGTCAACGCCACCATCCGCCGGGCCCCGGCCGCGCGCAGGCGCGGGGCCAGCAGGCCCAGCGGCATCGAGGCCCCGAAGACCACGCGGTCGCAGTCGTGCTCCCGCATCACCGCGACGACCCGGCGCGCCACCGCGCGGGTCGGCAGCAGGGTCCCGGACGGGTCCCGGTGCACCGGGAACGGCAGGCCGGCGTCGTAGTCCCGGTCCCCCGGCATCGACGCGGTGTAGACGACCACCTCGTCGGGCGGCATCCGCTCGCAGAGCGACAGCACGAACGACTCGATGCCGCCGCGACGGGTCGGGAAGTCGTTGGTGACGACGAGCGTGCGGCTCACTCCCGGCCCTCCGCGGCCTCGGCCAGCGACGCGGGCAGGCCCGCCCGCTGCAGCACCGTGGGGTGGCTGCCGAACCAGAGCTGGCTCCAGGCCGGCGGGGTCGGGTCGTGGAGCGCCTCCAGCGCCAACCGGCGCTGCATGCCGATGAACGCCTGCCCGTCCCCCGTCACCGCCAACGAGACCCGGTCGGCGCGCGCCTCGATCGCGCGGCTGACCGTGTTGGTCACCGGACTCGCCAGCAGCCCGCCGACGGCGACGAGGGCGAGCACCGCAGCCGCGACGGCAGGGTCGCCCGGGCCGTCCGTGTCCGAGCGTCGCCGCAGCCACGCGCTGTCGAGCAGCAGGGCGAGGACACCGACCCCCACGACGCCGCCGAGTGCGCCCAGGGTGGTGCCGACCAGCACGTCCTCGTGCTTGGCGTGGGCGAGCTCGTGGGCGATGACCACGCGGGCCTCCTCGGGACCGAGCCCGTCGAGCAGGGTGTCGTAGACGACCACCCGTCGCGTGCCGCCGATGCCGGACACGTAGGCGTTGAGCGTCGTCGTCCGGCGTGACGCGTCGGCCACCAGCACGTCGTCGACCCGGACGCCCTCCCGCTCGGCCAGGCGGAGCACCGAGGTCTTGAACGGTCCGGCGGGCATCGAGGTGAAGCGGTTGAACAACGGCTCCACCAGCACCGGGTAGAGCAGGGACCCGGCGAACGACAGGACGACGACGGCGACCGCCGCGCCGAGGTACCACCGCCGCGGCCAGCGGCGCGCCAGCGCGACCAGCACCAGCACGAGCAGCGAGGTGGTCACCGCGGACACCAGCAGCGACCGACCCACGTCGGCGAACCAGTCCGGCAGCGACTGCCGGGTGAGGCCGTAGTCGAGGTTCTGCTGCCGCAGCCGGAGCGCCAGCGGGAGCGTGGCGAGCCGCCCGATCACGAGCAGCACGACCACCGACAGCGGCACCGCCAGCCACCAGCGCAGCCGCCCGAACAGGCGGCGGGTCAGCCGGGCACCGAGCGGCGTCAGGCCGAGCAGGAGGGCCAGCAGCAGCGACACGGCGTACGACGACCAGCCGAGCCATCGACGGAGCTCCGAGAACTCCTCGGCACGGCGGACCTCCTCGGCGGTGAACAGGTCGGCGACGGGCATCGGGGTGAGCCGGCCACCCGGCACCCAGCTCCAGGGCACCAGCCAGACCGCCGCGAGCACGAACGCGGTCGCACCGCCGACCACGAGCAGCGTCGCTCCCCGGCGGTCCAGCCGGAGGGCCGGATCGGCCACGTCCTCACCGGGCGTCGGGCCCGCTGCGCGCCTGGTCGTCACACCGGCAAGCCTCCCATGACGCGCACCATGGCGCCGGGTCAGCCGGCGAGGTCGCGGAGGTAGTTGCGCCACGCGGTCGTGAAGGCGACCTCGGTGGTGCCCAGGACGTCGGTGAAGGCCGCGGTGGTGCCACCGTCGCGGTCGGCCTGCTCGTAGAACGCGATCAGCCGGTCCTCGCCGTACCTCTCGGCCAGCAGGCGGCAGGCGAGCCACGCGGACTCGTAGGACGCGCCCAGTGCGGAGTTCTCGGTCTCGAACTCGACCGGGCCCGGCAGGGTGGACGGCACCCCCTCGGTGCGGACCTGCTCGATGATCTGGCTGGCGGTGACCTCGACGGGCAGGTCCACGTGGGCCAGGGCGACGTAGTCGGCGAACCCCTCGAGCAGCCACGTGGGCATGGACGAGGAGGCCGCGTCGGTGGCCACGTGCGCCGCCTCGTGGCTCATCACGATCTGGGCGCCCTGGTCGCCGAGCGGCTCGAACACCGGAGGGTTGACGAAGATGTGGATCGGGCTGTCCGCCGCAGGCGACCCGTCGACCGGGGTGGTCACCGCCGCGATCGCGTCGTAGGTGTGGTCCTCCGCGCCGAGGGCGCGGCTGAGCTCGGCCTGTGAGGTCGGCACCTCGACGACCAGGGGCCCGCGCCAGCGCGGCAGCACCTTGCGCACGTCGACCACCGCCTGGTCGGCGAGCCCGGCGAAGCGGTCTGCGTCGGTGTCACCGGCCACCATCACCAGGGAGCGCTTGCTGCGCTCGACGGCCAGCCGGTCGAGCAGCCAGAGCGGGGTGGCGTCGCCGTCGTCGCTGCGGGCCGTCACGAACGCCGCACCGTCCTCGGTCTGGAGGAAGGTCATCGAGACCTCCATGCTGCTCAGGCCGGCGTCGAAGCCGTCGAGGCGCCAGTCGACCTGGACCTCGCCGACCCAGGCACGGTCGGCCAGGCGCGGCGCGACGCCGTCCACGGCCCGGCCGGCCTCGTCGTCGACGTAGCGCATGCTCAGGTCGGCGATCCGCAGCGACCGCGCGTTGGCGCTCAGCTCACGGAGCTCCCGCGCCGCCTGGCGGTCCCCCGGCGCGGCGAGCGCGACCGCGTCGGCCCGCGACCCCGTCTGCAACGCCGTCGACAGGCGCTGGAGCAGCGCGGCGGCACCGTCCTCACGCGGGGCCGCCTCCACCGAGCTGCCCGGTCGCGGCAGCACGGCGGTCTCGGGCCGGCTCAGCAGCCAGTAGCCGACGCCCGCGGCCAGGAGGCACAGCACAAGGCCGGCCGCCCACCACGGGGAGCGGCCGGCCCTGTGACCCTTGACCGGAGGGCCGGAATCAGCCAGGTCGGACGGCACCGGAGTACGGCATCGAGAACACGGGGTCGACACGGACGCCGGTGCTCGGGTTGGCCGCGTGCGCGATCTGGCCGTTGCCGATGTAGATGCCGACGTGGCTCACCGGCGAGTAGTAGAACACCAGGTCGCCGGGGGCAAGGTCGGACTGCGAGACCGGGGTGCCCGAGCCCATCTGCGCGCTCGAGGAGTGCGGCAGCGAGACGCCGGCCTGCGCCCACGCCATCATCGTCAGGCCCGAGCAGTCGTAGGCGCTGGGGCCGGCGGCACCGTAGACGTAGGCGTCACCGACCTGCGACAGGGCGTACTGCACCGCCGCGCCGGCGCGACCGGACACCGACACGTTGGGGACGGTGCGGGTGCTGCTGCTCCTGCTGACCGTCGTCTGGGCACGGGCCTCGAGCCGGCTGAGCAGCTCGTCGGCCTCCGCGGCCTTGTCGTCGATCTCGGCCTTCTCGTCGGCCAGCGTCGCCTTGGTCGCCGCGATCCGGTCGAGCTCGCGCTTGGCGGCGGCCTCGCGCATCTCGAGCTGCTGGGCCTGGACCGCGAAGTCGGCCATCATCTCGGCCTGCTGGTCGTTGTAGCCGCTGACCGTGGTCAGCTGGTCGAGGAAGGCGTCCGGGTCCTCGGCGAGCAGCACCTGCGTCGTCGAGGAGAGGGCCTGGCCCTGGTACTGCGAGACCACGGCGGCCGCGACGTCGGAGCGCACGTCGTCGACCTTCTGCTGCTGGCGGTCGAGGTCGGCGTGCAGCGCCTGCAGGCGCGACTTGGCCTGCTTCAGCTCGAGGCGGGCGTCGTTGTAGCGCTCGGAGGCCTGCTCGGCCTTCTCGTAGAGGGAGTCGACACGGGCCTGGACATCGTCGATGTCCGGCTCGGCGAAGGTGGGGCTCGCGGCGAGCATCGAACCGCTCATGGCGGTGATGCACAGGGTCGCGAGAACACTGGCGGTGCGCTTCCGGCCGTTCAGCACGAGCGGACGGTCTCCTCTTTGTCTGACGCCTACCGGGTTAGCTGACGGGTTCGGGCGGCAAAGAGAGCCCTACGCGCGTGCGGCCGATGGTGTCGGACCACCTGTGCGCGATTCACCCCAAGGAACATGGTTCCCCGGCTCCGGACTTCGACTCCCCCGGTCTGGTCCGAACTCGACGCGACGCCTGAGTTGACCCGGTCTGGCCAACTTGTGCAGGCGCCGCGACAAGGCTAAGCGGCGGACCCCCAGCCGGGCAAACGGTTCATCGGCGCGTCTTGCCCCGTTGTGGCCCGAATCGCAGGTCCGTCCGCCTCACCTGTCACACAGATCACAGGAACCACACCCGCCAAGTCTGGGCCGCCGCGGACCTCAGGCGCTGGCCACGTCCGGGCCGTCGAGCGGGGACACCATCCGCAGCGGCGGGACCAGCCCCGAGCCGGCCAGCACGTCGAGGGCACGGGCCTCCTCCTCGTCGAACCCGAGCTCGGGCGGTGGCCCGAGCAGGACGGTCACCACGCAGTCGTGGCAGGCCAGCCCGCGCACCACGCAGGTGTCGCAGTCGATGTGCACGCTCATCACGCCTCCAGGGGAAGTCTTCACCGGCCCCGACCGTGACATCGGCCACCGACAGTTCGCATCGGGTGGGCGGCGCCGTGCCCCGGGGCGCACCATGGAGGCGGGCGGTCTACCGTTGTCCGCCCGACCGCACGGCGACGAGGAGGTGACGCGTGCACGAACAACGAAGCGCTCCCCGGCGCGCGCGGCTCCGGCGCGCCGCCGCACCGCTGGCGCTCAGCTTCGGCTGGGCGGTCCTGTGCAACCTCACCGTGGAGCTGCTCCAGTCCAGCGGTGGCTTCACCTTCGCGCTCAAGCCCGTGCTGTTCCTGCTCGGCTCGACGCTGATCTGGCTGGGGATGGTCGCGCTGTGGGCCCTCACCGGCCGGCTCCGGATCGCCGCGGCCGTCGTCGCCGCCGCCGCCATCCTCGTGGGCTACGCCAACCACACCAAGATGGTGCTGCGGCGCGAGCCGCTCTACCCCGAGGACTTCGCGGTCGCCCAGCACACCGGCTTCCTCGGACAGATGGTCGGTTGGGGCACCGTCGCCACGGTGGTCGGGGTCGTGGTCGGAGTCGTCGTCGTGGTCTTCCTCGTCGCGTGGCGCTGGCGGCGCCGTCGTCCCCGCTGGCACGCCGGCAGCCGGCGCCGGCTCGCGGGAGCCCTCGGCGCCCGGCTCGCCGTCGCCGCCGTCTCCCTGGGGCTCATCGCCTACGCCGCGCAGTTCAACGAGCCCGGCAACGCCGTGCGCTGGGCCTACGACGCGGGGCAGGCCGAGTGGGCCTCGTGGTCGCAGGAGAAGAACTACACCTACAACGGGTTCGTCGGGGGGATGCTCTACAACCTCGACGTCCCGGTGATGAAGCGTCCCCCGGACTACAGCCGGGCGACCATGGCGGACATCGCCGAGCGCTACGGGCAGGCTGCCGCGGCGCGCAACACCGGCCGCGACCCGGCGGCCCTCGACGACGTCAACGTCGTGGTGGTGCTGAGCGAGAGCTTCAGCGACCCGACCATGCTCGAGGGGATCGACCTCCCGGAGGACCCGATCCCCTACACCCGGAGCCTGATGGGGACCACGTCGTCGGGGCACCTGCTCACCCAGCGCTACGGCAGCGGGACCGCGAACATGGAGTTCGAGACGCTGACCGGTCTGTCGACATCGCAGTTCGACCCGCGCCTGATGACGCCGTACCAGATGCTCGTGCCGCGCTACGACAGCTTCCCGTCCTTCGTCGGCCTCGCCCGCTCGCTCGGTCACGACCGGGTCGCGGTGCACCCCTACGACACCTACATGTACCGGCGCGAGTCGGTCTACCCGATCCTCGGCTTCCAGGACTTCCTCGGCAGGAAGGAGATCTCGGTCCGCAAGTACATCCAGGACAACCCGTTCATCTCCGACAACGCCGCCTTCACCGAGGTCCTGCACCAGATCGACAGCCACGACCGGTCCCTCCTGACGCACCTCGTGACCATGCAGAACCACTTCCCGATGGGCGACTCCTACGACGCGCCGATGACGGTCGGGGGCGCCACGGGCGACACCGAGGACGACGCCGAGGCCTACCTGCGCGGGCTCACCTACAGCGACCGCGCCCTGCGGAAGTTCATCACCGCGCTGGAGGGATCCGACGAGAAGACCGCCGTGGTCTTCTTCGGCGACCACCTGCCGCCGGTCTGGTCCGAGGACGTCGCCCGGCAGAACGGGCTCGTGGGGATGCGGCAGACGCCGTTCTTCCTGTGGAGCAACTTCGCCGACCTGCAGGAGTCGGAGCCGCTGACCAGCCCGGTCTTCCTGCTGCCGCTGCTGCTCGACCAGCTCGGCGCCCCGCTGCCACCGTTCTACGAGCTGCTGCGGGAGCTGCACGAGGAGGTCCCGGCGATGCGCGCCGGGCGTCTCTACGACGGCGAGGGGCACCAGGTCGACCGCGAGGACCTCTCCCCGCACGCCCAGCAGCTGCTCCGCGACTACCGCCTCGTGCAGTACGACCTGTCGGTCGGGCAGCGCTGGAGCCAGGACGCGATCTTCTACCCGGAGGCGGTCTCCGCAGCCGCCGGCCAGTAGCCGCGCACTTGTCCGGAATCCCCGCACAGACCGACGCACCTAGGTAAAATCGGGCAGAACGCCTGCGTCGCGCCGGGCGACCTGGAGGACGATGTGGCCACGCCCAAGACACCGCTGACGCGCGCGCAGTTCGCGCTCGTCGCGACTGGGTCCGTCGCGTTCAGCTTCCTGTGGGCGATGCTCTGCAACCTCGTCATCGAGTACCTCCAGACCGGGTTGAACACGAGCTTCCTGTTCGAAGTGACCTTGAGCGACCGCTTTCCGTTGTTCTTTCTCGGGGCATCGATCATCTGGTGCATCTTCCTCACCCTGTGGGCACTGACCGGCCGCCTGCGGATTCCGACTGCGGTACTTCTGGCCGCCGCGGTGGTTCTGGGGTACGCGAACTACAAGAAGGGTTCGCTGCGCCTGGAGCCGCTCTACCCCAGCGACTTCGGTTTCGCCGGCAACATCGGGTTTCTCCGGGAGATGGTCAGCCCGTCGTCCGTCCTCGCACTCACGGCCGTCGTTCTTCTCGTCGTGCTCATCGTCCTGCTGGTCGCTCGCATCCTGGGGCGGACCTGGCGACGGGTCGACCGCGCTGTCCACCCCCGCCGCTGGATGCTCGCCACGGTGACGCGGGTCCTGACGCTGGCGCGTGGCGCTGTCGCTGCCTGGGGTACGCGACCCAGTTCAACCAGGACGGGAACCGCGTGCGAGCCGCGTACGAGGCGAGCGGGGCCTCGTGGGCCTTCTGGTTCCAGAGGCTGAACTACCGCAACAACGGGTTCGTCGGCGGCATGCTCTACAACCTCGACGTTCCGGCCATGAAGCGACCGCCCGGCTACTCCGAGGCCGCCATGCGCGAGATCGCCGACCGCTACTCCTCCGCTGCCGCCGACCTCAACGCCGGACGCGATCGCCGAGGCGATGGACGACGTCAACGTCGTCCTCGTGCTGAGCGAGGCCTTCAGCGACCCCGAGCAGCTCGAAGGTGTGGAGTACGCCGAGGACCCGATCCCTCGCACCCGACGCACCATGCAGGCGACCACCTCGGGATCCATGCTCGCCCAGCTGTTCGGCGGCGGCACGGCCAACATGGAGTTCGAGACCCTGACGGGGATGTCGCTGTCCCAGTTCAACCCCCAGATGCAGACTCCCTACCAGATGCTGGTGGACGAGTACGACACCTTCCCGTCCGCGGTGGGCTACCTCGCGGCCCAAGGTCATCGGCCGATCGCGATCCATCCCTACATGACCGGGATGTACAAGCGGGAGACGGTCTACCCGATCCTCGGCTTCGACGAGTTCCTGGGAGAGGACGAGATCGAGGACGCCGCAGCGCATCGACGACGGGAAGTTCATCTCCGACGCCTCGGCCTTCGGGCAGGTGGAGCGCGAGATCGAGCGGTCCGACGCACCACTGCTGGTCAATCTGGTGACGATGCAGAACCACTTCCCGATGAAGGACCAGTACGACGACCCCCTCCCGGTGACCGGCCTCGACCGGCGAGATCAAGGAGGAGGCCGAGGGCTACGGCCGCGGCCTGACCTACACGGACAAGGCCCTGAAGTCGTTCCTCGACGGGCTCAGCGCGTCGGACGAGAAGACGGCGGTCGTCTTCTACGGGGACCACCAGCCCGCCTTCTGGCCGAAGGAGGTCCGCGACCGCAACGGCGGACCTCGCGATGCGATCGACCCCCTTCTTCCTGTGGGCCAACACCCCGATGGCGAAGAGCGACACCGCGGCGATGACGAGCCCGATCTACTTCCTGCCGATGCTGTACGACGCGCTGGGAGCGGAGCTTCCGCCGTACTACGCGCTCCTGCGCGAGCTGCAGGAGCAGATCCCGGCCATGGAGCAGGGCCTCTACCTCGACGACGCCGGCCGACCCGTCGAGGAGAGCGACCTGTCACCGAGCGCCAAGGCCGTGCTCCGCGACTACCGGCTCGTGCAGTACGACCTGTCCGTCGGCGGCCGCTACAGCCAGGACGCGCTGTTCTACCCGGAGTCGGTCTCCTCAGCTGCGGGCCAGTAGCCGCGCGAGGGCCGGCGCGGCGACGGGTCGGGCACCCGAGCGGGCCACGTCGCGCACGACCTCCTGGTCGCTGGTCACGACCACGACCGGGCGTCCCTGCGGCTCCGCGTCGACCAGCTCCCGGATCACGTCGTCGGCGATCACGCCCAGCGGGCTGAACAGCACCCGCACGCCGCGCGGCCGGTTGACCAGCGGCCGTTCCTTCTTGTCGGCGGCGTCGAAGACCACGGTCATCTCGGCGCCGCTGCGCGCCGCCACGGGAGCCAGCCCCGCGAGCAACCGGTCGCGCTGCTTCTCCAGGGCCAGCTCGGGCCAGGCGGTCTTGGTGACGTTGTAGCCGTCCACGACGAGGTGCACCCGGGGCAGGGCGAGCAGCTGCTCGAGGAGCTGGGGGTCGTCGACGGCCATCGACCCGTGCCCGCTCGGCGCGCGACTCCCCTGCTCCGCCACGTGGGCGGCCACCTGGTCGGCCGGCGACCCCTCGACGGCGGGCAGCGCCAGCTCACGGCGCAGCCCCTGGGCGGTGTCGAGCAGCGTGTCGAGGAGCAGCCTGGCGCGCAGCGTCTCGCTCCCCCGGCCGGAGCGCTCGCTCCGGCGGGCCGACGCGACCTCCGCCTCGAGCTCGTCGAGGCGGGCACGCAACCGGCGGGCCTCGGCCTCGGCGGCGGTCGCGGCCGCGGCACGAGCCCGCTCGCCGTCGAGGGCGGCCTCCCGCGCGCCGGCGGCCTCGGCCTCGGCGGTCTTGAGACGGGAGCGCACGTCACCGAGCTTGTGACGCAGGTCGGTGTTCTCCGCCTTCACCCGCGCGAGCTCCTCGCGGTGCCGGGCCCGTGCCTCGCGCAGCTCCTCGGTCGTCGCCTCGAGCTGCCGGCGAAGCCGGTCGACCTGCTCGGCGTTGTGCCGCGAGGCCTCCACCTCGCGCTCCGCGGCGACCGTGCCGGCGGCCTGGGTCACCAGCGCGGTCCATCCCGCGGGACGGATCAGGTAGGCGACCGCGGCCACCTCGACCGGGTCGGCGGCTGCGGGCGGGGCACCGGACTCGATCGCCGTCGCGATGGCGGGCACCTCGACACGCACCTGACGGGCCAGCCGGTCGCGGAAGTCGGCGTCGCTCTCCAGGACGCTGGCGATCTGGGTGCCGGCGAGCTTGGCGCGGCGTCCGGGCGCGAAGGACGCGACCCGCTTGAGCGCTGCGGGCAGCTGGTCCACCGGCATCCGGCCCAGTGCGTCCGCGGCCAGCGCCACCACGCGCAGGCGCACGAGCTCCGGCAGCGGTGCGCCGAGCCGCTCGTCCTCGCGGTCGACCTCGCCGTCACCAGGGTCGGGCGCACCCTCCGGGTGGTCGAGCGACCCCTCCGGGTGGTCGAGCGACTCCTCCGGGTGGTCGAGCCTGTCGAGACCCTCCGCGCTCGTCACGGCGTGCTGACGTCGGCTTCCGTGCGCGAGACGACCTCGATGGCGTCGGAGCGGCCGCACCAGCGGCAGGTCACGCTCTCGAGCGCCTCGGCGTCGGTCGTGCTCTCCTCGACGACGTGGTCGCCGGCGAGGTCGAAGTGCCAGAACTCCGTCGTACGCCGCGTGCGCTGCACGTCGAACCGGGTCAGGTTGCCGCATCCGCCACAACGCCAGCGCGTGCGGGCATCCGGCAGGGCAACCATGGGAACTCCTCGGGTCGGGTCGGACGTGCTCCGACCAGGGTATGCCGCGTGGCGACCCGATTTGGTCGGTGCCCGCATCTAGCGTCTCGGACATGAGCAGCCCCACGACCTCGGTCGACCGCACGGTCGGTCTCACCGACCCGGGCAGCTCGGCACGCTGGGAGGCGCAGCGCAGCTTCGACGAGCTCGGGCGGTTGCTGCGCGACGTCACCTTCTGCGTGGTCGACCTGGAGACCACCGGCGGCTCGGCCAAGGACGGCTCGATGATCACCGAGATCGGTGCCGTCAAGGTCCGCGGCGGTGAGGTGCTGGGCGAGTTCCAGACGCTGGTCAACCCGCACCAGGCCATCCCGCCGTTCATCGCCGTGCTCACCGGCATCACCGACTCGATGGTGGCCGGGTCGCCCTCCGTCGAGCAGGTCCTGCCGCAGTTCCTCGAGTTCGCCCGCGGCTGCGTCCTGGTGGCGCACAACGCCCCGTTCGACGTGGGGTTCCTGCGATTCTTCGCCGAGCAGCAGGGCCGGGCCTGGCCGGCGTTCGAGGTCCTCGACACCGCCAAGCTCGCCCGGCGGGTGGTCACCCGCGACGAGGCGCCCAACTGCAAGCTGAGCTCGCTGGCCACCCTGTTCCGCGCCGGCACCACCCCCAACCACCGCGCGCTCTCCGACGCGCGCGCGACCGTCGACGTGCTGCACGGGCTGATGGAGCGGCTCGGCAACCTCGGCGTGCACACGCTCGAGGAGCTGCAGACCTTCTCGTCGCGCGTCACCACCGCGCAGCGGCGCAAGCGCCACCTCGCCGAACAGCTGCCGCACTCCCCCGGCGTCTACCTCTTCCGCGACGACCGCGACCGGATCCTCTACGTCGGCACCTCACGCGACCTGCGCACCCGGGTCCGCACCTACTTCACGGCCTCCGAGACGCGCTCGCGGATGGGCGAGATGGTGGGGCTCGCCGCCACCGTGCAGGGCATCGAGTGCGCGACCGCCCTCGAGGCCGAGGTGCGCGAGCTGCGGCTGATCGCCGAGCACAAGCCGCGCTACAACCGCCGCTCGCGCTTCCCCGAGCGGGTGCACTGGATCAAGCTCACCGTCGAGCCGTGGCCGAGACTGTCGCTGGTGCGGCAGGTGCTCGACGACGGCGCCGACTACATCGGGCCGTTCGGCTCCAAGCGCACGGCCGAGCGATCGGTGGCCGCCCTCCACGAGGCCTTCCCGGTCCGTCAGTGCGGCGGTCGCATGCCGAAGCGCCCCGCGCTGAGCGCGTGCGCGCTCGCCGAGATGGGCAAGTGCCTCTCCCCCTGCAACGGCTCCGTCAGCGAGACCGACTACGCCGCGGTCGTCGGCGAGCTGCGCACGTCACTGCTCGGCCGGCCCGACACCGTGGTGGCGTCGGTCTCCGCCCGGATGGACGCCCTGGCCGACGCCCACCGCTACGAGGACGCCGGGTCCTGGCGCGACCGGTTGGCGTCGTTCCTCCGGGGCGCCGCCCGCACCCAGCGGCTGCGCGCGCTGACCCGCTGCCCCGAGGTGGTCGCGGCCCGCCGCGAGGCCACCGGGTGGGCCGTCCACGTCATCCGCCACGGACGGCTGGCGGCGGCCGGGGTGATCCCGCCAGGCGCGCACGCAGGCCAGTGGGTCGGTGAGCTGCGCGCCTCGGCCGAGACCGTGCTCACCGGTCCCGGACCCACCCCCGCGGCCACCGCCGAGGAGACCGAGAAGCTGCTGCGCTGGCTGGAGTCCGACGGGGTCCGCCTCGTCCACGTCGACGGCGAGTGGAGCTGCCCGGTCGGCGGCGCGACCAAGCACCTGCGCGTGCACGACGCGGTCAACGAGTCGCGCGAGCGGCTGGTGCCGTTCGAGGACCGCCGCGGGCTGCGTCCCGAGCACCGACCGGCGCGATGAGGACGGATGACCGAGGTCATGGCTTAGCCTTGCGGCCATGATCACCGCCATCGTCTTCGTGAAGGCCGACGTCGCGCGCATCCCCGAGGTGGCCGAGCAGATCGCCGCGCTCGACGGGGTCAGCGAGGTCTACTCCGTGACCGGGCAGATCGACCTGATCGCCCTGGTGCGGGTCCGCGACCACGACCAGGTGGCCGACGTGGTGGCCGACCGGCTCAACAAGGTGCCCGGCGTGACCGCCACCGAGACGCACATCGCCTTCCGCGCCTACTCCCAGCACGACCTCGAGTCGGCGTTCAGCCTCGGCCTGGACTGACTCGATGGCACGGGGACGCGTTCCCCTGCTGGTGCTCCTGGGCACCTTGCTACTGCAGGCCGCCTGGATCGTGGCAGTCCCCCCGTACCGCGGAAGTGACGAGTTTGACCACGTCTACCGAGCCGCATCCGTCGCTCACGGCTACTGGCGGCCCGACTCGCAGCCCGCACCCAATGGTCGCGGCGGTCTCATCCCCGTCCCGCGACAGATCGTCACCGACGGCACCGAGGTCTGCAGCAGCTACGAGTACACCAAGCCAGACAACTGCAATCCGGTACAGAAGCTGGACGAAGACATGGTGACCGTCGCGAGCGCAGCTCAGCTCTACAACCCGCTGTATTACGCGGCGGTGGGCTGGCCGTCGCTGTTCCTGGATGGCGCAACGGCGCTCTATGCAATGCGTGTGGTGAGTGCACTCCTCTGTGCATTAGTGATCACTCTCGCCGCGTGGTCTGTGACGGCATGGTGCACGTCACAGTGGCCGACGGTCGGTCTAGTACTAGCCTTGACCCCGGTGACGGTATACAGCTCGATCGTCGTCGCCCCCAACGCACTCGGAGATCGTCGCCGGACTTTGCGTTTGGTCGGCACTGATCGCCCTGTCACGCCGGACGGTCAGGAACTTGGGCCGCCAGGTCGCAGTGTTGACGGTCGGAGCGTCACTTCTGGCTGCGATTCGTCCCTTGGGCCCACTGTGGCTTGGGTTGGCTCTGGTGACGGCTGCATTGGCATTCGGGATCTCCCGTGCCTACACCGTGCTGCGCACTCGCCCCGCGGCTAGTGCCCTGGGCTTGATGCTGGTGCTGGCCAGCCTGGGAGCAGCACTCTGGTGGACACTGAGCACTCGCATGTTGACCGGCGTCGAGACGGTCGTGACCCAGCTCAGTGACACTTTCAACCCCTGGAGTCGGGCCCTCCAGGAAGTGCCCCTGTGGGTCTTCCAGAGTCTCGCCGCCTTCCCACTCCGCGACGACCCCGCGCCGATGGTCGTGTATGCCTGCGGACTCCTGGCCTTCGGCATCTTCTTGGGAATGAGCCTGCGGTATGGCGACAACAGACACCGCTGGGCCCTGGCTGCGTGTGCCCTGATCTCCCTGTCCCTTCCGTACGCGGTCACAGTGACGACCGTCAGCGCGGCTGGCACGTTCTGGCAAGGACGCTACACGCTTCCCTATGCCGTCGGCGTCAGCCTGTTGGCGGGTTCGGCGCTCGACCGCGCAAGATCGTCACCTCGGCTGAGGTCCCCGTTCCTGCTGGTCGGCAGCCTTTGCCTTGCCGTCTCGCACGTGGTCAGCGTGGCCAACGTGGCCCGCAACGAGCTCGCCACCAGCCCGCTGTCGGGGGACCCCCGCTGGGTGACGGCACCCGTGTGGACGGTGTGCGTTACTGCGCTCGTCGGCGTCGCTCTCTGGTCAGGAGCGGTCGTGTACGCGGCACCACCTGGTGGGTTTACCGCCAGCCGGGATGAGACTGATCTGGACGTGACCGCAGCCGACCTGAGCCTCGACCACGATCCGCACGAGCATGCCGAAGTGCTAGCTCGACTCCAGCCGTGCGCACGCAGCCGGTCGGGTATCGCCGATGAGAGCCCAAGTGGTCGGACCTCTTCGGTGGCCGAGGCACCGGTCTCATGGAAGGCTGGGCATGCTCCGATGCCTGTCGGAGGCCGCGTCGTGACACGATGTGGGACGTTGTGATTACGAGGAAAGTCAGGATCGTTGACCCAGGATCATGCCGCCATGTCGTCTCGCGCGTCCGAGCAGCCGAGTCGGTCCGTGCGAGTCGCGCTCCCCTTGTTCACCCTCGTCCCCGGCGGCATGGGGGGCACGCAGACGTTCGTGACGGAGCTGATCGACGGGCTCGCAGCAGCGCGCCCGAGGTCGACATGCGGGTCGGGCTGGCGTCCTCCGCGGTCGATCTCGCGCCCAGGGACCAGTCGTTCGTGGCCGCAGGGGTCGGCGGCGGGTCGTCGAGCCGCGACCGGCTTACCTCACAGCTGCGGGCCGAGCTCTCCCGCGACGTACGACGCTTCGTCCGTGCCGCCGATCTAGTCCACTACGCCTTGACCGTGCCCTCCCCACGTCCACCCCGGGGCAAGCCGCTCATCATCTCGCTGCACGACGTGCAGCACCTCGACCTCCCGCAGAACTTCTCCAAGGCAGAGCTCCTCTACCGCAAGCCGCGCTACGACTGGCCGCCGCACAAGGCGGACGCGGTCCTCACACTCAGCGAGTTCTCCAAGGAGCGCATCGTGCACCACCTCGGCATCGACCCCGACAAGGTCCACGTGATCTACCTCGGCGTCGATGCGCAAGAGTTCACGCCCAACCTCGGCGAGCGTGAGGACTTCGTGCTCTACCCCGCCCGCGGCTGGCCCCACAAGAACCACCAGCGCCTGGTCGAGGCGATGACGCTTGTCCGCCGGACCCATCCCGAGATGCGGCTCGTGCTCACCGGGGGCGGTCTCGACGTCGTCGAGGACGCACCGGACTGGGTCGAGAAGCGTGGGCTGGTGTCGCGGGAGGAGCTCGTGAGCCTCTACCAGCGCGCCGCCTGCCTCGCGTTCCCGAGCCTCTACGAGGGCTTCGGCCTGCCTCCCATCGAGGCGATGGCCGCGGGGTGCCCGGTCGCCTCCGCTCGACTCGGGGTCGCTGCCGGAGATCTGCGGCGATGCGGCGGCGTTGTACGACGCGACGGACGTGCCCGCCATCGCCCGGGGCATCACCGACGCCATCGAGCGGCGCGAGTCACTCGTGCCACGAGGCCTCGAGCGTGCTGCCACCTTCACCTGGTCGCGCTGTGTCGACGAGCACGTGAAGATCTACCAGCAGGTGCTCGCCGCGGCTCGCGCCTGAGGGCGCCCGGCTCAGCGGTCGGAGTTGCCGGGCCGGTCCACCGGCGACGGCGTGCCCTGCTCGACCTCGAGTCGGAGCAGGGCCACCTCCTCCGCCAGCGTGCGGGTGCGATCCTCCAGCCGACCCAGCTCGTAGCTGTGGTGCACGCTGATCCCCAGCAGCAGCATGCTCGCCACGAAGAACAAGAGGTTGGCCGGCACGGCGACACCCAGGAGCCCCGACAGCCAGAAGAGCAGCTGTGGGAACGCTGCGACGAGCAACGTCAGCAGCGCGACGGCAACCCACAGGAGGGCGTACTTCTCGCGAAGGTGCTTGCGTCTCAACAGCTCGAAGAGGAGGACCAGGGTCGTCACCGACCCGACGAGGCCCAGGAGGAGGTTGGCCTTCACGAGGCGGCTCCTTGCGAGTCCGGCAGGTCGGCGTCTTGGATCTGCTCGGGCACGGGCCACTGCCGGACGAGGGCGAGGCCCAGCGCGGCGACGGCTCGGGCGAGGTAGAGGGCGGCCTTGATCGGCGACTGCGAGGGGTTGCCGTCGCGACCTCACTCGCATCTCTACGGGCAGCTGGTCCACGGAGCAGCCGGTGCGGAGCGCGATCACCAGCGACTCCACCGTGTCGCCGAGGTACTCGGCCGGGTAGTGCAGGGCGAACAGCTCTATGCAGCGCGGCCCGGCGGCGCGGAAACCGCTGGTGACATCGGTGAGAGGTCGCTTCGCGAGCCGCGACAGCACCCCGGCGAGCAGACGCATGGCGAGTCGGCGAAGCAACGCGGCACGGGTGCCTCCCCCACGCCGGCGAACCGCGCCCCGATGATGAGGTCGGAGTCGGCGAGCCCGTCGACCAGCTTCTCGATGTACGACGGGTCGTGCTGACCGTCCGCATCGACCTGCACGACCACCTGGTAGCCATGACGCTCGGCGAACTTGTAAGCCGTGCGCATCGGCACCGCCGACACCCAGGTTGAACGGGAGGCTGCGCACGAGGGCCCCCGCAGCCCTCGCGGCCGCTGCGGTGTGGTCCGTGGACCCGTCGTCCACCACGAGCACGTCGTAGTGGGGGTAGCGGGCTCGGACGTCACGCACGACCGACCCGACCGACGGGCCCTCGTTGAGGGCAGGCAGCACCACCAGCACACGGGTGCCCTCGGCGCGCGGTTCGAACATCCCAGCATCGTAGGCCCCGCTGGCGCTGGGACCGAACCCGTGGGCCCGCAGCGGCTCATCGTGTCACCCGACGGCCCGGCACGCCGAATGCGAACGCGTCGTGGTCGAAGGCAGCACGACCGACCGCGCTCGCGGCTCGGACCCGGGTTGCCGATGCTCTCCCGCCATGAGCTGGCTGGATCTCCTGGGCTGGGCAGGATCGGCCCTGCTGGTCTACTCCGTGATGCAGGCGCGCGTGCTTCGCTTCCGCGTCCTGAACCTGGCCGCATGCGTGATCCTCACGGTCTTCAACGCGGTCCTCGGCATCTGGCCGATGGTCGCGATGAACGTCGCCCTGTCGCTGATCAACCTGTGGTTCATCCGGTCGCTCGTCGCCGACCGCCACGACGAGCACGCCTTCGAGGTGCTCGAGGTCGGCCCCACGGACGAGTACCTCCGGCACGTGCTCCGGGTCCACCACGCCGACATCCTCAAGCACCAGCCCGACCTACTCTGGGACGGCGCGGCCCCGGACCGCCTGGCCTACCTGGTGCAGCGGGGGGACGAGACGGTCGGGGTGGTCCTGGCGCGCGAGGAACCGGGCGGGGTGCTCCAGATCGAGCTCGACTACGTCACACCGCGTTTCCGGGACTTCTCCCCCGGGGAGTTCGTGTGGCGGCGGAGCTCACTGCTCCACGAGCAGGGTGTCCGCAGGGTCGTCACGGCGCCGGCCATGGTCGCTCCCTACTACGACCGCATCGGCTTCCGGTCGCGAGGGCGACACCTACGTGCTCGACGTGCTGACGTCAGGTGGCGGGGCGCACCCGGAGCAGCAGCCGCGCGACACGCCAGTAGACGGACGACACCGTCTGGACGAGTCCCGGCGCGGAGACCCCCGCCTCCGCCCCCGGCTCGAACCGCCCCGTCAGGTGCGACAGCACCCCGGCGTCCGGCACGACCCGCGCGGCCTCGACCTCCGCCCGCCGGGCGCGGATCAGGTCGCGGTGGCGGACGAGCCACGCCCAGCCGGCGAGCTTGGCCCGCCACCAGCCCTGGGCGACCGAGACCGTGAACATCGCGGCCTCCATGCCCAGCAGCGCCGGCATCAGGACCAGGAGCGTCCGTCGCTCCCACAGCGTGAGCATGAAGACCAGGCGGTTGCGCTCCAGGAGCTCCCACTTGCCGGGGTTGCGGGCGAACTCGTAGTCGTGCTCGACCACGGCCCGCGGCTCGTAGCGCACGGCGAGCCCCTGCTGCCAGCAGCGCAGGCTCAGCTCGGTGTCCTCCTGGTAGAGGAAGAGGGGCTCGAAGAAGCCACCCAGTCGTTCCCACGTCGCCCGCGTGCAGGCGAAAGCGGCGCCACTGATGCTCGCGACGTCGGCGCGGCTGGGCGTGCCGGTCGGCCGGCTCGCCCAGACCTCCGGCCCAGGACAACCCGAGGTAGTGCACCGGGTTGCCGGCGGTGTTCATCGTGCCCGGGTCCTTCATCAGCCGCACGCTGCCGCACACGAGCCCGACGGCGGGGTCCTGCAGCGCGTCCACGAAGGCGCCGACGGCGCCGGGTCGGACCACCACGTCGCTGTTGACGAAGGCCAGCACGTCGGCGGTGGCCGCCGAGGCGCCTCGGTTGGCGCCGGCCGGGAACCCGAGGTTGCTGCCCGGACGGACGACGGTGACTCCTGCCAGCTGCGAGACGGTCGAGACGGCGTCGGAGGTGCACCCGTTGTCGACGACCACGACGTCGACGCCGGGCTCGGCGAGCAGCGAGGACACGCACCCTCGAGCAGCGGCTCGGCGCCGTAGGCGAGCACCACGGCGCTCACGCGGGTGGTCGCGGCGGGGGTCTCGGAGGTCATGGGCGCCCATCGTAGTGAGGGCTCGGCCGGGCTCAGGCGGGGCGGGCGTCCCGGCTGGCCGCCACCCAGCGCTCGAGCACGGCGAGGGCGGCGCCCGAGTCGAGGGCCTCCTGTGCCCGCGCGATGCCGGCCGCGAGCCGGTCGCGCGGGTCGCCCGGGGCGGCCTCGTGCACGGCGAGGGCGGCTCCGGCGTTGAGCACGACGGCGTCGCGCACCGGCCCGGTCTCGCCCTCCACGAGCCGGCGTACGACGGAGGCGTTGAAGGCGGCGTCCTGTCCGCGCAGGCCCTCGGCCGTCCCACCGCCGAGGCCGAAGTCGGCGGGGTCGACGGTGAACTCGGTGACCTCGCCCCGCGACACCGCCCACACATGCGAGGTGGTGACCGTGGTGAGCTCGTCGAGCCCGTCGTCGCCGCGGAACACCCACGCGTCGACGCCGCGGCGGGCGAACACACCGGCCATCAGCGGCGCCTTGGCCGCGTCGGCGCAGCCGATCGCCTGGGCCTCCGGACGCGCCGGGTGCGCGAGCGGGCCGAGGAGGTTGAAGGTCGTCGCCACACCGAGCTCGCGCCGCGCCGCGGCGGCGTGCCGCAGGGCGGGGTGGAAGGCGGCGGCGAAGCAGAAGGTGATGCCGACCTGCTCCCCCACCCGGGCGACCTCGGTCGGGGACAGGTCGAGCCGGATCCCGAGCGCCTCCAGCACGTCGGCGGAGCCGGCCTTGGACGAGGCCGACCGGCTGCCGTGCTTGACGACCGGGGCCCCGGCCCCCGCGGCCACGATCGCGGCCATGGTGGAGATGTTGACCGACATGGAGCGGTCGCCGCCGGTGCCGACGATGTCGAGCACCCGTCCGGTCACGACCAGCGGCGTCGCGTGTGCGTACATCGTCGCGACGAGCCCCTCGAGCTCGTCGACGGTCTCACCCTTGCTCCGCAGCGCGACCGCGAAGCCGGCGATCTGCACGGGGGTCGCCTCGCCGGCGAGGATCTGCTCCATCGCCCAGGCGGTCTGCTCGGAGGTGAGGTCGGTGCGCGCCACCAGGGCCGCGAGCACCTCGGGCCACGTGTGCGCGGTCATCGGGTCAGGCAGGCACGCGCGCCGCGAGCAGCCGGATGACGGCCTCGGCGAGCTGGATCGGGTCGAGCGGGTGCGGTACGGCGGCCTCGGCGCGCGACCAGGTGGCCAGCCACGCGTCCTGGGGGCGGCCGGTCAGCACCAGGATCGGGGGGCAGTTGAAGATCTCGTCCTTCATCTGCTTGGCGATGCCCATGCCACCGGCGGGCACGGCCTCGCCGTCGAGGATGGCCAGCGCGATCTCGCCGGTGTCCATCTGCTGGATGACCACGGGCTCGGTGGCCACCTCGACGTACTCCAGCTCCGGCAGGTCGGGGTGCGGCCGCTTGCCGAGCGCCAGGATCACCTGGCTGCGCACGGAGGAGTCGTCGCTGTAGACCAGGACCTTCAACGGCTGGCTGCTCTGCTTGTCGGCGGGGGTGGCGTCGCTCACGTCGCAGATCGTACCGGTGCCCTGCCCGGGCGTGGACGAGGGCGCTGCGCGTCTCAGCCGCCGGTGCTGCCCGAGGACCGTTCGAGCCGGTCGAGGCGCCGGTCCTCGCGCGCGGCCTCGCGCATCGACGAGCGGACCCACTGGGTGAACAGCACGGCCAGGAAGACCAGACCGACCAGGTCGCCGGAGCCCCAGAGGATGCCGCCGGCCACGTGCTGGTCGGCCGCGGGGTCGGGCAGCCAGGTGAGCCCGGCCGCCGTCGGCAGGGCGCGGTACCACTCGCCGCCGATCAGCTCCTCCTGGCCCATGATCGTGACGCCGAGGAAGGCGTGGAACGGGAGCGTCAGGAAGACGGTCATCAGGCGGAACGGGTAGGCCACCCGTCCCGGGACCGGGTCGATGCCGACGAGCGGCCAGAAGAACAGCGAGCCGACCAGCACGAGGTGCACGTGCATCATCTGGTGCACGAAGTCCGACCGCAGCGACGCGTCGTACCAGCCGGTGAAGTAGAGCGCCCAGGGACTGATCACGAACAGCAGGAAGGTCAGCGGGGCGAAGGTGAGCACCTTGGCCACGCGTGAGTGCAGCACCGCCAGCAGCCAGCCCCGGGGCCGGGCCGGGAGCGTGCGCAGCGCCAGGGTCACCGGGGCACCCAGCGCCAGGAAGAGCGGCACCAGCATCGACAGCAGCATGTGCTGGACCATGTGCACCGACAGCAGGGTGGTGTCGTAGGCGCCCAGGCCCGACATGGTCGCGAAGCCGAAGACGCCCATCCCGGCGACCACGAAGGCCAGGGTGCGGCCCAGCGGCCACCGGTCACCCCGCCGGCGCAGCACCGCGACCCCGACCAGGTAGGCCCCCGCCACCCAGACCAGGAGCACGAACAGGAACGGGTCGATCCCCCACTCGGTGAACACCCGGCCGAGCGTGAACGGCGGCAGGCCGGACAGCTCGGACGCACCGCTGTCGAGGAAGGGGATCACCCCTCCAGGCTACGAGGGATCGCCACTCCCGGGACCGCCCGGGGGCGGGCTCCCCCGCGTGGACGGCACCCCCTGGAGCGGGTGTGAACTATGTGACGCCGAAAGGCCGGGGGTCGGGGTGCCTGTCGACGGGGCTTACAGACATAATGGGGCCCGTGGCGACTACAGCATCCGTGATCCCTGCCTCCCGCCTGCACGGGCACCACGACCGGCCGAGCATGGTCAGCGTCGGGACGATCGTCTGGCTCTCCAGCGAGCTGATGTTCTTCGCGGCCCTGTTCGCGTCGTACTTCACCATCCGGGCGGTCTCGCCCGAGCTGTGGGCGCAGGAGACGGCCAAGCTCAACGTGCCGTTCTCGACGCTCAACACCACCGTGCTGGTGCTGTCGTCGCTGACCTGCCAGCTCGGCGTCTTCGCGGCGGAGCGCGGCCAGGTCGGACGCACCGGCGGCGTCCTCAACGTCAAGGGCTGGGGCCTGCGTGAGTGGTTCGTGCTCACCTACCTCATGGGCGCGTTCTTCATCGGCGGCCAGGCACTCGAGTACGCCGAGCTGATCCACGAGGGCGTGACCATCCCGTCCTCCGCCTACGGCTCGGTCTTCTACCTCACGACCGGCTTCCACGGCCTCCACGTCACCGGTGGCCTGATCGCCTTCCTGCTCGTCCTCGGCCGCACCTACATGGCCAGGAAGTTCACCCACGAACAAGCCGTCAGCGCCATCGTCGTGTCCTACTACTGGCACTTCGTCGATGTCGTGTGGATCGGCCTGTTCGCCACCATCTACCTGATCAAGTAGCCCGGAACCGAGAAGGATCGACTCTTGAAACTCCTCACCGATCGACTGGCCGCGAGACTCTCCCGTGGCCGTCGGGGCCGCTACGCCGGTGCCGTGGTCCTGCTGCTCGGACTGCTGGTCAGCGGTGGCGCCTACGCCGTGGTCGCCCCGGCGCAGGCCACCGACGAGGCCGCCGACCAGTCGACCATCGACCAGGGCCGGGCCCTGTTCCTCGTGGGCTGCGCCTCCTGCCACGGCAAGAACGGCGAGGGCGTCACCCTGCAGAACGGCAACCAGTACGGTCCGCCGCTCGCGGGTGTCGGCGCCGCCGCCGTGGACTTCCAGGTCAGCACCGGCCGCATGCCGCTGGCCCGTCCGGGCGTCCAGGCCCCGGTGAAGGACGTCGTCTACACCGAGGAGGAGATCTCCCAGCTCGCGGCGTTCGTCGCCTCCCTCGGTCCCGGCCCCGCGATCCCGTCGCAGGAGCAGTACGACCCGGCCGCGATCCCCGCCGAGGAGCGCGAGGAGGCCATCGTCCGCGGTGGCCAGTTCTTCCGCACCAACTGCACGGCGTGCCACAACTTCGCCGGCGCCGGGGGCGCGCTCCCCCAGGGCAAGTACGCCCCCACCCTCGAGGGCGTGAGCGAGAAGCACATCTACGAGGCGCTCCTCACCGGGCCGCAGCAGATGCCCGTCTTCGGTGACGGCGTGCTGAAGTCCGAGGAGAAGCGCGACATCATCGCCTACCTCAAGAGCGTCGAGGAGGCGCCGAAGTACGGCGGCAGCAGCCTCGGCTCGTTCGGTCCGGTGAGCGAGGGCATGTTCGCCTGGCTCGTCGGCATCGGCGCCTGCGTCGGCTTCGCCGTCTGGATCGCCTCCAACTCCACGCGCTCCAAGAAGGGACACGGGTCGTGAGCGACCACGGCAAGGACATCACCCCCCACGGCACCGGGACCGCCGAAGATCCCATCCCCAACCCGGGGATGCACGAGCACCAGCCGCGGCCGACCGACATCGACGAGGTCGCCGAGAAGCGCGCGGAGCGCCAGATCGCGACGTTCTTCGGACTGTCGACCCTCTGCGCGATCCTCTTCGTGGTGGCCTACTTCAGCTTCGACGTGGGCTCGGAGCCCGACCTGATCCTCGGCTACGGCGCCTCCACCGTCACCCTGGGCCTGACCCTGGGTCTGGCGCTGCTGCTGATCGGCGTCGGGGCCATCCAGTGGGCCCGCAAGCTGATGAGCGACGTCGAGATCGTCGAGCAGCGTCACCCGGCCGCCTCCAGCGAGGCCGACCGGGAGACCAGCATCGCGCTGTTCCAGGCCGGCGTGAACGACTCCGGCATCGGCCGCCGACCGCTGATCCGCAACTCCATGCTCGGCGCGCTCGCCGCGCTGGGCCTGCCGGCGATCGTCGCCCTGCGCGACCTCGGCCCGGCCCCCGGCACCAAGCTCGAGCGCACCGTCTGGACCAAGGGCATGCGCGTCGTCAACGACGTCTCGGGCACCCCGATCAAGCCGGGCGAGGTGGAGATCGGCCAGCTGATCAACGCCGAGCCGGCCGCGTTCTTCGAGACCGACGAGGAGGGTGAGCCCCTCTACGAAGGCGTCCGTCTCCAGCAGGAGAAGACCAAGGCCGCGATCATCGTGGTCCGGATGCGCCCCGAGGACATCACCCCGTCGAAGGGCCGCGAGAACTGGGGCTACGACGGCATCCTCTGCTACTCCAAGATCTGCACCCACGTGGGTTGCCCGATCTCGCTGTGGGAGCAGCAGACGCACCACCTGCTGTGCCCCTGCCACCAGTCGACCTTCGACCTCGCCGACAACGGCGTCGTCGTGTTCGGCCCCGCGGCCAGGGCCCTTCCGCAGCTACCTCTTATGCTGGACGACGAGGGCTACCTCGTGGCGCAGAGCGACTTCACTGAGCCCGTGGGTCCGAGCTACTGGGAACGTGGGTGATCAGGTCATGAGTCACGCAACCACCAACGGCACGACCGCTGCCAAGACCAAGCGGGCCAATCCCGTCGCCGGCATCGCGACGTGGGCCGACGAGCGCACCGGTCTCGCCGGTCTCGCCAAGAAGCAGGTCCGCAAGGTCTTCCCCGACCACTGGTCCTTCATGCTCGGCGAGATCGCGCTGTGGAGCTTCGTGGTGCTGCTCCTCACCGGCACGTTCCTCACGCTCTGGTTCAAGCCGAGCATGGCCGAGGTCGTCTACGACGGCTCCTACGACCAGCTCCGCGGTCTGCACATGTCCGAGGCCTACGCCTCGACGCTGCACATCTCGTTCGACGTGCGCGGCGGTCTGCTGATGCGGCAGATGCACCACTGGGCGGCGATGCTGTTCGTCGCCTCGATGATGGTGCACATGATGCGGGTGTTCTTCACCGGCGCGTTCCGCAAGCCGCGTGAGATCAACTGGATCATCGGCTGCCTGCTGCTGCTGCTCGGCACCCTCGAGGGCTTCACCGGCTACTCCCTCCCCGACGACCTGCTCTCGGGCACGGGCATCCGGGCCGCGGACGGCTTCATGAAGTCCATGCCGGTCGTCGGCACCTACATGTCGTTCTTCCTGTTCGGCGGCGAGTTCCCGGGCGACGTGATCATCTCGCGGCTCTACACCGCCCACGTGCTGCTGATCCCGGGCATCCTGCTCGCGCTGATCGGGCTCCACATGCTGCTGCTCGTGTTCCACAAGCACACGCAGTGGCCTGGCCCCGGCCGCACCAACGACAACGTCGTCGGCTACCCGCTGCTCCCGGTCTACACCGCCAAGGCGGGCGGCTTCTTCTTCATCGTGTTCGGCATCACCGCGCTCATGGGCGGCCTGATGACGATCAACCCGGTGTGGCGCTTCGGCCCCTACGACCCGTCCCAGGTCACCGCGGGCTCGCAGCCCGACTGGTACATGGGCTGGCCCGACGGCGCGCTGCGCATCATGCCGGGCTGGGAGACGCACCTGTTCGGCTTCACGTTGAGCTGGAACGTCTTCCTGCCGATCATCGTGCTCCCCGGCGTGATGTTCACGATCCTGCTGCTGCTGCCGTTCGTCGAGGCCTGGGTCACCGGTGACAAGCGCGAGCACCACCTGCTCCAGCGCCCGCGCAACGCGCCGACCCGGACCGCGCTGTTCGTCTCGCTGATGACGTTCTACGGCCTGCTCTGGGCGGCCGGCGGCAACGACATCCTGGCCGTGGTGTTCAACCTGAACCTGAACTACATCACCTACTTCATGCGGGTGATGGTGTTCCTCGGTCCGCTGATCGCCTTCATCGTCACCCGGCGCTGGTGCATCTCGCTCCAGCGCTCCGACGAGGCGCGGCTGCTGCACGGCTACGAGACCGGCGTGATCATGCGCTCCCCCGAGGGTGCGTACGCCGAGAAGCACCTGCCGATCAACACCGACGACGCCTACACCCTCACCGCTCGCGACCGGGACAACCTCATGGAGATCCCGAGCGCGGCCGACGAGAACGGTGTCGCCGCCCGCAAGGTCAAGCTGCGCCGCCTGCGCGTGAAGCTGAACCACTTCTGGTACGGCCACAACGTGCAGAAGCCGACCGTCGCCGAGCTGGAGGCTGCCCGCCACCACGCCGAGCACGAGCTGGCCCTGCACGACGACGGCCACCAGCACGTGAGCGGTGACTACACCGGCGACTACGAGCTCGACGGCCAGGCGGCCGACGGGCACCAGTTCGACGGCCGGCACGGCGTCTCCGGCGAGGAGCTGCGGCAGCACTAGCCGCTCCTGCCGAGCCCGACCACGACGAGGGCCCTCACCGACCACGGTGAGGGCCCTCGTCACGTCGTGAATGCTCGGTGACCTATCCCCCGCCGGCGCCGGCCGCCCAGACGAGAGCCGCCGGGACCGCGAGTGCGATCGGAATGGCTACGCCGACGAGCACGTCGGCGGGAGTCACGTCGTCCCGCCGCAGCTCACCGAGGGACAGCAGCAGCCCGGTCAGGGCCGCGGCAGGTGCAGCCCACATCAGCAGCCACTGCCAGGCGTCGATGCCGAAGACCGCCAGCCAGCTGGTGACGGCGTTGTAGAGCCCCCCGAACCCGACGACGGCTCCCAGGACACCGAGCACCGGGGTGTCGGGGCTCCCGTCGCCCCCCGAGAGGCCCCAGGCGGTCATCCCCGCCACGGTGGGGACGCTGACGACCGCGACAAGGATGGCGAGAGCAAGCAGGAGGACAGGCATGTGAGTCTCCGGGGCGAGTGGTGGTGACCGGCTGGTCGCTGGCCATCCTGCCGTCGGCGGCGTCCCGGCCGCCAGGTACCGCAGTCCCATCTCGGCGGGACGCGAGGCTCCGCGCACAAGACACCGTCGGCCCCAGCCACCGTTCGGCGTAGTCAACCTAACGCTGACGTGGGGGGCGGCCCGCGCTGCCGGGGACGCACTATGGGCCGATGGCGGCTGAGGTCTGATCATGGCGGTCGACCTGCAGGTCAGGGCGGAGTGGACCCACCGCTCCCGGGACCCGTGGAGGGAACCACCGAGATGCACCGAGTCGCACGGGAAGGCACCCAGGTCGAGTCGCGCCCTGGCGGTGCTCTCCGCCGTCGCGTTGGTCCTGTCCGGTGCGACCCTGCCCTCCCCCGCCGCGGCGATCCTGCCGGCGACGCCCGACCTGTCCTTGGAGCGCACGCTGCGCACCCGTCCGTTCGTCGGGTCCACCGTCGGGACCACGGACCATGAGGGCTCCGCCTACGTGCCCCAGGACAACTCCTTGTGGCTCGCCGACGACGACGGGCACTCCGTCTACGAGGTCGACGCTCTCACCGGTGAGCTGAAGCGGAGGATCCGGGGCTACCGGTTCGCCGACATGCGCGGGCTCAGCACCAATGTGCGCGCCGGCGTGTATCGCACGGCCGAGATCCAGGCGCTCGCCTACGACGCCTCCAGGGACGAGCTCTTCGTCTTCTCCGGCACGTGCTGCCCTCCCAAGATCAACTCGACGGTCTTCCGGCTGACTCGCAAGTCCGGCGAGCTCCGGCTCGACTCCTACCGGACGCTCAACGGCCTGCAGGTCGAGGGTGCGGCGTGGAACCCCGGTGACCGGAAGCTCTACTTCGGCAGCGGCACGAGGATGTACAGCTACTCCTACGCGAGCAACGCGCTCGGGTCGTCGTTCGGCGTCCCCGGGCTCACCAGCATCTACGGGATGGACTTCACCGACGACGGCAGGGACCTCTTCGTGGCCCGGCCCTACACGAAGGTCAGCCGGGTCGACTGGGCCACCAAGACCCTCGTGCCCGGCTGGGACCTCGACCTCGAGCCGTTCGGCATCCTCGACGTCCGTGCCGTGGAGGTCGTCCACGAGCAGCTGTGGCTCTCCGACGGCTCGGACCTGCGAGCCGCCGGGCGACCCGCTGAACCACGCCCTGTTCGTGCTCGACGTGGGCGGCACCGATGCTGTGGGCAAGAACCTGATCGGCAACGCGGGGTTCGAACGGGACCTGCGCGGCTGGGACGCCCGGCCCGGCGCCGACGTCTCCGCGAAGCGCCAGCGCGGCGGCCACGCCGGGTCCTGGGCGGCGCACGTGAAGCGCAACCGTGGAACAGGTGCCGTCCGCCTCGGCGCGGACCCCGACAAGGTCCTCAAGACCCGCAGCGGGACCTACACCGCAAGTCTCTGGGTCCGCGCCGGACGGGCGGGCCACGACCTGGATCTGAAGATCCTGGAACGCAGGCGGCGGACGCACCATCCACCAGGCCGTCGCCCGGGTGGAGCTGAAGCGGAAGTGGCAGCAGGTGAGCGTCACGCTGGTGCCCCGCTCGCCCGGACGGTCCACCATCGACTTCCACGCGGTGGTGCCCGACGCGCAGTCGGGGACGTCGTTCAACGCCGACAGCGCCCATCTGGGACACACGGCCAAGCCCCGGTGACGCGCGCCCTCGGGACGGGACGACAGGGAGGCGCGCACCAGCGGTCAGCTGAGTGCGGAGCCCTGACGGTAGGTCGGGAAGGACTCGTTCCAGTCGCCGTAGCCGTTGGTCGTCGTCATCGGCCGGTCGCTGCCGACGTACTCCACGACGTCGCCGCGCTTGGAGATGTTGTAGAGCCAGGCCGCGTTGGCGGTGCTCATCCCGGTGCAGCCGTGCGAGACGTTGGCACTCCCCTGCGAGCCGACCGACCACGGGGCGGCGTGGATGAACTCACCGGAGTAGGTGAGCCGCATGGCGTACTCGACGTCGTCGATGTCGTAGTACTCCGGGTTGCCCTCGGCGATGCCGACGGTCTCGGAGTTCATCCGCTTCTCGCGGAACTTCTCGATGATCACCTTGGTGCCGGACCGGGTGGTGAAGCCGGGCTTGCCGGTGGTGATCGGCAGGGTGCGCAGCAGGGTGCCGTTCTGGAAGACCTTCATGGTGTGCGCCTGCATGTCGACCCGGCTCACGATCGCGTCACCGACCGTGAAGCCGGTGGTGCGGCTGAGCTGGCCGAAGACGCCGTTGCCGGCGGGGATGCTGTTGATGTCGGCGTCGACGGTGACCTGGGTGCCGGGCTGCCAGTACTGCCGCGGCCGCCAGTGCACCTCGTAGTCGCTGACCCAGTGCCAGGCGCCGGCCTGGCGGGGGCTGGACTGCACCGACAGGTGCTTCTCGATCGAGGCCTTGTCGGTGACCGCCACGTCGAACTGGACGATCACCGGCATGCCGACACCGACGGTCTCGCCGGCCAGCGGCGCGATGCTCGGGTAGGTCTGCTGGTCCAGCGTCAGCGGGTCGGTGCGGAACGCGCGGACGTCCTTGGTCTCGAGGCCCTGGTCGTCGACGGCGACGCTGCGCACGCGGTAGCGCAGCCCCGGCTCGAGCCGCTGCTTCGAGGTCCAGGTGGTCTGGTCGGCCGACAGGACGCCGCGCAGCTCACGGCCCCGCTTGCCGAAGGTGACCGCGACCGAGTCGAACGTGCCGTCCGTGGCGGTGAGCCGCACGCGACGGTCCAGCGACACCGTGCCGTCGTCCGGCAGGTTGCTGGTGATCACGGCCGCCGGTTCCGGGGTCGCCGACGCGCTGGGCGCGCTGTCCTGCCCCCCGCCTCCGACGGGGTCGTCCGCCTCGTCCGCATTGGTCCCCGTGCAGCCGGCGAGACCGACGCAGAGGGTCAGCCCGACGACGAGCGCGACCGGGCCACGCCACGCCTGCGGGCGCGTGCGGGTGCGGTGGAAGACGGACATGGGATCCCCTCGGAGCGACGTCGAGCTGCTCATCCAGGGTAACAACGCGAACGGGCCCCACCGACCACGAGAGGCGGTGGGGCCCGTCACGTTTGCATTTCGAGCCCCGGAGGGCCGGAGAGGCTCGCTCAGTGAGCGTGCTCCCCCACGTAGTACTCGTAGATCCAGCCGCACAGGGCCAGGGCGCCCAGCCCGAACCCGATGATCAGCAGCCACCAGGCCGCCATCGCGGTGCCGAACACGATCAGCGCGAGCGTCGCGGCGCACCACAGCGGCCACCAGGAGTACGGCGGGAAGAAGCCCAGCTCGCCGGCGCCGTCGGCGATCTCGGCGTCCTTGCGGTCCTCCGGCCGCGGCTCCATGCGCGAGGCGTGGAAGCCGAGGTAGAAGGTGACCAGCAGGCTCAGCAGGAACGTCATGGTGAGCGCGGACGTGCCGGTCCAGTCGTAGGTCATGAACCAGTACGCCGGGGCGACCAGCAGGAAGAACACGGTGCAGATCGCGAAGATCCAGGCTTCAGCCTTCATCGGTTGTCGCCTCCGTCGTTCCGGGTCTTGCCCTCGGCCATGTTCTCGTTGATCAGCCCGGCCCGGCCCTCGACGCTGGGGGCGTCGACCAGGTCGGTCTCACCGAGGGCGTCGTTCTGCTCCATCTCCAGCGCGGCGACCTCGGGGTGGTGCAGGTCGAACGCCGGCGACTCCGAGCGGATCCGCGGGATCGACACGAAGTTGTGCCGCGGCGGCGGGGACGAGGTGGCCCACTCCAGGGAGCGGCCCCAGCCCCACGGGTCGTCCCGCTCGACCATCGGCGACCGGCTCGACTTGTAGACGTTGTAGAGGAACGGCAGCGTCGACGCGCCGAGCAGGAACGCGCCCACCGTGGACACCTGGTTGAGGGTGGTGAAGCCGTCGCTGGCCAGGTAGTCGGCGTAGCGGCGGGGCATGCCCTCGACGCCCAGCCAGTGCTGGACCAGGAACGTCGTGTGGAAGCCGATGAACAGCAGCCAGAAGTGGGTCTTGCCCAGACGCTCGTCGAGCATCTTGCCGGTCATCTTCGGCCACCAGAAGTAGAACCCGGCGAACATCGCGAACACGACGGTGCCGAAGACCACGTAGTGGAAGTGCGCGACCACGAAGTAGGAGTCGGACACCGCGAAGTCCAGCGGCGGGCTGGCCAGGATGACACCGGTGAGTCCACCGAAGAGGAAGGTGGTCAGGAAGCCGATCGACCACAGCATCGGGGTGTCGAACGAGATGGACCCGCCCCACATCGTGCCCACCCAGTTGAAGAACTTCACCCCGGTGGGTACGGCGATCAGGAACGTCATGCCGGAGAAGAACGGCAGGTCCACGGCGCCGGTGACGAACATGTGGTGCGCCCAGACGGCGACGGAGAGGATCGCGATCGAGATCGTCGCGGCGACGAGGCCGACGTAGCCGAAGACCGGCTTGCGGCTGAACACCGGCAGGATCTCGGTGATGATGCCGAAGAACGGCAGCGCGATGATGTAGACCTCGGGGTGGCCGAAGAACCAGAACAGGTGCTGCCACAGGATCGGGCCGCCGTTGGCGGCGTCGAAGACGTGGGCGCCGAGCATCCGGTCGGCCTCGAGCGAGAGCAGCGCGCCGGCCAGGATCGGGAACGCGATCAGCACCAGCAGGCTGGTGACCAGGGTGTTCCAGACGAAGATCGGCATCCGGAACATCGTCATGCCGGGGGCGCGCATGCAGATGATCGTGGTGATGAAGTTGACCGCACCGAGGATCGTGCCCAGACCGGCCATCCACAGACCCATGATCCACAGGTCGCCACCGACGCCCGGCGAGCGGACCTCGTTGGACAGCGGCGTGTAGGCGAACCAGCCGAAGTCGGCGGCGCCCTCGGGGGTCAGGAAGCCGGAGGCGGCGATCAGGCCGCCGAAGAGGAACAGCCAGAAGCTGAACATGTTGAGCCGCGGGAACGCCACGTCGGGCGAGCCGATCTGCAGCGGCATGATCACGTTGGCGAAGCCGAAGAACAGCGGCGTCGCGAACAGCAGCAGCATGATCGTGCCGTGCATGGTGAACAGCTGGTTGTAGACCTCGTCGCTGACCACCTGGTTGCCCGGGAAGGCCAGCTCGGAGCGGATCATCAGCGCCATCACGCCGCCGATGAGGAACCACCCGAACGACACGCCCAGGTAGAGCTTGCCGATCAGCTTGTGGTCCGTCGTGGTCATGACCCGGACGACCTGCTGCCCGAGCGTCTTCGTGGGCATCGCGGCCGTGCGGCCGCGTGCTGCCTCGAATGCTGCGCCAGTCACTCTGCTTCTCCCTGTGCGGATTCGTCCTCGAGACCAGGCTGCGTGTCGGCGTCCGACCCACCGCGGGCGATGCCGGTCTGGCCCTGGTCGGCCAGCTCCTGCAGGTGCGCGGCGTACTCCTCGGCGCTCACGACCTCCACGTTGAAGAGCATCCGCGAGTGGTAGGCGCCGCACAGCTCGGCGCAGCGACCCACGAACTCGCCCTCCGTGGTGGGGGTGAACGAGAAGGAGTTGTCGCGACCCGGGACCACGTCCATCTTGAACAGGAACGCGGGCACCCAGAACGAGTGGATGACATCGGGCGAACGGAGGTCGACCACGACCGTCTCGTCGACGGGCAGCACGAGCGTCGGCCGGTCGGCCGTCGTACCGCCCTCGTAGACGCTGGTGGAGCCGTCGAGCGCGTCGTCCTCGAGGTAGTTGAAGGTCCACGACCACTGCTGACCGACGACCATGACGTGGTGGTCGGCCTCGTCGGCGCTGACCTCCTCGAGGACGTCGTTCTGCGTGGTCACCGTGTAGTAGAAGAACACGAGGACCATCACGATCGGCGCGACCGTGTAGAGGATCTCCAGCGGCAGGTTGTAGCGCGTCTGCACCGGGATCTCGTCGTGGGAGCGGCGGCGGTACTTGAAGCACGCCCAGCCGATCAGGCCCCACATGAGGATGCCGACGAGGATCGCCGCGAGCCACGCCCCGTGCCACAGGTCGTAGATCGCAGGCGCGCGGTCGGTGGCAGGTTCGGGCATCGCCAGGCGCTTGATCTGCTCCTGGTCGGCGGACGAGCAAGCGCTGAGCAGCAGGAGGCCCGCGGACGCAGCGGTCCACAGTCCGGCCTTGCGCACACGCTGGGGGAGTTCCAGACCCACGAACGAGCCTCTCTCTCACGACGACGGTCAGGCGAAACATTACTACTGGGGCTGGGGCGGTTGGTGCTCAGGTCGGCGGTAGTTTCACCGGTGTGACGTTTCCGACGGACTCCCCCGCCGACGGCGGTCCCCCGGCGGTCCGCGGATACCTCGACAGCGCGTCCTCGGAGGCCCTGCACCCGGCCGCCCGTGAGGCTCTGCTGGCGGCCCTGGACCGGGGCTTCGCCGACCCGGTGCGGCTGCACGGACCCGGGCGGGACGCCCGCCTGCTCCTCGACAACGCCCGCGAGGTGACCGCCCACCTGCTGGGCGCCCGTCCCGACGAGGTCTCCTTCACCTCCTCGGGCACGACGGCGGTGCACCTGGGCGTGCTCGGGCTGCTGCGCGGCCGCCGCCGGGTCGGCACCCGGCTGGTGCACTCGGCCGTCGAGCACTCCGCCGTCTTCGCCGCCGCGCGCTGGTGGGCCGACACCGCCGGCGGTACGTCGGACGTGGTCGGCGTCGACGCGCTCGGCCGGGTGGACGTGGACGCACTGGCATCCCTGGTCCCCGGGGCCGGGGTCGTCGCCGTCCAGTCGGCCAACCTCGAGGTCGGCACGGTCCAGCCGCTGCCCGCGGTGGCGGCGCTGGCCGACGAGCACGACGTACCGCTGTTCGTGGACGCCGCCGCGTCCGCCGGCCGCGCCGACCTGCCCGCCGGCTGGGCGGCCGCGGCGGCCTCGGCCGCACAAGTGGGGCGGCCCGGCCGGTGTCGGGGTGCTCCTGGTGCGCACCGGGTCGCGCTGGCGGGCGCCCTTCCCCGTCGACGACCGGGTCGACCACCGGGTGGCGGGCTTCGAGAACGTGCCGGGCGTCCTGGCGGCGGCCGCCGCGCTCCAGGCCGTGGTGACGGAGCGGGACGAGGTCGGTGCGCGGCAGCGCGCGCTGGTCGCCCGGATCCGCGAGCGGGTGCCCGCGCTGGTCGACGACGTCGACGTGGTCGGCGACCCCGACGACCGGCTCCCCCACGTGGTCACCTTCTCGGTGCTCTACGTGGAGGGCGAGGCGCTCGTCCGCGAGCTCGACCGGCACGGCTTCGGCGTCTCGTCGGGCTCGGCCTGCTCGGCGTCGACCCTGACCCCCTCGCACGTGCTGGAGGCGATGGGCGCGCTCACCCACGGCAACGTCCGGGTCTCCCTGGCCCGCGACACCTCCGCGGCCGACGTGGACGCCTTCCTCGACGTCCTCCCCCGGGTCGTCGCCTCCCTCCGCCCCTGACCCCGGTTCAAGGCCGAGGAGTCAGTTGTTCAGGCCTTTTCGCGGCGTGTCGCTGCACAGGTGACCCCTCGGCGGCGCCACGTCACCTCGTCCGGCGTACGACGAAGCGCGGCACCCCATCGTCCGCGGCGCCCTCACCGAGGTAGTCGTGGCCCCGCATCCGGCACCACGCCTGCGTGTCCGGTCGGGTCGCGGGGTCGTCGGCCACGACCGCGACCGTGCCGCCGACCGGCACGTCACCGATGGCGTTGGCCAGCCTGATGATGGGGAGCGGGCAGCGCAGGCCCCGGCAGTCGAGCTCGAGGTCGGCGGGATCGTCCATGGGCACAGTCTGCCCAACCAGACCGAGGGGTCGCCTACGCAGCGACACGCCGCGAGAAGGGCTGAAGAACTGACCCCTCGGCGTCAGGGGCGGGGGGTCTTGACGTGGGCGGCGATCTCGGCGGCGGCCTCGGCGCCGTAGGTGTCGGCGAAACGCTGCACGAACGCGCTCTGGTGGAGGGTGTACTCCTGGGTGCCGACCCGCTCCACGACGTAGACCGCGAGCAGGCAGCCGAGCTGGGCGGCCCGCTCCAGGGACAGGTTCCACTCGAGCGCGGCCAGGAAGCCGGCGCGGAAGGCGTCGCCGACGCCGGTCGGCTCGACCTTGGCGATCTCGGGCACGGCGGCCACGAGGATCGGCTCCTGGCCGGACCGCTCGACCCGGACCCCGTGGGCGCCGAGGGTGACCACCCAGGTGCCGACCCGGTCGAGCACCTCGGCGGCGGACCAGCCGGTCTTCTTCTCGATCAGGGCCGACTCGTACTCGTTGGAGAACAGGATCGCGGCGCCGTCGATGAGGTCGCGGATCAGCTCGCCGTCGCCGAAGGCCAGCTGCTGGCTCGGGTCGGCGAGGAACGGGATGCCGCGCTCCCGGCACTCCTCGGTGTGCCGCAGCATCGCCTCGGGGTCGTTGGGGCCGACCAGCACGTAGGTCGCGCCGCCGACCCGGTCGGCGATCGGCTTGAGCTCGATCTCGCGGGCCTCGCTCATCGCGCCGGCGTAGAACGAGGCGAACTGCGCCATGTCCCGGTCGGTGGTGCAGACGAACCGCGCCGTGTGGCGGGTGTCGGAGACGTGCACCGAGCCGCAGTCCACGTGGTGCCGCTCGAGCCAGGCGCGGTAGTCGACGAAGTCCTCCCCCACGGCGCCGACGAGCACGGGGCGCAGGCCCAGGTTGCCCAGGCCGAAGCAGATGTTGGCGGCGCAGCCGCCGCGGCGCACCTCGAGGTCCTCCACGAGGAACGACACCGACAGCTTGTCGAGCTGGTCGACGACCAGCGAGTCGGCGAACCTGCCCGGGAAGGACATCAGGTGGTCGGTGGCGATGGAGCCGGTGACGAGCAGTGACACGGAAACCTCGAAGTCAGCGCGGGAGGGTGCTGTCTGGACACGCGGAGCCTACCCGCCGTGTCGCTTGGGGTACCGATCGGTAATCCCTAGCGTCAGGCACATGACGCACCCCGAACCGTCGCGCCGGCTGGCGTACGACGACGCCTCCTCGACCGACCAGATGACATCGGACTGCCGCGCCGTCGAGGAGGCCCTGCACCTCCCCCGGCGGCTGACCCCCGCCGAGCGGGCCGCCCGCGCCGCGGTGCGACCGGCCCCGAGCATCCGCTTCGAGGACTACCCGCGCGAGGTGGCCAAGCCGGCCATCGAGGTCAGCGACGCCGCCGCCCGGCTCGCGGCCGCACTGCACCTGCACCTGGACTGACGTCGCGCCCTCCCCCGCGGCCACCCGGGGGCCCGGACGAGGACGGCCCGCACCACCGCTGAGGTGGTGCGGGCCGTCCGCGTGCAGACAGTCCCTAACCGACCTTCTTCACCGAGCCGGGGCCGAAGACCGGGCCGCTCATGAAGACGCTGCCGCCGCTTGCCACGGCCACGCCGCCGGGCAGGATCGCCTTGCCGGGGCTGAGCTCACGACGGACGTTGCGGTCGTGACCGAGCCGGATGATGGCGCCGACCTCGGCGCCGGGCACCTCGAACTCGGCGGCGAGCCAGCCCATCTTGGACAGCTCGGCGACGTAGAGGGCGCCGCCGCGGCCGGTGTCGAGCGCCACGATCGAGGTGAGCCCGTCGGCCTCCAGGGTGCACGCGCCCTTGTTGGGCTTGTTGGGCTTGCACACCGCACCGGTGGCACCCGGCTCGACCCGCCAGATCTGCGAGGTCTCCGGCGTGCCGGGGAAGCCGCGCAGCTCGCCGAGGTAGACCTCGCCGTCAGGCCCGACGGCGACGGACGTGACCACGGCCTCGGTCGGCATCGGGGTGCCCGGCGGCGGCAGCTCGGGGTCGTCGAAGCCCTCCGGCATCTCGACCACCCGCGTCTTCACCCGTGCGACGACCGTGACCTTGCCGGTCCGGGTCACGTGGATGACGGAGTTGTTGGCCGCGTCGGCCACCAGCACCGTGCCGTCGGGCATGGTCGCGAGGCCGAAGGCGTTGCTCTCCTTCGGCTTGCCCTCGAGGTCGTAGGGGTCGGGGTTCTTCCTCTGCGCCTTGGCGATGTCGACCACGGCCTTGCGCCGCTTGCCGTCCTGGAAGAGGTACAGCGTCCCCTCGTCGCCGCCGGTGAGCGCCCAGACGTCGCCGTGCTTGCCGACGGCGACCGCGGAGCCGAACCCGCCCGGGACCTTGCCGATCTTCTCCGTCGTCCCCTTGTCGGGGCCGCTCCGGATGATCTCGGTGATCGAGCCGTCGGACTCGGCGACCACGGTCCTCCCGTGCGCGATGTCGAGGCCGCGGGGACCGTCGAGCCCGTCGACGGCACGGGTCAGGTCCGTGCCGGCCGCGGCGGTCGTCGTTCCGGCCAGCGCGACGGCGAGCATGCCGGCGCCCGCCAGCGCGAGGACGCGCTTGCTGGTGGTTGTCATATGGGTGGAGCCCCCTCCCTGGGCGCGAGAGCTGGTCCCTCGCGGCATCCGCCCAGCCAACTGTCCGGGGACGAACGCCGACAATCACCCTCGCGGGCCAATCACTGACCCGGGTGGGCCATGGATTCCCGGACAATCAGGACCAACCGGTGCGGAACCGTCGGAGCCCTCTCGTGCGTCTCAGGGACATGGACGCACGCACCCGACGCTGGCTCGTGCCGCTCGGCGCAGCCGTGGCGGTGCTCGTGGTGGTCGCCGTGGTCTGGCAGCAGCGCCCCGGCGAGGACGGCAGCGCCGGCTCGGCCCCACCCGCGGCGGGCGGCTCGGCCGTGCCCGGGTCGCCGGGGTCCGACGGCACGGACGCGCCGGACGGCGACCTGACCCCGGTGCCCGGTCCCGACCAGACACCGGCGAGCGGCACGCAGACGGTGGACAGCTACTTCGCGTACGACGCGACGCGGCTGGCGCTGAACTACACCACCGGCATCCCGGAGTGCTACGGCACCGTCGGCGAGCCGGTCGTCGAGGAGACCGCCGAGGCCGTCACCGTGACCCTGCCCAAGATCCCGCCGAAGGACGCCCGCGACGTGGTCTGCATCGACATCGCGCTCATCAAGTCGGTCGACATCGAGCTCGACGCCCCGCTCGGAGACCGGGAGGTCCGCGACGGGTCGAGGGGCGGCACCACGATCGAGCCCGGGGCGGCACCGGGCGACGAGAGCCAGGCGTCCTGACTGCCTACAGGCCGAAGGCCCCCACCGAGCAGTCGGTGGGGGCCTTCGGTCGTCAGATCAGTGGAACGAGTCGCCGCAGGCGCAGGAACCCGTCGCGTTGGGGTTGTCGATGGTGAAGCCCTGCTTCTCGATGGTGTCGACGAAGTCGATCACGGCACCGTTGAGGTAGGGGACGCTCATCCGGTCGACGACGACGCTCACGCCGTTGAAGTCGCTGACGACGTCGCCGTCGAGGTTCCGCTCGTCGAAGAAGAGCTGGTAGCGCAGACCGGAGCAACCACCCGGCTGCACGGCGATGCGCAGCTGGAGGTCGTCGCGACCCTCCTGCTCGAGGAGTGCCTTCACCTTGGCGGCGGCGGTGTCGCTGACGTTGATGCTGTCGGCGCGAACAGCCGACTGGGTCTCGACCTGCTCGGTCATGTGCTGGCTCCCAAGTCTCGGATCAGGGGTGTCACTCGTCTTCAATGGTCGCACATCGGCCTCTATTCCCAAGCATCGCCGACGAGCGGCGGGACGACCCCGGCGACCGGGCTGCTCAGTGGGACCAGGTGCGGGCGGTCCGCTCGGCCAGCGCCGCGAGACTGCCGGCCGGGTCGGCGAAGCTGGCCTCCTCCCCCACCAGGTCGACCATGGCGTACGCCGACTCGATGCCCACCGCCCGCATCTCCCGGGAGCCGATCAGCACCTGCCCGGCCAGTGCGATGCAGGGCCGCAGCGCCTCGGCGGCCACCTGGGCCACCCCGTAGGGCACCTTGCCGGAGCGCGAGGAGAAGTCGAAGGCGCCCTCCCCCGTCACCACGAGGTCCGCGCGCCGTGCCCGGTCGGCGAGCCCGACCGTCTCCGCCACCAGGGCGATGCCGGGGCTGCGGGTGGCGCCGAGCAGCATCAGCCCGTAGCCGAGTCCGCCCGCGGCGCCCGCCCCCGGGGCCAGGGCGAGCCGCTTGTCGGTGGCCGTCGCCAGCCGCTCCAGCGCGGCGTCCACGGCGTGCAGCCGGTCGGCGGCGACCCCCTTCTGCGGTCCGTAGACGTTGGTGGCGCCGATCAGCCCCAGCAGCGGGTTGTCCACGTCGCTGGCGGCGACCAGCTCGACGCCGGCCACCCGGGCGCGGGCCGGCTCCAGATCGATCGGCGGTGAGGTCCTGCAGCGTGCTGGGCCCGTGGTCGAGGGCGCCGGCCGGCGTGGGCACGGCCCCCAGCGCGGCGAGGAGGCCGGCGCCGGCGTCGTTGGTGCCCGACCCGCCGAGGCCGACCACCACCCGGGTGGCCCCGGCGTCGACGGCCGCGGCGACCAGCTCGCCGACCCCCCGGCTGGTCGCGCGCTCCGGCGCCCGGGCGTCCTCGGCGGTCAGGTGCAGGCCGCACGCCTGGGCGCTCTCGACGTACGCCGTCGAGCCGTGCACGAGCACCGTGCCCGGCACCGGGTCGCCGTACGGGCCGGTCACCGTCGTGGCGAGCAGGTCGCCGCCGAGGGTCGCGTGGAGCACGTCGACGAAGCCGGGGCCACCGTCGGCCATCGGCGCGAGGTCGACCTCGTCACCGGGAGCCCGGCGCCGCCAGCCCTCCGCGATGGCCGCTGCGGCCTGCACGGCGCTCAGCGTGCCGGCGAACTTGTCGGGGGCGATGAGCACGCGCATGCCGCCATCCTGCCGGGTGGGCCGGTCGCTAGGTTGGGCCGGTGCCCGACTACTACGTGCGGCCGATGACCGCGGCCGACGTGCCCGCGGTGGAGCGGCTGACCAGCGAGGGCTTCTACGACCTCGACGTCCGCACCCACCGCGCCTACTTCCCGGAGCCGTCGCGCCGCTCGCCGGAGAAGTCGGTGAACTGGCAGATCCGGGTCGGGCACATGGTGGAGCACGACCCGGGCGGCGCCTTCGTGGCCGAGGACGACTCCGGGGTGATCGGTGCCGCGGTGTCGCTGCGGCGCGACCTGACCTGGATCCTCTCGACCTACGTCGTCCGCCCCGGGCTCCAGGGCCGCGGCGTCGGCAAGCAGCTGCTCGACGCTGCGCTGGCCTACGGCGACGGCTGCCTGCGCGGGATGCTCGCCGCCTCCGAGGACCCGCCCGCGGTACGCCGCTACCGGCTGGCCGGGTTCACGCTGCACCCGGCGATGTTCCTGTGGGGGAAGGTGCCGCGCGAGGTGCTGCCCGTGGTGGAGCGGGTGCGCCCGGGCAGCGCGAGCGACATCGACCTGATGAACTCCGTGGACCGGCAGACCCGCGAGGCGGCGCACGGCGTCGACCACGAGCTGCTCAGCGCGATGTACCGGCTGGTCGTCGTCGACCGGTCCACCGGCTCGGGCTACGCCTACGTCGAGCCCGGGGGTGGCCCCTACCTGATGGCGGCCACCAACCGGCGTACCGCGACCGACCTGCTCTGGGAGACCCTCGCCGCGTCCAGCCCCGACCGGACCTGCACGATCGGCCACGTCAGTGCGGCCAACGAGTGGGCCGTCGACGTCGGCATGGCCGCCCGGATGGACCTGCACACCGCCGGCTACCTCGCCCTGCGCGGGATGAAACCGCCCATGCCGTACCTCCCCAGCGGGCACTTCCTCTGACGCTCGTGCCCATGTGAAACGATGGGTGCGTGACGACGACAGACCTCCCGCTGCTCGTGCTGGGCCGCGGCACCGACCCGGACTCCGAGCGTGGCGTGGACTGCCCGGGCGGCCTGCCCCCGGCCTCCGACCCCGACCTGGTGAAGCGCGCGCAGGCGGCCAAGGACGCCCTCGGCTCCAAGCTGTTCGTGCTCGGCCACCACTACCAGCGCGACGAGGTCATCCAGTTCGCCGACGTCACCGGTGACTCCTTCAAGCTCGCCCGCGACGCGGCCGGCCGCCCCGACGCGGAGTACATCGTCTTCTGCGGCGTGCACTTCATGGCCGAGTCCGCCGACATCCTCACCTCGCCGGACCAGAAGGTGATCCTCCCCGACCTCGCCGCCGGCTGCTCGATGGCCGACATGGCGCGGCTCGCGCAGGTCGAGGACGCCTGGGACGCGATGGTCGACGCCGGCATCGCCGACTCCGTCGTGCCGGTCACCTACATGAACTCCTCCGCCGACATCAAGGCGTTCTGCGGCCGCAACGGTGGCGCCGTGTGCACGTCGTCCAACGCGCAGGTCGCGCTGGAGTGGGCGTTCGAGCAGAAGCCCGACGCGGGCGGGAAGGTGCTCTTCCTCCCCGACCAGCACCTCGGCCGCAACACCGCGGTGCTGCAGATGGGGATGACCCTCGACGACTGCGTGGTCTGGGACCCGCACCGTCCGAACGGCGGCCTGACCCCCGAGCAGCTGCGCGACGCGAAGATGATCCTGTGGCGCGGGCACTGCTCCGTGCACGGCCGCTTCTCCGCCGAGGTGGTCGACGAGCTGCGCGCGAAGATCCCCGACGTGCAGATCCTGGTGCACCCCGAGTGCAAGCACGAGGTGGTCACCAAGGCCGACCTGGTCGGGTCGACGGAGTTCATCATCAAGACCATCGAGGCGGCACCCGCCGGCTCCTCGTGGGCGATCGGCACCGAGCTCAACCTGGTGCAGCGGCTCGCCGACGCCCACCCCGACAAGAACATCGTCTTCCTCGACAAGACGGTCTGCTACTGCTCGACGATGAACCGGATCGACCTGCCGCACCTCGTGTGGGCGCTGGAGAACCTCGTCGCCGGCCACGTGGTCAACCACATCCAGGTCGACCCCGAGACCGAGCGCTGGGCCAAGGTCGCGCTGCAGCGGATGCTCGACCTGCCGGCGCGCACGGCCGCCAAGGACTGACCGCCGGGTTTCGAGACGCTCGGCTTCGCTCGCTCCTCGAACCACCCGAGATCCGGGTCAGAGGCCGGGGGCACCCCAGACGGCCATCCAGCGCTGGGTGTCGGGCTCGACCGGCAGGTCGTTCTTGACCAGGTCGCGCACCTGCATCTCGAGCAGGTTGTCGCGGCGCTGCCCCTCCCCCGGCTTCGGGGCGAAGGGGTAGAAGGTGCCCTGCTTGTAGAGGTAGACCAGCGCGAGCGGACGCCCCGTGCTGTCGCGGAACCCGACCAGCGAGCACAGCAGCGACGGGCCGAACCCCTGCGCCTCCAGGGCGGTGTTGATCGCGTGCAGGTCGGTGACCAGCGCGGACATGTCGTCCTGGCGGGCGACCAGCCAGGTGAAGCCGTAGTCGTCCACGTGCCGCTCGAGGTCGGGGTCCTCGTCGTTGTCGAGGACCGCGGTGATCTCGGCCTCGGCCGCGGCGAAGGCCGACCCCTCGGCGGCCCGGAAGCACACCGCGCCCACGCCGGTGGGCTCGAAGGTCGCGGCCGTCTGCAGGGTGATGGCGGCGGTGGGTACGGCGAACAGGTCGTCGAGGTTGTTGCGGACCTGACGACGACGGCCGAGCAGCGCGTCGACGATCTTCACGCGTCCGCCCTCACCGCGGACCGGGCGGGGGGAAGCCGCCGTCGAGCGGGCGGCCGAGCTCGGTGGCGATCTTGGCCAGCTGCTCGAGCCGCTCCTCCAGCGACGGGTGCGTGGAGGTGAGGGTCTTCAGGGAGGCCCCGCTGATGGCCGGCGCGATGAAGAACGCGTTCATCGTCTGCGCGGACCGCAGGTCCTTGTTGGGGATCGCGGCGATGTCGCCGGTGATCTTGGTCAGCGCGCTGGCCAGGGCCGACGGCTTGCCGGTGAGGAACGCGCCGGACCGGTCGGCGCACAGCTCGCGGTAGCGCGAGAGCAGCCGGGTCAGGAAGAAGCTCACGGCGTAGACGACGAGGCTGATCACGAGGGCGGCGAGGAAGCCCACCGCCCCGGCGCCGTTGTTGTTGTTGCTGCTGCGACCGAAGATCGCGCCGTACTGGGCACCCCGGGTGAGCATGCCCGCGACGATGCCGGCCGACGAGGCGAGCGTCATCACCAGCACGTCGCGGTGCGCGACATGGGAGAGCTCGTGCGCGAGCACCGCCTCGACCTCCTCGGCGGTCAGCTTGTCGAGGATGCCGGTGGTGACGCAGACGACGGCCCGGCTCGGCGAGCGGCCGGTGGCGAAGGCGTTGGGCAGGTCGGTGTAGGCGATCGCCACCCGCGGCTTGGGCATGTCGGCGAGCGCGCACAGCCGGTCGATCACCGCGTGCAGCTCGGGGGCCTGCTCGGGCGTGACCTCGCGGGCCCGCATCGCCTTCAGCGCCAGGGTGTCGGAGTTGTACCACTGGAACCAGGCGACACCGAGCCCGATCACGGCGATGATCGGAGCCCACTGCGCGGGCAGGACGAACATCACCGCGACGACGAGCGCGACGAACAGCCCGCCGAGCAGGAACATCACCAAGGTCATCCGGGCGGTGAGGCCGGTGTCCTTGAGGAAGCGGGTCTGCGCCATGGGCTTCGTCGGTGCTCTCTGTGATGGTGGGTGTCGGTGTCGTGCGCGGGGTCAGCCGGGGATGAGGCCCTCGCCGGTGAGCATCGCCCGGACCTCGTCGATGGTGGCGTCGGACGGCGGCAGGATCAGGTCGGAGTCCTCGAGGCTGTCGTCCGCCAGCGGGGTGCCGGCGGCGCGGACGGCGGCCAGCAGGCCGGCGAGCGACTCGGTGAACACGGCGTCGTCGCCGGTGTCGACCGCCTGCTCCAACGTGTCGTCGAGCGTGTTGAGGCCGGCGATGGCGTCGTCGGCGACGTCGTACTGGCCCTCACCGAGGATCCGGATGATCATGGCTGACCCTGCTCCTTCTCCGGCTCGGTCACCTGCTCCGCGGCGACCGGCTGCGCCGCCGGGGTGGAGTCGCCGGCCTCGATGCTCTGCGGGGCGGAGCCGGCCTTGAGCGCCGCCAGCTCGGCCTCGACGTCGGAGTGCGAGGAGAGCGCGTCGAGCTCGCGGGCGATGTCGTCGCCCTGCCCGATGGCGGAGGCGTCGTCGAGGGCGCCCGAGGCGATCAGCTCGTCGATGGCGCCGGCGCGGGCCTGCATCTGCGCGGTCTTGTCCTCGGCCCGCTGCACGGCCATCCCGACGTCACCCATCTCCTCGGAGATGCCGGAGAAGGCCTCGTTGATCCGGGTCTGCGCCTCGGCGGCGGTGTAGGTCGCCTTGATGGTCTCCTTCTTGGTGCGGAAGGCCTCGACCTTGGCCTGCAGCCGCTGGGAGGCCATCGTCAGCTTCTCCTCCTCGCCCTGGAGCTGCGCCTGCTGCGCGCGCAGGTCGGAGACCTGCCCGGCCAGCGCGGACTTGCGCGTCAGCGCCTCGCGGGCGAGGTCCTCGCGACCCATCGCGAGGGCCTTCTTGGCCTGCTCGGTCAGCTTGTTCTCCTGCTGCACGAGCTGGGCGACCTGGAGCTCCACCCGCTTGCGGCTGGTGGCGACGTCGGCGACGCCGCGACGCACCTTGGAGAGCAGCTCGACCTGGCGCTGGTAGCTGTAGTCGAGGGTCTCGCGTGGGTCCTCGGCACGGTCGAGCGCCTTGTTGGCCTTGCTGCGGAAGATCAGGCTCATGCGCTTCATGAGGCTCATGTCGGGCGGGCCCCCTCAAATCGGTCTCGGGCGGGTGGGTTGACGGCTGACCACCGTCGTCGTCATCCACCCTACGGGGGAACGGCCGGGGCGGGGAGAAGGTTCCGCCGGTACCATTCGAGACGTCACCCCCTTTGCCCGCGGCGGCCCCGCCCGCCCCGCGCGACCTGCGACCTGGAGAGTTCGAGCCCGTTGTTCCGACGTACGAAGACCGACGACACCGCCACCACGACCGCGCCGGTCAAGGAGGGCGGCAAGGGCCGGCCCACCCCCAGCCGTCGGGAGGCCGAGGCGGCCGCCCGTCAGCGGGCCAAGGTCCCCCGCGACAAGAAGGCCGCGTCCCGACTGCTCCGCGAGCAGCGCGCCGCGCAGAACGCCAAGATGCGCGAGGGCATGCGCACCGGCGACGAGCGCTACCTGCCGGCGCGCGACCAGGGCCGGGTGAAGAAGTTCGTCCGCGACTTCATCGACAGCCGGCTGTGCATGGCCGAGCTGCTGCTGCCGCTGCTCGTGGTGATCATGGTGTCGCAGGGGTTCAGCCCGCAGTTCGCCAACGGCCTGTGGAGCGCGACCATCCTGCTGGTCCTGCTCGACACCAGCCTGATGATCTTCAAGCTGCGCCGCGAGGTCCGCTCCCGCTTCCCCGACGAGTCGCCCAAGGGGATCACGTCGTACGCCGTCCTGCGCTCGCTGCAGCTGCGCTGGCTGCGGATGCCCAAGCGCCAGGTCAAGCTCGGCCAGAAGCTGCCCGACCGCTACTGACCGTCCGACGTCGGTAGCCCGAGGGTGATCGCCGGCTCACGGCCGGACTACCGGTATCGGGCTCGCGACTCGGTCGCCCCGCACCGCATGCCCCTGGTCGCCGCCGGCACCCGACGTGTCGCCTTGTGGGAGGCGAGCGAGACGGCAGCGCTCGACGGCGCCACCTCCCTCGCGGTCGCCGGACTGAAAGGCTTCGACGACGGCATCCATCTGATCTGCCGTTGGCCGAACGGCGGGACCAGCTGGGGCGGGTCGCGGATCCACAACTCCCGACTGTGGCGCGAAGAGGACTTCGTGGTCAGCGACGGGATGCGTCGGACGCGGAACCCCGTGGCCGCCGTCCGGGCCGCCATGTACGCACGCAGCGACCGCGCGGCCGCGACGGTGATGGCGATGGCGGTTCAGCAGGGCCTCGCCTCCCCCGAGGCAATGCTGCTCGAGGCCCGGAGGGTCAACCGGCACAAGCGACGCACGTTGATCCTCGCGGTGGCGGACGACATCGTCGACGGAGCCCGCGCGCTCGGCGAGCTCGACTTCAGCCGCCTCTGTCGTGAGTGGAGGCTGCCCGAGCCGAGCCGGCAAGCGGTCCGACAAGGCTCGCGAGGCAGGGTCTACCTGGACGTGTACTGGGCCGAGTTCGCCCTGGTGGTGGAGGTCGAGGGCGCCCACCACGACTCGCCCGCCAACGCGATCGACGACGCCCTGCGTCAGAACGCGCTGACAGTGGGCCGAGACAGAGTCCTGCGCATCCCGGTGCTCGGCCTGCGGACGACGCCCGAGCTGTTCATGGCCCAGGTGGAGCAGGCACTCCTCACCGCCGGCTGGTCCAGGGTCGCCTGACGACGATGTCGGTTGCCCGGACGTGACCCGGAGATCACGGACGAGCTACCGACATCGTGGGGTCAGGAGAGGTGCTCCTCGACCCGCTCGACCTTCGCGGTGAGCTGACCCTCGAAGCCGGGCCGGATGTCGGCCTTGAGCACGAGCCCGACCCGGGGCGAGCTGGCGGCGACGACGTCGACGGCCCGCTTGACCACGGCCATCACCTCGTCCCACTCCCCCTCGATGTTGGTGAACATCGCGTTGGTCTCGCAGGGCAGGCCGGACTCGCGGACGACACGGACCGCCGCGGCGACGGCGGCGCTGACGCCACCCGTCTCGTCGGCGGCGGTGGGACTGATGCTGAAGGCGACGAGCATGGGGCCGACCCTAGCCGCGCATGGCGGTGGACCCGCCTGGGTAGGTTCGGGGCATGGAGTTTCGCAACCTCGGCAAGAGCGGTCTGAAGATCTCTGAGATCGCCTACGGCAACTGGCTCACCCACGGATCCCAGGTGGAGGAGGACGCCGCCACGGCGTGCGTCCGGCAGGCCCTCGAGGAGGGCATCACCACCTTCGACACCGCCGACGTCTACGCCAACACGGCGGCGGAGACGGTGCTCGGCAAGGCGCTGGCCGGCGAGCGCCGCGAGGGCCTGGAGATCTTCACCAAGGTCTACTGGCCCACCAACGAGAAGAAGCACAACGACCACGGCCTGTCCCGCAAGCACATCATGGAGTCGATCGACGGGTCCCTGCGTCGCCTCCAGACCGACTACGTCGACCTCTACCAGGCACACCGCTACGACTACGAGACGCCGCTCGAGGAGACGATGGAGGCCTTCGCCGACGTCGTCCGCTCCGGCAAGGCGCACTACATCGGCGTCTCGGAGTGGCGCGCGGAGGAGATCCGCGCCGGTCACGCGCTCGCCCGCGAGCTGCACATCCCGTTCGTCTCCAACCAGCCGCAGTACAACATGCTGTGGCGGGTCATCGAGCCCGAGGTCGTGCCGACCTGCGAGGAGCTCGGGATGGGCCAGGTCGTCTGGTCGCCCATCGCCCAGGGTGCGCTGACCGGCAAGTACAAGCCGGGCCAGGAGCACCCCGCCGGCTCGCGGGCCACCGACACCAAGGGCGGCGCGGACATGATCTCGCGCTGGCTCGACGACGACGTGCTGACCCGGGTGCAGGAGCTCGCCCCGCTGGCCGACGAGGCCGGCCTCTCGCTGGCCCAGCTCGCGGTGGCCTGGACGCTGCAGAACGACAACGTGTCGGCGGCGATCATCGGGGCCTCGCGACCCGAGCAGGTCACCGAGAACGTCAAGGCCGCCGGCGTGAAGCTGGACGCCGACCTGATGAAGAAGATCGACGAGGTGCTCGACGGCGTCGTCGAGAGCGACCCGGCCAAGACGCAGTCGCCCGCCCGCCGCGACTTCTGACCTGACCTCCGGGCGAGCCTGTCGGGGCCGGTGGTCTCGACAGGCTCGACCACCCGGGCGGGCTCGACCACTCGGCGGGGCTACTGGGCGGCGTGCAGGCTCATCGGGCCGTAGACCTCACGGTCGCCCTCGAAGAGGGTCACCTGGTCCACGCCGTCGTCGGCGAGGTCGCGCCAGACCTCGCCCACCCACGACTCCGCGTCGCTCTGCGACGGGAAGCGGGGGCTGCCCTCGCCCGAGGTCACCTCGTTGCCGGAGGCGTCCTCGAGCCGCCAGCGCCACACCGACGCCGAGCTGGGCTCGCTGCTGCCGAACGTCGAGGGCTCCAGTGAGTGCGTCATGTGGCGAGCGTAACCAAGCCCACGGACCGGGATGCTTTGACGCTGCTCCGAACCACGTGGGAGATTGAGCCCGAACAACCTGCCACGCCGCGGGAAAGCCGGTCCGAAGCCGGCGCTGACCCGCAACCGTAGGCCGACTCCCCCCGGGGAGCGCGGCGAGCCGGAACACCGTGACGAGGCAGCGGCTCCCCACATCCGTCGAGGTCTACGGGACGGAGCCGGACGTCGGCTCCACCTGGGTGGTGGGCGCTTGTGGTCCGGTCCCGTCTTCGGATCGCCGCAAGAAAGGGCCCTTTCATGGCCACGCCCCACCGCCGCGCCGTCGGCACCCTGCTCAGCCTGTTCCTGGCGGTCGTCGCCGTGCTCGCCGGCGCGAGCCCGTCGTACGCCGAGGACGGCTACCGCTACTGGAACTACTCCCACCTGAAGGGCGACACCTTCGAGTTCGCCCAGACCGGCCCGGCCGACTTCACCCCGAAGGACGGCGACGTCGAGGGCTGGCGCTTCGGCACCTCCACCGTCTCCACCGGCATCGCAGCCCCGGGCCGACCTCACCGAGGTCAGCTTCGACACCGTCTGCGGCGACACCGAGGCCGCATCGGGCGAGAAGCGGGTGGCGGTGCTCGTCGACCCGGGTGTCGAGGCCGACGCCGACGGCGCCGACGTGCCCGCGCCGTACGCCGAGTGCGCCGTCGTGCCCGAGAAGGCCAACGGCCAGCAGACCCTCGAGTCCGTGGTCGACGTCCGCGGCGACCAGGGCATGATCTGCGCCCTCGACGGCTACCCCGCCAAGGGCTGTGGCGACCCGGTCGGCGACGCCGAGGTCGAGGCCGACGAGGCCAGCGTGGCCTTCACCCTCCCCGCCTCGGCCGCTGACCAGACCTCCGACACGGCCACCACCGGTGACGACGCCGCGGCGGCCGACGAGGAGAGCGACTCGGCCGTCAGCTGGCCGCTCATCGCGGTGCTCGTGATCGTGGTCGTCCTCGCGGCGGTCGCCGTGCCGCTCTACCGCCGCAACCGCGAGTCCTGAGCCGGCCGCCCGATGCGCCCGCAGTCACGCCTCACGTTCCCCCGGAGCCTGCATCCGGGGGCGTGGTGGCTGTGGGCGATCGGGCTGGCGGCCGCGGCCACCCGCACCCAGAACCCGGTGCCGCTGCTGCTGATCCTGGTGGTCGCGGGTCTGGTCGTCTCCGCCCGCCGCAGCACCGCCCCGTGGGGCAGGTCCTACGGCGCGTTCCTCAAGCTCGCGCTGCTGATCATCGCGATCCGGATCCTGTTCCAGACGCTCCTCTCCACCGGCTCGCAGGGCCCGACCGTGCTGTTCACGCTGCCGTCGCTGCCGATGCCCGAGGGCAGCGGCCTCAAGCTCGGCGGCGAGGTCACCCTCGAGGCGGTCCTCACCGCCTTCTACGAGGGACTCCAGCTCGCCGTCATCCTCTGCTGCGTGGGCGCCGCCAACGCGCTCGGCAGCGCCCGGCGGCTGCTCCGCTACGTGCCCGGCGCGCTCTACGAGATCGGCGTCGCCTGCGTGATCGCCCTGACCTTCGCCCCGCAGCTGGTCGAGGACGCCCAGCGGGTGCGCGCCGCCCACCGGCTCCGCGGCCGCAGCACCCGGGGCCCGGGCAGCCTCAAGCGGCTCGCCATGCCGGTCCTCGAGGGCGCCCTCGAGCACTCCGTCGAGCTGGCCGCCGCGATGGACTCCCGTGGCTACGGCCGCACCACCGACGACAGCCGGGTCTCCCGCCGGCTGACCGCGCTGCTCGTGTTCGGCGGCCTCCTCGGCGTCTGCGTCGGGGTCTACGGCCTGCTCGACGGGAGCACCTCGTCGCTGCTCGGTCTGCCGATGCTCGTGGTCGGCTCGGCGCTGGCCGGCCTCGGCGTCGCCGTCGGCGGCCGCCGCACCGGCCGCTCCCGCTACCGCCCGGACCCCTGGGCGCTGCCCGAGTGGCTGGTCAGCGGCTGCGGCGCGGTCGCCGCGGTCGCGATGTTCGTCAACGTGGAGGTCGCGCCGGAGCAGCTCTACCTCGCCTCGGTGACCATGGTGCCGCCGGTCCCGGTGATCGCCTGTGCGGGCATCCTGGTGGCGATGCTGCCCGCCTTCCTCGCTCCCCCGCTGCCGGTCGTCCGGCCCGGCACGCCCCAGGACGCCCCGACCGTGAAGGTGGCCGCATGATCACGTTCGAGGGGGCCGGCGTCCGGTTCGCCGACGCGCCCCGACCGGTGCTCCAGGACGTCGACCTCACCATCCCCGAGGGCGAGCTGGTCCTCGTGGTCGGCCGCACCGGCTCCGGCAAGACCACGCTGCTGCGTGCCGTCAACGGGCTGGTGCCGCACTTCTCCGGCGGCACCCTCACCGGCCGCGTCGTCGTCGACGGCCGGGACACCCGCGAGCACCGGCCCCGCGACCTCGCCGACGTCGTCGGCTACGTCGGGCAGGACCCGCTCTCCGGCTTCGTCTCCGACACCGTGGAGGACGAGCTCGCCTACGGCATGGAGTCGCTCGGGCTGCCGGCCGACGTGATGCGCAAGCGCGTCGAGGAGACCCTCGACCTGCTCGGCCTGGCCGACCTGCGCAACCGCCCGCTGGCCAGCCTCTCCGGCGGGCAGCAGCAGCGCGTCGCCATCGGCTCGGTGCTGACCACGCACCCGCGGATCCTCGTGCTCGACGAGCCCACCTCGGCGCTCGACCCGCTCGCCGCCGAGGAGGTCCTCGCGACGCTCCAGCGGCTGGTGCACGACCTCGGGCTCACCGTCCTGCTCGCCGAGCACCGGCTCGAGCGCGTCGCGCAGTACGCCGACCGGGTGGTGCTCGTCCCCGGCGACGGCCGGCCGGTCGTGTCCGGCACCCCCGAGGAGGTCCTCGCCACGGCCCCGGTCGCCCCGCCCGTCGTCGAGCTCGGCCGGATCGCCGGCTGGCACCCGCTGCCCCTGTCGGTGCGCGACGCCCGGCGCCGGGCCGCCCCGCTGCGGGAGAGCCTCGCCGAGGTGGAGGGCCCGACCCGGGAGCAGGTCGCGGGCGACACCGTCGCCGCGGTCGAGCACCTCGTCGCGTCGTACGGCCAGGTGCCCGCGCTCCAGGGCGTCTCCACCACCCTGGCCCGCGGCGAGGTCGTCGCGCTGATGGGCCGCAACGGCGCCGGCAAGTCCACCCTGCTCAGGTCCCTGGTCGGCATGAAGCGGCCCGCCTCCGGCAGCGTCGTCGTCGACGGCCGGGTGCCCACCGACCTCAAGCCCGGCGACCTGCTGCACCACGTCGGTCTCGTGCCGCAGGTGCCCGGGGACCTGCTCTACGCCGCCACCGTCGGCGACGAGTGCGCCCAGGGCGACAAGGACAGCCACGCCCCCGAGGGCACCACACGCGCGCTCTTCGAACGCCTCTCCCCCGGCGTCCCGGCCGACCAGCACCCCCGCGACCTGTCGGAGGGCCAGCGGCTGACGCTGGCGCTGGCGATCGTGCTCGCGGCCAAGCCGCCGCTGCTGCTGCTCGACGAGCCCACCCGCGGCCTCGACTACACCGCCAAGCACCGGCTCGTGGAGATCCTCCGCGACCTCGCGGCCGACGGGCACGCCGTGCTGCTGGCCACCCACGACGTGGAGCTCGTGGCCGAGGTCGCCACCCGGGTGCTGGTGATCGCCGACGGCGAGATGGTCGCCGACGGGCCGACCGCCGACGTCGTGGTCTCCTCCCCCGCCTTCGCCCCGCAGGTCGCGAAGGTGCTGGCACCGCAGCGGTGGCTGACCCCCACCGAGGTCGCGGTCGCCCTCGCCTCGAGCACCCGGATCCCGCGATGACCGGGGTCTCGACGGGCTCGACCACCCGGCGGCCGCGCCCGGCCTCCGCGCGGCTGGTCCCGGTCCGGGCCCGGTCCGCGATCGTGCTGGCCGTCGTCTTCGCGGTCGGCATCGTGGCGTTCGGCTGGCCGTTCGTGATCGACCCCGGCGCGGCCCTGGACACCTCGCACTCCGGCGACGCGCCCTTCGTCTTCGTGGTGCTGCTGCCCCTGCTGGCGGCGGTCGTGCTGTCCGAGCTGACCTCGGGCGCGATGGACGCCAAGGCGGTGGCGATGCTCGGCATGCTGGCCGCCGTCGGCGGCGCGCTGCGGGCGCTCGGCCCCGGCACGGCCGGCCTGGAGCCCAGCTTCGCCGTGATCATCCTCGGCGGCCGCGTCTTCGGCCGCGGCTTCGGCTTCGTGCTGGGCGCGGTCACCCTGTTCGTCGGGGCGCTGCTCACCGGCGGTGTCGGGCCCTGGCTGCCGTTCCAGATGGTGGCGGCCGGCTGGGTCGGCTTCTTCGCCGGCTGCCTGCCGCCGGTGCGCGGCCGCAGCGAGGTGGCCGTGGTGGCGGCGTACGCCGCGGCGGTCGGCCTCGCCTTCGGGCTGGTGATGAACCTCTGGTTCTGGCCGTTCGCGTCCTACGGTCCCGAGGTCTCCTACGTCGCCGGCGACCCGGTCGCGGCCAACCTGCACCGCTACCTCGTCTTCTACGTCACCACCTCGCTGCCGTGGGACCTCGGCCGCTCGGCGCTCTCGCTGCTGGTGGTCGGCCTGGCCGGCTCCTCGCTGCTGCGCGCCCTGCGGCGGGCCGCGCGGCGGGCGGCGTTCGACGCCCCCGTCGTCTTCGAGCGACCGGGCGGCTAGGCGTGCGCGTCCGGCTGCTCGGCACCGGGTCGGCCGACGGCTGGCCCAACCCGTTCTGCACCTGCTCCTCCTGCACCGCCGAGCGGGCCGCCGGGCGGCGACGCGGCCAGACCGCCGCCCTCGTCGACGACGTCCTGCTGCTCGACTGCGGCCCCGAGACGCCGCACGCGGCGCAGCGGGCGGGGGTCGACCTCACCCGGCTCCGGCACGTGCTGATCACGCACGCCCACCCCGACCACTGCGCCCCGGCGTTCCTGCTGTTCCGCTCCTGGGTCGCCGCCGACGACCAGCCGCTCGACGTGCTCGGGCCGGCGGCGGTCGTCGAGCAGGCCCGGATGTGGCTCGCCCCCGACTCCCCGGTCCGCTTCGTCGAGGTCGCCCCCGGGGACCGGCTGCGCGTCGGCGGCTACGACGTCCGCGTCCTCGAGGCCAGCCACGGCGACGGTGCCGTGCTCTTCGACGTCGGCGACGGCGCGCGCCGCCTGCTCTACGCCACCGACACCGGGCCGCTGTCCGACGCCACCGTCGAGGCGGTGCGGGACGCGGCCTACGACGTGGTGCTGATGGAGGAGACCTTCGGCGACAAGACCGACCACGGCACCGACCACCTGCACCTGGCCACCTTCGCCGAGCAGGTACGCCGGCTCCGCGGGGCCGGCGCGGTGGTCGAGCACACCGACGTGGTGGCGATCCACCTCTCGCACCACAACCCGCCCGGCGAGGAGCTCGCCCGGCGGCTGGCCGACTGGGGCGCCCGGGTGGTCGACGACGGCACGCTGCTCGGCGTCCCCACCGTGCCGACCGGGCGGACGTCATACGGAACGAGGCCTACCGACCGCCGGACGTATGACGTCGCCCGGGACCGGCCGGGGCGCACCCTCGTGCTCGGCGGCGCCCGCTCGGGCAAGTCCCACGAGGCCGAGCGGATGCTGCTCGACCGCACCGACGTCACCTACGTGGCGACCGCCTACCCCGCGGACCACGACGACGAGTGGTCCGAACGGGTCCGCCTGCACCGCGAGCGCCGGCCGGCGTCGTGGGAGACCGTCGAGAGCCTCGACCTCGTGGGCCTGCTCGGCGCGGACCGGCGGACCGTTGCTCGTGGACTGCCTGACGCTGTGGCTGACCCGGGTGATGGACCGGCACGACGCCTGGGACGACGCCGCCTGGGAGGCCACCGGGCGCAAGGCCGTGCACGACGAGGTGGAGGCCCTCGTGAGCGCCTGGCGCAGCACGACCCGACGGGTGGTGGCGGTCAGCAACGAGGTCGGCCAGGGCGTCGTCCCGGAGACCGCCGCGGGCCGGCGCTTCCGCGACGAGATGGGCCGGCTCAACGCCCGGGTGGCCGCGGTGACCGAGGACGTCCGCTGGTGCGTCGCCGGCCGGGTGACCCGCTGGTGAACGCGCTGCGCCTCGCCTTCGGCACCCTGACCGTGCTGCCGGTGGCGGCGCCGACCGTGGACCGGCGCACCGCCGGCCGGGCCATGGCGCTGGCGCCGCTGGTCGGCCTCACGCTCGCGCTCGTGGTGTCGCCGCTGACCCTCCTGGACGGCTCTCCCCTGCTGGTCGCCGCGCTCGTCGTCGGCGCGCTCGCCCTGCTGACCCGGGGGCTGCACCTCGACGGGCTCGCCGACACCGCCGACGGCCTCGGCTCCGGGCGTCCCGCCGAGGGCGCGCTGGAGGTGATGCGCAGGAGCGACATCGGCCCGTTCGGCGTGGTCACCCTGGTGCTGGTGCTGCTGGTCCAGGTCGTCGCGCTGGCCCAGCTGCTGGCCGCCGGGTCCGGCGCGCTGCTGCTGGCGGCCGCGCTCGTGGTCAGCCGGCTGGCCCTGCCGCTCGCCTGCCTCGACGGCGTCCCGGCCGCGCGCCCCGACGGCCTCGGCGCCACCGTCGCCGGGTCGGTGTCGCGGCCGTTGGCCGGCCTCTCGGTCCTGCTGGCCGTGGTCGTGCTGGGCGTGGCCGGGCTGTGGGTGGGGTGGCAGGTCCTGCTGGCCCCGGTCGGCCTGCTCGGCGGTCTGGCGGTCGGCCGCCGCGCCGTACGACGGTTCGGCGGGGTGACCGGTGACGTGCTCGGCGCCGTGGTGGAGGCGACGTTCACCGCCGCGCTCGTGCTGCCCTGCCTGGTGTGACCCGCCGGGTCAGGACTCGCGCACGCCCGGGGTGACGAAGGGCGGCTTGGTGACGGTGAAGACCTCGCGCCGGCCGCGGACGTCCACCGAGACCTCGGCGCCCTCGGCCACGTCGGTGGAGATCAGCGCCAGGCCGACCCCCTTCCTGAGGCTCGGGGAGAACGTCCCGGAGGTCACCATGCCGACGGCGAAGTCGGCGGTGAGCAGCACCCGCATGCCGGGCCGCGGGATGCCGCGACCGGTGGCGACGAGGCCGCGGAGCAGCCGGCGCGGGCCGGCCTCCTTCTCGGCGAGCAGCGGCTCGCGGCCCCAGAAGGCGTCCTTCTTCCAGCCGACCGCCCAGCCGAGGCGGGCCTGCACGGGGGTGACGTCGAGGCTGATGTCCTGCCCGTGCAGCGGGTAGCCCATCTCGGTGCGCAGGGTGTCGCGGGCGCCGAGCCCGGCCGGCGTGAGGCCGAACGGCTCGCCCGCGGTCATCAGCGCGTCCCACAAGGCGCCGGCCACCGCGTTGGGGGCGACGAGCTCGTAGCCCCGCTCGCCGGTGTAGCCGGTGCGGCACACGACGACCGCCTCGCCGTCGAAGGTCGCCTCGACGAAGGACATGTAGTCGTGCCCGGTCGGCAGCCCGACCGCCTCGAGCACCTCGTCCGAGCGGGTGCCCTGCACGGCGAGGATGCAGAAGTCGTCGTGCCGGTCGGTCACCTCGACACCGTCGGGTGCATCCGCCTGGAGCCGGCGCACCACCTCGGCGGTGTTGGCGGCGTTGGGGATCAGGAAGACCTCGTCGTCACCGTGCAGGTAGGCGATCAGGTCGTCGACGATGCCGCCGGTCGCGTCGTCGCAGCACAGGGTGTACTGCGCCTTGCCCGGCTCGATCTTGCCCAGGTCGTTGGAGAGCGTGGCGTTGACGTACGCCGCCGCACCGGGGCCGCGCACCACCGCCTTGCCGAGGTGGCTGACGTCGAAGATGCCGACCGCGTCGCGCACGGCGGCGTGCTCCTTGAGGACGCCGGTGTACTCCAGCGGCATCGCCCAGCCGCCGAACTCGGCCATCTTGGCGCCCAGCGCCAGGTGCCGGTCGTGGAGCGGGGAGGTCTTGAGCCCGCTCGAGGACGCGTGGTCGCCGTTGTCCGCAGGGTGCATGTGCCGCAACCTACCCCAGCCCGGCGGCGGCCCCGGAGCAGGTGTTGGCACGGTCGGGGTCTAGCATCGCCCGGTGACTTCCTTCACCCTCCGCAAGGGCTCGCCGGCCAAGACCCGCACCGACGCCGTCGTGATCGGCGTGGTGACCGCCGGCAAGGGCGTCGTCGCGGCCGCGGGGGCGGAGGACGTCGCCTCGGCGTACGGCCGGAAGTTCGGGCCGCTGCTCTCCACCCTGGGCTTCACCGGCAAGCGCGGCGAGGTCGCCAGGATCCCCACCGGCGGGACGCTCAAGGCCCCGCTGCTGGTCGTGGTCGGGCTCGGCCCGGCCGACCAGGTGGACCCCGACGCCGTGCGCCGGGCCGCCGGTGTCGCGGCCCGCGCCCTCCCCAACGCCGCCAGCGTGGCGCTCGCCCTCCCCGCCACCGACGCCGCCCACGTGCGCGCCGTGACGGAGGGCTGGCTGCTCGGGGGTTACACCTTCACCCGCTACAAGTCGGCGACCGGCCCCGAGGGCCCCGGCGAGGTGGTCGTGCTCAGCGACGCCGCCCGGGCTTCGTCCGTCCGCGAGGCGTTCGAGACCGCCCAGGTGGTGGCCGGCGCCGTGGCCCGCACCCGCGACTGGGTCAACACGCCCCCCGGCGACCTGACGCCCCCGGCCTTCGCCGACGAGGTCGTCGCCGCCAACAAGGCCCGCAAGGGCGGCGGCAAGGTCACCGTCACGGTGCTCGACGAGAAGCAGCTCGCCGACCAGGGCTGCGGCGGCATCCTCGGGGTCGGCCGGGGCTCGGCCAGCCCGCCGCGGCTGGTGAAGCTGACCTACAAGCCCAAGGGCGCCACCGGCCACCTCGGCCTGGTGGGCAAGGGCATCACCTACGACTCGGGCGGCCTCACGATCAAGCCCGGTCCGTCGATGACCACCATGAAGAGCGACATGGCCGGTGCCGCCGCGGTGGTCAGCGCCACGCTGGCGATCGCCGACCTCGGCCTCCCGGTCGCGGTCACCGCGTGGGTGCCGATGGCCGAGAACATGGTGTCCGGGCACGCCACCCGGCCCGGCGACGTGCTGACGATGTACGGCGGCAAGACCGTCGAGGTGCTCAACACCGACGCCGAGGGCCGGCTGATCCTCGCCGACGCGCTGGTGATGGCCTCCGAGGCGGCGCCGGACCTGATCGTCGACGTGGCGACCCTGACCGGCGCCTGCGAGCTCGCGCTCGGCGACCGGGTCAGCGGCGTGATGGGCAACGACGAGGACCTCGTGGCGCTCGTCCGCGACGCGGGCGCGCGGACCGGCGAGGCGCACTGGCCGCTGCCGATCGCCGAGGAGATGCCGGTGAAGGTGCGCACCTACAGCACCGTCGCCGACCTCATGCAGCACAACGTCGACCTCTACGGCGGGGCGCTCTACGCCGCCGCCTTCCTGCAGGAGTTCGTCGCCGCGGGCCAGCGCTGGGCCCACCTCGACATCGCCGGCACGGGCTTCAACAAGCGCGGCACCTACGGCCACGTGCCGGCCGGCGGCACCGGTGTCACGGTCGCGACGCTCGTGGAGCTCGCCGGCCAGGTCGCCGACGGCTCAGCCGCCTGACTCCTTCTTGCGACGGTTGTACTCCCGCATCCGGGCCGGGTAGCCGACCACCGCGGCGTCGTACGACGGGATGCCGTGCTTGTTGGCGAAGCTGTGCGCCCACTCCACCGAGGGCACCCGCCGGCGGGTCCACTCGCCGTCGTGGGCGACGAGCATGATGGTCACGTCGGTCACGGCCGTGCGCGGCTCGACGAAACCCTCGACGCCGCGGCGTGACGCGGCGAACTCCGTGAGGTGCCGCGCGTCCGCACCGTCGGAGGCGCGGACGGTCGTCGGTCCCTTGCCCCGGGGCCGCTTCATCTTCGTGCCGCCGCGGCGGAACCGGTCCATCATCCCCATGGCTCCAGTGTGGCGCATGGTGTGAACCCGGCCCGTCTCCCACGCTCCGGCACCGGGTGTCGACGGACGCCTGATTGGTGCAAAGATGGCCGGGCGAGCGTGCGGGGCGATCCCCCGGCACGGAGCTCGGACGGACGAGAAGAGCGGAGTGACGGTGGCCGACACCAGCGGGACCGAGAGCAAGTTCGACGTAGTGATCCTGGGCGCCGGCAGCGGCGGCTACGCCTGCGCGCTGCGCGCGGCCCAGCTCGGCCTCAGCGTGGCCCTCGTCGAGAAGGGCAAGCTCGGCGGCACCTGCCTGCACATCGGGTGCATCCCCACCAAGGCCCTGCTGCACGCCGCCGAGGTCGCCGACGCCACCCGCGAGTCCGAGCAGTTCGGCGTCAACGCCACGCTCGAGGGCATCGACATGGGTGGGGTCAACAAGTACAAGGACGGCGTCGTCACGCGCCTCTACAAGGGCCTGACCGGGCTGATCAAGGGCCGCGGCATCACCGTCATCGAGGGCGAGGGCCGCCTGGTCGGTCCCCGCACCGTCGAGGTCGAGGGCCGGCAGTACGTCGGCGGCTCGGTCGTGCTCGCGACCGGCTCCTACTCCCGCAGCCTGCCCGGTCTCGAGGTCGACGGGCAGCGGGTGATCGCCTCCGAGCACGCCCTCCAGCTCGACCGGGTGCCGGCCTCCGCGATCGTGCTCGGCGGCGGCGTCATCGGCTGCGAGTTCGCCAGCGTCTGGAAGTCGTTCGGCGCCGAGGTGACCATCGTCGAGGCGCTGCCCCGGCTCGTGGCCGCCGAGGACGAAGCGGTCTCCAAGCAGCTGGAGCGGGCCTTCCGCAAGCGCGGCATCGGCTTCCGCACCGGCACCCCCTTCGAGTCCGTCGAGCACACCGACAGCGGCGTCCGGGTCACCGTCCAGGGTGGCGAGACCATCGAGGCCGAGCTGCTGCTGGTCGCCGTCGGCCGCGGCCCGACGACCCAGGGCCTCGGCTACGAGGAGCAGGGCGTCGCGATGGACCGCGGCTTCGTGCTCACCGACGAGCGGCTGCGCACCAACGTCGAGGGCGTCTACGCGGTCGGCGACATCGTCCCCGGCCTCCAGCTCGCCCACCGCGGCTTCCAGCAGGGCATCTTCGTCGCCGAGCAGATCGCGGGCCTCGACCCGACGCCGATCGACGAGACCGGCATCCCCCGGGTCACCTACTGCGACCCCGAGGTCGCCTCCGTCGGCCTCACCGAGGCCGCGGCGCAGGAGAAGTACGGCGCCGACTCGGTGGAGTCGCTGACCTACGACCTCGGCGGCAACGGCAAGAGCCAGATCCTGCGCACCCAGGGTTTCGTCAAGCTGGTCCGCGAGAAGGACGGTCCCGTGGTCGGCGTGCACATCGTCGGCGCCCGGGTGGGCGAGCTCATCGGCGAGGCGCAGCTGATCTACAACTGGGAGGCGCACGCCGAGGACGTCGCACCGCTCGTGCACGCCCACCCGACCCAGAACGAGGCCCTGGGCGAGGCGCACCTCGCGCTCGCCGGCAAGCCGCTACACGCGCACTCATAGACTCATCCACGTCGATCTCAGGCAGCGAAGCACCCAAGGAGCGAAGGAACGCAATGGCGACCTCAGTCACCCTCCCGGCACTCGGCGAGTCCGTCACCGAGGGCACCGTCACCCGATGGCTCAAGCAGCCGGGTGACCAGGTCGCGGTCGACGAGCCGCTGCTCGAGGTCTCGACCGACAAGGTCGACACCGAGATCCCCTCCCCCGTGGCCGGCACGCTGCTCGAGATCAAGGTCCAGGAGGACGAGACCGTCGAGGTCGGCGCCGAGCTGTGCACGGTCGGCGACGAGGGCGAGTCCGGCGGCTCCGACAGCGGTGGTGACGAGCAGGAGGCTCCGCAGGAGCAGACCTCCGCCCAGGAGACCCAGGCCGAGCCCGGCGAGGAGAGCGGCGCCGACGGCGCCGGCGACGAGGGCGAGCGCAAGACCGAGACCGAGACCAACCCGCCGGCCGCGCAGACCGAGGAGACCCCGGCGTCCGCCGAGACCCCTCAGGGCTCCGCCGACACCAAGCAGGAGTCCGAGTCCTCCGACGCCGCCGGGTCCGGCGGCGGTTCGGGCACCCCCGTGACGCTGCCCGCCCTGGGCGAGTCCGTCACCGAGGGCACCGTCACCCGCTGGCTCAAGCAGGTCGGCGACGAGGTCGCGGTCGACGAGCCGCTGCTCGAGGTGTCCACCGACAAGGTCGACACCGAGATCCCCTCCCCGGTGGCCGGCACCCTGCTCGAGATCAAGGTCCAGGAGGACGAGACCGTCGAGGTCGGCGCCGAGCTCGCCGTGATCGGCTCCGGTGACGCCGCGCCGTCCGGCGGCGGGCAGGCCCCCGCGCCGGCCGAGGAGAAGGCCCCCGAGCCGGCGCCGGCCGAGCCCGCGCCGGCGCCCGAGCCGGAGCCGCGAGCCGGAGGCTCCCCAGCCGGAAGCCCCCAAGCAGGAGGCGCCGAAGCAGGCGGCCCCCAAGCACGCGGCCGCTCCGGTCGCCGCGCGGGCGTCGACGGGCGAGGGCGACGGTGGCGCCTACGTCACCCCGCTGGTGCGCAAGCTGGCCGCCGAGCACGGCGTCGACCTGGCCTCGCTCACCGGCACCGGTGTCGGCGGCCGGATCCGCAAGCAGGACGTCCTCGACGCCGCCGCCAAGGCCAAGGAGCAGGCCGCCGCGCCTGCGGCCGCCCCGGCCGCGGCGGCTCCGGCCGCCTCCGCCCCCGCGGCCGGTGGCGCGCCCGCGGTGACCCCGAGCCCGCTGCGCGGCAAGACCGAGCCGATGTCGCGGCTGCGCAAGGTCATCGCCAAGCGCATGGTCGAGTCGCTGCAGAGCTCGGCGCAGCTGACCACGGTGGTCGAGGTCGACGTCACCCCGATCGCCCGCCTGCGCGACTCGGTGAAGGCCGACTTCGCCGCCCGTGAGGGCGTGAAGCTGTCCTTCCTGCCGTTCTTCGCCAAGGCCGCGATCGAGGCGCTGAAGCAGCACCCGTCGCTCAACGCCGCGATCGACACCGAGAAGGGCAAGGTCACCTACTTCGACGACGAGAACGTCGGGATCGCGGTCGACACCGAGAAGGGCCTGCTCACCCCGGTCATCAAGGACGCCGGCGACCTGTCGATCGCGGGCCTGGCCCGCAAGATCGCCGACCTCGCGGAGCGCACCCGCTCCAACAAGATCGGTCCCGACGAGCTCGCCGGCGGCACCTTCACGCTGACCAACACCGGCAGCCGGGGCGCGCTGTTCGACACCCCGATCATCAACCAGCCGCAGGTCGCGATCCTCGGCACCGGTGCCGTGGTCAAGCGCGCGGTCGTGATCGACGACGCCAACCTCGGCGAGACGATCGCGGTGCGCAACATGGTCTACCTGGCCCTCACCTACGACCACCGTCTGGTCGACGGCGCCGACGCGGCCCGCTTCCTCAGCGAGGTCAAGGCACGCCTGGAGGCCGGTCAGTTCGAGGTCTGAGCCGGCGCCGGTCTCCCGGCCCGGTCCGTCGTGCGGGCGAGCCCTCCCTCCGGGGAGGCCTCGCCCGCACGACTTTTCACCAGGTTTCTCCCGGGCCCGTAGGGTCGTGCCATGAAGATCGTGCTGGCGGGTGCATCAGGTTTCCTCGGTACGACGTGGCGCGACCACCTGGCCCGCGAGGGCCACGAGGTGGTCCGCCTCGTGCGCGGCGAGGCGATGTCCGCGCACGAGTCGAGCTGGGACCCCTACGCCGGTGAGGTCGACCGGTCGGTGATCGAGTCGGCCGACGTCGTGGCCTGCCTCTCGGGGGCCAACCTCGCGCACTTCCCGTGGACCGAGGCCTACCAGAAGACCTTCCTGGCCAGCCGCACCGCGACGACCCGCACCCTGGCCGCCGCGATCGCGGCCTCCGACCGCAAGCCCGCCTTCCTCGCCCAGAACGGCGTGGCGGGCTACGGCGACCGTGGGGCCACCGTGATCACCGAGGACTCCCCCACCGACGCCGACACGTTCATGGGCGACGTCACCCGCGAGTGGGCCGCCGCCACCGAGCCGGCAGCCGAGGCCGGGGCCCGGGTGGTCGTGCTGCGCAGCGGGGTCGTCCTGGACCGCCGCGGTGGCGCGCTGAAGCCGATGGTCCGGCAGTTCAAGGCCGGCCTCGGCGGGCCGATCGGCGACGGCACGCAGTACTTCGCCACGATCTCGCTGGTCGACTGGCTCCGGGCCGCCACCTGGCTGGCCGGCAACGACAACGCCCGGGGCGCCTACAACCTCACCGGTCCGCAGCAGGAGACCAACGCGGAGTTCGCCCGCACCCTGGCCCGGCTGCTGCACCGACCCGCGGTCGTGCGCGCCCCGGCGGCCGCGATCCGGGCGGCGGCGGGCCCGGTGGCCAGCGAGCTGCTCGGCTCCGAGCGGGTGGAGCCCCGGCGGCTGCTCGACGAGGGGTTCGTCTTCGAGCACCCCACCCTCGAGGCCCGGCTGCTCTCGGCGCTGGGCCGCTAGCCGGGACCGGCCCGGCCCACAGCGGCCATCCGCCACTCCCCCGCCGGCCGCACCAGCCGCAGCGTGCGTGTGGTCGCCCGGTCGCGCGGCAGCGGCTCCCGGACACCGGCCCCGACGGCCGTCCCGCCGGCAGACCCGGTCGGTCACCCGCAGCAGCCACCGACCGGGCTCGTGGTGCACCACGTCGAGCGCCAGCACCTGCACCCGCAGGCCGGCCACGCGGAGCCCCCGCTGCCGGTAGGCCTCCATCAGTCGTACGTCGGACGCGCCGGCCCCGGCGACGTACAACCGGCGCAGCGCGGCCGGCGAGCCACGCGCCCAGGCGGCCGCCCGGGCCCGGTCCCAGTCGCGGAGCACCCGGGCCGCCCGGGCCACCCGCCCCGGCGCAGCCTCGCCCACGGGTCGGAAGCCGACCGGCGGCTCCCCGGCGGGTGCGCGGCCGCCGGCGCCGCCCGCGGCCCGGGGTCGTGCCCGGCCGGGAGCCCGGGGAGCGCCACGGCCGCCCCGACCAGGAGTGGGACGAGCAGGAGCCCGGCGAGCAGCAGGCGGCGTGCGGGTCGGCGCGACCGGTGCCCGGGTGCGGCGTGACGGGACTGCATCCACCCACTGTGGCCGAGATCCCGGCCACGGCGCGGGCGTCGTCCACAGGTGCCTTCTGCAGGCGTCGTCAGTCGACGCGGACGCCGTCCTCCCCGCCCACGTGGAGCATCGCGGCGGTCTCGGGGTCGACGTGGTCGGGGGTGTGCCACAGCCGCGACGGCCACCAGGTGCGCGGACCCAGGTCGTAGACCAGCGCCGGGACCAGCAGCGAGCGGACGACCAGGGTGTCGAGCAGCACGCCGAAGGCGACGATGAACGCGATCTGCGCGAGGAACAGGATGGGCACCACGCCGAGCGCCGCGAACGTCGCCGCCAGCACCACCCCGGCCGAGGTGATCACCCCGCCGGTCACGGAGAGGCCCTTCAGCACCCCGGGGTGGGTGCCCTGCTTGATCGCCTCCTCGCGGACCCGGGTCATCAGGAAGATCGAGTAGTCGATGCCGAGCGCCACCAGGAACACGAAGCCGATCAGCGACGTGGACGGGTCGGAGGCCGGGAAGTCGAACACGTGCTTGAAGAGCAGCGCGCTGATCCCGAGCGTGGCGCCGAAGGACAGCACGTTGGCCACCAGCAGCAGGGCCGGCGCCAGCAGCGAGCGGAGCAGCAGCGCCAGCACGACGAAGATCACCGCCAGGATCGCGGGGATCACCACGGCCCGGTCCCGGCCGGTCGTGTCGCGGGTGTCGAGCAGGATCGCGGTCTGGCCGCCGACCACCACGTCCTCGCCCACCTCGTCGAGGTCGGCGCGCAGGTCGCGCACCGTCTCGGTGGCAGCGGCCGACTCGGCCGGGTCGGTGAGCGTCGCGAACACGATCACCTCGCCGTCGACGACCAACGGCGGCGGGAGCTCGCGGGTGGGCGCTGCGCCGTCTCCGCCGGCCGGCGCGCTCGCGGCGCCCTCCGGGACGTCGGGGAGGTAGCTCACGCCGTCCGCGGCGATGCCGGGGTGGGCACCGACGAGCTCGAGCGTCGCGTCGAGGTCGCCCTCGGGGGTGACGATCGTGACCGGGCTCGACTGGTCGGCCTCGAAGTGCTCGTCGAGCACCGCCTGCGCGTCCACCGAGTCGACCTGGGTCAGGAACAGCTCGGTCTGCGGCACCGGGTCCTCGTCGAGGGTCGGCACGAACGCCGCGGCGACCGCGAGCAGCAGGAACGTGGTCACCCAGACGGTGCGGGCGCGGCGGCCGACCAGCCGGGCGACCCGGCCCCAGATCCCCTGGGCGTCGGTGTGCGGGGAGCCGTAGCGCGGCTGCAGGGGCCAGAACGCGCGCCGGCCGAACAGCACCAGCGTCGCGGGCAGCAGGGTGAGCGAGGCGAGCATCGCGCCGGCGATGCCGATCGCGCCGACCGGGCCGAGCCCCTGGAGGCTGGAGAGGTCGGAGAGCAGCAGGCAGAGCAGGCCGAGGATCACGGTGAGGCCGGAGGCGACGATCGGCTCGAACGCGCCCCGGTAGGCCTTGCGCATCGCGTCGTACTTGGACTCGGAGTCGCGCAGCTCCTCACGGAACCGGGCCACGATCAGCAGGGAGTAGTCCGTGGCGGCGCCGACGGCGAGGATGAACAGGATGCCCTGGCTCTGGCCGTTGACGTCGAGCAGGTCGTTGGTGGCGAGCGCGTAGATCACCGCCGAGGCGACGCCGAGCGCGAGCACCGCGGAGATCAGCACCACGAACGGCAGCACCGGCGACCGGTACACCACGAGCAGGATCAGCAGCACGACGAGCAGGGCGACGCCGAGCAGCAGCCCGTCGATCGCGCCGAACGCCTCGATGAAGTCGCCGAGCACCCCGCCCGGGCCGCCGACCAGCGCGGTCAGCCCGTCGGGGGCATCGGCGAGGACCGCCCGCAGGTCGTCGACGGCGGTCTGCAGCTCGTCGCCGTCGGAGGTCGCGATCGGCACGATCACCTGGGCCGCGGACCCGTCCTCCGACGGGATCGGGCCCTGCACGCCGGCGGAGTCGACGTTGTCGACCGTGCGCAGCTCCTCGACGTAGCCGTCGACGGCGGAGAGATCCTGCGCGGTCAGCCCGCCCGTGCGCTCGAAGACGACCGTCGCAGGGATGCTCTCGTCGCCGGAGAACTTGACCAGCTCCTCCAGCGCCACGGTGGACTCGGCGCTCTCCGGGAGGAAGGCGGCGTTGTCGTTCTCCTGGACCTCGGCGAGCTTGCCGGCGTAGGACCCCAGCGGACCGCCCACGAGCAGCCAGAGCAGCACGACGACAAGCGGCAGGATCCAGCGCTTCGAGCGTCGGCGCTCTCTGGACACGTGGGACATCGCGGGGAGGCCTTTCGCCGGGTGACCGAGACTCGTCGGTCCCCATTGTTCTGCATCCACCCCAGCCGGCACAGCCGAGGGCACGTCCGGGCGAGGCGTAGGCTCGGCGGGGTGAGCGAGATGGACTACCGCGTCGTCGGCTTCGGCGACGACGCCCTGGAGTACGGCGCCGCCTGGCAGCTGCAGCGCGAGGTCCACGCGGCCGTCGTGGCCGGCGGACCCGAGACGGTGCTGCTCCTCGAGCACCCGCCCGTCTACACCGCCGGCAAGCGCACCGACCCGCACGAGCGCCCGGTGGTCCCCGGCGCCCCGGTCGTCGACGTCGACCGCGGCGGCAAGATCACCTTCCACGGCCCCGGCCAGCTCGTCGGCTACCCGATCGTCCGGCTGCCCGACCACGTGCTCGTGGTCGACTACGTCCGCCGCATCGAGGAGGCCCTGATCGCGACGTGCGCCGACTTCGGCGTGGCCACCGCCCGGGTGCCCGGCCGCAGCGGCGCCTGGCTGGCCGAGGACGACCGCGGCCCGGAGCGCAAGATCGGCGCGATCGGCATCCGGGTCAGTCGCGGGCGTGACCATGCACGGGTTCGCGCTCAACTGCGACGTCGACCTGGGCTGGTACGACACGTTCGTCCCGTGCGGCATCGCCGACGCCGGCGTCACCTCGCTGTCGGTGGAGCTCGGCCGCGACGTCACGGTCCCGGAGGTCGCGCCGGTGATGGAGAAGCACCTGCGGTCGCTGCTCGCCTGGGCGCCCTACGACCCCACGCCCGACTACGCCGCCAAGCCCGAGCCCGGCCGCGCGCCGCGGCTGATCGACCCCGCCGCCGCCCTGCGCTGAGGCACACGCCACACCCGGCGTGTCGGCTCCGCCCGTCGTCGTCCCCGTGCGCGATGTTGGACCGCATGCGGGGAAACTCATGACCGATCTCGTCATCGAGACCGTCGGCCTGCGCAAGGAGTTCCGGACCCGGCGCGGCCGCAAGGTGGTCGCCGTCGACGATCTCGTCCTGCAGGTGCCGCCCGGCGGGGTGCACGGCTTCCTCGGCCCCAACGGCTCCGGCAAGACCACGACGATCCGGATGCTGCTCGGCCTGGCCCGGCCCAGTGCCGGCTCGATTCGGCTGTTCGGCGAGGACGTGCCCCGGCGGCTGCCCGGGGTGATGTCACGCGTCGGCGCCGTCGTGGAGGAGCCGAAGTTCGTGCCCACCTTCACCGGCCGCAAGAACCTCCTGCTGCTCGCCGGGTCGGTCGGCGTGCCCGCCTCCGAGGTGGACGCGGCGCTCGACCGGGTCGGCCTCTCGGGGCGTGACCGCGAGCGCTACAAGGGCTACTCCCTCGGCATGAAGCAGCGGCTGGCCATCGCGGCCACCCTGCTCAAGTCACCCGAGCTGCTGATCCTCGACGAGCCCACCAACGGTCTCGACCCGGCCGGCATCCGCGACATCCGCGACATGATCCGCGAGCTCGGCGACTCCGGGGTCACGGTGCTGCTCAGCTCGCACATCCTCGCCGAGGTGCAGCAGGTGTGCGCCTCGGTGTCCATCATCGGCGACGGCCAGCTGATCGCGTCGGGACGCGTGGAGGACCTCGTCGGCGACAACACGCTGTCGGTGGTGCGCACCTGGGTGGCCGACCCCGGGGCCGCCACCGGGCACCTGACCGACGCCGGCTACCGGGTGACCCGCGACGGCGACCACCTCAACGTCGAGGGCTTCGAGCACCCCGAGGACATCACCCGGGTGCTCGCCGGCCACGGCCTCTTCGTGCGCGAGCTCGCCCCGGTGCGCGGCGACCTCGAGGCCGTCTTCCTCCAGCTGACCCGGGGGCACACCCTGGGTGGCCCGACCGACGGAGACGCCTCATGAGACTGCTCCGTGTCGAGCTGAACCGCTTCCGCTCCCGGCGGGCGGTGGCGCTGATCCTGCTCGCCGCGGCGCTGGTGACGGTGCTGGTCGCGGCCACCGAGATCTGGAACTCCCGCCCGGTGTCCGCCGCGGAGATGCGGGCCGCGGAGAGCCGCGCCGCCATCGACGCGGCCAACCCGGACTTCACCCGCGACCTCGCCTCCTGCGAGGACAACCCGCAGGCGTTCCTCGGCCCCGAGGCCACCGCCGCCCAGTGCGAGCGGTTCATGACGCCCCGGGCCGAGTGGTACCTCGACCGCCCCGTGCTCGACCTGCGCAACGTGCTCGACGACAGCGGCGTCGCCCTCGTCGTCATCGTCACCGCCCTGCTGATCATCTGCGGGGCGACCTTCGCCGGCGCGGACTGGTCGACGGGGTCGGTGAGCAACCAGCTGCTCTTCGAGCCGCGGCGGGCCTGGCTCTGGGCGGGCAAGGCGCTGGCGGTGCTCGTCGGCGGGCTGGTCACGGCTGCCGTGCTGTTCGTCGGCTTCTGGGCGGCGATGTACCTCGTCGCCGACGCCCGCGGCCTCGCCGTACGACCCGCGGTGACCCACGACGTGCTCTGGTACGGCGGTCGCGGCATCCTGCTGGCCGGCCTCGGCGCCGTGGGTGGCTACGCGCTCACGATGCTGCTGCGCAGCACGGTCGCCACCCTCGCGGTGCTGTTCGTCTACTCCGTCGGCGGCGAGGCGCTGGTGCTCGCGCTGCCCCTGGAGCGGGCCACCCAGTGGAGCCTGGCCAACAACGTCTTCACCTGGATCAAGGACGGCACCCGGGTCTACGACCAGGACATCCCCTGCACGCCGGGGCTGGACGTCTGCGACCAGTCCTACCAGCTCACGATCGGGCACGGAGCGGCCTACCTGAGCCTGCTGCTGGGCGTCACCCTGCTGGTCTCGCTCCTCGCGTTCCGGCGCCGCGACGTGCCCTGAGCCGCGCCCCGGACGAGTGCTGGGACGAATTGGGTCACCGTGCGGCCCGGCGTAGAGTGGGCGGGTGACTCAAGCCCCCTCCCAGCCCGCTTCCACGTCGTCCGCGACGGGCACCGGGTCGGGCAACGTGGCCCCCGACGGGCGGCGTCTGCTCCGGCTCGAGGTGCGCAACGCGGAGACCCCCATCGAGCGCAAGCCCGAGTGGATCAAGACGCGCGCGAAGATGGGTCCTCAGTACACCGAGCTGCAGAACCTCGTGAAGTCCGAGGGCCTGCACACCGTCTGCCAGGAAGCCGGCTGTCCCAACATCTTCGAGTGCTGGGAGGACCGTGAGGCCACCTTCCTCATCGGTGGCGACCAGTGCACCCGGCGCTGCGACTTCTGCCAGATCGACACCGGCCGTCCCGAGCCGCTCGACCGCGACGAGCCGCGCCGCGTCGCCGAGAGCGTGCAGACCATGGGCCTGCGCTACGCCACCATCACCGGTGTCGCCCGCGACGACCTGCCCGACGGCGGCGCCTGGCTGTACGCCGAGACGGTGCGGGCCATCCACGAGCTGAACCCCGACACCGGCGTCGAGAACCTCATCCCCGACTTCAACGGGAAGCCCGACCTGCTCGCCGAGGTCTTCGAGTCGCGGCCCGAGGTGCTCGCCCACAACGTCGAGACGGTCCCCCGCATCTTCAAGCGGATCCGCCCCGCGTTCCGCTACGAACGCTCCCTCGACGTGATCACGGCCGCCCGCGACTTCGGGCTGGTCACCAAGTCCAACCTCATCCTCGGCATGGGCGAGACCCGCGAGGAGGTGTCGCAGGCGCTGCGCGACCTGCACGCCGCGGGCTGCGAGCTGATCACCATCACCCAGTACCTCCGCCCCTCGGTGCGGCACCACCCGGTCGAGCGCTGGGTGAAGCCCGAGGAGTTCGTGGAGCTCAAGGACGAGGCCGACGAGATCGGCTTCTCCGGCGTGATGTCCGGACCGCTGGTGCGCTCCTCCTACCGCGCCGGCCGGCTCTACCAGCAGGCGATCGCCCAGCGCGAGGCCCAGGACAGCCAGCAGGCGGCCGGTGCGCGCTGACCGCGCCGTACACTGACGCGTCGCCCGTCCGGCGGCCGCGTCGCCACCACGAGACAAGAAGCTAGAGGCACCAGGCATGGCCAAGAAGGAGAAGTCCGCGAACCCGGAGAAGCAGGGTCGGCTCAAGCAGATCCTCGCCAGCTACCGGATGACCCGGAAGTCCGACCCCAGGATCGGCCTGATCCTGCTCGGCACGTTCCTCGTCGCTGGCGCCCTCGGTTTCCTGCTGTTCATGCTGCTCCCGGGCGGCTGGATCCTCGACGTCATCACCGGCGCGATGATCGGTCTGCTCGCCGCGCTGGTCGTCTTCGGCCGGCGCGCCCAGAACGCCGCCTACCGCCAGATCGAGGGGCAGCCGGGGGCTGCGGCCGCCGCGCTCGGCACCCTGCGCCGCGGCTGGAAGACCGACCCGGCGATCGCGTTCAACAAGAACCAGGACATCGTGCACCGGGTCGTCGGCCCGCCCGGCATCGTGCTGATCGGCGAGGGCAACCCCGGGCGGCTCAAGACCCTGCTCGCGAACGAGCGCCGCAAGCACGAGCGGGTCGCCTCGGAGGTCCCGATCTTCGAGGTCGTCAGCGGCAACCCCGACACCTACCCCGGTGCCGTGCCGGTGAGCAAGCTGACCCGCCACGTCACCAAGCTCGGGCGCAACGTCAAGCCCGCCGAGATGACCGACGTGCTGGCCCGGCTCAAGGCCCTCGACGCCAACCGGTCCAACATCCCGCTGCCCAAGGGCCCGATGCCGACCAACCTCAAGGGCGCCCGGCAGAACATGCGCGGCCGCTGAGGCCGGTCCCGCGCGGCCGCGACGGGACCGTGACCGGTCAGCTGGCTGGGCATGCCCGGCATCTGCACGATGGCGTTGGCCGGCGGCGCCTTGACCGTGACGGGCTTGCCCCAGTCGGACATGGTCATCACCATGCCGCCGGCGCCGCCCCCGGCGACCGCGCCGAGGTCGAACTCGATGCGGCGCATGAGGTCCTGCTCGTCGATCCACATGTCGTAGCTGATCGTCTCGGGCATCCCGGGCTGCACCTGCTGGCCCTGGGCCTTGGCGGCCTTCGCCGCGTCGACGGTGAGGACGTAGTGGTCCATCTGCTCGCCGTCGACGTCCTCGACCCCGACGTACTCCACGTCCTGGAGGCCGGCGTCGAAGGCGTCGAAGGTCGCCAGCGGGTCGCCCTGGGTCACGCCGCCGAGGTCGCCGAGCGGGCTGTTGGGGTCCTTGGTGTCGATCTTGATGAACTTGCCCTTGGGGGTCATCGGCGGCATCGACATGTACATCACGCCGTCCAGCATCCGCATCTCGATGCTGCCGCTGCCCAGCTGCGGGATCTCCATGCTCATCTGCATCGCGGTGTCGTCGCCGGCATAGCTGACGTCGCCCGTGCCCGACATGGTCTGGCCGCCGCCGGTCATCTCCATCTCGACGTGGGTGGACTCGTTCTCGGCGATCGCGGCCTTCATCGCGTCGAGGAGCTCGTCGGCCTCGTAGCCGCCGGTGGCCTCGTCCTCGTCGGCCGGCTCGGACTCCTCGACCGGCTCGGACTCCTCTGCCGACGCGTCCGCGGAGGACGCCGACGAGGCGTCGGTGGCCGTCGGCTGCTCGGCGGTCGTCTCGTCACCGCCGCAGGCCGCCAGGGTCAGCATCAGGGCGGAGCCGGCGACGCCGGACAGCACGCGGGTCAGGACGCGATCGGTGCGCATGGGGATCCCCCTTCACAGGGCCTAAGGTCTGCTGTGAAGCCTACGTGGCCGAACCGTCGGCCGGTAACGAAACGCACCGCCTTCGCGGCGCGGCCCCGTCCACCCAGAACCGCAGGAGGTACGCCGATGGCCGTGCCCGGTCGTCCGGTCCCCGCCGGCGCCCCCGCCGACCTCGCCGCCCACGAGCTGTTCGCGGTGGACGCCTACCTGCGCGACTTCGAGGCCACTGTCTCCGCCGTCGACCCCGACGCGCACCGGGTGGCGCTGTCCCGCACGGCGTTCTACCCCGGTGGCGGCGGCCAGCCGCACGACCTCGGCGTCCTCCGCTGGGGCGACGGGCAGGCCGGGGTGACCCGGGTGGCGCGGGACGCCCCTTCGACAGGCTCAGGAGGGCCCGGCCGGATCTGGCACTGGCTCGACCCCGACGCGGCCCTCCCCGACCCCGACGCGGGCGTCGAGGGGGTGCTCGACTGGGACCGTCGCCACCTCACCATGCGCACGCACACCGCGCTGCACATCCTGTGCGGGGTGATCTGGGCCGACCACCGGGTCGCCGTCACCGGCGGCAACATGGACCCCGGCAAGGGCCGGCTCGACTTCCCGCTGCCGTCGATGTCGGCGGAGTTCGGCCGCGAGGTCGAGGCCCGGATCAACGAGGAGATCGCCGCCGCCCGCGAGATCCTGGTCGCCTTCGTCGGCCGCGAGGTCGCCGACGAGGACCACGCGCTGATCCGCACCGCGGCCCACCTGATCCCCCGCGAGATCGACCCGCTGCGGGTGATCGACATCGTCGGCCTCGACAAGCAGGCCGACGGCGGCACCCACGTGCTCAGCACCGCCGAGGTCGGCGGTGTCCGCGTGACGGGCACCGAGTCGAAGGGGAAGGGCAACAAGCGGGTCCGCCTGGAGGTCGTCGCGGGACCAATCCCCGACCCGGCGGACGACGAACCCCCGGCATGACGGCTTCCACCCCTGTCGCGCCCGGGCCCCGCCCGACGGTCGCGGTGGTCGGCGCCGGTGTGTCCGGCCTGACCGCGGCGTACCTGCTCCAGTCCACCCACCACGTGACGCTCTTCGAGGCCGACGACCGGCTCGGCGGGCACGCCCACACCCACGACGTCGCCCTGTCCGACGGCACCCGCGTGCCCGTCGACTCCGGCTTCATCGTGCTCAACGACCGCACCTACCCCCTGCTCCGCCGACTCTTCGGCGAGCTCGGCGTGGAGACCCGGCCGACCGAGATGAGCATGAGCATCAGCTGCGCCGGCTGCGGCCTGAGCTACAAGGGCGGCACCGGGGCGAACGGCATCTTCGCCCAGCGCCGCCGCTTCGCGGATCCCCGCTTCTGGCGGCTGCTGCTGTCGATCCGCCGGTTCCAGAAGGAGGCGCTCGCGCTCCTCGAGGGGCCCGGCGACCCCGACCTGAGCTACGGCGACTTCCTCGAGCAGCACGGGTTCGACGCCCACTTCGTCACCCACTACGCCCTGCCCGTGGTCTCGTGCGTGTGGTCGATGGGCCACCGCGACGCGCTGGCCTACCCCGCGGCGTACCTCTTCGCGTTCCTGCGCCACCACGGCTTCCTGACCCTGGGCGACGCCCCGACCTGGCACACCGTCGTCGGTGGCTCCCGGTCCTACGTCGCCACGATCAGCGAGCGCCTCGACGTGGTGCGGGTCGGCCACCGGGTGACCGCGGTGAGCCGCAAGCCCGACGCCGTCGAGCTCGACGTGTCACCCGTCGGTGGGGGTCCGACCGAGCACCACGCCTTCGACAAGGTCGTGATCGCCACCCACGCCGACGCGGCGCTGGACCTGCTCACCGACGCCGAGGACGTCGAGCGTGAGGTGCTCGGCACGTTCGGGTACTCCACCAACGTGACCTGGCTGCACCGCGACGCGACCTTCCTGCCCGACCACGAGCGCAGCCGGGCCAGCTGGAACTACCGGCTCGAGGACTGCGACACCCTCACCGACCGGACCCGGGTCACCTACTGGATGAACCGGCTCCAGGGGCACCCGGAGGTCGACCCGCTGCTGGTCACGCTCAACCCCGAGGAGGGCGCCGAGCCCGAGGACGTCGTGGCCCGGATGACCTACGCCCACCCGACCTACTCCGCCGACTCGGTGGCCGCCCAGGAGCGCCTGGCCTCGCTCAACAGCGACCGTCTCGCGTTCGCCGGCGCCTACCACGGCTGGGGGTTCCACGAGGACGGCTGCCGCTCGGGCGTCGAGGCGGCCAAGGCCCTCGGGGCCGTCTGGTGACCGCGTCCGCTCCCTCGCGGGTGCGGGCCCGGGTGATGCACCGGCGGACGCGCCCGTTCCGCTACGAGTTCGTGCACGGCACCACCATGTGGCTGGTCGACGTGGCCGACCCGGCTGCCGCGTTCCCGCGCTGGCTCCGGCCGTTCGCCTCGATCCGGAGCGAGGACCACTTCGCCCCCGGCGACAGCCGGCCGCTCGCCGAGAAGGTGCGCGGCTACCTCGACGCGCAGGGGCTGGGCTGGACGGCGGCCCGGGTGCTGGCGCTGGCCAACGCCCGGTCGTTCGGCTACGTCTTCGACCCGCTCACGACGTACTTCTGCTACGACGAGGCCGGCCGGCTCGAGGGCGTGCTCGCCGAGGTGCACAACACCTACGGCGAGCGGCACTGCTACCCGCTCGACGTCGGCGGCGGGTCCGCGCGCGTCGAGAAGGACTTCTACGTCTCGCCCTTCTTCACCGTCGAGGGCCGCTACGACATCCGCACCCGGCTGACCGACGACCAGGTCGTGGTCGGCATCAGCCTGACCCAGGGCGACGAGACGGTCTTCACCGCCTCGGTCCAGGGCGCCCTCGCACCGGCCACGACGCGGCGCACCCTCGCCGCGGTGGCCCGCAACCCCCTCCCCTCCCACCGCGTGTCGGCCCTGATCCGCTGGCACGGCATCAAGCTCTGGCTGCGTCGCCTCCCGGTCGTCCCGCGGCGCCCGCACCAGGCTCCGAAAGGAATGGCCTAGAACGATGAGCACGACTCTGGAACCCTCGGCGCCCAACGCGTCCCAGGCCCTGGAGCCCGCACCGGCCTACGGTTTCCGCGGCACGGTGGCCAAGCAGGTCGTCGCCCGCATCCTGCGGCACGTGCCGGTCAGCGCGCGGCTGTCCACCGGCGAGGTGTACGGCGTGCCGGACGCCGGCCTGCCGACGCTGCAGATCGACCACCCGCGGGCCTTCTTCGCCCGCCTGGGCCAGAGCCCGATGATCGGGCTCGGCGAGTCCTACATGGCCGGCGAGTGGCGGCCCGCGCCGGGCACCGACCTCGCCGACGCGCTGGCCCCCTTCGCGGAGCGGCTGACGTCGCTGATCAAGCCGACGTTCTACAAGCTGCGGCACATCGTGCTCCCCCGCGGCCTCAACCCCGAGAACACGCTGTCCCAGGCCCGGAAGAACATCGAGGCGCACTACGACCTGTCCAACGACATGTTCGCGGCGTTCCTCGACCCGTCCCTGTCGTACTCCTCGGCGCTGTTCCCCGCCCTCGACCCGGCGCCGACGCTCGAGGAGCTCGAGGCGGCCCAGCTCGCCAAGGTCGACGCGGTCCTCGACGAGGCCGGGGTCACCGAGGGCAGCCGCGTGCTGGAGATCGGCACCGGCTGGGGCACGCTCGCGATCCGCGCGGCCCAGCGCGGGGCGCACGTGACGACGCTGACGATCTCCCGCGAGCAGGCGGCGCTGGCCCAGCAGCGCGTCGACGCGGCCGGGGTGTCCGACCGGGTGGAGATCCACCTGCGCGACTACCGCGACCAGACCGGGCAGTTCGACGCGGTCGTCAGCGTGGAGATGATCGAGGCGGTCGGTGAGAAGTACTGGCCGACCTACTTCTCCGCCATCGACGAGCGTCTGGCGCCCGGCGGCAAGGTCGCGATCCAGGCGATCCTCATCGACCACGACCGGATGGTCGCGACCCGGGACACCTACACCTGGATCCACAAGTACATCTTCCCCGGCGGGCTGCTGCCGTCGGTGCGCGCGATCGAGGACACCCTCGCCGCGCACACCACCCTGCAGCTGGACCGGATCCGCCCGATGGGCCAGCACTACGCCCACACGCTGCGGCTGTGGCGCGAGCGGTTCCTCGACAACTGGCACGAGGTGCAGGCGCTCGGCTTCGACGACACGTTCAGGCGGATGTGGGAGTTCTACCTCGCCTACTGCGAGGCCGGCTTCCGCACCGGCTACCTCGACGTGGCGCAGCTGCGCATCACCCGCTGAGCCGCCCCGGTCACAGGTGGTCGGTGAACCAGTCCCGGGCCAGCTCCGCGGCCCGGGCCAGGGTGCCCGGCTCCTCGAACAGGTGGGTCGCGCCGGGGACGACGGCCAGCCGGTTCTCGCAGCGCAGGTCGCGCTGCGCGCGCCGGTTGAGCTCGAGCACCATCTCGTCGGCGCCGCCCACGATCAGCAGGGTCGGGGCGCGGACGTCGGCGAGCCGGGAGCCGGCCAGGTCGGGCCGGCCTCCCCGGGAGACCACCGCGCCGACGTCGGCGTGCGGCGTGCCGGCCGCCCGGAGCGCGGCGGCGGCGCCCGTGCTCGCGCCGAAGTAGCCGAGCGGCAGTCCTCGGCCGGCCGGGTGCCGGCGCAGCCAGCTGGTCGCCTCGGTGAGCCGGGCGGCCAGCAGGTCGATGTCGAAGACGGCGTCGCGCCGACCCTCCTCGGCGGTGGTGAGCAGGTCGAAGAGCAGCGTGCCGAGCCCGGCCTGCTGCAGTCGCGTGGCGACGTACCGGTTCCGTGGGCTGTGCCGGCTGCTGCCGCTGCCGTGCGCGAAGAGCACCACGCCCAGCGGGCTGCGCGGCACGGTGAGGCGGCCGGGCAGGGACAGCCGCTCGTCGCCGACGAGGACGTCGGCGTCGAAGGCGTCGCGCTCCTGCGGCGCGGTCCGCGAGCCCGACGCGCTGCGGGCCCGGCCGAGCAGCTCGACGACCTCGCTGTCCTCGGTGGGGAGGAAGTCGTCGTAGAACTGGCCGATGGCGTGGAAGCGCCGTGGCTGGTCCACGGTCACGAACTCGTCGACCACGTCGGAGAACCGACCGCCGCTGCCGTGCGGCGCGACCGGGGCGGCCAGCACGACCCGGGCCGCGCCGAGGGCGCGTGCCACCTGGCAGGCCGCGAGGGCGGTCGACCCGGTGGCGATGCCGTCGTCGACGACCACCGCTGTCCGGCCGGCCAGCTCGGTGCGGTCGTGGCGCACCCGGAAGGCGCGGGTCCGGCGCAGCAGCTCGGCCCGCTCGCGCCGCTCGACGGCGTCGAGCTCCACCTCCGAGACGCCGGTGGCGCGGACGATCGACGGGTCGACCACCCGCACCCCGCCCTCGCCGATGGCGCCCATCGCGAGCTCGGGCTGGAAGGGCACGCCGAGCTTGCGGACCATGATGACGTCGAGCGGGGCGTGCAGCGCACGGGCGACCTCGAAGGCCACGGGGACCCCGCCGCGCGGGAGCCCGAGGACGACGACGTCGTCCGACTCGAGGTGCCGGAGCTTCTCGGCGAGCTGTCGACCGGCGTCGTGACGGTCGGTGAACATGCTTCGACGCTAGGCGCCGGGCGCGGCTCGGCGGCAGAGCCGGAAGTCCTCCGGGGCCGATCGGCCGTCCCGGCTGGTCAGGACCGCTACCGCCGCAGCGTCACCGTGCCGACGGCCAGGTCGTGCAGGCCGCGGTTGTCCTTGTTGAAGATCAGCGGCGGCACCACGAGGCAGATCATCGCCGTGCGCACGAACGTCTGGAGCAGGTTCAGCGGCTGGTTGTCCAGGCGTACGACGACCAGCCGCACGGCCAGCTGGCCGAACGACCCGCCGACCAGGGCGGTCAGCACGGTGGCCTCGACCAGGAAGACGCCCATCGGGACCCAGGCCTGCCAGCCCTGGCCCCACACCGCGCCGCCGAAGATCGCGGTCGCGACGAAGAGCGAGGCCATCCAGTCGATGACCAGGGCGAGGATCCTGCGCGCCCACGTGGCGACCGAACCGGGCCCCTCGGCGGGGACGCCGAGGCGGGCACCGGGGTAGGGCTGGGCACCGGGCGTGCTGGGCTGGCTCACGGCGTCAACCTACCCGTCGCTCCCCCGGGCTCGGTCGCCGAGCCCGACCGCCCACGTCGTGGCACGCGGTCCCACCTGCTGGACGGCCCCGGGCCGTCGGACGGGGTGTTACATGCCCGAAACAAAGCGGATACGGTCAAGAAACCGCATCTCCGTAGGTTGCGGTTCGGTGGTGCAGCGTCGCATCGCTCGACACAGGACTTGACTCGGTCGCTCCCCCGCGGCCACAGGAGGACGAATGTTCGCAAACAGCGACGAGCTGCTGAAGTACGTCAAGGACGAGGGCGTCGAGATGGTCGACGTGCGCTTCTGCGACCTCCCGGGCGTGATGCAGCACTTCACCGTGCCGGTCTCCTCGTTCGACCAGTCGGTGTTCGACGACGGCCTGAGCTTCGACGGCTCCTCGATCCGTGGCTTCCAGGCGATCCACGAGTCGGACATGTCGCTGTTCCCGGACCCGACCACCGCCTACATCGACCCGTTCCGCACCGCGAAGACGCTGGTCGTCAACTTCTTCATCCACGACCCGATCACCGGTGAGGCCTACAGCCGCGACCCGCGCAACATCGCGCGCAAGGCGATGGCGTACCTCTCCAGCACGGGCATCGGCGACACGGCGTACTTCGCGCCGGAGGCCGAGTTCTACGTCTTCGACAACGTGCGCTTCGAGACGAAGGCCAACACCGGCTACTACGAGATCGACTCCGAGGCCGGCGCCTGGAACACCGGCTCCGAGGACAACAACCGCGGCTACAAGGTCAAGTACAAGGGCGGCTACTTCCCGGTCGCGCCGACCGACCACTTCGGTGAGCTGCGCGACGAGATGGTCATCGAGCTCGAGCGGGCCGGCCTCCAGGTCGAGCGCGCCCACCACGAGGTCGGCACCGCCGGCCAGGCCGAGATCAACTACAGGTTCGACGAGCTGCTCAAGGCCGCCGACGACGTCATGAAGTTCAAGTACATGATCAAGAACGTCGCCTGGCGCAACGGGAAGACCGCGACCTTCATGCCGAAGCCGATCTTCGGCGACAACGGCTCGGGCATGCACTGCCACCAGTCGATCTGGAACAACGGCGAGCCGCTGTTCTACGACGAGTCCGGCTACGCCGGCCTCTCCGACACCGCGCGCTTCTACATCGGCGGTCTGCTCAAGCACGCCCCGTCGCTGCTGGCGTTCACCAACCCGACGGTGAACTCCTACCACCGCCTGGTGCCCGGCTTCGAGGCCCCGATCAGCCTGGTCTACAGCCAGCGCAACCGGTCGGCCTGCGTGCGCATCCCGATCACCGGCTCGAACCCGAAGGCCAAGCGCATCGAGTTCCGCTGCCCCGACCCGTCGGCCAACCCCTACCTGGCGTTCTCCGCGCTGCTGCTGGCCGGCCTCGACGGCATCAAGAACAAGATCGAGCCGCCGCAGCCGATCGACAAGGACATCTACGAGCTGCCGCCGGACGAGCTGGCCGAGGTCGACCAGGTGCCCACCTCGCTGGGTGCCGTGCTCGACAACCTCGAGCGCGACCACGAGTTCCTCACCGAGGGCGGTGTCTTCACGCCCGACCTCATCGAGACGTGGATCGACTACAAGCGCTCCAACGAGATCCTGCCCGTGCAGCTGCGGCCGCACCCGCACGAGTTCGAGCTCTACTACGACATCTGAGGAGTGAGGCGGAGGTACGCCGCGAGCGCAGCGAGTGGTGTGCCGAAGCCGAGCCCCGCAAGATGTCGTCGCAGGCAGAGACATCTGAGGAGTGAGGCGGAGGTACGCCGCGAGCGCAGCTAGTGGTGTGCCGAAGCCGAGCCCCCGCAGGATGTCGTCACCAGCACCGCATCTGACGGTCGGGGCGGAAACCGCCTCAGACACTTCAGGTCTGCACGGCCCTCGCTAGGGGTTCCCCCGGGATTCCCCCAGCGGGGGCCGTCGTCGTCCCGGGGCCGGCGGCCCGGGCGTGCGGTGTCGGCCGGGCATGGTGGTGGGGCAGGATGACGCGGACAATGGCGGTGTGGTGCTCGTCGAGGCCGCCTTCGTGGTCGGCGTGCTGTCGGTGATCGTCTACGGGACGATCTGGCTGCTGATGCGTCCGAAGAGCCAGCATCGGCCCGCGTTGTCGACGGGCCAGTGGCGAGTCGGTCACTACGACATCAAGGGCGAGACACTCGTCGTGCTGCAGAAGGTGCGAGCAGGCGGCAGCGAGGTTCTCGACGAGCACGTCATCGCGACGATCCCGATCACTGACCCGGACTACGACGCCAGGTTCCTCGAGGCCACGTCGACCGCCCGTGAGCGGCGGGCGCTGTTCGAGATGGAGGAGGAATAGCTGGACAACGTCACGGGTGGTCGCTGATGCTGTCCCGCGGCAAGCGAGCGAACGCCCCAGCGACCCGAGCAGCTGCAAAGACTCGGTGCCTTCCTGAGGGCAGGGCCAGCGCCCGATCGTGCTCTCCAGAACTGTGGTCAGCCGCGCCGGACCTTGCTCGACCAGGTGCTCCGCGCGGGGAAGTCGGCGTGCTGCGCGTCGTCGACGTACACCGTGGTGCCGTCCGGCGTCGACGCGGCGACCAGACCCACCTGCACCCAGCGCGGCTCGGCGAGGCAGTCCGTGCGCATCGAGACCTTCACCGTGTTGGCGTCGTAGTCGATCGCATGGCGCATCGAATCGCACTCGATCTCCCTGCCGTTCCAGGTCACGAGCACCGACCGGCCGCGCCAGGCATTGAGCGCGTCGACCACAACGCGGAACCGTTGGCGGTCGGAGGTGCGCACGCTGAGCGCTGTGATGAACACTTGGCCCGTACGGGCGAGGTCGGTGAAGGCGAACTTCGCCCTGATCTTCCGGTTGCCGTGGTCGATGCGCACCGACCGGACATCGGTGTTGACCATGTCGCCGTGGAGCGTCGTGCTGTCGTCGGCCTGGATCACGTGGACGTCGGAGGCGCTGTCGGCGTACGACAGCTCCTGGCCGTGCGCAGCACCCGCACCGGTGACAGCCAGCGCCGTAACGGCGACGAGGACGCGCGAAACTGAGTGAACCATGAGAACCCCCGTTGGTTCCGGGTGAACGCCGTTGCGTCCTGTTGAGAACCCAGTGGACCCTTCGGTCCCTTCCTCCCGCCATGACGAACTCACACCAAATCGGAACGCCCAACCGAGTCAGTCCCGAATGTCGCGAGTGAACGACTCCGCGGTCACGCCAGCGCTCAGCGGTGTCGACTCAGGTCGCCGGGGCTAGCCTGAGACTGCCTGGTGGAAGGAGCGCGATGTACGCGTACAAGGTCGTCGAACTGCGCGAGAAGATGATGGGCGGCAAGATGTCGGGCGAGCGGCTCGAGGAGGTCCTCAACGAGCACGCTCAACAGGGCTGGCAGCTCAGAGCCATCACGACCGCCGACGTGAAGGGCCGCATCGGTCCCGGCGGCACCGAGGGTCTGCTCATCACTTTCGAGCGCAGCAGCTGAACCGCCGCGTAGCAGGCCCTCGTTCAGGCCTCGGTGAGGCGGAGCACCTGCAGCCGACGCCCGGCGTAGACGGTCGCGGCCGTCGTGACGACGAGGAGCAGCACCGCGGCGGTGCCGAAGCCGACCGCCGCGTCGACGCCGAGGCGTTCCGCGGAGCCACCGAGCGACTGCTGCACGACCGCGAGCGACCACTGCTGGACGCTCAGCGTCTGGGCACCCGGCACGAGGCCACCGACCAGTGACTCCCAGACGAGCGCGTAGACGAGCCCGAGCACGACGGCGTTGCGGCTCACGATCGCGAGCAGGAGGAAGACGGAGGAGTAGGCGACCCCGGCGCACAGTGCTCCGAGGGTGAAGGCCAGGGTCACGCGCCCGACCTCGCCGGTGAGGACCGTCCCGGCCACCGCCACCGGCAGCACGCCGAAGAGCACGACGACCGTCACGGCGACGACGAGCTTGGTGACGACGATGGAGTACCGGTTGAGCGGCTTGGCCAGCAGGTAGACGATCGACCCCTCGTCGATCTCCGGGCCGATCGAACCGGTGCCGGTGATCAGGCTCAGCAGCGGCATCAGGATCGCGATGCCGAAGGCGGTGAGCAGGTTCGGCGAGAGCGGACCGTCGAGCTCCCGGGCGATGTCGGCGTCGAGCCCGGCCAGGACACGGGCGAGGGTGCACAGCGCCAGCAGCGCGAGCGGCAGCAGCAGGAGCACGAGGGTGCGCTTGCGGCCGAGGAGGCTGCGGGCGGTCAGCGAGGCGACGGTCGCGTTCATCGGGTCACCAGGTAGGAGAAGACGCTCTCGAGCGACTCGTCGACGGGGCGGACCTCCAGCAGGCGGATGCCGTGCCGTGCGGCGAGCCGTGGGAGGTCGTGGATGAAGGTCGCGTAGTCGCTCGCCTGGACCTGCAACAGGTCGTGCCCCGCGGCGTCGACCACCAGCTCGACCGCCGACGCGCTCGGCTCCGCGATCATCGCCGCCGCGAGCGCACGGGAGTCGCTGGCGCGGACGGTGAACTGGTGCGGTCGCTGGGTCATCAGCCGGCGGATCTCCCGGAAGTCACCGGAGGCGGCGTGCCGACCGGCGACCATGACCTCGATCCGGCCCGCGATCTGCTCGACCTCCTCCAGGATGTGGGAGCTGAAGAGGATGGTGCGGCCCTCGTCGCCGAGCCGGTGCAGCAGGTCCATGAGGTGGAGCCGTTGCCGCGGGTCCATCCCGTTGAACGGCTCGTCGAGCAGCAGCACGGTCGGGTCGTGGACGATCGCCGTGGCCATCTTGATCCGCTGCTTCATCCCCTTGGAGTAGGTGCGGATGTCGCGCTCCTGCGCGTCGGCCATCTCGACCGTGGCGATCGCCCGGCGCGCGGCGGCCTCGGGGTCGGCGAGCTTGTGCAGCCGGGCGTTGGCCAGCACGAAGCGCCATCCGGTGACGGCGTCGTACATCTCCTCGCGCTCGGGCACGAGCCCCACCTCGCGGTAGATCTCCACGTCGCGGTAGAGCGGACGCCCGTCCAGCGTGACGGTGCCGGCGGACGGGGCGAGGAAGCCGGCCATCATGTTGATCAACGTCGACTTGCCGGCGCCGTTGGGTCCGAGCAGGCCGGTGACGCCGGGGTCGAGCCGCATCGTGACGTCGTTGACCGCCACGACGTTCCCGAACCACCGGGAGACCTGCTCCAGCGAGAGGGTGCTCACGACAGCGCCTTCCGGTAGCGGGCCAGCAGTCCCAGGTAGCAGGCCACGACCAGGCCGACCATGACGGCCACGAAGACGGCGGCGCCCACGGCGCCAGGTGGTCCCTGCGCGGTCGAGGAGTCGGCGCCAAGGACGCCGGAGACCACGCCGTCGACCAGGATGTACGGCGACAGCAGCCCGCTGTAGCCGGTGAAGGTGTCGTTGCCGAACTCGATCGCCATCGCCATGACCGCGACCTGCAGGCCGGACAGGACCAGCAGCACACCGACGACCGCGGCGACGCCGAGGCCGCGGCGGGGCGTCATCGCCGCCACCAGGAGGCCGATCCCGGCCAGCACGAGGGCGTGCAGCGCGGCACCGGCCATGGCGCGCAGGTAGTCGGGCACCTGGTCGCCGACGGGGAGCTCCGCGAGCAGGGCACCGGCGAGCAGCAGCGTGATCGGGAGGGCCATCAGGATGAAGAGGGCGACCGCCATGCCGGCGTACTTCGCCTGGACGTACTGCTGCGCGCTCAGCGGGCGGGAGAAGTAGAGGGGCGCGACCCGGAACCGCAGGTCGCGGGACATCACGGCGGGCGACTGCGCGCCGACGAAGATCGTCACCGCGACCTGGAGCGCGACGACGTAGCCCGTGTAGCCCAGCGGCAGCGCCGGCATCCGGAAGTAGCCGGTCACGATGCCCATGACGACGGCCGGCAGCACCATGATCGCCAGCAGCGCGAGGGGGACGATCTTCGAGCGCGCCGCGCGACCGAGACCGTAGGTGCCGCGCAGCGTCTCGAGGAAGAGCGCGCGCCGGATGTAGCCGGCGCCGAGCCGCGGGCCGTCGTAGTGGCGGTAGCCGATGTCGTGGATCTCGCCGGACTGCACGGGCGTGGTGGGGCCGGGGTCAGACACGGGTCGCCTCCTGCTCGGTCGCCCGGTCGGTGAAGAGCTCGGTCATCCGGTGCCGCTGGCGTTCCATCCGCACCAGGCCGAGCCCCAGCGCCGCGACGGCGTCGCGGACGACGTCGTAGGTCCGGTCGTCGGTGACCTCCACCCGCAGCAGACGTCCGTCGGCCCGGACCGTGACGCCCGCGTCACGCAGCCGCTCCAGCAGCGCGGCGGGGTCGTCGTCGACCTCGACCACGACGACCAGCGTCTCCGCCGTGACCGACGCGGTCGTGGAGTGCCGCAGCAGCCGGCCGCCGTCGATGACCACGATCTCGCCACACACCCGCTCCAGCTCGCCGAGCAGGTGCGAGGTGACGATCACCGAGATCCCGAACTCGGTGTCGATCCGCTGGATCAGCCCGAGCATGTCGTCGCGACCGGCGGGGTCCAGTCCGTTGGTCGGCTCGTCGAGCAGGACGAGGCTGGGGTCGTGCACCAGCGCCTGGGCCAGCTTCACGCGCTGACGCATGCCCGTCGAGTAGCCGCCCATCGGCCGGTAGCGCTCCTCGTACAGCCCGACGTGCCGGAGGGTGTCCGCCGCGCGTTCGCGTGCCGCGGTCATCGGCAGCCCGGACATGCGCGCCATGTGGACCACGAACTCGGTCGCCGTCACGTCGGGTGGGAGGCAGTCGTGCTCGGGCATGTAGCCGATCCGTTCCCGGATCGCCGGGCCGTCGACGGCCACGTCGAAGCCGAGGACCCGTGCCTGTCCGGCACTGGCCGCCAGCAGCCCCAGGAAGATCTTCAGCAGCGTGGACTTGCCGGCGCCGTTGGCCCCGACGAGGCCCGTGATGCCCGGTGACACCGCGACGGTGAGGTCGTCGACGGCCGTCACCGCGCCGAAGCGCTTGGTCAGGCCCTCGGTCTCGACCAGGGTCACGTTGCCCCCTCCTCCGGTTGCGCGACCGACGAGCGGCCTCCTCCGCATTGTGGCGGCCCGAGGACCGGAACCGCGCTGCGACAGACCGATCTGCACCGAATCTCCACAATCCCTGAGGGGCGGCCGGGTCCGAGAGTCCCGGCCCGGGAGACACCGCTACGTGATCCTTCGGCGGTAGGTGGCCATGGCGACGGCGTACGCGACGATGAGGATGCCGAGGCACCAGGCCAGGGCGATCCAGATGTCGGTGCTGACCGGCTGCTGTGCCAACAGGTCGCGGATCGCGTCGACGATGGACGTCACCGGCTGGTGCTCGGCGAAGGCTCGCACCGGCCCGGGCATGGTGGCGGTGGGCACGAAAGCCGAGCTGATGAACGGCAGGAAGATGAGCGGGTAGGAGAACGCGCTCGCACCGTCCGCCGTCTTCGCGGAGAGCCCGGGGATGACAGCGATCCAGGTCAACGCCAGGGTGAAGAGCATCAGGATGCCGGCCACCGCGAGCCACGCCAGCACTCCGGCCCCCGAGCGGAAGCCCATGAGGAGTGCGACGAGCACGACCACGACGACCGATGTCAGGTTGGCGGCCAGCGAGGTCAGCACGTGCGCCCACAGCACGGACGACCGTGCGATCGGCATGGACTGGAACCGCCCGAAGATGCCGCTCTTCATGTCCAGGAAGAGCCGGAATGCCGTGTAGGAGACGCCAGACGCAATCGTGATGATCAGGATGCCGGGCAGCAGGTAGTTCACGTACCGATCCGACCCGGAGTCGATCGCTCCGCCGAACACGAAGACGAACAGCAGCATGAAGGCGATCGGCATGATCGTCGTGGTGATGATGGTGTCCAGGCTGCGCGTGATGTGGCGCAGCGAGCGTCCTGTCAGGATGGCGGTGTCGCCGAAGAAGTGCTGTGTCATCGTCGTTCCTTACTCGGCTGTGCCGACGCTGCGGTCATCGTCTGCGCCTTCTTCGATGCCGCCGTCGCCGACGAGGGCGAGGAAGACGTCCTCGAGGGTCGGCTGCTTCTCGACGTACTCGACCTTGGCGGGCGGGAGCAGCCGCTTGAGCTCGGCGAGAGTGCCGTTCTCGATGATGCGACCGCCGTGGAGGATCGCGATCCGGTCGGCGAGCTGTTCGGCCTCGTCGAGATGCTGCGTCGTCAGCAGCACCGTCGTGCCCTGCCCGGCGAGCTCCTTGACGCTGTTCCACACTTCGAGGCGGGATTGAGGGTCGAGGCCGGTGGTCGGTTCGTCCAGGAAGATCACCGGCGGGTTCCCGATGAGACTCATCGCGATGTCGAGGCGGCGGCGCATTCCACCCGAGTACGTCGACACCTTCCGCGCTGCCGCGTCGGTCAGCGAGAAGCGATCGAGCAGGTCGTCCGCGATCGCACGCGGGTCCTTGACGTGCCGCAGCTTCGCGACCAGCACGAGGTTCTCCCGCCCGCTGAGGATCTCGTCCACGGCCGCGAACTGCCCGGTGAGGCTGATCGACTCCCGCACGTCCGCAGCCTGGGTGGCGACGTCGAAGCCGATGACGCTGGCCGTCCCCGCGTCGGCCCTGAGCAGCGTGGCCAGGATGTTCACGACCGTGGTCTTGCCTGCGCCGTTGGAGCCGAGCAGGGCGAAGATGCTGCCCCGCGCCACGTCGAAGTCCACGCCGCGCAGCACGCGCAGCTCGCCGAACGACTTCTCCAGTCCCTGGACGTGGACCGCCGGGTCCGGCTGCATGGTCATCGGGATGCTCCTTCGTCCCCGGCGTCTTCTCCGGCGGCGCGGGCGATGGCGTCGATCAGCCGCGCCCGCTCCTTGTTGATCCACTGGCCCTCGGCGTAGTTGCGGAGGAACTCCTCGGCGAACTCCACCGGGTCGTCCCCGACGATCGCGCGGATCGGGGTGCCGTTCGCCGCGCTCTGCTCGAACAGGTCGGCAAGGTCCTCCAGCATCGACACCAGGACGTCGCCCTTGGTGATCGCCCCGAAGTACGTCAGGTACCGCTCCAAGGCGTCGATCGCCGTGCGGTAGTGGGCGGGCAGCTGCTTCGTACGCGCCTTGTAGCTCCGCCACCGCTTCTTGTCACCGAACTCTCCGACGACCTTCTCGAGGAGTGTCGAGATGAACATGTTCACTTCCCTCCTTCGCGGAGCTGTTCGAGCCGTTCAGCGAGGAAGCTCCACGTCCTCCAGAACTCTTCGAGGTATTCCTGTCCCTGAGCGTTGAGGGAGTACACCTTGCGCGGCGGTCCCTTCTCGGAGGGGACCTTCTCCACGTCGACGAGGCCGCGCTGCTCGATCCTGATGAGCAGCGCGTAGACGGTGCCCTCGGCGATGTCGGAGAAGCCCTTCTCCCGCAGCCAGGCCGTGATCTCGTAGCCGTACGCCGGCCGGCCGGCCAGGATCGCGAGGACGATGCCCTCCAGCGTCCCCTTGAGCATCTCCGTCGTCTGCTTGCCCATGGAACACCTCCTCCGTGCACTACTCAGTGTTACTGACTACCGGTACATAGTAACACTGAATAGTGGGACGCGAGCAGGACCGCAGGCACGGTGGGGCCGGGCACGGGCGTCCACACCCTGCGGGTCGCTCCGGCCTACCCGTTCGGCCAGCCGGTGTAGCCCTCGGCCAGGTAGGTCGAGCCCGCCGTCGATCCGACGAGCGAGCTCAGCTCACCCACCTGTCGGCGTACGTCGAAGGGCGTCGCATCAGGGAGGCTGTGCAGCATCGTGGTCATCCAGTAGGAGAAGTGCTGGGCCTTCCAGACCCGCCCGAGCGCGCGCTCCGAGTAGTCGTCGAGCAGCGCCGGGTCCTGCTCGGCGATCGCCCGCTCGAGCTCCTCGGCCAGCACCTTGACGTCCGCCAGGGCGAGGTTGAGCCCCTTCGCACCCGTGGGTGGGACGGTGTGCGCAGCATCGCCCGCGAGGAGCAGGTTGCCGTGCCGCATCGGCTCCTGGACGAAGCTGCGGAACGGCAGCACCGTCTTCGACGTGATCGGGCCCTCGTGCAGGGCGTGGCCGTTGGCGTTGAGGCGGGCCTGCAGCTCCTCCCAGATGCGGTCGTCGGACCAGTCCTCGACGTCCGTGTCCGGGTGGCACTGGAAGTACATGCGCTGCAGGTCGGGTGTGCGTTGGCTGATCAGCGCGAAGCCCCGGTCGGAGTGGTTGTAGATCGAGCTCGGGGGCGCTCGCCGGCGCCTCGCAGAGGATGCCGAACCAGGCGAACGGGTACTCGCGGAAGTACTGGGCGCGGGCCGCCTCCGGCACCGCCTGCCGGCAGGTGCTCCGGGACCCGTCCGCCCCGACGAGGTAGTCGCAGCGGAGCTCGTGGGCCCGGCTGTCCACATCGGTGAACAGGACTCCCGGGCGAGGGGTCTCGATGTCCACCACCGAGACGTCTCGTACTCCGAACCGGACGTCCCGGCCCTCGCGGGCGTGCACGTCGGCCAGGTCCTTGAAGACCTCGGTCTGCGGGTAGAGCCGGCAGGAGGCGTCCGTGAGCGCCCGGAAGTCGACCCGGTGCCGGGCTCCCCCGAACGCCAGGTCGATGCCCTCGTGCTCGGTCCCCTCGCGCAGGACGCGGTCGGACACGCCGGAGTCGACCAGGAGTCGCACGCTGTCCTGCTCCAGGATGCCCGCCCGGTGGGTCTCCTCGATCTCGCGACGGGACCGGATCTCGACGACGACGGACTCGATCCCGGCGATCGCCAGCAGGTGGCTCAGCATCAGGCCGGCGGGGCCGCCGCCGACGATGCCGACGGTGGTCCTGGTCATGGTGCGGGTCATGGCCACAGTGTCGGCCCGCTCCTCGACGGCGACCACGCAGCCCTTCTGCTGAGTGGAATCAGGCACGGTCGACGCGACTGGCCACCAGGGCCCGGCCGATGCCCCGCGCAGCGACCTGCAGCGCTGCGACGTGCTTCGCCCGGTCGTTCCGCAGGCTCGGCACCACGATCCCCAGCGCGGCCACGACCGCTTGCTCGCCCCGGATGGGCACGGCCACCGAGCACGCTCCCAGGCTCATCTCCTCGACGGTGGTGGCGTAGCCGTCCCGGAGGACGCGGGAGAGCTGTCTGCGCAACGTGCCCGGCTGCGTGATCGTGTACGGCGTGACCCGGCGCAGGTCCGAGAGCACGGTCGCCTGCACCGACCGGGGATGCGTGGGCGAGCAGGACCTTCCCCACCCCGGTCGCATGCATCGGGAGTCGCGAGCCGATGCTGCTGACCACCGGCACCGAGGCGTTGCCGGCCAGCCGGTCGAGGTAGAGCACCTCGGTCCGGTCGCGCACCGCGAGGTGGACGGTGGCGAGGGTGGCTCCGTAGAGGTCATGGAGGTACGGCGACGCCAGCTGGCGGAGCCCGGTCTGCACCGGGGCGAGCAGCCCGACGTCCCACAGCCGCCGACCGACGACGTACTGACCCGACGGGCGGCGGGTCAGCGCGCCCCACGCGACCAGCTCGCCGACCAGGCGATGGGCCGTCGGCAGCGGCAGTCCCGCGCGGTCGGCCAGCTCGGAGAGCGAGAGGCTGCGGTGCTCCTCGTCGAAGGCGCCGATCAGCGCGAGGACGCGGCTGGCCACGGTGGCGCCCGGGGTGGAGACGTTGCCTGCCATGTCCACCATGCTCGCACGCCACTTCCGGTCAGTGGAAGTGATGGCGAGCGCGCCCGGTCGCACCCGTCGTACGTTGCTGCGCATGAGCCCAGCCGACATGGTCACCCAGGCCGCGATGGACGACGAGATCGCCGCCATCAGCAAGGCGTACGAGCGCGACGGCCTCGAGGAGACGCAGCCGCGCCTGGACTACCCGCCGTACCGCAGCAGCCTGTTGCGCCACCCGACCAAGGACCCGCACCACGCGGACCCGGAGGGCGTCGAGCTGTGGGCGCCGGCGTTCGGGCACCGCGACGTCGGTGCGCTGGAGGCGGACCTCACCATCCAGCACGGCGGCGAGCCGATCGGCGAGCGGATGGTGGTCACCGGCCGCGTGCTCGACGGCGACGGCCGGCCGGTACGGCGCCAGCTCGTCGAGGTCTGGCAGGCCAACGCGGGCGGTCGCTACATCCACAAGCGTGACCAGCACCCCGCGGCGATCGACCCCAACTTCACCGGCGTCGGCCGCTGCCTCACCGACGACGACGGCACCTACCGGTTCACCACGATCAAGCCCGGGCCCTACCCGTGGAAGAACCACCGCAACGCCTGGCGGCCCGCGCACATCCACTTCTCGCTGTTCGGCACCGAGTTCACCCAGCGGATGGTGACCCAGATGTACTTCCCCGGCGACCCGCTGTTCGCGCTCGACCCGATCTACCAGTCGATCGTCGACCCCCAGGCCCGCGAGCGGCTGGTGGCGACCTACGACCACGACGTCACCCAGCACGAGTGGTGCACCGGCTACCGCTGGGACATCGTGCTGACCGGCAGCCACCGCACCCTGATGGAGGAGGACGCATGAGCCGCGCCCCCGGCGACCTGACCCCCACCGCGGGGCAGACGGTCGGCCCGTTCTTCCACTACGCGCTCCCCTACCCCGGGGACAGCGAGCTGGTCCCGCCCGGCCGCGCGGACGCGGTCCGGCTCCACGGCCTGGTCGTCGACGGGGCCGGCGAGCCGGTCCCCGACGCGCTGATCGAGATCTGGCAGGCCGACGCGGAGGGCCGGATCGTGCAGGAGCACGGCTCGCTGCGCCGCGACGGCTTCACGTTCACCGGGTTCGGGCGGGCGGCCACCGACGCCACCGGGCACTACTCCTTCTCCACGCTCCGGCCCGGACCGACGGCCCCCGGCGCGGCGCCCTTCGTCGCGGTCACCGTGTTCGCGCGCGGGCTGCTCAACCGGCTGTTCACCCGCGCCTACCTCCCGGGCGACCCGGAGGTCCTGGCCGCGACCCCGCTGCTGGCCGGCCTCGAGCCGGACCGCCGCGCCACGCTGGTCGCGACCGAGGACGGGAGCGGGTTCCGCTTCGACATCCACCTCCAGGGCGACCGGGAGACCGTCTTCCTCCGTCATCCGCGACACTGACGGCATGGCTGACCTGTTCTGGCCCGGGGACGACCGCGCCGAGGACCTGTTCTCGGACGAGGCACTGCTCATGGCGATGGTCGACGTGGAGGAGGCGTGGCTCATCGGCCTCGTCGACGCCGGCATCGCTCCCGCCCGGCTCGCGGTCCCCGACCTGCGCGAGCTCGTCCGGCCGCGCCACCACGAGTGGCTGACGAACGAGTCGGAGATCGGCGGCAACCCCGCGATGGCGCTCGTCTCCCTGTTGCGCGACGGCCTGCGGGACAGCGCTCCCGACGCCGCCCGGTGGCTGCACCGCGGCCTGACCAGCCAGGACGTCGTCGACAGCGCGTTGATGATCTGCGCCCGCGACGCGGTGGATCGCATCCTGGCCGGGCTGCGGGACCAGGTCGGCCGGCTGTCCCACCTCGTCGACGAGCACCGGGCGACGCCCATGGTGGCCCGGACGCTGACCCAGCACGCCATCCCCACGACGTTCGGCCTGAAGGCGGCCGGCTGGCTGACCGGCGTCCTGGACGCGTACGACGACCTGGCGGCGCTGACCCTGCCCGTGCAGGTCGGCGGCGCGGCCGGGTCGATGGCCGGCACCGTCGAGCTGGCCTCCCGGTTGCCCGACCCGGTCGGTGCCGTGCACCGGATGTCGCAGGACCTCGCGGACGCACTGGGCCTGGACCGGTCGCCCCCGTGGCACACGTCCCGCGCCACCGTCACCCGGCTCGGCGACGCGAGCGTGCGCTGCACCGACGCCTGGGGGCGGATCGCCAACGACGTGCTGACGCTCAGCAGGCCGGAGATCGGCGAGCTCTCCGAGGCATCCGGCGGCGGGTCGTCGACGATGCCGAACAAGGCCAACCCGGTGCTCTCCGCGCTGGTGCGGCGCGCCGCGCTGACCACGCCCCAGCTCGCCGCCACCCTGCACCTCGCCTCCGCGGAGTCGGCCGACGAGCGGTCGGCCGGGCCCTGGCACGCCGAGTGGGCCACCCTCCGGACGCTGCTGCGCCGCACGGTGGTCGCCGGCGAGCAGACCGGCGAGCTGCTCAGCGGCCTGCAGGTGCACGGCGACCGGATGCAGCAGACCCTCACCGCGGCCGAGCCCGGGGTCCGCGCCGAGCAGCGCAGCCTGGCCGGTCTGCTCGGCGACCCCCCGCGCGACGACTACTCCGGCGCCGGCGCGGCCTTCGTCGAAGCAGCGCTGGCGCGGGCCGCGACGACGCTCGCCCACCCCGCAGCCGACCGCACGGAACAACCCGAGAGGACCCCATGACACCCGGCATCACCGCCGTCCGGATGACCGGAGCCGCGCACCGGGCCGAGCTGCCGTTGCTGGTGCTCGGCCCGTCGCTCGGCACCTCCGCGAGCACCCTCTGGTCGGAGTGCGCCCGCGGGCTCACCGACGTCTTCGACGTCGTCGCCTGGGACCTGCCCGGGCACGGCCACAACCGCGCGGTCCCGGACGAGCCGTTCACGATGGCCGAGCTCGCCGCGGGCGTGCTCACGGTCGTCGACGACGTGCTGCTCCAGCGCGGCCAGGACGGCGGTCGGTTCTTCTACGCCGGGGACTCGGTCGGCGGAGCGGTCGGCCTCCAGCTGCTCCTCGACCGGCCCGCCCGCGTGACCGCGGCGGCCCTGCTCTGCACCGGCGCGAAGATCGGCGACGAGGCGATGTGGACCGGCCGGATCGGGCAGGTCAGCGTCTCCGGAACGCCGGTGATGGTGTCCGGATCCGCCCAGCGCTGGTTCGGCCCCGGCTTCCTGGACCGCCGGCCCGAGGTCGGCTCCGCACTGCTGCACGCGCTCCAGGAGGCCGACGACCAGGGCTACACGCAGGTGTGCGGCGCCCTCGCGCAGTTCGACGTGCGCGACCGGCTCGCCGAGATCGGCGTACCCGTCCTCGCGGTGGCCGGCAGCCACGACGTGGCCACACCCCCGGACCTGCTGCGTGCGATCGCCGACGGCGTCCAGGACGGCAGGTTCGTCGAGCTCGACGGCGTCGCCCACCTCGCGCCGGCCGAGGCACCGGAGGCGGTGGCCGCCCTGCTCCGCCGGCACTTCCTCGGCGAGGTCCCGGAGCCCGGTGACGACCGCACCCTGGGCGAGGTCCGCGACGCCGGGATGGTCGTACGGCGAGAGGTGCTCGGCGACGCGCACGTCGACCGCGCGACCGACGCCACCACCGACTTCACGCGGGACTTCCAGGAGCTGATCACCACCTACGCGTGGGGCAGCATCTGGACCCGCCCCGGCCTCGACCGGCGCAGCCGCTCCCTGATCACGCTCACCGCACTGATCGCCCGCGGTCACCACGAGGAGCTCGCGATGCACGTGCGGGCGGCCCTCACCAACGGGCTCACGGTCGACGAGATCAAGGAGCTCATCCTCCAGAGCGCGATCTACTGCGGTGTCCCGGACGCCAACACGGCGTTCCGCATCGCGCAGCGGGTGCTGGACGAGCAGCAGACGTGACCGTGCCCGGCCACCGGGGTCTCCCCCTGGTGGCCGGGCACGATCATGTCGCGTCAGCCCGTCGTCACCGGGACCTTGGCCTCGGCGCGCCCGGCCGGTCGCTTCACACCGAGCTGGTCGGTGGGCACGGCACGAGTCTCCTTGGCGGTGGCCGCGGAGACCGCGGCGATCAGGGCGATGACCGCGGTGAAGCCGGCCGTGACGACCCAGCCGCCCTCCTGCACGCCACCGAGGCCGGTGACGATGGTCGGCGCGAAGCCGGCCATCAGGAAGCCGAGCTGGGTGCCGATGGCGACACCGGAGAACCGCACCCGGGCGTTGAACATCTCGCCGTAGAACGACGGCCAGACGGCGTTGGCGGCGGCGTACCCGAAGGAGAAGGTGAGCACCGCCAGCGCGAAGGTCAGCAGCTCGTTGTCCTGGCTCATCGACAGCAGGTAGAACGGCATGAACGCCGCGCTGGACAGGGCGCCGTAGATGAACACCGGCTTGCGGCCGATCCGGTCGGCCAGCATCCCGAACATCGGCTGGGTGAACAGGGCCACGACGTTCGCGGCCACCACGAGCCACAGGGTGATCGACTCGTTCACGCCGACCTCGGTGCCGTAGGCGATCGCCAGGTTGCCGAACACGGTGGAGACGGCGGCGATGAACGCGCAGCAGATCACCCGGAGGACGTCACGCCAGTGGTGGCGCAGCAGGTCGAGCACCGGCAGGCGGGCGATGTCGTCGTTGGCCTTGGCCTCCGCGAAGGCCGGGGGCTCGTGCAGGCTGCGGCGGATGAAGTAGGCGACGAGGACGACCAGCGCGCTCAGCCAGAACGGGATGCGCCAGCCGATGCTGTACTTGATGTCGTCGGGGAGGGACACCACCGGGATGAACACCATCGCGGCGAGGATCTGGCCGCCCTGGGTGCCGGTCAGCGTCCAGGAGGTGAAGAAGGACCGGCGGTCGTCGGGGGCGTGCTCGAGCGTCAGCGAGCTGGCGCCGGCCTGCTCGCCCGCGGCGGAGAGTCCCTGCAGGAGCCGGCAGAAGACCAGCAGCGCCGGTGCGGCCCACCCGATCTGGTCGTACGTCGGGAGGCAGCCGATCAGGAAGGTGGACACGCCCATGAGCACGAGCGTGAACATGAGGACCTTCTGCCGGCCGACCCGGTCACCGAAGTGGCCGAGGATGACCGCACCGAACGGCCGGGCGACGTACGCGAACCCGAAGGTGGCGAAGGACATCACCAGGGCGGAGGTGTTGTCGTCGGGGAAGAACACGTGGGGGAAGATCAGCGCGGCCGCGGAGCCGAAGATGAAGAAGTCGTAGTACTCCACCGCGCTGCCCATGAAGCTGGCGACGGCCGCCCTGCGTGGTGTCTTTCCGGACGTGGTCGTGTCGGTGGTGCTCGGTCCCTCCATCGGGAGTCCTCCTTGTCGTGATTCTCCCGCGGGCAGGCGCCAGCGGTCGAGTGGCCAACGGCCGGTGGTGAGGGTGCGTCGGGTGAGGTGTGGGGTCAGCCGCGGTCGGCGGCGAGCTCGCGCAGGTGGGCGAGCATGCGGTCGGAGTCGGGTTGGACCCCGGTGATGAGGCGGAAGGCGTCGACGGCCTGGTAGGCCGCCATGTGCCCGCCGTCGAGGACGGCGCAGCCCGCGGCGCGGGACGCCTGGAGCAGGGCCGTGTCGAGCGGTCGGTAGACGATGTCGGCGACCCACAGCCCGCGGTGCAGCAGGGCCGGGTCGAGGGGCAGCCCCGGGTGGTCGGCCATGCCGGTGGGCGTGCAGTGCACGAGCCCGTCGGCCGAGGGCAGCAGCGCGGGGAGCTTGTCGGGGTGGGCGCTCTCGACGCGGGCCTCGGGGAACCGGTCGGCCAGGGCGCGGGCCAGGCGTGGCGCTGCGTTCCTCGTCGAGGTCGACGATGACCAGGCTGGTCGGTGCCCAGCGAGAGCAGGGCGTCCGCGACGGCGACGCCCGCTCCCCCGGCGCCGAGCTGGACCACCTCGCGGGTCGGCGCTCCCGGCAGCCCGGTCCGGACCGCGGCGGCGAAGCCGGTGGTGTCGGTGTTGTGGCCGACCGTGCCGTCCTCGCCGAAGACGACGGTGTTGACGGCGCCGAGGCGCTCGGCCGTCGGGTCGAGGCGGTCGAGGTGCTCGATGACCAGCTGCTTGCACGGGTGCGTGACGTTGAGCGCGTCGAAGCCCGAGCAGCCGGGCGTGGGTGAGGATGCGTCCGATGTCGGTCGGCGCGAGCCCCAGCGCGGTGATGTCGATGGTGCGGTAGACGTACGGCAGCCCGTGGGCGGCGGCCTCCCGCATGTGCAGGGCGGGGGTGAGCGACGGGCCGACGCCCGCGCCGACCAGACCCACGAGGTAGGGGTGCTGTTCCATCGCTCCTCCTGCTAATGAACTATCTAGTACGTACGTGAAGGACATCACACCGCTGCGCGGGACGTCAAGGGTTCTCAGCGAGGGATCAGCGCGCTTCAGCGCTGGGTGAGCCAGGCGACGACGACGTCGCCGAGGATCCGGCGATGCCGGTCCCGCACCTCGGGCGCGCTCATGTCGCGGCCGAAGAGGTAGCCGAAGGTCGCGTTGTTGGCGACCTGGAAGACGCAGTAGGCGCTGATCAACATGTGCAGGTCGATCGCGTCGACGTCGGTGCGGAACTCCCCCGACTCCCGACCCCGCTCGAGCGCGTCGTCGAGCAGCGTGGCCACCGGCCGGCTGAGGTCGCGCAGGGACTCGACCTGGCGCAGGTGCTCGCCGCGGTGGATGTTCTCGATGGACACCAGCCGGATGAACGCGGGGTGCGCGTGGTGGTGGTCGAAGGTGAGCTCGGCGATGCGGCGCACGGCCTCGACCGGAGGGAGGTCGGTGGCGTGGATCGACTGCTCGGCCTCGCGGATGCCGCGGTAGGCCGCCTCGAGGACCGCGCGGTAGAGCTGCTCCTTGCCGCCGAAGTAGTAGTAGATCATCCGCTTCGTGGTGCGGGTGCGCTCCGCGATCTCGTCCACCCGCGCCCCGGACAGGCCCTGCTCCGCGAACACCTCGGTCGCCACCTCGAGCAGCTCCGCGCGGGTGCGCTCGGCGTCCCGGAGGCGCTCGGGCTGCGCGGCTTCGACCATGCCGCCGAGCGTAGTGCGTGGTTCCGGGGTCTGGTCATCCGACCCCAATGTATGTACCGTTTAGTTCATTACAGCCTTGGAGGGCCGATGCGGACGTCGATCGCCACGGTGTGCCTGAGCGGCACGCTGACCCAGAAGATGCAGGCCTGCGCCGCGGCGGGGTTCGACGGGGTGGAGATCTTCGAGCCCGACCTCGTCGCCGCCCCGCAGAGCCCGGAGGAGATCCGCGCCCTCGCCGACCGGCTCGGCCTCACCCTCGACCTCTTCCAGCCCTTCCGCGACGCCGAGGGCGTCGACGCGGCGACGTTCGCGGCCAACCTGCGTCGCGCCGAGGCGAAGTTCGCGCTGATGCGCCGGCTGGGCATGGACACGATGCTGGTCTGCAGCAACGTCGGCACCGCGACGGTCGACGACGACGCCGTCTCGGCCGCCCAGCTGCGCGAGCTCGGCGACCTCGCCGCGTCGTACGACGTCCGGCTGGCGTTCGAGGCGCTGGCCTGGGGGCGCTTCGTCGACGACTACCGCCGCGCCTGGCGCATCGTCGAGCGCGCCGACCACCCCAACGTCGGCGTCTGCCTCGACAGCTTCCACATCCTCTCCCGCGGCCACGACCCCAAGGAGATCGAGGAGATCCCCGGCGAGAAGGTCTTCTTCCTCCAGCTCGCCGACGCTCCCCTGCTGAGCCTGGACGTGCTGTCGTGGAGCCGGCACCACCGGCTGTTCCCCGGCGAGGGCGGCTTCGACCTCGCCGCCTTCCTCGCCCACGTCCTGCGGACCGGGTACGCCGGACCGCTCTCGCTCGAGGTCTTCAACGACACCTTCCGGCAGACCGACCCCGACCGCACCGCCCGGCAGGCGCTGCGCTCGCTGCGCTGGCTGGAGGACCAGGCCGCCCGCCACCTCGGCAGCGAGGCCGGGCCGGAGGTCGCGCGGCTGCCCGACGTGGCGGAGCCGACCGGGCTGGACTTCGTCGAGGTCAAGGCCGAGGACACCGGCGACGTCGAGGTGGTGCTCCAGCAGCTGGGCTTCACCTTCCGCGGCCGGCACCGCAGCAAGGCGGTCGGGCTCTGGACCCAGGGCCAGGCACGCGTGGTGCTCAACGAGCAGCAGGCGCGCGACGTCGTCCCCGACGTGGCGGCCGTGGGTGTGCAGGTGGCCGACCCGAGCGCGTCGGCGACGCGGGCGGAGCGGCTGCTCGCCCCGCGCGTGCACCGACGGACCTACGCCGGCGAGGAGCGGCTGGCCGCCTTCTCCGCACCGGACGGGACCGAGGTCTTCCTCGGTCAGGTGCCGGACGGCCCGGACGCCACCTGGACCGAGGAGTTCCACCTCGGGACGTCCGCGACCGGACCGGAGCTCGTCACGCACGTCGACCACATCAACCTCGTGCAGCCGTGGCAGCACTACGACGAGGCGGTGCTGTTCTACAGCAGCGTGCTCGGCCTGGAGCCGCAGGCGCCGCTGGAGGTCGCCGGCCCGGTCGGGCTGGTGGTGAGCAAGGTGATGCGGTCGACCGACGGCCGGATCCGGCTCGCCCTCAACCTGCTCCCCGCCGGGCTGCACTCCGGCCTGCCGCAGCACATCGCCTTCGCCTGCGACGACATCGTCAGCCTGGCGGAGCAGGCGCGGGCGCGCGGCCTGCGGTTCCTGCCGGTGCCCGACAACTACTACGACGACCTCGACGCGCGCTTCGACCTCGACCCGGAGCTGCTGTCCACGCTGCGCAGGCTGGGACTGCTCTACGACCGGGACGCCGAGGGCGAGTTCCTGCACTTCTACACCGCGACCGTCGGCCGGGTGTTCTTCGAGGTGGTGGAGCGCCGGGGTGGGTACGACGGGTACGGCGCGGCCAACGCGCCGGTCCGGCTGGCCGCCCAGCTGGCCGGCTGAACCTCAGGACTCCCAGAGCCGGACGACCTCGCGCAGCGCCTCGGCGTAGCCGTCGACGCCGCGGCCGATCACGGCGGCGCCGGCGACCAGGCCGACGTACGACTGGTGCCGGAACTCCTCGCGCGCGTGGATGTCGGAGATGTGCACCTCGACCACCGGCGCGGTGAGCACCGCGAGCGCGTCCATGATCGCGATCGAGGTGTGGGTGTAGGCGCCGAAGTTCCCGACGACGGCGGCGCCGGACGCGAAGGCCTCGTGGATCCAGTCGATGAGCACGCCCTCGTGGTTGCTCTGCCGGCACTCGACCTGCAGGCCGAGCCGCTCCCCCTCGGCGACGCACAGCGCCTCGACGTCGGCCAGCGTGGCGGTGCCGTAGACCGCGGGGTCGCGGCGTCCGAGCAGGTTCAGGTTGGGCCCGTTGAGGACCAGGACGGAGCGGGTCACCCGCCCAGTATGTCGGGCGCCGTTGACCGCATCCGCGAGCAGGGCTGGGCCGGGCTACCCGTCCCGGTCGGCATCCGTGATCGGCGTGATCCACGACTGGTGTGTGGTGCTGCTCTTGGTGATCGCCAGCAGGTCGTCCATGTGCGGCTCGAGGCCGGTGACCTTGTCCAGGGGAACGCCGATGACCAGCTGGAAGCCGAGGCCCTTCCACGCCTGCACGGCTCGGCCGGCGAACTCGGAGTCGGCCTTCACGAAGCCCTCGTCGAGGAAGACCGGCGCGAACCTCGGCCGCGAGCGCATCTCGTCGCCGAGCCGGAACCTCAGGGCGGACCCGACGATGAAGGCGACCAGCTCCTGGCTCTCGCCGCCGCTCTTCTCCCCCAGCGTTCGGTACGTCGCGCGCAGCTCGCCGGTGAGGTGGTCGTAGCGCTCGGCGCTGATCTCCACGTGCCGGCGCACATCGAGGAGCCGGTCCCGATCGCTCGTGCCGACCGTTGCCTCGCCGACCTGGGCCGGCTTGCGCAGCTGCTGCATGAAGCGGCTGAGGTCGTTGAACCGCTTCTCCAGGTCGGCCTCCCCCAGCTCGGTCGTCGAGCCCGCAGAGAGCGCCCGCAGGTCGCGCATGAAGACCTGGACGTGCGCCGGGGCCAGCCGCCGGAGGCGGATCCGCAGCCGATCGCGCGAGGCCCCGAACTCGAGCCGCCGCAGGATCGCGTTGATCGGCTCGAGCCGGTCCTCGATCTCCTCGATCGACGCCGCCATGGCCCCGACCAACGGCACCAGGTCCTGGCCGCTCCACTCGGTGAGCCGGCGACGCCACTCCGAGCGACGCTCCGCCAGGCCCTTGCCGCGGATCTCGTCGAGGATGCGGGCATAGTCCGGATAGGACTCCGCGCCGGCGCCGAGGTTCGGGGAGTCCCACTGGAACTTGTACAGCCGGAAGATCGCGGCCAGGTCGTCGTCGACCCGCTGGATCTCCGCCTCGGCCTCGGCGACCGCACCGCGGAGCCGGTCGGCCAGCCGCTGGGAGCTCTCCGGGAAGCGGTCGAGGTCCTCAGGGTCGGCGGGTGCCGCCGCAGCCGCGAACTCGCCCGTCAGCGCGGCGTCCTGGTCGTCGGTCAGCAGCGCCGTGCCGGTGCGCTCCGTCGCCTCGAGCCGATCGTTGACCAGATCCTCGGAGTCGATCAGCTCGGCGTGCACGACGTCCAGCTCCCGCCGGCGCTGCTCCAGACCGAACCGCTTCCGACGTGCCTGCTCCAGCTGCTCGGCGAGCTCGTCGATCTGCGTGTGGAGGGCCTGGAGCTTGTCGTCCGTAGCCAGGATCTCGGCCCGGCGCCGCTCGAGCTCGGCGATCCGCCGGTCGCTGCCATCGACGTCGACGTCGTCGAAGCGGGCCCCGGCCACCGCGTCGTACGCCGTCCGGGACTTCTCGAGCACGCTGGACTGCCGGTCCAGCTCCGTCACCTCGGCGCCGAGCGCGACCAGCTGCTGGTCGAGGCGGGCGAGCTCGGAGTCGATCTCGGCGAGGGCGTCCTCGTTGGAGAAGCCGATGACGTCGCGGCTGTCGTTGCGACCGTGGGTGCCGCGCCGACCGCTGCGGGTCTGGCCGGCGAGGGTCACCCGGAGGCCGCTCCCGGCGAGGCCGGCGGCGGACTCGACGCAGAGCGCGTTGCGCGCCGGCTCCTCGACGTGCGCCTGCACCCAGCCGGAGAACGGCGAGTCCTTGAAGAGCAGCTTCCCTGCGATCCGCTCCGGGTCGGCCGGGCCGCGGTCGGGCAGGTCCAGCTCCACGCCTTCGAACGTGAGCCGGCCGCGCAGCCGCAACCCGTCGATGGCGGCGGAGAAGTCGTCGAGCCGGTCGAGCGGGACGAGCATCATCCGCGCCGACGCGCCGAGCACGGTCTCGATCGCCGTGCGCCAGCGTGCCTCGTCGGGGGCGACGTCGATCAGCTCCGCCACGAACGGCAGCTCCTCGACGCTGAGCCCGCTCGCGTGCGCGACCTCGGCCCGAAGCTCGTGCATCCGCGCCGGCATCCGGCTGGCCCGGTTCTCCATCGAGGCCCGCTCGCGGCGGAGCTCGCTCTGCCGTTCGCTGACCGGGAACTGGCGTCGGAGCGCCGTGTCGCGCTGCTGCTTGAGCCGCTCGGACTCCGCTGCCCAGCCGTCGAGCCAGCGTCCGGCGTGCTGCTGGAGAGCGGCGAACTCCTCGGCCGACGCCAGCGCGACGTCGACGTCCACCCCGTCGGCACCTGTCACGTCGATCAGCGGCAGGAGGCGTTCCTGCAGCACGGTCCGGCGCCCGAGCCGGTCCTCACGGACCACCGCCTCCTGCTCCAGCGAGAGTCCCAGCGACTGGAGCGTGGAGCCGCCGGCGGCGCGGTGCGCCTCCTTCGCCGCCTCGAGGTCGCCCAGGAGCGCCGCCTCGGCCGACGTCGTTGCGGCGAGGTCGCCGGCGGTCTTCCTGCGTGCCTCACGGTTGGCGGCGACTGCAGTCTCGAGCAGCCGCAGGTGGGTCCGGAGCAGCCACAGACGCAACGGGGTGTCGCCGGCCCGCGTCACGCCGTACGCGTCGAGCTCGGCCAGCCGTCGGGTAGCCGCGACCTTGCGCTCCTGGAGGCCGGTGATCGGGTCGAGCAGCTCGAGCTTCTGCTCCTCGGTGCGCATCGCGGAGTACGCCGTGTCGAGGTCGTCGAAGTGCTCGATGGCGCGGTCGGCCGCGGCGTACGTCACGGGACGCTCGAGGACCATGTCCTTGTAGAGCTCGTCCACGCTGCGCACCTGGTTGCCGGCCTGGATCCGGGCCAGCAGCCGTAGCGCCTTCGCCCCGTCGCCGTTGGCGCCGATGCCCAGGCGCGCGTGCAGGACGGCCGAGAACTCGGCGTACGTGCGGTGGACGCGGATGCCCGGGAACAGCTTCTTCAGGGTGTTGGCGTGGAAGCGCTCGGGCACGGCGACCTCGAGCGTCTCCAGCGACAGCGCACCCTCGTGCGTGGCCAGCTGCATCTGCACGTCGCCCGAGCGGGAGGCCCGTCGGGGGACGTAGTAGGTGCGCAGCGCGGTGAACCGGCCGCCCCGGTCGTTGACGAACGTCATCGCGACCGCACCCCAGGTGTCGGAGCCCTTGCCCCGCAGGAGCTGCTCGACCGGCCGACCGGTGCGCGGGTCGTCCACCACGTCGACGGCGCCGCGCAGGTAGGACAGCAGGTTGCGCTGGCCGACGCCGCGGGCGCGCCCCGCGACCGCGTCGTTGGAGGCGCCGTTGAACTTCGTGTCCGAGGGCATCATCAGCGCGGTGTAGGCGTCGAGGATGGTGCTCTTCCCGACGCCCGAGGCGCCCGAGATCATCGTCGCGTCCCCGCGGAGGGGGACCGTGGTCAGCCCGCCGAAGCCGCCCCAGTTGACCAGCTGCAGCAGCGCGGCACGCCACTGCACGGTGTCGTCGGCCGGGGTGACGACGACCTGCTGCTCGAAGAGCCCGTCGGTCGCGTCGTCCTCGACCCGGTCGATCTCGTTGATGGACATGGTCACTCCTCCCCTGCTTCGCCCACGTGGTCGTGCTCCGCGCCGAACAGGTCGGACGGCTCGTCGGGCCCGGTCGGGGCGTCGGCACCGTTGGCGCGCTGAAGGGCCTCGAGCAGCTCCTGGAGCAGCTCGAGCGGGAGCAGGGGCTCGACGGCCTCACTGATCTCGTAGCGGTCGTCGCCGGCGGCGCCGATCAACAGCCCGGACTTCACGATGCTGACCACCGCGTTGCGGGCCCGCTTCTCGTCACCGGCCTCGTCGGTGGCGTGCACGGGGCGGAAGCTCGCGACGTACTCGACGATGTCCTCGCGGTCGACGTACACGCGCGCGTCGCCGCTCGCGAGCCCGGCACGGAGCCGGTCCCGGAGGTGGACCAGCACGAGCGTCTCCTCGCGCGACCACGCGGCGTCGTACAACAACGTCGGGAAGCGGCTGCCGGTCTCGGACGTCGCCTGCCGTTTCCACGCCACCTCGCGGCCGCGGTCCACCGCCAGGTCGAGGAAGAGATCGTTGAGCCGCGAACGCAGGACGCGCTCGTGCTCGACCAGCACGCGCCAGTCGCGCGGGTGGGTGCGGGCGCTGATGAAGCGTTGCTTGAGCAGGGTCACCAGGGCGTGGCGCTGCGCGTGCTCCAGCCCGCCCTCGTCGCCCTCGAACAGCGAGACGGAGCCCTCGTCGAGGATCTCGGCATCGAGGTCCGGATCGATGCCGACCTCGGTGTCGGTGTCCACGCTCATGCTCGGTTCTCGCTCTCTCGTCGGTCGGGGTCGGGCAGTGGCGTGCGCGGCACGGTGAAGGTCCGCCGCGACCCGTCGGGGCGGACGGCGGCGAACGTCTCGACGGCGTCCTCGGTCTCCCAGTCGCGGTCGGCCGCGAGGTGCAGCAGGCCGAAGATCTCGACCGGCCGTCGCAGCGACGCCTCGAAGCCGTCGAAGAGCTCGCCGAGCGAACCGGCCGGAAGCAGGGAGGTCAGCGCGTCGTCGAGGCGCCGACGCAGGGACACCAGCTGCGGCCCACCCTCCGCCATCAGCCCGGCGAGCGAGACCGGTGGCGCGTCGTCCGGGTCGGCGGGGGTGATGCGATCCGGGAGCACGTCGTCCGCCGGGTCGTAGAACCGCTCCCGCAGGTGGTCGACGCTCGCGCGCGCCGGCAGCAGAGGTACGTCGAGCGTGGCGCGCGGCCCGGTCGTCGCCATCCAGGTCATGAGCTCGGACTCGACCTGGCGCAGCGTCTGCTCGAGCTCGCGGTCGCGGGCCGCGTCGTGGGAGACGATGTACTCCTTGAGGGTCGCGGTCACCCGCGAGCGCTGGGCGAGCACCCGGTCCAGACCGTCGCGCACCAGCCGCACGGTCCCCCGCAGCTCGGCGCGATCGGCGTCGCTCAGGATGGCGTCGGAGAGCGGGTGCTCCAGCAGCGCGGTCAGGTCCTCGCGGAGCTGGGTGACCAGGGCGTCATCGCGCAGGAGCGTGAACGCCCCCTCGAACGCGCGACCCTCGTGCGTGGCCGTCATCAGCGTGTCCGCACGGGTCAGGTAGTCGTCGATGACCTCACCGGCCGGCCGGTCCTCGGCCCGGAACGCGGCCAGGATCTCACTGCGGATCGTGGCGAACCGCTCCTCGACCCGCGCGAAGTCGCTGGGCAGCGCGGAGATCAGCGAGAGCAGCTCGGTGAACCCCTCGAGCATGTAGTCCTCGGTGGCGCTGACCATCTCGGCGCCGTCGACCAGCCGGTCGCGCTCGGCCTGGAGCCGGGCGATCTCGGCGTTGAGGATGGTCACCCGCGCCGTACGGTCGGGGTGGGCCTCGGAGTTGAACCGCCGGACGCTGCCGAGGATGGTCGCGATGCGGTGCTCACTGAGCGTGGCGCGGTCGCGCGCGAGGTTCTTGACGAGCTCCAGCGCCTGCTGGGCGTGGGAGGTCAACGAGTACACCTCGTGCCCGGCCTCGTCGAGCGAGCGCACCAGCCACTGCCCCCGCATCCACCGCTGGCAGATGTCCCGACCGCTTCCGTTCGGGACCTCGGTCTCCCCCGCCAGCCTGATCTCGGCGAGGTGCTCCTCGACCTGCGCGTGCAGCCGCGCCGTCGGGATCGGCTTGTTGTTGCGCCCGAACGCCGCGCGGAAGATCGTGATCACGACAGGCGCCTGACGCTGGTGGAGCAGCGTCAGGGTCGGTTGGGCGAACGCGCCCTTGACCCTCGCCAGCTCGCCGGCGATCCCGCTCATCGACCTCGCCCCTCCCTGGACGTCCTGTACGCCGTTCGCGCCGCGCAAGCATTCCAGAAGGGCCCGACCGCCTTGGGGTGCAGGGTGCCCCGGGAGCCGCTACGGTCACCGCCATGGAGACAGAGCTGCCGGAGCTGGACCGCTACGCGCTGGTCGTCGTCGACGTGCAGCAGGGCTTCGACGACCCGTGGTGGGGCCCGCGGAACAACCCCGGGTGCGACGCCCACATCGACGCCCTCGTCCACCACTGGTCCGCGTCCGGGCGACCGGTCGTCTTCGTGCAGCACGACTCCGCCGACCCGGACTCGCCTCTGCATCCTCACGGCGCCGGCCACGCGCTCAAGCCCTACCTGGCCGACGTCACCCCCGACCTGGTCGTCGCCAAGACCGTGAACTCCAGCTTCCACGGCTCCCCTGACCTCGACGCCTGGCTCCGCGAGACCGGCGCGGCCGGCATCGTGGTCTGCGGGATCACCACCAACCACTGCTGCGAGACCACCGCCCGGGTCGGTGGGAACCTCGGGCACGACGTGCTCTTCGCGATCGACGCGACGCACACCTTCGACCGCACCGGTCCCGACGGTTCCGTCGTGACCGCGGACGAGCTGGCCCGGGTGACCGCCGCCAACCTCCACGGCGAGTTCGCGACGGTCGTCAGCACCCGGTCGCTGATGTCCTGAAGCGCAGCCAAGGACAGCACCGGGGCCCGGGTGGCCGGGGCCAACCCACCCCCGTCCAGGTTGGCCCCGACCCGTCGCGGCGAGACTCGCGGTGCCGCCCCGATCGTCTCCGGCGCGGCCGCGGCCCGCCATACGCGGACCCACGTAGGTCACCTCCGTCGCCTCCGTGCCCGCGCTGCGCTGCTCCGAGACGCGACAGTCTCCATGACCGGCGGGCACCATGAGGCGGAACGAGGTCCTGGCGGCAGGCGCGAGCGGGAGCATGGACGACGACGAGCGGAGACTCGGGCACTGGATCGACCTGGTCGATCACCTGTTGCGCTGCCCGGGCCCGGCGTTCCCGCACGCGTGGGTGCGGGAGGAGCTCGCCTCCACGTTCGGCACGAACGCATCCTGGAACTGGGTCGACGCGGACTACAACTGCGGCTTCGAGATGCTCGAGCAGCCCGCTGGATGGCCCTCCCCGGAAGAGCACGACATGTGGGTCCACGAGGCGATGCGGGAGCACCCGCTCATGCGATGGTTCGTGCGCACCGGCAATGCGGCCGCCATGACGGTCGGGCGGGTCCCCTCCGAGGTGGCGTCCCAGCGCGGCCTCGACCTCCTCGCCGAGTTCATGCGCCCGGTCGGTTTCGACCAGCAGCTCGTCATCCCCTATGAGCTCCGCGGGGCCGAGCAGCGCACGTTCGTCCTCGCCGACAGCGGCGACGACTACTCCGACGCGCAGCTCGAGCTGGCCCGCCGGATCCAACCGCTGCTGGTGCTCCTCGCACGCCAGTACGCCGTGGTCGACGGGGTGGCCGCGGCGGCCACGGAGACGGCCGGTCTCACCGGGCGTGAGCTCGCCGTGCTCCGCCTGCTCGCCGACGGTCTGACCGCGCAGGCCATCGGCCGTCGGCTGGGCGTCTCCCCGCTCACCGTCCGCAAGCACCTGGAGAACACCTACCGCAAGCTCGGGGTGCCCGACCGGATGCTCGCCGTCCTGCAGGCACAGCGGCTCGGGCTGGTGCAGGCGACCCGCCGGCCCGTCGCGGAGCCGACCGAGCCCCTCCCTGCCCCCTGACGCGGAGCCTTCCGCCCTCCGCCCCAAGGGGCGAGCCCCTTCGTGTCATGTGCATCGCACGACGGCGGCCTAGCGTCGTGCCTGGGGTCCACTTCCTGAGGAGGACACATGGCCAGCATCGAGATCAAGGGGTTCGCGTCGCCGGAGGACAAGCGCCCGTTCGTCGACAAGGGCCAGGGCCTGGTCGTCACGCTCGGCGGCAAGACGGTCATCAAGGGGACGTTCGAGCCGGGCTGGCACTGGAAGGAGCACCTCGCCCCCATCGCCGGGACGGAGACCTGCCAGTCGCCGCACCTGCTCTACGTGCTCTCCGGGCGGATGGCCATCCGCATGGACGACGGGACCGAGGGCGAGTGCGGGCCCGACGACGCGGTCATGATCGAGCCCGGCCACGACGCCTGGGTGGTGGGTGACGCGCCCTGCGTCGTCGTCGACTTCGGCATCGCCCCGACGTACGCACAGCACCAGGACTGAGCCTTCCGGACACCCGGCAGCACCGAGGCCCCCGTCGGTCGCGACGGGGGCCTCGGTGTCTCAGCGGTTCAGGAGGTGCGGCGGGCGCGGGCCGCGTCCCGGCGCGACTTCACCGAGGCGACGGCCTCGTTGATCCGACGCTGGTTCTCCGGCTTGCGCGCCTCGTCGTAGACCTTCTTGGCGACGCCGATGTAGACGGCCTTCTTCATGAGTCCCATGCACCGACGGTACCCAGCCGCGCCAACCTCAGGCCTTCTCGCAGGCGATGCCGTCCTTGTCGGCGTCGAGCGTGCCGTTGTGCGACATCGCTGCCTTGTAGGCATCGGTGTTGCGGTAGAAGGTGGTCACCCGGGTGCCGCTGGTCCTGTCGACCGCACCCTTGCGACCGACACCGTGGGCCCACTTCTGGTTGAGCTTGGTGCAGTTGTCGTGGATGCCGGTGGTGTGCGCGGCGACCGGGCCGGCCAGGCCGACAGTGGCGGCGACGACGGCCGTGGCCAGGGCGAGGCCGACGGACTTCTTCTTCATGTGATTCCCCCGAGGGTCGAGCCGGCTCCCCAGTGGAGCGCGGCCCCGCAACGGTAGACAGCGACGCGGCGCCTGTCAGAGGTTCGGCGGAAATCCGTGGCCGGCCGCAGGCACCGACGGCTCAGTTGAGCGGGCGGGTGCCCTCCGGCAGCCCGCCGCCCCGCTGGACGTCGAGGACCAGGTCCTCGAGCGCGGTGAGCGCCACCCGCTGCGACCACGGGCCGTAGGAGACGCGGGCGACGCCGAGCTCGGCGACACGGGCGAGCGGCAGCGAGCCGGGGACCCCGATGAGGGTCAGCCGCTGCGGCCCGAACGCCTCGACCAGGGTGGCGACCTGGGCCTCGTCGAGCCTGCCGGGCACGAACACGACCGGGGCGCCGGCGTCGAGGAACGCCCGGCCGCGCTCGACGGCGTCGGCGAGGACCTCGGCCGGGTCCCGGTCCCCCGCCCTGAGGAACGCGTCGGTGCGCGCGTTGAGGACGAAGTCCGGCACCCCCTCGGCCCGCGCGGACTCCATCACGGCCGAGACCACGGCCACGGCCTCGTCGAGCGGCTTCATCTGGTCCTCGATGTTGGCGCCGACGATGCCCACCCCGATCGCCTTGCGGACCGTCTCCCCCGCGTCGCCGTACCCCGCCTCGAGGTCGGCGGTGACCGGCAGGTCGGTGGCCGCGGCGATCCGCCCGACCGCGGCGATCATCTCGTCGACCGGGATGTTCTCCCCGTCCTCGTAGCCGAGCGAGGCGGCGATCGAGTGGCTGGCGGTGGCGAGGGCCTGCGTGCCGGGCACCCCGGCGACCACCTTCGCGCTGATGACGTCCCAGACGTTCACCACGGTCAGCAGGGCGGGGTCGCGGTGCAGGCGGAGGAGCTCGGTGGCCTTGGCGGAGTTCGTCATGACGCCAGTCTTGCCGGACCGGCGCCCGGGCGCACGCGGGCCGGCCCGGACGTGCCCGGGTTCCGGCCCGCGTGTCGGTCCCGGCTCAGCCCCCGGCCGCGGGCGCCGGGGCACGTCGCGCGTGCTGCACCGCCCAGTCGAGCGCCGTGTCGGCCACCTGCTCCCAGCCCGGCTCGGCGCAGGTCCAGTGCGAGCGTCCCTCGAGGTCGACGACCTCGGTCAGCGACGCGGACTTGTGGTACTTCTTCGCGTTCGACCGGTTCACCGACGGCGGCATGATGTTGTCCTCGCTGCCGGTGATGAACAGCAGCGGAGCCCGGTCGTCGTTGTCGTAGTCGACCCAGGTCTCCTGGTGCCCCGGCTTGAAGTTGGCGACCAGGCCGTAGGCCCACACCCACGAGCCGGGAGCCGCGATGTGGTAGCGGTCGTAGACCTTGTCCGACTCCTCCCGCGACAGCGTGTTGGTGAAGGCGTAGTGGAACTCCTCGGGGGTGAACCCCGCCGCCTTGTGCCGGTTGGACGGGTTGCCCAGCACCGGGAAGAGCGACTTGATCTGCGACGGCGGGTTCACCCGCACGCCCTCCGTCGGCGCCGAGTCGATGACGACCGCGGACGCGCCGAGCCCGCGGGCCAGCAGCAGCTGGGTCAGCGTGCCGCCGAAGGAGTGGCCCATGATGATCGGCGGCCGGTCGCAGGACTCGACGACCGCGGCCAGGTGGTCCACGGTCGCGGGGACGGTGGCGTCCGCGATCACCTGGGGGTTCTCCCGGAGCGCCTCCACCTCGACCTCGAACCCCGGGTAGGCCGGGGTCAGCACGCGGTAGCCCTTCGCCTCGTAGTGGGGCACCCAGCCTTCCCAGCACCGTGGTGTCATCCAGAGCCCGTGCACCAGCACGACGGTGTCGGGTCCGTCGCCGCCCCGTGTCTCCTCGGTCATGGTCGATCCCCTTCTCTGGTTCAGCTGTCGTAGGAGCGGACGAAGGCGAGCAGGTCGTCGTTGAGCTGCTCCTTGTGGGTGTCGGTGAGGCCGTGCGGCGCCCCCGGGTAGACCTTGAGCTCCGCGTTCTTGACCTGCTCCGCGGACTTCTTCCCGCCGACCTCGAACGGCACCACCTGGTCGTCGTCGCCGTGGACCACCAGCGTGGGTACGTCGATGGCGTCGAGGTCATGCCGGAAGTCGGTGGCGGAGAAGGCGGCGATGCTCTCGTAGGCGTTGCGCGCCCCGGACTGGAGGCCCTGCCGCCAGAAGGCGTCGCGCATGCCTTGCGACGGGTTCTGGCCGTCCCGGTTGTTGCCGAAGAACGGCCCGTCGGCGAGGTCGCGGTAGGTCTGCGACCGGTCGGCCAGCGAGGCGGCCCGGATGCCGTCGAAGACCTCGATCGGTACGCCGTCGGGGTTGTCGTCGGTGCGGAGCATGAACGGTGGCACGGCCGACACCAGGGCGACCTGGGCGACGCGACCGGTGCCGTGCCGACCGACGTACCGGGCCACCTCTCCCCCGCCCGTCGAGAAGCCCACCAGCGTGACCTCGTGGAGGTCCAGCGTGTCCAGGAGCGATGCCAGGTCGTCGGCGTAGGTGTCCATGTCGTTGCCGGCCCAGCTCTGCGTCGACCGGCCGTGGCCGCGCCGGTCGTGCGCGATCGCGCGGTAGCCGTGCATGGCGAGGTGGAGCTGCTGGGCCTCCCAGCTGTCGGAGCTCAGCGGCCAGCCGTGCGACATCACGACCGGGCGGCCCTCTCCCCAGTCCTTGTAGTAGATCTCGGTCCCGTCCTCGGTCACGACCGTGCTCATGCGGCTCTCCTCTCACCGTCCGGCTGGTGGCGTCGCTCTCGCCCTCCGTCGATTCTCACGAAACCGGAGGGTCCGAAACCCTCGCGTCGCGCCATACTTCACAGAGATCTGGACACGCACCCGGCCACGAGGAGGGACGTGCTTCACACAAGTCGCAAACCACCGCAAGCCGACAGCGACCGTCACCGGATCGCCGTCGTCGTGCTCGGCGGCACCTTCCAGCTCGACCTGGCCGTCGCGATCCAGGCCTTCGGCCACCGCCCGTCGGTCTTCGAGCAGATCCGCGACGAGCAGACCGCGCCGTACGACGTGCTCCTCTGTGGTCGACCCGACACGGCTCACGAGGCCCTCGGCTACACGATCAGCGACCTGCTGCCCTTCGAGGAGATCGCGGCGGCCGACACGGTGATCGTGCCGGGGCTCGAGGCACCGACCCGTGCCCACGACCCCGAGGCGCTCGAGGCGATCGCGGCCGCGGCGTCGGCCGGCAAGCGGCTGGTGTCGCTGTGCGCGGGCGCCTTCGTGCTGGGGCAGGCGGGCGTCCTCGACGGGCACCGGGTCACCACGCACTGGGCGCTCGCACCCTTCTTCCGCGAGGCGTTCCCGACGGTGGAGCTCGACGAGGAGGCGCTCTACATCGACGACGGCCAGGTGCTCAGCTCCGGCGGGATGCTCGCCGCCGCCGACCTGTGCCTGCACATCCTGGCCACCGACCTCGGGCAGTCCTACGCCAACGACGTCTCCCGGCTGCTGATCAGCCCTCCCCACCGGGCCGGCGGCCAGTCGCAGTACACGAAAGCCCTGCCCCCGCGGGCCTCGGGCTCGCTGACCGACACCATGGCCTGGGTGCGCGACCACCTCGACCAGCCGCTGGACCTCGAGACGGTCGCGGCCCACGCCCACGTCAGCGCGCGCACGCTCGCCCGGCAGTTCCGCGAGGAGGCGGACACGACCCTGATGCAGTGGGTGTCCCGGCAGCGGGTGCAGCGCGCACAGGTGCTGCTCGAGCACGGGGACCTGACCATCAGCCAGGTCGCCCACCACAGCGGGTTCGGCTCGTCCGAGACGCTGCGACGCCAGTTCCGCGAGCACATCGGCACGACGCCAGGTGCCTACCGGGACACGTTCCGGGCACGGACCCGCTGAGCCGGTGGCCGGCCGGCCCGGTGCCGACGCCCGCTTCGCCTCGCTGGTCAGCCGGCACCGGGTGCAGTTCGCGCACACCACCGACGTGGTCACCCGGGCGGCGCCGCGCTACGTGCTGCTCGACGCGCAGCGACGGGTCGAGTGGGTGGCCGGGCCCGACAGCGGCGGGCGGGTGAGGTTCGCGGGCAGCATGTCGATGCAGGGCGGCCGCATCGTGGGGCGGTCCTTCCGCAAGGAGTACGCCGTCACGCCGAAAGGGCCCAAGTTGGTCGTCGACTACGACTTCTCGACGTCGTCGGTGCACGGACCGCTGCGCGAGGTGCTCGACGCCGCGGGCTGGCAGGCGCGGCTCGGCGCCGAGGCCCGCGGCGCCCTGGTGATCGCCGCGATCGGCGCCTCGTCGGTCGTGATCGTGCCGCTGGCGTTCCTCGTGCGGTACCTGGCGCGGGGCTAGCGGCCGGCCCGGTGCTTGTAACGCGGGGTTATGGACCGACAGGCGCCGGTGTGCGGGTTCCTCACGGTCCATAACCCCGCGTTACAGCGGGATCGCCGGGCCGGTCAGCCCCAGAACACCCGCTCGACGACCTGGCGGGCGCGGCGGGTGATCCGCAGGTAGTCGTCGACGAGCTTGTCGGACTCCCCCGGCGCGTAGCCGCGGATGTGCGCGACGGCGGCGCGCTCCCGGGTGTCGCGCGGCAGCGAGTCGGCCTGCCGGCCGCGCACCTGCATGATCGCGTTGCGCAGCCCGCTCGCGGTGCGCCAGGCCGCGGCGAGCGACTGGGCGTCGCCGACGTCGAGCAGGTCGGCCTCGACCGCGGCCGTGAGCGCCTCGAGGGTGCGGGTGGTGCGCAGCGCGGGTACGGCGCCGGCGTGCTGCATCTGGATCAGCTGCACGGTCCACTCCACGTCGGCGAGGCCACCCCGGCCGAGCTTGAGGTGGGTGGTCGGGTCGGCGCCGCGGGGCAGCCGCTCGTCGTCGACGCGGGCCTTGATCCGGCGTACCTCCCGCACGTCGTCGTCGCTGATCCCGGCCGCGGGGAACCGGAGCGGGTCGATCAGCGCGGTGAAGCGTGCGCACAGGTCGGGGTCGCCGATCGTCGCCGAGGCGCGCAGCAGCGCCTGCGCCTCCCAGACCGCCGACCACTTCGCGTAGTAGCCGGCGTAGGAGTCCAGCGAGCGGACCAGCGGCCCCTGCTTGCCCTCGGGACGCAGGCCGGCGTCGACGTCGAGGGCGGGGTCGGTGCCCGGCAGGGCGAGCAGCCGGCGCATCTCCAGCGCGACGTCGTGCGCGGCGCGGGCGGCGTCCTCGGCGGCCGCGCCCTCCAGCGGGTCGTGCACGAACATGACGTCGGCGTCGCTGCCGAACGCCATCTCGTGACCGCCGAGGCGGCCCATCGCCACGATCGCGATCCGGGTCGGCAGCGGGGTGCGCCGCTCGGCCTCGATCGCCAGCGTGGCGACGAGGAGCGCCCCCTGCAGGGTGGCCAGCGTGACGTCGGTCAGCGCGTAGCCCACCTCCGCGGCGTCGATCTCCCCCACCAGGTCGGCGACCGCCACCCGGAAGAGCTCGCGCCGCCGGATCGCCCGGATGGCGGTGATCGCCTGCACGGGGTCGGCGTGCCGGCGGGCCGCCGCCACCATCTCCTTCTCCAGCGCGTCGCGCCCGCGCGGCACCAGGCCGTCGTCCTCGCCGAGCATCCGCACCCCCTCGGGCGCGCGCTGGAGCAGGTCGGTGGCGTAGCGGCTGGAGGCGAGCAGGGTGGCGAGCCGCTGGGCGACCTGGCCCTCGTCGCGCAGGGTCTTGAGGTACCAGTGGCTGGAGCCGAGCGCGTCGGAGATCCGCCGGAAGCCGAGCAGCCCGGCGTCGGGGCTCGGCGCGTCGGCGAACCACTCGAGCATGGCCGGCAGCAGCGTGCGCTGGATGCTCGCGCTGCGGCTGACCCCGGAGGTGAGCGCCTCCAGGTGCCGCAGCGCGGCGACCGGGTCGTCGTAGCCGAGCGCGGCCAGCCGCTGCTCGGCGGCCTTGGTGGACAGCCGGACCTCGTCGCCGGGGAGCTTGGCGACCGCGGCGAGCAGCGGACGGTAGAAGAGCTTCTCGTGCAGCCGCCGCACCTCGCGACGGTGCCGCTGCCACTGCCGGTCGAGCTCGGCCACCGGGTCCTTGTGCAGCCCCATCGAGCGGCCGAGGGTGCGCAGGACCGCCTCGTCCTCGGGGACGACGTGCGTACGCCGCAGCTGCGCGAGCTGCATCCGGTGCTCGAGCGTCCGCAGGAACCGGTAGGCGTCGTCGAGGGCCGCACCGTCCTCGCGGCCGACGTAGCCCCCGCTGGTCAGGTGGGCGAGCGCGCTCAGCGTCGTGGGGGCACGGATCGTCTCGTCGGCCCGGCCGTGCACCATCTGCAGCAGCTGGACGGCGAACTCCACGTCGCGCAGCCCGCCGGAGCCGAGCTTGAGCTGCCGCTCGGCCTGGCCGGCCGGGATGTGCTCGAGCACCCGCCGCCGCATCGCCTGCACCTCGGTGACGAAGCCCTCGCGCTCGGCGGCGGACCACACCATCGGGGTGATCCGCTCGACGTACTCGTGCCCCAGCGCCGCGTCGCCGGCGACCGGTCGGGCCTTGAGCAGCGCCTGGAACTCCCAGGTCTTGGCCCAGCGCTCGTAGTAGCCCTGGTGGCTGGCCAGGGTGCGCACCAGCGGGCCGGACTTGCCCTCGGGCCGCAGCGCGGCGTCGACCGGCCAGATGGTGCCCTCGGCGGTGTGGTCGGAGCAGATCCGGATCAGGTGCGAGGCGAGCTGGGTGCCGGCCCGGATGGCGGCATGCTCGTCGTGGCCGTCGACCGCCTCCACCACGAAGATCACGTCGACGTCGCTGACGTAGTTGAGCTCGTGCCCGCCGCACTTGCCCATCGCGATCACGGCCAGCCGGGCCGACGCGGCCGCCTCGCCCACCCGGGCGCGGGCCACGGCCAGGCCGGCCTCCAGGGTGGCGGCGGCCAGGTCGGAGAGCTCCGCGGCGATGTCGTCGACGCCGACGTCGTGGGAGAGGTCGCGCGCGGCCAGCCGGAGCAGCAGCCGGCGGTACTCCACCCGCATCGCGTCGACCGCCTCGCCGTCGGGCAGCGAGGCCGTCGGGGTCGGGTCGGCCGGGTCGGCGCCCACCGCGGCCAGCATCCGGGCGCGCACGTGGAACGCCGCGGGCCGGGTCGACCCGAGCGTCGGGTCGGTCAGGTCCCGCCACTGCTCGGGATGGCGCAGCAGGTGGTCGCCGAGGGCGGAGCTGGCGCCGAGCACGCTGAGCAGCCGCATCGCGGTGCCCTCGTCGGAGGAGACGGCCTCCAGCATCCCGGCGCGGTCCTGCACCCGGTCGGCGAGGTCGGCCAGGTAGCGCGCCGCCTGGTCGGGGTCGGCCGCGACGGCACCGAGGTGCACCAGCACCTCGGCGGTCGGTCCGATCCGCTCCAGGGCCGCCGACGACGTCTCGACGTCGCGGAAGCCCAGCCGGGCGAGCCGCCCCGTCGTGGTGCTGACCCGGCCGTCGCTCACCCGGCCGCCCGCAGGTGCGCCCGGGTCAGCTCGACGAAGCGTCGGGCGAGCGGCTGCCACGTGGCGCGCAGCTCGGCCTCGGCGGCGGTCACCTGGGCGACGTACTCCTCGACGTCGACCCCGCGCTCGATGGCCTCGTCCCGGTCGCCGTCGGCCCACGGCCGCACCACGTCTCCCCCGGCCTCGGGGTGCCACTGGACCCCCCAGACCGTGGGTGCGAAGCGGGCCGCCTGCAGCTCACCGGCGGGCGTGCGCGCGAGGGCGACGGCACCCTCGGGGAGCCGCGTGACGATGTCGTTGTTCCACTGCACGGCGCGGGTCGGGCGCGGGACACCGGCCACCAGCTCGTCGCCGCCGGCGTCGTCGGTCCAGCCGACGTCGAGCACACCGATCTGCTGGCCGCGCGGGTTGACCACCACCTCGCCGCCGAGCGCCACCGCGGACAGCTGGTGCCCCAGGCAGATCCCCCAGCTCGGCACCTCCTGCTCGGCCGCGAGCCGGACCAGCCGCTTCACGTCGCCGAGCCAGGCGTGGTCGGCGTCGTCGTTGGCTCCCATCGTGCCGCCGAGCACCACCATCCCGGCGTGCGCGTCGAGGGTGCCCGGCAGCGCGTCGCCGGCGTAGGGCCGTCGTACGTCGAGCGCGGCGCCGGCCTCGGTCAGCCACTCGCCGACCCAGCCGGGCGGGCAGATGGTCTCGTGCTGGACGACGAGGATCGGGGCGCTCACCCGGCCGAATCTATCGGGTCGTGCGGCTCAGGCCTCCCCCTGAGGAGGCGTGGCACGCACGACCCGGTCGGGATCAGATGATCGGCAGCATCAGGTCGCGCTCGAAGGCGGACACCTGGACGCGGTAGTCCTCCCACTCGGCGCGCTTGTTGCGCAGGAAGAAGTCGTAGACGTGCTCGCCCAGCGTCTCGGCGAGCAGCTCGGAGGACTCGGCGACCTGGATGGCGTCGTAGAGGCTCTTGGGCAGCGGGTCGATGCCGAGCGACTTGCGCTCGCGCTCGTTGAGCGACCAGACGTCGTCCTCGGCCTCGCGGGGCAGCTCGTAGCCCTCCTCGATGCCCTTGAGCCCGGCGGCCAGGATCACGGCGAAGGCGAGGTAGGGGTTGCACGCCGAGTCGACGGTGCGCAGCTCCATGCGGGTGGACTGGCCCTTGTTCGGCTTGTACATCGGCACCCGGATCATCGCCGAGCGGTTGTTGTGGCCCCAGCAGATGTACGACGGTGCCTCGCCGCCCCACATCAGCCGCTTGTAGGAGTTCACCCACTGGTTGGTGACGACGGTGATCTCGGAGGCGTGCTTGAGGACGCCGGCGATGAACTGCCGGCCGACCGTGGACAGCTGGTACTCCGAGCCGGCGGCGAAGAACGCGTTGCGGTCGCCCTCGAACAGCGACACGTGCGTGTGCATGCCCGAGCCGGGGTGCGTGGTGAACGGCTTGGGCATGAACGACGCCCAGATGCCCTGGCTCAGCGCGACCTCACGGATCACGGTGCGGAAGGTCATGATGTTGTCGGCGGTCGACAGCGCGTCGGCGTAGCGGAGGTCGATCTCCTGCTGGCCCGGGCCGCCCTCGTGGTGGCTGAACTCCACCGAGATGCCCATCGCCTCGAGCATGGTGATCGCCTCGCGACGGAAGTCCGCACCCATGCTCTGCGCGGTGTGGTCGAAGTAGCCGCTGCGGTCCACCGGCACGGGGTCGCCGCCGGGAACGGGGGTGTCCTTGAAGAGGTAGAACTCGATCTCGGGGTGGGTGTAGAAGGTGAAGCCGGCCTCGGCGGCCCTCGACAGGGTGCGCTTGAGCACGAACCGCGGGTCGGCGTACGACGGGGAGCCGTCGGGCATCACGATGTCGCAGAACATCCGCGCCGTGCTCGGGCCCTCGCCGCGCCAGGGCAGGATCTGGAACGTCGACGGGTCGGGCTTGGCCAGCATGTCGGCCTCGTAGACCCGGGCGAAGCCCTCGATCGCGGAGCCGTCGAAGCCGATGCCCTCGGAGAAGGCGCCCTCGAGCTCGGCCGGGGCGATCGCCACCGACTTCAGCGAGCCCAGCACGTCGGTGAACCACAGCCGCACGAAGCGCACGTCCCGCTCCTCCAAGGCGCGGAGCACGAAGTCTTCCTGCTTGCCCATCAGTTCCTCCTGGCTGCGTGTGGTCCGGCCGATGCCGTCGGCCAGTCTGACTTTCCCATGTTTCACTCAGGTGACGCGCACCGGCGTCCGGCCACGGACGTGTCGGGCTCAGGCCTCGGGCACGTTGCGGTGCAGCTCGTCGAGCCAGACCGTCGCGTTGCCGTCGGACGGCGCGCGCCAGTCCCCGCGCGGCGACAGCGACCCGCCGGCCACCACCTTCGGCCCGTTGGGCAGCGCCGACCGCTTGAACTGGCTGAACGCGAAGAAGCGGCGCACGAAGACCTCGAGCCACTTCCGGATGGTGGCCAGGTCGTACGCCGTGCGGCGGGACTCGTCGAAGCCGGGCGGCCACGCACCCCGGTCGACGTCGGCCCACGCGTGCTCGGCGAGGAACGCGATCCGGCTCGGCGGGAAGCCGTAGCGCAGCACGTGGAAGAGCGTGAAGTCCTGCAGGGCGTAGGGCCCGATCGCGTCCTCGGTGCTCTGCGGCTTCTCCCCCGCGGCCACCGGGACGAGCTCCGGGGAGATCTCCTGGTCGAGGATCTCCAGCAGCACCTCGCCGGCGCCGGGCTCGAGCTGGTCGGTGGCGACCACCCAGCGGATCAGGTGCTGGATCAGGGTCTTGGGCACGCCGGCGTTGACGCCGTAGTGCGACATCTGGTCGCCGACGCCGTAGGTGCACCAGCCCAGCGCCAGCTCGGACAGGTCGCCGGTGCCGAGCACGATGCCGCCGCGGTGGTTGGCGATCCGGAAGAGGTAGTCGGTGCGCAGCCCGGCCTGGACGTTCTCGAACGTCACGTCGTAGATCGGCCGGCCCTCGGCGTAGGGGTGCCCGAGGTCCTCGAGCATCTGCGTCGCCGCGGGCCGGATGTCGATCTCCTCGAAGGTGACCCCGAGCGCCTGGGCGAGCCGGGTCGCGTTGTCCTTGGTGCCGGCGCTGGTCGCGAAGCCGGGCATCGTGATCGCGTGGATGTCGGTGCGCGGCCGGCTCCAGCCGGTCCATCGCCTTCACCGCGACGATCAGCGCGTGCGTGGAGTCGAGGCCGCCGGACACGCCGATCACGACCTTGGGGTTGCCGATCGCCCGGAGCCGCTGCTCGAGCCCGGAGACCTGGATGTTGTAGGCCTCGTAGCAGTCGAGGGCGAGCCGCTCGGGGTCGTCGGGCACGAACGGGTAGCGGTCGACGTGGCGGCGCAGGCCGATGTCGCCGGACGGCGGGTCGAGCGCCACCTCGACGGTGCGGAACTGCGCCACCCGGCCGTCGTGCGTGCGGCGGTTGTCGTCGAAGGTGCCCTGCCGCTGCCGCTCCTGGCGGATCTTCAGCAGGTCGACGTCGGTCACGGTGCGGCGCGGCCCGTCGGCGAACCGCTCGGTCTCCGCGAGCAGCTCCCCCAGCTCGTAGACCATGGTCTGCCCGTCCCACGACAGGTCGGTGCTGGACTCGCCGAACCCGGCCGCGGCGTACACGTAGGCCGCCAGGCAGCGCGTCGAGGCCGAGCGCACCAGCAGCCGGCGGTCCTCGGCGCGGCCGACGGTGATCGGGCTGCCGGAGATGTTGACCAGCACGGTGGCACCGGCGAGCGCGGCCTCGGCACTCGGCGGCACCGGCACCCACATGTCCTCGCAGACCTCGACGTGCAGGACCAGGCCCGGCACGTCGGTCGCCCGGAAGAGCAGGTCGGGCCCGAACGGCACCTCCACCCCACCGAGGACGATCGTCGCGCCGCGGCGGTCGTCGCCGGGCGCGAAGTGGCGGCGCTCGTAGAACTCCCGGTAGGTCGGCAGGTAGGACTTCGGCGCCACCCCGAGCACGCGGCCGCCGTGCACCACGACGGCGCAGTTGAGGACGCGGGTGCCGTGCCGCAGCGGTGCCCCGACGACGAGCATCACGCCGAGGTCGACGGTGCCGGCGACGAGGTCGGCGATCGCCTCCTCGACCGCGTCGAGCACGGTCTCCTGCAGCAGCAGGTCGTCGATGGCGTAGCCGGTCAGGGTGAGCTCGGGGAACACCGCGACCGCGACGCCGTCGTCGGCGCACGCGCGTGCCTCGGTCAGCACCGACGCGGCGTTGGCCCGCGGGTCCGCGATCGACGTGGTGATCGTGCACGCCGCGACCCGCGCGAAGCCCTGGTCGTACGCCGAGGTGAAGTCCACGGGTCGAGTCTGCCAGCCCACCCCCCGTTCCCGCTGCAACGCGGGGTTGTGGGAAGTGCCCGCACCTCGTGGCAGGCGCCGGGTCGGACGTGACCGGCGACACAGGGCGATCGGGCACGGGGCGGGGCTAGCCTGAGAGACGGTCCGGGGACTCCACCAGGGAGCCTCGAGAGCAGAAGTCAGTGGAGGTCCCCATGAGCGAGACGGCTGCCCCCTACGGCACCGGTCCTGCGGCGAGCCAGGCGAGCGCCCCGGTGCGCCGGGTGCGCGTGCACCACCTGCGCGAGATGAAGGAGCGTGGCGAGAAGTTCGCGATGCTGACCGCCTACGAGCAGTACGCCGCGCAGACCTTCGACGAGGCCGGGATCCCGGTCCTCCTCGTGGGCGACTCCGCCTCCAACAACGTGTTCGGCAACGAGACGTCGCTGCCGGTGACCGTGGACGAGCTGATCCCGCTGGTCCGCGCGGTCACCCGGTCGACCCGTCGCGCGCTCGTCGTCGCCGACCTCCCCTTCGGCTCCTACCAGGGCTCCCCCGAGCAGGCCTTCCACACGGCGGTGCGCTTCATGAAGGAGGCCAACGCCCATGCGGTGAAGCTCGAGGGCGGCATCGAGATGGCGCCGCAGGTCGAGAAGCTCACCCTCGCGGGCATCCCGGTGATGGCGCACATCGGCTTCACCCCGCAGTCGGAGCACAACCTCGGCGGCTACCGCGTGCAGGGCCGCGGCGACGCGGCCTCGCGCCTGGTCGACGCCGCCAAGGCGATGGAGGCAGCGGGTGCCTTCGCGCTGGTGATGGAGATGGTGCCCGGCGACGTCGCCGCCCAGGTCACCAAGGAGCTGACCATCCCCACGATCGGCATCGGCGCCGGGTCGCACTGCGACGGGCAGGTGCTCGTGTGGCAGGACGCCTTCGGGCTGCGCACCGGCCGGATGGCCAAGTTCGTCAAGCAGTACGCCGACGTCCACGGCGTGCTCCTCGAGGCGGCGAAGCAGTACGCCGCCGACGTGGCCGACGGGTCGTTCCCGGGGGCCGAGCACACGTTCTGACGAGGAGGCCCGGCTCACCGACGACCTGCTCGATCATGTCGACGAGCTCGGCGCCGGAGCTGAGGTCGACCGTCTCGCAGCCGAAGGTCTTCGCCTGAGCCAACCGGTCGGCGACCATGTCCCCGACGATGACGACCGACGCGCCGAGCAGCTGGGCCGAGTAGGCCGCGGCCAGACCGACCGGGCCGGCCCCGGCGACGTAGACCGTCGACCCGGTGGTCACGCCGGCGGTGTAGGCGCCGTGGTAGCCGGTCGGGAAGATGTCGGAGAGCATCGTCAGGTCGAGGATCTTCTCCAGCGCCTGGTCCCGGTCGGGGAACTTCAGCAGGTTGAAGTCGGCGTACGGGATCATCACGTACTCCGCCTGGCCGCCGAGCCAGCCGCCCATGTCGACGTAGCCGTAGGCCGCACCCGCCCGCGCCGGGTTCACGTTGAGGCAGATGCCGGTCTTGCCCTCGTTGCACATGCGGCACCGGCCGCAGGCGATGTTGAACGGTACGGAGCAGATGTCGCCCTCCTCGACGAAGAGCACGTCGTCGCCGACCTCGACGACCTCGCCGGTGATCTCGTGACCGAGGGTCTGTCCCACCGGGGCGGTCGTGCGACCGCGGACCATGTGCTGGTCGCTGCCGCAGATGTTGGTCGTCACCAGCTTGAGGATCGCGGCGTGGGGCGCCTTCTTCTTGATCCCCAGCCCGTTGGCCACGTCGTCCGGGAGCTCGAGCTTGGGGTAGTCGACCGACTCGACGGCGACCTCGCCGGGGCCCTTGTACACAACTACGCGGTTGCCTGCCATCGTGCATTCCTCCTCCGCTCCCGAGTCCGTGGGAGCCGCTGTCTGGTGAAGTGGTCCGACCGTTGTCGACGCACTGGGAGCTCGCTCATCCCTCCTCTCCGGCCGCCGGGGTGTAGGACTCCTCGGCGGAGGCCTGCGGCGTCCGGGTCTGGGCGAGGAGGTCGTAGGACAGGACGGCCAGCAGGCCCCCGACCACCGGGCCGACGACGTACACCCCGAGCTCGGCAACGTCACCCGCGGGGCACGAGCAGCATGACCGCGAACCACACGACGACCGCGACCACCGGCAGCAGGACCGAGGCCCGCGGACGCCGGGTGAACCAGCGTGCCGCGACGACCAGGAGCACCAGCCAGAAGACCGGCAGCACGAGGGAGTTCAGCCAGCCGGGCAACGCGATCGCCGACCAGGCGTAGAGGAAGAACGCGACCGCCAGCCCGCCGATCGAGAGAAAAGGTCCGGACCGGGCGACATCTTCTCTCACGCTGCACTCCTTGACTCGTTTCGTCGGGCTGCGGAGAAAGCCCTGTGAAACAAGGGGTCCTGGTCATCTCGGCGCATTGCTCACTATCGAATCCGACCGACGTCGGCAATCGCGACACGCACTGCGACTTTCTCGATTTCGTTTACCTGGCTTCGCTTTGTTGCCAAGATCATATTGAGGGGGCGACCGAAGGCCGCCTAATCACAAGAGGGATCAGTGAAGGCCGACACCGGGTCGGGCTCTCGAACCAGGAGGCAGAAGGTGCCTGCAGCAAAGAAGACCGCGGCGAAGAAGGCTCCGGCCAAGAAGGCGCCCGCCACGAAGACCGTGGCGAAGAAGGCTCCCGCCAAGAAGACCACCACGTCGAAGGTCGCCGCGAAGAAGAAGGCTCCGGCGACCAGGACGACCGCCAAGAAGACCCCCGCCACCAAGACGACCGCCAAGAAGACCACGGCCACGAAGGCCCCTGCCAAGACCGTGGCCAAGAAGGCCGTGAAGAAGGCGGCCAAGAAGGTCACCGCGACCAAGGCTGCGGTGAAGAAGACCGCCAAGAAGGCTCCGGCGAAGAAGTCCCCGGCCAAGAAGACCACGGCCACGAAGGCGCCGGCCAAGAAGGCCGCCGGCGAAGAAGACGACGACCAAGAAGGTCGCCGCCACCAAGGCTCCGGCGAAGAAGACCACCGCGCGGACCACGACTGCCAAGAAGGCGCCCGCCAAGAAGGCACCGCCGCCGCCAAGAAGGCCCCGGCCAGGAAGGCGACGGCCACGAAGGCCCCCGCCAAGAAGGCCGCGAAGAAGTAGCTCCGCACGACGAGGCCCCCGTCACCGCAGGTGGTGACGGGGGCCTCGTCGTCTGGGCGACGCGCTCAGTCCTCGAGCTGGTCGTCGCTCCAGTTGGGGTCGTTGTCCCACTCCTCGTTGCGCTCCTGGACCTTGTCGAGCGCGCGGGAGGCCTCCTCGCTCGTCGCGTAGGGACCGAGCCGGTCGGCGTTCTTGCAGCCGTCGACGCCCTCGACGGTGTGGTGCTTCAGGCAGAACCAGTACTCCGCGTCGCTCATCGGCGAGCCCTCCTGTCGCTGGGTGGTGACGGCCTCACTGTGCCCTCTCCTGGTGAAACTACACTCGCCGCGTGAGTCCGATCGCCCCTGCCGCCATCTCCCCCCGCCGGTCCGTTCCGGCCCACATCGCGCGCCCGGAGTACGTCGACCGGCCGGCGCCCACGCCGTACGACGGACCCGAGGTGAAGGACGCCGAGACGGTCGAGCGCATGCGCGTGGCCGGCCGGCTGGCCGCGCAGGCGCTGCAGCTGGTCGGCGAGCACGTGGCTCCCGGCGTCACCACCGACGAGCTCGACCGGATCGGCCACGAGTTCCTCTGCGACCACGACGCCTACCCCTCGACGCTGGGTTACCGGAGCTTCCCCAAGTCGCTGTGCACCAGCGTCAACGAGGTGATCTGCCACGGCATCCCGGACAGCCGGGTGGTCGAGGACGGCGACATCGTCAACATCGACATCACCGCCTTCATCGGCGGTGTGCACGGCGACACCAACGCCACGTTCCTCGCCGGCGACGTCGACGAGGAGAGCCGGCTGCTCGTCGAACGCACCGAGGAGACGCTGCGCCGGGCGATCAAGGCGGTGCGCCCCGGGCGGCAGGTCAACGTGATCGGCCGTGTCATCGAGTCCTACGCCAAGCGCTTCGGCTACGGCGTGGTCCGCGACTTCACCGGACACGGCATCGGCACCGCGTTCCACTCGGGCCTGATCATCCCCCACTTCGACGACCCGCACTACGACACGGTGATCGAGGCCGGCATGACGTTCACGATCGAGCCGATGCTGTGCCTGGGCACCTACGAGTGGGACATGTGGCCCGACGACTGGACCGTGGTCACCAAGGACAAGCGGCGCAGCGCGCAGTTCGAGCACACGCTGCTGGTCACCGACGCCGGCGCGGAGATCCTCACCCTCCCCTGAGCGTCGGTCAGCCGAACGGGCCGATCCGCGCGTCCCACTGGCCGCGGTCGTAGTTCTCGATGCCGCCCTCGAACCACGCGTGCGCGGCGAGGTAGAGCAGCGCGGCCTCGAGGTCGGTGCCGGCCTCGATGCTGGCCTTGGCCTTGTCGACGAGGAACCACAGGATCGGGTCGTTGTCCGCGGGCCACGGCGGGTGCGGGCGCTCGCTGTCGCGGGGGCTGGGCCAGTCGCCGCGGGCGATGTCCTGCAGGATGCGTCGTTCGGCGGCCAGCCCCACGACCGTCTCCGGGTCGGGTGGGGTCGGCTCGTGCTCGCTCGGCGGCTGCTCCACAGCACACACGTTCCCACGACTCGTTCCGGAAATGCGGCTGTCTAGTCCGGTGGGTGTCGCGTCCCGGGTCAGGTCAGCGAGTCGAGCGTGCCCTCGCTCTCGGCGAGCCGGCGCTCCACGCGGAGCACGCCGGCCTCGTGCTCGGCGTCCCCCGACATGACGGCGGCGAGCCGCAGGTGCGGCAGCGCGGCGGCGTACCGCGACTGGCGCTCCAGCACGCGGCCGAGCGCGAACCGCGCCCACACGTCGGTGGGGTCGGCCTCGACCAGACGGGACAGGTCGGCCTCGGCGCGGCCGAGCTGGGCGCTCTTGAAGTAGGCCCACGCCCGCAGCGTGCGCAGGCCGGTCGACCCGGGCTCGGCGCTGAGCGCGGGGTCGAGGATCTCGATCGCCTCGAGCGGCGCGGAGCCCTCGATCAGGCTCCAGGCCTGCTGGTAGGCGTCGGCGGGGTGGTGGCCGCTGGTCACGCCGAAGGACGGCGGCAGCTCGAACGGTGGCAGGTTCATGGGTGCTCCAATCGCCGCGTCCAACGTACTCCGGGGCCTGCGCATTCCCGGGGCGCCACGAGCGGGACTTAGGCTGCTGCGGTGCAGCCTCTCGAGCTCCCCGACTCCCCCGACGACCGCGCCGGCTGGACCGACTTCCTGGTCGCCCGCTGCGACGACATGCTCGACGTCGTACGCCGCACGGCCGACGCGATCGCCGACCAGACCGACGAGCCCCGCGACACCGCCACCGTGCTGGAGCACTGGAACGCGCTGACCACGGCGCTGCTCAACGCGACGACGGCGGCGGGCCTGCTGGGCCAGGCGCATCCCGACGCCGCGATCCGTGACCGCGCCGACCTCGCCGAGCAGCAGGTGGCCGCCGCGAGCAACGAGGTCCGCCTCGACCGGCGGCTCTACGACGTGATGTCCGCGCTCGACACCGACGGCCTCGACGACGCCGCGATGCGGATGCTCACCATGGCCCTGCGCGACTTCCGCCGCGCCGGGGTCGACCGCGACGACGCCACCCGGGCGCGCCTGCGGGAGCTCGCGGAGCGCGACAAGACCCTGTCCCAGGCGTTCGAGCGCAACGTCAACGACGACGTCCGCACCATCACCCTGCGCCCCGAGCAGCTCGAGGGGCTCCCGGCCGACTACGTCGAGGCGCACCCGGTCGGCGACGACGGGATGGTCACGGTCACCACCGACTACCCCGACGCGCTCCCGTTCCGCAGCTTCGCGGTGGACCGCGACGCGCGGCACGCACTGATGCGGGAGTTCGACAGCCGCGGCTGGCCGGTCAACGACGCGATCCTCCACGAGATCACCGAGATCCGCCGCGAGCGCGCCCACCTGCTCGGCTACCCGGGCTGGCCGGACTACGACGCGGAGATCCGGATGATCGGCTCGGAGCAGGCGATCCGCGACTTCGTCGAGCGGCTCGACGAGGCGTCGCTGGCAGCCTCCGACCGCGACGTGGCCCTGCTCGTCGAGCGGCAGCGCCAGGACCACCCCGAGCTCGACGCGATGAGCTGGGCGGACTCGTCCTACTACGGCCAGGTCGTCCGCCGCGAGCAGTTCGACCTCGACGCCCAGGAGGTGCGCGGCTACTTCGACTTCTCCCGGGTGCGGGCCGGGCTCCTCGACGTGACGGCGCGGCTGTTCGACCTCGAGTACGTCGAGCGGCCCGACGTGGCCACCTGGCACGCCGACGTCACGGCGTACGACGTGCTGGCCGACGGGGAGCTGCTGGGCCGGATCTACCTCGACCTGCACCCGCGCGACGGCAAGTTCAAGCACGCCGCGCACTTCCCTCTGGTCAAGGGGGTCAACGGTGTGCAGCTGCCGCAGTCGTCGCTGCTGTGCAACCTGCCGCGCGGGCTGATGTCCCACGACGACGTGGTGACGCTGTTCCACGAGTTCGGCCACCTCATCCACGCCGTCGTCGGCGGCCGGCAGGACTGGGCCCGCTTCTCCGGCGTGGCCACCGAGCGCGACTTCATCGAGGCGCCCAGCCAGATGCTCGAGGAGTGGGCCTGGGACGCGGCCGTGCTGCGCACCTTCGCCCTCGACGCCGCCGGCGAGCCGATCCCCACCGACCTGGTGAGGAGGATGCGCGCGGCGCACGGCTTCGGCCGTGGCTACGACACGCGCGTGCAGCTGTTCTACTCCGCGATCTCGGTCGGCATCCACGCCGACGTGCCCGACGACCTGAGCAGCTACGTCGACGCGCTGGCCAAGCAGCACCAGCCCTTCGAGCGGGTGCCCGGCAGCCACAAGCACGCGTCGTTCGGCCACCTCGCCGACGAGGGCTACGGCTCGTCGTACTACACCTACCTGTGGAGCCTGGTCATCTCCAAGGACCTGTTCTCGGCGTTCGACCCCGACGACCTGATGGCCCCCGAGGTCGCCCTGCTCTACCGCGACACCGTGCTCGCCGCGGGCGGCAGCCGGGACGCCGCAGACCTGGTCGCGGCGTTCCTGGGCCGGCCGACGAACACCGAGGCCTTCGACCGGTGGCTCGCCGGCTGAGCTACGCCACCTGGCGGAGCGACCCCTGCCAGGGGCACGCTAGGCTCCTCGTTGCGCCCCCGCTCCCGGCTACCCCCGTGCCGGCCGAGCGGGGGCGTGCTTCGTCCGGGTCAGCCACGATCGTGGTCCCGTCGCGACCCGGCCAGTGCCCCATGCGGGCGTCACGCCCCGACGACTTCTCGCGCCTAGCTGGTGCTCAGCTGGACGTACATGGCGACGCCGAAGAGAGCCACCACCGGTAGTACGACCGAGAGGATCCCCAGCACGAGGCCCAGCATCGCCGACTTGCCGTTGGTCGCAGTTCCGGCCCGAGCATTGGAGTAGCCGATTGCGCTCAGCGTGATGGCGAGGATCCCGACAGCCGGGTACACCATGGGGACCCAGAAGAAGGCCAGCCCGCAGGCGCCCAGGAGAAGTCCCGCCCGGCCGAGCCCGTTCCTCACGGGCGGCGGCGGTTGCCGCAGATCCGGCTCGGTATCCGGAACGTGCTGCATGGAAAGCCCCTAGCCAGGTCGAGAGCGCCCGATCGAAACCCCAGTCCACTGCCGGCCAGGTATGCCGCCAAAGTAGCGACTCCCCGCGCGTTGCGTCGCGGAATGCTCCAGACGGCCGGCACGGCTGGGTGAGGAACAGCGTCGAGGGCATGAACCGCTCGAGGGCGAGGGATGAGCTGGCCTGTAGGCCGGGTTCTGTCTCCGCGCACCTCGCGGTGCTGCGGTCGGCGACCATCCATCTAGGGCTGCCGTTGCCGACAGCCTCGTGCGGCCTACCCGCGGACTCGGGCGGGCAGCCCTCGAACGTCCGCGCAGGTCGCGTCTTGCGACGCGACCCTTCTTGGCCTTGCTCCGGGTGGGGTTTACCGAGCCGCCCCGGTCACCCGGGGCGCTGGTGGTCTCTTACACCACCGTTTCACCCTTACCGCCGTCGTGCCGGAGCACGTCGGCGGCGGTCTGTTCTCTGTGGCACTGTCCCGCGGGTCACCCCGGGTGGGCGTTACCCACCACCTTGCCCTGTGGAGCCCGGACCTTCCTCGAGGACCTGTGTCACCACCGGTCCCCGCGGCCGCCCGGCCAGCTCATCCAGGATGATCCTATCCCGCGCGTAGGCTCGACCGCATGAGTGAACCCTTCGTGATCGTGGGCGGCGGGCTGACCGCCGCGAAGGCCGTGGAGCAGCTGCGCGAGAGCGGGTACGACGGGGACCTCGTCGTCTTCGCCCGTGAGTCCCATCTCCCCTACGAACGCCCGCCGCTGTCGAAGGGCTACCTCCTCGGCAACGACGAGCGCGACTCCGTGTTCGTGCACGACGCCGGGTGGTACGTCGACCACGACGTCGACCTGCGCCTCGGCGTCAGCGTGGACGCCGTCGACCCGGTGGCCCGCACCGTGACGACCGGCGACGCCACCACGTCGTACGCCAAGCTGCTGCTGGCCACCGGCTCGGCACCCCGTCCGCTGGCCCTGGCCGACGACAGTGGTGCGCCGGTGGCCTACCTCCGCGTGCTGGAGGACACCGAGCGGCTCAAGAAGGCCTTCACCGACGGCGCCCGGATCGCGGTGCTCGGCGGCGGCTGGATCGGCCTGGAGGCGACCTCGGCGGCCCGCGCGGCCGGTGCCGAGGTCACCGTGGTCGAGTCGCTGGACCTGCCGCTGCTGCGGGTGCTCGGCCCGGAGGTCGCCGGCGTCTTCGCCGACCTGCACCGCGAGCACGGCGTCGACCTGCGCCTCGGCGCCAGGCTCACCGGCGTCGACCGGTCCGGCGACGGCGTGCGGCTCACCCTCGACGACGGCACCGTCGACGCCGACCTGCTGCTCGTCGGCATCGGCGCCGCGCCGATCACCACGCTCGCCGAGGGGGCCGGGCTCGACGTCGACAACGGCGTCCTCGTCGACGAGCACCTGCGCACCTCCGCGCCCGACGTGCTCGCGGCCGGTGACATCGCCAACGCCTGGCACCCGGTCCTCGGCCGCCGCGTGCGGGTGGAGCACTGGGACAACGCGATCGAGCAGGGCAAGGCGGCCGCGCGGTCGATGCTCGGCGAGGACGTGTCCTACGACCGGCTGCCCTACTTCTTCACCGACCAGTACGACCTCGGCATGGAGTACGTCGGCCACGCCGACCCGGCCGAGGTCGACGAGGTCGTGGTCCGGGGCGACACGACCGGCGACCGGGTCTTCACGGCGTACTGGGTCAAGGACGGCGTCGTCGCCGCCGGGATGCACGCCAACGACTGGGACGCCATCGACGGCATCCGCGACCAGGTCGGCAAGCCGCTGGCGTGACCCGGGGTGGTCGACGACCCGATCGTCGTCCGTTGCGTCAGAGCTCGAAGCGGACGGTGCGGGTGGCGGGGTCGGCCTCCACGAGGGTGACCTCGACGTCGGTGCCGAGCGGCAGCGGTGCGGTCGAGGTCACGTGGGCCTCCACCGCGGGCTCCTGGACGACGACGTCGCCACGGGTGCTCTGCTTCTCGTCGACGGAGACCACGACCCCGGCGAAGGTGCCACCCAGGTGCGGGCGCAGCACGGCCGCCTCGACCAGGTCGAGCACGGCCCGCTCGTAGGCGCTGGCCTTCTGCGCGCTGCTCTGCAGGGTGGCGGGCAGCTCGCGCAGCTTCTCCTGCACCCAGCCCGGCACCTCCTCCCCGGCGCACAGCGCCACGCACACCTCCGCGGCGTAGCGGTCGCCGAGCCGCCGCAACGGCGCGGTGACGTGGGCGTACTCCGAGGCCAGCGCCGAGTGCTCGGGCTGCGCAGGCACCTCCCCGTCGAAGCCGACGTAGCCGGAGCCGCGCAGCAACCGGGTGCAGGCGAGCACCATCGCGGCGTGGTGGGGCTTGGCCGGGTCCAGCGACCGGATGAAGTCGGGGTAGAGCTGCTCGGCGGGCCACTCGATGTCGAGCGCCTTGGCGGTGCGGTGCAGCCGCTGCACGTCGTCCGGGTCCGGCGGCGGCAGCGTGCGCAGCAGCCCCACCCGGGCGTAGACCATCAGCGAGGCGGCGGCCATCCCGGTGAGCAGGGAGATCTGGGCGTTCCACTGCTCGACGGGGAGCTGCTGCCGGAAGCTCAGGCTCCACCGGTCGCCGTCGATGTCGATCTCCTGCTCGGGCAGCGGAAGCGACACACCGCCCCGGGCAGCCTCGCGCTTCAGCCGCAGCTCGCCGACCTCGCGCAGCAGGTCGATCATCGGGTCGGCGGTGCCGGCGTCGACCTGCCCCTGCACACCCTCGTAGTCGAGCCGGGCCCGGCTGCGGACCCGGGCCCGCACCACGTCGACGTCGGTGCCCTCGCCGGTGCCGTCGACCTTGATGGTCCACAGCAGCGCCGGCCGCTCCGCGTCGGGCAGCAGCGAGGCGGCGCCCTCGGAGAGCACGGGCGGGTGCAGCGGCACCTTGGAGTCGGCGCCGTAGAGCGTCTCGCCGCGACGGTTCGCCTCGACGTCGACCGGGTCGCCGGGGCTCACGAAGGCGGCCACGTCGGCGATGGCGTAGTGCACGACGTAGCCCTCGCCGGCACGCTCGACGTGCAGCGCCTGGTCGAGGTCCATCGCCCCGACGGGGTCGATCGTCACGAACGGGATGTCGGTGCGGTCGAGCTCCGGCAGCCGCGGGCTCGCCGCCGCCGCGGCCGCGGCCTCCTCCACCTCCGCCGGGAAGGTCGGGGTCACCTTGAGCTCGTCCTGGATGGTGCTGATCCCGTGCCGCAACGTGTCACCGTCGGCGTGCAGGATCCTCACGACTCGTCTCGCCACTGCAGGCCTCACCCCTCGAGATCGGAAACTCTCGCCAGCATAGGGTGACCCGGTGCTGATCCTGCTGCCTCCGTCCGAGGGCAAGAGCGCACCGCGGCGCGGACACCCGCTGCGGCTCGACGCGCTGAGCTTCCCCGAGCTGTACGACGCACGCGCCGAGATGCTCGACGCGCTCACCACGCTGTGCCGCGGGGACGCCGGCACCGCCGCGGCCACCCTCGGCCTGGGCACCACCCAGATCGACGAGGTGGCCCGCAACGCCGCGCTGCCGGAGGCGCCGACCGCGCGCGCCGACCACGTCTACGCCGGGGTGCTCTACGAGGCGCTCGACCTGGCCTCGCTGGACGCCGCGGCCCGCCGCCGCGCCACCTCGTGGCTGGCCGTCACGTCCTCGCTCTTCGGCCTGGTGCGCCCCGGGGACCGGATCCCGGCCTACCGGCTCGCGGGCGGGGTGTCGCTGCCCGGGACCGGTCCGGTCGCGACCTGGTGGAGCCGCCACCTCGACGGCGCGGTCCGGGCCGCGGCCGGGCGCGGCCTGGTGGTCGACCTGCGCTCCTCGACGTACGTCCCGTTCTGGCGGCCCGCCCCCGACCTGGCGCCGAAGGTCGTCACCGTGCGCGTGCTGCACGAGGTGGCCGGCGTCCGCAAGGTGGTCTCGCACTTCAACAAGGCGACCAAGGGCCGCCTCGTCCGGACCCTGCTCGAGGACGGCACCGCACCGACCTCGCCGGCCCGCTTCGCCGACCACCTGGCCGCGCTGGGCTGGAAGGCCGAGCTCGGCGGCGAGGGCAAGTCCGGCACCCGGCTCGACGTCGTCGTCTCCGAGCTCTGACTGGCTGTGTCCCACCCAAGATGGGCGAGCGCCGTGACGTTCGGCGCACGATCATCGCGGCGGTCTCAAGGGTCGGCGCGCCTATGTGATCGGGGTGTTCGCCAGCGACACGAGCAGTCCCGATCGACCAGGGCTGCCGCAACGGCCGGCATGAACCAACCCGGGCGCACCCGGGCGCGCCACAGCGACCAGATGGCGACCAACGCGAGCAGGATGCCGAACACGATGCTGCCAACGTGGCCGAGGTCGGTCAGCGGCCGCGCCTCTTCGCACACGGGCGGGCAGTAGACGATCGGGAAGCCGTTGGTCAGCGCCGCCCAGCCGGCGCCGAGGATCCCGGCGCTGGCGACGCCGCTGCCGTTGCCCCGAGCGCCCGCCATGAAGGAAATCGCCCACCAGAGCTGGATGAGCGCAACGCCGACGAGCGTTGCCGCCTCGGTCAGAGACAGCGTCCCGTGCAGGTCGAACAGGCCGACGCCGAAGTCGATGATGATGTGCAGCACGCTGACGAACATCGTTGCCAGGCCGACCCAGAGCCATACCGGCATCCGCCAGTCGCGGCCGGACCACGCGAGTTCTTCGCTTCCCACGTATCCACTATCGACCATGCGAGGCGATCTGCCCTCGCCATGACTCGGCTCGCGTCACTCATCTGTAGCCGCATTCCGCGCGGCACTGACACGGGCGGCCAGTCAGGTCCGCGAGCGGAGGATCACGCCAGTGAGGACAGCGCGAGGGCGCCCGGGACCTGGTCCCGGGCGCCCTCGTGGTCCTCGCTGTGCTCAGGCCTTCTCGACGCTGATGCCGAGGATGCTGATCGGCTGGATGGGCGCCTCCGGGCCGAGCGTGCCGCCGATGCCGCCCTCGGCGATCCGGTCGACGATGTCCATGCCCTCGGTGACCTTGCCGAAGATCGAGTAGCCGGTCGGGTCGGGCAGCTCGGTGTCGTCGTAGACGATGAAGAACTGGCCACCGTTGGACTCCGGGTCCTGGGTGCGCGCCATCGCGAGGGTGCCGCGCGGGTACTTGTAGTCCTCCGGGGCGTTCTCGACGCCGTAGCCGTAGCCCGGACCACCGCTACCGGTGCCGGTCGGGTCGCCGCACTGGAGCACGAAGATGCCCTGGGTGACGAGCCGGTGGCACGGGCTGTCGTTCCAGTAGCCCTCCTCGGCGAGGTACAGGAACGACGCGACCGTCTGCGGCGCCTTGGTGCCGTCGAGCTCCATCACGATGTCACCGCAGTTGGTGGTGACGGTGGCCTTCCAGACGGAGTCCTCGGCCAGGGCCTGGTCGGGCACCTGGTCGAACTGCTTCGGGTCCGCGGGCAGCGCCGGCGGGTCGACGCACTCCCCCGGCGGCGGCGTCTCGACGGCCCGCGAGGTCTCGGGGGCCGAGGCCACCGTGGCGGGCTCGTCACCGCCCAGCATCTGCACGATCACCAGCGTGACCACCACGACGGCGGCCACGGCGACGACCGCGATCACGGCGGCGCGGTTGCTGTTGTTGTTGCTCATGGGTTCTCTCTCCGGTGCGCGCGTCATCGTCCGATGAACGCGGTCTCCATGGGGCGTGCGTTGAACATGCGCATCGAGGCCTGGCCGTCGGGGAACCACGAGACCACGGTCACCGAGGCGGGCGCGAGCTCCATCCGGAACAGCGCCTCCAGCGGGGCGTCGAGGGCCAGCCGCACCAGCACCTTGATCGGCGTGACGTGGCTGACCGCGAGGACGGTCCGGCCGGGGTGGGCGGCGAGCAGGCGGTCGCGCGTGCGGCGTACCCGCTCGTCGACCGCGCGGAACGACTCACCACCCCCGGTCGGGGCCACGTCGAGGCCGCCGAGCCAGGCGTCGAGGTCGTCGGGGTGGGACTCCTGCACCTCGGTGAAGGTCAGCCCGTCCCAGGTGCCGAAGGCCGCCTCGGCGAGGCCGTCCTCGACCTCGACCTCGGTGCCGAGCAGCTCGGCGATGATCGCGGCGGTCTCGCGCGTGCGGCGCAGCGGGGAGGCCACGACGACGTCGATCTCCTCGGCCAGCGGGGCCAGCCACTCCGCGGTCGCGCGGACCTGCGCGCGGCCGTCGGCGTTGAGCCCCGGGTCGTCGCCGCCGGTGCCGCTGAACTTCTTCTCGCGGGTGTGGTCGGTCTCGCCGTGCCGCACCAGGATCAGCGTGGTGGGCTCACCGATGTCGGGGTGCCAGCCGCGCGGGCGGGGCTGCTCCCCCGCGGCGGCCTCGGTCCCGGCCGGAGCCGGCTTGGCGGGCCCGCGCGCCTGCTCGTCGAGGGCGACGTTGAGGATCCGGTCGGCGTGCGCGTTCTCCGCGCGCGGGATCCAGGTCCAGGTGGTGCCGGCGGGCGCGAGCCGGTCGGCCGCGGCCGCCAGCGGGCGCATGTCGGGGTGCTTGATCTTCCAGCGTCCGGCCATCTGCTCGACGACCAGCTTGGAGTCCATCCGGACCTCGAGCCCGGCCGCGGGCGTGTGCTCGTTGAAGAGCTCGAGCCCGGCGATCAGGCCGCGGTACTCCGCGACGTTGTTGGTCGCGGTGCCGATGCTCTCGGCCCGCTCGGCGATCACCTCGCCGGTGACGGCGTCCTTGAGGACCGCGCCGTACGCCGCCGGGCCGGGGTTGCCGCGCGACCCGCCGTCGGCCTCGATGACGACCGACGTGTGCTCGTCCGCCATCGCCTCAGATCCCGGACTCCGAGGTGCGCACCAGGATCCGGTTGCACTCCTCGCAGCGGAGCACCTCGTCGGTGGGCGCCTTGGCGATCGACGACAGGTCGGAGGCGGTCAGCTCCAGCGAGCAGCCGCCGCAGCGACGGGCCCGCAGCGCCGCGGCGCCCACGCCGCCCTTCTGCTGGCGCAGCTTGTCGTAGAGCGTGACCAGCTCGGTGGCCAGCCCGTCGGCCAGGGTCTTGCGCTGCGCGGCGACCTGCGCCAGCTCGGCGTCGAGGCGGCCGGCCTTCTCGTCGCGGGTCGTGCCGAGCTCGGCGGCGCGACGGTCCATCTGCTCGAGCCGGCCGACGAGACGGTCGAGCTCGGCCTGCGCGGTCTCGAGCTGCTCCATCACCTCGAGCTCGGTGTCCTCGAGGCTGGAGATCCGGCGCTGCAGCGAGACCAGCTCGCCCTGCATCCGCTCGAGGTCCTTGGGGTTGCTGATCAGGCCCTGGTCCATCCGCTGCTGGTCGCGGGTCTGCCGGGCGCGCACCTGCTCGACGTCGGCGTCGGCCTTGCGCTGCTCGCGGGTCAGGTCCTCGACCTGGATCCGGGCGTCGCGGGCCGCGGTGTCCACCTGGGCGCGCTCGGCGCCGAGGGCGGCGAGCTCCTTGGCCTCCGGGATGCTGGCGAGCTGGTGCCGGAGCTGGTCGGCCCGGGAGTCGAGCTCCTGGAGGTCGAGCAGCTTGAGCTGGGAGAAGGCGTCGGCTTTCAGCGAGTGCTCCTGGGTCAGGGGTGGGCGGGTCGGACGGGCTGGACGGGCATGGTCAGTGGTCGACCCGGAAGGTCCACGGGTCGGTGACGGTGGTGCTCACCCGGGTCTCCACCGTAGCCCCTCGCTCACGCGCGGCCGCCACCAGTTTGCGCTCGGCCACCGGCAGCCAGGTCCACTCCGCGGCCCAGTGGGCCACGTCGACCAGGGCGGGACCCTCGTGCTCGCGGAACTCCCCCGCCCGGTGGTGGCGCAGGTCGGAGGTGACGTAGACGTCGGCGTCGAGGCCGAGCACGGTGTCGAGCAGGAAGTCGCCGGAGCCGCTGGCCACCACCACCCGCTCCACCGGCCGGTCCGGGTCGCCCGAGACCCGCACCCCGTGGGCGGTGGCGGGCAGCGCGTCGCGCACCCGCTCGGCGAAGCCCCGCAGGGTGGTCGGCGCGGCCAGCGCACCGATGCGGCCGTGGCCGCGTCCGGACGGGCGGTCGTGGCCGGCGAGCTCGACCAGGTCGTAGGCCGGCTCCTCGTAGGGGTGCGCCGCGACCAGGGCCGCCACCACCGCCGTACGACGGGAGCGCGGCAGCACCGCCTCGACGCGGACCTCCTCGACGACCTCGACGTCGCCGACCCGGCCGACCACCGGGTTCGCGCCCGCCAGCGGGCGGAACCGGCCCTGGCCCGGCGTGCTGAACGTGCAGCTGTCGTAGTCGCCGATCGCGCCGGCACCGGCTCCCGTCACCGCGGCCCGCACCCGGCTCGGCGTCGGCGACCGGGACGTAGAAGGTGAGCTTGTCGAGGCCCTCGCCGCCCTCGGCGAGCACGACCTGCGGGTCGACGATGCCGACCGCCCGGGCCAGCGACTCGTTGACCCCGTCGGCCGGGACGTCGGCGTTGGTGTGCGCGGTCAGCAGCGCGATCCCGTCGCGGGCCAGCGCGTGCAGCACGCGGCCCTTGGGCGTCGTCGCGGCCATCGAGTGCACCCCGGTCAGCAGCAGCGGGTGGTGCACGACGACGAGGTCGGCACCCCACGCCCGCGCCTCCTCGACCACGGCCGGGGCCGGGTCGACGGCGAGGAGCACCTTGGCCACGGGCTGGTCGGGGTCACCGGTGACCAGGCCGACCGCGTCCCACGACTCCGCCCAGGACGGGTCGTACCACCCGTCGAGCAGCCCGACGACCTCGCGCAGCGTGAGAGCCATGCCGCGCAGCCTAGATGAGAGCCCTCTCATCCCGGTCTCACCGGCCTGCCACGATCTCCCGGCAGACTGTCCCCCATGCCGGTGTTCTGGAGGGCCCTCGTGGTGCTGCTGCTCGCCCTGCCCGTCGGCGCCTACGTCACCGGCAGCCTGGCCGGCTCGCAGGCAAGCCTCCCCGACCGGCAGGCGCCCGTCGTGGTGGAGGACCCGACTCCGTCCGCCGACCCGGGCGGGACCGACCCCTCGGCACGTCCATCGGGGCGACCGTCGGCACGTCCCTCGGCACTTCCCTCGGGGAGCCCGACCCCGCAGGACGACGACCGGGGCGGCTCGCGCGGGTCCGACGACGACGATGACGACGACGTCCGGGTGGTCCGCCCCGACCACGACGACCTCGACGACGACAGCGGCCCCGGCAACGACGACGACCGGGACGACGACCGGGACGACGACACCGAGACGGATGACGGCTGAGCCCGCGGGCTCCGGCAGCGGACTCTCCGGGCTCTCGGTCCGGGCCCGCATCACCATCGCCGTCGCCCTCCTCACCGCCCTCGCCCTGGCCGCCGCCGGGGCGCTCGTCTACGCCCTGGAGGCGGCCCGGATCGAGAACGCGATGACCGCGCAGGTCGAGCAGGAGGTCGCCGAGTTCCGCAACCTGCAGACCGGCACCGACCCGGAGACCGGGCGCGGCTTCACGAGCGTGCCGGCCCTGATCACGCTGTTCATCGACCGCAACGTCCCCGACGACGACGAGGCGCTGATCGGCTACTGGGACGGCAACACCCGGATCTCCTCGCCGGCCTCGCCGCACCCCGACTTCGCCCGGTCGCCGGCCCTCCTCGACGCCATCGAGCGCCGGCTCGGCTCCGGCGGCAGCGAGCGGCTCGACACGCCGTACGGCGAGGTCGTCGTCACCGTCACGCCGGCCCGCAACTCCGAGACGCGGGGCGCGCTGGTCGTGGCCAACTTCCTCGCCGACGAGTACGGCGAGCTCGACCAGACCATCCGGACCTACCTGATCGTCTCGGTGCTGCTGCTGATCGCGATCACCGGCGGCGCCGCCTGGCAGGCCGGCCGGCTGCTCTCGCCGATCCGGACCCTGCGGGAGACCGCCGAGGACATCTCCGAGACCGACCTGTCCCGGCGGATCCCGGTGACCGGCAACGACGACATCACCGCGCTGACCCGCACGGTCAACCAGATGCTGGAGCGCCTCGAGGCCGCGTTCACCGGGCAGCGGCAGTTCCTCGACGACGCCGGCCACGAGCTCAAGACCCCGCTCACCGTGCTCCAGGGACACCTCGAGCTGCTCGACTCCGACGACGCCGCCGAGGTGGAGACCACCAAGGCGCTGCTGCTCGACGAGGTCGACCGGATGTCCCGCCTGGTCAACGACCTGATCCTGCTGGCCAAGACCGACCGGCCGGGCTGGTTCCGCTTCCACGAGGTGGAGCTGGCGCCGTACGTCGAGACCGTGCTGGACAAGTGCCGCGCGCTCGGCCCCCGCACCTGGGTGGTCGACGAGGCCCCCGACGCGGTCGTCGTGATCGACGAGCAGCGGATCACCCAGGCGCTGCTCCAGCTGGCCCAGAACGCGGTGAAGCACACCACCGACGGCGACGAGGTCGCGCTGGGGGCGCACGTCGACGCCGAGCGCGGCGTGCGGCTGTGGGTCCGCGACACCGGTCGCGGCGTCGACGACGACGCCAAGGAGCGCATCTTCGACCGGTTCGCCCGGGCCCGGGTGCGCGACGACGACGACGGCTTCGGCCTCGGGCTCTCCATCGTGGCCGCGATCGCCCGCGCCCACGGCGGCACCGTGCGCGTCGACGACGCTCCCGGCCGGGGCGCCGTGTTCACCCTGACCCTGCCGCACCGGAGGAAGGACGACTCGTGGCCCGCATCCTGATCGTGGAGGACGAGCAGCGCATCGCCTCGTTCATCGCCAAGGGCCTCAAGGCCGAGGGTCACGTCACCGTCGAGGTGGCCGACGGCCAGGCCGGGCTCGACCACGCGCTGTCCGGGGAGTTCGACCTGATGGTGCTCGACATCGGGCTCCCCCGCGTCTCCGGCTTCGACGTGCTCGACCAGCTCCGCGCGCAGGGCAGCCGGATGCCGGTGATCGTGCTGACCGCCCGGGACTCGGTGACCGACACCGTCTCCGCGCTCGACAGCGGCGCCGACGACTACATGAGCAAGCCGTTCCGGTTCGCCGAGCTGCTGGCCCGGGTGCGGGTCCGGCTGCGCCCGGCGCACGACCAGGCCGGCCCGGCCGACGACGTACTCACCCGGGGCACCCTGCGCCTGGACCTGCGCACCCGGCGGGCCACCCTCGGCGAGCGCGAGGTCGACCTCTCCGCGCGGGAGTTCCGGCTCGCGGAGATCTTCCTGCGCAACGCCGGCCTGGTGCTCTCCCGCGAGCAGCTGCTCGACCACGTCTGGGGCTACGACTTCGACCCGGGGTCCAACGTCGTCGACGTCTACGTCGGCTACCTGCGCCGCAAGCTCGGCCCCACCACGATCAGCACCGTCCGCGGGGTCGGCTACCGCTTCGACGCCCCCTCCTGACCGCCGAGTTGTCAGAGCCTGGTGCCGCTATGCGACACCAGGCTCGACCGCGGGGGGTCAGCGCATCTTCCAGCCGGCGAGGCGGCCCTTGGGGGCGCGCGCCAGGGCCGGCTCGAGGCCCTCGGCGAGCTCGTGCGGGAGCGGGCGGTCGGCGGGGTCGGGCTCGAGACAGGCGAGCACCACCTTGGCCACGTCGGGCGCGACGGTGTCGGGCAGCGCGTAGGCGAGGTCGCGGACCTGGGGGAAGCGCGCCGCCGTGTCGTCGGCCCGCTCGTCGCCGTCGTCGAACGGCCGGTAGCCGGCGATCGCGTGGAACAGCGTGGCGCCCAGCCCCCAGACGTCCGAGGCCGGGCACGGCGTCCCCGTCGCGGGCGGGTCGCACTGCTCGGGCGCCATGTAGGCGTCGGTGCCGATCGGGTAGGTCAGCGCCGCGGCCTCCTCGACCGTGCGGGCGACGCTGAGGTCGATCAGCCGGGCCGGGGCGCCCATGATCACGTTGCTCGGCTTGATGTCGAGGTGCACGACCCCCTGACGCCGGAAGTAGTGCAGCGCGGAGGCGATCTCGATGCCGAGCGGGAGGTACTGCTGCTCGGGGAGCGGGCCGTACCGGCGGATCAGCGTCGACAGCCGCGGGCCGTCGATCGCCTCGAGCACCACGTGGGGGCGCTCTCCGTCGAGCACGGCCCGCAGGCCCCGCGCGACCACGGGGTGGTTGACCCGGGACAGCGTGTCGACCTCGCGGGCCAGTCCGCGCAGGCTCGACTCGTCGTCGACCCGGTGCGGTCGGACCACCTTGACCACCGCCGGCGCGTAGGTGACGTCGTCGAAGGCCAGGTAGGCCTCGTACGACGTACCGCCGCCGAGCAGCTTGATCGCGGTCAGGTCCTCGGTGATGGCGTCGCCCTCGGCGAAGCCCCAGCCGTCCTCCCGGACGTCGGCACGCGTGCCCATGGTCATCCCTCCCCGTGCCGCTCAGCCGCGGGTGTCGTTGCGCGACCGGTCGTTGGTCAGGTTCGGCGTCAGGTCGCGGCTGCGGTCGCCGCCGTCCCGGGTCCAGTCGCGGGTCATGTCGCCGCGGCTGCGGTCACGGTCCCGGCTGACCGCCGAGATCCGGGAGTTCGTGCCGTCGGCCCGGCTGCGGCTGGTGCCGGTGCCGTCGGCGCCGCTGCGCGTCTGGCCGGTGTCGCCGCCGGTGTTGGTGTTGGTGTCGTCGTCATCGTCGTCGGCGGCGAGGACGAGGCTGGTCGCCTTGTCCTCACGCTTGACGAAGGCGTCGGTCTCGTCGGCGGCGGCCGAGGCGTTGAGCCCGAGCACGCCGAGCGAGGTCGCGCCGACCAGGCCGAGGGTGCCGAGAGGAAGCAGTGCCTTCTTCATGGTTGGTTCCCACCTTCCGCGGGCCGGTCGGCCCGTCTGTGTTCGTCTGGACGGGCCCCAGCCTGGGGGCGCCGCATGAAGCGGGTGTGAGGCGTCGATGAGACCCCTCTCATCGGCGTGACGAGCCCCGGCGGCGTCGACGCCACGGGGTGACGTCGGGACGTTGGTCCCTTCCACCCCCGCCCGGCGGCGGGTCGGATGGGCAGAGGGCGGCAGGAGGACCAGCCATGGGAGACGACGACCCGAGCCACCGCGAGGCCGCGGGCCCCGCGGCGGCAGCCCCGTCGACGCCGGACCCCCACGAGCTGCTTCGCAGCCGGAGGTACGTCGCGCTGCTCGTCCTCAGCGCCCTGGTCGGCGTCCCGGTCGCCGTCGTCGCCTACGGGTTCCTCGCGTTCGTGAGCAAGGCGCAGCACTACGTCTTCGTCACCCTGCCGGAGGACCTGGGGTTCGGCTCGGCCCCGCTGTGGTGGCCGGTGCTCCCCTTGCTGCTCAGCGGCCTGCTTGTGGGGCTGATTCTGACGCACCTGCCCGGCACCGGCGGGCACCGCCCTGCCGAGGGCTTCAGGACCGGCACGCCGACCGAACCGCGCGACCTTCCCGGTGTCTTCCTGGCCGCACTGGCGACGCTGTGCCTGGGCGCGGTGCTCGGGCCGGAGGCGCCGCTGATCGCGATCGGCAGCGGGCTGGGCGTGCTGGCGGTGCGGCTGGTGAAGCACGACGCCCCGGCAGCGGCCGCGAGCGTGATCGCAGCGGCCGGCAGCTTCGCGGCCGTCTCCACCCTGCTCGGGTCCCCGCTCACCGGCGCCTTCCTGCTCATGGAGGCGGCCGGCCTGGCCGGGGCGATGATGGGCGTGGTGCTCGTCCCCGGCCTGCTCGCGGCCGGCATCGGGGCGCTGATCTTCGTCGGCCTCGACAACCTCTCCGGGCTGGGCAGCTTCTCGCTCGCGATCCCCGCCATCCCGGCGTCCGCCGCCCCGACGGTCACCGAGTTCCTCTGGGCCCTCGTGCTCGGCGTCGTGGCCGCCCTCCTGGGCCGGGCCATCCGGGGCGGCGCGCTCGCCCTGCAGCCGGTCGTCGAGCGCCGGCCGGTCGTGCTCACCCCGGCGGTCGGGCTGCTGGTCGCGCTGACCGCCATCGGTTTCGAGGCGGTGACCGGTCGCCACGCGACGTTGGTGCTCTTCTCCGGCCAGGACGCGCTGCCGGGCCTCGTCCAGCACGCGTCCGGCTGGTCCGCGGGGGCGCTGGTCGCGCTGGTGCTCTGCAAGGGCCTCGCCTACACCCTGTCGCTGAGCTGCTTCCGCGGCGGCCCCGTGTTCCCGGGGATGTTCATCGGCGCCGCGCTCGGCATCCTCGCCGCAGGGCTCCCCGGCCTGTCGATGATCGCCGGCGTCGGTGTCGGGATCGGCGCGATGACCGTCGCGATGCTCCGGATGCCACTGGTGTCGGTGCTGCTGCCGTCGCTGCTGCTGATCGACGACGCGGCCACCCTGATGCCACTGGTGATCGTCGGCGTGGTCACGTCGTACGTCGTGTCGGCCCACCTCGACCCCGCGCCGGCGACGCCGCAGCCGTGACCGGCGCGCCCGCGCCGGAGTGGTGGGCGGACTGGTGGGCGCAGTAGGGATCGAACCTACGACCGCTGGTTTGTAAGACCAGTGCTCTACCGCTGAGCTATACGCCCCGGCGCTCGGACGGCCCGCGGTGAGAGGTGGGCCGCCGTCGCGGGGCGCAGCCTACGCGAGCGGGAACTGGTGCGACAAAAGCGTACGGCCGCTGGCGTCTCGGGTCACCAGCGGCCGTAGCAAGAACTATTCAACCCCCACCGGTGCCGACTGTCACAGGAATCTGGTGAAATCTTGAATTTCTTTACCCAAGACGCACGCTCCCCGCGTGGAAGGGCCCCTCACCCGTCCAGACCGGCCAGCACCTGCACCTGCTCGGAGAGGTCGCGGGCCTGCGGCATCTCGTTGTGCACGGTCCAGCGCACGGTGCCCGACTTGTCGATGATGTACGTCGAGCGGTTGGCCGCACCGGTCTCGTCGTTGAAGACGCCGTAGTCCGAGGCCACCGCGCCGTGCGGCCAGAAGTCCGAGAGCAGCGGGAAGGTCAGAGCGTCGTGCTCGGCGAAGGCACGCAGCGAGAACATCATGTCGCAGGAGACCGCGAGGAGCTGGACGTCGTCGGACTCCCACTGCGGCAGGCTGTCGCGCACCTCGCAGAGCTCGCCGGTGCAGACCCGGCTGAACGCGAACGGGTAGAACATCAGCACCACGGACTTGCTGCCCCGGAACGACGAGAGCCGCACCGGCCGGCCGTTCTGGTCCCGCAGCTCGAAGTCGGGTGCCTCGTCGCCGACGTCCAGTCCCATCTCAGCTCTCCTCCTGCTCGGCCGCGGCCCCGACCGGGTGGTCGGCCAGCTCGCGCTTGAGCACCTTGCCCGTCGCGTTCCGCGGCAGCTCGTCGACCACGATGATCTCCCGCGGCACCTTGTAGCGCGCGAGGTTGTCCTTCACGTGGGACTTCAGGGCGTCCTCGTCGATGTCGCCGGCGGTGTCGGCGAGCACGACGAAGGCACGCAGCCGCTTGCCGAAGTCGTCGTCGTCGACTCCGATCGCGGCGGCCTCGACCACGGCGTCGTGCCGGGCGAGGCAGTCCTCGACCTCGAGCGGGTAGACGTTCTCGCCGCCGGACACGATCATCTCGTCGTCGCGGCCGTCCACGAACAACCGGCCCTCCTCGTCGAAGCGGCCGACGTCTCCGGTGGCCATCAGCCCGTCGACGGTGTCCTTGTGACCGCCGCCGGTGTAGCCCTCGAAGAGCAGCGTGTTGCCCACGAAGATCCGCCCCGACTCCCCGGCGGCGACCTCCGCGCCGTCGTCGTCGAGGACCTTGACCACGGTGGCCCACGGCGGCCGGCCGGCCGTGCCGGGGGCGGCCCGGAGGTCCTCGGGTGTGGCGATGGTGGCGTAGGCGACCTCGGTGGAGCCGTAGACGTTGAAGAGCGTGTCGCCGTACTGGTCCATCCACGTGGTCGCGAGGTCGCCGGGCAGCGCCGACCCGGAGGCGGCGACGACCTCGACCCGGGACAGGTCGTAGGCGTCGAGCCGCTCCTGCGGAAGCTGGAGGATCCGCTGGAGCATCACCGGGATGACCACCAGCGAGTCGCAGCGCTCGGAGTCGACCGCCTCCAGGCAGCCCTCCGGGTCGAACTTGCGGCGCAGCACGACCGTCGAGCCGAGGAGCATCGCCAGCGCCCAGTGCGCCCAGCCCCAGGTGTGGAACAACGGGGCCGCGATGTGGGTGCGCCAGCCCTGGCGCAGCGGCAGCCGGGACAGCAGCGCCACGCCCGCGTCGATGCCGGCCTCACTGCGCGGGGCGCCCTTGGGCGTCCCGGTGGTGCCCGAGGTGAGGATGATGACCCGGCTCGGGCTGGGCGGCGGCCGGTGGTCGGCGGTGGAGCCGGCGGCGACCAGCTCCTCGAGGGTCGGCACGTCCGGGCCGTCGCTGTCGACCCAGGCCAGCACCCGGTCGACCGACCCGGCGCCGGAGAGGAGGCCGGTGAACTCCTCGTCGTGGACCACCAGGGCGGGCTTCTCCCGCTCCAGCACGTCGACGAGCTGGGGTCCGGCGAAGGCGGTGTTGAGGTAGACGACGTCGGCGCCGACCTTGGCGGCCGCGACGCTGGCGTCGACGAAGCCGCGGTGGTTGCGGCACATGATCGCGACGCCGTCGCCGGCGCGGACACCCCGGCGGCGGAACGAGTCGGCGAGCGCGTTGCTGCGCTCGTGCATCTCCTGGAAGGTCAGCTCGCCGAGCTCGTCGACCAGACCGACCTGCCGGGGGGCGCGCTGGGCGAGCGCGGTGAAGCCACCGGCGGGTCCGGTCCCCCAGGTCGCCAGCGTGCGCGCCATCCGGGCGAGCACCAGCGGCGAGTAGGGCTTGATGATCCCGGAGCGCGCGAGCACCCGGAGCATCGTGAGGTACGTGGTGGGCGGGTGCACGCGGGACCTTCCTGCCGGCGACGTCGTACTGCTCAACGACGAATGTAACTCAGAGTTACAGCCGGGCCCGCGGCGGAGGGCGCAGGCTCAGCGGGCGCCCTTCGGGGCCACCAGCCGGGTCGCCGTCCAGTCCTTGCTCACGCCCGCGGTCGTCGTGGTCGACAGGCCCGCGATCGGGGCCGCCTCCGCGATGTCGGCCGGGTCGACGGTGCCCGGCCGGCCGACCTTGGGGGTCAGCAGCCAGACCACGCCACCGCCGGCGAGGTCGGTGAGGGAGTCCATCAGGGCGTCGACGAGGTCGCCGTCGCCGTCACGCCACCAGAAGACGACCGCCTCGACGACGTTGCCGTAGTCGCCGTCGACCAGGTCGGCGTCGATCGTGTCCTCGATCTCCACACGCAGGGCGTCGTCGACGTCCTCGTCCCAGCCGAGCTCCTGGACGACCATCCCGCGGGTCAGCCCCAAACGGTCACCGATGGTCTGGGTGGCGGCACCTTCCGGCCCACCCGAGGTCGCGCTCACGTGTGTCTCTCCCGTCCGTTACGCCCGGAAGTCCCCCCGGGCGCCGCCGGTCTGGCGGCTCGCATCGTGCAGTGCAGGTCGTGCATTGCGCGTAGTCCACCGGAACTCGTCCGGCGACGCAAGGCCCAGAAGTGGTCCCGGGCCCGCGGCCAGGCTACTGCGCCGCGTCGGGACACGGGTCACGACGCTGCTACTGGGCGGTAAATACCGTCCGCGCGGGAGGCGTGACACGATTGCCTGTGGACCGTCCGGCGACCCCGGGCAGCCGGTCCCTCACACGCACGCGTGACGCGGGACCCGATGGACGACGTGAACGACACGAGTGCGAGAGCAGAGGAACCCATGGCTTCAGGCTCCGACCAGACAGCCGGCCAGTCGGTCGAGGTACCAGGCGGAGGGCGCCCTTCGGTGATCCACGAGGGCCTGCCCACCCAGCTTCCCGACATCGACCCGGACGAGACGCTGGAGTGGCTCGACTCGTTCGACGCCATGCTCGACGACCGCGGCCGCGACCGCGCCCGCTACGTCATGCTCCGCCTGCTCGAGCGGGCGCGTGAGAAGCAGGTCGGCGTGCCCGCCCTGCGCTCCACCGACTACATCAACACCATCCCGCCCGAGCGCGAGCCCTGGTTCCCCGGCGACGAGGACATCGAGCGCCGCATCCGCGCGTTCATCCGCTGGAACGCCGCGGTCATGGTGTCGGCGGCCAACCGCAAGGGCCTCGAGGTCGGCGGCCACATCGCGACGTACCAGTCCGCGGCCTCGCTCTACGAGGTGGGCTTCAACCACTTCTTCCGCGGCAAGGACCACCCCGGCGGCGGCGACCACATCTACATCCAGGGTCACGGCGCCCCGGGCATCTACGCCCGCGCCTTCCTCGAGGGCCGGCTCGACGAGCAGCAGCTCAGCCACTTCCGCCAGGAGGTGCAGCACGGCGTCGGCAAGGGCCTGTCGTCGTACCCGCACCCGCGCCTGATGCCGGACTTCTGGGAGTTCCCGACCGTGTCGATGGGCCTGACCGCCCTCAACGCGATCTACCAGGCGCGCTTCAACCGCTACCTGCACAACCGCGGCCTCAAGGACACCAGCGACCAGCGCGTGTGGGCGTTCCTCGGTGACGGCGAGATGGGCGAGCCGGAGTCGCTCGGCGCGATCGGCCTGGCCGCCCGCGAGGAGCTCGACAACCTCGTCTTCGTCGTGAACTGCAACCTGCAGCAGCTCGACGGCCCGGTCCGCGGCAACGGCAAGATCATCCAGGAGCTCGAGTCGCAGTTCCGCGGCGCCGGCTGGAACGTCATCAAGGTCGTCTGGGGCCGCGAGTGGGACGACCTGCTCGCCCGCGACGTCGACGGCGTCCTGGTCAACCAGATGAACGCGACGCCCGACGGCCAGTTCCAGACCTACTCCACCGAGCAGGGCTCCTACATCCGCGACCACTTCTTCGGCGGCGACCCGCGGCTGCGCAAGATGGTCGAGCACATGAGCGACGAGCAGATCGTGAAGCTGCCGCGCGGTGGTCACGACTACCGCAAGGTGTACGCCGCGTTCGACGCCGCCACGAAGCACAACGGCCAGCCGACCGTCATCCTCGCGAAGACGATCAAGGGGTGGACGATCGACGCCCTCGAGGGCAAGAACGCCACCCACCAGATGAAGAAGCTGACCAAGGACGACCTCAAGCGCTTCCGCGACCGGCTCTACCTGCCGATCAGCGACAAGGAGATCGACGACGCCGAGATCGCCCCGTTCTACCACCCGGGCGACGACTCCCCCGAGATCGAGTACATGCTCGAGCGGCGTCGCCAGCTCGGCGGCTCGCTGCCCAAGCGGGTCGACCGGTCCACGCTGCTCAAGCTGCCCGGCGACGAGGTCTACGCCGAGCTCAAGCAGGGCTCCGGCAAGCAGGCGATCGCCACCACGATGGCGTTCGTCCGGCTGCTGCGCGACCTGATGAAGGACCCGGAGATCGGCCAGCGCATCGTGCCGATCGCCCCCGACGAGTTCCGCACCTTCGGCATGGACTCGATGTTCGCGACCGCGAAGATCTACCAGCCGGCCGGGCAGACCTACGAGTCGGTCGACCGCAAGATGCTGCTGACCTACAAGGAGTCGGCGCAGGGCCAGCTGCTGCACGAGGGCATCTCCGAGGCGGGCGCGATGGCGTCGGCCACGGCCGCCGGCTCGACGTACTCCACGCACGGCGAGCACATGATCCCGTTCTACATCTTCTACTCGATGTTCGGGTTCCAGCGGACCGGCGACTCGATCTGGGCGATGGCCGACCAGCTGGCGCGCGGCTTCCTGATCGGCGCCACCGCGGGCCGCACCACGCTCACCGGTGAGGGCCTGCAGCACGCCGACGGCCACTCCCCGCTGCTCGCGGCCACCAACCCGGCGGTCGTGCACTACGACCCGGCGATGGCCTACGAGGTCGCGCACATCGTGCAGGACGGCCTGCGGCGCATGTACGGCGGCACCGAGGAGCACCCGAAGGGCGAGGACGTCATCTACTACGTCACCGTCTACAACGAGCCGACCGTGCAGCCCAAGGAGCCCGAGAACCTCGACGTGGAGGGCCTGCTCAAGGGCATCTACCACGTGGCCACGCCGCCGCAGGTCTCCAGCAACGGGCAGGCGCCGCGCGTCCAGCTGCTCGCCTCGGGCGTCGGCTTCCCGTGGGTCACCGACGCCGCGCGGATCCTGGCCGAGGAGTGGGGCGTCGCCGCCGACATCTGGTCGGTCACCTCGTGGAACGAGCTGGCCCGCGACGCGGTCGAGGCCGAGAAGTGGAACCTCAACCACCCGTCCGAGGCTCCGCGCACGCCGTACGTCACCCACAAGCTGAAGGAGGCGGAGGGCCCGATCGTCGCGGTGAGCGACTACATGCGCGCCGTCCCCAACCAGATCGCCAAGTGGGTGCCCGCCGACTACCACGTGCTCGGCACCGACGGCTTCGGCTTCGCCGACACCCGGCCGGCGGCCCGGCGCTACTTCCAGGTCGACGCCCAGTCGGTCGTCGTCCAGGCCCTCGCCGCCCTCGCCGCCCGCGGCGAGATCAAGCCCGAGGTCGTCCAGGAGGCGTTCGACAAGTACCGCCTCGACGATCCGACCGCGGTGGCGGGCGTGAAGCAGGAAGGCGGAGATGCGTAAGCATCTCGCCTGACTGCTTCGGGCCCGCCCAACCGGTCCGGATGAGGGCCGAGGGGTCCGTTCAGCGAGCGCAGCGATGCGGAACTGACCCCTCGGCGACCCCACGCGGGAAGCGGCGGAAGGGCACAGGCAGCACCACGGCCGCTGACGCGAGTCGACGTGGAGACCCGCCCATCACGCAAGCACCGCAGTCGCCAGGCACAGACGAGACCACGGCCCCACCGTCACAGGTGGGGCCGTGGTTGCGTTCCTGCCCGGGTGACGGCCGTGGTTGCGTGATCGGTCCCGTTCCCGCACCGGTGCGGTCCACATCCTGTGGGCACGTCGACGCAGGTTGTCCCGTCCCGCTGGGGTTTCGGTGAGGGGTCAGAAAGGCGCATCGCTGCGCTCGCGACCTTTCGGACCCCTCACCGCTCTGCCCCGTCGCGGCCCGGGGGCCGCTCGGGTCAGGTCCGGCTCCTGTCGGCAGGTGGGTTCCTGACTGCGTGGCCGGCGTGCTTTGGAACTAGGCGATGTCCTCGGCCTGGAGGTGGCTGACGCCCACGGGGAGCGGGGTCTGCTTGCCGGCCTTGAGCAGGGCGCGCCAGCGGCCGCGGTGGTAGGCGGCGGGCTGGGTGGTGCGGATGAAGTCGTTGACGATCTTCACGAAGCGCTGCGGGTGGTCCTTGTGCGGGAAGTGGCCGGCGTTGGCGATCACCTCGACCGTGCAGCCGGGCGCCATCTCGGCGGCGTTGCCGGCGTGCCGCACCGGGATCACGTGGTCGTCGGTGCCCCAGATGACGCACATCGGCATCGCGGCGGTGAGGTAGGCCCGGTCGGCCATCGTCACGATCTGGCCGCGCCAGTCGACGACCGCGCTGACCACGTGCCGGATCGCCGTGCGCGCCTTGGCGTCCTTGAAGGACTCGAGGATCGAGGCGACCTCGTCGAGGTCGCGGGCGGCGGGCACGCCCGAGGCGGCGAGCGCGCGCATCCAGGTCGTGGTGAGCTGGCGTACGCCGGGCAGCGTCACGAGCCCCATGGTGGTGTGGAAGCCGGGCAGCGTGATCGCGCGGATCGCCGGCGTCACCTCGGGGCCGAGCCCGCCCGGGGCCACCAGGATCATCCGCTCGGTGCGCTCGGGGAACTGGTAGGCGAACTGCATCGCCACTCCCCCGCCGAGGCTGTGGCCGACCACGGTGACCTTGTCGATCCCGAGCACCGTGAGCAGGTCGCGCATGCCGTTGGCGTAGCCACCCACGCTGTAGTCGGCGCGGGGCTTGTCGGAGAGCCCGTGCCCGAGCAGGTCGGGCGCGATCACGGTGTAGCGGCGCGAGAGCGCGGCGATCACCGGCTGCCAGGTCGTGTGGTCGCAGCCGAGGCCGTGCAGGAGGAGCAGCGCGGGGCCGGTGCCGACCTTCACGTAGGCGCGCTTGTGCCCGTGGATGGTGAGGTACTGGACCTCGGGCGCCTTCGCCATGGGTGCTCCTCGTCGGTGCGTCTCGCGACTCTAGCGAGAAGTGGGTCCGAAATCTGCCTCGAACCCCTGCAAACACGGGGAAATCGGCGCGCTGGGACGGTCCCACCAAGAGTGTCCCTCACAGCGGGACTCAAACGTCCCTCGCCCGGGGCGATTCCGGGCGCCACCGGCCGCGCCGGCGCGGATAGGCTCCTGTCATGAGTGCGTCGGGCGAGTGGCCGCAGCCGGGCCGAGGTGGCCCGCCGCCTGCAGGCGGCGGTCGGCACGCTGACCACCGCGGCGCTGGCGCGCATGGAGCGGGACATGCCGTGGTTCCGGCAGCTCTCGGCCGAGGACCGGTCCTGGATCGGGATGATCGTGCAGGCCGGCATCAACGCCTTCGTGACCTGGTTCAAGGAGCCGGCCGACCAGACACCGATCACGGCCGAGGTGTTCGGGGCCGCCCCGCGCGCCCTCACCGGCGTTGTGAGCCTCCACCAAACGGTCGAGATGGTGCGCGTGGCCATCGAGGTGGTCGAGGAGAACGTCGCGACCGCGGTCGGCCCCGACGACGCCGCCGAGGTCCGCGAGTCCGTGGTGCGCTACGCCCGCGAGGTCGCCTTCGCCACCGCCGAGGTCTACGCCCGGGCCGCCGAGATGCGCGGCGCCTGGGACGCCCGGCTCGAGGCGCTGGTGGTCGACTCGGTGCTGCGCGCCGAGGCCGACGAGACCACCCGCTCGCGGGCGAGCGCGCTGGGCTGGGAGTCCCGCGGCGACGTGGTCGTCGTGCTCGGTCGCGCACCGGACCCGGACCCCAGCACGACCGCTCGCGAGAGCCTCTTCGACGAGGTACGGCGGTCGGCCCGGCAGGCCGGTCTCGACGCCCTCTGCGCGGTCCAGAGCGACCGGCTGGTGATCGTCCTGGGCGGTGTGGACAACCCCGACAAGGCGGGCGCCGCCGTGGCGCACCACTTCGGCGACGGTCCGGTCGTCGTCGGCCCGGTGGTCCCCGACCTGGTCCGGGCGCACGTGTCCGCCCGCGCCGCGGTCGCCGGCCTGCGCGCCGCGCCCGGCTGGCCCGAGGCCCCGCGCCCGGTGACCACCGACGACCTGCTGCCCGAGCGGGCGCTCTCCGGCGACGGCCACGCGCGCCGCCAGCTCGTGCAGGAGGTCTACCGGCCGCTCGTCGACGCCGGCGCACCCACCCTCGACACGGTCGCGGCCTTCCTCGACCACGGCAGCTCCATCGAGGGCACGGCCCGCGCGATGTTCGTGCACGCCAACACCGTGCGCTACCGCCTCAAGCGCGCCGCGGAGGTGACCGGCCTGTCGGTCAGCGACCCGCGTCAGGCCTACACCTACCGGGTGGCCCTGACCCTGGGGCGGCTGGCGGCGCCGGAGAGCACCGCGACCGATTCTTTGTAGGGTTCCTACAAGACACCACCGGGAATCTTCGTGCGCGCTGCATGCGCGGTCGGGGCCCCCGGCCCGGCAGAGTGGACACGTGCTCGTCATCGTCGCCCCCGGACAAGGGGCCCAGACCCCCGGCTTCCTCACCCCCTGGCTGGAGAACCCCGCCTTCGCGGACCGTCTCGTCTGGCTCTCGGCCGTGAGCGGCATCGACCTGGTGCACTACGGCACCGAGGCCGACGCCGACACGATCCGTGACACCGCCGTGGCGCAGCCGCTGCTGGTCGCCTCCGGCCTGCTCGCCGCCCTGGAGCTGTTCCCGCACCCGGCCGACGCGTTCGGCAAGATCGGTGCGGTGGCCGGGCACAGCGTCGGCGAGCTCACCGCCGCCGCCGGCGCGCGGGCCATCACCGCCGAGCAGGCGATGGTGCTGGTGCGCGAGCGCGGCCGGGCGATGGCCACCGCAGCCGCCCAGACCCCCACGAGCATGACCGCCGTCCTCGGCGGCGACCGCGACGAGGTGCTGGCCAAGCTCGAGCAGCACGGCCTGACCGCCGCCAACGACAACGGCCCCGGCCAGATCGTCGCCGCCGGCACGGTCGAGGAGCTCGCGGCGTTCGCCGACGACGCCCCGGCCAAGGCGCGCCTGGTGCCGTTGTCGGTCGCCGGAGCCTTCCACACCCGGCACATGGCCCCCGCGGTCGACGTGCTCGGCACGCTGGCCCGCTCGGTGTCGACCCACGACCCGCGTACGCCGCTGATCTCCAACCGCGACGGCAAGGTCGTCCACGACGGCCGCGACGTGCTCAAGCGCATCGTCACCCAGGTCAGCAACCCGGTCCGCTGGGACCTGTGCATGGAGACGATGCTCGACCTCGGCGTCACCGGCCTCCTCGAGATGCCGCCGGCCGGCACCCTGACCGGCATCGCCAAGCGGGCGATGAAGGGCGTCGAGACGTTCGCGCTCAAGACGCCCGACCAGCTCGACGAGGCGCGCGCCTTCTGCGACAAGCACGGCTCCGCCTCCGCGCTCGACACCGCGCCGACCTGGCGGATGCTGGTGGCGCCGATGAAGGGCACCTTCCACCGCGGCACCGACGCCCGCGAGGGCGACATGCTCACCGCGAGCTCGACCATCGGCCGGGTCGCCAGCTCGCGCGACGAGTCCCCGGTCGTCGCCCCGCACGGCGGCACCGTCGTCGAGTGGCTCGTCGAGGACGGCGACCTCGTCTCCCCCGGCCAGCCCCTGATCCGCCTGCACCCCGAGGGAGACTCCTGATGCCCAGCCCCGCGACCAGCATCAACCCGCCCACCGGGTCGCCGAACGCCACCCTGCTCGGGATCGGCGCCTACCGTCCCTCGCGGCTGATCCCCAACGCCGAGATCGTCGAGGCGATCGACTCCTCCGACGAGTGGATCCAGCAGCGCAGCGGCATCAAGACCCGCCGCTGGGCCACCGCCGAGGAGACCGTGCAGTCGATGTCGGTCGCGGCCGCCCGTGAGGCGATCGCCGACGCCGGCATCGAGGTCGAGCAGGTCGACGCGGTCGTCGTCGCCACCGTCTCGCACATGCTGCAGACCCCGGCCATCGCCACCGCGATCGCGCACGAGCTCGGCACCAACCGGCCCGCGGCGTTCGACATCTCCGCGGCCTGCGCCGGCTTCTGCCACGGCGTCGCCCTGGCCTCCGACATGGTCCGGGGCGGCAGCGCCAAGCACGTCCTGGTCATCGGGGTCGAGAAGCTCTCCGACCTGACCGACGTCGGCGACCGCGGCACCGCGTTCATCTTCTGCGACGGCGCCGGCGCGGTCATCGTCGGTCCCAGCGACGAGGCGGGCATCGGCCCGGTCGTGTGGGGCTCCGACGGCGAGCAGTACGACCTCATCCGGCAGCGCGAGGACTGGCGCGACGTCCTCGAGCAGGAGGACCCGCGGATGCCGCACCTGGTGATGCAGGGCAACCCGGTCTTCCGCTGGGCCGTCTTCGAGATGGCCAAGGTCGCCCAGACCACGCTCGACCGGTCCGGGATCACCGTCGACGACCTCGACGTGTTCGTCCCGCACCAGGCCAACATGCGCATCATCGACGCGATGGCCCGCTCCATGAAGCTCCCCGAGCGGGTCCGCATCGGCCGCGACGTCGCCGACCAGGGCAACACGTCGGCGGCCTCGATCCCGCTCGCCCTCGACCGCATGATCCAGGAGGGCGACGCCAAGAGCGGCGACACCGCTCTGCTCATCGCCTTCGGGGCCGGGCTGGCCTACGCCGCCCAGGTCGTGAAGGTCCCCTGACCGGGGTCACGTTTCACCGGGTCACCCCGGCAGCACGACGCAGCACACCATCGCCACCAACCCAGAAGGAGAGCCACCCGATGGCCACCACCGAGGAAATCCGCGCCGACCTTGCCGAGATCGTCGAGGAGGTCGCCGGAGTCGACGCCGACCAGGTCCAGCTCGACAAGTCGTTCGTCGACGACCTCGACGTCGACTCGCTGTCCATGGTCGAGGTCGTCGTCGCGGCCGAGGAGAAGTTCGACGTGAAGATCCCCGACGACGAGGTCAAGAACCTCAAGACCGTCGGCGACGCCGTCGCCTTCATCGAGCGCGCCCAGGGCTGACCCGCCCACCGACGTCGGTAGCCCGACCGTGACCACCAGGTCACCCCAGGGCTACCGACGTCGGAGCCAGCCACACCCGGATCCATCACGAGGAGATCGACCATGAGCGCCACCCGCGTCGTCGTGACCGGCCTCGGCACCACCTCGCCGCTCGGCGGCGACGTGCCGACCACCTGGGCAGCCATGCTCGCCGGCGAGTCCGGCGTCAAGCTGATGCCCTACGACTGGGCCGAGACCATCCCGGTCAAGATCGCCGCCATGGCGGCCGTCGAGCCCACCGAGGTGCTCGAGCGGGTCAAGGCCCGCCGGCTCGACCGTTCCACCCAGTTCGCGATGGTCGCGGCGATGGAGGCCTGGAAGGACGCCGGGTTCGACGAGTCCGGCCCCGACCCCGAGCGGATCGGCATCGCGCTGCCCTCCGGCATCGGCGGCGTCCAGACGCTGCTCAGCAACTACGACGCGCTCAAGGAGAAGGGCTACCGCCGGGTCTCCCCGCTCGCCGTCCCGATGCTGATGCCCAACGCGCCGGCGGCCAACGTCGGTCTCTACGTCAACGCCAAGGGCCCGGTGCAGAGCCCGGTGTCCGCGTGCGCCTCCGGCAACGAGGGCGTCGCCATGGGCGTCGACCAGATCCGCCTCGGCCGCGCCGACGTCGTCGTGGTCGGCGGCACCGAGGCCGCGATCCACCCGCTGCCGATGGCCGCCTTCGGCCAGATGATGGCGCTGTCGAAGAAGGAGGGCGACCCGGCCGCGGTCTCGCGTCCCTGGGACGTCGCCCGCGACGGCTTCGTCCTCGGCGAGGGCGCCGCCGTCCTCGTCCTCGAGTCCGAGGAGCACGCCCGGGCCCGCGGTGCCCGGATCTACGCCGAGGTCCGCGGCGCCGGCATGACCGACGACTCCCACGACATCGCCCAGCCCGACCCCGAGGGTCGCGGCGGCGCCCGGGCCATCGCCCGCGCGCTGCTCGAGAGCGACCTGTCGGCCTCCGACATCCGGCACATCAACGCCCACGCCACCTCGACCCCGCAGGGCGACATCGCCGAGGGCCTGATGATCCACGCGACGCTGGGCAAGGCCGCCGACGACATCGTGGTCACCAGCACCAAGTCGATGACCGGCCACCTGCTCGGCGGCGCCGGCGCCCTGGAGTCGCTGGCCACCGTGCTCGCGATCCACCACCGCGTCGTGCCGCCGACGATCAACCTCGACGACCAGGACCCCGCGGTGGACCTCGACATCGCCACCAAGCCGCGCGACCTGCCGGACGGTGACTTCGCGGCCCTCAACAACTCCTTCGGCTTCGGCGGCTCCAACGTCGCGGTCGCCTTCGCGACGTACTGAGAGGGGACCGATGACCTCGGCACCCACCGCGCCCGCGCAGGCCCCACCGTCGACGGGACGGCCAAGCCGCCCCGCGAGGAGGACCCCCGCAACCCGAACCACCGGCTCGCGGCGTTCTTCGACGAGGGCACCCTCGAGCTGATCACCGAGGACGACGGCAGCGGCATGCTGTCCGGCCGTCGGCAAGGTCAACGGCACCCACGTCGTGGCGTTCTGCTCCGACGCGACGGTCATGGGCGGCGCGATGGGTGAGGTGGGCTGCAAGGCGGTCGTGCACGCCTACGAGCGCGCCCTCGCCGACCGGGCTCCCGTCGTGGGCCTGTGGCACTCCGGCGGGGCCCGCCTCGCCGAGGGGGTGCTCTCCCTGCACGCGGTGGGCGAGATCTTCCACGCGATGACGCAGGCGTCCGGCAAGATCCCGCAGATCTCGGTCGTGCTGGGGCCGGCCGCGGGCGGGGCGGCGTACGGACCGGCGCTCACCGACCTGGTGATCCTGGGTCCCGAGGGCCGGATCTTCGTGACCGGTCCCGACGTGGTCCGCTCGGTCACCGGCGAGGACGTCGACATGCTGCGGCTGGGCGGCCCGGAGCCGCACGGCCGCCGCTCCGGCGTCGTGCACATCCTCACCGACTCCGAGGCCGAGGCGCTGCAGCGGGCCCGCAGCGTCGCCTCGCTGCTCGGCGCCCAGGGCACCCTCGACCTCAAGCAGGTCGACGACGTCGACCTCGCGCAGATGCTGCCGGAGTCGAAGAAGCGCGCCTACGACGTGCACCCGCTCGTGGAGGCGATCCTCGACGAGGGCACCGCGCAGGAGGTGCACGCCCGCTGGGCGCCCAACATCGTGACCACGCTGGGCCGGTTCGGCGGACGCACGGTCGGCGTCATCGCCAACAACCCGCTGCGCCTCGGCGGCTGCCTCGACTCGCTCTCGGCGGAGAAGGCGTCCCGCTTCGTGCGGATGTGCGACGCGTTCGGCGTCCCGCTCGTCGTGGTCGTCGACGTGCCCGGCTACCTCCCCGGCGTCGGCCAGGAGTGGGACGGCGTCGTACGGCGTGGCGCCAAGCTGCTGCACGCGTTCGGCGAGGCCGTCGTCCCGCGGGTCACCCTGGTGACGCGCAAGACCTACGGCGGCGCCTACATCGCGATGAACTCGCGCTCGCTCGGCGCCACCAAGGTGTTCGCCTGGCCGGGCGCCGAGGTCGCCGTGATGGGCGCGGTCGCCGCGGTCCGGATCCTGCACCGCCGCAAGCTGCTCGAGGTGGCGCCGGAGATCCGCCCGCAGGTCGAGGCCGAGCTGGCCGCCGAGCACGAGCGGATCGCCGGCGGTGTCGACAAGGCCGTCGAGATCGGCGTCGTCGACGAGGTCGTCGAGCCGACCGCCACCCGGTCCGCCCTGGCCCGGGCGATCGCCGACGCCGGCATCGTCCAGCGCGGCGTGCACGGCAACATCCCGCTGTAGCCGCCGCCGGCCGCTCCGCGGCGGGAGATAGCCCTTCTGGGCGGTTTCCCGCCCACTCCTCCCGCACCCCGTTCGTCGAGGCTTAGAGTCTTGAAAAGAACGGGGAAGGGAGGTCCGATGCGGACGGTCCCAGGATGGCTGAACGAACGGGTCATCCGGCTGCCGGGCCAACGGCTCGACGAACCTGCCCAGGACACCGTGCCGCTGCCGGACGGCATCCGGGTGCGCCGCCCCAAGGACCTGCCCGCCTGCGCGCGGCTGCTCCGGGTCGTCTCCTCCGAGCACCAGTACCCCGCCCGCTGGCCCGAGGCGCCGCGCTCGTGGCTCGCCGGCCACGACGTGCTGACCGCCTGGGTGGCCGAGGAGCACGGCGAGATCCTCGGCCACGTCGCCACCGCGACGGTGCCGCGCAACGGCATCTCGCGGGTGCGCTGGCAGGAGATCACCGGCCACGACACCGACGAGCTCGTGCGGGTCAGCCGGCTGTTCGTGCGACGCCGGGTGCGGGGCCGGGGCGTCGCCACCGACCTGCTCGACGTGGCCGTGGCCGACATCCGCCGGCGCGGCCTGCACCCGGTGCTCGACGTGGCCAGCACCAGCACCGACGGGATCGCCTTCATCGAGCGCCGTGGCTGGCGGCTCCTGGCGATGGACCCCTGGGGCTCGAAGACCGAGCGGCTGCGGATCCACTACTACGCCGCGCCGCCCGCGCAGCAGGTCTCCTAGCCCGACGCCGGGCTCCGCCTACTCGAACCGCGCCGGGTCGCCCGCGCCGACCCGCAGCACCTCCGGCGCCCCCTCGGACCAGTCCACGACCGTCGTCGGCTCGGTCCCGCAGCTGCCCGCGTCGACCACGGCGTCGATGACGTGGTCGAGCTCCTCCTTGATCGCCCAGCCGTCGGTCATCGGCTCCTCGGCGTCCGGGAGCAGCAGGGTGCTCGACACCAGCGGCTCACCGAGCTCGCGCAGCAGCGCCTGCACGACGGGGTGGTCGGGGATCCGCACCCCGACGGTGCGCTTCTTGGGGTGCGCCAGCCGCTTGGGCACCTCCTTGGTCGCGGGCAGGATGAACGTGTACGGGCCCGGGGTGGCCGCCTTCACCGACCGGAAGGCGGCGTTGCCGAGCTGCACCAGGGAGCCGAGCTGGGCGAAGTCGGCGCAGACGAGCGTGAAGTGGTGCCGCGCGTCGAGGGACCTGATCCGGCGCAGCCGGTCGGCGCCGTCGGGGTTGTCCAGGCTCCAGCCCAGGGCGTAGCAGGAGTCGGTCGGGTAGGCGACGAGCCCGCCCTCGCGCAGCATCGCGGCCACCTGGGCGATCGCCCGGGGCTGGGGGTTCTGCGGGTGCACGTCGAAGTAGCGGGCCATGCTCGGAGCCTAGGCCCGCAGGTGCGCGCGGAAGAACGCGACCGTCCGGCGCATCGACAGCGCGAACTGGGGGCCGAAGGCGTGCTCCTCGCCGGGGTAGGTGCGCATCCGCACGTCCGCACCGGCCTCCTCCAGGGCGCGCGTGGTCGCCCGGCTCCAGCGGATCGGGCAGGTGTCGTCGGAGCTGCCGTGGTGGATCAGCACCGGCTCGGTGACCCGGTCGAAGTAGGTGCGCGGGCTGACCCCGCGCCAGAAGCGGGGGTTGTCGCGCGGCTCGCCGTAGCGGCGCAGGATCGCCGTCGCGGTGGCGTCGTCCCCCGGGTCGTCGTCCCCGCGGGTGAAGGTGTTGAAGTTGTCGGCGGCGCGCGAGCTGACCGGCGCGAAGGCGACGCCCGCGTCGACGAGCCCCGGCTGCGCGGCCAGGGTGTTGTAGACGACGCCGCCGCCCATCGACCGGCCGAGCAGGCCGATCCGGTCGTCGTCGACGCGCACCTGGTCGGTGCGCCGCAGCGCCAGCACCGCGTTGACGACGTCCTCGGTGTAGCCCAGGCGCATCGTCAGCTCGGTCCTCGGGGCGTCGGAGGAGCCGGCGTGGTTGCGGTAGTCGGTGTGCAGGGTGACGAAGCCGGCGTTCGCCAGCCAGCCGCGCTCGCGGGTGAGTCCCTGGCCGTTGACGTAGTAGGCCGGGTCGATGTAGCCGTGGGCGAGCACGACCGCCGGGTGCGGGCCGCGGCCGCGTGGCACGTTGAGGATCCCGGAGATGCGCAGGTCACCGCTGCGGTAGGTGACGTAGTGCTCGGTGTAGGTCGCGGTCTCCAGCAGCGTCCGGCCGATGCGCAGGCCGCCGCCGTTGAAGTCCTTCTCGAACAGCGCCGGCAGCGAGACCGGTCGCGGCCGCAGGGTCGGTGTCGCCCCTGGCTCCGCCGGGGTCGTCGCCGGCTCCGTCGGCGCCGAGGCGGACGGCTGCCCGGGTGTCGATGGCTCGGCGGCGGCGGAGCCTGACGCGGAGGACGAGGGTGCCGCCGGGCCGGTCGCCTGACGTCCGGCCGAGGTGCAGGCGGTCAGCAGCAGCACCAGGGCGGTCCCCCCGGCGCCGACCAGCAGCGACGTGCGGCGGTGCACCCCTCCATGATGCACAGGCCCCTCAACAGCCCCGGACGTCATACGTCCTGAGGGCTATCGGCCGCAGGACGTATGACGCAGCAGGGGCGGGGCGGGCGGGTCAGAGGTCGCAGGTGTTGAGCAGGTCACCGCTGTCGGGGCGGGCGTAGAACCCGTCGCGCGGAGGCTTGACGCCCTTCTCGACCCACTTCGTCATCGCCGTGAACGCGGCACGGGCGCACGGCAGCAGCGGGCGGAGCCGGTCGGGGTGGGCGGTGTAGAGGCTGTCGACGTGGGTGCCGTCCTCGATGCTGTAGTAGCGGTGCCGACCGTCGAGGCCCCGCTTGTCGACGAGCGCGGTGTAGGCGTCCGCCGAGGTCGCCGGGCGGCAGCAGGGTGTCGAGCGTGCCGTGCACGGTGATCAGCCTGCGCCCGATGCGGCCGTCGAGCTGGACCGAGCGGACGGCCTGCTTCACCTCACGCGGGCGCGAGGCGTAGTCGTAGTCCGCGTCGCAGTCCGGCGTCCCGCTCCGGCAGAACGGGATGCCCGCGTCGAGCGCGCCGTCGTAGTCGGGGTCGAACTCCTCGCGGTAGACCCGCTGGGTCAGGTCCCAGTAGTAGGAGAAGTGGAACGGCCAGAGGAACTCCGAGCCCGGGGCGAAGCCGGCGCCGATCATCGCGTCGTGGGCGGCCTGGTCGCCGGTCGCGGCGTAGGCCGGGTAGTTCTTCAACGCGGTGGGCAGGTAGGTGAACAGGTTGGGGCCGTGGGCGCGCAGCAGCGTGCCCTCCCAGTCGAGGCCGCCGTCGTAGAGGCCCGGCCGGTTCTCGAGCTGCCAGCGGGTCAGGTAGCCGCCGTTGGAGATGCCGAACATGTAGGTCCGCTCGGGCGCCTTCTTGTAGCGCTGCTCGACGACCGCCTTGGTGGCCTTGGCGAGCTGGGTGACGCGGCGGTGCCACTCGCGCACCGAGCCGCCCGGGCTGGACCCGTCGCGGTAGAACGCCGCGCCCGAGTTGCCCTTGTCGGTGGAGGCGAACGCGTAGCCGCGGGCCAGCACCCAGTCGCTGATGATGAAGTCGTTCGCGTACTGGCGGCGCGTGCCGGGCGCCCCCGAGATGACGACCTTGCCGTTCCAGTCGTCGGGCAGCCGCACCACGAACTGGCTGTCGTGGTTCCAGCCGTTGTTGGTGTTGGTGGTGGAGCGGTCCGGGAAGTAGCCGTCGACCTGGATCCCCGGGACGCCAGAGGGGTTGCGGGTCCCGGTGGCGTGCAGGCCGGCCCAGTCGTCGGGGTTGGTGTGACCGCTCGCCACGGTGCCGGCGGTGGTCAGGTCGTCGAGGCAGTCGGCGCGCTGCACCTCGGCCTTGGGCACGTCGAGCTTGTGCACGCGGACGCAGTGCCCGGCCCTCCCGGAGGAGGCCCCCGGTCCGGCGTCGGCCGGTCCGGCCGAGAGCACGACGGGCCCGGCGAGGGCGAGGGGCAGGGCGAGGGTCGACGCGACGAGCTTCCGAGACAGGCGCATGTCGGTCATCGTCGGCCGCGGCGCCGTACGCCGTCGATGTGGTTGGCACACACAACCGCCCGGCCGGCTGTGGCGACCGTCACGCACGCTCCCCCGGGCCGCACGGTGGGTCACCGCGGGCAGGCCCGGGCCCCGCTAGAGTCGACGCCGACGGAGGAGGCACGTTGCTCGGAAACACGCCCTCTCGGGGCTCCCGACCTGTCCGCCGCGCGCTCGCGGCGGCGTCCCTGCCGCTGCTCGGGCTGCTCCTCGGCGGCTGCGCCGACGGGGCGGCCGAGCCCGCCGGCGGAGGACACCCCGGTCATCGGCGACGACGAGCGGCGCGAAGTGGGACCGGGAGCAGCTCGCGGTCATCGACACGGTCGACGCCTACAACGACTGGTACCGCGACTCGCTCGCGACCGCGGTCGACCCCCAGCTGGACATGCGGACGCTGCGGGGGCTCGTCGCGGAGCCCTACGCCACCGAGCTCGGCAAGCAGGTGTCGGTCCAGCAGTCGACCGGTCTGGAGATGCGCGGCGAGCACGTCTACACGCCCCGCGAGGTCACCGTCGACGGCGACCGGGCCACGATGGTCGCCTGCTGGGACTCCCGGGACGGCGACGTGGTGAACACCTACGCCAAGCCGGAGGAGACGGTGAAGCCGGCTCCCCCGACCGTCACCACGTTCACGCTGGAGTCCGCGCCGGCCGCCGAGACCGGCTGGAAGATCACCGAGCGCACGGCCTCGGGCAGGTGCTGAGCGTGACGTGCGAGCGCGTCGGTCGTTGAGCACGGTGGAGGGCGCCCCGTCGGGGGTGCGAGGGAACGACGGGGAGACACACACCATGCACCACGGCTCGCTGCTGCTGCGGCTCGTCACCGCGCTGACCTGCGCGTTCGCCTGGATGGCCGTCACGCCCACCCCCGCCTCGGCGGGCGACGAGAGCTGCTACGAGTACGGCCCCACCGGGGAGCTGGTCTACGTCTGCGAGACGCCGGGCGACCCCGGTGAGCCGGGCGAGCCGGGCGACCCCGGGGGCGGCGGCACCGAGCCCAGCTGCGAGCTGGTCGCCCCGGCCACCTTCTGCATGGGTGAGACGCCCTGCTGGTACAAGGCCGTCGTCACGCCCTACGCCCCGCCGCAGTCGCCCAAGCCCAGCCCCGACGCGGACTGGAAGGTGCGGCTGTGCCTGCCCGGGCCGACCGCGGAGGCCGTGTGGATCGACCCGGGCGAGCCTCAGCCGCCCACGCTCGCGGAGCAGGCGCAGACCGCCTTCGGCCAGCTCGCACCCGGCCAGGCCACGCTGGCGGTCAACCCCACCACCCGCAGCCTGGTCACCCTGCCGACCTGGTTCTGGGCCGACGGGCTGACCGCCGACACCCTCACCGGCTCCTCGGCGTTCGGGCTGGTCGCCCTGGCGACCCCCGACCACCTCGAGATCTCCCCCGGCGACGGCTCGGCGACGATCACCTGCGCCTGGACGACCACTCAGACCGACGCGTGCAGCCACGCCTACGAGCGGTCCTCGCAGACCCGCGGCACCGCGCTGCTCCGCGGTCACGACGCCTACGCCGCGACCGGCGAGGCGGTCTGGACGGTGGAGTTCGAGATGAACGGCACCCCGGTCAACATCCCCGGCGCCCCCACCGAGCTGCGCGGGCAGCCGATGGACGCGGCGGTCTGGGTGGCCGAGTCGCAGGCCGTCGTCATCGACCGCGGCTGACGCGACCTGGCCGAGCGTCCGGCTCAGCCGAGCCGGGCGTGCAGGAACGTCACGGTGCGGTGCATGAAGCGTGACCAGGCCGCGTCGAAGCGGTGGTCCTCACCGGCGTACTCGTAGAGCGTGACGTCGCCACCGGCGGCCCGCAGGGCCGCCGTGGTGGCGCGGCTCCACCCCACCGGGCAGACCGGGTCGGCCGTGCCGTGGTGGACCTGCACCGGCAGGTCGAGCCGGTCGAGGTAGGTCCGCGAGCTCGCCGACGCCCAGAACCGGGGCCGGGCGGCCGGGGTGCCGTAGGCGTCGACGACGCGGGCCCGCAGGCCCGGCTCCGGGGCCACCCAGCGGGCGTAGTTGTCGGCGGCGCGCGAGCTCACCGGGGAGTAGAGGACGGCCGCGTCGGCGAGGTGCGGCCGGGCGACCAGCGCGTTGAGCACGACCCCGCCGCCCATCGACCGGCCGAACAGGCCGACCCGCGACGCGTCGACGAACGGCAGCCGGGCACGGCGTACGGCGCGGACGGCGTTGACCAGGTCCTCGGGGTAGCCCAGCGGTCGCGCGACCACGCCGTCGCCCTCGCGGGTCGACCCGGCGTGGTTGCGGTAGTCGATCTGGAGGGCGACGAAGCCGTTCTCGGCGAGCAGCTCACGCTCGCGGCCGATCATGGCCCCGCTGTCGTAGCGCGCGGGGTCGGTCCAGCCGTGCGCCATCACCACCAGCGGTGCGCGGCCGGCGCGGGTCGGCACGTCCATCACGCCGGTGATCCGCAGGTCGCCGCTGCGGTAGCTCACGGCGTAGCGGGTGAAGGCCAGCCCGCGGGTGAGCACCTTCGCCAGGCGCAGCCCCCGGCCGTCGTAGCGGTGCCGGGTGAGGGCGGGCACCGAGACCAGGTTGAAGGGAGTGCTGGTGTCGTTGTGGGCCCCGAGCAGCACCGGGGCGGTGCGGGCGGCGGTCACCGGCGCAGGCGTCGCCGAGCCGCACGACCCGAGCAGCAGGGCCGCCGCGAGCACGCCGAGGAGCACCGGGATCCGAGATGACACGCGGACATCATCCGGGCGTGGTCCGCGCGGGCGCAGCGAAACGGCCGAACCCGCCACGGTGCGGGTCCGGCCGGTCGGTGGTGCGGGTCAGACGACCTGGTGCAGCCAGCGCACAGGGGCGCCGTCACCGGCGTGCCGGAAGGTCTCCAGCTCGTCGTCCCAGGGCTTGCCGAGCAGCTTGTCGATCTCGAGCAGCAGCGTGGTGTCGCCGAGCGCCGCCTTGACCACGGCGGCCTTGAGCCGGTCCTCGGGGATCATGATGTCGCCGTGCAGGCCGGTGACGGCGTGGAAGATGCCGAGGTCGGGGGTGTAGGAGTAGCGCGACCCCTCGGTGCCGGAGGTCGGCTCCTCGGTGATCTCGAAGCGCAGGTGGTTCCAGCCGCGCAGCGCGGACGCGACGGACGCGGCGGTGCCGGCGTCGCCGCTCCAGGAGAACTCGGCGCGGTAGGTGCCCGCCTGGGCGCCCTGCGGCGTCCAGTCCAGGCTGACGGCATTGCCGAGCACGCCGCCCACTGCCCACTCGATGTGCGGGCACAGTGCAGACGGCGCGGAGTGGACGTAGAGAACGCCCCTGGTCCCGCGTGGGGTCGAAGTGCGTGCAGTCACCGTGGCCTCCTGTTGATCCGGCGTCGAGATACGCCTTCCCCAGCGGTCTCGTGGATCCAGGAGCTCCTGGTGGTGTTCAGCACGGTTGTGTAGTTGTGAGGCCATTGTGACGCACGAGGCAACCCCAGCGCCACAGCAACGCCGAAATTGACCCGCTCGGCGTGGCGGTCAGGCGATCCGGCCCCGCGAGCGCAGCCGGACGTTCGGCATCGGCGGGGCGAGCAGGCGGTCACCGTCGAAGCCTTTCACCTCGCCGTACCGCGGCGGCGTCCACGACACGCCGTCACCGTTCCACTCCTCGCGCTGGGCGACGACCTCCTCGTGACTGCGGCCGATGAAGTTCCACCACATCACGATCTCCTCCTCGAACGGCTCGCCGCCGAGGAGCATCAGGATGGTCTCGTCGTCGCCGTCCGCGGGGGCGCTGAGCTCGAGCCCCTCGCGGTCGCCGCCGAGGTAGGCCATCTCGTGGTTGCCGAGGGCCACCCCGTCGACGAGGGCGGTGCCCTGCACGGCGAGCACGCCGTGCTCGAAGCTCCGCTCCAGCGGCAGCGTCGCACCGGACCCCGGCCGCAGCCGGATCTCGGCGCCGACGAGCGGGGAGTACGTCGGGGCGGGCGACCGCTCCCCCGCCAGCTCGCCGACGAGCACCTTCAGCGTCACGCCGGCCTCGGTGTAGGTGGGCAGGTCGGCCAGGTGGGTGAAGTCCGGCGGGGTGCTGTCGCGGACCTCGTCGGGCAGGCAGACCCACAGCTGCACGCCGTGCAGCCGGGTGGGCGCGTCGGGCGGGGAGACCTCCGCGTGGCAGATGCCGTGGCCGGCGGTCATCACGTTGAGCTGGCCGGGACGGATCAGCTGGTCGGAGCCGAGGCTGTCGGTGTGCCGCCCCAGCCCCTCGAACAGCCAGGTCACCGTCTGCAGCCCGGTGTGCGGGTGCGGCGGGACCCACATGCCGCCGGTGACCTTGATGTCGTCGGGGCCGTAGTGGTCCAGGAAGCACCAGGCGCCGATCATCCGGCGGGTCTTGTTGGGCAGCACCCGCCGGACGTGCGTGGTCCGCCCCAGCAGCACGTCACGTGCCGGCAGGGCCTCGTGCACCGCCTCGAGGGCCTGGCTCATGCTCGCCAGTCTTGCATCGCCGTCAAGCGCGTCCGGGCCGGCCGGCACCCAGGGTTCGCACGCGCGAAACACCGGCGTGGCCGGTGCGAAACCTGGGTCGGTCACGCTGGTCTGCGTACCTCGCACACGCCCGACCCCAGGGAAGGAGTCCGGCCATGACGACCTCACTGGTCAGGACCAGGCAGGGCACCGACGACGACCTCGCACTGGTGACCGCCTTGCACGACCGCTGCTCCGCCGACGCGCTGCTCCGGCGCTTCCACGCCCCCGTCCCCCGGGTGCCCGACCGGATGGCCCGCGGGCTGATCGCGCCGCACCGCGGCTGGAGCGTCCTCGCCGTGCACGGCGAGGACGTCGTGGGCATGGCGTGCGCCGGGCCCGTCTCGGCGCAGATGGTCGAGGTGGGGATCCTCGTGGAGGACGCCTCCCAGGGCCGTGGCGTCGGCTCCCGGCTGCTCCGCGACGTCGCGACCGAGGCCGCCGCCCGCGGCTACCGCTCGCTGCTCTGCCTCACCCAGCCCGACAACGACGTGGTGCTCTCCACGATCCGGCGCGTCGGGCTGCCGCACACGGTCACCCACGCCGACGGCCTGATGCGGATCGTCATGCAGCTCACCTCCGCGGAGGCCGACGCTCCCGCTGCCCGCCTGAGCCGGGTGTCCACGCCCGCGGTCGGGGATGGCGGTCCGGCGCTCGACCGCTAGGGTGGGTCACGGTGAGCCGGGAAGTCTGGTCGGCAGTCGATGTCGCGACCCCGAGGAGCCCACCGTGAACCAGCCCAGCCGCACACCACTCTTCCGACGCGGGTCGTGGGCCGAGGACGTCCGGATCGCCGAGTTCCTCCGCCAGGAGACGGTCGGCGGCGCCCTGCTGCTGGCCGCAACCGTGATCGCGCTGGTCTGGGCCAACTCCCCCGCCGCCGCCTCCTACGAGGCGCTGCGCGACCTGCGGGTCGGCCCGTCCGCGCTCCACCTGGACCTGACCCTCGGCACCTGGGCCGCCGACGGCCTGCTCGCGATCTTCTTCTTCGTGGTCGGGTCTCGAGCTCAAGCGCGAGTTCGTCGCCGGCGACCTGCGCGACCCGCGCCGGGCGGCACTGCCCATCGTCGCGGCGGTGGGCGGCATGACCGTGCCCGGCGCTGGTCTTCGTGGCGGTCAACCTCGGCACCGGCGACGGGGCGCTGCGCGGCTGGGCGATCCCGACCGCGACCGACATCGCCTTCGCGATCGCCGTGCTGGCCGTGATCAGCTCGCACCTGCCCACGGCGCTGCGCACGTTCCTGCTGACCCTGGCCGTCGTCGACGACCTGCTCGCCGTCACGATCATCGCGATCTTCTACACCAGCGACCTCAACGTGCTGGCCCTGCTCGGCGCCCTGGTGCCGCTGGCGCTCTTCGGCTTCGCCGTGCAGCGCGGTGTCCGCGCCTGGTGGGTGCTGCTCCCGCTGGCCGTCGCCACCTGGGTGCTCATGCACGAGTCCGGGGTGCACGCCACCGTCGCAGGCGTCCTGCTCGGCTTCACCGTGCCCGTGCTCAGCGGGCGGCCCGGCGACCGCGACGACGTCGAGGGACTCGCCGAGCACTTCGAGCACCTGGTGCGGCCGCTGTCGGCGGGCGTGGCGGTGCCGGTCTTCGCGTTCTTCGCCGCCGGGGTGAGCGTGGGCGGGCTGTCCGGCCTGGTCGAGTCGTTCGCCGACACGGTGGCGCTCGGCATCACCGCGGGGCTCGTGCTCGGCAAGTTCGTCGGGGTGCTCGGTACGACGTACCTCCTGGCGCGGTTCACCCGCGCCAGCCTCGACGAGGGCCTCAGCTGGGTCGACGTGGCCGGCCTGGCTCTGCTCGCCGGAATCGGGTTCACCGTCGCGTTGCTCATCGGCGACCTCGCCTACGGCAGCGGCAGCGAGCGCGACGACCACGTCAAGGTCGGCGTGCTCGCCGGATCGGTGATCTCGGCCTTCCTCGCCTCGCTGGTGCTGGTGTCCCGCAACAAGGTCTACCGGCGGATCCACGAGGAGGAGACCCGCGACGAGGACGCCGACGGGATCCCCGACGTCTACCAAAGGGAGACCTGAGGGTCCGGAAGCCCGTAGCCTGGCGGCATGCCCGACTGGCTGCCGTCGTTGCCGGTGCTCCTCTCCGCGGCGGTCGTCGTCGTGGACCTGGGGCTGCGCATCGCCGCGATCGGGATCATCCCCGGCAACCGCAAGCCGTCGGTCGGGATGGCGTGGCTGCTGATGATCCTGTTCGTCCCGCTGCTCGGGCTGGTCGCCTTCGCGTTCTTCGGCCGCGCCCGGCTCGGCGAGCGGCGGCACGCGAAGCAGGCGCTGGCCACCGAGCGGATCCGGGAGCGCACCGCCGGGCTGGCGCCCTGGGCGGAGCCCTCCCCCGAGCTGGCCCCGCTGCGCAGCGCCACCGAGCTCAACCGCAACCTCGGTGCGTTGCCGGTGCAGCCCGGCAACACCGTGGAGCTGTGCCCGGACTACGCCGGGTCGATCGCGGCGATGACCGCCGCGGTCCGCGACGCCGAGCACTTCGTGCACGTGGAGTTCTACATCACCGCGTGGGACGAGGTGACCGACCCGTTCTTCGAGGCCCTGCTCGACGCGGACAGGCGCGGGGTGCGGGTGCGGCTGCTGCTCGACCACCTGGGCTCACGGGGCATCCCGGGCTACGCCGACCTGGTGAAGCGGCTCGACGCCTCCGGCCTCGACTGGCGGCCGATGCTGCCGGTGCGGCCGTTGCGCGGCGAGTTCCGCCGACCGGACCTGCGCAACCACCGCAAGATCCTGGTGGTCGACGGCCGGGTGGCGTTCACCGGCTCCCTGAACCTCGTCGAGCCCGGCTACAACAAGCCGAAGAACCACGAGCGCGGGCCGGCAGTGGGTGGAGCTCACCTGCCGGCTGGAGGGGCCGGTGGTCACCGCGCTCAACGCGCTCTTCGCCACCGACTGGTTCGCCGAGACCGACGAGGTGCTCGAGCCGCACGAGGTCGCCCCCGAGGTGCCCGGACCCGACCTGGCCGGCGGCGACGGCGTGACGTGCCAGGTGGTGCCCAGCGGGCCCGGGCTTCCCGAGCGAGAACAACCTGCGCCTGTTCAACACGCTGATCTACTCGGCCCAGCACCGGCTCTCGCTGACCAGCCCCTACTTCGTGCCCGACGAGTCGCTGCTCTACGCCGTCACGACGGCGGCCCACCGTGGGGTGGCCGTCGAGCTGTTCGTCAGCGAGGAGGCCGACCAGTTCATGGTCCACCACGCGCAGCAGTCCTACTACCAGGAGCTGCTCGAGGCAGGGGTGCGGATCTTCCTCTACCCCAAGCCGTGGGTGCTGCACTCCAAGCACTTCTCCGTCGACGACCACGTCGCCGTCATCGGCTCGAGCAACATGGACATGCGGTCGTTCGCCCTCAACTACGAGGTGTCGGTGATGTTCCTCGACGACGGTGTCGTGCGCGACCTGCGCCGGGTCGAGGACGGCTACCGCGTCGCTGTCACGCGAGCTGACCCTCGCCGAGTGGAACGCGCGGTCGCGCCGGTCCCGCTACGCCGACAACGCCATGCGGCTCACCGCCGCCCTGCAGTAGGGCGGCTGCCACGCCTCACCACTCCTGGTCGTCCTCACCCCGCCGCCGCGCGAGCCGCCGGGTGATGAGCCGGGCGAAGGCGGCCAGGAACACCACGTCGAACAGCAGGTGCACGGTCGTGATGGCACGGGCCACCTGGCCCTCGGCGTGCACGTCGCCGTAGCCGACCGTCGACATCGTCGAGGCGGTGAAGTAGAGCGCGTCGATGCGGGTCGAGATCCCCACCATCTCGCCGGGCAGGTTCATGGCCAGCGTGTAGTAGGTCAGGGCGAACGCGACGAGCACGATCTCGAGCATCAGCACCAGCCGGACCGGCGTCAGGCGCTCGGACCCGGCGGGACTGGTCGAGCGGAGCTCGCGGAAGACGACGTAGGCGATCATCCCCGCCCCCATGAGCGCGGCGCCCAGGTCCAGCAGCAGTCGCCGCAAGGGCGCGTCGGTGCTGACCGGGACGGCGAAGTAGAGCACCAGCACGCCCAGCAGGTTGGCCAGGCCGAGCGTCCATGCGCTCGGCCGCCTGCCGCTTCGGGGTCTCTGCCATCGCGGCCATCCTGCTCTCGCTCGTCGAGACCCTTGGAGGCTACTGCGGACGCACCCCCGCGCGCGGGATGATCAGGTCATCGGTCCGGGTCCCCGCCCGTCGGGGGTTCGGAGTCGCGCAGCGCGCCCCAGTTGGCGACCACGACGGCCACCGGTGGCAGGAGGGCGGCGACGATGCTCATCACCACGGCGGTGGTGACCGACCACAGCCGGACGACGTTCCACGCGAGCAGGATCAGCCCGATGCAGGTGCCCATCAGGACGAAGTAGGCCTTCTTGCGGTCGAGAGTGGCCATGCCTCCGACAGTACGCCGCCGCGACGGGACCGCCGCCCGCTGGAATACTCGGCCGGAATGAGCCTCCCGTCCGCCCATCGGCAACGCGCCCTCGTGGCGCTGGTGATGGTGCTGGGCCTGGCGGTGTGGTTCTCCGCGACGGCCATCGCACCGAGCCTGCGCGTCGCGTGGGGCCTCACCCCCACCGCCGCGGTCTGGCTGACCGCGTCGGTGCAGCTCGGCTTCGCGGCCGGTGCGCTGGCCTCCAGCGTGCTCAACCTCGCCGACCGGTTCCCGCCGCACCGGCTGCTGGCGGTCTGCGCGTTCGGGGCGGCGGCCAGCACCGGGGCGCTCGCCGCCTTCGCGGACGGGCTGGGCTGGGCGGTGCCGCTGCGGGCGGCGACCGGGATGTTCCTGGCCGGGGTCTACCCGGTCGGGATGAAGCTGATGGCGTCCTGGTCGGAGCCGGTCGACCGGGGCCGGGCGTTCGGCATCCTGATCGGCTGCCTCACGCTCGGGTCGGCGCTGCCCCACCTGATCCGCGGGCTGGGCGACCTGCCCTGGCGCGGGGTGATGGCCACCGCCGCGACCGTCACGGTGCTGGGCGGCGTCGTCGCGCTCACCCTGATCCGGCCCGGTCCGCTGCTCCACCGCTCGCCCCGGCCGCACGCGCGCTACGCCGTCGCCGTCTTCCGCCAGCGCGCGCCACGTCTGGCCAACCTCGGCTACTTCGGCCACATGTGGGAGCTGTACGCCTGGTGGACGTGGCTGCCGGTCTTCCTCGCGGCCGGACGGCCGGAGGTGGCGGACACGTCGGTCAGCCTGGTGACGTTCGTGGCGATCGGTCTCGCCGGGGTGGTGGGCAGCCTCGTGGGCGGGTGGGCCGCCGACCGCTTCGGCCGGGCGCCGGCGGCGATGGGTGCGCTGGTCACCAGTGGCCTGTGCTGCCTGCTGTCGCCGCTCGCCTTCGTCGCGCCGTACCCGCTGCTCCTGGTCTTCCTGGTCGTGTGGGGCGCGGCGGTCATCGCCGACAGCGGGGTCTTCTCGACCGCCTTGAGCGAGACGGCCGACCAGCGCTACGTCGGCACGGCGCTCACCGTGCAGACCGCGGTCGGCTTCACCCTCACGGTGGTGACGATCCAGCTGGTGCCGGTGCTGGCGGCGCTGACCGGATGGCAGTACGCCTTCCTGCTGCTCGCGCCCGGGCCGCTCCTCGGGGCTCTGGCCATGCAGCGGTTCGGGGTCGCCGCGCGGACGCGGGTCGTGGCCTGACCCGGAGCCGCCTCAGGCGACCGGGGCCGGGTCGGCCGTCGCGGGTGCGAGCTCCACCCCGAGCAGGGCGGGGATCTGCTCGGGCGGCACCGGCCGCGAGAACAGGTAGCCCTGGCCCAGCTCACAGCCGAGGTCACGCACGACGTCGAGCTGCTCGACGGTCTCGATGCCCTCGGCGATGGACTGCAGGTCCAGCCCCCGGGCCATGTCGAGGACCGAGCTGACGATCTTCTGGGTGTGGTCGTTGACCGTGAGGTTGGAGACGAAGGACCGGTCGATCTTCACGACGTCGGCGGCGAACCGGTCGAGGTACTGCAGCGAGGAGTAGCCGGTGCCGTAGTCGTCGACCGCCACCGAGACCCCGCCGGCGCGCAGCTCGGCGACCACCTCGACCGCGGTGTCGAAGTCACGGGCGAGGGACTGCTCGGTGATCTCCAGGACGATCAGGTCGGGCGCGACGTCGTGCTGGGCGAGCAGCTCGAGCACCCGGACGGCGAAGTCGGGCTCGTCGAGCTGCCGGATCGACACGTTGACGCCGACCGCGAGCCGGTGCTCCGGCAGCTCCCGCGACCACCGGGAGATCTGCGTGCAGACGGTGGTGAGCACGTGCCAGCCGAGTCGCTGGATCGAACCGCCGTGCTCGGCCATCGGGATGAACACGTCGGGCGGCACGGCACCGAGCTGGGGGTGGTCCCAGCGCAGCAGCGCCTCGACGCCGCGGACCCGGCACGACGCCAGGTCGACGACGGGCTGGTAGACCACCCGGAACTGCGAGAGGTCCGGCTGCGCGATCTGCTCGCGCAGGCGCACCTGGGTCGCCGCGGTCTCCCGCTCCGAGCCCTCGATGTAGACCACGCCGCCCTTGCCGCGGGCCTTCGCCTCGTAGAGCGCGATGTCGACGTGGGACAGCAGCGACTCGGCGTTCTCGGTGGCGTGCGGCTCGGCGAAGACCACCCCGATGCTGGCCCGCACCAGGAACCTCCGGCCCCCGACCGCCACCGGCTCCGTGATCCGCTCGAGCAGCCGGTTCGCGGTGGCACGCACCTCGTCGGCCGGCGCGGACATCACCACGGCGAACTCGTCGCCGCCGAGGCGGGCGACGGTGTCGGTCTCGCGGACCCCGCTCTCGAGCCGTCGCCCGATCACCTCGAGCACCCGGTCGCCGGCGGGGTGACCGTGGCTGTCGTTGATGACCTTGAAGTCGTCGAGGTCGATGAGCAGCAGCGCGGAGGTCTCGCCGGCCGGCTCGTCGAGCACCTCCCCGAGGCGGCGCATCAGGGTGAGGCGGTTGGGCAGTCCGGTGAGCGCGTCGTGGTCGGCCTGGTGCATCAGCCGGTCGGTGAGCTGGCGCCGCTCGCTGACGTCGTGCAGCGTGACCACCGCACCGGACAGGGCGGCTTCGTTGAGCTGCCCGACGACGGTGACCTCGAACCAGCCCCAGACGCCGTTGGCACGCGAGAGGCGGCACTCCACGAAGCTCTGCCGCCGCCGTCCGTCGAGCACCGGCGACATGGAGCGGCGCACGGCGGCGCGGTCGTCGGGGTGCACCCGCATCCAGACGTCGCTGATGTGCTCGACCTGGCTGGGCCACGGGCCGAGCCCGGTGCCGGTCGACGGGCTGCAGTACTCGACCGTGCCCTCGCGTCCGACGACCATGACGACGTCGGAGAGGTTCTGCACCAGGTCCTGCCACCACTGCTCACGGTGCCGGAGCTCGGAGGTGCGGCGCTCCACGGCGTCGCCCAGGTTGCGCGCGATCGCGGTGTGGTCGGCGACCACCACGATCTGGCGCACCGCGACGAGCACGGCGAAAGGGGCCAGCAGCCACAGGTAGGCACGGTCGTCGTCGACGGTCGCCGGGGCGGCGAGGTACGCCGCGGCGGCCAGCGCGATCGCGACGTACGGGACCAGCTGCTGCACCATGCCCGGAGGGTCGCTGGGCCGGTCCAGGGCGGCGACCGGGTCCTCCGGCGCGGCCCCGAGCGCCCCGATGCCGACCAGCGCGAACGCGAGCAGCCAGCCGAAGTCGACCAGCCCACCGGGCTGGAAGAGGTCGTCGTCGAAGCTCGCCGCGATGTAGAGGCTGTCGGTCGCGGCGAGCACGATCAGGCCACCGGCCAGCGGGACCCAGACGCGACGTTGCTCCCGCGGGAGCACCAGGCACCGGGTCAGCACGAGCGAGGCGACCGCGACGTCGACGATCGGGTAGGCCAGCGCGACCAGGTGGTCACTGCTGAGGGGGGCCTGCCGGGTGATCGGGTTGAGCACCCAGACCAGGCTGGTCAGCAGCAGCGAGGCCGCGATGACCACCCCGTCGAGGGCGGACCGCCAGCGCGACCAGAAGCCGCCGGTGATGCGCGGGAAGCGGGCCACCCCGACGGCGATGAAGCCGGCGTAGCCGATGTAGCCGACGTCGGCGGCCGACGGGAACGGGACGGGCCCGTCGAGCAGGAGGGTGTAGCCGGCCCAGGCCACCGAGCCGCTGGCCCAGGTGCCGCAGCCGGCCGCGAGCCAGGCCCACCCGGTGTGCTCGGAGGATGTGCGGCGGTGCGCGTTCCAGCAGGCGATCGCGGCGGTGGTCGGCATCACGACGAAGACGACGCTGCTGACCAGGGGGCGGGCCCACGGCGCGCCCAGGTCGCTGGTCAGCCAGAGCGCGAAGACGACGGCGGCGCCGGCGTACGCCGCGCTGCCGCGCAGGACCTGCCTTCGGCGGCCCGGGGCGGTGGCCGGGGCGTCCAGCACGGGGTCCAGGGCAGGCGACAGCGTCCGCTCGACGACGTCGCGAGCCGCCACATCCACCCCCAACCCCTGGTCCCTGGGACCAGTGTGGTGATGGCGACGGCCTTCCGCAGCGAAATGTCCGGATTTGCCGAGGTGGCCGGATCACCGGGCCGGTGCGTCGACCGAGCCCCGCAGGTCCACGCACCAGTCCCACGCCCGGCGCAGGCCGGCGCGGGCCCCGGGGGTCAGCACGATGCTCAGCGCCACGAGGACGAGGCCGGAGAGCCCGGCCAGCTGGACGACGGCGCCGGCCGCCGTGACCGCGACACCGGCGCGAGCCGCCAGCCAGGCCGCCCGGCCCACCGACGGCACGCCCGGCAGGCTCTGCACCGTGACCGCCACGATGACCGTGAGGGCGACGAGCGTGCCGATGGCGATCAGCGGCCCACGAAGACCCCAGAGCATGACGCCGCAGCCGAAGCCGGCGAGCACGCCGCACCGCAGCAGCACCCGCCAGAAGAGCGTGGACACCGACTCGTCCTGCAGCGGCTGGAAAGGTTCGGACCGGATGGGTGACCGCACGGGGTGCTCCTGGTGATCTCAGCCCCCCGACGGATGGTGCGTCGACCCCGCGCCCGAGCGTGGCGTCAGCAGACGTCGAACCGCGCGCAGGCCTGCTGGTGCCAGGCCGGCTCGGGTCGCTCGCCCAGGTCGGGGCCGACCACGACGCACACGACGGCCAGTGCCACCAGTGTCGCGTGCATGCAGGCGCGGACGACCATTCCCCAGTCCTAGCCAGCGCTCCGGCGCGAGGCATCCTCCGGTCCGGAGGAGATGGTCGGCGGGAGCGGCCGTTTCAGGCGTCGACCAGGCAGCGGAAGCCGATGTTCCCGGCGGTCGACTCCGGGGTGTTGTGCGACCGCGCCGCCACCCGGTAGCGGTGGCAGTAGGAGTCGTGGCAGAGGTAGGAGCCGCCGCGCAGGACCCGCTCCTGTCCCGTGTCGGGCCCGGGGGGCGCGTGCTGCGGCGACCGGGCGTAGTAGGTCGGCGAGAACCAGTCGGCGCACCACTCCCAGACGTCGCCGGAGGTGGCGTGCAGGCCCAGGCCGTTGGGCGGGAAGGTCCGCACGGGCGCGGTGGTCAGGTGCCCGTCGTCGCCGGTGTTCACGGTCGGGAACGTGCCCTGCCAGATGTTGCAGCGCCACTCCCCCTGCGGCGTGAGCTCGTCGCCCCACGGGAAGCGCGCGCCGGCCAGGCCACCACGGGCGGCGTACTCCCACTCGGCCTCGGTCGGCAGCCGCCCGCCGGCCCAGGCGGCGTAGGCGCGGGCGTCGTCCCAGGAGACGTGCACCACCGGGTGGTCGGGCCGGTCCGCCACGTCGGACCCGGGCCCCTCGGGCGCGCGCCAGCTCGCGCCGCGCACCGCGAGCCACCACGGAGTGCCGGCCGCGCGGTTGAGGACGTCGCGCGGGTCGGCGGCCGGGTTGAGGCGCAGGGCGAGGTGGAACACCGCGGAGACGCCGAACTCCTCGGCGCCGGTGACGTGACCGGTGTCCGCCACGAAGGCCGCGAACTCGGCGTTGGTGACGGTGGTCGGCGCGATCCGGAAGGCGTCGAGACGTACGTCGTGGACGGGCGTCTCACCGTCGCCGGCGTAGCCCTCGCCGAAGGCGTCGCCCATGGCGAACGTGCCGGCCGGGACCGGCACCCCCTCGACCCGGCCGCCGGTGCCGGCCGGCGCCGCGGGCGTGGCACGCGGCGTCGTCGGCCGGACGGTCGCGGGTGCGCAGCAGGGCGTCGTGGTCGCGTCGTCGGACATGTCGGTCACGGGGCCATCCTCCCCGGCTCCACCGGACCGCGTCGACGCACCCCGGTCCGGTCGCGTCAGGATCCCGTCAGGATCGAGCCCACCTCCGTTAGGGGGTCGTTAGGACCTGTCTCGGCCGGTCCTGCCGGTCGTTGAATCGAGCTGTGATGACCGATCCCCGCACCGCACGGACGGTGACCCCCCATGGCTGACCTGATCTTCCTCGCGCTCACCGTCCTCTTCTTTGCGGTGACCGCCCTGCTCCTGCGAGGGGTGGGACGGCTGTGAACGTCGAGAACACCATCGCCTTGATCCTGTCGGTTCTCCTTCTCGGCTACCTCCTGGTGGCCCTGCTGTTCCCGGAGCGATTCTGACCATGTCCGACACCACCGCCGCGCTGCTCCAGGTCGCGGCCCTCATCCTCGCGCTCGGCCTCGCCTACCGGCCGCTCGGCGCCTACATGGCCGGCGTCTACTCCGCTGACCGTCACCACCGCGTCGAGCGGGTGCTCTACCGGGTGATGGGCGTCGACCCGGACGCCGACCAGCGCTGGCCGGTCTACGCGCGTTCCCTGCTCGCGTTCTCCTTCCTCAGCGTGGTGGGGCTCTACGCCCTGCAGCGACTGCAAGGTTCCCTGCCGCTCTCGCTCGGCTTCCCCGGCGTGGCGCCCGACCAGGCGTTCAACACGGCCGCGTCGTTCGTGACCAACACCAACTGGCAGTCCTACTCCGGTGAGGCGACCATGGGTCACCTCATCCAGATGGCCGGCCTCGCGGTCCAGAACTTCGTCTCCGCCGCCGTGGGCATGGCGGTGGCGGTCGCCGTGGTCCGCGGCTTCACCCGCGCCCGCACCGACCGGCTCGGCAACTTCTGGGTGGACCTGGTGCGCGGCTCCCTGCGCATCCTGCTCCCGCTCGCGGTGCTCGGCACCCTGGTCCTGGTCGCCCTGGGCGCGGTGCAGAACCTGAGCTCGGGCACGGACGTCACCACGCTGGCCGGGCAGACCCAGACGATCACCGGCGGACCGGTCGCGTCCCAGGAGGCCATCAAGGAGCTCGGCACCAACGGTGGCGGCTTCTACAACGCCAACTCCTCCCACCCGTTCGAGAACCCCACCGCCCTCAGCAACCTCCTCGAGATCTTCCTGATCCTGCTGATCCCGGTGTGCCTGACCCGGACCTTCGGCCTGCTGGTCGGCGACAAGCGCCAGGGCTACGCGATGCTCGCGGCGATGGCCGTGATCTGGGCCGCGCTCGTGGCCGGCGTCTCGATGCTCGAGGCAACCCACCCCGGCACCGCGTTCCAGCTCGCCGGCGCCTCGATGGAGGGCAAGGAGACCCGGTTCGGCGAGGCCGCCTCGTCGTTGTTCGCCGTGTCGACGACCGGCACCTCGACCGGTGCCGTCAACTCCTTCCACTCCTCCTTCACCGCAGTCTCCGGCGGCCTGCTGCTCTTCAACATGGGGCTCGGCGAGGTCGCGCCAGGCGGCGTCGGGTCCGGCCTCTACGGTCTGCTCGTGCTGGCGATCCTCGCGGTGTTCGTGGCCGGCCTGATGGTCGGCCGCACCCCGGAGTACCTCCGCAAGAAGATCGGCGCCCGGGAGATGAAGCTGGTCTCGCTCTACATCCTCACCATGCCGATCGTGGTCCTCGCCGGCACGGCTGTGGCGATGGCGCTGCCCGGCCCCAAGGAGTCGATCCTCAACCCCGGACCGCACGGACTGTCCGAGGTGCTCTACGCCTTCATGTCGGCCGGCAACAACAACGGCTCGGCCTTCGCCGGGCTCTCGGTGAACACCGAGTTCTACAACACCCCGCTCGGGTTGACCATGCTCGTCGGCCGCTTCGTGCCGATCGTGCTGGTGCTGGCGCTGGCCGGTTCGCTCGCCAGCCAGCAGCACGTGCCCGCGACCGCGGGCACGCTGCCCACCCACCGGCCGCTGTTCGTCGGGATGCTCACCGGCGTGGTGCTGATCGTCGCGGGACTCACCTTCTTCCCCGTCCTCGCACTCGGTCCGTTCGCGGAGGGCTTGTGATGACCCCCGACCTCCGCACCCAGTCCCCTGCCTTTCCCGCCGAAGGAAGCCCCTCGACCATGGACTCCCCCGTCCCTGCCGCACCGGCGCGTGTCGCCGGCGGACTGCTCGACCCACGCATGCTGGTGAGGTCGCTGCCCGACGCGGTCCGCAAGCTCGACCCCCGCCTGATGATGCGTCACCCCGTGATGTTCGTCGTCGAGGTCGGCGCCGTGCTCACCACCGTCCTGGCGGTCCTGGACCCCAGTGTCTTCGCCTGGTCCATCGTCGTCTGGCTGTGGCTCACGGTCGTGTTCGCCAACCTGGCCGAGGCCGTCGCCGAGGGCCGGGGCAAGGCCCAGGCCGCCACCCTGCGCCGCGCGAAGACCGAGACGACCGCCCGCCGACTGCGCGCGCGACGGCTCGGAGGAGCCGGTCGCCGCACCGGACCTGCGCGTCGGCGACCTCGTGGTCGTCGAGGCCGGCGAGATCATCCCCGGCGACGGTGACGTCGTCGAGGGCGTCGCCAGCGTCGACGAGTCGGCGATCACCGGCGAGTCCGCCCCGGTCATCCGGGAGTCCGGCGGCGACCGGAGCTCGGTGACCGGCGGCACCAAGGTGCTCTCCGACCGCATCGTCGTCGAGATCACCGCCAAGCCCGGCGAGAGCTTCATCGACCGGATGATCGCCCTCGTCGAGGGCGCCTCCCGGCAGAAGACGCCCAACGAGATCGCGCTCAACATCCTGCTGTCCAGCCTCACCATCATCTTCCTGGCGGCCACGGTCACCCTCCAGCCGTTCGCGATCTACTCCGGCGCCGAGCAGTCGCTCATCGTGCTCGTCGCGCTGCTGGTCTGCCTGATCCCGACCACCATCGGCGCGCTGCTCTCGGCGATCGGCATCGCCGGCATGGACCGGCTCGTCCAGCACAACGTGCTCGCCATGTCCGGCCGCGCCGTCGAGGCCGCCGGTGACGTCAACACCCTGCTGCTGGACAAGACCGGCACCATCACGCTGGGCAACCGGCAGGCCGCGGAGTTCCACCCCGTCGACGGTGTCTCGCTCGCGGACGTCGCCAGCGCCGCGCAGCTGTCGAGCCTGGCCGACGAGACCCCCGAGGGACGCTCCATCGTCGTGCTCGCCAAGCGGGAGCACGGCCTGCGCGAGCGACGGTCCGGCGAGCTGGCCGGCGCCCACTTCGTCGAGTTCACCGCGCAGACCCGGATGTCCGGTGTCGACCTCGACGGAGGCCGGCAGATCCGCAAGGGTGCGGCCGCGGCGGTGATGAAGTGGGTCCGCGAGAACGGCGGCCACCCGACCGAGGAGGTCGGCGCCATCGTCGACGGGATCTCCACCGGTGGCGGCACGCCCCTGGTCGTCGCGGAGCTCGAGGCGGGCCGCCCGGCCCGGGCCCTCGGCGTGATCCACCTCAAGGACGTCGTCAAGGAGGGCATGCGCGAGCGCTTCGACGAGATGCGGCGGATGGGCATCCGCACGGTGATGATCACCGGTGACAACCCGCTCACCGCGCGGGCCATCGCCGACGAGGCGGGGGTCGACGACTTCCTCGCCGAGGCCACGCCCGAGGACAAGATGGCGCTGATCAAGAGGGAGCAGGAGGGCGGGCGGCTGGTCGCGATGACCGGCGACGGCACCAACGACGCACCGGCGCTGGCGCAGGCCGACGTCGGGGTGGCGATGAACACCGGTACGTCGGCCGCCAAGGAGGCCGGCAACATGGTCGACCTCGACTCCAACCCGACCAAGCTCATCGAGATCGTGGAGATCGGCAAGCAGCTGCTCATCACCCGCGGCGCGCTGACCACCTTCTCCATCGCCAACGACATCGCGAAGTACTTCGCGATCATCCCGGCCATGTTCAGCGGTGTCTTCGTCGGCCTCGACCGGCTCAACATCATGCGCCTGGAGAGCCCGCAGTCGGCGATCCTGTCCGCGGTCGTCTTCAACGCCCTCGTCATCGTGGTGCTGATCCCGCTGGCTCTCCGCGGGGTTCGCTACCTGCCCTCGTCGGCGGCCGCGATGCTGCGGCGCAACCTGACCGTCTACGGACTCGGCGGCATCGTCGCCCCGTTCATCGGCATCAAGCTCATCGATCTGCTCGTGTCGCAGATCCCCGGAATCGGCTGAGAGGTCATCGTGTCGTCCACCACCGCACCCGCCCTGAGGCAGCTCGCTGCCGCACTCCGCGTCTTCCTCGTCCTCTCCGTCGTGCTGGGGATCGTCTACCCCCTGGCCATGACAGCCCTGGCCCAGCTCGTGTTCCCCCACCAGTCCGACGGCTCCCTGGTGGAGTCGGGCGGCAGGGTCGTGGGCTCGGAGCTGATCGGCCAGGCCTTCACCGTGCAGGCCACCGAGAACGGTGAACCCGCCACGGACGCCGACGGACTGCCGGTCATGGAGCCCGACCCGGCGTACTTCCAGATGCGCCCGTCCGCCGCCGGCACCGGCTACGACCCGCTGGCCACGTCGGCGTCCAACCTCGGCCCCGAGAACGAGGACCTGGTGGCGCTGATCGAGGAGCGGCGCACAGCGGCCGCCGAGCTCGACGGTGTCGAGCCCGCCGCCGTGCCCGCCGACGCCCTGCTCGCGAGCGGGTCCGGTCTCGACCCGCACATCAGCCCGGCGTACGCCGCCCAGCAGGTCGCCCGGGTCGCCCGCGAGCGCGGCCTCGGGGTGGCCGAGGTCAGGCGACTCGTGGCCGACCACACCGACGGTCGCGCCCTCGGCTTCCTCGGTGAACCGGCGGTCAACGTCTTGATGCTGAACCTGGCTCTGGATGCCGGGGCGAGCGCCCAGGGTGGAGACTGAGAGTGGTCGCGAGGGGAGGGTGAGATGGCACGCGGCAGGCTCCGGGTCTACCTCGGCGCCGCCCCGGGCGTCGGCAAGACCTACGCGATGCTCGGCGAGGGCCGACGACGGCTGGCCCGAGGGACCGACGTCGTGGTCGGCCTCGTCGAGACCCACGGGCGCCCGCACACGGCCGAGATGACCGACGGGCTCGAGATCGTCCCGCGCCGCGAGCTCACCTACCGCGGCGCCCTGTTCACCGAGATGGACGTCGACGCGGTCCTGCGCCGCCGCCCCGCCGTCGCCCTCGTCGACGAGCTCGCCCACACCAACGTGCCCGGCTCGCGCCACGAGAAGCGCTGGCAGGACGTCGAGGAGCTGCTCGAGGCCGGCATCGACGTCGTCTCCACGGTCAACATCCAGCACCTCGAGTCGGTCAACGACGTCGTCACCAAGATCACCGGGGTCCCGCAGCGGGAGACCGTGCCGGACGCGGTCGTCCGCGCCGCCGACCAGGTCGAGCTGGTCGACATGACACCCGAGGCGCTGCGCCGCCGGATGGCCCACGGCAACGTCTACGCGGCGGAGAAGGTCGACGCGGCGCTGGGCAACTACTTCCGGGTCGGCAACCTGACCGCACTGCGCGAGCTGGCGCTGCTGTGGATCGCCGACAAGGTCGACGAGGAGCTCCAGCAGTACCGCGCCGAGCACGACATCAGGGGCACCTGGGAGGCGCGCGAGCGGGTCGTGGTGGCGCTCACCGGCGGCCCCGAGGGCGAGACGCTGATCCGCCGCGCCGCGCGGATCGCGGCACGCTCGACCGGCGGCGACCTGCTCGCCGTGCACGTGACCCGCTCCGACGGCCTGACCGGGGCGAGCCCGGCCGCACTCGCCTCGCAGCGCGACTGGTGGAGACGCTCGGCGGCACCTACCACCAGGTCCTCGGCGACGACATCCCCGAGGCGCTGCTGACCTTCGCCCGCGCCGAGAACGCCACCCAGCTGGTGCTCGGCGCGAGCCGGCGGTCGTGGCTGCAGGCCCTGCTCACCGGGCCGGGCATCGGCACCGGCACGATCCGCGACTCCGGCGACATCGACGTGCACATCGTCACCCACAGCGAGACCGGGCGCGGGCGCGCGGCTGCCGCGCCTGCGGGGCAACCTCACCCGGCGTCGCCGGCTGCAGGGCCTGCGCTCGCGGTCGCGCTGCCCCCGCTGCTCACGCTGCTGCTGGTCCACCCAGCGCTCGGCGCTGAACCTGGTCAGCGACATGCTGCTCTTCCTCGTGGCGGTGGTCGGTGTGGCTCTGGTCGGCGGGCTTCCTGCCCGGCCTGCTCGCGGCCGTCGTCGCCTCCATGCTGCTGAACTACTACTTCACCCCACCCCTGCACACCTTCACCATCACCGAGGCGAACAACGCCTCGCGCTGGTCGGTCTTCGTCGTCGTCGCCGCTGATGGTCAGCTCCGTGGTCGACCTCGCCGCCCGGCGCACCCGCCAGGCCGCCCGGGCGACCGCCGAGTCGGAGACGCTGGCCACCCTCGCCGGCAGCGTCCTGCGCGGGGAGGTCGCGCTGCCCGCGCTGCTGGACCGGGTCCGCGAGACCTTCGCGCCTGACGTCGGTCACGCTGCTGGAGCGCTCCGACGAGGCGCCCGGCGACGGCGTCCGGGTCCGCGGGCCGGTCGCGACCTGGACCGTGGTGGCCTGCGCCGGCGACGCGTCGTGCCCACGGCCGGACGAGGCGACACCGTCGTCCCGGTCGGCGACGAGCTCGCGCTCGCCCTGCAGGGGCGACCGCTGCACGCCGACGACCAGCGGCTCGTCGGCGCCTTCGCCGCCCAGGCCGCCGTCGTGCTGCGAGCAGCAGCGGCTCGCCGAGACGGCGGCGCAGGCGGCGCCGCTGGCCGAGGCCGACCGGATGCGCACCGCGCTGCTCGCCGCGGTCAGCCACGACCTGCGCACCCCGCTGGCGTCGGCCAAGGCGGCGGTCACCAGCCTGCTGAGCCGCGACGTCGAGTGGTCGACCGAGGACCGCGACGAGCTGCTCGAGACCGCCGACGAGTCGCTCGACCGGCTCGCCGCGCTGGTCGACAACCTGCTCGACATGAGCCGGCTGCAGGCCGGGGCGCTCGCCGTGCTCGACCGGCCCGACCGGGCTCGACGAGGTCGTGGCCCGGGCGCTCGACGACGTCGGCCCGAGGGCCGGCCGGTCGTCGTCGACCTCCCCGACGACCTGCCCGACGGTGCTCGCCGACCCCGGGCTGCTGGAGCGGGTCCTCGCCAACCTCCTCGCCAACGCGCGTGCGCTACAGCCCCGCCGGCAGCCCGCCGCTGGTCACCGGCAGCGCGCTCGGCGACCGGGTCGAGCTGCGGGTCGTCGACCGCGGCCCGGGCATCCCGCGCCGACGCGCGGGAGCAGGTCTTCGCTGCCCGTTCCAGCGGCTCGGCGACACCGACAACACGACCGGCGTCGGCCTCGGACTGGCGCTGGCCCGCGGCCTCGACCGAGGCCATGGGCGGCACGCTCGAGCCCGAGGAGACGCCCGGCGGCGGCCTCACCATGGTGGTCTCGCTGATGGCCGTCCCGGTCGCCGAGGCAGCCGCGGCCCGAGCCCGGCTGCGTGAACGCCGGTCCGCAGCGTCGGCGCTCGTCGCCCGACAGTCGAGGAGACGCGCATGACCCGGGTCCTGGTCGTCGACGACGAGCCGCAGATCCTGCGCGCGCTCGCGGATCAACCTGCGCGCCCGCGAAGTACGAGGTGCACACCGCCGCCGACGGGCGCCGAGGCGCTCGCGCGGTCGCGGCCGCCCACCGCCGGACCTCGTCGTGCTCGACCTCGGGCCTGCCCGACATGGACGGCGTCGAGGTGATCGCACGGGCTGCGCGGCTGGACCGCGGCGCCCGATCATCGTGCTGTCCGGCCGCAGCGACAGCCGCGACAAGGTCGAGGCGCTCGACGCCGGCGCCGACGACTACGTCACCAAGCCGTTCGGCGTGGACGAGCTGCTGGCCCGGATGCGCGCGCTGTCCGCGGCGTACGCCCGACCGGGTCGAGGACCAGCCCGTCGTGCCGGCTGCGGTCACGCCGAGGTCGACCTGGCCGCCGCCGGGTGACCGTGCGCGACGACGACGGCACGGTCGACGTGCGGCTCACCCCGACCGAGTGGCACCTGCTGGAGGTGCTGGTGCGTAACCCCGGCAAGCTGGTCAGCCAGAAGCAGCTGCTGCAGGAGGTGTGGGGACCCGGCTACGAGACCGCGCCACGGCAACCTGCGGCTCTACATGGCCCAGCTGCGCCGCAAGCTCGAGCCCGACCCGGCCCGGCCGCGCTACCTGCTCACCGAGCCGGGCATGGGCTACCGCTTCGATCCCGATGGAGGGTGAGGAACATGGCGAAGGCGGACTGGAGGGGCTCCCGGCGGGCCTGGGTGGTCACCGGCGGCGCGCTCGCGCCGTTCGTGCTGTGCGCGACGTTCGCCCTGTTCCGCGACAGCATCACCACGGCCACGGCAGCGGTCGTGCTGGTGCTGGTCGTGGTGTGTGCCGCGGCCAGCGGCGACCGGGTGGCGGGCCTGGTGGCCGCGCTGTCGAGCGGTGCCTGGTTCGACTTCTTCCTCACCGAGCCGTACCACACGTTCGCGATCGACGGCGCCGACGACGTCGAGGTCACGGTGCTGCTGCTGGTGATCGGCGCGCTGGTGTCCGAGATCGCGATCTGGGGTCGCCGCCAGCAGGGTCGGGCGAGCGTCCGCGAGGGCTACCTCCAGGGGGTGCTGGCCACCGCGGAGTCGATCTCGATGCGCAGCGAGTCCCCGGAGCGGCTGGCCGGGCTCGTGGCGGACCGGATCGCCGAGGTGATGGGGGTGTCCCACTGCCGCTTCGTGCCCGGCGCCGTGCACGACGGGCGCTACGCCGTCCTCGAGCGCGACGCGTCGCTCACCCGCAACGGGCACACCGTGCCGGTGGACCGCGGCCTGCCCACCAACGAGGAGACCGCGCTGCCCGTGCGCGCCGGCTCGGAGACGCTCGGCTACTTCCTGCTCACGTCGGCCTCGGAGCAGGCCCGGCCGTCGATGGAGCAACGCCGGGTCGCGATCATCCTCGCCGACCAGATGGCCGCCGTCCTGGGCAGCGCCTGACGGGTCGGGACCTCGGACCCTCGCGCGCACGAGCGGGCGGGGTGTGTGCTGGGGGTAGCCGAGAACCTGGAGGGAACACCATGCACGCAGTCGTCGGTGACCGTCTGATCGTTCACAGCGCGCACGTCGACGGACCGGTCCGCGACGGGGAGATCCTCGAGGTGCGCGGGCCTCACGGCGAGCCGCCGTACCGCGTCCTGTGGTCCGACACCGGCCACGAGGGCCTCGTGTTCCCGGGCCCGGACGCGACCGTGCAGCACTTCGAGGACGAGGCTCCGGACCAGGACGAGCCGCTCGCCGAGCGGTGACCCGCCTGGCGTCCGCCAGGTCGTGAGCGACCGGCCCACCGGGGGTCGACCCGGTGGGCCGGGCCGGGTTTGTGGCGGGGGCCTGCGGGTACCGGGCGGCCATGCACCTTCCGACCCCACGCGGCCCGCTCAGCGAGCTGGTCGTCCGCAGCCTCGCGACCGGATCCCCCGTCGCCGCGACGGGCCACCCCGGACCCGTCGGCGACCCGCTCTCCGACGAGGACCTGCACCTCGCCCTGTGGGTGCTCTACGAGCTGCACTACCGCGGCTTCGACGGCGTCGACGCCGACCGGGAGTGGGACCCCGACCTGCTCGCCGTACGACGCTCGCTCGAGACGGTCTTCGAGGAGGCCGTGCGGGCGCACACCCGGACGACGGTCGAGGCCGCCCGGCAGCAGTCCGAGGACGTCGTGGAGCAGATCCGCCACGTGATCGAGCTCGACGACGGGCCGGACCTGGCCACCTACATCCACCGGCAGGCCACGGTCGAGGAGCTCCGCGACGTGCTGGTGCAGCGCAGCGTCTACACGCTCAAGGAGTCCGACCCCACCTCGTTCGTGCTCCCCCGGGTCGACGGTCCGGTCAAGGTCGCGCTGGCCGAGCTGCAGTACGACGAGTACGGCGGCGGCCGGGCCGACCGCCTGCACGCCGGGCTGTTCGCTCGGGCGCTGGAGGGCTGCGGCCTCGACGCGACCTACGGCGGCTACGTCGACCAGGCGCACGGCACCACTCTCGCGGTGAACAACGCGATGAGCCTGTTCGGGCTGCACCGGCGCCTGCGCGGCGCGGCGCTCGGGCACCTCGCGACGTTCGAGGCGACCAGCACGATGCCCTGCCGGCGGATCGCCGCGGGCATCCGCCGCCTCGAGCTGGACGACGCGGTGTGGGACTACTTCGACGAGCACGTGGAGGCAGACGCGGTGCACGAGGAGGTCGCCCTGCGGTCGATCTGCGGCCGCGCCGTCGCCGACGAGCCCGCGCTGCGCGACGACGTCCTGCTCGGTGCGGCGACCTGCCTCGCGCTGGACGCGGCCGCCGCCGAGGACCTGCTCGCCCGGTGGCAGGTGCCCGCGCCGGTGCACACCCCGGCCGCCGAGCGGGTGCCCGCGTGAGCCGGACGACGCAGGTGGAGGTGACCCTGTGCCCGCGCGGGCCGATGCTGGTCCGCGGCGCCGACACCATCGTCGACGACGAGGGGCACACGCACCCGGTCGAGCGGCCGGTCGTGGCCGTGTGCGTGTGCGGCAAGAGCCAGCGTCGGCCCTGGTGCGACGGCACCCACAAGGTGGTGCCGCAGCGATGAGCGAGACCGCCCCGACCACGACCTCGAAGCGGGTCGGCTCGCTCGTCGTCGAGTTCGACGACACCGTGCTGGAACCGCGGCCGTGGACGGCTCGCCAGGCCGAGTGGGCGGCCGAGCTCTCTCCCGACCTCCCGGACGGGCCGCTGCTCGAGCTCTGCAGCGGCGCCGGCCACATCGGCCTGCTCGCCGCCCGGCTGACCGGGCGCGACGCGGTGCTGGTCGACGCCAGCGAGGCCGCGTGCGGGTTCGCCGAGAGCAACGCCCGGCAGGTGCGTGCGGGTGGACCCGAGATCGTCGTACGCCACGGCCTGATGGCCGAGGTGCTCGACGAGGGCGAGGCGTTCCCCCTCGTGCTCGCCGACCCGCCCTACATCCCCACCGGTCAGATCTCGGTCTTCCCCGAGGACCCCACGCTCGCGATCGACGGCGGCACCGACGGCCTGGCCCTCGCGCGGGAGTGCCTCGCGGTGGCCGGCCGACACCTCGTCCCGGGCGGGGCGCTGGTGCTGCAGCTGCGCGACGCCGAGCAGGCCCGGCTGCTCGCGTCCGAGGCCGAGACCGAGACCTCCGGCCTCACGGGTGGCGAGGTGCGCGAGGTGACCGGGCACGGTGCCCTGTTGCTGCTGCGACGCGTTCCACGGTGAGCCCGAGCCACGGAGGGTGCCCCGGGTGACCGGCGGCACGATCGAGGTCGTCCTCCAGCCGTGATCGTGGCGGTGTGTCGGAAAAATCCCCGCCGCGACGAGGTTGCGAACAGTCCGGACCGGGGTACGGTGCGAGAAGAGGCGGCCACGGAACACCCACCGTCGCCCGTCTCGCCCGGTCACAGCCGCTGGAGAGAACGGCGGGTCGGTGACCTGTCGCCACTCGGAGCACGTGATGTCCACGTCCACGGCAGAGCACGGCATCCCCAGCCCCCGCACCCCCTCGGTCTCGGCCCGGACGCGCCGGGTGCGGACCACGGACCGACTGCTACGTAGGGCCCGCGACGTCGACGACGAGCAGGAGCGGAGCCGCCTGCTCGACGAGGTGGTGGTGCTCAACATGCCCGTCGCCCGCTCGATCGCCCACGGCTTCCGCAACAAGGGCCTCGGCGACGAGGACCTCGAGCAGGTCGCCTACCTGGCACTCACCCGGGCCGCCCACAGCTTCGACGCCTCGCGCGGGCGGGACTTCCTCGCTTACGCGGTCCCGACGATCCGTGGGGAGCTCAAGAAGCACTTCCGCGACTCCGGCTGGGTGGTCCGTCCGCCGCGCCGGATCCAGGAGCTCCAGGGCCGCATCATGGCCGCGCGGGAGGCGCTGACGCAGCGGCACGGCAGGTCACCGCGACCCGGCGAGATCGCCGAAGAGCTCGGTGAGGACCTCGAGCACGTGGTCGAGGCCCTGGCCGCCGACGGCTGCTTCCTGCCGAGCTCGCTGGACCGGACGTCCGGTGACGACGCCGGACCGACCCTGGGCGAGTCGCTGCGCGACGAGTCCACCGAGATGTCCGCGGCCGAGGCGCGCGTGCTGCTCGCTCCGCTGATCAAGCGGCTGAGCGACCGGGACCGGCGGATCCTCGACCTCCGGTTCTTCCGCGACGCCACCCAGCAGGAGATCGCCGACGACATCGGTGTCACCCAGATGCACGTCTCCAGGCTGCTGACGCGCATCCTCACGACCATGCACGACGAGCTCGAGGAGCACGAGACGGCCGTCCAGGACTGATCGTCGGCGTCTCCTCGGATCGGGGGTCGTGGCCCCGGACGGCGTCCAGCCCGCCCGGGGCCACGGCACGTGTCAGACCGCCGTTCGCGGGTACGACCCTCCACGGGGTCCGGCACCACCGAGCAGGAGGACGAGATGTCTCTGAACCCCCAGGACGCCGCGGCATTCTTCGCCCGCGTGAGCCGCGAGCTCAGCGAGCAGCCGGGTGAGGAACCCACCATCGAGCAGATCACCGCGCGTGCGGTCGAGGTGGTGCCCGCGTGCCAGGAGTGCTCTCTCAGTCTGCGGATGCGCAAGGGGCAGATCGAGACGGCGGCCTCGACGTCGTCGGCGGCCGACCAGGCGGACGCCCTGCAGTACGAGCTGAGCGAGGGGCCGTGCGTCGACGCCATCTGGGACGCCGAGTCCCACAACGTCCACGACACCGAGACGGACCAGAGATGGCCCCGGTGGGGCCCGGCCGTCGCCGAGCTGGGCTTCCGCTCCATCCTGGCGATCCGGCTGACCTTCGCCGGCGAGACGATCGGTGCGCTCAACCTCTACTCCAAGGAGCCGCAGGCGTTCGACGACGAGAACGTCGACCTCGCCCTGGTCTACACCTCCCACGCGGCCACCGCTCTGAGCACCGCCCGCGCGCTCAGCGGTCTCCAGACCGCCCTGCAGAGCCGGCACCTGATCGGCGTGGCCCAGGGCATCCTGATGCAGCGCTTCCACATCGACATGGACACCGCGCTCGAGGTGCTGCGTCGCTACTCCAGCCACACCAACGTCAAGATGCGTGAGGTCGCGCAGATGGTGGTGGACGAACGGCGGCTGCCGGAGATCGGCCTGCCGGACGCGGCCGGCTCCGACGCCTGACCCGGCTCAGTCCTCGTCGATCAGCAGGCGGGCGAGGTTGGCCTCGCTGATGCCCGCGCGCGCCGATGCGGCACGCATCCGCCGGCGCGCCTCCTCGAAGGGCAGGCCGAGTGCCTCCGCGGCCACTCCTGCGGCCTGGTCGATCCGGTCCTGGTCGTCGAGGATGGCCGGCCCGGTCGCCGCCCGGAGCCGGGAGGAGAACGACAGGTCCGCGTTGGCCACCGCTCCGTCGGCCCAGGCACCGCACAGGTGGGCCAGGTCGTCCTTGCGTGTCGCGAGGGCATCCCGGTCGGTTGCGTAGAAGCTCACCGACCCGATCGCGGAGCCACCCTCCATCAGCGGGATGGTCAGCGAGGAGCTGATCCCCATGGCTGCATCCGCGAGGCTGTCGCGCCGCCACGCCTCCTCGTCGAGAGGGTCGACGCGGTCGAGGGAGTCACCCGCGGGTGCGGGGTCCGCGGGCAGGTCGACGAGCGAGTCCTCGTCCGCCCCGGCGACGTACCCCAGCGCGTCGAGCGTGGAGAGGCGCGACTGTCGGGACACGAAGGTGAGCGTCAGCCCGCTCTCCGCCATCCCGATGCTCAGGCCGACGCAGGACGGGACGAGCTGCTGCACCCGGTCGGTGAGCGCGCCGAGCCCGGCCAGGACGAGTGGGTCGCGCTCGGTCTCCTTGAGGCGATGCAGGACGTCGACCGTCTCGGGAATGGGGTCCATGGGCCTCCTTCCGCCTACCGGTGCGGTACCCAACGAACACACGCCCATGCGACGCGGGGCGTGCAGGCTAGAAGGCCAGGCCCAACCAACCGCGGACGATCGCGGGGTCGCGACGGTCGAGCTCGTCGAGGTACTGCTGACGGCGCATCACCACCGCGGTGGCCAGCCGGCTGTCGACGGTCTCGCGGAGCAGGTGCCCGCTGATCTGCCACAGGTGGACGATCTGGTCGGTCGCCATGGCGGTCAGGCTGGACTCGTCGAGCGGCTGCCGACGCCGGTTGCGGCGAGACGGCCTCGGTGCGCGCGCGATACCCACGATCTCTGCCTTACCCCAGCGCCCGGTTGTCATGCCCTGGCACGGTCGGCGCGCGCTCAGCCGTCCGAGCCGCGCGGGATCCCGAGCGTCGCCAGCAGGTCCTCGTGGAGCTGGATCCACACGGTGTGGCAGGAGTCGACCTCGGGGGCGTCGACCCAGCGCCGTTCACCGGCGTCCACCTTCGCGAGCGCGGCGGAGTAGCGGTCGGCGTAGCCGTCGAAGCGCTGGAGGCGGCTCGCCAGCCGGTCGACCAATCCGCGCAGTCGCGCGTCGACCGACAGCCAGCGCGCGCAGGACGCCCTCGTCCCAGGCCCAGTCGGTGTGGTCGTTGAGGGCCATCGGATCGGTGCGGTCGGGCCGGACCTGCCAGCGCGTGCAGGCCTCGCCGAAGCGTCGGTTGAGCGGCAGGAAGTCCGCGTGGACGCCGACCACGGTGTCGCGCGCCCCGGCCCGGTCGAGCTCGGCGGCCAGCCGTCGCTCCCCCTCGACGCGACCGGCGTCCGTCGCCGACCAGCCCGAGCTGCCCGCGAAGGTGGAGTGGCCGACCCAGCCCCGCACCCCGAGGTCGAGGAGCAGGTCCTCGACCACCCCGGGGTCGAGGCCGAAGCGGCCCGCGATCCGGGTGGTCGTCGCGTAGCCCAGCACCCGGGTGCCGTGCAGCACGAGGTCCTCGGGCGCGGAGACGTAGGGGCGGGCGTCAGGGGTCACGGCGGGCCACCCTGGACCTGTCGACGGATCGTTGTCGAGTCGGTCGAAGCGCTGGAGGGCCGCCTGGGCAGGAACCCCAGACCAGCGACGCGCGTGACGATGCGCGACCAGGACGATCCCGCTCGTGCACGGGCCGAGGACACCACCGAGCTCGCCGGTCTACGCGCTGTCTTCGGCGACTGGCCCGACGCCGACGCCTGGCGGGAGGCGGGTGAGCGCGGCCTGCGCGTCGTCGAGCGGCTGTCCGTGCTCGCTCGGGCCGCGCGACGCGGACGTCCCGGACGAGCGTCGCCTACGGCTACGACCGGACAGGCTGGCAGCGGTGGACGGCCCGGTGCGCGCGACAGGCTCGAGGCGGACGTCGCCCGCGTGGCCGGAGGTGACGGCGAGCTCGTCAGCATCGGTGTCCTCGACCGTGCACGAGGCTCCGGTGTGGGCCGGGTCCTGATGCGCCACCTGGTCGCGGGCCTGCCTCAGGACCGGTGGCTGCTGATGACGACGGCCGACGACTCGGACCCCGCGCGTCGCCTCTACGCCTCGGAGGGATGGCGGGTCGTCGGACCTGGCATCGGCGAGGCCGGGTGATCATGGCGAGGCGGCGTACCGGCTGAGGTCATTGGACTCTGCGACTGGTCGTATCGCACCTGGTACTGATGACGGGGGCGATCGGCGCGGCGACCGGGCAGTCTGGTCGCAGGCCGGCCAGACCTGCGGCTCGGTCGACCTCGTGGGGGCCAACGGTGTCGCGAGGAGGACGTGGCACCCCCGGGAGAAGGAACGACATGTCCCGTCCGACCGAGAAGGGGCGCCGTCGGACCCGCGCCCTGTCGATCTTCGTGCTGACCGCCGTGGCGCTGACCGGGCGTCGGGCTCGCACCACCCGCGACGGCGTCGCTGCCGCCGTCCCCGTCGGTCACGCTGAACCGGACCGTGCGCACCAACCCGTTCGCCGGGTCGGACGTCCTGGCACGCGACCACGAGGGCTCGGCCTACGTGCCCGCGGACAACTCGCTGTGGCTCGCCGACGACGACGGTCGTTCGATCTACGAGGTCAACCCGCAGACCGGGGCGCTCAAGCGCTGGGTCCGCGGGAAGCAGTTCGCCGCCGTGCTCGAGCTCGGCGGGGGGCCGCGCGCGACCACGGCCCGCACCGACGACATCCAGGCGATCGCCTACGACGCCGCCAGGGACGCCCTCTACGTGTTCTCCGGGACGTGCTGCGTCCCCGGACTGCTCCCGACGGTCTTCCGGCTGACCCGCAGTGCGGGCCGTTTCGAGCTCGACTCCTACCAGGCCCTGGCGCGTCACCGACGTCGCCGCGGCCGGCTGGAACCCCGGTGACGGCAAGGTCTACATCGGGGCCGACAGCACGATCCAGACCTACTCCTGGGCGGACAACACGGTCGGGCCCGGCTTCGGCATCCCCGGCGTCTCCAGCATCTACGGTCTCGACTTCACCGACGACGGCAAGGACCTGTTCGTCGCCCGTCCGCCCGCGACGATCACCCGCGTCGACTGGGCGAGCAGGACCAAGGTGCCGGGCTGGGAGCTCGACCTCACGCCGTACGGCGTCCTCGACGCCCGCGCGTCCGAGCTGCTCGGCGACCAGCTCTGGGTCTCCGACGGCTTCGACTTCCGGCCGGCCGGCGACCCGCTGAGCCATGCCCTGTTCGTGTTCGACGTGGGCGGCACGGTCACCCCTCCGGGACCGGGAGTGCCCGGAGGGCCCGGGACCCCCGGCGGCCCGTCCCCGAGCAAGAACCTCGTCGGCAACAGCGGCTTCGAGCGTGGACTGCGCGGCTGGAACGACACGGCCGCCGGCGCGAAGCTGACCCGCGTGAAGGGCGGGCACTCCGGCTCGTGGGCGGCCCGCGTCAAGCGCACCGGGGGCCAGGGCACCCTCGGTCTGACCGACGCCCCCAACTGGGTCGAGAAGAGCACCGACGGCACCTACACCGGCAGTCTGTGGGTCCGGTCCTCGCAGAAGGGAAGCGTGCTCACGCTGAAGCTGCGCGAGCTCAAGGGCGAGAAGAAGGTCGGCCAGGGCGTCGCCCGCCTCACCCTCACCAAGAAGTGGCAGCAGGTGACGGTCACCTTGCCGAGCAAGAAGCCGGGCCGGTCCACCATCGACTACACGGCGACGGTGAAGCGCGCCGCGAAGGGAGCCTGGTTCGAGGCCGACGACGCCCGGCTGACCGTGTCCTGAACCCGGTGGGCTGACGTCAGTCGAGCAACGCCAGGAGGTGGCGCGCCTGCGCCTCGGTGGTGCCGGGCGGGTTCCGTCGGAAGCCGCCGTTGCCCGGCAGCAGCATGGCCAGCCAGAACATCGCCCACAGCGGACGGTAGGCGCGCATCCGCTCCCGCTCGTCCGGTGAGAGCCCGACCGCGTCAACCAGGGCGTCGGGGTCGAACACCCCGGCGAGGCGACCCGCGAGGTGCTCGACGTGGTCGGCGAGCTCGAAGGCGGGATCGGTGAGCCCACCGTCCTCGAAGTCGACCAGGCGGCAGGTGTCGCCGTCCCAGAGGATGTTCGCCGGGTTGAGGTCGGCGATCCCGAGCGCCGCGAGCTGCGGCTCCGGCAGGGTGTCGGACGAGCCCAGCCACGTGATGGCCACGTCGACGGCATGCGCGACGAACCCGGGGTCGCGGCACTCGCGGAGGTCGTAGGTGTCGCTCAGCCACTCGGCGGCGGTGCCCGCGAGGACCGTCGGGCCGTAGCGACGCTCGGTGATCCCCGCAGCCCGCACGCCTTCCAGGGGTACGTCGTAGAGCCGGCGCAGCGCCCGCCCGAGCGAGGCGGTCTGGGCGGGCGTGAGCGGCGCACCGCCCAGCGGCTCCCCCGGGAGCCGTTCCATGACGACCACCGGACCGCCGTTGTCCGTCTCCCGCCGCAGGGGCCTCGGCGCCACCCCGGGCGCATGCTCGGCGAGCAGCGCCAGGCAGCCCCACTCCCGATCCGCTTCGCCGCGGTCCCAGCTGACGTACCTCTTGCGGACCTCGGTGGCCGTGAAGCTCAGGTCGTGGGTCTGGGTCTGCACGACCGGCATCGTAGATCGCCCGAGCGCGCGGAAAATTGCGCGACATCCGTCGTCCGAACCCGGACAATTCCCCGGTGATGTTCGCCGCCGTCCTCCGTCAAGTGCGTCCCCCGTCACCTCTGGCCGGACGGCTCGCGGCCCAGTCGCTGCTCTTCGCCCTCGGTGAGGGCACCTTCATGACCGGCTCGGCGGTCTTCTTCACCCAGATCGTCGGGCTGTCCGCCGCCCAGGTCGGTCTCGGCCTGACCTGCGCCGGGATGGCTGCGTTCCTGGCGGCGGTGCCGATGGGCAAGCTGGTCGACCGGTTCGGACCGAAGAAGATGTGGGCCGTCAGCGCGACCGGGCAGGCGGCGATGTTCTCGGTGTGGCCCTTCATCACCGACTTCCAGGGCTACGTCGCCATGGCCGTCGGCATGGAGGTCATCGGTGCCCTCGGCGGCGCCGCGCACGGCGCGTACACGATCGACGTGCTGCCGCCCGATGAGCGAGTGATGTCACGGGCCTACATGTACTCCGCGCTCAACGTCGGCTTCACCCTCGGCGCCCTGGTCGGGGGGTTCGCGCTGGCATTCGACTCCAACGACGTCCTCCTCGCAGTGCCCTGGTTCACCGCCGTGGTCTTCCTGGTCAACGCCGCCGCCATCAGCCGGCTGCCGCGGGCCTCGCACGACGACCGCACCCCGGAGGACCGCAAGGTCAAGATTCCCGGGCCCGGGCCGCTGCGCAACCCCGGCTGGCTCCTCACCACGTTCTTCGGTGGGGTCTTCTGGACCAACCAGGTGCTGCTCAACATCGTGATCCCACTGTGGCTGGTGCAGGAGACCGACGCCCCGCGGGTGCTGCTGGCGTTCCTGTTCGGGACCAACACGGTGATGTGCATCTTCTTGCCGATGGCGGCGGCCCGCGGGGTCGAGGACGTGCCGACCGCACTGAGGGCGGTCCGGGTGTCGTCCTCCTTCTTCGTCGTCTCCTGCCTGATCACGCTGGCGACCCACGACACCGTCGGTTGGGTCACGATCGCGCTGGTCTGGCTCGGTCACGTCACGGTGACCGGAGCCGAGCTGTACCTCTCGGCCGCCAGCTGGTCGTTCGAGGCCGAGCTGATGGACCCGCGCCAGCGGGGTGCCTACCAGGGAGCCGCCGAGCTGAGCGGCACGCTGGGCCGGGTCTGGGCCCCGGCGCTCTACACCTTCCTCGCGATGAACTGGGGTGCCGCCGGCTGGCTGGTGATCGCCGGCATCATCGTGCTGGCCACGATCGGGATCCACCCGTCGACCCGGCTGGCGCGACGGTTCCTCGAGGAGCACGTCCCTGCCGACGTGCTGGCCGACGCCCGCGCCTCCAGCCCCGAGCCCGAGGAGGGCCTCGCGGTCGGGCCGCCCTCGCTCATCAGCACCGACGAGCCGGTGCCGGATCCCACACCGGGCCCGATCCGCTGACGTGGGTCAGTCGTCGCCTCGAAGACCTAGGCAGGTGATGCCGCCGTTCACTCGTCGCGGTAGCCCAGCACAGCACGGGTCATCTGGTTACGCGTGTCCAGCAGCTCGTCGAGCGCAGCGTCCAGATCGTCTGCTGTGACGTGCAGCTGAACGTCTTCTGGCTGGTTCTCCCGGTCGGCCGCCACCACCGCCGCGCGGCGGAGCAGCTCCTTCAGGAAGGACGCGGTGACGCCGTCGGTCTGGTCGAGCACGGTGTCGAGCCGGCTCAGATCGATGTCGAGGCTTCGGCGGTAGAGCTCGATGAGCCGGCGCCGGGACTCGCGATCGGGCAGCTCGATGTGGACAGCCTGGTCCACGCGTCCGGGTCGTGAAGCAAGCGCAGGCTCGAGCAGATCGGCCCGGTTGGTGGTCAGCAGGAATACGACGTCGGCATCTTCGTCGAGACCGTCCATCTCGTTGAGAAGGGTGAAGAGCAGTGGTGTCTCACCGCCGTAGTGGCTGCGCTCCTCGGCGATCAGGTCGACATCCTCGACGACGATGATGGCCGGCTGGAGCGTGCGGGCCACGGAACAGGCTTCGCGGATGCCGTGCAAGGTCTCCCCGGTGAGCTCCACGACGGTGGTCCCGACCAGCTCGCTGATCAGGTAGCGCACCGAGTGGGTCTTGCCCGCGCCTGGAGGGCCGTAGAGGAGGATGCCGCGTTTGAGGTGTTGACCCGCGGCCCGTAGGCGCGCGCTGTTGCGGGCGACTCCGACGACCTGACGGCGCAGGTCGTCGAACGTTGCGGCGGGAAGGATCAGTTCCTCCGGAGACATGGTGGGACGGTCACGGAAGCGAAGCAGCGATCCGCGCTCGCCGAACATGCTGCGCCCGAAGGACACCACCTGGCCGCGGTAGACGTTGTGCTCGACGGCGAGCTCCCGGAGTCTGTGCCCCAGCTCCTCGGCTGACGTCGGGCGGCTGGCGATGATCTCGAGGGTCACCTCCGACGAGCCGCTCTCGGGATCGGGCCCGCGGAACAGGACGGCGATGCGGTCGTCGTCGTCCTCGAGCAACACCACGGCAACGCGCAGGCACTCGCGACTCTCGCCGCCTGGACCGCTGGGCAGGCTGATCCTGGTGACGTGACCGGGCCGCGGTCCATGCATCGCATAGCTGGGGTCGTCGCCGAGCAGGTCAGCGATCCCGAACGGGCCGCGATGGCGGTGCCCGGCCACGCCGATCACCCGAGCACGGTCGCCGTACTCGTCGAGTACGACGTCGAGGGCACCCTGCACGTTCACGTGCTCGTACGCCGGCCACTGCTCCACCGTGACGGGCTGCTCGTGCGAAGGCCCGCCGAGATGCTCGGTGAGCACGGAGCGGAAGTCTGGCTGGTCGACCGTGCGCGCCTTGGAGACGAACCGACGCACGACGTAGCGGCCGTAGCGACTGACGTCGGACAGCTGGGGCGCGTGATCGGGAGCCGAGGCTGCGACACCCGGAACAGCGGAGAAGGACATCTCGGGAGCGTAGAGGCAGACCGCCGAGTGCCACCACCAGATGCGCCCTTGGGACGGGGTGCGCTGGCCACCACGCTGGTCGGTTGCCACGCTCCGGGGCTGTTGAGAGGCTGACGGTTCAAGGCTTCCGCGTCATCAGTCCCGCGTGAAGGCAGGTCGTCTATGTTGACAGACGAGGAGCTGGCGCTGGCAGCGTCGGTGGTGTTCGCGGGGCTCTGGTCCGGTCTCCTCGGGATGCTGACCCTGGTCATGCACCCGATGCTCGCCGCGATGAGCGGACCGGACTTCGAGCGGTTCCTACGCGCGTTCCTTCCGGTGGGGAGAAAGGCCTGGTTCAACTACGTCTGCGCAGTCGGGATGGCCGTCGCGCCCGCGGTCGCGCTCGTCACCCTCTGGGACGACCGGAGCTCCGCCAGCTTCATCCTGACCGCGATCGGCCTGGCCCTCGTGATCGTCGGGGTCTACGTGGTCTCCAACGTGTGGAAGGAGCCGCACTACGACGTCATGCTGGCCTGGGACCCCGAGGACATGCCGGCGGGCTGGCAGGCGGGACGCCGGCGCTACCTGACCCTCAACTGGATCCAGGCCGCGGCGACCTGGACCGCTTTCGCCCTGTTCCTTGCGGCACTGCTCTCCCTGTAGGGCGCCGATGAACGTGCTGGTCTGTCGTCGAGGTCCAGGGAAGTCCGTCCACGGACACGCCCAGCACGCATCGTCATCACACATGGGTCGTGGCTTTTCCGCGGGTGATGCCGCGCCGTGCTCAGAGTCCCGCTGTGGTGAGTCCGATGACGATGCCCGCGAGCGCGCAGGCGCCGAGGGTGCGCAGCACCGGCCAGCCGCGCCAGAAGATCAGGGCGCAGCCGAGGACGGTGATGGCGACGGACGCCCACTGGACGGAGGAGAGCACTGGGACCTCGAAGTTGAAAGGCCCGGTCGTGATCCGGGTGGTCTCGGCGAACAGGGTGTGGAGGGCGAAGAAGACCGCGAGGCTGGCGATGACGCCGACGACGGCGGCGGTGATCCCGGTCAGGGCGGTGGAGAGGGCGCGGTTGCCGCGGAGCCGTTCGACATAGGGAGCGCCGAGCAGGATGAACAGGAAGCAGGGCACGAAGGTGACCCAGGTCACCAGGAGGGCGGCCAGGGTCGCGGCGGCCCAGGGGTTGAGGGAGCCGGGGTCGCGGTAGGCGCCGACGAAGGCGACGAACTGGACGACCATGATCAGGGGTCCGGGTGTCGTCTCGGCGAGGGCGAGGCCGCGGACCATCTCACCGGGGAGGAGCCATCCGTACACGTTGACGGCTTGTTGGGCAACGTAGGCGAGGACGGCGTAGGCGCCGCCGAAGGTGACGACGGCTGCGCCGGAGAAGAACAGTCCCTGGTCGACGTAGATGCTGGAGCGTCCGAACAGGGCGGCGGCGATGGCGACGGGCGTGAACCAGATGATGAGCCCGGCCACCAGGATGAGCGAGGCGCGGCGGCCCGAGGGGCGTTCGGTGTGCAGGGCGTCGTCACGGATGAGGGGTGGCGGTCCGTCATCGGCGGTGGCCTTCTTCGGTGCGGTCAGGTCCGGGATGGCTCTGCCGAGCAGCCATCCGATCAGGGCTGCGCAGCCGACGACGACGGGGAACGGAATGGCGAAGAACGCGAGCGCGATGAAGGAGACGACCGCGAGCCCGACGAGGGCTGGGTGTCCGAGTCCCTTCTTGCCGACACGGACGACGGCTTGGATGACGATGGCGATGACGGCGGGGGCGAGCCCGAGGAAGAGGGCTTCGACCAAGCGTGGTCTCGCCGAAGGCGACGTAGATGCCGGAGAGCGCGAGCAGGGCGACGACGCCGGGCAGGATGAACAGGATTCCGGCGACGAGGGCGCCCTTGATGCCGTTGAGGAGCCAGCCGACGTAGGTGGCGAGCTGTTGGGCTTCGGGGCCGGGCAGCAGGGTGCAGTAGGACAGGGCGAACAGGAACCGCTGCTGGCCGATCCAACGTTTCTCGTCGACGAGAGTGCGTTGCATGACGGCGATCTGCCCGGCCGGGCCGCCGAAGGTCTGCAGGGAGATCTGGAACCATGCCTTGGTGGCTTCGCGCAGCGGGATCACGTCGCCATGAGCGCGGGGGTTGCCCGCGGGCGGTGTCACCTCGGTGGTGGTGCCGTGCTGTAGGTGTGGGGTGTCGCTCATGCGGGAGTCTCCTTGCCGAGAATGAGGCTGCGCTGGAAGTAGGCGTAGAGGCCGTCGAAGACGGGACCGGTCAGGGACAGAACGGCGTCGTCGTTCTGGGTCATCGAGAGGCCGCGGAGGATGACGTCGAGGCCAGGCGCTTCGGGGGCGTCGTAGCGGTCGTCCTCGACGTCGGCCTCGTAATCCAGACATTCTCACCAAGCAAGGTCCCGTCGACTCGTCGCCTGTTGTTGGATCGCAAACGTTTCGTCTTCTGGTCGGTCGAAGCGGCGCAAGCAGGCCACAGGACGTTCGGCCCTAGAAGTCGACCGTCAAGGCGACGAGCATCGAACGATGGCTGATGAAGGTTCCTTCATCGTCTTCAGGCAGTCGGCTTCGCTGTCGCAGCCCCGGACGCCCGGTCGTAGCCAGGGATTGCCTGCGCTGCCCCAGCCGCTCGGCCGGGTCGGCGAGAGCCGGCCGGACGCCCGCGGTCGATCTGATCGAGCTCATCCGCGGCCGATGAGCACTTGGTCTTCGGGTCGTCGGATCGTCGTGGCGAGAACGACTGTGCCAACACGCACCCCTGCGCACTGGGGTGATCAATACGGCCGATTGTTGGGGCCGCCGAGGAGTGACGTGGAGATCTTCGATGACTGAGCCTGACCGCACGACACTGCCGTTGACAGGACCGGAGTTCGGGGGAACGGCCAATCACACTCTTCGGGGTTCGGAGCCGGACTGGAACCTGATTCGTCATCCCGAGCCGCCTCCGGGCGCGCCGAACGTGCTGTTGGTGCTCATCGACGACGCTGGGTTCGGAAATCCGAGCACGTTCGGTGGCCCCATCCAGACCCCGAACTACACACGGATGGCCGATGCGGGGTTGCGCTACAACCGGTTCCACGTCACAGCGCTGTGCTCCCCGACACGGGCGGCGTTGCTGACGGCGCGGAACAACCACGCTGTGGGCTTCGGGTCGGTCGGTGAGTTCTCCAGCGGCTTCCCCGGCTACACCGCGATGCTTCCGCTCGAGTGTGCACCGCTACCGCGGATCCTGCGCGACAACGGCTACAGCACAGCCGCATTCGGGAAGTGGCATCTGACCCCGGACGGACAGCAGGGCCCGGCCGGTCCCTTCGGGCGATGGCCGAACGGCTGGGGCTTCGACTACTTCTATGGCTTCCTCGGCGGCGACTCGGGCCAGTGGGACCCCTGCTTGGCCGAGAACCAGAAGATGATCGGGACCCCGGCGGAGTACTACGACGAGAAGCACCCCTACTACCTGCCCGACGCAATGGCCGACAAGACCATCGAATGGCTGCACGGGGTGCGCGGCCAGGATGCACAGAAGCCGTTCTTCGTCTACTTCTCCACCGGTTGCAGCCACGCCCCCCATCACGTCGCGTCGGAGTGGGCCGACAAGTACAAGGGGCAGTTCGACCAGGGTTGGGACCGGTTGCGGGAGGAGACCTTCGACCGGCAGAAGCAGCTCGGGGTCGTGCCCCCCGACGCGGAGCTGACGCCGAGGGACGACGCCCTCCCTGCCTGGGACGACGTTCCTGCCCGCCTGCAGGCGCTCTACGCACGGCAGATGGAGGTCTACGCAGGGTTCTCCGAGAACGCCGACCACAACGTCGGTCGGGTCATCGAGGCGATCGAAGAGCTGGGCGAGCTCGACAACACGCTTGTGATCTGGATCTGGGGCGACAACGGCGCCAGCCTCGAGGGCACCATCACCGGCTCCTTCAACGAGATGACCATGCAGAACGGCATCCCGCTCACCGACGAGATGCAGCTGCAGCTCGTCGAACGCTACGGCGGCACCGAGTCCTGGGGCGGTCCGATCATGGACCCGCACTACTCCGCTGCGTGGGCATGGGCCGGGAACACCCCGTTCAAGTGGGGCAAGCAGGTCGGCTCGCACCTGGGCGGCACTCGCAACCCGATGGTGATCCACTGGCCCGGGCGGATCCTCGAGCCCGGCGGTCTGCGCTCGCAGTTCACCCACGTGACCGACGTCGGCGCGACCATCCTCGACATCGCCGGCATCCCTGCCCCGTCGAGGGTCGACGGGGTCGAACAGGAACCGCTGCACGGCTTCACCTTCGCCGACTCGCTGGCCGACGAGGCGGCACCAGCGCGGCACACCCAGCAGTACTTCGAGACGATCGGCAATCGCGCCATGTACAAGGACGGCTGGTGGCTGGCGATGAAGACCCCGCGAATCCCCTGGGTGATCACACCCGAGGCGCTGAGGCCCTACGCCCCGGACGTATGGGATCCCGACGCCGACCCGGCCGAGCTGTACTACCTGCCCGACGACTTCACCCAGGCCCACGACCTGGCCGCCGACCACCCCGAGAAGGTGCAGGACCTCAAGGACCTGTTCTGGGAGGAGGCGGAACGGTACAAGGTGATGCCGCTGCTCGCCACGCTGTCAGCCTTCTTCGGCATCACGCCGCCCCTCGACGACACCGACACGATGGAGTTCCGCGGTGATGTCGAGAACGTCGCACCAGGCATGATCCCGCGCGTCTACAACCGCTCCTACACGATCAGCGCCGACCTCGTCGTGCCCGACAAGGACGTCGAGGGCGTCATCGTCGCCGAGGCAGACCACCTCGGCGGGTTCTCGCTCTTCGTCGTCGACGGCCGACTGACCCACACCTACTCGATGATGGGCGTGTTCGTCTATCGCCAACAGGCCGACATCCCACTGCCCACCGGCGAGGTGACCGTGCGGATGGAGTTCGCCGCCGACGCGGCCAAGCCCGCCACCGGTGGGCAGGTGACGTTGTTCGTGAACGACGCCCCTGTCGGCGGCGGTCGGATGGAGCACACGGTTCCGATGCGATTCTCCGCCTACTCGGGCATGGACATCGGCCGGGACAACGGTGGCGTGGTCGACCTGAGCTACGCCGACCGGAAGCCGTTCGCGTTCACCGGCACGGTCAAGAAGGTCACCTTCGACGTCAAACCTCATCTCACCGTCGAGGACGAGCAAGCCGTCCACTCGGTCGCCCAACACGCCCACGCCGCACATGGGATCTCGGGATGAACCCCGCCAGCGCCGGACTCAGGGTCCTCTCACTGCCCTTCAACCACGAGACCACCGACGTCCTCATCAGCAGCTACCTGTCTCACGACGCCGCCCACGACGACTACCGGGCAGCGCTGGCCTGTGGGGCCTACCTGCACGGCGCGATCCTCGTGAGCAGGGACCTGAACGGCAAGGTCTCGGTGGAACAGTCCGACCACCTGGTCCGCGAAGGAGCCCAGGGTCTCGGCACGCTCGGCTTCCTCTCCGGACTCGTGGTCTGGCCGCTGATTCCTCTCACCACCGGCGTCGGTGCCGCGATGGGCGGCGTCCTCGGCGAAGCGCTGCACCTGCTCACCGAGACCAAGGTCATGGGGCAGGCATCGACGATGATGCCGCTCGGTTGCTCCGCGCTGATCCTGGCCTATCCACGCGTCTCCGCCGACACCGTGGAACCGTCCGTGACCAGGGCGGTCACCAAGGTGACCGGCGAAGCGAGCGGCCACCACGTCCAGGCACTCAGGGGCGCACTAGTCGGCGCGCAGCAGCAGATGGCCGCGACCGGGCCGTAGACACGTCCGTGGTTGAGCGACGAGCGGCCGCGCCGCCCTTCTGCTGTGCGGCCCCCCGCGGGGACGGCGGCGACAACCCCGCGCCTCCGCGCTCCGGCCCGCGTCGGGCCACCACCCCCACTGGCATCACCGCAGACAACGCGCTGGTGCACCTGCCCGGCGGGTCGTTCATGATGGGTAGCGACGATCCGGACGGATTCCCCGCCGACGGTGAAGGCCCGATTCGCCGCGTCACACTGTCACCGTTCCAGATCGACCGGTACGCCACCTCCAACCGAAGGTTCGCGGAGTTCGTGGACGCCACCGGCTACCGAACCGACGCCGAGCGGTACGGCTGGTCCTTCGTCTTCGCGGGCCTTCTACCTGACGGCTTTCCGGTCACCAGCGCGGTGACGCAGGCGCCGTGGTGGCGGCAGGTGTACGACGCCGACTGGCGACACCCAGAAGGCCCGAGCTCGTCACTGACCGAGCGGATGGACCATCCGGTGGTGCATGTCTCGTGGAACGACGCCGTCGCTTACAGCGAATGGGCAGGGCGGCGACTTCCCTCGGAAGCCGAATGGGAGTACGCCGCTCGCGGCGACCTGGAGAACGCGAGGTACGCGTGGGGCGACGACCTGACACCCGAGGGCAGGTGGATGTGCAACATCTGGCAAGGCACCTTCCCCACCGCCAACACCCTTGCCGACGGCTACGTCGGCACAGCACCGGTCGACGCCTTCGACCCCAACGGCTTCGGTCTCCACAACGTTGCAGGCAACGTCTGGGAATGGTGCGCCGACTGGTTCAGCGCCACCCACCAGAACAACGCACCGGTCGTCGACCCCAAGGGGCCGCCGAGCGGCGACTCCAGAGTCATTCGCGGCGGCTCCTACCTATGTCACCACTCTTACTGCAACCGGTACCGCGTCGCGGCCCGAACCGCCAACACGCCGGACAGCTCGACCGGCAACATGGGATTCCGGTGCGCCTCATAGCCAGGTGTACCGACCGTGGACACCGGGCTCACGCGTCACCCGCCCCCTGCGGAGGCTTTGCGTCCCTGCGACGGGGAAGGCCTCGAACCGGCAGATCGGCGAAGGGGCCGCCGGGCTCGGGCCCTCGCGCGGCGGTTTCCCGGCCGTAACGGGTGGCCAGTGGGCCGGCGGTGACGCCGTGCGCGATGACGCTGAGGAAGACCGTCATACCTATGGCGACGACCGCTTGGTCCGCGCCAGGCCCGAGCTCCTCGAGCGCGAGCAGCGCGAAGACCAGTGACGCCAGACCGCGGGGGCCGAACCAGCCGACGAAGAGCACGCTGCTTCGGTCGAGACCCGCGCCGAGCAACGCCAGAGCGACCGGGACCATGCGAACGACAGTGAGGCTGAGCACGGCGTACAGCACGATGGTCGCGTCGATCCGGTCCGGCATCAGCGGGACGGCGATGGCGCCGAACGCCAGCCACACCAGCAACGACACCAGGCCGCTCGCCTGTTCGAGGAACAACAGCTCCTGGGGTCCGCGCCGGCCGGCGGCACCGCCGAATGCCACACCGCCGCAGAACGCGGCTACGAACCCGTTCCCGTGCAGCGCCAGCGCTGCCCCGTAGGCGACGATGGCCAGGGCGAGCACCGCGATCCCGGCGAAGTCTTCCGAAGCCCACCCCCGGCGCCGCGCCCGGCGCAGCAGCCAACCGCCGCCAAACCCGACCGCCACGCCGACAACAGCGCCGATCGTGAGCTCGAGCAGGGCTTCGCCCAGCCCCGGCGCGTTCGCGATGCCCTCCGCGGACGCCGCACCGGCGAGCGCGAGCATCACCACGGGCGTGACGATCCCGTCATTGAGGCCGCTCTCCACGGTGATCAGGCGCCGGATCCGGGAAGGCACCACCGGGTTGGTAACCACAGGCACGCCCAGCGCCGCGTCGGTTGGTGCCAGCGCCGCGCCGACCAGCAGCGCCAACCACAAACCCATTCCCGGGAACAACCAGGTCGCCAGGCCCCAGCCCCCAAGCACACTCAGCGGCAGGCCGATGGCCAGCAGCCGCAGGACACGGCCCGCATCGCGACGGAGGTCCTGCACACGCACTCGCGCGGCGTCCGCGAACAGCACCCAGACCAGCGTCACCTCTACCAAAGGCTTGAGCGTCTCCGGAGCCCGCTGCGAATCGATGAAACCGAGCCCTGCCACGACCGCCCCCACAACCGTGAAGACGATGGGTGCCGTGAGGTCTGCCCGCTCCAGACGTGCGGAGATCAGGCCCCACACGAAGATCGCTGCGGTGACGAGCAGGATCGCCGCTTCCTCCACGACAGGCTCAGCGGGACTCGTGAGCCATCATGTCGATCGCGGCGGTCGCGGTGAGCACCGTCGCCAAAGCGGTGCGCACGTCGGTGAACGCGTACTCGTGATCGGCGAAGTTCCCTTGAACGCCCGTGTACGCCCGATCAACGCCGTCGGTCCCGATCCAGATGTCGTCACCGATTGACACCCGGCACTGGCGCACCTTGTTGTGCACTTGTCCCTCAGCGCGCCGGTCCTTTCGGCGCCTCTCACGTCGCTCTTGTCGCCTACCCAGGGGCATGCCACTCAACCTTCTCGTTGACTGGAGAATCCCCAAGCCTCTACAGGAATCACCGGACGTGCGTCACCCGCCCTGGATGAACTCACGACCCCGCGGCCGAGAGCTGCGTAGCGTTCGCGCGGGCCGGGGGTTCGACTCAGGCGACAAACATGCCTCCTGACCTGCGGTTTCACCTGGTAGGGCGGGTGGGGCTCGAACCCACGACCCAAGGATTATGAGTCCTCTGCTCTGACCGACTGAGCTACCGCCCCGCACGAGATCGTGCCCGGGGAGCCTACCCGGCGCGGGCCGGCGGATCTGCCACGCTGCCGGTCATGGCATTCCTCGTGTACGAGTCGGCGGACGGCGCCCCCACCGAGTACGGCGACCGGGCGTCGTACTCCTTCAACCAGTCCGGGTTCCTGGTGATCGTCACCGACGACGGCACCCGGCTGACCTACGCCCACCAGTCCTGGCACCACGTCGAGGACAAGCCCAAGGGCGGCGGGTTCTTCTGACCCGTGGCGCCTTCGGGCGCGCCGCCCCGGGCCCTCTACCCTGAGGCGATGACTCGGGACCGTCGGTGGCTGCACACGCACGCTGCTGGCTGCCACGGTCGTCGCGGTCCTGACGGCCGGGTGCAGCGGTACGCCGCAGGCGCGGCCCGCCCCGACACCGGCGCCGTCGGTGGCAGCGGACACCGAGTCGCCCACCGAACCGTCTCCGGCCGGCACGGCCACCGACGCAGAGACGACGACGCCGTCCGGCGCACCCGAGCCCGGCTCGATGCAGACCCCCGGCCGGACCTCCGGGAAGCTGAGCCGCCGCGACTTCCCGCGCCCACGCACGCTCGGCGGGCAGTGGCGCTACGCCGTCGACAGCGGCGACGCCGAGGAGGGCTACGTCGGCAACGGGACGCCCGCGCTGGCCCGCAGCCCGCAGGAGATCGTGCAGACCGCCGTGCCGTTCGGCTGCCCCCGCCCAGCCCGGATGCCGCTGCCCGAGCACGCGCTCGAGGTCGACTACGCCGCGGGCGGCACCGCGGTGATCGCGATCCGCAGCCAGTTCGCCGACGCCGCCACCGCGCGGATCTTCTTCACCGCCCGCCGCGACAACCTCGCGCGCCTGCCAGGGCCGGGGCGGCGGCGCCGTCGGCCCGCTGGTCACCGGCGTCCGGCCGGTCGGCCGCGGCGCCCTGCTCAACGGCCGCACCCAGCGCTCCGACCCCTGGATGGAGCTGGCCGTGCTCGACGGCGACTCCGTCGTGCTGCTCGCCTCCCAGAACCGCGCCGGCCGGCCGCCCCTCGACCCCGCCACCGCCCCGCGGCTCGCCGCGGCTCTCCGCACCCGCTGACCCGAAGGACGCCCCCGTGTCTCGTCCGAGCCTCATCGCCGTCACCCTGGCGGCCCTGGTCCTCGCCGGGCCTGTCGGCGCCGCCACCGCCCAGCCCACCGCCAACCAGCCCCCGGTCGCCACCCCCGACGAGGCCACCGTCGCCGCCGGCCAGGCCGTCACCGTGCCGGTCCTGGCCAACGACACCGACGACGGCCTCGGCCGGCCGGAAGGCGAGGCACCCCGCCTCGACGTGGTCGCGGTGACCGGCGATGCCCGCGCCACCTTCACCGCCACCGACGTCACGGTCACCACGGGCGCCGGCGACGCGGGCGACGTCGCCGTCGACTACACGGTCACCGACGGCGAGCTCACCGCGACCGGCCGGCTCACCGTGCACGTCACGGCGGCACCCGCCCGCGCGGTCACGATCGACCTCGCCGACCGGGTCGTCGTCCTGCGCGACCACCCCGTCACCGGTGCGGTCGAGCCGGCGACGGCCGACGTGGCGGTCCGCGTCCAGCGTCGTACGGCGAAGGGCTGGACGACGTACGACAAGACCAGCACCGACGCCCAGGGCGGCTATGCCGTCACGTACCGCACCGCCCGGCCCGGCAAGGTCAGGCTGCGCGCCCTCGCGGTCTGGCCCGACGGGAAGCGCACCACCTCGGAGCGGATCACCCGCAGCGTCCGGGCCCGCGCGGACGCCCGCGTCTCCGGGCCGCTCGACCGCGGCGACGTCCCGTTCTCCTGGCGGCCCGGCTGCCCGGTCTCCCCCGCCGGCCTGCGCAAGATCCACGTCAACCACTGGAGCTACTCCGGCGAGGTCAGGCGCGGCGTCGTGGTCGCCCGGGCCGGCCACACGCGCGCGATCGTCAAGGTGCTCACCGCCGCCTTCGACCGCGGCTTCCCCATCCGCCGGATCAAGCCGGCCGACCACTACTACGCCGGCGGCCGCCGCACCCCGAGCGGCTCCGACCAGGCCGCCATGCGGGCCGGCAACACCTCGGCCTTCAACTGCCGCCCGGTCACCGGCAACCCCTACCGCGTCTCCCAGCACTCCTACGGCAACGCCATCGACATCAACACCATCGAGAACCCCTACGTCACCCGCAGCGCCGTCTACCCGGCCGGCTCGCGGCGTTACCTCGACCGCTCGCCCTACCGCCGCGGCATGATCGTCGGCGGCGGCGTGGTCGCCACCAAGATGCGGCAGCTCGGCTGGGCCTGGGGCGCGCGCTGGGGCCACCCGGACTACCAGCACTTCTCCTCCAACGGCGGCTAGGCCATCCTGGGGGCCATGACCGAACAGGCCCCGCCCCCGCTCACGCCCGTCACCGAGGACTGGGAGCGCGCGCTGTGCGTCGTCGCGCACCCCGACGACATGGAGTTCGGCGGCGCCGCGGCGGTCGCCCGCTGGACCGGGCAGGGCAAGCACGTCGTCTACTGCATGGTCACCAGCGGCGAGGCCGGCATCGACGGCATGGACCCCGACCGGTGCCGTGAGGTCCGCGAGGCCGAGCAGGTCGAGTCCGCGCGGATCGTCGGGGTCGACGCGGTCGACTTCCTGCACCTGCCCGACGGCGTCCTGGAGTACGGCGTCCCGCTGCGCCAGGCGATCACCGCCGTCGTACGACGGCACCGGCCCGACATCGTGATCACCAACAACTTCCGCGACACCTGGGGCGGCCGCAACCTCAACCAGGCCGACCACATCGCCACCGGCAAGGCCACCCTCGACGCCGTCCGCGACGCCGGCAACCGCTGGGTCTTCCGCGAGCAGGTCGAGGGCGGGCTCGAGCCCTGGGGCGGCGTCAGGCAGGTGTGGGCGGCGGGCTCACCGCAGTCCGACCAGGCCGTCGACATCACCGACACCTTCGACGCCGGCGTCGAGTCGCTGCGCGCGCACAGTGCCTACATCGACGGGCTCGGCTGGGAGGACTTCGACCCCGCCGAGTTCCTCGAGGGCATGTCCCGTGCGACGGGCGGCCGGCTCGGCGTCGCCCACGCCGTCGGCTTCGAGGTGTTCCCGATGGGCTGGGGCGAGTAGCCGCCGGCGTGCACCGCCGTGCTCCGGCTAGCGCCGCTCGGCCGGCTCCGCCGTCGTGTCGTCGGCGTGCCCGTCGGTGCTCTCGTGCTGGAGCCGGAGCTCGCGGCCGCGCTCGACGTCCTCGCGCTCCTTCTTCTCCGCCTTCTCGATGTTGCGGGTGTCGCGCGGCGGCAGCTGGATGGTCTCCTCGGCCGGCAGGCCGGCGAGCAGCTCACGGCCGCGCTCCAGCTCCGCGTCGAGCTCGGCGCCGAACAGCAGCGCCAGGTTGGTGATCCACAGCCACAGCAGGAAGACGATGACACCGGCCAGCGCGCCGTAGGTCTTGTCGTACGACGCGAACGTCGAGATGTAGAGACCGAACGCCGCCGACGCCACGATCCAGACCACGATCGCGAGCAGCGCGCCGACGCTGATCCAGCGGAACTTCGGCTGCTTCACGTTGGGCGTCGCGTAGTAGAGGATCGCGACCACGAGCACGACGGCGAAGAGGATCACCGGCCACTTGGCGATGTTCCACACCAGCACGGCCGTCGAGCCCAGCCCGATCACGTTGCCGACGGCCTCGGCGGCCGGGCCGGTCAGCACGAGCGCGAGCGCCACCGCGGCGGCCAGCACCAGCGCCACCAGGGTCACCACGATCATCACCGGACGGAGCTTCCAGAACGGCCGGCCCTCGCGGATCTCGTAGATCCGGTTCATCGCCCGGCCGAACGACCCGACATAGCCCGAGGCCGACCACAGCGCACCGGCGAGGCCGATGACGAAGGCCAGCCCCGCCGCCTGCTCCGCGGCGGCCAGGTCGGTCAGCGTCGGCTCGATCGTGGAGACCACCGAGCCCGCGCCGACCTGGCTCAGCACGTCGAGCAGCGTGGTCACGGTCTTCGGTCCCTGGTCCACGAGACCGACCAGCGAGAGCAGCGCGATGACGGCCGGGAACAGCGCCAGCACGGCGTAGTAGGTCAGCGCCGCCGCGAGGTCGGTGCACTGGTCGTCGCTGAACTCGCGGGCGGTCTTGCGCAGGACGTACTTCCACGACCGCGGGGTCAGGTCCTTGGGCGAGTCGGGTCCGCGCTCGTCGAGCGCCGTCTCGACCTGCGCCTCGTCACGGTGTCGGGGGTGGGCTTCCATGGCTACGACGTGCCCGTTCGTGCGGCGTCGTACACGTCGGCCGTCTCAGGGGTTGAGGCAGGCCGGGATCGAGTCGCTCGGGCCGTTCGGCGAGCCGGTGTGCCCGCCCGGGCCGTAGACCTTCACCCAGTCCACCGTGGGCAGCTGTCGCAAGGTGGGGATGATCGCGTCGGCGATGCTGATCGTCGAGCCGCCGCTGGAGCAGCCGCCGGTCAGCCGCACCCGGGCGATCCCGCCCGCGACCTCGAGGTCGTCCCAGCCGGTGGCGCGCGAGCGCAGCAGCCGCAGGCCCTGCGCGCGCTCCCCCGGCAGCACCCCGGCGAAGATCCGGTCCATCAGCCCCGTCGCCGGGGCGGACGCGGGCACCGGCCGGCTGCGCGGCACGAAGTAGGGCTCGACGTTGTCGACGAACCGGTCGGAGTCGAGGAACCACACGTTGCGCTGCACGGTCGGGAAGGCGGCGCGCACGTCGACCACGACCCGGCTGGGATTGCGCAGCGTCGGACACGTCGTACGCCGTCCGGCGGGCCAGCCCGATGCCGTACGTCGTCACGCCCTCGAAGTCACCGGCGCGGACCACCGTCATCACGTTGGGCAGCGCGAACACCCGCCGCCGGGCCGAGGTCTGGCCGCCCGCGTCGTGCGCCTGCGCCGGCTCGAGCCGCACCTGGAGCACGGCCCGGCCGGCCACCCGCACCGGCAGCCCGGACCCGTCCGCGACCAGCCGGTCGACGTAGCGCACCTGCCGTCCCGCCGGCAGCGGACCGTCGAGCTCGAACACCACCCGGTCGAAGCCCTGGTGGTGCGAGGCGCGGATGTCGACGACCGTCGGCGTGGGCGGCGCGGCCGCCGTCGTGCCCGACGGCGAGCGCCGGGAGCACCGTCGAGCCGAGGAGCACCGCGAGAGAGGCGAGGACTGGTCGTGGCACGCGCATCGGGCACCCCGCTGGCCTAGGAGACGATGGCCCAGCGTCGCGTCACGCCGTTCCGCCCGGGAAGTGCCGAACGTCCCGGGACGTCCCCCGGGAAATGAAAACGGGCCCCAGAAGGGCCCGTCTCAGCTCCCCCGGTTGGACTCGAACCAACAACCCTCCGGTTAACAGCCGAATGCTCTGCCAATTGAGCTACAGGGGATCGTGCGGGCCATAGGTTAGCAAGCCCGTCACCGGTTCACTAAATCGGTCGGCCGTCTCCCGACCGTAGGACTTCGGCGCGGACTTCCGCGGGCCAGAACTGTCGGCGCCCCACCCTAGACTCGAACACATGTTCGATCGCACAGCACTCGACCGGCTCGACGCCCGCAGCGTCGTCGACGCCGCCGTCGCGTCCCGCCGTGCGGCCGACCGCGCCGAGGCCGACCTGCTGCTGGTCGCCGCGCACTTCGCCGACCTGCACCCCGCGCTCGACGGCCCGCGGGCCGGGCACGGCGACCCCGCCCTGCGCCTCGCCGACGGCGCCGAGAGCTCCGCTCCCCTGGCCGGCACCGGTACGCCGCAGGTGGCCGAGTTCGCGCCCGAGGAGCTCGCCGCCGCACTCGGCACCACCGGCCACGCAGCCAAGGTGCTCATCGGGGAGGCGCTGGAGCTGCGGCACCGGCTGCCCCGCCTGTGGGCGCTCGTGCTCGACGGGCGGCTCCAGGCCTGGAAGGCACGGCAGGTCGCCGCCGAGACGATCCCGCTCTCCCCCGCGGCGGCGGACTTCGTCGACCGTCACGTCGCCGTGGTCGCCGCCCGCAACCGGCTGCCCCAGGTGCGCGCCCTGGTGCACGAGGCGCTGCTGCGCTGCGACCCCGACGTCGCGGCCGGGCGCGAGCAGGCCGCCCTCGACCAGCGGGGCGTCTGGCTCGACCACCGCGAGTCGACCGCCACCACCCGGCTGACGATCGTCGCCGACACTCCCGACGCGCTCGCCTTCGAGGCCAGCGTCGCCGATGTGGCCTCCGGGCTCGGGCGGCTCGGGGACACCGACCCGCTCGACGTACGCCGCGCCCGCGCCGTCGGCGTGCTGGCCGACCCGCAGCGCTCCCTCGACCTGCTGAGCGGGGGCGACGGCACGGCCACGCCGCTGCGGCCGCGCGAGGCGATGCTCTACCTCCACGTCGACGCCAACGGCGCCGAGTCCGTGGGCGACGTGGGTCGTGCCGACGGGATCGGCGCCGCGACCCGCGACCTGCTCCGGGCCTGGCTCGGCGACCTCGACCGGGTGACGGTGCGGCCGGTGCTGCGTGTCCCGCTCGACGGCTCCGCCGCGGCGTCTGCGACCGGCTACGTCCCGCCGCCCCTGATGCGTGAGCAGGTGCTGCTGCGCGACCCGACCTGCGTCTTCCCGGGCTGCGCCGTCCGCTCCCGCGGCTGCGACCTCGACCACGTCGTGCCCTACGACCCGGTCGCCATGTCACCGGCCGACGGCGCCACCCACCCCGACAACCTCGCGCCGCTGTGCCGCCGCCACCACCGGGTCAAGACCCACGGTCGCTGGCACTACGTCCGCCGCCGCGACGGCACCTACGCCTGGACCGACCCCGGCGGCCGGACCTACGTCGTCGACGCCACCGGCACCCGGCACCCACCCGACCTCGCGGGCGGCACGCACCCCGCCGCCTGACCACTCCGCACGACCATCGCACGACCATCCCGCCCGGCAGGCACGCCCTGTCCGGGCCGCGGGTGCGCATCGGCCGGACCGTGCCGCGTTGATGCTCGCGGACGTGCATCGGACCGAGTCTGGTGATCCTGCGAGGCAACTCCGGTTGCGGCAAGACACGCTCGCATGAGCTGACGGGCGCTCGGGCCGGCCCGACGGCCGGACCCTTCGGCGCGTCCCGGCCCGTCCAGGCGAGACACATCGGCATCGGCGACGCTCGACGCCTGATCGGCAGCCGCGACGAGACTCCGGTCCGTCACCACTTGGCGCGTGTCGGCGCGGTCGATCAGGCTCAGCACGTACTGATACCTGACGGCCACGAGGAGACCTCAGCGCATGAGGGGCCGGCTGCGCGCGACCGTCGCCCTGACAGGTGGGACTGGTTCGGCCCTCATCTGCTGGGCATCCCCGTGTGTCACGGCCGATCCGACGTCACGGAGAGGCGCAGTGCGTGCAGGACGGTCTCCGTCGCGAGAGGACCTGATTTTCTAGCGCTCGTCGTGAACAGGAGGGTGCGGCGAACGGACCGTGCCGGCTCAGGCGAGGCCGAGCTCCTCGGCGGCGGTGCGGACGCCACGGTCGGCCATCGCACGGACCTCGGGGTCGTCGGGGTCGAGGCCGGAGTCGAGCTCGTAGGCCCAGGTCAGGTCGCCGGTGCCGTTGGGCGCCCGGCGGGCCACCACGATCAGACCGAGCCGGTCACGGACCACGACCCGGCGCTGGAGCACGACCGAGGCGGTGACCCGCTCGCGCACGAGGGCGAGCAGCTGGCCGGGGTCGTCGAGGAGGTGCTCGTGGACCGGCCGGGCCCGGCCGAACTCCCCCACCTCGGAGATCCGGAGCCGGTCCTCGTCACGCTTCCAGTCCGCCGCCTCGACCTGCTGCCACGGGACGGCGCGGGCCGCGGTCCCGACCGACGGCTCGGGCACCACCACCAGGTGGTCGCGGGTGCCGAGCAGCCAGGTGCCGTCGCGGGCCTCCGCGGCGGCGAGGACCTTGGCCCCGCGGGCCAGCCCCGCCCGCGCGACCACGGTGTCCGGGGCCAGCTGCTCCCGGGCGAACAGTCGCTTCATCAGGCGTCTCCGCCGATCGCCTTCTCGCGCAGGGTGCGCCGGTGCTGCTCGAGCGCCACCAGCTCGCCGAACATCCGGTTGTAGTCAGTGGCGTGCTCGACCGGGTTGGTGCGCTGGAGCCGTGACTTGAGGTCGGCGATCCGTCGCATCGCGGTGAGCTCCTGGAGCCGGTAGACGTGGGCGTTGACGTAGGCCCGGTCGGGCTCCTTGGCGGTCAGCACCGGCTCGACGGCCAGCGCGCCGAGCGCGTGGGCGACCGGCCCGTCGTCGACGCCGTCGCGCAGCTTGGACACCCACACCTCGGTGGCCGGCGCGGCGGTCGGGCCGCCGCAGGCGGCGACGACCTCCCAGATCGCGCGGTACGCCGGGTGGGTGAAGTCGTCGCCGTCGACGTCGCGGGTGGCGGCGCCGACGGTCTCGGGGTGCTGGACGACGAGCTTGAGGGTCTCGCGCTCCAGGGAGAACCGGGGGTCGCGCAGGTCGGGCATCGGCGGGGCGGCCGGCCGCTCCGGCTGCGTCTCCACCGGCGGGCCGGACGGGCGCCCACGCTGGTCGGCCTGCGGCTTGGCGGCCCGGGCCGCGGCGCGGCGTACCTCCGCGCGGGCGTCCTCCACGTCGACGCCGACCATGCCGGCCAGCTCGCGGGAGAAGCCCTCCACCTTGGACCGGTCGCGGATCGCCGAGACCAGCTTGGCCGCCTCGCGCAGCGCGTCGACCCGGCCGTCGGCCCGGTCGAGGTCGTAGCGGGTGACGACGTTGCCGAGCACGAAGCGGTAGAGCGGCACCCGGCGCGCGACGAGCTCGCGCACCGACGCGTCGCCCTTCTGCAGCCGCAGGTCGCACGGGTCGAGGCCGTCGGGCTCGACGGCGACGTAGGTCTGGCCGGCGAAGTTCTGGTCGCCCTCGAACGCCCGCAGCGCCGCCTTCTGCCCGGCCGCGTCGCCGTCGAAGGTGAAGATCACCTCGCCACGGAACTCGTCGTGGTCCTGCAGCAGCCGCCGCAGCACCCGGCCGTGGTCGTCGCCGAAGGCGGTGCCGCAGGTGGCGACGGCGGTGGGTACGCCGGAGAGGTGGCAGGCCATCACGTCGGTGTAGCCCTCGACCACGACGGCCTGCGACGCGCGGGCGATGTCGCGCCGGGCCAGGTCGATGCCGTAGAGCACGTGGCTCTTCTTGTAGATCGGCGTCTCGGGGGTGTTGAGGTACTTGGCGTCGATGCGGTCGTCGTCGAAGAGCCGCCGCGCGCCGAAGCCGATGACGTCGCCGTTGGTCTCCCGGATCGGCCAGAGCAGCCGCCCGCGGAACCGGTCGTAGTGCCCGCGCTGGCCCTGCGCGACGAGCCCGCCGGTGACCAGCTCGTGGTCGTTGAAGCCCTTCTGGCGCAGGTGCTTGTAGAGCGCGTCGCCGTCACGGGGGGCGAAGCCGACGCCGAAGGTCCCGGCGGCCTCCTTGTCGAAGCCGCGCTCGGAGAGGAACTGCCGGCCGGCCATCGCGTCGGGCGAGCCGAGCGCGTCGACGTAGAACGCGGCGGCCGCCTTGTGCGCCTCGATCAGCCGGGGCCGCAGGTGCCCGTCGCGGCGCTGCGGCCGGGCCTCGCCGGGCACGGCGTCCTGGTAGCGCAGCTGGATGCCGTAGCGGTCGGCGAGCCGCTCGACCGCCTCGGCGAACCCGAGCCCGTCGATCTCGACGAGGAACTTGATCACGTCACCGCCGGCCTGGCAGCCGAAGCAGTGGTAGAAGCCGCGCGACGGCGTGACGTGGAAGGACGGCGACTTCTCGTCGTGGAACGGGCAGAGCCCCTTCATCGACCCGCCGCCGGCGTTCTTCAAGGTGACGTAGTCGGAGACCACCTCGTCGATCCGGGCGCGCTCGCGCACCAGCGCGATGTCCTCGTCCCTGATCAGCCCAGCCACGCCGTGGAGTCTACGGGTCGGCACCCGCGGCCGGAGGCGGCAGTCGCCGTCTCGTCCACAGGGCCAGCGCCGCCAGCGGTACGCCGAGCGCGGCCACCTGCACCGGCACCGGGACGAGCCCGCTGGTGGCCGCGAACCCGACGTACACCGCCAGCGCCACCACCTCCGTGGCGAGCCCGGCCACCGACGTGACCGTCGCCCGCGCCGGGCCGCCGATCACGTCCTGGAGCCGGGCCTCGGAGACCACCATCGCGTTGTTGAGCAGGCCGTAGCCGACGGCGATCGCGGCGAAGCCCAGCCACGGCGTGGCCAGCGCACCGGCGGAGATCAGCACGGCGGCCCCGAGCAGCACCGCGCCCATCACCCGCCCGGTCATCGCGGCGGTGCGCCCGGCCAGCGCGGTGCCGACCACCTGGCCGAGCACGACCAGCCCGATCAGCCACGGGACGGTCGAGGTGGCCACCCCGTGGTCGGCGGCGACCAGCGGGAAGTACTCGTCGTAGGCGCTCGCGCCGATCACCCCGGCGCTGATCAGCACCGTCCGGCGCACCACCACCGTGCCGGACGCCTCCCGCACCCCCGCGCGCAGCATCGCGACGTAGCGCACCGCCGCCCGCTCGGCCTCGACCGCGACGTCGTGCACCGCCTCGGCGCCGTGGTGCCGGGCCGAGGGGTGCTGGGTGGTGACCGGCAGGGTCGCGGCGAGCACCAGCTCGACGAGGCACACCCCGACGCTGACCCAGCCGACCAGCGCGTAGCCGCCCACGGCGAGCAGCGGCGCCGCCGAGACCGACGCGACCAGGTTGGCGACCATCGCGCAGGCCTGCGCCCACCCCATCGTGCGGGCGTAGCGGCCGGCCTGCCCGTGGGCGGCGAGCTCGTCGTAGAGCAGCGACTCGAAGGTGCCCGAGACGATCGACCCCGCGACGCCCCACAGCACGAAGCCGGCGGCGAACCCGGCGTACGTCGGGAACAGCACCCACGACGCGAACCCGGCCCCGTGCACCAGGGCGCTCAGCACCAGCAGGTGGCGGCGGTCCACGGTGTCGGCCCAGGCACCCGAGGGCACCTCGAGGACGAACCCGGTCACCGACCAGATGACGAACAGCGACGACACCTGTGCGACCGACAGCCCGCTGTCGGTGAACAGCAGGGCGTAGACGCTGTAGAGCGGGATCAGGTCCCGCGACGCGTGGTAGGCGAGGACGCGCGGCGTGAAGCCGCGCGGGAGGACCTAAGTGTGGCCGGGCGGGAAGCTCATCCCCCGAGGATAGGGAGACGCGCCGGTCCGGGCCAGGGGTTTACATCAGCTCGTCGTAGGTGTCCGGGTGCAGCAGCTGCTCGACGAGCGCGCCCATGTCGACCAGCCCGGACTCGGCACCGGGCGGCACCATGTCGAGCATGTCGCGGACGAACGGGCCCAGCTCCCGGGTCAAGAACTGGCCCATGAACGACCCCTGCGGAGCCCGCAGCTCGATGACCACCGACGAGTGCCCCGCGTAGTCCAGGGACGGCCGCACGAGCACGTCGCCGTCACCGGCCGGCTGGTGCATGCCGTCGACCAGGAGGTCGCGGCCGAACGTCCACTGCACGGTGCCGGCCCCGCTCTGGAGCATCGCGGTCACGGCGAAGGGGTCGGCCGGGTCGAACGACAGCGTCACGTCGATCAGGACTCCGTCGCCGCCGAACTCGTCGACGCGCTCCATCGTCATGGGGGACTCGATCACCTGGAGGGTGGAGGGCTGCTGCTGGGGTCGCACGGAGGAATCACTTTCGTTGGTTACTACGGGGTACTCAGACACAACGCCCGACCGTAGCGGCACATCCCCGGATCGGCTGCGAGCCCGGTCACCGCCCAAAACCCCCGAAAACGCGCGTCCTTCGCGAAACGAACGGGCATCCGGGCACGATCCATGAGCGAACGGATCTTCGTGACTTCCGCGCGCGAACTGCGCGTAACCGGACAGCGGTCTGGTCAGGCGAGGCGGGTGTGCCAGGCCAGGGCGGAGGCATCGGTCAGCGAGGCCACCTGGTCGACGACCACCCGCAGCCGTTCGGCGTCGGAGGTCGCCCGCGCGTGGTCCGCACGGAACTCCGGCCGGAGCTCGTCGGGGCCGCGCCGCAGCAGCTGCTCGACCAGCCCGGAGACCACCTCGCGCTGCCGCTCCAGCACGGCAACGCGCTCGTCGGCGCGCATGACGTAGTGCGCGGAGACGCCCTTGAGCACGGCGATGGCGAGCTCGGTGCGGCGGGGCACGACCAGGTCGGCGGCGTAGCGGACCAGCGGGCCCTCGCCGTAGCCCTCGCGGGTGGCCTCCCGGACGCTGGTGCAGAACGCGCCGATCAGGTCGCTGGTGAGGTTCTTCAGGGCGGCCATCGCGCCCCGGCTGCCGTCGTAGGGCCGGGTCGGCCACGACCGCACCACCCGCAGCTGGTCGAGCGCGGTGCCGAGCTCGTCGTCGGAGGCGTCGGGGACGTACCAGTCGCGCACCGTGGCGAACACCGCGCCGCGCTCCCCCGCCGCGTCGAGCCGGCGCAGGTCGATCTTGCCGGCGACGATGCCGTCCTCGAGGTCGTGCACGGAGTAGGCGACGTCGTCGGCGAGGTCCATCACCTGCGCCTCGATGCACCGGCGGGTGCCCCGCGGCGTCCCGGCGGCGGGGTCGCGCAGCCAGGTGAAGACCGGCAGGTCGTCGTCGTAGACGCCGAACTTGCGCACCGACCGGGCGGTGCCGTCGGCGTGCGAGCCGTGCGGCGCCTCGGAGCCGGCCCGGGTCCAGGGGTACTTCGTCGCGGCGTCGAGGGTGGCCCGGGTCAGGTTCAGCCCGACCGAGCGGCCCTCGGGGTCGGCGCTCTTGGCCTCGAGCCGGCTCAGGATCCGCAGCGTCTGGGCGTTGCCCTCGAAACCGCCGCACTCCTCGCTGAGCTGGTCCAGCGCCCGCTCGCCGTTGTGGCCGAACGGCGGGTGGCCGAGGTCGTGGGCCAGCGCCGCGGTCTCGACGATGTCGGTGTCGCAGCCGATCGTGCGGCCGAGGTCCCGGGCGACCTGGGCCACCTCGAGGGTGTGGGTCAGCCGGTTGCGCACGAAGTCGTCGGTCTGCGGGCCGACCACCTGGGTCTTGGCGGCGAGCCTGCGCAGCGCCGCCGAGTGCACGACGCGGGCGCGGTCGCGCTCGAACGGCGTGCGGTGAGCCGGGCCCGTGGGCTTGGGTGGCTCGTCCACCCAGCGCGCACGCGCGTGCTCGTCGTACAGCTCCATCGACCCCATCGTGGGGTGACCCTACTGCGGGCCGCCGACAGCACCTCGGGCCGGTGAACGTCCGGTTGTCGGTGGCCATGGCTAAGGTCGACGGGGTGAGCGTGGAGATGCGTGAGCAGCGCGGCGTCCTGCGTGACCGCGAGGCGGTCCGGGGCTACGTCGAGCGGGTCTGCTTCAAGACCGGCCCACCCGGACTCGTCGGCGCCGAGCTGGAGTGGATCGTGGTCGACCGCGACCGCCCCACCGAGCCGGTCCCCCTTCCCACGCTCCACCGGATCCTCGATCCCGCAGCACCCCCGCCGCACGGCAGCCGCATCACCTTCGAGCCCGGCGGCCAGGTCGAGCTCAGCTCGCCGCCGCTGCCCGGCACCACCGCCTGCTGGCGGGCCCTCGACGCCGACGCCCGCCACGTGCAGGGCCTCCTCGACGCCGCCGGGCTCGCCGTCCTCCCGACCGCGCTCGACCCCTACCGCCCGCCGCGGCGCCAGCTCCGGCACCCGCGCTACGACGCGATGGCGCGCTACTTCGACCGCGCCGGCTTCAGCCACGGCCCGACCATGATGAACAGCACCGCGGCCGTCCAGGTCAACCTCGACGTCGGCCGCGACCCGCAGGACGCCGCCCGGCGCTGGCGGCTGCTGCACGCGGTCGGCCCCACGCTCGTGGCCGCCTTCGCCAACTCCCCCGTGCACGCCGGCGTCGCCACCGGCTGGAGGAGCGGCCGCCAGCGTGTCTGGCAGGAGCTCGACCCCGGCCGCACCGCGGCGCCCGCCGGCGACGACCCGGTGAGCGCCTTCACCGCCTACGTCCTCGACGCCCACCTGATGCTGCGGCGCGAGGGCGACGACTGGTCCGTCGAGCCGGGCCGCCCGTTCGGCGCCTGGCTCGACGACCACGCCGGCGCCGACACCGCCGACCTCGACCTGCACCTGAGCACCCTGTTCCCGCCGGTGCGCCCGCGCGGCTGGTTCGAGGTGCGCTACGTCGACGCGCAGCCGCCCCGCTGGTGGCCGGTGCCGGTGGCCGTGCTCGCCGCGCTGGTGGACGACGACCGCGCCGCCGCGACGGCGACCGAGGTCTGCGCGGGCCTCGACGACTGGACGGCGGCCGCCCGTGACGGGCTGGCCGCTCCGGGCCTGCGCGACGCCGCCGGCGCGCTGTTCGGCGCCGCCCTGGCCGCGATGTCGCGCAGCGGCGAGGACCCGGCCCTCGTCGCGCTGGTGCGCGACTTCGACGAGCTCTACGTCCAACAGGGACGATCCCCCGCCGACGACCCGATCGAGGAGGCCTCGTGAACCCCACCCCCACCGCTCCCGGCACCGCGCCCGGCGAGCTCGACGAGACCGCCCTCAAGCAGTACGTCGCCGACGAGCTCGAGCGCGCGCGGTCCCGCAGCCGCGGCCTCACCACGCAGGTCCTCGACGACGGCGAGCTCGCTCGCCCAGCACTCCCGGCTGATGTCGCCGCTGGTGTGGGACCTCGCCCACGTCGGCAACTACGAGGAGCTCTGGCTGCTGCGCGACGCCGCCGGCATCGAGGCGATGCGGCCCGAGCTCGACGACATCTACGACGCCTTCGAGCACCCGCGGTCGACCCGGCCGTCCCTGCCGCTGCTCCTGCCCGGCGAGGCGGACGACTACATCGACCTGGTCCGCCGCAAGGTGCTCGACTCCCTCGAGGGCATCCGGCTCGACGGCGGCAACCCGCTCCTCGAGGCCGGCTTCGTCTACGGCATGGTCGCTCCAGCACGAGCACCAGCACGACGAGACGATGCTCGCCACCCACCAGCTCCGGCGCGGCGAGGCGGTGCTCTCCGACGCGCACGAGGCGCCCGCGCCGGCCGCGCTGATCCCCGCCGCCGAGGTGACCGTCCCGGCGGGCCCGTTCGTCGATGGGCACCTCCAGCGACCCGTGGGCCTACGACAACGAGCGGCCCGCCCACGAGGTCGACGTCCCGCCTTCGCCATCGACACCGTGCCGGTCTCCAACGCCGCCTTCCGCGCCTTCGTCGAGGCCGGCGGCTACGACGACGAGCGCCTGTGGGGCGAGGCGGGCTGGCGCTGGCGGTGCGCCTCGGGCAAGCGGGCACCGGCGTTCTGGCACCGCGACGGCGGCACCTGGCTGCGCCGGCGCTTCGCCCGGGTCGAGCCGCTGCCCGACGACGAGCCGGTCCAGCACGTCTGCTGGTACGAGGCCGACGCCTACGCCCGCTGGGCCGGCCGCCGGCTGCCCACCGAGGCCGAGTGGGAGAAGGCCGCGTCGTGGGACGCGGCGACCCGCACCAAGCGGCGCTTCCCCTGGGGCGACGACGCGCCGTCGCCCGCCCACGCCAACCTCGGCCAGGTCCGGCACCAGCCGGCCCCCGCCGGCTCCTACCCCGCCGGCGCCTCGCCGGTGGGTGCGCTGCAGATGGTCGGCGACGTGTGGGAGTGGACCTCGACGGAGTTCACCGGCTACCCCGGCTTCGTCGCCTTCCCCTACCAGGAGTACTCCGAGGTCTTCTTCGGCGACGGCTACAAGGTGCTGCGCGGCGGCTCCTGGGCGACCGACCCGCTCGCCTGCCGCACCACGTTCCGCAACTGGGACCACCCGATCCGTCGCCAGATCTTCTCCGGCTTCCGCACCGCCCGGGACGCCTGAGGTGTGCCGCCATCTGGCGTGGCTCGGCGCTCCGCAGACCCTCCACGACCTCGTCGTGGCTCCGCCGCGCTCGCTCTACACCCAGTCCTGGGCGCCCCAGCAGCAGGTGCACGGCACCGTCAACGTCGACGGCTTCGGCGCCGGCTGGTACGTCGGGAGCCGGCCCGAGCCGGTGCGCTACCGGCGTGCCCAGCCGATCTGGACCGACCCGTCCTTCACGAGCCTGGCCCCGACCGTCTCCTCGTCGTGCGTGGTCGCCGCGGTCCGCTCGGCCACGCCCGGCACCAGCGCCGACGAGTCCGCCTCGGCTCCCTTCACCCACGACCGCTGGCTGTTCAGCCACAACGGCCGGCTGCACGACTGGACGGCCGCCCGCCGCGGCCTGCTGCTCGACGCGGCCGACGTGCCCGACGCCCGGGTGCCGGTCGACTCGGCGCTGCTGTTCGGGCTCGCCGTCGCGGCCTGGACCGCCGGCGCCGGGCTGGCGGACGGCCTCGTGTCCGCTGCGACCGCGGCCGGCCGCTTCGGCGGTGGCCGGATCACCCTGCTCGCCGCCGACGGCGAGCGGGTCGCCGGGCTCGTGGCGGCCGGCGAGCCGCTGCACCTCGCCGAGCGCGACGACGGCGTCCTGCTCGCCTCCGAGCCTCACGACGACGGCGGCTGGCGCCGGCTCGCCGACGGCACCGTCCTCGAGGCCGGGCCCGACGGCGTCCGCGAGACCCAGCTGTGAACCCCTCCCCACCGACCCGCTCAGGAGCAGCCACGTGACCACCATCGACCGCTACCTCACCGCGGACGACCTCGCCGCGGGCGCTCCGCGACGACGTGACCCGGGGGCTGACGGCCTCCCCCAAGGTGCTGCCGCCGAAGTACTTCTACGACGCCCGCGGCAGCGCCCTGTTCGAGGACATCACCCGGCTGCCGGAGTACTACCCGACCCGCGCCGAGCGTGGCCTCCTCGTGCAGCACGCCACCGCGATCGCCGACCTCACCAAGCCGCACACGCTGGTCGAGCTCGGGTCGGGCTCCTCGGAGAAGACCCACCTGCTGCTGGAGGCGGCCCGGCGCACCGGGTCGTTGCAGACCTACGTCCCCTTCGACGTCAGCAGCGCCGCCCTGGAGGAGGCGGTGCCGGGGCTCGTCGCGCGCTACCCCGGCCTCGACGTGCACGGCGTCGTCGGCGACTTCGAGCACCACCTCGACCGGCTGCCCGGCGAGCGACCGCGTCTGGTCGCGTTCCTGGGCGGCACGATCGGCAACTTCGAGCCCGCGCACCGGGCGGCCTTCCTGACCGCGCTCGCGGCCACGATGTCACCGGGCGACGCGCTGCTCCTCGGCACCGACCTGGTCAAGAGCCCCGACCGCCTGGTCCCGGCCTACGACGACGCGGCCGGCGTCACCGCGGACTTCAACCTCAACGTGCTGCGGGTGATCAACCGGGAGCTCGACGCCGACTTCGACGTCGACGCGTTCGAGCACGTCGCGGTCTGGGACGCCGAGCGCGAGTGGATCGAGATGCGGCTGCGGTCGCTGCGCGACCAGACCGTCACGGTCGCCGGGCTCGGCGTCCGCGCCACCTTCGCCGCGGGTGAGGAGATGCGCACCGAGATCTCGGCCAAGTTCCGCGAGGAGGGTGTCCGCCGCGAGCTCGCCGAGGCGGGGCTGCGGCTGACCCACTGGTGGAGCGACGGCGACTTCGCGCTGTCGCTCGCGATGGCCTGACCCGAGCGGGGTGAGGGTCAGAAGGCCTTCACGTGGACGTGGTCGTAGTGGTTCGCGGTGACCGAGCCACGGTCGGACATGTAGCGCCAGCCCTCGGCGGAGCGCTGCGCGGTCCAGATCTTCTGCGAGTAGATGATGTCGTAGAGCCCGAGCTCGCCTGCGTTGGCGCGGAGGTAGTCGGCGACCTGCCAGCCGAGCGAGCCCGACACCATGATGTCGATGGCGCGACCGTCGGAGTGCTCGCCGTCGGCGCGGTAGCCGCCGTAGCTGGTGATCATCGGGAACTCGGCGCACACGGCGCGGAAGACGCGGACCGCGTTGGAGGTGATGCCGCCCTCGATCTCGGAGCCCGACGCGCAGGGCGCGGAGCTGAACCCGCCGACCGACACGGCGCCGCCGGCGGTCTCCTCGGGCTCGGGCTTGTCCTTGGCGAGGTAGTCGCCGGTGACCCAGAAGGCCTGCTTCTTCCAGACGACCTCGGCGAAACCGCCCTTGGTCTCACCGGTGACCAGCAGCTTGGTGGCCGGGTCCACGGTCGTGACGACGCCGGCGTCCTCGGTGGGGGTCTTGCGGATGTTGAGCTCGGCGGTGCTGAACCGGTGCCCCACCGGCTCGGGCTCGTCCTCGATCGTGACGCGGCGCGCGGAGCGGCTGATGCTCTGCTCGCGGTCCTTCATCCGCTCCCGGACGTCGGCCGAGAGGACCGTGCCGGAGCGGTTGGCCCCAGCATCGGTACCGAGGTCCGCGCCGATCTGGGCGCCGGCGACCTGCGAGACCGACGGGGCGTCCTGGCTCGCGATCGCGAGTCCCACCACGGAGCCGGTCACGACGGTCGCGGCGAGCGCGGGCAGCACGATGCGCGGGACGCGTCGACGGCTGACCTGCTCGACGACCGCCTTGTGGCGCGCGGAAGTCACGGAACGATTCACCCACCCAGGGTTGACGGCAAAACAAGGAGTGAAGCACACCGTTGTAGAGGCGTCACATCCGGTTCAGACAGGATTAGCACGTTCCAACCGTGAATCGCCTGATTTCAGGTGGCGAGGATCACCGTGTCGGCTCAGCCGCCGGAGTGCATGTCCTCGGCCACGGCGCACCCGGAGCCGTCGGTGTCGTCGAGCCAGCCCTCGGGCAGGACGACCCGGCGCGGGCTGCCCTGCCGGCCGCGCGGGGTGCCGAGCGCGGCGACCGGGAACGGCTCGGCCGGGTCGAGCTCGCCGAGCAGGTCGTCGAGGGCGGCCAGCGAGGAGACGAGGCCCAGGTCGCGGCGCATCTCGCCGCCGGCGGCGAAGCCCTTGAGGTACCAGGAGACGTGCTTGCGGAACTCCTTGCAGCCCCGCTCCTCCCCCATGTGCCGGCAGAGCAGCTCGGCGTGCCGGCGCATCATCGCGGTGACCTCGCCCAGCGTCGGCAGGGTCGCGACCTGCTCACCCGCGAAGGCCGCGGCCAGGTCGCGGAACAGCCACGGGCGCCCGAGGCAGCCTCGCCCCACGACCACGCCGGCGGCGCCGGTCTGCTCGACCATCCGGAGCGCGTCGTCGGCCTCCCAGATGTCGCCGTTGCCGAGCACCGGGATGTCCACGTGCGCGACCAGCTCGCCGATCGCGTCCCAGTCGGCCGCGCCGGAGTAGGCCTGGCTGACCGTGCGGCCGTGCAGCGCGATCGCCGCGCAGCCGGACTCCTGCGCGATCCGGCCGGCGTCGAGGTAGGTGAGGTGGTCGTCGTCGATGCCCTTGCGCGTCTTCATCGTGACCGGCACGCCGTACGGCGTCGCCGCGCGGACCGCCGCCTCGAGGATGTCGCCGAGCAGCCGGCGCTTCCAGGGCAGCGCGCCGCCACCGCCCTTGCGGGTGACCTTGGGCACCGGGCAGCCGAAGTTGAGGTCGATGTGGGCGACGCCGTACTCCGCGCACAGGATCTCGGCGGCCTTGCCGACGTAGACCGGGTCGGTGCCGTAGAGCTGCACCGACCGGACGTCCTCGAGCTCGTCGAAGACCAGCATCGACATCGTCACCGCGTCGCGCTCGACGAGGCCGCGGCTGGTGATCATCTCGCAGACGTAGAGGCCGGCGCCCTGCTCGCGGCAGAGCCGGCGGTACGCCGCGTTGGTGATCCCGGCCATCGGCGCCAGGACGACCGGGGTGTCGACGCGCAGCGGGCCGAGCACGAGCTCGCGGGGCGGCTCGTGGGTCGGGGCGGCGGTCAGGGTCACCGCCCATTGTGACGGCGCCCGCGCGGACGCCCCAAATCACTCCCCGGCCGCCGGCGCCGTCCCGGGCTCAGTCGTCCTGCTTCGACTTCTTCTTGTCGTTGGCCTTCTTCTTGTCCTTCTTGGCCGGCTTGATGTCCCCGTGCCACTCGATCGGGTCGAAGGCCTGGTCGGGACGGAAGCTCAGCGACTCCAGCGAGCCGTTGTCGGGCGAGAGGTAGACCAGGCAGGTCTTCAGGCTGTCGCCGGACTTGAACTTCTTCGGCAGCGGCATGGAGGCGCAGGGCTGGAACTTCGTCGTGAAGTTCACCGCCGGCAGCAGCGTGTTGTCGCCGTTGACGCCCCACAGCGGCACCGGGGCACCGCCCACGTTGCCCTCGCCCACGTTGGCGACCTTGACCTGGACGTAGAAGTAGTTGGCCTTCTTCTTGTAGTCGTTGTCGAGGATGAAGCCCTCGAAGTCGGAGAGCCTGCCCTCACGGGCGCTCGTCACGGTCAGGTCGAGCAGGGTCTCGCGCTTCTGGTCGGGCTCGAACACCACGGTCGCGGTGTCGCCGAAGTCCAGGTCGGAGCCCTGCGCGGTCACCTCGGCGCCGTCGGGCACGCTCACGTCGGCGGTCGGCGACTCGGTCGGCGCGTCCGGGGCCGTGTCGGTGGACCCCTCGGCGGCGGAGCCGTCGGCGACCGACGGGTCGGCACCCGGCTCGTCGGTGGCCGAGCTGCAGCCGGCCAGCACGAGACCGAGCACCGCGACGGGTACGCCGAGACGGCTCAGGCGTGCACGGCGGAGGACAGGGCGTCGACGTGGGGAAAGCACCCCGTCATTGTGCAGGAGCGGCCCAGCGCACGGGCACGCGACACCAGGATCTCGGCCGGAGCGGTCAGCAGCCGAGGAGGCGCTCGGCGAACCAGGACCGGACCTGGCCGAGGCCGACCCGCTCCTGGGTCATGGTGTCGCGCTCGCGGACGGTCACCGCGTCGTCCTCGAGGGTGTCGAAGTCGACGGTCACGCAGTACGGCGTACCGATCTCGTCCTGGCGGCGGTAGCGGCGGCCGATCGCGCCGGAGTCGTCGAACTCGACGTTCCACAGCGTGCGCAGGTCGGCGGCGAGGCCCTTGGCCTTGGGCGAGAGGTCGGCGTTGCGCGACAGCGGCAGCACCGCGACCTTGACCGGCGCGAGGCGCGGGTCGAGCCGCAGCACGGTGCGCTTGTCGACGCCGCCCTTGGTGTTGGGCGCCTCGTCCTCGGTGTAGGCGTCGACCAGGAACGTCATCAGGCTGCGGGACAGGCCGGCCGCCGGCTCGATGACGTAGGGCGTGTAGCGCTCGTTGGCGGCCTGGTCGAAGTAGCTCAGGTCGGCGCCGGAGTGCTTGGAGTGCGTGGTCAGGTCGAAGTCGGTGCGGTTGGCGATGCCCTCGAGCTCACCCCACTCCGAGCCGGCGAACCGGAAGCGGTACTCGATGTCGACGGTGCGCTTGGCGTAGTGGCTGAGCTTGTCCTGCGGGTGCTCGTAGTGCCGCAGGTTCTCGGGGTTGATGCCGAGGTCGACGTACCACTTGGTGCGCTCGTCGATCCAGTACTGGTGCCACTCCTCGTCCTCGCCGGGCTTGACGAAGTACTCCATCTCCATCTGCTCGAACTCGCGCGTGCGGAAGATGAAGTTGCCGGGGGTGATCTCGTTGCGGAAGCTCTTGCCGATCTGGGCGATGCCGAACGGCGGCTTGCGGCGGCTCGAGGTCACCACGTTGGCGAAGTTGAGGAAGATGCCCTGGGCGGTCTCGGGGCGCAGGTAGTGCAGGCCGGACTCGTCCTCGATGACGCCGAGGTAGGTCTTCAGCAGGCCGGAGAACTGGCGCGGCTCGGTCCACGCGCCGCGGGTGCCGCAGTTGGAGCAGGCGACGTCCTTGAGGTCCACGTCGTCGGGGTTGTCGATCCCCTTCTTCTCGGCGTAGGCCTCCTGCAGGTGGTCGGCCCGGAACCGCTTGTGGCACGACTGGCACTCGGTCAGCGGGTCGGTGAACGTGTCGACGTGACCGCTCGCCTCCCAGGTCTGGCGCGGCAGGATCACGCTGGAGTCGAGGCCGACCACGTCCTCGCGGGCCTGCACGGTCGACTTCCACCACTGGCGCTTGATGTTGTCCTTGAGCTCGACGCCGAGCGGGCCGTAGTCCCACGCCGACCGGGTGCCGCCGTAGATCTCGCCGCAGGGGTAGACGAAACCTCGGCGCTTGGCGAGGGAGACGACGGCGTCGACGGCGGAAACGGGCTTGCTGGACACGGGATCAGGGCTCCATCTGACGGGTGCACCGCCTGGCTGACGGCGAAGCCCTCAGCCTATCGTCGGCCGTCAATCGGGTTGACCGCGGTCTATGCGCGCGGGATCGCCTCGTTGAGGGCCGCTCCCCCGGGCTCGACGACCTCGTAGGCGGACGGCTCGTCGAGCGCCCGCGACAGCAGCGGCACGGCGGTCAGCTTCACGTCGTACGACGAGAGCGCGCGGCGGTAGCTGCCGACGTTCTCCCACCGGGTGGTGAGCACCCACAGGTCGGGGTCGTCGAGGTTGCGGCCGATCGTGCCGTCGACGTGGCCGGGCCGGGCGGCCAGCGCCTCGAGGGCCAGCTGGAGGCCGGCCCGCAGCTCGTCGACGGCGGCCGGGTCGGCGGCCGGCACGCGGAAGCGGTTCACCACGATCACGGCGCCGAGCCTACGGGCAGGGGGGTCGGCTCGGACCACTACCGTCGTCCCGTGCCCTCCCTCCCCGTCGACGACGCCCTGGTGGCGCGGCTGCGCGCGGCCGGCTGCGTGTTCGCCGAGGACGAGGCGGCCCTGCTCCGGGCCGAGGCGCGGGACGCGGACCACCTGGAGGAGATGGCCGCCGAGCGGGTGGCCGGCCGGCCGCTGGAGCAGGTCGTCGGCTGGGCGGAGTTCTGCGGGCGACGGATCCTGCTGGAGCCCGGGGTCTTCGTGCCGCGGCGGCGCACCGAGCTGCTGGCCCGCCGGGCGGTCGGGCTGGCCTCCGCGACCGACCGGCCCGTGGTCGTCGAGCTGTGCTGCGGGGCGGCCGCCGTCGGCGCGGTCGTGCTCGCGGAGGTCGACGGGGTCGAGCTCGTGGTCGCGGACGTCGAGCCCGCGGCGGTCGCCTCGGCCCGGCGCAACGTCGGCGACCGGGCGCTGGTTCTGCAGGGCGACCTGTACGACCCGCTGCCCGCGACGCTGCGCGGACGGGTCGACGTGCTGGTGGCCAACGCGCCGTACGTCCCCACCGGCGCCGTGGGGTCGATGCCGCCCGAGGCCCGCGACCACGAGCCGCTCGTCGCGCTCGACGGCGGCCCCGACGGTCTCGACGTGGCCCGCCGGGTCGTCGCGGGCGCTCCCCGCTGGCTCGCCCCGGGCGGTCACCTGCTGGTCGAGACCAGCCGTGGCCAGGCGCCCGCGCTGCTCGCGGCCTTCACCGTCGCCGGCCTGGACGCCGAGGTGCTCCGCGACGAGGACCGTGACGCCACCGCCGTCCTCGGCGGGGCGCCCACCGTTTGACAACGGTTCTCAACTGCATTGAGAATGATTCTCATGAAGATCCGCTCCGTGCTCGCCCTGGTGGCCACCACCCCGCTCCTCGCTGCGTGCGGTGGCGTGGGCGCGAGCGACTCGGCCGGTCCCCGGGTCGTCGCGTCGTTCTACCCGCTGGAGTACGTCGCGGAGCGGGTGGCGGGCGACCACGCCGACGTCACCGGGCTGACCGCCCCCGGCCAGGAGCCGCACGACCTGGAGCTGACCTTCAAGCAGACCGCCGACGTGGCCGAGGCCGACGTGCTGGTCTTCTCCCACGGCCTGCAGCCGGCCGTCGACGACGCGGTCGACCAGTCGAGCGCCGAGCACGTGGTCGACGCGGCCGAGGTGGCCGACCTGCTGCCGCCCGGCGAGACCGCGGCCGAGCACGAGAGCACGCTGGCGAGGAGTCGACGACCACGGCGACGAGGACGTCGACCCGCACTTCTGGCTCGACCCGCAGCGGCTGAGCACGGTGGCCGCCGCGGTCGAGGAGCAGCTGGCCGAGGCCGACCCCGACCACCGCGCGGACTACGCCGCCAACCTGGAAGCCCTGCAGGACGACCTGACCGCGCTCGACCGCGACTTCGAGGAGGGGCTGGCCGACTGCGCCCGCGACACGATCGTGGTCAGCCACGACGCGTTCGGCTACCTCGCGGCCCGCTACGGGCTGACCGTCGAGTCGATCAACGGCCTCACCCCCGACGCCGAGCCCTCCCCCGCCCACCTCGCCGAGCTGGCCGACCTGATCGAGTCCGAGGGCATCACCACCGTCTTCTCCGAGACGCTCGCCTCCCCCGAGCTGGCCGACACCCTGGCCGGCGACCTGGGGCTGAGCACCGCGGTGCTCGACCCGGTCGAGGGACTCGGGGACGCGACGGCCGACGAGGACTATGTTTCGCTGATGCGCGCCAACCTGGCCGCCCTCCAGGAAGCCAACGACTGCCCGTGACCACCTGCCTGATCCGGACCCGCGACGTCGCCGTCGAGCTCGGCGGCCGCCCGGTCCTGCGTGGCATCGACCTCGCCGTCTCACCCGGCGAGGTCGTCGCCGTGCTCGGCGCCAACGGCTCCGGCAAGTCCACCCTGGTCCGCACCCTGCTCGGCCTGGTGCCGACGGTCCGCGGCGAGGTGCAGCTCTTCGACACCCCGCTCGCGCGGTTCCGGTCGTGGGAGCGGGTGGGCTTCGTGCCCCAGCGCGCGACCGCCACGTCGGGCGTGCCCGCGACGGTCGGCGAGGTCGTCGCCGCGGGTCGCCTCTCCCGCCGTACGCCGTTCGTGCCGATGCGCCGCGCCGACCGTGCCGCCGTGGCGGCCGCCCTCGACGCGGTCGGACTCGACGGACGCCAGGGCGACGGCGTCTCGACGCTGTCCGGCGGCCAGCAGCAGCGCGTCCTGATCGCCCGCGCGCTGGCCGGCGAGCCGGAGCTGCTCGTGCTCGACGAGCCCACCGCCGGCGTGGACGTGCAGTCGCAGGAGGCCTTCGCCGAGGCCCTGCGCGGGCTGGTGCACCGCGGCGCCACGATCGTGCTGGTCGCCCACGAGCTCGGCCCGCTGGCCGACCTCGTCGGCCGCGCGGTGGTGATGCGCGACGGCCGGCTGGTCTACGACGGGCCGCCGCTCGCGTCGTTCGCCGACGCCGACCACAGCCACCACCACCCCGACGTGACGCGGGTCAGCGACCACGCACCGACGGTGGCCGCGCCGTTCGACGCACCGGGCCGGGGGTCGGCATGAGCATCCTCGCCTACGACTTCGTGATCCGGGCGCTGCTCGGCGCGCTCTTCACCGGTCTCTCCGCACCCGCCGTCGGGACCTACCTCGTGCAGCGCCGGCTGGCACTGATGGGCGACGGCATCGGCCACATCGCCGTCACCGGCGTCGCGCTCGGCCTGCTCACCGGCACCGCTCCCCTGCTGACCGCGGTGATCGTGGCGATCCTCGGCGCGGTGGTGATCGAGGTGATCCGCGGCCGCGGCCGCACCAGCGGCGACGTCGCGCTCGCGCTGCTGTTCTACGGCGGCATCGCCGGCGGCGTGGTCATCACCGGCCTGGCCGGACAGAGCGCCAACGTGCTGTTCCGCTACCTGTTCGGCTCGATCAGCTCGATCTCGGCCGGCGAGGTCTGGATGACGATCGCGCTGGCCGCGGTCGTCCTCGTCGTCGCGGTCGGCCTGGCGCCGCAGCTGTTCGGGGTCGCGCAGGACCAGGAGTTCGCCAAGGTCGCCGGGCTCGACGTGCGCTTCTACAACCTGCTGGTCGCCGTGATGGCCGCGGTGACGGTGACGGTCGCCATGCGCACGGTCGGCCTGCTGCTGGTCAGCGCGCTCATGGTGATCCCGGTCGCGACCGCCCAGCAGGTCACCCGCGGCTTCCGCGGGACGCTCGTGCTCGCCATGGGCCTGGGCACGCTCGCCTCGCTCGGCGGCGTGCTCACCTCGGCCTTCGTGCCGGTGGCCCCCGGCGCGACGATCGTGCTGCTGTCGCTGGCCGGCTTCGTCGCGGCGTACCCCGTCGGGATCTGGCTCCGGCACCGGCAGCGGGTGCGGATGCCGTTCGTGGAGCCGGTCGACGACTTCGTCGCCACCGACACCCACACCTCGGTGCCCGAGGACCACGACCACCAGCACGGGCCGGCCTGCGGGCACCGGGCCGTGCCGCACGGCGACCACGTCGACTACGTCCACGACGGCCACCGCCACGCCCCGCACGGGAGCCACTATGACGAGCACTGACCCCAAGCTGCCCGCGGGCACCCGGCCCACCCGGCAGCGCCGGGCCGTGGCCGCGGCACTGCAGTCCTTCGACGACTTCCGCTCCGCCCAGGACATCCACGACCTGCTCCGGCGGGCCGGCGACAACGTCGGCCTGTCCACGGTCTACCGCACCCTGCAGGCGCTGGCCGACGGCGGCGAGGTCGACGTGCTCCGCGCCGAGGACGGCGAGGCGCTCTACCGCCGGTGCAGCGAGCGGCACCACCACCACCTGGTCTGCCGGGCCTGCGGCCGCACCGTCGAGGTGGCCGGGCCGACGGTGGAGACCTGGGCCGACGCGGTCGCCGCGGAGCACGGCTTCTCCGAGGTCAGCCACACGCTGGAGATCTTCGGCACCTGTCCCTCCTGCGGCTGAGGCTTTACCCCCGACGCCCGGTCGATTCCGGCAAAGCACCACCGGCCGCCCCCTCCCCGCCGTACCGTCGAAGGCAGGGGAAAGCCGCGCTGGGGATGGCGCGGTCATCTGTTGCACAAGGGGAAACTTCGATGCTGTACGTCCTGCTGTCCGCCGTCCTGCTGGTCGTGCTCGCCGCGGCCTGGGGAGCGCGTCGCCACCACGCCGCCGTGGCGTGGGACCGCGAGCTCGACCGGGCCTTCGCGACCGGCGAGCGACGCGACATGCCCACGCGCCCGGTCCTGTAGCCCGGCACGGCCGTCCGCCCGTCGGTCGAGCTCCGACCCGGCGGGTGGCCCGCTGCGTCCGGAACGCTCGGCCGCCCTGCCCTTGACCTGGCATCTCTGCCGGGGCAGCGTGAACGGATGAGCCTCAACGGACAGCCCCCTCCGATCGTGCGCTGGACCCTCCGACTCGAGGAGAGCACGGCGCTCGACCGTCCGGTCCAGGCGCTGGAACCGAAGATCCGGGCCGTCTTCGGCACCGGGACCCGCGCTTCGGTGCTGCGCGGCGACTGGCTCGGCCACGCCCTCCACCCCGTGCTCACCGACGTCCCGCTCGGCAGCTGGACCTCCGCCGTGATCCTCGACCTGTTCGGAGGGCCGGACTCGTCCGCCGCGGCGCAGAGGCTGATCGGGGCGGGCCTGCTGGCCGCCGCCCCCACGGCCTGGACCGGCTGGGCGCAGTGGTCGGCCGCCGGGCCGCGCGACCAGCGCGTCGGCCTCGTCCACGCCGTGACCAACGGTGTCGCGGTCGGCGTCTTCGCGGCGTCGTGGGTGGCGCGTCGCCGGGGTCGGCACGGCTCCGGGAAGCGGCTGGCCCTGGCCGGAGCAGCCGTCTCGGGATTCGGCGCCTACCTGGGCGGCCACCTCACGGAGGCACGCAAGGTGGCCACCCACCACCCCGCCTACGGCGATGCTCCGCCGGCCGTTCCAGCGGGTTGATCGTCCTCACCAGCGCTGCCTGGACTCATCGATCGCTGATACGTCTGGAGGTCCTGGCGAAAGTTTCAGCCGCCTGCTTGGTGCACGCGTCACACTTCAGCGTCCTGGCCGACGCGCAGTGGGCGCCGGCGCGCTCACCGCGTGGAATGCGGAGGTTCCGGGAGTTCGGGCTCTACCAGGAAGAAGCCACCGCGCGGCGGCTATGGCCGCAGGATCGGGTCGACCTCAGCCGAATAGCCCCAGGGCAGCCCGAGGCCTTCCCCGAGCAGTGGTTGCATGAGGTCTCGGGTCAGGATCCTTCGTGTGGTCCCGTCGTCGGTGCCGTGGTGGTCACAGCCGGTGTACCTCACGTGAACGCGTTGGAGGGCCTGACCGGGCTGGTCGAGGTGGATCAGGAGGACAGTGAGTTCGTCTCCGTAGGAGTACTCCCGCATACAGCTCTCGGGCGCATTTGGGCCGCTCCCGGGCGATGCCGTGACCAGAGTGGCGAGCAGATCTCGTGCAGCCACACCGTCGAACCTGCGAGAGCCAAGCAGTGGCGGGAGCTCCAGGGGATGATCGGGGTAGCTGATCACGTATTTGCAGGCCGAGACCCATGCGACGCCGTCGCGGGCGGTCGTGTCTTCCAGGTCGATGACTGGGTTGGGTCGTTGACCGGGATGCTGCGCTACGGGGTCGTCGGCCGGGCAGCCGTTGGCGTCGACGTCGACCTGGTGGACCGTTGCGGCGATGCGTTTGCGCAGCGCCTCATCGCGGGTCTGAATGATCACGGACAGGCCAGCGGTGCGGACGGTGAGCCGGTCGCCGGCGTCCTTCAGTTCGGGCGCGCCCGCGAAGTCTGGCTCGAAAGCGACGATCTCTCCGGTGTTGCGCACGAGCATCTCTTGCGGCACAGCTTTGTCGAAGGCGCTGCACCCGACCAGTGTCGATCCACCAGGCCGACCTACCGCCGGCTCCAGCGGCGTCTGTCGCCCCTCGTCGACGCACCACTGACCGATGCGTTGGCTGGAGTTGGTCCAGCCCCAGTCGCCTGGCACACCAACCTGGGCTCCAGCGAAGGACTCCCATCGCCACCCCACTGGAAGCTGCCGGGCCGTCCATCGCCGTAGCGTCGCTCGACCTGTTGGCACTCGGGCCGACCACACCCGGGGAGTCCGCGTCAGCGATGGTCCCGCATCCCGCCATCGACGTACCTGCGAACAACGCGATGCCGCCGACAAGCAAGCGGAACCTGGCCACGCCGCCCGCCTGTCGAGCAGCGGACCGGAACCGGCGAGACCTTGGCATGGCGTCCCCCTTCGACGGTGAGACGCATCGTGGCATGCGGCGGTTGCGCTGAGACATGATCGCTGGATAACGATTCGGACGGCCGACGGACTCAGCGCATCGGCACGATGGCGCAGGCGTCTACCAGTGCGACGGGCGAGGTCGTTCAGCGCTAGTCGGAAGGCCGCCAGAAGTTGGACTCCGAGCGATTCGAACTGTTCGAAAACTGTCGGTGCTGTCTGGTTGAGTGTCGACATGGAGACGCTCCCCGACTCAGCCGACCGGCCCGGCCGGGCTGGTCGCGAGCGCGCGGGAGTCGATGGCGGTCCTCGTCGGAGACGCTGTGGGCGGCGGCCCGTCCCGAGGACCTGCTCGACGTGACCGTCGAGCTGGAGCGGCTCCGGTCGCTGGTGGCGGCGGTCGAGGCCCAGGTCGCGGCGGAGGTGAGGCGACGAGCGCGGCGAAGATCGGCGGGCTGGGTGTCGCCGGGTGACTACCTGACCACGGTGTCGGGTGGCCGGCGCGGGCACGGACAGCGGCTGCTGCGCACCGCGCGGGGGCTGTGCGGGGATCGCGTACGGCGACGCTGCTCGCGCTCACCGCCGGCGACGTCTCGCCGGAGCACGCCGAGGTGATCGTCGCGGTGATCGACCGGCTCCCGGTGGAGCCGGGTCTGCGGGACGAGGCGGAGCGGGTGCTGCTCGACCAGGCCGCCTCGCTGAACGCCTCCGAGCTGCGGAAGGCCGGCGACCACCTGCTCGAGGTGCTCGACCCCGACGGCACCGCCCGCGCCGAGGAGGCCGCGCTGGACCGGCTCGAGCGGTCGGCGCACCTGGGCCGGTTCCTCACCATCGCCGACGACGGCCTCGGCGGCGTCCGGGTCCGCGGCCGCGGCACGGTCGAGGACGCCGCGGTCATCAAGACCGCGCTGCACGCCCTCGCCGCACCGCTGCCGGGCACCGACCCGGACTGCGGGGAAGCCGGCCGCGACCTGCGCGACCACGGCGCCCGCACCTGGGACGCCCTGGTCGAGACCTGCCTCAAAGCCCAAGAAGCCGAGGGGCTGCTGCCGGAGCAGCACGGCGCCAAGCCACGGCTCACCGTCACCGTGACCCTCGACCAGCTCCGCGACGGGCTCGGCGCCGCGACCCTCGACACCGGCGACGACCTGTCGGTGCACCGCCGTCCGGCGGCTGGCGTGCGACGCCGAGGTGATCCCGGCCGTGCTCGGCTCCCTCGGCGAGGTGCTCGACGTCGGCCGCACCCAGCGCCTGGTCACCGCCGCGATCTGGAAAGCCCTCGTGCTGCGCGACGCGCACTGCCGGTTCCCCGGCTGCCGCCGGATGCCGCTCGCCTGCGACGCCCACCACCTCACCCACTGGGCCGACGGCGGCGACACCGTCACTCGACAACCTCGTGCTGCTCTGCCGGGCGCACCACACCCTGCTGCACGCGACACCCTGGCAGGTCCGGCTCAACCCGGTCGACCGCCAGACCCGAGTTCCGCAGACCGTTCCGGGCGGGCCCGACCACCCGGCGCCGGTCCCTGGATCCGAGAACCGGCGATCCGCACGCGGACGTGACGGAGAAACTAGCACTCACTGCTGGCAACCTTGTGGCGCGTCGTGCGTAGGACATGACGTGGCGACAGTGGAAGCACCGGCGAGGGGGCGCGTGGACGACGAAGACTTCGACGCGCTGTTCTTCGCGCACGCCTCGCGTCTGGTCCGGCTCGCGGCGCTGCTCGGCGCGGCCGACCCCGAGGACGTCGTCCAGGAGGCCTTCGCCAAGGTCTACGCCGCGCGCCACCGGCTGGACGACCAGACCCGGGCCGTGCCCTACCTCAACCGGGTCGTCGTCAACGAGGTCCGCGACCGGCACCGCCGCTCGTCGGTGGCCCGGCGCGACGCCCACCTGCTGGTGGTCCGCGACCACGCACCTGCCGCCTTCGACACCGGCGACCGGTCGGCCGTGCTGGCCGAGCTGCGCGCCCTGCCGCCGCGACAGCGGGAGGCCCTGGTGCTGCGCTACTGGCTCGACCTGCCGCTCGCCGCCATCGCCGACGCGATGGGCGTGCGCGAGGGCACCGTGAAGTCCCAGATCTCGCGTGGCCTGGCCACGCTCCAGGCAGCCCTGGGTGACGAGGAGGACGGCCGATGAGGCTCGAGGAACGCCTGACCCGGCACCTGCACGACGAGGCCGACGCCCACGAGGTCGACCTGACCCGGCTCTACGCCGGCACCCGCGACCGCATCGCCGAGCGTGCCGCGCCGACCCGCCGCCGGTCGTGGGCCCGCCCGGCGCTGATGGCGGCGTCGGTGGCCGCGGTGCTCGGCGCCGTCGTCTCCGCGGGCGTGCTCGGTCTGCGCACGGTCGACCGCGGCGGGCCGGCGGCGCAGATGAGCGAGGAAGGCGTGAACGGCGTCTTCGACTGCCCGCGCCAGCACACCATCCCGTTCGACGGGTCGAGCGACGACGACTCGTTCGTGCCCTCGCTCGACGACGGGCCGGCGGCGATGGCGCGGATCGTGCAGGCACCGACCTACGAGCTCGCGATCGACGGCGACCGGGCCGTGCTGCTGCTCGGCAACGCCGACCGCACGCTGGCCAGCCTGAGCACGTTCGCGCGCGCCGGGGACCGGTGGGACCCGCTCACCGCCACGGTCTGCCGCGGCGAGCCGTCGATCCTGGTGCCGGTCGAGGGCGCAGGAGTCCTCGGTGACCACGGCGGACCGCTGGTCGACCAGGAGGGCGCCTTGGACGCGAGCGACTTCGGTCCCCGGGCGGTGCGCGTCGACGACCGCGCCTACTACGACGCCTCCGGCCTGGTGCACCGCCGATCCATGTGGGTGGAGCCGTGCGGCGACCGGCTGTGCGTCAGCGCGGGACGCGACGACTCCTACGCCCGCACCGCCGTGAAGAACGGCACCAAGCCCACCGACCTGACCTCGGTCTTCCTGCCGGCCGACGACATGGTCGGCCAGCAGCCCCCCTTCGCGCTGGTGGGCGTGCAGGACCCCGACGGCGAGGTGACGGCCGTGTCGTGGACGTCGCGCGACGGCCGGTCCACGACGGTCCCGCCGAGCCGGGAGCCGGGGTGGCCGGGGCAGCACTGGTTCGTGCTCGCGCCGTACGACGAGCTGGCCGGCGTCACCGTGGCCACGGCGGCCGGCGAGGAGGTCTACGACCTGGCCGACATGCGCTGACCGAGGCCGGCGGTCGCGCTACCGGGCGCCGCCGTAGCGACGGTCGCGGCGGGCGTAGAGGTCGACCGCCCGCCACAGGTCGCGCCGGTCCACGTCGGGCCACAGCACGTCGGTGAACACGAGCTCGGAGTAGGCCGCCTGCCAGAGCATGAAGTTGCTCAGCCGCTGCTCCCCCGACGTGCGCCAGACCAGGTCGGCGTCGGCGAGCTCGGGGACGTAGAGGTGCTTGGCGAAGGTCTTCTCGTCGACCTTCTCGGGGTCGAGCCGCCCGGCCGCGACGTCACGGGCGATCGAGCGCGCGGCGTCGGCCACCTCGGCGCGGCCGCCGTAGTTGACGCACATGGTCAGGGTGAGCACGTCGTTGTCGGCCGTCATCTCCTCGGCGACCCGGAGCTCCTTGATGACCGACTTCCACAGCCGGGGGGCGCGGCCGGCCCAGCGCACGCGCACGCCGAGCTCGTGCATCTCGTCGCGCCGCCGCCGGATCACGTCGCGGTTGAAGCCCATCAGGAAGCGCACCTCGTCGGGGCTGCGCGTCCAGTTCTCGGTGGAGAAGGCGTAGGCGGAGATCGCCTTCACGCCGATCTCGATGGCGCCCTCGACGACGTCGAAGAGGGAGTGCTCGCCCTGCTCGTGGCCGGCGGTGCGGGGCAGCCCGCGCTGCTTGGCCCATCGGCCGTTGCCGTCCATGACGACCGCGACGTGCCGCGGCACCAGCTCGCGCGGGATGTCCGGCGGCGTCGCACCGGAGGGATGCGGGGTGGGTGGCCGGACCTCACGACGCGCTCGTCGTCGTACCACGTCCCATCCCTCCCGAACTTCTCTATGCTCGAACCAACACCACCAGGGGGCTGGAAGGTCAGGCGCACGATGGACAGTGCCGACATGCAGATCGAACAACAGATGACCGTCCTGCTGCGCCGGGTGCAGCGTATCCACCTCGTGACGGCCACCGGTGAGGTCCACCTCGAGCGGTCCTCCTACGGGATCCTGTGCCAGCTGGCCGACGAGGGGCCGCAACGACTGGGCGCGCTCGCCCATGCGTTCGGTCTCGACCCGTCGACGATCACCCGGCAGGTGCAGACCCTCGAGGAGGAGGGTCTGGCCGCCCGGCACACCGACCCCACCGACCGTCGGGCCGCGATCCTCGACCTCACCGAGGAGGGCCGGCGCGTGCTCGACCGCACCCGGGAGCACCGGCGCGGCCGGCTCGAGCAGGCGATCGGAGACTGGCCGACGTCGGAGCGCGTGGAGTTCGCGCGGCTGCTGGAGAAGTTCAACAGCTCGGTCGAGCGGATGATCCTGAGCGAGCGACCGGGCGCCTGACCCGACGCGGCCCTCCCGGGCCGACCGGCCCCCGCGCACCGGTCGGCCCGGCAGACCCCCGTCCTGCCATGGCCCCGAAATGTGACACTGCGTCACACATCGTGACGCACGAAGCGTAACGACGGGCCCCGGGCCTCGTCTACACTTCGCCGCGTGACCACCACCCGGGTGCCGCGCACCACGCTCCGGAGGCAGCGCCGCGACGACACGCGCCGTCAGATCGTGGACGCCGCGGCCGCGCTGCTGGAGGAACGCCGCTGGCACGACATCCCGGTCGAGGACGTGATGGCGGCCGCCGGGCTCGGCCGCACCGCGTTCTACCGCCACTTCGGCGACCGGGGCGGCCTGCTGCTCGCGCTCCTCGAGGACGTGAAGACCGCGGTCGACGCCGCCGGGAGCACCTGGAAGACCACGCCGAGCGACGACCCGGTCGGCGACCTGCGCACCGGTCTGGCCGAGCTCACCGAGGTGATGCGCCGGCACAGCCGCGTGCTCCAGGCGGTCGTCGACGAGGCGGCCCACGATCCCGAGATCGAGCGCGCCCGTGAGGGCCTGATCGGCTACTTCACCGGGGCGACGGCCGCGCGCATCGAGGCCGACGTCGCGGCCGGGGTCAGCCAGGTCGAACAGCCCTACGAGGTGGCGTCGGCCCTGGTGCGGATGAACGAGAGCTACCTGCTCGCGGCGTTCGGCCGACCGCCGTACCCCGAGCCGCTCGGCGTCACCCAGGTCATCGCCGAGGTGTGGGTGGCCACCATCTACGGCCGGCAGCAGCCGGGCGGGGACGGCGTGCCCGCGGAGTAGCCGGGTCAGCGCACGACGTGCGACATCGACTTGAGGCCCCGCTCGAGGTGCCAGGAGAGGTACGCCGCGACCAGGGAGGTCGCCTCCTTGCGGTGCCGGGGCTCGCTCGCCTCGACGACCGGCCAGTCGCCGGTGAGCAGTGCGGCGAGCAGGGTCACCGTCTCGAGCGCCGGGCTCGCCGAGCCGGGCACCCGGCAGGTGCTGCACAGCATCCCGCCGGCCGCGGGGCTGAACGACCGGTGCGGGCCGACCAGCCCGCAGCGGGCGCAGCCCTCGAACGTCGGGGCGTAGCCGGCCACCGCCAGCGACCGGAGCAGGAACGAGTCGAGCACCTGGCCCGGCGACCGGCCCTGGTCGCACATGGCGCGCATCGCGCCGACGAGCAGCAGGAACTGCTGGAGCGCCGGCTCCTTGTCCTCGACCACGAGCCGCTCGGAGGTCTCGAGCATCACCGTGCCGGCGGTGTAGCGCTCGTAGTCGGCGCCGATCCGGGCGCCGAACGGGCTCAGCGTCTCGGCCTGGGTCACCACGTCGAGCGAGCGGCCCTCGGCGAGCTGGAGGTCGACGTGCGTGAACGGCTCGAGCCGCGACCCGAAGCGTGAGGTGGTGCGGCGCACGCCCTTGGCGACCGCACGCACCCGGCCGTGGCTGCGGGTCAGCAGCGTGACGATGCGGTCCGCCTCACCCAGCTTCTGGGTGCGCAGCACGATCGCCTCGTCACGGTAGAGCCCCACAGGCCCATTCTCCCCCGCGCCGCCGCGCCCGCGCGGTCGCCCCGCCGCCGTCGCGAGGCCGACCCCGCACCATGTGGCGGATCCCCATGGGAACCTCCGGGAGTGTGGGGACCGTCACCGTGGGGAGCGGCCCCGCCGCTGGGTAGTTTCTCGTCATGGCCACGCCCGCACCCCTTGACCTGTCCGGACGCCGCGCCCTCGTCACCGGCGCCGCCAGCGGCATCGGCCGCGCCGTCGCACTCCGTCTCGCGGACGCCGGCGCGCACGTGCTCGCCGCCGACATGGACCCCGACGGCGCCAAGGCGGTCGCCGAGGAGGCCGGCGGGGAGCCCGTCGTCGCCGACCTCGGGGACCGCGACTTCCTCGACACCCTGCCCGCCGACCTCGACGTCGTGGTCAACAACGCCGGCTTCCAGCAGGTGGCGCCGATCGAGGAGTTCGACCGCGACACCTTCTCGGCGATCCTGCGGGTGATGCTCGAGGCGCCGTTCTGGATCACCGGGCACGTGCTGCCGCACATGTACGCCCAGGGCTGGGGCCGGATCCTCAACATCTCCTCCGTGCACGGCCTGGTCGCCTCGCCGTACAAGGCCGCCTACGTCTCGGCCAAGCACGGGCTCCAGGGGCTGACCAAGGTCACCGCCCTCGAGGGCGCCGAGCACGGCGTGACCGCCAACTGCATCAACCCCGGCTACGTGCGCACCCCGCTGGTGGAGAACCAGATCGCCGACCAGGCCAAGGTGCGCGGCATCTCCGAGAACGAGGTGCTCGAGGAGGTCATGCTGGAGCGCGCGGCCCTCAAGCGCCTGCTCGAGCCCGAGGAGGTCGCCGAGATGGCGGCCTACCTGTGCTCCCCCGCCGCCTCCGCGATCACCGGCACGTCGATGGTCATGGACGGCGGGTGGACCGCGCACTGACCGCCACGACCCATCCGGCCCGCCCCGGGACGGGTCTTGGCGCCGGACCGTTGACGCGGCGCGAGACAATCGGCGCCATGTGGACCGACTACCTCGAGCTGCTCGCCCGCGACGCGCCCGCGGTCGAGTACGAGTCGCCGGTCCTCACCGCCCGGGCCAACGGCGAGTCCGCCCAGGTGATCGAGCAGCTCGAGCAGGGCAAGCGGCTCGCCCTGCAGGTCCGCGAGTCCCTGCTCACCCAGCGCCGCCGCGAGGACGAGCTCACCGCGCTCTACGACACCGCCTACGACCTCGCCCGGCTCTCCGACCTCGACTCGGTGCTGGCCGCGATCGTGCACCGGGCCCGGCAGCTGCTGCGCACCGACCTGGCCTACCTGTCGATGAACGACGCCGAGCGCGGCGACACCTACATGCGGGTCACCGACGGCTCCACCTCCGCCCGCTTCCAGCAGGTCCGGCTCGGCATGGGCGAGGGCCTCGGCGGCCTGGTCGCCGAGAGCGCGATGCCCTACTCGACGGCCAGCTACTTCGACGACCCCCGGTTCAACCACACCGGCAACATCGACGGCGCGGTGGCCGACGAGGGCCTGGTCGCCATCCTCGGCGTACCCCTCCAGCTCGGCGCCACCGTCATCGGCGTGCTCTACGCCGCCAACCGCAACGAGCGGCCCTTCTCCCGCTCCGAGGTGGCCCTGCTCAGCTCGCTGGCCGCGCACGCCGCCGCCGCGATCGACAAGGCCCGGCTGCTCGACGAGACCCGGGTCGCCCTCGACGAGCTGCGCTCGGTGCACATGCTGCTGCAGGAGCGCACCCGCAGCGTGGAGCGGGCCGCCGACGCCCACGACCGGATGGCCCAGGCCGTGCTGCACGGCGGCGGCGTGGAGGAGATCGGCGCCGCCCTGGTGGACGTGCTCGGCGGCCGGCTGCTCGTGCTCGACGAGCAGCGCCGGCTCGTGGTGCAGGTCGGCGACCCGGACCGGCCCGACGAGGAGGCGCTGGAGCAGGCCATCGCCGCCTCGGTCAGCACCGGCCGGGTGACCACCTGCCCCGGGGACGGCACCGCGTGGGCGGTGGCCGGCATCACCGTCGACCAGCACCAGTTCGGCGCCCTCGTGCTGCAGCGCGCGGAGCCGCTCGACGACGCCGACCAGCGCATCATCGAGCGGGCCGCCCTGGTCACCGCGCTGCTGATGCTCAGCCTGCGCTCGGGCATCGAGGCCGAGAACCGGGTCCGCGGCGAGCTCGTCGACGACCTGCTCCGCTCCGACGGCGGCCACGACCCCGACGCCCTGGTCGAGCGGGCCCGCCGGCTCGGCACCGACCTCACCCAGCCGCAGTGCGTCTTCGTGGTGGCGCTCGACGGCGCCGACCGCCGCCGCGGGGCCAGCGCGGTCGACCACATCGCCTCCCGGCGGGGCGGTCTCGGCGGCGCGTTCGAGGGCCGGCTCGCGCTGGTGCTGCCCGCCGGGACCCCCGAGGTCGGGCCCGACACCGTCGCCCGCGAGCTCGCCGAGGAGCTCGGCAGCACGCTCTCCCAGCCGGTCACCGTCGGCGGGGCCGGGCCGGTCGGGTCGGTCGACCAGCTGGCCGCCGCCCACGACGAGGCGGTCCGCTGCGTGACCGCGCTCCGGTCGCTGGGCCGGTCGGGCCAGGGCGCCTCGCTCGCCGAGCTCGGCTTCGTCGGCCTCGTGCTCGGCGACCAGCCCGACGTACCCGGCTTCGTCACCGGGGCGCTCGGCCCGCTGCTCGACTACGACGAGCGGCGCGGCACCGACCTGCTCGGCACGCTGCAGGCCTACTTCGACGCCGGCGGCAACCTGGCCCGCACCCGCGAGGCCCTGCACGTGCACGTCAACACCGTCGCGCAGCGGCTCGACCGGGTCAGCAAGCTGATCGGCGAGGACTGGCAGGACCCCGACCGGCAGCTCGAGCTCCAGGTCGCGCTGCGCCTGCACCGGATCTCCCACCCCGGATGATCACCTCGGGTGATCGAGCGCTCCGGGCCACTGAGGTCGAGGCGTGTCGAAACCACCGTCACCGGAGTGGTTTCGAGACGCTCACTGCGTTCGCACCTCAACCACCGGGACCCGTCAGGCGCGCCCGCGGAGCAGGGTCTCCACCGCCGCGGGGCTGAGCACCCGCTCGATCGCGAGCGCGGCGCAGCCGACCAGCCCGCTGCGGTCGCCGTGCACGGCGGGCCGGAACTGCAGGTCCCGCGAGCTCAGTGCGGTGGCCTGGGCGTAGACGCTCTCGCGCACGCCGGCGGCGTAGATGTCGAACGCGCCGGCCATGTCGCCGCCGAGCACGACCACCTCGGGGTTGAGCAGGTTGATCGCGACGGCGAGCACCTCGCCGAGGTGACGGCCGCTGTCGCGCAGCAGGCCGCGGGCGAGCGGGTCGCCCTCCAGCGCGAGCGTGACCAGGTCGCGGACGTGGTCGGCCCGGCCGCCGGCCTCGCGGAGCCGGGCGACCAGCGCCCAGCCGCCGGCGACGGCCTCGAGGCACCCGGTGGCACCGCACCGGCAGGCCAGCCCCTCGGCCGCGGGGACCTTGCAGTGCCCGAGCTCGCCGGTGACGCCGGCGTGCCCGGTGAGCACCTGGCCCTGCGCGATGACCCCGAGGCCGAGGCCGGTCGACGCCTTGACCACGAGGGCCTCGCGGGCCGGCTCGGGACGGCCGAACAGCTCGGAGCCGGCCAGCACCACGGCGTCGTTGGCGAGGAAGAGCGGGGCGGTGGTGACGCCGCTGAGGTACGGCGCGAGCTCGACGCCGTCCCAGCCGCGCATCACCGGCGAGTCGACGCTGACGCCGCGGACCGTGTCGACGGTGCCGGGCAGGCTCATCCCGACGCCCACCACCGGGGTGTCGACGTCGTGCAGCAGCTTCTCCAGGCAGCCGGCCACCTCGGGCATCAGCGCGTCGGGGCCGACCCCGACCTCGTGGTCCTGGGAGACCCCCGCCAGCTCCCGGCCGTCGAGGTCGAAGACGCCCATCTGGCTGCGGGAGCGGCCGATCGCGACGCCGAGCACCACGCCGGCGTCGTGGTTGAACTCCAGCGACCCGGGCGGCCGCCCGCCGGTGGAGGCGAGCTCCTCACCGAGCACGAGCAGGCCGGCGTCGACCAGCGCCGAGACGCGGCTGAGCACGGCGGTGCGCGAGAGCCCGGTCAGCCGGGACAGCTCCGCCCGGGTGTGGGCGCGGCGGGTCCGGACCAGCTCGAGCAGGTCCCCCGCGGAGGCCGGAGTGGTCGCGTCACGCGCGTCCCCTCGGCTGTCAGCTGTCGCCATCTCTGCCTCCCTCCACGCCTGCGAGCGTAACCTGCCCCACTTACGTCTGTGAAATGCCGAAGATACGCTTGCATGCGATCCATGTGGCGCCTACCGTCGACGGGTGCACAGTTCTCCCTCCCAGGCAGCCGGGCAAGCACCCCTGCACCTCCCCCCGCCGTGCGACTTCGTCGTGTTCGGCGGCACCGGGGACCTCGCGCTGCGCAAGCTGCTGCCGGCGCTCTACCTCCGCGACCTCGAGGACCAGCTGCCGGAGGACACCCGGATCATCGGTGTCTCGCGCAGCGACCTCGACGACGCGGGCTACCGCGACGAGGTGCGCGCGGCCCTGGTCGCCCACGTCAGCGCCGACAGCATCGACGAGGCGGTCGTGGACCGGCTGCTCGGCCGGCTCCGGCACGTCGCGATCGACCTCGAGGACCCCGCCGACTGGCACCTGCTGCACGGCGTGCTCAAGGAGCACCCGGACGGCGCACCGGCCCCGGTGCGGGTCTTCTACCTCGCGGTCGCCCCGAGCCTGTTCGGCACGATCTGCCACCACCTCGCCGCGGTCGGCGCCGTCGACGCCGACGCCCGCGTGGTGATGGAGAAGCCGATCGGCCACGACCTCGCCTCGGCGCAGGAGATCAACGACGCGGTCGGCGACGTCTTCGACGAGTCGCAGATCTTCCGCATCGACCACTACCTGGGCAAGGAGAGCGTCCAGAACCTGCTGGTCACCCGCTTCGCCAACACCTTCCTCGAGCCGGTGTGGAACTCGCACTGGATCGACCACGTGCAGATCACCGTGGCCGAGGGGCTCGGCGTCGGCGACCGCGGCGGCTACTACGACACCGCCGGCGCCCTGCGCGACATGGTGCAGAACCACCTGCTCCAGCTGCTCTGCCTCGTCGCCATGGAGCCTCCGACGCAGGCCTCCCGCGAGGACGTCCGCGACGAGAAGCTCAAGGTGCTCAAGGCGCTCAAGCCGATGACCCCCGAGGACGTCGACCGCTGCACCGTGCGCGGGCAGTACGCCACCGGCCTCGTCGACGGCGTCGCCGTCCCGTCGTACGTCGAGGAGGTCGGCAACCCCGACACCCGCACCGAGACGTTCGTGGGCCTCAAGGCCGAGGTCAACAACTGGCGCTGGGCCGGCGTGCCGTTCTACCTGCGCACCGGCAAGCGGATGGACCGCCGGCTCTCGGAGATCGTCGTGGTCTTCAAGGCGCCGCCGCACGCGATGTTCCCGCACAGCGAGGGCGTCAACGAGCCCAACCGGCTGCACATCCACCTCCAGCCCGACGAGGGCATGCGGATGCACATGACCGCCAAGGAGCCCGGCCCGGGCGGGATCCGGCTGCGTCCGGTCTCCCTCGACCTGAGCTACGCCACGACGTTCGCCCAGCGACTGCCGGACGCCTACGAGCGGCTGCTGATGGACGTCATCCGCGGCAACCCGACCCTGTTCATGCGGCGCGACGAGGTCGAGGCCGCCTGGACCTGGGTCGAGCCGATCCTCAACCGTTGGGCAGCGTCGCCCGACCGCCCGAAGAAGTACCCCGCGGGCACCCCCGGCCCCACCGCCGCCGCGACGCTCCTCGAGCGCGACGGCCGAGCCTGGCAGGAGTCTGACCAGTGACCGACCTCCACCCCACCCTCGCGCAGGTCACCGCGCGCGTCGTGGACCGCAGCCGACCCCACCGCGAGGCCTACCTCGCCCGGATCGAGCAGGCCGCCGACCGCGGTCCAGCGCGCACCAAGCTGGCCTGCGCCAACCTCGCGCACGGCTTCGCCGCCTCCGAGCCCACCGAGAAGCAGGCGCTGCGCGGCCGGATCAAGCCCAACATCGCGATCGTCACCGCCTACAACGACATGCTGTCGGCGCACCAGCCCTACGCCGACTACCCCGACCGGCTCAAGAAGGCCGTGCTGCGCGCCGGCGGCATCGCCCAGGTCGCGGGCGGCGTGCCGGCCATGTGCGACGGCATCACCCAGGGCCGCGACGGCATGCAGCTCTCGCTGTTCAGCCGCGACCTGATCGCGATGTCGGCCGCGGTGGCCCTCTCCCACGACATGTTCGACGGCGCGCTGATGCTCGGCGTCTGCGACAAGATCGTGCCCGGCCTGCTGATCGGCGCGCTGTCCTTCGGGCACCTGCCGACCGTCTTCGTGCCCGCCGGCCCGATGGCGTCCGGCCTGCCGAACGGCGAGAAGGCCCGCGTGCGGCAGCTGCACGCCGAGGGCAAGGCGAGCCGCGACGAGCTGCTCGCCGCCGAGGCCGCGTCGTACCACTCCGCCGGCACCTGCACGTTCTACGGCACCGCCAACTCCAACCAGCTGCTGATGGAGGTGCTCGGGCTGCACCTGCCGGGAGCCTCCTTCGCCAACCCGGGCACCACCGTGCGCGAGGCGCTGACCCGCGCGGCCGGCGCCCGCGTCACCGAGCTCACGCCGCAGGGCGGCGAGCCCACCCCGATCGGCGAGATCGTCGACGAGAAGGCGGTGGTCAACGCGTGCGTGGCCCTGCTGGCCAGCGGCGGGTCCACCAACCACACGCTGCACCTGGTGGCGATCGCCCGCGCGGCCGGCATCGTGCTCACCTGGCAGGACCTCTCGGACCTGTCGGCCGTGGTGCCGCTGCTCGCCCGGGTCTACCCCAACGGCGAGGCCGACGTGAACCACTTCCACGCCGCCGGCGGGATCGCCTACCTGGTGCGGACGCTGCTGCGCGCCGGGCTGCTGCACGACGACGTGAAGACGGTGATGGGTCCGGGGCTGTGGCGCTACACCACCGAGCCGCGGCTCTCGACCGACGGGCTCGGCTCCGCGCCGGACGCCCCCGGCATCGGCTGGGACGAGGGCCCGACCCGGTCCCTCGACGACACCGTGCTGCGCGGCGTCGACGAGCCGTTCGCGGCCGACGGCGGGCTGCGGCTGCTGACCGGGCCGCTCGGCACCGCGGTCATCAAGACCTCCGCGGTCAAGCCCGAGCACCAGGTGGTGACCGCACCGGCCGTCGTGTTCGACGACCAGGCCGACCTGCTGGCCGCCTTCGCCGCGGGCGAGCTCGACGGCCGCGACCTGGTCGCGGTGGTGCGCTACCAGGGCCCGGCCGCCAACGGGATGCCCGAGCTGCACAAGCTCACCCCCGCGCTCGGCGTGCTCCAGGACCGCGGCCACCAGGTCGCGATCGTCACCGACGGCCGGATGTCGGGCGCCAGCGGCAAGGTGCCGGCCGCCATCCACGTCACCCCGGAGGCGGCCCTCGGCGGGCCGCTCGCGCGGGTGCGCGACGGCGACCTCGTCACCGTCGACGCGCGCACCGGCCGGCTCGACCTCGACGTCAGCGACGCCGACCTGGCCGCCCGCACCTCGACCGGCCGCGCGCCGACCGGCGAGGAGTGGGCCGGCACCGGCCGCGAGCTGTTCGCCGGCTTCCGGGCCACGGTCGGCCCGGCCGACAGCGGCGCGAGCGTCTTCCCGGCGCTGCACCCGCACGTCCCGACCATGGAGGAGATCCCCGTTGCCCAGCACGCCTGAGTCCTCGCTGCTCGACCTGGTGCCGGTGATCCCGGTCGTCGTCGTCGACTCGGTCGACGTCGCCGTACCCGTCGCCCGGGCGCTCGTCGACGGCGGCCTGCCGGTCATCGAGCTGACCCTGCGCACCCCGGTCGCGCTCGACGCGATCCGGGCCATCGCCGACGAGGTCCCCGAGATCACCATCGGCGCCGGCACGGTCGTGGAGCCGCACCAGGCCAAGGAGGCCGCGGCCGCGGGCGCGTCGTTCCTGGTCTCCCCCGGCGCCACCCCCGGCCTGCTCGGCGCCATGCGCGACTCCGGGCTGCCGTTCCTGCCCGGCACCGCGACGGTCTCGGAGGTGCTGGCCGCGCTCGAGGCGGGCTGCACGGACCTGAAGTTCTTCCCGGCCGAGCTGTCCGGCGGGGCGCCGTTCCTCAAGGGCATCTCCACGGTCGTCCAGGCCGCCCGCTTCTGCCCGACCGGTGGGATCACCGCGGCCAGCGCGCCGGACTACCTCGCGCTGCCCAACGTCGGCTGCGTCGGCGGCTCCTGGCTCACCCCGGCCGACGCGATCGCCGCCGGCGACTGGGCCCGGATCTCCCGACTCGCCGCCGAGGCCGCCGCCCTGCGCGGCTGACGGCGAGCCGGCGAGGGGTCACCTGGTCCGCGACACGCCGCAGAAGGGCCTGAACAGGTGACCCCTCGGCTAGCTGACGCCGCGGCGCTTCCTGGCCTGGCCCCAGCACTCCGCCACGAAGCCGGCCGCCTCGCGGTCGAGACGCTCGGGGCGGAACCGCCACTCCAGCAGCCCGTGCGCCTCGACGAACCGGGCGTTCGGCATCTCCTCGGCCAGCATCGCAGCGTCGGCTGCGGGGTGGATCGGGTCGCGCGGGTGCCCGACCACGAGGGCGGGCACCTGGATCTGCTTGCGGCGCCGGCTCGGCGGCGCGATCCGGCCGAAGAACAGCCCGTGCACGACTGCGGCCATCGGGGCCGGCTGCTGGTTGAGCGTGTCGAGCACGATCCCGGCCCAGAACGGCACCAGCCCGCGCGGCACCCGGCGGCTGAGCCCGCGGACGGCGTCGACCGCCAACGGCACGAACCGGGCCACGAACATCAGCGGCCCGAAGGCGATCAGCCCGGCCTCGAGCGCGTTGTCGAGCACCGGCATCTCCAGCAGCAGCCCGCGGACCCGCTGCGGCGCGATGTCGGCGACCTCGAGCGCGACGTTGGCGCCCAGCGACGTACCCCCGACGACGGCCTGCTCGGCACCGACGTGGTCCAGCAGCGCCACGACCTGCTCGCCGTAGGCGGTCATGGAGTACTCCTTGGGGTCCCTCGGCCGGTCGGAGCGGCCGTGCCCGAGGAGGTCGAGGGTGACGACGTGGAAGCCCTCGGCGGCGATCGCCCGCGCGAGCGGCTGGTGCATCCGCCGCGGCATCAGCTGGCCGTGCACCAGCACCACCCAGCGGTCGCCGGAGCCGTACTCGGTGTACTCCAACCGGTCGTGGTCGATGAAGAACTGGCCGACGCGTTCGGACACGAGAGCTGCCACGGGTGATTCCCTTCCGCTGCCTGTCCGGGCATGTTACTCACCGGTCACCGGCGAGGAAACGAAGTGCGCGAGATGTCACGGTTTGGAATGCTTCCGCGCATGACCGCACCCGTGCTCGACGTCCTGGAGACCTACTACGACACCGCGCCGCGCGCCTCGGCGCACACCGAGGAGGTCGGCCCGTTCACGCTGTTCCTCCGCGCCGACGAGGACGGCTACCCCTACTACGCCCGCCCGCGGCTCGGCCTCGCCGACGACGTCACCCCCGACGACGTACGCCGGGCGCGGGAGCGGCAGCGCGCGCTGGAGGCCCCCGAGACGTTCGAGTGGGTCCACCAGACGACGCCGTCGCTGCTGCCGGCCGCCCGCGAGGCGGGGGTCGAGGTCTCCGAGTGCCCGCTGCTGGTGCTCGGCCCGGCCGGCGCGAGCACCGCCGACGAGGACCCGGCGGCGCCCTGTCGCGTCGTGCGGGTCTCCCCCGACCAGGACGACCTCGCCCTCGTGCTCGGCACGGTCAGCGCGGGCTTCGGCGGCACCGACGAGGTGGCGCCGGCCACCGCGACGGCGCTCGCCCGCCGGCGCCGGCTGATGCACGCCGGGCTGATCGCGATGGTTGCGGCCTACGACGAGGACGGTGTGCTCGTCGGCGGCGGTGCGCACGGCCCGCGTGGTGCCACGACCGAGCTGGCCGGGATCGCGGTGCTGCCGCGGGCCCGCCGCCGGGGCGTCGGCGAGGCGGTCACCCGGGCGCTGGTCGCCGACGCGCGCGACCGTGGCGTGGAGACCGTGTTCCTGTCCGCGCAGGACGACGCGGTCGCCCGCGTCTACGAGCGGGTCGGCTTCGAGCGGGTCGGCACCGCCTGCATGGGGGAAGTGCGATGAGCGACCTGCTCGTCCGCGTGGCGGGGCCCGACGACTGGGCGACCTGGCGCGACCTGCGGCTGCGTGCGCTCCAGGACTCGCCGAGCGCGTTCGGGTCGACCTACGAGCGCGAGCGGGCGTTCGACGAGGCCGCCTGGCGCGAGCGCCTGCAGGGCCGCGACGGCGTGAGCGTGCTCGCCTGGCTGGACGGGACGGCCGTGGGCATGGGCGGAGGCTTCCAGGACCTCCCCGGCTTCCTGCACGTGGTGGCGATGTGGACCGAACCGGTCCACCGGGGTCTGGGCGTCGGCGCGGCGGTGCTCCAGGACCTCGAGACCTGGGCGGCGACCCGGGGGCTGCGCCTGCACCTCGACGTCAACGTCGCCAACCCGGGCGCCCGGGCGCTGTACGAGCGCTGTGGCTATGTCGCGACCGGCGAGACCCGCCCGCTGCGCGAGGGGTCGGCCGAGAGCGTCGAGCGGATGGTGCTGCAGCGCTGACGTCGGGCCCTCAGCCGGACACGTCCTCCGGCAGCGGCAGCCGGCGCACCCCGCCGAGCCGGCGGTGGAAGCGGACGTGGTCTCCGAAGCCGTCCAGGGCCCGCCACAGCGTCGCGTGCGCGGCCCACGGCAACGGCTCGTCACCGGTGCGCCAGGACTCCCCGAAGCCGACCCAGACCGGGACCCAGTCGGCGGCCAGGTCCCACTCGCCCCGGTGCTTGGTCAGCAGCCGGTGCCGGATCTGGAAGGCGGTCCGCGGCCCGTCGACGCAGATCGGGGCGGTGCTGACCGGCCACACGCGCAGGTCGAGCCGCATCAGGTCGAGCTCGACGTCGGCCAGCACGGAGGGGGCGACCAGCACGGTCGCCACGTTCTCGTGGGGCTCGCGTCTCACCCCGGCACGCTAACCCCGCCCACGGACACCCGTCAGCCGTATCGCGATGGTGAGACCCCGCGGACGCCACCTAGGGTCGGGGCATGGCGCTCATCCACCAGGCAACGCTCGAACCCTCCAAGCTCGCCCTGCTCGAGGCGTGGCTGCCGACCCGGCCGTGGTTCCCCGGCGGCCCGGGGCTGCGCCAGCTCGCGGCGTACCGGTTCGACGACCCGGACGGCGAGGTGGGCGTCGAGGGCTTCCTGCTCGACGCCGGCGGCACCGTGCTGCACGTGCCGCTGACCTACCGGTCCGCTGCCCTGGCCGGCGCCGAGGACGCCCTGGTCGGCACCACCGAGCACTCGGTGCTCGGCACCCGCTGGGTGTACGACGCCGTCGGCGACCCGGTCTGGGCGCGGGTGCTCGCCACCGCCGTGCTCACCGGCGGGCACGAGGCCGAGCAGCTGGTCGACGCCGGCGACGGCACGCTGACGCCGCGCGAGTCCACCGCCACCGTGGTGGGCAGCGGGGCGCGCCCCGTCGTCGACGTCCCGACGACCGACCCGACCTGGCGGGACGACGGCCCGACGACCGTCGTCGACGCCGGCGGGCTCGAGCTCGTCGTCGTGCGGGTGGTGGGGACCCAGGTGGACGCGGAGGAGACGCTGACCGGGCGGTGGGCCGACGGCGGCCCCGCCGTGCTCGCCGGCGTGCGCAGCCTCGCCTAGCGTCGTCCCGGCCGTCGTCCCGGCCGGTCAGCGGAAGGCGCTGATCCCGGTGACAGCGGCACCGATGGTGAGCAGGTGCATCTCCTCGGTGCCCTCGTAGGTCAGCACCGTCTCCAGGTTGTTCATGTGCCGCATCACGCCGTGGTCCAGGGTGATCCCGGCGCCGCCGAGCATGGTGCGGGCGGACCGCGCGACCTCGATCGCCGCGCGGACGTTGGCGTACTTGCCGAAGCTCACCTGCGCCGGCTCCAGCCTGCCCGCGTCCTTGAGCCGGCCGAGGTGCAGCGCGGTCATCGACGCCTGGTTGACCGCGACCACCATGTCGGCGAGCTTGCGCTGGGACAGCTGGAAGCCGGCGATCGGCCGGCCGAACTGGCTGCGTCCGAGCGTGTAGTCGAGCGCCTCCTCGTAGCACGCCCGTGCCGCGCCGACCGCGCCCCAGATGATGCCGAAGCGGGCCTCGTTGAGCACGCTCAGCGGCCCCTTGAGCCCGACCACCTCGGGGAGGACCGCGTCGGCCGGCAGCCGCACGCCGTCGAGGGACAGCTCCGCGGTGACCGAGGCGCGCATCGAGAGCTTGCGCTGGATCTTGGTGGCGGAGAAGCCAGGGGTGTCGGTGGGGACCACGAAGCCCCGGATCCCCTCGTCGGTCTGCGCCCAGACCACGGCGACGTGGGCGAGCGTCCCGTTGGTGATCCACATCTTGCCGCCGTTGATCACCCAGTCGTCGCCGTCGCGGCGGGCCCGGGTGCGCATCGCCCCCGGGTCGGAGCCGGCGTCGGGCTCGGTCAGCCCGAAGCAGCCGATCGCCTCCCCGGCCGCCATCCGCGGCAGCCAGGTCTGCTTCTGCTCCTCGGACCCCCAGCGGTAGAGGGAGTACATCGCGAGCGAGCCCTGCACCGAGACGAAGCTGCGCAGCCCGGTGTCGACGGCCTCGAGCTCACGGCAGGCGATGCCGTACGCCGTGGCGCTGGTGCCCGCGCAGCCGTAGCCCTCGAGGTGCATGCCGAACAGGCCGAGGTCGGCGAACTTCTTGGTGAGCTCCTCGGCGGGCAGCGTGCCGGCGTCGTACCACTCCGCGATGTGCGGGGCGAGCTCTGCCCGCGCGAAGGCCCGCACCGTGTCGCGGACGTCGCGCTCCTCCTCGGTGAGCAGGTCGTCCACGGCGAGGAAGTCAGCGGGGTCCATGGCATCCATCCTGCCAGCGCCGGTGCGGCGGCCGAGGAGCCCGCGCAGAGTCCCGAGGCCTCGCGGGTTGCAAAGGTACTACCTTTGCGGCACGATGGCGCGGTCCGTGTGACCGTCCTCACTGCCCGTCGTCAATGGGAGCCCTCTCGTGGAAGCCATCCAACCCGTGCACAGCACGGCCGTCCTGCTGCTCATCGCCGCCGCGGCCGTCGCGCTGCTGCTCTTCCTGATCATGAAGGTGCGCCTGCACGCCTTCCTCGCGCTCGTCCTGGTGAGCCTGCTGACCGCCGTGGTCGCGGGCATCCCGCTGGCCGACGTGCCCGCCGCCCTGCTGACCGGCTTCGGCACCACGCTCGGCTCGGTGGCCCTCCTGGTCGGCTTCGGCGTGATGCTCGGCCGGCTGCTCGAGGTCACCGGCGGCGCCCAGGTGCTCGCCGACACCCTGGTGAGCCGCTTCGGCGAGCAGCGCGCGCCGTTCGCGCTCGGCGTCGCCGCCCTGATCTTCGGCTTCCCGATCTTCTTCGACGCGGGCCTCGTGGTCTTCCTGCCGATCATCCTGACCGTGGCCCGCCGCTTCGGCGGCTCGGTGCTCTTCTACGCCCTCCCCGCCGCGGGCGGCGTTCGCGGCGATGCACGCGCTGGTGCCCCCGCACCCCGGCCCGGTCGCGGCCGGCACGGTGCTCGGCGGCGACATCGGCGTCGTGCTGCTGGTCGGCCTGCCGGTCGCCCTCGTCTCCTGGTACTTCGGCGTCTACCTCGTCTCGCGCGTGCTCGGCCGGCGCTTCGACGTACCCCTGCCCGACGTGCTCTTCGGTGAGATGAACGGCGGCCGCGACGTCGACGCCGCGGACGGCTCCTCCGCCACCGGCGGCACCGGCGGCACCGGCGGCACCGGCGCGGGCGGCACCGGCACGAGCACGCTGACCCGGACCGCTCCCTCCTTCGGCACCGTGCTCGGCCTGCTGCTGATCCCGCTGGTGCTGATCTCGTTCAACACCGTGCTGACCACGCTGGTCTCCAGCGGTGCGCTCGCCGAGGGCCAGACCTGGGTCGAGGCGCTCCAGCTGCTCGGCAACACCCCCGTCGCGCTGCTCGTGACCCTGCTGGTCGCGATCGTCGTGCTGGCCCGCACCGTGGGCTCGACGGAGGAGACCATGGCCGTGCTCGACCAGTCCCTCGGCCCGATCTGCTCGATCATCCTGATCACCGGCGCCGGCGGCATGTTCGGCGGCGTGCTCCGCACCAGCGGCATCGGCGAGGCGCTCACCTCCTCGCTGTCCGGTCTCGGCCTGCCGCTGCTGCTGCAGGCGTTCCTGATCGCGACCGCGCTGCGGGTGGCGCAGGGTTCGGCCACCGTGGCGCTGACCACGGCCGCCGGGCTGATCGCCAGCCAGGCCACCGGCTACGACGACCTGCACATCGCGCTGCTCGTGGTGGCGATCGCGGCCGGCGCGACCGTGCTCTCGCACGTGAACGACTCGGGCTTCTGGCTGGTCAGCCGGTTCTTCGGCATGGACGAGAAGACCACGCTGAAGACGTGGACGGTCATGGAGACGACGCTGGGCCTCTCGGCGTTCGTCCTCGCCGTGGTGCTGTGGCCGGTGGCCGGGCTGCTGTGAGGTCAGTGCGGCCGGTCGAGGTCGGAGACGACCTCGACGCAGATGGCGGTCATCGCGGCGCGGGCCACCTCGGGCTCGCGCCCGGCGACCGCCTCGGCCACCACGTGGTGCAGGCGCCGCGCCTCCGGCTTGGGGGTCGGCGGCATCAGGTGGTGGTCGGTGCGCCCGCGCAGCACCTCCTCGACGACGTCGCCGAGGGCCTGGAACATCACGTTGCCCGACGCCCGCAGCAGCAGGCGGTGGAAGGCGACGTCCTGCTCGAGGAAGGTGATGAGGTCACCGGCCGCGCCGGAGGTCTCCATCTGCTCGGCGAGCCGCACGATCTCGGCGCGCTCCGCGTCGTCGGCGTGCTCCGCGGCGAGCGCGGCCGACGCCGGCTCGACCGCGGCGCGCAGCTGCGACAGCTCGTGCAGGTGGCGCAGCCGGCCCTCGCCGTCGAGCCGCCAGCGGATCAGCTCGGGATCGTAGGCGTCCCACTCGTCGTGGCCGAGGATGCGGATCCCGGTGCGACGGCGGCTCTCCACGAGCCGCATGGAGGCGAGCACCTGGACGACCTCGCGGGCGATCGTGCGCGAGACGCCGTACGTCTCGCAGAGCTGCTCCAGGGTGATCACCGAGCCCTCGGCGACCCCGCCGTTCACGATGCGCGGACCGAGGTCGGCGAGCACGGTGCGGTAGACGGTCGACACGTCGGTCAGCGTAGCGGCGGCCGCCTCGGCGTCCGGCGCGGTGCGTCGTGCCGGCTGACCGCGGCACCGCCCGTCACCTCGTGGTGATGGGGGTGTCGGGCACCGGCAAGACGACCGTCGGCAGCCTGCTGGCCGAGCGCCTCGGGATGACCTTCATCGAGGGCGACAGCCTGCACCCGCCCCGCAACATCGCGAAGATGTCGGCGGGCGAGCCGCTCGACGACGACGACCGCCGGCCCTGGCTGGAGTCGCTCGGCTCGCTGCTGGCGTTCCACCACGCCGACGGGGTGTCGACGGTGCTGACCTGCTCGGCGCTGAAGCGGTCCTACCGCGACGTGCTGCGGTCGCGCCTGCCCGGCGGAGTCGTGTTCTTCGTGCACCTGGAGGCGCCGTTCGACGTGCTGCGCGCCCGGATGGAGGCGCGCGAGCACTTCATGCCGGCGTCGCTGCTGCAGTCCCAGTTCGACACCCTCGAGCCGCTCGGCCCGGACGAGCTCGGGGCCGCGTTCGACGTGACCCCGCCGCTCGACCGGGTGGTGGCCGACGTGCTGCACAACGGATTCGTCTGCGACTCCGCTGCGTGAATCACCCCGGAAGTCGCAGACGAATCGTTGTTCAGGCCCGGTTGACCGCGGAGATCACGGCCTTGAGCGAGGCGGTGACGATGTTGGCGTCGAGGCCGACACCCCAGACGAGCTCGTCGCCGACGGTGCACTCGACGTAGGCCGCCGCGATCGCGTCACCACCCGAGGACAGCGCGTGCTCGTGGTAGTCGAGGACCCGGATGTCGGTGCGGTGCTCGAACAGCGGGTTGCCCTTGCTGACCTCGTCGTCCGACAGGCTGTTGAGCGCGTCGACGAAGGCGGCGATGGGGCCGTTGCCGGTGCCGTCGAGGGTGCGCGCCTCGCCGTCGACGTAGACGTTGACGGTGAGGGCGTCCTTCTCCCCCGCCGCCGACGAGGTGTGCACCGAGTTGAGCCTGAGCGGGGCCTCGCGGTCGAGGTACTCGGCCTTGAACGACTCCCAGATCGCGTCGGGCGACATCTCGCCGCCCTCGTCGTCGGTGTGCCGCTGCACGGCCCGGCTGAACTCGATCTGCAGCCGGCGCGGCAGGTCGAGCTTGTGGTCGGCCTTGAGGATGTAGGCCACGCCGCCCTTGCCGGACTGGCTGTTGACCCGGATGACCGCCTCGTAGGTGCGGCCGACGTCCTTGGGGTCGATCGGGAGGTACGGCGCCTCCCACGGCATCTCGCCGACGGGCCGGCCGGTCTCGGCGGCGGCGACGTCGAGCGCCTCGAGGCCCTTCTTGATGGCGTCCTGGTGGGAGCCGGAGAAGGCCGTGTAGACCAGGTCGCCCGCGTAGGGGTGGCGCGGGTGGACCGGCAGCTGGGTGCAGTACTCCACCGTGCGACGGATCTCGTCGATGTCGGAGAAGTCGATCTGCGGGTCGACGCCCTGGCTGAACAGGTTCATGCCCAGGGTCACCAGGCAGACGTTGCCGGTGCGCTCGCCGTGGCCGAACAGGCAGCCCTCGACCCGGTCGGCGCCGGCCATCATCGCGAGCTCGGTCGCCGCCACCGCCGTACCGCGGTCGTTGTGCGGGTGCAGCGAGATCACCGTGTGCTCGCGGCGGGTGAGCTGGCGGGAGAACCACTCGATCTGGTCGGCGTAGACGTTGGGCGTCGCCATCTCGACGGTGGCCGGCAGGTTGAGGATGATCTCGCGGCCGTCGGCGGGCTGCCACACGTCGGAGACCGCCTCGCACACGTCGACGGAGAACGGCAGCTCGGTGCCGGTGAAGATCTCCGGGGAGTACTCGTAGCCGATGACGGTCTTGTCGAGGTAGGAGTCGGCGTACTTCATCACCATCTCGGTGCCGCGCACCGCGATGTTGCGGATCTCGTCCTTGCCGGCGTGGAAGACCACGCGGCGGAACAGCGGGGCGAGGGCGTTGTAGAGGTGGATGTTGGCCTTCGGTACGCCGACCAGCGACTGCACGCTGCGCTCGATCAGGTCCTCACGCGCCTGGGTCAGCACCGAGATCGTGACGTCGTCGGGGATCTTGTCCTGCTCGATCAGCTGGCGCACGAAGCCGAAGTCGGTCTCGGACGCCGACGGGAAGCCGACCTCGATCTCCTTGTAGCCCATCTGGACGAGGAGCTCGAACATCTTCATCTTGCGCGCCGGCGACATCGGGTCGATCAGCGCCTGGTTGCCGTCGCGGAGGTCGGTCGACAGCCAGCGGGGCGCCTCGGTGACCGTCCGCGACGGCCAGGTCCGGTCGGGCAGGTCGATCGGGGGGAACGCGCGGTAGCGCTGGAACGGCATGCCGCTGGTCTTCTGCTGGTTGGTGCGGGGGGTGGTCATGGTGTCCTCGTTCGGAAGTGGGCGGCGGCGCCGGGGCGGTGGGCCAACAGGCTGACTCCGCAACGAGGGGTCCGGCTTCTCAGACCTCGTTGCGGCACCGAAGGAGGAGGTTGCGCGCGCTCATGACGAAAACAGCATAGGACGGGTCCGCGGCGGGTGCGACCTGGCATCCAGCACACGGACCGGGATGGGTGAGGATGGGCGCATGCCTGCAGCCCGCATCGAGCGCGTCGACCCGCTCGACCTCGACCTCGACACCGCCGACGCCCTCGCGGAGGTGCTCACCGCCGCCAACGAGGCGACCGGGCTCGACATGCCGCCCCGGGTCGGCCCGGCGGCGCTGACCTACCGCCGGCTGACCTCGCAGAACCGGCCGATGGACGGCGTCTGGCTCGCCTGGGACGGCGACCGGCTGGTCGGCCAGCTCGACCTCGAGCTGCCGCACCGGGAGAACACCGACACCGCCCACGTGCGCGGGCACGTGCACCCCGACGCGCGCAAGCAGGGGGTGGGGCGGGAGCTGCTCGACGCCGCCCTCGACGCGGTGCGCGACGCCGGCCGGACCCGGGTGTACTCCGGGGCGTTCGCCGGCTCCGACGGGGTCGCCGCGCTCGACGCGTGGGGGTTCACGCCGACGCCGGGCCGCTACGCCGTACGCCGCATCGACCTGCACGCCACCGCCCCCGGGCTGTGGGACCGGCTCCACGCCGAGGCGGCGGCGCACGCGCAGGACTACGACCTGCTGCACTTCGTCGGCGCCACGCCCGAGGACCGGCTGGCCGACATGGCCACGCTGCACGAGGCGATCAACGACGCGCCCGCCAACGACGACGACGAGCAGCCGGCGCTGTTCGACGAGCAGCGGGTGCGCGACTACGACACCGCGATGGCCGGGCGCCGGCAGACGGTCTACCGCGTGGTCGCGGTGCACCGCGAGAGCGGCGCGTGGGCCGGCCTGTCGATGCTGTGCGTCGACGAGTTCTCCCCCGGGCTGGCGTTCCAGGAGGACACCAGCGTCGTGCGCGCCCACCGCGGGCACCGGCTCGGCCTGCTGATGAAGGCCGACATGCTCCGCTGGATCGAGCGGGAGCGCCCCGAGGTCGGCGCCGCCGACACCTGGAACGCCACCAGCAACCACCACATGATCGCGGTCAACGAGCGCCTCGGCGCCACCGTCGTCGCCGAGCACGTGGGCTACCGGCGCGACCTGTGAGCCGGCTGCTCGTCGTGCACCACTCCCCCACGCGCAGCGTGCGGGAGCTGACCGACGCGGTGCTGGCGGGCGCCGGCGACGACGCCATCGACGGCGTGGAGGTCGTCGTCCGGCCCGCGCTGGAGGCGACCGCCGACGACGTGCTGGCGGCCGACGGCTACCTGCTCGGCACGCCCGCCAACTTCGGCTACATGAGCGGCGCGCTGAAGCACTTCTTCGACAGCACCTTCCTGCACGTCGGAGGCGCGCTCGCGGACGACGGCTCGGCGGGGGCGGGCACTGGGGGCCGGACGCACGGGCGCCCGTTCGGGCTCTACGTCCACGGCCGCTACGACACCGAGGGCGCGGTCCGGTCGGTCCTCTCCATCGTCTCGGCGCTGGGCTGGCGCCAGTCGGCGGAGGTGCTCGCCGTGGTCGGCGACGTCACCGAGGAGCGGCTGGCCGCGGCGTACGACCTCGGCGGTACCATCGCCGCACTGCTCTCCCCCGAAGACGTCTGAGGTTCCAACGTGCTGTCCCGCGCCGCTCTGGTCGTGCTGCTCCTCGCCCTGAGTGCCTGCAGCGGGGCGCTCGGGGACGACGGCGGGCCGGTCTCGACCAAGGCCCCGGAGGTCGGCGCCTGCCGGATGCTCACCCCCGAGGACATCCAGCAGACCAGCAACGACACCCCGCCGGTCGGGTGCGACGCCAAGCACACCGCCGAGACCTTCGCGGTGGGCGACTTCCCGGAGGACGTCGCCGGCGACGCCATCGACGACTCGGCTCTCGGTGCGCACGTCTTCGACCAGTGCGAGAAGGAGTTCCGTCGCTTCCTCGGGGGCGACGAGAGCCAGGTGATGCGCTCCACCGTGACCTGGGCGTGGTTCCGGCCCGGCCAGGAGGCCTGGGACGCCGGTGCCCGCTGGTGGCGCTGCGACGTGGTGGGTGGCGGCGAGGAGTCGACGTCGCTGGTGACGCTGCCCCGGTCCGCCAAGGACCTGCTGCTCGGTCAGCCGGAGGACCGCTGGGAGGTCTGCGTCGACGGCCCGACGGTCGCCGACTCGGTGAAGATCCCGTGCAGCGAGGAGCACACCTGGCGCGCCGTCACCACCATCGTGCTCGGCGAGGAGGACGAGGAGTACCCCGGCGACCGGGTCGTCGCGGTGCGCACCCGCGACTTCTGCTCCGACTCCGTGGGCGCCTGGATGAACTACCCCGTGGACTACGACTACGGCTTCACCTGGTTCCACGAGGCCGAGTGGGAGGCGGGCAACCGCCGATCGATCTGCTGGGCGAAGACCGACCAGTGACCCGCCCGCTCGCCCTGCTCGCCGCGGCCGTCGCCTCGGTCGTGACGGTCGGGCTGCTGGCCGGCTGCACACCGGACGCCGACGACGGCACGGCGCCCTCGACCTCGAGCGAGTGCCGCACCGAGCTCCGACGAGTCCGCGGACGCGTCGTCGAGCGACGACGCCCGGACGACGGAGCGCGTCGCTGCCCCGCCGGCGCCGAGACCGAAGGCGTGCTACCGGCTGACCTTCGAGCAGCTGACCGTGCCGAGCAACGACAGCGAGCCGGTCCCGTGCACCCGGCGCCACGACGCGCAGACCATCCACGTCGGCCGGCTCGACACGGTGGTCGAGGGGCACAGCCTGGCCGTCGACTCCGAGCGGGTGCGCCGCCAGCTCGCCCGCACCTGCCCGCGCAAGCTCGCCGAGCAGGTCGGCGGCACCCCCGAGACCCGCAACCTCAGCCGCTTCGAGGTGGTGTGGTTCTCGCCCACCCTGGAGCAGGCCGACCAGGGCGCCGACTGGTTCCGCTGCGACCTGGTGGCGATCGCGGCCGGGGACGTGCTCTTCCCGCTGCCGCCCCGCCCCCGGGTCGCCGGCGTGCTCGACCGACCGGGTGCCCTGGCGACGTACGGCCTGTGCGGCACCGCCGAGCCCGGCACCCCCACCTTCGAGCGGGTGATCTGCGCGCGCCGGCACTCCTGGCGGGCGATCTCGACCATCGCGCTGCCGGGCGGCGAGCGCTACCCCGGCACCGCGCGGGTCCGCTCGGCGGGCGACTCCCCCTGCCGCGACACCGCGCGTGACCAGGCGGCCGACCCGCTCCAGTTCGAGTACGGCTGGGAGTGGCCCAGCGCGAAGCAGTGGGACAACGGCCAACGGTTCGGCTACTGCTGGGCGCCCGACTGACCGGGGCGAAACCGGTGGCGGCCGACGCTCCGGGACGGGAGGATCGGGCCATGGGAGTGCAGGACGACGCGGAGTGGTTCGAGCCCGACGGCGTCGCGGCCTGGTCGCGGTGGCTCGCCGACCACCACGCCGACGTCCCCGGCGTGTGGCTGGTGACGGCCAAGCGGTCCAGCGGTCGCCAGGTGCTCGACTACGAGACCGCGATCGTCGAGGCGCTGCGCTACGGCTGGGTGGACTCCACCCAGCGCGGCGTCGACGAGGAGCGGACGCGACTCTGGTTCGCGCCACGGCGCCCGACGAGCGGCTGGGCGCGCACCAACAAGGCGCGGATCGCCCGGTTGGAGGCCGAGGGCCGGCTGGAGGCGGCCGGCCGGGCCGCGGTCGAGGCCGCCAAGGCCAACGGCTCCTGGGAGCTCTACGACGACGTCGAGGCCCTGGTCGTGCCCGACGACCTCGCGGCCGCCTTCGACGCGCACCCCGGCTCGCGCGCCCACTGGGACGGCTTCGCCCCGTCGGCCCGCAAGCAGATGCTCGCCTGGGTGGTCACCGCCAAGCAGTCGGCGACCCGCGAGCGCCGGGTCACCACGGTCGCCGCGAAGGCGGCCGCGGGAGTGCGCGCGCTGCCCTGACGTCGGGCCGGACGGTCACACCGTCAGCGTGAGCCACGAGTCCGGCGGGACCTCCGGCTTGCCCGGCACCGGGCGCTGCTCCACCCGCCACGCGTCGCCGGCCACGTCGGCCGCGACGCGGCGCCAGAAGCGAGCCGCAGCGACGTTCTCCTCCTGGAAGGCGATCTCCCACGGGCCCGGCTCGGCGGTGAGCAGCAGCCGGGCCGCCTCCCGGCCGACGCCCGAGCGGCGGGCGGCGCGGGCCACGAAGAACTCCCCGAGCACGTGCAGCTCCCCCGGGCGGCCCCGCACCAGCCCGAAGCCGGCGACCGCACCCTCGTGACGGACCAGGTGGCAGGACCGGTCGGGATCGTCGAGGTAGCTCGGCAGCCGGCCGGCCCGGAACAGCCCGTCGTCGCCGGGCAGCGCCCCGCGCAGCTCCGACAGGTCGTGGGCGTAGAGCTGCCACAGCCGGCTCAGGACCTCGCGGTCGTGGGCGCTCTCGACGGGGTGCAGGGTGGTGCGTCCGGTCACGACGTCATCGTGCCAGGGCCTGACCCCGCCGACGCCGACCTAGGCTGAACCGGTGACGAGCTTCGCGCTGCTGCCGAGCCCGCTGCTCGGCGCGAGCCGCCTGGGGACCCGGTCGCCGGGCTGCTGCGCCACGGGCGGGCACCGGGTCGTGGTCGCGTCGCCGGGGGCCGTCCGGCACACCCGTCGAGGTGCTCGGCGGCGTACGTCGAGGCTGGTCGGCGAGACCCGGCACGGTGCTGGTGCCGCACAGCAACGCGGGCTACTTCGCCCCCGCCGTCGCCGACCGGTGCGCGGCCGCCGCCACCGTCTACGTCGACGCCGGCGCTGCCCGCCGGCTCCGGGGCCACCTCGCTGGCGCCGCCGGCGTTCCTCGACTTCCTCACCGGCCTCGCCGACGCCGACGGCCTGCTGCCGCCGTGGACGGACTGGTGGGACGACACCGATGGACTCTTCCCCGACGACACCATCCGCGCCACGGTGGAGGCCGGTCAGCCGCGGCTGCCGCTGTCCTACTTCCGCTCGACCGTGGCCGTGCCCGCGGGGTGGGAGCGGACGCCGAGCGGCTACCTCGCCTTCGGCGACACCTACGCCGAGGAGGCCGCGCGTGCCCGGTCGTGGGGCTGGCCTGCGCGCCGGCTCGACGGCGGGCACCTGCACCTGCTGCACGACCCGGACGCCACCGTGGCCGCCCTGCTCGACCTGACCGACGCCCTGGGCGTTCCGGGACGGTCGTCCTAGGCTGACCGCCATGCGGGGACGTGAGGACAAGGACGGCACCACCGACCGGTGGAGCCGGTCGGACTGGTGGGGCGTGGTGCTCGATGCTCCGGAGGTCCGGCCGGTGGCGAAGTTCTGGTCGGAGCTGCTCGGCTGGCCGATCAGCAAGGAGGACGAGGAGGGCGCCGCCATGGCGCCGGAGGACGGCGGCGTGGCCTACCTCGCGATCCAGCTGGAGCGCGCCTACGTGCGCCCGACGTGGCCCGCGACGCCGGGCAGCCAGCAGATGCAGCTGCACCTCGACTTCGAGGTCGTCGACCTCGACGCGGCCGTCGCGCACGCCCTGGAGCTCGGCGCCGAGCTGCCGGACTTCCAGCCCCAGGACGACGTGCGGGTGATGCTCGACCCCGCCGGACATCCGTTCTGCCTCTACACCTGATGCCCGATCTGTCCTACCGTGTCTGAATGTTCCTTTCTGCCCGTCGCTCGGGACGGCCGCGCTGGACCGTCGCGCTCCTCACCGTCCTCCTTCCCCTGACCGTGCTCCCCGGCGCCGGTCTGCCCACCGCGGTCGCCGACCACGCGCACCCGCCCGGCCCGGTGAACGCCCAGTCGACGTACAAGTGGGGCCGGCCGCTGTGGCAGGACGACTTCGAGAGCAGCCGGATGCCGTCGTTCTACCGCGTCGAGGGGCCGGGCCTGGTGCAGAACCAGCACGGCATGCTCACGTTGAACACGACCAGCGAGGGCACGGTCAGCGCCACCCGCGACCAGGCCGGCCACGCGACCGGGCGGTGGGAGATCCGGCTGCGGTCGCGGCGCTACTCCACCGACGCCGCGAACTTCCGGGTGCGCACCGAGCTGGTGCCCGCAGGCGACCAGGAGCAGCGCTGCGGCGCCCGGGACGTCTCCCTGCAGGGCTACCGGATCGGCGGGCAGCGGGCCCACCTGTGGATCCGCAACCTCCCCGACCGGCAGTTCTCCGCGTCGAAGCGGCTCGGCCTCGGCGACGACCAGTGGCACACGTTCGCGGTGGAGGTCACCGACTCCCGCGTGTCCTGGTTCGTCGACGCCCACGTGATCCGCACCGAGCACCGCCCCGAGGCGCTCTCCGGGATCCCGATGACGGTCCGGTTCACCATGCTCGCCCAGCCGGGCCAGCGGATGAACAAGAGCCGGATGCAGATGGACTGGCTGCGCTACTTCACCCTCGACCGGCCCAACGCCCGGTCCGTCGACGCGCCGCCGACCACGGCGGGCAGCTACACCGGCGGCCTGCTGAGCGCCGCCCCGGCTAGACGCTGACCAGCCGGTCGCCCCGGGGAACGCCCGCGAACGGCGACAGCGAGAACCATCCCGGCATCGCCCGGCGCAGCCGCTCGGGCCCCTCGACAGCCAGGCGGCCGGTGCCGACGGCGTCGGTCCAGGCCAGGTCGCCGCGCCAGATCCGGGTCAGGTCACGCAGGCTCGAGGTCACGGTGACGGTGACCTCGTGCCCGGGGTCCTCGTCGCACACGTCGACCTCCTGCGGCGTGATCACCAGCCACCACCGGCCCTGCGCACCCCGCACCTCCGGGAACCGGAACTGCAGCACCGTGCGGTCGGACGGCACCACCGCGCGGTCGACGTTGCGGTGCATGTCCCACAGCAGCAGCTTGGGGTCGAGGTCCTCGTCGCCGAGCTCGCCGATCCAGCGTGCTCCCCACGTGCCGACGGCCTCGACCACGGGGCGCAGCTCCTCTCCCGCCGGGCTGAGCACGTAGCGGACGTCGTGGCCGTCCACCACCTTGTCCACCACGCCGGCCCGCACGAGCTGGTTCAGCCGCTTGGACAGCAGCGACGGCGACATGCGCGGCAGCCCCCGCCGTAGGTCGTTGAAGTGCTCGCTGCCCAGCACGAGCTCGCGCACGAGCAGCATCGTCCACCGCTCGTCGAGCAGCTCCATCGCCTTGGCCACCGGGCAGAACTGGCGGTACGTCGTCCCCATCCCGGCAGGCTAGGCGCCGCTCGGCGTGGTCCACCAGGGACGAAAGGGACGGGGCGCCGGGCAGTACAGATCTCGTACTGGAGCCGCCCCTGGCGACGCTCCTAACGTCGTGTCCGAGAGATCGACCACGGAGGTCGACCGGGGGGACCGATGAGGGAGAGCGACATGTCAGTGAGCAGCCAGAACACGCCGACGGCTCCGGGCACACCGGACCTCAAGGCGAAGCACCGGGCGATGTGGGCGACCGGCGACTACCCGGCCGTGGCCGACGAGGTGATCCCGTCGCTGGGACCGGTGCTCGTGGACGCCTGCGCGGTCTCGGCCGGGCAGCGGGTGCTCGACGTCGCGGCGGGCTCGGGCAACGCGGCCGTCCCGGCCGCGCAGCGGGGCGCCACGGTCGTCGCGAGCGACCTGACCCCGGAGCTGCTGGAGTCGGGCCGGGAGCACGCCGACCGCGCGGGCGTCACCGTCGAGTGGCGCGAGGGGGACGCGGAGGCGCTGCCCTTCGCCGACGACGCCTTCGACGTGGTGATGTCGTGCGTGGGCGTGATGTTCGCGCCGCACCACCAGGAGAGCGCCGACGAGCTCGTCCGGGTCACCCGGCCCGGCGGCACGATCGGGCTCATCGCCTGGACGCCGGCCGGGTTCATCGGCCGGATGTTCGCCACGATGAAGCCGTACGTCGCGCCGCCGCCGGCCGGCGTGCAGCCGCCCCCGCTGTGGGGCGACGAGGCCCACGTGCGCGAGCTGCTCGGGGACCGGGTCAGCGACGTGGTCGCCGACCGGCAGATGCTGCGGGTCGACCGCTTCGCCGACGGCGCGGAGTTCCGCGACTTCTTCAAGGCGACCTACGGGCCGACCATCGCGGCCTACAAGGGGATCGCCGACGACCCGGCGCGGGTCGCCGAGCTCGACGCGGCGCTGGCCGCGCTCGGCGACGACGCGCTCGCCGCCCACCGCGCGGACACGACCGGAAGCACCGGGGTGCCGAGGGTGCCGAGGAAGGTCCCGTCATGGAGTGGGAGTACCTCCTGCTCACCGCCCGCGTCCGCTGACGGCCGAGGGGTCACCTGTTCAGGCTTCTTGGCGGCGTGTCACGGACGAGCTGACCCCTCGCCGGTCAGTCGATCAGGCGCTCGAGGAGGCGGACGGCCACGGTGTCGCCCGCCTCCTTGCCGATCGCCCTGCGGAGGTCGGCCTTGACCGGGAGCTTGTGGGTGCCGTCGCCCATCGCCATGAACGAGCTGCGGAACGGCTCGCCGTCGATGGTGCCCGCGACCTTCACCAGGCCGCGGGTGCCGAAGTAGTCCGCCGAGCCCGGCCAGACGACGTAGGTCCAGCCGCCCTGGGCGGGGCTCTTCTCCAGCGTGGCCTCGAACTGCTCGTCCATCACGACCTCCTCGGGTGGTCCGTCATGAGGATGGACCCGCGCCCGCCGCCCGACTCATCGCGGTCAGAAGCCGAGGCGGCGCAGCTGCTTGGGGTCGCGCTGCCAGTCCTTGGCGATCTTGACGTGCAGGTCGAGGTAGACCGGGGTGCCGAGCATCGCCTCGATGCTCTTGCGGGCGTCGGTGCCGACGGCGCGCAGCCGGCTGCCCTTGTGGCCGATCACGATGCCCTTCTGCGAGGACCGCTCGACGAAGAGGTTGGCGTGGACGTCGAGCAGCGGCTTGTCCTCGGGACGCCCCTCGCGCAGGCCCATCTCCTCGACCACGACGGCGATGGAGTGCGGCAGCTCGTCGCGGACGCCCTCGAGGGCCGCCTCGCGGATCAGCTCGGCGACGATCGCCTCCTCCGGCGAGTCGGTGAGCTCGCCGTCGGGGTAGAGCGGCGGTCCCTCGGGCAGCCGCGCGACCAGCAGGTCCTGGAGCAGGTCGACCTGGTCGCCCGCCTTGGCCGACACCGGGACGATCTCCGCCCAGTCGGTGCCGGTCTCCTCGCCGAGCGCCTGGATCGCGAGCAGGTGCTCGCCCAGCTGCTCGGGGGTGGCCAGGTCGGTCTTGGTGGCGATCGCCAGCTTCGTCGTACGACGCACCTTGGCGAGCTCGTTGACGATGAACCGGTCGCCGGGGCCGATCTTCTCGTTGGCCGGGAAGCACACCGCGACGATGTCGACCTCGGCCCAGGTGGTGGTGACCAGGTCGTTGAGCCGCTCACCGAGCAGGGTGCGGGGCCGGTGCAGCCCCGGGGTGTCGACCAGGATCAGCTGCGCGTCGGGCCGGTGCACGATGCCGCGCACGACGGTGCGGGTGGTCTGCGGGCGCGAGGAGGTGATCGCGACCTTGGTGCCGACGAGCGCGTTGGTCAGCGTCGACTTGCCGGCGTTGGGGCGGCCGACGAACGACGCGAAGCCGCTGCGGAAGGCAGGAGTGTCAGGCACCCCGCGATTGTGTCACCCGGCCCCGGGAGCGCGCCGAGCGGTCAGGAGAGCCAGGTGGGGCGGAGCGGGAAGTGCGCGTCGCCGCCGGGACCGGGCCTGACCCCGAGCACCTGGTGCAGCTGGATCTCGTTGCGCTCGAAGGCCAGCCGCGAGCCGGCCATGTAGAGACCCCACACCTTGGCGGTCCCGATGCCGACCTCGTCGACGCACTCGTCCCAGTGCGACTCGAGGTTCTCGCACCAGCCCTTGAGGGTGAGCGCGTAGTGCTCGCGGAGGTTCTCCTCGTGCCGCACCTCGAGCCCGACGTCCTGCATGGCGGTGATGATCCGGCCGGACCCGGTGAGCTCGCCGTCGGGGAAGACGTAGCGGTCGATGAACGCCCCGGTGGTTGCGCGGGAGCTGTTGTCGGCCCGGGTGATGCAGTGGTTGAGCAGCCGGCCGCCGGGGACCAGCCGGTCGCGCAGGAAGGCGAAGTACGCCGGGTAGTTGCGCACCCCGATGTGCTCGGTGAGGCCGATCGAGCTGACCGCGTCGAAGCCGGTCTCACGGACCTCGCGGTAGTCGCCGAAGCGGACCTCGGCCAGGTGGTCGAGGCCGTCCCGCTCGACGGCCTGCTGACCCCACGCGGCCTGCTCACGCGACAGCGTGACGCCGATGACCTCGACGCCGTACTCCCGCGCGGCGTGCCGCACCATGCCGCCCCAGCCGCAGCCGACGTCGAGCAGCCGCATCCCCGGCCGGAGGCCGAGCTTGCGGCAGACCAGGTCGTACTTGAACGCCTGCGCCTCCTCGAGGGTGGCGTCCTCGGTCGGGAAGCAGGCGCAGGTGTAGGTCATCGACGGCCCGAGCACCATCTCGTAGAACCGGTTGGACACGTCGTAGTGGTGGTGGATCGCGCCGGCGTCGCGGGTGCGCGAGTGCCGGAACCCCTCGAGCAGCCGCCGCCAGCGGGGCAGCGCCTCCTGCTCGGGCGGCTCCGGCGGGACGAAGTGGTTCAGCCCGATGCTGCGAGCGAGCCGCATCGCCTCGGCCGGTGCGGGCACCCGGAACTTCAGGTTGTTCTGCAGGTGCACGAGCGCGTCGTAGGGGTTGCCCGGGTGGACACCCTCCATCTCGAGGTCGCCGCGCACGTAGGCCCGTGCCATGCCGAGGTCGCCGGGCGCGGTGAGCAGGTAGGACAGCCCGCGCTCGTTGTGCAGGCGGAGGTGGATCGGCGCGTCGACCGGCCCGGCGGTGCTGCCGTCGTACGCCGAGAACCGGAACGGCATGCCGCGCGCCATCAGGCGCTCGAGGACCGCACCGATCGGCAGCCGGCCGGGGTCGGCAGCGGAGCGGTCGGAGCGGTTGAGAGTGCTGGTCATCGGCGTTCCACTGCTTTCTCGTAGAGGTCGGCCAGCCGGCCGTCGGGATCGGTCTGCTTGCGCACCCTGCGCGCGAACTCCTGGTCGTAGAGCCGGTCGAAGGTGGCGCGGTCGTAGTAGGCGTCGGAGTAGAGCGACTTGTGACCGCCGAGCTCGGTGACCTTGGCCTCCACGGCGCGGTTCTTGTCGCCGTCGCGGGCGCCCGGCTCGATGGGGACGGTGCCCCAGAAGCCGACGTTGACGTAGGTCGCGCCGGGACGGAGCGGGTACGACGGCCACTCGCGGGTGCTGCGCAGCGGGCACAGCCACACCGGCCGCATCCCGACGTCGCGGTCGAACCAGGTGAGGAACTCGGTGAGCCGCTCGACCGGCACCTCGACGTCCTGGATCACCCGCTCCCGCGCAGGGAGCCCCCGGCGCCGGTCGAGCCGCGCCTTGACGCCGTAGCGGTTCTCCAGGCCGACGATCCGGTGGTAGACGTCGCTGCGCCGCCAGCGCCGCGGCCACAGCCGCCGCACCCGCGGGTCGTGCAGCCCGAACGCGCCCGAGCACCAGAACCAGTCGGTGTCCCAGCGCCAGAGGTAGTCGTGCATGGTCAGCCGGTCGGTGCCGCCCCGCGGGCCGGCGCTGCCGATCCGCTGGACCGAGCGGAAGTAGGGCTCCGTCCCGGTGTAGTCGGAGGCGGGTGTGCGTGGACGCGGCGCCGGTGAACCGGGCGAAGGTCAGGTAGGCCTCCCCCGGCGCGAACACCACGCCGTCGAGGCCGTCGACCCGCTCGCCGTCGTGGCTGCGGGTCTCCACCACCTCGGCGACGACGCGGGCGAGCTCGTCGAGGTCGGCGAAGGGCACGTGCCGCAGCTCGACGTGCGAGGGCACCCGCTCCAGCGCGATCCGCAGCCGGGTGGCGTAGCCGAGCGAGCCGTAGGAGTTGGGGAACGCGTCGAACAGGTCGTCACCGGGGCGGACCGTGCGGACCTGCCCGTCGCCGCACAGGACGTCCATCTCGAGCACCGACTCGTGCGGCAGCCCGTTGCGGAACGACGTCGACTCGATGCCGAGCCCGGTGACCGCTCCCCCGAGCGTGATGGTGCGCAGCTGCGGCACCACCTGCGGGATGAAGCCGCGCGGCAACGTGACGTCGACGAGGTGCTCGTAGGTGCACATCCCCTGCACGTCGGCGGTGCCGGCCTCCTCGTCGACCGCGACGACGCCGCCGAGACCGGAGACGTCGAGCCCGGGCGCGTCGGTGCGGGCGCGGGCCCGGAAGAGGTTGGAGGTGTGCTTGGCCAGACGCACGGGTGCGTCAGGGGGTACGGCGTCGTACGACGCCGTGAGCCGGCGAACCGCTTGCGCGTGCCGGTCATGTCCTACCGGATCGGCCACGTCTCGAATCTACTCCCGGACGCACCCGGTTTTCCGTCATCAGCCTGACTTGGACGTCCGGCGGTGTCGACGCGGTCAGAGCTCGCGGACCACCCGGGCCGGGTTGCCGACCGCCACCACGTCGGCCGGCAGGTCCTTGGTGACCACCGCGCCGGCGCCGACGACCGTGTTGTCGCCGATGCTCACGCCGGGGCAGACGATGACGCCGCCGCCGAGCCAGACGTTGTCGCCGATGCTGATCGGCTCGGCCGCCTCCCACTTGTCCTTGCGGGCCTGCGGCTCGACCGGGTGGGTCGGCGTGAGCAGCTGGACGTTGGGGCCGATCTGCACGTCGGCGCCGATGTCGATGCGCCCGACGTCGAGCGCCATCAACCCGTAGTTGGCGAAGGTGCGCGGCCCGACGTGGATCTGGTAGCCGTAGTCCACCCGGAACGGCGGCCGGATCTCGACGTCCTCGCCGACCGAGCCGAGCAGCTCCTCGAGCACCGCCCGCCGGCCCGCGGCATCGTCGTGGGTGGTGGCGTTGTAGGCGTCCATCAGGGCACCCGCGCGGCGCGCGTCGGCGCGCAGCTCCTCGTCGCCGGCGAGGTAGAGCTCCCCGGCCAGCATGCGGTCCTTCATCTCGCTCACGAGGTCACCGAGCCCACGACGGTGCCGTCGGGCGCGGCCAGGTGCACCGGTACGCCGGCACCTGCGAAGTCCCGCACCACCGACAGGTCGGCCTCGGCGACCGCGGCCCCGTCGCCGAGCACGACGACGGCCTCGAGGCCCGTCGCCCCGGAGGTGACCGCCATCGCGACGGCGACCTGCACCGCGCTCAGCCCGAGGCTGGGCAGGTCCACGGTGGCGCCGGCGTAGGTGCGACCGTCCTGGTCGCGCACGCAGGCGCCCTCGGCGGCACGCGTGCGCGCCCGGGTCGAGCGGGCCAGCGTGACGAGCTTGCGGTCCTCGGCGTCAGTGAGCTCGTTCGGGGTGGTCGACATGCGACTCAGCGTATTGCTCGTCGGCGGAGGTCTCCTCCACGGGCTGGGGCCGCGAGATGAGCACGGTGCCGATGCGGTTGCGCCGTCCCGACGGGGCCTCCGCCTCGAAGCGGAGGCCGTGCGCCTCGACGACCGACCCCGCGATCGGGACCCGGCCGAGGTGCTTGGCGAGCAGGCCGCCGACGGTGTCGACGTCGTCGTCCTCGATGGCCACGCCGCAGATGTGCTCGAGGTCGTCGACCGGGTAGCGCGAGGACACGCGGGTGCTGCCGTTGGAGAGGTGCTCGACGTCCACGTGCTCGACGTCGTACTCGTCGGTGATCTCGCCGACGATCTCCTCGAGCACGTCCTCGATGGTGACCAGGCCGGCCGTGCCGCCGTACTCGTCGACGACGACCGCGACGTGCTTGCGCTCGGCCTGCATCTCGCGCAGCAGCGAGTCGACGGGCTTGGAGTCCGGGACGTACATCACCGGGCGCATCACCGACTCGACCCGCTCGGTCTGCTCGGCCTCGTGCCGGTCGAAGACCCGGCGGGTGAGGTCCTTGAGGTAGGTGAAGCCGACGATGTCGTCGAGGTTCTCCCCCACCACCGGGATGCGGGAGTAGCCGCTGCGCAGGGCCAGCGAGATCGCCTGCCGCAGCGTCTTGTTGCGCTCGATGAAGACGACGTCGGTGCGCGGCACCATCACCTCACGCACGATGGTGTCGCCGAGCTCGAACACCGAGTGGATCATCGCGCGCTCGCCGGACTCGATGACGCTGGACGCCTCGGCGAGGTCGACGAGCTCGCGCAGCTCGGCCTCGGAGGCGAACGGTCCCTCGCTGAAGCCGCGGCCCGGGGTGATCGCGTTGCCCACCACGATCAGCAGCCGCGGGATCGGGCCCAGCACCTTGGCGAAGACGATCAGCGGCCCGCTCGACAGCAGCGCCACCCGCTCGGCGTGCTGGCGGCCGACGGTGCGCGGCGCCACCCCGATCACCACGAAGGAGACGACCAGGGAGATGCCGATGGCGGCCAGCATGGCGACCCAGCGGCCCTGGCCGACCTCGGGCCCGGTGTCCGCGTCACCACCGACCACGAGCACGTCGAGCATCACCACGGTGACCATCACGATCGCCGCGATCTCGCAGAGCATGCGCAGCAGCAGCGCGGTGTTGAGGTAGCGCGGCGGGTCCTCGACGATCACCAGCAGCCGGGCGGCTCCGCCCTTGCCCTGCTGGGAGATCTCCTCGGCCCGGGCCTTGGAGAACGACGACAGCGCGGCGTCGGCGGCGCTGAAGAGGCCGGCCACGACGGCCAGCAGGCCGGCGACCAGCAGCAGCCACACGTCGACGGCACTCATCGCGTGTTCACCCGGCTTCGTGGGCCGAGGACGTCACGTCCTCGTCACCGGGGAGCACCTCGCCGTTGCGGGCGCCCTGCCACTCGGCGAGCAGCCGGGCCTGGAGCCCGAACATCTCGCGGTGCTCCTCGGGCTCGGCGTGGTCGTAGCCGAGCAGGTGCAGGATGCCGTGCACGGTCAGCAGGTCGACCTCGTCGGCCGTGCGGTAGCCGGCCTGGCCCTTGGCGCGGGCCTCCTCGGCCTGCCGCTCCGCGACCGCGTGGCACAGCACCAGGTCGCCGAGCACGCCCTCCTCGGGCTCCTCGTTGACCAGTCCCGGCCGCAGCTCGTCCATCGGGAAGGCCAGCACGTCGGTGGGACCCTCCTTGTCCATCCACTGCTCGTTGAGGGTCGCGATGGTGTCCTCGTCGACGAGCTTGATGCACAGCTCCGCCTGCGGGTGCACGCGCATCCGGTCGATGACGAAGCGGGACAGCCGGGCCAGCTCCTTGACGTCGACGTCGACGCCGGCCTCGTTGAGGATCTCGATGCTCATCTGGTCGCTCTCAGGCTCGGCGGGGGCGGCGGCCGCTGTCGCCGTTGCCGCGCTCGGGGTCGGCCTGCTCGCGCAGCGCCTCGTAGGTGTCGTAGGCGGCGACGATGTGGCCGACCAGGCGGTGGCGTACGACGTCGTGGGCGGTGAGCCGGTTGAACGACACGTCCTCGATGTCGGTGAGGATGTCCTCGACGATCCGCAGACCGCTCTTGGTGCCCGAGGGCAGGTCGACCTGGGTGACGTCACCGGTGACGACCATCTTGGAGCCGAAGCCGAGCCGGGTCAGGAACATCTTCATCTGCTCCGGCGAGGTGTTCTGCGCCTCGTCGAGGATGATGAACGCGTCGTTGAGGGTGCGGCCGCGCATGTAGGCCAGCGGCGCCACCTCGATGGTCCCGGCGGCGAGCAGCTTGGGGATCGTCTCGGGGTCGAGCATGTCGTGCAGCGCGTCGTACAGCGGCCGCAGGTAGGGGTCGATCTTCTCGCTGAGCGTGCCGGGCAGGAAGCCGAGCCGCTCCCCCGCCTCGACCGCCGGCCGGGTCAGGATGATCCGGTTGACGTTCTTGGACTGGAGCGCCTGCACGGCCTTGGCCATCGCGAGGTAGGTCTTGCCGGTGCCGGCGGGGCCGATGCCGAAGATGATCGTGTGCTTGTCGATCGCGTCGACGTAGCGCTTCTGGTTGAGCGTCTTCGGGCGGATCGTGCGGCCGCGGTTGGACAGGATGTTCATGCTCAGCACGTCGGCCGGGCGCTCGGTGGTCTCCTGGCGCAGCATCCCGATCGCCCGCTCGACGGTCTCGGGAGTGATCCCCTGACCGGTGCGGATGATCGTCACGAGCTCGTCGATGAGGCGCTCCGCGAGGGCGACCTCGGCCGACTCCCCACGGAGGGTGACCTGGTTGCCCCGGACGTGGATGTCGGCCTCGAAGGCCTTCTCGATGAGGGCGAGGTGCTCGTCCCGGGGCCCGAGCAGGGCCACCATGGGAACGCTCGCCGGCACCACGATGGTGTGCTGAGGGGTGTCGGTCTCTGTCATGGGGTGGCCGTGCGGCCTGCCCTCCCGTGTCGTGTCGTGCCGGATGTCCCTTCCATGCTACTCAGACCCCCGCCGGAACGCCCGTGACTTGTGCGGCGACCGTCCCCACGCGCGGTCAACGGCCCCAGATGACTATTGCCGCACCCCGGTGCGGCGCGCAGCGTGGGCGGTGACGGCAGCGCCGTCGGGGCGCCGCCTCGAGCAGAGGAGATCGCCGTGCACGCACGAACCACCCTCATCCAGGCCGACCCCGCCATGATCGACGCGGGCATCGCCTACGTCCGCGACCAGGTCATCCCCGCCGTCACCGCCATGGACGGCTGCGTCGGCATGTCGTTGCTGGCGGACCGCTCGTCCGGACGCTGCATCGCCGCGACCGCGTGGCAGACCGAGGAGGCGATGCGCGCCAGCGCCGAGCGGGTGCGGCCGCTGCGCGACGGCGCCGAGCAGGCGATGGGGGCCACGACCAGCGACGTGGACACGTGGGAGATGACGGTCATGCACCGCGACCACGCGACGCCGGCGGGAGCCTGCGCCCGGGTGACCTGGCTCAGCGGCGACCCGGCGATGGCCGACCGGGCGACCGACGTCTTCCGGATGGGCGTGCTGCCCCGCGTGCAGGAGCTCGACGGCTTCTGCAGCGCCAGCTTCATGGTCAACCGCGAGACCGGACGTGCCGTGGGCACGGTGACCTTCGAGAGCCGCGCGCACGTGGAGGCCAGCCGCGACGCCGCTGCGGGCATCCGCGCGAACGCCACCTCCGAGCTCGGTGCGAACATCGACGAGGTGGCGGAGATGGAGGTCGCCCTCGCGCACCTGCACGTGCCCGAGATGGCCTGAGCGGTCGGTCAGGGCTGGATCGGTCAGGGGCGGGTCACCAGCAGCATGCCGAGGCACATCTCGTCGGTGGTGCCCTCGCCCCACACGACGTAGCGGTCGGGCTGGCCCTCGAACGCGGGCAGCACGTCGCGCAGCGCCTGGTCGTGCTCGCAGGTGACCCGGACCGTGTCGCCGCGGCGCAGCCGGAGCGGCTCGACGGGGACCGAGCCCTGGTCGTCGAAGTCCCAGACCGGGATGTCGAGCACCCGCTGCTCGCGGGGCGTGCCGGGGTTGACGTCGATGGTGATGCTGCGGCCGAGCAGGTGCATGTGGCCGGCCACGGCCCGCAGCGTCGCCGGCCGGTCCGATCTCGCGGTCACAGCGCTGCACCGGGCCGACCGGCGCCATCCCGCACAGCAGGTGCAGGGCGTTGGCGGTGTTGCCCGACGAGCCGACCCGCGCGACCACGTCGGCCACCGCGGCGTCGCGGTCGCACAGCGGTCCGTCGGAGTGGGCGGGCCGGCAGGGCAGCTCGACCGGTGCCGGCAGCAGCACCGTCTCGAGCGCGGCGAGGTCGCGGTCGCCCGGGGTGAGCCGCAGCCGCGCGGCGGTGACGTCGGGCTCGGGACCCGCGAGCAGGTTGTAGTGCACCTGCATGATCACCTGCGAGCCGGCCTCGAGCGGGATGCCGACGTCGTCGGCCATCACCTGCTCGCCCCCGCCGGGCGCCCAGGCGCCGAGCCACGGGGCGTCGTCGAGGCTGCTGCCGGTCCCGCCGACGCCGGTGCCGCCGAAGCAGGTCCAGCCCTGCCCGGCCTCGGCGTCGTCCGCGGCCCGGGCTGTGGCCACCGAGCCGGGCGGCACCCGGAACAGGATCACGTGGTGGACGACGCGCTCGGTGCCCGGCAGCACGTCCAGGCCGGTGATGAAGGCGTCGTCGGCGAGCGCGGGGTCGAGCAGGAAGCAGCGGTAGTCGTCGGTGCCGGTGCCCGTGGGCGGCGACGGGGTGTACGCCGCCGGCATCGCCAGCCGGGCGAACCGCTCCCCCGCGCGCAGCGGCGTCGCGGGCGCCGGGGCGGCGTCGGCGTGGTCGCCGTGGCCGCCGTGACCGTCGGGGCCCGCCGCGTCCTGGGCCGCGTCGTCGGTGGCCGGGTCGGTGCCGGCAGGCGCGGCCGTGCAGCCGGCGAGCAGCAGCGCCGCCGTCGCGAGCGCGGCCAGGACGGCGCCGACGCGGGGCGTCACGGCCGGTGCCTCATCCCGGCGGCCAGGTCATCGTCCGGCCGCCGAGCACGTGCACGTGCGCGTGGAAGACGGTCTGGTGCGCGGAGGCGCCGGTGTTGAAGACCAGCCGGTAGCCGTCGTCGGCGATGCCGTCGGCCTTGGCGACGGCCGCCGCCGCCTCGACCAGGTCGACCAGCACGGTCGGCTCGGCGGCGGCCAGGTCGGCGGCGTGGGCGTGGTGGGCGCGCGGCACGACGAGCACGTGGGTGGGCGCCTGCGGCTCGATGTCGCGGAACGCGAGGGTGGTGCCGGTCTCGTGCACGACGTCGGCGGGGATGTCGCCGGCGACGATCTTGCAGAACAGGCAGTCCGGGTCGGTCGGGTTCGCGGCCATGGGGCCAGGGTATGCCCGCCCCGGTCACGCCGGGCCTGCTCGCCGTACGTCACGAAACGACGCGCCCGACGTGTCAACCGGATGCGCGGGCCGCGCGTGGAACTACCGTGAGGACCGACCTGCTCCTGCGACCCCGGCTGGGGGGTGTGATGTCCGGCGCCGACGCTGGCCGCGTGGCCTGGGACGCCGACGTCGCGGTGGAGGAGCTCTACGCCGCCCACTTCCGCCGCCTGGTGCGGCTGTCGGTGCTGCTGGTCCGCGACGTGGAGACCGCCGAGGAGGTCGTGCAGGACTCGTTCGTCGCGATGCACGGCCGCTGGCGCTCGCTGCGCGACCCGGACTTGGCGCTGGCCTACCTCCGGCAGAGCGTGGTCAACCGGTCGCGCTCGGTGCTCCGGCGGCGGGTGGTCGCCGCCCGGCACGTGCCCGAGGCGGTGCCCGACCGGGCCGGCGCCGACCACGACGCCGTCGCGGCGGAGCAGCGTGACCGGGTGCTCGACGCGCTCCGCGCCCTCCCCGACCGCCAGCGCGAGGTGGTCGCGCTGCGCTACTACCTCGACCTGTCCGAGGCGCAGATCGCCGAGACCCTCGGGATCAGCAACGGCGCGGTGAAGACCCACGCCTCCCGCGCCGCCGCCGCCCTGCGCACGTCGCTGGGCCCACTCCTGGAGGACCCGTCATGAGCACCCCCGACGACCCCGACAACTTCCCCCGGGGCGGCTTCGACCCGCGCGAGGAGCAGCGGCTGCGCGACCTGCTCGACCACGCCACGTCCGACGTCGAGCCGGGCCACGGCCTCGACGCCATCACGTCCCGAACGAAGGTGAGGACCATGTCCGCTCGTCCCTGGTACCTCGGCGCCGCCGCGGCGGTCGTCGCCACCGCCGCCACGGTCACGGCGGTCGCCGTGGTCGGCAACGGCGGCGGTACGTCGTCGGCGCCCGAGCCCGGCCCGGCGGCCTCCTCGGTCACCACCGAGGACACCACGACCGAGCAGGACTCGCCCACGCCCGAGGAGTCCTCCGACCCGCCGTCGCAGGAGCCGGTGCCGATCGAGTCGGCGGTGCCGGTCTACTACGTCGGCGACACCGGCCAGGGGCCGCGGCTCTACCGGGAGTTCCACCCCGGGATCGGCGGCGCGCAGCTCGACCAGGCCCTCGTCGACGCGGTCGGCCGCACCCCCGACGACCCCGACTACCGCACGGTCTGGCCGGCCGGCACCGAGGTGTCGGGCTCGTTCGACGGGATCGGCGACGACGGCCTGATCGGGATCGCCGTGACCAGCCCCACCGGCACGTCCCTGCGTGACCGGCCCTCCGGGATGAGCCCGGACGAGGCGGAGATGGCGGTGCAGCAGCTCGTCTACACCGCGCAGGCGGCCGTGCAGAGCTCCGCCCCGGTGGAGTTCCGGCTCGACGGGGACCGCACCGACCAGCTGCTCGGCGTGCCGACCGCGGAGCCGCTGGCCCGCGGCGCGCAGGAGTCCACGCTGGCGCAGGTGTGGATCCTCGGCCCGGTCGAGGGCGCCGAGGTGCAGAGCGGGTTCGAGGTCACCGGCATCGGCGCGTTCTTCGAGGCCAACGTGGTCTGGGAGCTCCACGACGGCTCCGCCGACGGCAGGGTCGTCGCCTCCTCGGCCGAGTCCGGCCCGGTCACCGCCGAGGAGTGCTGCACGATGGCGCCGTTCTCCTTCACCGTCGAGGCGCCGCCCGGCCGCTACACCCTGGTGGTGCGCGACGAGGACGTCTCCGGCGGCGAGGGCCCCCCGCCCTTCGAGGACTCCAAGCAGCTCACCGTCACGCAGTAACGCCGAGGGGTCACCCAGTCAGCCATTTCTGCGGCGTGTCGCGGCACAGCTGACCCCTCGGCGGGTGGTCCTAGGGTGGCCCCATGCGGCTGCTGACCACGCGCGACCTCAACCGCACGCTGCTGGCGCGCCAGCACCTGCTCGCGCGCACCACGATGCCGGCGACGGCGATGGTCGAGCACCTCGTCGGCCTCCAGGCGCAGGAGAACCGCTGCCGCCGTACCTCTCCCTCGCGGCGCGCCTCGACGGCTTCGACCCGCACGAGCTGTCGGGGGCGCTGGAGCGCGGTGAGGCCGTGCGCCTGCTGACGATGCGCGGCACGATCCACGTGCTCACCCCCGACGACGCGCTGGCGCTGCGGCCGTGGGTGCAGCCGGCGCTGGACCAGCAGAGCAGGAGCAACCAGATGAACCGCGCGGCCCGGCACGTGCCGGTGGCCGACCTGGTCGCGGAGGTCCGGCGGCTGCTGGCCGCGGGGCCGCTGCCGGTCAAGGAGCTCGGCGAGCGGCTCGCGGAGACGTTCCCCGACGCCCCGGCCGGCGCGCTCGCCCACGTCGCGCGCGAGCGGGCGCCGCTGGTGCAGCTCCCCCCGCGCGGGCTGTGGCGCGCATCGGGCGGCGTGGTCTACCAGACCGTCGAGAACCACCTGGGTCGGCCGACCACCGAGGTGGACGTCCGGGAGCTGGTGCGCCGCTACCTCCGCGCGTTCGGTCCCGCCACCGCCGCCGACATGACGGTCTGGTCGCGGGTGACCCGGCTCGGCCCGGTCTTCGCGGCGATGCGTGACGAGCTCGAGGTCGTGGAGGCCGAGGACGGCCGGCGGCTGTACGACGTACCAGGCGCGCCGGTCGTCGACGGGTCGGCCCCCGCACCGGTCCGGCTGCTCGGCGCCTACGACAACGTGTGGCTCTCGCACGCCGACCGCTCACGGATCATGGCCGACGAGGCCCGCGCGCGGTGGATGGGCAGCAACGGCGGCGTCGGCCGCACCGTCTTCGTCGACGGGTTCCTGGCCGGGCTGTGGTGGTGGCGCGACGACCGGGTCGAGCTCGACCTGTTCCGGTCGCTCACCCGCGGCGAGCGGCGCGAGCTCGACGACGAGGTGGACCGGGTCACCGCGCTGCTGGCCGACTGATCTGCCCGCGCCGAGGGGTCACTTCGTGTCGCGACACGCCGCCGGAGCAGCCTGAATTGCGGACCCCTCGGCCGCTCAGCGCCAGCGGGTGCGGGCGAGCAGGGCGGCGGTGGCCGCGACGCCGGCGGTGGAGGTGCGCAGCACCGAGGAGCCGAGCCGCACCGGCTCGGCGCCGACCGCGGCGAACGCGGCCAGCTCCTCGTCGGCGATGCCGCCCTCGGGCCCGACCACGATCACGATCTCCCCGCGCCCGGGCACCGGCAGGTCGGCCAGCGGGCCCGACGCGGCCTCGTGCAGCACGACCGGCACGGACGCCTTCGACAGCAGCGCGACGACCTCGTCGGTGCCGACCATCTCGGTGACCTCGGGGAACCACGCGCGCCGCGCCTGCTTGGCGGCCTCGCGGGCGGTCGAGCGCCACTTGCCCAGCGACTTCGCGGCCCGGTCACCGCGCCACACGGCCACGGAGCGGGCGGCCGCCCACGGCACGATCACGTCGACGCCGACCTCGGTCAGCATCTCGACGGCCAGCTCGCCGCGGTCGCCCTTGGGGATCGCCTGCACCACCACGACGCGCGGCAGCTCCGGCTCGGTCGACGCGGACCTCCTCCACGTCGAGCGTGAGGGCGGCCTTGGAGGTCGCGGACACGGTGCCGCTCACCGTCGTACCGGCGCCGTCGGTGAGCGCGACCCGCTCCCCCGCCTTGATCCGCTTCACCACGACGGCGTGCCGCGCCTCGTCGCCGTCGAGCACCACCGAGGCGCCGACGGCCGATCCCGGCGACGCCCGGGTGCACGAAGACCGGCAGGCTCATCGCGGGTTGAACGCGTCGCGGAAGCGGCTGAACACCGACTTGGGCGCGGCGTGCACCTGCCCGTCGGGCGACTCCTCGTGGCGCAGCGCGGCGAGCTCGCGGAGCAGCTCCTCCTGCCGCTCGTCGAGGCGGGTCGGGGTGTCCACCACGACGCGTACGACGATGTCGCCGCGCCCGGTGCCCCGCAGCGACGGTACGCCGCGGCCGCCGATGACCGACTCGGCACCGGACTGGGTGCCGGCGCGGATGTCGAGCGGCACCGACGTCTCCACCTCGGAGGACTCGTCGTGCTCGTCGACCAGGTCGGCCTCGAGCAGCGGCAGGTCCAGCGTGGTGCCCAGCGCGGCCGCCGTCATCGGGATGGTGACCGTGCAGTGCAGGTCGCTGCCGTGCCGGACGAACACCGGGTGGTCGGCGACGTGCATCTCGACGTAGAGGTCGCCGGCCGGGCCGCCGCCGGGGCCGACCTCGCCCTGGCCGGAGAGCTGCACGCGGGTGCCGCTGTCGACGCCGGCCGGGATCTTGACGTTGAGGCTGCGGCGCGAGCGGACCCGGCCGTCGCCGGAGCACTCGCGGCACGGCTCGGGGATGATCGTGCCGAAGCCGCGGCAGGCGGCACAGGGCCGCATGGTGCGGATCTCGCCGAGGAACGAGCGCTGCTGGTGCACGGTCTCGCCGCGGCCGTGGCAGGTCTCGCAGGTCTGCGGCGAGGAGCCCGGGGCGGCACCGCTGCCCTGGCAGAGCGTGCACAGCACCGCGGTGTCGACCTTGAGCTCGCGGGTGGTGCCGAAGGCGGCCTCGGCGAGGTCCACCTCGAGCCGGATCAGCGCGTCCTGGCCGCGGCGCACGCGCGGCCGCGGGCCGCGCCCGCCACCGGCCGCTCCCCCGGCGGCCCCGCCGAAGAAGGCGTCCATGATGTCGGTGAACGAGAAGCCCTGCCCCGCACCGGCGAAGCCACCGCCGGCGCCGTTGAACGGGTCGCCGCCGAGGTCGTACATCCGCCGCTTCTCGGGGTCGGAGAGCACCTCGTAGGCGCGGCTGACGTCCTTGAACCGCTCCTGGGTCTCCGGGTCGGGGTTCACGTCGGGGTGCAGCTGGCGGGCGAGCTTGCGGTAGGCCTTCTTGATGGTGTCGCCGTCCGCGTCGCGGGAGACCCCGAGGGTCTCGTAGAGGTCCTGGCTCACGTGTTCTCTCAGCTCGATTCGTCGACCCGGTCGGGGTCGGGTCCGTCGTCGGGGGTTCGCCCCCAGGTCATCCTTCGTCGAGGATCCGGCCGACGTAGCGCGCGACCGCGCGCACCGCCGCCATGGATCCCGGGTAGTCCATCCGGGTCGGTCCCACGATGCCGAGGGTCGCGAGGGCCTCGTCGCCGGGGCCGTAGCCGGTCGCCACCACCGAGGTGGTGGCCAGCTCCTGGTAGGGGCCCTCCGCCCCGATCCGCACCGTCACCGTCGACGACGACGTGGCCTCGCCGAGCAGCTTGAGCAGCACCACGTGCTCCTCGAGCGCCTCGAGCATCGGCCGGATGCTGGCGTCGAAGCCGTCGCCGAAGCGGGCCAGGTTGGCGGTGCCGCCCACCGCGACCCGCTCGTCGGAGCGGTGGTCGCTCATCGCCTCGACGAGCGAGGCCACCAGCGCGGCGATCGAGGTCCGGCTGCCCGGCTCGAACTCCTCGGGCAGCTGCACCAGCTTGTCGGAGGCGTCGGCCAGCCGCTCGCCGATCACCGCCCGGTTGACCTTGGTGCGGATCTCGGCGACGGCGTCCTCCGCCAGCGCCGCCGGCAGCTCGACCACCCGCTGCTCGACCCGGCCGGTCGAGAGGATCAGCACGAGCAGCAGCCGGGAGCCACCGAGCGGCACCACCTCGACGTGCCGCACCGTGGAGCGCGACAGCGTGGGGTACTGCACGACCGCGACCTGGCGGGTCAGCTGGGCGAGCAGCCGGACGCTGCGCTGCACCACGTCGTCGAGGTCGACGGCACCCTCGAGGAGGGTGGTGATCGCCCGCTTCTCGGCCGCCGACAGCGGCTTGACGCCGCCGAGCCGGTCGACGAAGAGGCGGTAGCCCTTGTCGGTGGGGATCCGGCCCGCGCTGGTGTGCGGCTGGGTGATGAACCCCTCCTCCTCCAGCGAGGCCATGTCGTTGCGCACGGTCGCCGGGCTGACGCCGAGCTGGTGCCGGTCGACGAGGGCCTTGGAGCCGACCGGCTCCTGGGTGGAGACGTAGTCCTCCACGATCGCGCGCAGCACGTTGAGCTTGCGGTCCTCGACCATGTCGTCACCTCCGTCCCCGGGCCCGGGAGCCCGCTGGCACTCGCCTGTTTCGAGTGCCAAGCCTACCCGCCTGCCCCCACCTGCGCCGAGCCGTGCACCGTAGGTTGGCCCCATGGCCGCCCCGCTCCGTGACATCCCCCACGACACCGGCTTCGTCGAGGTCGCCGACCGGTGCTGGGTCGCCCGCTTCGAGTTCCTCGACGTCAACGTCGGGCTCGTCGGCGGCGACCGCGGCCTGCTCGTGGTCGACACCCACGCCTCCGAGGTCGAGGCCCGCCGCGTGGTCGAGCAGGTCCGCGCGCTCGGCGTGGGCGACGTGGTCGCGGTGGTCAACACCCACCAGCACTTCGACCACACGTTCGGCAACGTCACCTTCCTCGAGGAGTACGGCGGGGGCGGACCGCTGCCGGTCTACGCCCACGACTCGGTCCCCGAGGACCTCGCGCACTCCGGCCCGCTGGTCCAGGCCACCGCCCGCGACGACGCCGACGAGCCCCGGGGCGCCGACATCGCAGCGACCCGGATCGTGGTGCCCACCGACACGTTCTCCTCCGCCCGGGCCGTCGACCTCGGCGACCGGGTCGTCGAGCTGGTGCACCCCGGCCGCGGCCACACCGCCGGTGACGTGGTGGTGCGCGTCGGCGACGCCGACGTGATGTTCGCCGGCGACCTGGTCGAGGAGTCCGCGGTGCGCAGCGGGGTGCCCGGCTTCGGCGACGACTGCTTCCCGATGGAGTGGCCGGCCACCCTCGACCTGGTCATCCAGCTGCTCGGCGAGGGCTCGGTCGTCGTACCGGGCCACGGGCTGCCCGTCGACAAGGACTTCGTCCAGGAGCAGCGCAGCGCGGTCGGCGTGGTGGCCGAGACCATCCGCGACCTCGCCAGTCGGGGCGTCCCGGTCGCCGACGCGCTCGACGCGGCCGAGTGGCCCTACCCCAAGGAGCAGCTCGGCCGGGCGGTCGAGCGCGGCTACGCGCACCTGCCACGCTCGGCCCGCTCGTTGCCGCTGCTGTAGGTCACTCGCCGTCAGGACCGGCTGGTGTGGTTGCGGTGCGACGACCCGCAGCCTCCCGACCTCCGGTGCGACCGGGTGAAGAACAGGATGCCGAGGCCGACGAAGATGAGCCACGGCGCCTCGAACAGGATGCTCAGCCCGATCAGCACGAACAGGATCGGGACCAGCGGCAGCCGGAAGCCGGGGCGCCGGCCCGGCGGCACCGGCGGGCGTCCCCACGCGCCGGGCTGCGGCCGGGTGGAGGACCCCGCGGACTGCCCGCGCGCCGACGCGGTGCCGGCGAACGGATGCGGCGCCGGCAGGTCGGTGAACAGCGGCCGCAGCGCGGAGGCCGTGCGTGCGGCGTAGGCGACCGCCGCCCGCTCGTCGTACTCCTCCTTGGTCAGCCGCCCGGCGGCGTAGTGCTCGCCGAGCGCGGTGGCCGCCGCCTCGCGCTCGGCGTCGCTGATCCGCATCTCCGGTCGTCCGGCCGAGCCGGACGACCCGAAGGGGGTGCTCATCGGGGGTCGCCCTCCGGGTCGCCGTCGGCGAGCAGGCCGTAGAGCTTGCGGCGGGTGTCGGCGAGGATCTCGGCGGCCTCGGCCTGCTGCTGCCGGGTGCCGGTGGTGACCACCTGCCACACCGCGCCCATGACCTGGCCGATCACCGGCTTGAGGTCGTGGCCGTTCGAGCGCTCGGCCTCCGCGGCGTCGTCGAAGGCGCGCCAGGTGGCGGCCAGCTCGTCGGGGTGCTCCTCGACGTAGGCACGGCCGGCGTCGGTCAGGGTCAAGAGCCGGCGGCCCTCCCCCTCGCTGCCCTCGACGAGGCCCTCGTCCTCGAGCTGCTGGACGGTCGGGTAGACCGAGCCGGGGCTCGGCTTCCACGCACCGCCGCTGCGCTCGGCGATCTGCTGGATGATCTGGTAGCCGTTCATCGGCTCGACGGCGAGCACGTCGAGGATGGCCGCCCGCACGTCACCGCGCCGGACCCGCGGGGCGCGGGTGGCGGTGCCGCCCGACTGCGCCAGCCCGATCAGGCCCTGCAGCCACGGCGGCGGGCCCGAGCCCCAGGACGCGCCGCGGCCGCTGCCGCCGTGCCCGCCGTGGCTCCGGCCGGTCTGTCCTGCCCGCGGGTCGTCCCACGGCATGTCCCATGGACTGCGTCCCATGAGTCTCTCCTCCCACGTCATGTCGCGAGCATTTCGCGATACGTCGACGATATATCGCGACCGTACGCCGGACAAGAGGTCGAGAGGCCACTTCCCCACCGGGTTTCGCGGCGTGTCGCGCGCGAAGTGGCCTGTGGCCCCGGCCACGTGGGAACCGGTACGGCGTGCCACCCCGGCCGGCGGCGGCCCGCGCCTTACGGTGGCCCGATGCCTCCCCACGACCGCTACGGATCCGACGTCCTCAACACCGACTGGCGAGCCCCCAAGCGCGGCCGCGCCGTCGAGATCGAGGCCGACAAGGGACTCGTCGTCGAGGAGGTCACCACCGACTGGTGCGGCGAGATCGTCGCCGTGGAGCGCGACCTGGACACCGTCACGCTCGAGGACCGGCGCGGCAAGCGACGGACCTTCCCGCTGGGCACCGGCTTCCTGCTCGAGGGCGTGCCGGTGATCCTGCGCCCGCCCGCGCGCAGCGGCCCGGCCGCCAAGACCCGCACCGCCTCCGGGTCGGTCGCCGTCCCCGGCACCAAGGCGCGGGTCGCCCGGGCCAGCCGGATCTTCGTCGAGGGCCGGCACGACGCCGAGCTGGTCGAGAAGGTGTGGGGCGACGACCTGCGGGTCGAGGGCGTGGTCGTGGAGTACATCGAGGGCGTCGACGACCTCGCCGAGCAGCTGCGCGACTTCCGGCCCGGTCCCGAGCGCCGGGTCGGGGTGCTGGTCGACCACCTGGTCGCCGGCTCCAAGGAGAGCCGCATCGCCACCTCGATCGCCAAGAGCCCGGTCGGCAAGCACGTGCTGATCGTCGGGCACCCCTACGTCGACATCTGGCAGTCGGTGAAGCCCGACCGGCTCGGCATGCAGGCGTGGCCGACGATCCCGCGCAACATCGAGTGGAAGAAGGGCGTCTGCCAGAAGCTCGGGTGGCCGCACCGCGACCAGGCCGACATCGCCCGCGCCTGGAAGCACATTCTCGGCAAGGTGACGTCGTACGCCGACCTGGAGCCCACCTTGCTCGGTAGAGTTGAAGAGCTGATCGACTTCGTGACGGCACCCTAGGAGGCACCATGAGCTACCCACCCGGTCCGCCTGGTTCGCCCCCGCCCATGCCGCCCCCCGGCGGGCCGCCGCAGCCCGGCTACGGCCTGCCCACCTCGGAGGAGCGCAACTGGGCGCTCGCCTCGCACGTCGGCACGTTCGTGGCCGCCTGGTTCGCGATGGGCTTCATCGCGCCGCTGGTCATCATGCTGGTGAAGGGCAACGACTCACCGTTCGTCCGCAAGCACGCGGTCGAGTCGCTGAACTTCCAGATCTCGCTGCTGATCTACATCGTCGCGGGCTTCCTGATCACCCTGGTCACCTTCGGCATCGGCGCCCTCGTCGTGGTGCCGGTGGCGATCGTGATCGGCATCTTCGCGCTCGTCGTGATCATCCTGGCGACGATCAAGGCGGCCAACGGCGAGGACTACCGCTACCCGCTCTGCCTGCGCCTGGTCAGCTGACCGCGGCGACGCCGCTCACGGCAGCAGGTCGCGCACGACGGCGTCGGCGAGCAGCCGGCCCCGCGTGGTGAGCACGAGCGGGTCGCCGGGCTCCACCAGTCCGCGCTCGACCAGGTCGGGCACGGCCGCGCGGCCCGCGCCGTCGAGCACGTCGAGCGGCAGCCCGCTGCGCAGCCGCGTCTCGAGCAGCACGCGCTCCACCCGCCGGGTCTCCGGGTCGAGCACCTCGCGGGCGTGGGCGGGGCTCACCCCGTCACCGATGCGGGCGGCGTACGCCGTGGGGTGCTTGACGTTCCACCACCGCACGCCGCCGACGTGCGAGTGCGCGCCGGGCCCGACGCCCCACCAGTCGGTGCCGGTCCAGTAGGCCACGTTGTGCCGGCACGCGCTGGCCGGGCGGCGCGCCCAGTTGGACACCTCGTACCACCCCAGCCCGGCCGCGGTGAGCCGCTCGTCGGCCAGGAGGTACTTGTCGGCCAGGTCGTCGTCGTCGGGCATCGGCACCACGCCGCGGCGGATCTGCCGGGCCAGCGCGGTGCCCTCCTCGACGATCAGGGCGTACGCCGAGACGTGGTCCGGCGAGCACGCCAGCGCCACGTCGAGCGACGTCGCCCAGTCCGCCGCGGACTCCCCCGGCGTGCCGTAGATCAGGTCGAGGCTGACCTCCTCGAAACCGGCCTCGCGGGCCCACGCCACCACCTGCGGCACCCGGCGCGGGTCGTGGGTGCGGTCGAGCACCGAGAGCACGTGCGGCACCGCCGACTGCATCCCGAAGGACACCCGGGTGAACCCGCCCTCGCGCAGCGCCGCCAGCGCCGCGAGGTCCACCGAGTCGGGGTTGGACTCCGTCGTGACCTCGGCGCCGTCGGCCAGCCCGAACTCGTCGTCGATCGCCCGCAGCACGCGCACCAGGTCGGCGGGCGGCAGCAGCGTGGGCGTGCCGCCGCCGAGGAACACCGTGCCCACCGGCACGTCGGCGTCGCCCAGCACCCGGCGGGCGAACCGGACCTCGGCGATCGCCGCGTCGGCGTACGTCGCCTGCGAGGCGCCCGGTGCGTCACCGGCGCGGCCGAGCTCGGTCGCGGTGTAGGTGTTGAAGTCGCAGTAGCCGCAGCGGACCGAGCAGAACGGCACGTGCACGTAGAAGCCGAACGGGCGCGTCCCCAGGCCCGCGGTCGCGGAGGCCGGCAGCGACCCGTCGACGGGCGCGGGGTCACCCTCGGGCAGCACGGACGGCATGTCGCGATGGTGTCACGCCCGCAGAAACACCGATGTCGGTAGCCCGGGAGTGACGCGGAGGTCACGCCGGCGCTACCGACATCGGTGGAGGTGGGTCAGGCGTAGAGCGCGTCGATGCGCTGCTTGTGGTTCTCCTCGACGACGTTGCGCTTGACCTTCATCGAGGGGGTGAGCTCACCGGACTCGACGGTGAGGTCGTGGTCGAGCAGCTCCCACTTCTTGATCGTCTCCCAGCGGTTCAGCCGGCTGTTGAGGTCGTCGACGTAGCCGCCGACCATCGCCTTCACCTTGTCGGAGTTGACGATCTCGGTGTACGACGCGCCCTCCATGTCGTTCTCGGCGGCCCAGCCGGCCATCGCGTCGGGGTCGAGCGTGATGAGCGCGATGCAGTAGTTGCGCTCGCTGCCGAACACGAGGAACTGGCTGGCGTAGGGGCAGACCGCCTTGAACTTCGACTCGATCGCCGACGGCGCGATGTACTTGCCGCCGGAGGTCTTGAACAGGTCCTTGATCCGCCCGGTGATGGTGAGGAAGCCGTCCTCGTCGACGGCGCCCTTGTCGCCGGTGCGCAGCCAGCCGTCGTCGGTGAGCGACGCGTGGGTCTCCTCGGGGAGGTTGTGGTAGCCGTCCATGACGCCGGGGCCCTTGATCAGGATCTCGTCGTTGTCGCCGAGCTTGACCTCGCTGCCCGGCATGACCGGGCCGACGGTGCCGAACTTGTAGTGCTCGGGGTGGTTGACGAACGAGCCGGCCGAGGACTCGGTGAGGCCGTAGCCCTCGAGGATCAGCACGCCCGCCGCGTGGAACCACTCGGCGATGTCGCGGTTGAGCGCGGCGGCGCCGGAGATGAAGAAGCGGACCCGGCCACCGAAGCGGTCCCGGATCTTGCTGAAGACGAGCTTGTCGAAGACCGCGTGCTGCTTGGCGAGCAGGAACGGGACCGGCTTGCCCTCACGCTTGAGCCGGTCGACCTCGAGACCGACCTTGAAGGCCTGGTTGAAGATCTTCTCCTTGAGGCCGCCCTCGGAGGCCTGCATGGTGACGATCCGGCCGTGCGCCTTCTCGAAGATCCGCGGCGCCGCGCCCATGAACGTCGGGCGTACGACGGCGAGGTTGTCGATGATCTTCTCGACCCGGCCGTCCACGGCGGTCGCGAAGCCGCAGGCGAGCTGCGTGGACAGCAGCACCTTGCCGAACGAGTGCGCCATCGGCAGCCACAGGAACTGCAGGTCGTCCTCGTGCAGGATGTCCTGCGCCTGGATCGCCGCGCCTTCGTAGGTCCACGAGCTGTGCCGGAGCCGGACGCCCTTGGGGCGACCGGTCGTGCCGGAGGTGTAGATCAGGGTGGCCAGCGCGTCGGGCTGGATCTTGGCGATCGCCTCGTCGACGGCGCCCGGGTCGGCCGCCAGCAGCTCCGCTCCGGCCCGCTCCAGGTCGTCGAGACCGATCACCCAGTCGCCGTCGGTCTGGCCGTCGAAGACGACCACCTTGGCCAGGTGCGGCAGCTCGGACTTGTGCTCGCGCACCTTGGCGACCTGCTCGTCGTCCTCGGCGAACACGACCCGGCACTCGGAGTCGGCCAGGATGTAGGAGACGTCGTCGGAGATGGTCGAGGGGTAGACCGTGGTGGTCGCGGCGCCGGCGCACATGATCGCGAGGTCGGCGAGGATCCACTCGAAGCGGGTGCCGGACGCGATGCCGATGCGCTGCTCGGGCTCGATGCCCAGGGACAGCAGGCCCGCGGCGAGCTTGGTGACCCGGTCACCGGCCTCACCCCAGGTCACCGACTCCCAGGTCTCCCCCTTCGGGTAGCGGAAGGCCTCGCGGTGGGAGCTGGCCTTGACCCGCTCCTGGAACTGCACGGCCACGTTGGGCGGTCGGTTCTCGATGAACGAGACGTCGTGGTTCACGGGGGACACGGTCGATCGACTCCCTGTTCTCTGCGGGTCGCGAGTGGGACAGGACCCGCGGCGGACTGGTTGCGGAACAACCTAGATCACCCGACTTACCGATGGGTAGGTTTGGCGCACAGATTGCACCATTCCGTCCCCCGGTCGAGACCGGTACGTCGCTCAGGCCGGCGCGGCGACGTAGGCCGCGGCCTCCTCCTCGACCCGGGGGTCGATGCCGGGCAGGCCGACCAGCCGCGGCAGCAGGGGTCGCTCGGTGGTCAGCGCCCGGAACATCGTGGACACCGTGACGTCGTGGTCGGGCCGGTGCACGACGGTGACCGGGTCACCGGCCTCGAGGACGCCGGTCTCCAGCACCCGCAGGTAGGCCCCGGGCCGGCCGGCCGCCGCGAACCGCTTCACCCATCCGCGCTCGTCGAACCCGCTGACCCCCAGCCAGGCCTTGAACACGTTGCACGGGATGCGCACCGAGGACACCTCGAAGAGCACGGTGCCGATCCGCCACCGCTCCCCCAGCAGCGCCTCGTTGACCTCGATCCCGCTGGTGGTCAGGTTCTCCCCGAAGAACCCCGGGCGCACCGTCTCACCGAGCTGCTCGGTCCAGTGGTCGAGGTCCTCGCGGGCGAAGGCGTAGACCGCCTGGTGCGGGCCGCCGTGGTACTTCCTGTCGGCCACCTCGTCGCCCTCGAGCCCGAGCTCGCCGACGCGCACCGGCCCGGACACGGCTCGCTTGTCGATCGCCGTCCGGCGCAGCGGGCGGGCCGTGCCCTGCTGCTGCACGGTGCCGACGTTGACGGAGTCGACCCGCGGGACGACCTGGGAGACGACCTGGGGCTGGCTGGGCACGGCCCGAGTCTGCCCGACGAGGGGCGGACCGGGCCACGGGATTCACGGCAGCTGGACGTAGCCGTGCCGCATCTTCCACAGGAAGTACTTCTCGAACCCCAGCTTCATCGCGTGCGCCTGCGGACCGGGGATGAGCACACCGTGCTTGCGGGGCGGCAGCATCTTGTCGGCCAGGATGATCACGCCGTTGTTGCCGGCGTCCATCACGCAGACCGCCTTGATGTCGCCGAACTTCCTGGCCTGGTCCGGGTGCTCGCCGCGCACCTGCGCCGCGATGTTGCTCGCCGCCACGTGCGCCATGACCTCGGTGGGGTAGCCGGTCTTGGGGATCCCGACCGGGGTCGGGGTCTGCCAGGGCACGTCCACCGCCGCCGCGACGCCGACGGCGTAGACGTCGTCGTACTTCTCGGTCTGGTAGCTGCTGCGGACCTTGATGTAGCCCTTGTCGTCGGCCAGCCCGTCGGCGCCGAGCAGGAACTCCTGGCCGAGGAACGGCGGCACGACCATGCCGAACGCGAACGGCAGCGTCTCGCCGCCCTCCAGCACCAGCGCGCCGTCGTCGACGTGGTCGATGGCGACCGACATGCGAGCCTCGATGCCCTCCTTCTTGAGGAACATGCCGAGCAGCTGCTCGCCGTGCGGCAGCCCGCCGATGCCGAAGTGGCCCAGGAACGGCTCCGCGCTGACGTAGGTCAGCTTCACGTCCTTGTGCAGCCCGGCCTTGCGCAGCTGGTGGGAGGTGTTGAAGAGGAACTCGTACGCCGCACCGAAGCAGCCGGCGCCCTGGGTGGCCGCGATGACCACGTCTCCCCCGCGCTCGTCGAGGAAGTGACGCCACGCGGAGCGGGCCCGCTCGGCCTCGGCCAGCGTGGTGATGGTGACGGCGTTCTCGGCGAACCCGGGCACCACGTCGGTCTTGTTGCGGTAGCCGGTCGCGATGACCAGGTAGTCGTAGCCGAGCACCTGCCCGTCGGCCAGGGTGACCCGGTGGTGCGTGGGGTCGATGCCGGTCGCCGCGGTGTGCACGAACGGGATCCCGTGCGCCTCCAGCGTCGGGGCCACCGGGAAGGTGATGTCGTGACGGTCGCGCTTGCCGAAGGGCAGCCAGATGAGGCTGGGCGTGAACAGGAAGCGGTCGTCGGGGGCCACCACCGTCACGTCGACGTCGCCGTCGAGCTGGTGCTTCACCTCCAGCGCGGCCGTGAGCCCCGCGAAGTTCGACCCCAGCACCAGCACCTTCTTGCGCATCGCGCACCTCCACTCGTCGGCTTCTGCCCCCAGCCTCGCCGGGCAGCGAGGTGCCGAGCAGAGGAGAACGTCCCGGTCGCGACGGCCTGACGGCCCAGGCGCCGGGTCAGTCCTGGACGGCCTTGACGATGCTGATGCAGCGGGTGACCCACTCCCGGTCGCGGGCGTCGAGGGCCCGCTGCGCCCGCGCGGCGTCCTCGATGGTCCAGTGCGCGTTGACCACCATCCGGGTGACCACCCAGTCACGGGCCCGGTCCTCGTCGAGCTCGGCGGTGTCGACCAGGAGGTGGAAGCGGCGGCGCACGGTGTCGCGCACCGCGCCGCTCGCGACCACCTCGTCCCACCGGTTCCACAGCATCGGCGCGGGCTCGTAGTGCGGGTCGCCGGAGATCGGCTTGGGGTCGATCACCAGCCACGGCTCCCGGTCGGACGCCAGCACGTTGAGGTCGTGCAGGTCGGTGTGCACCAGCGTGCCGGTGCTGGCCGGGTCGGCGACCAGGTCGCGCGCGAGCGACACCGCCTGCTCGACGAGCCGGTGCGGGATCGGCGAGTCCCGGGGCAGCGTGGCGAGGGCTCCGGCCCAGCGCCCGACGTACGACGTGAGGGTGCGCAGCTGCGGCGGCGCCGGGACGTGCAGGCGCCGGTAGAGCCCGGCGACGACCTCCGCGGCCTCGTCGTAGTCGACCGAGGTGAGGTCACGCGTGTGCAGCCGTTCCAGCAGCAGGGCGTAGCGGCGCGGGTCGGCCCGGAGGAGCAGCACCGCACCGTGGCCGTGCCAGTGCTGGAGGGCGTGGTGCTCGTGCTCGTTCTCGTCACCGGGGACGGCCACCTTGAGCGCGGCCGGGACACCGTCGCGGGTGACGACCGGCAGCACCCACGAGCAGAAGCCGTGCAGGCCGTCACCGGTCGCCGCCGGACCGGCCGGGAGGTCGAGCGTCAGCTCCCACTCGTCGAGCAGGTCGGCGACGAGCCGCGGGAGCCGGTCGAGCCAGCCGGCCCAGTCCTCACCGAGCGCCGCCTGGGCCTGGAGCCCGGGCGGCACGACGAGAGCGGGGTGAGCTGCTACTTCTTGCCCTTGTCGCTCGCGCTGGCGCCTTCGGAGGAGAGCGCGGCGATGAACGCCTCCTGGGGGACCTCGACGCGGCCGACCATCTTCATCCGCTTCTTGCCCTCCTTCTGCTTCTCCAGCAGCTTGCGCTTGCGGGTGATGTCGCCGCCGTAGCACTTGGCGAGCACGTCCTTGCGGATCGCGCGGATCGTCTCGCGGGCGATCACCCGGGCGCCGATGGCGGCCTGGATCGGCACCTCGAACTGCTGCCGCGGGATCAGCTCGCGCAGCTTGCCGGCGAGCGCGACGCCGTAGGAGTACGCCGCGTCGCGGTGGACGATCGCGCTGAAGGCGTCGACCGTCTCGCCCTGGAGCAGGATGTCGACCTTGACGAGGTCGGCCGCCTGGTCGCCGACGGGTTCGTAGTCGAGCGACGCGTAGCCCTTGGTGCGCGACTTCAGCTGGTCGAAGAAGTCGAAGACGATCTCGGCGAGCGGCAGCTGGTAGCGCATCTCGACCCGGTCCTCGGAGAGGTAGTCCATGCCCTGGAGCTGGCCGCGCTTGGTCTGGCAGAGCTCCATGATCGCGCCGATGTAGTCGCTCGGGCTGAGGATCGTCGCCTTCACGACGGGCTCGCGGACCTCGGCGATCTTGCCGGTGGGGTACTCGCTGGGGTTGGTCACCGTGTGCTTGGTGCCGTCCTCCATCACGACCTCGTAGACCACGTTGGGTGCGGTCGAGATCAGGTCGAGGTTGAACTCCCGCTCCAGCCGGTCGCGGGTGATCTCCATGTGCAGCAGGCCGAGGAAGCCGCAGCGGAAGCCGAAGCCGAGGGCGCCGGAGGTCTCCGGCTCGTAGGCCAGGGCGGCGTCGTTGAGCTGGAGCTTGTCGAGCGCGTCGCGCAGCGTCGGGTAGTCGTCGCCGTCGATCGGGTAGAGCCCGGCGAAGACCATCGGGTTGGGGTGCTTGTAGCCGCCGAGCGCCTCGCTCGCGCCGTTGTGCTGGCTGGTGACGGTGTCACCGACCCGGGACTGGCGGACGTCCTTCACCCCGGTGATGAGGTAGCCCACCTCGCCGACGCCGAGGTCGCCGGCCTTGATCGGCTCGGGCGAGATCACCCCGACCTCGAGCATCTCGTGGGTGGCGCCGGTCGACATCATCTTGATCCGGTCGCGGTGGGTGAGCTTGCCGTCGACCACCCGGACGTAGGTGACCACGCCGCGGTAGGTGTCGTAGACGGAGTCGAAGATCAGCGCGCGCGGGGGCGCGTCCGGGTCGCCCACCGGCGCCGGGGTCTGGGCGACGATCTCGTTGAGCAGCGCCTCCACGCCCAGGCCGGTCTTGGCCGAGACCTGGAGCACGTCGGAGGGGTCGCAGCCGATGATGCCGGCCAGCTCGGCGGCGTACTTCTCCGGCTGCGCCGAGGGCAGGTCGATCTTGTTGAGCACCGGGATGACGTGCAGGTCGGCGCCGAGCGCGAGGTAGAGGTTGGCCAGCGTCTGCGCCTCGATCCCCTGGGCCGCGTCGACGAGCAGCACCGCCGCCTCGCAGGCCTCGAGGGACCGCGACACCTCGTAGGTGAAGTCGACGTGCCCCGGGGTGTCGATCATGTTGAGGACGTAGGTGCCCGGCGCGGCGCCCGCCTCGTTGTCGCCCGGCACGGTCCAGGGCATCCGGACCGCCTGGCTCTTGATCGTGATGCCGCGCTCGCGCTCGATGTCCATCCGGTCGAGGTACTGCGCCCGGGCGCTGCGCTCGTCGACGACCCCGGTGAGCTGGAGCATCCGGTCGGCCAGCGTGGACTTGCCGTGGTCGATGTGCGCGATGATGCAGAAGTTGCGGATGATCGCGGGATCGGTCTGGCCCGGCTTGGGCGCGTTCGGCAGGGACACGGATGGCTTTCTCGGAGTCGGGGACGGTCCTCGGGTGGTCGCCTGAGGGCCTCGGGGCGGCGAAGGGCCCATTGTCCCCCACCGCGGGAGCCTCCGCGAAACCGAGGCTCCCGGGTGGGGGTGCTGCGGCAGGGGTCAGCGACCCAGCCGCGCGTAGGTCTGCTCGGCCCGCTCCTTGGCGCCGCGCCACCAGGCGTCGTTCTCGCGGTACCAGGCGACCGTGGCATCGAGCCCGGCGGTGATGTCCTGGTACTGCGGGGACCAGCCGGTCTCCTCGCGCAGCTTGGTCGCGTCGATCGCGTAGCGCAGGTCGTGGCCCGGCCGGTCGCTGACCAGGTCGTACCAGTCGGCCGGCTTGCCCATCAGCTCCAGCAGCGTCTCGACGATCTCGCGGTTGTTGCGCTCCCCGTCGGCACCGATGAGGTAGGTCTCGCCGATCCGGCCCTGCTCGATGATCGTCACGACCGCGTCGTTGTGGTCGTCCACGTGGATCCAGTCGCGGACGTTGGTGCCCTGGCCGTAGAGCTTGGGCTTCACGTCGGTGAGGACGTTGGTGATCTGCCGCGGGATGAACTTCTCCACGTGCTGGAGCGGGCCGTAGTTGTTGGAGCAGTTCGACAGCGTCGCCTCCACCTTGAACGAGCGGGCCCAGGCGCGCACCAGCAGGTCGGCCGACGGCCTTGGTGGCGGAGTACGGGCTGGAGGGGTTGTACGGCGTCTGCTCGGTGAACCGCTCCGGGTCGTCGAGCTCCAGGTCGCCGTACACCTCGTCGGTCGACACGTGGTGCAGCCGGACCCCGTGACGACGGACCGCCTCGAGCAGCGTGTAGGTGCCGACGACGTTGGTCTCCACGAACGGCCACGGCTCGTCGAGGGAGTTGTCGTTGTGGGACTCGGCGGCGAAGTGCACGACGAGGTCGCTGTCGGCGACGAGGCCGTCGACCAGGTCGCGGTCGGCCACGCTCCCCTCCACGAGCTCGACCCGGTCGGACACCGGCGCGAGGCTCTCGGCGTTGCCGGCGTAGGTCAGCGCGTCGAGCACGCGCACCTGCCAGTCGGGGCGGGTCTGCGCGGTCCGCAGCACGAAGTTCGCGCCGATGAACCCGGCGCCTCCGGTGACGAGCACCTTCATCTGTCGATCTCCTCTGGGGTGGGGTGGATCCGGTCGGTCTGGGGATGGGGGGCGGGTCGGGTCGGGCGCAGGCCGGGCGGGTCGTCGGAGGTCCCGCCGGACCAGCCGTGGAACTCGACCTCGAGGCTGAAGCGGTGCGCGAGGTAGCGGTGGTCGCTCAGCGCGAGCGGGTGGCCGTCGGTGTCGGAGGCGATGCGCCGCACGAGCAGCAGGGCGGAGCCCTCCGCGGTGCCGAGCGCCGCGGCGTCGGCCTCGGTGGCGACGGTGGCGGTGACGGTCTGCCGGACCAGGCCGACCGGGTGGCCCTGCCGCTGCAGGGTGGCCCAGATGCCGACCTCCTGCGCGTCGCGACGGCTGATCGCGCCGGCCAGCGAGGCGGGCACCCACTCCTGCACCAGGTCGAGCGGGGCGTCGTCGACCGAGCGGACCGAGGTGCTGGCCAGCACCTCGGACTCCTCGGCCAGGGCCAGCGCGTCGGCCACCGCCGGTGGCGCGGCGACGAAGCCGAACTCGACGACCCGGCGGACCACGGACTTGCCGGCCGACTCGACGGCGGACTCGGCGTGCCGGAAGGTGCCGACCGCGAGCGCCTGGTGGAAGGTGCCGGCCGTGACGAACCAGCCGGCGCCGGGCCTGCTCTCGACGAGGTGCTGCTCGCGCAGCTCGTGCAGGGCACGGCGGACGGTGACCCGGCTGACCCCGAAGCGGGCGCCGAGCGCGGCCTCGCTCTCGAGCGCGCCGCCCGCACCGACGTCGCCGAGGGCGATGCGCTCGCGCAGCTGCTGCGCCACCGTGGCGGCCCGACCTGTCATACCGGGAGGATACAGGTTTGAGACAGGTAGGCAACCTGTTGAATCCGCCCCATGACCGGACCCCAGGACCTCGCCACCGTCGAGCCCGTCCCGCACGGCCGCACCGCGCGCCGGCTCGAGTGGGCGCACCTGCCCCCGATGGTGCGCCGCCTCGTCGAGGACCGGCTCGGCTCCCCCGTGGCGACGGCGCAGTCGCAGGGCAGCGGCTTCACCCCCGGCTTCGCCTCCCGGTTGACCGGCGAGGACGGGTCCCGGCTGTTCGTGAAGGCCGCCTCCAAGAAGGCGCAGCCGCAGTTCGCGGCGTCGTACGCCGAGGAGGCGCGCAAGCTCGGGAGGCTGCCCGACGGGCCTTCCGGTGCCCGCGCTGCGCTGGGTGCACGACGACGACCTGTGGATCGTGCTCGGCTTCGAGTGCGTCGACGCCCGGCCGCCGAAGCGGCCCTGGCGGCGCGAGGAGCTGCTCTCCTGCCTCGACACGCTGGCCGTCGTCGCGGAGACGATGAACCCGGTGCCGGCCGGGTTCGACCTCAACCCGATGACCGAGGACCTGCCCGGCCTGGTCACCGGCTGGGGCTACATGCGCACCCACCACCCCGCGTGGCCGCACCTGGAGGACGCCGCCGACCTGGCCGCCTCCTACGACGACTTCCCCGGCAACGACTGCTTCGCCCACACCGACGCCCGCGACGACAACTTCCTGGTCACCGCGGCCGGCGGGACGCTGCTGTGCGACTGGAACTGGCCCGCCCTCGCACCGGTGTGGATGGACGCCGTGGACCTGCTGGTCTCCGCCCACGGCGACGGCCTGGACGCCGACGCGCTGCTGGCCGAGCACCCGCTGACCCGCGACGCCGACCCCGACCACGTGGACGCCTGGCTGGCGATGCTGGCGGGCTTCATGCTCGAGGCGCGCGACCGGCCGGTGCCGCCGAGCTCGCCGTACCTGCGCGTGCACAGCAACTGGTGGGCCGAGGCGACCTGGTCCTGGCTGGCCTCGCGGCGCGGCTGGAGCTGACCCTCTCGCTGAGGCCTCGTTCGATTTGGGCGCTCACGCCGCCCGCTGGTAACGTTGTCACTCGCGTGTCCGCTGCCCGACGGCAGCGAGGACCGCACCCAGACCCGAACACCCCGTTATCCAGACACAGCAGAGGCTTGCACACGTGGCGAACATCAAGTCCCAGATCAAGCGCAACCGGCAGAACGAGGCTGCGCACGAGCGCAACAAGTCCGTGAAGTCGGCGCTGAAGTCGGCCGTGCGCAAGTTCCGCGAGGCCGCCGAGGCCGGCGACAAGGACAAGGCCGTGGCCCTGGCCGCCGTCGCGTCCAAGAAGCTCGACAAGGCCGCCTCGGCCGGCGTGATCCACAAGAACCAGGCCGCCAACAAGAAGTCGGCCATCGGCAAGAAGGCCGCCTCGCTCTGACCTGAGCCGGCCACCCGCCGCACCGTCAAGGCGCCGCTCCCCCAGGGAGCCGGCGCCTTTTCGCTTGTCCTGAGCCTGTCGAAGGGCTTGTCCCGTCGCCCGAGGCTCGCGCCCTACCGGCCGCCGCGGGCGGTGGCCACGGTGAGCACCATCCGCTCGAGGGCGTACGCCGCGTCACTGGCCGCGCCCTTGACGTCGGCGTCGGCCTGGGCGACGGCGTTGATCGCGTGCGCGAGCCCGAGGTCGTCCCAGCCGCGGGCCTGCTCGCGCAGCACCCGGACCTTCCACGGCGGCACGCCGGCCTCACGCGCCAGGTCGGCCTCCCGGAGACCGCGCGGGGCCGACCGGAGCTTGGCCAGCCCGCGCAGCCCGCTGGCGAAGGCGCTGGTCACCAGCACGGCGGCGGTCCCGCTGTCGAGCGCCCAGCGCAGCTCCTCCAGCGCGACCGCGGTGCGGCCGTAGAGCGCGGCGTCGGCGACGGCGAACGACTTCACCTCGGCCCGGCCGCCGAAGTAGCGCTTGACCACGGCCTCGCTGATCGGGGCGTCGGGGAAGTCGCTGGTCAGCTGGTGGGCGGCGCCGGCGAGGGCGCGCAGGTCCTGGCCCACCGCCTGCACCAGCAGCGCGGCCGCCTCCTCGTCGATCCGGCCGCCGTGGCCGCGCACCTCGGCCGCGAGGAACCGGGTGACCTCCGAGGGCTTCAGGCTCGCCGACTTCACCTCCGTGACCGGTCCCAGCTTGCGGAGCTTGTTGAGCAGGCCGCTGCCCTTCTGCCCGCCGGAGTGCACCAGCACCAGGCCGACCTCCTCGGCGGGGGCGGCGGCGTAGTCGAGCAGGCCGTCGTGGGACTCGTCGGGGAGGTCCTCGAGCCCGCGCACGACCACGCAGCGGATCGAGGAGAACAGCGACGGCGCCGCCAGGTCGCCCAGCGCCGCCATCGTCAGGGTGGACGCGGACGTCTCGCTGATCTCCGACTCGGGGTCGGCGGCGCGGACCGCCGCGAGGGCGGCGCTGACCGTGCGCTGGTTGAGGAACTCCTCGGGGCCGGTCACGAGGGTGACGTGGCCGAGGATGTCGGAGGCCTTGGGGTTCGCCATGCCGGTCCTGGGTCGCCTCTCCTGGGTGGTCGTCGCCGCGCCGTCGTCGCGGTGCGGTCAGCCTCCCACACGGCACGGACGGGTCCGAACACGCGTAGCGGGCGCCCACCTGGGTATGGGGTGGGGAGCCGTCCACCCGACCGCGAGACCGCGAGGAGCCGCATGCAGCCCGAGACGATCGGAACCCGCTACCGGGTGCTGCGCGCCATCGGCCAGGGCGGGATGGGCACGGTCTGGCTCTGCCGCGACGAGACCCTCGCCCGCGAGGTCGCGGTCAAGCAGGTCGGGCTGCTGCCCGGCGAGTCGGTGCCCGACTCGGCGCGGGCGCTGCGCGAGGCCCGCTCCTCCGCCGCGCTCAACCACCGCAACGTGGTGACCGTCTTCGACATCGTCGAGGAGTCCGGCGCGGTGTGGATGGTCATGGAGCACGTGCCCTCGCGCACGCTCTCGGAGCTGATCCGCGACGAGGGCGCGCTGCCCCCGGAGCGGGTCGCCGCGATCGGCGCGCAGGTGGCCGACGGGCTGGCCGCGGCCCACGCGGCCGGCACCACCCACCGCGACGTCAAGCCCGGCAACGTCCTCGTCCGCGACGACGGGCTGGCCAAGATCGGCGACTTCGGCATCGCCCGCACGGTCGGCGACCCCGCCCTGACCCAGTCCGGCTTCGTGACCGGGACGCCGTCGTACTTCTCCCCCGAGCTCGCCCGGGGCGCCGACCCCGAGCCGCCGGCCGACGTCTGGGCGCTCGGCGCCACGCTGTACGCCGCGGTGGAGGGCCGGCCGCCCTACCGCAGCCGCAGCAACCCGATGTCGGTGCTGGCCGAGATCGGCGAGCACCGGCCGCCTCCTCCGCAGCAGGCCGGCGTCCTCGAGACCGCGCTGACCCGGATGCTCGACCCCGACCCGGCGACGCGCTGGACGATGGCCGACGCGGCCCACCACCTGCACCGGCTGGCCGACGCCGCCGAGTCGTCCACCTCGCCCGGCACCGTCGCGTTCGCCCGCCCCGGCACCGACGACACCGCCACCCGGCCGGCCGCCGCTCCCCCGCCTCGTGCGCCCGCGCCGCCCCCGGCGAAGGACGACGGCGACCGGCGCAAGCGGGGCGCGTGGCTGGCGGCCCTGGTCGCGGCCGCCGCCCTGCTCGTGATCGGTGGCGTCGCGCTCGCCAGCACCCTCGGCGACGACGACAGCGGCTCCCCGGACCAGTCGGCGGGGGCCGACCCCTCGTCCAGCCCGTCGGAGCAGCCCTCGCGCACCCCGTCGGAGAAGCCGTCCGAGCAGCCGTCCGAGGAACCCACCACGGCGGAGCCGTCCCCGACCGAGGAGGACACCCCGTCGCCCGCGCCGGCCGGGGCGTCGGCGCAGGCCGCGTTCCTCGACGACTACTTCGCCACCGCCCCGCAGGACCAGGACGCCGGCTGGGCGATGCTCAGCCCGGACTACCAGTCCGAGACCGGTCGCTCGTCGTACGACAGCTTCTGGTCCAGCCTGGAGTCCGCTGACGCGAGCGGCTTCGCGCCGGTGCGCGGCGAGGACGCCGTCGACCTGACCGTCAGCTACGTCTACGACGACGGCCGCACGGTCGAGGAGCGACAGCGCGTCTACCTGGTGCCCTCGGACGACGGCGGCTGGCTGATCGACGGCTACGACACCATCTGACGGCAGCTCAGTCGCGCTCGGCCACGCGCAGCCGGCCGTCGTCGGCCAGCACGGCGAGGTCGCCGTCGAGGTCGGTGCGCAGCACCCGCGTGCCCGCGTCCTCGAGCAGGCCGACGGTCTCCGGCGCGGGATGCCCGTAGTCGTTGTCCTCGCCGGCCGACACCAGGGCCACCCGCGCGCCCAGGCCGGTCAGCCACCCCGGGTCCTGGTGGCGGCTGCCGTGGTGCGGCACCTTGAGCACGTCGACCGTCAGGCCGGGCACGGCGCGTCCCAGCGCCGCCTGTGCCTCCGGCTCCACGTCCCCGGTCAGCAGCACACGCAGCCCGGCCACCTCCACCAGCAGCACGAGGCTCGCGTTGTTGGCCGCCGACCCCTCGCTGCCCGGGCCGGGCGGCGGCACCGGCGGCCCCAGCACCTGCCAGGTGAGGTCGCCGACCCGGGCCACCTCGCCGGCGACCGGCACCCGCGGGTCCAGGTGCGCGTCCGCCGCCGACGCGTCGACCGCGGCCGCGCCCGCGGCCGGGTCGCGCAGGGCCGTCTCGAGCAGCTCCTGCACGTCGTAGGCGTCGAGCACGCCCACGAGCCCTCCGACGTGGTCGGCGTGGAAGTGGGTGAGCACGACCACGGGCACCCGGTCGACGTCGAGCCGACGCAGGCACCGCACGATCGCCACCGGGTCCGGGCCGGTGTCGACCACCACCGCCCGGCCGCCACCGGCGTTGAGCACCAGCCCGTCGCCCTGGCCGACGTCGCAGGCGACCAGCACCCAGCCGTCGGGCGGCCAACCCGGCGTCGGGAGCGGACGCAGCACCACCAGGGCGAGGACGAGCACCGCGACGGCCGTGCGACGCCGGCGGGCCAGGAGCCACCCGGCCGACCAGGCGACGGCCACGCAGACGACGGTCAGGAGCACGAGCGGCAGCGCGCCGGAGGACCACTCGACCGCCGCGACCGGCAGCCGGGCTCCCTGGGTGGCGACCAGCACGATCCAGGAGCCGCAGGCGCCGGCGGCCAGGCCGACCAGCGCACCGACCGGTGGCGCGACCAGGACGACCAGGCCGCCCAGCAGCCCGAGCACGGTGGCCGGGGCGACGGCGGGAGCGACGACCATGTTGGCGGCCACCGCCACCAGGCTGACCTCACCGGACAGCGCCGCCACGACCGGCGTGCAGGCGAGCTGTGCGGCGAGCGGCACCGCGACCGCCTCGGCCGCCCAGCGCGGCAGCCAGGCCGCCAGCCGGTCCCGGAACGCCGGCGCCAGGAAGAGGATGCCCGCGGTGGCCAGCACCGACAGGGCGAAGCCGGCCGAGAGGACCAGCCAGGGGTCGACGAGGAGCAGCACCACGGTGGCCACCCCGAGCGCGCGGGCGCCCCGGGTGCGCCCCTGGGCACCCATCGAGACCAGCGCCACCGAGCCCATCGCCGCGGCCCGCACCACGCTCGGCTCCGGGCGGGCCAGGACCACGAACCCCAGCACCCCTACGATCCCCACGAGGGTGAGCCCGCGTCCGCGCACGCCCACGCCCCGCGCGAGGACCAGCAGGAAGCCGACGACCAGGGTGAGGTTGGTGCCCGAGACGGCGGCGAGGTGGGTGAGCCCGCAGGTGCGGAAGTCCGCCACCACGTCGGCCGACATCTGCCGGTCGTCGCCGACCACGAGCGCCGGCACCAGCGCGCGGGCGTCCGGGGCACTCCCCGCGACCGCCTCCCGGATGCCGGCCCGCACCGCCTCGGCCGCGCCGAGTGCGCGGGCCGGCGGTGCCCGCACCACCGGCCGGGGCGAGCCCGCGAGCACCGCGGCCACTCCCGCGTCGTCGGCCCGGTCGAGCCGGCCGCTCGCCTCGACCGTCGCACCGAGCTCGAGCGCCGCCCAGGTCACGTCGCCGATCACCAGCACCGGCGCCCGGGTGGCGAACCGGTGGCCGCGTCCGGAGACCTCGTCGACCGTGAGCCGGACGACGACGAAGTCGCCGTAGCGGCCCTCCCGGGTGACCGGGTCGGACAGCACCCGGCCCTCGAGGGTCACCTGGGCCCGCTGGTCGGCCAGCCGCGCGACCGGACCGGTCGTGTTCGCCTCCGCCCGCACCGCGCCGCACACCGCCACCGCGGCGCCGACCAGCAGGCAGCCCGCCGCCAGGCCACTGGCCCGGCCCCGCCGTGCCGCCGCACCGAGACCCGCCAGGCCGGCGGCCAGCAGCGCGGCGGTCACCCAGCCCGGGGTGAGCAGGGCCAGCAGCCCGCCCGCCCAGGCCGCCGCGCCGAGCACGACCATCCGCAGGTCCGGCCGCCCGGCCCGGTGGCCCGGCTCCGGACCCGGGCCGCCGTCGCTCACAGGGTGACGAACGGAGCCATCTCGGCCAGCGTCGCGTCGCCGATGCCGGAGACCTCGAGCAGCTCCTCGACCGCGCTGAAGGCCCCGTGGTCGCTGCGCCACTGCAGGATCGCCGACGCCGTCACCGGCCCCACCCCCGGCAAGGTGTCGAGCTGCTCGGCCGTGGCGGTGTTGAGGTTGACCAGCGGCGCGCCCGGGGAGGCGACCGGGTCGGACGCGGCCTGCGGCGCGACGCCGGGCGCGGCCCGCACACCGACCAGCACCTGCTCCCCGTCGACCAGCAGGCGCGCGAGGTTGAGCGGGCTCAGGTCGACCCCGCGCCGGGCTCCCCCGGCGGCGTCGAGCGCGTCGACGACCCGGGACCCGGCAGGGAGCCGGACGATGCCGGGCCGGCGCACCCGGCCCGCCACGTCGACGACGACCTCCGCGGCCGCGGCACCGGGCCGCGCGTTCGCGGGGCCGGCGCCGCCGGAAGCGACTTCCACCGGGCTCGGCTCCGCCGTCGGCCCGGCCACCAGCGGCGTGGGCGCCGCCGTGGTCACCGAGCGCGCCGGGACCAGGTCGCCCGGGTCGGCAGCGCGCACCGACCACCAGGCCAGCAGGCCGAGCGCCGCCGCAGCCATCACCGCCACGAGGGTCAGCTGGGACGCCCCGAGCCGCACCCTGCCCTGCAGCGTGGCCGGGAGCCGGTCGGCCACCCACGCGCCCACCGGACCGTCCCGCCGCCCGGCCGGCCCTGCGTCTCGTCGGGCATGGCGCCCGGGCGGTCCGTGGGAGTCGGACCGCCCGGGCGGGGTCGGCTCGCCGGACCCGTCCTCGGCGAGGGGCGACGGGGGATCACCCGGACCGGGACGGATCGCGGCGAGCTCTGCGCTCAGCAGCTCCAGCCGTCGCCGTGCCACCTCGGCGACGTGTTCGTTGGCGGACCTGCGTGAGCGCATGCCGGGAACCTAGGTCCGTCGGCGGGCATCCTGCCGGGCCGGCCGCACGACCTGTGGACGGCCACGCGGGTCGCGGAGGCTGGGGACGGGACGCGGCAGGGCGGCCCAGCAGGACGGGTCAGCGGGGCGCGACCACGACCGCGACCATGCCCGGCCCGACGTGCGCGCCGATCACCGCGCCGACCTCGCCCACGACGACGTCCCGGTCGCCGAGGTTGGCGGCCAGCCGGGTGCGCAGCCGGTCGGCCAGCGCATGCGCCTTGTCGGCACCGGCCAGGTGGGCGACCCCCACGTCGACCTGACGGTCCTCCGCGGCGGCGACCGCCAGCTCCTCCAGCCGGCTCAGCGCGCGGGCCGAGGTGCGGACCTTCTCCAGCGTGGCGATCCGCCCGTCGGTGAGGGTCAGCAGCGGCTTCACCGCGAGCGCCGACCCGAGCATCGCGGCCGCGGCGCCGATGCGCCCGCCCCGGCGCAGGTACTCCAGGGTGTCGACGTAGAACAGCGACGTCGTGGACCCGGCCCGGGCCAGCGCCGCGCCCTTGGCCTCCTCCGCCGACCTGCCGGCGTCGAGGACGTCGGCCGCGGTGAGCACCGCGAACCCCGTCGCGAGCCCGAGCTGGAGCGTGTCGGCCGTGAGCACCGGCAGCGGCGCCTCACGCGCGGCGAGCTGGGCGGACTCGAAGGTGCCGCTCACCTGGCTCGACAGGTGCAGGGAGAGCACGGACTCGGCGCCGGCCTCGTGCGCGCGGCGGTAGGCGTCGAGGAACACCGACGGCGCCGGGCGCGAGGTGCTGACCGGGGTCCAGTCGCGCAGCGCCGCGGCGATCGTCTCGGGAGTCGCCTCGGGGTCCACGCCCTCGTCGTAGGACCGCGCCCCGATCACCACCTGGAGCGGGACCACGTCGATGTCGCGCTTGGTCGCCAGCTCCGGGGACAGCATGGCGGTGCTGTCGGTGACGAGCGCGACCCGGCGAGACATGCGGGGAAGGCTACCGGTACGCCGACGGAATGGTCGGCGCCGAGCAGCCGTTGGACCCGACGTACGCACTCGACCGGAAGGAAACGCATGCACGTCGTCATCGCCGGAGGACACGGACAGATCGCCCTGCTGCTCGAGCGGGCCCTCGCCGACCGCGGGGACCGCGCCGTCGGCCTGGTGCGCAACCCCGACCACGTGGCCGACCTGGAGGCCGCCGGGGCCGAGGCGGTCGTCATCGACCTCGAGAGCACCGACGCCGCCACCCTCGCCACGCACCTCGAGGGCGCCGACGCCGTGGTGTTCGCCGCGGGCGGTGGCCCGAACAGTGGAGCCGCGCGCAAGGAGACCGTCGACAAGGGTGCGGCGATCCTGCTCGCCGACGCCGCCGAGCAGGCCGGCGTGCGTCGCTACGTGATGGTGTCCGCGATGGGCACCGACCGGGCCGACCCGACCAGCGACGACGTCTTCCAGGTCTACCTGCGGGCCAAGCAGGCCGCCGACGACGACGTCCGCGCGCGTGACCTCGACTGGACGGTCGTGAAGCCGGGCCGGCTGACCGACGACCCGGCCACCGGACGCATCGCGGTCGGCGACCTCGACCGGGGCGAGGTCACCCGCGCCGACGTGGCCGCCACCCTCGCGGCGGTGCTGCACACCCCGTCGACGGCCGGCCGGACCTTCGACCTGCTCGGCGGGGACACCCCGGTCGACGAGGCGCTCGCCTCGCTCTGACCCGCTCCGCTCCCGCGGACGTCATACGTTCCGAGGGTCGTGACCCTCGGAACGTATGACGCAGCGACGGGTCAGCCGGCGACGATGTTGACCAGCTTGGGCGCCCGGACGATCACCTTGCGGACCGCCTTGCCGTCCAGCGCGCGCTGCACGGCGGGGTCGGCCATCGCAGCGGCCTCCAGGTCGGCGTCCGACACGTCGGGGCTGACCTCCAGGCGGGCCTTGACCTTGCCCTGGACCTGCACGACGGCGGTGACCGAGTCCTCGACCAGCAGCGACTCGTCGACCGTCGGCCAGCCGGCCCGCGCGACGGTGGGCTGGTGGCCCAGCCGCTCCCACATCTCCTCCGCGGTGTACGGCGCCACCAGGCTCAGCAGGATCGCGACCGTCTCGGTCGCCTCACGCACCGCCGGGTCGGCCGGACCACACCCGGAGTCGACCGACTTGCGGGTGGCGTTGACCAGCTCCATGATCCGCGCGACCAGCACGTTGAAGCGGTGCCCCTCGACCAGCTGGGCGGCGTCGTGCACGGTGCGGTGGGTGACCTTGCGCAGCTCCACGTCTCCCCCGTCGGCAGGCGTGCCCACCGGTGAGGTGACGTCGCCGCTCAGCCGCCAGGCGCGCTGCAGGAACTTCAGCGACCCCGACGGGGACATGTCGGCCCAGTCGATGTCGTCCTCGGGCGGGCCGGCGAAGACCAGGGTCAGCCGCACGGCGTCGACACCGTAGGCGTCGATCATCTCGCCCAGGTTGACGCCGTTGCCCAGGGACTTGCTCATCGCCTTGCCCTGGTTGATGACCTGGCCCTGGTTCATCAGCGCCTGGAACGGCTCCTCGAAGTCCACCATCCCCATGTCGTGCAGGACCTTGGTGAAGAACCGGCTGTACAGCAGGTGCAGGATGGCGTGCTCGACGCCGCCCACATATTGATGCGCCGGCATCCACCTCCGCACCGCCTCCGGGTCGAAGGGGCCCTCGGTGTAGTCCGGGGAGCAGTAGCGCAGGAAGTACCACGACGAGTCGACGAAGGTGTCCATCGTGTCGCTGTCGCGCCTGGCGGGGCCGCCGCACGACGGGCAGTCCACGTTGACCCAGTCCTCGGCCGCGGCCAGCGGCGAGGTGCCCTTGGGCTTCAGGTCGGCGCCGCGCAGGTCGGGCAGCTCGACGGGCAGCTGGTCGTCCGGGACCGGGACCTCGCCGCACGTCGGGCAGTGCACGATCGGGATCGGGCAGCCCCAGAACCGCTGCCGGGACAGCAGCCAGTCGCGCAGCCGGAAGTTCACGGTGCCGGTGCCGCGGCCGTCGGCCTCCAGCTGCTCGATGATCCGCGCGATGCCGGTCGCCTTGTCGGTCAGGCCGTCCAGGTCGCCGGAGCTGACGTAGGTGCCGTCGCCCGACGTCGCGACGTAGGTCTCCTCGGGGTTGTCCTCCCCCGTGTCGACGACCCGCCGCACCGGCAGGCCGAACTCCTTGGCGAAGTCCAGGTCGCGCTGGTCGTGGGCGGGCACGGCCATGATCGCGCCGGTGCCGTAGTCGGCCAGCACGTAGTCGGCCGCCCACACCGCGATCTGCTCGCCGGTGACCGGGTTGGTCGCGGTCACGCCCAGGTCGACGCCGGTCTTCGGCCGGTCGGTGGCCAGCCGGTCGATCTCGGTCTCCCTGCGGACCGACTCCAGGTAGGCGTCGAACGCCTCCCGCTGGGCGGGCGCGCAGATCTCGTCGGCCAGCTTCGCGTCCGCGGCGACCACCATGAACGTCGCGCCGTACAGCGTGTCGGGGCGGGTGGTGAACACCGTGACGGTGCGCGTGCCGCCGTCGGCGGTGGCGATGTCGAAGTCGACGTGCGCCCCCTCGGAGCGGCCGATCCAGTTGCGCTGCATGGCCAGCACGCGCTCGGGCCAGGTCTCCTTCAGCCCGTCCATGTCGTCCAGCAGGCGCTGGGCGTAGTCGGTCACCTTGAAGTACCACTGCGACAGCTCACGCTTGGTGACCTCGGCGCCGCAGCGCTCGCACATGCCCTGCACGACCTGCTCGTTGGCCAGCACGGTCTGGTCGTTGGGGCACCAGTTGACCGGGGAGAACTTGCGGTAGGCCAGGCCCCGCTCGCGGAAGCGCAGGAACAGCCACTGCGTCCAGCGGTAGTACTCCGGGTCGGAGGTGTGCAGCCGGCGCGACCAGTCGAAGGAGATGCCGTAGCGGCGGAACGACTCGGCCTGCACCTCGATGTTGGCGTAGGTGTACGTCGCCGGGTGCTCGTCGCGCTTGATCGCGGCGTTCTCGGCGGGCAGGCCGAACGAGTCCCAGCCGATCGGGTTCATCACGTCGTAGCCCTGCTGCCACCAGGCGCGGGCGATCACGTCGTGCAGCGCCATCACCTCGGCGTGACCCATGTGCAGGTCGCCGCTCGGGTAGGGGAACATCGTCAGCGCGTAGCGGCGCTCACGCGATCCGTCGTCGGCGGCGCGGAACGGGTCCAGGTCGTCCCAGACCTTGCGCCACTTGTCCTGGGCGGCCACGACGTCGTAGCCGGTCTGCTCCTGCTGCTGCTCGGTCATCGTCTCGTCGTCCTTCGTCGTGCGGTCGGCTGGTGGCTGGCTCCTGCTGGTGCGACCCCGGAGTTCCGGGCACAAAAAAGCCCCTCTGGCACGAGGGGCAGCCGCGTCGACGTCGATGCTGTCAACGCGGCCTGGTAAGCAGGAGGCTCTTCCGCATGGGGTCAGGCTACCGCACCGACCGCGGCGCGGCCCAGCCGATTGCCCGGGGCGGCGCGGGTCAGCAGAGGCCGACGAACGACAGCCGTCCGTCACCGTACGTCGGGAGGTGCACGGTCAGGTCGAGCCGTCGGCCGGGCACCGCGGCGAACGCCAGCACGTCGGTCGGGACCTCCTCACCGACGTGGTGCACGGAATAGAGCCGCACGTGCGGCCGGTCGGGTCCGTTGAGCCCGGCCGCGCACACGTTGAGCACCTCGTCGAGGTTCTCCGCCAGCGTCGCGGGCACCTTCCCGCGGCCGATGGCACGGTGCGCGAGCACGGGCGGCACCAGCCCGATCGCGGCGCCGGCGAGGGCCGAGAACTCGAGGTCGGCGACCACCACGACGCGGGCGCGCAACCGGTCGTCGACATAGACGGCGTACGTCGTCGCGGCGTCGTCGCCGGCGTAGGGATCGCCGATCCACACCTCCACGTCCCGGGACAGCAGCCGGGAGAGGAGGTCGCGCACCGTGCGGGTGGTCGGCAGCTGCGCGAGCGCGTCGAGGCTCACCCCAGCACCGGCCCGAGGGCGTCCCCGAGGTCCTCGGCGCTGAAGGGCTTGGGGACCACGAACAGCGCCCCGGCCGCCTCCGCCTTCTCGACGATCGCGGGACATGAGCCCTCGGCCGTCACGAAGCCGAACCGCACCGGGTTGCCGGAGGCCCGCAGCGAGGTCAACAGCTCCAGGCCGTTCATCTCCGGCATGTTCCATCCCGACAGCACGAGCTCCGGGGCGTGGTCGCGGACGGCGCGCAGCCCTTCCAGCCCGTCCTCGGCGAGGACGAGCTCGTGACCCGAGAACCCGGCCTGGCGGAGGGCGCGGACCAGGATCTGACGCATCACCCGGCTGTCCTCGACGATCAGGATCTTCATGGTGCGAGTCCCTCGTCGGCGGTGTCGGGCAGCCCGGCTCCGGGCACACGCATGCGCACGTGGGGCTGCCCCGGGACCATCGACACATCATGCCCCGAGCTGAGGCATCGCGCGCGAACGGGCCGTCGGGACGGACCTAGCCGGGCGGCCGGTCGAGCCGCTCCTCGAGGAGGGCGAGACGCGTTGCGGAGGTCCCGGTAGGTCTCCTCGCCCAGCAGCTCCTGCCAGAGCTTCTCGACCTCGACGACGGTCTGCCGGATCACCGCCGCGGCGTCCCAGCCACGCTCGGTCAGCCGCACCACCCGGGTGCGCCGGTCACCGGTGGACGCCTCACGCACCAGGTAGCCGCCCGACTCGAGCTGGTGCAGCAGGTGGTTCATCGCCTGCTTGGACGCCTGCGTCCGGGTGGCCAGGACGCCGGGCCGCAGCCCGTCGGGCCCGGGGTGCTGGAACACCCCGAGGTGCGCCGGCAGGATGTCGGTGTAGCCGGCTGCCTGCAGCCCGGCCATGATCTCGTGTCGGACCAGTACCGCAGGCCGACGCAGCAGTGCTGCGGCCGGCGGCATGCCGTCGACGTACTTCTCCCCCACGCCTTAGCCCCCCTCAGAGCCGGTGAGTCGTTCTCAGGCAAGTTCCCCCCTGCCTTCTGCTCATTGTGGGGCCGATCTTCCGGACTCAGTGAAGATTCCACCAATTAGTACAGTAAAATCGTTTATGTCCCGTTTGTCGGGACTTTGCCGTCAGTTCTTCTCGCCGTCGTCCGGGACCACCACCGGCCGGGCCCGCGCCCAGATCTGGAACAGGGCCCCGACGACCACCATGCCGAGGCCGGCCCACAGGTTGATGTTGAGCCCGTCGGCCTTGGCCAGCGCCTCCTCCGAGGTGCCGAACAGGCCGGTCGCGACGAGGACCACGCCGTAGATGCCGATGAGCAGGGCGATGAAGGTGCGGATGTCGAAGGCACCCGCCTGGTGAGTGGCTCTCCGCGGCGTCGCGGTGCTGCTCGGTCGTGGTGCGCTGCTGGTCAGTCATGGCTGCTCCTACCAGAAGAGGATGTTGAGGACGACGACGATGCCCAGGCCCACCCCGGCCAGCCGGGTCGGCTGCTGGAACCACGGGAGGGACGACACGTCGCCGGACGAGCGGTTCTTGGTGCGGGCGTAGACCAGGCCCTCGAGCTCGGACTCGGGCTTGGGTGCGGTGACGAGGCTGACGAGCACCGAGACCACCACGTCGACCCCGAAGGCCACGCCGGCCGCGACGAAGGCGCCGCCCTGCTCGCCGATCCCGATCACGCCGAGCACGTCCTCGCTGAGCACCCAGACCCCGATCGCGGCGGCAGTGCCGGCCACCAGCCCCGCCCAGCCGGCCGTCGCGGTCATCCGCTTCCAGAACATGCCGAGGATGAAGGTGGCGAACAGCGGCGCGTTGAAGAAGCCGAACAGCGTCTGGAGGTAGGTCATGATGTTGGAGTAGCTCGCCGCGAACGTCGCCGTACCGATCGCGATCACCGTGGCGCCCACGGTCGCGATCCGCCCCACCCGCGTGTAGTAGGAGTCCTCCTTGTCGCGGACGACGTAGGTCTCCCACAGGTCGTAGGAGAAGACCGTGTTGAACGCGGAGATGTTGGCCGCCATCCCGGCCATGAACGACGCGAGCAGGCCCGCGATCGCGACCCCGAGCATGCCGTTGGGCAGCAGGTCGCGCATCAGGTAGAGGATCGAGTCGTTGTACGACGCGCCACCGGTGCCGTCCTCCTTGAACTGGACCAGCTCCTGCACGGTGACCGCGGCGATCATGCCCGGGATGATCACGATGAACGGGACGAACATCTTGGGGAACGCGCCGATGATCGGCGAGCGCTGCGCCGCCGACTGGGAGTCGGATGCCATCGCCCGCTGGACCTCGACGAAGTTGGTCGTCCAGTAGCCGAACGACAGCACGAAACCGAGACCGAAGACGATGCCGATCACGGACAGCACCGGGTTGTCGAAGCCGCTCAGGGCGGTGCCGGGCCACGAGGACAGCTGGTCGGCTCCGCCCGGCGACGCGCTGACCTTCTCCTTCAGACCGTCCCAGCCGCCGACCTTGTGCAGGCCGACCAGGGTCAGCGGCAGCAGCGCCGCGACGATCACGAAGAACTGGAGCACCTCGTTGTAGATCGCCGCGGACAGGCCGCCCAGCGCGGTGTAGGTGAGCACGATCGCCGCGGCGACCACGAGCGAGACCCACAACGGCCAGCCGAGCAGCACCTCGACGATGCTCGCCAGCAGGTAGAGGTTGATGCCGGCGATCAGCAGCTGGGCCACGGCGAAGCTGATCGCGTTGACCAGGTGGGCGGCGGGGCCGAAGCGCCGGTTCATGAACTCGGGGACCGAGCGCACCTTGGAGCCGTAGTAGAAGGGCATCATCACGACACCCAGGAAGAGCATGGCCGGGACGGCGCCGATCCAGAAGTAGTGCATGGTCGGCATGCCGTAGTTGGCGCCGTTGGCCGACATCCCGATGATCTCGACCGCGCCGAGGTTGGCGGAGATGAACGCGAGGCCGGTCACCCACGCCGGGAGCGAGCGACCCGACAGGAAGAAGTCGATGCTGCTCGACACCGAACGCCGCGCCAGCACCCCGATCCCGAGGACGAACGCGAAGTAGACGGCGATCAGCAGGTAGTCCACCCAGTTGGCATCCAGCCTCAGCTGTGCCTCTGCGGCGAAGGTCATCGAGCCCTCCTCGGCTCCGTGGGATGTGCCACCTGGTCCCATTCCCCGTTCCGCGCCACTCCATGCCTCCGGTCGCCCGGGCACGCTCGAGGGTGCTCTAGGGTCGCCCCATGAAGGTTCTCGTCACCGGCGGCGCCGGCTATCTCGGATCAATCACGGCGAAGGCTCTGGAGGAGGCCGGGCACACGCCGGTCATCCTCGACTCGCTGCTCACCGGCCCCCGCGTCTTCGTGCGGGACCGGGCCTTCTACGAGGGCGACATCGCCGACCGCGACCTGCTCAGCCGGATCGTCGAGGAGCACCCCGACATCGACTGCACCATCCACATGGCGGCCCGGATCGTGGTGCCCGAGTCGGTCGAGAAGCCCTACGAGTACTACCGCGACAACGTGGCGAAGTCGCTGGAGATGTTCGACCAGCTCGTCCGGCTGGGGAAGCCCCGGGTGGTGTTCTCCTCCAGCGCCTCGCTCTACGCCCTCACCCCGGAGTTCGAGGTGACCGAGGCCGACCGGCTCGAGCCGATGTCGCCGTACGCCCGCACCAAGGGGATGATGGAGTCGGTCCTGCAGGACATGTGTGCGGCGACCGAGCTGCGTGCGGTGATCCTGCGCTACTTCAACCCGATCGGCTCCGACCCCGACCTCGAGTCCGGCATCTACGCCCGGGAGCCCTCGCACGTCATCGGGCAGCTGGTGATGGCCGCGCAGGGGCTGAAGGACTCCTTCACGATCACCGGCACCGAGCACCCGACGCGTGACGGCACGGGCATCCGCGACTACATCCACGTCTGGGACCTGGCGAAGGCGCACGTGGCGGCCGTCGAGCAGTTCGACGACGTGCTCACCAAGGTCGACGCCCCCAGCACCGTCATCAACATCGGCACGGGTGCGGGGGTCACCGTGCTCGAGCTGATCGCGGCCTTCGAGCGGGTCTTCGGCGAGAAGGTGCCGACCACGACCGCGCCACCCCGGCCGGGCGACGCGGTCGGCGCCTACGCCAACGTCGACAAGGCGCGCGACGTGCTCGGCTGGACCGCTGACCACACCCTCGACGAGGGGATCGCCTCCGCGCTCGCCTGGGGCAGGAAGCGCAAGGAGATCCTCGGCTATGAGTGACCGCACCGTGCTGGACCTGTTCCGGCTCGACGGCAAGGTCGCCGTCGTGACCGGCGCGTCCTCCGGGCTCGGCGTCGCGTTCGCCCAGGCCCTCGCCGAGGCGGGCGCCGACGTGGCGCTCGGCGCGCGCCGTGTCGACCGCCTGGAGGAGACCAAGGCGCTCGTCGAGGCCGCCGGGCGCAAGGCGATCACCGTCGCGACCGACGTCGCCTCCCCCGAGGACTGCCAGCGGCTGGTCGACACGGCGATGCACGAGCTCGGCCGGGTCGACGTGCTGGTCAACAACGCCGGCGTCGGCACCGCCGTCCCGGCCACCCGGGAGACCCCCGAGCAGTTCCGCGACGTGATCGACGTCAACCTCAACGGCTGCTACTGGATGGCGCAGGCCTGCGGCCGGGTGATGCAGCCCGGCAGCAGCATCGTCAACATCAGCAGCGTCCTCGGCATCACCACGGCCGGGCTGCCCCAGGCGGCGTACGCCGCGAGCAAGGCCGGCCTGATCGGGCTCACCCGCGACCTCGCCCAGCAGTGGTCGGGCCGCAAGGGCATCCGGGTCAACGCGCTCGCCCCCGGCTTCTTCGCCTCGGAGATGACCGACCAGTACCCCGAGGGCTACCTCGAGGCGATGGCGCCGCGGCTGCCGCTGGGCCGCAAGGGTGACGCGCAGGAGCTCGCGGCCGCGCTGGTCTTCCTCGCCAGCGACGCTGGTGGCTACGTCACCGGCCAGACGATCGCCGTCGACGGCGGGATGACCATCACCTGACCTCAGGCGGGTCCCGGCCGGACCTCGGTCCGGCTTCGGCACGGTGGGAGGATGGGCGCATGAGCAGCCAGTCCAACATGCGCGCCCTTCGCTCCGGCCTCACCCTGGACTTCCCGCAGTCGCTCGGGGTCTACGACGACTACGCCGAGGCGCAGAAGGCCGTCGACTACCTCTCGGACAACGAGTTCCCGGTCGAGAACTGCATGATCGTGGGCACCGAGCTCAAGCAGGTCGAGCGGGTGACCGGCCGGCTCACCACCGGTCGCGTGGCCCTCGGCGGCCTGCTGTCCGGCGCGTGGCTCGGCCTGTTCGTCGGCCTGGTCTTCTCCCTGTTCGGCCAGGAGTCGGCCTTCGCCGTGATCGCCTCGACCGCGGTGTTCGGCGCCCTGTTCGGCCTGATCTGGGCACTGGCCGGCTACGCCGCCACCCGGGGCCGGCGCGACTTCAGCTCGGTGAGCCAGATCGTCGCCACGCGCTACGAGGTCCTCGTGGAGCACAAGCACGCCGTGCGGGGCCGGGAGCTCCTGGCCGGAATGCCCGGCAACAAGGCGCACAACCCGTTCAGCTGACGCCGTACGGCGCGGGGGCTCAGCCCTCCGCGAGCAACGCGTCGAGCGCGGCGTAGCCCTCGAGGATCCCGGTCTCCATGCCGCTGGCCATCATCATGTCGCGGCTCTCGATCGTCTCGACGACCGAGAGCGAGCTGACCCGGGTGCGGCCGTCGCCGAGGTCCTCGAAGGTGATGATCTCGAGCGAGACGCCGTCGGGGAACCCCAGTAGGTGAAGGTCTGCACGATCCGCTCGCTCGGCCGGACCTCGTGGAACGAGCCGTAGAACGACGCGATCACCTCACCGTCCCGGCTCGCGGTGTAGCGGTAGCTGCCGCCGGTGCGCACGTCCCACTCGGTCAGGTCCATGGGAGTGTCCTTCGGCCCGAGCCAGCGCTCGACGAGCTCCTTCTCGGTCCAGGCCCGGAACACCCGGTCGGGCGGTGCGTCGAAGTCGCGCACGATGCGCACGGTCGGCAGGGCGGGGTCCGCCTCGATCGTGGTCGGGTGGGTCTGCTGGGTGCTGCTCATGATGCCTCTCCTCGCTGGTCGCGCTGCTGGTCGCGCTCCTGGTCGTCCATCTCCGCGAGCACGGTGTCGAGGCGGGCGAACCGCTCCTCGGCCTGCCGGCGGTACCTCTCGATCCACTTCGTCATCAGGTCGAACACCTCCGCCTCGAGATGGCACGGGCGGCGCTGGGCGTCACGGGTGCGGCTGACCAGGCCGGCGTCCTCGAGCACCTTCAGGTGCTTGGACACCGCCTGCACCGACACGTCGTAGGGCTCCGCGAGCTCGCCCACGGTGGCGTCGCCGGTCGACAGCCGGCTGACGATGTCGCGGCGGGTCGGGTCGGCCAGCGCCGCGAACGCCCGGTTGAGTCGGTCCTCGGTCACGCTGCGCCTCCGTCGTATTCAACCGATTGGTTGCTGACGACGCTACGCCGAGCACGACTCCTTGTCAACCATATGGTTGATGACGCAGGTCAGCCGGGAGGCGTGACGAGGTCGTTGGCGTACTCCTCGACGTTCGTGTAGCCGTCGCCGTCGGCGTCGCCGGCGCTGTCGTCACTGCCGGGGTCGAGGCCGTGCTCGGACTCCCAGGCGTCGGGCATACCGTCCGAGTCGTCGTCGGCCGGTGGCTCCTCCGCCGGGAGGGTGGGCCAGCCACCGACCTCGGACTCGTCGTTGATCATGCCGCCGCGGTCGTCACGGACGTCGTCGACCATCTGGTCGTCGACCGGGTCCCGGTAGGGAACCCTCGCGCCGGCTCCGGCCAGCACGTCCTGGAGGGCCTGCTCGGCGCTCGTGGTGGTGACGGGGGGCAGGCCCGAGGGGGCGGTGTCCACGAGCAGTCCGCGGTCCTCGGGTGAGACCAGCGTCGGCCTGCGGACCGCCTGCCGTGCCGTGCGGCCCGACGTTTCCCTGCAGGTGCAGGCTCCACTCGCCCGCGTCCTCGATCGGGTAGCCGTCGACCTCGTACCGCTCCGGGTCGCTGTCGGGGCCCGCCTTGAAGTAGTTGCCGACGATCTCCACCAGCGGCGCACCGTAGGGGTTCGAGGACTGCAGCGCCGAGTCGCCGTAGTCGAAGATCACGTTGTTGACGACCTGGACGCGTCCCGGGCTGGTGACCTGCGGGTTGCGCGCGGTGTTGTGGGCGAAGAGGTTGTGGAGCACGCTGATGTCACCGGTCGCGTCACCGCTGACGAGCAGCCCCTTGCTGTGCTCGCCGTCGGGGTGGGTCGCCTCACGCAGGCCCTGGGCGATGATGTTCCACGAGAAGGTGATGTCGTGGGCGTCGTCCCAGGTGCTCACGTTCTCGTCCACCGCCCAGCTGAACGAGTTGTGGTCGACGACCACGTCGTGGCCGTTCGCGTGCCAGATGTTGAGGCCGTCGAGGTTCTCCCCGGACACGTCCGGCGGAGCTCCCGTCCGGAACCGCAGGAAGCGGAGGACGACGTCGTGGGTGCTGACGTCCACCAGGCCACTGGTGTTCCCCGCACCCGCCCGCAGGGTGACGCCCCCACCGGGCGCCGTCTGACCCGCCACGGTGACGTAGGGGTCGTCGAGCACGATCTGCTCACTGACGTCGATGGTCCCCGACACCCGGAACACGACGAACCGGGGTCCTGAGGTCTCGAGGGCGTCGCGGAGACTGCCGGGACCGGAGTCCTCGAGGTTCGTGACCGCGATGACGCGACCGCCACGTCCCCCGGGGGTCGCACAGCCGAAGCCCTCGGCACCGGGGAAGGCCGGCAGCTTCCCGCCGCACGCCTTCGCGGCGGGCACGACCTGCTCGATCGGGGCGGCGGGACCCTCCCGGGCGTGCCCACCGGTGGTGCAGCCCGCCAGGACCAGGCCAGGCCGCCACGGCAAGCCCAGCGCGTGCGACGCCCACTGCCATGGTCTACCCGCTTCCGCCGGCCGCCGTCGGGTCGACCATGTCGAGCCTACGAGCCCACAGCGGCAGCGCATCGGTCGATGTGCGTAGGCGGGTCGGCGAGCCCTCGCCGCACACATGCACGAAGGCCGGTCCATCGGACCGGCCTTCGTCATTCGGTGGAGCTGAGGGGACTCGAACCCCTGACCCCCTCCATGCCATGGCCAGGATGACGGAGCCGCTACCAGCTGCGCCCCGGCGCACCGGCCGACACCCGTCAGACATGCACGAAGGCCGGTCCAGATCGGACCGGCCTTCGTCATTCGGTGGAGCTGAGGGGACTCGAACCCCTGACCCCCTCCATGCCATGGAGGTGCGCTACCAGCTGCGCCACAGCCCCGCCGCCCTCGTTCGGGCAACTCGGGAATCTTAGCCAACCCCGGTCGCGGATGCGAAATCGGGGGCAGCCCTCGTGTCGTGACCTATCCCTCGTCGGGCAGCCGCAGCGGGGCGTCGTGCCCGGGCCGCACCGACTCGTTGTAGCCGGACATGCGCAGCCGCCCTCCGAAGGACATCTCCTCGAGGGTGACCCAGGCGCAGTTGTCGATGCCCTGGAACGAGGGCGCGAGGTCCGCGGGCCAGCCGAGCAGACCGACGACGCCGACCTTGAGGCAGGCCCCGTGGGTGAGGACCACGACGGTCTCCCCCGCGCCGACGGAGGCGAGGCAGTCCTGGAGCGCGGGCACCATCCGCGTCAGCACGTCCTCGTGGACCTCGGCACCGGGCAGCCGGATGCCGTGGCCGGACACCCAGGCCGCGTGCTCCTCGGGGAACCGCTCGGCGAACTCCGGGATGGTCAGCCCCTGGCGCTGCCCCACGTCGAACTCGCGCAGCCGCGGGTCGGCGGCCGCGACGAGGCCGGTCTCCTTCTCGACGTACGCGCAGGTCTGCCGGGCGCGGGCCAGGTCGGAGGTCCACAGCGCGCTCGGCTGCAGGGAGGCGAGGTACGGCGCGGCGGCGGCCGCCTGCTCGTGTCCCACCTCGTCGAGCTCGACGTCGGCGTGACCCTGCGCGCGGCCGACGGCGTTCCAGGCCGTCCGGCCGTGCCGGACCACGACGAGCCTCCGACCGTCACGCTCGGGCTCCCCGGCGGGGACGCCCGCGTCGAGGTCGCGGCTCTTCGACGAGCTCAGGACCCGCTCACTCACCGCGGCCGGAGGTGACCGTGGCCGGCAGCTCGATCAGCGGGCAGTCGCGCCAGAGCCGCTCGAGCGCGTAGAACGAGCGCTCCTCCTCGTGCTGCACGTGCACGACGATGTCGGCGTAGTCGATGAGCACCCAGCGACCGTCGCGCTCGCCCTCGCGGCGTACCGGCTTGGCGCCGATCTCCCGCAGCCGGTCCTCGACCTCGTCGACGATCGCCTTGACCTGGCGGTCGCTGGGGGCGGAGCAGAGCACGAAGGCGTCGGTGATGACGAGCTGGTCGGAGACGTCGAAGGCGATGATGTTCTCGGCGAGCTTGTCCGAGGCCGCCTGGGCGGCGGTGCGGACGAGCTCGAGGGCGCGGTCGGTGGCGGTCACGGTGATACCTGGGTTCCTAGCTGGGGTTGCGATGACTGGGGTGCGTAGAGCGAGTGCTTGTTGATGTACTGCACGACGCCGTCGGGGACGAGGTACCAGACCGGGTCCCCCGCGCGCTGCCGCTCGCGGCAGTCGGTGGACGAGATCGCCAGCGCCGGGATCTCCACGATGGTGACCCGGTCCTCGGGGATGCCCTTCAGAGTCGAGCCGTCCATGTCGAAGCCGGGTCGGGTGCAGCCGACGAAGTGCGCGAGCTCGAACAGGCCGGCGGCGTCGCGCCAGGTGAAGATGTCCATCAGCGCGTCGGCGCCGGTGATGAAGTAGAGGTCGGCGTCGGGCATCTGCCGGCGCAGGTCACGCAGGGTGTCGGCGGTGTACGTCGGGCCGTCGCGGTCGATGTCGACGCGGCTCACCCAGAAGCGCGGGTTGGACGCCGTCGCGATCACCGTCATCAGGTAGCGGTGCTCGGCCGGCGAGACGGTCCGGTCGGACTTCTGCCACGGCTGGCCGGTGGGGACGAAGACGACCTCACTCAGCCCGAACCAGGACTGGACCTCGCTGGCGGCGACCAGGTGGCCGTGGTGGATCGGGTCGAAGGTGCCGCCCATGACGCCCACCCGGCGCCGTGCGCCTCCGGCGCGCTCAGCCACGCGACGCCTGGGCCGTCATGAGGCCGTCACGAGTGGTCGCGGCCTGCGCCGAACATCAGGAGCCCGAGCAGCAGCACGAGCAGGATGGTGAAGACGCCGATGCCGATGGCGTAGGGGCTGAGCGCGGGCTCGTGGCCGGCGCCCTCGGACAGGCCGGGGACCACGGTGGCCACGTGCGTGATCAGAGGCGTGAGCGACATGGCCTCACCTTATCGTGCCGGGACCGGCAGTCCGATCCGAGCCAGCCGCACCAGGGAGACGCTCTTCAGCGAGAGCAGGGCGACCGCGATGACCAGCGCCACCCAGGTCCACCCGGTGACCAGCAGCAGGACGGCGAAGATGGCCGAGTTGGCCGCCTTCGCGGGCTTGGACCAGTTCCACCGCCAGATGGTCCGGTCGACGGCGTAGAAGTAGTTGGGGCTGCGCAGCGGCCAGGCCAGGAACGCCATCGAGAGGAAGCAGTCGACCACCATGAACTCGGCGAGGTAGACCATCACCGGGAGGGCGTGCTCGGGCTGCAGCCACACGAGCCCGAGGTAGAACGCCGCCGCGCAGAACCGGTCGCACAGGATGTCGAGCACCGCCCCGATGCGCGTCTCGCACGCGAACGCCCGGGCGACCAGGCCGTCGAGGATGTCGCCGACCCAGTAGACGACGAGAGAGGCGACCAGCAGCCGCAGGTCGTTCTGCTGGGCGGCCCAGCCCGCGAGCGCCACGGCGGCCACCGTGCGGACGCCCGTCACGAGCGTCGCCGGCGTCCCTAACCGCTCCGACGCGGGCTCGGCCCAGATGTCGGGGCCCGCACCCTGGGTCACCGTCATGGTTCTCAGAGTAGTCGCGGCGGACCGCCCGGTCCGGTTGTTTCGCACGGCGCGGGGGTGACGCGCGGCACCGCGGTTCGCGTGACGTCCGCGGCGGTCCCCTCCGACCCGTGCGGACGAAACGGTCACACATGGCCTTACATGGCTATTTCCTTGACCTCGCTCCATGTTCAGCCGCCTTTTCGGGCTATGTCGGGTGTGCACCGCCTGCGCTAGCGTCCGACGGATCGGCTTCGCCTTCCGGCGCGCACCGGGCCACGTTTCCTCAGACGAGGGGGAGTTCTGTGAACCGGAGAGTCACCAGCAAGAGCCTGCTCGGCGCGGTCGCGGCGACGACCGCGCTGTGCGGCACGTTCGCCATCGCGGGCACCAGCGCCCAAGCGGCGGTCGTCACCGACACCAGCGCGCTGCGCGAGGCCGTCACCGTGGGCGGCATCATGGACCACCTCGCGGCGTTCCAGGCGATCGCCGACGCCAACGGCGACACCCGCGCGGCCGGGACGCCAGGTCATGCCGAGTCCGTCGACTACGTCGAGGGGCTGCTCGACGCCGCCGGCTACGACACGTGGCGCCAGGAGTTCACCTACGAGCGGACCGACTTCACGGGCACCGCCCTCGAGCAGACCGCCCCCTCCCCCGCGACGTACACGCTCGGTGTCGACTTCTACCCGATGGACTTCTCCGGCGAGGGCGACGTCACCGCGCCGGTCACCGTGGTCGACGTCAACCTCAGCGGCGACCGGGCATCGACGAGCGGCTGTGAGGCCGGGGACTTCGCGGGCTTCCCCGCGGGGAACATCGCCCTCATCCAGCGCGGCTCCTGCAACTTCTCGGTCAAGGCCGACAACGCCAAGGCCGCCGGCGCCGCGGGGGTCATCATCTTCAACCAGGGCAACGTCGTCCCGGGCGACGACCGCCTCGGACTGTTCGGCGGGACGCTCGACCCGCCGCCGCGCACGATCCCGGTGGTCAGCGCGCCGTTCGACCTCGGTGCCGAGTGGGCGACCACGCCTGGTCTCCGGCTCCGGCTCAGCCTGCAGGTGGAGCTGGTCGAGGTCACCACCGAGAACCTCCTGGCCGACACCCCGACCGGTCGCACCGACCGCACGGTCGTCGTCGGCGGCCACCTCGACTCCGTGCGTGAGGGCCCGGGCATCAACGACAACGGCTCGGGCACGGCCACGATCCTCGAGACGGCGCTGCAGATGGCCGAGCTCGGCATCGAACCGGAGAACCGCGTGCGGTTCGCGTTCTGGAGCGGCGAGGAGGACGGGCTGATCGGCTCGAGCTACTACGTCTCCCAGCTCACCGCCAGAGAGGTGAAGGAAACGTCGCTGAACCTCAACTTCGACATGATCGGCTCACCCAACGCGGTGAACTTCGTCTACGACGGCAACGGCGACGCCCTCGGCGTGGCCGGCCCCAACGGCTCGGGCACGATCGAGGACGTCTTCACCGCCTTCTTCGCCTCCCAGGGCGAGCCCACGGAACCGACCGACTTCGACGGCCGGAGCGACTACTTCGGCTTCATCGAGGCGGGCATCCCGGCGGGCGGCCTGTTCACCGGCGCCGAGGGCATCAAGTCCGTGGAGCAGGCGGCAATCTTCGGCGGCACCGCCGGCGTCGCCTACGACCCCTGCTACCACGCGGCCTGCGACGACATCGGCAACCTCGACGAGGAGACGCTCGACATCATGTCGGACGCCGTGGCGCACGCCACGCTGGCCTTCGCCGAGACGACGTCCGCGGTCAACGGCACCCGGAAGGGCAAGGCCACCGGTCAGATCGACTGGGAGTACAAGGGCAACAAGGCCCTGCGCTGATCCAGGTCTCCCACGGTCGGGGTCGTCACGAGAGTGGCGGCCCCGACTGTTTGTGCACCAAGGGCAATCCTTCGCCGGGCCGGCATGCTGTCGGAGCCCGCAGTCCGCTCATAAGGCGGGCTACGAACCGACGTAGAGCAGCGCGACGACCAGCAGAAGCAGCACGACGACGAGGGCGCCGAGCGACAACACCACGCCGAGGGCGGCGACGGCCTTGCCGCCGAACTCCGCGGAGCGGGACCAGGACCGGGCGCTGAGCCCCAGACCAGTCAGACACAGCAGCGGCAGAACGGCGGCGGGCAGTGGCAGGAATCCCCGGTAGGTGACTTCACGCCACACCGCGACCACCGCGAACACGGACAGCACCGAACGCAACGGCGGGGAGGCGCAGACCTCGCGAGCTCGCGACCGTCTTCTCTCCCACCGGCCCTCCTCGCCGAACAGCACCGGTGACCTTGGCACCCGCTGATGACCACGACCACACGATGCCCGAGCGATCCGGCTTGCGCATTGGTTTGCATCAACTGAAGGCGAGCCCGAAACGCTGTTCGAAAAATGCCGATGGGGGCCTAACAGTCGGTCATTCTGTTCGAAAACTGTCGGTGCTGCCTGGTTGAGTGGTCGTCATGGAGCACTCCCCCGATCTCGCCACCACCGGCCCCGCCGGGCTGGTCGCGAGCGCGCGGGAGACGGTGGCCGCCCTGACCGAGACCTTGTGGGCGGCGGCCCGTCCCGAGGACCTGCTCGACGTGACCGTGGAGCTCGAGCGGCTCCGGTCGGCGGTGGCCGCGGTCGAGGCCCAGGTCGCCGCCGAGGTCGAGGCGACCGAGGCCGCGAAGACGGCCGGCTGGGTGTCGCCGGGTGACTACCTGACGAGCGTGTCGGGTGGCCGGCGCGGGCACGGGCAGCGGCTGCTGCGCACCGCACGGGGTCTGTGCGGGGACCGTACGGCGACGCTGCTCGCGCTGACCGCCGGCGATGTCTCGCCGGAGCACGCCGAGGTGATCGTGGCGGTGATCGACCGGCTGCCGGTCGACCCGGGTCTGCGGGACGAGGCGGAGCGGGTGCTGCTCGACCAGGCCGCCTCGTTGAACGCCTCCGAGCTGCGCAAGGCCGGCGACCACCTGCTCGAGGTGCTCGACCCCGACGGCACCGCCCGCGCCGAGGAGGCCGCGCTGGACCGGCTGGAGCGGTCGGCGCACCTGGGCCGGTTCCTCACCATCGCCGACGACGGCCTCGGCGGCGTCCGGGTCCGCGGCCGCGGCACCGTCGAGGACGCCGCGATCATCAAGACCGCACTGCACGCCCTCGCCGCACCGCTGCCGGGGACCGACCCGGACTGCGGCGAGGCCGGACGTGACACCCGCGACCACGGCGCCCGCACCTGGGACGCCCTGGTCGAGACCTGCCTCAAGGCCCAGGAGGCCGAGGGGCTGCTGCCGGACCAGCACGGCGCCAAACCCCGGCTCACCGTCACCGTCACCCTCGACCAGCTCCGCGAGGGGCTCGGCGCCGCCACCCTCGACACCGGCGACGACCTCTCGATCACCGCGGTCCGGCGGCTGGCCTGCGATGCCGAGGTGATCCCGGCCGTGCTCGGCTCGCTCGGCGAGGTGCTCGACGTCGGCCGCACCCAACGACTGGTCACCGCCGCGATCTGGAAAGCCCTGGTGCTCCGCGACCAGCACTGCCGGTTCCCCGGCTGCAAGCGCCGAAGCCGCTCGCCTGCGACGCCCACCACCTCACCCACTGGGCCGACGGCGGCGACACCAGCCTCGACAACCTCGTCCTGCTCTGCCGGGCGCACCACACCCTCCTGCACGCGACGCCCTGGCAGGTCCGGCTCAACCCGCTCGACCGCAGACCGGAGTTCCGACGACCACCACGACGGCAGGACCGCGACGAAGGTCGACCCCGGTGGATCCGGGGCTGCAGCCTCGCGAATGACGGCGTTCGAAGTGACTCCAAATCTCAACGGACGCTGACCTGCGAGGGAACGCCCGCTGGGCCTACCGCTCCTGGGCATCCGCGGCATCGTGGCCTGACCTCGCCCCTCTCCCGGCGCGAGACGCTACTGGGCGCGCGGCGCCACGCAGCTCGCCGTCACCGGCGCGCCCTCGCAGCACGGGCGGATGTAGCCGCACCGGTCGCAGCGCGAGTGCGAGGTCTCCCAGCGCATCCTGGAGCCGCAGTTGTCGCAGTCCATGTCGTCCATGCCTCGCATCCTTCCACCGGCCGGTCCCGCTCCGACGGGCAGGCGCGCGGTGCGTCAGGGCCTCGAGAAGTCGACCTCGGCGGTCGGCTCCACCGTGCCCGCGCGGCCGGGCGCGGACGCCCAGCTCCAGTAGGTGTTGGTGTAGGCGATCGACTGCTCCGGGGCCACCGGGAAGCCCCACTCCCGCATGTCCTCGGTGGTGTGCGCGTCGGCGACGAGGGTGGCGTCGTAGCCGCGCACCAGCGCGCCGTGCAGGGTCGAGCGGATGCACTCCTCGGTCTGGGCGCCGGCGACCACCAGCCGTCCCACCCCGCGCTCGGCCAGGCGCTCCTCGAGGTCCGTGGCCTCGAACGCGTCGGGGTAGGTCTTGTGCACCACCGGCTCGGTGTCGCGCAGCTCGAGCTCGGCGACGTACTGCCAGGCCTCGGAGCCCTTCGGCATCCCGTCGTCGTCGGAGTGCTGCACCCACACCACCGGGACGCCCTCGGCCCGGGCCCTGTCCACGAGGGTCGCGATGTTGGCGACCACGCGGTCCCGCTCGAAGGCGTTGCCGACGACGCCGTTCTGCACGTCGACGACGAGCAGCGCCGTGCCCGGTCGGTTCTCCAGGGACGTCATGGCCACCTCCGTCGTCCGCCTTCTCGGCACCCAGCGTAGGACCGGCAGCGCGCCTCCGACAGGGGGAAGCCCGGTGCCGCTCAGGCCAGCAGTGACTTCTGGATGAGCCCGGGGAAGCGGACCGAGAAGCGGGTCTCCCCCACCAGGTCTCGCAGCCGCGCGAGCTCGTCGTCGACGGCGCGACGCTGCCGGGCGGTCGTGTCGAGGAAGTAGTGACTGCGCAGCTCGCCGTCCTTGGTCTGTGCCCAGGCGCCGACGACCCGGCCGTCGGCCCAGATGGTGGGGCCGGCGTTGCCGTTGCGGTCGAAGGCGTCGGCGCAGGCGGGGTCGAGGTACCAGTCCCGGAGCTTCCAGCCCATCGTCGTCGGGTCGAGGCTGGGCAGGACCGCCACCCACGGGTCCACCGGCTCCGTCGGCTCGTCGTCGCGGGCCACCCAGCCCGCGACCGCCGGACCGGTCTGCTGCTCGATCTCGACGGGAACGGCGCCGCTGTCGGCGAGCGCCCGCGTGGTGAGCGCGACCGTCCAGCCCATCCACCACTGCAGGTCGGCGCTCGTCGCGGGGCCGAACCGGGCCAGCCACCGGTGCGCGAGCGTCGCGGCCGCCTCGTCCTCCTTGAGCTCGCCCAGGCCACCGTCCAGCCAGGTGTCGGTGGCGGCGTAGGTGTAGGCGCCGTTGACCCAGGTGCCCGACGGCCGGGTGCGCAGCACCTCGCCCTCGAAGCCGAGCGAGAGCAGCACCCGGGTGTGGGCGGCCGCGACCGCGCCGTAGGACTTGCCCGGAGCCATCTGGATCGGGTGCCGCAGCGCGGGGACGCGCTCGCCGAGCTGCCGGGCGTTCATCGGCCCGTGCTCGTGGAGCGCGGCCAGCGCCTGCGCGCGGGCGTCGTCGAGCCACGCGGCGGGATCGTCGATGCCGTTGTCGGCCAGCAGCTTGAGCGTGCGCCGCTCCTCCGGCCCGACCAGCCGGCGCGTCGCCGCGGCGTGCATCGCGCGCACGACGTCGGGGGTGGCGACCCACAGGGTGCGGCGCATCGCGTGGTGGCGCACGACGCTGCGTTCGTCGTAGAGCGCCGCCTCGACCGCGTCGAACGACGGGGTGCGCATCCGCGCCGCGGCGGAGAGGTAGACCGTCACCGGGTCGCTGGAGTGCAGCGCGACGACCGCGTCGGCGATGGCCGCGACGTCGTCGGTGCGGTGCTCCGGCAGCAGCAGGTGTCGCCGGGCCAGGCGGGCGCGCCGCTCGTCGACGGTGATCGTCCTCGTCACCGGGCCATCCTGGCAGCCCTCACCGACGGTCCGGCCCGGTCAGGGTGCGCCGGTCAGCGCAGGTGGCCGTCACCGGTGACGACGTACTTCGTCGAGGTCATCTCCGGCAGGCCCATCGGTCCGCGGGCGTGCAGCTTCTGGGTGGAGATGCCGATCTCGGCGCCGAACCCGAACTCACCGCCGTCGGTGAACCGGGTGGACGCGTTGACGATCACGGCGGCGGAGTCGACGGCCGCGGTGAACCGGCGCGCCGCCTGGAGCGACCGGGTCACGATCGCCTCGGTGTGGCCCGAGGAGTGCTCGCCGGATGTGCGCGACGGCGGCGTCGAGGTCGGGTACGACGGCGGCGGAGATGTCGAGCGAGAGGTACTCGGTGTCGAAGTCCTCCTCGGTCGCCGCGACCACGCCCGTCGAGGGCGGCGAACCGCTCGTCGCCGTGGACGGTCACCCCGGCCTCGCGCAGCGCGTCGACCACACGCGGCAGGAAGGCCTCGGCGACGTCGGCGTGCACCAGCAGCGACTCGGCCGCGTTGCACACCGAGGGCCGGTGGGTCTTGGCGTTGAGCACGATCGCCAGCGCCTGGTCGAGGTCGGCGTCGCGGTCGACGTAGACGTGGCAGTTGCCGACCCCGGTCTCGATCACCGGCACCGTCGACTCCTCGACGACCGAGCGGATCAGCCCGGCGCCTCCGCGCGGGATCAGCACGTCGACCAGGCCGCGGGCGCGCATCAGCACCTTGGCCGGCTCGTGGCCCTCCCCCGGCACCAGCTGCACCACGTCGGCGGGCAGCCCGGCCTGGGCCGCGGCCTCCCGGAGCACCCGGACGATCTCGGTGTTGGAGCGCAGCGCGCTGGACGACCCGCGCAGCAGCACCGCGTTGCCGCTCTTGAGGCAGATGCCGGCGGCGTCGGCGGTCACGTTGGGACGGGCTTCGTAGATGATGCCGACCACCCCGAAGGGCACCCGCACCTGGCGCAGCTCGAGCCCGTTGGCCAGGGTCGACCCGCGGACCACCTCACCCACCGGGTCGGCGAGCCCGGCGACGTCCCGGAGCCCGTCGGCCATGCCGCGCACCCGGGCCTCGTCGAGGCGGAGCCGGTCGAGCAGGGCGTCGGGGGTACCGCCGGCGCGCGCGGCATCCACGTCGGCCGCGTTGGCCTCCAGGATCGAGGCGGTCGCGGCCTCCAGCGCCTCGGCCATGGCGTGCAGCGCGGCGTCCTTGGTCGCGCGCGTGGCAAGTGCGAGGTCCACCGACGCCGTGCGCGCGCGCAGGGCGGCAGCCTCGACGGGGTGCACGGTCGACGTCATGACACCAGCCTAGTGACCGGTGCGAGCGCTCAGAAGGGCAGCGGCGTGACGTCGTGCAGGTCGACGACGACGGAGTACTCCATGCCGCGGCTGAGGTAGACGCTGCGCTCGAGCACCTCGAGACCGACGACCTCCCAGCGCGGCAGGCCGGCGGAGTCGCGGTGCTCGTTCCAGACCCGGAGGGCCAGCGACGAGGCGTCGAGGAGGCTCTCGGCCTCCTCCCAGTACTGGATCTCGGCGCGGCCGGCGTCGTACTTCAGCGAGTGCAGGAACGGCCGCTGGTCACTGAGGCGACGCAGACCGTTGCGCACGATCAACGGCTCGAGCGGCTCGCCCGCCACCGTCACGGTGACGTGCCACAGTCGAATCGCCTCGATCACGCAGAAACCCGCCTCTCCCAGGATCGCCAAGCCCCGTGGTCCGCGCCACGGCCCCCGATGCGGACGACAACAGTCTCGCTTTCTTTGCCGGCCGATGTGGGCGGAACGGCGAAATCCCTGGGCCACCGGCGCGGACCTCTGGACCAGCTGGGTCAGCGCAGCACGACGAGGTCGTCGCGGTGCACGACCTCGCGCTCGTACGACGCCCCGAGCTCGCGTGCGAGGTCGCGCGTGGACTTGCCGAGCAGGCCGGGCAGCTCGGTGGAGTCGTAGTTCACCAGCCCGCGGGCCACCACCCCGCCGGCGCCGTCCACGAGGTCGACCGGGTCGCCCGCGACGAAGGCCCCGGTGACGCGGTGATGCCGGCCGGCAGCAGCGAGGCGCGCCGCTCCACCAGGGCCCGGACCGCGCCGTCGTCGAGGTGGATCCGGCCCTTGCCCTCGGTGGCGTGGGCCAGCCACAGCAGCCGGGTCGGCCGGCGCTTGCCGGTGGGGTGGAAGACGGTGCCGACCTCGTCGCCGGCGAGCGCGGAGGCCGCCTGGCCGGCCGAGGTGAGCACGACCGGGATGCCCGCGCCGGTGGCGATCCGGGCGGCCTCGACCTTGGTCTGCATGCCGCCGGTGCCGACGCCGGCCGCCCCGGTGCGGCCGATGCTGACGCCGTCGAGGTCGCGCTCCGACGTCACCTGGGTCAGCAGGGAGGTGCCGTCGTGGTCGGGGTGCCCGTCGTAGAGCCCGTCGACGTCGCTCAGCAGCACGAGCAGGTCGGCGTGGACGAGGTGCGCCACGAGTGCCGCGAGCCGGTCGTTGTCACCGAACCGGATCTCCGAGGTGGCCACCGTGTCGTTCTCGTTGACGATCGGGAGCACGCCCATCTCGAGCAGCTTGGCGAAGGTGCGGTAGGCGTTGCGGTAGTGGCTGCGGCGGGTGACGTCGTCGGCGGTGAGGAGCACCTGGCCGACCAGGACGTCGTGCCGGGCGAACTCCTCGGTGTAGCGGTGCACCAGCAGGCCCTGGCCGACCGACGCCGCCGCCTGCTGGGAGGCCAGGTCATGCGGCCGGCGGGCCAGCGCGAGCGGGGAGAGCCCCGCCGCGATGGCGCCCGAGGAGACGAGCACGACCTCCGCACCACGGGCCCGGAGCCCGGCGAGCGCGTCGACCAGGGCGCTGACCCGGGCCGGGTCGATGCCGCCCGCGGCGGTGGTCAGCGACGACGACCCCACCTTGACCACGACCCGGGCCGCGCCCGCCACGTCGGGGCGGGCGGGTCCGGGAGCCGGCGTGGCGCCGGACGCCGAGCCGGCCGAGGTCACGCCCGGTCCCCCGCGTCGGGGTCGTCCTCGTCCCAGCCGAAGTCCGGCACGTCGGTGCCGGTCTCCGCGTCGGCGTCGGGGTCCACGACGCCGAGGCGCCGGGCCACGTCGGCCCGCGTCTCGCCCTCGCGGCGCGAGGGCATCGCCTCGTCGATCTCGCGGCGGCGACGGGCGGCGGGACGGCTCTCCTCGAACCGGGTGTCCTCCCCGCGCCGGCCGAGGATCTCGGCGCCGGCGTCCATCATCGGCTTGAAGTCGAAGACGACCGCGTTGTCGGCGTGACCGATGAGCACGGCGTCGCCCTCCTGGGCGCCGAGCGCGAGCAGCTTCTCCTCGACGCCGAGCCGGTTGAGCCGGTCGGCGAGGAAGCCGACCGCCTCGTCGTTGCTGAAGTCGGTCTGACGCACCCAGCGCTCGGGCTTCTCGCCGCGCACGCGCCAGCCCTCGCCGGTCTCCTTGATGGTGAAGTCGGGACCGCCGGAGGTCTCGTGCGGCCGGATGACGATGCGGGTGGCCTCCGCCGCGGGACGCTCGCGCCGGTTGGCGGCGACGATCTCGGCCATCGCGAAGGAGAGCTCGCGCAGGCCCTCGTGGCTGGCGGCGGAGACGGGGATCACCGTGAGGCTGCGGGCCTCGAGGTCGGGCAGCACGATGTCGGCGAGGTCGCGCCCGTCGGGGACGTCGATCTTGTTGAGCACCACCAGGCGCGGCCGGTCCTCGAGGCCGCCGTACTTCGACAGCTCGTTCTCGATCACGTCGAGGTCGGAGAGCGGGTCGCGGCCCGGCTCCATGGTGGCGCTGTCGATGACGTGGACCAGCGCGGCGCAGCGCTCGACGTGCCGCAGGAAGTCGTGGCCGAGGCCGCGGCCCTCGCTGGCGCCCTCGATGAGACCGGGCACGTCGGCGACGGTGAACGTGGTGTCACCGGCGGTCACCACACCGAGGTTGGGCACCAGGGTGGTGAAGGGGTAGTCGGCGATCTTGGGACGCGCCCGCGACAGGGCGGCGATCAGGCTGGACTTGCCGGCGCTCGGGAACCCGACGAGGCCGACGTCGGCGACCACCTTGAGCTCGAGGACGACCGTGCGGTCGTCGCCCGGCTCGCCGAGCAGCGCGAAGCCGGGCGCCTTGCGCTTGGAGGAGGCGAGCGCGGCGTTGCCGAGGCCGCCTCGGCCGCCCTCGGCCACCACCATCTCGGTGCCGGGGCCGACGAGGTCGGCGAGGACGTCGCCGTGCTCGTCGCGGACCACGGTGCCGTCGGGTACGGCGAGCACCAGGTCCTCGCCGTGGCCGCCGTTGCGGTGGGAGCCGGCGCCGTGGCCGCCGTGCTCGGCGCGACGGTGCGGGCTGTGGTGGTAGTCGATCAGCGTCGTGACGTCGGGGTCGACGCGCAGGATCACGCTGCCGCCGGGGCCGCCGTTGCCGCCGTCGGGCCCGCCGAGGGGCTTGAACTTCTCCCGGTGGACCGAGGCGACGCCGTTGCCGCCCCGGCCGGCGGTCACCTGCAGCACCACCCGGTCCACGAAGGTCGGGACTGCCATGACGAGCGCCTCCTGGGGCTGGGAACTACGACGTGCGGAAAAGGACGAGGGGCGCCCTGCCGTTCAGCAGGGCGCCCCTCGCAGAAGTTCTAGGTGGCCGAGCTCACTCGGCGGTCGGGACGATGTTGACGACGCGACGGCCCCGCTTGGTGCCGAACTCGACGTTGCCGCCCACCAGGGCGAACAGGGTGTCGTCGCCGCCACGGCCCACACCGTTGCCGGGGTGGAAGTGGGTGCCACGCTGACGGACGATGATCTCGCCGGCGTTGACGAGCTGGCCGCCGAAGCGCTTCACACCGAGACGCTGCGCGTTGGAGTCCCGACCGTTCTTGGTCGAGGCTGCGCCCTTCTTGTGTGCCATGAGTTCAGTCCTTGGGGGTTGTGCTGGCTCTGTGGGATGCCCGACAGGGTCAGGCGGAGATGTCGGTGACCTTGACCTGGGTGTACTTCTGGCGGTGACCCTGGCGCTTGCGGTAGCCGGTCTTGTTCTTGTACTTCAGGATCGTGATCTTCGGGCCCTTGGTGGCACCGAGGACCTCGGCGGTCACCGTGGCCTTCGCGAGGGCGTCGGCACCCGCGGTGACCTTCTCGCCGTCGACGAGCATGACCACGGGAAGCGTGACCGAGTCGCCGACCTCGTGGGCAACCTTGTCGATCTCGATGACGTCACCAACAGCAACCTTCTTCTGCTGGCCGCCACTGCGCACGATCGCGTACACCGCGGACTCACTCTCATTCGTCGGACTACAAGTTCAGTGCTGCGCGTCCCGCTTCCGGCCCGGGTGGGCGGAGCGATGCTGGACGCACGCAAACGACACGCACAAAGCGCGCCGAGGGTCTAGTTTACGGAGGACCACCGGCCCGGTCAAAACGAGCCGGGGTCCTGTCCGGCTCAGCGCTTGCGTGAGCCCTTCTTCTTCACCGGGACGTGCGGCGCGACCTCGGCCGAGACCCCCTCCGCACCGTCCGCACCGTCCGGACCGCCGGCGGCGGACCCGTCGAGGGTCAGGACGGTGCCCTGCTCCGCGCCCGGCGGCGGGCCGGCGGGACGCCGGGCGGACCGGCGCCGCGAGGAGGTGACCACCACGGGGGCGGCCGGCGCGGCCGGCGGTCGGCCGTCCGGGGCCGTCTCCGGGGCCGGCTCCGGGGCGTCGGCTCCGGGGCAGTCTCCTGCGCCGGAGTGGAGGCCTCGGGCTTCTCGGTCGCGGGCTGCTCGGTGGTCGGCGTGGGTGAGCCCGCCGCCTTCCGCGCACTGCGACGGCGAGCCGCGGGCTTCTCCACCACCGGCTTCTCGGCGACCGGCTGCTCGGCCGGCGTCGGCTCGGGCGCGGGCTTCTCCTCGGCGGGCTTCTCCACGACCGGCTTCTCGTCCGCGGGCTTCTCCTCGGCGGGCTTCACCTCGGCGGGCTTCTCCTCGGCCGGCTTGCCGGCCATCGCCGCGAAGTCCTTGGGCGACGGGGACCCGTTGCCGTTGCCGTGACCCTGCTCGGGGCCGTGGTCGGCCTCGCCCTCGCCCTTGCCGCGGTTGCGACCGCGACGGCTGCGGCGCGGCTGCTCCTCGTCGGCCTTGCGCTTGGGCTCCACGGGCTCGTGCTGGACCAGCAGGCCGCGGCCCTGGCAGTGCTCGCAGGTCTCGCTGAACGCCTCGAGCAGGCCGGTGCCGATCCGCTTGCGGGTCATCTGCACCAGGCCCAGCGAGGTCACCTCGGCGACCTGGTGGCGGGTCCGGTCCCGGCCGAGGCACTCGACCATCCGGCGCAGCACGAGGTCGCGGTTGCTCTCGAGCACCATGTCGATGAAGTCGACGACGATGATGCCGCCGATGTCGCGCAGCCGGAGCTGGCGCACGATCTCCTCGGCCGCCTCGAGGTTGTTCTTGGTGACCGTCTCCTCGAGGTTGCCGCCGGAGCCGGTGAACTTGCCGGTGTTGACGTCGACGACCGTCATCGCCTCGGTGCGGTCGATGATCAGCGAGCCGCCCGAGGGCAGCCAGACCTTGCGGTCGAGGGCCTTGGCGATCTGCTCGTCGATCCGGTACGCCGCGAAGACGTCCTCGCGCCCGTCGTAGCGCTCGAGCCGGTCGGCCAGGTCGGGCGCGACGTGCTCGACGTAGCTCTCGACCATGTCCCAGGCGTCGTCGCCGGAGACCACGAGCTTGCCGAAGTCCTCGGTGAACAGGTCGCGGACGACCTTGAGGGTGAGGTCGGGCTCGCCGTACAGCAGCTGCGGGGCGTTGCCCTTCTCCACCTTGCCCGCGATGTCCTCCCAGCGCGCGGTGAGACGCTCGACGTCGCGGGTGAGCTCGTCCTCGCTCGCGCCCTCCGCCGCGGTCCGGACGATGACGCCGGCCGAGTCGGGGACGATCTCCTTGAGCAGGCTCTTGAGCCGGTTGCGCTCGGTGTCGGGGAGCTTGCGGGAGATGCCGCTGGTGGTGCCGTCGGGCACGTAGACCAGGAAGCGGCCCGGCAGGCTGATCTGGCTGGTCAGGCGGGCGCCCTTGTGGCCGATCGGGTCCTTGGTGACCTGGACCAGGACGGACTGGCCGGACTTGAGCACCTGCTCGATCTTGCGCGGGCCGTTGCCGGCGCCGAGGGCGTCCCAGTTGACCTCGCCGGCGTAGAGCACGGCGTTGCGGCCCTTGCCGATGTCGATGAACGCCGCCTCCATGGAGGGCAGGACGTTCTGCACCTTGCCGAGGTAGACGTTGCCGATCAGCGAGGTCTGCGACTCGCGGGCGACGTAGTGCTCGACGAGGACCTTGTCCTCGAGGACGGCGATCTGGGTCAGGTCCTCACGCTGCCGGATGACCATGACCCGGTCGACGGCCTCGCGGCGGGCGAGGAACTCCGCCTCGCTGACGATGGGCGCGCGGCGGCGACCGGCCTCCCGGCCCTCGCGGCGACGCTGCTTCTTGGCCTCCAGGCGGGTGGAGCCCGTGACCGCGGTGATCTCGTCCTCGGGGCTGCGTGCCTTGCGGACCCGGGTGACGGTGTTCTCCGGGTCGTCTCCCCCGTTGTCGCCCTCCTCGCCGGCACGACGGCGACGGCGGCGGCGCCGGCTGGACGCCGAGCCTCCGCCGTTCTCGCCCTCGGAGTCGTCGCCGCCCCTGCGGTCCTGCTGGTCGTCGTCGGAGTCCGACTCGGACGTGTCGTCCTGCTGCTGGCCGTCGGAGCCGGAGCCCTTGCGGCGGCGGCGTCCACCGCGACGGCGGCGCCGGCGGGCCCCGCCCTGCTCGTCACCGTCCTCGGATCCCTCGTCGGCACCCTCGGTGGCGCTCTGCTCCTCGGCGGACGTGTCGGCCGCGACCTCGGCGGGCGTCGCCTGCGTCTCGTCGTCGGAGGCCCCGACGGTCGTCTCGTCCTCCGGGGTCTCGCTCGGCTGCGCCTCGGCGGTCTTCTTGGCGGCCGAGCGGCGGCGACGCGGTGCCGCCTTCGTCACGTCGGGAGCCTGGAAGACCGGGGCCACGAAGGCCGGGGCGGTGGTGGAGCCGGTCTCGTCACCCTGGGTCTCGGCCTGGGCCGCCTGGGCGCCCTCGTCGCTCTGGTCGGCGTCGGCGTCGGTGGGGGCCGGCGCGGCGGTCTTCTTGGCGGCGGTCTTCTTGGTGGTCGCGCTTGGCGGCGGTCTTCTTGGCCGCCTTCTTGGCCGGGGCCTTCCGGCGGCGGGCGTCTCGACGCTCTCGGCCTCGGCGGTCGCCGCCTCCGCGGCGGGGGCCTCGTCGGTGTCGGGCAGCGTGGGCTGGTCCGGGTCGACGGGAGCGGCGGTCTTCTTGGCCGCTGCCTTCGTGGTGGTCTTCTTGGCGGCGGTCTTCTTGGCAGGCGCCTTCTTCGCGGCCGCCTTCTTGGCCGGGGCCCGCTTGGCGGTCTTCTTGGCGGGGGTCTCGCCGGCCGGGGCCTCGCTGCCGGGGGTCTCGCCGGCCTCCGGGCCGGTGGTGGACTCGGCCGGGGTGTCGCTGTCGAGCATCTGCTCTCCTCGGCTCCCACCGGGTGCGGACGACCGGGGCCGTGTGCTGCAGCGGGAGCGTGTCAGTCGTCCGACCGGTGGTGACCGGCGGGACGCAAGCTTGCGGGTGGCGCTCCGTGTCAGGTGCCAGGCACCCTCGCATCGGAGCGGCGACGACCTCCACCGTGAGTCATCGCGTCAGCGGGCGGCTCGTCTGCGCGTTCCGCGGTCACCGGCATCTGCCACCGAAGCTGTCACCATCGGTCATGTCGTGTCGCGGTCGTGCGCGAACGGGTCTCCCACCGTGCCGGACTCCGTGTCGAGCGGACCCTGTGCCAGTCGCTCGTGCAAAGGAGCGGCTGCCATCTCGAGTCCGGCGAGCTCACGCAGGCCGGCGAGGATGTCGTCGGGTCTCACGGACGGGGTTCCGTGCCGCAGGACCACGTCGAGTATCGCACACTCCCCGGCCCGGTCCTCGGAGGCGTGTGAGGTGAGCGACACCACCGCGGCCCGGCAGTCGAACGTGCGGAGCCCCTTCTTGGTCATCCGCTCCACCTGGACGTCCTCGGCGGCGAGGAACGCCGTGACGGCCTCCTCGGCCCGGGCCGGTGACAGTCCGTCGACGGTGATGCGCCAGTGGCTGCCCTCGAGCAGGTCCGCGAGCGACCCGCCCTGCGAGACGACCACGTCGACCACGTCGAGCCCCGTGGGCAGCGCCTCGTCGAGCGCGGCGCCGAGCTGCCGGGGGTCGACCTCGGCCGCCATCCCGAGCTCGAGGTACTCCGCCTCGCTGGCCGCGCCGGTCGGCGCCGCGCCGGCGTAGGAGATCCGGGGGTGCGGGTTGAAGCCGGACGAGTAGGCGACCGGCACCCGCGCGCGCACGAGGGCGCGCTCGAAGGCCCGGGAGAAGTCGCGGTGGCTGGTGAACCGGAGCCGTCCCCGCTTGGTGTACCGGATCCGCAGTCTCTGGACCGGTGGGGCCTGCTGCTCGGGTTGTTCGCGCACCCCCCGAGGGTAAGGACCTGGACGGTCGGGGGCGCGCCCGGGTGCGGGTGCGACCATGTCGGCGTGCACGGGCCGGCGCAGCATCAGGACACCCGGGCGGAGCGCATCCTGGTGGTGGTCGGCATCGTCGCCGTCGCCTTCAACCTGCGCCCGGCCCTGGTGTCCATCGGGCCGGTGCTCGCCGAGCTGACCGCCGAGCTCGGCATGTCCCCCACCGCGGCCGGGCTGCTGACCACGCTTCCCGCCCTGGCCTTCGCGACCTTCGGCGTCCTGGCCCCCGGTGTCGCGGCCCGGATGGGCGTGCACCGCGTCACGCTCCTCTCCCTGCTGGTCATGGTGACCGGGCTGGCGCTGCGCGCCCGGGCGGAGTCCTCGGCGTCGTTCCTGCTGCTCTCGGTCCTGGCGCTGGCCGGGATGGCGGCGGCCAACGTGCTGCTGCCGTCGCTGGTCAAGCTGCACTTCCCGCACCGGATCGGCCTGCTCACCTCGGTCTACACGACCGCGCTGGCGCTCGGGCTCTCCCTGGCCTCGGTGCTCACCGTGCCGGTGAGCGAGGCAGCCGGCTCCTGGCGGGCGGGCATCGGCGTCTGGGCGCTCACCGCCCTCGTCGCGGCCGCGCCGTGGGTGCTGCTGCTCCGGCACGACCGCGCCCTGGACCGGACCCGGTCGACGATCACCCTGGGCCAGGTGGGCCGCACCGGGCTCGGCTGGGCGATGGCGCTGTTCTTCGGGCTCCAGTCGCTGCAGGCCTACTCGATCTTCGGCTGGTTCGCCCAGGTCTACCGCGACGCCGGCTTCTCCGCCGCCACGGCGGGGCTGCTGCTCGGGGTGATCACCGCGGTCAGCATCCCGTTGTCGTTCGTGATGCCGTCGCTGACGGTCAGGCTGAGGAGCCCGGCCCCGCTGATCTGCGGGCTGGTGCTGCTCTACCCGATCGGCTACGGCGGGCTCATCCTGGCCCCGGTGGCCGGCGCCTGGGCCTGGGCGGTGCTGATCGGCACCGCCACGTCGGTCTTCCCGGTGGCCCTCACCCTCATCGGGCTGCGCGCCCGCACCAGCGCCGGGACCGCGGCCCTGTCGGGGTTCACCCAGGGCGCCGGCTACGTCGTCGCGTCGACCGGTCCGTTCACCGTCGGGCTGCTGCACGACCTGACCGACGGCTGGACCGTGCCGCTCCTCGCGCTCATCGCGCTGGCGGTCCCCCAGCTCGTCACCGGACTGCTCGTGTCGCGGCGCCGTTACGTCGAGGACGCCACGGCTCGCTGACACGGATCCGGCGGGTCCCTGTGCTTGAATTCTTCAGGCTTTTCTCGACTTACACCGCGTCCCACGGGGGTCTGATTCTCATGTTGCGCTCGGCCTCGGCCCTGCTCGTCGGCCTGCTCAGTGCCGTGCTGCTCGTCGCCGGCGTGCCGGCCCCGGCGCAGGCCTACACGCCCGGGTCCGGGCCGCTGTTCAACAACCCCCGGGGCAACCTCGAGGCCAAGGACCGGATCCTCACGCACATCGTGAAGACGATCGACAGCACCCCGCGCGGCAGCGAGATCCGGATCGCGGCGTACTCCAACGACCGGCCCGACGTGGTCGACGCGCTGATCCGCGCGCACCAGCGGGGCGTGGACGTGCAGGTGGTCCTCAACGACAACTGGACCTCGGGCGCGACGCGCCGCCTGGTCCGGGCTCTCGGTCAGGACACCAACCGGCGCAGCTTCGTCGCCATCTGCGCGGGCTCGTGCCGGGGCGGCTTCGGCAACCAGCACATGAAGTTCTACCTGTTCTCCCGGGCCGGCAAGGCCCAGGACGTGGTGATGGTCGGGTCCGCGAACCTGACCGGCTACGGCGCGCGCGTGCAGTGGAACGACATGTACACCACGAGCAACGCCCCCGAGCTGCGCGACCTCTACACGATGGTGTTCGAGCAGCTGGTCCGGGACCGCCGCGTCGCCGAGCCCTACATCCACAAGTCCGTCGGGGACTACGAGAACGAGTTCTTCCCGATGCCGAGCATGACCGCCGAGCACGACCCTGTCCTCGAGCGGCTCGACGCGGTGCGCTGCGCCGCCACCGGTGGCACCGGGTCGAAGGGGCACACCGTCATCCGGATCGTGATGTACGGGTGGGTGGACAGCCGCGGGCTCTACCTCGCCCAGCGGGTGGCCGACCTCGACCGTTCCGGCTGCGACGTCCGGGTCATCCTCAGCGCCCCGGGGGGTCGCGTGGTGCGCACGCTCATGCGCGGCGGGGTGCTGGTGAAGAGCGCCGACCTCGACCTCGACCACAACGAGAACACCGGCTTCGACGAGACGCCCTACGAGGTGTTCACCCACCAGAAGTACATGGCGCTCAGCGGCGGCTACCGCGGCGAGATGGGCTACCAGGTGTGGACCGGGTCGGAGAACTGGTCCAACCTCGGGCTGCGCAACGACGAGGTGACCATCCGGGTCCCGGGCCGCAGCACGCACTCGGCGTACGTCGCGAACTTCGACTACCTGTGGTCCGACCACACCCGCTGGCTCGACCCGTTCTCCGACGACTGAGCTCCCCCGCACCCCGGGACCGGGTGGCACGCCCGTCCGGAGCATGACCTAGCCTCGTGGGGCACTTCTGCGCGCCACGAAGGGGACTCCGCCCTGCGCGCTGGCCACTCGTGACCAACGAAACGGGGGAAACCTCACGTGTTCCAGAAGCTCGGCGCCGCCATGCTGTCCGGCCTCCTCGCCGCGACGCTCCTCGCCGTCCTGAGTCCGTCAACCGCCTCGGCGTACACGCCCCGGGACGGCGCCATCTTCAACAACCCGTGGGGCGAGTTCCCCGCGAAGGAACGGCTGCTCACCAAGATCGCGAGCACCATCAACGCCGCTCGGCCCGGCTCCACGATCCGGATCGCGGCGTACTCCAACGACCGCAAGGACATCACCGACGCCCTGATCGCCGCGCACCGCCGCGGCGTGCACGTGCAGGTGCTGCTCAACGGCAACTGGACCTCGCGGCAGACCACCCGGATGCAGCGGGTGCTCGGCAAGAACGTCGACAGGAAGCACTTCCTGCACATCTGCCAGCGTTCCTGCCGCGGCAAGACCGGCAACCTGCACTCGAAGTTCTTCCTGTTCACCGACATCGGCACGGCGCAGAACGTGGTGATGTTCGGGTCGGTCAACCTGACCGGCTTCGGCGCCCGGACCCAGTGGAACGACCTGTTCACGACGACCGACCGCAAGGTGCTGCACAACCGGCTGCGTGACGTCTTCGCCTCGATGAAGCGCGACGTCCCGCGCAAGCGGCCGTTCATCAACACCGCGGTCGGCGACTACGACATCACGGTCTACCCGCGCTACCAGAACACCGAGGCCAACGACCCGGTGATGAACCGGCTCAAGCGGATCCGCTGCCAGGGCGCCGAGGGCGGCACCGGCATCGGCGGCCGGACGATGATCCGGGTCAACATGTACGGCTGGAACGGCGCGCGGGGGGTCTACCTCGCCAAGAAGGTCGCGGACCTGAGCCGCCACGGCTGCGACATCAAGGTGCTGCAGAGCGACGCCGGCGGCCGGGTCGTGCAGATCCTGGCGCGCAACGGGGTGCTGATCAAGAGCCCCGACTTCGACCGCAACAACAACGGCACGATCGACATGTTCACCCACGCGAAGTACATGATCGCGGGCGGGCGCTACGGCAAGGACGCCTCGGGCTGGCACGTGTGGACCGGCTCGCAGAACTGGTCGGACCGCTCGCTGAACGGCGACGAGCTGACCGTGCACATCCCGCGCCGCGGGGCGTTCTGGGACTACCGGCAGAACTTCGAGAACATCTGGCGCAACCACTCGAAGTGGGTCGCGGACACCAAGCCCACCTCGTCGAGCACCACCACGGCCACCCGCACCCGCGGCACCACCCTCGACGGCTTCTGAGCCTGCCGCCGCCGGCGGACGTCATACGTTCGGAGGGCGACAGCCCTCAGGACGTATGACGTCCCGGCCGGCCGGCGGCTCAGCGGCGTCAGACGACCGACAGCGGCAGCAGCTTGGCGCCGGTGGGGCCGATCTGGATCTCGGTGTCCATCTGCGGGCAGACGCCGCAGTCGTAGCACGGGGTCCAGCGGCAGTCCTCGACCTCGACGGTCGAGTCGGGGTCGACGGCGTCCTGCCAGTCCTCCCACAGCCAGTCCTTGTCGAGACCGGAGTCGAGGTGGTCCCAGGGCAGCACCTCGGCGTGCTCGCGCTCGCGGACGGTGTACCAGTCGAGGTCGACCGGCGTGCCGGCCAGGCCGCGCTCGGCGGCGGCGGCCCAGCGGTCGTAGGAGAAGTGCTCGCTCCAGCCGTCGAAACGGCCTCCGTCGCGCCACACCTCCTCGATGACGCGGCCGACGCGACGGTCGCCGCGCGAGAGCAGTCCCTCGATGATGCCGGGGCGGCCGTCGTGGTAGCGGAAGCCGATCGCCCGGCCGTAACGCTTGTCGGAGCGCACGTCGTCGCGGAGCTTCTGCAGCCGCGCGTCGGTGGTCTCCCAGTCGAGCTGGGCGGCCCACTGGAACGGCGTGTGCGGCTTGGGCACGAACCCGCCGATCGACACGGTGCAGCGGATGTCGTTGCGGCCGGAGACCTCGCGCCCCTTGGCGATGACCTTCTTGGCCAGGTCGGCGATCTCGAGGACGTCCTCGTCGGTCTCGGTCGGGAGGCCGCACATGAAGTAGAGCTTCACCTGGCGCCAGCCGTGGGAGTACGCCGTGGCGACGGTGCGGATCAGGTCCTCCTCGGTGACCATCTTGTTGATCACCTTGCGCATCCGCTCCGAGCCGCCCTCGGGCGCGAACGTCAGACCGGACCGACGGCCGTTGCGGGAGAACTCGTTGGCCAGCGTGATGTTGAAGGCGTCGACGCGCGTGGAGGGCAGCGACAGCGAGACGTTGGTGCCGTCGTAGCGGTCGGCCAGGCCCTTGGCGACGTCGCCGATCTCGGTGTGGTCGGCGCTCGACAGCGAGAGCAGCCCGACCTCCTCGAAGCCGGACTTGCGGATGCCGTTCTCGACCATGTCGCCGATCGTGGTGATCGAGCGCTCGCGGACCGGGCGGGTGATCATCCCGGCCTGGCAGAACCGGCAGCCGCGCGTGCAGCCCCGGAAGATCTCCACGGAGTAGCGCTCGTGGACCGTCTCGGCGAGCGGCACCAGCGGCTGCTTCGGGTAGGGCCACGCGTCGAGGTCCATCAGCGTGTGCTTGTGCACCCGCCACGGGACACCGGAGGTGTTGGGCGCGACGCGCTTGATCCGGCCGTCGGGGAGGTAGTCGACGTCGTAGAACGCCGGCACGTAGACGGCACCGGAGACCGCGAGACGGTAGAGCAGCTCCTGGCGCGGGGTGCGCCCGCCCAGCCCGGGCCTGCCCTCGCCCTTCCACTCGCGCACGACGTCGGAGATCTTGAGCACGATCTCCTCGCCGTCGCCGAGCACGGCGGCGTCGACGAAGTCGGCGACCGGCTCGGGGTTGAACGCCGCGTGGCCGCCGGCCAGCACGATCGGGTCGTCCTCGCCGCGGTCGCGGGTGTGCAGCGGGATGCCGGCGAGGTCGAGGGCGGTGAGCAGGTTGGTGTAGCCGAGCTCGGTGGAGAAGGAGATCCCGAAGACGTCGAAGGCCCGCACCGGGCGGTGCGCGTCGACGGTGAACTGCGGGATCGTGTTGTCCCGCATGACCTTCTCCATGTCGGGCCACACCGAGTAGGTGCGCTCGGCGACGATCCAGTCGCGCTCGTTGAGCACCTCGTAGAGGATCTGCACGCCCTGGTTGGGCAGGCCGACCTCGTAGGCGTCGGGGTACATCAGCGCCCAGCGGACGGTGCTGTCGTCGTCGCCCCAGGGCTTCTGGGTGGAGTTCAGCTCGCCGCCGACGTACTGGATCGGCTTCTGCACCGACGGCAGCAGCGGCTCGAGACGGGCGAAGAGCGACCCGGGGCCGTCGGCGACGGTCGGGGCGGTCTCGGTGTCACGGGCGGTGGTACCGGTGGGCACGGTGCAACCTCGCAGTGTGCAGGGGGCGGGGATCAGTCCCCCAGGGTACGTCGAAGCGAGGTCCCACGCCGAACCGCAGGTCCGGCCGGCGACGCGGGGTCAGCCCTCGAGGTCCTCGAGCTCCTTGAGGGCGGCCTCCGCCTGCGCGAGCTCCTCGCGGGCCAGCGCGATCAGGTCGGCGAGGCCCTGCGCCCCGAACCGGTTGCTGACCATGTGCACCGCGTCGCTGATGACCGGGTCCACCTCGGGCTCGGTGGGGTGGGGCTGCTCGGCTGGGATCGACATGCACTCCATCCAAGCAAAGACGCGACCGGCTGCCCAGGGTCTCGGGCGGGTGTCGTCAGGACGGCGCCGCCCAGCGCGCGTCGCGGCCGAAGGCGGCCAGCAGCTCGGTCTGCGCGTCGCCGGTCAGCGCGACGCGGTGGCCGATGGCGCCGCCGGAGCGGTAGAGCTCCTCGCGGTCCCGGAACCAGCCGGCCACCGCCACCACGTGCTCGGGAGCCATCCGGGTGTCGGCCCCGATCGCGACGGCCAGGTCCCAGCCGTGCACGAGGTGGTCGGCGCTGAGCTGGAGGGCGTACTCGTCGATGTCCTCGTCCCCGTAGGACAGGTGCACCTTCGCCGCCGCCGGCGGCCTCGGCGTCCATCGCTGCGACCGCGGCCGCGGCGGCCGCGCGGGCGCGCGCGACCGGGTCGTTGCCCAGCACGTCCCCGGCGAACCGGTCGCCGACGTCGGCGATCGTGGCGCCCTGCACCAGCGGCACGGTCCACAGCTCCTCGCCCGTCACGTGGTTGACCAGGTCGCGCACGGTCCAGCCGGCGCAGGGGGTCGCGCGGGTCCAGTCGTCGGGCCCGATCGCCTCCACGGCGCGCATCCAGTGGTCGACGGTGCCTCGGTGCAGGGTGGCGACGTCCATGGCTCCTCCGGGTTCGGGCGGGTGCGACGTCGTCCACCGACCAGCGTCCTCCGCCCGGCCGGTACCGTCCATGGCCCACCCAGGCCACCGGCGGGCCACCGGCGTCGTCGGTGCGCCGCGTCACCCCCGGGCGGGGCGGCAGTCGCGTCGGATCACGGTCTGGATCCGGCGGCGGTCGGCGCCGTCGGGGACGGTCAGCACCCGCACCGGCTCGGCGCCGCCCACGGCGACGTAGGCGCCGATCAGGAAGGTCTGCGAGCTCTGGCTGAGGGCGTGCGCGTCGCAGCGGTCGGTCGAGGCGACGGTCACCGGCAGGTCGAGCCGGTCGGGGCCCACGTCGGCCGGCAGCGCGGTGCCGGTGCCGAAGCGGAGCAGCACGCTGCCACCGAGGTCGACCACCCGCACGTCGGCGGTGGCCCCCTCCCGGCGTACGACCTCCAGGGTGCCGGGGACGGTCCGCCGGCCGTCGCGCACCACGATGCGGGGCTCGAGCACGAGGTCCACGCTGACCGCCTCGTCGAGCGCCCGGAGCCCGCACTCGCGTGCCCGCAGCCGGTCCAGCAGCTCGGGGTCGCGCACCGTCAGCGGCACGGTCCGCTCGACGCCGTCGACCACGGCGGCCAGCCGGGGCCGGTCCTCGACGGGCTCCTCGCAGCGGGCCCGGCCGAACTCCAGGACCAGGCCGAGCGTGCCGCCCGGCTCGAGGCTGCCGTCGTCGGTGCGGGTGTCGCGACGCTCGAAGCCGGACCAGTCGACGGTCGCCGAGGTCACCTCGACCTGCCGGTCCCCCTCGTTGACGATCGCCGTGCGCAGGACGCGGGTGCCCTCGTCGGGCCGGGGCTGGCTGAGGAACGCCTCGAGCCGCACGGGCGGCGGGGCCGGCTCGTCGGCGGGTGGGCTGCACGCCGCGACCGTCCCGGGCAGCAGCGCCGCCACCAGGACGGCGAGGGCTCGCGCACGCGTCACGCGTCCGATCGAAGCACACGCGACGGTGGCCCGCCCGCGACGTGCGCGGACGGGCCACCGTGGTTGCGGCCGGACGTCAGCCGGTGGTCAGCGAGGTGTCGTCGACGACGAAGCTCGTGGCCAGGCTGGAGTCCTCGGTGCCGGTGAAGGTCAGGGTGACCGTCTTGCCGGTGAAGGCGCTCATGTTGAGCGTCCGCTGCACGTAGGACGACCCCTTGTTGAGGTTGGAGTAGGTCGCCAGCGTGGTGGTGGTGCCGCCCGACGTGGCCTGCACGCGCAGGGTGTCGTACGCCGTCGTGGTGGTCGTCTCCTGGCTGGAGACGTAGAGGTAGAACGACAGCGACGCGCTCGAGGCGGCCGGGACCGTCACGGTCTGGGAGAGCGTGTCGGTGTGGCTGGTGCCGTAGCCGTCGAGCCACGCCTTCCACGAGCCCGTGCGGGCCGGGGCGCCGGAGTCGGTGGTGATCACCCCGGAGCTCGCGGTCCAGCCGGTGGTGCCGGACTCGAAGCCCGGGTTGGCCAGCAGGTTGCCGCCGGTGGGAGGCGGGGTGGTGCCGCCGCTGAGCAGCGAGTAGAGCAGGCGGTTCGGCGAGCCGGTGCCCGCGCCGGTGACGACGCCGGTGGTGGCGCCGTTGACCACGGCGCTGCCCACCGTCGCCGCCGAGGAGGTCGGGGCGCCCTGGAGGTAGAGCGCGGCGACGCCCGCGACGTGCGGGGTGGCCATCGACGTGCCGCTGATCGTGTTGGTGGCGGTGTCGCCGGTGTACCACGCGGAGGTGATGTTGGAGCCGGGCGCGAACAGGTCGAGGCAGGAGCCGTAGTTGGAGAAGCTCGACCGGGCGTCGGTGCTGGTCGTCGAGCCGACGGTGAGGGCGGCACCGACGCGCGACGGGGAGCCGTTGCAGGCGTTGGTGTTCTCGTTGCCGGCGGCCACGGCGTAGGTCACGCCGTCGTTGATGGAGTTGGTGACCGCGGTGTCGAGCGCCGAGGAGACGCCGCCGCCGAGGCTCATGTTGGCCACCGCGGGGGTGCCGGCGGCGTGGTTGGAGGTGACCCAGTCGACACCGGCGATGACGCCGGTGGTCGAGCCACTGCCGGCGCAGTCGAGCACGCGGACCGGCCGGAGCGTGACCTGCTTGGCGACGCCGTACGTCGCGCCGCCGACGGTGCCGGCGACGTGGGTGCCGTGGCCGTGGCAGTCGTTGGTGCCGTTGCCGTCGCTGATCGCGGTGTAGCCCGAGCCGACCCGTCCGCCGAACTCCGAGTGCGAGGCGCGGATGCCGGTGTCGATGATGTAGGCCGTCACGCCGGAACCGGTGGCGTTGTAGGTGTAGCCGTTGCTCAGCGGCAGGTTGCGCTGGTCGATGCGGTCCAGGCCCCAGGTGGCGGGCGACTGGGTGGCGTCGATGCCGAACCGCTGGTCGGCCTCGATGTAGGCGACGTCGGGGTTGCTGCGCAGCTTGTCGACGGCGGCGTCCGGCAGCTTGGCTGCGAACCCGTTGAGCACGGCCCCGAAGTTGTCGAGGACCTTGCCGCCGTTGTCCTTGGCGACGGAGCGGGCCTGCTGCTCGGCGGCCGCGGTGACCCGGTCGTCGAGGACCACGATGTAGCGGCCGTCGATCGCGTTGGCCTTGGCCGTCCCGATCAGCGGGGCCCGGTCCCGGTCCGCGGCCGAGGCCGGGGTGGCGCTGAGCGCCGTCGCGGTCACGGTGGCCGCGGTGAGGGCGCCGAGGAAGGCCGACCTGAGGTGACTGTGTTTCGTCACGTGCATCTCCCGAGAGGTGGAGGGGCGCGGCCCTGTGCCGCACCGGACGCCCCGGCCGGGGTGTCCGCCCGAGGCGAGGAGGACGTTATTGCGCGGTCGTGATTCCGGGCATCAATCGCCGACCCTCATGTTCGTGCAGCGCACGAACGTGCAGACCACGTCAGCCCGGCCGGCCTCGATACGACGCGACGTCTCGGTCGTCCCGTCGGCCGGTTCGCGACATGAACGTCGCGTCGTATCGGGAATGGGCTCAGTAGCGGGAGCGGTCCAGCCGGCGGGAGCGGGTCACGCCGATGCCGGCGCTGCTGCGCAGGTGGATGTTCTGCAGCAGCCCGATCGCCATCAGGGTGGCGAACATCGAGGAGCCGCCGTACGACACGAGCGGGAGCGGTACGCCGGTGACCGGCATGATGCCCAGGCACATGCCGATGTTCTGGAACGCCTGGAAGCCGAACCAGCAGGCGATGCCGGCGGCGGCGAGCCGGCCGAAGAGGTCCTCGGCGTGCGCCGCGATCGTCAGCGCCCGCCACAGCACGACGCCGAGCAGCACGATCAGCACGGCGGAGCCGACCAGGCCCAGCTCCTCCCCCGCGACGGTGAAGATGAAGTCGGTGTGCTGCTCGGGCACGAACCCGGAGCGGGTCTGGGAGCCGCCGAACAGGCCCTGACCGAGGACGCCGCCGTTGCCGATCGCGATCCGGGCCTGGGTGGTGTTGTAGCCGGCTCCGCGCGGGTCGAGGTCGGGGTTGGTGAAGGCCAGGAACCGGTCGAGCTGGTAGTCCTCGAGCAGGCCGACCTGCACGGCGACGACTGCCGCCAGCACACCGCCGCCGGCCAGGCCCAGCAGCCAGCCGCGGGGAGCACCCGAGACGGCGATGACGCCGAACACGGTCGCGGACAGCACGAGCATGGTGCCGAGGTCGGGCTGGGCGAGGATCAGCACGGCCGGGAGCCCGGCGATCATCAGCATCCCGACCACGTCGAGCGTCCGGACCTCCCGGGAGCGCAGCGACCCCTCGGTGCGCTCGGCGATGAGCAGGGCCATCCCGATGACGACGGCGAGCTTGGCGAACTCCGCGGGCTGGATCGACAGCCCGCCGATCACGATCCACGACCGGGAGCCGTTGATCGTGCTGCCCATCACCAGCACGAGCACCAGGCCGATCACCGACGCGACGTAGACCAGCGGGGCGAGGATGCGCACCCAGCGGTGGTCGGTCGCGGTCACCATCAGCGCCAGCACGACGCCGATGGCGATGTTGACCAGCTGCTTCTTGAGGTAGGCGTGCGGGTCGTCGCCGACGAGCAGCTCGCGGCTCGAGGTGGCCGACCAGACGAGCAGGGCGCCGAGCGCGAGCAGCGCGGCGACCGCGAGCAGCAGCAGCCAGTCGAGGCGTACGCCGCGGACGCGCGAGGTGGTCTCGACGCGGATCCGGGGCCGGGACGACGTGGAGATGCTCATCTCGTTCTTCCTGGGCTCGCGGGCCTTCTCGCCGGCCCGCGCCATCGGGGGCAGGATCGCGCCGTCGTCGGCGAACACCGGAAGCCGGCCGGGCGGCCGGGCGCCGGGCAGGGCGGCCGCGGAGGTGTCGACCTTCATCCCGTCGATGCCGTAGAGCGTCTCCCAGATCTTGCGGATCGCCGGGCCGGAGGTGCCGGAACCGGTGCCGCCCTGGGACACCATCATCACCACGACGTACCGCTTGTCGTAGGAGGCGACCCACGAGGTGCTCTGCTTGCCGTAGACCTCCGCGGACCCGGTCTTGGAGCGGATCTTCACCCGGTCGAGCGGGAAGTCCACCAGCCGCCAGGCCATCGTGCCGGTGCGCGAGGTCCCCTGCAGCGCGGTGTCGATGTACTTCAGGTCGCGGGCCGAGACCTTCACCTTCGACGCCTTCTTGGGCTTGATCCGCTTCACGACCTTGCCCGCGGGATCGACGACCGCCTTGGCCACCCGCGGCTCCCACAGCGTGCCGCCGTTGGACAGCGCGGCGTAGGCACGGGCGAGCTGCAGCGGGGTGACGATGGTGTCGCCCTGGCCGATCGCGAAGTTGACCGCGTCGCCGGCGCGGTAGGCGAAGCCCTCGACGCAGAACTCACGGGCGAAGCGGTGCAGGAAGTCGTAGCCGGGCTTCTTGCCGAGCTTGCAGTAGTAGTCCTTGTTGGACTTCCAGTACTCCCGCTTCCACTTGCGGTCGGCGATCCGGCCGCTGGCCTCGCCCGGGATGTCGATGCCGGTCTCCTTGCCGAAGCCGAACATCTTGGCCGTGCTGACCAGCGGGTCGCGGGCGTTGACGTCGTCGACGTCGCTGCCGAGCCGCGCCCAGTAGCCGTAGCCGACGCGGTAGAAGAAGGTGTTGCACGAGACCTGGAGCGCCTTGTCGAAACCGATGTAGCCGTAGGCGCCGGACTCGTAGTTCTTGAAGGCCCGGTTGCCGACCTGGAACGCCGACGAGCAGTTCAGCCGGGTGTCGGTGCCGTAGCCGTGCGAGAGCGCGCCCGCGGTCATCACCGGCTTCCACGTCGAGCCGGGGGCGAACTGGCCCTGGGTCGCGCGGAAGAGCAGCGGGGTGCCGGCCTTCTCGGAGTAGAGCCGCGAGAGCGCCTTCGACGAGATGCCGCCGACCCACACGCCCGGGTCGTAGGTCGGCTGGCCGGCCATCGCGACGATGCGGCCGTTGGTCGCGTCCATCACCAGCGCGGCGCCGGAGTCGGCGACGTAGTTGCGGCCGGTCACGTCGTCGTGGGTCTGCCGGGCGGTCTTGATGGTCTGCTCGAGCTGCTGCTCGACGACGGCCTGGACGCGGGCGTCGAGCGAGGTCACCAGCGTGTCGCCGACCTGGCCCTCGGTCTCGCCGGTGGTGCCGAGCACGCGGCCCATCGAGTCGACGGCGACCGAGGTGTAGCCGGGGTAGCCGCGGAGGTACTTGTCGTACTGCTTCTCGAGGCCGGCCCGGCCGACGACCGAGGCGCCGTGCACGGACGTGTCGCCGCGCTCCTCCGCGCCGTCGAGCTCGTCCTCGGTGATCGGGCTCAGGTAGCCGAGCAGGTGCGCGGCGTTGATGCCGTACGGCGCGGGGTAGGCGCGGACGTTCTGCTGGTCGACGAGCACCGCGGGGAAGTCCTCGCCCTGCTCCATGATCGAGACCGCGACCTGCTGGCGGACGTCCTCGGCGACGGGCACCGGCTGGTAGGGCGAGCCGTTCCAGCAGGTGCCCTGCTTCGAGCCCTCCTCGCCGCACAGCAGCGTCCGCTGGTGCACCTTGGAGTACGTCGCGCCGACCGCGCGGGCGACCCGGCGCAGCAGCGTCTCCTGCTGGTCCTCGTCCATCTTGTGCAGCAGCGTGCGGTCGACGGTGACCACCCACGAGGTGCGGCTGGCGACCAGCGGCCGGCCCATGTCGTCGACGATGAGGCCGCGGGCGGGCTGCACGACGAGCTCGCGCACCGACTGCTCGGCGGCCTGGGCCTGGTAGGACTCGCCGCCGAGCACCTGGAGGTACCACAGCCGCGCGAAGAGGGTCACGAACAGCGAGAGCACCAGGACCTGCACGACGACGAGGCGGAGCGTGCCCCTGGTGGCGCTGCTGGCGCGCAGCCGCCCGGACCGGGTCGTGCCCATCAGTAGGCCACCTGGTGGGGCTCGATCCTGCGGAACAGGCGCATCGCGAGCGGCAGCACGAACGGCGTGAGCAGCACGTCGTAGACGACGGCGACCGGGATCACCTGCAGCGCCTGGCTCGCCGGCACCGACGGGTCGTGCAGCACCATGCCGCTCAACGCGAACACCGAGGTGCCGATGAACGACGCCGCCGCCACGGTGACCACGCCGGCCACCGCCGACGAGCCGGCGTCCTGGCGGACCCGGCCGGCGACGTAGCCGACGACGACCAGGGCGAGGGCCCAGCGCCCGGCGACGTGGTCGGCCGGCGGAGCGAGGTCGATCACCAGGCCGGCGAAGAAGCCGAGCGTCGCGGCGAAGTCCGGGCCGCGCACCAGCGCTGCGGCGACGACGACGAGCAGCGCGAGGTTGGGCACCACGCCGTCGTAGGAGAGGTAGGAGAACGCCGCGACCTGGAGGACCACGGCGACGGTGACGAGGACGGCGAGGATGCCCGCGCGGACGAGGGTCATCGGGAGTCTCCCTCCGGGGCGCCGGCGTTGAGCACCGGCCGGTCGCCCTGCGTGTCGGGGTCGACCACCACGCCGACCAGGTCGAGCGAGGTGAAGTCGACGTAGGGGGCGATGGTGGCCTGCGCCGAGAGCTGGCGCGGGCTGCTCTGCACGGCGGTCACCTCCCCGATCGGGATGCCGGCGACGTACGGCGCGCCGTTGCGACTGCCCCAGGTGACCACCACGTCGTCGCGGGCCGGGGTGGCCGACTGGTCGACGAGGTCGAGGTCGAGGCGGCCGGCGTCGCCGCTCTGGCCGCGCCCGCGCAGGTAGCCGATCTCCATCGTGGAGCCGATCCGGCCGCCGACGACGGACTCCTGGTCGACGATGAGCAGCACCGTGGCGGTGGTCCGCTCGGCCCGGACCACCCGGCCGACGAGGCCGTCGTTGTTGAGCACGGTCATGTCGGGCTGGATGCCCGAGGAGGTGCCGGCGTCGATGGTGACGGCGCGGGTGAACGACTGGGCCGGGCCCATCGCGACGACCCGGGCGGGGACGAGGGCGTAGCCGGTGCTGCGGGCGCCCGCGAGCAGGCCGTCCAGCTCGGCGGCCCGGTGCCGGTCGACGTCGCCGGTGGCGAGGCGGCCGCGGAGCTGGGCGTTCTCGGCCTCGAGGCGGGCCACGTCGTCGCGCAGGCCCTTGGTGGTGCGGAAGAACTCGGGGACGGCCACGACGGGGCGGACCACGGCGGCGGTGCCGCGCTCGATCGGGCCGAAGACCTCGCCCACGGCGGAGCGGAGCGGGTCGACCGGGGAGTCCTCGCCGCCGCGGACGTCGAGGGTGACGACCGTGAAGCAGGCCAGCAGGAGCAGGACCAGGACGGTTCGCGAGGGGCGCGGGGAAGGTGCGCTCATGTCGGTCTACCGTCTCCGGGGCTCGGAGACGAGGACCTGCTGGAGGGCCTCGAACTCCTCGACGCACTTGCCGGCCCCCATCGCCACGGAGTGCAGCGGGTCCTCGGCGATGTGCACGGGCATGCCGGTCTCGTGGCGGATCCGCTCGTCGAGGCCACGCAGCAGCGCTCCCCCGCCGGTGAGCACCAGGCCGCGGTCCATGATGTCGCCGGCCAGCTCGGGCGGCGTCTGGTCGAGGGTGGTGCGGACCGCGTCGACGATCGCGTGCAGCGGCTCCTCGAGCGCCATCCGCACCTCGGCCGAGGACACCACGACGGTCTTGGGCAGCCCGGAGACCATGTCCCGGCCGCGCACCTCCGCCTCCGGCTCGCTGGGCAGCGGGAAGGCCGAGCCGAGGGTCATCTTGATCTCCTCGGCGGTGCGCTCCCCCAGCATCAGGGAGTACTCCTTCTTCATCCACGCGATGATCGCCTGGTCGAGCTCGTCGCCGGCGGTGCGGATCGACAGGCTCGTGACGATGCCGCCGAGCGAGATCACGGCGACCTCGGTGGTGCCGCCGCCGACGTCGACCACCATGTTGCCGGTGGCCTCGTGCACGGGCAGCCCGGCACCGATCGCGGCGGCCATCGGCTCCTCGATGATGTAGACCCGGCGGGCGCCGGCCTGGTAGCCGGCCTCCTTCACCGCGCGCTGCTCGACGGCGGTGATGCCGCTCGGCACGCAGATCACCAGCCGCGGCTTGGTGAAGTAGCGGCGGCGGTGCACCTGCTGGATGAAGAACCGGAGCATCTGCTCGGTGGAGTCGAAGTCCGCGATCACGCCGTCCTTGAGGGGCCGGATCGCGGTGATGTTGTCGGGGGTGCGGCCGATCATCCGCTTGGCCTCGTGGCCGACCGCCAGGATGTCGCCGCTGGTGGAGTTCAGCGCCACCACGGAGGGCTCGTCGAGCAGCACGCCCTTGCCCCGCACGTAGACCAGGGTGTTGGCGGTGCCGAGGTCAACGGCCATGTCCCGGCCGATGAAACTGTTCGCCATACCTCTGAAGCCCTTCGCTGCCCCGCACCGACATCGGGGCCTGAACCTCACACGCCCCACCCTTCACAGAAGGCTAAGCGGGCGACGGGCGCCAGCCCGGCAGGACACGCGGCACGACAGTGCTGTGGCGCTCAGGGCTGGAGGTCAGCCGCCCGGGCGGACACCTCGGCGGGCACGTCCAGCCCGGCCGCGTCGGCGCCGGTCCGCACCGTCGAGGCGACGGTGCGCAGAGGTACGACGCCGGCCCAGACACCAGCGGCCACGTCGGCGTCCTCGTCCTCGGGGTCACCGGTGCGCGACTTCACCGACGCCTCGTGCAGCGGGAGCGCGAGCACGGTGGTGGCGGCGAGCTCCTTGCGGGTCGGCCGGCGCAGCGTCGCCGCCCGGCCCGGGACGACGTGGTCGACGAGGAGGTCGAGCGCGTGCGCCCGCTCGTCGGGGTCCTCGACCACCCGCGGCCGGCCGATCACCACGGCCGAGCGGTAGTTCATGGAGTGGCTGAAGCCCGACCGGGCCAGCACCAGCCCGTCGAGCAGGGTGACGGTGAACGACACGTCCTGCGCCGGCCCCTGCACGAGGCTGCGCGAGGCGACCGAGCCGTGCAGGTAGAGCGTGCCGCCCTGGTCGGGACCGTCGGGATCCACGCCGAAGACGGTGGGCAGCGCCAGCGGGACGCCGTCCACGACGACGGCCAGGTGACCGAGGAACGCGTGCTCCAGGGCGTCGTACAACGCCTCCCGGTCGCGCCGGGCCCGCTCCTTCTCACGTCGCGGCGTGCTGCGCTCGGTCGGCGAGAGCGGGGCGGTCACACGGGGCCTAGGACAGCCGGATCTCGAACACGTCGTCCAGACCGGTGATCTGCACCAGGCCCACCACCATCTTGCTGGGGTGGCGCAGCTCCAGCGTGCCGCCGACCTCGCCGAGGGCCTTGTGGGCGCCGAGCAGCGCGGCCAGGCCGGTCGAGTCGCAGAACTCGAGGTCGGAGAGGTCCACGACCACACGGCGCGGGGCGTCGGTCAGCTCGGCGAGCGCGTCCTGCAGGTCGGGCGAGGTGCTGATGTCCAGCTCTCCCGCCACGCGCACCAGGGCGTCGTCGCCCTCTCGCTGCACATCGATCGACAGCTCCACCCGGGTTCCCCACCCTTCACTCGCCATCTCCACCGGGAGGTCCCGCGGCAGAGACGGCCAATCTAACCCACGGCCCGGCGCGGGCCGAGTGGTACCTTCGCCCTGAGATCTCGGGAGAGGGGTGTCTGGCGTTGGACAACGCCTCCGTACGACCGATGACGACCGTTACGCCTGGTTCGCCCATCTGGCAGGCCGCGCTCGACGCGCCGCGTCACGACCTCAGCCAGGTGCTCGACCTCGAGCTCAGCGGGTCGCTCAACGTGCGCCGCACCGTGCTGCGCACGCTCGAGGTGACCCGTTCGCGCTTCGCCGACTGGGCCGTGGTGGTGCTCGCCGACCCCCGCTCCCGCACGCTGACCCTGCACGGCGGCGACGACCTCCGCTCGACCGTCACCGTGCACCACGACAGCCCGACGTCCCTGCTCACCCAGGTGATCGAGAGCGGCCAGCACGAGCTGCTGTCGGTCGACGTGGACTCCGCGCCGTTCGACGGCCTCAGCGCGCTGATCCCCCACCAGGGCCTGCGCGCCGAGGCGGCCGCGCTGCGCCCCGCCGACGTGCTCTCCCTGCCGCTCACCGCCCGCGGTGCGAGCCTCGGCGCCCTGATCCTGGTCCGCCGCGCCGGCCGTGGCTTCGACGAGACCGACGTCGGCCTGCTCGCCCAGCTCGCGGCACGCGCCGCCCTCGCGCTCGACTCCGCCGCGATCTACGAGGAGCACGCGCGCATCACCCGCGTGCTCGAGGAGAACCTCCGCCCGCCGGCGCTCCCCGTCGTCCCGGGCGTGGAGATGGCGACCAGCTTCCGCTCCTCGGCCGAGCACCTGGAGATCGGTGGCGACTTCTACGACGTGCACGGCGAGGACGACGACTGGCTCCTCGTCCTGGGCGACGTGTGCGGCAAGGGCGTCGAGGCCGCGGTGCTCAACAGCCGGGCCCGGCAGAGCATCCGCACCGCCGCCCGCTTCCACCGGTCCCCCGGCCAGATCCTCGGCACCCTCAACGAGGTCATCTACGACGAGTCCTCCGACCGCTTCGTCACCGTCGTCTGCGCCCGGCTCAAGCCGCGCCCCGACGGGTCGGTGTCGGTCACCGTCGCGGTCGCCGGCCACCCGGCGCCACTGGTCGTCCGCGCCGACGGCACGGTCGAGCAGCCCGCGGTGTCCGGCCGCCTGGCCGGCGCGATCCGGCACAACGACGGCTACCAGGAGATCACCTTCGACATCGCCCCCGGCGACGCGCTGGTGATGTTCAGCGACGGCATCTACGAAGCCCGTGGCGACAGCGGCCTCTACGGCATGGACCGGCTGCGCGACGTCCTCGGCGCCTATGCCGGCGCCGGCGCGATCGCCATCTGCGAGGCGGTCGAGCAGGACGTCGTGGAGCACCTCGGTGGCCTCGGCCACGACGACATGACCGCCCTGGTGGTCTCGCCGCGCGCCGTCCGCCCGGTCCGCTCATGACGACGACGTCGGTGGACGACATCGAGCGGTTCGACACCGCCGTGGCCTCCGCCGACACCGACGGGGCCATCGACGTCGTCGAGGACCTGCTCCGGCTGGGCGTCGACCCCGTCACGGTCATGGTCGACGTGATCGCCCCGGTGCAGGAGCGGGTCGGCCGGCGCTGGCAGGACGGCACCTGGTCGGTCGCGCAGGAGCACGCCGCCACCACCGTCGCGGTCTCTGCCCTCGAGGCCGTCAGCCGGGCCACCCGTCCCGCAGGTGGTGCCCGCGGGCGGGTCGTGATCGCCTGCGCCGAGCGCGAGTGGCACGCGGTGCCCGCGATGATCGTCGCCGGGGCACTGCGCGCCGAGGGCTGGCAGATCACCCTGCTGGGCGCCTCGACGCCCACCGCCCGGCTCAGCCGCTACCTGCAGGACCTCGGCCCCGACGTCACCGCGGTGAGCTGCTCGGTGGCCGCCGGCCTGCCCAACGCGCGCGGCTTCATCGAGGCCAGCACGACCGCGGGCATCCCCGTCCTGGCCGGTGGTGCCGCCTTCGGCCCCGACGACCGGCGCTCGCGGGCCCTCGGCGCCACGGCGTGGGCCCCCGACGCGCGCGGCGCGACCGAGGCGATCGCCCGGCTGCCCACCGTCGTCGAGGCCGTCCCCGCCCTCCCCGCCGAGGTGACCCGCGAGGTGGCCGCGCTGCGCACCGCCCACCGCAACCTCGTCCTGGACGCGGCGACGCACGCCGCCGCTGCCGGCGCCGACGACCCCGACCGCTCGCTGCGCGACGCGCTCGACCAGGCCATGCACGCGGTCACCGGCGCGGTCCTCACCTCCGACGAGCGGCTGCTGACCGAGACGGCCGGCTGGACCTCCGACGTGCTCCGGGCGCGGGGGCACCGCGACGCCGACGCGATCGTGCACGCCGCGCTGGCGCACGCGCTCCGCGACTACCCGCTCGCGGCGGGCCTGGTGCACCGGCACTGGCCCGGCGCGACGTCCTAGCCGCCCCGGCGCTCCCCGGCGACCGGGCTCAGAGTCCCGGGAACCAGATCTTGATCTCGCGGACCGCCGACTCCGGCGAGTCCGAGCCGTGCACGAGGTTCTCGCGGTTGGACAGCGAGAGGTCGCCGCGGATGGTGCCGGGCGCGGCCTTGCGGCCGTCGGTGGCGCCGTTGAGGGCACGCACCACCTCGACCGCCTCGTCACCCTCGAGCACCGCCGCCAGCAGCGGACCGCTGGTGACGAAGTCGCGCAGCGGCGGGTAGAAGTCCCGCTCGACGTGCTCTGCGTAGTGCTCGTCGGCCTGCGCCGCGTCGATCGTGCGCAGCTCGAGCGCGACCAGGGACAGGCCCTTGGCCTCGAAGCGGGACAGGATCTCTCCGACCAGTCCGCGTCGGACGGCGTCGGGCTTGAGCAGGACGAGTGTGCGCTGGGACATGGGCGGCAGCCTAGCCGGGCCGCCGTGCGGCCTCAGTCGGTGGTGTCGCCCTCGGTCGTTCCCTGGGTCTTCCCCTGGGTCTTTCCCTGGGCGGCCCGCCACTCCTCCTCGAGCACCACGCGCTCGGCCCGCTCGCGGTCGATCCGGGTGCCCAGGACGTACGACGCCGCCCACAGCCCGCCGAACACGATGCCCAGGAAGAACATCATGGTCACCACGAAGCCGAGCCCGACCGAGACGACCTGCACCGCCCAGCCGAGGGCGTAGCCGCCGGGGCGGCCCAGCATCCCCGCGGCCAGCACGCACAGCGCCGCCAGCCCGAGCCCGATGCCGAGCGCCGCGCCGAAGCCGACGTCGGTCACGCCGGTCATCACCAGGCCCGCGAGGAAGAGCACGATCGCCTGGAGCACGAGCATCCCGGCGCACATCGAGCGACGGATCGAGCGGGTCATGCGTCGCCCTTGCGGTGGAGCAGGCGACGCGCCTCGCCGACGGTGACGACCGACCCGGTGACCAGGACGCCGCCGGAGCCGTAGACGCCCTCGGACTCGGCGAGGCCGGCGGCCTGGTCGATGGCGTCCACGAGCCGCGGCGCGAGGTGCACCCGGTCGACGCCGTAGATCCCGGTGGCCACCTCGGCGAGCTCCTCGGCCGGCAGGGCGCGCGGCGTCGAGGGCTGGGTGCACACGATGTGGCCCAGCACCGGCTCGAGCGCGGCCAGGACGCCCTCGAAGTCCTTGTCGGCCATCACGCCGACGACGCCGATCAGCGGGTTGAAGGTGAACGAGTCGAGCAGGGCCTCGGCCGTCGCGGTCGCGCCGTGCGGGTTGTGGGCCGCGTCGAGCACGATCGTCGGGCTCCGGCGGATCACCTCGAGCCGGCCCGGCGACGTGACCTGGGCGAAGGCCTCGCGGACCAGCTCGGCGTCGAGCGGCTCGTCGCCGGCCAGCGCCTCCACGGCGGCGAGCGCGAGGACGGCGTTGTGCGCCTGGTGGGCGCCGTAGAGCGGGAGGAAGACCTCGTCGTACTCCCCGCGCAGGCCGCGCAGGGTCAGCATCTGCCCGCCGACGGCGGGGACCCTGTGCTCGACGCCGAAGTCGATGCCCTCGGCGAGGATCCGCGCGCCGACCTCGGCCGCGCGCTCGGCGAGCACCGCGGCGACCTCGGGCTCCTGCTCGGCGGTGACGACGAGGCTGCCGGCCTTGATGATCCCGGCCTTCTCGCGGGCGATGTCCTGCGGCCGGTCGCCGAGGTAGCGGGTGTGGTCGATGCTGACCGGCGTCACCACCGCGACCGTGGCGTCGGCGACGTTGGTGGCGTCCCAGGTGCCGCCCATGCCGACCTCGACGATGGCGATGTCGACCGGAGTGTCGGCGAAGGCCGCGAAGGCCATCCCGACCACGGTCTCGAAGAAGGACAGCGGGTGCTCGCTGTCGCGCTCCACCAGGGCGAGGTAGGGCGCGATGTCGTTGTACGACGCCGCGAAGTCGTCCTCGCTCAGCGGCTCGCCGTCGACGCTGATCCGCTCGGTCATCGACTCCACGTGCGGGCTGGTGAACCGGCCCGTGCGCCGGCCGGTGGCCCGCATCAGCGTGTCGATCATCCGCGACGTGCTCGTCTTGCCGTTGGTGCCGGTCAGGTGCACCACGGGGTAGGCGTGCTGGGGGTCGCCGAGGAGCTCGGTCAGTGCCTCGATGCGGTCGAGGCTGGGCTCGAGCCGGGTCTCCGGCCACCGGGCCAGGAGCGCGCGCTCGGCGTCGGCGAAGGACGCGACGTGCCGGGGGAAGTCAGGGCTGTGGGACATCGGCCCGAGTCTACGGGCCACCGACGGACAACTGCTTCGCGGCCGGAGCGGCGCTGACCGTAGGATTTGTGGCTATGAGCACCGAGCCCACCCCGCGCGACCTGTCCGAGACGACCGCAGCCCCTGCGGTCGCCGTACCGGACAAGCCTGCGCTCGAAGGGCTCGAGGCCCGCTGGTCCGAGCAGTGGAAGGCCGACGGCACCTACACCTTCGACCGCACCAAGAGCCGCGAGCAGATCTACTCCATCGACACTCCCCCGCCGACCGTGTCGGGGTCGCTGCACGTCGGGCACGTCTTCTCCTACACGCACACCGACCTGGTCGCGCGCTTCCAGCGGATGTCCGGCAAGGAGGTCTTCTACCCCATGGGGTGGGACGACAACGGCCTGCCGACCGAGCGCCGGGTGCAGAACTACTACGGCGTCCGCTGCGACCCGACCCTGCCCTACGACCCGGACTTCACCCCGCCGGAGAAGCCCGACGCCAAGAGGCAGGTCCCGGTCTCGCGGCCCAACTTCATCGAGCTGTGCGAGCAGCTGGTGCAGGAGGACGAGAAGCGCTTCGAGTCGCTGTGGCGCACGCTCGGCCTCTCCGTCGACTGGTCGCAGAGCTACACCACCGTGGGCCCCGACGCCCAGGCCGTGTCCCAGAAGGCGTTCCTGCGCAACTTCGCCCGCGGCGAGGCCTACCTCCAGGAGTCGCCGACGCTGTGGGACGTCACCTTCCAGACCGCGGTGGCCCAGGCCGAGCTCGAGGCGCGCGACTACGCCGGCGCCTACCACCGGGTCGCCTTCCATGCCGGTCCTGGGGCCCCGACGGACTCCCCTGTCTACATCGAGACCACCCGGCCCGAGCTGATCCCCTCCGTCGTGGCGCTGGTCGCGCACCCCGACGACGAGCGCTACCAGCCGCTGTTCGGCACCACGGTCACCTCGCCGGTCTTCGGGGTGGAGATCCCGGTGCTGGCGCACCCGGCCGCCGAGATGGACAAGGGCGCCGGCATCGCCATGTGCTGCACCTTCGGCGACCTCACCGACGTGATGTGGTGGCGCGAGCTCCAGCTGCCGGTGCGCACCGTGATCGGCCGCGACGGCCGGCTGCACCGCGAGACGCCGGAGTGGCTGTCGGCGGAGCCCGCGGCGTCGGCGTACGCCGAGCTGGCCGGCAAGACCACGTTCAGCGCCCGCGAGGCGATGGTCGCCGCGCTGCGCGAGGCCGGTGACCTGGACGGCGAGCCCAAGCCCACGCAGCGGATGACGAACTTCTACGAGAAGGGCGACAAGCCGCTCGAGATCGTCTCGACGCGGCAGTGGTACATCCGCAACGGCGGCCGCGACGCCGAGCTGCGCCGCGAGCTCGTCGACCGCTCGGCCGAGATCACCTGGGTGCCGGACTACATGCGGCACCGCTACACCAACTGGGTCGACGGCCTCAACGGCGACTGGCTGATCAGCCGGCAGCGCTTCTTCGGGGTGCCGTTCCCGGTCTGGTACCCCCTCGACGACGAGGGCGAGCCCGACTACGAGCACCCGCTGCTGCCCCGCGAGGACGAGCTTCCGGTCGACCCGTCCACCGACGTGCCGCACGGCTACGAGGAGAGCCAGCGCGGCAAGTCCGGCGGCTTCGTCGGCGACCCCGACATCATGGACACCTGGGCGACGTCGTCGCTGACCCCGCACATCGCGGGTGGTTGGGAGCGCGACGACGACCTGTTCGAGCGCGTCTTCCCCTACGACCTGTGCACGCACGCGCACGACATCATCCGCACCTGGCTGTTCTCGCGGGTGGTCCGCTCCCACCACGAGAACCACGTCGTGCCGTGGTCGCACGCGCTGATCTCGGGCTTCATCGTCGACCCCGACCGCAAGAAGATGTCGAAGTCCAAGGGCAACGCGATCGTGCCGACGGAGATCCTCGACAAGTTCGGGGCCGACGCCGTCCGCTGGCGGGCCGCGGTGGCCCGGCCGGGCCTGGACTCGCCCTTCGACGAGACCCAGATGAAGGTCGGACGCCGGCTGGCGATGAAGGTGCTCAACGCGTCGAAGTTCGTGCTGGGCAGCGTCGGCGCCACCTCGCTGCACGCCTCCGAGGTCAGCGAGCCGGTCGACTGCGCCATGCTCGGCGGGCTGGCCAACGTCATCTCGCGCGCCACCGAGGCGTTCGAGGCCTACGACTACACCACCGCGCTCGAGGCGACCGAGAAGTTCTTCTGGGAGTTCTGCGACGACTACCTCGAGCTGGTCAAGGAGCGGGCCTACGGCGCCCGCGGCGACGACGCCGCAGCGTCGGCGAAGGCCGCGCTGGCGATCGCGCTGCACGCGCAGCTGCGCCTGCTCGCGCCGTTCCTGCCCTACGTCACCGAGGAGGTCTGGTCGTGGTGGCAGGAGGGCTCGGTGCACCGCCAGCCCTGGCCGACCGCCGCCGACCTGGGCTCGGCCGCGTCCGCCGACGCGGCGATGCTCGGCGCGGTCGCGGCCGTGCTCACCGGCGTCCGGGGCGCGAAGTCGCAGGCCAAGGTGAAGATGCGCACCGCGCTGGCGTCGGTGACCGTGTCCGGCCCCGCCGAGCAGCTCAAGGCCGCCGAGCGCGCCGCCGACGACCTCCGCGCCGCCGGCACCATCACCGGCGAGCTCACCTTCACCCCCACCGACGCCCCCGAGATCAGCGTCACCGCCGAGATCGCCCCCGACCCGGAGGCGTGACCACCCCGATTCGTCCGGGTGGACTCCGTGGTGCGGGGACGCACGAGGACGGACGAATCCGGGGGCGAGCGCCGGCTGTGGATGAGCGCGGACGCCGCGTCGCGGCGACGTACGACGATGCGGGCATGCACCTGGTCAACCACCCCGATTCGTCCGGACCCGCCGACCCACGGGCGGACGCGTTGTGGCGGACGAATCGCTATCCCGAGCTGGCCGACGTGGCCGCCAGGCAGCAGGGAGTGCTGAGCCGGGGCCAGCTGCGCGACCGGGGCTGGAGCCGGCACCGGGTGGACAGCGAGATCACCCGCGGCCGGTGGACCGCGGTCGCGCCCATGGTGGTGGCGATGCAGAACGCTCCGCTGGTGCGCGGGCAGCGGATGTGGCTGGGCGTGCTCCACGCCGGACCGACGGCGGTTCTGAGCCACACCACGGCGTGCGAGGTCGGTGGCTTGACCTGGACCGTCGACCCGACGATCCACGTGCTCACTTCCAAGAGCGACGACGTCGCGCCGCTGCCGGGTCTCAGGTTCCGGCAGAGCCGTCGGCACTACCGCGACTGGCTCGACCGCCGGGCGTCACTCCCGCGGCTGCGCATCGAGCACGCGGCCCTGCTCACCGCGGAGCGCGACCGCCACCTGCGACGCGCCGTGGGCCTGCTGGCAGCCACCGTCCAACAAGGCCTCTGCACCCCCGACGGCCTGCTGCTGGCGATCTCCCAGATCCGCAAGCTGAGGCACGGCGCGATCTTCCAGCTCGCTCTCGGCGACATCGCCGGCGGCGCTCAGTCCTTCGCCGAGATCGATGTGGGCCGGCTGTGTGACGAGGCGGGGCTGGAGCCGCCTCACCGTCAGCGGATGCGCATCGACCGCGAGGGCCGCCGGCGCTACCTGGACTGCGAGTGGGTGCTCGCCGACGGGCGCATCCTCGTGCTGGAGATCGACGGGTCGTTCCACATGAGGACCGCGCACTGGGTCAACGACATGAAGCGCGAGCGATCCGTCGTCCTGTCGGGCAGGACCGTGCTGCGCTGCTCGAGTGTCGAGATCCGGCTCGAACCGCAGGCCATCGTCGACGACCTGCGCGCCTTCGGCGTACCCACCCGATTCGTCCGCGACCACTCCGCGTGAAACGGACGCGACAGCGCGGACGAATCGGGGTTCAGCCGCGCTGGAGCCAGGCCTCGAAGGCGTCGAAGTTGTAGGGGCGGCCGAGGAAGTCGGCGACGAGGTCGGCGGCGTCCTTGCTCCCGCCGGCGGCGAGGATCCGGTCGCGGTAGCGGTGCGCCACGGTGGTGTCGAACATGTCGTCGGGGTCGAACGCGGAGAACAGGTCCTTGGCGATGACCAGGCTCCACATGTAGGTGTAGTAGCCCGACCCGTAGCCGTGCAGGTGCCCGAACGACGCGTGGAAGTGGGTGTCGGGGACGTAGCCGAACAGGTCGTACTTCGCCTGCATCTCGCGCATCGCGGCGGTCAGGTCGTCGGGCACGCTGTGGTGCAGGTGGTACGACGTGGCGGCGTAGAACATCTGCGTGCGGACCAGGTAGCCACGACCGAAGTCCTTGGCCGCCCGCATCTTCGCGACCAGCTCGGCCGGGATCGGCTCGCCGTCGGCGTTCGTCGCGAACGTGCGGAGCACGTCGGCGTCCCACGCCCACTCCTCGAGCATCTGCGACGGGGCCTCCACGAAGTCCCACTCGGTGGCCACGCCGGAGAAGCGCGCCCACGGGTGCCGGCCGGCGAGCACGTGGTGCACCAGGTGGCCGAACTCGTGGAACAAGGTGACGACGTGGTCGTGCTCCATCAGCTGCTTGGAGAAGTTGCAGACCAGCACGCCCTGGGCGAGCTGGCGGTCGAGAATGCCGGGCACCAGGTCGAACTGGGCGGCGTGGGAGTACTTCCCCGCGCGCGGGTGCAGGTCGAGGTGGATCCGGCCGAGCCGGTCGCCGTCGCGGACCACGTCGTACGACGCGACGTCCTCGTGCCAGGTGGGCACGTCGACCTCGACGTACTCGATCCCGAACAGCCGTCCGGTCACGTCGAGCAGGCCGGCCCGCACCTTGGCGAAGTCGAAGTAGGTGCGCACCTGCTGGGCGTCGACGTCGAAGTTCTCGCGCCGGATCACCTCGCCGTAGAAGGAGGCGTCGGTGCCGTCGACGGTCGTGGCCTCCGGGTGGTCCTGCTGGAGCCGCGCGAGCAGCACCGCCATGTCGCGGCGCCCCGGGCCGTCGGCGGCGTCGGCGATCCGGTCGATGAACTCGGGGATCGCCGAGCCCTTGCCGATCATCTTCACCTCGGCGTCGTACGACGGCCAGTCGGCGTAGCCGAGGAGGCGCGCGTGCTCGGCGCGGAGCTCGAGCAGCTCCTTGAGCACGGCGTCGTTCTCGGGCCAGGCCCGGTTGCGGAACTCGTGCAGCAGCGCCGCGCGGGCGTCGCGGTCGGTCGCGAACGTCATGAACGGCACGTAGTCGGGGTACTCGGTCGTGACGGTGACCTGACCGTCGTCGCCGGGCGGATGGGCCTCGACGTAGTCGGCCGGCAGGCCGTCGAGCCGGGCCGGGTCGAGCTGGATCGAGCGGACCCCGTCACGGATGAACTTGGAGAACTCCTGGCCGACCTCGGTCTCCCGCTCGGAGAGCTGCTGGATCCGGGTGCGGACCTCGTCGTCCTGGTCGACGCCGGCCCGGCGGAAGTCGCGCAGCGCCAGCGTGAGCACCCGGCGGCCGCCCTCGTCGAGCTCGGTCGGGTCGACCCCGTCGAGCACCTCGAACAGGGCGCGGTCCAGGCCGATCTCGGTCAGCAGCTTGTGGGCGGCCTGCTCGTCGCGCTCCCCGCGGTCACGGACCGCCTCGTCGGGGTGCACGTTGGACAGCAGCGAGGCGACGGCGAACGCGTTGGAGAGCGCGATGTTGACGTCGTTCCAGAGCGCCAGCGTGGCGGCCGAGGTGCGACCACCCTCCTTGAGCTCCTCGACCAGGCTCCGGGCCCGGGCCAGCTCGGTCTCGCACCGGCTGCCGACCCACCCCTCCCAGTCGGTCTCGGGCAGGGACAGGGGCGCCAGGTCAGAAGTCACCCGGCGAGCCTAGACCGCCACGTGAGCGGCTCCAAGCCACTTTCGGCAGCGGACGCGGCGTCCGGTGGGATGCATCGCAAGGCCGAGGAGCGAAGGCGGGATCAGGCGAAGCCCCCGTCGAGCGACGAGAACGCCGCGAGGCGCGCGCCGGTCGTCGCGTCAGGCGGACTTCTTCTTCTTGGCTTCGGGCTCGCGCGGGACGAGGGTCGGGTTGACGTTGTTGCTGACGACCTCGCCGGTGACGACGACCTTGGCGACGTCCTCGCGGGAGGGCACGTCGTACATCACGTGGAGGAGGACCTCCTCGATGATCGCGCGCAGGCCGCGGGCGCCGGTGCCGCGCATCATCGCCAGGTCGGCGACCGCGTCGACGGCGTCGTCGGTGAACTCCAGCTCGACCCCGTCGAGGTCGAAGAGCCGCTGGTACTGCTTGACCAGGGCGTTGCGGGGCTCGGTGAGGATCTGCACGAGCGCCTCGCGGTTGAGCTTGTCGACCGTGGCGATGACCGGGAGCCGGCCGATGAACTCGGGGATCAGGCCGAACTTCAGCAGGTCGTCGGGCATGACCTCGGAGAAGATCCGCTCCATGTCGCGCTCGGACTTGGACTGCAGCTCGGCGCCGAAGCCGAGGGTCTTCTTGCCGATCCGCTGCTCGACGATGTGCTCGAGCCCGGAGAACGCGCCGCCGACGATGAACAGGATGTTCGTCGTGTCGATCTGGATGAACTCCTGGTGCGGGTGCTTGCGGCCGCCCTGCGGCGGCACCGAGGCGGTGGTGCCCTCGAGGATCTTCAGCAGCGCCTGCTGCACGCCCTCACCGGACACGTCGCGGGTGATCGAGGGGTTCTCCGCCTTGCGGGCCACCTTGTCGATCTCGTCGATGTAGATGATCCCGGTCTCGGCCTTCTTGACGTCGTAGTCGGCGGCCTGGATCAGCTTGAGCAGGATGTTCTCGACGTCCTCGCCGACGTAGCCGGCCTCGGTGAGCGCGGTCGCGTCGGCGATCGCGAAGGGGACGTTGAGCATGCGGGCCAGGGTCTGGGCGAGGTAGGTCTTGCCGCAGCCGGTGGGGCCGATCACCAGGATGTTGGACTTGGCGAGCTCGACGAGCTCGTCCTTGCCGTGACGCTGGGCGCCGGTGGTGACGCCGGCCTGGACCCGCTTGTAGTGGTTGTAGACCGCGACGGCGAGGGCCTTCTTGGCGGTCTCCTGGCCGATGACGTAGGAGTTGAGGAACTCGAAGATCTCGCGGGGCTTGGGCAGCTCCTCGAGGCCGACCTCGGTCCCCTCGCTGAGCTCCTCCTCGATGATCTCGTTGCAGAGGTCGATGCACTCGTCGCAGATGTAGACGCCCGGTCCGGCGATGAGCTTCTTGACCTGCTTCTGGCTCTTCCCGCAGAAGGAACACTTCAGCAGGTCGCCGCCGTCACCGATGCGTGCCACAGGCACGACTCCTCACGACTCGGGCCGGGGTTTCCCGGCGGACCGGGCGGGTCGTCCGACCCCGGCTGGTTGCGTCTGGACTTCGAACTCGAAGGTACCCCGTCGCGCCCCCGAATGGGACAGGGACACGACGATCGACCTTGTCCGACGCCCCACGGGACGGGTGGTCCCGCGGGGACGCCGGGGTTGCGGTGCGCGGGTGCGCGCGACCGCTCAAGCGACGGGCAGCGAGGCCTTCCGCGACTCCAGGATGGCGTCGATCAGGCCGTACTCGACCGCGGCGTCCGCGGTCAGGATCTTGTCGCGCTCGATGTCGCGGCTGACCTCCTCCTGCGACTTGCCGGTGTGCTCCGCGATCATCTTCTCCAGCAGCTCGCGCATCCGGAGGATCTCGTTGGCCTGGATCTCGATGTCGGAGGTCTGGCCGTAGGAGCCCTCGGTGTAGGGCTGGTGGATCAGGATGCGGCTGTTGGGCAGCGCCAGCCGCTTGCCGGAGGTGCCGGCCGCGAGCAGGATCGCCGCGGCGGAGGCCGCCTGACCCAGGCACACGGTCTGCACGTCGGGCTTGATGAACCGCATCGTGTCGTAGATCGCGGTCAGCGCCGTGAACGAGCCACCGGGGCTGTTGATGTAGATCGAGATGTCCCGGTCGGGGTCCATCGTCTCCAGGCAGAGCAGCTGCGCCATCACCGCGTTGGCGATGTCGTCGCTGATCGGGGTGCCGAGGAAGATGATGCGCTCCTCGAACAGCTTGGCGTAGGGGTCGATGCGGCGGAAGCCGTAGGACGTCCGCTCCTCCCACTGGGGGATGTAGTAGTTCATGTCGGCGCTCGCGTGCGCGGGTGCCCGACCGGTGAGCCCGGGGATGTTCGTGCTGGTCATCGCGGGACCCCTCACTTCTCGCGGGCCGGACGGCCCTGGTCGGCGACCTGGCCGGCGTTGGCGACGACCTTGTCGATGAAGCCGTACTCGAGCGCCTGGTCGGCGGTGAACCACCGGTCGCGGTCGGCGTCGGTCTCGACCTGCTCGAGCGGCTGGCCGGTGTGCTGGCTGATCAGCTTGAACAGCACCTGCTTGATGTGCAGCGACTGCTGGGCCTGGATCTTGATGTCGGAGGCCGAGCCACCCATGCCGCCGGACGGCTGGTGCATCATGATCCGCGCGTGCGGCAGGGCGTAGCGCTTGCCCTTGGCGCCGGCGCACAGCAGGAACTGGCCCATCGACGCGGCGAGGCCCATGCCGACCGTGGCCACGTCGTTGGAGATGTAGTTCATGGTGTCGTAGATCGCCATGCCGGCGTCGACCGAGCCACCGGGGCTGTTGATGTAGAGGAAGATGTCTGCTTCGGGGTCCTCGGCGTTGAGCAGCAGCATCTGCGCGCAGATCGCGTTGGCGTTCTGGTCGCGCACCTCGGAGCCGAGGAAGACGATGCGCTCCTTGAGGAGCCGTTGGTAGATGTGGTCGTCGAGCCCGTAGGACTGTCCGGCCCCATTCATAGTCGGGGTCATCTCGAAGTCGGTCACGTCCCCGACCCTAGCCGCAACCCCCGACGCATCCACGGCCAATCCCGCCTTGTTCGCCAACAGCGGACTCGCCGCGCCCGGACGGGGTCCTAGGCTCGCGCGCATGCGCCCCGCCCTGCACCTGCGTCCCGCCGTCCGCGTGCTGCTCGTCGACCCCGAGGACCAGGTGCTCACCTGCCGCTGGATCCTCGCCGACGGCCGGGGCGTGTGGGGTGTCCCGGGCGGGGGCATCGACCCCGGCGAGACGCACGTCGACGCCGTACGCCGCGAGCTGCGCGAGGAGGTCGGTCTGGACCTGCCGGCCGACCGGGTCGGGCCCTGCGTCGGCCATCGCGTGCACGTCTTCGACATCGGCGGCGGCTACGACGGCCAGGAGGAGTGGATGTACCTCGTCCGGGTGCCGCACTTCGAGCCCCGCGGCGAGCTCAGCGACGAGGAGCTCGCCGCCGAGGGCCTCGTGGAGATGCGGTGGCAGACGGTGGCCGAGATGCGCCGGGTCCCCGACGACGGGCCGGTGTTCCTGCGCGACGGGGTGGCCGACTTCGTCGAGCGGATGATCCGGGACGGGCACCCCGCGACGCCGGAGGAGCTCAGCTTCTGAGCGCGGCGGTGCGTCCCGGGCCGGTCGACGCGGACTCGACGGCCGCCCGGATCCGCTCCAGGGTCGCCTCGATCCCGGCGGCGAGCTCCCGGTCGTGCCCCTCCGCTCCCCCGATGACCGGCGCGAGCAGGGTCGTGCCGAGCGTGAAGCCGGGCAGGTCGCGGCGCCCGGTCAGCCGGGTCCCGGCCGCGGTCGGCTCGAGCTCGTAGGTCCAGGTCGCGCCGCTCTCGCGGGTGCGCCAGGCCACCGCCCGGCCCTCCTCGAGGCGGGTCACCGTCGAGACGGTCGGCCACACGGCGAGCCCGCGCCGGTTGATGCCCGACGAGCCGGAGACCGACCCGGGCCGGCCCACCGCCGACGGCGTGGAGCCGGCGCAGCTCGGGGCTGAACTCGGGCATCCGGGTGAGGTCGGAGACCACCGCCCACACCGCCTCGGGGGCGGCGGCGACCTCGACGGTCGCGGAGATGGGCAGCGGCGTGGGGCGGTGCGGCACGGGGGCTCCTCGGGTGGGCGGGGTCAGGACAGCCAGGCGCGGAGGGCGGCGTCGACCTCCGGGTGGTTGAGCAGGTCGAAGTGGTGCCCCCGGACGTGCAGCACGTCGGCATCGGGGAAGAGCGGACGGCCCCGGCGCGGACGGCCGACCGCCGAGGGGTAGCGCACGAGCAGGTCGCCGAGCACCTCGCTCACCGGGTGCCGGTGGGCGGCGGCCAGGGTCGCGGCCACCAGCCGGTAGCGGGCGTGCGGGAGGTGCTGCACGTCGGGCGCCAGCCCGCCGCGCAGGTCGAGGATGCCGACCGAGCGGTACTCCAGGATCCGGCCGAACGGAGCCGACTCGGGCAGCAGGCCGAGCACGCGGGCACCGGCGTGGACGGTGCGCTCCAACGGGGCGCCGAGGTGCGGCGTGCCCAGCGTCACCACGTCGGTGACGAGCCGGTTCCAGCGGGTGGGAGCGTCGGTCACCACCGCGCACGCAGCCCGTACGATCAGCCCGCCCATCGAGTGGCCGACCAGCGCGATCCGGCGGACCGGCACCGGCCAGTGCGCGACCAGGTCGTCGAGCAGGCCGGCCAGCGCGACGCCGTTGGCGGCGACCGGGAGGCCGGTGTTGGCCCGCAGCAGCACGGGCGTCCAGCGCCCTTCGGCGGCGAGCCGGTCGGCGTAGCCTCCGCCGCGCTCCTCGGCGTCCCGCTGCCACGACTCGTCGCTCTCCCCCAGCCCGTGCAGGAAGACCACCACGTCGCCGGTCGCGCCGGGGTACGCCGCGGCGAGGCTGCCGGGCTCGCACGGCACGTCCTGCCCGCCGACCCGCGCGCTCAGCTCGATGGCGAGATCGGGGCGCTCGTCGGCCAGCCGGTCCCCGATGAAGCCGTTGACGGCGGCGACCAGGGACCGTCCCCCGGCGGTGTCCTCGAGCCGGGCGCCGACACCGCGGCGGTCCGCCGTGCGCAGGGCACGGGCGGTCGCACCCAGCCCGGCCCCGACGCCTGCGTAGACCAACGACGCGGCGCGCTCGTGGGTCGTGGGGCCCGCCGTGCCGGCGCGGAGCCGGCGGGTCACCGGGGACAACCGTCGGCCGACCGCGCCGTGCACGTCGCGCACGGTGCCGACCACCAGCTCGTCGGCCAGCTCGGCCGCGAGCGCCGCGGCGCCCAGCACGCCGGCGCGCGCGGACCCGCGCGGGGCGGAGGCGGCGGCCGAGGTCACCGGTCGAGTGTCACGGGCATACCCGGAGTATGTCAACGGCGGGTCTCGAGACGCCCACCGAACCGGCGGACGCGACGATGCCCCCGGTGCCGGCACTCGGCCGGCAGCGGGGGCATCGTGGACGTGCGGTGGGTCAGGCCTCGGCCTTCTCCTCTGCGTTCTCCTCGGGCGCGGTCTCCTCGGCCTCGGACGACTCCTCCGGGGTCTCCTCGACCTCGTCGGCGGGCTCGCCGATGGTGCCGTCGGGACGGAGCAGCTTGAGCTCGACGTGGTTGCCGGAGGCGTCGGTCACGGTGGCGGACTCGACGATCAGCGCCAGCGCCTTGCCGCGCACGACCTCGGACACCATCTCCGGGATGTGGTTGTGCTCGAGCATGTGCTGGATGAACTCCTGCGGGTTCTGCCCGGACTGCTGGGCGCGCCGCATCAGGTGCTCCTGGAGCTCGCCCTCGTTGACGGCGATCTCCTCCTTCTTGGCGACCTGGTCGAGCACGAACTGCGCGGCCACGGCGTCGCGGACCCGCTTCTCGAGGTCGGCCTCGAACTCGTCGACGGTCTGCTCCTCGGAGTCGAGGTACTGCTCCATCGTCATGCCGGCCATGGCGAGCTGCTGCTGGACGCTCTCGCGACGGGCCTTGAGCTCCTGGTCGACGACGGCCTCGGGCAGCGGGACCTCGACCATGTCGAGGATCTTCTCGAGCACGGCGTCGCGGGCCTCGGCGGCCTGCTCGAGGCGCTTGCCGTTCTGCAGGCGGGTGCGGACGTCCTCGGTGAGCTCCTCGACGGTGTCGAACTCCGAAGCGGTCTGCGCGAAGTCGTCGTCGAGCTCGGGGAGCTCCTGCTCCTTGACCGCGGTGACCTTGACCTCGACGTCGACGTCCTCGCCCTTCTGGTCACCCCCCACGAGCTGCGAGCCGAAGGTCTTCTCCTCGCCGGGGGCCATGCCGGTCAGCGCCTCGTCGAGGCCGTCGAGCATGCCGCCCCGGCCGACCTGGTAGCTCATCCCGCTGACCTCGGCGCCCTCGACGACCTCGCCGTCCTTGCTGGCCTTGAGGTCGAGGGTGACGAAGTCGCCCTCGGCGGCCGCGCGCTCGACGTCGGTGAGGGTGGCGAAGCGCTCGCGCAGGTTCTGCACCTGCGCCTCGACGTCCTCGTCGGTGACGGCCAGGTCGTCGACGCTGACCTCGAGACCGTGGTAGTCCGGCAGGTCGACCTCGGGACGGATGTCGACCTCGGCGGTGAACTCGAGGGTCTCGTTGTCCTCGAGCTTGGTGATGTCGATCTCCGGCTGGGCCAGCGGCTCGAGCTCGTTGGCCTGGAGGGCGTCGACGTAGAGCTTGGGCAGCGCGGCGTTGATCGCCTCGTCGAGGACCGCACCGCGGCCGACCTGGCGGTCGATCACCATCGGGGGCACCTTGCCACGGCGGAAGCCCGGCACGTTGATCTGCTGGGCGATCTTCTTGTACGCCGCGTCGAGGCTCGGCTTGAGCTCCTCGAAGGGCACCTCGACGGTGAGCTTGGCCCGGGTGGGGCTCAGAGTCTCGACGGCGCTCTTCACAGGTGGTACTCCTCAGTTGCTGGTGGACATGCGTCGGTCGGGCAGTGCTGTGCTGGTGCGGCTCCCCCGGGCGGCGCGCGTCGTGCCGGCGCCGCGTGGTGCAGGTGAGCGTGGTCGGGGCGACAGGACTCGAACCTGCGATCTCCTGCTCCCAAAGCAGGCGCGCTAGCCACTACGCTACGCCCCGAGTGCACGGCCCCCTCACGGGAACCCCGGGGAGTCTAGTCGACGCGGAGGCCCCGCCCGTAATCGTGGCGGGCGACCGGTGCCGCGCAGGGCCTCGACCGGCGGCGCCGATTGGAACGGGAGTTCGCTCCTGTGGCACGATTGAACCGCGTCCGGACCCGGCTAGCCGCCCGGCGGCATGCGGATGTAGCTCAATGGTAGAGCCCTAGTCTTCCAAACTAGCTACGCGGGTTCGATTCCCGTCATCCGCTCCAGCGCACCAGCTCCGAGCCCTCGGCCACGGCCGGGGGCTCGGCTGCGTCCGGGGCCACGCGGGCGGCGTACGGCGTGGGTCAGCGGCGGTGCAGCAGGAACAGCGCGCGGTCGTCGTTGACCGCGGCGCTCTGGTTGATCAGCCGGTGGGCACCGCGCTCGAAGCCGCTGCGCAGCAGCCGCTCCCCCTGGCCGAGCAGCTTGTCGATGCCCAGCGAGATGTCGCGGGTGGGCGTCTCGACCAGGCCGTCGGTGAACATCAGCAGCGCGTCTCCGCGGTTGAGGGTGCCGGTCACGGTGGTGAACTCGGCGTCGGCCATCAGGCCGAGCACCGGCCCCTCGGCCTCGTGCACCGCCCAGCGGCCGGAGCCGGCCTTCATCTGCACGGCGGGCGGGTGGCCGGCCGAGCGGATCTCGAAGCAGCCGGTGTCGAGGGACAGCGACAGGTGCACCGCGGTGGCGAAGCCCTCGGGCCAGTCCTGGCGGAGGAGGTAGTCGTTGGCGGCGGGCAGGAACCCGGCCGCGGGGAGCGCGCCGAGCAGGCCGCCGAAGGCCCCGGAGAGCAGCAGCGAGCGGGTGCCGGCCTGCTCGCCCTTGCCGGACACGTCGACGACCGCCACCTGGAGCAGCGAGCCGTCGCGCGACAGCGAGGCGACCATGAAGTCGCCGGCGAAGGACGACGCCCCGGCGGACCGGGTCACCGACTCGGCGTACCAGTCGCGGGGCAGCCGCGGGATCAGGCCCTGCTTGGAGATCCGGTCGCGGAGGTCGACCAGCATCGACTCGCCGCGGGCGCCGGCGACACCGAGCTGGGAGCGCCGGAACGACGACACCAGGATCACCAGGCCGACCACGAACGAGACGACGATGCCGCCGACCCGGCGGCCGTCGAGCTGCTGGTCGGCCGTCGCGGCCACGACGATCACCATCACGCCGAGCACGTAGACGACGAACCACGGCAGCGTGCGCGGGCCGAGGACGCTGTTGGCCAGCACCATCGGGATGACCAGCGTGGTCACCGGGACGATGCCGGCGAACTCGTACATCGCGACGCCCACCAGCAGCGAGACCAGGCCGAGGAACAGCATCCAGGTGAGCTCGGCGGTGCGGTAGCGCCGCAGGGTCAGGTTCCACCGACGCGACAACGCCTGGCGTGCGGGCACGGACGCCAGGCGGTCGGAGGAGGGGGCGGCGACCACGGGTAAGACCATAGTCGTCCCGACCCCCACCCGCGCACCAAACCGGGCGACGCGCGTTCAGGCCGAGGGTCGGACCGCTGCGGCGCGCGAGCGGAACCGCGGCTGGCAGCGCGGGCACCAGAAGAGGTTGCGGCCCTCGAGCACCTCCGTGCGGACCGACGCGCCGCACACCAGGCACGGCCGGCCGTTGCGCCGGTAGACGTAGACCTCTCCCCCGTGGTCGTCGACGCGCGGGGGCCGGCCCATGGCCTCGGGGGTGTGCTCGGGGCGGACGGTGTCGATCCGGCCGCTGACGACGCCCTCGCGCATGAGGGCGACCAGGTCGTGCCACATCGCCTCGAACTGGCTGCGTCGCAGCGTGTGGCCGGGCCGGTGCGGGTGCATCCGGTGCCGGTAGAGCAGCTCGGCGCGGTAGACGTTGCCGACGCCGGCGAGGACCGACTGGTCCATCAGCAGGGCGCCCACCGGCTTCTTGCTCCGGGCGATGCGCGCCCAGGCGGCGGTCCAGTCGGCGTCCTCGCGCAGCGGGTCGGGGCCGAGCCGGTCCACCACGGCCTGCCGCTGGTCGGCGGTGAGCAGGGCGCACACGGTGGCCCCGCGCAGGTCGCCGTACGACGCGGGCTCGTCGGTGGCCTCCAGCCGGAGCCGGACCGCTCCCTTCGGCTGCGGCGCCGCTCCGTCGTACAGGTCGAAGGCGCCGATCAGCCCGAGGTGCACCTGCACGAACCGGCCGCCGTCGAACTCGACGAACAGCTGCTTGCCCCACGCCTGGGCGTCGTGCAGCAGGGTGCCGTCGAGCAGCGCCGCCGCGTCGGCGAAGCGGCCCTGCGGGGACGACACCGCGACGTGCCGCCCGGCGAACCGCGCCCGGAGGCCGTCCGCGAGCCGGTGCAGGGTGTGGCCCTCGGGCACCGCTCAGTCCCCGGCGGGACCGTGCCCGAGCGCGGACTCCGGCAGCGGCGGCAGGTTGCCGGTCTTCTCGTAGGTGCTGAGCATGCCGATGCGCCGGTCGTGGCGCTCCTCGCCGGTGTAGGGGGTGGCGAGGAACACCTCCACGAAGCGGGTCATGTCCTCGACCGTGTGCATCCTGCCCCCCACGGAGATCACGTTGGCGTCGTTGTGCTCGCGGGCCAGCACCGCGGTCTCCTCGCTCCACACGAGGGCCGCCCGCACGCCCTTGACCTTGTTGGCGGCGATCTGCTCGCCGTTGCCCGAACCGCCGATCACGACGCCCAGGGCGCCGTCCTCGTCGGCGACCGCCTCGGCCGCCCGCAGGCAGAACACCGGGTAGTCGTCGAGGGCGTCGTAGACGAAGGGGCCGTGGTCGACGGCCTCGTGGCCGTTGTCGGCGAGCCAGTTGAGCAGGTGCTCCTTGAGCTCGAGGCCGGCGTGGTCGGAGCCGAGGTGAACGCGCATGGCGCAGAGTCTCCCACCTCGTCGGCAGGACCTGTCGATTCGGTCCACCCTCGCCCGTCATCGAGGTGGAAGACTCATCCCATCCTGGAAAGGACCTGCCATGACCACCACCTACGTGATCCTGCTCCCCGGCGACGAGACCCGCTGGGAGCACGCCTCCCCCGAGGACCGTGCGGCGATGTACGGCGTGCACCGGGAGTTCTCCGAGCTCCTCGCCGCCCGCGGCCACAAGGTCACCGGCGGCGCCGAGCTGACCCACTCCCGGGACGCCAAGGTGGTACGTCGCACCGGCGAGACGATCGACGTCACCGACGGGCCCTACGCGGAGTCCGTCGAGCAGCTCACCGGCTTCTACCTGGTGGAGTCCGACGACCTCGACGACCTGATCCGCATCGCCTCGATGCTGGGCGGCGACGACGGTGTCGTCGAGGTGCGCGCCACCGTCGACCACTCGGGTGGAGCCGCGTGAAGTACCTGGTCCTGATGACCGAGACCGATCCCGGCGCGTGGGAGACCGCGACGCAGACGGAGCGCGACGCGGTGTTCGCGGCGCACCACGCCTTCGACCGGGCGGTCCGCGACCGCGGGTCGATCGTGGCCGGCGAGGCGCTCGCCGGCATCGAGACCGCGACGACGCTGCGGCCGGTCGACGGCGTGCAGACCGTCACGGACGGGCCGTTCGCCGAGACCGCCGAGCAGATCGGCGGGTTCTACGTGATCGACGTGGCCGACCTCGACGTCGCGATCGAGCTCTGCCGGCTGCTGCCACCGGGCTACACCACCGAGATCCGACCGGTGGTCGAGATCGAGGGCTTCTAGGCGTTGGGCGAGGAGTCGCTCGACCAGGTCTGGCGCGACCAGTGGGGCCGGCTGCTGGCCCTGCTGGTCGCGCAGTTCCGCCGCCTCGACCTGGCCGAGGACGCCCTGTCCGAGGCCTTCGAGTCCGCTGCGCGCACCTGGCCGGACACCGGGGTGCCGGCCAACCCACCGGCCTGGCTGCTGACCGCGGCCCGGCGTCGCGCGATCGACCGGCTCCGGGCGGAGGCCGTCGCGGCCCGCAAGGAGCCGCTGCTCGTCGTGGACGCGCAGGTGCAGGAGGAGGCGCAGCGGCACATGGCCGACCCCGCGGAACGGCCGCTCGACGAGCGGCTTCGGCTGGTCCTCCTCTGCGCGCACCCGAGCCTGGCGCCGGAGGCGGCTGCCGCGCTCTCCCTCCGGCTGGTCGTCGGCATCTCCACCGACGACGTCGCCCGGCTGTTCCTCGTCCCGCGGGCGACGATGGCGGCCCGGCTGACCCGGGCGCGCAAGAAGCTCGCGGCCGCGGGCGTGCCGTTCGCCGTCCCCGACGAGGCCGCCCTCCCCGACCGGGTGGAGGTGGCCGCGCGGGTCGCCTACCTGGCGTTCACCGCCGGCTACGCCCCGGCGTCGGGTCCCGACCTGCTCCGCGTGGAGCTCGCCGGCGAGGCGGTCCGGCTGGTCCGGGTGATGCGCGACCTGCTGCCCCCGGGTCCGGTGCTCGACTCCCTGCTGGCCCTGATGCTGCTCCAGCACTCCCGACGCGACGCCCGCACCGATGCGGACGGCGGGCTGCTGCTGCTTCCTGACCAGGACCGCTCGCGCTGGCGGCACGACGAGATCGCCGAGGCGCTGGCCCTGCTCACCCCGTGGGTGTCCGGCGCCGACCCCACCACGCCGTACCTCCTGGAGGCGCTGATCGCGGCCGAGCACGCGGTCGCGCCGACCGCCGCCGCGACCGCCTGGGCGCGGATCGCGGGGCTCTACGCCGAGCTCGAGGGCGTCACCGGGTCGCCGGTGGTCCGGCTCAACCGGGCCGTCGCCGTCGCCGAGGCGGACGGGCCGACGGCCGGGCTGGCGCTGCTCGACGGGCTGGAGCTGCCCGGCAACCACCGGCTGCCCGCGGTGAGGGGCGAGCTGCTGGCGCGGGCCGGGCACCCGGCCGAGGCGGCCCTCGCCCTCGACGAGGCGCTCGCGCTGTGCGGCAACGAGGTCGAGCGACGCTTCCTGGAGCGCCGCCGTTCAGGCCTGGAGGACCTCGCGTAGGAAGTCCGCCGCCTCGGCGAGTGCCAGGGCGGCCTCCGCCGGCGGGTGCAGCACCTCAGCCGCCCAGCCGGGCGAGCTCCTCGTCGACCACCGACGGGTCGAGCTTGGTGAAGACCGGGGTCGGCTTCGTCGATCTTCGCGCCGACCACGACCGGCCGCCGCTCCCAGGCGGGCGTGCCGGAGTAGTCGCCGGTGATGATCGGGTAGCTGAGCAGGCCGGCCCCCGAGTCGGGCTCGAGCTCGTCGACCTGCTCGGTGCGCGGCATCGGCACGAACTCGCCCTCGCCGCCCAGGACGAGGTGGACCTTGTTGGCGGCGTGCGGCAGGAACGGGGCCAGCAGCGTGTTGCAGTCGGCCACGCACTGCACGGCGACGTGCAGCACCGTGGCCAGCCGGTCGCGCTGGGCCTCGTCCTTCATCTTGTAGGGCTCGGTGACGGTGAGGTACTTGTTCACCTCGCCGACCACGCGCATCGCCTCGGCGATCGCAGCCCGCAGCCGGTGCCGGGAGACCAGGTCGCCGACCGTGTCGAACCCCGCCAGCACGGCCGCGAGCACCTGCTCGTCGACCGGCTCGAGGTCCCCGGCGGGCGGGATCTCCCCGAAGCTCTTGGCCACCATCGTGGCCGTCCGGTTGACCAGGTTGCCCCAGCCGGCGACGAGCTCGGAGTTGTTCCGGGTCACGAACTCCGACCACGTGAACGAGGCGTCGGAGGTCTCCGGCCCGGCCGCGCAGATGTAGTAGCGCAGCGGGTCGGGGCCGTAGCGGGCCAGGAAGTCGCCGACGTAGAGCACGTGGCCCCGGCTCGAGGAGAACTGCTGGTCGCCCATGGTGAGGTACTCCGACGACACCACCTCGGTGGGCAGGTTGAGCACGCCGTACTCCCCCGGCTCGCCGCCGCGGTCACCCTTCCCGTCGTACGCCAGCAGCTCCGCCGGCCAGATCTGGGAGTGGAAGACGATGTTGTCCTTGCCCATGAAGTAGTACGACACCGCCTCCGGGTCGTTCCACCACTCGCGCCAGCGCTCCGGCTCGCCGAGCCGCCGCGCCCACTCGATCGAGGCGGACAGGTAGCCGATGACCGCGTCGAACCAGACGTAGAGGCGCTTGGCGGGCTGGTCCTCCCAGCCCGGCACCGGGATGCCCCAGTCGATGTCACGGGTCATCGCCCGGGGCCGGATGTCCTCGAGGATGTTCTTGGAGAACTTGATGACGTTGGGCCGCCAGGTGCCCGAGGCCTCGCGCTCGTCGAGCCACTCCGCCAGCGCACCGGCCAGGGCGGGCAGGTCGAGGAAGTAGTGCTGGGTCTCGACGAAGTCGGGGGTCTCGCCGTTGATCTTGGAGCGCGGGTCGATCAGGTCGGTCGGGTCGAGCTGGTTGCCGCAGTTGTCGCACTGGTCGCCGCGCGCCTCGCCGTAGCCGCAGATCGGGCAGGTGCCCTCGATGTAGCGGTCCGGCAGCGTGCGGCCCGTCGACGGGCTGATCGCCGCCTGCGTGGTCTGCTCGACCATGTAGCCGTTGCGGTGGACGGTCCGGAACATCTCCTGCACCACCGTGTAGTGGTTGCCGGTGGTCGTCCGGGTGAACAGGTCGTAGGACAGACCCAGGTCGACCAGGTCCTGCACGATGACCGCGTTGTTCTTGTCGGCGAGGTCGCGCGCGGTGACGCCGTCCTTGTCGGCGGCGACGAGGATCGGGGTGCCGTGCTCGTCGGTGCCGGAGACCATGAGCACGTCGTGTCCGGCCATCCGCATGTAGCGGCTGAAGACGTCGGAGGGCACGCCGAAACCGGCGACATGGCCGATGTGGCGCGGGCCGTTGGCGTACGGCCAGGCGACGGCGGACAGGACTTTGCTCATGACAGGTGATCTTAGGGAGGCGCGCCACCCGGTTCGCGCGGTGGTGCACCTGACGGGACGCGACTCACACGCCCGGCGGCGTCGACTGGCGTCGGGCGGCGCCCGGTCAGACCGGGCGGCCGGCGAAGGCGGCCAGCCGGTCGTAGGCGGTGCCGTCGGCGGGAGCCGCCCGCGGAGGGGCGAACGCCGGACCGCGGTTGTCGTCGGTGAGGTTGTCCTCCATGAACGAGAGCCCACGCTCGGCCACCTCGGCGTCGAGGTCGGCGGTGGGCCGGCCGATGGCACGAGCGAGGTCCCAGGTGTGGGTCGCCAGCTCGGCGATCTGCCAGTCGGCACTCACGGGCGGCTCGGCGTCGCGCAGCTGGTGCCAGGCGTGCAGGAGGTAGTCGGCCTGGATCCGGAACGCCCCGGCCCAGTCCTCGGCGACCCGCGGCGGCTCCGCCCCCCAGTCGGGCTGCTCGCCCCGCATCATCTGCAGGAAGCGGCCCGGGGTGGCGACGAGGTGGTCCACCAGGCGCTGCACGTCCCAGTCGGGGCACGGTGTCGTCCGGCCCAGGTCGTCGGGATGCACCTGGGCCAGGACGTCCCCCGTCTGGTCGAGCGCGTGGGAGAGGACCCGGACGGCGTCACTGGGTGTGCTCACGCTGCCACCGTAGACCCGGCCGGGCGTCCTTCTCCAGAGGTCGGTCAGGAGAAGTCGGGGCCCTGGTCGCGGGTGCGCTTGAGCTCGTAGAAGCCGGGGGTGCCGGCGACCAGGACCACGCCGTCCCACAGCCGGCCGGCGTCCTCGCCCTTGGGGGCGGGGGTGACGACGGGGCCGAAGAAGGCGACGCCGTCCACGCTGATGACCGGGGTGCCCACGTCCATGCCGACCTGGTCCATGCCGGCGTGGTGCGACTTCTTCAGGTCCTCGTCGTACTCGGTGGAGTCCATGGCGTCGGCGAGGGAGGTGGGCAGGCCGACCTCGGCGAGCGCCTCCTCGACGAGGGGGCGGTCGATCGAGCGGCCCTCGAGGTGGATCCGGTTGCCCAGCGCGGTGTAGAGCGGGAGCAGCACCTCGTCACCCTCGGCCTGGGCGGCGGCGACGGCCACCCGGACCGGACCCCAGGCCGGCTCGAGCATCTCGCGGTAGTCGTCCGGGATGTCCTTGTCCTGGTTGAGGTAGGCGAGGCTCATCACGTGGAACGACGGCGCGATCCGGCGCACCTGCGCCACCTCGAGCAGCCAGCGGGAGCTCATCCACGCCCACGGGCAGAGCGGGTCGAACCAGAAGTCGACGGGAGTGCGGTCAGCGGCGGTCTCGGTCATGGCGGGGGCGCGCCTCCTGTGGGTGGGTGATTCGGGCGGTCCATACGTTTATGCATACGTTTGGTCTCGATTCGTTTATTCCCCGAAACGGGTGACAGGATGCGTCCATGCCTGGAACGAACCTCACCCGGGACGAGGCACGCGCCCGCGCAGCCCTCCTGGACGTTGACTCCTACACCGTGGACCTCGACCTCACCACGGGGAGCACCAAGACCTTCCGCTCCACCACCACCCTGCGTTTCAGCTGCGCGGAGCCCGGTGCCGAGACCTTCGTGGACCTCGTCGGCGCCGACATCTCCGAGCTCACGCTGAACGGCCGCGAGCTGGACTGGAGCGACCTCTACGCCCACGGGCGCATCCGGCTGACCGACCTGGCGGCCGACAACGAGCTGCGCGTCACCGCCGACATGCTCTACAGCCACACCGGCGAGGGCCTGCACCGCTTCGTCGACCCGGCCGACGACCGGGTCTACCTCTACTCCCAGTGCGAGGTGCCCGACGCCCGGCGCATCTACGCCACCTTCGAGCAGCCCGACCTCAAGTCGGTCTTCACCTTCAGCGTGAAGGCGCCGGCGCACTGGAAGGTCGTCTCCAACTCACCGACCCCCAGCCCGGTCGAGTCCCCCGACGGCACCGCGGTGTGGAACTTCCCGCAGACCGAGCGGATGTCGACCTACATCACCGCGATCGTGGCCGGCGAGTACCACGAGGTGCTCGACACCTACGTCGGTGCGCACGGCGAGATCCCGCTGGGCCACTACTGCCGCCAGTCGGTCGCGCCGTACCTCGACGTCGAGGAGCTGGTGCTGGTCACCAAGCAGGGCTTCGAGTTCTTCGAGGAGGCCTTCGGCTTCCCCTACCCGTTCCACAAGTACGACCAGCTCTACGTGCCGGAGTTCAACAACGGCGCGATGGAGAACGCCGGCTGCGTGACCCTGCGCGACGAGTACCTCCCCCGCAGCCAGCAGGCCCGGTGGTTCTACGAGCAGCGCGCCAACACGATCCTCCACGAGATGGCGCACATGTGGTTCGGCGACCTCGTGACGATGAAGTGGTGGGACGACCTCTGGCTCAACGAGTCGTTCGCCGAGTGGGCCGCGCACCACGCAGCCGTCGCGGCCACGCAGTACGACGAGGCGTGGACCGGCTTCACCAACCACCGGAAGAACTGGGCCTACCGCCAGGACCAGCTGCCCACCACGCACCCGATCGCGGCCGACAACCACGACCTGGAGGCCGTGGAGGTCAACTTCGACGGGATCACCTACGCCAAGGGCGCCTCGGCGCTCAAGCAGCTCGTCGCCTACGTCGGCGAGGAGGAGTTCCTGGCCGGCCTGCGCACCTACTTCCAGAAGCACGCCTTCGGCAACAGCGAGTTCTCCGACCTGCTCACCGCGCTCGAGGAGACCTCGGGCCGTGACCTGGTCACCTGGGCCAACGCCTGGCTGCAGACCTCGGGCGTCAACACCCTGGCCGCCGACTTCACGCTCGACGACGAGGGCCGCTTCGCCTCGTTCGCCGTCCGGCAGACCGCGGCGGAGCAGTTCCCGACGCTGCGGCCGCACCGCATCGGCATCGGCCTCTACGACTCCGTCGAGGGCCGTCTGGTGCGGCGTACGTCGGTCGAGATCGACGTCGACGGCGCCTCCACCGACGTCGCCGAGCTGGTCGGCGCGGTCCAGCCCGACCTGCTGCTGCTCAACGACGGCGACCTGAGCTACGCCAAGATCCGGCTCGACGAGCGCTCGCAGGCGACCGTGGTGGAGTCGATCCACACCCTCGACGACTCGCTGGCGCGGGCGCTGTGCTGGTCGGCGGCCTGGGACATGACCCGCGACGCGGAGATGTCCGCCGGCGACTTCGTGGCGCTCGTGCTCCGCGGCCTCGGCAGCGAGACCGACGACACCGCCGTCAAGCAGCTGCCGCAGTACGCCCAGGTGGCGATCGAGCAGTTCGCCCACCCGAGCAAGCGCGACGCGCTGCGCACCGAGTGGGAACGCGGCTTCTGGGAGCTGCTCACGGCTGCCCGGCCGGGCAGTGACAACCAGCTGACCTTCCTGAAGTGCTTCGCCGGCACCACCGGCAAGCGCATCCCGCCGTCGTCGTACTCCGGCGCCGGGCGCAGCACCGAGGCGATGCGGTTCATGGCCGGCCTGCTCGACGGGAGCGAGTCCCTCGAGGGCCTCACCATCGACACCGACATGCGCTGGATCCTGCTCATCGCGCTGGCGGCCGGCGGTCACGCCGACCGGGCCCGGATCGAGGCGGAGCTGGCCTCGGACAACACCATCTCCGGCCACGAGAAGGCGGCCGCGGCCCTGGCCGTGCTGCCCGACCCGGACGCCAAGGCGCAGGCCTGGGCCGACGGCGCGGTGCGCGACGGGGTGCCCAACGAGACGCAGCGCAACATCGCCTACGTCTTCGACACCGCCGGCCAGCAGGAGGTGCTCACGCCGTTCCTCGAGCAGTACCTCGAGGTCGCGGACACGATCTGGGAGGACAAGGGCGTGCAGATCGCCTCGACCGCCCTGGAGTACATGTTCCCGCGGGCGCTGACCAGCCAGGCGACCCTCGACCGGGTCGACACCTGGCTGGCGGAGTCGGCGGCCAACCCGGCCGCCAAGCGCTTCGTCGCCGAAGGCCGTGCCGACATCGTCCGGGCGCTCGCCGCCCAGCAGGCCGACGCCTGAGCACACCTGAGCATGCGCGAGGCCCCCGCACCGGTCACGGTGCGGGGGCCTCGTCGCGTGCGGGATGCCGCGGTCAGTCGGTGTGCAGCAGGGTGGGCCGGCGGGCGTGCTCGGCCAGCTGCAGGACGCCGCGGGAGATGCCGCCCACCAGGTCGCCGGCGGCGAACGCCGACTGCATCGACAGGGCGGCCAGCTTGACCTCCGCGTCGTCCAGGTCGCGGCGGGCCTCGGCGCCGGTCACGATCTCGACGATCCGGGCCGCGGGGTCGACGAGCACCAGCACCGAGCGGGCCGGAGCGGTGAGGGCGGCGTGCAGACGCTCGGCGAAGGGCCGGGTCTCGCCGTCCGAGGCTCCGACGTACACGGAGAACTCGTAGCGGCACATGATCTCGGCGTCGCGGATCGCCTTGTCGATCTCGTGGCGCTGAGCGGCGCTGAACGCGTCACCAGCGGGCACTGGCTCCTCCTTGCTGGGAGGACTCGCCGCTCTCGACCTGGGCCCGCTCGTCGGCCTTGGCGAGGCCGTCACGGGGGCCACCGAACCACTCGGGCTCGTTGCGCCAGGCCAGGCCGGGCTGGTAGCTGGAGTCGCCGCGGGCCATGCTCGGGATCGCCGTCAGCAGGCTGATCAGCACGAACAGGCCGGCGGGGATCAGCACCAGCACGAGCAGGAAGCTCATCGGGGAGACCGGCTCGACCTCGGGCCAGCCGTTCGGGGGGCTGCGAGGGCCGGCGTCGCGAGCGTCGTCACGAGGGCGGCCGGGAGCAGCGCGAGCGCGCGGGCGGCCGCGCGGGAAGTGCTTGTTTTCCTCACGGGCACCAGGGTATCTAACCCGGTTTGAGACGGTCGACGCCGTCTGGCAGTGTCCGACCCATGAGCTTCCTTCAGACGACTCCGACGTGCGAGCCCGGGGACGCCTGGTGCAAGGCCGTGCTGGACGCGACGGGCAACGCCTGGCTGGGCCAGGCCGCCAACTGGCTGATCGCCAAGCCGCTGGCGATCCTCGGCCTGGTGCTCGGCGCGCTGGTGATCCGGTGGCTCCTGCACCGGGTGATCGACCGCGTCGCCCACCGCGCCGCCGAGGGCGTGTCCGCACCCCGGATGCCGGCCCGGTTCCGCCGGGGGCAGGAGCCCGCCAACAAGCTCGTCAGCGGACCACCCACGAGCGCGCGCCGGGTGCAGCGCGCCCAGACCATGGCCTCGCTGCTCAAGAGCATCTCGACCAGCGTGATCTTCACCATCGTCGCGATCATGGCGATCTCCGAGCTGGGCTACGACGTGGCGCCGCTGATCGCCTCCGCCGGGATCATCGGCCTCGCGCTCGGTTTCGGCGCGCAGAGCCTGGTCACCGACTTCCTGTCGGGCATCTTCATGATCATCGAGGACCAGTACGGCGTCGGCGACGCGGTCGACCTCGGTGAGGCGATCGGCACCGTGGAGGCGGTCGGCCTGCGGGTCACCCGGCTCCGCGACGTCGAGGGCACGGTCTGGTACGTCCGCAACGGCGAGATCATGCGCGTGGGCAACCAGAGCCAGAACTGGGCCCGCACGGTCGTCGACGTGCCGGTGTCGCACGAGCAGGACCTCTTCTACGTCCAGTCCGTGCTCAAGGACGTCGCCCACGAGGTCTGGGCCGACGAGGACTTCAAGCGGGTCATCCTGGAGGAGCCCGAGGTGTGGGGCGTGCAGGAGATGACCCCCGACTGGATCACCGTGCGGGTGACCCTCAAGACCGCTCCCCTGGAGCAGTGGGGCGTGGCCCGCGAGATGCGCGAGCGGATCAAGGCCCGCTTCGACCACCTCGGCATCGAGCTGGCCCGTCCGGCCCGGGTGCTCATCCACCGCGACCACCGCGCCGCCGCGGAGGACCCGGACGCAGCAGGAGCCCCGGAGGCTTCCGGGGCTCCCACGTCGTCCTAGGTCCCGCGAGGCGGGTCCGGCGCGCCTCAGGCCAGCGAGGCGTCCAGCGTGATCGTCGTGCCGGTCAGCGCCTGGGACACCGGGCAGTTGGCCTTGGCGTTCTCGGCGTGCTCGGTGAACGCGGCGGCGTCCATGCCCTCGACGGTGCCGACCACGGTGATGTGGACGCCGGTGATGCCCGTGCCCGGCTGGAACGTCACCTCGGCCTTGGTGTCGAGCGCCTGCGGAGGCGAACCGGCCTGGGCCAGCATGTTGGACAGCGCCATCGAGTAGCAGGCCGAGTGCGCGGCACCGATCAGCTCCTCGGGGCTGGTCTTGCCGTTGGGCTCCTCGGCCCGTGCGGGCCACGAGACGTCGTAGGTGCCCAGCCCGGACGACTCCAGCGTCACGCGGCCGGCTCCCTCCATGAGCGAGCCCTCCCAGTGGGTCGTCGCAGTGCGGGTCGTGGCCATCAGCAGCTCCTTGAGATGTGTGGGACGTACAGGGGTACGTCCCCGAGCCTTGCCGGGAAGGGGACAATAGACAAGTGAGTGCACCGACCAGTGAACGCCCCGGAGCCGGCGGCGACACCTTCTACGACCAGATCGGCGGCCACGCGACCATCGCGAAGATCGTCGACCGCTTCTACGAGGGCGTCGCGACCGACGAGGTGCTGCGACCGCTCTACCCCGAGGAGGACCTCGGTCCCGCGGCCGAGCGGTTCACGCTGTTCCTCGTGCAGTACTGGGGCGGTCCGACGACCTACTCCGAGCGCCGCGGGCACCCGCGCCTGCGGATGAGGCACGCGCCCTTCAAGGTGACGCCCAAGGCGCGCGACCACTGGCTGCTGCACTTCCGGGCGGGCCTCGACGCAGCGGGCCTCACCCCCGAGCAGGACGCGCAGTTCTGGGACTACGTCACCCACGCCGCGCAGTTCATGGTGAACAGCTTCGAGGAGGACTAGCCGGCCTCGAGGTGGTCGCTGAGCACCGCCCGCTCGCTGTCGGTGAGCGGCCGGGAGCGCTGCGTCGACATGTCGAAGCCGACCAGCACCGCGGAGGCCCGGGACAGCACGGTGTCCCCGTCGCGGATCTCGCTGTCCAGGCCGTACGACGACGTGCCGATCCGGGTCACCCGGGTCTCCACGACGTACGGCTCGGGACGGAACAGGATCGGGCGCCGGTAGTCCACGTCGATGCGGGCCACGACCGTGGCCAGGTGCGGCTCGCCGGCCGGGCGCATCGAGCTCAGGAAGTCGATGCGCGCCTCCTGGTAGTACTCGAAGTACTTCACGTTGTTCACGTGGCCGTAGACGTCGACGTCGGAGAAGCGCACGTGGCAGACGTAGCGGTGCGGCATCAGGACGCCTCCCCCACCGGCTCGAGGAAGCGACCGAGCACCTCGCGCTCGTCGGCGGTGATCCGGCGCGGACGCTCCTGGGCGAACACGAACGGCGTCAGCACCGTGCGTGCCCGCAGGTAGACCCGTCGTTCGCCGTCCGGGAGCTCGTCGAGCACCTCGTAGGCCATGGTGAACGTCGCCGCCCGGACCTCGGTGACCCAGGACTCCACCCGCACCGGCTCCGGCCGGAACACGAGCGGGCGGACGAACTCCACCTCGTGACGGACCACCACCACCCCCTCCGCGAGCTGCTCGCCGCCGCTGACCGGGGCGTGCACGCGGAGCATGTCGACGCGGGCCTCCTGGAGGTAGTCCACGTAGACCACGTTGTTGACGTGCCCCAGGGAGTCCATGTCGGCCCAGCGCAGCGGGCAGTCGTAGATGTGTCGAGCCACACAGCCATCCTGGCAGCAACCCGGCCTAGGGTGAGAGACGCCCTGCAGTTCCCGCACCAGAGGATCGGAGATCCCCCATGCCCGAGGCAGTGATCGTTTCCGCGGCCCGCTCCCCCATCGGCCGCGCCAACAAGGGATCGCTGAAGGACATGCGTCCCGACGACCTCACCGCGACGATCATCCAGGCCGCGCTCGCGAAGATCCCGGAGCTCGACCCCGCGCAGATCGACGACCTCTACCTCGGCTGCGGCCTGCCCGGCGGCGAGTCCGGCTTCAACATGGGCCGGATCGTGTCGGTGCTGATGGGCTACGACCACCTCCCCGGCGCGACCATCACCCGCTACTGCTCGTCGTCGGTGCAGACCACCCGGATGGCCTTCCACGCGATCAAGGCCGGCGAGGGCGACGTGTTCATCTCCGCCGGCGTCGAGACCGTGTCGCGGTTCGGGAAGGGCACCTCCGACCACCTGCCGGGGACCCAGAACCCGGTCTTCGAGGACGCCGTGGCGCGCACCGAGGAGACCGCCCAGGGCGGTGCGGACTGGCACGACCCGCGCCAGGACGGTCTGGTCCCCGACGCCTACATCGCGATGGGCCAGACCGCCGAGAACGTCGCGAAGCTGCGCGGCCTGACCCGCCAGGAGCTCGACGAGTTCGGCGTACGCAGCCAGAACCTCGCCGAGAAGGCGATCGACGCCGGCTTCTGGGCCCGCGAGATCACCCCGGTGACGACCCCCGACGGCTCCGTCGCCTCGACCGACGACGGACCGCGCGCCGGCGTGACCCTGGAGGCGGTCTCGGACCTCAAGCCGGTCTTCCGCCCCGACGGCGTGGTGACCGCGGGCAACTGCTGCCCGCTCAACGACGGCGCCGCCGCCGTCGTGGTCATGTCGGACACCAAGGCCAAGGAGCTCGGCCTCACCCCGCTGGCCCGGATCGTCTCGACCGGCGTCACGGCGCTCTCCCCCGAGATCATGGGCCTCGGCCCGGTCGAGGCCACCAAGCAGGCGCTGGCCCGGGCGAAGATGTCGATCGACGACATCGACCTCGTCGAGATCAACGAGGCGTTCGCCGCCCAGGTGGTGCCGTCCTACCAGGACCTCGGCATCGACCTCGACCGGCTCAACGTCAACGGCGGCGCGATCGCCGTGGGCCACCCCTTCGGCATGACCGGGGCCCGCCTGCAGAACACCATGCTCAACTCGCTCGACTGGCACGACAAGACCACCGGCCTGATCACCATGTGCGTCGGCGGCGGCCAGGGCATGGCGTTGATCCTCGAGCGGATGAGCTGAGGCTCGTCCGCTCGGTCTCGGCGGTCCGGCGCTCGCGGGCGGCCGGCGCTCGCTGGCGCGGCGCTCGGGCCGGCGCTCGCGGGCGGCCGCCGGCGCGGTCGCCCGCCGTGCCGGTCGCTGCGGCGGCGCGTCGGCCGCAGGCTCCGCGCCGGGTTGCGTCCGGCTGCGGCCGCCGCGGCCAAGCCGCTTGACGCTCCCCGGCTCGGCGTTCGCCCACACCACCGGCCCCTGATGTGCGCAGGCCCCTGGATCCAGTGGATCCAGGGGCCTTTCGCATGAGGTGGTGCGGAACGGTCCTACTCGCCCTTGCGAGCCTGGATGGAGAGGGTCACCGACACCTTGTCGCCGACGAGGACCTTGCCGCCGTCGAGGGGGACGTTGAAGTCCACGCCCCACTGCTTGCGGGAGATCTCGGTGCTGGCCTCGTAGCCGAGCACGGTGTTGCCGTAGGCGTCCACCTCGACACCGAGGAAGTCCACGTCGAGCTCGACCGGGTGGGTCTGGCCCTTGATGGTCAGCTCGCCGCGGGCGGTGGTGCCGTCGAAGGAGGTGGTGGTGAAGGTCATCGGGCCGCTCTTCTCCACGTCGAAGAAGTCGGCGGAGCGCAGGTGGCCGTCGCGGTTGGCGTCGCGGGTGTTGACCGAGTTGAGGTCGATCGTCGCCTCGGCGCGGAAGCCGGTCACGTCGTCGGTGGTCGTGATGGTGCCCTCGAAGGACTCGAACTGGCCGCGGACCTTGGTCATCAGGTGGCGCACGGTGAAGCCGACCTCGGAGTGGCTCGGGTCGATGGTCCAGGTGCCGGTCGGGACCACGGTCTGCTGGGTGGTGTCGATGCTCATGCGATTCTCCTCATAGTTGTCTGTTCAACTGTTGATGTTGACACTAACAGTCTTTCGTTGAATGTTCAACTAGCGGCTGCGTAGAATCATTCCCATGACGACGGACACACACGACGCGCTCTGGCTGGACGCCACCCAGCAGCGCGCCTGGCGCGCCTACCTGGTCGGCACCACGCTGCTGATGGACCGCCTCGACCGCGACCTGCGGGAGCAGCACAACCTGTCGCTGCCCGAGTACGAGATCATGGTGCGGCTGTCCGAGGCGCCCGACCGGCGCCTGCGGATGGCGGTCCTCGCCGACTCCTTGAGCCACTCCCGCAGCCGGGTGACCCACACCGTCTCCCGCCTGGAGCGGACCGGCCTCGTCACCCGCGTGGCCTGCGTGTCCGACGGCCGCGGCGTCGAGGCACGGCTGACCGACGAGGGGTTCGCCGTCCTGGAGCAGGCCGCGCACACCCACGTGCGGGGCGTCCGCGAGCACCTCGTCGAGCTCGCCAGCGACGAGGACTTCATGGCCGTCGGCCGCGTGTTCGACGCGGTCACCGACGGCCTGGTCGCCGCGCAGCCCGGGCTCGACATCCGCTGACCGCCGCACGGCCGGAGCGCGGCGAGGTGCCAGACTCCCCCAGCATGAACACCCCACGAAACCGCTCGCTGCGCTCGCGCTTCCGCGGGGACCCCGCATGAGCACCCCCGCGAGCGCCTGGCACCGCCACGTCCTGGACCCGTTGCACACCGTCGCGCCGGCGGCGACGCCGTACGACACCCCGGAGCGCACGGCACTGGTCGAGCGGGTCCGCGCCTTCGCGATGGACGAGGTCCTCCCGGTCGCCAACCGGCTCGACCCGCTGCACGAGGACATCCCGGCCGACCTGCTGGAGCGGATGGGCGAGCTCGGCCTGTTCGGGGTGCTGATCCCCGAGGACGAGGGCGGCCTGGGGCTGGGCGTCCTCGACTACTGCCTGGTGTCCGAGGAGCTGGCCCGCGCCTGGATGAGCGTCGGCAGCATCATCGCCCGCGGCAACGGCACCGGCTGCGACAGCCCCGACCCTGAGGTCCGCGCCCGGCTGCGCCGGCTGTCGGCCGCGGGTCGGCGGATCGGCGCGATCGCCTTCTCCGAGCCTCAGGCGGGCTCCGACCTCGCCAACGTGGCCTGCGCCGCCGAGCGCGACGGCGACGGCTGGGTCGTCAACGGGACCAAGCGCTGGGTGGGGCACGCCCTGGCCGCGGACTTCATCCACCTCCTCGCCCGCACCCGCCCTCCGCGCGAGGACCGGGGCCCCTCCGACGGGCTGGAGCTGTTCCTGGTCGAGAAGGACCGTGGCTCCTTCCCCGCCGGCATCGAGGGCAGCCCGATCGACAAGATCGGCTACTTCGGCCTGACCACCTGGCAGCTCGAGCTGACCGACCTGCGGCTGCCGCTCGACGCGCTGCAGCAGACCGGCGAGGAGGAGGGCCAGGGCTTCAAGCACAGCCTCGGCTGGCTCAACGTGGCGCGGGTGCAGACCGCGGCGCGCGCGGTCGGCCTGGCCCGTGGCGCCCTCGAGGACGCCCTGGTCTACGCCCAGCAGCGGGTGCAGTTCGGCCGGCCGATCGCCGAGCAGCAGGCGATCCGGCACCTGCTGGCCGACATGTCCAGCGACGTGATGGCCGCCCGGCAGGCCTACCAGTACGCCGCCTGGCTGGTCGACAGCGGCGCCCCGGCCAACACCGAGACCTCGCAGGCCAAGCTCTTCGCCTCCGAGACCGCCGAGCGGGTCACCAGCCACGCGCTGCAGATCTTCGGCGGCAACGGCTACACCACCGAGTTCGCCGTCGAGCGCTACTGGCGCGACGCCCGGCTGACCAAGATCTTCGAGGGCACCTCGGAGATCCAGCGCCGGATCATCGCCGACGGACTGTTGGCAGCCGCGCCGCTCTCGCGCCCAGACGCGCCTGGCGGCGGGGGCGCGCTAGTCGCGGGTGAGCCGGCGGTGGGTGACCCGGTGCGGGCGAGCCGCCTCGACACCGAGCCGCTCGATCTTGTTCTCCTCGTAGGACGCGAAGTTGCCCTCGAACCAGAACCACTTCGCGGAGTCCTCGTCGTCGCCCTCCCAGGCCAGGATGTGGGTGGCGACGCGGTCGAGGAACCACCGGTCGTGGGAGGTGACCACGGCACAGCCGGGGAAGTCGAGCAGGGCGTCCTCGAGCGACGACAGCGTCTCCACGTCGAGGTCGTTGGTGGGCTCGTCGAGCAGCAGCATGTTGCCGCCCATCTTGAGCGTCAGCGCGAGGTTGAGACGGTTGCGCTCACCACCGGAGAGCACCCCGGCCTTCTTCTGCTGGTCCGGGCCCTTGAACCCGAACGACGCGACGTAGGCGCGCGAGTTCATCTCGAAGTTGGCGACCTTGATGAAGTCGAGCCCGTCGGACACGACCTCCCAGACGTTCTTGTTGGGGTCGATGCCGCCACGGCTCTGGTCGACGTAGGAGATCTTGACCGTGCTGCCGACCTTGAGCTCGCCCTCGTCGGGCTGCTCCTGCCCGGTGATCATCCGGAACAGCGTGGTCTTGCCGACGCCGTTGGGACCGATGACGCCGACGATGCCGGCGCGCGGCAGCGTGAACGACAGGTCGTGGATCAGGGTGCGACCCTCGAAGCCCTTGCCCAGGTCGTGCGCCTCGAGCACGATGTCGCCGAGCCGCGGACCCGCGGGGATGTTGATCTCCGAGGTGTCGATCTTGCGCATCCGGTCGGCCTCGGCCGCCATCTCCTCGTAGCGGGCCAGACGCGACTTGCTCTTGGTCTGGCGCGCCTTGGCGTTGGACCGCACCCACTCGAGCTCGCGCTCCAGCATCTTGGCGCGCTTCGCGTCCTTCTGGCCCTCGACCTTGAGCCGGCTCTTCTTGGTCTCGAGGTAGGTCGTGTAGTTGCCCTCGTAGGGGTGCGCCTGGCCACGGTCGAGCTCGAGGATCCAGGACGCCACGTTGTCGAGGAAGTAGCGGTCGTGGGTCACGGCCAGGACGGCGCCGGGGTAGGAAGCCAGGTGGCCCTCGAGCCACTGCACCGACTCGGCGTCGAGGTGGTTGGTCGGCTCGTCGAGCAGCAGCAGGCTCGGCTGCTGCAGGAGCAGCTTGCACAGCGCGACACGGCGCCGCTCGCCACCCGAGAGGTTGTCGACCAGCACGTCCGGCGGCGGGCAGCGCAGCGCGTCCATCGCCTGGTCGAGACGGCTGTCGAGGTCCCACGCGTTGGCGTGGTCGAGATCGGTCTGCAGGTCGCCCATCTCGGCCAGGAGCTTGTCGTAGTCCGCGTCGGGGTCGGCCAGCTCTTCGGAGATCTTGTTGTAGCGGTCGAGCTTGCCCTTGATCTCGCCGACCGCCTCCTCGACGTTCTCGAGCACCGTCTTGCCCTCGCTGAGCGGCGGCTCCTGCTGGAGCATGCCGACGGTCGCGTCGGGGTCGAGGATCGCGTCGCCGTTGTTGGCGTGGTCGAGGCCGGCCATGATCTTGAGCAGGGACGACTTGCCGGTGCCGTTGGGGCCGACGACACCGATCTTGGCGCCCTGCAGGAACGAGAGGGTGACGTTGTCGAGGACGACCTTGTCACCGTGGGCCTTGCGGACGTTGCGAAGCGTGAACACATACTCAGCCATAGTCCGGTCAGCCTACGGCCGCGGACCGGCCGCCCCGAAATCGGGCAACCGCCCGCGGACCCGGCGCCGGGGCGTCCGGACTCCCGAATCAGCTCAGGCGGCGGTGCTCCCGGCCACCCGCTCGGCGTCCGGGACGGGGTTGCCGAAGCTGTCGAACCGTTCGAGGTCCACCGGCTGCTCGCGGCTCAGCGCGTCGGCCTCGGCGTCCACCTCGGACTCGGGACGCTCGGCGCGGACCGAGCGCTGGAAGGTGCTGGTCCCCCGGGTCAGGTCGTGGCCGACCATCGACGCGTCGATGCACAGCGTGTGGGAGACCTGCCCGTCGCCCCGCTCCCAGCTGTCGGTGCGGAGCCGGCCGTGCACGATGACGGGGTCGCCCTTGCGGATCGAGCCGCGCACGTTGTCGGCCAGCTGGCGCCACACGGTCACGGAGTACCAGGTGGTGTCGCCGTCGACCCACCGGCCGTCACGCTTGAGCCGCGGCGTGGACGCGACCCGCAGGTTGGCGACGCTGACCCCGTGCGGGTCGCGGAAGGTGACGTCGCTGCCGACCCAGCCGTGCAGGGTCACGAAGGTGTCGTTCATGGTGCCTCCTCGTCGGTGACGTGTACGACGAGGAATCTGCCCGCGGGCACCCCCGGTCCCGAGGGTGCGTGGCTCGCGCTGGGGACCGGTCGCCCGGGAGCGACGGCTGGGGACGCTAGCCGGCGCGGGCGGCGACGGAGAGACCGTCACGGGTGGTGCGGTAGGCGCCCAGCTCGGTCTCGATCGGCTCGATCACCAGCCGGTCGGCCACGTCGGTGATCGCCGCGCGCAGGCGCCGCTCCGCCGCGCGTGCCTTCGACCGCGCCGACCAGCGCACCAGCACCCGGCAGACCAGCGCCAGCAGCACGCCCGACGACCACTCCCCCGACCAGCATCAGGGTCGGGACCGGCAGCCCGCGCCAGGACGGCGTCTCGGGCTCGGGGAGCTGCAGGTAGCCCATCACCGCGAGCGCACCGAGCCACAGGCCACCACCCAGCGCGGCGAGCAGCAGCAGCCACTGCAGCACCCGGACGAGCTGCCACCAGATCGGCGTCCGCGCGACCCCGAGGTCCGAGCCGGTGATCGCGGCGTCCAGGCCGTCGTTGACGTCACCGAAGCGCGAGACGGACGCGCGGCGCACGGCCTCGGACCACGGCCGCGGCAGGGCGGACGTGACGTCCTCGACGACGCTGCGCACGGCGGTGTCGACGCGGGCCCGCTGCACCGAGGTGGCCTCGGGGATCGAGGCGCGCGCCCGGCCGGTGAGCTCCTTGCCGCTGGCACCGAGGTCGAGGTGGAGCCGCTTGAGGGGGTCGGGACGCAGCCGCCGCACCCAGGCGGTCACCGGCCACCCCGTCGCCCGGGCCGCCCGCACCCGGGTGGCCTCCTCGACCGCCTTGACGACGACCGGCGCACCCGCGGCGTCGGCGAACGCGTCGACCAGCTCGGCCTTGCGCGCCTTGCTGACGCCGCCGGGGTCGACGGAGCCGTTGACCCGCTGCATCCGGTCGGCGGAGGCGGAGACGTCGGCCATCAGCCGGGCCTTGGTGGCCTTCTTGGCCGCCACCCGTTCGGCGATCATCTTCTTGAGCTCGGGGATCCCGTCGCCGTTCTTGGCCGACGTCGCCAGCACCGGCACCTCGCCCAGCCCGTGCTGCTCGAGCAGCCGCTCGACGTCGGCGACCATCGAGGCACGCTGCTCCTCGGGCACCTCGTCGATGTGGTTGAGCACCACGAGCATGACGTCCTGGTGGGTCGCCAGCGGGGTGAGGTAGCGGTCGTAGATCGCGGCGTCGGCGTACTTCTGCGGGTCGAGGACCCACACGAGCATGTCGGTGAGCTTCACCAGCCGGTCGACCTCGACGTGGTGGGCGACCTCGGTGGAGTCGTGGTCGGGCAGGTCGAGCAGCACCAGGCCCTGGAGCTCGCGGTCCTCGCGCGGCTCGTCGAGCATGCTGTCGCGCGAGACCTGGTGCCGCTTGGGCACGCCGAGCCAGTCGAGCAGCGGGCCGGCCTGGACCGACCCCCAGGCGCACGACATCGTCCACGACGTGGTCGGGCGGCGTACGCCGATGGCCGCGAGGTCGAGACCGGTCAGGGCGTTGAAGGTCGACGACTTGCCCGACCCGGTCGCGCCCGCGAGGGCGACGACGGTCTGGTCGGCGCCGAGGCTGAGCCGCGCGGCGGCCCGGCCGGCCACCTCGGCGGCCTCGTCGACGAGCTCGTCGGGCAGTCGCCCGCGGGCCGCCTCGGCCGCGACGCGCAGCCCCTCGATGCGGTCACCGACGTCGACACCCCGGCCGACCAGCCGCTTGGCACCCTCCACCAGCGAGCTCATGCGTGCTCACCGCCCGTGGCGGTCCCGGACTCGGCGAAGCGCAGGTCGTCGACGGCCCGCGCGGCGGACCGGAGACGTTCGGCCGCGTCGTCCGCGACCCCGAGGGAGTCGAGGACCTCGGTGTAGCGGGCCCGCTCGCCGTCGAGCAGCGCGGACACGCGCGTGTTGAGGTCGTCGCGGGCGCGGGCGGCCAGCCGGCGCACGGCCTGGTCGCCGAAGACCGCCTCGAGGAGCTTCTGGCCGAGGACGGCGCTGCCGCCGGCGATCCCGGCCTCCGCACCGGTCACCCCGGCGGTGTGGGCGAACACCACGACCATCAGGGCGACGGAGAGGCCGTTGACCCCGAGGGCGAGGTAGCGCGCGGTCGTGCGCTTGTCGGCGCCCTCGTCGCGCACCAGCTGGAAGACGTCGTGCTGCCAGTCGCGGACCGCGCGCTCGGCCTGGGCCCGGAAGCCGCGGGAGGCACGACCCAGCTCGGCGCCGGAGTCCTCGACGAGGTCCTGGCCTGCCTTGACCGACCGCCAGGCGGCCTCGGCCCTCTCGGCGGCGCTCTCGGCGTGCTCGAGGATGAGCGTCTCGAGGCCGGACTCGACCGCGACGGTGACCCGCTCGACCTGCTGCGGCTTGCCGCGGACCCAGCCGACCACCCGGTCGCGGACCCAGCCCACCTTGGTCTCCAGGGAGCGCAGCAGCTCGCCGGTGCCGACGAACTCCTGCCAGCGGGCGAGCACCTCCCCGCGCAGCAGGGTGCCGTCGGCGCTGGCCCGGTCGACAGCGGCGATCGCCTCGTCGTAGGCGTCGTCGGCCGACGCGCGCAGCCGGGCCACCATGGACGCCTGGTCGGCGCTGGCGTCGGCGATGTCGTAGCTGCGCCGCGCGACGTTGCGGACCGCACCGTCGAGGGTCTGCTTGACCACGGCGGCGCGGGCCTCGCCGTCGGCGGCCAGGGCGTGCAGCCAGCCACGCACCTCGGCGACCGACTCCTCGGTGAGCATCCCCTGCTCGTCGAGCGGGCCCTCGGCCACGGTGAACAGCGGCGAGTCGCGCAGGCCGCGCGCGGTCAGCATCCGGGCGAGGTGGCCGGCGACCTCCTCGACGGCCTCGGGCGCGGTGCGGTCGAGCACGATGGCGACGGCGGTGCTGCGCTCGGCGGCGGCCTTGAGGTAGTCCCACGGCACCTGGTCGGCGTAGCGGGCGGCGGAGGTCACGAACAGCCACAGGTCGGCGGCGGCGAGCAGCTCGGCGGCGAGGGTGCGGTTGGCCTCCTCGACCGAGTCGATGTCGGGTGCGTCGAGGATCGCCAGGCCGGCGGGCACCAGCTCGGTGGCCACCAGCTGGAGCGACCCGGTGTCGTTGGCCGAGCCCGTCGTGCGGGCCAGGTGCGGCAGGATCCGCGCGCCGTCGAACCACTCGGCGTCGGCGGGGTTGTGCACCAGCACCGGGGAGCGGGTGGTGGGCCGCAGCACGCCCGGCTCGGTGACCCGGGTGCCGACCACGGAGTTCACCAGGGTGGACTTGCCGGCGCCGGTCGAGCCGCCGACGACGGCGAGCAGCGGGGCGTCGATCTGGATCAGCCGGGGCAGGACGTAGTCCTCGAGCTGGTCGACCAGCTCGGTGCGCAGGGCGCGGCGCTCGTCGGCGTGGGGTACGTCGAGGGGCAGGGACGCCGCGTCGAGCGCCGCGCGCAGCTGCACCAGGGCGGTGACCATCGTCGTGGGCGTGCTCATCGGGTCTCCCCCGGTCGGGCCGCGGCCATCGCGACCTGCGGGTAGAGCACGTAGGGGCGCAGGGCCTGCAGGCGCTGCACCATCGCGTTGCCCCGCGCGGCGAAGTCCGCCGGCGCGGTGCCGCGCAGGTAGCGGTCGTGCAGGAAGCCGAGCTCGACCGCCTGCTGCTGGTACTCCTTCATCACCTGTTCGGCGACCGGTCCGCCCACGGCACGCGCGTGACGGCGCGACGCGCGACGGGCCGGGAGGCGCACCAGCCACGGCACCTCGGCCTGGCCGAGGAAGCCGCGGTCCGCGGCGTCGCCGAGCGCCCGGGTGAGCATGGTCGCCTCGCGGCGGCGGGCCCACACCGCGAAGCCGACGACCACGAGGAACGCCGGCACCATCGCGAAGAAGTAGGTGAGGAGGAAGTACTGGCCGCCGCCGATGAACGCCGACCCGTTCCACGCCGCGTGGGCGAGGACGGCGAGGAGGTAGCCCACCACGGGGGCGAGCCAGCGCAGCGACGACCGGCTGGTCACGGCGTACCCGACGCTGACGCCGATGAAGGCGGTGAACAGCGGGTGCGCGAACGGGCTGAACACGCCCCGGACGATGAACACGCCGAGCGCGGAGCCCAGGCCGCCCGGGCCCAGGTCGTTGCCGCCCATGTAGGCGGCGCCGAGGTAGAGGATGTTCTCGGTGAAGGCGAACCCGACCCCGACGAGGCCGGCGTAGACGAGGCCGTCGAGGACCCCGTCGATCGCGTGGCGTCGCGACCAGACCAGCAGCAGCACGAAGAGGCCCTTGGCCGCCTCCTCGGTGATGGGGGCGACCACCGACGCCGACCAGGTCGGGTCGCTGCCGAGCACGAACGAGTCGAGCGACTGCAGCAGCAGCGCCCCTGCGGTGGCGACGACGGCGCCCCAGGCGAACGCGAGCGCCAGCAGCCGCACCGGCTCCGGCTCGTAGCGGTCGAGCCAGAGGAACGCCGCGATCACCGGACCGACGGGCAGCGCGGCCAGGACGACACCGATCACGAGGGCGCCCGGGGCGCTGCTCGCGACCATGACCAGCGCCATCACCGCGGTGCCGACGAGCAGGGCGATGGTGAGCACGACGGTGAACGCCACGCTGCCCTTGCGCCGGGGTGAGGACAGCAGCTCGGGCGGGATCGGCGGCATCGCCGGAGTGGTGGCCTGCCGCTGCCCGAAACCGCCTGCCCCGCTCATGCGGCAAAGCCTATCGGGACGAGTCCGGTGCTCCGGTGCGGCAGGGTCCCCCGCGGCGCTTCCGCGTCGCCCGGCCCGCGCGCCGCGTCGTACAGTGACCGCGTGAGCGACACGACCGACAGCACCGAGTCCGCAGCGCTTCCCCCGGAGGGCACCGACAGCAGGCCGGGCACGCAGGGGCACGACCAGCCGATCCCCGAGGCCTACGCGACCTTCATGCGCCAGGGCTGGGGCGACCGCGAGCTCGACGTTCCCGAGCACCCGGTCGCGCCGTGGGCGGCGCGCCGCCGCACCCGGCTCGCGGAGACCTTCCCCGGCGAGCGGCTGGTGGTCCCGGCCGGCGGCTTCAAGGTCCGCTCCAACGACACCGACTACCGCTTCCGCCCCGACACCGCCCACACCTACCTGTCGGGAAACCAGACCAGTGACGCGGTCCTGGTGGTCGAGGACGGCGAGTCCACGCTGTACGCGCGCCCGCGCTCCTCCCGCGAGACCGACGAGTTCTTCCGCGACCGGCAGTACGGCGAGCTGTGGGCCGGACGGCGCCCCTCGCTGCACGAGATGACGAGCTCGCTCGGCCTCACCGTGCGTCACCTCGACGAGCTGCCCGACCGGCTGCGCACCTCGGCCAAGACCCGCGTGCTCCGCGGCCTGGACGCGGCGGTCGACGCCTCCGTGCCCGTCGACGAGGGCCGCGACCAGGACTTCGCCCGGGTGCTCTCGGAGATGCGGCTGGTGAAGGACGAGTGGGAGCTCGGCGAGCTCGCCGAGGCCTGCGACATCACCACGCTCGGCTTCACCGACAGCGTGCGCGAGTGGGACAACGTGCTCAAGTACGGCGAGCGCTGGGTGGAGGGCACCTTCTTCCGCCGGGCCCGCGCCATGGGCAACGACATCGGCTACGACTCCATCGTCGGCGGCGGCAAGCACGCGACGACGCTGCACTGGATCGAGAACTCCGGACCGATCACGCCGGGCGAGCTGGTGCTGCTCGACATGGGCGTCGAGGGCACCAACCTCTACACCGCCGACGTCACCCGCACGCTGCCCGTCGACGGCACGTTCACCTCGCTCCAGCGCGACCTCTACACGCTCGTGTACGACGCCCAGACCGCCGGCATCGACGCCGTCCGGCCGGGCGTCGGCTTCCTGGAGCCGCACAACGCCGCGATGGCCGTGCTCGCGCAGGGGCTCGGCGACCTCGGCCTGCTGCCGTGCTCGGTGGAGGAGGCGCTCTCCCCCGACAGCCGGGTCTACGCGCGCTGGACGCTGCACTCCACCAGCCACATGCTCGGCATGGACGTGCACGACTGCGCCGCGTCCTCCCGCGAGGCCTACCACGAGGGCGACCTCCGGGCCGGGATGGTGCTGACCGTCGAGCCGGGCCTCTACTTCCAGGAGGACGACCTGCTGGTGCCCGAGGAGCTGCGCGGCATCGGCATCCGGATCGAGGACGACATCGTGGTCACCCCCGAGGGGCACACCAACCTGTCGGCCTCGCTCCCCCGCGACGTCGCCGGGATCGAGGAGTGGATGGGCACGCTGCGCGCCTGAGCGTCGTACGTCGTCAGCCGTCGGCCGGCTGGTCGGCCAGCCAGTCGTCCCAGCTGAGCGGCTCCTCGCCGTGGATCGCCTGCGCCAGGATCTCCTGGGTCATCCAGGCCCGGAGCCGGCGCAGCTCGGGAGGCGACGCGAGCGTCAGCATGCGACGCTCCTGGCACAGCTGGTCGGCGGCCTTCACGGCGTCCTCGAGCGCCACGATGTCGAGACTCAGCTCGCGCGGCGCCGCCATCTCGATGTCGATGTGGGTCTTGCCCTCGGCCGCGGCCCGCTGGGCGATCCGGCGACCGGTGTGCCGGGCGTGGGCCGGCCCGCTGAGCAGACCCTCCATCCGGGCGGCGATCTCCCGGGAGACCGGGTTGTCGGTGTCGCCCTCCATGAGCTGGAGCTCGCGGATCAGCTCGTCGAGGTGCTCGTCCTGACGCAGGCTGAGCTGCACCGGGCAGCCCACCAGCCGGACGAGCACCCAGCCCTCCGGCAGGGTCGCGTCGGGCGGGGGCTGCTCCTCGACGACGTCGGTGCGCGGCGGTCGCACGCGGTGCTCCGCGCCGTCGTCGACGAGGGTGATCCACACGCGCTTGCCGTGGTCGGTCTGCTCGACGCCCCACTCGCTGGCCAGGATCGAGACGATCCCGAGGCCGCGGCCGGTGGTCGCCTCGTCGGCGAGCAGCAGGTCGGGGTCGTCGGCGGACCCGGTGAAGCTGGACCGGGGCTGGACGGCGGCGGCGGGGGTCATGCCGTCGTCCTCGACGCTGATGCGCACCGACCGGTCGAGCGGTCGCAGCACGATCTCCATGAAGGTGCTGGCGCTGTGCAGGGCCGCGTTGGTGGCCAGCTCGCTCACGCACAGCGTCGCGTCGTCGACGAGGTCGGCCAGACCCCACTCCCGCAGCCCGTCGGCGACGAACCTGCGCGCGCCCGGGACGCTGGCGGGGTCTGCCGCCAGCCGGACGCGCAGCTCACCCGTGGCTGGTGCCCCCCGCATGTCTGCCCGCACTCCACGATGATGACCCAGGACCGGCCCGCTGTCTCGGCGTTTCCGGAGTCCGGACGCCGAGACTGCCGCGTCCGGGTGGGCCGGACATGCCCCGACCGGGGGATGTCCCCCGGACGGACGGACCTCCTAGTGTCGAAAGGTCGCCCGGCCCGCTGGAGGCGCCTGTGTCCGGACTCCTGTTCGCTCTCGGTCGCTTCTGCGGGCGCCGGCCGCTGCTCGTCATCGGGGCCTGGGTGCTCGTCATCGTGGGTGTCTTCGGGGCGATCCGGGTCTTCGGCTCCGAGACCAGCAACGACCTCGACCTCCCGGGCACCGGCAGCCAGGAGGTCCACGACCTGCTGGAGAAGCGGTTCCCGCCGCAGCAGAACGGCACCAACCCGATCGTCTTCCACGTCGACAGCGGCAAGCTGACCGACCAGGCGAACAAGGCGGCCGTCAAGTCGTCGGTCTCGGCGCTGAAGAAGTCCGCGCACGTCGCCAGCGTCACCAACCCCGTCAGCAGCGACGGCCAGACCGCCGGCCTGCTCTCCGCCGACGGTCGCACCGCCTTCGCCCCCGTGCTGCTCGACATCGGGTCGGGCGAGCTCGACGAGGCCATCGCGCAGGACCTGCTCGACGCCACCCGGCCCGCGAGCGACGCCGGCATCCAGGTCGCCGCGGCGGGCTCGATCGGCAGCGAGCTGTCGACGCAGGCGACCGAGAGCAGCGAGGTCGTCGGCATCCTCGCGGCCATGCTCATCCTGACGCTCGTGCTCGGCAGCCTCGTCGCGATGGGGCTGCCCATCATCGGCGCGGTCGTCGGGCTCGCCGTCGCGCTGGGCGTCATCGGCCTGCTCGGGCACCTCGTGGCGATGCCGGACACCGGGGCCACGCTCGCGACGATGATCGGCCTCGGCGTCGGCATCGACTACGCCCTGTTCCTGATCAGCCGGCACCAGGAGCAGCTCGCCCGCGGCATGCCCGTGCTCGACTCGATCGCGCGGACGGTGGCCACGTCCGGCAGCGCGATCGTCTTCGCCGGCGGCACGGTCGTGGTGGCCCTGGTCTCGCTGCGCGTCGCCGGCATCCCGTTGCTGAGCACGCTCGGGCTCGCCTCTGCCGTCGCCGTGCTCACGGCCGTGCTGGCCTCCATCTCGCTGCTCCCCGCGCTGCTCGGCCTGCTCGGCCACCGGATCGCGTGGCTGCGGCTGCCGTGGGTGACACCCGGCGGCCCGTCACAAGGCGGCGTGTGGCGACGCTGGGCCGGGATGGTGACCAGGCACCCCGTCGCGGTGGCCCTCACCTCGCTGGCTCTGCTCGCGGTGCTGATCGTGCCGGCGTTCTCGCTCAGGTTCGGCCAGGAGGACCTGGGCGCCACGTCCACGTCGACCACGGAGCGGCAGGCCTACGACCTGATCACCGCCGGCTTCGGGGTGGGCTACAACGGCCCGCTGCAGGTCGCCTCGGCGCTCGACCCCGTGGCGACACCGAGCCAGGAGTACACCTCGAAGTACGACAAGGCGACGTCCCTGCAGAAGGACCTCGAGCAGAAGCAGAAGCAGCTCCCCCGGGAGCAGAAGCAGCTGGAGAAGCAGAAGCAGCAGCTCCTCGCCCAGCAGGACCAGCTCGAGGCCGAGCAGCAGTCGCTGGTCGCGCAGAAGGCGCAGCTCCAGGCCTCTCAGCGACAGCTCCTGGCCGAGCAGGCCCAGCTCGAGCAGCAGCAGGCGGCCCTCGAACAGCAGGGCACCGCGCTCGAGCAGCAGGGCGCCCGGCTGGCCCGCGAGAAGACCGCCCTCGAGCAGCAGCAGCGCCGGCTCGAGGCGCAGCAGGCCCGCTTGCAGCGGGAGCGCGACGTGCTGGGCCGGGAGGCTCGCGCGCTCGCCGCGCGGATCCGGCCGCTGGCCCGCGAGCTCGGCCGGACCGTGGTCCGCGAGCGCGTCCTGGTCGAGCGGATCGACCGCCTGGACGACCGCCCCCGCCTGCAGGCGATCCTGCAGGCCCGGCTCGACGAGCTGAGGGTGCGCGAGGACGAGCTGCGCTCCGCGCTCCGGCCGCTCGAGCAGCGCGCGCGGGTGCTGGCGGGCCGGGCCCGGTCGCTGGCCCGGCAGGCCGCCGCGCTGCAGCAGCGCGCCGACCGGCTCCAGTCCCAGGCGGCGCAGCTGCAGGCCCAGGCCGCAAGGCTGACCGACCAGGAGGCCGCGCTGCGGCGTCAGGCGGCAGACCTGCAGCGGCAGGGCGACCAGCTCCGGGCCGAGGGCGCACGAGCTGCAGCAGCAGGCCGCGACGCTCCAACGACAGGCCACCAGCCTCCAGCAGCAGGGCGACGCCCTCCAGCGGCAGAGTGCCGCGCTGCAGCAGCAGGCCGACGAGCTCCAGCAGGAGCAGAAGCAGGCGAAGCAGGAGCAGAAGCAGGCCGAGCAGCTGCAGCAGGAGCTCACCACGATGGTGACGGCCGCCGGCGGCGACCCTCGCAACACCGACCCCCGGGTCGTGCGGCTGCAGGACGCGCTCTCCGGCACCGCCGGGGTGGCCACCCTGACGCCGCCGCTCACCAACCAGAAGGGCGACGTGGTGCTGCTCTCGGCCGTGCCGACCTCGGCGCCGGCGGCGGTGCGGACCGCGGACCTGCTCGGGACCGTGCGCGGCGACGTCGTCCCCGGGGTGGAGAAGGCGGGCGGCATCACGTCGTACGTCGGTGGCTACACGGCGTCGTACGTCGACCTGGGCACGCTCATCTCCCAGCGCCTGCTGCTCGTGATCGGGACCGTCGTGCTGCTCGGGTTCCTGCTGCTGATGATCGCCTTCCGGTCACTGCTGATCCCGTTGCAGGCGGCGTTGATGAACGTGCTGTCCGCGGCGGCCGCCTTCGGGATCCTCACCGCCACCTTCCAGTGGGGCTGGGGCATCTCCCTGGTCGGGATCGACACCGCCAGCAGCGGGGTGCCGATCGCGAGCTACGTGCCGCTGATGATGTTCGCGGTGCTCTTCGGGCTCTCGATGGACTACGAGGTCTTCCTGGTCAGCCACGTGCAGCAGCACTTCATCGCCGGCGAGCCCGCCCGCACCGCCGTCCGGTCGGGCCTGGCGTCGAGTGCGCGGATCACCACCGCCGCCTGCCTGATCATGACCGCGGTGTTCTCCAGCTTCATCCTCAACGGCGACCCGACGATCAAGCAGTTCGGCGTCGGCCTGGCCGGCGCGGTGCTCCTCGCCGGCATCCTCGTGGTCACGCTGGCGCCTGCCACCATCGCGCTGATGGGCGCGGCTGCGTGGTGGCTGCCGCGATGGCTGGACCGGCTGCTGCCGCACGTGCACCTCGAGGGCGACGAGGAGCCCGAGGTCCCGGAGGCCGCCGCGCCGCCCGCCCCCGCGGTGCCCGGCACCCCGCCCACCGTGCCCGGTCAGCGCCGGGCCGACGAGCTGGTCAGCCGCGACGGACAGGGATCACCTGGAGCCCATCGGCTCCCGAGAGCACCATGACCTCCTCGGCGGTGGCGCCCTCGAGGGCGCTCATCACGTCGTCGACCGACCAGGTCGGCAGCCCGTCGTCGGCCCGGGACCAGGCCTGCACCCGGCCGTGGGTCCGGTGCGCCACCGCGTGCGCGATCTCGCGGTCGGGCGGGCCCACGAGCAGCACGAACCGCGGCCCGTGCACCTCGGCCGGCGCGGGGGCGTGCTCGCGGTCGGTGCGGTAGACCGACCAGTGGTACGCCGCGACGGCACCCGCCGTCAGCAGCACCCCGACGGGGAACCGCATCCGGCGGAACGTCTCGGCCCCGAAGGTGCCCTCCACGATGCCCTCGAAGAGGAAGTAGACCCCGGTGATGAGGGCGACGACGGCCGCGAGACCGCCCACCCCGAACAGCACGAACAGGTACGCGTGCCGGGTCGGGGACGTCAGCTCCTCGGCCGGAGCGCTGTGGACCTGCGACTGGATCCGCCGCCAGTAGAGCCACCACACCGGACCGCCGACCACCAGCAGGGTGAGCGCCGCGAGCAGGGTGTTCACCGCGTCGCCGCCGACGTACGCGCGCCCGGCCAGCGCCTCGACGAGCGCCGCGATCACCATCACCAGTCCACCCGCGGACGCCAGCAGGCCGATCGCCGCCATGAGGTACTCGTAGACCCGGCGCACCTCGGTGCGGTGGGTTGCGGGGGCACCCGCCTTCAGCACCTCCTGGTGGTACCACCACACCAGCACGCCGACGGCAGCGGCCGCCGCGGAGTCGGGGGCGCTGTCGAAGTGCTCGGCCGCGGAGGCGAGCCCCGGCTCCCCCACCAGCCAGACGAGCACGGAGTAGACCAGCGTGCTCGCGGCGACGACGGCGGTGACCAGCCCGCCGGCGACCCCGGCCAGCAGCACGTAGGCCAGCCAGACCTCGTCCCGCTCGGCGTGTGCCGCCGTCCTGACCCAGTAGACGAACCAGACGGGCGCGCCCACCGCGAGGAGGACGAGCCCCTGCAGCAGCGGCCGGTCACCGCCGCCGACGACGGCCTCGTCGAGGCCCAGCAGCAGCCGCAGCGCGCCCGCCAGGACGCCGCCCAGCCCGGTCGCGGCGGTCGCGAGGCCGACCAGCGAGCCGCCGAGGTGGTGCACCTGCGCGTGCCCGCGCGGGACGGTGCGGGCGTCGAGCCACCAGTGGACGCCCCACACGACACCCCAGACGCGCGAACCGGGCCAGCGCCCGGCCGTCGTAGTCCTCCAGCCCGGTGGCCCAGCGCAGCACCTGGCTCAGGGCGACCATGGCCACGAGCAGCGAGGTCAGCGACGCGACCGTGACGTACGACGCCCAGGCCAGCGAAGCCGGCCTCGTCGGCGTTCTCGGCGAACCGTCGGCGCGACCAGAGCGCGACGCCGACGAGCAGCGGCCCGCCCACGACGACGAAGGCCAGGTCGCGGGCCAGACCGGCCTCGTCACCGGTCACCAGGACGTCGCGCTCGAGCAGGCGGCCGAGGAGGCCCGAGAGGCCGATGGCGACGACGACGAGCAGCCCGTAGAGCAGGGGGTACTGGAACACCCTCCGCAGCGCGTGCCCGTCGCTCGGCCACCCGGGCGGTCGTGCCGCGTGCGACCGGCGGACGACGATCGTGACGAGCACCGCCACCAGGACCAGGAAGAGCAGTGCGGCGATCATGTCAGTCCTCCTTGCAGTCGTACGCCGGCCAGGGCACGCCGGTGACGAGCCATCCGCGGTCGGTGCTCACCAGACGGAAGGTGTGCTCCTCGGAGTACTCCGAGCCGCCGAGGAGGTCGTCCGAGGACATGACCACCTCGACCTGGACCTGGGCGGTGGCGCCGTCGACGTCGGTGTCGCGGAGGACGACCCGGACGTCGTCCGGGACGTAGGCGCGGTCGAGGTCGGTGATGTCACACGGGCTCTCCGGCGCGATGAGGTCCGCGGCCTCCTCGTGGTCCCCCTCGATCACCGCGGACAGGTAGTCCTGGACGACGCCGGCGGGGGTCCCGTCCTCGGGCGACGTGGTGTCCCGGGACGCGGAGACGATGACCGCCACGACGGCGACGACGACCACGACCCCGAGCACGATCGCCAGCACCCGGTTCGCACGGCTGGTCGCGAACCTCGACATGTCGCGCCTCCTGGAACGTGCCCCGCTGACTTCATCGTGTTCACGGGCGGTGAACCCGGGTCAGGGGCGAACGGCCCGTTTGGTGGGACCAAGGGACAGTCCGGTCAGCGTCGCCGCCCGAGGCTCAGCGGGTGTCGACCAGCACGCAGCGGACCAGCCGCACGCTGCACCGCGCCATCCGCTCGCCGCCGCCGTCGCCGACCACCGGGGAGACGAGGTGCTCGTCGCTCTCCCACGCCCAGGCCCGGGTGCGGAAGCCCCAGCCGGCCGGGGCGGTCAAGGTGACCTGCTGCGCGCCGTCCACCGACTGCGCCCGGAGCTCGGCGACCGAGGTGACCTCGCCGCCCGTGGTCCCCGGAGCGGTCCAGGTCAGCCAGGTGCCACCCGGGCTGACCAGGACGTCGTCGTGGGTCGGGACGGAGCCGGTCCGGGTGAGCTCGCCGGTGTCGGAGATCTCCGCCAGGTAGGGCTCACCGATCGTCCCGTCGACCACCCCGCCCGCACCGTCGGTCACGACCAGCCCGGTCGGGGTCCCGGCCAGGAACTGCTGCCCCGGTGCGGTCTCGCCCAGGTCGACGGTGGCGCCGCCGGCGAGCGGCAGCCACAGCAGGCCCGTGTCCGTCCCCTGGGCGATCACCCGGCCGTCGTCGGTGACGGCGCGGACGCTGACGGTGCTGCCGTCCTGGGGGTCGCCGAGGTCGATGGGCACACCACCGAGGCTCGCCCCGGACGTGGTGTCGAAGGCGGTCAGCACGCCCTGCCCGTCCTGGGCGCCGACCTCGGCGACGTACCTCCCGTTCGGCGAGATCACCGGGGGTACGTCGTGCGGGCCGGTGATCTCGTGCGGCTCCGGCCCGCGACCCCACCACCAGGTGCTGTCCGTGCGCAGCGCGAGCCACCCGGCGTCGCCGCCCCGGACCGACCACCAGGTGCCGGGCACCTGCTCGCCGGCGACGTACAACCGCTGGTCGACCACGTAGGGGATGGTCGGCGCGGTCCGCGGCAACGTGCCGACCGACCTGGTCGGGCTGGGCTGCGGCGGGGCCGGTGCCGGCTCCTGACCGCCGCGGGCGGTCGCCACGACGGCGACCGCGCCGGCGACGACCAGCGCGACCGAGGCGGCGACCAGCAGCGGCTGCCAGGGTCGCGCGACACGGGGTGGTTCCTGCGGCAGTGGCGGCATGGCCGGCACGGGCAGGCCGCCGGCCACCTCGCGGAGCTCGCGGGTCAGGGTCTCCTCGACGTCGACGAACATGTCAGCTCCTCCCAACCGTGGGTGCCGTCCGGGCCGATCGCGGCTCGCAGCGCCTTGAGGGCGTGGTGCGCGGTGGACTTCACGTTGCCTCTCGAGCAGGCGAGCGCGTCCGCGATCTCCTGCTCGCTGAGGCCCTCGTAGTAGCGCAGCACGATGACCGCACGCTGGCGCGGCGGCAGCGCCTTCACGTGCGGCCAGAGCACCATCCGTTCCTCGGGTCCACCGGCCGGCGCGTGAGCCGTCTCGGGAGGCGCCTCCGTGAGCAGCTCGAGCCGTCGGCCCTTCGGCCGCCGGTGCGAGAGGTAGGTGTTGGTCAGCATCCGGCGGAGGTAGGCCGTGGGCGAGTCCGAGTCCTTGACGCGGGACCAGGACCGGTACGCCTTCACCAGGGTCTGCTGGGCGATGTCCTCCGCGTCGGCGTGGTTGCCGGCGAGGAGGTAGGCGTAGCGGTAGAGCGACGGCCACGCGCCGGCGACGTACTCCTCGAACGTGGGCGCGTCCGCTCTGCTCGTCACGGTGTCCATCTGACACCACCCCCTTCTGCTGACCTGACTCCCGGAGCCGGTCAGGGGGTTGTGTCGGAGAGGTGACGAGTTCGGATTTCTTGTCGGGTCCCTACTTCTGGATGTCGAACTTGAACGTGATGAGGGTGCCCGATGCGTTGCGCGTGTGCAGGTGCATCACGCCGCGGGCGCGGGAGTAGGCGCCCGTGCCTCCGGTGATGGCCAGCACGGAGTCCTTGGCGTCGTAGAACGGACCCTCCACGACGAGCGAGCCGTTGCCGAGCCACGTCGTCCAGGAGCACTGCCAGGCCTTCCCGACGACCGTGCGCACGCAGGATCCCTGGTCCCGACCGACCTTCTTCGCGTTGGCCTTGTCGTAGATCGGGTTGGCGAAGGCGAGCAGGTCGCCCGCGCTGTCCCCCTCGTCCCCGAGGTCGACGACGGTGTCCGAGACGGCGTGCTCGACCACCGTGACCCGGGTTGCCACCTGCTTCCCTCCCGAGGCATCTTCTTGACCTGCCTGCGCCGCGTTGACCGCGAACCCGGCCACGCCGACGACTGCCACCGCGCTGCTCGCGAGGACGACCCTGCTGCGCATCTCGCTCTCCCATCTGTTGTGCGGACACGTCGGCCATGCGACGACGTCCCGGCAGCTGCCCGGGGCGGGTGGAGAGGAAGCCGGTCGGCGCTCGTGCTGTACGGCCCGATCCGGTGACGCGCGCCGGCAGGTCGACTCCTGCCGCACGACTGTCTCCACGCTAGACCCGCTGGTCGGGGGCGAACAGGACCACAAAACAGCGCGAAACCCGTCGGGTCGACCGGCGGAGGCGTGAAGAAGGGCCGGGTCAGCCGATGTAGCTCGGCTCCTCGTCCTCGCCCTCGGCGGCGCGGAACTTCGCGATCACGCGCTTGATCTGCTCCACCGTGTCGGCCTCACGGTGGCCGAACGCGCGGAGGTAGGCGTGGAGGGAGTTGCTCGCCAGCTCGAGCTCGTCGTCGGTGAGATGGATCGTGTGCATGCCACCAATCTAGGACCGCCGGCGCCGTCCCGACAGGCCTCGTGCCGTCGGTTGCCCGGTCAGGTGGAGACGATGCGAGGGGCCCGGCTGGACGTCGTTTGCCCGGACCCCGGCGGCGGGTCACACTGGCAGCAAGCGGTCTGGCGCGACCGCACAGACGTCAGGCCACCCTCCTCGATGAGGTGAGTGCCATGGTGCACGGAGACTCCCTGGCTCTGACGGTGGAAGCGACGCAGAGGTCCCTGGACCAGCGGTTGGGCGCGGTCCTCGCCCCGCACCGCGATCCGGCGCGTCCGCGCGACACCTACGCCGCGACGGACGCGTTCCTGGCCGCGACCAGCCGGCACCTGGCCGCCGTCGAGGCGGTGCTGCTCGACCAGGTCCGCAGCACGGTGCCCGACGGCGAGGACGCCGTACACCAGTACCTGGAGAAGGCGAGACGGCTCGAGCACACCCTGTCGCTGGTCAAGGCGCGGCTGTACGGCGAGGCGCACGCGATCCACCTGGACTGGTCGGAGCTCTGGGTGCGCGTGCGCCGCCAGCTCACCGACCACAACCGGTGGGAGACCCACCTGGTCGGCGAGCTGATCCGCCACGGCGACCCCCAGGAGGTCGACGGGTTGGCCCGACGGGTCTTCGAAGCGGAGACGCATGCACCCACCCGGCCGCACCCGCAGCTGCCGCACGTCGGGCTCCTCGGCCGGGTGGCCCGACGGATCTGGGCGGTGGCCGACCGGTTCTGGGACGCCGCCGAGGGCCGGGTCATCCCCGACCCGGTGCGCCCGCGTCCGCACAAGCACGACAGCCTCATGGCGCAGTACCTCGTCGCCGACCCGAAGTTCGACGACCACGCCAGCCTGCTGGAGCACCACCACCGGCACGGGCACCCGCCGGACACGGCCTAGCCTCGTCGATCCGCGCGCTGTTCAGGTGTGGAGGCCGCCGTTCGACAATCGGTGCCCTGGGCCATAGGCCACCACCCGCATCGGGCTCATGTTCTACAGCGCGAGCCGCGCCCCACGGCGGCAGTCAGCGCCTCGGGCTCTGCCAGGCCCGGGCGTGCCGGTGGCGGGGAGCGGCGTCGATGCGCGGGCGGACCCCGCGCTGTCGTTGGCTGGTTGGCCACGAACTGGTCTACACGGGTTCGAGCTTCGTCACACCGTCTGTCACACGCCCCCGGGATGCCATGGATGCCTCGGGTTCGGCGACCAGCGCCGACCCAGCATCGAGAGGAATCGACATGGCTCTGTTCATGGACGTTCCGAAGGAGCACCGCCATGCACTCACCGAACCAGGACCTGGCTCGCGCTGTGATCGACGCGCGACTCGCATCAGCGCGCGAACGACGGCTCGCCCGTCAGCTGATGCGCTCTCGTCGGGCGGCTCGTCGCGCCGACCGAGCTCGCTTCCCGCGCAGGTGGCTCGGCCGGTTGCTGCCCAGCAAGACGGTCGACACGTCGGTCGCATCGAGCGGGAGGACCCGTCCACTGCGCCTTCGCCGGCCCATCCGGGCGTTGAAGACGGTCAATGTGTCGCCTCGCGACCAACGTCGCAACGCATCGGCAAGGCGGCGCCACGCAGAGCCGGCGGCTGAGCTGGCCGGCTTGCTGGACCGGGTCGCCCAGCAGATCGTCGAGCACGGGACCTCGACGGAGGCCCGAGTGCTCGAGGAGCTGTCCGCCTCCGCGCTGCAGTTCAGTCCGGGCGCCGCAGCCGCGCTGGTGGACTGGAACGGCTCCGAGATAGCGCGACTGCGCGCCTACGGCATCGTGCACGGAGTCGTTCTCGAGGCACTCGGTCCTTACCAACAGTCAGTGCTCCTCGCTCGGCTCCGGAGCGGCAGCGACCTCCCGCTCGCCGGCTGAGCCTGCTGTTGGTCGGTGACGCGTGAGCGTACGGTCCGGGTCGCCGCTAGGAGACCCGGATCTGTGCGACTCTGGCCAACGGAAGGGTTACGGGCATGCTGCTCGGCTGCTGGCTGGTCCGATCGGGCGCGGCTTCCTGCACCGGACACCACTGGAAGCGTCCGTACGACGTCGGAGCGCAGATGCAGAGCGAACAGACGCATCATCGCCGTCCAGCTCACGTCCAGCCCCAGCCACCGCGGCTGCGGCCGGGCAGAGCGGGGCGTCATGAGGGACGTTCAGCTGGGTGCTGGGAGCCCGCTGTCGACCGAACTGTTCATCGAGCTGCTGGGTCGGCCCCGGATCTCCATCGACGGTTCGGAGGGGTACCGCTTCCGAAGCAGAAAGAGCTGGGCGGTGCTGGCGTTCCTGCTGCTGGGCGAACGGTCACCGACGCGGACTCAGCTGGCCGCGCTGCTCTTCTCGGAGGCCGACGACCCACTCGGTGCCCTGCGATGGTGCCTGGCCGAGATCCGTCGAGGACTGGGTCCCGGCTTCCTGCTGGACGGCGACCCGGTGCAGCTCACGCTTCCAGCTGGTACGACGGTGGACGTGGACGTTCTCATCCACGGCCCCTGGCGTGAGGCCGTCCGGCTGCCCGGGCTCGGCGGTGAGCTACTCGACGGCCTCGTGATCCAGAACGCGGCAGCCTTCGAGTCGTGGTTGCTCTCCCAACGACGGCGGCTCACGGCGGCCACCGAGTCGATCCTGCACGAGGCTGCCCTGGGGTACCTCTCCCGCGGCCAGCTCGAGCCGGCACGCGACCTCGCCCTCCGGGCGGCCGTGATGAGCCCCCTGGACGAGAACCACCAGGCTCTGCTGATCCGTCTCTACCGCCTCGCGGGCGAGGACGACGCAGCCGAACGCCAGTTCATGGCCTGGTCGGCGACGACGGAACGGGAGCTCGGCACCTCACCGGGGGCCGCAGTCCGGCTGGCGATGCGCGAGCGACGGCGAGACGCGGAGGTGGTCGACGCGCCGTCCATCCACGCGATCACCGAGGCCGGCTCGGCGGCCGTGTCTGCGGGTGCCCTCGGTGCCGGTGTGGGGTCGTTCGAGAACGCGGTTCGGCTGGCCGACCGGGCGGCGACCGACAGCCTGCGCGTGGAGACACGGCTGAGGCTCGCCGAGGCGCTCATTCACACTCTGGGTGGGCTGGATGAGGAGGGGGTCGCGACCTTGGCCGAGGCGGAACGGATCGCTCTCGCCGCCGGGGACGCCGAGGCAGCATCCCGGGCCCGCGCCGAGCTGGGGTACGTCGACTTCCTGCGGGCGCGCTACGACCGTGCGGAACGATGGCTCAGCCAGGCCCTGACGGGATCGGACTCACCGTCGACTCGTGCCAAAGCGATGACCTACTTGGGTTCGGTCGCCAGTGACCGCGCCCAGTATCCGCAGGCCGTCTCACTCCTCGACGAGGCCACCCACCTGTCTCACGCCGCGAGAGAGCCTCGCCGCGAAGCCTTCGGCCTCGCGATGCTCGGGCGCATCAGCCTCCTCTGCGGCCAGCTCACCCAGGCGGCCGAACGACTGGACGTCGCCGTAGATCTGGCCGAGCACGACCACTGGCTCTCCTTCCTGCCCTGGCCTCAGGCGCTGCTCGGCCACGTGTTTCTGGCGCAGGGCGACCTGGCCGGCGCCTCGGACAGCCTTGAGCAGTCGTTCGCCCGTGCGTGTCAGATCGGGGATCCGTGCTGGGAGGGCATCTCGGCGCGCGGGTTGGCCTTGCTCGCCGAAGCCTCGGGATCCGTCGAGGAGGCATTCACCCTGCTCCTCGACGCTCGCACACGGTGCACCCGCCTGGCCGACCCGTACGTGTGGCTCGACGTGCACATCATCGACGCCCTGTGCGAGCTGGGCCGTCGTCACGGACACCCACAGACGCTCGACTGGGTCGAGGAGATGCACGACCGGGCCTCGCGAACCGGGATGCGCGAGCTGACCGTGCGAGCCATGCTTCACGGCGCGGCACTCGGGCGTGCCGGAGACGCGGCGGTGGCCGCGCTGCTCGCCGCCACCATCGACAATCCCGCGTTGACTGCCCTGGTCGCTGCGGTCGACTAGGCGACTTCAGAGGCCGCTTCGAGAGCACGTGTTCGGGCCGCACCTCGCGACCGCTCGTTCTTCCGCCAGACGTGGCGGAACGGTTTGTCGTCCCAGGCGGGGATGTTGGCGTGCATCATGTTCCAATTCGTGACCATCTGACCATCCCCCGCAGGGGGTCGGATGGGTTACCTTCCCGACAGGGGACTCGGGATCCCGGTCCGCCCGCGCACGACCCATGTCTGCTCTGAGAGGTGCCGCTCATGCTCCGATCCCACCGTCTCGCGGTCTCCGTCGCCGCCGTGTCCCTGGTCCTGTTCGCGGCCTGTGCACCGCCGGCGGACGACGGCGAGGAGACCACGACCGAGACCGGCGTATCCGCCGCCGAGGCCACGTCCGCCGAGGACTTCGGCGGCATGGAGGGCCTCGTCCAGGCCGCCCAGGAGGAAGGCGAGCTCAACGTCATCGCGCTGCCGCGGGACTGGGCCAACTACGGGGAGCTCATCGACACCTTCTCCGACAAGTACGACATCGAGGTCAACGAGGACCAGCCGACGGCCGCCAGCCAGGACGAGATCAACGCGGCCAACGACCTCGCCGGCACCGACCGGGCACCCGACGTGTTCGACCTCGGCCAGTCCGTCGCGCTCGCCAACACCGACATGTTCGCGCCGTACAAGGTCGAGACCTTCGACGAGATCCCGGACGAGTTCAAGGACCCGGACGGCGCCTGGGTCAACGACTACGGCGGCTACATGTCCATCGGCTACGACTCCGCCAAGGTCCCGGACGTGACCGCGGTCTCCGACCTGCTCGACCCGGCGTTCAAGGGCTCAGTGGCACTCAACGGCGACCCGACGCAGGCTGGCGCGGCGTTCAGTGGCGTGATGATGGCCGCGATCGCCGACGGTGGCTCCGCCGACGACATCGCCCCGGGCGTCGACTTCTTCGGCGAGCTGAAGGATGCCGGCAACTTCCTGCCGGTCGACCCCGACTCCGCGACCATCGAGTCCGGTCAGACACCCGTCGTCATCGACTGGGACTACCTCGGTGCCGCCGCCGCGAAGAACGTCTCGACGTGGACGACTGTGGTGCCCGAGGAGGCCGTCGTGGCGGGCTACTACTTCCAGGCCATCAACACCGACGCGCCGCACCCGGCCGCGGCCCGCCTGTGGCAGGAGTTCCTGTACAGCGACGAAGGCCAGAACCTCTGGCTGAAGGGGGGCGCCCGGCCGGTGCGCGGTGACGCGATGGCCGAGGCTGGCACCATCGAACAGAAGCTGTGGGACGCGCTGCCCGAGGTCAGCGGTGAGCCGGTGATCCCGACCAACGAGCAGACCGAGAAGGCCGCGGCGTACCTCGCCGAGAACTGGTCGAAGGTCATCAGCTGAACGTGGCCGTCACCGAGGTCACGACCCCGGCGCCGGTGGCGGGTACCCCGCCCGCCTCCGGCGCAGGATTGAAGATCGCCGTCGGGTCGTACGTCCCCCTGCTGCCCTTCTTCGGGTTCCTGCTGGTCTTCCTGATCGTGCCCACGGTCACCGTGGTCGTCAGCGCTTTCCAGGACGGCGAAGGCGGCTTCACGCTCGGCAACGTCCGGGCGTTGACGTCCGACGCGGCCGTCAACGCGCTCTGGAAGAGCATCATCCTCTCGGGCAGCACGGCCGTCATCGGCGCGGCGCTCGGTGCACTGCTGTCCTACCTGGTCGTCTCGCTGGGCCCGCGGAGCGTGATCCGTCGGACGACCCTGTCGGTGTGCGGCGTGCTTGCGCAGTTCGGCGGCGTGACACTGGCGTTCGCGTTCATCTCGCTGCTGGGCTTCTCCGGCGTGCTCACCGAGGCCCTCCGGTCCTGGCCCGGCATCGACATCTGGGGATCCGGCTGGCTGTTCGGGCTGCCGGGGCTGATCGTCGTCTACTGCTACTTCCAGATCCCGCTGATGGTCATCGTCTTCACGCCCGCACTCGAGGGGCTGCGCCCGCAGTGGCGGGAGGCAGCCACCAACCTCGGCGCGACAACCGGGCAGTACTGGCGCCTGGTCGGCTTCCCGTTGCTGACACCGGCGTTCCTGGGGTCGATGCTCCTGCTCTTCGCCAACGCCTTCGCGGCCTATGCGACGGCGGCTGTGCTGGTCAGCCAGGGCAACCCGATCACGCCGCTGTTCATCCGGGCTGCTCTCACCAGCGAGGTCCTGCTCGGCCAACGGAACCTCGGGTTCGCGCTCGCGCTCCAGATGATCGTGGTCGTCACGATCGTGATGGGGCTCTACGCACTGCTGCTGCGACGGACGTCGAGGTGGATGCGATGACCTCGACGCGGGCTTTCCGGATCGCGCGCGGCGTCGGCTTGGCCCTGTTCGCGGCGTACTTCATGGTCCCGCTGCTGTCGATGCTCGACTTCAGCACCCGGGCGAGAGACGGCGAAGGTCGGACGTTCGACGCCTGGCGCACGCTGGTCGAGAACGAGGACCTCCGCGAGGCGATCATCGCCTCGCTGCTGCTCGCGGTGCTCACGGTCGCCCTCATGGTGGTGCTGCTCGTGCCGACGATGATCTGGGTCCGGCTGCGGGTGCCGCATGCCTCCCGGCTCGTCGAGTTCCTCTGCCTGCTGCCGCTGACGATTCCGGCACTGGTCATCGTGGTCGGCATCTCGGGCGTCTACGCCTGGGTCGACTACCTGATCGGCGACTCAGCGCTGACCCTGACGTTCGCGTACGTCGTGCTCGTCCTGCCCTACTCCTACCGGTCGATCGACTCCGCGCTGTCCGCGATCGACGTGTTCACCCTCGCGGAAGCCGCCCGGTCCCTGGGCGCGAGCTGGTTGACGGTGATCACTCGGATCGTGCTGCCCAACATCATGACCGGAGTCCTCTCCGCGGCCTTCGTCACGGTGGCCCTGGTGCTCGGCGAGTTCACGTTTGCCTCACTGCTGCACTTCGACACCCTGCCGGTGGCGCTCGTCCAGATCTCCAAGACCGACGCCAAGGCGTCCGTGGCCGGCGCGCTGGCCTCGATCATCCTGATCACGGTGCTGTTGATGGTGCTCTCACTGCTCCACCGCGACCGCGTCACCCGAACGCCTGGACAGGAATCATGACGACCTCTCCCACCCCTTCCACCCCTCCCGGCACGACGACCGGCCGCAGCCTCGCCGTCGACCTCACCGACCTGACCAGGGTCTACGGGTCGGTGCGGGCCCTGGACGGCCTCACCCTGCGCATGAACCCCGGGGAGATGGTGGCGCTCCTGGGTCCCTCCGGCTGTGGCAAGACGACCGTCCTGCGTATCCTCGCCGGGCTCGACCAGCCGACGTCCGGCACCGTGTCGGTCGGCGGGAGGGACCTGACGAGGGTGCCCGCCAACAAGCGGGACATGGGCATGGTCTTCCAGGCCTACAGCCTCTTCCCGCACATGACGGTGGTCGACAACGTCGCCTTCGGCCTCAAGCTGCGCGGCCAGGACCGCGCGGCCCGGATGAGGGTCGCCCGCGACCGGCTCGAGCTGGTCGGGCTCGGCGAGCAGGCCGACCGCTACGCCAGCCAGCTCTCGGGCGGACAGCAGCAGCGGGTGGCGCTTGCGCGGGCGCTGGCGATCGAGCCCTCGGTGCTGCTGCTCGACGAGCCGTTGTCGGCTCTCGACGCCAAGGTGCGCACGCAGCTGCGCGACGAGATCCGGCGCGTGCAGCTCGAGGTCGGAACGACGACGCTGTTCGTCACCCATGACCAGGAGGAGGCCCTCGCCATCGCCGACCGAGTGGGCGTGATGAACAAGGGCCGCCTCGAGCAGCTCGCGCCGCCCGCCGAGCTCTACGCCTCGCCCGGGACGCCGGTTCGTGGCGGAGTTCGTCGGCCTCAACAACAAGGTGCCCGCTCAGGTCCGCGACGGTCGGGCCGAGGTGCTCGGCTCGAGCGTGCCGCTGATCGCCGGCAGCCTCGACGCGGGCGCCGGCTTGGCGATGGTGCGTCCCGAGTCGGTGACGATCGACGCACGACCCGGCACCGCCAACGCCACGGTCGAGTCGGTGAACTTTCTCGGGCCGGTCTCCCGCGTCTACCTCGACGTCGACGGCATCGACACCGTGATGGCAGCCGTACCCAGCCCGGTGGCGGTCAAGCTCACTCCCGGCGATCGGGTGGCCGTCGGAGTCGAACCGACGCCGTTGCTGGTCGTGGCCGCGCCCTCCTCCTGACCCCGCCTCGCGGTTGGCTATCGGCGCACGGTCACACACCTCTGCTTCGACCACGGCGTACCGCCGAGCAGCTCTCGAGCCTGGTAGCAGCGGGTCTCCCCGCGCGGGCGGATCACCTTGAGCGACCGCTCGGTGGGCACGATGCCGACGGTCTCCCACTGGCCGTACTTCTTGCCCTTGTCGACACGGGCTCGCACCTCCCACCTGTTCGCGTACGTCCAGCTGGTGTTCCAGGCCACCGTGTAGCGGCGCTTGGACTGCACGGTCCGCACCGGCTTGGTCACCTTCGTGTACGGGTTCGGGGCGTTGAAGCTGAAGCCGTAGGCGCCGCGGGCGTCGTTGACGACGAGCCGCAGGTCGCCGTGCGCCCTCGGCGTCCCGAGCGCCCATGCGCCGTTCGTCGGCCGCGGAGACACGAGCCGCATGCCACCGGTCCACTTCGCTCCGCCCGCGGGGAGGTGCTTGACGCGCACGATGCCGGTCTCGTCGCTCCGTCGCACCGCCACCGCGATGTTGCCCTGGCTGGAGACGGTGAGCTGCGCGTCCGCGTCGCGGGTGCCCGGCACGAGAGTGGGCCGCTCCAGGAAGGTCGACCCGGGCCGGTCCTCCTGCCACAGCACGAGGCCACCGCCGTCCACGGTCGGCTCCCGGAAGCCGACCGTGAGGGTGCCGTATCCGTCGCGCAGCACCGTCGGGGCCAGCGTCGCGCCCGTGGTGACCGGGCCGCCGATCTGGCGTCGCTGTTCGAACGTGAACGTGTCGCCACGGTCGGTGTGGGTCCACACATCCACCGACCCGTCCGCGGCCTGCGTCACGAGTCGCCCACCGCGCGCGCTGTCGAGGTAGCGGATCGCCTGCGACCCGTCGACCGCGAGCGTCTGCGGCGTCGACCAGGGCGCGTCCCCGTTCTCGTAGTCACGCTGCGCGACTCGGAGCTCGCCGTTCGCGGTGGTCCACAGCGCGAGGATGTCGCCGTTGTCGACCGATCCGGCGCCGGTGATCGCGTAGGTGATACTGCTGGGCGTCGCCGTGCCGCCGGACGGGTCCTGCGCCGGGTAGGTGAGCCACCTCGGGCCCGGGCAGTCGCCGCAGGTGCCGGGCATGACCTGCTGGGCCCACGTGCCCTCGAACTCGATGAGCGCGCGGCCGTTCATCCGACCGCTGAGGCTGGTGCCGCCTCCGGCGAACACACGCGGTGCCGAGGTGCCTCCCGGGCTGGCCGGTGCCAGGTCGGTGGCGCCGCCGAGCGAATCGAATTGAGCCGACTCGACGTTGTTCCGCGTCGCGACGATCAGGCGGTTGTCGGAGACCCATGCGGCGTAGGTCGTGTCGTCGCCGTAGATGCTGGTCGCGGCGCGGAACGACTCGACCTGCGCGGGCACGTTGATTCCCGATGGCTTGCCCCAGGTCTCGCCGAAGTCCTCGGTCTCCCGTAGGAGCCACCGGTCGCGGGCACCTTCGGGGGTCGCCACCCGGCGAGCGACCAGACCCCAGCGATGGTGTCGGCCGCCGAGCAGCTGCAACGCGTCGTGGGGGTCAGCCGCGGCGACCCTGAGGATGCGCCCACTGTCCCAGCGGGCGGGCACGTTGTCGTTGGCTGCGCTCGCGCCTGGTTGACCGCCGAGTGTCGTGACCGCCAGGAGCGCCACGGAAGCGCCGACAAGGACGTGTCGAGGTCTCAAGTCGTGTTCCCCCAGATGAGTGCGGATGAAGCCTCTCGACCGTATCGGGCGACGTCACTCCTGTCACACACGTCACGCGACGACACCATCTGACCACCGCGCTCCGCCGCCCCGCACACCAACATTTGTCGACGCGGATCGCGGCCAGGTCCGGTAGACGGGGAGGCTGCCTCAGCTCGGGGCAAGACCTGGCGAGCTTGGGCTGAGAACGCGCATCTGACACCGACTCCGTCCCGACGTCGGCGATGCCGGGCGAACAGCGCGGCGACCCCAGGGACCCAGGCTCGATGCACTGATCCGGCATACTGAGCCTGGGTCAGGCCGGCATCGGAACTGGAAGATCACACAGATGTTATCCCGATGTTTATCCGATGTAGTTCCGACCCCCCGCCCTCGTAGCTCAGCTGGATAGAGCGTCGGACTTCTAATCCGGTGGTCGCAGGTTCGAATCCTGCCGGGGGCGCTGCACCTCCGTCGAAGGGAGCACGCAGTGCGCGCCGTGGTCGTCGAGCAGACCGGTGGACCCGAGGTCCTCCACGTGGTGGAGCAGCCCTCCCCCACCCCGCAGGCCGGTCAGGTCCGGGTCGCCGTCGAGGCGAGCGGGGTCAACTTCATCGACGTCTACCAACGCACCGGCGCCTACCCGAAGCCGCTGCCCTTCGTGGTCGGCTCCGAGGGCGCCGGCACGGTGCTGGAGGTCGGTGACGGCGTCTCCGAGGTGTCCGTGGGCGACCGCGTCGCGTGGGCGATGGTCGACGGCGGCGGGTACGCCGAGGAGGTCGTCGTCCCGGTCGACCGCGTCGTCGCCGTGCCGGACGGCGTGGACCTGGCCGACGCCGCCGCCGTGATGCTGCAGGGCATGACCGCCCACTACCTGTGCGAGAGCACCTTCCGTGCCGGTCCCGAGCACACCGCCCTGGTGCACGCGGCCGCGGGCGGCGTGGGGCTGCTGCTCACCCAGATGCTCAAGGCCAAGGGCACCCGGGTCATCGCCACCACCTCGACCGCCCAGAAGGCGGCGTTGGCGCGTGGCGCGGGTGCCGACGACGTCGTGCTCTACACCGAGACCGACCTGGTCACCGAGGTCGACCGGATCACCGAGGGCCGCGGCGTCGACGTCGTCTACGACGGGGTGGGCGCGACCACCTTCGACGCCGGCCTGACGCTGCTGCGCCCGCGCGGGATGATGGTGCTCTACGGCGCCTCCAGCGGGCCGGTGCCGCCGCTCGACCCGCAGCTGCTCAACCAGCGCGGCTCGCTGTTCCTCACCCGGCCGACCCTGGGCCACTACATCGCCGACCGCGAGGAGCTGGTCGCCCGGGCCTCGGCCGTGCTCGGCCAGGTGGCCGACGGCTCGCTCGACGTCCGGATCGGCGGGCGCTACCCGCTCGCCGAGGCCGGCCGCGCCCACGCGGACCTCGAGGGCCGCCGGACCACCGGCAAGCTGCTGGTCGTGCCGTAGGACGCTCAGGCGTCCCAGGCGGCGAGGTAGCCGGAGATCTCCCCGGCCAGGGCGGCCTTGTCGTCCTCGGGCAGGAACGACGCCTTCACGGCGTTGGTGGCCAGCGCCGCGACGCCGGGCGCGTCGAGGTCGAGCAGGTCCGCCGCGATCTCGTACTCCCGGGTCAGGGTGGTGCCGAACATCGGCGGGTCGTCGGAGTTGACGGTCACCAGCACACCCGCGTCGTACATCTCCTTGATCGGGTGGTTGTCGAGGTGGTCGACGGCCCGGGTGGCGATGTTGGAGGTCGGGCAGACCTCGAGCGGGATCTGGTGCTCGACGAGGTGCTCGATCAGCCTCGGGTCCTGCACGGCCGAGGTGCCGTGACCGATCCGCTCGGCGCCGAGGTGCTCGAGGGCGTCCCAGATCGTCTGCGGGCCGGTGGTCTCCCCCGCGTGCGGGACGCTGTGCAGGCCGGCGGCGCGGGCCCGCGAGAACACCGGCTCGAACTGCGGCCGCTCGACGCCGATCTCCGGCCCGCCGAGGCCGAAGCCGATGAGCGTGTCGGGTGCGTGCTCGAGGGCGTACGTCGCGGTCGCCTCCGCGGCGGGCAGTCCGAACTCGCCGGGGATGTCGTAGACCCACCGCATCCGGATGCCGAGGTCACGCTCGGCCGCGGTGCGGGCGTCCTCGACGGCCTCGACGAACGCCTCGATCGGGACGCCGGCCATCACCGACGTGTGCGGCGTGAGCGTCATCTCGGCGTACCGCACGTTCTGCGCGGCCATCTCCGCGGCGACCTCGTAGGTCAGCAGCCGCACGTCCTCGGGCTCGCGGATCAGGTCGACCACCGCGAGATAGACCTCGACGAAGTGGGCGAAGTCGCGGAACCGGTAGAACTCGCGCAGCGCGTCCGGGTCGGAGGGGACGGTGCCCGGGTGCCGGGCAGCGAGCTCGGAGACGATCCGCGGCGAGGCGGACCCGACGTGGTGGACGTGGATCTCCGCCTTGGGCAGCCCGGCGATGAAGTCGGACAGCGGGCGGGAGGACGGTGACGGCGTGGTCGGCTCGGACATGGGGACATCCTGCCGCTCCCCCCGGGACCCCGATCAAGCGGACGCCGTATGACGCAGGACACGGCGTGGCGAGGCGTTGGTCGGCCCTCTGGCGGGGTACAAAAGGTGAGGCCCCGCAAAGTATGAGTTTGCGGGGCCTCAAGTTTGTCCGGACCGTGACGCTTCCGAACTCACGGCCGGCCCGGTCGATCCGCGGCCTCGTCACTGGCCGATCCGGTGGATCGCTCCACCGGCCTGGATCCCGTCTCCGTCCGATCCCGCCTGCGGGTCTCCCCGCCGGCGTGGGAGATTTCTACCCCGGTCCCCGGGCGGGCCACAAGGGGTTCACCGAAACTTCTCCGGCCGATCCCGGCCACCTCGGCGTGTCCCGCCGGACACGCCGCTGCGGCGGCTGGTCACCGAGGCCAGTCCAGGATCGGGCAGGGGCGGTCAGCCCGCCTGGGCCGCCTCGACGGCCTGCTGCAGGTCGGAGACGAGACCGTCGATCGTGGTGGACTCCAGCTTCTCGCCGTCGACCAGGACGGTCGGCGTGGAGGTGACGTCCGCCTTGCTGGCGGCATCGGTCGCGTTCTTCACCCACTGCTCGAACTTCCGGTCCTCGATCGGGCCGGCGACCTGGGTCTCCTCGGCGCCCGCCTCGACGGCGAGCCGGACCAGGTCGTCGTCGGAGAGACCGTCGGTGCCCTCCTCCGGCTGGTTCTCGAAGAGCAGGTCGTGGAACTCCCCCGCCACCTCCGGGCCGGCCGAGTCGAGGACGACGCCCAGCGCGCTCATCGCCCGGGTCGAGTAGTCGGTGCCGTTGGAGTAGCGGTCCAGGAAGGACACCACGCGGTACTCGACCTGCACGTCACCGCTCTCGACGTAGCCGTCGAGCAGCGACCGGGTGGCCGCCTCGAAGTCGCCGCAGAACGGGCACATGAAGTCCTCGTAGACCGTCACCGTCACAGGCGCACCTGCCTCGCCACGCGGGAGGGCGTAGTCGTCGACCGCGCCGGCCGGCGGCGTGGCCACCTGGCCGGTGGTGTCGCGCGAGGACTGCACGACGTAGCCGATGCCGAGGACGAGGGTCAGCACCACCGCGGCGCCGATCGCCACGAGGAGGTTGCGGCGCCGGCGCTCGCGACGCTCCTGCTCCTTGCGGATCGCGGCGGCACGCTCGGACGCGGCCAGCTGCTCGGCGCGGCGGGTGGCGTTGGACTTCTTCTTGGCCATCGGTCTTTGTCTCGCTATCGGTCGGCGCCGACGGGCTCGTCGACAGGGAACAGCAGGTTGTCGACCGCCCACGGGGACCTCGGACGGTAGAGAAGCCAGGCGGAGGCGGCCAAGAGACCAAGGTCCCGCGCGATCTCCCAGGGGTACTTCGCAGTGGCGTCCTCGAGCGTGCCGCCACCGCCGCCGAAGCAGCCGCACTCGATCGACAGCCCGCGCGACCACGCCGAGGCGATGCCGACGACGAAGGCCAGCAGGAGTACGGCGGACAACGCGGCGTTGGCCCGCACCAGCAGGCCGACCAGCAGGCACAGGCCGACGAGGATCTCCAGCACGGGGAGGGCGTGACCGACCAGTGGCACCACGGCCTCGGGGAGGAGCCGGTAGTTGCGGACCGCCCGCACGCTCTCGGTGGGGTCCGGGATCTTCAGGGCTCCCGCGACCAGCCACACACCGCCGAGCAGCGCCCGTGCCAGCACCCCCAGCCATTGCATGCTCGCACCCTAGTGAGCGCGGCTGAGAGAAGTCTGAGCCGCCACCGCGGAGAGCCGTCACGTGGCGTCGAGTAGCCTCCTAGGCGTGAACGACCGTCTGGTGTGGATCGACTGCGAGATGACCGGCCTCGACCTGGGCGCGGACGCCCTGATCGAGGTCGCCGCCCTGGTGACCGACTTCGAGCTCAACGTCCTCGGCGACGGCGTCGACATCGTGGTCAAGCCTCCGCCGGAGGCCCTGGACCAGATGGACGACTTCGTCCGCAACATGCACACGGTGTCCGGCCTGCTCGACGAGCTGGCCGACGGCGTGACGCTGGAGGAGGCCGAGCAGCAGGTGCTCGCCTACGTCCGCGAGCACTGCCCGGAGGGCAGCCGACCGCCGCTGGCGGGGAACACGGTCGCGACCGACCGGGCGTTCCTCGCCCGCGACATGCCCGACCTGGAGTCCTACCTCCACTACCGGATCGTCGACGTCTCCTCGATCAAGGAGCTGTCACGTCGCTGGTACCCGCGGGCCTACTTCAACGCGCCCGCCAAGAACGGCAACCACCGCGCGCTGGCCGACATCCAGGAGAGCATCGAGGAGCTGCGCTACTACCGCTCCGCCGTCTTCGTGCCGCCGCCCGGCCCCGACTCCGACACCGCCAAGGCGCTCGCGGTCGAGCACGGCGGCTCGCTCACCGGAGCCACCGACGGGGCGGCCGCGGAGACCCCGGGCGAGGTCGACGCCCCCGGTGCTGGCACCCCCTGACAACGGGTACACTATTGGCTGCTTCGGCTTCTCCCGCGCTGCCGCGGAGGGGCCGTCGCGACTGTTGACCGGTCTCGTGCCGGTCACATGGTGGGCGTAGCTCAGCTGGTAGAGCGCCGCGTTGTGGTCGCGGATGTCGCGGGTTCAAGTCCCGTCGTTCACCCCACCGAGAGGCCCCCGTCGACGACGGGGGCCTCTCGCGTTCCGGGGTCCGACGGCTCGCCGGGCCGCGTGCACACCCATGACGGCTCCTCCGCAGGCGACTTCTCCCCTCCTCCGTACGACACTCGGATCAACACCCCGGTTCAGGGACGTGCTCGCCTGAGCCACGTCGACGAGAGGAGCTCCTCATGACCGATCGACCTGCCCGGCGCGTCCTGCAGATGCGGCTCGTGGTCGAGGCCGCCGACTACGACGAGGCGCTGCGCTTCTACCGCGACGCCCTCGGTGCCGACGTCGAGCTCCAGATCCACGGCGAGGACGGCGAGCAGGTCACCATCCTCGACGTCGGGAGAGCGACGCTCGAGCTGTCCAACCCACCGCAGGTCGACATGATCGACCGGGTGGAGGTGGGCCGGCGCGTCAGCCCGCACCTGCGCGTCGCCTTCGAGGTCACCGACGCCCAGGAGACGACGAACGACCTGGTCGAGGCGGGAGCCGAGCTGGTGGCGCCGGCGACGCGCACGCCGTGGGACTCCCTGAACTCCCGGCTCCAGGGACCAGCCGGCCTTCAGCTCACGGTCTTCCAGGAGCTCCACGTCGACGAGTCCTGACCCCCGGCACTCACGTCAAGAAGGTGACGTCATGACCGACCCCGAGCACCACAGCCGGCAGCACGCCCAGCAGCACGCCGCCCCCGGCACCGCGACAGCGGTCCTGGAGGTGTCCGGCGTCCAATGGGCCTCCAGCAAGAACGTCGCCGAAGCCGTCCTGTCCCGACGCCCCGGCGTGCTCACCGTGGACGCGAACCCGGTGTCGCAGACCGCGACTGTCACCTACGACCCCACCCGCACGAACATGACCGACCTGCGGGACTGGGTGCGCGACTGCGGCTACCACTGCGCCGGCCAGTCGGTCCCCCACCACATCTGCGACCCGATGACCGAGCCCGGGCCCGACGCCGGGCACGAAGCGCACGTCTCGCCGCACGACGCGATGGGCCACGGTGGCCACGGGTCCATGTCGATGGCCGACATGGTCCGCGACATGCGCAACCGGTTCCTCGTCGCCGCGCTCCTCTCGGTCCCCATCCTGCTGTGGTCCCCGATCGGCCGGGAGGTGCTCGGCTTCGACGCAGCGGCGCCGTTCGGCCTCCGCGACGACGTGTTCAGCCTGCTCCTCTCGCTGCCCGTGGTGTTCTACTCCGCCTGGATCTTCTTCGACGGCGCGTGGCGGGCCCTGCGCGCCCGGACGCTCGACATGATGGTGCTCGTCGCGGTCGCCGTCGGCGCGGGCTGGTCGTACTCCCTCGGGGTCACCCTCACCGGCGGCGGCGAGGTGTTCTACGAGGCCGCCACCGTGCTGACCGCGTTCGTGCTGCTCGGCCACTGGTTCGAGATGCGCGCCCGCGGCGGCGCCAACGACGCCATCCGCACGCTCCTCGACCTGGCGCCACCCCAGGCCCTGGTCATCCGCGACGGCGAACCGGTCGAGGTCTCCACGGCCGACGTGGTCGTCGGAGACCTGCTCCTGGTCCGCCCCGGCGCCAAGATCGCCACCGACGGGGTGGTCGAGGAAGGCGAGTCCGAGGTCGACGAGGCGATGGTCACCGGCGAGAGCCTGCCCGTGCACAAAGCGCCGGGCGACCCGGTCATCGGGGCCACCGTCAACACCACCGGCACCCTTCGGGTCCGCGCCGCCAAGGTCGGCGCCGACACCGCGCTGGCCCAGATCGTGGCGCTCGTGCAGCAGGCGCAGAACTCCAAGGCGCCAGGACAGCGGCTCGCCGACAGAGCAGCCTTCTGGCTGGTCCTCGTCGCCCTCGTCGCAGGCACCGGCACCTTCCTGGCCTGGCTCGCGGCCGGCGCCTCGGTCAACGAGGCGCTGCTCTTCGCCATCACCGTCGTCGTCATCACCTGCCCCGACGCGCTCGGGCTGGCCACGCCGACCGCGATCATGGTCGGGTCCGGACTCGGCGCCCGCCGCGGCATCCTGTTCAAGAACGCCACCGCTCTGGAGACCTCCGCCAGGATCGACACCGTCGTCATGGACAAGACCGGCACCCTGACCAAGGGCGAACCCGAGGTCACCGACGTGATCGTCGCCGGCGTGGACGAACGGCGACTGCTCGCCCTCGCGGCGGCGGTGGAGCGCGAGTCCGAGCATCCCCTGGCGCAGGCGGTCGCCGAGCACGCGGACCGGGCCGACGTACCGCGGCTGCGCGCGGGCGGTTTCCGCAACGTGGCCGGCCAGGGTGCCACCGCCGAGGTCGACGGTCACCAGGTGCTGGTCGGCAACCGTCGCCTCATGGATGCTGAGGGCGTCGACCTCGGGCAGCTGGCGCAGCGGCGCGACGAGATCGCGGCGGGCGGCCGTACGGCGGTCCTCGTCGCCGTCGACGGCGTTGCCCGCGGCGTCGTCGGTATCGCCGACGCGGTCCGGGCGACCTCGGCGGCGGCGGTCAGCGCGTTGCACGAGGCCGGCGTCGAGGTGGTCATGCTGACCGGTGACAACCAGGCCACGGCTCAACGGATCGCCGACGAGCTCGGCATCGACACCGTCATCGCCGAGGTCCTCCCCGAGGACAAGTCGAGCAGGGTCGTCGAGCTGCAACAGGCCGGCCGTCGGGTCGCCATGGTCGGCGACGGCGTGAACGACGCACCCGCCCTCGCGGCAGCGGACGTCGGCATCGCGATCGGCACCGGCACCGACGTCGCCATCGAGACAGCCGACCTGGTGCTGATGCGCTCGGACCCGCTCGACGTACCCACCGCGTTGACCATCGGGCGCGGAACGCTGCGCAAGATGCGACAGAACCTCGGGTGGGCCGTCGGCTACAACGCCATCGCGCTGCCGATCGCCGCCGGCGTGTTCGAGCCCGCGTTCGGGCTGGTGCTCCGACCCGAGATCGCCGCCCTGTCGATGTCCGGATCCAGCTTCCTCGTCGCCGTCAACGCCCTCATGCTCAAGCGACTTCCCCTGCCGGAGCAGCCGCCTCGCCCCGAACCAGCCTCCAGGGAGCTGCAGCCGACCTCGTAGTGCCCTCCCGACCTCCAGCACCCGGGCCGCCGCGGGCGGCGCGTGGCTCAGGCGGCGCCGTCGTGGTCGAGCAGGCCGGCGAGCCGCCACTCGAGTGCCCCGTCGGTGGCGCGTCGGGCGCGGTGACCGTGCGCGATGAGGAGCCGCACCGCGTCGTGGGCCAGGACGCAGTACTGCCCCCGGCAGTAGGCGACGACCTCGCGTCGCTCGGGGAGCTCGGCGAGCCGGTCGGGGAGCTCCTCGAGCGGGATGTGCACGGCACCCGCGAGGTGTCCCGCGTGGTACTCGGCGGCCGGTCGTACGTCGATGACGACGACGTCACCGGCGCCGCACGCGGCGGAGGAGCTCCGCGGTGCCCACCGACTCGGTGTCGTCGGGGCCGAGGTAGGCGCGACGTGCCTGCTCGGTGTGGGGACGGTGCTCCTGCGCGACGCGACCCAGGTGCTGCCACAACCCCGCGACGTCGTCGCCCGCCAGGCTGTAGAAGATCCGCTTGCCGTCACGACGCGCGGCCACCAGCCCGGACTCGCGCAAGGTCTGGAGGTGGGCCGAGCAGGTGCTCATGCCGAGACCGGCCGAGGCGGCCAGGTCCTCGACGCTGCGCGCCCCCTGGGCCAGGAGGTCGAGGAGCTCGAGACGCTTGGGGTTGCCGAGGGTCTTGCCGACGGCGGCGAACTCGGCGTACAGCGCGTCCTTGGCGGCGCGGTCACCCATCGATCACTCCGTCCTGTCCGGTCGACCGGGGGCGGTGCAGCGTCTCGTACATCCGGACCGCCACGACGGCGCCCGAGGCAGCGGTCAGCGCCGCCACCACCCACACGGCCGCGCGCACGCCGACGGCGTCGGCGACGAGGCCCGCGAGGACGGCTCCGGCCGCGAAACCGCCGTCACGCCAGAGGCGGTAGATGCCCACCGACCGGGCCCGCCAGGCAGGGTGCGCGACGTCGCCGATGGAGGCGAGCAGCGTCGGGTAGACCATGGCGGTGCCGGCGCCGAGCACGACCGCGGCAGCGGCCCAGACCCAGAAGACGTCACCGAGCGCGAATCCGGCCAGAGCGACCGCCTGCAGCCACATGCCACCGGCGATCAGCCACTTGCGACCCCACCTGTCCGAGAGGGTTCCGGTGACGAGCTGACCGGCTCCCCAGACCGCCGGGTAGAGGGCGGCCAGGATCCCGATGTGGGCGACCGAGAGGCCCGCGCTCGCGAACAGGATCGGGAACAGGCCCCAGGCCAGGCCGTCGTTCAGGTTGTTGACCAGGCCGGCCTGGCTCGCCGACGACAGCGCGGGCTCGCGGAAGCTGGTCTGGGTGAAGACCTCGCGGTCGGTGAGCCCCTCGTGCAGGTGGTCGTGCAGCCCGTCGGACCGCGCCCGGTGCCCGGCCGCCTCGAGACGGGCGTGGTCGCGCGTCTCCCGCACGGCGAGGGTGGACAGTCCCAGTCCGAGCGCGGCGAACGCGAGCCCGAGCAGGAACGGAGCGGGTCGCAGGCCGTAGGCATCGGCCAGGTAGCCGGTGACCAGCGCGGTGACCGCGACCGCACCGTAGCCGGCGGCCTCGTTGAGCCCCATCGCGAAGCCGCGGCGGGCCGGGCCGACGAGGTCGATCTTCATCACCACGGTCGTGGACCAGGTGAGCCCCTGGCTGATGCCGAGCAGCAGGTTCGCGACGAGCACCCAGGACCACGAGGGCGCCCAGATCAGCATCAGCGGGACCGGGACCGCGACCAGCCAGCCGGCGACGAGGACCGGCTTGCGCCCGAAACGGTCCGACCAGGTGCCGGCGAAGTAGTTGGTGGCCGCCTTCGCCAGGCCGAACACCAGGATGAAGGAGAGGCCCGCGGTGTAGGCCCGCAGCCCGAACTCCTGCTCCCCGAGCAGGGGCAGCACGGTGCGCTCCTGGCCGAGCATGCCGCCCACGAGTGCGTTGACGGCGACGAGCAGGCTGAACTGGGCGAGGTTCTGACGCAGGCCGAGCTGCACACCGCGCGGCCGGAGCTGCTGGTCGGGACCGGCAGGCGAAGGGCCGGGCGTGGCGTCCATCCGCCGGACACTACCTCATTCCATGGAACTTTGGAATGTAGTGCCAGGGACGCTGACCCGCTCGTCCCTCGATCGGCCAGACTCACGGTCGGGCGGCGCGGCAGGCCCCGATCGTCCACACGTCGTCGGCGACGCTGGCGTTGCGCGCGCGGCGGACCGCCTCGTCGACGCCGATCCGGGTGACCTCCCCGGACAGCCGCTTGACCACGAACGCCACCGGCCGCTCCCGCACTGGCCACAGGACGGTCGCCACGCAGCCGGGGAACTGCCGGGAGTAGGCCTCGCGCCAGGCCGGCTGAGGCATCCGTACGGCGGCGTCCGCCTCGGTGGCACTGGTGTCGGCCGCCAGCAGCCCGGTGCCGACGAGCGAGGCGGCGACCGCCACGAACACCAGCACGGGCAGGACGCTGGCGCGCACGAGGAACCTCGTGAAACCGCGCGGTGCCGTGCCCAAGTGTCGTCCTCTCGTCACCTGGTCAACGACCCGAGAGGGCGGTGGTTACTGGTGCGTCAGGTGGTGACGCTCACCCGGCGCCGCCGCTGCGTGACTCCTGGGCCGTCGCGAGCAGCTCCTCGGCGTGCGCCAGGGCGGTGTCGGAGTCCTCCAGGCCGGCCAGCATCCGGGACAGCTCGCGCACCCGGCCACCGTCGTCGAGCGTGGTCAGGCCCGACGTGGTGACGGAGCCGTCGTTGCTCTTGACGACCACGACGTGCTGGTCGGCGAAGGCGGCGACCTGCGGCAGGTGGGTGACCACCAGCACCTGGGCGTGCCGCGCGAGGAGCGCGAGCCGGCGTCCCACCTCGACCGCCGCCTTGCCGCCGACGCCGGCGTCGACCTCGTCGAAGACGAAGGTGGGCACCGGGTTGGTCGCGGCGAGCGCGACCTCGACGGCCAGCATCACCCGGCTGAGCTCACCACCGGACGCACCCTTGCCCAGCGGGCGGGGGTCGGCGCCGCGGTTGGCGGCCAGCAGCAGCTCGACGTCGTCGAGGCCGGCCGGCCCGAACCGCACGGTCCGCTCCCCCACCGCCAGTCCCTCGGGGTCGTCGTGCTGGGTGACGGCCACCGTCACCACGGCGTGCGGCATGGCCAGCGCGGTCAGCTCGTCCGAGACGACCGTGCCCAGCTTGGTCGCGGCCTTGGCCCGCAGCCCGCTGAGCGCCGCCCCCTGCGTGGCCAGGGTGGAGCGCAGCTCGGTCGCGCGCGTGCGCAGCTGCTCGATCCGCTCGTCGGTGCCGTCGAGGTCGAGCAGCCGGCGGGCGCCCTGCTCGGCCCAGGCCAGCACCTCGTCGATGGTCTCGCCGTACTTGCGGGTCAGCGCGGTCAGCGCGGCGCGGCGCTCGGAGACCGCGGCGAGCCGGACCGGGTCGGTGTCGAGCGAGGCGGCGTAGGAGGACACGTCGGCGGCGACGTCGGAGAGCAGATAGCTCACCTCCGCGAGCCGGTCGGCCAGCCCGGCGGCCTCCGGGTCGTGGTCCCGGACCCCGTCGAGCAGCTTGCGGGCCGCCGACACGGCGCCCAGGGCGTCAGGGCCGGACTCCTCGGACGACAGGCACTCGCGCGCCTGGGAGGCCGCGGACCGCAACGTGTCGGCGAAGCCGAGGCGGGCCTCCTCGGCCGCCAGGGTGGCGTCCTCCCCCGGCTGCGGGGCGACCTGCTCGACCTCGCCGAGGCCGAAGCGGAGCAGGTCGGCCTCGCGGGCCCGCTCGCGGGCGGACTCGACGACCTCGGCCAGCTCGGCCTCGGTGGCCCGCAGCTCGCGGTAGGTCGCGGCGTAGGCGTCACGGGCCTTGTCGGCCTTGGCGCCGGCGAACCGGTCGAGCGCCTCGCGTTGAGCGGTCGGCTGGAGCAGCCGGTGCTGGTCGGACTGGCCGTGGACGGCCACGAGCGGGTCGATCAGGCCGGACAGCGCGCTGACCGGGACGGTGGCGCCGCCGGCGAACGCGCGCGAGCGGCCCTCGGCCGAGATCTGCCGCGCCACGACCAGGACGTCGTCCTCGATCTCGCCGCCGAGGTCGTCGACGCGGGCGGCCAGCGGGGCCGACCAGGCCTGCGACCCGTCGGCCAGACGGACCAGCCCCTCGACGCGGGCGGCCTTCGCCCCGGTGCGGACGGACCCGGAGTCGGCGCGGCCGCCGAGCAGCAGGCCGAGGGCGGTCACGACCATCGTCTTGCCCGCGCCGGTCTCACCGGTGATCGCGGTGAAGCCCGGTCCGAGCTCGAGGACGGACTCCTCGATCACGCCGAGGGAGGCGATCCGGATCTCCTCAATCACCGTCGCCGCCCTCCCCGCCGTTGCGCCGTCGGCGTTCGGCGGCGCCGCGCCACCCGGTCACGGGCAGGTCGAACTTGGCCACCAGCCGGTCGGTGAACGGCGCCTGGTGCAGGCGGGCCAGCCGGACCGGGGACCGGCCGCGGCGCACCTCGATGCGGGCCCCGGGCGGGAGGTCGACCGTGCGCCGGCCGTCGCACCAGAGCACGCCGGCCCCGTCGGTGCGGGCCAGCACCTCGACGGCCAGCACCGACGACGGTGCGACGACCATCGGCCGCGCGAAGAGCGCGTGCGCGCTGATCGGCACCATCAGCAGCGCCTCGACGCCGGGCCACACGATCGGGCCCGCCGGCGCTGAAGTTGTAGGCGGTCGACCCGGTGGGGGTCGCGCAGACGACGCCGTCGCAGCCCCACCGCGACAGCGGCCGGCCGTCGACCTCGACGACCACCTCGAGCATCCGCTCGCGGGCCGCCTTCTCGACGCTGGCCTCGTTGAGGGCCCAGGTCGTCGTGACGAGCTCCTTGTCGCGGTAGACGCTCACGTCGAGGGTGAGCCGCTCCTCCGAGGAGTAGCGACGGTGCACGATCGCGTCGATGGTGAACTCCAGGTCGTCGTGCTCGGCCTCGGCGAGGAAGCCGACGTGCCCCAGGTTGACCCCGAGCAGCGGCGTGCCGCTCTTGTGGGTCAGCTCGGCCGCCCGCAGGATCGTGCCGTCGCCGCCGAAGACGACCGCGATCTCGCAGTCCGACGACGCCCCGGGGCTCGGGCTCCACGACGTCGAGCCCCGGCAGGTCCACGGCGAGGTCGGCCGCCTCGTCGGCGAGGAGGCGCACGGTGAGCCCGTGGGTCGCGAGGGCGCGGCAGAACTCCGCCGCGACCGCGCGGGCCTCCTCCCGGCCGGTGTGCGCGACGACGAAGACGCGACGTGGGCTGTCGGTGGGGCTCATGCAGGGTCCCCGGCGCGGCGCGGGTGCTGCGGGTGCCGTGGTGGGGTGTTCACGGGTCCACCCTCTCAGAGGGCTCCCCCAGGGACGCGGTACGGCGTACCTCGTCCCGCACCTCGTCCTGCCCGACCCGGGCCGGGCCGTGCCGCAGCCACAGGAAGTACTCCACGTTGCCCGAGGGCCCCGGCAGCGGGCTGGTGGTGACCGCCTGGGCGCCCCAGCCGCGCCGGGCGGCGGCCTCGGCCACCGCGACGACCGCCCGCGCCCGCAGGTCCGGGTCGCGGACGACACCGCCCTTGCCGACGTTGTCCTTGCCGACCTCGAACTGGGGCTTGACCATCAGCGCGAGGTCGCCGTCGGGTCGGGTGACCCCGAGCAGGGCGTCGAGGACCAGCTCGAGCGAGATGAAGGAGAGGTCGCCGACCACGACGTCGACCGGCCCGCCGACCACGTCGAGGGTCAGCTCGCGGATGTTGGTGCGGTCGTGGACGACCACCCGCGGGTCCTGGCGCAGCGACCAGGCCAGCTGGCCGTAGCCCACGTCGACCGCGACCACCTCGGCCGCGTCGTGGCGCAGCAGCACGTCGGTGAACCCGCCGGTGGACGCGCCCGCGTCGAGGCAGCGGCGGCCCGCGACGTCCAGGCCGAGCGGCGCGAACGCCGCCAGCGCCCCGGCCAGCTTGTGGCCGCCGCGGGAGACGTAGTCGGGGCGGTCCGGGTCGTCGATCACCACGAGGGCGACGTCGGTCGTCACCCCGGTGGCGGGCTTGGTCGCGAGCGGCGCCGGCCACCTTGACCCGGCGGGCCGCGATCAGCTCGCTGGCGTGCTCACGCGAGCGGGCCAGTCCACGGCGGACCAGCTCCGCGTCGAGGCGCAGGCGGCGGGGCGACAACGGAGCCGGGCTCAGCCGCGCGGCTGCGGTGGGGTGGGCTCGCCGGCGTTGGCGAGAGCACCGCGCAGCTGGTCGTGGGCGGACTCGAAGACGGCGACGTGGTCGGCGACCGGTGCGTCGGCCAGGCCCTCGAGAGAGTCGAGCACGCGGTCGACCACGGGGTGCCCCGTGTGCTCGACGGCGGGGTGCTCGACGGCGAAGTGCCCGGCGTCCGGCTGCGCGTCGGCGGGCTCGGCGAAGGCCGTGCCGCGGTCGTGGTCGACCTGCTCGCCGTCGTGCTCGGTCATGGCTGCTCCTGCTGGCTCGTCTCGGTCCGGTCCCCCGGTCACGGGGCCACGCTACTCGGCGCGGACACCCCGTCGACGGCACAGGGGCTGCCCGTGGTGTCGAGGTGCCGCCAGGCGGCGGTCACCGCGGCCCGCCACCAGTCGTCGGGGTCGCCGTCGCCCTCCACCGTGAGCCGGCCGTCGACGACGCGGGCGGTCCAGCCGCCGCACCGGACCCGTGCCTCGTCCCCGCTGCCCTCGACCGTGGGCTCCGGGTGCGGACGGCCCAGCCCACCCAGGTCGGCGGCGAGGTACGTCGGACGCAGCGGCGGCTCGGCCACGACGAGCTCCTCGAGACCGGTGACGCCGGTGAGCACCAGCAGGCTGTCGTGGCCGGTGTTGGTGGCGCCCTCGATGTCGGTGTCCAGCCGGTCGCCGACGACCAGCGGGCGCTGCCCGCCGACCCGCAGCACGGTCTCGTGGAACAGGGGTGCCATCGGCTTGCCCGCCACGTCGGGGGTGCGGCCGGTGAAGCGGGAGACCGCGTCCACGAGCATCCCGTTGCCCGGGCCGAAGCCGTGCGGGGTCGGCACGCTGCGGTCGGCGTTGGAGGCGAACCACGGCAGCCCTCGACCCACCAGGATCGCCCCGTCGCTGACCGTGCCCCAGGTCAGCTCACGGTGGTAGCCGGACACGACCGCCACCGGGTCGTCGTCGATCGACTGGACCGGGCGCAGGCCCTGCTCCTCCAGCGCCACGAAGAGGCCCTCTCCCCCGATGACGAACACCGGGGAGCCGGTCGGCACGACACGGGCGAGCAGCCGGGCCGCGGCCTGGGCGCTGGTGACCACGTCGGTGTCGTCCGCAGCCACGCCGAGGTCGCGCAGGTGGGCGGCCACGGTCGCGGGCGGGCGGCCCGCGTTGTTGGTGACGTAGGCGAGCCGCATCCCGGCCTCGCGGGCCGTCGCCAGGTGCTCCGGCGCCCCCGGAACCGCGTCGGGGCCGATGTAGACCACGCCGTCCAGGTCGAGCATCGCCAGGTCGTAGGCGCTCCACAGTGCGGTCTCGCTGGCCTTCAGCACGGGCTCTCCTGGTTCTGTTCGGGGCTCTTCACCGGTCGTGTCGTTCACGCGTGGAGCGGGAACGTCCTTCTCGTACGATGCAACGGTGCCCCAGGACTCCGTACCCACGCGGACCGACCGCCGGCCGTTCACGCTGGCCCCCTTCCGGGGGCTCCGGTTCGACCCGGCCACGGTCGGCGACCTGTCGACGGTGATCTCCCCGCCCTACGACGTGCTCGACGCCGACATCGTGCGCACGCTCGAGAACGCCAACCGGCGCAACATCGTCCGGCTGATTCTTTCACGCAAGTTCGAGCGTCCCTACCTGGCCGTCCGCGAGCGGTTGGAGAAGTGGCGCGACAAGGCCTACCTCCGCGCCGACGACGCCCCCACGCTCTACCTCTACGAGTACACCGCCGAGCAGGTCACGGTCCGCGGGCTGATCGGTCTGGTCGGGCTCCGCGACGAGTCCGAGCAGGTCATCCTTCCCCACGAGGACGTGATGCCCGATCCGGTCGACGACCGCGCCGTGCTGATGCGGACCACCGAGACCAACCTCGAGCCGATCCTGCTCGTGCACGAGGGCACGGCCCGGCTCCGCGAGCTGGTCGAGGACGCCGCCCAGGGTCGCCCGCTGGCCGACTGCGTCGCGCTCGACGGCAGCTCGCACCGGCTCTGGGCCATCACCGACCCGGTGACCCAGGCGGCCATCGCCACCGAGCTGCGGCCGACCCAGGCGCTCATCGCCGACGGTCACCACCGCTACGCCGCCTACCTCCGGCTCCAGCACGAGCTCCGCGGAGCCGGCACGCCGGTGGACAGCTCGCCGTGGGACTTCGGCCTCGCCATGCTCGTGGACCAGCACGACCAGGCCCTGCGCGTCGGACCGATCCACCGCTCGGTGGCGGCACTGACCATGTCGGACCTCCAGGACCTCGCCGACGAGCGCGGTGACGACCTGCGCCCGTTCGCCGACCGTGAGGCAGCGTTCGCGGCCCTGGACCGTCCCTCGGCCGACCGGGTGCACTTCGTGGTCAGCGACGGCCACGCCTGGGCCGTGCTGAGCACCGCGCGCACGCACCAGGTCGACGCCGCCGTGCTGCACGAGACGCTGCTGCCGGCGTGGCACATCGCGGAGGAGCAGATCGGCTACCACCACAGCCTCGACCAGGCGCTGCACGCGACCACCCGGGCGGCGGGCCTCGTGGTGGCCGTGCGGCCGCCGACGGTGCAGGAGGTCCGGGCCAGCGCCGCTCGAGGGCGTCCGGATGCCGCGCAAGTCCACCTCGTTCGGCCCCAAGCCGCGGATGGGCGTGGTGATGCGGGACCTCCGGGACAGCTGACCCGGCCGTGCCGCCCGATCCGCTCAGGCACGCGGGCGGGACGCCTTCAGCACCTCGACCTCGAGCCGGGTCGCCGCGCCCTCGCCCGAGCGGTAGAAGCGGCGGCGCAACGCGCCCTCCACGACCACCCGGTCGCCGGGCTGCCAGCCGGCCACGGTGCGCCGACAGCGGGCACCGAAGGCCACGCAGTCGACCCAGTCGGCCGGCTGCCGGGATCCCCGGTTCATCGGCGTCGCCTGGCGGGCCATCGACATCCGGAAGGTGACGATCACGTCACCGCTGGGCAGCACCCGCTCCTCCGGTCCCGACGTCACCCGGCCGGCGAGCCGCACCTCGTTGGCGGACACGGCCGCGGCGTCGTCGACGTCTGTCGTCCTCGTGGGCATCAGCACCACCTCCGGACGACACCCTGGCCGACCGCGCCCCCTGCCCGCACCGACCCTGCCGCGGGCTGTGCACGGCAGGGCACCCTCCGACCTACGGGGACGGAGACCGGCTCAGTCGGAGGCGGCCTCGAGCTCGGCGGCGCGCTCCGCCGCGTCGGTGATCTCGTTGCCGTCCACCGCCACCGTGCGGTGGAACCACTCGGTGGCCTCCTCGGGACGCCCGGCGGCGACCAGCGTGTCGGCGTAGGTGTAGCGCAGCCGCGCCACCCAGTCGGCGCGGGACTGCGAGCGCAGCGGCGCCTCCTCCAGGGTCCGGAGAGCGGCGTCGACCTGACCGAGGTCACGACGGGCGCCCGCCTCGACGATGGTCATCTCGGCCTTGAGCGCGTCGTCGAGGTTCGCGACCGCGGGGGTGCGGGCGAGGTCCAGCGCCTTCTGCGGGCGGCCGAGGGCGCGCTCGCAGTCGGCCATCACGTGCAGGAAGTCGTTGCTGCCGTTCATCCGCTTGGCGGCCCGCAGCTCCGACAGCGCCTCGGCGTACTCGCCGGCGTGGTACGCCGCCTCGCCGCATGCCTCGCGCACCACCGCGATCCGCGCGGCACGGGCCCGCGCCGCCAGGGTGTGCTGGTAGGCCGTCTTCGGGTCCTCGTCGATCAGCATGCCCGCGGCCACCAGGTGGCGAGCCACGCGGGCAGCGAGCTTCTCGGGCAGCCCCTTGAGCTGCTGGGCGATCGACCGGTCGAGCTCACGGCCGGTGATCTCCGGGTCGAGCGGCGGGCCGTCGTAGCGCGCCTGGTCGGCGCTCCGCTCCTCCGGCGTGCGCGGCCGGTCCTCGCGCCAGGGGCGCTCCGCCCCGGTGCGCCCCGCGCCACCGCGGCTGTCCCGGCGCTGGCCCTGCGGACTGCCGGACGAGGAACCCCCGGACCGTCCGGTCGCCGCACCGCCGGACCGACCCGTCGAACGGCCCCGGTCCCCACCCGAGCGGCCCGCACCCGCGGATCCGCCGCTGCGGGACGGCTGCCCGGACCCACCCTGGCGGTCACCACGACGCGGTCCTTCAGAACGCCTCTCGGCCACGACTGACTCCTTCTGGCGGGCAGCGCCCGCCCCTCATGCTCTTCGCCGGCGGCAGGGCCGCCGGCACCATCATCCTCGCTCGCCGACCGCACCGCTGACGCGGGGTCGGGAACGTCGAAGAGGCCACCCGCCTGGGGTGGCCTCTTCGGAAAAATTGTCCGGCGACGTCCTACTCTCCCACAACCTCCCGGTTGCAGTACCATCGGCGCTGAAAGGCTTAACTTCCGGGTTCGGAATGGAGCCGGGTGTTTCCCTTTCGCTATGGCCGCCGAAACTCTATGGAGTTAGATCAACCAACTCAATCAGTCATCAGTGACTTTGCAAGC
>CAVOQH010000005.1:0-830940 GCA_963698315.1 uncultured Actinomycetota bacterium
ATTGGACCGATCCAAGGTGTGACGGCGGTCAACGACTTTGCGTGGGACTGTCTGCGGATCGGCCCGGATCCCTGTGTGTGCGTGGGAAATTGGCGATGTTTTCCCAGGTCGGCTCGTCCGGTCCCGGCCGTGGCGACCGAATCCCACGCAGACACACATCGAGACGTTCGACGGCAGATCGTGCCCGGAAGACCCTTGCGCTCGCCGCCCGTTGCCGCCCGTCGCCGCCCGTCACATCCGCTCGGCGCCCTGCACGATCGCCTCCCGGATGCGGTGGTAGGTGCCGCAGCGGCAGATGTTGCGGATGCCGTCGAGGTCGTCGTCGGTGATGGCCCGGCCCTCCCGGCGTACCTCCTCGACCAGGGCGACGGCTGCCATGATCTGGCCGGGCTGGCAGTAGCCGCACTGCGCCACGTCGCGGTCGATCCAGGCCTGCTGCATCGGGTGCAGGTCGGCGCCGGCCCGGTCGGGCAGCCCTTCGATGGTGGTGATCTCGTCGTCGGGGCCGATCCTGGAGACCGGCACCGAGCAGGGGTTGAACGCGCGGCCGTTGACGTGGCTGGTGCAGGCCTTGCAGACGTTGATGCCGCAGCCGTACTTGGGGCCGGTGACCCCGAGCACGTCGCGCAGCACCCAGAGCAGGCGGACGTTGTCGGCGACGTCGACGCGCACGGTCTCGCCGTTGAGCTTGAAGGTGTGAGTGGGCACGACGGGCTCCTCAGTAGGACGTGAGGCCGTTGACCGGCGACGGGGGGATCGGGGGGACGAACGACTTGGGGGTGAACGCCAGCGGCTCGTTGTGGTTGATCGGGAACTCGGTCGGCACCCGGCCGGTGGCCCGCGCGTAGGCGCAGGCGACGGCGGCGAAGGTCGACGCGACACCGAACTCGCCGGCCCCACCCGGCTCGCCCGTCGTGTCGGGCATGACGACGACCTCGATCTCCGGCGGGACGTTCCACTGCCGTGTGTAGAAGTAGTTGTCCCAGCTCGCCTCGAGGAAGTGGCCGTCGCGCAGGTGCAGGCTGGAGGTGAGGGCCAGCGCGATGCCGTCCATGATCCCGCCCTGCATCTGCGCCTCGAGCCCGCGCGGGTTCACCGCGAGGCCGACGTCGACGGCCATCACGACCCGGGTGACCCGGGGACCCGTGACGGCGTCGCGGACCCTGCGGTCGACGGTCTCGGGCCGGCAGTCGATCTCGACCAGGCACGCGTTGACGCCCTTGTACTCCTTGTGGACGGCGATGCCCTGCGCCGTGCCGGCCGGCATGGACCGGCCCCACCCGCCGACCTCGGCGACCGTGTCGAGCACGGCGCGGGTGCGGTCGCTCTTGAGGAACCGGCGGCGGAAGGAGTAGGGGTCCTTCCGCATCCTCGCGGCCAGCTGGTCGGTGACGAGCTCGCGCGCGGTGCACACGTCGGGGGAGTAGATGTTGCGCATGCTCCCGGTGTTGAACCGTCCGTCGACCTCGTTGAGCGCCTGGTCGACGAGACCGTAGTCGTAGGGCACCTCCTGGGTCAGCGCGAAGATCGTCTGGGCGAAGCCGATCGTGCCGACCGGCAGCTCCGCGCTGAGCGCGGTGATGATCTCGCCGAGCCCGTGGCTGTTGTCGGTCACCACGCTGGTGTGCCGCTGCTCGAAGGCCAGCACCTCGTCGCCGAGGTACGTCGCCCGAATCCGCGAGCGCGCCATCGGGTGCACCCGGCCGACCCGGGAGTCGTCCGCGCGGTGCCACATCAGCTTGACCGGCTTGCCCATCGCCCGGGAGATCTCGGCTGCCTCGAGCGCGGCGTCGAAGAAGAGCTTGCGGCCGAAGGAGCCGCCACCCTGCATGACGTGCACGGTGACCTTGTCGACCGGCAGGCCGAGCATCCCCGCGATCTTCTCCTGCGCCGTGATCGGCGACTTGAGCCCCGACCAGATCTCCGCGGAGTCGTCACGGACGTCGGCGATCGCGCAGTTGGTCTCCAGCGCGCTGTTGCTGCGGAAGTAGAAGGTGAAGTCGGACTCGACCGTCTTCGCCAGCAGCGGCACCTCCGGCACCCCGAGCGGCAGCTCGGCCTGCTTCAGCTCGGCGACGATGTCGTCGTCGGACTCGCCGGCGACCGGGCCGTCGGCCCAGACCACGTCCAGGGCCCGGACCGCGTCGATCACCTGCCCGAACGTGCGGCCGCGGACGGCCACGCCGGTGGACACCGGCGTGACGTGGGTGATCCCGGGCATCGCCAGGACCTCGCCGCGGTTGCGCACCTCGCGCGGGGTGCCGTTGAGCGTGGGCGCCCGGCAGACCATGGTCGGCTTCGCGCCGGCCACGTCGAGGTCCAGGGTGAACTCCTTCGCACCCGTCACCGCGGCGCGGGCGTCGGTGCGGCTCCGCGGCGTCCCGATCACCGAGAACTCGGCCCGGTCCTTCAGCGTCACCTCCACCTGCTGGTCGGTGGCGCTGGCGGCGCGCGTGGCGAGCTCGCCGTACGACACCGAGCCGCCGTCGGGGGAGAGGACGACGCCGGCCTTGGTGGTCAGCCGGGTCACCTCGGCGCCGAGCACGAGGGCCGCGGCGGCGAGGAGCTGCTGCCGGGCGATCGCAGCGGCCACCCGCACGGGGGTGTAGGTGGAGACGGTGGTGTTGGACCCGCCGGTGAGCTGGTTGAACACCAGCTCCGGGCGGGCGTCGGCGAGGGTGACCCGGATCCGGTCGAGCGGGAGGTCGAGCTCCTCGGCGATGAGCATCGCCGTCGAGGTGACGATGCCCTGGCCGTTCTCGGAGCGGGGCAGCTCGAAGGAGGCGGTGCCGTCCTCGTTGATGGTGACGGTCACCAGGTTGGCGGTGGGCCGCGCCGCGTCGGTGAGGAGGTCGTTGAGGTCGTAGAGCTCCGCCGGCTGCGGTCCGGAGGGTACGACGGCCGTGGCCGGCGCCCGCGTCGTACCGAGGCCGATCTGCGCCGCCGCCGCGAGGGTGGGGGCGGCCAGCAGGTAGCCGAGGAACCGTCGCCGGCCCGGGTCCGGTGCCTCGATCCTCTCCGGTGGTGCCGTCTGGGCGCCTGCGCGCGCGTCGTCGTCCATGTGCCGTCCTCTCAACGTGACTCCCGAACGTCCGTCGGAGGCGGCTCAGCCGATGGCCCTCCCCATGACTGAAACCCGCAACCGGTGAGTCGCCTCACTCGATCCGCGTTCGACGGTGGCACGCCGGAGGTTGGGTGGAGGTTGGTCCCTTCTCGACATGTGGAACGTGTTCCATCGAGGTGTGGGGCGAGCCACAGGGCACGATTTCGTGCCCGGGCGGGCTGCACGCTAAAGTGTGCGAGGCCTTCAGGCCATGCGCCCGTAGCTCAACGGATAGAGCATCTGACTACGGATCAGAAGGTTAGGGGTTCGAATCCCTTCGGGCGCGCTAACGAAGCCCCAGGTCATATCCCCCGTTGACCTGGGGTTTCGTGCTTCCCGCACCAACTCGCCGAGCGCCGGGGTGCGGCCCGAGGCGGCGGGTGACAGCAACCGTGACAGCAACACGGTCCCCATCACGCGCCACCCCGAAGGTCCTCGAGCTGCCCCATGGCGTCCCGCTTGTCGTCCAGGGAGACGTGCCCGTACACGTTCATGGTCATCTCCAGACCTGTGTGGCCCACGATGTCCATCGCGGTCCGCGGCGGGATTCCCAGAGCCAGCAGCACCGAGACGACGCCGTGCCGCAGGTCATGCATCCGTACGACTCGTACGCCCGAACGCTTCATCGCTGCCCGTACGGCTTTCGAGCAGTTGTCCGGGTCCAGCGGCGTGCCGATCGGTGTTGTGAAGACGAATCCCGACGAGGGCCAGCGCTCCGCGAGGTCACGCCGCTCGGCCTCCTGCCTCTCTCGGTGAGCGATGAGCGGCTCCTGAACCATCGAGGGGAGTGGGATGGTGCGGTTGGACCGCACCGTTTTGGTCGCAGGACCTGGAGCTTTCCGTCGATCCGGTGGAGCCCCTCGGCTCCCGACGCTGTTTCGGCGCCGCCGGAGGCCGCACCAGCTTCGCGACGTTCTTCGCCAGCAGCTGCTCACGAACCGCGTCCTCCAGAGCCGCGCGAAGCGTCGCATGCACGTACCGGATCGTCCGGACGTCGACGCCGCGGCCCTTCAGCCGCCGTGACGCGTCCCCTCCCCTTCGTTTCGCGACGCACGCAAGACCGCCGGACGTCCGGCCACGCTGCCGTTCCAACTTTGTGACCGCGGAGTAGCCGTGGCCTATCCACTCGGGCGGCCAAGAACCCGTCACGATCGGTTCGATCCCAAGGCGAACGCATCTACGCCGCTGAACTTCACCAGCGGCCTCCCAGAGGGATCGTGCGCCTGCGCCCGGTGCCGACTCTGCTCGTCCCTGGGTGTGCCCAGCCCGTCCCGTACGATGCGGGAGTCCCGAGCTGAGGAGTTCGCCGTGAACCTGGAAAAGGTCGTCTTCGGCTTCTTCGTGCTGCTCGCGGCCACACTCAACTTTGGCTTCTTCATTGGCGATCTCGGCAACCCCGAGCTCCACAGTATTTACGAGCTCTTCGCGGCGGTCGTCGTGAACCTGATCGCCACCGTCTTGAAGTTCGGAGACCGCACGCAGATCGGGGCGGTGCACCTCGCCACCAGCCTGGTGGCGAGTCTGCAGCTGATTGCGGCTGCGATCGTCTGGACCTACACGGCCAACGTGCTCACTGACGGCGCCCTGTCCGCGGAGCAGACGGCCACCGTGGTGTCGCTCTCGGGCGGAGCGCTGTTCGCCAACGTGGTCTCGGTCGTCCTGCTCGTCGTCGAAACCGTCTCCTTCCAGCGCCGCTAAGGAGGTCCCGTGGCGAGTCCGCCTCTTCCGGAGCTCCAGCCCGAACTGTCCTCCGCCGGCGTCTTCTTGGTCCTGCGACGGATGCGGGCACCGCTCATCGTCCTCATCATCATCTTCGCCGTCAGCGTGCTGGGACTGTCGCTCATCCCCGGAGAGGACGCGCAGGGACGCCCCGACCGCATGGGACTGTTCGAGTCCTTCTACTTCATGAGCTACACCGCCACCACCATCGGTTTCGGTGAGCTCCCGCACGAGTTCAGCGCGGCGCAGCGGATGTGGGTCACCCTGGCCATCTTCTTGTCGGTCATCGGGTGGGCCTACGCGATCGGTTCCCTGCTCTCCCTGATGCGGGACAAGGGCTTCCGTCAGGCACTGGCCCGCCGCAGCTTCACCAGATCGGTGCGCCGGATGCGTGAGCCGTTCCTCCTGCTGGTCGGCTACGGCAACGCCTCGAAGATGCTGGCCCGCTCCCTCGACGACATGGGGCGCCGCTTCGTGGTCATCGACAAGCAGGACACGCGGGTGTCCGCGGTCGAGCTGGACTCCTACCGCGCGGACACACCCGCCCTGCTCGGCGACGCCCGAGACACGGGGTTGTTGACCCTGGCGGCGCTGGGTCACAAGTCGTGTGAAGGTGTGGTCGCCCTGTCCGGCGACGACGAGACGAACCTCGACGTGGCGATCACGACCGCGCTTCTCCGCCCCGATCTCCCGGTGATCGCCAGGTCCAGCTCGAGGGACGTGGCCGAACGGATGCGCGCGTTCAACGTGCAGGAAGTCGTCAACCCGCTGGATCGCTTCGGCGACCACCTCCGCATCATGCTCCGGTCCCCGGCGGCCTACCAGCTCATGATCTGGCTCACCAGTGCCCCCGGCACCCCACTCCCAGACCGGCACCAGCGACCGGCGCACGGCCGATGGGTCGTCTGCGGACACGGACGGTACGGCGAAGAGCTGAGCTCCGACCTGCGCGCCGAAGGGGTGGACGTCACCGTGGTCCACGTTTCGGGTGGCACCGTGCTGGCCGGCGAGGGCGACAGCGCCCAGGTGGTCCAGAGCGGTCACGTGGCCGACGCTGTGGCCTTCGTGGCCGCCACTGAGAACGACACGACGAACCTGTGGCTGGCCGAGGCAGCGCGCCGGGCCAACCCTGACGCATTCTTGGTGGCCCTGCAGAACCGAAGGGCCAACGCCTCACTGTTCACCGCAGTCGGGGTCGACTTCGGGATGGTGCCGGCGGAGGTGATTGCCCACGAGATTCTGGCCCGGCTGGCGAACCCGGTGCTGATGGCATTCCTCCCTCAGGTGCCGCATCAGGGCGACGAGTGGGCCGTAGAGCTGCTGCACCGCCTGTTGGACACGTGCGGAGAGGGCACCCCCGACCTGTGGCTCGTCCGCCTCAGCGAGGAAGGGGCTCCGGCGCTCCAGGGACGGCTCCACGCACACAGCCTTCGGCTCGGTGACCTGCTACGCGACCCGACCGATCGCGACCACCTCCTCGACGTCGTCCCCCTCATGCTCCTGAGGGATGGAGAGCGGGTGATGACGCCGGCAGAGGACGTGGTGCTTCGGTTGGGCGACGAGCTGCTGTTCGGCGGTCGACTCTCCGGCCGGGCCGCCCTGGATACCACCCTGGCCGAGGACCCCACAGCCTCGTACGTGATCGACGGGCGTCGGGTGCCGGCGAGCTGGGTCTGGCGCCGGCTTACGCACCTGGACTCAGCCGGAAAGTCGGAATGAACCGCGTGGGCCGGGGCTTCCTGGGGCCTGTCGCGGGCAACATCGGATTCACGATGCTGCCGCTGGCTGCAGCAGTCGCAGCTCTGAAGCATCACAAGAGCCGCGAGCACGACGGCCTGTGAGCGTAACGACCAGGGCTTGAACTCCTGACTCAGACGCTCTGTGTGCGCCTAGGTGTACCAGCCATCAGGTTGGTGACAGTCCAGCGCGGAGTGGCCGGTGGTCTTCGTCCGGCTCTGCCACGGGGGACGCTTTGCGCGCCGATGGGTGCGCATGAACGTGGCCATTCGGGGTCATAAAGGGCGACGCGGTGATGACTCAAAGGGGCGATACCCCGTAAGTCCAAGAACTGGTAAATACATCTGTATGACTCGTTGGAGTCATACGCCGCATGTGGGCTAAGGGGGAACTCATGTGGAAGCGATTGATCTGTCTGATGATCGGCACTCCGCTCATCTGCACCTGCTGCATGGCACCCCAGGCATCCGCGGTTGAGTGTGACGCGGCTCGACCAGCCCAGCTCACGTTCCGGGACAAGGCGGAAGACCGGGTGATCCAGGTCGACAGCAACCGGCCGCCGCAGTCCGTCGCCCAGTATCGGATCGTGATTCACCGCTGCACCCTGCCCCCAGGGGTCAAGGGCGCCCGCGTCATCGGGCTTGTTCCGGGGTCCGGTGTAGCGGTCAGCCTGGACGTCGGGCCGAACGGTCGCGCCGCGACCCTGCTCGTCGATCTCTCCGAGATCCGCTTGGCGCCGAAGAGCTACTCGATCACGGCCATCTCCCACGACCCGGCCGTGAACCTCTACCACCCAGTGACCATCAATGTTCGTGACTCGCGATGGGGACCTTGGGTGTCCGTCGCCTTCCTCGGCGTCCTGGTCGGACTCGTCGTGCTTGCGCTGCGCGCGACAGCCAGTGGCGAGGGCGAGCGCCATTGGCATGATTTCGTCGAATTCTTCAGGCAGCCCGAGTCTCTCGTTCCTGCGCTCTTCGGCATCGCCGGAGTGTGGGTGGCACTGCAGTCGCGGGTCTTCAGCAACGAGACCTGGTATGGAGGACCGGTAGACCTCGCCAAGCTGGCAGGCGTCGTCGTGACCGCGATGGTGACAGCAGGAACGGCGGCGACAGCGGCCAGCCGCAAGGCCGCGACAGTCGGCGCGAAGGAAGTCGGCGGCTGGCCGGGCCACGCGTAGCGAACCTCGGCCCACCCGGTCAGCGCGCCGCGCGCTTCGGACAAACGGCACGGCCGAGCCCGGCCTCTCAGGTGGACGCCGACCAGCCTCCGAGCAGGTCGCGGACCTGGCGCTCGACGAGGATCGGCACGAAGTCGCGGATGGGCTGGTCGTCGAACTCGCGGTGCGCCTCGCGCACGGCGCGGTCGACGACGTCGCGCGGCGTCTGGGGAAATCGGAGCTGCAGGCGCTCCACGACCAGGGTGATGGCCTGGGCCTCGGTCCGGGGTGCGGTCCGCATCTCCGACATGCCTCCAGTGAACCGAGCGGTCCAGTCGCTGTCCTGGGACGAAAGACGTAGGTGGGCACCGCTGTGTTGGGGGACTGGATGCGTCGGCTTCGAGAGACACCCGACGGGACGTCACGGCGCGTTCACCGCGCGGGGTCACGCTCAGGCCATGCGCATCGCCATCGTGACGGAGTCCTTCTTCCCGCAGGTGAACGGCGTCAGCAACTCGGTCCGGCACGTCGTACGGCGCCTGGGCGAGCGCGGCCACGAGGTGCTGGTGGTGGCACCTGGTCCGGGACCGAGGTTCGTCGAGGGAGTCGCCGTGCACCGGACCCGGTCCGTCGAGCTTCCCCGCTACCGGACCTTCCCGCTGGGCGTGCCGGACGTCCGCGCCGAGCGTGCGGTGGTCGACTTCGAGCCCGACCTGGTGCACCTGGCGTCCCCGATCGCGCTCGGGACGGCCGGGCTGCGGGCCGCCGAACGGCTGCACCGTCCCGTGGTGGCCGTCTACCAGACCGACATCGTGGCCTTCGCGCGGCAGTACGGCCTGCGCCTCGATCCGCTGGCCGCCCGGTGGGTCGCCCGCCTGCACCGGCGCGCCACGCGGACTCTCGTGCCCTCGACCAGCTCGCGTGCCCAGCTCGAGGCGCTCCGGGTGCGCGACCTCCACCTGTGGCGTCGCGGGATCTCGCTCGAGCTGTTCCACCCCGGCTGTCGCGACGAGCAGCTGCGCGCGACCTGGACCGGTGGCGATCCCGGCCGGACGGTCATCGGCTACGTCGGGCGGCTCGCGGCCGAGAAGCAGGTGCGCCGGCTGCGTGAGCTGGTCGACCTGCCCGGCACCCGGCTCGTCGTCGTCGGCGACGGTCCCGACCGGCCGTGGCTGGAGCGGAACCTGCCCGGCGCCGTCTTCACCGGGATGCTGCAGGGTCCGGACCTGGCGCGCACGTTCGCGTCCCTGGACGTCTTCGTGCACACCGGCGAGGCCGAGACGTTCTGCCAGACGGTGCAGGAGGCGCAGGCCAGCGGGGTCGCGGTCGTCGCCCCCGCGGCGGGTGGGCCGCTCGACCTCGTCGACCACGGCCGGACCGGGCTGCTCTACGCCCCCGCGGACCCGAGCAGCCTGCTCTGCTCGGTCGCGGCCCTCGTGGACGACCCGGCCGGCCGGGCACGACTGGCTGCCGCGGCGCGGGAGGCCGTGGCCGGTCGTTCCTGGACGCGCGTCGTCGACGAGCTCATCGACGTCCACTACGCCGCGGTCCTCGGCCACGACGCCGTACCCGTCGACCGTGCGGCCTGAGCCCGACGTGACCGACGCTCGCCGGATCCTCAGGCCAGGACTGCTTCCGCTGCCGCCCGGACCGCTGGTGGTCGTCGCCGTGACCGCGGCCGCCGGCGGCGGCCTGCTCGGCCAGCTCCTGCGCCGGCAGGCGGCGCTGGCCCGGCGGGCGATCGGCAAGCCGCACGGCGAGGACGCCCACGTCGCCGACCGCACCTACAAGAAGAAGTACGGAGCGGTCATCGACCTCCTGCTGGTCGGGGACTCGATCGCAGCCGGGCTCGGGGCCGAGTCGCCGAAGAAGACACTGGGCGCCCAGCTCGCGAGCCGGCTGGCCAAGGCGACCGGCCGGGCCGTGCGGCTCCACACGGTGGCGGTCGTCGGCTCCGAGTCCTCCATGCTGGCCGGGCAGCTCGCGGCACGCCCGCCCGGCTACGACGCGCACGTGGCAGTCATCGTCGTGGGCGGCAACGACGTCACCCACCGGGTGAAGGTGGCCGACTCGGTGCGCCACCTGCAGGAGGCCGTGCAGCACCTGCGGGACGACGGCACCGAAGTGGTCGTCGGCACCTGCCCGGACCTCGGGGCGCTGCGCCCGGTGCCGCAGCCGCTGCGGGTGCTGGGCAGCCGGGCGTCCCGGCAGCTCGCGGAGGCCCAGCGAGCTGCCGTGATCGAGGCCGGCGGGCACGCGGTCGACCTGGCCACGGTGGTCGGCCCGTTCTTCGTGGCCCAGCCCGACGAGATGTTCTCGCTGGACAAGTTCCACCCCTCCGGCGCGGGCTACCGTCGCACGGCCAAGGCCCTGCTGCCCAGCGTGCTGGCCGCGCTCGGCTACCGCGACGAGGTCCCGTTCGGCCACCACCGGCCGGACGCCCTCACCGCCGTGACGCCAGATCCCTGAGCAGGGCCGGGTGGTCGGTGATCACCCCGTCGACCCCCAGGGACATCGCCTGCCGCATCCGGTGGGGCCGGTTGACCGTCCACACCATGCACCGCATCCCCCACCCGTGCGCCTCGTCGACCAGGCGCCGGTCGACGCGGCGGTGGTGGGGGTGGACCTGGTCGGCCCACTGGGACAGGGCGCGAAGGTCCGCGCGGCCGGGACTCCCGAGCACGGCGATGCGTACGGCGGGCAGCAGCGCGCGCACCTGGCGCAGGCCGGTGACGTCGAAGGACTGGACCGTGACGGCGTGGTGGGCCCGGCCCCGCAGCTCGGCGGCGAGCTCGGCGACGGGGAGCCTCACCGTCCGGGCCGGTCTTGAGCTCGACCAGGGCGCCGACCCGGGCCGCGCGCGCCATGCCCAGTGCCTCGTCCAGGGTCGGGACCGTCTCACCGGCGAGCCCCTCGCCCCGGGTGCCTCCGGCGTGGAGGCGCCTCAGCTCCGCGAGGGTGAAGTCGCCGACGAGCCAGGGCGCCCGGCCGGGGAACACCCGGCGCGCGTCGGTGGTGCGGGTGAGGGTCGGGTCGTGCATCAGCACCAGGGCGCCGTCCCGGGTGCGGCGTACGTCGAACTCGAGCAGGTCGGCGCCGTCGGCCACGGCCGCGGCGAGGGCGGTGAGCGTGTTCTCCGGCGCCCGGCCACTGGCGCCCCGGTGGGCGATGTTGAGCAGCGTGTCCGGTCCGGGCGCGGCGGCGGAGCGGCGTGCGTGCGACAGCGGTGTCGTGAGCACCGGGAACCTCCGGGGTGGGTGTCTCTCCTGCCCGAGCCTGGGGCACCGAGATGGACGCGCACCGTCCGTGGGTCATCCACCGGGGGACATCTGGGTGAGGAGGGGGAGCCGCCGGCCCGTCGTGGGCGGGGGAGGGAGACGGGCCGGCGGCGGACTTGGGTCAGCGGTCCTGGCTGCGCAGGAACGCCTCGAGTCCGGCCAGGTCGTCGGTGTTCACCTGGTCCACCCCGGCCGCGACCAGCTCGCGCCAGACCGCGTCACGGGCGGCGCCCGGGGTGTCGGGGGTGGCCCAGAAGCGCAGCCGGTAGCCGGCGTCGTGGGCGCGGGACACGATGTCGCCGAGCTCGGCCCGCTCGGCCTCGGGCATCGGGCCGACACCCTGCCAGGTGAAGTGCTTGGTCCAGTTGTCGCTGACCAGCGGCATGTCGGAGGCGGGCAGGCCCGAGTCGAGGTCGGCCATCCGGCCGTCGTAGCCGGCGAAGCGACGCTCCTGGGCCTGCATGGCGGGCAGGTCCCGGTTGCCGCTGATCACGGCGGTGACCGCGTCGGTCCGGGTCCGGTCGTCGGTGTAGGTGGTCATGATCCGGCGGTGCTCGCGCAGGTCCTCGTGGATCGCGGCGTAGGTCGGTCCGGCCTCGCTCTTGACGTCGATGAGCAGCTGGAACACACCGTCCCAGTCGTCGTAGACCGAGCCCCCTTCGGCACGGACCCGGTCGACCAGCGGGTCGAGGTAGACCGACTCGAGTGTGCGGCCCGGCACGACGTCCTCGCGGTCGTGGGCGACGAGCAGCTCGCCGTCGACGAGCCACACGTCGGCCTCGACGCTGGTGAACCCGTGGGACAGGGCGTCCTGCAGCGGGCGGGTGTGCTCGTAGTCGTTGTGGGCGTGCGCCTGGGCGAGAGGCTGCACCGTCGTACGACGCGGCGGCTGGTAGGCCCGCGGGAGGCGCAGGCCGCGGTCGGCCATCAGGCTGCGGAGCCGGTCGGGGTAGTCGGTGATGAGCCCGTCGACGCCCTTGTCCATCAGCGACGCCAGGGTGGCCCGGTCGTCGACCGTCCACGGGATCACCGCGAGGTCGGCGGCGTGCGCCTCCTCGACCATCGCGCGGGTCACGTAGGGCTCGTAGCCGGGGTCGGTGACCTTGCCGTCCTGCGGGAAGCCGTGCACCGGGGAGATCGCGCTCGCCCCGAACGAGGCGGCGGCCCGCACCAGGGAGTCGTCGAAGTCGTCGATGTCGAGGCCGCCGAGCCACGGCGACGCGCCGGGCTGGTCGACCTGGAGGAAGTCGCGGTTGGTGAGCGCGACGAGCGGGAAGCGCGGCTCGACCTCCCTCATGCGCATGAGGGCGCCCCAGTCGAAGCTCTGGATGGTCACCTGGTCGACGAGGCCGGCCGCGCGGACGTCGGAGACGACCTCCTGCACGAACTGATCGCGAGGCGCCGTCTCCGTCGGGGCGCCGGCCTCGACCTTCGTCTCGATGTTGAGGGTGACCTCGCGGGCCCGGTAGGCGTTCACCAGGTCGAGCACCTGCGCGAGGGTGGGCATCCGCTCGCCGGGGTGCAGCTCCTGGTCGGGGTGGGCCGCCTGGCGGAGGCTGCCGCAGTCCAAGGTGCGCACCTGCGCGAGGGTGAGGGTGTTGACGTACTTGCCGACGTAGGGGAACTCCGGGTCATCCGGGGTCGCCGGCGCCGTGTCGCGGCACTTCTGCCCGCTGACGCGACGGTCGTGGGTGACCACGGCGACCTGGTCCTCGGTGACCTGGACGTCCAGCTCCAGGGTGCTGACCCCGAGCTCGAGCGCCTTGGCGAAGGCGGGCAGGGTGCTCTCGACCGTGAGTCCGAGACCGCCGCGGTGGGCCTGGAGGTCGAAGTCGCGTGGCGGTGAGGCGACGGCCGTGGTGGGCACCATCGGGGCCACGAGGGCGGCGAGGGTGAGAGGCGCGACCAGCGCGCGCGAGATCCGAGACATGGCAGCAGCCCAGACGCTGCACACGAACGCCGCATGACGCACCGATGGCCGGCGTACGACGGTGAGCGGACACTTGCCCGGCCGGCGTCGCCGGCGACGCCCGTTGACGGCCGAGCCCCGGCAGACACGTGGTCTGCCGGGGCTCGCCGGTCGCGTCGGGACGGGTCAGGACGCGTCGGCGGTGTAGTCGTTGTCGAAGAACATGTCCTCGGTCGCCGGGACGTCGCCGATCATGCCGATCTCGGCCATGAACTCCGCGAAGGTCGCGAAGCCGGTCGGCGTGGTGGTGAAGCTGACGTCCTCGTCGGTGATCTGGGTGAGCATGTCGTCGGCGGACACCTCGCCGCCGGACTCCTCGGAGAGGATCTTGGCGGCGCCCTCGGGGTCGTCGTTCAGCATCGCGGTGGCATCGTCGATCGCGGTGGTGAGCGCGTCGACGAGCTCGCCGTTGGCGTCCGCGAACTCGTCGGTCGTGTAGAGGCTGTTGAAGGAGTGCTCGCCGAACAGGTCGTAGCTGTCGAGGATCGCGTGCCCGCCCTCCTCGATCTCCTGGGCCTGGAACGGCGGCGACGTGAGGTGCGCGTCGATCTGGCCGGAGACCAGCGCCTGCACGCCGTCGGGGTGGCCCAGCGCGACGATCGACTTGTCCAGCGCGGTGGCGTCGCCGAGCTGCTCCTCGGCGCCCTTGCGCAGCACGACGGACTGGATGGAGTCGGGGGCCGGCATGGCGATCTTGGCGCCGTCGGGCAGGTCCTCGAGGGACTCGGCGCCCTTGTCCATGGTGACGAGCTGGAGGTTCATGTCGTTCATCGACATCAGCGTCTTCCACTCGACGCCGGCGTCGAGGCCGACGAGGAACGGCGCGGTGCCCATCGAGGCGACCTGGATGTCGCCGGAGATGATGCCGTCGCGGATCGCGGAGCCGGAGTCGAGCATCTGCCAGGTGATGTCCACGTCGGGCAGCTCCTTCTCGATCAGCTTCTCCTGCTTGGCGATCAGCAGCGGGGCGTAGCCGAGACCGGGCTGGTAGCCGATCGTGACCTCGGTGGTGCCCTCGGCCGACTCGGCGGCGTCGCTGCCGCCACAGGCGGTGGCCAGGGCGCCGAGCGTGACCAGGGTGGCGGCGAGCGCGACCGGGCGGCGCAGGCGGTGGGACGGGTTGGAACGCACGGGTTTCTCCTCGGGTGGTGGGTGCGGGTGCGGGTGGAGCGGGTACGACGTGAGCCCGGTCAGCTCTGGGACTTCATGCCCCACTTCTCGACCGTGCGACGCTCGAGCACGCCGAAGGCGAGGTCGAGCAGGATGCCGATCAGGGCGATCGTGACCAGGCCGGCGAAGACGTCGGGGGTCCGCAGGAAGTAGCGGGCGTTGTTGATGAAGAAGCCGAGCCCGCCGCCCTCGCCGGCGACGCCGAAGACCAGCTCGGCGGCGATGATGGTGCGCCAGCCGAACGCCCAGCCGGTCTTGAGACCGCTGATCGTGTGCGGGAGCGCCGCGGGCATCAGCACGTCGCGGACCAGCCGCCAGCCGGACAGGCCGATGTTGCGGCCCACGGCGACCACCGTCGGGTTGGCGGTGCGGAAGCCCTGGCTGACGTTGATCGAGATCGGCCAGATCACCGCGTTGGCGATGACCACCACCAGGGCGGTGGTGCTCAGGCCGAACCAGAGGATCGCCAGCGGCAGCACGGCGATCGACGGCAGCGGGTTGAGCATGCTGGTCAGCAGGACCAGCAGGTCCTCGCCGAGCTTGGTCCAGGTCGCGAGCGTCGTGAACACGGCGGCGAGGCCGATGCCGATCGTCATCGCGGTGAGCAGGATCCGCAGGGTGGTCAGCGTGGAGTCGACCAGCGAGCCGTCGGCGACGCCGTCGACGATGGCTCGGCCGACCTCCAGCGGGCCGACGGCCAGCAGCGGGTTGACGTCGGAGACGTCGATGGCGACCTGCCAGGCGGCCAGCATGAGCAGCACCAGCGCGGTGCGCCGCGGCCCGGTCGGCAGGTCGCCCCAGCGGCGGTCGCGCAGCCGGGTGCGGACGCGCTCCTCGGCGGGGACGGGTCCGGTGTCGGTGGCGCGGGGAGGGGTGTCGAGGGCGGTCATCGCGGGGCTCCTACTCGAACGCTCCGGCCGCCGGCTCGTCGTCGTGCGCGAGCAGCGACCGCAGCCGGGTCAGGGCGTCGGTGAAGGCGGGGGAGGCGGCGTCGTCGAGGTCGGAGACGTCGAGCACGTCGAGCACCGTGGACGGCGGCGCGGACAGCACGACGACGCGGTCGCCGACGTACACCGCCTCCTGGATGCTGTGGGTGACGAAGAGGATGGTCACGCCGGTGCGCCGGGCGACGTCCTTGAGCTCGCGCTGGAGGCGCGAGCGGGTCTGCGCGTCGAGCGCGCCGAACGGCTCGTCCATCAGCAGCACGTCGGGGTCGAGGGCGAGCGCCCGCGCGATGGCGACCCGCTGCTTCATGCCGCCGGAGAGCTGGTGCGGGTAGCGCTCCGCGGCCTGCTCGAGCCCCATCAGGCGGAGGTACTCCTCGGCGCGGCCGCGGGCCTCCTGCTTCGACCGGCCGTTGACGCGCTGTGGGTAGACCAGGTTGTCCCGCACGGTGCGCCACGGGAACAGCTGGTCGAACTCCTGGAAGACGACCGCGCGGTCCGGGCCGGGCCTGGTGGTCGGCCGGCCCTGCACGGTCACCCGTCCGCGCCACGGGGACAGGAAGCCGGCCGCGGTCTTGAGCAGGGTGGACTTCCCGCAGCCGGAGGGGCCGAGCAGCATCGTGGTCTCGCCGCGTCGTACGTCGAAGCTGACGTCGCCGACCGCGACCTGGCGCACGCCGTCGACGACGTAGCCGATCTGGGCGTGGTCGACCGACAGCATCGCCTCGTCCGTCTGCTCGGGGACCGGCGTCCGGGGCGGGGCCAGGATGCTCATGGTGGGTGCTCCTCTGTCTGACGGTGGGGCGGGGACAGCTGCGGGCCGTCAAGACGTCAAGATCGATCGGACTAGTGGTGATTCAGGCCGGAGTGACCCTTGGGCAAGCGGTGGCAAAGGGCTGGCGCGCCCCGTAGACCTACCCCCGAAGGTCCAATGGTATTACCAGATTAACTTACTCGACAATACGCGCCAAAGCGACCCGCCCGCACGGGTGGGAGGCTCAGCGGCCGGTGCCCGCCTCGGGCCGGTGGTCGACGACGCGACCGGGCGTGAGGAGCTCGTCGCGCACCGGCATCACGTGCGCCACCACGAGCTGGGGCGTCTCGTCGCCGCCCTGGATCGTGGCCGCCCAGACCTCCACCGGGACCGGTACGCCGTCCTTGGTGAGGTAGCGCTTGCGGACCCGGTGCGCCTGCTCCTGCTGGGTGGCGAGCCGGTCGAGGTTCTCGGCGTCGGCCGTGCGGTCCTCGGGCCAGGTGATGTCGTCGACCGTCATGCCGACGAGGTCGCGCGGATGGTGCCCGATGAGCGCGGCGAGCGCGTCGTTGACGCGCAGGATCCGCCCGGTGAGGTCGGACAGTGCCATCCCGATGGGCGCGCCGTCGAAGGCCCCGCGGAAGCGCTCCTCGACGGCCTCGAGCTCCTTCTGGGTCTCGATCAGCGTGGTGATGTCACGGCTCGTGGCGACGTACTCCCGGATCCGGCCGGACCCGTCCCTCAGCTCGTGCACCGAGGAGGAGAGCCAGCGGTAGCCGCCGTCGGCGTGCCGCACCCGGCCGACCACGGTGCCGTCGGCGGACCGGCCGACGGTGGAGCGCGGGTCGAAGGTGTCGCCGGGGTGGGTCAGGTCGTTGACCGCCTGCCCCACGAGGTCCTCGGGACGCAGGCCCAGCACCGCCACGACCGAGGAGGAGGCGTAGCGGATCAGCCCCTCGGGTGAGAGGGCCGTGACCAGGTCGGGCGTGCCGGAGGCCTGCGCCGGGTCGGCGACGAAGGTGCTGCCGAAGTCGGCGCGGGTCAGCCGGTCGGCCAGCTCGATGAACTCGCGCGAGTCGCTCGTCGGCTTGCCGAAGAACCAGCCCTGGGCGGTGTCGCAGCCGATCGCGACCAGCTCGCGCACCTGATCGACGGTCTCGACGCCCTCGGCGCAGACGGTGTGGCCGAGCAGGTGGGCGGCTTCGACGGCGAGCCGGACGACCACGGAGTCCTGCGCGTTCTCGTGCAGACCGGCGACGAAGGAGCGGTCGATCTTGACCTGGTCGAGCGGGAGCCGGCGGAGCATCGTGAGCGAGGAGAAGCCGGTGCCGAAGTCGTCGAGCGCGACCCGGACCCCCAGGTCGCGCAGCCGGGACAGCCGCACGCTGGTCTCGTCGAGGTCCACGACCGCCGCTGTCTCGGTGATCTCCAGGCACAGCCGGGCCGGGGCGAGCCCGGACTCGGTGAGCGCGTCGGCGACCTGGCGGATGACGTCGGAGCGGGCCAGCTGCACCGGGGAGACGTTGACCGAGACGCTCGGCCCGCCCGGGTCGGTGCTCCACCGCATCGCCTCGAGGCAGGCCTCGCGCAGCACCCAGCGGCCGAGCTCGTGGACGAGGCCGGACCGCTCCGCGACCGGGATGAACACGTCGGGGGAGACCGGGCCGAGCTCGTCGTCGTTCCAGCGCGCCAGGGCCTCGGCTCCACTCGGCCGGCCGGACGTCAGCGACACGATGGGCTGGTAGCTCAGGGTCAGCTGCTCATGGCGGATGGCGTGCGTCAGCCGAGCCTGGAGATCGCCATCTCTCATGACGACGACGGTAGTGGCCAGCGCGCCGCGGCGCGGCCGAACGCGCCAGTCGGTCAAGAGAAAGCGACCACACGGCCCCTCACGGGTCGGCCAAGTGGTCGAAAGCGCTCCGAGGTGGCCGGCGTGGGCTGATACTGCACGGGTGCTCGGAGACACTGCTCGGGAGGCTCGCGTGCGGGCCTATGAGCTCATGGAGCTCACCCAGGGCGACACTCACCTCCAGGCACGGGCCGACCTCGAGGCGCTGGAGGCGGAGGCCGAGCGACGCGGGTGGCCCCGGGTCGCGCTGCTCGCGGCGGCCGGCGGGACCCTCTACGCCCTCGTGCACGACGAGGACCGCGACCGGGTCGACCAGGTCACCCAGACCCTGCTGCACCGCACCGAGGCCGCCGGCTTCCCGGAGCTGACGGCGCTGAGCCTGGCGCTGCGCGCGGTCGCCGCCGGGGGGCGCGGTGACAGCGCCACCCTGCTCGGCGACGCCGGTCGTGCGCTCGCACTGATCGAGGACGAGACACTGCCGGCGCTGGACCGGTGCATGGTGCTGGTGGTCTGCGGGGCGGCGTACAACACGCTGAGCCTCTGGGAGCTGACCGCCCAGATGTACGACGCGGCCGGGGCGCTCGTCCCGTTGTGCGAACGCCCCGTCCATCAGCCCGCCCTGGCGATGAACCAGGTGCTGCTGCGTCTGGAGTGGGCGGCCGCCCTGTTCGAGCTCGCGGAGCGGCACGAGGCGCTCGTCCAGCTCCAGCGCGCGGCCGAGGCGGTCGACCTCGCCCTGGGCACCCCCGGCCTCCCCGCGCTCTGGCGCGGCGGGGCCGAGGCCTGCCGCGACGTCCTCGCCTTCGTCCGCCAGGCCTTCGGGACAGCCCCGGGCCCCGACGGCTTCGTCTCCCTGGACCAGCGGCTGGTGGTGCTGCACCGGCACCGCACCTGGCTCGCCGACGCCGGGGACGTCGAGATGCTCCCGCTGCTCGACCCGCTGGTGGTGCTCGGCCTGTGCGAGGTGGGCCGGTCCGCCGAGGCCGTGGCCGCGGCCGCCGACCTGGTCACGCCGGGCTCGTCCTCCTCGGGTGCGCGTTCGTTCCCGCAGTGGGTGCGCGCGCACGTGCTCACCGGCGACGCGCCCGGCCAGGCGGTGGCGGCCCACCAGGCCTACGGCCTGTCGATGGCCCGCGCGCGCTGGGCGGCCCGGCTGGGCGTGCTCTCCGCGGCCCGGTCGAAGATCGCCACCGAGCGGCTGACGGTGGAGCACGCCCGGCTCTCCCGTGACATCCTCCTCGACCCGCTCACCGGCCTGTCCAACCGGCGCGGCTTCGACGAGTGGCTCAGCCAGTCCCGGCTGCTCCCCGGCTCGGCCGCCCTCATCCTGGTCGACCTCGACCTGTTCAAGGAGGTCAACGACGTGCACGGGCACGCCGTCGGCGACGAGGTCCTGCGCCAGGTCGGCCGGCAGGTGGCGCGGCACGTCCGGGCCGGCGACATGGCCCTGCGGCTCGGGGGAGACGAGTTCGCCGTGGTCATGCACGACGACGTGGACGCCGCCGTGACGCCTCCGCACGCGATGCTCGACCTGGCGACCGAGCGTGCGCAGGCGATCAGCGACGCGGTCGCGCACGCCGACTGGGCGCGGCTGGTGCCGGGCCTGACGGTGCGGGTCAGCGTCGGGGTCGCCGCGGGCCCGCTCGGTCCCGAGCACCCCGACGGCGCGGGGGTGCTCTACCGCGAGGCCGACGCACGCCTGTACGCCGCCAAGTCCCTGGGCCGCGCGGGAGCCGACGCCACCGCGCCCTCGGCCTGACCGGTCAGGCAGGGAGCGCTGCGCCGGTCCCGGCGACCGGCCGGGACGACTCGGCGACCCGTCCGCGACCGGCCTGCTTGGCCTCGTAGAGCGCGCTGTCCGCCACCTTCAGCAGCGTCGCGTAGTCCTGCCCGTCCTCGGGGTAGCGCGCGATGCCGATGCTGGTGCCGATGCTGACCGCGTGGCCCTCGACGACGAAGGGCCGCTCGATCGCGGCGAGGATGCGCGCGGCGACGGCGGGGGCCGCCAGGCCCCGCGGCAGGAAGACCGCGAACTCGTCGCCACCGATCCGTGCCGCGACCTCGCCGGCCCGGACGGTCTCGAGCAGGCGCCGCGCGACCTCCTGCAGGACCAGGTCGCCGGCGTGGTGGCCGAGGCTGTCGTTGACGGGCTTGAAGCGGTCGAGGTCCAGGAAGAGCAGCGCCGCCTGCGTGCGCGGGCGGTCGAACGCGTCGTCCATGACCTCGCGCAGCGACGACCGGTTGGGCAGGCCGGTGAGCGCGTCGGTGCGCGCATGGCTCGCGCTCTCGGCAGCCTCCACCCGCAGCCGGCGGTGGTCGCGCAGCAACATCTGCCAGGTCCAGCCGAGCACGACGAACGCGAGCAGGAAGGCGGTCGGCAGCACCACGGTCAGCCGGTCGACGACGACCTCCTGCCGGTCGATGGACCGCATGGCCTCGGCGCGGTGGCCGCTGACCGCGGACTCGAGCAGGGTCTGCATCGCGTCGAGGGCCGGACCCGCGACGCGGTCGTCGGCCGTCTCCGAGCGGCTGTCGTCGAGGGTGGCCCGGACCTCGGCGACGTAGCGGTCGTTGAGCCGCTCGAGAGAGGAGAGGGTGGCGGAGTCCTGTCGGTCCGCGATGGTCCGGACCTCCTGGACGGCGATGTCCACCGCGTCGATCGCGTCGTCGAGCCGGACGCGGGCGGCCGGGCTCGGAGCGCGGCGATAGCCGGCCTCGGCGAACGCCTCGCCGGCGACGGCGCCCTGGAGGTCGAGATAGCTGGTGACGACCTCACGGGTCGCGGTCACGCGGTCGTTGGCCCGGATCATCGACAGCACTGCGGTGCACGACACCAGCGCGAGACCGGCCAGCGCGACGGCGATGACCACGGAGGTCACCAGCGGGGCCCGCCTGTTGCTCACGCCGACACCTTTCCGGGGGCCGGAATCCTTCAGGAGTCCGGTGGGCTGATCGAAGAGACCTGGGCAGGGTCGCGCGTCTCGCTGCCCGCGATCACGGACCCCATCGGCCAGAAGCTGGTGTCCCTGAGGAAGTCAGTCGATGACGCGCAGGCGCACGGTCTCGGGGATCTCGCGCAGCTCCCGCAGCACGTCGGGGGTGATCTCGGAGGCGGTGTCGGTGACGACGTAGCCGGTGTGACCCCGGGTGGCGAGCACCTGGCCGTCGATGTTGACGTCGTGGTCGGCGAGCACCTGGTTGAGGTGCGCCAGCACGCCCGGCGTGTTCTGGTGCAGGTGCGCGATCCGCTGCGCGTGCACGGAACGGTCCGGGGTGAGGGTCGGCAGGTTCACCGACAGGGTGGTGGAGCCCAGGTGCACGTAGTCGCGGAGCTTGCCGCCGACGAAGCGGCCGATGTCCTCCTGCGCCTCCTCGGTCGAGCCGCCCACGTGCGGGGTGAGGATCACGTTGGGCAGCCCGCGCAGCGGCGAGTCGAACCGGTCGCCGCGCTTGAGCGGCTCCACCGGGAACACGTCGACGGCGGCGCCCGCGAGGTGACCGGAGGACACGCTCTCGGCGAGGGAGTCGTAGTCGACGACGAAGCCGCGGGAGAGGTTGAGGAACAGCGACCGTGGACGCATCCGCGCGAACTGCTCGGCGCCGAAGATGCCGGCGTTGCCCGCGCGGCCGTCGACGTGCAGCGTCACCGTCTCCACGGAGTCGAGGAGCTCGCCGAGCGAGGAGCAGCGGCGCGCGTTGCCCAGCGCCAGCTTGTCCTCGGTGTCGTAGAAGAACACCTGCATGCCCAGCGCCTCGGCCACCACCGAGAGCTGCGAGCCGATGTTGCCGTAGCCGACGATGCCCAGGGTGCGGCCGCGGATCTCGTGGCTGCCGGTCGCCGACTTGTCCCACACGCCGTCGTGCAGCGCCTTGTCCCGCTCGGTCAGCCGGCGGGCCATCGCGATGATGTTGGCCACCGCGAGCTCCACCACCGAACGGGTGTTGGAGTACGGCGCGTTGAAGACACCGACGCCGTGGCGGGTGGCCGCGGCCAGGTCGATCTGGTTGGTGCCGATGCAGAAGGCGCCGATCGCGACCAGCTGCGGCGCCGCGTCCAGGACGCGCGCGGTGACCTCGGTCTTGGACCGGATCCCGAGCAGGTCGACCCCGTCGAGCGCGGCGATCAGGTCGTCCTCGTCGAGCGCGCCGGTGCGCAGGTCGACGTCGAAGCCTGCCTCGCCCAGGATCGTCGAGGCGAGGGAGTGCGGGTTCTCGAGGAGGAGTGCCTTCACGGGACCAGCCTCGCAGCATCCGCGGAGCGGCCGCCCGCCGCGTCCGCCAGGTGGTTGTGGGAACAATGTCGCCATGACTGCTGATATTTCGTCCCCGGTCCGCCTGGCGGTGCTCGACGACTACCAGGACGTCGCCCTGCAGGTCGCCGACTGGTCGGTGCTGGGCGACCGGGTCGACGTCACGGTCCTCAACCGGCACCTCGGCGACGAGGACGCCGTGGTGGCCGGGCTCCAGGGCTTCGACGCGGTGGTCGCGATGCGCGAGCGCACCGCCTTCCCCCGCTCGGTGCTGGAGCGGCTCCCCGACCTGCGCCTGCTGGTCACGACCGGCATGCGCAACGCCGCGATCGACCTCGACGCGGCCCGCGACCTCGGCGTCCTGGTCTGCGGCACCGGCCCGGGTGCGCCGTACGACGCGGCCGAGCTCACCTGGGCGCTGCTGATGGCGGCCGCCAAGCGGCTCGACGTGGAGATCGGCAACGTGCGCGACGGCGGCTGGATGACCACGCTGGGCACGTCCCTGGCCGGCCGCACCCTCGGCGTGGTCGGGCTGGGCCGGCTCGGCGGCAGGGTCGCGGGCTACGGCCGCGCGTTCGGGATGGACGTCGTGGCGTGGAGCCACCACCTCACCGACGAGCGCTGCGCGGAGGTCGGGGTCCGCCGCGCGGCGTCGCTCGACGACCTGCTCGCCGAGTCGGACTTCGTCTCGCTGCACCTGGTGCTCGGCGAGCGGTCCCGCGGCATCATCGGCCGTCGCGAGCTGGCCCTGATGAAGCCGACCGCGTGGCTGGTCAACACCAGCCGCGGGCCGCTGTGCGACGAGGAGGCCCTGCTGGAGGCCTGCCGCACCGGGGTCGTCGCCGGCGCCGCGCTCGACGTGTTCGGCCAGGAGCCGCTGCCGGCCGACCACCCGGTGCGCACCGAGCCCAACGTCATCGCGACGCCGCACATCGGCTACGTGACGGCGGAGGCCTACGCCGTGCGCTACGCCGAGGCGATCGAGGACGTCGCTGGCCTACCTCGACGGCACGCCGCTGCGCGCGCTGACCTGAGGGCGACCGCTCAGGCGGGCTCGGGCTCCTCGCCCGGCTTGGGCCGGAGCAGCCGCGCCAGCACCGGCACCAGCAGCAGCGAGGCGAACAGGCGCAGCACCTGCATGCTGAACACCAGCCCGGTGTCGGCGCCGGTGGAGATGGCGACCGCGATGACGGCGTACAGCCCGCCCGGCGTGGTCGCGAGGTAGGCGTCGAGCTGGCCGATGTCGGTGAGCTCGGCGACCACCCAGCCGATGCCGGCGCAGGTCAGGATCGTGCCGGCCACCTGGATCAGCGCGAGCGGCAGCAGCCGCACGATGATCCGCAGCGTGGCGCGGGTGAACTTCAGGCCGACCTGGACGCCGATCACGACGTAGCCGGCGTTGAGCACCGGCGCGGGGATCGCGGCGTCGTCGAACCAGCCGGTGGCGAGCAGGCAGGCCGCCACCAGCATCGGCACCAGCACGGCGCCGCCGGGGAAGTCGACGACCCGCAGGACCGCGAGGCCGACGGCGAGGGTGACGGCGGCGAAGGCGTAGGCCACCCAGGTCGTGCCGCCCTCGGTCATGTCCGCCGGCCGCGCTCGCCGAGGGGTCGAACAGCTTGGCCACCACCGGCATCGTGAAGAGCACGACGAGCACCCGGAGGTACTGGATGGTCGCGACGACCGGCTCGTCGGCCCCGACGTCGCGGGCCGTCGCCACCACGCCGGAGGCCCCGCCCGCGATCGACGCGAAGCTCGCGGTGACCGCCGAGACGCCCGGCTGGTAGCGCAGCACCTGGCCCCAGGCGAGGCTGGTCGCCAGCGTGCCGACGAGGGCGAACGCGATCACCCAGCCGTGCCGCACCAGCTCCTCGAGCAGGTCGGCGGTGACCAGGGTGCCGACGGAGGCGCCGATGACCGCCTGGCCGACGGTGCCGGCCTGGGACGGGATGCGCGGGCCGGTGAAGAGCAGGGCGACGAAGAGACCGCCGACCAGGGCGCCGAGGAGGTACGCCGCCGGGGCGCCGACCAGGCTGAGCAGGGCGATCGCGACCGCGACCGACCCGACCAGCAGCACCCAGCGCTTCCCCACCCGAGCACCCTAAGCGCAGGCGGCACGAGGACCGTCCGTCCGGGCTCGCCCTGAGACGCCCGCAGGTCAGCCGAGCAGGAGCCGGATCGCCACCAGGTAGCCGAACGTCACGACCAGCACGCGGAAGACCGCCGGGTGCAGCCGCCGTCCCAGGTGCGCGCCCACCCAGCCGCCGACGATCGATCCCGCGGCCAGGAGGCCGACGACCGCCCAGTCCAGCGGCGCGACGAACACGAACACCACCGTCGCCGCGACGTTCGCGGAGAGGATGGCGAGACTCTTCAGCGCGTTGATCGTCTGGAGCCCGACGTCCAGGCCGAGGGCGAGGAAGCCGACGAGCATCACGCCCTGGCCGGCGCCGAAGTAGCCGCCGTAGACGCCGACGAGCGAGGACACCGCGGACAGCCGCGGGCCCATCACCTCGCGGTCGTCGGCCACCGGCCGGCCACGGCGGGCGGCGCGGCGGCGTACGGCGGCGGAGACCAGGGGCTGCACGCCGACCAGGGTCGAGGCGAACAGCACGAGGTAGGGGACGACCGCCTCGAACGCACCGGGCGGGAAGGCGAGCAGCAGCACCGCACCGACGAGCGCGCCGACCGCGCTGGTGGCGGCGACCCGGGCCACCAGGGAGGGGTAGCCGGCCATCTCGCGGCGGTAGCCCCAGGTGCCGGTGAGGCCGCCGGGCACCAGGCCGACGGTGTTGCTGACGTTGGCCACGAGCGGGTTGATGCCGACCGCGAGCAGGATGGGGAAGCTGACCAGGGAGCCGGCCCCGATCGCGGTGACCACCACCCCCGCCCCGAGCCCGGCCCCGACGATCGCGAGCGCGTCGAGCGGGTCCATCCGCCGCAGTGTATTGAGGAGCGGTTTTCGACCGCGCCGCCGTGGGGAGGGTGTGAAGTGACCGCGGTCACGTCTCGGGAAGCAAGGAAGCCGTCATGTCCCCTGAATGGGTATCGATCATCGCCCTCGTCGCCCTCTTCGTCGTCGGCACGGTGCTGCCGATCAACATGGGGGCGCTCGCCTTCGTCGCCGCCTGGCTGGTCGGGATGTACTCCCTCGGTCTCGACGAGAAGGAGATCATCGCCGGCATCAGCGGTGACCTGATCCTGACCCTGGTCGGGGTCACCTACCTCTTCGCGATCGCCAAGAACAACGGCACCGTCGACCTCATCGTGCGCAAGGCGGTGCAGGCCGTCGGCGGACGGGTCGCGCTGATGCCGTGGGTGATGTTCTTCGTGACCGCCCTGCTCACCGCGATCGGCGCCGCGAGCCCGGCCGCCTGCGCGATCATCGGCCCGATCGCCCTCGGCTTCGCCGGCCGCTACAAGATCAACCCCTTGCTGATGGGCATGATGGTGGTGCACGGCGCCCAGGGCGGCGGCTTCTCACCGATCAGCATCTACGGCACGATCACCAACTCGGTGATGGCCGACAACGACATCGCCGGCGGCGAGATCGCCGTCTTCCTCACCAGCCTGGTCGTCAACCTGCTCATCGCGGTGGCCCTCTTCGTGGTCCTCGGCGGCCGCGAGCTGATGTCGCGGCGGCTGGACCCGGCCGACATGGTGTCCGGCGACGGCGCCGGGTCCGCCCCCACGGGCGGCACCGCGGGCGGCACCGGGGCGGCACCGGGGGCGGCACCGCGGCCGGCACCGCCGGTGGTCCCGGGGGCACGTCGGTGCGCGAGGACGTGCAGGCGCAGCCCACCACCGGCGTCACCGTCGACCAGGTCGCGACGCTGCTGGCGTTCCTCGCCGTGGCCGTGCTGTCGCTGGCCTTCGACCGCAACATCGGCTTCACCGCGATCACCGCCGCGGTCGTGCTCACCGCACTGTTCCCGCAGAAGCAGAAGGGCGCGGTCTCGCAGGTCGCCTGGGCCACGGTGCTCCTGGTGGCCGGCGTGAGCACCTTCGCCACGATCCTCGAGACCGCCGGGGCTCCGGAGTACGTCGGCACCTGGGCCGCGGGGCTCGGCGCGGCCGTGCTCGGTGCGCTGATCCTCTGCTACGTCGGCGGCGTGGTCTCGGCGTTCGCGTCGTCGACCGCCCTGCTGCCGATCATCATCCCCATCGCGATCCCGCTCATCGAGGGCGGCGGCATCAGCGCGGTCGGCATCGTCGCGGCGCTGGCCGTCTCGTCGACGATCGTGGACGTCAGCCCGTTCTCGACCAACGGCGCCCTGATGGTGGCCAACCGTCCGGAGTCGGTGAGCGAGGAGGGCTTCTACCGGCAGATCCTCGCCTACAGCGCGCTCGTCGTCGCCGTGGGTCCGCTGCTGGTGTGGGCCGCCGTCGTGGTCCCCGGCTGGGTCTGACCGGGAGCCGTCTCCCGGGCGTAGCCTCGGCCGGGTGAGCTTCGATGTCGCGGCCGACGCCTACGACCGGTTCATGGGCCGGTTCTCCGGCCCGCTGGCCGGCGAGTTCGCCACCCGGGCCGGAGTCGTCGCCGGGCAGCGGGTGCTGGACGTGGGCTGCGGGCCCGGTGCGCTGACCGGCGAGCTGGTGGGCCGCGTCGGCCCGGGCTCGGTCGTGGCGGTGGACCCGTCCGCGCCGTTCGTGGCGGCCGCGCGGGAACGGTTCCCGGCCGTCGACGTACGCCACGGCAGCGCCGAGGACCTGCCGTTCGGGGACGACGGGTTCGACGCGGCCCTCGCCCAGCTGGTCGTGCACTTCATGGCCGACCCGGTGCGCGGTCTGCGCGAGATGGCACGGGTGACCCGGCCGGGCGGCGTCGTCGCGGCGTGCGTCTGGGACCACGCCGGCCGGGGCAGCCCGCTGGCGCTGTTCTGGGAGGCCGTGCGGGCCCTCGACCCGGCGGCCGAGACGGAGTCAGGGCTCGCGGGGACGCGGGAGGGTCACCTGGCCGAGCTCGCCGACGCCGCGGGACTCTCGGCGGTCGAGTCGTCGACGCTCACCGTCACGGTCCACTTCGAGTCGTTCGACGCGTGGTGGGAGCCGTTCACGATGGGGGTCGGCCCGGCCGGGGCCTACGTCGCTGCCCTCGACGACGAAGGACGGGCGGACGCTCCGCGACGGGTGTGAGGGGCTGCTGCCCGCCGCGCCGTTCGAGGTGGCGGCGTCGGCCTGGTGCGTGGTGGCGCGCGCCTGAGGGCAGGTCAGGGCGTCGGACGCCACCGGCGGGTGAGCGCCCACACGGCCAGGATCGCGCCGCCGAGGAGGGCGCCGCCGACGACGTCGGTGAACCAGTGCACGCCGAGGTGCAGGCGGGTCCAGCCCACGGCGACCACCAGGACCGCGCTGCCGGTGACGGCCAGCGCCCGTGCCCGCCGACCCGCGGGTCGGTAGACGGCGTAGAGCAGGCCCAGCGCGACGACGAGCTGGAGGGTGTGGCCGGAGGGGAAGCTGAAGCCGGGGCCGTCGGCGAGGATGCCGTCGGTCAGCGGCCGCTCGCGCGCGGTCAGCGGCTGGAGCACCGACCGGGTGAGCACGGCGAGCCCGAAGCAGCCGAGCACCCAGACGGCGTGGACCACCGGCCGGTCCGACCGCGGCTTCCAGAGGCAGAGCACCACCAGGAGCGGGATCAGCGTCCAGATGGAGCCGAGCCAGGTGAGCGTCGTCGCGACCGTGGTCACCCACTCGCCGCCGCGGTTCCACAGCACGTCGTGGATGGTCCGGTCGAGCGCGGGGACCTGCTCCGAGGTGGTCACCCGGACGACCACCCAGGTGGCGAGGGCCGCGCAGACGAGGAAGGTGGACAGGGCGAGCCGGTCGCTCGTGCGGGGCGTCGCCGTCCGCGTGCTGCTCATGGATGATCGCCGTTCCCGGTCGGAGGTCCCCGTGCCGCCGGAGATCATCGCACAGGCACCGGCCGTCGCCCGGCATGGGAGGATCGAACACGTGTTCGACTCGTGTGTCATCCTGGGGCATGGCCGGCGGGATGGGCAGGGGTGGGTTGCGGGTGCCCCTCCATGCGCGCGTGCGCGACGCGTCGCCGGTGGATGCCCCGGCGCCGGCCCGGCACTGCTGGGTGCTCGACCCGGCCGACCGGCACGGGGTCAAACGACCCGGCGTGCTGCTCGAGTGGCGGCGCACCCCCGCAGGTGACTGGGAGGGCCGGGTCGTCTACTCCGCGCAGCTGCGCGACGGCCAGTGGGCGGGTGTCGAGGAGTGGCTCCCGGCCGCGCTGCTGGCCCCGGCCTGACCCCGCGGACGAGTGGTCAGGCCTTCCCGGCCCGCTTCGCCTTCTTGAGGGCACGCCGGTCGCGGGCGAGGGCCAGCAGGTTCAGCGCTGCCCAGCCGAGGGTCACCCCGAGCACCTTCTGGCGGGTCTCCTCGTCGTCGGTGCGGGCGGAGAGCAGCAGGCCGTCGGACACGTCGCAGGCGATGCGGACCAGCATCACCGCGGTGACGGTGCGCTCGGACCGGCCGAAGATGCCCAGCGTGCTCAGCGCGAGGTCGCGGGCGCCGTAGGTCTGGGCGAGCAGGTCGTAGTCGGCCTGCATCGGCTCGTTGTCGGTCAGCGCCCGGCCGAGGTGGCGGGGCTCGGCGAGCGCGTAGACGCCGTACGACGCGGTGGCGGTGGACATCAGGCGGCTCATCGTCATGGTCATGGGTCCTGTGTACCCCGTGGTGGGTCAGGTCACGTCCGGAGGCGCGTCAGGACAGGTTCTCGCTGTAGTCCTGGTACGGCGCGAGCCCGGAGCCGGCGTCGTCGTAGGCCTTCGGCATCGTGGCGTCCCACATGTCGAGCGTGGCGATCCGGCGCAGCTCGTCGAGGGTGAGCGGCGGCTCCTCCACGACCTTGCGGGCGGTCTCGAACTCCTCGGCGTCGGTCGCGGCGACGACCACGCGCAGCAGGGTGTCGGGGTGGTAGACGTCGACGATCCGGTCGACCGCGGGGCCGTTGTGCTCCTCGTAGGACACGACCGTCATCCCGTCCTCGCGGGTCACCGTGCAGCGGAGCCGTCCCTCCCGGCAGCTGAAGAAGGGTCCCTGGTCCGGCTGGATCAGCTCGCAGGTGCCGGCCTCCATCGACTCGCCCTCCTCGCAGGCGTAGCCCTTGGGGTCCGCGGCAGACGCCGACGTCCTCGAAGCCGGGCTGCACGTTGATCCGCACCGGGGTGGCCACGTCGGACCCGGCGGCCCGCCACCACAGCGCGGCATAGCTCTCGGCCAGCATCGCCACGTCGGGGTCGGGGGCGGTCTGCTGGCCGGCGAACGCCACCGCCCTGCCGTCGTCGAGCTGGCCGACCAGGTCGAGCAGCGCCGCGGCGGTCGCCCGGCCGGTGACCGGCACCCGCGGCCCGTCGGCGGTCTGCAGGGTCCCGTCGGTCGGCTCGTCGGCCCGCGGCGCGGGCACCTCGCTGACGACTCCGCCGGACGTGGCCGGAGCCGGCGCGGGCGCGGGCAGCGCGACGGGCGTGCGTCCCATCAGCACGGTCGCGCCGCCCACGACGAGGGTGACCGCGGCGGCGGTGCCGGCGACCGACAGCAGCCGGTGCCGCCGGCGGAGGCGTCGCCCGTCGCGCTCGGCGCCGGCGGCGAGACCGTGCAGGTCGACGCCGGCACCGCCGACCACGTCGGCGAACCGGTCGTGCAGGTTGGTCTCGTCGAGTCTCATCGCGTCTCCCAGGTGCTCGCAGGCGGTGTCGTGGTCAGCTGCAGCCCGGGGTCGTCGCCGAGGCGCTCGCGCAGCCTCGCCAGGGCGCGGCTGCTGCGGGTGCGGACGGCTCCGGGCGAGACCCCCATGAGGCCGGCGGTGTCCTCGACGCTGCGGTCCTCCCAGAAGCGGAGCACCAGCACGGCCCGGTCGGCCGGGGCCAGGCCGGCCAGCGCGGCCATCAGGTCCAGGCGGACGGTCGGGTCGGCGCCGTCGGCGGCTCCCTCGGGCACGCGGTCCACGGGACGCTCGGAGCTGCGGCGCAGCCGCCGGTGCGACAGGAAGGTGTTGAGCAGCACGGTCCGCGTGTAGGCGGTCGGGCTGTCGCTGCGGCGTACCCGGCCCCACTTCGCGAAGACCTTGGCGTACGTCGTCTGCGTCAGGTCCTCGGCGAGGTGGTGGTCGCCGCACAGCAGCAACGCCGTGCGGTACAGCGCGGTGCCCGTCGCGTGGACGAACGACGCGAAGTCGTCGGCACCCGGTGTCGTGTCCTGCATCCCCGTCCCTTGCTCTCGGTGGGTCTCACCGGAACAGACGCCTCAGGGTACGCACGGCGTCACACCACCGCGCGGCTAACGTCGTCGGTGTGCGCATGTTCGTCGCCCTGGCGCCGCCGCAGCCGGCCCTGGAGCACCTCGAGGAGTTCCTGTCCCCGCGGCAGGAGGCCGGCGCCGGGCTGCGCTGGACCGTCCCGGAGCAGTGGCACCTCACGCTGGCCTTCTTCGGCGACGTGGCCGAGCGCCACCTCGACGACCTCGTGGAGCGGCTCGGCCGGGCCGCCGCGCGGCGTACGGCGGTGGAGCTGGCGATCGCGGGCGGCGGAGCGTTCCCGAACCCGGGACGGGCGAAGGTGGTCTACGCCGGCGTCGACGCCGCGGGCCGCGACGAGGAGCTGCGCCGGATGGCGACCGGGGCCCGCGCGGCCGGCACCAGGTCGGGGGCGGGCGGCGAGGGCGGCCGGTTCCACCCGCACGTCACGCTGGCCCGGTCCGGCCGGCCGATCGAGGCGACCCGGTGGATCCGGGTGATGGAGGCCTACCGCGGCCCGTCGTGGACGGCGACCGAGCTGGTCCTCGTCGAGTCCCACCTGGGGGAGGGGCCACGGCGCCGGCCGCGCTACGAGGTGGTCGAGACCTTCCCGGTCGGCAGAAACCCTGGCGTAACCCCGCCGTGAAAGGCTCGGGGCGTGCGCGTCGCGAGGATCGGCTTCACCCCGCTCAAGGGAGGCCGTCACGTCGAGCAGCCGGTGGTCGACCTGGGTCCCGAGGGCCCGGTGGGCGACCGGGTGCTCTGCCTCGTCGACCCCGCGCGCGACCGGGTGCTGCGGACGGTCGAGAACCCCACGCTGGTGCGGGCGGTCGCGACGCTCGACGGCCCGCGCCTGACGGTGCGGCTCGGCGCCGACCGGTGGCAGGGGGTGCCCGCGCCGACCGGTGACGTGCGGACGGTCGACTACTGGGGGCGCGAGGCGAAGGTGGAGCTGCTCGCCGGCCCGTGGGCCGGCCCGCTCTCCGAGCACCTCGGCCGCGACGTGGCGCTGGCCCGCCCGGTGCGGGCCGGCGCGGTCGTCTACGGCGGGTCGGTCAGCCTGGTGACCACCTCGTCGCTGCACCGGCTGTCGGCCGAGGTCGGCGCGCCGGTCGAGGGGGCGCGCTTCCGGCCGACCTTCGTCGTCGACACGGGCGCCGCCGCGCCGTACGTCGAGGACCACTGGGCCGGGCGCGAGCTGAGCCTGGGGTCGGCCGTCGTCCGGGTGCGCGGGCCGGTGCCCCGCTGCGCGGTGGTCGACCTCGACCCGGTTTCCGGTGCTCGGGATGCGGCCGTGCTGAGGACCTTGGCGGGTTATCGTCGAGGCCAGGGGGCGGTTCGAGAGCCGGCGTTCGGAGTGGACGCCGACATCGTGCGTCCGGGCCGGGTCACGGTGGACGACCTGATCACGGTGGGAAGGACGGAGTAGCAGATGCCGTTTCTGCTGCGGGTGGAGCTGCCCGACGTACCCGGGTCGCTGGGCCGGGTGGCGACCGCCATCGGTGAGGCCGGCGGCGACATCGAGGCGATCGAGATCGTCGAGCACGGGCCCGACGGCACCGCGGTCGACGACGTGCTCCTCGAGACCGCGCCCGGGGTGATGCCCGACTCGATCGTCTCGGCGTGCAACCAGCTCGACGGGGTGCAGGTCGTGTGGATCTCCCGGTACGCCGCGGGCGGCAACCTGTTCCTCGACCTGGAGGCCGTCGAGGCGCTCACCCAGAGCCCCAACACCGCCTGCGACGAGCTCGTCGACCTGCTGCCGATCACCTTCCGCGCCGACTGGGCGATGCGGGTGCGCAACACCGACGCCGGCCCCAAGGTGCTGCACCGCACCTCCGCGGCGCCCGACCTGCTCGTCGGCGACGCGTCCTGGTTCCCCCGGCCGCACGCCGTCCGGCTGGTGCTGCCCGAGGAGTGGAAGCACCTCGACTCGGTGCTCGTGGCCGGTGCGCCCCTCAACGACGTCGACGAGATGATCGTCTTCGGCCGCCGCGGCGGTCCCGACGTGCTCGACTCCGAGCTCGCCCGGCTGGAGCACCTCGCCGCCCTCGCGGTGTCCATCACCCGCGCCGGCTGAGGCGCCCTGCCCGATACGACGCGACGTTCGCGTCGTCTGGAGCGGGCCTGGACGACCGAAACGTCGCGTCGTATCGGGGCTGGCGGGGTCAGGCGGGGGCGACGGCGGTGGAGCCGCGCAGGACCAGCTCGGGCCGGAAGACGTACTCGTGCGGCGGGACCGGGGTGCCGTTGATCGCCTCGACCACCGCGTCCACGGCGGCGACGCCCATCGCCTGCACCGACTGGCGGATCGTGGTCAGCGGCGGGTCGACGAAGGCGACGAGCGGGCTGTCGTCGTAGCCCACGACCGAGACGTCGCCGGGGACGCTGAGGCCCGCGCGGCGGACCGCCTGGATCGCGCCGAGCGCCATCAGGTCGGAGCCGCAGACGATCGCGGTGGCGCCCTGGGCGAGCAGCCGGCTCGCGGCGGCGGCACCGCCCTCGAGGGTGAACAGCGACTGCGCGATCCAGCCGAGCGCCTCGTCCTCGGGGATGCCGAGCAGCCGGTCGAGCACCTGCACGAAGCCGGTCCGCTTGCGCTGCACCGGCACGAACCGCTCCTGCCCGACGGCCAGGCCGATGCGGCGGTGGCCGAGCTGCACGAGGTGGGTGACGGCGAGGTTCATCGCCTCGACGTCGTCGTCGGAGATGAACGGCGCGGCCAGGTCGGGGGCGTAGCCGTTGACGAAGACCAGCGGGAGCTTGCGGTCGATCAGCTTCTGGTAGCGCTGGTGGTCCGCGGCGGTGTCGGCGTGCCGGCCGGAGACGAAGATGATCCCCGCGACGCCGTGGTCGAGCAGCGACTCGACGTACTCGTCCTCGCTGATGCCGCCCGGGGTCTGGGTGCACAGCACCGGCGTGTAACCCTTCTGCGCCAGCACGGTCTCGATGACCTGCGCGAACGCCGGGAAGATCGGGTTGCCCAGCTCGGGCACGACGAGACCGACCAGGCCCGCGCTACGTCGCCGCAGCCGGCTGGGTCGCTCGTAGCCGAGCACGTCGAGCGAGGTCAGCACCGCCTGCCGGCTCGCCTCGCTGACCCCCGGCTTGTCGTTGAGGACCCGGCTCACGGTGGCCTCGCTCACGCCGGCGTTCGCCGCGATCTCCGCCAGGGTCGCCATGGGGCGGAATGTAACAACATCGACAGGGATGCTGCAAGGACTTCCAATTCTTGCAAGGTCTTGCTAACTTCTCGCGCAGTCTTACCTCGACCAGCCACTCCAAGGAGCACCATGCGCCGCAGCATCGCCGGTATCGCCGGCATCGCCGCCCTCGCGCTCACCCTCGCCGCCTGCGGCGGGGGCACCAGCGAGGACGCCGACACCAGCAACGACCAGGCAGCCGCCGACCCGACCGCGGTCGAGGGCGAGCTGACCTGGTGGGACACCTCGGACCCGACGAACGAGGCTCCTGCCTTCAAGGAGCTGATCAAGAAGTTCAACGAGGAGTACCCGAACGTCAAGATCAACTACGAGTCGGTCCCCTTCGCTGAGGCGCAGAACAAGTTCAAGACCGCCGCCGCCTCCGGCAGCGGTGCTCCCGACATCCTGCGCGCCGAGGTCGCCTGGGTGCCGGAGTTCGCCTCGCTGGGCTACCTCTACGCCCTCGACGGCACCCCGCTCCTCGAGGAGCAGGACGACTTCCTGCCGACCCCGATGTCGAGCAACGTCTTCGACGGCAAGACCTACGGCGTCCCGCAGGTCACCGACACCCTCGCGCTGATGTACAACAAGAAGCTCTTCGAGGAGGCCGGCATCGACGCGGCCCCCACCACGTGGGCCGAGGTGTCCGACGCGGCCGCCAAGCTGAAGAAGGTCGGCGCGGACGGCATCTACATCAACTCGGGCGGCTACTTCACCCTGCCGTTCATCTACGGCGAGGGTGGCGACCTGGTCGACACCGAGGCCCAGGAGATCGTGGTGAACTCCCCGGAGGCCGTCGCCGGCATCCAGGAGGCCCAGGACCTCGTCAAGAGCGGCGCGGCGGTCAAGCCGGTCGCCAACGACCCCTACGGCACCATGATGACCCTCTTCAAGGAGGGCAAGGTCGGCATGATCATCAACGGCCCCTGGGAGGTCGCGGCCATCGACGGCGACCCGAACTTCGGTGGCTTCGACAACCTCGGTGTCGCCCCGGTCCCGGCCGGCTCCGCCCAGTCCGGTGCGCCCGTCGGCGGTCACAACTACGTGATCTACGAAGGCATGGACGAGGCCAAGGCCGAGGCCGCGATCGCGTTCGTGAACTTCATGAGCTCCGCCGAGTCGCAGGCCTTCGTCGCCGAGGAGCTCGGCCTGCTGCCGACCCGCCAGAGCGCCTACGACATGCCCGAGGTCCAGGACAACGCCAAGGTCGCCGCGTTCCAGCCGGCGCTCGAGTCGGCGCTGCCGCGTCCGTGGATCCCCGAGGGCGGCCAGTTCTTCGCGCCGCTCGACGAGATGGCCACCAAGGTGCTCATCCAGGGTGCGGACGTCCAGAAGTCGCTCGACGACGTCGCCGACAAGTACAAGTCCGAGGTCGTCAAGGACTACAACCTCGGCTGACCGTGAGGTCCTGACACGACGGGGGGTCGGGCAGTACGTCGTACTGCCCGGCTCCCCTCGTCACAGCCAGGAGCGTCGTCGTACTCTCGGCTGCCGCACATCCGTCCCGTCGCTCGACCGGAGCACCCCATGAGCAGCACCACCCTCCCCCGCACGCCGAGCTCGTCCGGCCGCCTGCGCAGCAGCTTCGACAAGCACTGGCCCGCCTACGCGATGGTCATCCCGACCGTGATCGTGCTCGGCGTCCTCGTCTTCTACCCGCTCGTGCAGGGCATCTTCCAGTCGTTCACGAACCTCAACGAGGCCAACCAGAACGCGGAGATCTGCACGAAGGTCCTCGGCGGCGCGGAGACCTGCAGGCCCAACCCCAACCAGGCGGAGTTCGTCGGCCTCGACAACTACATCGCCGTGCTCACCGGCGAGGTCGGCCGGTTCTGGATGCAGTTCGTCAACACGGTGGTGTGGACGGTGGCGTGCGTCGCGTTCCACTACGGCCTCGGCCTGGGCCTGGCGGTGATGCTCAACCGGGCGTTCAAGGGACGCTCGATCTACCGGGTGCTGCTCATCGTGCCGTGGGCGGTGCCGGCGTTCGTCAGCGCCTTCGCCTGGCGCTTCCTCTTCGACCAGCGCTTCGGCCTGATCAACTCCTCGCTCGAGGCGATCGGGCTCTCGCCGGTGGCGTGGTTCGACCAGCGGTGGACGTCGCTGTTCACCGCGATCGTCACCAACATCTGGCTCGGCGTCCCGTTCATGATGGTGGCGCTGCTCGGTGGCCTGCAGTCGATCCCGGGCGAGCTCTACGAGGCCGCCTCCATCGACGGCGCCAGCCCGTGGCAGCGGTTCCGCAACATCACGCTGCCGGGCCTGCGCCCGGTCAGCTCGACGGTGATCCTGCTCGGCACGATCTGGACCTTCAACATGTTCCCGATCATCTTCTTCGTGACCCGCGGCCAGCCCGCCGGTGAGACCGAGATCCTGGTGACCGGCGCGTTCAAGGCGGCCTTCGAGGGGATCCGGAACTACTCGCTCGCAGCGACGTACGGCGTGCTGATCCTCTCGATGCTCATCGTCTTCGCCACCGTCTACAAGCGCGCGCTCCGCGCCCAGGGAGATGTGTTCTGATGGTTCACCTCACTGCCGAGATCCAGCCCGATGACGTCGAGGGCGCCACCACGGCGTCCGCCCGCCAGGCGCCCGAAGCCCGCTCCGGAGCGCAGCGTGGGCGCGTCGGTCCTGCTGCACACGACCCTCGTCGTCGCGACGTTCTGCGCGCTGTTCCCGGTCGTCTGGGTGCTGCTCAGCTCCTTCAAGCCGGCCTACGCGATCCGCAGCAGCGAGATCAGCCTGTTCAAGGACCCGACGTTCGAGAACTACACGCACGTGCTGTTCGACACCAGCTTCGGCTACTGGTTCCTCAACTCCGTCATCGTGGCGGTCTTCACGATGGTCATCGGCATCACGATGGCCTCGACGGCCGGCTACGCGCTGAGCCGCTTCAACTTCCCGGGCAAGCGCGGGCTGATGTGGGTCTTCCTGCTCACCCAGATGTTCCCGGTGGCGATCCTGATCGTGCCGATCTACACGATCATGGCGAACCTCGGCCTGATCAACACCAAGGCCTCGCTGGTGATCGCCTACTGCACGGTGGCGGTGCCGTTCTGCGCCTGGATGATGCGCGGCTACTTCGACACCATCCCCAAGGAGCTCGACGAGGCCGCGGCGCTCGACGGCCTCGGCCCGTTCGGCACCTTCTACCGCGTCATCCTGCCGCTCGCGCGGCCCGGCATCGCGGTGACCGCGTTCTACACGTTCCTCACCGCCTGGGGCGAGGTCGCCTACGCGATCGCGTTCATGCAGACCGACCGCCAGCTCACCCTGGGCGCCGGCCTGCAGCAGTTCGTGCCGCAGTTCAACGCCCAGTGGGAGAGCCTCACCGCGGCCGCCGTGATGATCACGATCCCCGCCGGCTTCGTCTTCTTCTTCGCGCAGAGGCACCTGGTCGCCGGCCTCACCGCCGGCGGCACCAAGGGCTAACCGGCGGGGACGAACCCCTCGGTCTGCTCCCCGTCGATGCGGTAGCCGCTGCCGTCGTAGGCCAGCGACAGCACGGTCGGGCGCTCTCCGGTGCCGAAGTTGTCGAAGCGCACCCGATAGCTGACCACCAGGCTCTGCGGGTCGGCGGTGACCTCGAGGACCTCGCCGTTGCCGACGTCGGACCAGAAGTCGCGGTAGTTCTCCAGGCCACCGCTCTCGCGCTGGAACTTGGGGGTCAGCATCGTCCAGGCGGTGTCGGGGTCGGTGGAGACCGCGGCGACGTAGTCGCGGACGAAGGCCTCCATCCCGGCCGCGGTCGGGGCCGGCGTGCTCTCCTCCGACGGCGCCTGGGCCGAGGCGGTGGAGGAGCCGGCGGGGCTCGCCGGTCCGCTGGCCTCGGCCCGGCCGGCGGGGGCGTCGCCGTCGGGCAGCAGCGGCGAGCAGCACCACGCCGACCACCGCGGCCGCCGCGAGGCCGGCCAGCACCAGGAGCGGACGGCGGTCCCGAGACCGTCCCGACGCCGGCGTGGGTGCCAGGACGGGTGCCGGGGGCGACGGGGCGGATCGGCACGGTGCGCTCGGTGGGGCCGCCGAGGAAGTCGCGGACCTCGCTCATCGTCCACCGCTGGGCGGGGTCCTTGGCCATCGTCGCCTCGAGCAGCGGGGCCATCCAGCCGGCGTCGGGCAGCCGGGGCGGCTCCTCGTTGACGATGCGGTAGAGCCCGCCGAGCAGGTGGTCGCCCATGTCGTACGGCGGCCGGCCGGAGAGCATGTGGAACACGGTCGCGCCGAGCGACCAGACGTCGGCCGAGGCGTCGCCGCGCTGCCCGGCGGCCACCTCGGGCGCCAGGTAGGCCGGCGAGCCGGTGACCAGCCCGGTCTGGGTCAGGGACGGGTCGGCCGTGACGTGCGCGATGCCGAAGTCGGTGATCTTCACCCGCCGGCGCCGGTCGACCAGGATGTTGGACGGCTTGACGTCGCGGTGCACGATCCCGGCCTGGTGGGCGGCGACCAGGCCGTCGGCGGCCTGCCACAGCAGCGGCGCCGCCTGGTCGGGCGTGAGCGGACCCTCCTCGCGGACCAGCTGGGACATCGTGGTGCCCTCGACGTACTCCATGACCAGCCACTGCGCGTCGTCGTCGACGACCAGGTTGAACACCGCCACCACGTGCGGGTGGCTCAGCCGCGCGGCCAGCCGGGCCTCGCGCTCGGCGCGGGCGAGGTCGGTGGTGTCGGCGCCGGGCACCATCCCGATGCGCTTGAGGGCGACGTCGCGGCCGAGCGCCTCGTCGTGGGCCAGCCAGACCGCGCCCATGCCGCCCCGGCCGACCTCCCGGACGAGCGAGTACCTACCTGCGATCACGGCTGCCCTTCGGTGTCGGCGTGGTGGGGGGACCCGTCGATCGTAGGCGGGCGTCCCCAGCGTTCCCCGTGGCGACGGTTCCGAGACATCGGGGTCGACCGTCGGTCCGCGCGCACAGCGGTCCGTCACGGGTCCACACCGAAACGACCTGCGCGGCCCCCGGGCCCAGGAGTCGCGGTGAGCGCGCCGGTCGGCGTCACCGGGTCGACCGGTCGCCTCGGCGGCAGGGTCGCCCGGCTGCTCGCGGGCTCGGGAGCGCAGCAGCGGCTGCTGGTGCGCGACCCCGCCCGGGCGCCGTCCCTCGACGGCGCCGCCCCGGTGCGGATGTCCTACGACGACCGGGCCGCCGTCGAGGCGGCGTGCGCCGGGCTCGACCTCGTGTTCATGGTGTCGGCGGCCGAGTCGGCCGACCCGCCTCGAGGAGCACCGGGCGTTCGTCGACGCGGCCGCTGCCGCCGGCGTCCGGCACCTGGTCTACCTGTCGCTGTGCGGCGCCGCGCCCGACGCGACCTTCACCCTCGCCCGCGACCACTTCCACACCGAGGAGCACGTCCGGGCCTCGGGGATGGCGTGGACGTTCCTGCGCGACAACCTCTACCTCGACTTCCTGCCGATGATGCAGGGCGACGACGAGGTGATCCGGGGCCCGGCCGGCGACGGCCGGGTCGCCGCGGTCGCGCAGGACGACGTCGCGGCCGCCGCCCACGCGGTGCTGCGCGAGCCCGCGCGCCACGAAGGGGCGACGTACACCCTCACCGGTCCCGAGGCGTTCACTCTCACCGAGGCGGCCGAGGTGCTGACGCGGGTGACCGGCAGGCGGGTCGCCTTCGAGGACGAGACGCTGGAGGAGGCCTACGCGTCGCGGGCGTCCTACGGCGCGCCAGGCTGGCAGGTCGACGCCTGGGTGAGCACCTACACCGCGATCGCGGCCGGCGAGATGGACGACGTCACCGACGACGTGGAGCGGCTGGCCGGACGTCCGCCGATGAGCCTGGAGGGGCTGTTCGGGCACCGTTGACGTCGGGCCGCGTGCGCAGCGGTCCGTCACGTGCCCGCACCGAAACACGCTGCACGGTCTCCGGTGAGTCCCTAGCATCGGCCCATGGCCGAGACCATGACGATGAACCGCGTGATCCACGCCGCCGTACGGCGTGACCTCGACCGCCTCAGCACCGCCCTCGGAGCGGCGCGCGACGGCGACACGACGCGGGCCCGCGCGCTGCAGCGGGCCTACGCCAACCTGCACCGCGAGCTCAAGCACCACCACGAGCAGGAGGACCGGCACGTGTTCCCGGCCCTGGAGCGGCTCGGCGTGGACACGTCGTTGATCTCCACGATGGACGACGAGCACCACGCGATGTCCGAGGCCCTCGCCGAGACGGCCGGCGTGATGGAGACCTACGCCGCGAGCGGGTCCGCCGCCGACGCCGCCGCAGCGCGGGCGAGCGTCGAGCGCACCACGGGCGTCGTCGAGCGGCACCTGGCCCACGAGGAGGCCGAGCTGGAGCCGCTGATGCTGCCGCACCTGGAGACGGCCGAGTGGAAGCAGGTGGAGAAGGCGCTCCGCAAGCAGCCGCCGGCCACCAGCGGGCGGTTCTTCGCGTGGCTCACCGACGGGATGGACCCGGAGAGCGCCGCCTACGTGCGCGAGACCGTGCCGGCCCCGGTGGTGCTGGTCTTCAGCAAGGTGCTCGGACGGCGCTACCACCGCGAGATCGCCCCGGTGTGGAAGGCCGGTGCCTGAGCGGCCGATAGCCTGCCTGCCATGCCTGACACCGTCTCCGAGATCTTCGACCCCGCGGCGTGGCGGGAGGTCCCCGGCTTCGAGGACCTGACCGACCTGACCTACCACCGGGCGGTCGAGCACGGCACCGTGCGGATCGCCTTCGACCGGCCCGAGGTGCGCAACGCGTTCCGCCCGCACACGGTCGACGAGCTGCTCCGGGTGCTCGAGCACGCGCGGATCTCCAGCGACGTCGGCTGCGTGATCCTCACCGGCAACGGCCCCTCGCCCAAGGACGGCGGCTGGGCGTTCTGCTCGGGCGGCGACCAGCGGATCCGGGGGCGCGCCGGCTACCAGTACGCGTCCGGCGAGTCGGCCGAGACGGTCGACACGGCCAAGCTCGGCCGGCTGCACATCCTCGAGTGCCAGCGGCTGATCCGGTTCATGCCCAAGGTCGTCATCTGCGTGGTGCCGGGCTGGGCCGCGGGCGGCGGGCACTCGCTGCACGTCGTCTCCGACCTGACGCTGGCCTCCCGCGAGCACGCGCGCTTCAAGCAGACCGACGCCGACGTCGGCTCCTTCGACGGGGGCTTCGGGTCGGCGTACCTCGCCCGCCAGGTCGGCCAGAAGTTCGCCCGCGAGATCTTCTTCCTCGGCGACGACTACACCGCCGAGGAGGCGCACCGGATGGGCATGGTCAACAAGGTCGTCGACCACGCCGACCTGGAGAAGGAGGCGCTGGAGTGGGGTCGCAAGATCAACGGCAAGTCGCCGACCGCCCAGCGGATGCTGAAGTACTCCTTCAACCTGATCGACGACGGCCTGGTCGGCCAGCAGCTGTTCGCCGGCGAGACCACCCGGCTGGCCTACATGACCGACGAGGCCGTCGAGGGCCGCGACTCGTTCCTGGAGAAGCGCGACCCGGACTGGTCGGCCTTCCCCTGGTACTACTGAGCCGCCCGCACCTGGCAGGCTCGGGCCCATGAGCAGCGACGGCACCCGCTGGCACCAGCTGACCGGCGGCACCAGCGGCGAGGAGTACGCCGCACGCTTCGCCCGCCTGGCGGCCAGCGGCCAGGACCCGCACGGCGAGGCCACCTTCGTCGACGGCATCACCGCGCCGGGCTCGCGGGTGCTCGACGCCGGCTGCGGCACCGGCCGGGTGGCGGTCCGGCTGGCCGAGCTCGGCCACCGGTGCGTGGGCGTCGACGTCGACGCGTCGATGCTGGCCGTCGCGCGGCGGGAGGCGCCGGACATCAGCTGGGTGGAGGGCGACCTCGCCGACCTCCCGGCCGCGGTGCGCGACGCGGCGCCGTACGACGTGGTGGTGCTGGCCGGCAACGTGGTGCCGCTGCTCGCCGAGGGGACGCTGCCCGCCGTCATGCAGGGGATGGCCGACCTGCTCGCGCCCGGCGGCCTGCTGGTCGCCGGCTTCGGCCTCGACGCGGCGCACCTCCCGCGCGGCTGCCCGGTGACGCCGCTGGCCGACTACGACGCCGCCACGGCCGGGCTCCACCCGGTCGACCGCTTCTCCACCTGGCAGGCGGCGCCGTTCGACCCGGCGGCGGGCTATGCCGTGAGTGTCCACCGGCGCTGACCCGAACGGGCCTTGTCGCGGACGACCCGGGCTGCCGGAGAGTCGGGACATGACCGACGTGGACCTCGACTTCTCCGACCTGCGCGCGACCTACCTCAACTGCACTCTCAAGCGCTCGCCGGAGCGCAGCCACACCCAGGGGCTCGTCGACGTCAGCGCGTCGATCATGCGCAGGCACGGCGTCGACGTCGAGGTGCTGCGCGTGGTCGACCACGACGTCGCGACCGGGGTCTACACCGACATGACCCAGCACGGCTGGGCCACCGACGCGTGGCCGGCGATCCACGAGCGGGTGATGGCCAGCGACGTCCTCGTGATCGCCGGGCCGATCTGGCTGGGCGACAACTCCAGCGTCACCAAGCGGGTGATCGAGCGGTTGTACGGCGGGTCGGGCGACCTCAACGACGCGGGGCAGTACGCCTACTACGGGCGGGTCGGCGGCTGCCTGATCACCGGCAACGAGGACGGCATCAAGCACTGCGCGCAGAACGTCCTCTACTCCCTGCAGCACATCGGCTACACGATCCCGCCGCAGGCCGACGCCGGCTGGATCGGCGAGGCCGGCCCGGGCCCGTCCTACCTCGACGAGGGCAGCGGCGGCCCCGAGAACGACTTCACCAACCGCAACACCACGTTCATGACGTGGAACCTGATGCACCTCGCCCGGATGCTCAAGCGGGCCGGCGGGTTCCCGGCGTACGGCAACCAGCGCACGGAGTGGGACGCGGGCACCCGCTTCGACTTCGCCAACCCGGAGTACCGCTGAGCGGCCGGCTCACCACCAGCCCTGCTTCTTCGCCCACCGGAGCAGCAGCAGGCTGATCACCATCATCAGCAGGACCGCCGCGGCGAGCCCGGTCCACTCGGTGCGCCGGTTGACGATCACGTTCATGCCGAGCACCGACGCGATGGCGGTGACCGGGAGGGTGACCGCGGCGATCACCGCCAGCCGCTCCATCGCCACGGTCATCTTGGTGTTGACCTTGGTCTGGTAGAGCTCGATCACGCCGAAGAGGAACTGCGCCTCGCCGTCGGCGACCGACCGCACCCGGTCGAACTGGTCGGCGAGGTCGCGGGCGAACGCGCGCGACGGCTCGGGCACCCACCGGTCGAGGCCGGCGACCCGGGCGCACACGTCGTAGGTCTGGGCGGCCATCGTGCGCGCGGTGATCAGCTCGTGCCGGATCAGGAACATCCGCTCCAGCAGGTCCTCCACCTCGGTGAGCTGCGACTGCATCACCACCTGCTCCAGGCCGGGCAGCCGCTCGGCGACGTCGCCCACGAGACCGCGCTGGCCGCGCGCGACGCCCGAGGCGACGGCGTACGCCACCTCGGCCGGCGAGGTCGGCCGGAACCGGCCCTGCTCGATGCGGTGCAGCACGCCCTCGGTCTCGACGAGCGCCGCCGCCACGTCGACGGCGGGGTTGAGCGGCCCGTGCACGGTGACGAGGTAGTGCTCGCCCACGATGAGGTCGATCTCGAGCAGGTGCACGTGGCCGGCCCGGCCGAGCAGCGGCGTGTGCATGGTGATGAACCAGTGGTCGGGATAGCTGTGCACGGTCGGCACGTGGTTGCGCTGCCGGCACGACTCGACGACCTTGGGGTGGCAGCCCAGGCCGTGCAGGAACCCGTCGACCTCCTCGTCCCAGACCGGCACGTCCACCCACAGGAAACCGTCGTCGCGGCCGAGCAGCACGACCACGTCGTCGCTCGGCCGGTCGTGCGCCCCGTCGCCGTCGACGAACCGGACCTGCATGTCCACAGCGTGGCCCTCGGCGGGGGTGCCGTCCAGAGCCCGTCACACCGACGGGAGTGAGACACAAGTCCCAGATGGTGGCCCAGCGCCGGACGGGTGCCCTAGGTTGCGCAGGGTGAAGATCGCAGTGGCCAGGGACACACGTGAGGGCGAGACCCGTGTCGCGCTGGTGCCCGAGCTGGTCGGCAAGCTGACCGGGCTCGGCTACCAGGTGGCGGTGCAGCCGGGAGCCGGCGAGGGCGCGCTGCACAGCGACCAGGAGTACGCCGACGCCGGGGCCGAGGTGTCCGAGGACGCCGTGCTCGACGCGGCGCTGGTCGTCTCGGTCAACCCGCTCGACCCCGTCACCGTGCGCAGCCTGGCGCCGGGCACGGCGACCATGTCGTTCCTGCCGGTCAACCAGAGCCTCGACCTGGTGGCCGACCTGCGCGACGGCGGCATCACGTCGTTCGCGATGGAGCTCGTGCCGCGGATCAGCCGGGCGCAGTCGATGGACGCCCTGTCCTCGCAGGCGCTCGTGGCCGGCTACCGCTGCGCGATCGTCGCGGCCGGGCTGCTGCGCAGCTTCTTCCCGCTGAACATGACGGCCGCCGGCACGGTGCCGCCCGCGCAGGTCGTGGTGCTCGGCGCCGGGGTCGCCGGTCTCCAGGCCATCGCGACGGCCAAGCGGCTCGGTGCGGTGGTGAAGGCCTACGACGTGCGCGCCGCGGCCGCCGAGGAGATCCGGTCGATGGGCGCGGTCGCCATCGAGCTGGAGCTGGAGACCCTCGAGGGCGCCGGCGGCTACGCCCGGGAGATGACCGAGGACCGCGCCCAGCGTCAGCGCGAGCTGCTCGCGCCGTACATCGCCGGCGCGGACGCGCTGATCACCACCGCCGCGGTGCCCGGCCGGACGGCGCCGGTGCTGGTCACCCACGACATGGTCGAGCAGATGGGGCCCGGCTCCGTCGTGGTCGACCTCGCCGCGGAGAGCGGCGGCAACGTCGAGGGGTCGCTGCCCGGCCAGGTGGTCCGGATCGGCCACGCGCAGGTGTGGGGCGGGGCCAACGTGCCCGGACAGATGCCCGGCCCGGCGTCCCGGCTCTACGCGCAGAACATCGTCAACATGGTCACGCTGATGACGGTGACCTCCGACGACGGGGCGGCCTTCGCCCCCGACTTCGACGACGAGATCGTGGCCGGCTCGTGCGTCACCCACGACGGCACCGTCCGGCACGAGCCGACCCGCGCCGCCCTCGAGACGCCGGTGGTCGAGCCTGTCGATCGGGTGGTCGAGCCTGTCGAGACCCCCTCCGAAGGAGCCGAGCAGTGAGCGAGCCGATCGTCTGGCTGACCATCTTCATCCTCAGCGCGTTCGTCGGCGTCGAGGTGATCGCCAAGGTCTCCTCGACGCTGCACACGCCGCTGATGTCCGGCGCCAACGCCATCCACGGCATCATCCTGCTCGGCGCGATCATCGTGACCGGCACGGCCGACGGCCCGGTGGGGCTGGTGGTCGGACTGGTCGCCGTGGTCCTGGCCACCGTCAACATGGTCGGCGGCTTCGTGGTCACCGACCGGATGCTGCAGATGTTCACCCGCAAGAGGCCGGCCCCGGCGAAGTCCCCGGCGGGTGAGGGCCGGTGACCCCCACCTGGGTGCAGCTGGTCTACCTGCTCTGCGCGATCTGCTTCATCCTCGCGCTCAAGGGGCTGTCCGGGCCGCGTACGGCGCGGGCGGGCAACCTGCTCGGTGCGGGCGCCGCCGTGGTGGGCTGCGCGGTCGTGTTCTTCTACCTCGACCTGGAGCACATCCCGCTGATCCTGGCGGCGATCGCCGTGGGCTCGGTCGGTGGCCTGGTCGGCGCCCGGCGCGTGCAGATGACCCAGATGCCGCAGATGGTGGCGCTGTTCAACGGCGTCGGCGGTGGCGCGGCCGCCCTGGTGGCGCTGCTCGAGCTGGAGCACATGCTCGACGGGGCCGGCTGGTTCGACCTCGCCGCGACAGCGTTCACCATCGTGGTGGGCTCGATCTCGTTCTCCGGCTCGGTGGTCACCTTCCTCAAGCTCCAGGAGCTGATGACGTCGCGGCCGGTGGTGTTCCCCGGCCTGCCGGTCGCGTTCGGCGGTGCGCTGGTCGGCGCGGTCGCCCTGTCGGCGCTCACCGTGGCGTCGCCCTCGATCGCCGTCGGCGTCGTGCTCGGGCTGATCGGCCTGCTGGTCGGCGTGCTGCTCGTGCTGCCGGTCGGCGGCGCCGACGTACCCATCGTCATCTCGCTGCTCAACGCCTTCACCGGCCTGACCGTCGCGGCCGGCGGCTACGTCCTCGGCAACACCCTGCTGCTCGTCGCCGGCACGCTCGTCGGCGCCGCCGGTACGTTCCTCACCAAGCTGATGGCGGCCGCGATGGGCCGCTCGGTGGTCAACATCCTGTTCGGCGCGCTGAAGGGCGGCTCCACCCTGGGCGCGGGCGAGGCGTCCGACCGGCCGGTGAGGTCGGCCGGTGCGGAGGACGTGGCGATCCTGCTCGGCTACGCCCACAAGGTGATCATCGTCCCCGGCTACGGCCTCGCCGTCGCCCAGGCGCAGCACACGCTGCGCGAGCTCGTCGACGTGCTGGTCGAGCGGGGCGTGCAGGTCGACTACGCGATCCACCCGGTCGCCGGCCGGATGCCCGGCCACATGAACGTGCTGCTCGCCGAGGCCCAGGTGCCCTACGAGCAGCTCAAGGAGATGGACGACATCAACGGCGAGTTCAAGCAGACCGACGTGGTGCTCGTCGTGGGCGCCAACGACGTGGTCAACCCGGCCGCCAAGACCACGCCCGGCGCGCCGATCTACGGCATGCCGATCCTCAACGCCGACGAGGCGCAGCAGGTGATCTTCATGAAGCGGTCGATGCGCCCCGGCTTCGCCGGCATCGAGAACGAGCTGCTCTTCGACCCGCGCACCACGCTGCTCTTCGGCGACGCGAAGGACTCGCTGGGCAAGCTGCTCAGCGCGGTGAAGTCGCTCTGACGGTGCCGGGGTAACTCGGAGTTACATGAACTGCGCCGGGATGGGTACGATCCTGCCCGGGAGGGACCCCGCCCTGACGCCTGCTCCGACGCACACGCTGGAGGTCCTTGCAATGCCGGACGACAACCACGACGAGCCGCTCGCCCGCCCCGACGGTCACCGCTACGACGCCCCCGAGTCGCGCGACGACACCCGCTCCAAGAGCTGGGACTACGCGCTGCTCGGCATCCTCGTCGTCGTGATCCTGGTGCTGATCGCGACCGGGACGGTGCCGATCTTCGACATGTGACCGGCCCGACCCCGATTCGTCCGCTCTGCTGCGTCCGGTCCGCGCGGGGTCGGTCGCGGACGAATCGGGGTTCAGCCGACGATGCCGTAGAGGCGGTCGCCGGCGTCGCCGAGGCCGGGCACGATGTAGCCCTTCTCGTTGAGCCGCTCGTCCATGCCGGCGGTCACCACGGCGACCGGGATGTCGAGCCCCTCGAGCTCCTTCTCCAGCCGGTCGCAGCCCTCGGGCGCCGACAGCAGGCAGATCGCGGTGATGTGGTCCGCGCCGCGGTCCACCAGGAACTTGATCGCCGCCGCGAGCGTGCCGCCCGTCGCGAGCATCGGGTCGAGCACGTAGCACTGGCGGCCGCTCAGGTCGTCGGGCAGCCGCTCGGCGTACGTCGACGCCTCGAGCGTCTCCTCGTTGCGCACCATGCCGAGGAAGCCCACCTCGGCCGTCGGCAGCAGCCGCATCATCCCGTCGAGCATGCCGAGGCCGGCGCGCAGGATCGGCACCACCAGCGGCTTCGGGTTGGCCAGCTTGACGCCCTGGGCGTCGGCGACCGGGGTCCTCACGGTCACGGTGTCGACGCGGACGTCGCGGGTCGCCTCGTAGGCGAGCAGGGTGACCAGCTCGTCGGCGAGGCCGCGGAACGTCGGGGAGTCCGTCCGCTCGTCGCGCAGCGTGGTCAGCTTGTGGGCGATGAGCGGGTGGTCGGCGACGTGGATGCGCATGGGCAGAAATCTAGTCGCGGACGTTGCCTGGTGCGAGGCCGGGCACTCTGACACCATCGACGGTGAGGGTCCACCGACACTCAGCGACCGGGAGGCCGGCATGTCCGACGAGTTCGACGCCAACGCCGAGGGCGTGGACTTCGCGCTGGTGGCCTACCGCGAGGAGGGCGTCTGGCAGGTCCAGGAGCTCGCCCCGGAGGCGGCCGGTGACCTCGAGGAGTTCGCGGTCGAGCTGCGCCGATGGCCCGGCGACGGCGGCTCCCTCGGTCTCGTCTCCGTCGACGAGGACTTCTTCCTGCTGGTGCGGGTGCTCGGCGCGCGCACCAAGATCCTGCTCTCCGACATCACCGCCGCGACCGACTGGCCGATCGCCCGGCAGGCCGTCGAGGTGCTCGAGCTGCCGCTGCCGCACGACGAGGACGACCCGGCCCCGGCCGGCGACCTCTCGATCGTCGCCGACCTCGGCATGGGCGCGATGGACATGGGCGCCCTGCTCGACGAGGAGGAGCTCTACCCCGACGAGATGCTCGGCGACGTCGCGCGCCGGCTCGGCTTCGGGTCGCTCTACGACCAGGCCGCCGGGGTCGCCGCGTCGTGAACCACCACGCCGTGTGGGCCGACCCGATGCGGGAGGCCCTGGCCGAGGCGCGCGCCGCGCTGGCCACCTCCGACGTACCCATCGGAGCCGTCGTCCTCGACGCCTCCGGCGCGGTGGTCGGCCGGGGCCGCAACGAGCGCGAGGCCGACGCCGACCCCACCGCGCACGCCGAGGTGGTCGCGCTCCGCGAGGCCGCCCGGGCCCGCGGCGAGTGGCGGCTGGAGGGCTGCACGCTGGTCGTCACGCTCGAGCCGTGCACGATGTGCGCCGGCGCGCTGGTGCTCGCCCGCGTGGACCGCGTCGTCTTCGGCGCCTACGACCCCAAGGCCGGTGCCGTCGGCTCGCTCTGGGACGTCGTCCGGGACCGCCGGCTCAACCACCGCCCCGAGGTGATCGGCGGCGTGCTGGCCGAGGAGTCGGAGGCGCTGCTGCTCGACTTCTTCAGCGGGCACCGGATTTCGAGGGACGGCTGACCGTCCGGTACCCTCATCGGCGGTGGCGTGTCCGAGCGGCCTAAGGAGAACGCCTCGAAAGCGTTTGTGGGCGCAAGTCCACCGAGGGTTCAAATCCCTCCGCCACCGCCAGCCATGCGCGAGAGCCCCGGACCCGACCAGGTCCGGGGCTCTCGGCGTACGACGCGACGAACGTGTCGCTGCGGGCCTCCCCGAGCAGCAGGAACGTCGCGTCGTATCGGGTGGGGGCGGCTCAGACGCCGGCGGGCTGCGGGGTGCGGTCCTCGACCGGGCGGGCGTCGTCGTCGACGACGACGTCCCTTCCCCGCGGGGCGTGGTAGGCCTCGACGTCGAGGATGCCCTCGCGCTTGGCCACGATCGTCGGCACCAGCGCCTGGCCGGCCACGTTGGTGGCGGTGCGCATCATGTCGAGGATCGGGTCGATCGCCAGCAGCAGCGCCGACGCCCTCCAGGGGCAGGCCCACCGTCGACAGGGTCAGCGTGAGCATCACGACGGCACCGGTCAGGCCGGCGGTCGCGGCCGAGCCGATCACCGAGACGAACGCGATCAGCAGGTAGTCCTGGAGGCCCAGCGGTACGCCGAAGACCTGGGCCACCGTGATCGCGGCCAGCGCCGGGTAGATCGCGGCGCAGCCGTCCATCTTGGTGGTGGCGCCGAACGGGCACCGCGAACGACGCGTACTCCTCCGGCACGCCGAGGTTCCGCGTCGTCACCTGCTGGGTCAGCGGCATGGTGCCGACCGAGGAGCGGGAGACGAAGGCGAGCTGGATGGCCGGCCAGGCGCCGGAGAAGTACTTCGCGGGTGAGAGGCCGTGCAGCTTCGCCAGCAGCGGGTAGACGCCGAACATCACGATCGCGCAGCCGACGTAGACGTCGAGGGTGAAGGTCGCGAGCGGGGCGACGAGGTCCCAGCCGTACGTCGCGACGGCGTGCGCCGATCAGGCCGAGCGTGCCGATCGGGGCGAGCTTGATGATCCACCACAGCACCTGCTGGATCACCGCGAGCGCCGAGCGCATGAAGGCGAGGAACGGCTCGGCCTTCTCGCCGGCCTTGAGGCTCGCGGCGCCGATCGCCAGGGCGACGACGACGATCTGCAGCACGTTGAACGACGGGACGTCCTCGCTCACCGAGAGGCCGAGGAAGTTCGCCGGCACCAGACCGGTGAGGAAGTCCAGCCAGGACCCCGTCGTGCCGTCGTACGACGCACCCGCCGTGCTCACGTCCGCGGCGCGGCCCGGGTCGGTCAGCAGGCCGAGCGTGATGCCGATGCGACACCGCGATCAGCGAGGTGATCATGAACCACAGCAGCGTCTGGGTGGCCAGCCGGGCGGCGTTGGCGACCTGCCGCAGGTTGGCGATGCTCACCACGATCGCGACGAACACCAGCGGCGGCACCGCCGCCTTGAGCAGCCCGACGAAGACGCCGCCGAGCGTGTCGAGACCGGTGGCGAGCCAGTCGACGGACGTAGGTGCGGGCCACCAGGCCGAGCACCACGCCGAGCACGAGCCCGGCGACGATCTGAAGCCAGAAGGGAGGTCTGCGCAGAGCCGAGATCATCGTGACAGGACCTTTCGGGACGTTGTTTCGGCGGACTCGAGGCATAACTCAAGCAATTGACTAGACATTCCCGCAAGGGGGGTGACCTCGCCCACGGTCCGCGGCCCCGAGAACCTGACAAGACCGACTCTCAAGCAGCCGTTCCGGAATGCCGATACTTCCGGTGCTCCCCACGAGGGGAGAGCCGTGCATCCCTGGGAGACCTCACCATGTCGCGTACGACCCGCGCCCTCGCCGCCGCCACCGCCGCGGCCACCCTCACGCTCACCGTCACCGGTCCCGTCGCCGTCGCCGCGCCCACCGGGCACGCCGTGTCGGCCGACGCGAAGCCGGCCTCCAAGCCGGCCAAGCCGGTCAAGGGCAAGTCCGCGACCGTGGGCCAGCGCCAGGTGATGCGCGACCTCGACCGGGCGATGCGCGCGCTGGACCGGGCCGTGAAGCCGTCGCGGATCACCCCGCTCTCGGAGACCACGCAGGCCGGCCTCCTCGCCAACGTCGAGACCGAGAAGACCGGCCTGGTCGCCCTGCGCGACGCCCTCGTCGCGGCCGACAGCACCGCCGACGTGCGCCAGGTGCGCACCGACCTGCGCGGCCTCCGGATCGCCAACTACGTCGTCGCGGTCAACCAGCTGCGCCAGGCCGAGGCCCTCGTCGAGGTCGCCGCCGCCGACGTGGAGGCCGCCGCCCTGGTCGCCTCCGCGATCACGAAGGCGCTGACCGTGACCGCTGCCGCCGACAAGGCGCTGCTGGCCGACGTGCGCGCCGACCTGAACGCCGCTCGTGCGCTGCTCGGGATCGACGACGCCGAGACCGTCGTCGGCTGACCCTCGCTCAGGAGCCGGGCAGCGGCGAGACGGGCGGTTCCGGGAGCGGTGACGGGTCCGGCGGGAACCCCTCGGCGACGATGACGTGGAGGACCGCCGGCTCGCCGAGGCGGGGCGCGGTCGCGACCAGCCGCGCCTCCCCGGGCCGCACGCCCTCGGGGACGGTCACGTCCCACTCGACCCGGCCCACGCTCCCCGGGGTCGTCGAGGCGTCCTCGGCGTCGAGCTCCCACACCCGGCTGCCCTGCCGCAGCTCGAGCAGCACGTCGGCGTAGGGGACCTCCCGCTCCCCCTCGGCCCGGCTGCACCCGAAGGCATCGCCGCCACCGGTGTCGTCGCAGCCCTCGACGAACGCCCGGCCCTCCACGGCCACGGCCTGGCCCGGCACGAGGACCACGCCCTCCCAGCTCCCCCCGACGCGCAGGTCCGGGGCGGCGCAGCTCGCGCTCGCCCCGGTCGGCACCAGGCTCAGCGTCGTGAGCGTCATCGCCAGCAGCACCAGTCGCACGGGACCCCCTCCGAGGTGTCAGCCTCACTGTGACGCACCGGCCGCGAGCGTGGTTCCGGGTTAGCCTCACCGCATGGCTGAGCCCGGCATCACCGACGCACGGTTCCTGCTCGCGAACGAGCGCACCTTCCTGGCCTACGTGCGCACCGCCCTCGCGCTGCAGGTGGCGGGCCTCGGCGTGCTCCAGTTCCTCACCGCCGGCTCCACCGGGCTGCGCGAGGCCCTCGGCGTCGCGCTGATCGGGGTGGGGTCGTACGTCGGCGGCGCCGGGTTCGTGCGCTGCCGCCAGGCCGAGCGCGACATCCGGGCCGGCCGCGAGCTCGCCGCCACCCCGGTGCGCGGGCTGACCACCGCCGTGGTCGTCGTGGTGCCGCTCGTCGTCGGGGTGCTCATCGCGCTGACCTGACCACCGAGCCGGGTCAGCGCAGCCAGGCCTCGAGGCGGTGCAGCGCCTCGGTGATCTCGGCCGGCGCCCCGGCGAAGGAGAACCGCACGAAGCGGTTGCCCGCCTCGGTGTCGAAGTCGATGCCCGGCGCCGTGGCCACCCCGGTCTCGGCGAGCAGCCGGTGGCAGAAGGCCATCGAGTCGTCGGTCAGGTGGCCGACGTCGGCGTAGACGTAGAACGCGCCGTCGGCCGGGGCGAGCCGGTCGATCCCGAGCCGGGGCAGCCCGTCGAGCAGCAGCGCCCGGTTGGTGGCGTAGCGCGCGACGTGGCTGTCGCACTCGGCGTACGACGCCTCGGTGAACGCGGCGACGGCGGCCGCCTGGGCCAGCGCCGGCGGGCAGATGGTGAAGTTGCCGGTGAGCACGTCGACCGGGCGGCGGAGCCGGTCGGGCACCAGCATCCAGCCGATCCGCCAGCCGGTCATGGAGAAGTACTTGGAGAACGAGTTGAACACCACCGCCTCGCGCGAGGTCTCCCAGGCGCTGGAGTGCACGGGCGGGTTGGCGTACTCGATCCCGTGGTAGATCTCGTCGCTGATCAGCTGCACCCCGTGCTCCTCGCACCAGCGGGCCAGCGCCGCGAGCTCTTCGGGCATCAGCATCGTGCCGGTGGGGTTGGCCGGGCTGGCCACCACCAGGCCGCGCACCGGCTCGTCGAGCGCCTCGAGCATCCCGACGGTCGGCTGGAACCGGGTCTCCGGACCGGTCGGCAGCTCGACGACGTCGCAGCCGAGGGCGGTCAGCACGTTGCGGTAGCAGGGATAGCCGGGTCGCGCGATCGCCACCCGGTCGCCGGGCTCGAACGCCGCGAGGAACGCCAGCAGGAAGCCGCCCGACGACCCGGTGGTGACGACGACCTCGGCCGGGTCCACCTCGAGACCGTGGAACCTCTTGTGGTGCAAGGCGATCGCCTCGCGCAGCTCGGGCGTGCCGATCGCGACGGTGTAGCCGAGCACGTCGTCGTCCAGCGCGCGCCGGGCCGCGTCGCGCACCGGGACCGGCGCCGGCGTGGAGGGCTGCCCGGCGACCATGTTGACCAGGTCGCCGTGCGTGCGCTGCCGCTCCCCGGCGGCCGCGAGCAGGTCCATCACGTGGAACGGCGGCACGTTGGCGCGGTGGGCGACGGCGAGACGCTGCTGCATCACCTCACCGTAGACGCCGCGAAAACCACGCGCCGGGCGCCGACCGGCCTGCGAGCATGACCCCCATGGACGTGCAGGGGACGGTGGCGGCGGGGTTCGAGCCGGTGCGCGAGGTGTTCGCCGACGTGGTGGCCGCCTCGCCGGGCACGGGTGCGGCCTTCGCGGCCTGGCACGACGGGGCCTGGGTGGTCGACCTGTGGGGCGGGTACGCCGACGCCGCCCGCACCAGGCCGTGGCGGGCGGACACCCTGGTGATGCCCTACTCGGTCACCAAGCCGTTCGCCGCGGTGTGCGTGCTGGTGCTGGCCGACCGCGGTCTCGTCGACCTCGACGCGCCGATGACGACGTACTGGCCGGCGCTGCCCGGCGGCGCCACCGTCCGCCAGGTGCTCGCCCACACCTGCGGCCACGTCCTCCTCGACGCCCCGCAGCCCGAGGAGGCGTTCTACGACTGGGACCTGATGTGCGCGGCGCTCGAGCAGCAGCAGCCGACCTGGCCGCCCGGCACCGGCATCGGTGAGTCCGCGCTGTTCTACGGGCACCTGCTCGGGCAGGTCGTCCGGGCCGTCGACGGCCGCAGCCTGGGGCGGTTCCTGCGCGAGGAGGTGTGCGGCCCGCACGACCTCGACTTCCACGTCGGCCTGGCGCCGGCCGACCTGCCGCGGGTCGCCGACCTGACCGGCTACGACGAGGCCTTCCGCCGTCGCGGCGAGCAGCGCGAGGGCCTGATGCTGCGGGCGCTGGCCAACCCGCCCGGCGCGCTCGACCCGGCCGTCGTCAACGGCGAGCGCTGGCGCCGCGCCGAGGTCCCCGCGGTCAACGGCCACGGCACCGCCCGGGCGGTGGCGGGCCTCCACGCCGCGCTCGCCCAGGGCCGGATCCTCTCGCCCGGGCTGCTCGCGGAGATGGTCGCGGTGCAGGCCGACGGCTTCGACCAGGTCGTCGGCGCCCCCTGCCAGTGGGGGCTCGGCGTCGGGATCGAGCCCAGCGACGGGTGGGGGATGGGCGGCGTCGGCGGCAGCTTCGGCTGGTGGAGCGACGCCGGCCGGTACGCCGTCGCGTTCCTCACCGGGCTCGTCGCCGACCGGGACCCCGGCACCGACCTGGAGAACGCCGTGCGTGGCGTCCTCGGGCTCGACCCGGTCTGAGGTCCCGCCACGCCGTCCTGGCCTGGCCCGGTCTCCGGGACACGACCGCCCGATCGGGCTATGGCTTCCACGGCAGCGCGCGACGATTCTCGACTGCAGGGACCCATGGTCGCGCGAAGTCCGGCTGGCACCTCGCGCGACCTCCCCGTCGCGCCCGTCAACGGTGTGACATCGGGTCTCCACGGTCGCGGTCGTCCTCGTCCATCCCCCGGCGGGGGCGACCGCCCCGGCCGTGCAGCGCGCCGTCCGCGCGCGACGTCCACCCCGGTCGGCACCGTCCGTCGCCCGGTGCGTCGGCCACTAGGATGAGGGCCCTGCCCCTGCCACCGCCGAGGTGACCGTGAGCTTCGACGTGCACCAGCTGGACTCCGTGCTGCTGGTGGGCGCGGTCGTGATGCTGGTGGCGATCCTCGCGGTGCGGATCTCGGTGCGGGCCGGTCTGCCCAGCCTCCTGATCTACCTCCTGATGGGGGTGCTGCTCGGCGAGGCCGGCCTCGGCATCCAGTTCGACGACGCCAACGTCGCCCACGCGCTCGGCTTCGCGGCCCTGGTGCTGATCCTCGCCGAAGGTGGTCTGACCACGCACTGGCCGGAGATCCGGCCGGTGATGAAGATGGGCGTCGCGCTCGCGACGGTCGGGGTGGCGGTCTCGGTCGGCGTGATGGCGCTCGGGGCGCACTACCTCTTCGGTCTCGACTGGCAGCTGGCGATCCTGCTCGGCGCGGTCACCTCGCCGACCGACGCCGCCGCGGTGTTCTCGGTGCTGCGGAGGGTGCCGCTGCCGCGCAAGCTCACCGGGTCCCTGGAGGCCGAGTCCGGTCTCAACGACGCCCCCACGGTGCTGCTGGTCACCCTGGTCAGCTCGGAGGCGGCCCTGGAGCACGGGGTGCTCGGGTTCGCCGGCATCGTCGCCTACGAGCTCGTGCTCGGCGTGCTCGGCGGTCTGGCCGTCGGCTTCGGCGGCGCGTGGGTGATGCGCCGCGTCGCGCTGCCCTCCTCGGGCCTCTACCCGATCGCGGTCCTCGCGCTCACCGTGCTGGCGTACGCCGGGACGGCGGCGCTGCACGCGTCGGGGTTCGCCGCGGTCTACGCCGCCGCCCTCGTGCTGGGCAACAGCGAGCTCCCGCACCGCGGGGCCACCCGGTCGTTCTCGGAGGGGGTGGCCTGGCTCGCGCAGATCGGCCTCTTCGTGATGCTCGGGCTGCTGGTCTCGCCGGGCCGGATCACCTGGGGCCACGTCCTGATGGCCGTGATGGCCGGCCTGCTGCTGACCCTCGTGGCCCGGCCGCTCTCGGTGCTCGCCTGCTCGTGGGCGGTCCGGCTCACCTGGAACGAGCGGCTCTTCGTCTCCTGGGCGGGCCTGCGCGGCGCCGTACCCATCGTGCTCTCCACCATCCCGCTCGCCGCGCAGGTCGAGCGCGCGGAGGAGCTGTTCGACATCGTCTTCGTGATGGTCGTGATCTACACGCTGCTCACCGGGCCGACGCTGCCGTGGGTGGCGCAGGTGCTGCGGGTCAGCCCGCAGGGCGAGATGCGCGACCTCGACGTCGAGGCGGCACCGCTGGAGCGGATCGCGGCCGACCTGCTGCAGGTGAACATCACCCGGCGCTCCCGGCTGCAGGGGGTGGAGGTCGCCGAGCTGCGGCTGCCCAAGGGGGTGTCGGTGTCCCTGGTCGTGCGCGACGGCCAGACGTTCGTGCCCGACGCCCGGACCGTGCTGCGCGGGGGCGACGACCTGCTCGTGGTGACGCCGCGCAAGCTGCGGGAGAAGACCGAGGAACGGCTGCAGGCGGTCTCGCAGCGGGGCCGGCTCGCGCACTGGCTCGAGCGCCCGGGCAGCTGACCGGTGCCGGAAACGACCTAGGAGCCGTCGCCGGCCGGGGCGCAGACCTCCTGGTCGGCGGCGATCCGCAGGGAGCGCAGCGGCGCCGCGAGCCGGGCCAGGCCGTTGCCGACCACGACGTCCACGCCGTCGCCGAGGTCGTCGGCCGCCTCCTGCTGCACCACCGGGACCTTGGGGCCGAAGTTGCGGGCGACCAGCCGGCCGGCGGTCTCCTCGCCCTCGACGACCCACACCTGCACCCGCTTGACGCCGCTGTCCGACGGGGCGTTGCCGGCCTCGCCGGCCCGGAAGCCCCGGGTGGCCAGCCGGTCGAGGGTCAGCCCCGCGAGGCCGGCCCGGGTGCCGCCGTTGAACACGTTGACGGTGACCTGGCGTCGACCGGAGCCGCTGCCCGGCGGGGGAGTCCTGCGGCTCGCAGGACGGCGACGCGACCGGGGTCTCCTCGGCGGAGCCCGAGCTGCCCGGGAGCGGCGCGAAGAGCTCGCGCACCCCGACGAACACCCCGAGCACGAGGATGCCCACCAGCACGAGCATGGTCACGGCGGTGGTCAGGTGGCGTCCGGTCACGAGCAGGTCAGCCTTCCACCGTGTGCACGCGGGCGTGCAGGACGAGTCGCTGCTGGAGGGCGGCGCGCAGCGCGCGGTGCAGTCCGTCCTCGAGGTAGAGCTCGCCGTGCCACTCCACGACGTGCGCGAACAGGTCTCCGAAGAAGGTCGAGTCCTCGTCGAGCAGGGCGGCCAGCTGGAGGGTGTCCTTCGTGGTCACCAGCTCGTCGAGCCGGACCTGGCGTGGCGGCAGCGCAGCCCACTCCTTCGGGCTGAGCCCGTGGTCGGGGTAGGGGCGCCCGGCACCCACACGCTTGAAGATCACGGTCGCCAGCATAGAGAACGTCTCGGTCCGTCCGGTCGTGCGCGTCGGGCCGGCCGAAGGGGCGGCCCCGTCCGCACCACCCGGCTAGGGTCGGGCCATGACGGACCAGGCCGGCCAGGACCACCCGATCGTCGCGGCCGCGCGGGCCGGCTACCAGTTCGAGGGGGCTGCCCTGGAGCTCGGTGGCCTGATGCTCGACGCGACCACGCTGTCCGACGTACCGATCCGGATCCCGCTCGGGATGCTCAACCGGCACGGTCTGGTCGCGGGGGCCACCGGCACCGGCAAGACCAAGACCCTCCAGCTCCTCGCCGAGCAGCTGTCGGGCCAGGGTGTGCCGGTCTTCGCCGCCGACATCAAGGGCGACCTGTCGGGCCTGGCGGCGCCGGGTGAGGAGAGCGCCAGGATCACCGAGCGGGCGACGTCGGTCGGCCAGCAGTGGCAGGCCCGGGGCTTCCCGGTCGAGTTCTTCGCGCTCGGCGGCGAGGGCACCGGGATCCCGCTGCGCGCCACCATGTCGGCCTTCGGCCCGACCCTGCTGTCGAAGGTGCTCGGCCTCAACGACACCCAGGAGTCGTCGCTCGGGCTGGTCTTCCACTACGCCGACCGGGCCGGCCTGCCGCTGCTCGACCTCGCCGACCTGCGCGCCGTCGTGCAGTTCCTGACCTCCGCGGAGGGCAAGGCCGACCTCAAGGACCTCGGCGGGCTGTCGTCGGCCACCGCGGGCGTGATCCTGCGCGAGCTGATCGCCTTCCAGGACCAGGGCGCCGACGCGTTCTTCGGCGAGCCCGAGTTCGAGACCAAGGACCTCCTGCGCACCACCCCCGAGGGTCTCGGCCTGATCTCACTGGTGGAGCTGCCGAACCTCCAGGACCGGCCGGCGGTCTTCTCGACGTTCCTGATGTGGCTGCTCGCCGACCTCTTCCACGACCTGCCCGAGGTGGGCGACCCCGACAAGCCGAGCCTGGTCTTCTTCTTCGACGAGGCGCACCTGCTCTTCGCCGACGCGTCGAAGGACTTCCTCACCTCGATCACGCAGACCGTGCGGCTGATCCGGTCCAAGGGCGTGGGCGTGTTCTTCGTGACCCAGTCGCCCACCGACGTACCCGACGACGTCCTGGCCCAGCTCGGCTCGCGGGTGCAGCACCAGCTCCGCGCGCACACCCCCAACGACGCCAAGGCGCTCAGGCAGACCGTCGACACCTACCCGACCTCCGCCTACGACGACCTCGGCGAGGTGCTCACCTCGCTCGGCATCGGCGAGGCGATCGTGACCGTGATGAACGAGCGCGGCGCACCGACACCGGTGGCGTGGACCCGGCTGCGCGCGCCCGAGTCGCTGATGGGGCCGGCCGACCCGGCCGCGATGACGGCCACGGTCACCGGGTCGCCGCTGCACGCGAAGTACGCCGCGGCGCTCGACCGCGAGTCGGCTCGCGAGCTGCTCGCCCGGCGCCTGGAGGAGGGCGCGGCCAAGGCCGAGGCGGAGCAGGCGGCGCAGCAGGAGAAGTCGGCCGACGACCCGACGAAGATCGACTACCCCAGGAGTCCGCGCAGCGGCCGGTCCACCTCGACCCGCCGCGACGACGGCGGAGTGGTCGACGACATCATCAACTCGCCGGTGGCCAAGGACCTGCTGCGCACGGCCACCCGCGAGATCCTGCGCGGCGTGTTCGGCACCGGCCGGCGCTAGGCCGCCGGCCGGGAGGGGTCGCGCCCACCCCGGCCGCACGGCTGTCCGAGGGGCGCCCGGCTTCTTCAGGCGGCCCCCGACCTCAGGCGGGCCAGCTCGCCTCGGCGACCCGGCCGCCCACGACCTCCGCGGTCATGCGGACGTCGGTGGTGCCCTTCTCGTAGAGCTCGTAGGTGCCCTCGACCAGGTCGGGGTACACCAGGGACGGCACCCGCGAGGCGCCGACCGGCCGGTGCACGACGGCCACGTGCGGCAGCGGGCTGCTGCCGTCGTGGTCCGTCGGCCGGATCTCGACCTCGACGCCCTCGAGGCCGTCGGGCATCGTCACGACGAGTGCGCCGACGTCTCCTCCGATGTCGAGGAGGACCGAGCCGCTGCCCGCCCAGGGGTTCTCCGGGTGCGGGTGGGCGTGGTCGTGTCCGTGCTCGTCGTCGTGCGCGTGCTCCGTCCGGACCGCCGTCATGAGACCGCGGACTCGCCGGGGGTGGTCTGGTAGCCACCGTTCGGGTCGCCGAGGTAGGGGAACCGACTCATGTAGGCCGGGTTGTCGTTGGTGGTGCCGTCCTCCACGCCGCCCGCGGCGTCGTCAGGGGTGTAGTCGGGGTCCACCAGCGGGATGGTCACCCCGGCGATCGCCCGCAGCTCGATGGTGGTCACGTCGTCGATGATCCGGCGTCCGTTGGGGAACCCGGCCGCGTCACCGGCGATCAGGCCGAGCTTGCTGGGCTCCGCGGTCGGTGGGATCGCCACGTTGAGCCGCAGCATGTCGGCCGGCGTGGTGCCGGTGAAGTTCTGGAACCCCGGCATGACGCCCTTCGGGATCCCGGTGAGCAGGACCGCGTTGAGGTCGGCACGGGGCTTGCCGTACTTCGCCAGGTTCGGGAACACGCCCGGGTAGAGCACGGGGAGCAGCTTGGCGAGCTCGGGACGGTCGACGTACTTCTCGTACTTCTTGTCACCGGCCGGTGCGCGGAAGTTCCACTCGTCCTTCTCGGCCATCGGCGACGATGACCTCGTTGAACAGCGGGTTGCCCAGGCGCGAGACCTGCTGCCAGGGACCGTTGCCGACGGTCCTTGCCGGTCTTCGGGTCGAGGATGCGCGACTTGCGGCGGCTGGCGGTGGCCCACACGCCGATCACGGACTGCGGGGCGACATCGGGTCGGTGGGGCGGCCCTTGCCGCGGGTGAGCTCCGCGATCGGCACCTGGATCGCGATGCGTGTGCACGTTGAACGTCTTGGTGGCGTTCGACGCCCATGGCGTCGGCGGTCGGGATCAGGTGCAGCGTACTGGAACGGGCGCAGCGTGCCGAGGTCGAAGATCGCTGCCGAGGTCGACGTGGAAGCCCTCGGCACGCTGGCCGGCGAACACGCGGCGGCCACCGATCAGCTTGTGCACGGACTGGCGGGCGAGCGTCGGCGTAGTTCGGCGTGCGAGCGCGGGCCGATGTTGACCGGCGGGCACGTGCGCAGGTCGCGCGCGATGCACCTTGCGCTTGCCCGTTCTTCACCCGGGTCACGTCGTAGAACTGCGGACGGTTCCAGTTCGGGTCCTTGATGTCGGTGATCGGCCCGATGTTGTAGAGGAACGTCTTGTCGTTGCGGATCTTCGTGTGGAACCGGAACTGGTAGGTGATGTCGGCCTTGGCGTCGCCGTTGTTGGAGACGTGGATCTCGTAGAGCACGTCGTCGCCGAACTCGTAGAAGTTCGGTCCGCCGTCGGGCTTCTGCAGCGGGATGAAGTTCGCGATCAGCGTGACCGACTTCGGCCGGTTGGGGCTGACGAACGCGTAGACGTCGGTGTTGTCGGCGACCGGGTCCTTGGAGATCTCAGGTGCTTCGCGGTGCGAGGACATGGGTCACCTTCCTGCTGCGTTGAGGAGCCGGTTCACGAGGTCGCGGTCGCGGACGACCACCTCACGCTCGCCGACCATCAGGGTCAGCTCGTCCGAGTCGGCGTCGCTCACGTAGGCGACCACGGGCTCGGTGGCGCTGGTCCTGCTCCGGGCGGTGTCCCCCGCGTACGCCGCGGCCGGCGCGACGGCGACCGCGGCGGCTCCTGCCCCTGTCGCGCCGATGAACCGGCGTCGTGTCGTGTCGTGCATGGTCTTCCCCATCTCTGAGACTGGGCGCGCGGACGTGATGCACGCCACAGGAGGTTCGGCGTACCCAGCAGCCCGGATGGGTGGCAGATGCAACCTCCCGCGGGCCCGGACCTGTCCTGGGCGTGTCAGGCACCCGTCCTGCGTCCGTCCGATACGTTCGCCCGAACCCTCCGAGGAGACCGACATGGCCGACACCTGGCTGCCCGCCGACTTCGCCGCCCCGCGCCGCGTGGAGCTGCCCACCGGGCACCACCTGCGCCCGATCCGCGCCGACGACACCGACCTCGACATGGTGGCGGTGATGGGTTCGCGCGAGCGCCTCTGGGAGCGCTACGGCCCGATCTGGGGGTGGCCGCCCGCGACCATGACGCACGAGCAGGACCGTGAGGACCTGCAGCACCACGCCGACGAGATGGAGCGCAACGAGGGCTTCAACTTCGCGCTGTTCGACGCCGACGAGACCGCCCTGCTCGGGTGCGTCTACCTCGAGCCGACCGACAAGCCGGGTGCCGACGCGGACATCTCCTGGTGGGTGGTCGACGAGCTGGTCGGCTCGGAGGTGGAGGCCGCGCTCGACCGGCTCGTGCCGGCGTGGGTGGCGGCCGACTGGCCGCTGGCCGCACCGCGCTACGTCGGGAAGGACCTCTCGTTCGAGGAGTGGCACGCCCTGCCGCGGCAGGGGTAGGGCGCGGTGCCGCGGCCCGACAAGGTAAAGGGCGGGTGCGGCCCCCTCGCGCACGGGGGGTGCGGCTCGGCTAGGGTCGCGCCCAGCGGTCGAGCAGACGGCCGTTCGAGACTGTCACCAGGAGGCGGCGTGCACGCCGATCCCCAAGCCCTGACCTCCGAGGTCAGCACCCGCGGAGCGCAGACCGTCGTCGCGCTGTCGGGTGAGATCGACCTGTCCAACCACGTGGCGCTGCGCACCGAGCTCAACGACCTGATCGTCAACGGCGCCGTCGACCTGGTCGTCGACCTGACCCGGGTCACCTTCATGGACTCGACCGGTCTCGGTGCGCTCATCGGGACGCGCCGCCGGGTGCACGCGTTCCACGGCTCGCTCGCGCTGGTCCTCACCAACGAGGCGATCCTGCGGGTGTTCGAGGTGACCGGCCTCGACAACGTCTTCGACATCCACGCGTCGCTCGAGAGCGCGCTCCGGGACTAGGCCCCGGCGCGCTCCGTGGCCGAGAGGGCCACGGAGCGCGGCTCGGGTGCGCTCCGCTCAGACGGCCCAGCGCAGGGCGTCGGCCGCGAAGTCGGCGGGCGCGTAGGCGCTGACCAGCTCGGGACGGCTCCGCTGCAGGTCGATCAGCTCACGGGTGCGCTCGGCGGCCCGCCGCTCGGCCATCACCGCGAGGCGCTCGGCTCGCTCGGACCGGACCGTGGCGTCCGTCGTGACGGTGGTCTGCTCAAGAAGTTCGGCGGTCATCTCTGCCCCCAATGGCTCGGTTGGTGCTCGTAACGGACTGACGAGTCCCATGTTGTCGAGGCGATGAGTCGCCACGGTTACGCCATGTGACGGCCAGTTGAAATCTCGGTGTCGCGTGTGACGAGCGCCGACATCGCGGCGTGATACGGGCCACGTCAGAGCCTTCAGATCCGCGCCGGTCCGGCCGATGCTCCCCGTCGGGGACCGGGGCAGGCACGGGCGGACGGGCACCGGGCGGACAGAGCGGAGTCGGATGACGTACGTCGGCGACGGTGGGCGGGTGGACACCGAGGCCCTCACGACCGCAGCCGCGGACGAGTCGGCGGGTCTGTCGCACGGCGCCGTCCACCGGGCCACGGTGGTCGCGGCCGCCTACGGGCTGGCCGCGCTGTCGCTGGTGATGGCGCCGCTGAACCTGGTCCTCCTGACCGGCCCGGCCGGCGTCGCCATGCCGGTCGTGGCCCTGGTGTCGTGCGTGGTGTGCCTGTGGGCGGCCCGTGCCGCCCGGCAGGCTCCCGGTCACCGGGTGGACCGCTGCCTGTTCGTGATCTGCACGGCGCCGCTGGTGCACAGCGTGCTGCAGATCGCCCTGACCCAGCGGCTGGAGCACACCGCCGCCCTGATGCTGGCGATCGTCGCGGTGGCTGCTCTGAACCCGCGCGGACGGCAGGTCGCGGTCGGCGCGAGCCTCTCGTGCGCGGTCTGGGTGGCGGTGGTCGTGCTCGAGGCCCCGTTCCCCCGCGAGCAGCTCCTGGTGACCGCCTTCCAGCTCGCGCTGGCCTGCGCGCTGGCCGCGGCGGTGTTCCAGGTCCGGGCGGCCGTGCTGCGCCGGCTCACCTCGGCGTACCGACGGCTGGGGGAGCAGGTCACCGAGCTGGAGCGCCTGCGCGCGTCCGCGGAGCTGGGGCACCGACGGTTCCGCAACGTCTTCGAGGACAGCCCGGTGGGGATCGGCCTCGCCGACGAGCACGGACGCTTCGTCGAGGCCAACGAGGCGCTGTGCGCCCTGCTCGGCCGTTCCTGGGCCGAGATCGAGGGTCGCTCGTCGGCGGAGTTCACCCACCCCGACGACCTGTCCGCGCACGCGGACGCCGGCCGGCTGGTCGAGGAGTCGGCCGACGGGTTCGTCCGGATCGAGAAGCGCTACGTGCGCCCGGCCGGGGAGGTGCGCTGGGCCTGGCTGACGCTCCGCAACGTGGCCGGCCCCGACGGCGAGACCTGGACCCTCGCGCACGTGCAGGACGTCACCGAGCGCCGTCAGGCCGACGAGGAGCTGCTCCGGTCCCGCGAGGGGCTGCGCGCCTCGGTCGAGATCGCCCGGGCGACCCAGGAGGGCCGGGACCCCCGGCCGCTGGTGCTCGACAGCGTCCTCGCGATGGCGCACGCCACCACCGCCTCGCTCGTCGAGCCGATCGGTGACGGCCAGCTGGTGGTGACCGCGACGTCGGGCATGGAGAACCTCGTCGGGGTCACCATCGACCTCGACGAGATCACCGCGACCGGACACGTGTGGCGGACCGGCGAGCCGTTGTTCGTCTCGCAGGCGCAGTCCAACCCGATGGTCAGTCCCGACCTGCTCCGGCAGTCGGGCGTCACCAGCCTGCTCTGGCAGCCGGTCGGCACCGACGGGCACACCACCGCGATCCTCGCGCTCGGCTGGGACGACGAGCACGTCACGGTCACCGACTTCGAGCGCGCGAACGTCGAGGCGATCGCCGCGGAGGCCGCGATGGCGCTCAACGGGGAGCGGATGCGCCAGCAGCTCGAGCAGACCGTCATCACCGACTCGCTCACCGGCCTCCTCAACCGGCGCGGCTGGGACGAGCAGACGCTTGCCCTGACCCGCCAGTCCCAGCGGACCGGTGAGCCGTTCACGATCGCGCTCGCCGACCTCGACCACTTCAAGGCCTACAACGACACGCACGGGCACGTGCAGGCGGACGAGGCCCTGGTGGCCTTCGCCCGCGCGGCACGCCGCTCGCTGCGGGTGGTCGACGTGGTCGCCCGCTGGGGCGGTGAGGAGTTCGCGATCGCCCTGCGCGACACGACCGGGGAAGCCGCCGCGGCGACCCTCGACCGGCTGCGCCGCTCGACGCCGGGCGGGCTGACCTGCTCCATCGGCTACGCCGAGGTGCTGCCCGGGGAGACCGTCGCGCAGTGCCTGTCCCGCGCCGACGCCGCGCTCTACCGCGCCAAGCGCGACGGCCGCGACCGCCTCGAGGAGAGCCTGCCCCCCGAAGCAGGGCCGGACGGCCGGCTGGCCGGCTGAGGCGCCCGCACCGCCGCCGGGGCGTCAGGACCGCTCGGCCCCCACGCCCTGCCGCTCGAGGTAGGCAGCCCGGGCTTCGGCGCTGACGTGGTGACCGGACAGCTCGTGCAGGTCCTGGTCCCGCTCGTCGGGCACGACCGGGTGCAGGTGGACGACGATCGACTCCACGTGGGGGACCGCGTGGAGCATCTCGTGCTCCACCTCGTCGGCGATCCGGTGCGCCGCCACCACGTCGAGCTCGCGGGAGACCCGCACGCTGGCGTCCCCCTCCATCCGGTGGCCGCACCAGCGGACCCGCACCCGGTCCACCCCCTGCACGCCGGGGACTGCCTGTGCCGCGGCGACCAGCCGGTCGGTGGTGCCGTCGTCCACCCCGTCCATCAGCCGCCGGCCCACCGTGCGCATCGAGCTGACCAGGATGCCCAGGATCGCCAGGCCGATCAGGAAGCCGACCACGGCGTCGGCCCGCTCGATGCCGAGCCAGACGCCGACCACGCCGATCACCACGGCGATCGAGGTGAGCCCGTCGGCGCGGGCGTGCTGGCCCTCGGCGATCAGCGCGGCCGACCCGATCCGCCGGCCGGTGCGGATGCGGTAGACCGCGACGACCTCGTTGCCGAGGAAGCCGACGAGTCCGGCCGCGAGGACCCAGCCGAGGTTGGTGACCTCGCGGGGGTGCACGAGGGCGTCCACCGACTCCCAGATGATGACGACCGCCGTGAGGGCCACCACCAGGCCGATGAAGAGACCGACGATGTCCTCGGCCCGGCGGTAGCCGTAGGTGTAGCGCTTGCTGGCCGGCCTCCGGCCGACCCGGAACGCCAGGATCAGCGGGATGGTGGTCGCGGCGTGGCCGAGGTTGTGCACGGTGTCGGCCAGCAGGGCGATCGAGCCCGAGATCGCCACGATCACCACCTGGGCGAGCGCGGTGGCCATCATCCCGGCCAGCCCGATCCACGCGGCGCGGATGCCGGCGCTGCTGGCCTCCTCCGCCGACTGGATCGCCTCGACGGCGTCGTGGGAGTGCGGGACGACGACGTGCCGTACGGCGGCCCACAGCCCGCGCCGGTGCTGGTGGCCGTGCCCGTGCCCGTGGCCTGCGCCGTGGTCGTGCGCGTGCTGCGCGGACGTGGCTGCGGACTCGTGGAGCGCCCGGTCCTCGGGCGTGGGGTCGTGTCGCATCCGCCGTCCGTCCTCCGCTGGTCGCGAGCCTGCTCAGTGATTCATCACGTGATTGATCACATTGTGTGAAGCGGGCGCGCTCCCGGTCAACCCCCGGCGCGTGGGTGACCGAGGCGGGTCAGGTGCCGGTGAGGTCGCGGGCACCGAGCAGGGCGTCGATGACCCGCTCGCGGGCCTCCTCGATCTGCGCCACCGACAGGCTGCGGGCGCGCTCGGCGTCGCCGACCAGGATCGCGTCGTAGAGGTCGTGGTGCTCGTGGGACTCGACCTCCGCATGGTCGCGGGCGCCGACGCTGAGGAAGAAGAGCCTCTGCATGTCCTCGAGCAGGCTGCGCAGCGACGCGGCGAGCCGCTTGTTGCCGGCGGCCTCGGCGATCCGCACGTGGAACTCGCGGTTGTCGACGACGTACTGCTCGTAGCTGGTGCGGTCGCGGTGGTCGTAGCGCGCGTGGGCCAGCCCGTGCAGCGCCTCGACGGCGGCGCGGGGGGCCCGGGTGGCGGCCATCTCCACGGCGTACGGCTCGAGCAGCCGGCGCATCTCGAAGACCTCCCGCACGTCGGCCAGGTCGAGCGAGGAGACCCGGTAGCCCTTGCGGGGCCGGATCTCGACGAGCCCGTCGGTGACCAGGCGCCCGAGCGCACCGCGCACCGCGCCGCGGCTCAGGCCCATCGACTCCACCAGGCCGAGCTCGCGCAGCTCCTCGCCGGGTGGCAGCTCGCAGACGAGGATCGAGCGCTTCAGCCGGTCGTAGGCCTCGTCGGTCGCGGTCATGGTGGTTCTCCCTCGCCGGGCCGGGCCCGGCTGCCGTGCGTCTCGTCGGGGGTCTTCTCGCTGTGATTAATCACTGATAGGTTGCCTGACTCATCACCGGCGACCCCGACCAGCCTACGGAACCGGGCGCCGCGGCGGACGACGAAGGGGACCCTCGATGACGAACGTCCTGATGATGGCGAGCTACGGGCTCGAGATCGTCGAGTGCGGTGGCGCGATCGGCCGGGCGCTCGCCGCGGGCGACTCCGTCCACGCGGCGGTGCTGATGTGCCGCGAGGAGAGCAAGCCCCAGGTGGCTCGCGCCGCCGCCGTGCTCGGCGTCGAGCACGTGGACTTCCTCGACGTGCCGTTCGGCGAGGTCGAGTTCCACGGCGAGACGAAGTACAAGGTGGTCGAGCTGATCCGGCGTACCCGGCCCGACGTGATCATCATGCAGGACCCCGAGCACGCCCAGCACGACCTCGACCCGGACCGACGCGTGATCGCCACGCTGTACGCCGAGTCGCTGGCGATCGCCGGACGTGAGTGGCGGATCGAGGAGTGCGGGGGGCACGACCCCCACCCGATCCCGACGATCTACTACATGACCCCGGAGCAGCCGAACTGCGTGATCGAGATCGGCGACGCGCTGCCGCTGAAGCTCCGGGCGCTGGAGGAGCTGTCCGCGCAGAACGTCTTCAGCGCCGAGCACTGGCTCGCGCACACCACCCCGGAGATCCTGCGCGGCGTCGTCCCCGCCTGGACCGACGACGACCCGGCCACCCTCGGCCGCGAGGGGCAGAAGGCCCTCTTCACCGCGCTGGCGCTCGCCCACGGGCTGGCCTCGCACTCGGGCGCCGTGCTCGGCGAGCCCTACCGTCGTGAGGGCACCTTCGTGATGGACCGGCTCACCCCCTGAGCGGCACCCGGTCCGGGCTCACGGCGAGGCCGCCCGCCTCGTGCCTCCGACCGCCGGTCGACCGGCCCGCGGTGCCTCGGGGTGCGCGCGCAGCCTCGACCGGATGAACCACTCGGCCACGAGGAGGTTGGGCACCCAGCAGGCCCAGGCGACGATCGCGTACCCGACGTACTCACCGAAGACCACCGTCAGGAACGGCTGGTAGAGCCGCAGGGTGACGGCGGCGAAGATCAGCGCGTAGCCGCGGGTCATCCACTCCCGGTGGCTCTGCACGTCACCGTGCAGGATCCGCAGGAAGGCGACCGTCGTGGTGAGGAGGACGCCGACCCCCAGCAGCGCGAACGCCACGTCGGAGACCGCGCCCGACGCGGAGACCGGGGCCAGGTAGAGGCCGCCCAGGGCGCCGACGACCGCGGCGGCGAGGTAGATCCTCCCCAGCGCGCGGTGCAGACCGAAGTGACGCTCGCGCAAGCGCCTCAGGAACTGGAACGGGCCGACGAGGACGGCGATGATCATCCCGGTGATGTGGACCAGGAGGCCGGTCGTCCTGGCCTGGTAGACCTCGGGCTGGAAGTAGACCGCGGGGTCGAGGGAGTAGTACCTCGACGCGAAGAGGGCCAGCAGCACCGCTCCCGCCAGGAGGAGACCCCAGCCGACCTTGGTCCTCGCCGTCCACATGGAGCGCCTCCGCCCTGTGAGCGCAACCGTGCCCCTGATCGATGCAACACCCGCCGCCGGTCCGCGGCAATGGCCCGTGCGGGGAGTTCCGCCGGGGCAGGGTCAGTTTCGAGCCTGTTGGGCTTTGGCGTTGAGGTAGCGCTGTTCGGGGATGGAGTCGGTGAGTGTGGCCGCCCGCTGATAGGCGTCCGCGGCTTCCGGGCTTCCCAGGGCGTCGAGCAGGTGCGCCACAGCGGCGAGGATGCGGTGGTCTCGCGGACGTGCCGCCAGGAGGGGCCGTAGCGCCTCCAGGCCGGCAGCGGGTCCGTCCAGCTCGCTCAGGGCGATGGCAGCCCCGAGCGCAGCGGCGGGACTGGGTGCCACGGTGAGCAGCATCCGGTAGAGCTCGTGGATCTGGGCCCAGTCAGTGGATGGCAACGTCTCGGCCGTGGCGTGCACGGCCGCGATCGCGGCCTGCAGCTGGAAGGGGCCGACCGGGCCGTTCGGGAGCGCTGCCTCGACCAGGGAGACCCCGCGCGCGATCTTCTCCTGGTCCCACAGCCCCCGGTCCTGCTCGGCCAGGGGGATCAGGATCCCGTCCCGCGTGCGTGCCGCGGCGCGCGATTCCACCAGCATCATCAGGGCGAGCAGTCCCATGGTCTCGGGGTCGCGAGGCAGCGCCCGGTGCAGCCGTTCGGTGAGCCGGATGGCCTCGGTGACCAAGTCATGGTTGATGACGTCACCGCCGGAAGGTGGAGCGGCTCCGGTGGTGAAGATCAGGTGCAGCACGTGTCGGACAGCGTGCAGGCGTTGGGGCAGTTCTGCTGCCTCGACGGCGCCGAACCGGGCCCCTTGTGCGCGAAGGGTGGTCTTGGCGCGGCTGATCCTCTGGGCGGCCGTGGCCTCGGGCACCAGAAGCCCTGCCGCGATCTCTCGGGTGGTCAGTCCGGCGACTGCTCGCAGCGTGAGTGCCACGGCCGAGGGAGTGCTGAGGCTGGGGTGGCAGCACAGCACGAGCATCTGGAGGGAGTCGTCGTGATCCCCGGTGCGCTCGCTCCACGGCACGGCCCTCGACGTCTCCTCCTGGACCTCCCGGTTGGTGCGGGCGGCGTTCGCCCTGTGGGCGTCGATCAGGCGGCGGGAGGCCACCCGGATCAACCATCCGCGCGGGTTCTGTGGCACGCCGTCACGAGGCCACTGTTCGGCGGCGGCGAGCAACGCTTCCTGAGCTGCGTCCTCGCAGTCCTCCAGGACGGATCCGCGTCGCAGCAGCGCCGCGAGGACGTGTGGCGCCTCGCGGCGCCACACGTCCCCGATCTCGGTGGGCGCAGGAGTCAGGACTCGCAGCCCGGTCGCATCGTCGGTCGAAGCTCGATCGTGTCGCCCGGGCACGAGAACGCAGCGGCGATCTCCTCGGCACGCTCCTGGGACTCCACGTCGATCAGGAAGAAGCCGGCCAGGTGCTCCTTGCTCTCGGCGTAGGGACCGTCGACCGGAAGCGGCTCGCCCTGGAAGTGGAACACCCGCGAGGACGTCGGGTCGCCCAGTGCGGACCCGTAGACGATCTCGCCCTTGGCGTCGGCGTCGCCGAACACCTTCTCCCAGCGAGCCCCGAGATCTTTCTGCTGCTGGGCCGGCAACGCCTGGTACTCGCTGGTGTAGTCGCTCGTCGGGTGACCCCACGGCTGCGGGTTGGAGTGGATCAGAATGACGTACTTCACCGGGGTTCTCCTTCTCCTGGCGGCCGATCGGCCACCTTCATACCCGAACGTCGGAACCGGGGCACAGAACTCGACAACATCGACAGGGTGCCTGTCGATGTTCTTGCGAGGCCTCATCGAGACGAGAACTGGGACCAAAGACCAAACGCCGGGTCGGACTCTGTCGAGCCCGTCCCGGCGTTTCCGCTGGTCAGCGTGGCGGAGGATAGGGGATTCGAACCCCTGAGGGCGTTAACCCAACCCGCTTTCCAAGCGAGCGCCATAGGCCACTAGGCGAATCCTCCGCCGGAGAGGTTACCGGTGACCTGTGGGGTTGAAGAAATCCGCCCGAGTTGGGACGGCCCGGGGCGGTCACCTAGACTGCGGGGCAACCCCCCGTGCGGCGGCATCTCGCCCAACTCCCCCAGGGCCGGAAGGCAGCAAGGGCAAGCGAGCTCTGTCGGGTGCGCGGGGGGCCTTCTCTTTCCCGGACGTCCGGGTGGTCGAGGCTCGACCACCGGGTGGTCGAGCTCGTCGAGACCACGCCCTGTCGGCTGTCGGGCCTGGTGGTTAGGGTTCACGTCGTGGAAGCACCCCTCGCGCTCTACCGCCGCTACCGGCCCGAGTCCTTCGCCGAGGTCATCGGCCAGGACCACGTCACCGGTCCGCTGCGCGCCGCCCTCACCAACAACCGGGTGAACCACGCCTACCTCTTCTCCGGTCCGCGCGGCTGCGGCAAGACCACCAGCGCCCGGATCCTGGCCCGCTGCCTCAACTGCGAGCAGGGCCCCACCGACACCCCGTGCGGCGTCTGCCAGTCGTGCACCGACCTGGCCCGCGGCGGCCCGGGCTCCATCGACGTGATCGAGATCGACGCGGCCAGCCACGGTGGTGTCGACGACGCCCGTGACCTGCGGGAGAAGGCCTTCTTCGCACCGGTCAACAGCCGCTACAAGATCTACATCATCGACGAGGCCCACATGGTCTCCCCGGCCGGCTTCAACGCGCTGCTCAAGCTCGTCGAGGAGCCTCCGGAGCACATCAAGTTCGTGTTCGCGACGACCGAGCCCGAGAAGGTCATCGGCACGATCCGCTCGCGCACGCACCACTACCCGTTCCGGCTGATCCCGCCGCGCACGCTCACCGACTACCTCCAGCAGCTGTGCGACCAGGAGGGAGTCGCCGTCGACCCGGCCGCGCTGCCGCTGGTGGTCCGCGCCGGCGGAGGCTCGGCCCGCGACACCCTCTCGGTGCTCGACCAGCTGCTCGGCGGTGCCGGCCCCGAGGGCGTCACCTACGCCCTCGCCACCGGACTGCTCGGGTTCACCCCCGAGACCCTGCTCGACGAGGTGGTCGACGCGTTCGCGGCCGACGACGGCGCCACCGTCTTCGGCGTGGTCGACAAGGTCATCGAGACCGGGCAGGACCCGCGTCGCTTCACCGAGGACCTGCTCCGCCGGCTGCGGGACCTGGTGATCATCGCGGCGGTCCCCGACGCGCCGGCGACCGGCCTGATCGACGTGCCCGAGGACCAGGCCGAGCGGCTGGTCGCGCAGGCCGCCCGCTTCGGCCGGGCCGACCTCAGCCGCGCCGCCGACCTCGTCGCCACCGGCCTGACCGAGCTCAAGGGCGCCACCGCCCCGCGGCTGCTGCTCGAGCTGATCTGCGCGCGGGTGCTCCTCCCCGGCGCCGACCACAGCACCCAGGGCGTGACCGCCCGCCTCGACCGGCTCGAGAAGCGGATGTCCATCGAGGGCACCCCCTCGGCCGCCCGCCCCGCGACGGCCGCCCCGGTGCCCACGACGGTCCGGCCCACGGTCGTCGAGGCCCCCGCGCCCGTCCGGGCCCCGGAGCCCGAGCCGGCCGACGGCCCCACCCCGGCGCCCACCCCGGCGACGGTCGAGCCGCCGGCAGCCGTCACGGCGCCGGAGCCGGCCCCCGCGGCTGCCCCCGCGGCCGAGTCCACGCCCGAGCCGGAGCCGGTCGCGACGCCCGCCCCGCGCACCGGCCCCGGTGGCCGAGCCGGCCCCGGCGACGACGGGTGGGCTCACCCTGGTCGACGTACGCCGGCTGTGGCCCGACCTGCTCGAGTCGGTCAAGACCAAGCGCCGCTTCACCTGGATCCTGCTCAGCCAGAACGCCCAGGTCGCCGCGGTCGACGACAAGACGCTGACCGTCGCGCTGGTCAACGCGGGCGCCCGGCAGTCGTTCTCCAGCGGCGGCAGCGAGGAGATCCTGCGGCAGGCCGCGATCGACGTGATCGGTCACGACTGGCGCATCGAGGCCATCGTCGACCCGACCGCCCAGCCCGGCGCGCACGGCGACACCGTGACCCGCTCCGCCGTGACCCCGGAACCGGCCGCGGAGCCGGCGCCCGAGCCGCCCCCGGCGCCGCCGGCCCCCGCCGCGCCGCCGGCACCTGAGCGGCGGCCGGTGGACCCGCAGGCCGTCGCCAGCGCGCGCGGCGCCATCCAGGAGACCCGGCGTCAGGGTGAGGGCGGCCGCCGCTCGCAGGAGCCCTCGGTCTCCGACGACGACGCCCACCCCGACGACCCCGACGCCGACGACGACCTCGGCGGCACCGAGCTCCTGGAGCGCGAGCTGGGTGCGAGCATCATCGAAGAGATCAAGCACGACTGACGCAGCCCGACGGACCCCCGACGGACCCCGACGAACAGAGTGGACGGCCAGATGAGCAGCAACACCCCCGAGACGCCCGGCGGCGACCCGTTCGGCGGCTTCGACATGAACGCCCTGCTCCAGCAGGCCCAGCAGATGCAGCAGCAGGTCATGGAGGCCCAGGCCCAGCTGGCCGACACCACCGTCGACGGCACCGTGGGTGACGGGCTGGTGACCGTGACCGTCAACGGCACGGGCGACCTGGTCGGGGTGAAGATCGCGCGGGGCTCCTTCGACCCCGACGACACCGAGGACCTCGAGGACCTGATCGTCGCCGCCTACCGCGACGCCCGGGCCAAGTCCGACGCCCTGGCCTCCGAGGCGCTCGGCCCGCTGACCGGCGGGCTCGGTGGTGAGCTGGGCGGGGGCGGAACCCCCGGCCCGTCGCTGGGCTTCTAAGACAGGACTCCATGTACGAAGGCATCGTCCAGGACCTGATCGACGAGCTCGGTCGGCTCCCTGGCGTGGGCCCGAAGAGTGCCCAGCGCATCGCGTTCCACATCCTCTCCACCGACCCCGTCGACGTACGCCGGCTCGCGCAGGTCCTCGTCGAGGTCAAGGAGCGGGTGAAGTTCTGCTCGGTGTGCGGCAACGTCGCCGAGGAGGAGACCTGCCGCATCTGCCGCGACCCGCGCCGCGACCCGTCGGTCATCTGCGTGGTCGAGGAGTCCAAGGACGTGGTGGCCATCGAGCGCACCCGGGAGTTCCGCGGCCGCTACCACGTGCTGGGCGGTGCGATCTCCCCGATCGAGGGGATCGGACCCGACGAGCTGCGCATCCGTGAGCTGATGACCCGGCTCGCCGACGGGGCGGTCACGGAGGTCATCTTGGCCACCGACCCGAACCTCGAGGGCGAGGCGACCGCGACGTACCTCACCCGGCTGTTGAAGCCCATGGGGTTGCGCGTGACGCGACTAGCGAGTGGACTGCCGGTGGGAGGCGACCTCGAGTACGCCGATGAGGTCACCTTGGGCCGTGCTTTCGAAGGGAGACGTTCCGTCGATGACTGACCACACGCCTGAGCCGACTGCCGAGGTGGGCAGCGAGCTCGAGGACTTCGCGCAGCAGATCTCCGACCAGGTGGAGTCGTTCCTGCTGGCGCTGCGCGCGATCGCCCGCGGCGAGGCCGCCGGTGGCCAGGCCATCTCGCTGCTGCTCCTCGAGGTCAGCCAGGTGCTGCTCGCCGGGGGCCGGCTCGGGGTGCACACCGACTTCACGCCCGCCGACGAGTACGAACCCGACGCGGGGCCCGACCCCGACCTCGACGCGATGCGGCTGCGCCTGGCCGTGCTGCTCGAGGGCGTGGACGCCTACGTCGAGGTGTTCGACCCCTATGTCGACCCGCCGGAGCTGGTCAGCTCGCTGCTCTCCGACGACCTCACCAGCATCGCCACCTCGCTGGCGCACGGCCTGCGGCACTACCGCGCCGGCCGGGTGAGCGAGGCGCTGTGGTGGTGGCAGTTCTCCTACATGTCGTCGTGGGGCAACGAGGCCAGCGCCGTGCTGCGCGCGCTCCAGTCGGTGATCTCGCACGACCGCTTCGACGCGGAGTTCGAGGGCGAGGCCGACCAGGTCGAGGCGGCCGACGAGATGCTGGAGTCGGCCAACCCCTGACCCCCACTCCCGAGGGTGTCCGCGATCCGTCGCGGCCCGCCCGCGCGGACCACCGCTCGTTAGAGTGGGGCCTGATTTCGACACCGAACCGGACGAGGACGTTGGTCGTGGGCATTGTCGTGCAGAAGTACGGCGGCTCCTCCGTGGCCGATGCCGTGGGCATCAAGCGGGTGGCGCAGCGGATCGTCGACGCCAAGCGCGCCGGCAACGACGTGGTGGTGGTCGTCTCCGCGATGGGTGACACCACCGACGAGCTGATCGACCTCGCCGAGCAGGTCTCGCCGCTGCCGGCGGGCCGCGAGCTCGACATGCTGCTCACCGCCGGCGAGCGCATCTCGATGGCGCTGCTGGCGATGGCGATCGGCAACCTGGGCCAGAAGGCGCGGTCCTTCACCGGCAGCCAGGCCGGCGTGATCACCGACAGCTCGCACGGCAAGGCCAAGATCATCGACGTCACGCCCGGGCGCATCGAGAAGGCGCTCGGCGAGGGGGCCGTGGCGATCGTCGCCGGCTTCCAGGGCGTCAGCCAGGACACCAAGGACATCACCACGCTGGGCCGCGGCGGGTCCGACACCACCGCGGTCGCGCTGGCGGCCGCGCTGAACGCCGACGTCTGCGAGATCTACAGCGACGTCGACGGCGTCTTCACCGCCGACCCGCGGATCGTGAGCACCGCCCGCAAGCGCGACCGGATCTCCTACGAGGAGATGCTGGAGATGGCGGCCTGCGGCGCCAAGATCCTGCACCTGCGGTGCGTGGAGTACGCCCGCCGCTACCAGATGCCCATCCACGTGCGGTCCTCCTTCAGCCAGCGGACCGGCACCTGGATCTCCGACGAACACGAGGTGGACGAGATGGAACAGGCGATCATCGCGGGCGTCGCGCACGACCGCAGCGAGGCCAAGATCACCGTGGTCGGCGTGCCCGACAAGGTCGGCGAGGCCGCCCGGATCTTCGAGGCGCTGGCCGACGCCCAGATCAACCTCGACATGGTGGTGCAGAACGTCTCGGCGGCCGCCACCAACCTCACCGACATCTCCTTCACGCTGCCCCGCGACGACGGCCAGACCGCGATGGCGGCGCTGGCCCGGATCCAGGCCGAGGTCGGCTACGACTCGCTGCTCTACGACGACCAGATCGGCAAGGTCTCGCTGATCGGGGCCGGGATGCGGTCGCACCCGGGGGTCACGGCGAAGTTCTTCGCCGGGCTCGCCGCGGCCGGCGTGAACATCGAGATGATCTCCACCTCGGAGATCCGGATCTCCGTGATCGTCGACGAGGCGCAGGTCGACGCGGCCGTCAGCGCCACCCACACCGCCTTCGACCTCGACTCCGAGGACGTCGAGGCGGTCGTCTACGGCGGCACCGGCAGATGAAACCCCAACACGCTGCGCGCTCGCTCGCACCGCGCCGGGGACCCCGCATGAGCAGCTTCGGCGCGGGCGGCGAGGGCGTGCGGATCGGCATCGTCGGCGCCACCGGGCAGGTCGGCGCCGTGATGCGCCGGATCCTGCTCGAGCGCAGCTTCCCGATCTCCGAGATCCGGCTCTTCGCCTCGGCCCGGTCGGCCGGCTCGCACCCTCGACTTCGGCGGCCGCGAGGTCGTCGTCGAGGACGCCGCGACGGCCGACCCGACCGGGCTCGACATCGCGCTGTTCTCCGCGGGCGCGACGACCTCGCGGGCCCTCGCCCCGACGTTCGCCGCGGCGGGTGCGGTCGTGATCGACAACTCCTCGGCCTGGCGGATGGACCCCGACGTGCCGCTGGTGGTCTCCGAGGTCAACCCCGGCGCCATCGACGCGATGCGCAAGGGCATCATCGCCAACCCCAACTGCACGACGATGGCCGCGATGCCGGTGCTCAAGCCGCTGCACGACGAGGCCGGGCTGGTGCGGGTCGTGGCCAGCACCTACCAGGCCGTCTCCGGCAGCGGTGTCGCCGGCGTCGACGAGCTCGCCGGCCAGGTGGCCGCGGTCGGTGACCGCGGCCCGGAGCTGGCCCACGACGGGTCGGCCGTGGAGCTGCCGGCCCCGGTGAAGTACGCCCGGCCGATCGCGTTCAACGTGCTCCCGCTCGCCGGCTCCGTCGTCGACGACGGCAGCGAGGAGACCGACGAGGAGCAGAAGCTCCGCAACGAGAGCCGCAAGATCCTCGACATCCCCGAGCTGCGCGTCTCGGGCACCTGCGTGCGGGTCCCGGTCTTCACCGGGCACTCGCTGTCGCTCAACGTCGAGTTCGCACGGTCGCTGCCGGCCAAGCGCGCCGCCGAGCTGCTCGCCGGAGCGCCCGGCGTGGTGCTCACCGACGTACCCACGCCGCTGCAGGCCGCCGGTCAGGACCCGAGCTTCGTGGGCCGGATCCGCCAGGACCCCGGGGTCGACCACGAGCGCGGGCTCGCCCTGTTCGTGAGCAACGACAACCTTCGCAAGGGCGCTGCGCTCAACACCGTGCAGATCGCCGAGCTGGTCGCCGCCGGGCTCTGACCTCCTGGGTGTCAGCGCACGTCGACGCCGGGGCCGTCGTCGAGCTGATCGACGAGCCGGGTGGTCACCCAGCCGGCCAGCAGGAACGACGCGGCGGCCACCACCGGGACCGCGACGAACATCCAGGCGCTGAACAACGTCTCCATCAGCGCCACCATCGCGACGACGCAGGTGATGCCGACGCCCAGGAAGCTGGTGCTGCGCGGGTCGCTGACGCCCAGCCAGGCGAGCAGCAGCCCGCCGGTGAGCACCATGACGGCCACGATGGCCACCAGGAGGAGCAGGCCGGGGCCGCCGCACGACTCGGTGCCGCGGACGAGCTCGCAGCCCTGCAGCCCACCGAAGGTCAGCAGCGCGCCGCCCAGGCCGACCAGGAGGCCCACCAGTGCGCTCGCCACGGGAACGGGCAGTCGGGGACCGGTGCGCGGTGCGCGGCGTGGTGCGCGGCGGCGCGGCTTGCGCGGCGGCGCGGCTCGGCGGGTGCGGTCGGCTCGGCGGGAGTGGTCTCGACAGGCTCGACCACCCGGGTGTCGGGCTCGACCGCCCGGGGCTCGGGCTCGGCCGCCCGGGTGCTCGGGCTCGGCTGGCCGGGTGGCGGGCTCGACCACCGCGGTGTCGGGCTCGACCGCCCGGACCTCGGGGTCGGGACGCTTCTTCCGGCGGAACAGCGACGGGAGCTCCAGGGACGGCTCCTGCGCGTCGTCGCGGCTGCTCTCACCCTCGTGGTCGGCCATGTCGGGAGTGTGCCAGACGGGAGGGAAATGGCAGAGGCCCCCACATCGGTGATGAGGTGGGGGCCTCTGGCTACTCGGTCGGGCTGACAGGATTTGAACCTGCGGCCTCCTCGTCCCGAACGAGGCGCGCTACCAAGCTGCGCCACAGCCCGAGTGCCCGCGGCGTCTCGGCCACGGGCGCTGGGGAGTCTATCCGACCGACCCGGCGTCGGAGAAACCGGGACGGGGAGTGAGCGTGAGCAGGGTCGCCTCGGGGCGGCAGCAGAACCGCACCGGGGCGTACGGCGACGTGCCGAGCCCGGCCGAGACGTGCAGCCAGGTGCTGCCCGGGGTGCCGGGCGGGGCGTCCGCGGGGTGCCGGTGCAGCCCCTTGGCGCGGGCCGGGTCGAGGTCGCAGTTGGTCACCAGGGCGCCCTTGCCGGGCAGGCACAGCTGGCCGCCGTGGGTGTGGCCGGCGAGGACCGCGTCGTAGCCGTCGGCGGCGAACTGGTCGAGCACCCGGAGGTAGGGCGCGTGGGCGACGCCGAGCCGCACGTCGGCGGTGGGGTCGGCCGGTCCCGCGACGGCCGCGAGGTCGTCGTACTCCAGGTGCGGGTCGTCGACGCCGGCGAACGCGAAGATGGTGTCGCCGACCTTCAGCGACTCGCGGGTGTTGGTCAGGTCGGTCCAGCCGCGGCTGCGCAGGGCCGCGCGCAGGTCGCGCCAGGGCAGCGGTGGCGTGTGGGTGGCGCGACGGCCGTCGTCGGGCAGCAGGTAGCGCACCGGGTTGCGCCGCGTGGGTGCGAAGTAGTCGTTGGAGCCGAAGACGAAGACCCCGGGCACGTCGAGCAGGGCACCCAGGCTGTCGAGCAACGGCGCGACCGCCTGCTGGTGGGCGAGGTTGTCGCCGGTGTTCACCACCAGGTCGGGCTCGAGCCCGGCCAGGTCGCGGATCCAGTCCTGCTTGCGGTGCTGGGCGGGGGTGAGGTGCAGGTCGCTGAGGTGGAGCACCTTGAGGGGCCGCTGACCGGGCGGGAGGACGGGCAGCTCCGCGGTCCGGAGCGCGAACCAGCGCAGCTCCACGAGCGAGGCGTAGGCGAGGCCGGCCACCGCGGCGGCGGCGCCGAGGCCCGCGATCCGAGTGGCACGGGCGACGGGGGAAGGCATTGCCCCAGGCTGCCACAATGACCCCATGAGCCAGCTCAAGGACCGCCTGCGCACCGATCTCACCGCGGCCATCAAGGCCCGGGACGCGCTGCGTTCCTCGACCCTGCGGATGGTGCTCACCGCGATCACCAACGCCGAGGTCGCCGGCAAGGAGTCCAAGGAGCTGAGCGACGACGACGTGCTCACCGTGCTCACCAGCGAGGCCAAGAAGCGGCGTGAGGCCGCGGACGCCTTCGACGAGGCCGGCCGCACCGAGAGTGCCGAGAAGGAGCGTGCGGAGGCGTCCGTGATCGCGGACTACCTGCCCGAGCAGCTCTCCGCCGACGAGGTCAGCGCGCTCGTCGCCTCCGTGATCGCCGACCAGGGGCGTGGCCGGCGAGGGCATGAAGGCGATGGGCCGCGTCATGGGCGCACTCCAGCCGCAGGTCAAGGGCCGGGCCGACGGCGGCGCCGTCGCGGCGGAGGTACGCCGCCAGCTCGCTGGTTCCTGAGGAGGCGAGGCACGAGCCGTCTCGAAGGGCGGCTGAGCTTGGCCGGCTCGCTCAGCCGGCTGTCTCAGCGGTTGCCGCGACCGTTGCCGTTGCCGTTCCCGTTGTTGCCCGGGCCGTCGTTCCCGCCACCGCCACCGCCACCGCCGCCGGTGTCGCCGCCGTCCGCGGGGGGAGCCGGGGCACCGCTGGAGGTGTACATGGTGATGGTGCTGCCGGTGCCGACCTGGGTGCCGGAGCCCGGCGAGAGGTAGGCCACGGTGCCGTAGGGGCTGGAGCTGGACACCATCGGCCCGACGACCGGGTTGAGGCCGGCCTGGCGGAGCACGTTGGCCGCGTCGCTCGGGCTGTAGCCGTAGACCGACGGCACGGTGACCATCCGGCCCTGGATCGCGGTCGGGTCGGGCACGCTGAAGTCGGTGTCGGGCAGGAACGGCGCGATCGCCTTCATCGCGTCGCCCCACATCGGACCGGCGTTGGTGCTGCCGGCCGCGCTGGCGATGTAGCTGCCACCGACGGTCTGGCCGTTGAGCGTCACCCACTCGCCCTGGCTGTTGGCGCCGGCGATCATCGAGGCGGTGGCCAGGTCGGGGGTGTAGCCGACGAACCAGACGGCCATGTTCTCGTTGATCGTGCCGGTCTTGCCGGCCGAGGGCTGGTCGAGGTTGATCCCGGCGCCGTAGCCGAAGCCGCCCGGCTCCTGGACGCCGCGCAGCACGTCGTTGACGGCGTCGGCGACCGCGGTGGGCAGCAGCTGCTTGCACTGGTCGGGGTAGGTCTCGATCGGCTTGCCGTTGCTGTTGAGCACCTCGGTGACCGGTCGCGGCGCGCAGTAGACGCCGCGGCCGGCGAAGGTGGCGTACGCGCTGGCCATGGTCAGCGGGTCGGTGTTGGTGACGCCCAGGGTGAACGGCGGCACGACGTCGTCGTCGGGGACCGTGATGCCCATCTCGCGGGCGAGGGTGACGGGCTCGCACAGGCCGGTGCGCTGCTCGAGCTGGGCGAAGAAGGTGTTCACCGACTGCTGGGTGCCGCTGTAGAGGTCGAACGTGCCGGCGCCGGTGGAGTTCTCCGGGGTCCACACGTCGAGGCTGTTCAGGGTCCCGTCACAGGTCTTGAAGGTGTTGTTGGGCAGGCTGATCGTCTGCGGCGCCGAGATCTGGGTCGACAGCGGGATGCCCTGCTTGATCGCGGAGGCCAGCACGAACGCCTTGAACGTCGACCCGGCCTGGAAGCCGTTGGCGTCGCCGTACCGCGCCGGCACGACGTAGTTGAGGTAGGTCTGGCCCTTCTTCTTGTTGCCGCCCATCGGCCGGGACTGGGAGAGGGCGCGGACCTCGCCGGACCCGGGTTGCACCATCGCCAGCCCGCCGATCGCCTGGTCGGTCGGGTAGACGTGGCTGCGCACGGAGGTGTCGGCGGCGCGCTGCATGCGCGGGTCGACGGTGGTCCGCACCGTCAGGCCACCGCTGTAGAGCAGGCTCTTGCGCTCCTCGGGCGTCTTGCCGAGCGACTTGTCAGCCATGAGGTACTGCACCGCGAAGTCGCAGAAGAACGGCGCCCGGGAGGAGACGCAGCCGTTGCTCGACGGCGTCACGGCGAGGCCGAGTCCGCGCTTCATGGCCCGGTCGGCCTCGGTCTGCGAGATGACGTTGAGGTCGAGCATCGTGCTGAGCACGGTGTCGCGACGCTCCTTGGCGCGCTCGGGGTCGTTGGTGGGGTCGTAGCCGGTGGGGTTCTTCACCAGCCCGGCGAGCAGGGCCGCCTGGCGCAGGTTGAGGCGGGACGCCGGCTTGGAGAAGTAGTGCCGCGAGGCCGCCTGGATGCCGTGCGCGCCGTCACCGAAGTAGGCGATGTTGAGGTAGCGCTCCAGGATCCAGTCCTTGGAGTACTTCTCCTCGAACGCGATCGCGTAGCGCAGCTCGCGGATCTTGCGCTCGTAGGTGTCGTCGGTGGCGGCGATCTTCTCCTCGTCGGTGTTCGCCTGGTTGATCAGCGTCATCTTGACCATCTGCTGGGTGATCGACGAACCACCCTGCACGGTCGCGTCGGACACCTCGTTGGTCACGAACGCGCGCAGCGTGCCGCGCAGGTCGAGCGCACCGTGCTGGTAGAAGCGGTAGTCCTCGATCGAGATGATCGCCTTGCGCATGATCGGCGCGACCTTGGCCAGTGGCACGTTGACGCGGTTCTGGTCGTAGAGCGTGGCCAGCACCGAGCCGTCGGAGGCGAGCAGCCGGGTGCGCTGCGGGAGCGGCTCCGCCGCGAGGTCGGCCGGCAGCTTGTCCATGCTGCGCGCGACGTCGCGGGCGCCGAGGCCGGCGACCCCGGCGAACGGGATCGCGAGGCCGGCGACGAGGACGCCCATGACCCCGGCGACGGCCACCATCACGCCCAGATGGGACAGGACGGAGGCAGGCTTCAGCTTGTCGGTGCGGCGCGAAGGCATGGTCATCAGGGTACGGGACGGGCCGGATGTGCCCCCGGGGTCGCGGTCCGGGCCCTGCCGAGGCTGCTCCGGGCCGGATCCGGGCGTGGCGGCGTGGCCCCGGACGACCGCGGGGAGGGGCCCGACGGGACCGTCCTGACCCGGTGCGCCTAGTCCGAAATGACCATGGTTCGCGGGTGCCGGTCGTCACAGACGCCCCAGATGGCCCAGATCCCGTCCTCTCGTCCCTCGTTCCCTGGACTTGAGGCCCCGAACGGTTGTTCTCGCTAGTCCCTTTGGACTAGGGGAAGTTGCTCCCTCTGTGTCTGTTTCGCTCCTTTATCACTCTTTACCTTTCTGCGTGGGGAATGACTCGATGGCTCGCCACCAAGGCGCGCCTCCTCGGATGGGAGCCGAGCAATGACGTGGAACGAGGACTGGGCCAGCAAGGCCCTGTGCAACCAGCAGCGACCTGACGAGCTGTTCGTGCGGGGCGCCGCGCAGAACCGCGCGAAGCAGCTGTGCGCCGGTTGCCCCGTGCGCACCGAGTGCCTCGCCGAGGCCCTGGACAACCAGATCGAGTGGGGCGTGTGGGGAGGCATGACGGAGCGTGAGCGTCGTGCGCTGCTCCGTCGCCGTCCCAACGTGACGTCGTGGCGGCTCCTGCTCGAGACCGCCATGGAGGACCACCAGGCCGCGGTCAGCGCCTCCGCCGGCGCCGCCGCCACCGCCTGACCCTGGCCCACTGACACTGGCACCGCCGGACCGACGTCCGGCGGTGTCGTGCGTCCCGGGGTCAGCCCGCGAGCAGCTCGCCGACCAGGCGCAGGCCGTCGAGGTCGTGGACGTCGGTGGACAGCGCCGGTACGACGGCCGTCGGCACCCGCGGGTGGGCCGTCACGAACCGCCGGCGCAGGCGCCGCTCCCGCGCCACGAGCCTCGTCCGGTCGGCGTGCAGCCGCAGCAGCCCGGCCGTGAGCCCCTCGGGCGCCGCCGTCGTGCTCCCGGGACCCAGCCGCTCCGCCGCGGCGAGGGCCTGCTCGCCGGACAGCCCGCTCAGCGAGAGCCGGCTCGCCCGGTTGACGACCAGCCCCGCCAGCGGCATCTGCTCGGCGCCGAGACGCTCCACGAAGAAGGCCGCCTCCCGCAGTGCGTCGGGCTCCGGCGCGGCCACCACCAGGAACGCGGTCTCCTCGGCCTGGAGCAGCTCGAAGGTCTTCTGCGCCCGCTGCCGGAACCCGCCGAAGAGGGTGTCGAAGGCCGCGACGAAGGTCTGCATGTCGCGGAGCACCTGCGCGCCGAGCACCTTGGTGAGGGCGTTGGTGACCACCCCGAGGCCCGCGGTCATCAGCCGCGCCGGCCCCTTGGCGGGCGCGAGCAGCAGCCGGATGAAGCGGCCGTCCAGGAAGCTCGACAGCCGCTCGGGGGCGTCGAGGAAGTCCAGCGCCGAGCGGGACGGGGGCGTGTCCACGACGATCAGGTCCCACCGGCCCGAGGCCAGGGCGTCCTTGTGGAGCTGGCCCAGCTTCTCCATCGCCATGTACTCCTGGGTGCCGGCGAAGGAGCTGGAGAGCGCGACGTAGAAGGGGTTGGCCAGGATCTGGGCGGCCTTCTCCGGGCTGGCCTGGGACTCCACGACCTCGTCGAAGGTCCGCTTCATGTCGAGCATCATCGCGTCGAGGGAGCCGCCCGCGTCGGGGTTGACGCCCGGCACCGGGCGCGGGGTGTTGTCGAGCGTCTCGATGCCCATCGCCTGGGCCAGCCGTCGCGCCGGGTCGATGGTGAGCACGACCACCTTGCGGCCCCGCTCCGCGGCCCGCAGCGCCAGGGACGCCGACGTGGTCGTCTTGCCCACACCGCCCGACCCGCAGCAGACCACGATGCTGGTGCCGGGGTCGTCGAGGAGGGCGTCCACGTCGAGCGCCGGACCGGTCTCCGCCTTGGACGCCAGCGGACCGACGCGGCTGCTCTTGTTCCGGGTGTTCATGCCATGCCTTGGTCGAGGAGGTCGGCGGCGAGCTCGTAGAGCGCGCCGAGGTCGATGCCGTCGGGCTGCCGGGCCAGCTCGTAGGTCGGTACGTCGAGCGCGGCGATCCGGGCGCGCTGCTCGTCCTCGAGCTCCCGCCGCTCAGCGTGCTCGCGTGCCTCGCGCAGGAGCCCGGTGACGAGGTCGGGCGTGACGTCGACGCCGGCCTTCACGAGGTCGGCCTCGATCTGGCCGCGCGGCAGCCGGTCCTCGAGCGCCCGTGCGCGGGCGGTGGTGTCGAGCTCCCGGTTGCGCACCAGGTTGACCACGACGCCGCCCACCGGCAGGCCGTCGGCGGTGAGCTCGGCGATGCCGTCGGCGGTCTCCTGCACCGGCATGTCCTCGAGCACGGTGACCAGGTGGACCCGGGTCAGGTCGGAGCGGAGCAGCTTCATGATCGAGTCGGCCTGGCCGCGGATCGGGCCGACCTTGGCGAGCCCGGCCAGCTCGCTGTTGACGTTGAGGAACTGCGCGATCCGGCCGGTCGGCGGCGCGTCGAGCACCACGGCGTCGTACTCCCGCTGGTTCTTGCCGCGCTTGTTGCGGTGCACCGCCTCGTAGACCTTGCCGGTGAGCAGCACGTCGCGCACGCCCGGCGCGATCGTGGTGGCGAAGTCGATCACGCCGAAGCGGTCGAGCGCCTTGCCGGCGCGGCCGAGGCGGTAGTACATCGAGAGGTACTCCAGCAGCGCCGCCTCCGGCTCGATGGCGAGTGCGTAGACCCCGCCGCCCTCGCCGTCGCGGTCGTCGCCGCTGGCGATGCGGCGCTCCTCGTACGGCAGCGGGGGTACGTCGAAGAGCTGGGCGATGCCCTGGCGGCCCTCGACCTCGCACAGCAGCACCTGCTGGCCGCGGCTGGCCAGGGCCAGGGCGAGCGCCGCGGCGACCGTGCTCTTGCCGGTGCCGCCCTTGCCGGTGACCACGTGCAGCCGGACGCCCGGCCAGTCGCCGGCCGGGTCGTCGGTGGGGTCGCGCGTGACGTCCTTGCTCACGTCTCCGAGCGTAGAGGGGGCGCCCTCGTGACCCCGTGTGACCTGGCTCATGTCGGCTTCGGACCATCGGGCAGCGAGGCGAGTGTGGGATCCGTCAGTGTCGAGGACCACACCGGGTGACTAGGGTGGCGGCACCGTCGATGAGGAGGAGAGTCGTGGACAAGGTGGTGGCGAGTGCCGCGGAGGCCGTGGCCGACATCGGGAGCGGTTCGACGCTCGCGGTGGGTGGCTTCGGGCTGTGCGGCGTGCCGTCGGTGCTGATCGAGGCCCTGCTGGAGCAGGGGGCCGACCAGCTCGAGGCGGTGTCGAACAACTGCGGCGTCGACGAGTGGGGTCTGGGGCGGCTGCTGTTCGCGAAGCGGATCCGCCGGATGATCTCCTCCTACGTCGGTGAGAACAAGGAGTTCGCGCGGCAGTACCTCTCCGGCGAGCTGGAGGTCGAGCTGACCCCGCAGGGCACGCTGGCCGAGCGGATGCGGGCCGGCGGCACCGGCATCCCGGCGTTCTTCACCGCGACGGGTGTCGGCACCCAGGTGGCCGAGGGCGGGCTGCCGTGGAAGTACGACACCGACGGCAACGTGGTGGTGGCCTCGCCGGCCAAGGAGGTGCGGACCTTCTCCACCCACGACGGTGACAAGGAGTTCGTGCTCGAGGAGGCGATCGTCGCGGACTTCGGGCTGGTGCGGGCCTGGAAGGGCGACCGGCACGGCAACCTGGTGTTCCGCCAGTCCGCCCAGAACTTCAACCCGCTCGCCGCGATGTGCGGCCGGATCACCATCGCGGAGGTCGAGCACCTGGTGGAGCCGGGCGAGATCGACCCGGCCGAGGTGCACACCCCGGGCGTGTTCGTGCAGCGCGTCGTCGAGCTGACTCCCGAGCAGGCCGAGGACAAGAGGATCGAGAAGCGCACCGTGCGTCCCGCGGCTGCGGCTGAGGAAGGGGCCTGACATGGCGTGGTCGCGTGAGGAGATGGCCGCGCGGGCGGCCTCGGAGCTGACCGACGGGTCCTACGTCAACCTCGGGATCGGGCTGCCGACCCTGGTGCCCAACTACGTCGGCGACGACGTGGAGCTGGTGCTGCAGTCGGAGAACGGCATCCTCGGCGTCGGCGCCTACCCCGTCGAGGGCGAGGAGGACGCCGACCTGATCAACGCCGGCAAGGAGACCGTGACGCTGCGCAAGGGCGCGTCGTTCTTCGACTCCGCGACGTCGTTCGGGATGATCCGCGGCGGCAAGATCGACGCCGCGATCCTCGGCGCGATGCAGGTCTCGGCCCACGGCGACATCGCCAACTGGATGATCCCCGGCAAGATGGTCAAGGGCATGGGCGGCGCGATGGACCTGGTCCACGGCGCCAAGCGGGTGATCGTGCTGATGGAGCACGTCGCCAAGGACGGCACCTACAAGATCGTCGACGAGTGCTCGCTGCCGTTCACCGGCAAGGGCGTCGTGCAGCGGATCATCACCGACCTCGCGGTGATCGACGTGATCGACCCCGCCACCGGGGAGCCGGCCGTGCCGGGCACCCACGGCGAGCGCGCCCTCAAGCTCGTCGAGCTCGCCCCCGGCGTCACCGAGGACGAGGTCCGCGAGAAGACCGAGCCCGCCCTCCTCTGACGCCGAGGGGTCACCCCTCAGGGCGAGAGGCCACTTTCCCACCAGCTTGTCGGCGCGTCGCGCGGGAAGTGACCTCTCGGCCGGCTCAGGCGGTACGCCGGAGCGCGACGCTCCGCCCGGGCGATGCCGGCGCGGAGCATCTCGATCGCCACTCGCGGGGTGCTTGAACACCTGGTCGGTGCCGAGCACGTCGACGACCCAGCCACGCTCGTCGCGCAGCCAGGCGCGGCGTTGCCGGTCACGGGCGCGCTGGGCCGGCGAGCTGTGCCAGGCGACGCCGTCGTACTCCGCGGCGTAGCGGATCTCGGGCAGGCCCAGGTCGAGGCGGTAGACCTCCCAGCCGTCGTCGTCGCAGACCGGCACCTGGAGCGTCGGGGCCGGCAGCCCGGCGTCGAGCCAGAGCAGCCGCATCACCGACTCGGCGGGTGACTCCGCACGCGGGTCGGCCAGGGGTGCCAGCGTGCGGAGCCGCACGACGCCGCGGAAGCCGTTGAAGCGCGCGATCTCGCGCAGCATCTCCTCGTGGCGAGAAGTCGCGGGTGCGCAGCATGGCGTCGAGGGCGGCGATGCCGCGGAACCGTGAGCGGGTGCGGGCGAGGTCGAGAGCGGTGCGGAGGCTGTCGTGACGACGGATCGCCGTGCAGCGTCTCCACGTCGCGCGGGAAGAGCAGGCGGCGACCGCCGTCGGCGCCGCGTTGGCGGACGCGGCCGTGCGGTCGTGCGGCTGCACGATGCTCACGGGTGGCGGGATCACGTGGTCGCCGCGAGCGACGAGGTCGACACCGCGCGCCCAGGCGGCGCACTCGTCGGTGACCACGGCGGTCGGCGGGACGACGAGGGACAGCGCTCGCGCGCGCATGAGCAGGTCGTCGTCGGCGGCGCTGTCGACGTACACGCCGCGGAAGACCCGGCGCAGCGTGCCCTGCTCGCGGACGAGCCGGTGGAGCGACGCGCTCGGAGACTCCCCGCGCGCGGGCCTGGTCGAGGGTGAAGGGTTCGCCGAGGGGCAGCCGCTCGTCCGCCGGGACGGGGAGCATCAGGTCCATGGCGGCCACGATGCATCGCCGGTGCGGAGCGGCGTGCGAGTTGTCCACAGAGGTGGCGTGCGCCGACAGGTCACTTCGTGCGCGACACGCCGACAGAGCCGGTGGGGAACTGACCTCTCGCCGGAGCTGTCAGAGGTCGGGGTGCTTGGTGGCGAGGCGGTAGAAGCCGGAGTGGAAGACCAGCGGCTCGCCGCCGGGGGCGTCGTAGGCCTCGACCTCGCCGAGGAAGACCACGTGGTCGCCGGCGTCGAGTCGGCCGCGGTCGCCGGGCAGTCGGCGGCAGACGAAGTGGGCGACCGTGCCCTCGAGCAGCGGGGGCCCGTCGGTGGAGACCAGCCGGACGCCGTCGAACTTGTCGGCGCCCGAGGTGGAGAACTGCCGGGACAGGTGGTGCTGGTCGGCGGCGAGCACGTTGACCGCGAACGCGTCGGCCGCCTCGAACGCCGCCAGCGACGGCGACGACTTCGCGGCCGCCCAGAGCACGAGCGGCGGGTTGAGCGAGACCGACGTGAACGAGTTGGCGGTCATCCCGAACAGCTGCCCGTCGTGGACGGTGGTGACGACGGTGACGCCGGTGGCGTACTGGCCGAGGGCGCGCCGCAGGTCGCGGGGGTCGAACGGGCCGGCCGCCACGGCGCGCTGCTCGGCGAGGAAGGCCTCGGTCGCCCCGGCGTCGTACCACCACGGGTCGAAGAGCCGGGCGTCGTCGAAGCCGGCCGCGACGCGCTCGGCCACGCCGGGCAGCTCGGCGGCCGCGGTCAGCGCCTCCCGCTGGTGCGGCTCCAGCGGACGCAGCCAGTCGTTGGTCCAGCGGGTCGCGAAGTGCGCCCAGCCGCGCCAGAAGTTCGCGAACGTGCGCTCCATCCAGCCCGCGTCGAACGGTCCGTGGTGGTTGGTGACCGCGTCGAGGTAGAACGCCGCCGACTTGATCGCGTTGTTGGAGCCCTGGCTGGTGAGCGGGTCGTTGAGGACGACCACGTCGGCCATGCCGAGCACGTGGGCTCCTGACGGGAGGGTGCCGACGGGACGGCGTACGACGGGGGTGAAGCCGCCGCGCAGCACCGCGCCCGCGTCGACGAGCCCGGCACCGGCGAGCCGGTCGGCCTCCGACGGGAAGTGCGCGCGGAGCACCTCGTGCAGCCGGGCCAGGTGCTGCTCGGGCGTCGTCACGTCGGCCCACACGTCGAGCGGCCCGCCCGGCACCCCGGTGACCACGACGATGTCGCAGGGCCCCTCGACGGTCAGCCCCGGACAGGTGAAGCACTCGCCGACGCCGTCGACCACCTGGTAGCGGAAGGTCCCGTCGGGGGACCCGCCGCGCAGGTAGGTCAGCGCCGCGGTGCGCTGCGGGGAGGTGTACGGCGTCCGCTCCTCGTCGACCGGGAACAGGTCGACCAGACCGCCCCGGCCGGTCGACACCACCACCAGGTCGTGGCTCGCGGCGAGCTCCTCGACGTCGTCGACGCCGGCGTTGCGGACGACGACCTTGCCGCCGAGCCGCTCCACGGCCTCGAGCAGCGCGGGCACCTTCACCCGCAGGTCGACCGAGCGCGCCGGCGCGCCGAGGGGTACGTCGAACGCGGCGGACGTGCCGTCGTCGTACCGCACGTCGAAGGCCATCCGCCCGATCTCCGGGGCCGGCGGCAGCAGCGCCGGGACGCCCAGGGCGGCCTCGACCTCGAGCGCGGACTCGAAGGTCACCTGGCTCGACATCACCGAGCCGCCGCGGATCTCCTCGGCGGTGCGGTCGGTGACCAGGGTGACCGTGCAGCCGTGCTGGAGCAGGCCGAGGGCCAGCGTCGTCCCGGCCGGGCCGGCGCCGACGACCGCAACGCTGCGAGGTGGCATGCCACCAAGCGTCTCACCCGCCGACCCGGCACCGCCCGGGCGTCCGCCGCCGAGGGGTCACCTGTGCAGCGACACGCCGCGAAAGTGCCTGCACAAGTGACCCCTCGGCCGGTCAGTCGGCGGAGAGGCCGGCGGCGGGGGAGACCCGGGCGGCCCGCCGGGCGGGGAGCACCCCGGCGGCGAGCCCGGCCAGCGCGGCCACCAGCGCCACCAGCAGCACCTGGCCGACCGGCACCACCAGGCGCACGTCCTCGATCGCCGCCCCCACGACCGCCTCGACGCCGACCCAGGCGTAGACCGTCCCGAGCACCGCGCCGAGCAGCCCCGCGACCCCGGCGAGCAGCACCGCCTCGGTCGAGAGCGTGGCCCGCAGCCGCCGCCGGGTCAGCCCGAGGGCCCGGAGCAGCGCGTGCTCCCGGGTGCGCTCGAGCACCGAGAGGCCGAGGGTCGCGCCGACCCCGACCACGGCGATGACCACGCCGACCGCGAGCATCGCGAGGACCGCGCCGAGCATGACGTCGAGCTGGAGGTCGACGAAGTCGCGGCCGGCGAGCCCGCCGTCGGCCTCGGTCCCGGTCGCCCGGGCCAGCGCGGCGACCTCGCCGGCGACGTCCTCGGCGTCCGCGCCCGACGCGGTGCGCATCCACAGCGCCCGCGGCTCGGCGGGCCCGGCGAGTGCCTCGAGGGTGGCCGGCGCGACGAGCGCGGCGGTCCCGAAGCCGTCGGCGGCGCGCACGGTGAGCTCCCGGGTGGTGCCCCCGACGGTCGCGGTCACCGTGGTGCCGGGGGAGAGCCCGGTGTCGGAGAAGACGTCCCACGGCAGGTAGATCTCGTCGGGCCCGACCGTCAGGAAGTCCGGCCGGCCGTGGACGGCGCCCGCCACCGCTCCCGACGGCGCCAGCACCGTCGTCGGGCCGAGGTCGAGCCGCTTGCCGGCCAGCACGACGGTGGTGCCCGCGACCGGGACCACCGTGTCGACGCCGTCGATGCCGGCCGCGTCCGCGGCGAGCCCGTCGACCAGGGCGCCGTCCGGGTCGGTGAGGATCGCGTCGACCGGGTACTGCGCGTCCATCTCCTCGTCGACCGTCGTGCGCACGGTGGCCATCCCCACGACCATGCCGGTGATCAGGGTGACCCCGACGAGGAGGGACGCCGCGGTGGCCGCGGTACGGCGTGGGTTGCGGACCGCGTTGGCGACGGCCAGCCGCCCCGTCGTACCCCCGAGCCGGCCCACCACCAGCCCGACGCCGCGGATGGCCAGCGGCACCAGCAGCGGCCCGAGCAGCAGGACGCCGACGAACGAGACGAAGCCGCCCGCGAGCATCGGCACGACCTCGTGCTGCTGCACGGAGTAGACGAGCAGGGCGACTCCCACCCACAGCGCCAGCACCGCCAGCGTGATCCGGCCCCACCCGGCGCGGGAGCGGACCACCACGGCCGTCTCGGGCCGCAGCGCCGCCAACGGGGCGACCCGGCTGCCGCGCCGGGCGGGCAGCACGGAGGCGCCGACCGTGACCAGCACGCCGAGCAGCCAGGCGCCGCCGAGCCACAGCGGGGACAGGGCGACCGCCCCCACGGGCAGCGCGTCGAAGGTCCGGGCGGCCAGCGCCACCAGGCCGTAGCCGAAGCCGGCGCCGACGAGCAGCCCGAGGGTGGCCGACCCGGCGCCGACGAGCAGCGCCTCGAGACGCACCGCGCGGAGCACCTGCCGCCGGCTGGCGCCCACGCAGCGCAGCAGGGCGAAGTCGCGCTGCCGCTGGGCGAGCAGCACGGTGAACGTGTTGGCGATGACGAGCACGGAGACGAAGAGCGCCACCGCGGCGAACACCAGCAGCAGCACGCCGATGACGTCGATGCCACGGGTGAAGTCCTTCTGCACCGCCACCACGTGGTCGTCCACCGTCTCCACCATGAAGCGTCCGGGCAGGGCGGCGTCGAGCGTGCCGGTGGGGACGCCGCGGGCCACCACGTCGACGAGCAGCGCGCTCTCGCCGAACACCTCGAAGTCGGGCCACGTCACGTAGGCCGCCGCGGCGTGCGGTCCCGAGGACGAGCGCACGGTCCCGCTGACCACGAGGTCCACGCTCGCGTCGCCGCGACCGAGGGTGACGGTGTCGCCCAGCGCGAGCCCGCGGGACGAGGCCTCGTGCTCGTCGAGCACGATCTCGCCGGGCCCCGCGAACTCCCCGTCGACGAGGGTCTGCCAGCGCAGGGCCGGCGTCGAGGCGACCGTCCCGACCGGGGCGTCGTCGGCGACCCGCTGCCCGTCCGCGGCGGCCGGGGTCCACACGAGCGCGTTGACCGCGGCCTGGCCGCCGGCCGCCGCGACGGCTCGCCCGGCCCGGTCCGCCTCCCGGGTCGAGCCGAGTCCGGAGACCACGACCTCCGCGCCGTCGAACGAGGCGCCGAGGTCGGCGATCATCCCGGCCCGGGCGGCCGAGGTGAGCGCGTTGGTGGCGACGACGAACGCGACGGCGAGCGTCACGGCGACCACCGCGGCGACGTACCGCCGGGCGTAGACCCGCACCGACGCGAGCGTGACCTGGCGCATCAGGCGACCGCCCCGTCGACGTCGGCGGCGCTCGCGACGCGGCCGTCCTCGATGCGGACGAGGTGGTCGGCGTAGGACGCGGCGTCCGGGTCGTGGGTGACCATCACGACGGTCTGGCCGAGCTCGCGCACCGAGCGGCGCAGGAAGCCGAGCACCTCGGCCGACGCGTGGCTGTCGAGGTTGCCGGTCGGCTCGTCGGCGAAGAGCAGGGTCGGGCGGGCGACCAGGCCACGGGCCAGCGCGACGCGCTGCTGCTGGCCGCCGGACATCTGGTCGGGCCGGTGCCTCATCCGGTCCCCGATGCCGAGCGACGTCGACGACGAGGTCGAGCCACTCCGGGTCGGGCCGGCGGCCGGCGAGCTCGAGCGGCAGCAGCACGTTCTGCTCGGCGGTCAGCATCGGCAGCAGGTTGAAGGCCTGGAACACGAAGCCGATGTGGTCGCGGCGGAAGACCGTCAGCGCGTTGTCACCGAGGCCGGAGACCTCCACGCCGGCGACGGTGACGGTGCCCGCGGTGGGGGTGTCCAGGCCGGCGAGGCAGTGCATGAGGGTCGACTTGCCGGAGCCCGAGGGGCCCATCACGGCGGTGAACCGGCCGGCCGGGATGTCGAGGTCGACGTCGAGCAGCGCGTGCACCTGCGTCTCGCCGCGTCCGTAGGTGCGGGTCAGGCCGCGGGTCGACGCGGCCGCCTGGCCGGTCGGAGCCGCGTGCGGAGCGAGGCCGGTCTGGGTGGGCATGGGTCCCCCTGGGGTCGGTGGTGATGACACCCGGAACGCTAGGAACCCACGGGGGTCCGCGTCGTCAGGCCAGGGGCGGGACCTGGCGTACGCCGCAGGTGGCACCCGTCGCGACGGCGTACGCCTCAGGTCGTACGCAGCTCGGCCGTCGGGGGCGCCTCACGAGCCGGGGGAGACCAGCCCGCACTCGTAGGCCAGCACCACCAGCTGCACCCGGTCGCGGGTGCCCGTCTTGGCGAGGATGCGGCCGACGTGGGTCTTCACGGTGGCCTCGGCGACCACGAGCTCGGCCGCGATCTCCGCGTTGGAACGGCCGCGGGCGACCAGGCGCAGCACCTCGACCTCGCGGTCGGTCAGCCCGTCGAGGCTGGCCGGCGTCGCGGTCGGCTGGGCGGCCGCGAAGTGCTCGAGCAGGCGCCGCGTGGTGCTCGGCGCGACGACCGCGTCGCCGCAGTGCACCGAGCGGATCGCGCTGAGCAGGTCGGCCGGCGGGGCGTCCTTGAGCAGGAACGCCGAGGCGCCGGCCTTGATCGCGGCGAAGGCGTACTCGTCGAGGTCGAAGGTGGTCAGCACGATCACCCGGGGGGTCTCGCCGCGGGCGGTGATCGTCGCGGTGGCGGTCGACCCCGTCGACGCGGGGCATCCGCACGTCCATCAGCACGACGTCGGCCCCGGTCGTCCCCAGCAGGGCGGTCGCCTCGCCGCCGTCCCCGGCCTCGCCCACCACCGTCATGTCGTCCTGGCTGTCGACGAGCATGCGGAAGCCGGCCCGGACCAGGGCCTGGTCGTCGACGAGCAGCACCCGGATCATGCCGGTGCCCCGTCGAGGGGGACCAGCGCGTCCACCCGGTAGCCGCCGCCCGGGCGCGGCCCGGCCTCGATCGTGCCGCCGAGGGCGCTGACGCGTTCGTGCATGCCGATGACCCCGTGTCCCTTCCCGTCGTCGGGCGCGCTCGCGCCGCGACCGTCGTCGTCCACCGTGACCCGGATGCCGTCCGGCGCCCCGCGGACCGCGACGCGCACCCGCGGGCCGGGGCCGGCGTGCTTGCGCACGTTGGTGAGCGCCTCCTGCAGCAGCCGGTAGACCGTCAGCCCGACGCCGGCGCCCGCCTCGGGCAGCGGCTGGTCGACGTCGGTCTCGAGGTGCATCCCGGAGGCCGCGGCCTCGGCGAGCAGGTGGTCGAGGTCGACCAGCCCCGGCTGCGGGCGGGTGCCGGTCGCGCCGTCGTCGGAGCGCAGCAGGCCCAGCATCCGGCGCATCTCGGTGAGCGACTCGCGGCCGGTGCGGCCGATGGTGTCCAGGGCACGGGTGGCCGCGGTCGGGTCCTGGTCGGCGGCGTAGCGGGCGCCGTCGGCCTGCACCACGATCACCGACAACCCGTGCGCCACCACGTCGTGCATCTCGCGCGCGATCCGGGCGCGCTCGTCGGAGGCGGCCAGCTCGACCTGCTGCCGGGCCTCCCGCTCCGCCCGCTCGCCGCGGTCGATCAGCTGGGCGACGTACGCCCGCCGGGTGCGGGTCAGCATGCCCAGCGCCCACGGCGCGACGACGAGCATCGCGCAGGCACCGACGAAGAGCACGCCGGGGTAGAACCGCAGCAGCGACAGCGCGGTCAGCCAGTCGACCGGGCCGACCACCGCGCCGACGAGCCCGATGCCGACGGCGATCGCGGCCCGCCGCTGGGTGGAGAAGGCGGCGACCGAGTAGATCGCGAACGGCAGCGCGACCTGCCCCCAGATCGGAGTGCCGGTCATCGGCAGCTGCACCGCCATCAGCACGGCGACCGCGGCGAAGCAGAGGTCCGGGTGGCTGCGTCGCCACCACAGCGGGGCGATCTGCAGTGCGCTGAGCAGGGCGGTCGAGGTCATGCCCAGGGTCACCAGCAGGACCGGCACCGGCAGCAGCAGGGCCACCACGATCATCCGGTCCAGCAGCCGCTCACGGGCCGGCGTCCACGGCGAGAGCCGGTCGCCGAACGGCACCACGGTCGCCGGGTCAGCCACGGCCGGCCCCGGACAGCGCCTCGCGCACGGCCGGCCACACGGCGGAGTGCGGGTCGATCACCTCGAAGTGGCCGCAGTCCTGCTCGCGCAGGTCCACCCGCGGGAAGCGCGCGGCCAGGCCGCGGCTCAGCCCCACCGGTACGACGGTGTCGGCGACGCCGTGGAGCACGACCAGCTCGGTCGCGGGGTCGGCGTGCGCCAGCCGTTGCATCGGGTCGGCGGCGGCGTAGGCCTCGGGGGCCTCCTCGGGCCCGCCGCCGAGCAGCGCCTGGGTGGCGCCGTCGCCGAGCCGCTCGCGGGCCGCCACCTCCAGGTCGGCCACCGGGGCGAGCGCCACCACCCGGTCGATCGGCAGCGTGCCGAGACCGGCCAGCCACAGGGCGAGGTGCCCGCCCGCGGAGTGGCCGCTCACCGTCGTGGTCGTCGTGGCGACGCCGAGCCCGGCCAGCAGGTCCGGCAGCGCGGCGAGGGCCGCGGCGACGTCGTCACCGGTGGCCGGCCAGCCACCGGCGCCGCCGACCCGGCGGTACTCCGGCGCGGCGACCACGCAGCCCGCCTCGACCAGTGCCCGGGCCATCGGGCGGTTGTGCCGCCGGTCGAAGGCCTGCTTCCAGAAGCCGCCGTGCAGCAGCACCACGAGCGGGTGCGGCCCGGGCCCGGCCGGCAGGTGCACGTCGACGACGCCGTCCTCGTGGTCGGCGTAGCGCAGCACCGCGTCCGGCAGCGCGGCCGGACGGGTCAGCACGTCGTCGGGGTCGGCTGCGTCCACGGAGGTCACCGTAGTGGGCGCGGCGAACCGATGGCCTAGGCTCGCGGCCATGAGCGCAACGACCAAGTGGGAGTACCTCACCGCCCCGGTGCTGGTGCACGCGACCAAGCAGATCCTCGACAACTTCGGCCAGGACGGCTGGGAGCTGGTGCAGATCGTGCCGGGCATGAACCCGGAGAACCTCGTCGCCTACTTCAAGCGGCCCGCCCAGTGAGCGCCGCCGGCAGCACTCCCGAGGAGCGCCTCGCCTCGCTCGGGCTGAGCGTCCCCGAGGTCGCCCAAGCCCGTCGCGGTGTACATCCCTGCCGTGCGGAGCGGCAACTACGTGTTCACGTCCGGCCAGCTGCCGATGCGTGAGGGCCAGCTGATCACCACCGGCAAGGTCGGCGGCGAGGTCAGCCCCGAGGAGGCCGTCGAGTGCGCGCGTCAGTGCGCCCTCAACGCCATCGCCGCGGTGCGCGCCGAGATCGGCGACCTCGTCGCAGGTGAAGCGGGTCGTCAAGGTCGTCGCCTTCGTCGCCTCCACCCCCGACTTCACCGGGCAGCCGGGTGTCGCGAACGGCGCGTCCGAGCTGTTCGGCGAGGCCTTCGGTGAGGCCGGCAAGCACGCCCGGTCCGCCGTCGGCGTGCCGGTGCTCCCGCTCGACGCCCCGGTCGAGGTCGAGCTCATCGTCGAGGTCTAGGACACCCGCAGGCCCATGGACCCCGCCACCCGGCTGCCCGACGACCTCGTCGAGCGCGCCCTCGAGTTCGAGGACGGCACCCGCACCCCGGTCGAGGCGCGCTACGCCTCGACCGTGGTGCTGCTGCGCGAGCCGGTCCACGCGGGCGCCGGGGCCGGTTCGCTGGAGGTCTACCTGCTCCGGCGGCACGTCGACATGGCCTTCGCCGCCGGCATGTGCGTCTTCCCGGGCGGCGGGGTGGACCCGCGCGACTTCGACCACGCCATCGGCTGGGCCGGGCCGGCCCCGGCGGAGTGGGCCGCGCGGATGCGGGTCGAGGAGCCACTCGCCCGGGCGCTGGTCTGCGCGGCCGTCCGCGAGACGTTCGAGGAGTCGGGCGTGCTGCTGGCCGGGCCGTCCGCCGACGAGGTCGTCGCCGACACCACCGGCGACGACTGGGAGGCGGACCGTGTCGCCCTGGAGTCGCGGGAGGAGTCCTTCACCGACTTCCTCTCGCGCCGCGGCCTGGTGCTGCGCACCGACCTGCTGCGGCTGTGGGGGTCGCTGGGTCACCCCGGTGTTCGAGCCGCGGCGCTACGACACCCAGTTCTTCGTCGCCCAGCTCCCCGCCGGCCAGGTGACGCGCGACGTGTCGACGGAGTCCGACCGGGTGCTGTGGTCGCCGGTGCGCGAGGCGATCCGGATGGTCGACGACGGCGAGATGTTCATGCTGCCGCCGACGTACTGCACCTGCCTGGAGCTCTTCGACCACGAGACCACGGCCGCCGCGCTCGACGCCGCCGCAGGCCGTGACCTGACACCGATCAAGCCGACCGCGGTGCGCGAAGGGGACGGGGTCTACCTGACCATCCCGGAGCGGCTCACCCGGCTCGGCCAGGAGGTCGCGGCGAGGATGCGCGCGTGACCGGCTGGGCGGGCGGTTCCTTCGGCGAGCGCGCCCGCTGCGTGCTGGCGCCGAACCCGGACATGATGACCCTCGACGGCACCAACACCTGGGTGCTGCGCGAGCCCGGCGCCCGGCGCTCGGTCGTGGTCGACCCCGGGCCGGAGATGCTCGAGCACCTCGACGCCGTGGCGGAGGCGGCCGGCGACGTCGCGGTCGTGCTGCTCACGCACGGCCACCTCGACCACTCCGAGGCGGCGCGCTCCTTCGCCGAGCGGATGCGCTGCGGCGTGCGCGCCCTGGACCCCCGGCAGCGGCTCGGCGACGAGGGCCTCGGCGACGGTGACGTGGTGGCGGTCGACGGGCTCGAGCTGCACGTGGTCGCGACGCCGGGGCACACCTCCGACTCGCTGTCGTTCGTGCTGCCGCAGGAGCACGCGGTGCTCACCGGCGACACCGTGCTCGGCCGCGGCACGACCGTCGTGGCGCACCCCGACGGCAAGCTCGGCGCCTACCTCGACTCGCTGCAGCGGCTGCACGCCCTCGCCGAGGCCCGCGAGGTGACCAGCGTGTGGCCCGGGCACGGGCCGGTCATCACCGACGCGCTCGGGGCGCTGGACTTCTACCTCGCCCACCGCCGCGAGCGGCTGGCCCAGGTCGAGGCCGCGCTGCGCGACCTCGACGCACCGGCCGGGGCGGACGTCGCGCGGGCCGTGGTGGAGCGGGTGTACGCCGACGTCGACCCCGTGCTCTGGGGCGCCGCCGAGCTCAGCGTGCGCGCCCAGATCGACTACCTGCGCGCACGGGTGATCGAGCGCTCTCTCGGGTGATCGGGCGCTCTCTCGGGTGATCGAGCTTGTCGAGATCACGTCACGTGGTCTCGACAGGCTCGCGGCGAGTCCCGGGAGCTCGACCACCCGGTGAGCTCGACCACCCGAAGGCGGTCAGCGGGCGCGGCGGCCCAGCCGCTCGATGTCCATGATCACCACGGAGCGGGGCTCCAGCCGCAGCCAGCCGCGCGAGGCGAAGTCGGCCAGCGCCTTGTTGACCGTCTCGCGGGAGGCGCCGACCAGCTGGGCGAGCTCCTCCTGGGTGAGGTCGTGGTGCACGTGCACGCCGTCGTCGGCGGTGCGGCCGAACCGGTCGGCGAGGTCGAGCAGCGCCTTGGCGACCCGGCCGGGCACGTCGGAGAAGACGAGGTCGGCGACGACGTCGTTGGCCTTGCGCAGCCGGCCGGCGAGCTGGGAGAGCAGGCCACGCGCCACCGCGGGGCGGCCCTCGAGCCAGCGGAGCAGGTCCTCGTGCGAGAGCGAGGAGAACACGGTGTCGGTGACGGCCGTGACCGTGGCCGAGCGCGGCCCCGGGTCGAACAGCGACAGCTCGCCGAACATCTGGCCGGGGCCGAGGATCGCCAGCAGGTTCTCGCGCCCGTCGGACGAGGTGCGGCCCAGCTTCACCTTGCCGTCGGTGACGACGTAGAGCTTGTCGCCCTCGTCGCCCTCGTGGAAGAGCACCTCGCCCCGCCGGAGCCGGGTCTCCGCCATCGATGCGCGCAGCGCGGTGGCGGCCTCGTCGTCCAGGGCGCTGAACAGGGGCGCCTGACGCAGCACGTCGTTGTCCACGGAAATGGTCCTCCTCGTCAACGCCTCGCCGGATGCGCGGCGGTTGTGCAGGTCACAGTCTGACGTATCACCCCAGGTGTTGGCGAAGAAGCCCGCCGTAGCGGGGTCGGCGGGCTCACCTAGGCTGGTCGCCGTGCCTCCCGTCCGACCCGCTCCCGAGCTGCCGCGCCCCGACACCGCACTGGTCCGCCGGGCCCGCAAGATCGACCGGGTGCTGGCCGAGACCTACCCCGACGCCCGGTGCGAGCTCGACTTCGACAACGCCTTCCAGCTGCTCGTGGTGACGGTGCTGTCGGCGCAGACGACCGACAAGCGGGTCAACGCGGTGCGACCCGCGCTGTTCGCCGCCTACCCCGACCCCGCCGCGATGGCGGCCGCCGAGCGCGAGCACCTCGAGCAGATCATCCAGCCCACCGGCTTCTTCCGCGCCAAGACCGAGTCGCTGCTCAAGCTCTCCCAGGCCCTCGTCGAGCGCTACGACGGCGAGGTCCCGGCCCGGCTCGAGGACCTCGTCACCCTGCCCGGGGTCGGCCGCAAGACCGCCAACGTCGTGCTCGGCAACGCCTTCGGCGTCCCCGGCATCACCGTGGACACCCACTTCGGCCGGCTGGCCCGCCGCTTCGGCTTCACCGAGGAGACCGACCCGGTCAAGGCCGAGCACGAGGTCGGCGCGCTGTTCCCCAAGAGGGACTGGGTGATGCTGTCGCACCACCTGATCTGGCACGGCCGCCGCGTCTGCCACGCCCGCAAGCCCGCCTGCGGCGCGTGCCCGGTCGCCCGCTGGTGCCCGGCGTACGGCGAGGGGCCCACCGACCCGGTCGAGGCCGCCAAGCTGGTCCGCACCGAGGGACGGGCGTGAAGCAAGGGCAGCACCCTCGCTGGCGGGAGCCCTGGCGGGTGCCCTGCTGCTGACCGGCTGCTCGGTCGGCGTGCCCCCCAGCACCGACGGGGCGAGCGCACCGGTCCAGCAGAGCCGGGTGGACGTCGACACCCCCGAGCTGCGTGCGGCCAAGGCCGACGCCGGCATCGAGCCGTGCGAGGCGGTCGACGCGCCGCCCGCGGACGCCGACCCGCTGCCCGAGGTCACCCTGCCCTGCCTCGGCGGCGGCCCCGCCGTCGACCTGAGCGGCGTGCGCGGTCCCGCGGTGGTCAACCTGTTCGCCCAGTGGTGCGAGCCGTGCCGCGAGGAGCTGCCCTACTACCAGCGCCTCCACGAGCAGGGCGGCCGCGACGTCCGCGTGCTCGGCATCGACTACCTCGACACCCAGCCCGACGGCGCCCTGGCGCTCGCGGCGGACACCGGGGTGACCTACCCCCTGCTCGCCGACCCCGACGGGGTGCTGCGCTCGGAGTTCCGGATCCGGGGCCTGCCCGGGGTGGTCTTCGTCGACGCCCAGGGCCGGGTCACCCACGTCGAGTTCACGGTGATCCGCTCCTACCGCCAGCTCACCGACCTCGTCGAGGAGCACCTCGGCGTGAGCCTGTAGCCGCGCGGCGCGCGACGGCCGGAGGCGTCGCGGTCGGTCCCCCTGGGTACGCTCGACCCGTGTCCGAGAGTGCGCCAGGCGAGCAGCCCGCCCTGCCCGCGTGGCTGGAGCCCGTACGCCGGGGCGCCCGGGACATCACCCCCGACGAGCTGACCCGCTTCGTGCCGCCGGAGGACTCCGACACCCGCGAGGGCGCCGTGCTGATGCTCTTCGGTGAGGGGCCCTCCGGTCCCGACCTGCTGCTCACCGAGCGGGCCCACGACATGCGCTCGCACCCCGGCCAGGTGTCCTTCCCGGGCGGCTCCACCGACCCCGGCGACACCGGCCCGGCGCACACCGCGCTGCGCGAGGCCGAGGAGGAGACCGGGCTCGACCCGGACGGCGTCGACGTGTTCGCGACCCTGCCGCAGCTGTGGCTGCCGCCGAGCAACTTCGCGGTGACGCCCGTGCTGGGCTGGTGGCGCGAGGAGTCCCCCGTCTCGGTGGTCGACCCGCGCGAGGTGCACGCCGTCCTGCGCGAGCCGATCGAGGAGCTGCTCGACCCCCAGCACCGCGTCACGGTGCGGCACCCCTCCGGCTGGCGGGGGCCGGCGTTCCTGATCGGCGACGACAAGGACCTGATCCTGTGGGGCTTCACCGCCGGGATCATCAGCCGGCTCTTCGACTTCCTCGGCTGGACCCGTGACTGGGACCAGTCGCTGCTGCGCGACCTGCCCGAGCACATGCTGGCCGCCACCCGCGAGCCCAACGTCCGGCAGAGCACCGCCCCGCCGCCCAACACCCGCTTCGGGGAGTCCGTCGGGCCGGAGGAGGCCCGGTGAACTTCCTCGACTGGTTCCTGGTCGTGCTCGTGCTGGCCTACGCCGTCTCGGGCTACTGGCAGGGCTTCATCTCCGGGGCGTTCGCCACCGCGGGCCTGCTGCTCGGCGGCCTCCTCGGCATCCTGGTCGCGCCCAAGCTGCTCGGTGACGCGGCGCCGGCGCTGTGGGTGTCGCTGGCCGCGCTCTTCGTGGTGCTCGTCTGCGCGTCGTTCGGGCAGGCGTTGCTCCAGTTCGCGGGCTCACGCATCCGCGACAGGATCACCTGGCAGCCGGCCCGTGCCCTCGACGCGGTCGGCGGGGCCGCGCTGAGCATGGTCGCCGTGCTCGTCGTCTCCTGGGCCCTCGGCGTCGCGGTCTCGGGCGCCAAGCTGCCCTGGGTGAGCAACCAGGTGCGTGAGTCGATGGTGCTGGGCGAGGTCGACGACGTGATGCCCACGCGTGCGGTGACCGCGCTGAACTCCTTCAACGACGTGGTCGGGTCGAGCTTCTTCCCGCGCTACCTCGAGCCCTTCGCGCGCGAGCGGATCATCGAGGTCGGCCCGCCGCCGGGCAAGATCGCCCGCGACGCCGACGTACGCCGGGCCGCGGCGAGCGTGCTGAAGATCCGCGGCGAGAACGACTGCAACCGCGGCGTCGAGGGCACCGGCTTCCTCTACTCCCCGACCCGGCTGATGACCAACGCCCACGTGGTCGCCGGGGTCGACGAGCCGAGCGTGCTGGTCGGGGAGACCGAGGTCCCGGCCCGGGTCGTCTACTACAACTCCGACCTCGACGTCGCCGTGCTCGCCCTCGACCAGGTCGGCCGGCCGTTCCTCCGCTTCGACACCGGCGGCGCGGAGCGCCAGGCCGGCGCCGTGCTCGGCTACCCCGAGGACGGCCCCTACGACGTGCAGGCCGCCCGCATCCGCGGCGAGCAGCGGCTGCGCAGCCCCGACATCTACGGGCAGGGCACCGTGATCCGCGAGGTGTTCTCGATCCGCTCGCTGGTGCGCCCCGGCAACTCCGGTGGCCCGCTGGTGTCCGACGACGGCCGGGTGCTCGGCGTGATCTTCGCGGCCTCGGTCACCGACGACGACACGGGCTACGCCCTGACCGCCGAGCAGGTGCGCGAGAGCGCGGCGCAGGGCGTCACCTCCGACGAGACCGTCGACACCGGCCGCTGCGCCTGAGAGGCTCCGGCGGTCAGAGGCCGGCGAGCCAGGCCAGCAGCAGGGCGGTGAAGGCGTCCGGCGCCTCCTCGGGCGGGAAGTGCCCGACGCCGGGCATCGCGTGCTCGGTGAGCGGGCCGAGCACGTGGCGGCGGGTGTCGGCGAACGCACCGTGCGGCAGCGCCGGGTCGTCGGCGCCCCACACGCTCAGCACCGGCTGGCCCACCGGGGCCTGCATCAGCCGGTCGAACTCGCGGCCGTCGGAGCGCACGCGCGAGCGGACCAGCCAGCGGTGGAACTCCAGCGCGCAGTGCGGGGACGGCCACAGCGACATGGCGCTCTGGTAGGTCGCGGCGGCCTCCTCGTCGGGGAAGGACGAGGCGGGCGAGGACCAGGCCGTGAGGTGGTTGCGGAGGAACCCGCTGCCCGGGTCGGCCAGGCGGCGCTCCGGGGCCAGCGGCACCTGCATCGCCAGCACGTGCCGCAGCGCGCCCGCGCCCGGGTGCCGGCGCAGCTGCCGCATCATCGCGGCCGGGTGCGGCGCCGCGACGACACCGAGGGCGGTCACCTCGCGCTGGTGCAGGGTCGCGGTCGCCCAGGCGACGTACCCGCCCCAGCCCTGGCCGACGAGCACGCCGCTCCGCTCGCCGAGCGCCTTGACCACGCCGGAGACGTCCTGCGCGAGGGTGACCGGGTCGTAGCCCCTGGGGGTCTTGTCCGAGCCGCCGTAGCCGCGCAGGTCCATCGCCACCGCGCGGTAGCCGGCCGCCGCGAGCGCGGGCAGCTGGGCGCGCCAGGACCACCAGAACTCCGGGAAGCCGTGCAGCAGCACGACGAGCGGCGGGTCGGCGGGCGGCGGGCCCTCGGGGGTGCCGCCGGGCGGGAGTCCCTCGACGACGTGGAAGCGCGCCCCGTTGGCCGCGACGTAGCGGTGGGTCCACGGCCCGGCGAGCTCGACCACGCGCCCGGACTCGCCGGCACGGGTCACGGCCGGCTCCCGGTCAGGACCGCTTGAGGAGGGACTTGGCCTCCTGCGCCTGGTGGATGGCCCGCTCGGGGGCCCGCACCTTCTTCACCTTCTTGACCCCGACGAAGGCCAGCAGGCCGGCCAGGAGGAGGTAGAGGCCGAAGACGATCAGGAAGCTCCAGGCCAGGTGCAGCCCGGTCATCGACACGAAGTAGGCGAGCGCGACCGAGAACATGATGATCGCGAGCAGGCCGAGGAACGCGGCGCCGGCGAACAGGCCGATCCCGGTGCCGCCGGCCTTGACGCTGACCTTCAGCTCGGACTTGGCCAGCGCGATCTCGTTGCGGACCAGGCTCGACAGGTCGCGGCTCGCGTCCGCGACCAGCTTGCCGATCGTGGGGTCGTCGGGGGAGGGCACGGCGGGCCTCCGGTCGCGGGCCGGCTGGGGTGTGTGTGCTCGTCATCGTGGCTCTCCCTTCCTGGGCGACCCTACCGGTGCCCCGCGGGTGCTTGGTCCATGCACCACGCCCCGCCACCTTCCTCGGGTGGCGGGGCGCGCGTCCGTCGGGCGGTGCGTCATACGTCCGGCGGCCGATAGGCCTCCGTCCGTATGACGCTGCGGGCTACTCGTCGCCGGAAGGGCCGCCGCTCAGGTTCTTGGAGATGAGGTCCATCACCGTGGAGTCGGCGAGCGTGGTGACGTCGCCGACCTGGCGGTTCTCCGCGACGTCCTTGAGCAGCCGTCGCATGATCTTGCCGGAGCGGGTCTTGGGCAGCTCCGGCACGATCATCACCTGACGGGGCTTGGCGATCGCGCCGATCTCGTGCTGGACGTGCTTGCGCAGCTCCTCGACGATGTCGGTCCCGCCGTCGCCCGCTTCCTCGCGCAGGATGACGAACGCGCAGACCGCCTGGCCGGTCATGTCGTCGGCCGCGCCGACCACGGCCGCCTCGGCGACCTTGGGGTGGGAGACCAGCGCCGACTCGATCTCGGTCGTCGAGAGCCGGTGGCCCGACACGTTCATCACGTCGTCGACCCGGCCGAGCAGCCAGATGTCGCCGTCCTCGTCCTTCTTGGCGCCGTCGCCGGCGAAGTAGAAGCCGTGCTCCTTGAACCGCGACCAGTAGGTGTCCTTGAACCGCTGGTCGTCGCCCCACAGGGTGCGCAGCATCGACGGCCACGGCTCGGTGAGCACGAGGTAGCCGCCGGACCCGTTGGGCACCGGCACGCCCTGGTCGTCGACCACCTCGGCGCTGACGCCCGGGATCGGGGTCATCGCGGAGCCGGGCTTGCCGTGGGTGACGCCCGGCAGCGGGCTGATCATGATCGCCCCGGTCTCGGTCTGCCACCACGTGTCGACGACGGGCGTCTTCCCGGCGCCGATGCGCTCGCGGTACCAGACGTAGGCCTCGGGGTTGATCGACTCACCGACCGAGCCGAGCAGGCGCAGGGAGGAGAGGTCGAACTTGGCGGGGATCTCGTCGCCCCACTTCATGAAGGTGCGGATCGCCGTCGGCGCGGTGTAGAAGATCGTCACGCCGTACTTCTCGATGATCTCCCACCAGCGGCCCTTGTGCGGGCTGTCGGGGGTGCCTTCGTACATCACCGACGTGGTGCCGTTGGCGAGCGGGCCGTAGACGCCGTAGCTGTGGCCGGTGACCCAGCCGACGTCGGCGGTGCACCAGTAGACGTCGGTCTCCGGCTTGAGGTCGAAGACCGCCCAGTGCGTGTAGGTGCAGCCGGTGAGGTAGCCGCCCGTGGTGTGCAGGATGCCCTTGGGCTTGCCGGTGGTGCCGGAGGTGTACATGACGTAGAGCGGGTGCTCGCTGTCGAACGCCTCGGGCTCGTGCTCGGCCGACGCGCCCTCGACGGCGTCGTGCCACCACACGTCGCGGGAGTCGTCCCAGTCGATGTCCTGACCGGTGCGGCGTACGACGAGGACCTTCTTGACCACGTCGCCGGACTTGGCCACCGCCTCGTCCACGGCCGGCTTGAGGGCCGAGGGCGCGCCGCGCCGGTAGCCGCCGTCGGCGGTGATCACGACGTGCGCCTCGCAGTCGGCGATGCGGCTGGCCAGCGCGTCGGCGGAGAAGCCGCCGAACACGACGGTGTGGGGGGCGCCGATGCGGGCGCAGGCCAGCATGGCGATCGCCGTCTCCGGGATCATCGGCATGTAGATCGCGACCCGGTCACCGGCGCTGACACCGAGCTCGGTGAGCGCGTTGGCAGCCTTGCAGACCTCGTCCTTGAGGTCGGCGTAGGTGATGGTGCGGGTGTCGTCCTCCGGCTCGCCGACCCAGTGGAAGGCGACCTTGTCGCCGTTGCCGGCCGCGACGTGGCGGTCGACGCAGTTGACCGAGGCGTTGAGCTTGCCGCCGACGAACCACTTGGCGAACGGCGGGTCGTCCCAGTCGAGCACCCGGTCCCACTTCTGGTCCCAGTCGAGCCGCTCGGCCTGCTCGGCCCAGAAGGCCAGCCGGTCCCCGGACGCACGGCCGTACCACTCGTCGGTGGCGTTGGCGTGGGCTGCGAGGTCCTCCGGCGGCGCGAACCGCCGCTCCTCGCGCATCAGGTTGGACAGGGTCTCGTCGCTCACGAAAACTCCTCAGCGGTCGGCGGCTGGTGCGGTCTGGTCTGCCTGGCAACCTACCCGTCGACCGGTGCCCGCACGACCCCACGGACGGGGGCGGTGCGGGCACCGGACGGGCGGTCAGTGCTGGCTCGCGCCCTCGGCTCCGGCGCCGGTCAGGGCGCGGACCTCGAGCTCGGTGTAGAACTCCTCCGAGTGCGGCTCCCGTGCGCTGATCGTGCCCAGGTAGCCGAGCAGGAAGCCCAGCGGGATCGAGACGATGCCGGGGTTCTTCAGCGGGAACCAGGCGAAGTCCATGCTGGTGATCAGCCCGGCCTCACCCGAGACGACCGGGGAGAAGATCACCAGGCCCACCGCGCTGATGAGGCCGCCGTAGATGCTCCAGACCGCGCCGCGGGTGTTGAAGCGGCTCCAGAACATGTTGTAGATGATCGCCGGCAGGTTGGCCGATGCGGCGACCGCGAAGGCCAGCGCCACCAGGAAGGCGATGTTGAGCGACTGGGCCGGGATGGCCAGGACGATGGCGATCGCGCCGATCACGAACGCCGCGATCCGGGCGATCCGGACCTCGTCCTTGTCGCTGACGACCTGCCCCTTCTTGAACACGCCCTTGTAGAGGTCGTGCGCGACCGAGGACGAGGACGCCAGGGTCAGCCCGGCCACCACGGCGAGGATCGTCGCGAAGGCGACCGCGGAGATCAGCGCCAGCAGCACCGCGCCCCCGGTGGAGCCTTCGCCACCGCCGACGGCCTCGGCCAGCAGCGGTGAGGCGAGGTTGCCGCCGCTCTCCAGGACGGTGCTGCCCTCGCCGGTGTCGAGCAGGGCCGCGGCACCGAAGCCGAGGACCAGCGTCATCAGGTAGAACGCGCCGATCAGGCCGATCGCCCAGAGCACCGACTTGCGGGCGTCCTGCGCGGTCGGGCACGGTGTAGAAGCGGATCAGGATGTGCGGCAGGCCGGCGGTGCCGAGCACGAGCGCGAGGCCCAGCGACAGGAAGTCGATCTTGCGACGTCAGCGTCGATGCCGTACTGCAGGCCCGGCTGGAGGAAGGCCTCGCCCTTGCCGGACGTTCTCGGCGGCCGCGCCGAGCAGGGTCGACAGGTTGAAGTCGAACTTGGCCAGCACCAGGATCGTGATCAGCAGCGAGCCGGCCATCAGCAGGACGGCCTTGACGATCTGCACCCAGGTGGTGCCCTTCATGCCGCCGACGGTGACGTAGAAGATCATCAGCACGCCGACGCCCATGATCACGATGTTCTTGACCGCCTGGTCGTCGACGCCGAGCAGCAGGGCGACGAGCGCGCCCGCGCCGACCATCTGGGCGAGCAGGTAGAAGATCGAGACCACGACGGTCGAGACCGAGGCGCGCGGTGCGCACCGGGCGCTGCCGCATCCGGAAGGCGAGCTGGTCGGCCATCGTGTAGCGGCCGGCGTTGCGCAGCATCTCGGCGACCAGCAGCAGGGCCACCAGCCAGGCGACCAGGAAGCCGATGGAGTAGAGGAAGCCGTCGTAGCCGTAGAGCGCGATGGCTCCGGAGATGCCGAGGAAGGACGCGGCCGACATGTAGTCGCCGCCGATCGCCAGACCGTTCTGGAAGCCGGAGAACGACCGGCCGCCGGCGTAGAAGTCGGTGGCCGTCTTGGTCTGCCGGCTGGCCCAGATCGTGATGCCGACGGTGAGCAGGACGACGAGCGAGGAACAGCGTGGTGGTCAGGGTCTGCTGGCTCATGCGCTGTGCTCTCCTTCTCGTCGAAGCGGTCGGCGCAGGTCGTCGGCCAGCGGGTCGAGGTGCGGTCTTGGAATGGCGGGCGTAGAGCCAGGCGATGGCGAAGGTGGTGACGAACTGGAGCAGGCCGAAGATCAGCGCCACGTTGATGTTGCCGACGACCTGGATGCTCATGAAGTCGCCGGCCCAGTTGGACATGACGACGTACAGCAGGTACCAGACCAGGAACGCGATGGTCCACGGGATCGCGAAGCCGCGGTAGCGACGGCGCAGCTCCTGGAACTCGGTGCTGCTCTGGAGCTCTTTGTAGACGGGATCGGACGTGTCGCGATAGGCATCGCTCTGCTGGATGGCCACGAGTCCTCCTCTGGTCGGGTGACGCGGCTCACGCTAGGGAGCGCCCCGGGCGCCTCGAAAGCGGCGCGGCGGCCCTGCGCGCCGGACGGGAGGCGCCCTTCGACGGGCGGCCGGTTCCGCACGACAAACGGTCAGTGGACCTGTCAGGGCGCGCGGCCGGGTCGGCGTGGACGCGTGCACGAGATGGTCGCGCCTGTCGAGACGCAGCGAGGTCCTCACGTCGAGGCAGCGGGGGAATGGCGAACTGACCCCTCGCGACGGACCACGCTCACCGGGCGCGGTCGCCGACGGGACCAGGGTTCGCAAATCCCAGCCACTGCGCTCCGTCCTCGCGAACGGACCCCTCGGCTAGCAGTTCCACGTCGCGCGGGCCGCGCACTACACGGGATACGGACCACGATCCAGGTCCACTGCTTCAGGCGTGTGCAGCCGGACCATGGTGCGCGAGACGTGGGCGGGCAGCCGCTTCTGGGTGAGCAGCGACCCGATCCACATCACCGCGAACGCGACCGGGACGCTCACCGCGGCCGGTTGCGAGGCGATCGTGCCGGGCCAGCCGGCCGGGGAGGCGTCGAGCAGGGTGACCACGACGGCGGCGCCGGACAGCAGCCCGCCCACCGCCAGCCCGGCGATCGCCCCGGCGTCGGTGAGCCGGCGCCACCAGATGCCGAGCACCAGCAGCGGGCAGAAGGTGGACGCGGCGACCGCGAAGGCCAGGCCCACCGCCCGGGCGACGCCGACCCCTTCCGCCGCGAGGGCGAGGAGCAGCGGGACGGCCACGGCCACGACCGCGGCGGCCTGGAACGCCCGGACCCCGCGGAACTTGCGGCCCATCACGTCCTGGCTGATCACCCCGGCCACCGCGATGGTGAGCCCTGAGGAGGTCGAGAGGAACGCCGCGAACGCGCCGGCCGCGGTGAGGGCCGAGAGCAGGTCGCCGCCGACGCCGGCGACCATCCGGGAGGGCAGCTCGAGCACCACCGTGTCGGTGGCCCCGCTGGCGACCAGGTCCGGGGCGTAGAGCCGGCCGAGCGCGCCGTACACCGGAGGCAGGAAGTAGAAGACGCCGAGCAGCGCGAGCACCACCAGCGTCGTCCGGCGGGCGGTGCGGCCGTCGGGGTTGGTGTAGAAGCGGACCACGACGTGCGGCAGGCCCATCGTGCCGAGGAACGTCGCGACGATGAGCGAGTACGTCGTGTAGAGCGGCTCGGCGCTGGCCGACGTCAACGGCGACGCCCAGACGTCGCCGCCGACCCCGCCGGAGACGACGTCCGCCGCGGCCGGCGAGGTGGCGCCGTCGCCGACCCACACCGACAGCAGGAACATCGCGGGCACCAGCAGGGCGGTGAGCTTGAGCCAGTACTGGAAGGCCTGCACGAACGTGATGCTGCGCATCCCGCCGAAGAACACGTTGACCAGCACGACCGTGCCGACGACCACCCCGCCGACCCAGGGTTCGGTGCCGGCGACGGTGCCCAGGGAGAGGCCGGCGCCCTGGAACTGCGGCATCAGGTAGAGCCAGCCGATCCCGACCACGAGCACCGACGAGATCCCGCGGACCGACCGGGACTCCAGCCGCGCCTCGGCGAAGTCGGGCAGCGTGTAGGCGCCCGAGCGGCGCAGCGGTGCGGCGACGAGCACGAGCAGCACGAGGTAGCCCGCGGTCCAGCCGACGGGGTACCAGAGCATGTCGGTGCCGAACGCCAGCACCAGCCCGGCGACGCCGAGGAAGGACGCGGCGGAGAGGTACTCGCCGCCGATGGCCGAGGCGTTGAGCGCCGGCCGCACCGACCGGGAGGCGACGAAGAAGTCGCTGGTGGTGCGGGAGAACCGCCAGCCGTAGGCGCCGATCGCCAGCGTCGTGACCGAGACCAGGCTGACCGCGACGACGGCGTACGTCGAGTTCACGTCAGGACCGCTCGACCACGTCGGCGAAGTCGCGCTCGTTGCGCTCGGCGGCCCGCACGTAGAGCCAGCCGAGCCCGAACAGCAACGGGTAGACGGCGAAGGCGAGCAGCACCCAGGACAGCGGCATCCCCAGCACCTCCGTGGACATCGGCCCCGGGGCCAGCAGGAACGCGAGCGGGAGCCCGCCGACCAGGACGACGAGTCCGAGGAGGACCAGGCCGGCGAGCCGCAGCTGCGCCCGCAGCAGCGAGGTCATGTAGATCTCGCCGAGCCGGGTCTGCGCGTCGATCTCCGAGGTGCCGGTGACCCGGCGGCGCACCGCGCCGGTGCGCGGGCTGGTCACCCGGACGCGCCGGGGCGGCTCGCTGGTCATGGCCGGGCCGTGCCGCCGGGCCGGGCCCGTCGCACCAGCAGGTCGCGCAGCTCGCGGGTGTGCCGCCGGCTCACGGCGAGCTCCTCGTCGCCCACCACGACGGTGCAGCGGCCGGCGTCCATCCGCACCTCGACGACGTGGGGCAGCGAGACCAGCAGCGAGCGGTGGATGCGCACGAAGCCGGCCTCGCGCCACTGGCTCTCGAGGGTGGTCAGCGGGCTGCGGATCAGGTGGCTGCCGTGGGCGGTGTGCAGCCGGGCGTAGTCGCCGTGCGCCTCGACGTACTGCACGTCGGAGCGGGCGATGAAGCGGGTGACCCCACCGAGCTCGACCGGGATCTGGTCCTCGGCGGTGCCGCTGTCGCCGCCGTGGAACTCCACGACCCGGCGGACCGCCTCGGCGAGGCGGTCCTCGCGGACCGGCTTGAGGACGTAGTCGACGGCGTTGAGCTCGAAGGCGTCGACGGCGTGGTCGTCGTGCGCGGTGATGAACACGACCGGCGGCGGCGACCGGAACCGGGACAGCACCCGGGCCAGCTCCAGCCCGGTGAGGCCGGGCATCCGGATGTCGGTGAAGACGGCGTCGATGCCGCCCTCCTGGAGCACCCGGAGCGCCTCGGCGGCGTTGTCGGTGGTGGCGACCCCGGCGACCCGGGGGTCGCGCTCGAGCAGCCAGGCGAGCTCGTCGAGCGCCGGTCGCTCGTCGTCGACGACGAGGACCCGCAGCCTGCCGGCCACCGGGCCGGGCGGGTCCTGAGGGGTCATGAGTGCACTCCGGGGGCGTACTTGGGCACCCGCACGATAACCCTGGTGCCCGCCCCCTGGGCGGTCTCGACGACGAGCCCGTAGTCGTCGCCGAAGGTCGAGCGCAGCCGGGCGTCGACGTTGCCCAGTCCGACCGAGTCCATCTCCCCGTCACCGGCCAGCGCGCGGCGTACCCGCTCGGGCTCCTCGCCCACGCCGTCGTCCTCCACCGAGATGACCGCCTCGCGGTCGAAGTCCTCCGCGGTGATCTCGATGCGGCCCGGCCCGTCCTTCTGCTCGAGGCCGTGCCGGACGGCGTTCTCGACGAGGGGCTGCAGGCAGAGGAACGGTACGACGACGGGCAGCACCTCCGGCGCGATGCGCAGGGTGACGTTGAGCCGGTCGCCGAAGCGCGCCTTCTCCAGCACGAGGTAGCGCTCGATCGAGTTGAGCTCGTCGGCCAGCGTGGTGAACTCGCCGTGCCGCCGGAAGGAGTAGCGGGTGAAGTCCGCGAACTCCAGCAGCAGCTCCCGGGCGCGCTCGGGGTCGGTGCGCACGAACGACGCGATCGCGGTCAGCGAGTTGTAGACGAAGTGCGGGCTGATCTGCGCGCGCAGCGCCCGCACCTCGGCCTCCATCAGCCGGGTCCGGGAGGCGTCGAGCTCGGCCAGCTCGAGCTGCCCCGACACCCAGTCGGCGACCTCCTCGGCGGCGCGGACCAGGCCCGCCGAGGCCGACGGTGCGAACACCTGGAAGGTGCCGATCACCCGTTCCTCGACGGTCAGCGGGGAGACGATCACGAAGCGCAGCGGGCAGGTCAGGTCGTCGCACGGGATGTCGGACTGGCCGAGCACCACGGTGGCGCCGTCGGCCACGACCGGGCCGGCCAGGTCGGCGCACTGCTGGGCGTGGTGGTGCTGGCCGCCGTCCCAGGCGAGCAGGCCGTCGGTGTCGGTGAGGGCGACCGCGGGCGAGGCGAGCAGGCTGCGCAGGTGCCGGATGGAGCGTTGGGCCGAGGCCTCGGTCAGCCCTCCGCGGAGCGCGGGCGTCGCCAGCGCGGCGGTGTGCAGGGTGCGGAAGGTGGCGCGGTCGGCCTCGGTGCCGAGGTGGCGGCGGCGCAGCCAGCCGAACCAGGAGCCCGAGGTCACGTGCGCCTCACTGGAAGTCGATGAGCAACGCGTCGGTGTCGTCGTCGGTCGGCGGGTCCGCCGGACCGGGGCCGTCCTGGTCGTCGTCCGGGTCGGACTGGGCGCGGACGACGGCCTTGAAGCAGCGCGTGACGTAGGGCAGCAGCATCCCGTCGGCGCCTCGGCCGTACTCGGCGTACAGCGCGTCGGCGCCGGCGAGCACCTCGTCGCGGCCGGCCTGGTCCATGGAGGCGATGTTGGACCGGGACATCACCAGGTCGCGGAGCCGCTCACGGTCCAACGGCTGCCAGAAGCGGAACGTCGTGCTCTCGACGAACCCGAACAGGTGCGAGGAGATCAGGTCCTGGGTCGGGTCGGTGTTCTGCTCCGCGGTGCCGATCAGGCGACCGAGCCGGCGCACCCACGGGATCCGCTCGTCGCGCAGGTTCCACACCAGGGCGATCCGGCCGCCCGGCTTGAGCACCCGCGCGATCTCGGGCAGGGCCCGGTCGAGGTCGAACCAGTGGTAGGCCTGCGCGCTGACCACCACGTCGGCCCAGCGGCTGCGCACCGGGATCTCCTCGGCGCGGGCGCGCAGCGGTACGGCGCCGGGGACGGCACGCGCGAGGTGCTGGAGCATCGGCTCGAGCGGGTCGGTGGCCAGCACCCGGTGGCCCTGGTCGAGCAGCCCCGCGGTGAGCTTGCCGGTGCCGGCGCCGAGCTCGACCACCCGGGCCGGGGAGCTGCCGGCCAGCCAGGCGGCGGCCTCCGCGGGGTAGGACGGCCGGGCCCGTTCGTAGGCGTCGGCCACGCCCGCGAACGACAGGGCGTGGCTGGACGGCGCGGGCGGCTGGCTCATTGCTCGCGAGGCTACAACCCCGGGCGGGTTTTCAGCCGGCCGGGGGTCGGCCTGTGGTGAACCGGGCCGTGGCTGGGTTTCAGGCGTCCGTGGCGGGGTTTGCCCTTCACGTGCGCCATGCCTGCCGCGCGACATGGAACTGCTAGCTGAGTGGTCCGTTGGTCCCGGCGGGGGAGCGCAGCGGAGGAGCGGGAGCAACTGATCACTCGGCGACCCGACCCGAGCCGCACCGCAGCGTGCCGTCGGACTGGACCACCGGAGCGCTTGAAACCCAGCCACTCACGGTTGCCCCGCGCGACAGGTAATGTGGATTACATGATTACAACTGAGAAGGTGCGGGGCTGGTTCACCGGCCGGCTCCCGGACGCGTGGAAGGTCGAGGCGCCCGAGGTGGCGGTCGACCGGGACGAGGTGACGGTGATCCTCACCATCGCCGACGTCGAGCTCCCCGACGGCACCGCCGAGGCCGAGCGTGACGAGGCCCGGGCCGGCCGGGTGCGGGCGTTCCGCGAGGACACCCGCGAGCAGCGGATCGAGATCGCCCGCGAGGCCGAGCGGCGCTTCGAGCGCAAGGTGTCGTGGGGGGTGCGGGTCGGGGAGTACGGCGAGATGTTCACCCACCTCGCGGCCCCGGTGATGACCCGGCTGCGCCAGCCGCAGCGGCAGGTGCTCGACACCCTCGTCGACGCCGGTGTCGCGCGGTCCCGGTCGGAGGCGCTGGCCTGGTGCGTCCGGCTCGTGGGGCAGCACGAGGAGGACTGGCTGGCCGAGCTCCGCGAGGCGATGACCCACGTGGCCGAGGTGCGCACCAAGGGCCCGTCCGCCTGAGCCGCCGGCGGGGCCACCGACGTCTCGTCGACGGGCGCGACCGCTCCGGCCGGCTGAGGCCCCGTTACGCTTCGCGGCTGTGACGGACACCGATCCCCTGGCCAGGCTGGCCGCGCTCGAGGGCGTGGCGTCCGCGATGGCGGCCACCCGCGACGGCATCGACGCGCTGCTGCGCGACCGCGGCCTGCGCCGTACGACGCCCGACCTCACCGCCGACTCGCTGCTGCGCGGCGCCCACGCGAGCGCCGTCCTCGAGGGCTCGGACTCGACCCTCGACGTGGTGCGCGCCGACGGCGGCGGACCGATGGCCCAGGCCTGCGTGCGGGTCAGCACCGAGCTGCTCGGGCTGCTGCCGGTGCTGGCCGCCGCGCCGCTCCAGGCCGTGGCCCGGATCCACACGCTGGCGGGCAAGGGGGTCGTCGACGACGCGGACCTCGGCCGGCCGCGCGACGCCGAGGTGGCCGCACGGCTGCACGACCTCGCCCGCACCCTGTCCGCCCCGACGACCGCCCCGGCGCTCGTCGTGGCGGCGGTCGCCCACGCGGAGCTCGCGACCGCGGCCCCGTTCGTGTCCCACAACGGCGTCGTCGCCCGGGCGGTCGAGCGGCTGCTGCTCGTCGCGCGGGGCGTCGACCCCACCTCGCTGACCGTGCCCGAGGCGGGCCACCTCGCGCTGCGCCGGGAGTACGAGTCCAACCTGCGCGGCTACGCCCAGGGCGGGACGGCCGGGGTGCACGGCTGGCTGCTCTACGCCGCCGAGGCCTACGCGGCCGGCGCGGAGGCCAGCCCGCTGCGCTGAGATCCGACCCGACATGCGAGCGGCACCCGTGGGGGATGCCCAAAGGTGCCGCCGCTGACACATGAGACCGATGGCTACCAAGCGTGCACCGGAAAGTTGTCGCCCCGGGTGAACCCGAAGGTCGACGCCCAATAGGAAGGGTAGGTCGCCGCGTGGGTACCAGGCTCATGTGCGGGTCTGGAGTTGTGCCTCCTTTGTACGCCGCGCCTCCGGCACCGACAAGGGTGACCAGCGATGGTCTAGGGGCGGTTCGCCGTGAATGCGGCGTACTGGTCTAGGAACGGCTACGACGGTGCGCGGCCGACACGCCGGCGCGCCGCGACGTAGACCATGCCGCCGACGGCCGCGGCCGTGCCGAGCGCCAGCGCGGCCATCGTGGGCTTGCCCTGGGGCAGCCGCATCCGACTGCGCAGGGCCACGGGGCGGGTGAAGACGAGCACCGGCCAGCCACGCTGGGTGGCCTGGCGGCGCAGCTCGCGGTCGGGGTTGACCGCGTGCGGGTGCCCGACCACCTCGAGCATGTGGACGTCGGTGATCGAGTCGCTGTAGGCGAAGCTCCGGCTGAGGTCGTAGCCCTTCTCCACGGCCAGCTCGGCGATGGCGGTCGCCTTGTTCTCGGCGTAGGCGTAGTAGTCGATCTCGCCGGTGTAGCGGCCGTCGACGATCTGCATGCGGGTGGCGATCACCCCGTCGGCGCCGAGCATCTCGCCGATCGGCTCGACGACCTCCGCCCCGGACGCGGAGACGATGACGACGTCGCGGCCGGCGAGCTGGTGCTCCTCGATGAGCGACATCGCCTCGTCGAAGACCAGCGGGTCGACGATGGTGTGCAGGGTCTCCGCGACGATGTCGCGGACGGTCTGCACGTCCCACCCGGCGCAGAGGTCGGAGAGGAACTCGCGCATCTTCTCCATCTGGTCGTGGTCCGCGCCGCCGACGAGGTAGACGAACTGGGCGTAGGCGCTGCGCAGCACCGCCCGCCGGGAGATCAGCCCGCCGGCCTGGAAGGACCGGCTGAAGGCGAGCGTGCTCGACTTGGCGATGATCGTCTTGTCGAGGTCGAAGAACGCGGCGGGCCGCCCGGTCGCCCGAGGAGCCATCGTCGTCCACCTCTCCCTGCCTGAGTCGGGCCTGAGTCCGCGGCCCGGGTGCCGGGGCCTGCGTGTCCGTCCCGTAGCGTGCCGGTCGGTCGCCGTGCCGACTCTCCGCGACGGCGTCGACGCCAGCATAGTGAGTGCGACATGGGGTAAAGGACGCGCTACCATCGGAAACCGGCGCCTCGGGAGCACCAGGGGTGCGTACACCACGAGTCCCAGCGGCATCCCCCCAGTCGCTGGTCGAGGGTCCGGGCTCTCCCCCCGAGCCTGACCCACGCGGCCCCCGGTCACTCCCCCCCGACCGGGGGCCGCACCCTTCCCCGGTGTCCTCCGGCCCCCGCCGGCTTGCGTCCCCAGGCGGCGGTCGGCCGGGCGTCGTCCCCAGCCAGGGTCCGTAGCCCGCCGGACGGTCGCCGGCCGCGGGCACCGTCGGGTCATGACCACCACCTCCACCGTCCCGGCGCCGTCCGCCGACCTCGCGCTCCCGGTGCTGCTGACCACCGACGACGACGTCCTCCTCGGCGACCTGCTCCGGCTGGCCGCGGCCGCCGGGGTGACCCTCGACGTGGCCCACGACCCCGACAGCGCGCTGCGGTCCTGGTCGGCGGCCTCGCTCGTCCTCGTCGGGGCCGACGTCGTCGAGCGGCTCGCCCCGCACCGGCCGCCCCGGCACGACGACGTGCACGTGGTGGGCGCCGGACCCGTCCCCGACCGCACGTTCCGGGCGGCGCTGGGCGTCGGCGCCCGCGACGTGGTCGAGCTCCCGTCGGGGGAGGCCTGGCTGGTCGAGCTGATGGGCGACGTGGTGGACGGAGGCCGCGCCACGGCGCGGACCATCGGGGTGATGCCCGGCTCGGGCGGCGCGGGCGCGAGCACCTTCGTGGCCGCGCTCGGGCAGGTGGCGGCACGGAGCGGCCCCTCGGTGCTGCTCGACCTCGACCCGTGGGGGCCCGGCCTCGGTCGGCTGCTGGGCTTCGACGACGTCGACGGCATCCGCTGGGACGCCCTGCTCTCGGCCAGCGGCCGGCTCGGCTCCCGGTCCCTGCGCGCTGCCCTGCCCGCCCGCGACGGTCTCGCCCTGCTCACCTACGGCCCTGGTCCGGTGCAGCCTCTCGACGACGGCCCGGTGCGGGAGGTGGTGGCCGCGGCCCAGCGCGGCAGCGGCCTGGTGCTGGTCGACCTGCCGCGCACCGCCGCCGGCTCCACCTCGGGTGCGGACCCCTCGGCCGCGGCGCTGGCCCGGTGCGACGCGCTGCTGCTGCTGGTTCAGGGGACCGTCTCCGGGGTCGCCTCGGCCGCACGCGTCGCCGCCCGGCTGGCCGACCAGCGCCTCAGCCGTGGGCGTGGTCGTGCGCAGCGTCTCCGGGGCGGTGGCGCCCGCCGAGGTGGCCGACGCGCTCGGCCTGCCCCTGGTCGCCGACTACCCCAGCCGCCGCCGGGTGGTCGAGCAGGTCGACCTCGGCCTCGGGCCGGTGCACTCGCCGCGCTCCCCGCTGGCCCGGGCGGCCCGCGACGCGTTGGCCTGGTGCGGCGACGGTGCCCGGTGACCACCGGACGCCAGCCCGAGCCCGGCGTGGTCGACGCGGTCCGCGAGCACCTCGCCCGGCAGGGCGCCCAGGTCACCCCGGCCCGGGTGGCCGAGGCGCTGCGCGACCAGGGCCGCCCGGTCGGCGACGCCACCGTGCTCGCGGTGCACGACCGGCTCAGCGCCGAGGTGCTCGGCGCGGGCCCGCTCGAACCGCTGCTGCGCACGCCCGGGGTCACCGACGTCCTGGTCAACGGCCCCGACGCCGTCTACCTCGACCGCGGCGAGGGCCTGGAGCTCACCGCGGTCCGGTTCCCCGACGACACCGCCGTGCGCCGGCTGGCGCAGCGCCTCGCCGCCGCGGGTGGCCGGCGCCTCGACGACGCGACGCCCTTCGTCGACCTGCGGCTGCCCGACGGCACCCGGTTCCACTCCGTGCTGGCCCCGGTCGCCCGGCCCGGCACCAGCCTCTCGCTGCGCGTGCCACGGCGCCGGGTCTTCACCCTCGACGAGCTCGTCGAGGCCGGCTCGCTGGACCCGCCGGGGGCCGGCCTGCTGCGCCGGGTGGTGGCCGCCCGGCTCTCCTTCCTCGTCAGCGGCGGCACGGGCACCGGCAAGACCACGCTGCTCTCCGCGCTGCTCAGCCTGGTCGACCCCCGCGACCGCCTGGTGCTGGTCGAGGACGCGAGCGAGCTGCGTCCCGACCACCCGCACGTCGTCGGGCTGGAGACCAGGCCCGCCAACGTCGAGGGCGCCGGGGAGGTGCCGATGCGGGTGCTGGTCCGTCAGGCGCTGCGGATGCGGCCCGACCGGCTGGTGGTGGGCGAGGTGCGGGGCGCGGAGGTGGCCGACCTCCTCGCCGCCCTCAACACCGGCCACGAGGGCGGCTGCGGCACCCTGCACGCCAACTCCGCCGCCGACGTGCCCGCCCGGATCGAGGCGCTGGCGATGGCGGCGGGACTGCCCCAGGCCGCGGTGCACAGCCAGGTGGCCTCTGCCGTGGACGTGGTGGTCCACCTGAGCCGCGACCGGGCCGGGCGCCGGCGGCTCGGGGAGGTGGCGGTCCTCGAGCGCGGTGACGACGGCACGGTGCGCGCGGTCGCGGCCGCGCGGGTCTCGGCCGACGGCACCACCCACGAAGGCCCCGCCGCCCCGCGGCTGGGCCGCCTGCTCGACTCCCGGTCCGGCCGATGACCTGGGCCCTCGTCGCCGCGGGCCTCGCCGCCCTCGCGTCGATGCTCGCCCTCGGACCCGGCCGGACGTCGCTCCCGGCCCACGACGGCCCGCGGGGTGGCCGGGCCGGCCCGCCCCTCGCCCTGGCCGGAGTGGCGGTCGTCGTGGTGGGCGCAGCGGTCGCGCTCCTGGACGGCACCGACCTCGTCGTCGCGCTCATCGGGGTCGGTGCCGCCGCCGGGCTGGGTCAGGGATGGCAGCGTCGACGTGCCCAGCGGCTCCGCGACGCCCGCCGGGCCCGTGTCGTGGAGGTGGGGGAGGCCATGGTGGGGGAGCTGCGCGCCGGGCAGCCGCCGGGTGCCGCGCTGGCCCGCGCGGCGGAGGTGTGGCCCGAGCTGGCACCGGTCGTCGCGGCCGCCCGGCTCGGCGCCGACGTCCCGGCGGCGTTCCGCGACCGGGCGCGCCTGCCCGGCGCCGAGGGTCTCGCCGACCTCGCCGCGGCCTGGCAGGTCTCGGAGCGCTCCGGCGCCGCGCTGACCACCTCGCTCGGGCAGGTCGTCGAGTCCGCGCGGGCCCGCGGGCTCGCCTCGCACCTCGTGGCCGGTGAGCTGTCCTCCGCCCGGGCCACCGCCCGCCTGGTCGCGGCCCTCCCGCTCGGCACCCTGGCGATGTCGGCGGGCATCGGCGGCGACCCGTGGTCCTTCCTGCTCGGCCATCCGGTCGGGCTCGCCTGCCTGGCCTCCGGGGTGGCGCTGGTCCTCGCCGGACTGGCCTGGATCGACCGGATCGCCGGGTCGGTGGTCCGCCGGTGATCGCGGCACTCCTGGTCGCCGTGGCGGTGACGCTCGCGCTGCCGCCGCGCCCGCCCCCGCTGCCACGCGCGCCGGGTCCGCCCCGGCGGGAGCGGGACCGCGAGGGCGCCCTCCCGCTCCTCGCGGCGCTCGGGGCCGGTGCAGCGGCCGCGCTCTTCGTCGGCGGCGGTGCGGGCCTGGTGGTGGGCGTGCTGGCCGCGGCCGGGACGCACCGGGCGGTCCGCCGGATGGAGCCGCCCTCCGCGCGCCGCCGCCGGGAGGCCGTCGAGGAGGGGCTGCCGCACGTCGTGGACCTGTTCGCGGCCTGCCTGGCCGTCGGCCAGGCGCCCGGCCCCGCGCTGGACGAGGTGGCCGCCGTCCTCGACGGCCCGCTGCGCGAGGAGCTGGTCGCGGTCTCCGCCCGGCTCCGTCTCGGGACCGACCCGGTGACGGTGTGGGGCGAGGTCGCCCGGCACCCGCACCTGGGTCCCTGGGGGCGCTGTGTGCTGCGGGCGTCGGACAGTGGCGCCTCGGTGGCCGACGCGATGGCCCGGCTCGCCGTCGACCTGCGTCGCGAGGCCCGGGCCCGGGTCGAGGCTCGCGCGCGAGCGGTCGGGGTCCGGGCCGCGCTCCCGCTCGGCCTGTGCCTGCTGCCCGCCTTCGTGCTGCTGGGCGTGGTGCCGCTGGTGGCCGGGTCGCTGCCGGTGCTGACGTGGAGATGAGCCGGCCCGGTCCCGTCCCCAGCTCCCGCCGGGCCGGTGAGGTCCCCAGCGCCGGCCTCCTCGGCCCACGGACCACGCCGACGTGGCGAGAGTCGGACCGACACATCAACCGCCCACCCGGCAGCCGTCGAGCGGGCCCGTCGAGGAGGTACCCATGACCACGTCACCCGTCGCACGACTCCGGCGCTCCCAGCAGGGGGTCGCCACCGCGGAGTACGCCGTCGCGACCGCCGCCGGCTGCGGCCTGGCCGCCGTGCTGATCAAGCTGCTCACCAGCGACTGGGGTCAGCAGCTGCTCAAGACGCTCTTCGAGCTGATCTTCAAGGTCATCGGCCTCGGCTGATGCGAGGTCCCGAGTCGCGCGGGGAGGGGGTGTGCCGGACCCGGTGCACCCCCTCCCCGGGCCGGGCGCGCACCGCGCGGGGCGCCGTCACCGCCGAGACGGCGATGATGCTGCCCCTGCTGGTGGCGACCACCCTGGCCCTGGTCTGGCTGCTCGCGCTCGCCGCGGCGCAGACCCGGGTGGTCGACGCCGCCCGCGAGGTGGCCCGCGCCGTCGCCCGTGACGAGCCCCGCGCCGCGGCCCTCGCGCTCGGCCGCCGGGTCGCTCCGGAGGGGGCGGAGTTCCGGGTCCGGTCGGGGGAGGGACAGGTGGTCGTCGACGTCACCGCCGAGGTGCGGGGACCGGGTGGCCTGTTCCGGTTCGCGCCGGGTGTCACCGTCGACGCCCGGGCGGTGGCTGCGGCGGAGGCCCGATGAGGCCCGCGCAGTGGCGCCGCGACCAGCGCGGAGCCGCGACGGTGCTCGTGATGCCGTTCGTCGGGGTGCTGGCACTGGTGACCGTGGTGCTGGCCTTCCAGGGCGGCGTGCTGGTCACCCAGCGCCGGGTGCAGGCCGCGGCCGACCTGGCGGCCCTTGCCGGGGCCGCCGCGCTCCAGCGGGGCGAGGACGGCTGTGCCGCCGCGTCCGCCGTGGCCGGCCGCAACGGTGCGCGGCTGTCGGGCTGCGAGGTCTCCGGCACCGCCGGCCGCGACGTGGTCGTCACGGTGGAGCGCGACGGACCCGCCGTCCTGGGCCGGTCCGTGACGGTCGAGGCGTCGGCCCGCGCCGGGCCCGAGCCGTGAGGTCGCGGGTGCTCAGCTCCGGGTGGTGCCGGTGTCCTCGGGTGGGGTCTGCGCGGTGGTCGTCCCAGCGGTCGTCCCAGCGGTCGTCGCGGTGGTCGTCCCAGCGGTCGTTGTGGTGGTCGGCGTTGCGCCGGCCTCCTCGTCGCGACGCTTCTCGGCCTCGTGGGCCTCGACCTTGGCGGAGAGCCGGTTGAGCTCCTTGTGCTCCTTGCGCCGCTGGTGCGCCCGGCGGGTCCCGCTGCGCACGAGCGCGAGACCGGCGACCAGCAGGAGCAGGGTGAGGGCCCCGAGGAGGTAGATCGCCAGCGTGCTCACGGTGACGTCGAGGACGCCACTGTCGAAGGTGACCTGCTGGGTGCCCGAGGAGAGGAAACCGATCAGCAGACCGGCGGCCAGCAGGAGGAGGATGAGGCCGAGCACGAGCATGGGGGTCCCTTCGGGTCAGTGTTTCCAGCCTATTCCTTCCCCACCTGTGAGCTTCCTACGCGTGCGAGGACGTCAGCAGCAGGTCGAGCAGGTCGACTGCGACGGCCTTGTCGAGCGGGGCGTTGTTGTTGCCGCACTTAGGAGACTGGACACACGACGGGCAGCCCTCGGCGCAGCGGCAGCCGTCGATCGCCTCGCGCGTGGCGCGCAGCCAGGCCTGCGCGGCCCGGAAGCCGCGCTCGGCGAACCCGGCGCCGCCCGGGTGGCCGTCGTAGACGAAGACGGTGAGCTCCCCGGTGTCGGGGTGCAGGGCCGTGGAGACGCCGCCGATGTCCCAGCGGTCGCAGGTCGCGAAGAGGGGCAGCAGACCGATCGCCGCGTGCTCGGCCGCGTGAGCCGCGCCCGGCAGGTCACGGGTCGCGAGCCCCGCCGCGGCGAGCACGCCGGAGGGGATCGTCCACCACACCGCGCGGGTGTCGAGCACTCGTTCGGGCAGGTCGAGGGGCTCCTCGTCGAGCACCTCACCGCTGCGCAGCCGCTTGCGCTGGAAGGACACCACCTGGTGGGTCACCCGCACCCCGCCCAGGCACACCGTGGCCGGGCCCCACTCCACGCGCTCGGACTCGCCGGTGATCTCGATGTCGGTCACCTCGCGGGCGGAGGTGGAGTAGTCGGGGTCCGCACGCTCGACGACCGCGACGTTGTCGTCGAGGTCCAGCTCGGACACCAGGTAGGTCTCGCCCTGGTGCAGGTAGACCGCGCCGGCGTGGGCGGTGCCGTGCGCGGAACCCTGGTCGACCGTGCCGACCAGCCGGCCGGTGCCGGTCTCGACGAGCCGGACCGGGGGTCCTCCGGTGGACCGGATGTCGGCGAGGTCGCTGGCGCGGCGCCGGTCGGTCCAGTACCAGCCGCGCGGCCGGCGCCGCAGCAGCCCGGCAGCCGTGAGGGCGTCGACGCCCGCCCGGGCGCCCGGCCCGAACATCGGGAGGTCGTCCTCGGTCAGGGGGATCTCCTCCGCCGCGGCGCACAGGTGCGGGCCGAGGACGTAGGGGTTGTCGGGGTCGAAGACGTTGGCCTCGACCGGCCGCCCGAGCAGTGCCTCGGGGTGGGTGACGAGGTAGGTGTCGAGGGGGTCGTCGCGGGCGACCAGCACGCCGAGCGCGTCACCGCCGCCGCGGCCGGCCCGCCCGACCTGCTGCCACAGGGCCGCCCGGGTGCCGGGGAACCCGGCCATCAGCACCGCGTCGAGGCCGGCGATGTCGATGCCGAGCTCGAGGGCGTTGGTGGCCGCCATGCCGAGCAGCCGCCCGTCGCGCAGGTCCTGCTCGAGTGCCCGGCGGTCCTCGGGGAGGTAGCCGCCGCGGTAGGCCGCGACCCGCGACCCGAGGCCCGGCTGGACCTCGTCGAGCAGCCGGCGTGCGTTCATCGCGACCGACTCGGCGCCCTGCCGTGAGCGGACGAACGCGAGGGTGCGGACCCGGTCGACGACGAGGTCGGTGAGCAGGTCGGCCACCTCGGCGGTCGCCGAGCGGCGCACCGGGGCTCCGTGCTCTCCGGCGTAGGCGGTGAAGGGCGGCTCCCACAGGGCCAGCGACACCGTGCCGCGCGCCGACCCGTCGTCGGTGACCGCCCGGACCGGCAGCCCGGTCAGCCGGCCCGCGGACACCTCGGGCTCGGCGACGGTGGCCGAGGCGAGCACGAAGGTCGGGGAGGCGCCGTACGCCGCGCACACCCGGCGCAGCCGGCGCAGGATCTGGGCGACGTGGGCACCGAAGACGCCGCGGTAGTGGTGGCACTCGTCGACCACGACGTAGGCGAGCGACCCGAGGAAGCGCGACCAGCGGGCATGGCCCGGCAGCAGGGAGCGGTGCAGCATGTCGGGGTTGGTCAGGACGTACTCGCCGTGGTCGCGGGCGAAGTCCCGCTGCTCGCGGGTCGAGTCGCCGTCGTGGGTGGTGGCCGCCAGGCCGGGGACCCCGAGGGCGTGCACCGCGTTGAGCTGGTCCTGGGCCAGCGCCTTGGTCGGCGAGAGGTAGAGGACGGTCGCGCCGCGCCGACCCGCCGAGGGACGTGACTGGACCACCTGGGTCAATGCGGGCATCAGGTAGCCCAGCGACTTGCCCGACGCCGTGCCGGTCGACAGCACCACGTGCTGCCCGGACCACGCGGCCTCCGCCGCCTCCACCTGGTGGCACCACGGCCGCTCGATGCCGCGCGCCCGCCAGGCGTCCACCAGGGCGGGGGATACCCAGTCCGGCCAGGGCTCCCGGCGCCCGGGCCGGGCCGGCAGCACCTCGAGGTGGGTCAGCCGCTCGTCGTCGTCGGGACGGGTGCCGAGACTGCGCAGCAGGTCACGCGGAGCGGTCGCTGCGGAGGTGGGCACACGGGAAGTCTCGCAAACCGCACCGACGCCCCGCGTGCGCGCCGTCGTCGCAATCTGGCAGAGTGGCCGACGGGCCGCACGGGTGCATGATTGAATGCACCGTCGGGGGCGGCCTGCAGGGTCTGAACCTGACCGCACGTACGGCAACTTTTGAGGGAGTAGGGCGTGGACCTGTCACTTGAGACGCGCCACGAGGGTGGTCACACCATCATCGAGGTCGGCGGCGAGATCGACGTCTACACCGCACCCAAGCTGCGCGACAAGATCACCGAGCTGGTCGGCAACGGCGAGTACAACCTGGTGATCGACATGGAGAAGGTCGACTTTCTCGACTCGACCGGGCTCGGGGTTCTCGTCGGCGGCCTGAAGAAGGTGCGAGCGCACGACGGCTCGATGCGACTCATCTGCAACCAGGAGCGGTTGCTCAAGATCTTCCGGATCACCGGCCTGGCCAAGGTGTTCGTGATCCACAGCTCGCAGGCCGACGCTCTCGCCGAGCACTGACGTGATGGGTGTGGCGCGCACCTCCACCGGCATCACCGTCTCCATCGCCCGGGACCCGGCCCTGGTGCGGACCGTGCGGCTGATCGCGGCCGCCGTCGCCCGACGCACCTCGCACGACGAGGAGTTCGTCGAGGAGGTCCGGCTCGCCGTCGGCGAGGCGTGCGCGCTGATGGTCGGTGAGGACCCCGAGGGGCACGGACCCGTCACGGTCCGGCTCGCGATCGGCGGTCGGCTCAAGGTCGACGTCGTCGCCTCCGGACCCGTCGCCGTCGCCGACTCACCCGACAGCGACGTCGACGGCGTCGAGCCGTGGGCGCTGCTCCGCGGTCTGATCGACGACCTCGCCGTCCAGCGCGAGGGCGACACCACGACACTGTCGATGTCGTGGCCCGTGGCGCTGTCCGCCTGACTCCCGGCCCCCACCGCGAGTCCCGCCGCCGCAGAAATGTGGCGCACACCACACACCGCTGCGTTCCAACGCGTGCGGACGTGCGTAGACTCCCGCACACCAACGGCACGTGAGGCAGGTCACGTCCTGTCCGCATCCCGGGCCACCAGGCCCACGGGTGACCGCGTGCATTCTCGACGGGCTCGAAGCGCCCATGCGGAGGAGGACGTATGTCCAGGCACATCTTTGCGGCCGAGACCGGCGGCAAGGTTGCGACCGTGGACCTGTCCGGCGGCAACATCACCTTCGTCTACATCGTCCTCGCCATCGCGGTCATCGCGCTGGTGCTCGGCGCGATGTTCCGGAGGCAGGTGCTCGCGGCCGGCGAGGGCACGACCAACATGCAGAACATCGCGCAGGCGGTCCAGGAAGGCGCCAACGCCTTCCTCGGTCGCCAGTTCCGCACCCTCGGCATCTTCGCCGTGGCGGCCTTCGTGCTGCTGTTCCTGCTGCCCGCGCACGGCGGCATGGACGTCCGCATCGGACGTTCGATCTTCTTCCTGGTGGGTGCCGGCTTCTCGGCGGCCATCGGCTACCTCGGCATGTCCCTCGCGGTGCGCGCCAACGTGCGCGTCGCGGCCGCGGCCCGCGACGAGGGCCGTGACCCGGCCATGCGCGTCGCGTTCCGCACCGGCGGCTTCGTCGGTATGGCGACGGTGGGCCTCGGCCTGCTCGGCGCCGCGCTCGTCGTGCTGATCTACCAGAGCGACGCGCCGACCGTGCTCGAGGGCTTCGGCTTCGGTGCCGCGCTGCTCGCCATGTTCATGCGCGTCGGCGGCGGCATCTTCACCAAGGCCGCCGACGTCGGCGCCGACCTGGTCGGCAAGGTCGAGAACAACATCCCCGAGGACGACCCGCGCAACGCCGCCACCATCGCCGACAACGTCGGTGACAACGTCGGCGACTGCGCCGGCATGGCCGCCGACCTGTTCGAGTCCTACGCCGTGACCCTCGTGGCCGCGCTGATCCTCGGCAAGGCCGCCTTCGGCGCCGAGGGCCTGGTCTACCCGCTCATCGTGCCGGCCATCGGCGCGCTCACCGCGATCCTGGGCGTCTACATCACCAAGCCCCGCCCGGGCGAGAACGGCCTGACCACGATCAACCGCTCGTTCTACATCTCGGCCGGCGTGTCCGCGGTGCTGTGCACGATCGCCGCGTTCCTCTACCTGCCGGCCTCGTTCGCCGAGCTCACCGACGTACCGCAGGCGCTGTCCTCCTACGACGGCGACCCGCGCATCATCGCGACCGTCGCGGTGCTGATCGGCATCGTGCTGGCCGCGGTCATCCTGTCCCTGACCGGTTACTACACCGGCACCGACCACCGCCCGGTCAAGGACGTCGGCAAGACCTCCCTGACCGGTGCCGCCACGGTGATCCTGTCCGGCCTGTCGGTCGGGTTCGAGTCCGCGGTGTTCACCGCCCTGGTCATCGGCGCCGCCGTCTACGGCGCGTTCCTGCTCGGCTCGGGCGTCGTGGCGGTGTCGCTGTTCGCGGTGGCGCTGGCCGGCTGCGGCCTGCTCACCACCGTCGGCGTCATCGTCGCGATGGACACCTTCGGCCCGGTCTCCGACAACGCCCAGGGCATCGCCGAGATGTCCGGCGACGTCGACGGCAAGGGCGCGCAGATCCTCACCGAGCTCGACGCGGTGGGCAACACCACCAAGGCGATCACCAAGGGCATCGCGATCGCCACCGCCGTCCTGGCGGCGACCGCGCTGTTCGGCTCCTACACCGGGGCCATCGCCGACGCGCTGATCGAGGCCGGCGAGAGCACGGCCTTCACCGCCCAGGTGTTCAGCCCCGACATCCTCGTCGGCCTGCTGATCGGCGCGGCGGTCGTGTTCCTCTTCTCCGGTCTCGCGATCAACGCCGTCGGCCGCGCCGCCGGTGCGGTGGTCTACGAGGTGCGCCGCCAGTTCAAGGAGATCCCCGGGATCATGGAGGGGACCGGCCGTCCGGAGTACGGCAAGGTCGTCGACATCTGCACCCGCGACTCGCTGCGCGAGCTGGCCACCCCCGGCCTGCTGGCGATCTTCGCCCCGATCGCGGTCGGCTTCGGCCTCGGCGTCGGCCCGCTGGCCGGCTACCTGGCCGGTGCGATCGGCGCCGGCACGCTGATGGCGATCTTCCTCGCCAACTCGGGTGGTGCCTGGGACAACGCCAAGAAGCTGGTCGAGGACGGCAACCACGGCGGCAAGGGCTCCCCGGCCCACGAGGCGACCGTCATCGGCGACACCGTCGGCGACCCGTTCAAGGACACCGCCGGCCCGGCCATCAACCCGCTGATCAAGGTGATGAACCTGGTCTCGCTGCTCATCGCGGCGGCCGTGGTGCAGGTCAGCGTCGGCCAGGACGAGAACGACGCGCTGCGGATCGCGATCGCCCTGTTCGCCACGGCGGTCATCGCGGTGGCGGTCTACGTCTCCAAGCGGCGCCCGGTGGCGATCGGCGAGGAGGAGCCCGCCGCCAAGCTGCACGCCTGAGGCTCGACCGAGAGGCCACTTCCCGCACGACACACCGTCGAGCACGGTGGGGAAGTGGCCTCTCGGCGCGTCCGGGGAAACTGGGGCACCTAGGCTCGTGCGACGTGGACCTGCTCAGCTATGCCGACGTCGACCGGCTCCGCGACGACCTCGTCGCCGCGGGCTACCACTACGAGGGCGTCGCCGACCTGCTCGGGCCCACCGCCCACCAGGCCCTGTTCCGCAACGAGACCACCCCCGGCCTCCGGGCCACCCGGGACCGCTCGCCGCTGGCCACGCTGACCCGGCTGTTCCTGCTCCAGGCCCCGGTGCCGGTCGCCGACGTGGAGGCTGCCCTCCCCGGCCTGCTCGACCGGCTCTGCGTGGCCGGGATGCTCGAGCGCAGCATCGGCGAGGTGCGCGCCCGGATGGACCTGCGGCCCTACGCCGACGACCGGCGCGGCTGGTGGGTGGTCAGCGACCTCACCCCCGGCCTCGACGGCACCGGCATCGCCGTCGGTGCCGACCACGTCCTCGGGATCAGCTCGGCCTCCTCCTCGCTGGCCCAGCTGACCGTGCGCGACCCGGTCGACCGGGCGCTCGACCTCGGCACCGGCTGCGGCGTCCAGGCCCTGCACCTCGGTGAGCACGCCGGCCACATCGTGGCCACCGACGTCAACGAGCGGGCGCTCGCGATGACCCGCCTCAACGCCCTGCTCAACGGCATCGAGGTCGACGACCGCGCCGGCAGCCTCTACGACCCGGTGGCCGGCGAGACGTTCGACCTGGTCGTCACCAACCCGCCGTTCGTGGTCTCGCCCGGCACCGGTGAGCGGCTGGTCTACCGCGACTCCGGCCTCCCCGGCGACGAGATGGTCCGCCGCGTCGTCGCCGGCGCCCCCGACCACCTCGCCCCCGGCGGCCGCGCGCAGGTGCTCGCCAACTGGGTGCACCGCACCGGCGAGCCCTGGCAGGAGCGCGTCGCCGGCTGGGTCGAGGGCCGCGGCGTCGACGCCTGGGTGGTGCAGCGCGAGGTGGCCGACCCGGCGGAGTACGTCGAGCTGTGGCTCAAGGACGCCGGGGTGCACGGGACCGCCGTCCTACGCCGCCCGTTACGACACCTGGCTGTCCTGGTTCGCCGACCAGGGCATCGAGGGGGTCGGCTTCGGCTGGATCAACCTGCGCCGGGTCGACCGCGAGCCGGTGCTGCACCTGGAGGAGTGGCCCTTCGACGTCGAGCAGCCGCTCGGGCCCGAGGTGGCCGACCGCGGGCGCCGTACCGACCTGCTCGCCGCCACCCCCGACCTCGCCGACACCCGCCTGGTGGTCCGGCCCGACGTGCGGCAGGAGACGTCCGGACAGCCGGGCGAGGCCGACCCGGAGACGATCGTGCTCCGCCAGCAGCGCGGGATGCGCCGCGCGCACCAGGCCGACACGGTGGTCGCCGGGCTGGTCGGGGCCTGCGACGGCGACCTCACGGTCGGCCAGATCCTCGACGCGCTCGCCAGCCTCCTCGACCGTGACGCCGCCGGGCTGCGGGCGGACTACGCCGCCGAGGTGCGCGACCTCGTCGCCGCGGGTTTCCTCGACGTCGCCGAGGGGCATCAGTCGTAGAGCCGACCGGCATCCGAATCGGGGGATCCTCATGGCCGCACGTCGACGCGCCGCCGCGTCCGCACTCGCTCTCGCCCTGCTCGTCTCCGGATGCGCCGCGGGCGGCGCGGACGGGTCCACCGAGCCGGAGCCGGCCGCCTCGCCGAGCCCGAGCGAGCCGTCTCCGCAGGACCTGCCGCCACCGGCCCAGGACGGCCGCGTGGGCGGTGCCCTCTCCGCCGCCGCGCTGCCGGCGCCGCCCGGCTTCCGGGTGGTCGACGACGACGACCCGCCCGGCGACACCGGCCCGTTCACCCTGCGGGACTACGTCCGCGCCTTCTACGGCGGGGACAAGCAGCTGCTCAAGGACGTCCGGCTGAGCCGGATGCGCCGGGGCTACCACCGCTACGCCGAGGACGGCCGCGGCAGCTGGATGCACGTCTACCTCTTCGAGACGCGCGACAACCTCGGCGCCACCACCCTGCGGAGCATGCTGTTCGGCGAGGACGGCGCCGAGTCCTACACCGTGCGCAGCGTCGACGACGCGGTCGGGCAGATCTACCGCAACCGCCGCGACGACGACGGCCGCTACAGCAGCGTCGAGATCGCCTTCGCCACCGGCAACGTCTACGCCCGGGTGATCGCGGCGCGCCGAGGTGGCCGGCCCGACCCCCGTCTCGCCGAGAAGCTGGCTGCCGCGCAGCACGCGCTGCTCCAGCAGTCCTTCCAGCCCACCGCCTGACCCGACGGCCGGGACACCCGTCTGGACCGGCCCATCCTCGGCCCCGGCGGCGTCCGCGGGGGAGGGATGCTGCCAAGCGCGTTGACAGAGCGCGTTACCGTGTCTGGCGCGACCCCGGCCGGAGCCGAGGGACGCTTCAACACCGAGGGAGCAGGACACGACGTGGCAGGGAACAACGGGACGGGACGCAAGCTCGTCATCGTGGAGTCGCCGGCGAAGGCGAAGACCATCGGCGGCTATCTGGGCGCCGACTACGTGGTCGAGTCGTCGATCGGGCACATCCGCGACCTCCCGCAGAGCGCCGCCGACGTCCCGGCGAAGATCAAGGGCCAGCCCTGGGCGCGCCTCGGGGTCGACGTCGACAACGACTTCACTCCCTACTACGTGGTCTCCCGGGACAAGAAGTCCCACATGACCAAGCTCAAGGGCCTGCTCAAGGACGCCTCCGAGCTCTACCTCGCCACGGACGAGGACCGGGAGGGCGAGGCGATCGCCTGGCACCTCCTCGACGAGCTCAAGCCGAAGGTGCCCGTCCGCCGGATGGTGTTCCACGAGATCACCAAGCCGGCCATCCTCGCCGCGGTCGAGAGCCCGCGCGACATCGACATGGACCTCGTGGAGGCCCAGGAGGCCCGCCGGATCCTCGACCGCCTCTACGGCTACGAGGTCTCCCCGGTGCTGTGGAAGAAGGTCATGTCCGGCCTCTCCGCCGGCCGTGTCCAGTCGGTGGCGACCCGCCTGGTGGTCGACAAGGAGCGCGAGCGGATGGCGTTCCGCACCGCGGCGTACTGGGACCTCGAGGGCACGTTCGACGCCGGCGCCAAGCACGACGAGCGGATGTTCCCCGCCAAGCTGCACTCCGTCGACGGCGCCCGGGTGGCGCGCGGCTCCGACTTCACCCCGCAGGGACGAGCTGCAAGGGACGGCCGACAAGGCCAAGGTCGTCCACCTCGACCGCGGCCGCGCCGAGGCGCTGGCCTCGGGGCTGAGCGAGACCACCTTCGAGATCCGCTCGGTCGAGGCCAAGCCCTACACCCGCAAGCCCTACGCGCCGTTCCGCACCACCACGCTGCAGCAGGAGGCCTCCCGCAAGCTCGGCTACGGCGCCTCGCGCACCATGTCGATCGCGCAGCGGCTCTACGAGAACGGCTTCATCACCTACATGCGCACCGACTCCACGACGCTGTCGGAGTCGGCCGTCGCCGCGGCCCGCGACCAGGCCCGCGAGCTCTACGGGGCGGAGTACGTCCCGGACCAGCCGCGCACCTACGCCTCCAAGGTCAAGAACGCCCAGGAGGCGCACGAGGCGATCCGTCCCGCCGGCGAGAACTTCCGCACCCCGGCGCAGACCGGTCTCGGCGGCGACGAGTTCCGCCTCTACGAGCTGATCTGGATGCGCACCGTCGCCTCGCAGATGAAGGACGCCGAGGGCCGCTCGGTCACGGTCCGGCTCGGTGGCGTCGCGAGCACCGGCGAGGACGCGGTGTTCTCCGCCTCCGGCCGGGTGATCACCTTCCACGGCTTCCTCAAGGCCTACGTCGAGGGCCGCGACGACGAGGGCGACTCCGACGACCGGGAGACCCGGCTGCCGGCGGTCGCGGAGGGCGACGCCGTGTCCGCCGCGGCGATCCGCGCGGCCGGCCACGAGACCAAGCCGCCGGCGCGCTACACCGAGGCCACGCTGATCCGTGAGCTGGAGGAGCGCGAGATCGGCCGCCCGTCGACGTACGCCTCGATCATCGGCACGATCCTCAACCGCGGCTACGTCTACAAGAAGGGCACCGCGCTGGTGCCCGCGTGGCTGGCGTTCTCGGTGATCCGGCTGCTCGAGGAGCACTTCCCGCGGCAGATCTCCTACGAGTTCACCGCCCGCATGGAGGACGTCCTCGACGAGGTCGCGGCCGGCCGCCGCGACCGCAACACCGAGCTGGCCGAGTTCTACTTCGGCTCCGGCGACGTCGACGGGCTCAAGACGCTGGTCAGCGAGCTCGGCGACATCGACGCCCGCGAGCTGGCGACGTTCCCGATCGCCGACGGCATCGACCTGCGGGTCGGCCGCTACGGGCCCTACATCGAGACCACCGACGAGGACGGCGACGGCGCCTCGGTGCGGGCCAACGTGCCCGACGACCTGCCGCCCGACGAGCTGACCCTGGAGAAGGCCAAGGAGCTGCTGGCCAACCCGGCCGGCGAGGAGACCCACCTCGGCACCGACCCCGAGTCGGGTCTGCCGATCGTGGCCAAGAACGGCCGGTTCGGGCCCTACGTCACCGAGGTCCTGCCCGACGACGCGCCCAAGGGCACGAAGCCGCGCACCTCCTCGCTGTTCAAGTCGATGACCCTCGACACCGTCTCGCTGCAGGACGCGCTCAAGCTGCTGACCCTGCCGCGCGTGGTCGGCACCGACCCCGAGTCCGGTGACGAGATCACCGCGCAGAACGGCCGTTACGGTCCCTACCTCAAGAAGGGCACCGACTCCCGGTCGATCGACTCCGAGGAGAAGCTGCTCACGATCACGCTCGAGGAGGCGCTGGCGATCTACGCCGAGCCCAAGCGGCGCGGTCGCGCCGCGGCCGACCCGGGCCGCGAGGTCGGCACCGACCCGGTGAGCGGGGCCAAGGTCACGGTGAAGAGCGGCCGGTTCGGGCCCTACGTCACCGACGGCGAGTACAACGCCACGCTCCGGCAGGGCGACGACGAGACGACGATCACGATCGAGCGGGCCGCGGAGCTCCTCGCCGAGCGGCGCGCCAAGGGCCCGGCGAAGAAGGCGGCCAAGAAGAGCACCAAGAAGGCCGCGAAGAAGACGGCGAAGAAGACCACCAAGAAGGCCACCGCCAAGACGGCCAAGAAGTCGTGAGCAGGGTCGGGGTCCGGACCGCCCGGACCCCGGCAACGCCTAGGGTGGGCCCGTGAGGGAAGAGCACCACGCCTCGGCGGTCGACGACCTGCGCCACGCGCCGACGCACTCGCTGTCGGCCGTGCTGCGGATCCCCGACTTCCGCCGGCTCTGGATCGGCCTGGGCCTGTCGAGCCTGGGCGACTGGATCGGCCTGCTCGCCCTGACCGCGATGGCCAACGCCAGCGCGGACTCCTACGCCGGCAAGAACTACGCCATCGCGACCGTGCTCTTCCTGCGCGTGCTGCCGGCGCTGGTGATGGGCCCGATCGCGGGCTACATCGCCGACAAGCTCGACCGCCGGGTCACGCTGATCTGGGGCGACTACGTCCGGGGCGCGCTGTTCCTGACGATCCCGATCGTCGGGCAGCTGTGGTGGGTCTTCGTGGTCACCGTGCTGGTCGAGATGGTCTCGCTGGTGTGGGGGCCGGCCAAGGACGCCACGGTGCCCAACCTGGTGCCGCGGCACCGGCTCGAGGCGGCCAACCAGATCAGTCTCGCGACGACCTACGGCTCGGCGCTGCCGGCGGCGGCGCTGTTCACCGGGCTGACCTTGGTGGACAAGCTCTACCGCAACCTCTTCGAGTGGTTCGACCGCGGCCCGATCGACCTCGCGCTCTACGTCAACGGCATCACCTTCATCATCTCCGGCGTCGTGATCGCGACCCTCCAGCACATCCCGCGCGGCCCGGCCGACGTGGACACCGAGGACACGGTGTGGACCGTGGTGGTCGACGGCTGGAAGTACGTCGCCACCACCCCCGTCGTACGCGGCCTCGTGATCGGCATCGTGGGGGCGTTCGCGGCCGGCGGCGTGGTGATCGGCCTGGCCCGCACCTTCGTCGCCGACCTCGGCGGCGGCGACCCCGGCTACGGCGTGCTCTTCGGCACCGTCTTCCTCGGCCTCGGGCTCGGCATGTGGGTCGGGCCGCGACTGCTGCGCGGGCTGTCCCGGCGCCGGCTGTTCGGGCTGTCGCTGACCACGACCGGGCTGCTGCTCTTCCCGCTGGCGCTGGTGCAGCAGCTCGAGATCGTCACCGCGGTCACCCTGGTGCTCGGCTTCTTCGCCGGCGTCGCCTGGATCACCGGCAACACGCTGCTCGGCCTCGAGGTGCCCGACGAGGTCCGCGGCCGCACCTTCGCCTTCGTCGGCTCGATGATCCGGCTGTCGCTGGCGCTGGTGCTCGCCGCGGCCCCGCTGATCGCCGGCACGATCGGCACGCCGGAGCTGCCGTTCAAGGACTCCGACGGCGACCAGCTGCTGGTCTACCACGGCGCGGCGATCACCTTCCTGATCGCGGCCGTGCTGATGACCACTGTCGGTGTCACGGCCTACCGTCAGATGGACGACCGGAAAGGGATCTCGCTGGTGACCGACCTGCGGCACTCGTTCAGCGGCACGCTCGGCGTCTACGCCGCGACCGGCTGCTTCGTCGCGCTCGAGGGCGGCGAGGGCGCCGGCAAGTCCACCCAGGCCCGGCTCCTCGAGCAGTGGCTCCGGGCCGAGGGCTACGACGTGCTGCTCACCCACGAGCCCGGCGACACCGAGGTCGGCCAGAAGCTCCGCAAGATCGTGCTCGACCCCGCCACCGGCGACATCTCGCACCGCACCGAGGCGCTGCTCTACGCCGCCGACAAGGCCGAGCACGTCGACACGGTCGTCGCGCCGGCGCTGGCCCGCGGCGCGGTCGTGGTCACCGACCGCTACGTCGACAGCACCCTCGCCTACCAGGGCGCCGGCCGCGACCTCGCCGACCGCGAGGTGGAGCGGATCGCCCGCTGGGCCACGTCCGACCTGCGCCCCAACCTCACCGTCGTCCTCGACCTGCCCCCGCAGCAGGGGATGGCCCGCTTCGAGGAGCGCGACCGCATCGAGGGGGAGTCGGTCGACTTCCACGAGCGGGTCCGCGACATGTTCCTGCAGCTGGCCTCGGGCCAGGAGGAGCACTACCTCGTCGTCGACGCCCGCGCCCCGATCGACGAGATCGCCGCCCGGATCCGCGCCCGGCTCGAGCCGCTGCTCGAGCCGGCGGTGCGGCACGCCCCGGAGCGGACGACCGGCGAGGCGCCCGCTCCCGCCCCGACCCCGGCGGCCGAGCACGACGGCTCCCCCCACCAGCCCTCCCACGCCCAGGGCTCCCAGCCCCGGGCCACTCCCGTCGCCGACCCGGAGCCCACGCTCGTGGACGACGGGGGCCAGCCGTGAGCGGCGCCGCCGTCGAGGCCGGCTCCGTCTGGTCGACGCTGGTCGGGCAGCGCCACGTCGTCGACACGCTCACGCGGGCGGCGGCCGGGCAGGGCATGACCCACGCCTGGCTGTTCACCGGCCCGCCCGGCTCGGGCCGGTCCAACGCCGCGCTGGCCTTCGCCGCGGCGCTGCAGTGCCTCGACGGAGGCTGCGGGCACTGTCACGCCTGCCAGACCGCGCTCGCCGGCACCCACCCCGACGTCAGCATCACCCGCTCCGAGACCTCGGTGCTCTACATCGACGACATGCGCGACCTGGTGCACCGCTCCGCGCTCTCCCCGGTGGAGAAGCGCTGGCAGGTGATGGTGATCGAGGACGCCGACCGGCTCGGTGAGCGCACCGGCAACACCCTGCTCAAGGCGATCGAGGAGCCGACCCCCAAGACCGTGTGGCTGCTGTGCGCGCCCACCCTCGAGGACGTCCTGCCGACGATCCGCTCCCGCGCCCGCAACATCTCCCTGACCACCCCGACCGCCGAGGAGGTGGCCGGCTTCCTGATCGCCAAGGACGGCGTCTCCGAGCCGGTCGCGGCGTTCGCGGCCCGGGCCAGCCAGGGCCACATCGGCCGGGCCCGGGCGCTGGCCCGCGACGAGGCGACCCGCAACCGGCGCCGCGAGGTGGTCGCGCTGCCGGCCCGGCTGACCTCGCTCGGTGCGTGCATGAACGCGGCGGCCAACCTCGTCGACATCGCGAAGGACGAGACCGAGGCGATCACCGACAGCAGCAACAGCCGCGAGCTCGCCCAGCTCGACACGACCTACGGCGACGACCGCAAGGCCAAGCAGTCCCGGTCCTACAAGGCGGCGCTGCGCGAGCTGACGCACAGCCAGAAGCAGCGCCAGAAGCGCCGTGAGATGGACGTGATCGACCGCAGCCTGATGGACATCATGTCGGTCTACCGCGACGTGATCGCGCTCCAGTGCGGGGCCCCGGGCGCCCTGGTCAACGAGGAGATCCGCGGCGAGATCGCCGACATCGCCCGTCGCTCCACCCCCGAGGACAACATCCGCCGCATCGACGCGATCTTCCTGGCCCGGGAGAACATGACGGAGTTCAACTCCACGCCGCTGCTGGCGCTGGAGTCGATGATGGTCTCGCTGCGCATCCGCTGACCCGTTCCACGGGCAGGCCCCGGCGGTGCGGGCGGTCTCGGCGCGGCCGACCTGCCGGTGGCCACCTACAGTGGGCCCGTGGCCCGCATCGCACCCCGCCTCCTGCCTGTCGCGCTCGCCCTGACGCTGCCCCTGACCGGGTGCAGCCTCTTCGACGGCGACGACGACCCGGCGCTGCCCGAGCCGTCGCTCTCGGCCAGCCCGGTCGAGCCGGCCGACCCCGAGGAGGAGGCGCAGCCCGACCTCGCCCGGTTCTACGACCAGGAGCTCGACTGGACCGGCTGCGGCGCCAACGAGTGCGCCGAGCTCGAGGTGCCGCTCGACTACGCCGAGCCCGACGGCGAGACGATCACCCTCTCGGTGCTCAAGGTGCCGGCCGGCGACCCGGGCCAGCGCGTCGGCTCCCTGGTGGTGAACCCCGGTGGGCCGGGCGGTTCCGGCGTCGACTACGCCTCCAACGCCTCGTCGTACTTCGGCCCCGAGCTCCAGCAGGCCTTCGACGTCGTCGGCTTCGACCCCCGCGGTGTCGGCCGCTCCACCCCGCTCGACTGCCTCACCGACGCGCAGCTCGACACCTTCGTCGCCGCCGACCCCGACCCGGACACCGACGCCGAGGTGGCCCGGTCCGACAAGCTGCTGCGCGAGTTCGGCCAGGGCTGCGTCGACGAGAGCGGCGACCTGACCGAGCACATGTCGACCGTCGAGGCGGCCAAGGACATCGACGTGCTGCGGGCGGCGCTCGGCGACGGCAAGCTCAGCTACTTCGGCGCGTCGTACGGCACCTTCCTCGGCGCGACCTACGCCGAGCTCTTCCCGAAGCGGGTCGGGCGGATGGTGCTCGACGGCGCGCTCGACCCGTCACTGAGCTCGCTGCGGCTCAACCTGGTGCAGGCCAAGGGCTTCGAGACCGCGCTGCGCGCCTACGTCGGCGCCTGCGTGGACCGGGGCGGCTGCTTCCTGGGTGGCTCGGTCGACGCCGGCACCGAGCGGATCCGGGCGCTGCTCGACCAGATCGAGCGCAAGCCGCTGCCCGCCGGTGGCCGCACGCTGCGCGAGGGCAACGCGGTGCTCGGCATCTGGGCGCCGCTCTACAACCAGAGCTACTGGTCGATCCTCGACACCGCGCTGCGCTCGGCCTTCGGCGGCGACGGCGCCCCGCTGATGTCGCTGTCGGACGCCTACACCTCGCGCGGCGCCGAGGGCTACCTCGACAACTCGCTCGAGGCGCTCTACGCGGTGAACTGCCTCGACCACGACGACGCCATCCCGAGCGCGCAGGTCGAGCAGTACTTCCCCCGCTTCGAGAAGGCCTCGCCCACCTTCGGCCGGATCTTCGCCTTCAGCCTGTCGAGCTGCGAGCAGTGGCCGATCCACACCGGCCGGGTGCCGGAGCCCATCACCGCCGAGGGCGCACCGCCGATCATGGTGGTCGGCACCACGCGCGACCCGGCCACCCCGCTGGAGTGGGCCGAGGCGCTCGCCGACCAGCTCGCCTCCGGGGTGCTGGTGCGCCGTGACGGCGACGGCCACACGGGATACCTTGCGGGCAACGACTGCGTGGACTCCGCGGTGGAGTCCTACCTCGTCTCGGGCACGGTGCCGGAGGAGACGGTGGACTGCTGATGACGCGCTACGGGGCCCAGTACGGCCCGGACCTGACCTTCCTCGGGGTCGACCGCTGCGACCTCGGCGACCCGGCGTCGTTCGAGGGCGCCGACGTGGTGATCGTCGGGGCGCCCTTCGACGGGGGTACGTCGCACCGCCCCGGGACGCGCTTCGGCCCGCAGGCGATCCGGCAGACCTGCTACCTCGCCCACGACGGGTCGCGCCCGCACCTCGCGCTCCGGGTCGACGCCCTCCAGGACATCCGCGTGCTCGACGCCGGCGACGTGGAGATGTACTCCGGCGACGTCGAGCGCTCGATCGCCTCGCTGGAGGAGGCCGTGCACACGGTGTCGGCGTCCGGCGCCGTACCGCTCGTCCTCGGCGGTGACCACACCATCGCGCTGCCCGACGCGACCGGCGTGGCGCGGCACCTCGGCTTCGGCCGGGTGTCGATGCTGCACTTCGACGCGCACGCCGACACCGGCGACATCGAGTTCGGCTCGCTCTACGGCCACGGCCAGCCGATGCGCCGCCTGATCGAGTCGGGTGCGCTGCGCGGCGACCGGTTCCTGCAGATCGGGCTGCGCGGCTACTGGCCGGAACCCCCCACGCTCGCGTGGATGGCCGAGCAGCGGATGCGGTCGTTCGAGATGACCGAGATCGGCAAGCGCGGCCTCGACGACTGCCTCGACGAGGCGTTCGAGATCGCGCTCGACGACTGCGACGGCGTCTTCCTCTCCGTCGACGTCGACGTCTGCGACCCCGGGCACGCGCCCGGCACGGGGACGCCGGAGCCGGGCGGGCTGTCCGCGCGGCAGCTGCTCGACTCGGTGCGCCGGATCTGCCTGGAGCTGCCGGTGGTCGGGATGGACATCGTCGAGGTGAGCCCGCCCTACGACCACGCCGAGATCACCGCGTTCCTCGCCAACCGGGTCGTCCTCGAGGCGCTCTCCGGGATGGCCGCCCGCAAGCTCGGGATCAGCCACGACCCCGCCGGCCCCCTCCTCGAAGGCCGCTGACTCCGTTCGGTGGTTGAGCCGCGCACGGAGTGAGCGTCTCGAAACGAGCCGAGCGCACCCGGGTGGTCGAGCCTGTCGAGACCACTACCGCGGGTGCACCGGCTCCGCGATCTCCTGGATCCGCTTGGTCGCGAGGTCGATCATCAGTCGCGCCGCCGGCGACAGCGTCGCCCCGGCCCGGTGCACGATCGCCAGCGTGTCGAACTGCCGCGGCCGCAGCGACACCCAGCCTGCGTCGGGCGCGAGCCGGGGGAGCAGCTGCTCGGCGGCGCCGCGCGGGATGACCGAGTCGACCAGCCCCATCCCGACCAGCTCGACCGCGGTCTCGACGTCCTCGACCTCGATGCGGGTCGGGGGGTTGCGCCCGGTCTCGTGCAGCATCTGGCGCAGCACGATGCGGGTCGAGTCGGTGGCCCGCCAGGTCGTCTCCGGCATCACCAGCGACGACTCCGACAGCTGCTTGGCGGTGACCGGTGAGCGCAGGGTCTCCTGGTTGGTGCTGATGTAGACCAGCTCGTCGCGCGCGACCGGCTTCACCTGCATGCCCTCGCTGCTCACGGTCGGCACGGCGATCATCGCGGCCTCGATCCGGCCGCGGCGCAGGTCCTCCTGCACGTCGGTGGAGTTCTGGCCGACGAGCTCGACCCGCACCCCGGGGTGGCGGGCCAGCACGTCGGCGACCAGCCCCGCCCCGGCGTACAACCGGGCGGTGCCGAACATGCCGAACCGGATCGTGCCGGTCTCCAGCGCGGTGACGCTCGCGACCGCGCGGCGGGCGTCCTCCGCGGCGGCGAGGGTGCGTTCGGCGTGCGGCCGCAGCGAGTCGGCCACCGTGGTGGGGACGACGCCGCGGCCCACGCGCCGGAAGAGGGTGGCGCCGAGCGACTTCTCCAGCGCCCGGATCTGCTCGGACACCGACGGCTGGGCGTAGCCGAGCTGTTCGGCGGCCGCGGTCAGCGAGCCCTGCTCGTAGGTCACCAGGAAGCACCGGAGCTGATGCAGCGAGAGCATAGGTCTCTCCTTGAGCAATCGAAGGAAAGAGAGGCTACCCCTATGGGAGCGGGTTGCCGACAATTGTGGTGTACCCGTTCATCATCTTCGAGGGAGGTCACCGACATGTTCGACCACCAGTGCACCGAGTGCGGCAAGCGCCAGCTCGTCTTCCCCAGCCAGGTGACGTCCCTGGCCAACACGGCCGAGGGCATCGTCGTCACCCACACCTGCTGGTGTGGCGCCGAGCAGACCTGGACCACCGGCAAGGCCGTGGCGGCCAAGGCCGGCGTCGGCCTCGCCGCCTGACCACGGTTTCGCGCCACGCTGCGCGAGTCCGTATACTCCTTCGCGTTGCCCGGTCCCGGACACGTTCCGGACACCGGGCAGCGCGCCGCCTTAGCTCAGTCGGTAGAGCGATTCACTCGTAATGAATAGGTCGTCGGTTCGATTCCGACAGGCGGCTCCACCCGAAGCCCCAGGTCAGAGGCCCAGCACCTCGCCTGGGGCTTCGTCGTTCCCGCCCCATCGAGCCGGCAAGCGCAGGAGCTCCTGGCGCGGGAGGCGTCCTGACCGAGCGCTACACCTGTCTCGTGTGCGCAGCCAGGAGTAGCGTGAATCCCATGCCAGGGCAGGTGTGCTCCCGTCGGCCGGCGAAGCCGTGTCGGGCGCCTGCCTACGACTGCTGCGACGCGGAGGACCCCGCGAACTGACGTCGTCGGCGCCGCTGTGCGGCGCCCACGCTCAGTCCTGCCCACATCGTCCTTCATCGGAGCATCGCCATGTCCACTCGCACTTCCCGGCCCGGCGCGCCCACCTCGCGCGCCGCGGTTGCGGCCCTGGTCGCCGCGGCCGCCTGCTGGGGTGTCGGCACCGTCGTCAGCAAGCAGGTCGTCGACGACGTCGCACCCCTGACCCTTCTCCCGCTCCAGCTCGCCGTCAGCTGCGCCCTCCTGCTGACCATCACCGTGGTCCGCCGTGAGTCGTTCGCCTGGACGCCGCCGGTACGTCGGCTCGCGGCCCTCGGTGTGCTCAACCCCGGTATCGCCTACGCACTCGGTCTGGTCGGCCTGACCACGATCACCGCGAGCCTGTCGGTGCTGCTGTGGGCGACCGAACCGATCCTCATCCTGCTGCTGGCCGCGCTGGTCCTGCGGGAACACATCCCGGCCGTCCTCGCAGTCGCGGTCGCGGTCGCGGTCCTCGGGGTGCTGCTGGTCGTCTACCAGCCAGGCGTCACCGGTGACGCGGTCGGCATCACGCTCACCACCGTCTCGGTGAGCTTCTGCGCGCTCTACACGGTGCTGACCAGGCGCCTGCTCCTGGACGACTCCTCGTTGACCGTCGTACTCGCGCAGCAGGCGGCCGCGCTGGTGTTCGCCATCGTCCTGGCCACTGTCGTCGACGTCGTGGGCGGCACCGGTTGGGATCTGGCCGGGCTGGGCGCGACAGCGTGGCTGGGAGCCGGGGTCTCAGGGGTCCTGTACTACGGGCTCGGGTTCTGGTTCTACCTGACGGGCCTGCGGCAGGTGCCGGCGTCGTACGCGGGCGCGTTCCTTCCGCTCATCCCGGTCTTCGGGGTGGCGGCCGGCTACCTGGTCGGGGAGCGGCTGGAGCCGCGACAGCTGCTGGGTGCGGCCGTCATCGTGGCGACCACCGCGATGATCGCGGTGTGGCAGCGGGAGCCCAGGCTCGCCACCGCGTCCGGCCGTTGACCGGACACGGGTCAGCGGCCGCCGAACATCTCGAGCAGGGCCTCGCGCTCGGCGTCGGTGAGGTTCGTGTCGATCAGGCGCGTGTGCAGACCCCGGAACCGCTCGCCCAGCCGGTCGAGGTCACCCTCGTCGGTCACGGCGAAGAGGGCCGAGGTCCCCTCGGTGACCTCGGTGCGGATCCGGTGCAGCTGCTCCTTGGTGATGCCGACGTCCGAGGTCGCCTTGCTGAGGGCTCCGATCGCGGCTCCGGCGACCCCGCCCACCACCGGGACCAGGAACAGCGCCCCGCCGAGCAGGCCCCACAGCGCCCCCCACCCGGCGCCGCGCAGCGTCTCCTCGTGCCCGTGGGTGGTCTCGGGCCTCGCCACCCCCACCGGCCAGGAGATCACGGCGTGGTCGAGGATCTTGACGAGCCCGTCGCCGGCGGCGGCCTTGAGGACCGAAGCGGCATGCTCGGCCCCCTCGGGCTCGTCGAACTTCCACACCGTGAACGTGGTCATGTCGCCCCTCCTTGCGACCAGGCCCGGGTGCGGGCGATGAGCTCTTCCCGGAGGGTAGGTGCGCCGGGAGTCGAGAGCATCAGCCCCGGCGGACGATCTGGTGGCGGTGAGTCAGATCACCCCGCCGTACCGGAATGATTGACAGTTCAACAAGGTTGGACGGGGCATGAGCGACATTCTCGAACTCTCCCCCGAAGCCCAGGACCTCCTCTTCCGCGAGGCGCGGACCGCCAACACCTTCAGCGACGAGCCCGTCACCGACGAGCAGATCGCCGCGATCTACGAGCTGGTCAAGCACGGCCCGACCGCGATGAACAACCAGCCGCTGCGGATCGCCCTGGTGCGTCAGGGTGAGGCACGCGAGCGGCTGCTCAAGCACATGTCGGAGGGCAACCGCGAGAAGACCGCGGGCGCTCCCGTCGTCGCGATCCTGGCCGCCGACACCGACTTCCACGAGAACCTCGAGCGCACCTTCCCGCACTTCCCGGGCGCCAAGGACCTGTTCGCCGACGACGCCGCCCGCGAGCAGGCGGCCCGCTTCAACGCCACCCTGCAGATCGGCTACTTCCTGGTCGGCGTCCGGGCCGCCGGGCTCGCCGCCGGACCGATGGGCGGCTTCGACGCCGCGGCCGTCGACGCCGACTTCTTCGAGGGCACCGCGCTGCGGTCGCTGCTGGTGGTCAACATCGGCCGTCCCGGCGAGAACCCCTGGTTCGACCGGCTGCCCCGGCTCGCGCAGGACGAGGTCGTCCTCGACGTCTGAGCACCCACGCGGGACATGCGCGGGGGTGTGGACGGTTGTCAGGCGGCATACCGCCTCCTGACGGTCCATAACCCCGCGTTACAGCGGGATTCATCCACCCCGAGTGATTCGAACCCGTCGCGCGGACCGGCAGGTTGGTCGGCAGGCTCATGACGACGGGAGCGCCGGATGAAGCGTTGGTGGCCCTTGGTCGCGCTCGCGACCGCGCAGTTCGTGATGGTCCTCGACCAGTCGGTCATGAACGTCTCGATCAGCACGCTGGTGGACGAGTTCGACACCACCGTCACCACCATCCAGGCGGTGATCACGCTCTACTGCCTGGTGATGGCGATGTTCATGCTCACCGGCGCCAAGATCGGCGACATCATCGGGCGGCGTCGCGCGTTCTTCATCGGCCTGGTCATCTACGGCTGCGGCTCCGCGCTCACGGCGGTCTCCCAGTCGGTCTGGATGCTGACCCTGGGCTGGTCGGTCCTCGAGGGCCTCGGCGCCGCGATGGTGCTGCCGGCGCTCGCCGCCCTGATCGCCGGCAACTTCCACGGGCGTGAGCGCAAGGTCGCGTACGCCGTCATCGGCGGCGTGGCCGGCGCGGGGATCGCCGTCGGCCCGATCCTCGGCGGCTGGTTCACGACCGAGCTGACCTGGCGGCTGGTCTTCCTCGGGGAGGTCTTCCTCGTCGTCTTCATCCTGCTGATGACGCCCCGGGTGGCGGACGCCGCCCGCACCGGCCCGGCGCCGCGTCTCGACTACGTCGGCGCGGCGCTCTCGGCCGCCGGCCTGGGCGCGATCGTCCTCGGGGTGCTCCAGTCGAGCTCCTGGGGCCTGGTGCGGCCCAAGGAGGACTCGCCGGCGGAGCCGTTCGGTCTCTCCCTGGCCCCGTTCGTCATCGCCGCCGGTGGCGCCCTGGTGTGGGGCTTCCTCCGGTGGCAACGCCACCGCGAGTCGGCCGGAAGCGATCCGCTGGTCCACCTCGACCTGGTGAAGATCCCACCGCTGCGGTCGGGCCTGATGGGCCTGTTCAGCCAGAACCTCATCCTGATGGGGGTCTTCTTCGTCGTCCCGCTCTACCTCCAGCTGGTCCTCGGCCTGGACGCGCTGGAGACCGGCATCAAGATGCTGCCGGTCTCCATCATGATGTTCGCGGCCTCGGTCGTCGGGTCCCGCCTGTCCGCCCGCCTCCCGGTGCGGACCCTCGTGCGCACGGGCCTGGTCGTCTCGTTCGTGTCCACGCTCACGCTCATGGCGGCGGTGCGGCCGGACTTCGGCGAGCCCGGCTTCGGCATCGCCATGGCCGGGCTCGGGGTGGGCATGGGCCTGCTGGCCTCCCAGCTGGGCAACGTCGTGCAGTCCTCGGTCGACGCGTCGGGGCGGGCCGAGGCAGGTGGGCTGCAGTACACCGGCCAGCAGCTCGGGTCCTCCCTCGGTGTCGCGCTGATCGGCGCGATCGTGCTGGCCGGGCTGACCGGGGTGTTCACGGCGAAGGTCGCCGACGACCCACTGATCAGCGACCAGGTGGCCGGCCAGGTGAGCGTCTCCGTCGAGTCGGGGATCGACTTCATCTCCGCCGACCAGCTCCGGACGGCGGCGGAGGAGGCCGGCCTCGACGAGGCGACGGCCACGGCCATCGTCGACGACTACGAGGAGGCCCAGCTGGTGTCGCTCAAGGCCGGTCTCCTCGCGGCGGCGCTGCTCGCCCTGCTGTCGCTGGCCACCACCCGCGACCTCCCCAGCGAGTCACCCAGGGTCGAGGGGGCCGGGGCGCCGGTCCCGGCCGCGACCTGAGCGATCCGCGTTCCGGACGCGGAACGTCCGGCACGGGTCCTAGCGTGGCCCCATGACCGACTTCGACGCCCCTCCCTGGGAGCCACCTCTCGCCGGCAGCGAGGCCGAGCACCTCGTCGGTGCCCTCGACCGGCTGCGCACGACCTTCCGGTGGAAGGTCGACGACCTCGACGAGGCCGGGCTGCGGACCCGCATCGGCACCTCGTCACTCACCCTCGCCGGCCTGCTCAAGCACCTGGCCCTCGCCGAGGACCACTGCTCCGCCGCCAAGCTCGCCGGTGAGCCACTCGGCCCGCCGTGGGACGGCGCCGACTGGGACGCCGACCCCGACTGGGAGTTCACCTCCGCCGCCGACGACGCGGCCGACGACCTCTACGCCCTGTGGGACGCCGCCGTCGCGCGGTCCCGCGCCCGGTTCGACGCCGCGATCGCCGACGGGGGCCTCGACCAGCTCGTGCACGTGTCCGCGCCCGACGGTCGCCACGCCAGCCTCCGCCGGCTGCTGTGCGACCTGGTCGAGGAGTACGGCCGGCACACCGGCCACGCCGACCTGCTCCGCGAGGCCGTCGACGGCCGGGTGGGGGAGGACCCGCCGGACGGCTGGCGGGCACGGTCGCCGCAGCCGGCACGCTAGTCGGTGGCGACCGGTGCCTGCACGGCGTCCCTCGCACCCTCGGGCAGCAGCAGGACGGCGCCGACCAGGAACGCGAGCGCGCCCAGCGACGTGGCGGCGTTGGCCACGGTGACGCTGACCAGGTCGCCGGTCGAGGGGACGACGTACGCCGCGACCGCGGAGACGCCGAACGCGACGCAGCCGGCCAGGTTGACCGCCACCAGGGTGCCCTCCAGCGTCCGCGGCACCCGCCGCAGCCAGCCGCCGGCCACCTCGACGTAGGCGAGGTAGCCGGAGACCAGGAAGCAGACCGAGCCGAACGCGTCCGGTCGCCACACGACCTGGTCGTACGACGGCGCGTCGACCGCCGTGCTGAGCGCGCGCCAGGTGGTGGCGTTGAAGAACAGCGTGCCGGCCAGCTGGACGCCGCTGCTCCACCAGTCGATGCGGTGCGGCTCCCACGACAGCACCCGGAGCCGGCCGCCGTGCGCCGCGGTCGGCCCCCGGTCGGCGTTCACGGTCTCCAGCCACTGCAACGCCGCCGCGGAGGTGAACAGCAGCGACCCGACGAAGAACACCACCGCGTCGGTCCGGGCGCCGACGGCGTCGAGGAACGCCGGCAACGGTGCGACCAGGAAGCAGGTCGAGCCGGCGACGAAGAGCACGGCGATCCACCACGACACGCGGTGCGGCGCCCACAGCGCGTGCTCGCGACCGGGCCGGGGGCGGGACAGTCGCGAGGCGTGCTTGCGGTGCGCCCGCGACGACCAGCGGAGCCGGCCTCCGGCCGGGTCGGCCCAGACCACCTCGGTGGTGAACGGCCCCGACGACCGGCGGCCGACCACCCTCCAGCCCACCGGCGTGCGGGGGAACTCGGTCATGACGGACACCTCCCGACCCGGGTCATTGGACCGTGTCGGCTGCTCCGGTTCATCACCCGCAGATGAGGACTGGTCGCCGGATCCGAGGTTGGTTGGGCAGGACGTCGAGCGACCAACGGAGGGTCCGACATGGCCATTCACAGGCGCACCAGCCAGCAGGGCGAGGACACGAGCGTGGTCCCGCGGTTCACCCGGGCGGGGATGGTGGAGGTGCCCAAGCACCGGCTGCCCGACCAGGCGATGCTGCCGCAGACGGCGTACCAGATCGTCATGGACGAGGTGATGCTCGACGGCAACGCACGGTTCAACCTCGCCACGTTCGTGACCACGTGGATGGACGAGGAGGCCGACCGGCTCTACGCCGCGACGTTCGACAAGAACATGATCGACAAGGACGAGTACCCCCAGACCGCCGAGATCGAGGCCCGCTGCGTGTCGATGCTGGCCGAGCTGTGGCACTCGCCCGACGCCGACGGCAGCGTCGGTACGTCGACCACCGGCAGCTCCGAGGGGTGCATGCTCGCCGGCCTCGCCCTCAAGCGCCGGTGGCAGCAGGCCCGCCGTGCGGCGGGAAAGCCCACCGACCACCCCAACATCGTGATGGGCGGCAACGTCCAGGTCGTCTGGGAGAAGTTCGCGAACTACTGGGAGGTCGAGCCCCGCTACGTGCCGCTCGAGGGCGACGTCTTCCACCTCACCGCCGACCGCCTGCTCGACCACGTCGACGACAACACCATCGGGGTGGTCGTGGTGCTGGGCTCGACCATGGACGGCACCTATGAGCCGGTGCAGGAGATCTGTGCCCTGCTCGACGACTACGAGCGGACCAGCGGCGTCTCCGTGCCGGTCCACGTCGACGCCGCGTCCGGAGGGTTCGTCGCGCCGTTCGTGCAGCCCGACCTGGTCTGGGACTTCCGGCTGCCGCGGGTGGTGTCGATCCAGGCCTCCGGCCACAAGTTCGGCCTGGTCTACCCCGGCGTCGGCTGGGTGCTGTGGCGGGACGCCCAGCACCTGCCCGAGGACCTGGTCTTCCACGTGAACTACCTCGGCGGCGACATGCCCACCTTCGCGCTGAACTTCTCGAGGCCGGGCGCCCAGGTCGTGCTGCAGTACTTCCAGTTCCTCCGGCTCGGCCGGGACGGCTTCCGGCTCGTGCAGCAGACCTGCCAGGACGTCGCGGTGCACATCGCCCGCACCCTCGAGAAGATGCCCGAGTTCGAGGTCATCTCCGACGGCACGGAGCTGCCGGTGGTCACCTTCTCGATCGGCAAGCACGTCACGAAGTACGACGTCTACGACGTGTCCCGCAAGCTGCGTGAGCGCGGCTGGCTGGTGCCGGCCTACACGATGCCGCCGAACCGCGAGGACCTCGCGGTGCTGCGCGTCGTGGTCCGCAACGGGTTCAGCCACGACATGGCCGAGCTGTTCCTGCGCGACCTGCGTCAGGCGGTGGACTGGCTCGACGACCTGTCCGGGCCGATGCCTCACGAGGAGCAGCCGAGCAGCTTCCACCACTGACCGGAGCGCGTCCGACCCGACTCTCCCGACGCTGGCCCCTGTGTGCCCGCTGCCGCCGGGGCGCGTCCCTGGTGCTGCGTGAGGGTCTCCTGTGACGACCGACCCTTTTCGCATCCGCGCCGCGGGACATGGCGACGAAATCGCAACGGACCCTTGGCATCCGTCCGTTGCAGCCCTATTGTCAGGGCCCTCGCCTATACCCACCGGAGGTATCATGCAACGGACGGTTCGGACACTCGCGGCGGCTGCTCTCGCGATGACGTTGGCGGCCTGCGGATCCGGTGGGGGAACGTCCGACACGCAGCAGGAGACCGGCGGCGAGGCGAGCACCGCCGACAGCGTCACCATCGCGATCTCCTCCGACGAGGGCACGCTGACGCCGTTCACCAACCAGACCGGCTACCCGGGCAACAACCTGGTCAAGCTGATCTTCGACCCGCTGGCCACCGTCCAGGGCGACGACGTCGTCCCGCTCCTCGCCGAGTCGATCGACACCGAGGACTACCAGACCTACACGATGCCGATCCGCGAGGGCGTCACCTGGCACGACGGCGAGGAGCTCACCGCCGAGGACGTCGTGTTCAGCGTCGACTTCTACCGCGCCAACATGGAGGGCGACTCCGCGATCGACGTCCGCTCGATCGAGGACGTGACGGCCGACGGCAGCACGGTGACGATGACGCTGACCGCGCCGGACCCCGAGTTCCCGCGCCGCATCCTCACCGACATGGCGATCCTGCCCCAGCACCTGTGGGAGTCGGTGAAGAAGGTCAGCGAGGCCGGCAGCGAGCTGGCCGTCGGCTCCGGCCCCTACAAGCTGACGAAGTACGACAACGCGCGCGGCTACACCTTCGAGGCGAACACCGACTACGTGATGGGCACCCCCAAGGTGGACACCCTCAAGGTCGTCGTGATCCCCGAGGAGTCCACGCAGTTCGCGGCCCTGCGCACCGGCGAGATCGACCTGTCCACGCGCATCGTCCCGCCGCAGCAGCTCGACATGCTCACCAGCCAGTCGGGCGTCGGCGTCGCCGAGGGCACCGAGTTCGCCTCCACCCTGCTGCTCTTCAACACCGACCGGGCGCCGTTCGACCGCGCCGAGGTGCGCACCGCGCTCGCCAAGGCGATCGACCTGCAGGACCTCGTCGACACCGCCCTGCTGGGCCAGGGCATCCCGGGCAGCCCCGGGTTCATCCACCCCGAGTCCCCGGTGGGCGGTGAGGACATCGCCGCGACGTACGACGTGGACGCGGCCAACGCGGAGCTGGACGCGCTCGGCGCCGAGCCCGGCCCCGACGGGGTGCGGGTGCTGGACGGCGAGCCGATGTCCTTCGAGCTCCTCGTGCAGAGCACCTCGACCGACCGGCTGCGCAGCGCGGAGCTGATCCGCGAGATGCTCGACGCGGTCGGCGTCGCGGTCAAGGTCAGCTCGCTGGACTCCGACTCGCTGGACGCCAAGGTGTGGCCGGGCTACGACGTGAGCCAGGGCCGCAACTACGACATGTCCATGTGGGGCTGGTCCGCGCCGGTCATGCTGAGCAGCGGCACCATCGCGCAGCTGCTCGACTCCGACCCGGTCGACGGCGCCCTCAACGTCGTGGGCTACGCCGACGACACGATGGACGCCACGCTCGACGACCTGACCTCCGAGCCGACCCTCGAGGGCCGGGTCACGGCGGCGAGCGAGCTGCAGGAGCAGATCGCCGAGGCCATGCCGTGGGTGACGTTGTACTACCGCAACGGCTCCTACGCCTTCCGCGAGGACACCTACGACGGCTGGACGTGGCAGAACGGCAAGGGAGTGCTGCACAACTTCTCCCTCGTCGACCACGAGCTGTGACCGCCGTCCAGGCCGCGCTGCCGGCGACCAGCCCCGTCCGACGGGGGCACTGGCGCTACTACGCGGGCCGGGCCCTGGAGTACACCGTGGTGCTCGCGGTGGCGCTGACGCTGAACTTCGCGCTGCCGCGGGCGCTGCCCGGCGGGCCGATGAAGCTCTTCGGCAGCCCCGAGGCGCTGGCCCGGCTGACCGCCGACGAGCGCGCGCAGATCGCCACGGAGTACGGCTTCGGCCAGCCGCTGCACGTGCAGTTCGTCGACTACGTGCAGGGCGTGCTGACCCTCGACCTCGGCACGTCGTTGTCCGACGGTCGCCCGGTCACCGAGGCGATCGGCACCGCGCTGCCGTGGACGCTGCTGCTGGTCGGCACGAGCATCGTGATCACCGCCTTGCTCGGGGTCTCGCTCGGCGTGCTCGGCGGCCTGCGTCGCCGCAAGAGCAAGGGCTCCGGCCTGCTCGCCGGAGCGATCGTCCTCGACTCGCTGCCCCAGTTCTGGCTGGGCATGCTGCTGATCGTCCTGTTCGGCGTGAAGCTGCAGCTGCTGCCGACCTTCGGCGTCTCGGGACCCGACGGGGTGACCGTGGGCGGCGTCGCCGAGCACCTCGTCCTGCCGGTGGTGACGCTGACCGTCACCGGCATCGGCTACCTGTTCATGTACACCCGGTCGTCGTTGCTCTCGGTGCTGACCAGCGAGCCGGTCGAGCACGCGCACGCCCGCGGCGTGCCGCACCGCAGGCTGATCCGCAGGCACGTGCTCCGTCCGGCGCTGCTCCCGGTGCACACGATCCTGATGCTCGACATCGGCTTCCTCGCGGCCGGCTCGATCGTGGTGGAGACCGTGTTCGCCTACCCCGGTCTCGGGCGGCTCACCTTCGACGCGATCTCCGCGCGCGACTACCCGCTGATGCAGGGCACGTTCCTGGTGCTCACCGTGATGGTCGTGCTGATGAACGCGCTGGCCGACCTGACCTACCCGATGCTCGACCCACGGGCCCGGCTGGGAGGCGGCCGATGACGACGCTCGCCCCTGCCCGCCGTCGCCGGCTGCTCGGCACCCAGGGCCGCATCGGCGCCGGCCTGCTCGCGCTGGTCGTCGTCGTGGCCGTGTACGGCGTCCTCCTCCCCGACACGGCGGGCCGCGAGCGGATCGCCACGCCCTACGCCCCGCCGGGTCCCGGCCTGCCGCTCGGCAGCGACGACCTGGGCCGCGACCTGCTCGACCAGCTGGTGGTCGGCGCGGGCACGTCCCTGGGCCTCGCCTTCATCGTCGCCTGCGTGACCACCCTGATCGCGGCGGTCGTGGGCGGCCTCGCGGGCATCGGCCCGCGCTGGCTGTCGGCGACGCTGATGCGCGGCATCGACGTGATGCTGGTGCTCCCCGAGCTGATCCTCTACATCCTGGCCGCGGCCTTCCTGGGCCAGTCGTTCGGGCTGCGGGTCGCGATCCTCTCGCTGATCCTGTGGCCGGTGCCGGCCCGGGTGCTGCGCTCGGCGGTGCTGACCTCCTGGTCGCGCGGGCACCTCGAGGTGGCCCGGGCGATGGGGGCCCCGCAGTGGTGGGTGCTCGTCCGGCACGCGTCGTACCTCATCGGCCCGCTCCTGGTGCCGGTCTTCGTGCGGACGGCGATGCGCGCGATCGTCTACGACGCGACGCTGTCGTTCCTCGGTCTGGGCGACCCGACGACGCCGAGCTGGGGCACGACGCTCTACTGGGTGCAGGTCAACGGGGTGTTCCTCTCCGACGCCTGGTTGTGGTGGGCGGTCCCGCCGGGCGCCGCGATCACGCTGACGGTGCTGGCCCTCGCCCTGATCGGCACCTCGGTCGAGGACCGGCTCAACCCGGCGCTCAAGGAGGTCTCATGACGCTCTCGGTGCGCGACCTCACGGTGCGCTACGGCGACCTGGTCGCCGTGGACCGGGTCAGCCTCGACGTCGGCGACGGTGAGGTCGTGGCCCTGGTCGGCGAGAGCGGCTGCGGCAAGACGTCCCTGGCCCGCTCGCTGCTCGGCCTGCTCCCCGCCGGCGCGTCGGTCACCGGGTCGGCCCTGCTCGGCGACCTCGAGCTGGCCGGCCGCGAGGACTGGACCGGGCTGCGTGGCAAGCGGATCGGCATCGTCCCGCAGGGCGCGATGAGCGGGCTCAGCCCGGTGCACAAGGTCGCCTCGCAGCTGCGCGAGATGGTCACGATCCACGGGAGCGCGGCCGACCCCGCCGACCTGCTCGACCGGGTCGGGCTGCCGCGCGGCGTGCTGAGCAGCTATCCCCACCAGCTCTCCGGCGGCCAGCGCCAGCGGGTGGCGATCGCCCTCACCCTGGCCGGCGAGCCGGACCTGCTCGTCGCCGACGAGCCGACCACCGGGCTCGACGCGATCACCCAGGGCCAGGTGCTCGCCCTGATCAGCTCGCTCCGGGTCAGCACGCTGATCGTCTCCCACGACCTGACCGGCCTGCTGCCGTACGCCGATGCCGTCGCGGTCATGTATGCCGGACGGATGGCCGAGGTCGGGCCGTCGGCGGCGATGGTCCGCGAGGGCGGCCACCCCTACACCGCCGGCCTGCTCACCGCGACGCCCTCGGCCGACCGGGCGGTGTCGTGGGGCAGCATCCCGGGCGCGGCGCCGCCGATCAGCAACCTGCCGGCCGGCTGCCGCTTCGCGCCACGTTGCCCGATGGCCGAGGACGTCTGCCGCGAGCACGAGCCGGCCCTCGTGCAGATCGGCGCCACGTCGGTGGCCTGCCACCGGCACGGCGAGGAGGCGCTCCCGGTCTTCCCCGTGGTCCCGCGCGGCTGCACCGACGCCGGCGCACCGGTGGCCCGGGTGACCGGGGTCCGGCACGTCTACCGCAGCCGGTCCCGCACGATCGAGGCCCTCAAGGGCGTGGACTTCCACGTCGGCGCGGGGGAGATCGTCGGTCTGGTCGGCGAGAGCGGCTCCGGCAAGAGCACGCTCTCGCGGATCCTGCTCGGGCTGATCCGGCCCACCGAGGGCCGCGTCGAGCTGACCGGTCACGACCTCGTCACGGCACGTGGCCGGGCCCGGCGCGCGCTCCAGCGGCGGGTCGGCTTCGTGCACCAGGACCCCTACGACTCGCTGCACCCCGGCATGCGCGTCGGCGCGCTCGTCGCGGAGCCCCTCGTGCTGGCGGGCGTGGACAAGCAGGAGCGCGGCGTCCGGGTGCTCGCGGCGCTGGCCTCGGCCGGGCTGTCCGAGGAGCTGCTCGACCGGTTCCCCGGGCAGCTGTCCGGCGGCCAGCGCCAGCGGGTCTCCATCGCCCGGGCGCTGGTCGGCGACCCGGTGCTGCTCGTCGCCGACGAGGCGACCTCGATGCTCGACGTGTCCACCCGCGGCGGCATCGCCACGACACTGCGCTCGGTGGCCACCGAGCGCGGCCTCGCGGTCGTCTTCGTCACCCACGACGTGGGCGAGGCCGTGCAGTCGTGCGACCGGATCGTGGTGCTCAGGTCCGGCCTCGTCGTCGAGCACGGCGCGTCCGGCGAGCTGTGCGCGTCACCCTCCCACCCCTACACCGTCGAGCTGCTGGAGGCCTCCCATCACTGACGTGAAGACGACCGTCCCCGACGTGTTCGAACGGCTGGCGTCGTACGGCGACCGCTACGAGGTGCACCGCGGCCTCGACGGCGCCGACGACTGGATCGCCTGCGACCGCCTGCTCGACCCCACCAGCGACGAGCTCGGCCGGGTGCTCGAGGCCGAGCGGGTGGCCAGCGGACAGGTCTCGGCGCACGCCACGGCGCTCACCGTGATGGCGATCTACGCCGGGACGGTGACCGCCTCGGCGCTGCTCGCCTGGGCGCTCGACGACGTGGTGGTCGACATGCGCGCCGCCAACACCGCGATCCGGCTCTCGGAGCACCACGGCTTCGAGGCCGTCGGCGTGCGCGAGCCGGCGGTGCTCGACGCCCCCGTCGAGACCCTGGTGGAGCAGGTGCTCGACGACCACCTGCTGCCGCTGGCGGCCGCCCTGCACGAGCGCACCCGCGCGGGGCTGCGCCAGCTGCGCGGCGGGGTGGCCCACGGCTGCGCCGCGGCCTTCTGCATCGCGAGCCGGCTCGGCGCCGACGTCGACACCCTGGAGGCGGCGTACGCCAGGTTCCTGGCGGCGTCGACCGGCGGCCTCGACCGGCTCGGCGAGGTCGTCCGGCTCGAGGAGGACGGTCGCGCGGGGTTGTTCTACCTGCGCAACACCTGCTGCCTCTACTACACCTCGGCCGAGCAGTCGAAGTGCTCGAGCTGCTGCCTGGACTCCGTCGAGGACCGGGTGGCCAACTACCGCCGGGTGCTGCGCGACGGGGTGGTGCCGCACTGAGGTCGGCGTACGCCCCGCCGTGCGGGGGCCGGAACGGTCAGGAGCGGACCAGGCGCGCGATCGCGGCCGAAGCCTCGGCGATCTTCTCGTCGACCGACTGGTCCGGGTCCTGGGCGGCGTGCACGACACAGTGGTGCAGGTGGTCGTCGAGCAGGCCGAGCGCGACGGACTCGAGCGCCTTGGTGGCGGCTGAGACCTGGGTCAGGATGTCGATGCAGTAGGTCTCCTCGTCGACCATGCGCTGCAGCCCGCGGATCTGCCCCTCGATGCGGCGCAGCCGCTTGAGCTGCGCCTCCTTGTTGTCGATGTAGCCGGGGTTGGTCTGCGTCGCCATGGTCGTGGTCCCTTCTCGCTGCATCCCCATCATACCCCTCGGGGGTAGCGCCCAACCCAGGCGTCGTACCCACGCTAGCGGAGCGTGGCACCCGGCTCCCGGAAACGGCGAAGCGCTCGGACGCCCAGCAAGAGGGGAGCCCCGGCGAGAGGGGGGATGGGCTCTCGCCGGGGCTCGCGGGGGGTGCGGTCAGAGCTTCGTGAAGTCGGCCGCGGTGACCCACTGGCCGGAGCCGGTGAGCGCCGTGCCGACACCGATGCGACGGGCGTGCTTGCTGAGCAGGACCGAGCGGTGCAGCGAGGACCGCATCCAGCTCTTCACCAGGCCGCGCGGACCGAAGGTGCCCTGGCCCAGGGTCTCGCCGGCGTAGTAGGCGTTGCAGGTGTCCATGATGTCGCCGGCGCTCTGGTGCACGAGGGTGCCGCGGGCCGCCAGCTGGAGCGCCCAGCGCTCGGCGGCGCCGTCGGTGCAGGACTCGAACCGCAGCGGACGCAGGCCGTGGGCGGCGCGCTTGCGGTTCACGAAGTACTGCACGCGCTGCTCGTAGGTGTCGGCGCTCATCCGCGAGGTCGCGCCGCTGGCCGCGGTGGTGGTCCGAGCAGTGTCGGAGGTCGCGGCGCCCGCGGGCCCGGCGGCGACCAGGGTGAGCCCGGAGGCGACCAGGGTCACCGTCAGGGCGGCGAGCAGAGCGCTCGAGGCAGGCCGGAGCGGGTCCAGGACGTGCATGACCAAGACCCCTCCCAAGGCCTCAGGTGCCGACGCCCGGGGTGCCTCCCAGCTCACCGGCCGTCGGATGTCGCGAATGCGACGTCGGGAGGGTTGACCGGCTCAATCCGGGTGAAACAGGAGGACCAGACCAGTTGCCCGGAGTGGTCGCGGAGCAGTGACCGGGGTGTGCTCAGGCGAACCAGACGGCCGTGCAGTCGTGGCACGCGAACTCGCGGACGCAGCTGCCGTCGCTGTAGTCGACCTGGACGAGCCGCCAGTCGTGGTCGTGCTCGGGCACGACCTCGAGCCGGCGGGTGGGAGCCGGGGACGCCTCGGCCTCGCTGGGTACGGCGAAGGTGGTCATCGCGCTGTTCCTCTCGGCTCGTGCTCGGGTCCTGTGCCCGATCCGTGACCCCCTCACACCTCCCCCCTGCGACTGTGACGTGGGTGGGCGTCGGGGGGCGTGGGCCGAAGGTCCCGGCGTCCTCCGACGTACGCCTCTGAACCGTGGGCGGGGACCCGACGAGCCTGGAGACATGACAACGACAGACGCTGCCGGTGCCGTGGTCGTCGGCTACGACGCCAGCCCTCACAGTGACACCGCGCTCGCCTGGGCGGTGCGCTACGCCACGGGCCACGGCCGCCCCCTGCTGATCGTGCACGCGGCGGGCGTGCCGACCGTCTACGCGTCCTTCGCCGGGCCGGTGGAGAACCGCCGGGAGCTGCGGATCGCCGGACGCCGGACGACCGACCTGGCTCTGGGCCAGGTGCGCAGCCAGGCGCCCGAGCTCGACGTGAAGGTGCACCTGGCGATGGGTACCGCACGCGACGTCCTGCTCGACTCCCTGGCCGGTGCGCACCTGCTGGTCGTGGGGTCCCGCGGGCGGGGATCGCTCGCGGCGTTCCTCCTCGGCTCGGTGAGCGCCGGCGTGGCCGGCCACTCGACCTGCCCGGTCGTGGTCGTCCGGGCCGCGGAGCGGCGCGACCCGCACAGCACCTGGGCCGGCCACGTGGTGGTCGGCATCGACGGGACCTCGTCGTCGGAGGCGGTGCTCGAGGCCGCGTTCGCGCTCGCCTCCGCGCAGGGTCAGCCGCTGGCCGTGCTGCACACCTGGGCGGGCGTCGTGGCGCACCGGGACCTGACGGACTACGAGGTGCGCCTGGAGACCAACGACGAGAACGAGCTGCTCGTCGCCGAGAGCCTCGCAGGCTTCTCCGAGAAGTACCCCGACGTCCTCGTGCACGTGCGCCAGGAGGAGGGCGACCCGGGCCGTGCGCTCGTGGACGCCTCGCGCGACGCCGAGGTCGTGGTGGTCGGTTCCCGCGGGCGCGGTGACGCCAAGGCGGTGTTCCTCGGCTCCGTGAGCCGGCACGTCGTCGAGCACGCCCACGCGCCGGTGATGGTGGTCCGCACGTCCGTCGAGCAGGTGCCGGCGTGACCGCCGCCGCGGACCAGCAGCCGCGGGTGCTGGTCGTCTACGAGTCGCTGTTCGGCAACACGGCGGACGTCGCCCGGGAGGTGGCCGCCGGGATGTCCGACCGCGCGCACGTGTCCGTCGTCGAGGTGCAGCAGGCACCCGCCCTGCCCGACGAGTCGCTCGACCTCGTCGTGGTCGGCGCGCCCACCCACGCCTTCTCGATGTCGCGTCCCTCCACGCGCGAGGACGCGGTCCGGCAGGGTGCCGACGCGTCCCACGCCGGGACCGGCGTGCGCGAGTGGATGGACGCCCTGGAGTCGGGGCCGCACCGGCCGCGGGTCGCCACCTTCGACACCCGCGTCACGAAGGTGCGCCGGATCCCCGGCTCGGCGGCGAAGCGTGCGGCCAAGATCGCCCGTCACCTCGGCTACAGCGTCGCCTGCCCGCCGGAGAGCTTCTACGTCGAGGACGTGTCCGGTCCGCTCGCGGAGGGCGAGCTCGCGCGCGCCCGGGTCTGGGGCGAGCACCTGGCCGAGGTCTGCGGCACGGCCGCCGCCTCCCGCTGAGCCTCGCGCTACGTCGTCGGTCCAGGCGCCGGACGGCGCATCGGCACGTGCGGGATGCCGTCGTCGAGGAACTCCGGCCCGACCCGGTCGTAGCCGAACCGGGCGTACCAGCCCTCCAGGTAGGACTGGGCGTCCAGCGTCGAGGGCCGGTCGCCCACCAGGTCGAGCGCCCGTCGCAGCAGCCCCTCCGCAAGCCCCCGGCCGCGGTGGCCGGCGGCGACCAGCACGCGGCCGATCCGCACCTCGTCGGGCTCATCCAGCACCCGGAGGTAGGCCACCGGGGCGCCGTCGTCGGCGATCCACACGTGACGGGTGCCGGGCTCGAGGTCCCGCCCGTCCAGCTCGGCGTACGGGCACTCCTGCTCGACGACGAAGACCGACTCCCGCAGCTGCCACAGCCGGTAGGCCGTCCGGCTGTCGAGCTCGTCGAAGGCGGCCACCCGGACGTCGAGATCCTGCATGGCGCGGAGCCTATGTCACAGACGCGGGCCGTCCGGTGTCTGAAGGGTGAGAGCGGGCACCGGCCCGCGGACACCACGGAGGACACGATGACGACGACGCAGGAAGCCAGGCGGGCCGCGGCGCGGGTGCCGCTCCAGGAGCCGGAGGGCCTCATCGGCCGGATGCTCACCTGGTACTCCCGGAGGACCTACGGCGACGTGCTCGACAACGGGCTCGCGCTGCTGCACAACCGGCCGGTGCTGTGGGCGGTGCTGGGGTTCGAGCGCAAGGTGGCCAGGTGGGACCGACTCGACCCGGACCTCAAGATCCTCGCGGAGATGGCCAGCGCGTCGGCGATCGGCTGTAGTTGGTGCATGGACTTCGGCTACTACGCCGCGCACTCCCGGGGCCTGGCGGTCGACCGGCTCCGGGAGGTGCCCCGGTGGCGGGAGTCCGGCGCGTTCGACGACCGCGAGCGCCGGGTGATGGAGTACGCCGAGGCGATGACCGCGACGCCGCCGACGGTGGACGACGCGATGGCCGCCGCGCTGCGAGAGGACCTCGGTGACGAGGCCTTCGTCGAGCTCACGATGATCGTCGCGGTGGAGAACGAGCGGTCACGGTTCAACAGCGCGCTCGGCCTGACCAGCCAGGGGTTCGCCGACCGCTGCGAGATCCCGGCGTCACGATGACCCCCGACCGCGCCGAGGCCGTCTTCACCGAGCACCGTCCACTGCTCTTCACGGTGGCCTACGAGATGCTCGGCAGCGCCGCCGACGCCGAGGACGTCGTGCAGGACAGCTGGCTGCGATGGGCCGAGGTCGACCACGACGAGGTGCGCGACGCGCGCGCCTACCTGGTGCGGATCGTCACCCGGCAGGCGCTCAACCGGCTGCGCACCCTCAAGCGCCGGCGCGAGCAGTACGTCGGACCGTGGCTGCCCGAGCCGCTGGCGACCACGCCCGACGTCGCCGAGGACGTGGAGCTGGCCGACTCGGTGTCGTTCGCGATGCTCGTGGTGCTGGAGACGCTGTCGCCGCTGGAGCGCGCGGTCTTCGTGCTTCGCGAGGTCTTCGGCTTCGGCTACGACGAGATCGCGGCGGCCACCGGCCGGAGCGACGACGCGGTCCGCCAGGTGGCCAGCCGCGCCCGCCGGCACGTCGAGGCCCGCCGGCCCCGGGCGGCCGTCGGCGGCGACCACGACGAGGTGGCGGCGCGGTTCTTCGCCGCCGCCGCGACCGGCGACGTGCAGGGCCTGATGGACGTGCTGGCCCCCGACGTGGTCCTGCTCAGCGACGGCGGCGGCGTCAAGCGAGCCGCCCTGCGTCCGATCGAGGGTGCCGACAAGGTGACCCGGTTCCTGGCCGGGCTGCTCGCGGGACTGCCCGACATCGAGGCGCGACCGGTCCGGGTCAACGGCGCCGCCGGCGCGCTCGGGCTGGTCGCGGGCGAGCTCGAGGTGGCGATGGCGATCCGCGCCGAGGACGGCCGGGTGGCCGAGATCTACGTCGTCGTGAACCCCGACAAGCTCGCGCGCGTGCAGGAGCCTCAGCGGCTCACCCGGCGGTGAGGGAACTCCGCCGGAGGACCGACCGTTGATCAAGCACACCTCACCCCACCACCGGACGCCGCCACGTCCGGAGAACGCGAGTGCCCGTGAGCCAGCCCGCCACCACCCCTGAGGCCGATCGCCTCCTCGACCAGGAGCTGGACCGCCAGCTCGCCACCCTGCTCGCCGCCGGCTACCCCGCCCTGGCCGGCACCGACGAGGCCGCCTTCACCGGCCACGTCGAGGCGCTTCGCCCGCTGCTGTCCGCCGTGCGTGCCCGTCCGGACGCGGCGCTGCCGCTTCCTCGTGGTGGTCCGCCACGAGCTGGTCCCCACCGTGCCCGCGGTCGAGCGGTTCCAGGTGCAGGGGTCGCGCCGGCTGGACCGACATGGCCGACGAGATCGACGGCTACCGGCCGGTCGAGGGTGTCGAGGTCCCGGACGCGCCGGTCTACCTGCTCACCGACGTCAGCACCGGCCCGGAGACGCTCGGCGTGCGACCGGCCGACGCGCTGCCGATGATCCGGGCAGCCGGTCGCACGCCGCTCACCGTCGACGAGGGCGTGGCTCTCGTGACCCAGCTCCCGTCCAGCCTCACCGACCTCAACGCCTTCCAGGCGGTCGGCTCCCGGGCCGAGAACATGCGGATCCCGAGCTTCTGGATGAGCAAGGGCGCCCCGCGGCTGGGCTGGTGCTGGGACGGCAACCCGCACACCTGGCTGGGCTCGGCGAGCGCCGACCGGCGGCTCGCGCCCTAGAAAACGTCGGTGCGCGGGTCCAGGATCGGGACATGGCTGTCGACGCCGCCGCGATCCTGGACCTCGCCGCGTCCCTGCCCGAGTCGGGCGAGCGGGACTACCGCGAGGAGGCGGTGATCTTCACCTTCCGCGGGCGGGGCATCGGCTACGTCTCCAGCGACGGCCGCGACCTGTTCGTGAAGTCCACCCTCGCCGAGCGCGAGGCGCTGGTGCGCAGCCGGCCCGACGTCTACTCCGAGTGGTACACCTCGGGCCGCTTCGGCTGGGTCCGGGTCCGGCTCGACCTGGCCGACCCCGACGAGGCGCGCGAGCTGGTCCTCGAGGCCTGGCGGCTGACGGCGCCCAAGCGGATGGTGCGCGACTTCGACGCGACCCAGGCCGCTCCCTCCGATGGGACGACGGCTAGCCGTGAGGCCTAGCCGGCCACGAACGCGGCGATCTCCCGCCGCGCCGGGCCCGCCTCGGGCACCGGCAGCACCGGGTAGACGTGCAGCAGCCCCGGCGCCTCGACGTAGGTCACGCTCGTCCCGGCCGCGGTGGCCCGCCGCACCAGCTCGCGCACCTGCGGCAGCAGCAGGTCGCGGGTCCCGCACATCACGAGCAGGGGTGGCAGCCCGGCCAGGTCGCCGTGCAGCGGGCTCACCTCCGGCCGGTGGACGTCGTCCTCGCCGGCCCACCACGAGCCGTAGAGCCGGAGCTTGCTCAGGGTCAGCCACGGGTCTTGCGACCGGGCCTCCTCGGTGCCCGGTGTCGTCCCGGCGAGGTCGACCCACGGGGCGACCAGCACCACCTTCGTCGGCTGCGGCCCCGGCAGCCGGGCGACCTGCTGCGCCAGCGCCAGCGCGAGCCCGCCCCCGGCGGAGTCGCCCATCAGGGTCACGCCCTGCGGTGCCTCGACCGCCAGCTGCTCGAACAGCCGCAGCAGCGGCGGGTGGCTGTCGCGCCAGGTGTGCGTCGGGGTGAGCGGGTAGGCCGGCACCACGAAGCGTGCCCCCGAGGCGTGGGCCAGGCCGGCGACGAACCGCCAGTGGAAGGGGTCCAGGTCGCCGATGAAGCCGCCGCCGTGCAGGTAGAGCACCGTCCGGGACGGCGGCGGGCCGGGCGGGACCAGCTCGTGCACCGGGAACGGGTGGCCCGGCCGCTCGGAGACCGTGCACCCCCGGAGCCCCCGACGAGGCGGTCCGGGGTGGGCCCTGCCCTGGCGAGCCAGCACGTCGCGTCGCAGCCGGGCGGGGTCGCCGACCTCGCCGCTGCGGCGTACGACGGGGATGACCCGGGTCAGGATCTCGTGGACGAGGCTCGGCACCCGCCGACCGTACCCGGCGCGGTAAGGTCGGCAGCGGAACGACAGGGGAGCGTCACCAGGACGCTGAGAGTGCGGAACCAAGCCGCAGACCCTCGAACCTGCTCCGGCTCATACCGGCGAAGGAAGTCGAGTCTCGACCGCTCACGCGGTCCCCTCCCGATGCCGACATCAGGGAGACCACGATGCGCACGACCACCCGGCGCGCCCAGGCCCTCGGCCTGGCCGCCACCGCCGCACTGATCCTCGCCGGCTGCTCGCTGGGCAGCGGCACCGAGGAGACCGGCGAGGCGTCGAAGGAGGTCGTGGTCGCGACCCACGACTCCTGGAACATGTCCAAGAAGGTGATGCGCCAGTTCACCGAGGAGACCGGCTACACCGTCAAGGTGCAGCCCTCCGGCGACGCCGGCGCGCTCACCAACAAGCTGGTCCTGACCAAGAACTCACCGATCGCCGACGTCGTCTACGGCATCGACAACACCTTCGCCTCGCGGGCCGTCGACGAGGGAGTGCTGGCCGACTACAGCCCGGAGACCAACCCGGGGGCGGACTTCGAGCCGCAGGACGCCGCCGCGGCCGCACAGCTGACCCCGGTCGACTACAGCGACGTCTGCGTCAACATCGACGACGCCTGGTTCGCCGAGCACGACGTGCCGCCGCCCACCTCGTTCGAAGACCTCGCCTCCCCGCGCTACCGCGGGCTGTTCGTGACGCCGGCGCCGAGCACGTCCTCCCCGGGCCTCGCCTTCCTGCTCGCCACGGTGGCGGAGTACGGCGAGGACGGCTGGGCCGGCTACTGGCAGCGGCTGGTCGACAACGACGTCAAGGTCACCTCGGGCTGGTCCGACGCCTACCAGGTCGACTTCACCGCCGGCGGCGGCTCGGGCGACCGGCCGATCGTGCTGTCCTACGCGAGCTCGCCGCCGTTCACGATCCCCGAGGGCGGCGACGAGCCCACCACCAGCGCCCTGCTCGACACCTGCTTCCGGCAGGTGGAGTACGCCGCCGTGCTCGACGGCGCCGCCAACCCCGAGGGCGCCCAGGCGTTCGTCGACTTCATGGAGGGCCGCGCGTTCCAGGAGGCGCTGCCCGACCACATGTACGTCTTCCCGGTCGACCCGGCGGCGGAGCTGCCGGACCTGTGGGCCGAGTACGCCGTACCGGCGCCGCGCCCGGCGACGGTGCCGGAGGCCGACATCGCCGCGCACCGGGCCGACTGGTTGAAGACCTGGGCGGACGTCACCGGGTGACCACGCGACTGCGGGCCGCGGGTGGGATCGTCGCGCTCGCGGCGATCCCCCTGGCCGCGCTCGTGGTCTTCTTCGTGCTGCCGGTCGCCGGGATGGTGGCCCGCGGGCTGTGGGTCGACGGCACCTTCGACCCGCTCGGCGCGCTGGAGGTGCTCACCCGCAGCCGGGTGCACGGCGTGCTGTGGTTCACGCTCTGGTCGGCCGGGGCGGCCACGCTGGTCACCCTGCTGCTCGGGCTGCCGGCCACCTTCGTGCTCTACCGCCTCCGGCTGCCCGGCCGGGGGTTCCTGCGTGCCCTGGTGGTCATGCCCTTCGTGATGCCGACCGTCGTCGTCGGGGTCGCCTTCCGCACGCTGCTCGCCCCCTCGGGGGCGCTCGGCGCGCTCCGGCTCGACGGCACCCCGGTCGCCATCATCGCGGCCATGGTGTTCTTCAACCTCGCCGTCGTGGTGCGCACGGTCGGGTCGATGTGGGAGCACCTCGACCCGCGTCGCGAGCAGGCCGCGGCCGCTCTGGGCGCCACCCCGTGGCAGGTGCTGCGCACGGTCACGCTGCCCACCCTCGCACCGGCCGTGATCGCGGCCGCGAGCATCGTGTTCCTCTTCTGTGCCACGGCGTTCGGGGTGGTGCTGACGCTCGGCGGGCTGCGCTACTCGACCGTGGAGACCGAGATCTACCTGCTCACCACGCAGTTCCTCGACCTCCAGGCGGCGGCCGCGCTCTCGCTGCTCCAGCTCGTCGTGGTCACCGGGCTGCTCTACGCCGCCCACGTCACCCGGACCCGCCGCGAGCACGCCGTCGAGCGGGCGGCGGCCCGCTCCGTCGCGCGGCCGGTCCGCCGTCGCGACGCGCCGGTGCTCGGGCTGTCCCTGCTCGCGCTGGTGCTGGTCGTGACCCCGGTGCTCACGCTCGTGGTCGGCTCGCTCCGGGTGGACGGCGGGTGGGGGCTCGCGCACTACCGCGCCCTCGGCACCACGGGCGGGGGCTCGGCCCTGCTGGTCCCGGTGACCGAGGCCCTGGCCAACTCGTGGCGGGTGGCGGTCGACGCGACGCTGCTCGCGATGTTCCTCGGCTGCCTGGTCGCCCTGGTCGTCGGCCGACGGGGACGCAGCCGCGCCGAGCGTCGCGGGATCGGCCTGCTCGACGCCGTCTTCATGCTGCCGCTGGGCGTCTCGGCGGTGACGCTCGGGTTCGGCTTCCTGATCACCCTCGACCGGCCGCCGCTGGACCTGCGCACGTCCCCGGTGCTGGTGCCGATCGCGCAGGCGATGGTCGCGCTGCCGCTGGTGGTGCGCACCCTCTCGCCGGTGCTCCGGTCGATCGAGCCGCGGCAGCGCCAGGCCGCGGCGTCCCTGGGCGCCTCGCCGCTGCGGGTGTTGCGCACCGTCGACCTCCCGGTGGTGTGGCGGCCGCTGCTCGCCGCGACCGGCTTCGCCTTCGCCGTGTCGCTGGGGGAGTTCGGCGCCACCAGCTTCCTGGCCCGCCCGGAGCAGCCGACGCTGCCGGTGGTGATCTACGAGCTGATCTCGCGCCCCGGCGCCGACAACTACGGCATGGCCCTCGCCGCGTCGGTCGTCCTGGCCCTGGCGACGGTGGTCGTCATGGGACTCGTCGAGCGGCTGCGCCTCGGCTCGATGGGAGCCTTCTGAGATGGCCGCCGGTCTGTCCGTCACCGACCTGACCGTGCGCTTCGACGCGCTCACGGCCGTCGACGGCGTGACCCTCGACCTCCCCCCGGGCCACGTGCTCGCCGTGCTCGGCCCCTCCGGCTGCGGCAAGTCGACCCTGCTGCGCGCGGTCGCCGGTCTCGAGCAGGTGGCGGCGGGCTCGGTGTCGTACGACGGGCACGACCTGGCGGGCGTGCCCACCCACAAGCGTGGCTTCGCGCTGATGTTCCAGGACGGGCAGCTCTTCCCGCACCAGTCGGTCGCCGGCAACGTCGGCTACGCCTTGCGGCTGCGTGGCGTGCCCCGGTCACGCGTCCGGCACCGGGTCGGCGAGCTGCTCGAGCTCGTCGGGCTGCCGGGCTACGCCGACCGGTCGCCGACCACCCTGTCCGGTGGCGAGCGGCAGCGGGTGGCGCTGGCGCGCGCCCTCGCCGTGGAGCCGCGGCTGCTGCTGCTCGACGAGCCGCTCAGCGCCCTCGACCGCGGACTGCGCGAGCGGCTGGCCGCCGACCTCCGCGGCATCCTCACCGCGGCCGGGACCACGGCCCTGCTGGTCACCCACGACCAGGAGGAGGCGTTCGCGGTGGCGGACCGGATGGCGGTGATGCGCGGGGGCCGGCTGGTGCAGAGCGGCACGGTCTCCGACGTCTGGCGCGCACCGGTCGACGGCGAGGTGGCCACCTTCCTCGGCTACGCCACCGTGCTCGAGGGCGAGGCCGCGATCCGGGTGCTCGCGGCGGGCGGCCGGCCCGAAGCGCCTCCGGCGGCTGTCGCGCTCCGGCGTTCCGCGCTCCGCTGCTCCGACGACGGTCCGCTGCACGGACGCGTGCTCGCGGCCCGCGTCACCCCGGAGGTCACCCGGCTCGTCGTGGACGTCGACGGGGTCGGCGAGGTGCACGCGGTGGCCGACCAGGACTCACCGGTGCGCGTGGGTCACGAGGTCGCGCTCGGCGTCGACCTCAGCAGGGCGGCCGTCCTCCCGACCTGACCGACGGGGCTGTCTCCTAGAATCCCTGCTTGTGAAGCGGCGCGCATACGGACTCCTCGTCGGGGTCGCCCTGGTGATGGGTGCGCTCGCCGTCGTCGCCAGCCTGCGCCTCGGCGAGCCGCTGCGTGACCCCGACGGCTTCCTCGGTCCCTCGTGGCTGCGGCTGCCGCTGATGGTCCTGGGCGCGTTCGTGGTCGACGTGGTGCCGCGCTCGCTGTGGCGCTCGCGCACCGACGTCCGCTCCTTCCCGGCGCACGCGCGGGCGATCATCCACGAGCACTGGACCCGTGAGCGGATCGCGCTGGTCACCATCGGGCTGGCCAGCTTCTTCGTCACCTACGTCAGCTACCGCAACCTGAAGAACTACCTGCCGCTGCTGGCGGGGGAGACCCAGGACCGCGTCCTGCACCAGATCGACCAGGTGCTCGCCTTCGGCCACGAGCCGGCGGTGGTCCTGCACGTGGTGCTCGGCGAGGGCATCGCCGCCCACGTGCTCGCGTTCGTCTACCTGATGTTCCTGCCGCTCTCCCCGGCCTCGCTGATCGTGTGGCTGGTCTGGTCGCGCAACATCAGCTACGGCTACTGGTACGCCACCGCGCACTGCCTGACCTGGGCCCTCGGCACCGCCAGCTACTACCTCGTGCCCTCGCTCGGGCCCAACTTCGCCTACGTGTGGCTCTATGCCGACATCGACCAGACCGGGGTGAAGGCGCTCCAGGACGCGCTCTACTACGGGCGCAAGGACATCCTCTACAACCCCTTCGCCGACTCGATCCAGAGCGTCGCCGGCTTCGCCTCGTTGCACGTCGGCATCATCTTGACCCTCGCGCTCATCACGCAGTACACCGTGCGCCACGTCTGGATCCGCTGGTCGATGTGGACGTTCTTCGTGCTCACCGTGCTCTCCACGCTCTACTTCGGCTGGCACTACATCGCCGACGACATCGCCGGTGCCGTCATCGCGATCGTGTCGGTGTGGATCGGTGGCCTCGCGACCGGTCAGAGGTTCGACCGACGAGGGAGGTCCTCGCACCCGACGACCTCCACGTCGCGGGTGCCGGTCGGCGCCGGCGTTGCCCTCGACAGCGAGCGTCGCGACCCCGAGGACCCGGTCGCCTGACTCGTCGGGCGCGACTCGGGTGGCCCGTCCGGGCTATCTCGGAGTGGTCCCCGGGCCAGGTCCAAAACTGGTCACCGCGCCACGGAAGTTTGTCTCGTGCTGGGGCTGGCCGCTCGACTATGGTGGTGCTACCAGGAGATCCGGGGGGATCAGCCCAGGGGGTTCCGCGACTTATCGTCGCGATCCTCGTGCGCGCCCTCTCTCTCGGTTACTGTTGGTCTTGACCCTGCCCCAACCTCCCAGTGGGGCAGAGTCACCGGTCCCGCCCCAACCTCCCAGTGGGGCGGGACCACTTTTTTGCCCGCCGCCCCCGCGCCGCCGCCCGCCGCGCCAGGGGCGGGCCCAGCTCCGCCGGCCTCCCTCCCGGACCACGCCGGCGTCGAGCCCCGCCACCGCCCGTGCCGTCGAGCCCGGCTGGTGCCCGCCGGAGCGCCCCGGGGCGGCTGCGTTCTCTCCGACGTACGCCGATCTTGTGAATTACATTCATGTGATTCGTCAAGGCGACACGCCGTGTGACTGGAGGTTTTTCTGTGAAAACTGTTCCCTTTGTGACAGATGAGCACTAGCGTTCCCTCGGCGGCGCTCCTCCGACCCCGGTCGGGGCCGGGTGCCGCCGCACCGGTCCGGGATCGACGACCACGCCTGGGAGGGTGGACGCCGGCCCGCCGGTGACCTGTCCATGGGTCCTGCGAGCCGCCGGGGAAGCGGCTCGCAGGATCCCGGCGAAAGGTGCTGACCGGTGCGAGACCGGATGCGCGCGATGGCCTCGGTGGCCGCCCTCACGCTGGCCCTGGGCCTCGCCGGTCCGGCCGTCGCCGACCCGACGGACCCGGAGCCGGACTCGGGGAGTGCCCTGCCCTCGGCCGAGGAGGTGCGGGACGCCAAGGCGGCCGCGTCGGCCAAGGCCGGCGAGGTCGGCCGCATCAAGGCAGCGATGCTGCTGGCGAACCAGCGGCTCGAGGACGCCGCGGTCGAGGCCGAGCACGCCTCCGAGGCCTACAACGGTGCGCGCTGGCGGCTGGAGCAGGCCGGCGCCGCCGTCGAGCAGGCCCACGCCGACGCGGCCGAGGCCCGGCGCACGGTCGCAGAGCAGCGCGACGCCATCGGTGCGCTCGTGGCCTCGTCCTACCAGCAGGGCACCGAGCTGACGGCGCTCAGCGCGATGATGAGCGCCGACGGTCCCCAGAACGTGCTGGACCAGTACGCCGGCTTCCAGGGGGCGTCGACCTCGCTCGACGCCGACTACCAGCGGTTCGCCGCAGCCGACGCGCTCGCCCAGGTCTTCGAGACCAAGGCGGTCGAGGCGGAGCGTCGCCAGCAGCGGGTCGCCGCCGAGGCCCGGACCGCCCAGCAGCAGGCCGCGGCCGCCGCCGACGCGGCCCAGGAGGTGGCGACGACGATCGCGGCCGAGAAGGACCAGCTGATCCGTGAGCTCGCGGAGGCGCAGGACATCTCGGTGAGCCTGGCCCGGACGCGACAGGCCCGGCTCGAGGAGATCGCCCGCGAGCGCGCCGCCGAGCGCGCCCGTCAGGAGGCGCTCGCCGCGGCACGTGCCCAGGCCGCGGCGGAGAAGGCGGCCGCCGAGAAGGCTGCCGCGGAGAAGGCCGCTGCCGAGAAGAAGGCGGCCGAGGAGAGGGCGGCCGCCGAGGCCGCCGCGGCGGCCAAGGCCAAGGCCGAGGCGGAGAAGAAGCAGACGCCGACGCCCCCGCCCGCACCGGCGCCGGACCCTCAGCCGGCTCCCCAGCCGACGCCGACCCCGCCAGCGCCACCGGCCCCGCCGGCGCCCCCGGCGCCCCCCGCGCCGACTGGTGGTGCCGACGCGGCGATCGCGTACGCCCGGGCGCAGGTCGGCGAGCCCTACCGCTGGGGTGCTGCGGGCCCCGACGCCTGGGACTGCTCGGGCCTGACCATGGGCGCGTGGGAGAGCGCGGGCGTCTCGCTGCCGCACTACTCCGTGGCGCAGTTCTACGCCGGCGCCCCGATCAGCGCCGCCCAGCTCCGGCCGGGCGACCTGGTCTTCTGGAGCTCCAGCAGCTCACCGCAGGGCATCCACCACGTGGCGCTCTACGTCGGGGACGGGATGATCGTGCACGCGCCGCGCACCGGCCGCCCGGTGGTCGTGGAGAGCATGTACTCCTGGATCCCGCCGACCCACTTCGCCCGTCCCTGAGGCCAGGGACGCGGCGTCGCCCCGGCCGGTCCGGGACGCGTGCATGGACCCGCACCGGCGCGGGAACAATCGACGCATGACCCTCGACGTGGCGTCCCTGACCGCCCTCCTCGACGGCGACTACGCCGACGTCCGCACGCTCGTCCGGGAGAACCTCGCCGAGCACGCCTCGATCCTCAGCGACGCCGAGGAGATGTCCCGCGACGACTTCCGGCAGCGGGTGCTCGACGTGGTGCTGATGATGGCAGGGACCGGGCAGACCGGCTTCGGCTTCCCGAAGGAGTACGGCGGCGGTGAGGACATCGGCGCCTCGGTCGCGGCGTTCGAGACGCTCGCTCTCGGTGACCTCTCGGTCGTCACCAAGGTCGGCGTGCAGTTCGGCCTCTTCGGCGGGGCGATCCTCCAGCTCGGCACCAAGGCGCACCACGACGCCTACCTCGCCGACCTCATCCGCGGTGACCTGCTCGGCTGCTTCGCGATGACCGAGTCGGGCCACGGCTCCAACGTGCAGGCGCTCGGCACCACCGCGACGTACGACGCCGCGACGGGCGAGTTCGTCATCGACACCCCCGACGACCGGGCGCGCAAGGACTACATCGGCAACGCCGCGCTGCACGCCCGGGTCGCGGTGGTCTTCGCCCAGCTGGTGGTGGCGGGGGAGTCGCACGGCGTGCACGCCCTGGTGGTCCCGCTGCGTGACGAGGACGGCACCGTGCTGCCGGGGATCCGGATCGAGGACTGCGGACGCAAGATCGGGCTCAACGGCGTGGACAACGGGCGGATCTGGTTCGACGGCGTGCGGGTGCCGCGCGGCAACCTGCTCGACCGCTACGCCGTGGTGACCGAGGAGGGGCGCTACTTCTCCGACATCGACAACCCGGACCGCCGGTTCTTCACCATGCTCGGCACGCTCGTGCAGGGCCGGGTCTGCGTGGGCGGGGCGGCGATCAACGCCAGCAAGGTCGCGATCACGATCGCGGTGAAGTACGCGCTCCAGCGTCGCCAGTTCGGCTCGCCCGGGTCCGGGCAGGAGGAGCTGCTCCTCGACTACGGCCAGCACCAGCGCCGGCTGCTGCCGCTGCTCGCCCGCACCTACGCGATGCACTTCGCCCAGGAGCGGGTGGCGGCGGACCTGCACAAGGTCTTCAACAGGTTCGGTGAGGTCGAGGCAGCCGACGACGAACATGAGCGGCGCGCGCTCGAGGCGCGCGCGGCGGGCACCAAGGCGCTCGGCACCTGGCACGCGTCGCGGACGATCCAGGAGTGCCGGGAGGCCTGCGGCGGCGCGGGCTACCTGTCGGTCAACCGCTTCGACGCGTTGCGGGCCGACACCGACGTCTTCACCACCTTCGAGGGCGACAACACGATCCTGCTCCAGCTGGTCGCGAAGGGGCTGCTCACCGACTACAAGGACTCCTTCGAGGACATGGACCAGATCGGCATGGTCCGGTTCGTCGCCTCGGCGGCGGTCGAGACGGTGCTGGAGCGGACCAACGCCCGCTCCATCATGGAGCGGCTGCGCGACGTCGTCCCCCTCAACCGCGACTCCGTCGACGACCCCGACGAGGGCCTGCAGGACGGCGCCTGGCAGCTCGGCATGCTCTGCGGCCGCGAGGAGCACATGCTGGCCGGGGTCGCGCGCCGGCTCAAGCGCGGCATCGACGCCGGGCGGGACCCGGCCGAGGTGTTCAGCCTCTGCCAGGACCACGTGATCGGGGCGGCCCGGGCGCACGTCGAGCGGATCGTCCTCGAGGCGTTCCTCGACAAGCTGCAGACGCTGGCCGAGGGTCCCGAGAAGGACGCGCTCAACCACCTCTGCGACCTGTTCGCGCTGACCTGCATCGAGAGCGACCGGGCCTGGTTCCTCGAGCACGGCCGGCTCTCCAACGCCCGGGCCAAGGCGGTCACCCGCCGGGTCAACCAGGTCTGCCGCCGGGTCCGTCCCCTCGCGGGCGACCTCGTCGACGCCCTCGGCGTACCGCGGGAGATGCTGCGCGCGGAGCTGCTGGAGTTCTCGGGCTCCTAGCCGGCCGGGGTGGGCCCAGCAACAAGCATCGCGGGGCCCTGGAGGCTCGGCCGGCGGTGTGCCGTCCGGTGAGCGTCCATGACCCCGCGTCGCAGCTGACTACTCGCCGATCGGGGCCGGCGGGTTGTGCGCCGACGGGTCCTCCTTGAAGCGCTCGAAGGAGGCGTTGACCTCCGCCTCGGCCTCGGTGCGGCCGACCCAGTTGGCGCCCTCGACGGACTTGCCGGGCTCGAGGTCCTTGTAGACCTCGAAGAAGTGCTGGATCTCGAGCCGGTCGAACTTCGAGACGTGGCTGATGTCGCGCAGGTGCTCCAGGCGCGGGTCCGTCGCCGGGACGCACAGCACCTTGTCGTCACCGCCGGCCTCGTCGGTCATCCGGAACATCCCGATCGCCCGGCACTTGATCAGGCAGCCCGGGAACGTCGGCTCCTGGAGGATGACCATCGCGTCGAGCGGGTCACCGTCGAGACCGAGGGTGTTCTCGATGTAGCCGTAGTCGGCGGGGTACTGCGTGGACGTGAACAGGGTGCGGTCGAGGCGGATCCGACCGCTCTCGTGGTCGACCTCGTACTTGTTGCGCTGACCCTTGGGGATCTCTACCAGTACGTCGAACTCCACTTGATTCCTCTGCTTTCAGCGGCTTGGCACAGTGTGGCTAGTCTCCCGCACTACCAGTGTTTTCGCTTCGTCGGGAGGGGCAGCAGGTGCCGGAGAGTGACGGACGCCACGTCGGGGAGGTCCCCGCGGGCTCGTCCGTACCGCCTGAGGGGCCCTCGGACGGCCCGGTCGTCCGACCGTCCGGACGCCGGCTGCGACGGCTGACCGGCGGCCTCGTGGTGCTCGTGCTCGTCGCCGGTGTGGCGGCCTTCCAGTTCGACCTCGGACCCCGCTGGTTCGGCTTCGACTACCCCTCGCCGGTCACCCAGCCCGCCCAGGTGCCGCCGCCGCAGGGACTCACCCTCCCCGACGCCGAGGACCCCGCTCCGGTCGCCGCCACCACCGAGCCCGTGGAGGCCGATCCCCGCGCCGTACGCCGCGCGGTGGCACCGCTGATCCGCGACCGCCGACTCGGCCCCGAGGTCGCCGTCGCGGTCAGCCAGCTCGTCGACGGCGAGCTCGTGTTCCGGGAGGGGGCGTCCAGCGTGGTGCCGGCCTCGACCCTGAAGATGCTGACCACCGCGGCCGCGCTGACCTCGCTCGGCGACGACCACCGGTTCCGCACCTCCGTGGTCACCGGGAGCAGCCCCAAGCGGATCGTGCTCGTCGGCGGCGGCGACCCGCTGCTGGCCCGCCGGCCGGAGAGCGTCGAGGACACCTACCCGCCCCGGGCCGACGTGCAGACCCTCGCCCGCGCGACCGCGAAGGCGCTGCGCGACCTCGGCCGCACCCGGGTGCGGCTCGGCTACGACGCGACGCTGTTCGAGGGCCCGGCCGTGAGCCCGGACTGGCCGGCGTCCTACGTCCCCGACAACGTCGTGAGCCCGATCAGCGCGCTGTGGGTCGACGAGGGCCGCGACCCCGGCGCGTTCGTGCGCAGCGCCGACCCGGCCGAGGCGGCCGCTCGGGCCTTCGCCGACGCCCTGGCGCGCCGCAACATCGACGTGGTCGGGCCGCTGCGTCCCGAGGTCGCGCCCGACGACCCCACCGAGCTCGCCGCGGTCGAGGGCGCCCCGCTCGCGCAGGTGGTGCAGCACGTGCTCGAGGCCAGCGACAACGAGGCGGCGGAGGTGCTCCTGCGGCAGGTCGCCCTGGCCGCGGGCGAGCCGGCGTCGTTCGTCGGCGGCTCCCGCGCGGTCGTGGCCGCGCTCGGCGACGTCGGCGTGGACGCCTCGGCGGACCGCGTCCTGGACGGCTCGGGGCTGTCCCGGCGCGACCGCCTGCGGCCCGAGACCCTGCTCTCCCTCGTCCAGGCGGCGGCCGGCCCCGAGCACCAGGAGCTCCGGCCGGTGCTGGCCGGGCTGCCCGTGGCCGGCTTCACCGGGTCGCTGACCTACCGCTTCGAGACCGGCGACGACGCGGGGCTCGGCGCCGTACGCGCCAAGACCGGCACCCTGACCGGGGTGCACGGCCTGGCCGGCACGGTCACCACCGAGGACGGGGTCGTGCTCGGGTTCGTCGCCGCCGCGGACCGGGTGCGCGTGCCCGACACCCTCGCGGCGCGGGCCCGGCTCGACGAGGTCGCCGCCGCGCTGGCCGGCTGCACCTGCGCCTCCTGACCGTCGACCCGGGGCTGGCCAGGGCTCACCCCGTAGGGTCGCCTCATGGCAGGACGTTCGACGATGATCGACTGGGACCTCGCGGTATCGGCCGCCTCACGCATGGCGGGCCCCGGTCCGTCGATCACGCGCGACCAGGCCGAGGCCGCCGTGGCCGAGCTGCGGGCGGGTGCCGAGCGCTCGACCCCTCTCGTGCGCGAGTTCACCGGCCTGCACGCCGGCGAGCGCACCGCCCCGGTCCTGGTGGTCGACCGGCCGGGCTGGATCCAGGCCAACGCCGACGGCTTCGCCGACGTCTTCGCCCCCCTCGTCGACAAGCTCCAGGAGCGCAAGGGCGCACCGTCCCCGGTGGCCGAGGCCGTCGGGTCGCGCGTCACCGGGCTCGAGGTGGGTGCCCTGCTCGGCTTCATGTCCTCCAAGGTGCTGGGCCAGTTCGACCCGTTCTTCGGCATCGACGAGCCGGGCACCACCGGCCCGGCCGGTCGCCTCCTGCTGGTCGCGCCCAACATCGTCCACGCCGAGAACGAGATGGGCGTCGACGCCCGCGACTTCCGGCTCTGGGTCTGCCTGCACGAGGAGACCCACCGCGTGCAGTTCACCGCCGTGCCGTGGATGCGGGACCACATCCGCGGCCAGATCGAGGGTCTCGTCAGCGAGATCGAGGTCGACCCCGCCAAGCTCGCCGCGATGGTCGGCGAGGGCGTGAGGAAGGTCGGCGACATCCTCCGGGGCGACGACGACACCAGCCTGCTCGAGCTGTTCTCCTCGCCCGCCCAGCGCGAGGTGCTCGACCGGATCACCGCGGTCATGTCGCTGCTCGAGGGCCATGCCGACGTGGTCATGGACGGTGTCGGTCCCGAGGTGATCCCGTCCGTCGCCGACATCCGGCGCCGCTTCACCGAGCGCCGCAAGGGCACCGGCTACCTCGACCGCGTGCTGCGCCGGCTCCTCGGTCTGGAGGCGAAGATGGCGCAGTACCGCGACGGGGCGACCTTCGTCCGCGGTGCCCTCGACCAGGTCGGGATGGAGGGCTTCAACGCGGTCTGGGCCGAGCCGGCCAACCTGCCCTCGCGGGACGAGATCGCCGACCCCGCGGCCTGGGTACGCCGGGTCCACGGCTGAGCCCGGCCGGGACGGCCCGACGATGACGCTCCACCCCGCCGTCGCGGCGGTCCGACTCGCCGTGCGCCGCGCGGTGGAGGACCTGACCGGCGACGGGCCCGTGGTCGTCGCCTGCTCCGGCGGGGCCGACTCGCTGGCCCTGCTCGCGGCGGCCGTCTTCGAGTGCCGCAAGATCGGGCGACGCGTGCTCGGGGTGGTCGTCGACCACGGCCTGCAGGAGGGCTCCGCGGCGCACACGGACCGGGTCGTGGGCCAGATGGCCGCCCTCGGCGCCGACGAGACCGTCGCCGTGCGGGTCGCGGTCGAGGCGGCCGGCCTGGGGTTGGAGGCGGCGGCCCGAGAGGCGCGCTACGCGGTCCTCGGCGAGGTCGCCCAGCGCGCGTCGGCGGCGGTGGTCCTGCTCGGGCACACCCGCGACGACCAGGCCGAGACCGTGCTGCTCGGCCTCACCCGTGGCTCGGGCGGCCGCTCGATCGCCGGCATGCGGGCGGCGTACGACGTCTTCCGCCGGCCGCTGCTCGAGGTGACGCGCGCGCAGACCGAGGCGGCCTGCGCGGCCGAGGGGATCGAGCCCTGGCAGGACCCGCACAACGACGACCCCCGGTTCACCCGGTCCCGGGTGCGGCACGTGGTGATGCCGGTGCTCGAGGCGGAGCTCGGGCCCGGCGTGGCGGCGACCCTGGCGCGCACCGCGGAGCAGCTCCAGGAGGACGTCGCCGCCCTCGACGCGATCGCTGCGCGGGCGCACGCCGAGACCGCGGGGCCCGACGGCCTCGAGGTGTCCGGGCTGGCCGGCCTCGACCCGGCGGTGCGCCGGCGGGTGCTCCGGCTCGCGGCCCTCGCCGCCGGCTGCCCGCCGGGGGAGCTGTTCCGCGTGCACGTGCTCGCCGTCGACGCCCTGGTCACCGACTTCCGGGGCCAGCGGTGGGTCGACCTGCCGGGCCACGTTCAGGCCTTCCGCGACGGCGGGACGCTCCGATTCCGGACCGCCCCCGGGGTGGCCGACGACGCTGTGGGAGGCTGACGCCATGGACGAATCGCACATCGAGGGCGACCTGCTCAACGTCCTCTACTCCGAGGCCGACATCCAGCAGCGGCTCGGTGAGCTCGCGGCGGAGATCGAGAAGGACTACGAGGGCCGCGACATCCTCCTGGTCGGCGTCCTCAAGGGCGCCGTCATGGTGATGGCTGACCTCGCCCGGCACTTCGGCCGGCACGTCGAGATGGACTGGATGGCGATCTCGTCCTACGGCTCGGGCACCAAGTCCTCCGGCGTCGTGCGGATCCTCAAGGACCTCGACACCGACATCAGCGGCCGGCACGTCCTGGTCGTCGAGGACATCATCGACACCGGGCTGACCCTGTCGTGGCTGGTCTCCAACCTGGGCTCGCGGGGCCCGGCGTCGGTCGAGATCGTCACCCTGCTCCGCAAGCCCGAGGCGCAGCAGATGACCGTCGACGTGAAGTACGTCGGCTACGACATCCCCAACGAGTTCGTGGTCGGCTACGGCCTCGACTACGACGAGCGCTACCGCAACCTGCGCTCCATCGGGACTCTCGCCCCGCACGTCTACTCCTGACCCGACCCGCGGGGCGGCCGGATCCCGGGAGATTTCGGAACCTGGCCGGTTTGGCGGGACAATGGGACCGCCGGACGGCAGCGGCGGCGCATTCGTGCGTCACCTGTACCGTCGGTGTGTCGTAGTGGTTGAGCTGAAAGGACGGGGCACCGACCCCGGATCATGGACGTGAAGCGCATCTTCCGCGGCCCCTGGCTGTGGATCGTCATCGCGGTGGTGGGCGTGCTCGTCGCGCTGCAGTACCTCGCGCCCAACGGCGGCTACGACGAGGTCGACACCTCCGAGATGGTCGGCCACATCAAGGACGGGTCGGTCAAGGAGATCACCTTCGTCGACGGCGACCAGGAGATCCGGGCCGAGCTCGACGACGGCTCCAAGGTCACCTCGTCCTGGGTCGGCGGCCAGCAGCAGAGCATCATCGCGCTGGCCCAGAAGGGCGTCGACAGCGGCACGATCGACAAGTCCAACTCCGAGAACCCCCAGCCCAGCCTGCTCGGGTCGATCCTCGCGACGTTCCTGCCCTTCGTGCTCATCATCCTGCTCTTCCTGTTCCTGATGAACCAGGTGCAGGGCGGCGGTGGCCGGGTCATGCAGTTCGCCAAGTCCAAGGCCAAGCTGATCACCAAGGACATGCCGAAGACCACGTTCTCCGACGTGGCCGGCTGCCAGGAGGCCATCGAGGAGCTCGGCGAGATCAAGGAGTTCCTCCAGGAGCCCGCCAAGTTCCAGGCCGTCGGCGCCAAGATCCCCAAGGGCGTGCTGCTCTACGGCCCGCCCGGCACCGGCAAGACCCTGCTCGCGCGCGCCGTCGCCGGCGAGGCGGGCGTCCCCTTCTACTCCATCTCCGGCTCCGACTTCGTGGAGATGTTCGTCGGTGTCGGCGCCTCCCGGGTGCGCGACCTGTTCGAGCAGGCCAAGGAGAACGCCCCGGCGATCGTCTTCATCGACGAGATCGACGCCGTCGGCCGGCACCGCGGCGCCGGCATGGGCGGCGGTCACGACGAGCGCGAGCAGACCCTCAACCAGCTCCTCGTCGAGATGGACGGCTTCGACGTGCGCGGCGGGGTCATCCTCATCGCCGCCACCAACCGTCCCGACATCCTCGACCCGGCGCTGCTGCGGCCGGGCCGCTTCGACCGGCAGATCGGCGTCGAGGCGCCCGACCTGTCCGGCCGCCACAAGATCCTCCAGGTGCACTCCCGCGGCAAGCCGATGGCGCAGGGCGTCGACCTCATGTCGGTCGCGCGGCGTACGCCGGGCTTCACCGGTGCCGACCTGGCCAACGTGCTCAACGAGGCCGCGCTGCTCACCGCCCGCCAGAACAGCAAGATGATCGACGACGAGGCGCTCGACGAGGCCATCGACCGGGTCATCGCCGGACCGCAGAAGCGCACCCGCCTGATGAGCGAGAAGGAGAAGCTCATCACGGCCTACCACGAGGGCGGCCACGCCCTCGTCGCCGCGGCGCTGCCGGGCACCGACCCGGTGCACAAGGTCACGATCCTTCCGCGCGGCCGCGCCCTCGGCTACACGATGGTGCTCCCCGACGAGGACAAGTACTCCCAGACCCGGTCGGAGATGCTCGACAAGCTGGCCTACATGCTCGGTGGCCGTGCGGCCGAGGAGATGGTGTTCCACGACCCGACCACGGGCGCCGGCAACGACATCGACAAGGCCACCTCGCTGGCCCGCGCGATGGTGACGCAGTACGGCATGACCGAGAAGCTCGGCGCGATCAAGCTCGGCGAGCCGCAGGGCGAGCCGTTCCTGGGCCGCGACATGGGCCACACCCGCAACTACTCCGAGGACGTCGCCGCGATCGTCGACGAGGAGACCAAGAAGCTCCTCAACGTCGCCCACCAGGAGGCGTTCGACATCCTCGAGGAGAACCGCGACGTCCTCGACTCGCTGGTGATCGAGCTGCTGGAGAAGGAGACGCTCGACAAGGCCGAGATCGCCACGATCTTCGAGCCGCTGCGCCGCCGTCCGGTGCGTCCGGCCTGGACCGGTTCGCCGACGCGTTCGCCCTCGGCGATCCCGCCCGTCGACGTCCCCCAGGCGGTCCGGGAGAAGGCCGCCGCCAACGGGACGGTCCCGCCCGAGGGGCCCGAGAGCGGCGTCATCCTCACCCCGCCCGGCAGCGGCGGCGACGTGCACGGCGACCCGGGTGTCACCTCCGATGTCGATTGACCGGATCAGCCAGGAGCCGCGCGCCGAGATCCCGGCCTTCGACCACGCCCGGGCGGAGGCCGCGGTCCGCGAGCTGCTGTTCGCGGTGGGGGAGGACCCCGACCGTGAGGGGCTGAAGGACACCCCGGCCCGGGTGGCCCGCGCCTACGAGGAGCTGCTGTCCGGCATGCGCCGGACGGCCGAGGACGTCCTCACCACCACGTTCGACATCGGGCACGACGAGATGATCCTGGTCCGGGACATCGAGCTGTGGTCGATGTGCGAGCACCACCTGGTCCCGTTCACCGGCGTCGCGCACATCGGCTACATCCCCAACGAGGACGGCCGCATCACCGGTCTCTCCAAGCTCGCCCGCCTCGTCGACGTCTACGCCAAGCGTCCGCAGGTGCAGGAGCGGCTGACCACCCAGATCGCCGACGCGATGATGCGCATCCTCGAGGCGCGAGGTGCGCTCGTGGTCATCGAGGCCGAGCACCTGTGCATGACGATGCGGGGCGTGAAGAAGCCCGGCTCCAAGACGCTGACCTCCGCGATCAGGGGGGCGATGCACAACGCCGCCACCCGCCAGGAGGCGATGAGCCTCATCGCGCGGGGCACCCGCTGACCGCGCGACCGTTACGATGGCCTGACTCATGACCGAGACGACGGAACGCGCCCGCAGCCCCCGGCCCTCTGAGCCCGGGGGGCGACGGAAGCGTCACAAGGAGTCCTCCGGGGGGCGCGCACCCGCCTGGTTGCGCGGGGTCGGCATCGGTGTCGTGGTCCTGCTGGCCGGCGCCGGCATCTACCAGATCGGCGACGAGCTCACCACCCCCGACCCGGCCCGGCTCAGCGCCACGGTCAAGGCGCCCGCCGGCGGTGTGATGCCCGGCGAGCAGTTCGAGGTCTCGGGTGTCATCTCCACCGGGTTCGAGCGGCCGGTCTACCTCGAGGGTCTCGAGGACGGCTCCTGGAGCCGGCTGGCGACGGTGCAGTCCGACGACGACGGTCGCTACGCCTTCACCGACGTGGAGGCCCGCGAGGGCTCGCGCTTCCGCGTCGCGCTGCCGGCGATCCGCAACAGGGGGCAGAGCCATGCCGCGGTCACGAAGACCGTCCCGGGCCTGCGGGTCGTCCCGCAGCAGGTCTCCGACTTCTCGGTGCTTCCCGGCATCGCCCAGCCGGGTGCGGTGCCGGCCGACGCCGGCGACGCCCAGCTCTACGCCGAGGCGGCCTTCACCCCCGTCCGTCAGGGCCGCGAGGTCCTCGTGCAGCGACGGCTCCCCGGCGGCAGCTGGGAGCGGGTCGCCAAGGACACCCAGGGCGCCGAGGGCAAGGTCCGGTTCGAGGTCCCGCAGGACGCGAGCATCCCCTACCAGTTCCGCGTCGTCGCCGCGCCCTACGACGGCGCCCCGGCGGCCCGTTCGGAGGCCCAGGGGTCCAACCGCTGGCGCCTCGACCTCGACGACCAGTTCACCTACGGCCTCGACAGCACCCGGTGGACCACCCGGCAGACCGTGCACGCCCCCGAGTCGAGCCGCACCTGTGCCAAGGCCGACCCGAGCATGGCGAGCGCCAGTGGCGGCGTCCTCAACCTGAGCGTCGCCCGTGACCCGGCGTACGCCCTGGGCAGCTGCAGCTGGAACAACCCCGACACCGGCGCCAGCGGCACCTCCGACTACTTCCTCAACGCCCACATCGGCACCGAGGGCGCCTACTCCTTCCGCTACGGCGTGGCCGCAGCCCGGGTGAAGTTCCAGGAGCCGCGCGGCATGCACGGCGCGTTCTGGCTGCAGGACAGCGGCGAGGCCGAGGGCGCGCTCGGCGCCGAGATCGACACCGTCGAGTTCTTCGGCAAGGGGTACTCCAACGGCGGTATCGCGTCGTTCGTCTACCCCGTCGGCGCCGAGGAGGTCGGCGGCACCCAGCCGGACGCCGACCGGGCGCTGCAGGGCAAGGACGACAGCTGGTGGGACGCCTACCACGTGTTCAGCGTCGAGTGGACCCCGGAGGAGTACGTCTTCCGGATCGACGGCGTGGAGACGCTGCGGGTGGACGAGAACGTCGCCGACCGCAAGGTGTTCGTGATCCTCAGCCTGCTCACCTCCGACTGGGAGCTGAGCAAGATGCCGGACACGGGGTCGGGGACCGCCTCGGTCGACTGGGTGCGGGTCTGGCAGGACACCCGCCTCGCCGACCTGAACCGCTGACCCGCCGGGTCACCCCGGTCTGGACGACACACGTGTAACTCCAGCAACACCAGACACAGGCTGGGTGCGTCAGTTACCCTGACCGGGCACCCTGACGCCTAGTTATCCCTCGGGGGTTTCTCCCATGTCTCACCTGCGCGCCCTCGTGGCGCTCGTCCTCGCAGTGGCGCTCACGCCGCTGCTGCTGACCGCACCCGGCACCGCTGCGCCGGTCCGGACCGGCGCCGCCGGCTCCACGGACACCTCCGCCTACAACACCGCCCGCAAGGCGCAGAGCGCCCGCCTGACCGTGCTGCCGAAGATCGCCCAGAAGGGCAAGAGCGCCGCCGGCGCCGACCGCGCCAAGGCCGTCGGCGAGGTCAAGGTCACCCCCGCCACCGAGGACCGCAAGGTCGTCATCCAGCGCAGCTCCGACGCGGGCGGCACCTGGTCGACGTTCGGCTCCGCCAAGAAGACCAACGCCAAGGGCATCGTCTACTTCACCCCGGCGGCCACGACCGCCGGCACCACCTGGACCTACCGCGCCAAGGTGGCCAAGCAGAAGTCGCTGCCGGCGTTCACGACCGGCCAGGCCGCCGACCGCTGGTCGATGATCTTCGAGGACCAGTTCGCCGGCTCCTCGCTCGAACAAGGGCATCTGGTCGACCCGTGGCGACTTCTACGACAAGGGCTCCAAGCGCAAGTGCTCGAAGGCCTCGCCGAAGATGGCCCAGGTCGGCAGCGGCGCGCTCACCCTCAAGGTGAAGAAGGACCCCGCCCGCCGCGGTGACGTCTGCAAGTGGCGCAGCCCCGGTGGCAAGGTCAAGAAGTTCAACTACTACCTCAACGGCCACATCGGCACCGACCGGGCCTTCACCTTCCGCTACGGCGTGGCCGCGGCCCGGGTGAAGTTCCAGCAGCCGCAGGGCATGCACGGCTCCTTCTGGATGAACACCAGCGGTGAGCCCGAGGGCAGGCACGCCGTCGAGATCGACACCGTCGAGCACTTCGGCAAGGGCTACGAGGACGGCGGCCTCGCCCAGTTCCTGCACTACAAGGGCCGCAAGATCGGTGGCGTCCAGAAGTCCGCCAACGACGTGCTCGTCGGCTCGGACAACTGGTGGAAGAAGTACCACGTGTTCTCCGTGGTCTGGACCCCGGCTGGCTACTCCTTCCGCATCGACGGCCACGAGACCTTCCGCACCACCAAGGCCCGCTCGGACAAGCAGGTCCTCGCCATCCTGAGCCTGCTCTCCTCCGACTGGGAGCTCGACAAGATGTCGAAGACCGGCAAGGGCTCCATGAAGGTGGACTGGTTCCGCGTCTGGCAGGACCAGAGCATCGCGGGCCGCAACCTGCAGTGACGTCGGCTCCACGCTGACCCTCGTGTGCCCCCGCCCGGACTGACCGGGCGGGGGCACACGCACGTGCGGGGGCCGGTCGGGGTGCCGAGTAGTCTGCCCGGGTGTACGCCCAGCCACCCCGGTACGTCGACGGCCTGCCCCGGCCCTCGCGCTGCCTGGTCATGGGCGTCGTCAACGTGACGCCCGACTCCTTCTCCGACGGCGGCCGCTACCTCGACCGGGACGCCGCGGTCGCCCACGGTCTCGAGCTGGTCCGCGAGGGTGCCGACCTGGTCGACGTGGGCGGGGAGTCCACCCGCCCCGGAGCCGTCCGCCCCACCCTCGACGAGGAGCTCGACCGCGTCGTGCCCGTCGTGGAGCGGCTGGCCGCCGCGGGCGCGCTCGTCTCGGTCGACACCATGCGGGCGCAGGTGGCCGAGGCCGCGGTCGGCGCCGGGGCCGTGCTCGTCAACGACGTCTCGGGCGGCCGCGCGGACGAGGCGATGTTCGCCACGGTGGCCCGCACCGGTGCGGCGTACGTCCTGATGCACTGGCGGGCGCACTCGCAGGAGATGGCCCAGCACACCGACTACACCGAGGTCGTCGGCGACGTGGCCACCGAGCTGCAGGCCCAGCGCGACGCCGCCCTGGCGGCCGGCATCGCGGCGGAGCGGATCGCCCTCGACCCGGGCATCGGCTTCTCCAAGACCGCAGCGCAGAACTGGCAGGTGCTCGCGGGCCTCGAGCGGCTGCACGCCCTCGGCCACCCGCTGCTCGTCGCCACCAGCCGCAAGCGGTTCCTCGGCCACCTGCTCGAGGACGCCGAGGGCACGCCCCGGCCGCCCCTGGAGCGCGAGGACGCGACCACCGCCACCTCCGCCCTCGCCGCGGCGGCCGGAGCCTGGTGCGTGCGCGCCCACCACGCCCGCGCGACCGCCGACGCCGTCCGGGTCGCCGCCCGCTGGGCGGGGGCCGGCTCGTGAGCGCCGACCACGCCGAGGTCGAGCGGGCGAACGCCACCTTCTACGAGGCGTTCGAGAACGCCGACCTCGACACCATGCGCGACCTGTGGCTCGAGCACGACGAGGCCCTGTGCGTGCACCCGGGCGCCCTGCCGGTCCGGGGCACCCCGGCGATCAGTCGGTCCTGGGCGCTGATCATGGCGAACACGCCGTACATCCAGTTCTTCCTCACCGACGTGGAGGTGAGCGTGCTCGCCGACGTGGCCTCGGTCACGTGCACGGAGAACGTGCTCACCGCCGACGACCGCGCCGGACCGGACGGTTTCGGAGGCGCCCGGGCGGTGGCCACCAACGTGTTCGTCCGTACGCCGGACGGCTGGCGGTTGTGGATCCATCACGCCTCCCCGGTACTGTCGGGGCCAGACCATGACTGACGCACGTGCCACCCCGCAGCTCGGCGCGCCGGCCGGGAGTCGCGACCAGCTCGCGCCGTCCGACCGGCTCGCGGTCGTGGGGATCGAGGCGGTCGGGCATCACGGGGTGTTCGACTTCGAGCGCCGGGACGGGCAGCCGTTCCGCGTCGACCTCGTCCTCGGGGTGGACACCCGGGCAGCTGCCCGGAGCGACGACTTGCAGGACACCGTCGACTACGGAAACCTCGTGGCGGCAGTGAAGCAGGCGATCGAGAACGACCCGGTCGACCTGATCGAGACGCTGGCCCAGCGCATCGCGGACGTCTGCCTGGCCGACCCCCGGGTCGGATGGACGGAGGTCACGGTGCACAAGCCGCACGCGCCCATCGAAGCGACGTTCTCGGACGTCGCCCTGACGATCCACCGGAGCCGACCGTGACTGAGACCCCGAACCCGCACATCGTCGACACCGACACCCTCACCGGAGAGATGCACCCCATCCGCCGCTGCGTGCTGGCGATCGGCTCCAACCTCGGTGAGCGGCGCAACAACCTCCAGGGCGCGGTGAGCTCGTTGGCCGACACCCCCGAGGTGTGGGTCACCGCCGTGTCGCCGGTCTACGAGACCGAGCCGGTCGACGCCCCCGAGGGATCCAAGATGTTCCTCAACGCCGTCGTCCTGGCCGACACCACGCTCTCCGCCCGGACGCTGCTCGACCGGGCGCTGGCCATCGAGGACGCCTACGGCCGCGAGCGCAGCGAGCCCGGTGCCCCGCGCACCCTCGACGTGGACCTGATCGTCGTCGGGGACCGCCGCGCCGCCGAGCCGGACATGGTCCTGCCGCACCCCCGTGCGCACGAGCGCGCCTTCGTGCTGGCGCCGTGGAACGACGTGGAGCCCGACGCCGAGCTGCTGGACCAGGGGCCGGTCGCCGAGCTGCTGGCCAAGGCCGCCACCGACGGCATCTCCCGACGGGACGACATCACGCTCACCCTGCAGTGAGCCGCCTGCCCGACCCCGAGCAGGAGCCGGTCCCGGACCCGGACCCCGCAGGTCGGGTCCTCCCCACGCGGCCGGGCACGCTCGTGGCTGTCGGGCTCGCCGCGCTGGTGGCCGGCTGGGCGCTGCGGCCGGTGAGCATCGCGCTCCAGGGGACCGCACCCCGCGTGACGTGGGTGCAGGTGCTCGCCCTCGCCCTCGTCGCGGTGATCCTCGCGGCGGTGGCCTGGTCGACGTACCGCACCCTGCAGGCCCGCCGGCAGCGGATCGCAGCGCACCAGGCGGTCAACCGGCTGGTCCTCGCCAAGGCGTGCGCGCTGGCGGGGGCGGCGGTGGCCGGGGGCTACCTGGGCTACGCCCTGAGCTGGGTCGGGAACGAGGCCGAGCTGGCGGAGGAGCGGCTGGTCAGGTCCGTCATCGCCGGTGTGGCCGGTGTGGCGATCGTCGCGGCATCACTGCTCCTCGAACGAGCGTGTCGGGTCCGCCCGGAGGACGACTAGAACCTACCCTGGCACCATGGCCAGTTCTTCCCCCTCGACCATCGCGTCGGGCCGCCCCTCACGCCGCCGCCAGCGCAGCGTCCGTGTCACCGTCGCCGTCGCCCTGCTCGCCGTCGCGACCGTCGCCGTCGTGCTCGCCCTGCCGACCCAGTCGCCTGTCTGGCTGAGCGTCGCGTCCATCCTGTCGCTCTCCTGCGGCTGGGCCGCCGCGCGGATCACCTACACCGAGCTGGCCCAGTCCCGCCGGGACAACGCCGCGGACCGCGCGGCCCAGGCCCAGGCCTACCGCACCATGTTCGCCGAGCGCGCCTCGGACCACGCGGAGTTCACCACCGCCATGACCGACCGGATGGCCCGCACCGACCGTGAGGTGGTCGAGCTGCAGACCAGCGTCGTCGAGGCGCAGCGCCGGGCCGCCGAGGCCGAGACCCGCGTGCAGCGCGAGGCCCGTCGCGCCCAGGAGGCCGACGCCAAGCTCGTCGAGCTCCAGGAGAAGGTGCAGGAGCTCGAGATCCGCCGCGCCGAGCAGGCCGACCAGCTCGCCACCTGGGACGGTTTCGAGACCGTCGTGGACCTGATGGCCTGGGAGGAGAAGGTCGGCGCCGTCACCAAGGCCGCCCTCCCGCCCGAGGCCCGCGAGGCCTGACCAGCAGCTCGTCCACGACGACCCTCCCCATGTCATGGGGAGGGTCGTCGTGCGTCTGGGCACATGCGCAGCCAGGCACCGCGCAACGGGGCTGGTGACCCAGCCGGGCACCCGCAACAGGGGCACATGCCCAGCCAGGCACTGCGCAACGGGGCACATGCCCAGCCAGGCACTGCGCAACATGGGCACATCAGCAACCAGGCACCGCGCAACGTGGGCACTGAGCAGCCAGGCACCGCGCAACGTGGTCGCTGACCCAGCCAGGCACCCCTAGCCGAGTGGTCCGTTGGTCCCGCGGAGGAGCGCAGCGGGGGAGTCGGGAGCAACTGATCACTCGGCGGCCCAACCCCCGCGGAACCGCAGCAAGGGCGGCGAACGCGCCCAGGGGACGCTTGAAACCCAGCCACAGCAGGCGCCGGGCACCCGACCGAGCCACAGCGAGGCACCCCGCAGGCAGGGACGCGCGTGCCACGTGGACGGCCCGTGGCTGAGCTGGGTGCCCACGGCTTGCCGTGGCTGGGTTTCAAGCGTCCCGTGGGCACCCCTTGCTCGATGGCTGCGGCCCCGCTGTGGTCCCGCCGCCGAGAGGTCAGTTCGCAATTCCCCCGCTGCGCTCCTCCTCGCGAACGGACCTCTCGGCTAGGGGTGCCTGGCTGGGTGAGCCCGTTGCGGGTGCCTGGCTGAGCGACCACGTTGCGCGGTGCCTGGTTGCTGATGTGCCCTCCGTTGCGCGGTGCCTGGCTGGGCATGAGCCCAGGGCTGCCAGGTTGGTTGGGGTGCCCAGGGTCACGACACCACCTGCGTAGGGGACGCGTCGGTGGGGAAGAATGGCGAGGTGATGTCGACGAGCAGCTCGCAGGACCCCGCTGACCACCTTCTCCCCGACTCGCTCCTGGAGGGGTTGCCCGAGGGCTGGACCGCCTCGGCGCCCGACTCCGGCGACGCCCCCGAGATCGCCGCGCTGCTGCGCCGGCACGAGAAGCAGGCCCGTGGCTGGGCCGGCTCCTCCGAGGACGACGTCCTGATCGAGGTGTCGGCCCGGGGCTACATCACCCGCGAGAACGTCATCGTCCGCGACGCCGAGGGCACGCTGCGCGGCTGGGCCAGTGCCCACGACCGTGCCGCCGGACGGATGCTGTTCGTGCTCGTCGTCGACCCCGAGCTCGACGACGAGCGGGCCGACGCCCTGGCGGCACTGCTGCTGGAGTGGGCCGACGCCGCCGCCCGCCGGGTCGGCGCGGAGCGCGGCCTGGAGACCCAGCAGATCGACTCCGGCGCCTTCGCCGACGACACCCGCCAGCACCGCTGGCTGGAGCGGGCCGGGTTCACCCAGGTGCGCACCTGGTGGCAGATGAGCCGACCCGTCACCCCCGACGAGTCCGACCTCGACTCCGAGCCCGGTGACGGGGTGCGGATCCGGCTGGTCGAGCGCGAGGGCACCGGGATGCCGTCGGAGGACGACCTGCGCATCGTGCACGACGTGCTCGAGAGCGCCTTCGAGGACCACTTCAACTCCCACGAGGAGACCTTCGACGAGTTCGTCTTCCGGCTGCGGGAGGACCCGGGCCACCGGTGGGACCACTGGTGGATCGCCGAGCTCGTCGACGGCGACACCGCCGAGCCGGCCGGTGCCCTCGTCGGCGCGGTCCAGGAGGGCGAGGGCGACGAGCCCGACGGCAGCTACGTCGACTACATCGGCGTGCTCGCCAACGCCCGCGGCCGCGGTGTCGCCAAGTCGCTGCTGGCCACGATCATCGCCGACGCCGCCTCCCGAGGGCGTGACCGTGTCGGGCTCGAGGTCGACGCCGACTCGCCGACCGGCGCCGACGGCCTCTACACCTCGATGGGCTGGAGGACGAAGTACGTCACCCAGTCCTGGCACAAGGACGTCCCCGTCAGCTGACGAAACGATTCGTCTGCGGTTTTCGGGGTCATCCCGGCGGGGCGGTCGCAGACGAATGATCTCGTCAGGCTCGATCCGGCGCCTCGTTGACCGAGCGGCGCAGGGCGCGGTGGACCCCGTCGGGGGTGAGCACGCCGATCGTGCGGCCCTCGTCGGTGACGCCGACCCGCGCATCGTCCTGGCGCAGCATCGTGGCCAGGGCGTCCTCGAGCGAGCTCGACAGCGGCACCGTCTCGGCGGGAGCAAGCCCGTTGCCCGGCTGCAGGTCGGCGACGTCGATCGGTGTCACCGAGAGCCGGCGCAGGCCCCGTGAGGCGCCGACGAACTGCGCCACGAAGTCGTCGGCGGGCCGGCCGAGCAGGGCCGCCGGCTCGTCGTACTGCGCGAGCCGGCCGCCGACCGCGAACACCGCGACCTTGTCGCCCATCCGGATCGCCTCGTCGATGTCGTGGGTCACGAACATGACGGTCTTGTCGAGGTCACGCGCGATCCGGGCGAACTCGTCCTGGAGCCGGGTCCGCACGATCGGGTCGACGGCGCCGAACGGCTCGTCCATCAGCAGCACCGGCGGGTCCGCCGCCAGCGCCCGGGCCACCCCGACCCGTTGGCGCTGACCGCCGGAGAGCTGGTGGGGGAAGCGGGTGGCGTACTGCGCCGGGTCGAGACCGACGAGGTCGAGCAGCTCGTCGGCGCGGGCGGCGGCCCGCTTCCGGTCCCAGCCGAGCAGGGACGGCACGGTCGCGACGTTGGCGCGGATGCTCTGGTGCGGGAACAGCCCGACCTGCTGGATCACGTAACCGATCCGGCGGCGCAGCTCGACCGGGTCGCCGCGGGTGATGTCCTCGCCGTCGATGAAGATGCGCCCGCTGGTCGGCTCGATCAGCCGGTTGACCATCTTCAGGGTGGTCGACTTGCCGCAGCCGGAAGGGCCGACCAGGCAGACGGTGCGGCCGCGCGGCACGTCGAGGTCGAGCTCCTGCACGGCCACCGTGCCGTCGGGATAGGTCTTGCCGACCCCGACGAGGCGGATCATCGGCTCGGCCGCACCGGGCTCCGCCGTCTGTGGGCTACGGTCGCTCATGTGTCTCCCCTGTCGGCGTCGGCGAACTGCCTGGTGCGCAACGAGTGGGTGTGCGGGGAGTACTTCCGCACCAGGTCGTCGCAGCTGACCGACGCACTGGTCGAGCACATCTCGATCACGGTGGTGTCCGTCCTGCTCGGTCTCCTGCTGGCGTTCCCGCTGGCCCTGCTCGCACGACGCTACCGAAAGGTCGAAGGCCTGGTCGTCGGCGCCACCACCGCGATCTACACGATCCCGTCGCTGGCGCTGTTCGCGCTGCTGCTGCCGATCACCGGGCTCAGCCGGACCACGGTCGTCATCGGGCTGGCGCTCTACTCCCTGACGATCCTGGTGCGCAACATCATCGAGGGGCTCAAGTCGGTGCCGGCCGACGTCCGCGAGTCGGCGGTCGGGATGGGCTACGGCCGGGCCCGGCTGCTGTTCGGGGTGGAGCTGCCACTGGCGCTGCCGACGATCATGGCCGGCCTGCGGGTCGCGGTGGTCTCCACGGTCGCGCTCACCACGGTCGGCGCGATCGTCGGCTACGGCGGGCTGGGCAACCTGCTGATCCAGGCCGTGGACAGCCAGTTCAAGGCTCAGGTGCTCGCCGCCGGGGTGCTGTGCGTGCTGCTCGCGGTCACCTTCGACCTCGTGCTGGTCGGGGTGCAGCGCCTGCTCACCCCTTGGGCCCGGACACGGGCGGAGGCCTAGGCGATGCTGCAGGGAGTGCTGGAGTGGTACGCCGACCCCGCCAACTGGCAGGGCGAGGACGGCGTGCTCAACCGGCTTGTCGAGCACAGCCTGCTGACCGTCACGGCGACGCTGGTGGCCGCGCTGATCGGCCTGCCGATCGCGCTGTGGCTCGGCCACGTCGGCAAGGGCGGCGTGCTCGCGATCAACATCTCCAACGTGGGTCGCGCGGTGCCGACCTTCGCGGTGCTGCTCCTGCTGGCGCTCGGCCCGGTCGGCAGCGCCTACTTCGGCCCGTACGGCCGGGCCGGCGCCGCCACGCTCGTCGCGCTGGTGCTGTTCGCGCTGCCGCCGATCATCACCAACGCCTACGTCGGCATGCGCGAGGTCGACCGGGACACCGTCGAGGCGGCCCGGGGGATGGGCATGCGGGGCAGCCAGCTGCTGCGCTCGGTCGAGGTCCCGCTCGCGCTGCCGCTGATCGTGACCGGCCTGCGGCTCGCGGTCGTCCAGGTCTGGGCGACCGCCACGATCGCCGCGCTGGTGGCCGGCCCCGGGCTGGGCCGGATCGTCACCCTGGGCTTCGTCCGTCAGGACGTCCCACAGGTCGTCGGCGGGGCCCTGGTGATCGCGGTGATCGCGCTGCTGCTGGAGGTCGCGCTGGTGGGCGTGCAGTCGCTGATCGACCCGGTGGCCCGGGCCCGGCGCACGGCGGCGGCCGTGGCCGAGAGCCAGCGATCCGTGACCGAAACGATGTAGGAACTGTCGGTCGGGCACCGTAGGCTTCAAGCAGCGGGTGTCCGTGCACGCGATGCCCGCCTGACACGCGCGGCGAAGGTCGCCGCGGGACACAGAAGGCGGAGCGCACGATGTCCCTGCACAGCATGCCCCTGGCACGGCGGATCCTCACGCTCACGGCGCTTGCGCCGCTGGCCCTGGTCGGCGCCTGCGCCGGCGACGACGCCTTGAGCGGCGACTCCGGCGACGGCGGCGAGAGCAGCGCCGGCGGCAAGGTCGTCATCGGCGGCCAGAACTACGCCGAGATGCAGATCATGAGCGAGATGTACAAGGCACTGCTCGAGGACGCCGGCTACGACGTCACGCTCAAGCTGGTCGAGAGCCGCGACGTCTACGCCCCGGAGATGCAGAAGGGCAACGTCGACATCTCCGCCGACTACCTCTCCTCGATGACCGAGTACCTCAACGCCCAGGCCAACGGCCCGGACGCCGAGATGGTCGCCTCCAACGACCCGGACGCCACCGTCGAGGAGCTGCGCAAGCTGGCCGAGCCGACCGGCATCGAGCCGCTCGAGCCGGCCGAGGCCCAGGACGCCAACGCGTTCGCCGTGACTCAGCAGTTCGCCGAGGAGAACGACGTCGCCTCGCTGAGCGACCTGGCCGCCCTGGGCGAGCCGATCACCCTCGCCGCCGCCGAGGACTGCTCCGAGCGTGACGACTGTGAGCTCGGGCTCGAGGAGACCTACGGCCTGAAGATCACCAAGGTCGAGCCGCTGGGCTTCGGCACCCAGGGCACCAAGGACGCGCTCAAGAACGGCGAGGTCACCCTCGGCCAGGTCGGCACCAGCGACGCCACCCTCGACTCGCTCGGGCTGGTCCTGCTCGAGGACGACAAGGAGCTGCAGAACGCCGAGAACCTCGTGCCGATGGTGAACAGCGACTTCCTCGCCGAGCACGGCGACGTGGCCGACATCCTCAACGAGATGTCCGCCGGGCTGACCACCGAGGACCTGGCCACGATGATCGGCAAGGTCGACCTCGAGCGTCAGCTGCCGGAGGACGTCGCCACCGAGTACCTCGCCGACAAGGGCCTGATCGAGGGCTGAGCCTCCGTCGACCCCGCCACGACGCCGGGAGATCACCCGGTGATCCCCCGGCGTCGTTGCCTGTCAGGATGACCCCGTGAGTGATCTTCGACGCCTGGTGTCCCGCGTGCGGCGACGTGTCCAGGAGTCGGCGGCCGCGGTCCGCGGACCAGTCCCGGGACCGACGGTGACCGTGGTCCTCGCTGTCCACGGTCACGGCACCTTCCTGCCCGACTGCCTCGAGTCCGTGCTGGTCTCGGGACCGCCCGTGGGGCATCAGGGGATCGAGGTGCTGCTGGTCCCGCTCGACCCGGCAGCCGTGCCGGCCACCGAGGCCGCCGCGCAGCGCGGCGACCGCCGGGTGCGGGCGCTGCCCCCGGCCGGTCCGGGGGAGTCCGGTCTCGACGCCGCCGTGGCCTCGGCGCAGGGCGACTACCTCACCTTCGTCGACGCCGACGACGTCGTCCCGCCCGACGCCCTCGGACGTCTCGTGGAGGCCCTCGAGACCAGCGGCTCCGACCTCGCCCTGGGGCCGGTGCACACCGTGCGCGGTGGGGTCGACCGGGCGCCGGCCTGGGCCGGCAGCCTCTACGCCGGCCGGCTGACCGGCCAGCAGGTCGGCAGCTGCCCCGACGCGCTCGTCGGCGTCTCGCTCACCGGCACGCTCGTGCGCACGTCGTGGTGGGAGGAGACCGGGCTCGGGGTCCCCGACTGGACCGCGCGGGAGCTGCCCGCGGCCCGGGCCGTGCTCGCGGCCCGCAGCTTCGAGGTCGTGCCGGGCGCAGCCTACGAGCAGCACCAGCGTGACGTGTCGCTGCCGGTCGACGAGCAGGCCCGCTTCCACCCCGACGTCGTCGGCGTGCGCGTGCAGGTGCTGGCCCGGCTGGCGGCGGCGCTGCGCGAGTCCGAAGCAGCGGTGTACCGGCGCTGGCTCGTGCTGACCCTGACCCACGTGGTGCCACCGCTGCTCGTGGACGCGGTCGGGGGAGGTCCGCGGGTGCTGGAGCTGTTGGCCCCGCTGGTCCGCGACCTGGTGGGTGACACCGGGCCCGGCGCGCTCGCAGAGGTGCCCGTCGGCCCGCGCATGCTCGCCCGGGCGTCGCAGGGCACCCTGCACGACGTCGCCCTCGTCGAGGACCTGCTCGCCGACAACCCGCACGGCCTGCCCACCGAGCGCTCGGCCGGCGGCGCCCAGGTGGTGTGCCTCCCGGTCGGTCTCGGCATCCCGGTGCCGGACGCCGTGCGGCGGATCGAGCAGGTCGACCGGGTGCTGCGCACCGTGGTCGGGCGGCTGCACCGCGAGCCGTCGGGCGACCTGGTCGTCCGCGGCGCCGCGTTCGTGGAGTACGGCGAGCGGGCCGCCCTGCCCTCGGTGACCCTCGCGGGCCCCGACGGCCGGCACGTGCCGATGCTGGTCGAGCCGCGCGAGGACCCCGACATCAACCGCTGGGCCCAGCGGGCCTGGGAGGACCGCTCCGCCGCGGGCTTCACCGCCGTGCTGGAGCCCGCCCTGGTGCCGCCGAGCCCCGACGGGCGCTGGCGCGTCGACGTGCACCTCGGCCGCCGGGCCGGTTCGCACGAGGTCCGGCTGGTCGACGCCGCGCCGGCGGCCGGCAGCCGGATGACCGGTCTTGCCCTCGACGACGGCGCGGTCCTGGTCGACGGGGCCGGCGACCCGCCCGCGACGCTGAGGCTGCGCGGTGCGAAGGGCACCACCCCCGCCGTCGAGGTCGCCACGGGCGGCACCTGGTCCGCCCGGGTGCCGTTGACGACGGAGCTGTTCGGGCAGCGGGTGCTGCTGCCGGCCGGTCGCTACGACGTCGAGGCGACGGATGCCTCCGGATCCCGGCGGACCCTCGCCTGGGACCTCCCCGCGGGGCAGGCCGACCTGGTCGGTGACCGGCTCCGGTTGGTGCCCGGTGACGGCGCGGGCGGACCGGTGCTCGGCGTCGTCGCCCCGCTGACCGTGCACGAGCGGAGCGCGTTCGACCAGCGTCGCCTCCAGAGCCACGTCTACGCCGCCCCGGCGGCCCCGTCGTACGACACGACGGTGGTGCTGGAGACCTTCCGCGGGCGAAGCGTGGGCGACAACCCCGGCGCGATCGCGCGGGAGATCCAGGCCCGCGGCCTCGACCTCGACCTGGCCTGGGTGGTGGACGACCCGAGCGTCTCGGTGCCGGAGGGCACCCGGGCGCTGCCGCGGCGCTCGGAGCGCTGGTACGACGCCCTGGCCCGGGCCCGGGTCTATGTCGGCAACGCCGGGGCGCCCTACTGGTTCCAGAAGAAGCCCGGGCAGATCCACCTGCAGACCTGGCACGGCACGCCGCTGAAGCGGATCGGCGAGGACCGCGGGCCCGGTGACTTCCAGACCTGGCGGCACCGGCGGCGGATCGCGCTGCAGGCGGCCGGCTGGGACGCGATGATCTCGCCCAGCCCGTTCTGCTCCGAGGTCTTCCGCAGCGCCTTCCGGTTCGACGGCCGGTTCCTCGAGGTGGGCTACCCCCGCAACGACGTGCTGCTCGCCGCCGACGAGGCGGCCGCGGTCCGGGCCCGCGTGCGCGCGGCTCTCGGGCTGGGGGAGGGCGACCGGGCCGTCCTCTACGCGCCCACGTGGCGGGAGTACGTCGGGGTGCGGGACGCCAAGCCGCTCTACCTCGACGCGGAGCGGCTCACCCAAGCCGTGCCGGACGCCGTGGTGCTGGTCCGCGGCCACTACAACAGCACCCACCAGGCCGACGTCTTCGCCGGCGAGCGGCGGATCCACGACGTCACCCGCTACCCCGACATCGCGGATCTCTACCTCGCCGCCGACGTCCTGGTGACGGACTACTCGTCGGTGATGTTCGACTTCGCGCTCACCGACAAGCCGCAGGTGCTGCTCGTGCCCGACCTCGAGCAGTACCGCGACGTCGAGCGCGGGTTCTACTTCGACCTCGACCGGGCCACGCCGGGCCCGATGGTGACGACGCACCGACGAGGTGGCCGACGTGCTCGTCGCCGACGACACCCACGCCGCGGCGCGGGCCGCCTTCCGCGAGCGGTTCAGCCCGTGGGACGACGGCCGTGCGTCGGCCCGCACGGTGGACTGGCTGCTCTCGCAGATCTGAGTCCGGCCCGCCCTGCCGTTCGGCCCGGTGACCTGCTCAGGCGCCGGGACGGTGGTGGATGGCGGCGTCGAACTGCTCCATGGCCCGGGCGTTGTAGGCGACCGTGTCGAGTGCCGAGGCCTGCACCTTGCCGTCGAGGAACCGCTGCATGCCCTCGGCCACGCCCTTGACGGTCTGCGGCACGACGATGCCGGCGTCCGGCGGCACCGAGTCGCCGACCGAGGAGAACGCCGTGGTCACGACCGGCAGGCCGAGCACGCGGGCCTCCAGGATCACCATCGGCTGGCCCTCGTAGTCGCTGGAGAGCACGAAGCAGTCGCTCTCGGCGAGGATCGCGAACGGGTTGTCGACGAGCCCGGCCAAGGTGACCGCGGAGTCCATGCCGAGGCTGTTGACCAGGCCCTGCAGCTCCGGCTCGAGCGGGCCGTAGCCCATGATGATCAGCCGGACGTGCGGGTTGCGCTCGTGCACCTTGGCGAACGCCTTGATCAGCCGGGCGTGGTTCTTCGCCGGGGACAGCCGGCCGACGTTGACGAACGTCGTGGTGCCCTCCTCGGGCGTGGCCGACCCGAGCCGGAGCCGGCCGCGGGCCTCGCGGAGCACGTCCTCGACGGCGTAGTGCTCGAGCAGCACGTTGATCGCCGAGGTGAGGTTCTCGGTGTCGATCTCGACCCGCTGCCCCGACGTCGCCTGGGCGACCTCGGCGCCGTCGGCCTTGGCCACGGCCTGGGAGGCGGTGAGGCCGGCCATCTCGAGGATCCGCTCGCCGTCGATGGTGTTGACGGCGTAGGTGAACCGGTCCGGGGGAGCGAACTCCGCCAGCGACTTGCGGTTGACCTGGTCGAGCTCGGGAGACACCGAGACGAGGTGGTCGAAGTACTTGTAGGTCGTGAACACGGCCTGGAGCCGGTCCTCGAGGTGCTTCTCGCCGACGGTCTCGCGCTGCATGTCGGCGTACATGTCGTTGTGCAGCCAGATCGACTTGTGCTTGGCCTCGGTCACCGAGAACAGGAACGGCGAGTAGCAGCCGTACCCGCTGAAGTCGATCAGGTGGTCGAACCGCGCGTGCCCGAAGACGCGCTGCCACTCGTCGGTCCAGAAGCGCACGTGCTCGGTGCTGAGCTGCTCGGGCAGCCCGTGCTCCATCAGCTTCTGGGTCTCCTTGCGCACCCGGCGCGGTGACCCGTTGAACTGCACGGCGCGCGGGATCACCCGGGCCCGCTCGTCGACGAGCGCGGCGTTCTTCAGCCGGTCTCGGCCCTTGGAGAAGGTGTAGAAGGCCGTCACGTCGTAGCGGTCGTAGTCGAGGTTGCGCAGCAGGTTCAGCGCCGACGTCGTGATGCCCTGCGTCTTGAGGCTGCCGAGGTAGATCAGCAGCGTCTCCTTGTCGGTGCCGAAGTCCCGGCGTACGACGTAGGAGGGGTCCTCGTTGCGGCGGAACACGATGTCGACCACGCGGGCGCAGACCGAGCCGTCGTCCTTGGGGTTGTAGACCGCGGCAAGCTCCGCCGACCGGTCCGACGGGCCGGCCGCCAGCGCGCCGCCCACCGCCTCGACCAGCTCGGGCATCGTGGCGCAGACGGGCCCGGGCAGGTCGGACTCGGCCAGGTAGAGGCCGCGGCCCGCGCGGTAGTCGTCGAGGTCGGGCACGTAGTGCACGACCGGGCGCCCGGTGGCGAGGTAGTCGAAGAAGATCGAGGAGTAGTCGGTGACGAGCAGGTCCGCGACCGCGAGCGTCTGGTTGGTCGGCACGCTGTTGGGGACCAGGAAGTCGCACTCGCCCACGCGCTGCCGCACGGCGTCGTAGACGATCTGGTGCACCTTGAGCAGCACCACGTGCTCGGCGGGGTCCAGCGCCTTCTGCAGGTCCTTGACCGTGGCCAGCAGCTGGCCGGCGTTGACCCGCGGGTCCTGGAACGACTCACCGCGCCAGGTCGGTGCGAACAGCACGACCTTGCGGCCGTCGATCCGGACGCCGCGCTCCTCGAGCAGCCGCAGCACCGGCTCCGGGTCCTTGACCGCCTCGACCTGGCGGTCGGTGCGCGGGTGGCCCTCCTCGATGACGGCCCCGCGGTAGATGCCCTGCATCCGGTAGGCCCGGCGGTACATCGTGTCGGTCATGAACTCGCAGGCGCCGATCATGAAGTCGGCGTTGAGGAAGTTCCGGGTGATGTTGCGCGAGCTCGGCCCGCCGCCCGGCATGTCGAAGCCCATGTGCTTGAGCGGGATGCCGTGCCAGGTGTTGAGGTAGGTCTGCTCGGACCGCTTCGCGAGCTCCTGGGGGAACGTCGCGTTGTTGATGAGGTACTCCGACGTGGCGAGCGCCTTGAAGTAGGCGTCCGACAGGATCTTGACGAAGCGCACCTTGGGGTTGCCGGCGAACTCCGCGAGCACCTCGGGGTGCTTCTCGGGGTCGTCGAGCACCCAGATGTGCTCGAGGTCGGCCATGTCCGGCTGGGTGAGCAGGTGCCGGAAGATCGCCTCGGGGTTGTCGAGCATGCCGTTGCCGGAGAACGACTCGTACATCACCGTGCGGCGCACGACCGGTGTGGTGCGCCACCGGGCGTAGCGCGCGGCGGTGACCGACTCGCGGGCGGTGCGGGCGCGGGTGCGCAGGGCGAGCTTGGCCCGGACCGTGCCGACGACGCTGGGGCTGGTGGGGTCGCTCACGGTCAGCGTCCTGCCCGCCGGCCGGCCAGGGACCGGGCCTTCCGCACCACCCGACGGGGCAGCGACGGGGCCGGCGCGGCCGAGGCCGCCTGCTGCTGGAGCTCGCGGGTGACCCGGCGCCGGGCCTGGGCCCGCGCGACGTCGACGGAGTAGTTGGTGTGGTCCTGGGCCAGGGCCACCGAGTAGGTGTGCATCTGCCGGTAGGCCTCGGCCATCTCGTCGTTGCTCTTCATCGCGGCCGGGTCCTGCGGGTCGCGGGCGAGCGCGTCGAGGTTGCTCCACACCGTCTCGGCGATCTCGACGAGCTGCTGCGGCACGTCGAGGTCGTCGAAGCCGAGCTGCGAGCGGTGCAGGCTCGAGTCGATGAAGTCGTCGATCGGGTGGTGCGCGTCGCTGGTCAGGTCGGCGTCGTAGGTGAGGCCGAGCTTGTCCTTGGCGTCGAGCATCGCCGTCCGCCAGTTGCCGATCATGTCGGTGTAGTGGACGAACGCCCGCCGGCTCTCGCGGCCGACCCGCTCGTTGGTGAGCGCGACGTTGACCCAGCCGCCGAGGTTCCCGGTCTCACGGGCCAGGCGGCGGTCGTCGTCGGCGTTCTTGAGGTAGTGCATGTCGCGCGAGCCGACCACCTCGGCCGGGTGCCGCAGCATGGTCAGGAAGACGGTGTCGAGGCCGAGGTCGGTGGCGGTGGGCACCCAGAGGTTGCGCAGCCAGAACGAGCGCGGGTCCTTGACCACGACCTGCTCGCCCTTGAGCTGGGTGGCGAACCAGGTGCGCAGCTCGTCGCGGAACGCCGGCTTGGCGCAGGTCGGCTGCATCAGGTCGTAGGCCTCGGGCCGCGCGTCGAGCGTGCGCACGCCCGCATCGGCGAGGACCCGCTTCTGGAACTCGACCGTCCAGATGGGCTCGAAGTAGCCACGCGGGTTGGCGTCGTTGGCCGGGATCTCGGGCTGGGGGATGTAGGAGCCCAGCATCTTGAGGCTGCCGGTGACCGTGCTCGTGCCGCTCCGGCCCGATCCGGTGACGATCACGAGCAAGCGCTCGTGGTCGGGGGCGCTGTCGAGCTCTGGGGACATGGGCTGCACGATACCGGGAGGTGGGCGGTCGCGGGACGCGGGACGCTGCCCTCCGAGGGGCGTGGTCTCGGACGCGGGACTCCGCCCTCGCGGGCTCGGTCGGAGTCCCGCTCCTCGACCTGACGCCCTGGTCCGCGGCCTCGCGGCTCGGCCGCGGGGCGTCACTTGTCGATGTCGCCGACGACGAAGAACATCGAGCCGAGGATCGCCACCATGTCGGCCACGACACAGCCGGTGAGCACCTCGGGGAGCACCGCGATGTTGTTGAACGACGCGCTGCGCAGCTTCATCCGCCACGGCGTCTTCTCCCCGCGGGAGACCAGGTAGTAGCCGTTGACGCCGAGCGGGTTCTCGGTCCAGGCGTACGTCGCGCCCTCGGGGGCCTTGAGGATCTTGGGCAGCCGCACGTTGACCGGGCCGCGGTCGAGCGAGCGCATCCGGTCGATGCACGCCTCCACCAGGTCGAGCGAGACCTGGACCTGGTCGAGCAGCATCCCGAACCGGGCGTAGCAGTCGCCCTCGTCCTGGGTGATCACCTGCATGACGCCGTCGGCGACCAGCTCGTCGTAGGCCAGGTAGGGCTCGTCGCGGCGCAGGTCGAAGTCGACGCCCGAGGCCCGCGCGATCGGCCCGGTCACGCCGTAGGCGTCGATCAGCTCCGGGGAGAGCACGCCGACGCCGCGGGTGCGGGCCTGGAAGATCTCGTTGCCGAAGACGAGGTCCTCGATCTGCGGCATCCGGGAGCGCACCGCCGTGACGGCCTCCTCGGCCCGGTCGAGCCAGCCCGCCGGGATGTCCTCCTTGAGCCCGCCGACCCGGTTGAACATGTAGTGCATCCGGCCGCCGGAGATCTCCTCCATCACCGCCTGGAGCGTCTCCCGCTCCCGGAAGGCGTAGAAGATCGGCGTGATCGCGCCGAGCTCGATGGGGTAGGAGCCGAGGAACATCAGGTGGTTGAGCACCCGGTTGAGCTCGGCGAGCATCGTGCGCAGCCAGGTCGCCCGCTGCGGCACCTCCATGCCGAGCATCCGCTCGACGGCCAGCACGACGCCGAGCTCGCTGGAGAACGCCGAGAGCCAGTCGTGCCGGTTGGCCAGCACGATGATCTGGCGGTAGTCGCGGACCTCGAAGAGCTTCTCGACGCCGCGGTGCATGTAGCCCACGACCGGGTCGCAGTCGACGATGCGCTCGCCGTCGAGGGTGAGCTTGAGCCGGAGCACGCCGTGCGTGGCGGGGTGCTGCGGGCCGATGTTGAGGACCATGTCCTGGGTGGCCAGCCCGGCGGCCTGGCTGCCGCCGCGCTCGTGGCCGGCGAAGCCCGCGGCGCCGTCGCCGATCCCGACGACGACCTGCTCTCGCCTGCCTGCTGCCACCCCGTCATCCTCGCACGAGGATCAGCGGCCGCGACGCTTCAGCAGGCGTCGGGCCTTCTCGCCGAGGGGCGCGTCCTCACCGAGGGGCGCGTCGTCGGGCGCAGGGGTGTCGTCGGCCGTCGAGCCGACGTCCTCGCGGCGGGCGCCGCCGCGGCCCTTGGGCTTGCGGGCGACCGGCTTCTCGGGCGTGGGCTCCTCGGCGGCGTCCTCGTGCCAGGTGAAGCCCTCCTCGACGCCGTCGAACCACCAGGTGCCGGACACCGCGTCGACCGCGTCGTCGAGGTCCTCGCCCTCCCGGACCACGTGGGTGGCCCGCGAGAAGGCCGACGTGCGCTCGAGCCGGGCGACCTGCCCGTCGGTGAGCAGCACCGAGACGAGGCCGCGGTCGAGCTTGGACATCTCGCGCGCGAGCCGGGCGACCGCCTCGCGCTCGGGCCCCCAGCCGGCGGGCAGCAGCAGGCGGTACGGCGCCGGGAAGCCGGAGTCCGGGATCTCCTCGGTGAAGCGGACCCGGCCCTCACCGACGTACTCCGCCTGCACCAGGCGCAGCTCGCGGTCGGGGTCGCCGAGGGGGGAGCGGCGGTCGTCGCCGAGGGAGGACCACGGGCCGACGAGCACCACCTCGACGTCGGCGAAGGAGCCGGTGAGCAGGGCGTCGACGGAGTGCCGCACCGCCTCCAGCGTGGCGCCGCGCGCGTCGACCACGGCCCGCACCCACGGGACGGTGTAGCCGCGGCCCTTGGTGCGCCAGTGCCGCAGGTCGGGCACCCGGTCGGTCACGAACGGCCGGTTGTAGCGGTTGACCTCGTCCTGCTGCTGCATCAGCGTCGTCCGGCCGAGGTGCCAGGAGCGTGCCTCCTCGTCGGGCACGAACACGCCGCCCTGCTGGGCGAGCCGGTAGCCGAGCTCGACGTCCTCGCCGAGCTTGAGCCGTGAGTCCATGCCGCCGGAGGCGTCGTAGAGGGCGCGGGGCACCGAGGCGCTGGCGCCGACGTGGACGAGGTAGCTGCGGGTGGGGTTGCGCGGTGAGCCCGTCGGTCTTGGCGATGTGCTCCTCGACCCACTCGTGGCCCGAGGTCCAGCGGTCCCCGAAGAGGTCGCCGGCGCGACCCTCGGCCACGGCTGTGAGCGTGCCGGTCGAGGTCGGGCAGGCCGCCGGCCTCCTCGGACACGTCGACGAACGTCTTGTGGCCGAGCACCACCGCGTGGTCGACCAGGTGGTGCCAGCGCAGCTGGGCCTCGACCTCGTCGCGGTGCGGCAGCATGTCGGCGTCGAGCCAGTGCACGACGTCGCCGGTGGACGCGACCGCACCCGTGTGGCAGGCGTGCGCGCGACCCCACGACTCGGTCGTCCGGACCACGCGGGTGTTGTCGGGGCGACGCTCGGGCAGCTCGAGCGGCTGGTCGCTGCCGTCGTCGACGACCACGACCTCCAGCAGGTGCTGGGGGTAGGTCTGCACCGCCAGCGCGGCCAGCGTGTAGGGCAGCGTCCGCGCCGCGTTGTGCGCCGGGATGACCACGCTGACGGTGAGGGTCGGCGTCCACGACCCGAGCGCGGCCGGGCTCAGCCCGGGCCAGTCGTTGCCGCGGACCCGCGGCTGGTCGGGACGTGCGGCGGTCATGGGGTCCCCTTCGCGGTGGTCGAGGCGGTCTCGGTCCGGGTGGGCAGGTCGACGGTGTCGGCGTCGAGCAGCGGGCTCGGCCGGAAGCCGCGCCACTGCTGCCACGACAGCTTGCGGCGGACGAAGTAGCCGAGCCCCGGGTCCCACGTGTGGCCCTGCGCGCCACGGCGCAGCACGTAGCCGTGCCCGTGGCTGCGGTAGACGCTGCCGCCGCCCTCGCGGACGGCGGCGAGCAGACCGGCGTCGACGAACTTGCGGGTCTCGCGGAACCCGCCGACGGCGACGAAGGTGCCCCGGTCGATCAGCATCGTCCCGCCGGCCACGACCGGGCGGTAGGCCTCGGTGGCGTCCTGGCGGCGCACGGTCAGCCACAACGGCTCGACGAAGGTGAACTCCGGGGGCGTCCCGACGATGTCGGCGCCGCTGTAGGAGCGGGCGCGCAGCAGGTCGGCGACGAAGTCGCGGCCGTACCAGTCGTCGTCGTCCATCTTGAGCAGCACGTCGCCCGACGCGGCCGCGGCGGCGGTGTTGAGGATGCCGCCGAAGACCTGGTCGGCCGGTGCCTCCAGCACGGTCAGGGGTACGTCGCAGGTGGCGCGGTGCTCCGCGACCGGCGCCGGGTCGGCGGTGAAGCCGTGCGTGACGAGCACCAGCTCGACGTCGGCGCCGCGCTGCCGGGCGACCTGACGCAGGGCGAAACCGACCTGCTCGGGCCGGCGGGTGGGGATCAGCACCGAGACGCGGGGGCGAGGCGTCGTCTGCAGCCCGTGGGCGGCACCGGCGGCGCGCCGCCAGCCGGCCGCGCCGTGGTGGTCGAGGGCGGCGCGGCGCAGCCGGATGCTGTGCGCCTCGCGCTCGACGATGTCGTCGAGGTCGGCCGGCGCCTGGCCGAGCGCGGTCACCAGGTCGGGGTGGAGCAGGGCGGTCGCCCAGTCGGGCACGGTGTCGGCGAGCAGCGGCACGCCTGCCATGGCCAGTCCCGCGACGAACCGGGCCTGGGCGTGCGGGCCCCGGGCGCCCTCCCAGGACAGGTGCACGGCGGCGAGCCGGCGCAGGCCGTCGACGTCCTGCTCCGACGGTCCGTGCCGGGCGTCGAGGACGACGTCGCCCTTGGCGGTGCGCAGCGTGAGCCGGTCGGGGTCCTCGTGGGCGACCAGGTGGGCGACGGGCTGACGGTGCTGGCGCTTGAAGCCGATCGGGTTGAGCAGCCGGTCGTCGAGGCCGCCGAGCGCGATCGGCCCCGCGTCACCCGGGCGGCCGAGAGAGCCCCCGTCGTAGGTCTGCCAGGTGGGCTCGGGGCCGGCGGCCACCGTGACCGGCGGGCGTCCGGTCACCGGGTGCGGCGGTGCCTGGGGGGCGGGCTCGGGACCGGGCCCGTCGCCGACGACGAGCCCGGGCGGGAAGTCGACGTCGAGGTCGTGCACGGCCTCCGGAGGTCCGACGACCGCGCCGCGGTCACCGGCCGGCCAGCGGTGCGGCTCGTCGCGGAGCGCGCCGACGGTCGGCCAGCCGGGGGCCTCGAGGCGGTGGGCCGAGAGCGAGCGGGTGAACGCGTGCAGCACGTCGGCGACCGGCGCGGGCGCGTCGAACCGGGCGACCGCGACCGCGCCGTCGGCGGCGTCCACCTGGAGCTGCAGCAGCCGCGGCCACTCGGGACGGGCGCCGAGCGTCGGGGTGGTGGTCGCGCAGCGGGCCACGACCACGCCGACCGTGGCCGCGGTGAGCGCCCGGTCGACGGCGCTCACGCAGCGGCGCAGCGAGGTGAGGTCGGTGGCGGCGAGGACGACGGCGTCCGCCTCCGCCGGCGGCGGGGCACCTGCGTCGGAGAGGTCGTGCACCTCCGCCGACCCGGGGACGCCGAGGTCGGCCAGGCGGGCAGCGTCGAGCCCGGGGTCGCGGAGCACGACCACCCGGGCGAGCCCGCTCAGGAGGTCGGTGGTCAACGGCGTCCCATGCCGCGGAACGTCCACCCGGCGGCGCGCCAGCGGGCCGGGTCGAGCACGTTGCGCCCGTCGAGGACCTGCCGGCGGCGTACGACGGAGGCGAGCTCCACGGGGTCGATCTCACGGAACTGCGGCCACTCGGTGAGGTGCAGCACCAGGTCGGCGTCCGTCGCAGGCGGCGACGGGGGAGTCGACGTAGCCCAGGGTCGGGAAGCGCTTGCGCGCGTTGTCCATCGCCTGCGGGTCGTGCACGGACACCTGGGCGCCGGCGAGGTGCAGCTGCCCGGCCACCCACAGCGCGGGCGAGTCGCGGATGTCGTCGCTGTCGGGCTTGAAGGCCGCGCCGAGCACGGCGACCCGGGAGCCGGCGATCGTGCCCGAGCATCTCGCGGGCCTGGCTGACCACGCTCTCGCGCCGGTGCGTGTTGATCGCGTCGACGTCGCGCAGCAGGCTCATCAGGTGGTCCGCGCCGAGCTCGCCGGCGCGGTGCTGGAACGCGCGGACGTCCTTGGGCAGGCAGCCGCCGCCGAAGCCGACGCCGGCGTTGAGGAACCGTCGCCCGATCCGGTTGTCGTGGCCCAGCGCGTCGGCCAGGTCGACCACGTCGGCGCCGGTGACCTCGCAGACCTCGGCGACCGCGTTGATGAAGGAGATCTTCGTGGCCAGGAACGCGTTGGCCGAGACCTTGACCAGCTCGGCGGTGGCGAAGTCGGTGACCACCACGGGGGTGTCCTCGGCGAGCACCTTGGCGTAGACCTCGCGCAGGGTGCTCTCGACCGACGGCTCGCTGACGCCGAAGACGAGCCGGTCGGGGTGCAGGGTGTCCTGGACGGCGTAGCCCTCGCGCAGGAACTCCGGGTTCCAGCCCAGCCGGGCGGACGGCGCGTGCTCGGCGAGGATCCCGGCGAGCCGCTCCGCGGTGCCGACGGGCACCGTGGACTTGCCCACGACCAGGGCGCCGTCGCGCAGGTGCGGGGCCAGCGAGCGGACGGACCCCTCGACCTGGCTGAGGTCGGCACCGAGGCCCTGCGCCTGCTGCGGCGTCCCGACGCACAGGAAGTGCACGTCGCCGAAGGCGCCGGCCTCCTCGTAGGAGTCGGTGAACCGCAGCGCGCCGGACTCGACGTGCCGGCGGAGCAGGGGCTCGAGGTCGGGCTCGTAGAACGGAGCGCGGCCCTCGGCCAGGGTCGCCAGCTGGGTCGGGGAGACCTCGACGCCGAGGACCTCGTAGCCCAGCTCCGCCATCCCTGCCGCGTGAGTCGTCCCGAGGTACCCGCAGCCGATGACGGTGATACGCATGGCCGCGAGTCTAGGACACGGCCGGGGTCCGGACTCCGAGCCCTAGCATGGGGCCGGCAGAGAGCCACGAGAGGCGGCGGACGACCAGGTGCGACGAAGGCTGCGGGAGACGGGAGCGGCGTCCGGCGACGGCTCCGGCCGACCCGAGCACGCCGGCGGCACGGTCGGCATCCTCGACAAGGGCGGGTCCGGGTCGGTGCCGCCCTCGGCCGCCATCCGTGCCCACCGCCGCGCGCGCAACAGCCTGGGCTCGCCGCTGGCCTTCGAGCGCCTCGACCCCGCGGAGTACGCCGCCGGGACGGCCGGCCGGCTCGACGTGCTGCTGGTGGTGCGTGACGCCCTGCCGGTCGCAGAGGCACGCCGAGTCGTCGACCGGGCGGCGTCCGAGGGCACCCGCGTCGTCCTGGACCTCGACGACGACCTCGTCACCGACCACGCGACCGCCCGGCTGGTCGGCCAGGGCTACGACGCCGAGCGCCTCGCCGTGCTGCGCGACCTGCTCGGCGAGGTCGCGACGGTGACGGTGAGCACCGCCGTGCTGGCCGACCTCGTGCGTCCGTCGACCAGCGCCCCCGTGCTGCTCCTGCCCAACGAGCTGGACCCGCTGCTGTGGGCCGGCGTGCCGCCGAACGGGGACGTCGAGCCGCTGTCGGAGCCGGACGAGGTACGGCTGCTCTACATGGGCAGCAAGACCCATCACGGGGACCTCGCGCTCCTCGACGGCCTGCCCGGAGCGCTGGCGGAGCGGCTCGGGACGCCGGTGACCCTGGAGCTGGTGGGCGTCACCGCCGGGGAGGTGCCGGAGGGAACCCGCCGCCTGGTCCCCGACAAGAGCAACTACGCGGGCTTCGTGCGGTGGCTGCGCCGGCACCGGCACCGCTGGCACGCCGCGGTCGCGCCGCTCGAGGACACGCCGTTCAACGCTTCCAAGAGCGACCTCAAGCTGCTGGAGTACGCCGCCCTCGAGGTGGCGGCGGTGGCCTCGCCGACCGGGCCCTACGCCGGGGCCGACCCGGCTCTCGCGCTACCGGCCGCCGACCGCGCGGCGTGGGTCGACGCGCTGGAGGTCGTCGTGCGTCAGCGCGCGGAGGACGGACCGGCCACGGACGCCCGCGCCTGGGTGCTCGAGCACCGCACGATGACCGAGGACTCGGTCTCGGCCTGGCACCGGATGCTCACCGGCCGCAGCGGTGCGGGGACCTAGGACTGCAGCAGGCCGAGCAGGTAGGCCGCCGTAGCCGCTCTTGACCAGCGGCTCCGCGCGGGCGGCGAGCTCGTCGTCGGTCAGCAGACCCATCCGCCACGCCGCCTCCTCGGGCACCCCGATGCGCAGACCCTGCCGGGACTCGATGGTGCGGACGAAGTTGGAGGCCTCGTTGAGGTCGTCGACGGTGCCGGTGTCGAGCCAGGCGGTGCCGCGCTGCAGGTGCTCGACGTGCAGCCGGTCCTGCTCGAGGTAGATCCGGTTGAGGTCGGTGATCTCGAGCTCGCCGCGAGCCGACGGGGTCAGCGAGTGGGCGTGCTCCACGACGTCGTTGGAGTAGAAGTAGAGACCCGGGCACGGCATAGCTGCTGCGCGGCTTGGCCGGCTTCTCCTCCAGCGAGATCGCGCGCCCGGAGGAGTCGAACTCCACGACGCCGTACGCCGTCGGGTCGGCCACCCGGTAGCCGAAGATGGTCGCGCCGTCCGGCGCCGACATGTCCTGCAGGTGCGTGCCCAGGCCCGGACCGTAGAAGAGGTTGTCGCCGAGGATCAGCCCGACCGGGTCGTCGCCGATGTGCTTCTCGCCGATGATGAAGGCCTCGGCCAGTCCGTTGGGTGCGTCCTGGATGGCGTAGGACAGCGAGATGCCGAACTGGGTGCCGTCGCCGAGCAGCCGCGTGAACGACGGGGCGTCCTCCGGGGTGGTGATGACCAGGACGTCCTGGATGCCGGCGAGCATCAGCGTCGAGAGCGGGTAGTAGATCATCGGCTTGTCGTAGACCGGGATCAGCTGCTTGCTCACGCCGAGCGTGATCGGGTGCAGTCGCGACCCGGTGCCGCCGGCCAGGATGATTCCACGCATGGCTCGTACCCTAGGACAACCAGGGGTCCGTCCTCGACCTGGGAGCGGTCGCGGCGGGATCAGCGGACCCCGCGGACGGCCTCGACGAGCACCTGAGCGCGGGAGAGGAAGGACTCCTCCTCGCGGACCCGCTTGGCGATCGTGGCCAGCGTCTCCGGCGAGGGGAAGCGCTCACGGCCCTCGGGGCTGCAGAGGTAGCCCAGCTCCTCCACGGAGCGGTAGACCTGCACCGCCCCCTCGAAGGTCTCCTCGATGCCCGGCACGGCGTCGCTGATGACGCGGGCGCCCGCGCCCACCGCGTCGAAGATGCGGTTGGCGATGAAGCCCTCGCGCGCCATGTCGTCCCAGTGGTCGGCGAGGACCAGTCCGCGCGAGCGGTAGACCGCGGTGACCTCGTGGTTGGGCACGTAGGAGCTGCGCAGCACCGGCGCGGGGATCAGGCCCTCCCAGCCGGGGCCGTGCACCTCGAAGTCGATGCCCGGCCTGCATCGCGTCGAAGACGACCTGACGGCGCCGGTCGCCGTACTTGCCGCCGACGAAGACCGGGCGCGACCCGTCACCGGTCGGCGCGTCGACCGACGGCAGCTGGCGCGCGTCGACGGCCTGGCGCAGCACCCGGACCGGGCGGCCGGACCTGGCCGTCATCTGGCGGCTCCACTTGTCGGAGGCGGCGAAGACCAGGTCGAAGGACTGCAGCTCGTCGATGGTGACGTCGTCGGGGTGGCTGATCACCCACAGCACGTTGATCTTGCCGGCCTGCGGGTGGATGCGCTCCAGCCCGCGGATGCCGAGGACGACGTCGTCGAGGTACGACGCGTGCGACTGGTGCGTGCCGCGCCGGTAGCTGACCACGTCCTGCCCGAGCTCGCGCAGCGCGGCGGCCAGAGAGCGGGCCAGGTGGGTGTCGCCCCAGTTGTCGCCCGAGGGGCCGGGGATCGACGGCAGCTTGATGCCCCAGCGGAGCCGGTCGGGGCTGCCCAGGGCGCGTGCGCCCACGTCACGGGTCAACACTGGTCGGGGGACCGGGATGGCGACGTCGTCGGCCCCGATGTGGGCGAGCCGGAACCCGATGTCGCTGAGCCGCTGCGGTGTCGGGGGCGGGCAGCCGGGAGCGCCAGCGCCGCATGAACGCCGAGCGGTTGGGCAGCACCTGGTCGGTGCGGCCCGCCGGCGTCTTGCCCTCCAGGTGGGTGACCCGCGCGTCGGGCGCGACCGCGAACCGGCCGCCGAACCGCTCGGACATCCGCAGGCAGAGGTCGACGTCCTCCATGCCGTTGACGAACTCGACGTCGAAGCCGCCGAGCTCCTCGAGCTCCTCGGCACGGAGCAGCATCGCCGCACCGTTGATCGCGTGGAAGCGAACGTTCGCCCGCTCGGTGTGCGTCCTCCGGAGGGTGACCCACCAGGAACGGGCTGGGCAGGGTGTCCTTGGCCGGGAAGTAGAAGCCGGCCGACTGGATGGTGTCGTCGGGGTAGAGCAGCAGCGGCTGCACGCCGCGCACCGCCGGGTCCTCCATCGCCGGCAGCATCGCGCCGAGCCAGTCGCCCTCGCGGGATGGTGTCGTTGTTGAGGAAGACGACGTACTCGCCGCTGGACACCGCGAACCCGGCGTTGCTGCCCAGGGCGAAGTTCAGGTTGCGGGCCAGTCGCAGGTAGCGGACTCGCGGCTCGCTGAGGTACGCCGCCACGACGCGAGCACCGACCTCGGGCTTGGAGCCGTTGTCGACGATGACCACCTCGACGTCCTCGGTTCCGGTGGTGCGCAGGGTCGCGTTGACCGCGGCAATCGTCATCCGGAACTCGTCGTAGGTCGGGATCACCACCGAGATCCGGCCCGGGCACCCGGGCGGTCTGGCGCTGCGGAGCCCGCTCGCAGGCCAGCAGGTGATGCTCGACGACGTGGGCGACGGTGGTGTGGCCGGGCGCCGGCTCGTCGACCGTCGGCGTGGGGACGAGCCGGCCGGCGACCAGCGGCAGCAGCGGCCAGTCGGTCGTGTGGGCCACGTCGAGCAGGAAGCGCAGACCCGCCTCGGGGCGCCGCAGCGCCTCGCAGGCGTGGGTGACACCGTCGCGCTCGAGCAGGCTGCGCCGGACCATCGTCGCGCCCAGGCTGACGTTGCGGGAGTAGAGCAGCCGCTCGTGGGTCTCCCCGAAGCTCTGCAGCAGCTGTTCGTCGCCGTCGTCCCGCCGGATCTGCCAGGCCTGGGCCGCGCCGAGACCGCGTGGCGTCGAACGATCGTCGTCATCGACCGCAGGTGGTCGGGGTCCCACTCGCTGTCGGGGTCGAGGAAGGCGAGGTACTCGCCGGAGGCGTTCCAGAGCGAGGCGCAGCGGGAGTCGTGCAGGTGCGGACCCGGGCAGGTCTCGATGACCTTCAGCCGGGAGTCCTTGGCCGAGGCGACCTCGACGACGCGGTTGAGCTCGGGCTCCCAGTCGCCGGAGGGGATCAGCAGCTCCCAGTCGGTCAGCGTCTGGGTGCGGAGCCGGTCGAGCGTCTCGATGAAGCGACGGGGCGATGCCGGCGTGCCGCAGACGAGCGAGACCCGCGGGCCCGGCGTGGGAAGAGGGACGAGCTGGTCGATCTCGGTGCGGAGCGCGGCGATCGCGGCGTCGTGGCCCGGGGCGCGGGTGACCAGGTCGTGGTGCAGCGAGCGAGCGGCCTGCGCGGCGTGCTCGATCAGACCGGCGCGGGCCTCGGCCAGGGTGGGCGCCGGTCCCCAGTAGCCCGGCGGGACCGGCAGCAGCTCGTGCCCGTCGACGTGCGCCACGAACTGGGCGATGGCCGAGCCCGGGTGCTCGGGACCGATGCCGGGGTGCTGGAGGCCGGGCGGGTAGAACAGCGGCCCGGAGGACGCCGCCCAGCCGGCCTCGGACTCGAGGTGGTCGACGACCTTGCCGATCTGGCCGCGGCGCCAGGCGGTGCGCACGGTGCGCGGCACCGAGTAGATGTCGAGCAGCGGGTGCGGCGAGCGGCCCAGGGGCATGCCGACGTTGAGGCAGTGCCGGGCCGCGTGCCGGGTGGACTCGAAGCTCCGGCCGGCGGACGCGGTGTAGAACTCCACGTCGAAGAGACCCGACTCCAGGAGCCGGTCGACGCGGGTCGGGCGGTCGGACGTGGCGGGAGGCGACACGGCCGTGGCCGCCGCTGTCCCGGTGTCGCGACGGCCGCGCAGCCGGTCGACGATCCGCCGCGCGGACCCGTTCGTCCACGACGCCCCGGACCCCGGGGGGTCTGGGTGCTGCTGCTTACCAGCGGACATCTGTGAACCCGGCGGGTGAACCGCCCGTGCGCCTTATCGGGACTACGTGGTGTACAACAGCCCGAAAGTCTAGCCAACGCGACCCTGCAGGGTCGAAATTCGTTGGCGAGTCCAGGCTCACCCCGGTCGTGGGCATGCCGCCGCCTCAGTCGACCCGGACCGTCACGCAGCCGACCGGGCCCGGCGTGCGGTCGCCCGCGACGGCTCCGTGCTTCTGCGCCCAGCGCTGCACGATGGCCCGCTCGTCGGGACGCGCCGCGTCGTCGAGGATGAACCGGGCGCCAGGCGCGCAGTGCTCGCGCAGCACCGGCAGAGCGGGGTAGCGGGCGAGCGGGCCGGTCGTGCCGGGAGGGCCGTCCACGAAGACGATGTCGATGCCCTCGAGTCCCTCCACCTTGCTCAGGTCGTACCAGCTGGAAGGTCTCGCCGGCGACGTCCACCGAGGTCAGCGGGCAGTGCACGACCTCGACGTACTGCTCGAGGCCGTGCCGGGCGATGTCGGCGCGGGTCTTGGCGGCGTACTCCTCGTCGTGGTCCAAGGAGATGCACCGACCGCCGCCCTGCCGCTCCAGGCAGTAGCCGACCCAGACCGAGGACCCGCCGCTGCCGACCTCCACCACCAGCGAGGGCTTGGTGTCGATGATCTCGCGCACCAGGGCGCTGATCGTGATCGGACTCGCGGCCCAGCCCTGCGTGGAGGGCATCGTGGTGCGGGCGGGCACCAGGGCGCGGATGTCGATGAGCGCCTCGATCTCGCGGACGCTGCGGGAGTGCTGCTCGGCGCCCGAGCGGCGCAGCCGGCCCACGAGGCCGGCCGTCTCGGCGCGGCGGTGCGGCTGCGGCTCGGCGTCGACGGCCTCGGAGGCCTCGACGTCGGTGAGGGCGCTGCGCACGTAGAAGAGGATCACGACCTGCACGACGAGCAGCAGCACGAAGGCGATCGCCACCGCCAGGGCGATGGTCTGGTTGGTGGTCACGAGGCTCCTCGGTGCAGGGGTCCGTGCGCTGGGCTGGGTGGTTCCGCCTGGTCAGACGGAGTGACGGACACCCAGGACCGCGCGCACCCGGGTTTCGTCGAAGTCCTCCCCGAGCCAGGTGAAGAGCCCGCGGAGAACGGTTGGGTCGGAAGTGTAGTCATCGAAGTGCACCCGGTAGGCGGACTCCCCGAGCGACGCCGCCAGGTCGAGGATGGCGGCCTCCATGCGGTCGAGGCGCCCGTCCTGCGGCTTGTCCGGCCACCAGCCGCTGCGCAGCACGGCCTCGTGGTCGCGGGTGTTGACCAGGAAGCGGGCGTCGGGGAACAGCTCCCGCAGGAAGTCGACGTACGCCGGCAGGTCGTCCTGGTACCAGCGGATCTCCTTGAAGCCGGTGACCCGGGTGTCCTCCTCGGGACGCAGCACGGTGCTGGTGACCAGCCGGCGCAGCATCCGCAGCGACACCTTGGCGGGGAACTCGTCGAGACCGAAGTGCGGGTTGGTGGTGTCGAGAGGCAGCTCGAACCGCTTGCGCAGCCGCCGCTTCTTCTGCGTGCACGCGGCGTGGAACTGGTGCAGGTGGTAGACGGCCCCGTCGTTCTCCCCGCGGATCAGGTAGCCGGGAATGGAGTTCAGCACGCCCTGCAGGAGCGTCGACCCGGACCGGCCGTAGGTCACGATGAAGAGGTGGCCGAGGTGCCCGTCGGGGTCGCCCCGCAGCGGGGCCGGCGTTGCACTCACCGCGTCATCCTTGCACGTACGCTCGGCCCATGACCGGCACGGCGGACGACCTCTTCGCACCCCCCGACGCCGCCTGGCAGCGGGTGTCGCCTGCGCTGGCGCGGATGCGCCGCACCCTGCTCGCAGTCGCGCTCGGCGTCGTTCTCGTGGTCGCCCTCGTCGTCACGCTGGTCTTCTCGCTCCCGCTGCTCTGGTTCGGGATCCTCGCCGTCGTGGTCGCCGCCCTGGCCGGCCTCGCCTGGGCGATGGTCGGCCGCAACGCGCGCCGCTGGGGCTACGCCGAGCTCGACGAGGAGCTCTACATCACCCGGGGTGCGTGGTTCCGCCGGCTGGTCGTCGTGCCCTACGGCCGGATGCAGTACGTCGACGTGCAGGCCGGACCGGTCGACCGCGCCTACGGCCTGGCGCGGGTGCACCTGCACACCGCAGCACCCGGCACGACCGCCCACATCCCGGGGCTCACCGCACGGGAGGCGGCCCGCCTGCGGGACCGGCTGACCGCGCTCGGTGAGGCGCAGGCGGCAGGACTGTGACGGAGCCGCCGGCGGCCGGCCCCGGGGCCGGGCCCGACCCCGGACCGGACGAGTCGCAGCATCCCGCCCACCGGCTCTCGCCGCTGACCCCGCTGGTGCGCGGCGCGGTCTTCGTGGTCGCGGTGGCTGCCACCACCTGGGACGACCTGCTCAGCGGGGAGGTGGGCACCCTCGCGCTCATCCTGCTGGCCGTGCTGCTGGCCGGGGCCCTCTACGGCTACGCCTCGTGGCTGCGCACGACGTACTGGATCGACGACCGCGAGCTCCGCATCGACACCGGCGTCGTCTACCACCAGTCCCGCCGGATCCGGATCGACCGGCTCCAGGGCGTCGACATCGTCCAGCCCTTCGTGGCCCGGCTGTTCGGCCTGGCCGAGCTGAAGATGGACGTCGCCGGGGGCGACAGCGAGGGCTCGCTCGCCTTCCTGCCGCTCGCCGAGGCGCACCGGGTGCGCGAGGTGCTGCTGGCCCGCCGCGACGCCGTACGCCGCACCGCAGCGCCGGAAGGGTCCGACGGGGCGGGGGACGACAGCGGGGAGGCCGTCCCGGACTGGGCGCCGCCGGACCATGACATCGCCCGGCTCGACCTGCGCACGCTGATGGCCAGCGTGGTGCTCTCACCCGAGACCGTGCTGCTCGTCGTGGGCAGCGTCGCCTTCGGCATCGCGCTGCTGCTCAACGGCGTGGTCGTGGTCGCGCCCGCGCTGCCCTTCGTCGGCGGCCTGCTGGTGGTCTCCGTGCGCCGGCTGTCGGCCTACTACGACTTCACCGTGAGCCAGACCCGGGTCGGCCTCCAGGTGCGGCGCGGCCTGTTCGAGCGGGCCACCCAGACCATCGCGCTCGCCCGCGTGCAGGGTGTCGTGGTCAGCGAGCCCGTGCTGTGGCGTGGTCTGGGCTGGGGGAAGCTCGACGTGTCCGTCGCCGGTGCGGGCGGGACGTCGGAGTCGGACGGTCGACCGTCCTCCACCACGGTGATGCCGGTGGCGCCGATGCCGCTGGTGCTGGAGCTCGCCCAGCACCTGCTCCGCGGCGACGACGAGTCGGTCGACGTCGACGTGGCGGGTGTGCCGCTCGTCCCGCCGCCCCGCTCGGCGCGCTGGCTCGACCCGGTCAGCCGCCGGTTCATGGGGGCGGGGGTCGGGGCCGACCTCGTGGTCACCCGCGAGGGCTGGTTCACCCGGCGCACCCACGCCGCCCGGCACGCCCGGGTGCAGTCGGTCCGGCTCAGCCAGGGGCCGCTGCAGCGCCGGCTGGGGCTGGCCGACGTGCACGTCGACAGCCCGCCCGGTCCGGTGCGGATCCGCGCCCGGCACCGCGCGCAGGCGGAGGCCCGGAGTCTGTTCGACGAGGAGCGGCGACGCGCGCGGGAGGCCAGGAACGCGTTGCGCTGAGCACTGACGCACGGTCTGGTTGGTCCCGGTTTGAAAGGGTGGGTGCCATGACGGTCGCGCAGAGACTCGCCCACCAGTGGCCGGTGGCCGCCCCGGTCGTCGGGGTGCTGGCGCTCGCCCTCACCTGGGGGCGCGACCTCGGGGTCGTCCCGGTGGTCCTGGTCGCGGCTGCCCTCGCAGCAGCGGTGCTCGCCGCCGTCCACCACGCCGAGGTCATCGCGCACCGGCTCGGTGAGCCGTTCGGGTCGCTCGTGCTGGCCGTCGCGGTGACGATCATCGAGGTCGCGCTCATCGTCACGCTGATGGTCTCCGGCGGTGACAAGACGGCGACGCTGGCCCGCGACACGGTGTTCGCCGCCGCGATGATCACCATGAACGGCATCGTCGGCCTCTCCCTGCTCACCGGCGCGCTGCGGCACGGGGTGCCGCGCTTCAACGCCGAGGGTGCCGGGTCGGCCCTGGCCACCGTCGTCTCCGTCGCCACCCTGAGCCTGGTGCTGCCGAACTTCACCACCGCCTCGCCGGGCGCCCAGTTCTCGCCCAGCCAGCTCGCCTTCGCGGCAGTGGCCTCGCTGGCCCTCTGGGTGGTGTTCGTGCTCACCCAGACGGGCCGGCACCGCGACTTCTTCCTGCCGGTGCTCGACGACGGCGACCTCGGCGAGGAGGAGCACGCCGAGCCCCCGACCGGCCGAGCCGCCCTCCTCAGCCTCGGGATGCTCCTGCTTGCCCTGGTCGCCGTCGTCGGGCTGGCCAAGGTCGAGTCGCCCGCGATCGAGGCCGGCGTCGCCGCGGCCGGCTTCCCGCCGTCGTTCGTCGGTGTGGTGATCGCCCTGCTGGTCCTGCTGCCGGAGACCCTCGCGTCGGTCCGGGCGGCGCGGCGCAACCTGATGCAGACCAGCCTCAACCTGGCCTACGGGTCGGCGATGGCCAGCATCGGGCTGACCGTCCCCGCCATCGCCGTGGCCTCGATCTGGCTCGACGGGCCGCTGATGCTCGGGCTGGGCGCCACCCAGATGGTGCTGCTGCTGCTCACCGTCGTGGTCAGCGTCCTCACCCTGGTGCCCGGACGGGCCACCCGGCTCGAGGGGTTCGTGCACCTCACGCTCTTCGCGGCCTTCCTGTTCCTCTCGATCAACCCGTGATCGCAGTCGTGGGGACCTCTCCCACGACAGAGACCACCCACGCGAAGTCGCCCAGCCCGCCGGCGGCGGTCAGCTCGGCCGCCTCGGTCGCGACCGACAGTGCGCGCACGTAGCCCGCCGGGTCGGACGTGGCGAGCGCCAGGTCGGGACGGTCGCCCGTGACGCCGAGCCGGCGCAGCGCGTCGCGCTGGGTGAGCACCGCGCCGCCCACCCGGTCGGCGACCGAGTCCACGGCGACCGGCGCGGTGACGTCGCGTGACCCGTCGGGCAGCACGTCCACCTCGCTGCCGTCGCGGTAGGAGCGGAGCGAACCGAACGGGGGCCGCGAGGCCCGGGTGTGCCCGTAGTCGACCGCCACCGCGACACCGCGGTGGACCCGGCCCACGACCTCCGCCCAGGCGGCGTCCCGGCTGCTCCCGACCTCGGCGCGGGTGCCGGGCTCCGCGGGGTCCAGCGGCCACCAGCGGTCGAGCCAGGCGGACACCGACGTGGGTACGGCGGAGTGGCCGAGGCGGTGGCCGAGGGACTCGGCGCCCGTGGCGGCGTCGACGTGGACCATCCGGGCCACCCCGTCGGACCCCATCTCCACGACGTGGCAGGGAATGTTGTCGAGCCACTCGTTGGCGACGACGAGCCCCTCCACCGACTCGGGCAGCGCGGACGTCCAGGCGATCTCGGCCGGCAGGTCGTCGGGCCGGGCGGCGACCTCCACGGCCAGCAGGTCGAGGTCGGGGGCGAGCTCGTGGACCGCGCGCACCAGCTCCCCCCGGCCCGGCGCCGATGTCGACGAGCGTGTCCAGCCCGGCCTCCCGCACCAGTCGGACGAGGGCGGCCGCGAAGAGCGGTGAGGCGTGCACGGAGGTCCGGAAGTGGGCGGCGGGCGACTCGCGGCGGAAGAACCCGGCGGCGCCGTACAACGCGTCGTCCCAGGCCGCCTTCCACGGGGGGTCCGAGGTGGGCGGCGGGATCGGGGGCATCCCGAGGGAGGTGGGGCTCGACACCCGGTCAGGCTACGTCTGACCTTCCTGTGACCCACGACACCGCCCGCCAGGGTTACCTGCACGAAACGGACGGCCTACGCTCTGAGGTGCATCAGCACACCGTCCGGTACCCGCGAGGGACTGGAACGAAAGGCGATGAGGACATGAGCACCCCACCCAGCCGCACCCATCCCGACGGGGACCGCGCCAGGATCCGCATCGGGGTCGTCGGAGCCGGCCGGGTCGGCGCCGTCCTGGCCGCCGCGCTCCGCGAGGCCGGGCACGAGATCGTGGCAGTCGCCGGCGAGTCGTCGGCCTCCCGCACCCGCATCGAGACGCTGCTCCCCGGTGTCCCCGTGGCGAAGCCCACGGCCGTGGCCCGGGCCTGTGACCTGCTCCTGCTGACCGTGCCCGACGACATGCTGGGCAACGTCGTGAGCATGCTCGCCGCGAGCGGGGCGATCCGCGAGGGGCAGCAGGTCGTCCACACCTCCGGCAAGCACGGGCTGTCCGTCCTGGCGCCGGCCGCCGACCTCGGCGCGCAGGTGCTCGCGATGCACCCGGCCATGACCTTCACCGGCACCGACGTCGACCTCGGCCGGCTGGCCGGCTGCGTCTACGGCGTCACCGCCACCCTCGACACCCACGAGCTCGCCCGCGACCTGGTCGCCGACCTCGGTGGCAGCATCGTCTGGGTCCCCGAGGACCGCCGCACGCTCTACCACGCAGGTCTCGCCCACGGGGCCAACCACCTGGTCACCCTGGTCACCCAGGCGATGGACCTGCTCCGCGCCTCCGGTGCGCAGGACCCCGCCTCGACGCTGCGGCCGCTGCTCACCGCCGCGCTCGACAACGCGCTCTCCTACGGCAGCGCCGCGCTCACCGGCCCCATCGTCCGGGGGGACGTCGAGACGGTCCGCGCGCACCTCGCCGACATCGCCGACTCCGCCCCCGAGACGCTCGAGTCGTACGTCGTGATGGCCCGCGCCACCGCCAACCGCGCCGTGCTGGACGGGCGGCTGCTGCCGATCCGGGCGGCCAAGCTGGTCGGCATCCTCAACGACGCGCTCGACGCGGCCCCGGCGACCCCGCCGACCGCCTCAGCGGTCCGGGCGACGCGCCCCGCCTCCGGACGCCGGGCGTGACCGGCCGGCCCGCCCCGGTCGTCGCCCGCACCCGCCAGGAGCTCCACGCGGTGCTCGCCGCTCGCGGGGCCGGCTCGCGGGTCGGCCTGGTGCCCACCATGGGCGCCCTGCACGACGGCCACGCCTCGCTGATGGCCGAGGCGCGGCGGCACCTCGCGGACGGCGACCCGCTGGTGACCTCGGTGTTCGTGAACCCGCTCCAGTTCGCGGCGGGCGAGGACCTCGACCGCTACCCACGCACGTTCGACGCCGACCTCGCGGTCTGCGCCGAGCAGGGCGTCGACGTGGTGTTCGCGCCGTCGGTCGAGGAGGTCTACCCCGGCGGCGACCCGGTCGTCACGGTCTCGCCGGGCCCGCTGGCCGAGGTCCTCGAGGGCCGCGTCCGGCCGACCCACTTCCGCGGAGTGCTGACCGTCGTCGCGAAGCTGTTCGGCCTGGTGCGGCCCGACGTGGCGGTGTTCGGCCAGAAGGACTACCAGCAGCTCGTGCTGATCCGCCGGATGGCCGCCGACCTGTGCATGGGCGTCGACGTGGTCGGCGCGCCCACGGTCCGGGAGGCCGACGGGCTGGCCCTCTCCTCGCGCAACGCCTACCTCGACCCCGCGCAGCGGCAGGCCGCGCTGGTGCTCGCACGGTCGCTCCGCGCGGCCGTGGACGCCGCCGCCGGCGGCCCGGTCGCCGCGCGCGACGCGGCCTGCGCCGTGCTGCGTGGGGCCGTCGGCGTCGAGCCGGACTACCTGGAGGTGACCGGCCCCGACCTGGGACCGGCGCCCGCGGAGGGCGAGGGGCGCGTCCTCGTCGCCGCCCGGGTCGGGAGCACCCGACTGATCGACAACCTGCCCCTCAACCTCGGAGATCCTGGGAGAGCCTGATGCTGCGCACGATGATGAAGAGCAAGATCCACCGCGCCACCGTCACGCAGGCCGACCTGCACTACGTCGGCTCGGTGACCGTCGACGAGGACCTGCTCGACGCCGCCGACCTGCTGCCCGGCGAGCTCGTGCACATCGTCGACATCACCAACGGCGCCCGCCTGGAGACCTACACGATCGCCGGACCGCGCGGCTCCGGTGTCATCGGCATCAACGGTGCCGCCGCACGGCTGGTGCAGCCCGGCGACCTCGTCATCCTCATCGGCTACGCGCAGATGGAGACCGCCGAGGCCCGCACCTTCCGGCCGAGCGTCGTCTTCGTCGACGCCGACAACCGGGTCACCGGCACCGGCGACGACCCGGCCGAGGCGCTGCCCGGGAGCGGGCTCGTGCGCGGCGACACCGTCGTGGCCCGGTAGGTTCCCAGGGTGACGACCATCCCGGCCCGACTGCTCGCGCCTCCGTCCGGGCTGGACGACGTACGCCGACGTGGTCGTCATCGGCTCCGGGATCGCCGGCCTGACCACGGCGCTGCAGGCGCGCGAGGTCGGCTCGGTCATGGTCGTCACCAAGGACATCCTCTCCGCCGGCTCGACGCAGTGGGCGCAGGGCGGGATCGCCGCCGCGCTGGGCCCCGGCGACACCCCTGAGCAGCACCTCCAGGACACCCTCGTGGCGGGGGCAGGGCTGTGCGACGAGGACGCCGTCCGGGCCCTGGTCACCGAGGGGCCCGCCGCCGTCCACGGCCTGATCGCGCTCGGCACCCAGTTCGACCACACCGCCGCCGGGGAGCTCTCGCTGACCCGCGAGGGCGGTCATCTGCGCGACCGGATCGCGCACGCCGGCGGCGACGCCACCGGCGCCGAGATCCAGCGCGCGCTCGTCGCGGCCGTGAAGGCCGCCCCCGACATCGAGGTCATCGAGCACGCACTCGTGCTCGACCTGGTCCCCGGCGCCGACGGGGGCGTCGCCGGCGTCACCCTGCACGTGATGGGCGAGGGGCAGCGCGACGGGGTCGGCGCGGTCATGTGCCGTGCGGTCGTGCTCGCCTCCGGCGGGCTCGGGCAGGTCTACTCAGCGACCACCAACCCCTCGGTCGCCACCGGGGACGGGATGGCGCTCGCCCTGCGCGCCGGGGCGGTGCTGCGCGACCTGGAGTTCGTGCAGTTCCACCCGACCGTGATGTGGCTGGGTGCCGGGTCCACGGGCCAGCAGCCGCTCATCTCCGAGGCGGTCCGCGGCGAGGGCGCGTTCCTCGTCGACGACGACGGCGTCCGGTTCATGCAGGGCCTGCACGAGCTGGCCGACCTCGCGCCCCGCGACGTGGTGGCCAAGGCGATCATGCGGCGGATGCGCGAGACCGGACGGCCGCACATGTGGCTCGACGCCCGCGGCTTCGGCGAGGAGAAGTGGGAGCGACGGTTCCCGACCATCCTCGCGACCTGCCGCAGCCACGGCATCGACCCGGTCACCGAGCTCATCCCGGTCGCCCCGGCCTGTCACTACGCGTCCGGCGGGGTGGCCACCGACCTGTCCGGCCAGTCGTCGGTGCCCGGGCTGTTCGCCTGTGGGGAGGTCGCCTGCTCGGGTGTGCACGGCGCCAACCGGCTCGCCTCCAACTCGTTGCTCGAGGGCCTCGTGTTCTCCCGCCGGATCGCGCTCCGCCTCGGCGAGGGGCTGCCCGCTCGCGAGGAGCCCGTCGAGGACGACCGGGCGACGGGGCTCGTCGACGGCGCTGCACGACGGGCCCTGCAGGACGTGATGACCGAGCGGGCCGGTGTGCTCCGGTCCCGTGAGGGCATGGAGCTGGGCCAGGACGAGCTGACGACGGCTGCGGGAGCATCGCCCGAAGTGCCGGACGTCGACGCCTGGGAGACCACGAACCTGATGACGGTCGGCTCGGCTCTGCTCGGGGCGGCCCTGATGCGCGAGGAGACCCGGGGGTCGCACTGGCGCGAGGACTTCCCCGACCGCGACGACGAGGCCTGGTCGCGCCACATCGACGTCCGGCTCGTCGACGGCCGGCTGACCTACGACACGGCGCGGCTGCACCAGCCGGTCGGCACCGAACCCGGAGGAGCCCGATGACTCGCTTCACCGACCTCGACGGGGCGCCTCCCGAGCTGCGCGCGCGCCTCGCGTCCGCGGGGCTGGACGCTCGTGCGGTCCACGACGCGGTCGTGCGGGCGCTGGAGGAGGACCTCCCCGGCGAGGACGTCACCAGCGCCGCCACCATCGACCCGGCCGAGGTGGCCACCGCCGACCTGGTGGCGCGCGCCGACGGCGTGGTCGCGGGCCTCGACGTCGCGGAGCTGGTGTTCTGGACTGTCGTCGGTCCCGGCCTCGACCTCACCCGGCACGTCGATGACGGGCAGCCGGTGACCCGGGGGGACGTCCTCGTCACCGCCACCGGGCCCACCGCCGCGCTCCTCACCGCCGAGCGCACGGCGCTGAACTTCCTGTGCCACCTCTCCGGCGTCGCGACCACCACCGCGGCCTGGGTGCGGGCGCTCGACGGCACCGGTGCCCGCGTCCGCGACACCCGCAAGACCACGCCGGGCTTCCGGGCGCTGGAGAAGTACGCCGTGCGCTGCGGCGGCGGCGTCAACCACCGGGCGACGCTCTCCGACCAGGCGCTCGTGAAGGACAACCACGTGCTCGCCGCCGGTGGCGTGGTGCCCGCCTACGAAGCCGTCCGGAAGCGTTTCCCCGACGTGCCCGTGCAGGTGGAGGTCACCACGCTCGACCAGCTGCGTGAGCTGCTCGACGTGGGCTGCGAGCAGATCCTGCTCGACAACATGTCGACGGCGCAGATGGCCGAGGCCGTGACGGTCACCGACGGGCGGGCCCGGCTCGAGGCCTCCGGCGGGCTCGACCTGCGCCGGGCCCGGGAGGTCGCGGAGACGGGTGTGGACTTCCTGGCCGTGGGCGCGCTCACGCACTCGGCCCCCGTGCTCGACGTCGCCATGGACCTGCGCTCCCACCCCGGCGACGGTGGCACTCCGTGATGCTGCTCTGTGCCGACATCGGCAACAGCCACACCACCCTCGGCCTGCTCCAGGACGGGGAGGTGCTCGACCACTGGCGGGTCGCCACCGATGAACGGCGCACCGCCGACGAGTGGGGCCTGCTGGTGAAGGGGCTGCTCAGCGACTCGCCCGTCGCCGAGCCGCCCACCGGCGTGGCCGTCTGCGCGACGGTGCCGTCGGTGCTGCACGAGTGGCGCGAGATGCTGCGGATGTACCACGGCGACGTACCCCACGTCGTGGTCGAGCCGGGCGTGAAGACCGGCGTCCCGGTGCTGATGGACAACCCCCGCGAGGTCGGCTCCGACCGGATCGTCAACGCGCTCGCCGCGGCGCAGATGTACGACGGTGCCACGATCGTGGTCGACTTCGGCACCGCCACCACCTTCGACGTGGTCAGCGACAAGGGGCAGTACGTCGGTGGCGCCATCGCACCGGGGATCGACATCTCCCTGGAGGCGCTCGGCCGACGCGGCGCGCAGCTGCGCAAGGTGGAGCTGCTCCGCCCGCGCTCCGTGATCGCCAAGAACACCGTGGAGGCGCTCCAGTCAGGGGTGCTCTACGGCTTCGCCAGCCAGGTGGACGGCATCGTCGGGCGCATGCTCGCCGAGCTCGGGCTCGCCGCGGGCGAGGCCAACGTGGTCGCCACCGGCGGCCTCGCCCCTCTCGTCGTCGAGGAGTGCGCGTGCTTCACCGACCACCAGCCGTTCCTGACCCTGCTGGGCCTGGAGATCGTCTACCACCGCAACGTCGACCGCCCGTGAGGCCTTGCTAGATTCCGAGCCAGTCAATCGATGAGGAACGTGAATCATGAACCCTGGCGCTGATCGCGCGCACGAGCTCTCCGACGCACCCCAGGTCGATCGGTCGGCTGCGCTGGTCGAGGACGACCTGCGGGCCTGCCGGGAGGAGCTGGCCGCCAGCCGACGCCAGCTGGAGGAGTCGGTCGAGCTGTTGCACGCCGAGCGTCACGAGCACGCTTCCACGGTCGAGGTGCTGGAGCGCGTCACTGCAGCCCTGTCCCGGCAGTTCTCGCTGCAGCGCCGGGCGTGGTCGGGGCCGGAGACGGGATGGCGGCGTCCCCTTCTGCTTCCGGGTGCTGCGCCCGGCAGCCGCGCCGAGGCAGACGAGGTGGACGAGGTCGCTTCGTCGGACCTCTTCGATGCGGACTGGTATCTCCTGCACAATCCCGATGTCGTCCGCGACGGTGTCGACCCCGCGCTGCACTACGTGCGGAGCGGGGGGTTCGAGCGCCGGGCGCCGGGGCCGGACTTCGATGCGGCCGCGTATGTCGACGAGCATCCTGAGATCGCCGAGGCGAACGTCAACCCGTTGCTCCACTTCCTGCGGACCCGCCCATGAGCGACCCGTTCGCTCGACCCACGGTCGGGGCGACTGGTGAAGCAGCGCAACCCTTGAGCGCAGCTGCGTTCGCCGAGGCCGACCTCTGGAGTCCGAAGTTCGACCACTGGTGGGCCTTCCCCGTGTGCGCCTATGAGCACACGGTCGCAGGCAACGAGCGCGCCGTGTTCGAGGAGGTCAGGCACGACCCGTCCATCAAGAAGATCGTGCTCACCCGCAGCAAGGAGCAGCGGCTCGAGGGCGCGAACGTCGAGATCGCACCGCTGCAGAGCCTGCTCGGGCAATGGCTGCTGATGAGGGCGCGCCAGGTCTTCGTGAAGCACGGGGTGGCGGTCAACCTGGATCTGCCGCTCGACCCACGGCTGCACAACGTGGTGAACCTCTGGCACGGGATCCCGCTGAAGCGGTTCGGCTTCGCGTCTCTCGACACCGTGGGCAGCAGGGAGCACGTGGCCGCCGAGCATGCACGGAACAGAGCGGTCATCACCTCCTCCAAGGTGGACCGGTTGGCGATGACGGCTGCCTTCCACCCGATGACCTTCGACCAGATGTGGCTGACCGGTCTCCCGCGCAACGACTTCGTGGTGAGTTCCCACGACCGCCTGCCGGAGGACCTGCGCGAGCAGGAGCGCGAGCTGAGTCGGCTCGTGGGCGATCGCAAGCTGGTGCTGTTCCTGCCCACCTTCCGCAACGTCCGCGAGGATGCCTACTACCGCTTCTCGCCCGACGAGATCTCCTGGTGGCAGGACTGGTGCCGGCGTCACGACGCTGTGCTCGGGATCCGCGAGCACATGGCTGACTCCAGCCGCGTCTACTCCACCGACCTGGCACCGCTCGGTGCCCTGGACCTCTCCGCCGATCGCTTTCCCAACATCGAGGTCCTGTACCGGGTTTCCTCCGCGCTGGTGACCGACTACTCCAGCTGCGCGGTCGACTACCTGCTCACAGGACGACCGGTCGTGAGCTTCGCCTACGACCTGGATCGGTATGCGCGTGAGGAGCGCGGTCTCTTCTACGACCTCGAGCAGGTGCTCCCCGGGCCGGTGGCGCGGGACTTCGGCCAGCTGACCCAGGCCCTGGAGGAAGTCTTCCGCCCCGAGGACGAAGCGCATCGCAACGCGTACGAGCGCAGACGTGCGCTCTTCTTCGACTTCGTCGACGACGGCAGCGCCCGACGAGTGGTCAACCGCGTGAAGGGGCTCTACTCGGAAACCGTGGAACAGGGCCTTCCCGCCCTGGCTCGGTAGGCGACGAAGCGGCCTGCTCGGGTAAGGTGCGCCTCGTCGGTGGGGCCGCCCGAGCGCAGCTGGCCCGCTCGAGCCGGCGTCACCATGTCGAGAGGTAGCTGTCTTGTCGCGTCAAGTGCCACTTGCTGATCCCGGGGAGCAGAACCGGGTCACGCCACACGTGATCCGTTCGGTGGGCACCGGTCGTGACGTTCTCTGCGTCGGGTCTCCGGCGACCGGCATGGCCGAACGGCTGCTCGAGGCCGGGTGTCAGGTCACGCTCGCGACGTGGGCGGACGCATCGCCGGAACTGCGCTCTCCGAGCCCTGTCGGGCTGACCAGGATCGACCGGCAGCGCGCCGACGGCGACCTCGTCGAGAACTTCCCGGCGGGTAGCTTCGATGTCGTCGTCCTCGACCACGTGGTTGCCTGCGTCGAGGACACCGGGGCCTTGCTTGCCTCGGTCAGGACCCTCCTTCGTGCTGGCGGGCGAGTGGTCGTGACGGCGTTCAACGCGGGACACGGCAGCCTCCGCCTCGCCCAGCTCGGCGGGCGATGGAGCTCGCCTGCTCAGGTGAACCACTGCGCTGACGCCGTCCGCTGCTTCGACTCCTCGTCGATGGTCAGCACCCTGGCCGAGAGCGGCCTGCGGGTCGACGACGTGGTCGCGACGGTGGTCGATCCGCTCGACGCGGGACCGATCGCTCCGGGCGGCCTGCCGCCGGTGATCGTGGAGTGGCTCCGGGACCAGCCGGACGCCTTCGACCACGAGCTGGTCGTGACCGCGCACGTCGACGGCGAACGGTCCGACACAGAGCCGTCCGGCGAGGTAGCACGGGCAGTGCCGCCCGAGACCGTGCGCAGGAGGGACGAGCACACTCGTGCCGTCCTCACCGAGGCGAGCGACATGACGGATCTCCGCCACCGCCTCCTGACCATGCGAGACGCTGTCATCGGGCTGGAGGCGGACGCGGGCGCGTCTCGGCAACGCGCGGACCTGGCGGAGCGGCGAGCCAACCGCGCCACCGCACGGGCGGAGCGTCTTCGGGAGAAGGCGACGAAGGCGACTCGTCGGCTGCGACGAGCCGAAGCCCGTGCCACCAAGTCAGAACGTCAGGCACGACGGACCCGACGAGAGCTGGCCGGTGAGCTGGAGGCGCTCCGGAGCTCGCGGACGTTCAGGGCGGGTCGCGCACTGACCGCTCCTGCTCGAGTGCTCCGGAAGAAGGGCTGAGCGGTGGGATCGGTGAGTCCCTTCTTCTCGATCGTCACTCCGGTCTACAACCCTCCCGTCGACGTCCTCAGGCTGACCATCGAGTCAGTGCGCGCACAGACGTTCGAGGACTGGGAGCTCATCCTCGTCGACGACGCATCTCCCGACGATGCCGTGCGTGACGTGCTTCGCTCGGCCGCCGCCGAGGACGACCGCGTGAAGGTCGTCGAGCGCCCGACCAACGGGCACATCGTCGTCGCCTCCAACGACGGCATCGCCACGGCGCGGGGGGAGTTCCTCGCGCTGCTGGACCATGACGACGTGCTCGTCGAGTGCGCCCTCGAGGAGATGCGGACGGCGATCGAGCGCGCCCCGGACGTCGACTACCTGTACTCCGACGAGGACAAGGTGGACGAGGACGGCAGGTTCTACGACGAGTTCAGGAAGCCGCCGTGGTCGCCGGAGCGCCTGCGCGGCCAGATGTACACCAGTCATCTGTCGGTGCTCCGGACCTCTCTGGTCCGCGAGGTGGGCGGCTTCCGCGAGGGCTACGACGGCTCGCAGGACCACGACCTCGTGCTCCGGGTCACCGAGCGTGCCGCCCGGATCGTGCACGTCCCCAAGGTGCTCTACCACTGGCGCGCGGTGGAAGGCTCGGCCGCCCAGGACCCCGAGGCCAAGCCCTACGCGTGGCTCGCCGGCCAGAGGGCCGTGCAGGATCACGTCGACCGGCTGGGCATTCCTGCCGTCGTCGAACTGGGTCCGGTCCCGGGGACCTACCACCTCACCCGGAGCATCGATCCGTCTCTTCGGCTGAGCGTCGTCATCCCGACCCGTGGCGGCGAAGGGCTCGTGTGGGGCGAGCGGCGCGTCTTCGTCGTGGAGGCCGTCCGGTCGGTGCTGGAGCGAGGCGGCCACGACAACGTCGAGATCGTCGTCGTGTACGACACGGACACCCCGGACGCAGTCCTCGAGGATCTTCGAGATCTCGCAGGGGACAAGCTCAAGCTTCGTCGAGTACACCAAGCCGTTCAACTTCAGCGAGAAGTGCAACGTCGGAGTCGTGGCGTCGACAGGCGAAGTCGTCGTCCTGCTCAACGACGACGTGCAGCTGATCTCCGAGGACTTCCTGGTGCAGCTCGTCGGCCCGCTGTTCGAGGAGGGCGTGGGCCTCACGGGTGCCCGCCTGCTCTTCTCTGACAGCACCCTCCAGCACGCGGGTCTCGCCTTCTACCGGAACCACCTCTCCCACATGTTCTACAAGGTGCCTGACAGCGGAGCCAGGACCGTTCAACGCCCTTGCTGTGAGTCGGGAGTGCTCGGGACTCACCGGGGCCTGCCTGGCGACGAAGCGGTCGACGTACGACCAGGTGGGGGGCTTCACCGAGGCGCTCCCGGTGAACTACAACGACTGCGACTTCTCGTTCAAGATGTCCTACCTCGGTCTGCGGATGGTCTGGGTCGCGAACACGCGCGCCTACCATTTCGAGTCGCAGACTCGCGAGGCCGTCGTCCAACCATGGGAGTATCGGATCATCGAGCGCCGCTGGACCACCCCGCGGCAGGACCGCTACATCCCTGACTATGGCCTGACTCGTGGCGACATCCCGCCGAAGACGGCCGCCCGCAAGCGACCGCGCGAACGAACGCGCCAGCGCTAGTTCGCCACGTCATTCGAGGTTTCTAGGGGGTCCACGTGTTTCAGCAGAGAATGGGTTCGATGAGGGCCAAGCTTGCCGGCCGGAGGGCCACGGCCGTCGTGGTCCTTGCTTCGCTCGCCCTGGCCGCGTGTGTCGTGCTGCTGCACATGCGGGCCTACTCGACTCTCTCGCCGATCGACGAGTTCCAGCACCTGGACTACCTGGACTCCGCCTCGCGCTTGGACCCGGTCCAGCCCAACGAGACCGTCGGTGAGCTGGCGATGCGCGAGGAGGCGTGTCGAGGCGTCGACTCGCCGGGTTTCGTCACGCCGCCCTGCCGCGACCCCGAGCTGCGACCCGAGCAGTTCCAGGAGTTGGGGATCAACAGCGCGGCCACCCACCCGCCGACCTACTACGCGGTCACGGGATGGGCGGCGCGAGTCGTCGACGAGCTGCCAGGTGTGAGCAGCTTCCTGGCCGCAGGGCGGGCGACCGGCGTGCTCTGGCTCGCTGCCGGGCTGGCGCTGACCTACCGCCTGGGTCGTCGGCTGGGGGCGAGTCGCTCGGCTGCCGCGGGAACGTTGCTCCTGCTCGCCGGCACCCCCATCGTGATCCACTCGACGGCAGTCGTGACCAACGATGCGCCCGCCCTGGCTATCGGAGCCCTGGTCGTCCTCACTGCGCTCTCCGTGCTCGAGCGGCGGATCTCACCCGCCTGGTTGGTGGGTGCGGCTGCCCTTGCCACATCGGTCAAGGTCACCAACCTGCTGGTCGTCGGCGTGGTCTTCCTCATGCTGATCCTGGCTCGGCGGTCCGGAGCCGATCCCGATGCCTCTCGGCCGAAGCGCTCGCGGGGCGCGGGCTCCCACGCGGCGCCGCGCTGGGGCGTGGCCGCAATCGTGGTCGTGGCCGGCTTGATCCCGCCGCTGGTGTGGAACGGGATCGCGGGAGCCATGGCGATTCCCGCCACAGCGGTGCCGCCGATGGTGACACAGTTCCAGGTGCCGTCCATCGGCATCGGCGAGATCTTCGGCAACGTCTTCTCGGTCGTCTCCCCGGTACAGAACGCCTACCTCCCCGCGCTGCTGCAGAAGCCCGGGATCGCACTGCTCGTGGCCGTGCTGAACCTGTTGATCCTGACCGCCCTGGCGGCTGCGGCCTGGTTCCCGATGGACGGCAGGGTGTCACAGGTGGGCCTGGCCACCCTGGTCGGCATGCTGGTCGCCGGACCGGTCTTCGTGCTGCTGGTCTACGTCTCCTCCCACTCGTACTTTGCGATCCCGGCCCGCTACGGCCTTTCGCTGCTTCCTGCCGCTGTGGCTGTCCTTGCCTGCGTCGCCTCGATCAGGCGCTGGGGCGGAGTCGGGCTGGTGGCTCTCGGGACGCTCAGTGTCGGCTTGGTGGTCACGTCGCTGGTCTGAGCGGGGGCTCACTAGGCTGAGCGGCATGACCGAGCAGCAGTCACCCGCCCCCTCTGACCGCGAGGACGACCTCCCCGAGCAGATGCGGGTGCGTCGCGAGAAGCGTGAGCGCCTGATCGGGTCCGGTGTCCCGGCGTACCCGGTGACGGTGGACCGCACCCACACCCTGGCCGACATCCGCGCGCGCTACGACGACGCGGCGCTGGAGCCCGACACCCGCACGGGCGAGACGGTCGCGGTGGCGGGACGGGTGATCTTCCTGCGCAACACCGGGAAGCTCTGCTTCGTCCGCCTGCGCGAGGGCGACGGCACCGAGCTCCAGGTGATGCTGTCGCTGGCCGACGTCGGCGAGGAGTCGCTGGCCGGGTTCAAGGCGCTGGTCGACCTCGGCGACCTGCTCGCCGTGCGCGGCGAGGTGGTCACCAGCCGTCGCGGCGAGCTGTCGGTGCAGGCCACCGCGTGGTCGATGGTCGCCAAGACCCTGCGTCCGCTGCCCAACGAGCACCGGCCGCTCTCCGAGGAGGCCCGGGTCCGGCTCCGCTACGTCGACATGATCGTCCGGCCGGAGGCCCGGGCGATGGTGCGCACCAAGGCCGCCGTGCTCAAGTCGCTGCGCTCCACGCTCGACCAGCGGGGCTACCTGGAGGTGGAGACGCCCATCCTCCAGCTGACCAACGGCGGCGCCGCGGCGCGCCCGTTCCGCACCCACCTCAACGCGTTCGACCAGGAGATGCTGCTGCGCATCGCGCTCGAGCTCGACCTCAAGAAGGCGATGATCGGCGGTGTCGACCGGGTCTACGAGATCGGTCGCACCTTCCGCAACGAGGGCCTGGACTCCACCCACGCTGCCGAGTTCTCGATGCTCGAGGCCTACGAGGCCTACGGCGACATCAACACCATGAAGGACCTGGTCCGCTCGCTCGTCCTCGACGCCGCGCGGGCCGTCGGTCGCACGGTGGTGCAGGCCCGTGACGGCTCGGAGATCGACCTCGAGCAGGAGTGGCGCTCGGCCAGCGTGCTCGACCTGGTCAGCGAGAAGCTCGGCGAGGAGCTCACCGCGGACACCCCCGCCGACACCCTGAAGAAGTACGCCGAGCGCCACGACATCGCCCTGCAGCCGCACTGGAACGCGGGCGAGATCGTCCTCGAGCTCTACGAGCAGCTCGTCGAGGACACCCTGATCGCCCCCACCTTCGTCGAGGACTACCCCGAGTCGGTGCGGCCGCTGGCCAAGCCGCACCGCAGCAAGCCCGGTCTCGTCGAGGCGTTCGACCTGATCATCAACGGGATCGAGCTGTCCCCGGCCTACTCCGAGCTCAACGACCCGGTGATCCAGCGGGCGCGGCTCGTGGAGCAGTCCCTGCTCGCGGCCCAGGGCGACCCGGAGGCGATGGACCTCGACGAGGCCTTCCTCAAGGCGATGGAGTTCGGGATGCCCCCGGCCGGCGGCATGGGCATGGGGGTCGACCGGCTGGTCATGCTGCTCACCGGTGCCGGCATCCGGGAGACGATCCTGTTCCCGCTCCTGCGCCCCGAGTGACTCGATTTCAAAGAATTCGGCCCGGGCATTCGGGAAATGCATTCCGGCGCTATTGTCTCGGTATTAGAGAAATGGCGTGACCGGGATTTTCCGGTCCTTTTCGGAAAGGCCGACCCATGGCCCAGCGCGTGAACGTGATCCTCGTCGACGACCTCGACGGGAGCGACGCGGTCGAGACGGTGTCGTTCGGTCTCGACGGCGTCGACTACGAGATCGACCTCAGCGAGGCGCACGCCTCGGACCTGCGCGAGGCCCTCGCGCTCTACGTCGGGCACGGTCGCCGCACCGGCGGGCGGCGACGCCGTGGCCAGGCCCCCGCGGCCGCGAAGGCGCCGGCCGGGTCGGCCTCGGCGGCCGAGATCCGCGAGTGGGCCCGGGGCAACGGCTGGGACGTCCCCGAGCGCGGCCGCGTCTCGGCCGAGGTGCGCGAGGCCTACGACGCCGCGCACTGACCGGTCCAGACCCCGTGCGTGGGTCGGTGCCGGACGGGGAACGCCTCCTGAGCGGGTGTTCCGCCAGGCCGGGCTGGCCTGGTGTCCGTCGCTCGGGAAGCGGCTCTCCGGCCTCGTGGGAGGCGGTTGTTCGCTGAGGGCGAAGCCGTTACCGGGGCGGGGGCGGAACACGTAGGGTGGTGAGCGGGGTTGACATCATCGTGCGTCCGCTACAGGGGGCACGACGAGATCGACCCGTGGACGTGCGACACACTGCAAGCAGGCACACGGGCACGTGACGCAGGCCCCGGCAGCACACCGGGCCATGGCAAGGAGCGATGACAATGTTCGAGCGGTTCACAGACCGGGCCCGACGGGTGGTCGTCCTGGCGCAAGAAGAAGCCCGGATGCTCAGCCACAACTACATCGGCACCGAGCACATCCTGCTCGGCCTCATCCACGAGGGCGAGGGCGTCGCCGCCAAGGCGCTCGAGAGCCTCGACATCTCGCTCGAGGCCGTGCGCGCCCAGGTCGAGGAGATCATCGGCCAGGGCCAGCAGGCGCCGAGCGGGCACATCCCGTTCACGCCGCGCGCCAAGAAGGTCCTCGAGCTGTCGCTGCGCGAGGCGCTGCAGCTCGGTCACAACTACATCGGCACCGAGCACATCCTGCTCGGCCTGATCCGCGAGGGCGAGGGCGTCGCCGCCCAGGTGCTGGTCAAGCTCGGCGCGGACCTCAACCGGGTCCGCCAGCAGGTGATCCAGCTGCTCTCCGGCTTCCAGGGCAAGGAGACCGCGACCGCCGGTGCCCCCCAGGAGGGCGCGCCGTCGTCCTCGCTGGTCCTCGACCAGTTCGGCCGCAACTACACCCAGGCCGCGCGCGAAGGAAAGCTCGACCCGGTCATCGGACGCGAGAAAGAGATCGAGCGCGTCATGCAGGTGCTGTCGCGCCGCACCAAGAACAACCCGGTGCTGATCGGCGAGCCGGGCGTCGGCAAGACCGCCTGCGTCGAGGGCCTGGCCCAGGCCATCGTCCGCGGCGACGTCCCCGAGACGCTCAAGGACAAGCAGATCTACAGCCTCGACCTCGGCTCGCTGGTCGCGGGCTCCCGCTACCGCGGTGACTTCGAGGAGCGGCTGAAGAAGGTCCTCAAGGAGATCAAGACCCGCGGCGACATCGTGCTGTTCATCGACGAGCTCCACACGCTCGTCGGCGCCGGTGCGGCCGAGGGCGCGATCGACGCGGCCTCCATCCTCAAGCCGATGCTGGCCCGGGGTGAGCTGCAGACCATCGGTGCCACCACCCTCGACGAGTACCGCAAGCACCTCGAGAAGGACGCCGCGCTCGAGCGCCGCTTCCAGCCGATCCAGGTCCAGGAGCCGTCGATCGCCCACACGATCGAGATCCTCAAGGGCCTGCGCGACCGCTACGAGGCGCACCACCGCGTCACGATCACCGACGAGGCCCTGGTCTCGGCGGCGACGCTGGCCGACCGCTACGTCTCCGACCGGTTCCTGCCCGACAAGGCGATCGACCTGATCGACGAGGCGGGCTCGCGGCTGCGCATCCGCCGGATGACCGCGCCGCCGGACCTGCGCGAGTTCGACGACAAGATCGCCGACGTGCGTCGCCGCAAGGAGGGCGCGATCGACAGCCAGGACTTCGAGCTGGCCGCGTCGCTGCGTGACGAGGAGAAGAAGCTCATCGTCGCCAAGGGCGAGCGCGAGAAGCAGTGGAAGGCCGGCGACATGGACGTCGTCGCCGAGGTCGACGAGGAGCTCATCGCCGAGGTCCTCGCGGTCGCGACCGGCATCCCGATCGTGAAGCTCTCCGAGGAGGAGTCGACCCGGCTGCTCAAGATGGAGGACGAGCTGCACAAGCGCGTCATCGGTCAGGAGGAGGCCGTCAAGGCGCTCAGCCGGGCGATCCGTCGCACCCGCGCCGGCCTGAAGGACCCGAAGCGCCCCGGTGGCTCGTTCATCTTCGCCGGCCCGTCCGGTGTCGGTAAGACGTGGCTGTCCAAGACGCTCGCGGAGTTCCTGTTCGGCGACGAGGACGCGCTGATCCAGCTCGACATGAGCGAGTTCAGCGAGAAGCACACCGTCTCGCGGCTGTTCGGCTCGCCTCCCGGCTACGTCGGCTACGAAGAGGGCGGTCAGCTGACCGAGAAGGTCCGCCGCAAGCCGTTCTCCGTGGTGCTGTTCGACGAGGTCGAGAAGGCCCACCCGGACATCTTCAACTCGCTGCTGCAGATCCTGGAGGAGGGTCGCCTGACCGACTCCCAGGGTCGGGTGGTCGACTTCAAGAACACCGTCATCATCATGACGACCAACCTCGGCACCCGCGACATCAGCAAGGGCGCGAGCCTCGGTTTCCAGCAGGCCTCCGACCTGCAGGGCAACTACGACCGGATGAAGGCGAAGGTGTCGGAGGAGCTCAAGCAGCACTTCCGTCCCGAGTTCCTCAACCGCGTCGACGAGATCGTGGTGTTCCCGCCGCTGTCGCGCGAGCAGATCGTCTCGATGGTCGACAACATGATCGCCGGCGTCGAGCTGCGGCTCCGCGACCGCGACATGTCGATCGAGCTGACCCAGGCCGCCAAGGACCTGCTCGCCACGCGGGGCTTCGACCCGGTGCTCGGCGCGCGTCCGCTGCGGCGCACGGTCCAGCGCGAGATCGAGGACACCCTGGCCGAGAAGATGCTCTACGGCGAGGTCGGTCCCGGCCAGATCGTGCTGGTCGACGTCGAGGGCGAGGGGGTCGAGGCGAAGTTCACCTTCAAGGGCAACCAGAAGAGCGAGCTGCCCGACCTGCCGCCGATCGAGGAGCCGGCCGCCACCGGCGAGTCCGACGCCGGCTGAGCCAGCGCACCGCACGACGAGGGCGTCCCCGCCAGGGGGCGCCCTCGTCGCACGTCCGGGGTCCTCCGGCTGGTCGAGCCTGTCGAGACCAGCGATCTCGGCGAGCCGACAGTCGCGCGCTCAGTGCGCGGTGTGCAGGTTCAGCACGACCACGCCGACGATGATCATCGCGAGCGCGGTGGCCTTGAGCACGTCGATGCGCTCGCCGAGGAAGAGCAGTCCGATGACGACGATGCCGGCGGTGCCCAGGCCCGACCACACGGCGTAGGCGATCGACACCGGGATCTGCTTGATCACCAGCGCCAGCAGCCAGATCGAGGTGGCGTAGCCGGCGAGCACGAGCGCGGTCCAGCCCGGGTCGCGGAAACCGTGCGTCCTCGACAGCGCCGCAGTGCTGCCGACCTCGACGGTGATGGCTGCGACGAGCAGCAGCCAGGCCCCGACCATGGGATCCCTCCTCGGTTGCTGTAGCAAGTGCTACAGCAACTAATGTAGCACTCGCTACACTTGCCGGACGACGAGAGGAGCAGGATGGTCCGGGAGACGGCGCGCCGCGAGGGCCTGGCCGAGGCGGCGACCGACTACGTGCTCGACCACGGTCTGATCGGGCTCAGCCTCCGTCCGCTGGCCGCGGCCGTCGGCACCAGCGACCGCATGCTGCTCTACCACTTCGCAGGCAAGGACGACCTGGTCGCGACCGTGCTCCGGGTGTCCAACGACCGGTCGGTGCGCGAGATCCGCGCGCTGCCCCTCGCGCGGGACGTGCACGCCGCCGTCCTGCAGCTCTGGACGGCGATGAACGCCCCCGTCCTGCTGCGCTGCCAGCGGATGTACGTCGAGGCCGCGGCGCTCGGGCTGTTCGGCCGCGAGCCCTACGTCGGCGTGGTGCGGGAGGCCAACCGGACGTGGATGGCCGCCGTGGCCGACCACCTGGTCGCCTCCGGCGCCCCGAGGACACGGGCCGGCCGGGCCACGATCCTGCTCGACGCCGCGTTCAGCGGCTTCCTGCTCGACCTGCCGCTGGACGACGGGGTCGCCGCGCAGCGCCGTGCGGTGCGTGACCTCGCCGACGCGGTGGCCGCGATCACCGCCGGCTGACCCGGCTCAGGGGAGCGCGTAGGCGTCGGCGGCCACCTGCACCAGCAGGCCGTCGTGGACGAGCGAGGCCAGGCAGCGCTCGCGCTGCTCGTCCGCGGGCCAGACGTCGTCGATGCGCGAGCGGTGCACCGGTCCGTGGCTGTCCCGGGCGAGCGCCAGGATCCGGCCGCGGCACTGGCGGTCGGTGCCGTCGTAGGTCTGGCCGCGGCGGGGCGGACCGTCGTAGGCCGGGTAGCCGTCCGCCCGCCACGCGCACAGGTCGGCGACCGGGCAGTCGGCGCAGCGCGGAGCGCCCGCCACGCAGACCACGGCGCCGAGCTCCATGACCGCGACCGACCAGGTCGCCGCGGTCGGCTCGTCGTCCGGCAGCACCGACGCCGCGAGGTCGCGCTCGGCCCGGGTGACCGAGGTGGCCGGGAACTCGGTCCCGACCAGGGTGCGCGCCAGCACCCGGCGCACGTTGGTGTCGAGCACGACGTGCCGGCGGCCGAAGGCGAAGGAGGCGATCGCGGCGGCGGTGTAGTCGCCGACGCCCGGCAGGGCGATCAGGTCGTCGTACGACGACGGCACCGACCCGTCGTGGGTGTGCACGATCTCGGTCGCCGCGGCGTGCAGGCGCAGCGCCCGGCGCGGGTAGCCCAGCCGGCCCCAGGCCCGCACCGCCTCGCCGGCCGGTTCCGCGGCCAGGTCCGCCGGGGTGGGCCAGCGCTCCAGCCACTGCGCGTAGACCGGCAGCACCCGCGACACGGGCGTCTGCTGGAGCATGAACTCGCTGACCATGACCGCCCACGGGGAGGCCGACGGCTCGCGCCAGGGCAGGTCGCGCGCGTGGGCGTCGTACCAGTCGAGCACCCGTGCGGGCAGTACGCCGACGTCGTTCATGGTGCCCACAACCTAACCAGTGCAGCCGATCCGGCTGCGCCCGGAGTGGCATACCGGCCGTGACCGGCCCCCGAAGCTACCGTTTCCGACATGAGCTCGATGGCGCGACCCCGCGGACCGCTGCCCCGGCGCGTCTACTGGGTGCGTCGCACCCTGGTCCTCGCGGTGGCGCTCGGTCTCGTGTTCGGCATCGCCCAGCTGCTCGGCGGCTCGGGTGGCTCGGACGGCGAGGCTGCCCGGGTGGTGGGTGCGGAGCCTTCCACCACCGCGCCCGCCGCCGGTGCCACCGGGGACGCGAGCCCGCAGGCCGACCCCAGCCGGGGCACGAAGAGCAGGCGCGACAAGGGGTCGCGCACGAAGACGAAGACCCCCACGCCGCTGGCGATGCCCACCGGTCCCTGCCGCAGCGAGGACGTCGTGGTCACGCCCAAGGTGCGCGAGACCGCCTACGCCGGCAGCGTCGTCCACTTCCGGCTGAAGCTCACGACCGAGGAGACCCCCGCCTGCACGTGGACGGTCTCGCCCGAGTCGGTGGTCGTCAAGATCGTCTCGGGCCCGGACCGCATCTGGTCGAGCCAGGACTGTCCGGCCGCCGTTCCCCAGGCCGACGTGGTCGTCCGCAAGGACGTCCCGGCCAAGGTGGACATGGGCTGGCGCGGCCAGCGCTCCGACAGCGCCTGCACCCGGCAGCCCGCCTGGGCGCAGCCGGGCTTCTACCACGTGCAGACGGCGGCCTACGGGGCCGAGCCGACCGACGTGCAGTTCGAGCTGCGCGCCCCGGTGGCGGCCACCAAGACGGCGAAGCCGAAGCCGGAGAAGAAGAAGAGCGAGACCAAGCCCGGCCGCTGACGAGGCGTCAGACGTAGCGCTCGAGGATGCTCGACTCGGCCAGCCGGGACAGGCCCTCGCGCACGCTGCGGGCCCGCAGCTCGCCGACGCCGTCGACCGCCTGCAGGTCGTCGATGCTCGCCGACAGCAGCTTCTGGAGACTGCCGAAGTGCTCGACGAGCCGGTCGACGACCGCGCCCGGCAGCCGCGGCACCTTGGCCAGCAGCCGGTAGCCCCGCGGGGTGACCGCGCCGTCGAGGTGCTCGCTCGCGCCGAGGCCGAGAGCCCGCGCCACCGCGGCCACGTCGACCAGGTCCGCCGGGCTGAGTGCCTCCAGGTCGGCCAGCACGTCGGAGGCCTGGCGCCGGCGACGGGTGTGCGGGAGGTAGTCGCGGATGACCAGCTCGCGCTCGATGTCGACGCCGGTCACCAGCTCGTCGAGCTGCAGCGACAGCAGCCGGCCGTCGCTGCCGAGCTCGAGCACGTAGTCCTCGATCTCACGCGCGATCCGGGTGACCATCTCCAGCCGCTGGGCGACCACGGCGACGTCGCGGACGGTCACCAGGTCCTCGATCTCCAGCGCGGACAGGGTGCTCGACACCTCGTCGAGGCGGAGCTTGTAGCGCTCGAGCGTCGCCAGCGCCTGGTTGGCCCGCGACAGGATCTGCCCGGAGTCCTCCAGCACGTAGCGCGTCTCGCCGACGTAGACCGCGATGATCTGCATCGACTGCGACACCGAGATGACCGGGAAGCCGGACTGGCGGGCGACCCGGTCGGCGGTGCGGTGCCGGGTGCCGGTCTCGTCGGAGTGGATCGACGGGTCGGGCATCAGGTGGACGGCGGCGTTGATGATCCGGCTCGCGTCGCGGTCGAGGATGAGCGCGCCGTCCATCTTGGCCAGCTCGCGCAGCCCGGTGGAGGTGAACGGGACGTCGAGGTGGAACCCACCGGTCGAGATCGACTCGATCGTCTTGTCCGAGCCGAGCACGATCAGTGCGCCGGTGCGGCCGCGCAGCACCCGCTCGAGGCCGTCACGCAGCGTGGTGCCGGGAGCGATGCTCGCCAGAGTCGCGCGCAGGCGGTAGTTGTCGTCCGCCCGGTCGGTGGCTGCCACGTGTCTCCCCGGAGTCCTGGACGCCAGCCGGTCGGCTGACGATCGTCCGGAGCAGTCTAGGGCGCGCCGGGCCGCGTCGCCGCGGAGTCACCGACCTGGCGGGCACAATCGGCGCATGAGGCTGCTGGTGCTGGGCGGGAGCTCGTTCGTCGGAGGTGCCGTCGTCGACGCCGCGCTCGCCGGCGGCTGGGGCGTGACCACCTTCAACCGGGGCAGCCGGCCCGAGACCAGGCCCGGGGTCGAGGTGGTGCTGGGCGACCGCACCCGGCCGTCCGACGTCGAGCAGCTGGCCGGGGACCGTTGGGACGTGGTCGTGGACACCTGGGCCGGGGCGCCGCGGGTGGTGCGCACCAGCGCCGGGCTGCTGCGGGACGTCGCCGGCCGCTACGTCTACGTCTCGAGCCGCGCGGTCTACGCGTCGCCCTACCCGGGTGGGCTCGACGAGACCGCCGCGACCGTCGAGGCGTCGGCGGGGGCCGATGCGGCCGACTACGCCGCGGACAAGCGCGGCGGGGAGCTCGCGGTCGAGGAGGCGTTCGGCGACCGTGCCCTGCTGGTGCGCGCCGGCGCGATCCTCGGTCCGGGGGAGAACCTGGGTCGGATGCGCTGCTGGCTGGCGCACGTCGACCGGCCGAGCACGGTGCTGGCGCCGGGCGACCCCGACCAGCCCTGGCGGTTCGTCGACGTCCGCGACCTGGCCCGGTGGACGCTCGCGGCGGCGGCCGCGGGCGAGCAGGGGCCGTTCAACCTGGTGAACCCGCACGGCCACGCGACCACCGGTTCGTTCCTCGACGCCTGCCGGGGCGTGGTGCTGAGCAACGCCCGGCTGCGCTGGGTGGGGCCGGAGGCGATCGACCGGGCCGGCATCGACCGCTACGACGCCCTGCCGGGCTGGCTGCCGCCGCTCCCGGAGTACGACGGCTTCCTCACCACCGACGTCGGCCGGGCGCTCGCGACCGGACTGCGCTGCCGGCCCGTGCACGAGACGGTCGCGGACACGATGACCTGGCTGCGCGACACCGGCGGGCTGGGCCACCGCCCCGACCGGGACGGGCCCGACCCGCTGGGCCTCGACCCCGCGCTGGAGCGGGCCGCGCTGGCCGGCTAGACCACGTCGAGCGCGGGCGGGAGGTCCGGCCCCGACCCCGGCTTGAACAGCGGCACGCTGTCGCCGCGGGCGAGGTCGAGCACCCGCAGGGCGGCGTCGAGGTCGGGCACGCCGACCACCTCGAGGCCGTCGACGGTGCGCACCGCTCCGGGGCGGCCACCGTGCTCCAGCGGCACGATCGCGGCCCCGAAGCCGAGCCGCGCGGCCTCGGCGATCCGCTGCGGGGTGTCGCGGACGCGGCGCAGCTCGCCGGCGAGGCCGATCTCGCCGATCGCGACCACGTCGGTGGGGACCTCGCGGGACTTCCAGGCGGAGGCGATCGCGATGGCCGTGGCCAGGTCGACCGCGGGCTCCTGGATGCGCACGCCGCCCACCGTGGAGGCGAACACGTCCTGGCTGTGCAGGTTGATCCGGCACCGCTGCTGCAGCACCGCGACGATCATCGCGGCGCGCGAGGAGTCCAGGCCGGACGTGGTGCGGCGGGGCCGCTCGGCCGCCGACGGCGTGACGAGCGCCTGCACCTCGGCCAGGATGGGCCGGCGGCCCTCGAGCACCACCGACACGCAGGTGCCGGCCACCGGCTGGTGGTGCCGGGCGATGAACAGCCCGGTCGGGTCGGTGACCGCGACGATGCCGCGCCCGGACAGGTCGAAGCAGCCCACCTCGTCGACGGGTCCGAACCGGTTCTTCACCGCCCGGACCATGCGCAGCCGCGAGTCCCGCTCGCCCTCGAACTGGAGGACCACGTCGACGAGGTGCTCGAGCACCCGCGGCCCGGCGATCGAGCCGTCCTTGGTGACGTGGCCGACCATGACCGTCGCGATGTTCTGGGTCTTGGCGACCCGGACCAGGGCCGCGGCCACCTCGCGCACCTGGGTGACGCCGCCGGGCACGCCGTCGACGTCGGCCGCGCCGATGGTCTGGACGGAGTCGATCACCAGCAGCTGCGGCTTGACCTCGTGGACGTGGGTGAGCACCGCGCCGAGGTCGGTCTCGGCGGCGAGGTAGAGGTCGTCGTGGACGCCGCGGGTGCGGTCGGCGCGGAGCCGGACCTGGGAGGCCGACTCCTCGCCGGTGACGTAGAGCGTGCGCAGGCCCGAGCGGGCCGTCTGCGCCGCCACCTCGAGCAGCAGCGTCGACTTGCCGACGCCCGGCTCGCCGGCCAGCAGCACCGCGGCGCCCGGCACGAGGCCGCCGCCGAGGACACGGTCGAGCTCGGGCACGCCGCTGGTGCGGGCCCGGGAGTCCTCGACCGGCACCTGGCCGATCGGCACCGCGGGCGAGGTGACCGGGCCGGCCTGGGTGCGCCCGGACGGGGCTCCGGCCTCCGCGACGCTGCCCCACGCCTGGCACTCGCCGCACCGGCCCACCCACTTGGCGGTCTCCCAGCCGCACTCGGAGCAGCGGTAGGACGTGCGCGCCTTGGCGCGGGAGGTCGACCGGGAGCTGCTCATCCGAGGTCCCCGCGGAGGTGTGATCCGGGCGAGCGGTGTCGTGGGGTGGTCATGGGAGTGACCGTAGGGGAGCCCGCCGACAGTCGCGGCGAGGCACGGCGGCGGGTGTCGTGGTTATCATTTGATCGTTCCAGCCGCCTGACCGAATGCGTTGACCTGGGGGATCCGCCGATGACCCGACGTCCGGACCGCAGCAGTGGGGGCGCGCCGACGCTCGCCACCGTCGCGGCCGAGGCGGGCGTCTCCCGGCAGACGGTGTCCAACGCCCTGAACAGCCCCGACCTGCTCCGGCCCGAGACCCTCGAGCGGGTCCAGGAGGCGATCGGCCGGCTCGGCTACTCGCCCAACCGGGCCGCCCGCAACCTGCGCACCCGCTCCTCGCACCTGATCGGGCTGCGGGTCGAGCCCGCGGTCGAGGACAGCGCCAACGCGTTGATGGACCGGTTCATGCACTCCCTGGTGGAGAGCACCCGCGACGCCGGCTACCACGTGCTGCTGTTCACCGGCGGCGAGCCGGGGGCCGACGTGAGCCTCGACCCCGAGACCGCCGGCGAGGTCGAGGCCGACCCGATGGCCGGCTACGACGAGCTGCTGCGCTCGGCCGCCGTCGACGCGTTCCTGGTCACCGACACCTACCGCGGCAACCCCCAGGCGGCCTGGCTGGAGGAGCGCGGGGTGCCGTTCGTGGCCTTCGGCCGGCCCTGGGGCGAGCCGCGGGCCCGGCACCCCTGGGTCGACGTCGACGGCCGGGCCGGGGTGATGCTGGCCGTGGACCACCTCGTCGAGCGGGGCCACGGGCGGATCGCCTGGGTCGGCTGGCAGAAGGGGTCCTACATCGGGGAGGACCGGCGCAGCGGCTGGGCCGACCGGCTGCACGACCACGGGCTCTCGACGAGCCGGCTCAGCGCCCGGGGCGACGACACCCTCGACTTCGGCCGGCGCGCCGCGCACGCCCTCCTCGACGCCGAGCAGCCGACCGCGTTCGTCTGCGCCAGCGACACCCTCGCGATGGGCGCGCTGCGCGCCCTCGACGAGCGACACCTCCGCCCGGGCCGCGACGTCGCGGTCGTCGGCTTCGACGACTCCCTGGCCGCCCAGGTCTGCACGCCGCCGCTCACCTCGGTGCGGCAGCCGCTGGAGCAGGTGGCCGTGGAGATCGTGCGGCACCTCGGCGACCTGCTCGCCCACCGCCCGATCGCGGAGCTCGGCCGCACCCTCGCCCCGACGCTGTCGGTCCGCGCGACGTCCTAGGCCAGGCTAGAAGCGCCGCCACCACAGGTTGACGGCGTAGTCGACCTCCAGGCCGGCCTCCGGTCCGTGCTCGCGCAGGACCGCCTCGGCCAGGTCGGCCGCGAACTCGATGCGGACGACGGCCTCGAGGTCGGCGCGCGACCCGAACCGCCAGACCATGTCGACCGGGATCCGCTGCCAGCCGTGGCGCGACCAGAAGCGCTCCACCTCGTCGGGGTCCACCATCGGGTAGCCCCGCCGGAACCAGCCGCCGAACGTCGACCGGCGCGCGTCGTTGTCGATGACGAACGCGGTCCCGCCGCGCCGCACCACCCGCGCGAGCTCGCTCAGCCCCGGCTCGCAGCCCGGCCCGAAGAAGTAGGCCCACCGGGCCTGCACGACGTCGACGGAGGCGTCCGGCAGCGGCACCCGCTGGGCGGTGCCGACCCGCACCGAGACGTGCGGGAGCCGCGCCGTACGGCGGGCGGCCACGGCCGCGAGGTCGGGGTGCGGCTCGACCCCGACGACGCTGCGGGCGTGCTCGGCCCAGCGCGGCAGGTGGAAGCCCGTGCCGCAGCCGAGGTCGAGCAGGTCGCGCCCGTCCCACGCGCACACCGACCGCATCGCGGCCTCGATCGCGCCGTCGGGGTCGACGGCACGGTTCTCGACCTCGTAGGTCTGCGGGTGGTGCCAGATGTTCGGGCTCGGCACCGAGCCGTCGAGGGGTCGCGACAAAGCCCGACCTCCGGGGCTCAGATGCGGACGAGCCCGGAGGGGGTGCTGAACTGCGCGGCCACGACGCCCGGCGTCCCGTGCGGTGCCACCCAGTCGACCTGGACGTCCTCGAGCGGCTCGGTGACCGGGTCGCCCAGCCACTCGCTGACCCGGTGCGGGTCGCCGGCGATCTCGAGGGTGTCGAGGTGGATCGACCCGGACGCGCCCGAGGACGGGTGCTCGGCGTCGGGTGACTGCCACTGCACGAAGAACGGCAGCTGCGGGTCGGACTGCAGGCCGGTCACGCCGATCTGCTTCCAGCGCAGCTCCACGCCGTCGGGGCGGTGCCGGTTGCCGTCGACCGACTCGCGGCCGAGCCGCTCCTCGACCTTGGCGATGTCCTTCACGGAGACCACCCATCCGAGCCAGCCGCCGCCGAGCTCGGAACGAGCGCGGACGGCCTGGCCGAAGGGGGCCTTGTCGGAGGCGGGGTGGTCGAGCACCTCCACGACCTCGAGGTAGGTGCCCTGGGTCAGCGGCAACACCATGTTGCGGGTGCCGAACCTCGGGTGGATCCCCCCGTCGCGGAACTCCTCGCCCAACAGCTCGCCGATCCGGCGGGCCGTGCCTGCGAGCCCGTCCGGTCCGGCGGCGTACGAGAGATGGTCCAAACGCATACGCAGCATTGTCACCTCAGCCCTGCGCGGAGCCGACACCGGGTCCGCCCGTGCTCGTCGGCGGGGGTCGCCGACGGGGTCGGTGCGGGGGTCTTGCCACCCCTGCCTCGTCGGGTGAACAGTGAGGAGCCTCAGACCGGGACCAGGAGGCGTCGTGGCAGGGAAGCAGGGTTCGGCCCAGCAAGGGAAGGACGGTGTCCCGGTCGCGGACCGGGCGGATGCGATCCGCAACGTGGCCCTGGTGGGCCCGGCGGGATCCGGGAAGACGACGCTGGTCGAGACCCTCTTGGTCTCGGCCGGTGTGCTGAACAGGCCCGGCAGCGTCGTCGACGGTACGACGGTGTGCGACTTCGACGACGCGGAGCACCGCCAGCAGCGGTCCACCGGACTGTCGCTCGCGCCGCTGATGCACGACGGCGTGAAGATCAACCTGCTCGACACCCCCGGCTACGCCGACTTCGTGGGCGAGCTGCGGGCCGGGCTGCGCGCCGCGGACTGCGCGCTGTTCGTGATCGCCGCCAACGAGGGCATCGACGAGCCGACGCGCTCGCTGTGGCGCGAGTGCGCCGAGGTGGCGATGCCACGCGTCGTGGTCATCACCAAGCTCGACCACGCCCGGGCCGACTACGACGGCGTGGTGCTCCAGGCACAGGCGGCGTTCGGCGAGAAGGTGGTGCCGGCCTACCTGCGCGAGGGCGACCGGCTGTGGAGCCTGCTCGACCCCGACTCGTCCGACGACGCGCACGACGCGCAGCGCGCCGCCCTGATCGAGGCGGTGATCGAGGAGTCCGAGGACGAGACCCTGATGGAGCGCTTCCTCGGGGGCGAGGAGGTCGACCGTGCCCTGCTGCTCGAGGACCTCGAGCGCGCGGTGGCCCGGGGTGCCTTCCACCCGGTGCTGCCGGTCGACTCCTCCGACGCGACCGGTGCGAAGGAGCTGCTCGACCTGATCGTCGCCGGGTTCCCCTCGCCGCTCGAGCACCCGATGCCCGAGGTGTTCACCCCCGAGGGCAAGGCCGGGCCCGCGTTGACCTGCGACCCCGACGGTCCGCTCGTGGCCGAGGTGGTGAAGACGACCTCGGACCCGTACGTCGGGCGGGTCAGCCTGGTGCGGCTGTTCTCGGGCACGATCCGGCCCGACGCGACGGTGCACGTGTCGGGCCACTTCTCGTCGTTCTTCGGCACGCCCGGGGAGGTCGACCCCGCGGCCACGGGCGCGCACGAGGACCACGACGAGGACGAGCGGATCGGCGCCCTGTCGATGCCGCTCGGCAAGACCCAGCGCCCCTGCGACCGGGTGGTCGCCGGGGACCTCTGCGCGATCGGGCGGCTGAGCCGCGCCGAGACCGGCGACACCCTGTCCGACAAGGACCAGCCGCTGGTGCTCAAGCCGTGGTCGATGCCCGAACCCCTGCTGCCGTTGGCGATCGAGGCTCGCGCCAAGGCCGACGAGGACCGGCTCGGCCAGGGCCTGCAGCGGCTCGCCGCCGAGGACCCGACGCTGCGCATCGAGCACAACCCCGAGACCCACCAGATCGTGCTGTGGTGCATGGGGGAGGCGCACGCCGACGTGGTGCTCGACCGGCTGGAGAACCGTCACGGCGCCGGCGTCGAGCAGGTCGAGCTGCGGGTGCCGCTGCGCGAGACCTTCGCGTCCACCGCGCACGGCAAGGGCCGGCACGTGAAGCAGTCCGGCGGGCACGGGCAGTACGCCGTCTGCGACATCACCGTCGAGCCGCTCGCCCAGGGCGCCGGGTTCGAGTTCGTCGACAAGGTGGTCGGCGGCGCCGTACCCCGGCAGTTCATCCCCTCCGTGGAGAAGGGCGTCCGCGCCCAGATGGAGAAGGGCGTCGCCGCGGGCTACCCCGTGGTCGACATCCGGGTCACCCTCACCGACGGCAAGGCCCACAGCGTCGACTCCTCCGACATGGCCTTCCAGACCGCGGGCGCGCTCGCCCTGCGCGAGGCCGCCGCGGACGCCAAGGTGGCGATGCTCGAACCGGTCGATGAAGTCGCGGTGCTGGTGCCGGACGACCTCGTCGGCACCGTGATGAGCGACCTGTCCGGACGCCGGGGCCGCGTGCTCGGCTCGGAGCCGGTCGGTGAGGACCGCACGCTGGTGCGCGCCGAGGTGCCGCAGACCGAGATGATCCGCTACTCGATCGAGCTGCGCGCCGCCTCCCACGGCGCCGCGTCCTTCACGCGCAAGTTCGTGCGCCACGAACCGCTCCCGGAACAGCTGGCCAACAAACTACGGTCGTGAACGCGGTACCGCCCCACGCGCTACGGGGGGCAAAGCGGTGCACCGTCCTGGAACGTGCGGACGCGCGACATGGAAACTGCTAGCCGAGGGGTCCGTTCGCGAGGAGGAGCGCAGCGGGGGAATCGCGAACTGACCCGTCGGCGGAGCCGACCACCGGCGGACCGCGCTCGGGCAGGCGAACGTGACCACAAGGGCTTGACCTCCGCCACCAGGGATCGTCCACGAAGCCGGATCGCCTGCGTGGACCCACGGGGTCGGTGTCAGGCCCTTGTGGTCGCGGTTCCGCGGCTCGGCGGCCGGTTCGCCTGTGGCCAGGCTCGCCGAGAGGTCAGTTCCTCCCGCTCCTCCGCTGCGCTCCCCCGCAGGACGAACGGACCCCTCGGCTAGCGGTTTCCCGTCGCGCGTGGCGCCCTCGTGACGGTTCAGTGTGCGGATCTGCTGGGTGGATCGCGAGGAGGGACCGTGAGGCGATGTGCCGCTCGCAGTGGTCGACGAGCTCGTCGTAGCCGGCCTGGCCCATCAGCTCGACGAGCTCGCGCTCGTTGGAGACGTAGACCGGCTCCTGGGCGATGTGGGCCTCGGTGTTGCCCGAGCAGTACCAGTCGAGGTCGTGGCCGCCGGGACCCCAGCCGCGGCGGTCGTACTCCGCGATCGAGACCTCGGTGTACTCCGTGCCGTCGGGCAGCTCCACCTCGCGGAAGCTGCGCCGGATCGGCAGCTGCCAGCAGACGTCGGGCTTGGTCTCCACGAAGTGCCGCCCGGTCCGCAGCGCGAGGCCGTGCAGGGCGCAGCCCTCACCGCCGGCGAAGCCGGGCCGGTTGAGGAAGATGCACGCGCCCTCGTGGACGGCGGTCTTGCGGTCGCCGTCCTCGTCGGTCTCGACCCAGTTCTTGCCCTGGCCCTCGGCGTGGAACTGCCAGTGCTCCGGGTCGAGCTCCTTGACCCACTTCCGGACCCGCTTCTCGTCGTCCTTGTCGGAGAAGTGCGCGCCGAGCGTGCAGCAGCCGTCGTCGGGCCGGTCGGCGTAGATGCCGCAGCAGCCGGAGCCGAAGATGCAGGTCCAGCGGGAGGTCAGCCAGGTGAGGTCGCACCGGAACATCTGGCTCTCGTCCGCGGGGTCCTGGAACTCCACCCACGCACGGGGGAACACGAGGTCGACTTCGGGCACGCGCACACCCTACGCGCGACGGCGGTAGCCTCGGCCCATGAGGTTGGGCGTGCTGGACATCGGCTCGAACACCGGGCACCTGCTGGTCGTCGACGCGCACGGTGGTGCCGCGCCGCTGCCGGCGTTCTCCTACAAGGAGCCGCTGCGGCTCGCCGAGCACCTCGACGACTCGGGCGCGGTCAGCGACAAGGGCGTCGACGCGCTCACCCGCTTCGTCGGCGACGCGCTCGTCGTCGCGGGCGACAAGGGCTGCGAGGAGATGCTCGGCTTCGCCACCTCGGCGGTGCGCGACGCGACCAACTCCGACGCGGTGCTCGACCACGTCAAGCAGGAGACCGGCGTCGACATCGAGGTGCTGCCCGGTGAGGACGAGGCCCGGCTGACCTTCCTCGCCGTACGGCGGTGGTTCGGCTGGTCCTCGGGCCGGCTCGCGGTCTTCGACATCGGGGGCGGCTCGCTGGAGATCGCGGTGGGGTCCGACGAGGGGCCCGACGTGGCCCAGTCGCTGCCGCTCGGCGCCGGCCGGCTGAGCCGCGAGCTGCTCGCGCAGGGCGGCGACGAGGATGCGGTCCGTGCGCTCCGGCTGAAGATCCGGGCCGACCTGGCCCGCGACGCCGGCTCGGTGCTGCGCGGCGGCGGGCCCGACCACGCGGTGGCCACCTCCAAGACGTTCCGGTCGCTGGCCCGCATCACCGGGGCCGCGCCCTCCGGCGACGGGCCGCTGGTCCGCCGGGTGCTGCCGGCCCGCGAGCTCGCCGGGCTGATCCCGAGCCTGATGGCGATGACGCCCGAGGAGCTGGCCGACCTGCCCGGCGTCTCGCCGAGCCGCTCCCACCAGGTGGTGGCCGGTGCCCTGGTCGCCGACGCGGTCATGGACATCTTCGACCTGCCCGAGCTGGAGATCTGTCCCTGGGCGCTGCGCGAGGGGATCATCCTCGAGCGACTGGACCAGATGAGCGTCCGTCCCGCACGCTGAGCGGCCCCCGGTCGTTACGCTGACCACGTGATCGCCCTGTCCACCGCCTCGGTCTACCCCGAGACGACGGCGCAGGGTTTCGAGCTCGCCGCCCGGCTCGGCTACGACGCCGTCGAGGTGATGGTCGGGATCGACCCGATCAGCCAGGAGATCGACGCGGTCCGGCACCTGTCGGACTACCACCAGGTCCCGGTCTGCGCGGTGCACGCGCCCTGCCTGCTCATCACCCAGCGGGTCTGGGGGACCGAGCCCTGGGGCAAGCTCGAGCGGAGCGCCGAGATGGCCCGCGCGGTCGGCGCCGACGTGGTGGTCGTGCACCCGCCGTTCCGCTGGCAGCGCGACTACGCCCGCGGTTTCGTCGACGGCATCGCCGAGCTCGAGGAGCGCACCGGCATCGCCTTCGCGGTCGAGAACATGTACCCCTGGCGTGCCTCCCGCCGGCAGATGGAGGTCTACCTCCCCGGGTGGGACCCCTCCGAGCAGGACTACGCCAACGCCACGATCGACCTCTCCCACTCCGCGACGGCGCGCTCCGACCCGGTCGCGATGGCCAAGCGGCTGGGCAGCCGGCTGCGGCACATCCACCTGACCGACGGGTCCGGCTCGGCCAAGGACGAGCACCTCGTGCCCGGCCGCGGCAGCCAGCCGGTGGCCGAGCTCCTCGAGCACCTGGCCGGCGAGCGGTTCGACGGCCACATCGTCGTGGAGATCAACACCCGCAAGGCCGTCAACCGCGAGGCCCGCGAGCTCGACCTGGTCGAGTCGCTCGCCTTCACCCGCCTCAACTTCGTCGCCGCCCCCGAGCCGGGATGACCACCGCGCGGAGCGGCCCGCGCGGCCGTCGCCCGGGAGGGCCCGACACCCGCGGGGAGATCCTCGCGGCGGCGCGGGAGTCCTTCGCGCACAAGGGCTTCGCCGGTACGACGATCCGCGCCGTCGCCGCGTCGGCCGGCGTGGACGCCGCGCTCGTGCACCACTACTTCGGCAGCAAGGACGACCTGTTCATCGCCGCCCTCGAGATCAAGGTGGACCCCCGCGCGGTGGTGCCGGCCGTCTTCGAGCGCGGCCTCGACGGGGCGGCCGAGCGGCTGCTGCGGCTGTTCCTGTCGGTGTGGGACGACCCCGAGGCGCGGCTGCCGCTGGTCGCGGTGGTGCGCAGCTCGCTGGGGCAGGAGGGTCCGGTCAACCTGCTCCGCGAGGCGATGTTCCGGATCGTCTTCGGGCCGCTGCGCGAGGTGCTGCCCGCCGAGGAGGCCGACCGGCGCGCGCAGCTGGTGGCCACCCAGGTGCTCGGCCTGATCGTCGGCCGCTACCTGCTGCGGCTGGAGCCGCTCGCCTCGATGAGCGCCGACGAGCTCGATCGGCTGGATGGCGCCCAACGTGCAGCGCTACCTCGACGGGCCGGTCCCGGACTGACCCGTCCGGGGTCTTGACCCCGCGCGTGGCCGCGAGCACAATTCAACACATGATGAAAAACGAGGTCGTGGAGGTCGACGGGCTGACCGTCGTCCGTGGCCGGGTCCGGGCGGTGGACGACGTCTCGTTCAGCACCGTCCCGGGGAAGGTGACCGGGCTGCTCGGGCCGTCCGGCTGCGGCAAGACGACGCTGATGCGGGCGATCGTCGGGGTCCAGATCGTCGAGAGCGGCACCGTCACGGTGCTCGGGCGAGCCGGCCGGCAGCCGGGTGCTCCGCGACCGGATCGGTTACGTCACCCAGGCGCCCAGCGTCTACGACGACCTCACCGTCGCCGAGAACCTCCGCTTCTTCGCCCGGGTGCTCGGTCTCGCGGCCACCGAGGTCGAGCGCTGCGTCGAGGCCGTCGACCTCGGCGACCAGCGGGACGCCGTGGTGTCGCGGCTCTCCGGGGGCCAGCGGTCCCGGGCGTCGCTGGCGGTCGCCCTGCTCGGCGAGCCCGAGCTGCTGGTGCTCGACGAGCCCACGGTGGGCCTGGACCCGGTGCTCCGGCGTGACCTGTGGGCGATGTTCCACCGGCTGGCCGACCAGGGCACGACGGTGCTGGTGTCCAGCCACGTGATGGACGAGGCCGAGCGGTGCGACCGGCTGCTGCTGATGCGCGACGGCCGGCTGCTCGCCGACGACACCCCCGCGGCCCTGCTCGCGCAGACCGGCACCGCCGACATCGAGGCCGCGTTCCTGGCCCTGGTGGAAGGAGTCCTCCGATGAGCGTCACCTCGCCGCGCCACTCGCTGCCGCACGTGCAGCACCGGGGGCCGGCCCTGAGCCTGCGCATCATGACCGCGGTCGCCGGCCGCGTCCTCCAGCAGCTGCGCCGCGACCACCGCACGGCCGCGATGCTGCTGGTGCTGCCGTGCGTGGTCCTCACCCTGCTGTGGTGGATGTTCGGCGACGTGCCCGCCGGAGCGATCGGCTTCGACCGGCTCGGACCCGCCCTGCTGGCGCTGATCCCGTTCATCGTGATGTTCCTGGTCACCTCGGTGACCACCCTTCGCGAGCGCGCCTCGGGCACCCTCGAACGGCTCTTGGCCATGCCCACCGGCAAGCTCGACTTCCTCGGCGGTTACGCCCTCGCGTTCGGTCTCGTCGCCGCGGTGCAGTCCACGCTCGCCGTCGCGCTCTGCGTCGGCCTGCTCGGCCTCGATGTCGCCGGCTCCGTCTGGGTGCTCGTCGTCGTGGCCGTCTGCGACGCCGTGCTCGGCAGCGCGCTCGGCCTCTTCGTCTCGGCGTTCGCGCAGACCGAGTTCCAGGCGGTGCAGTTCATGCCGGCCGTGGTGATCCCCCAGATCCTGCTGTGCGGGCTCTTCGTGCCCCGCGAGGCGATGCCGCCGGTGCTCGAGGCGATCAGCAACGTGCTGCCGCTGTCCTACGCCGTCGACGCGATGAGCAGCCTGGCGAGCACCCCGGGCACGGCCCTCGGCGGTGTGGAGGCCGAGGTGTGGGGCGACATCGCGATCGTGGTGGGGTTCGCGCTCGGCTCGCTGGCCCTCGGGGCGGCGACCCTGCGGCGGCGTACCCCCTGAGGCGCCTCGGGCCCGTGCGCCCGTCCGGCGTACCCTGGCGAGCGACCCGGCAACGAGGCCGTCGGTCGGAGAACACGTCCCGGAGGAGAACACGTGCTTCGGCAGCCCCTGCTGATGCTCGCGCGCAGCGAGAACGTCAAGAAGGCCGTCACCGCCATGCCGGTGTCGAGCGGCATCGTGCACCGCTACGTGCCCGGTGAGACCACGGAGTCCGCGGTCGACGCGACCCGTGAGCTGATCGGGTCCGGCCTGCACGTGACGCTGGACTTCCTCGGCGAGGACACCCTCGACCGCGAGCAGGCCGACGCCACGGTCAGCGCCTACCTCGACGTGCTGCGCTCGCTCACCGAGGCCGGCCTGTCCCGCAACGCCGAGGTCTCGGTGAAGCTCTCGGCCGTCGGCCAGGCACTGCCCGACCAGGGCGAGAAGGTCGCGCTCGACAACGCGCGGACCATCTGCCAGGCCGCGCGCAACGCGGGCACCACGGTGACCCTCGACATGGAGGACCACACCACCACCGACTCCACGCTCGGGATCCTGCGCGAGCTGCGCAAGGACTTCCCCGAGACCGGCGCGGTGCTGCAGGCCTACCTGCACCGCACCGAGGCCGACTGCCGCGACCTCGCCTACGAGGGCTCGCGGGTGCGGCTGTGCAAGGGCGCCTACAACGAGCCCGAGACGGTCGCCTTCCAGGACAAGCACGAGGTCGACAAGGCCTACGTCCGCGCGCTCAAGGTGCTGATGGCCGGCCAGGGCTACCCGATGATCGCCACCCACGACCCGCGGATGGTCGACATCGCGGGCGCGCTGTCCACCCGCTACGGCCGGGCGCAGGGCAGCTACGAGTACCAGATGCTCTACGGGATCCGCCCCGACGAGCAGCGCCGCCTCGCCGAGGCCGGCGAGAAGGTGCGCGTCTACGTGCCCTACGGCCTCGAGTGGTACGGCTACCTGATGAGACGTCTCGCGGAGCGCCCGAGCAACCTGACATTCTTCCTGCACTCGTTGGTGTCCAAGAAGTAGCCGACCGGCGGTCGAGCCCGTCGAGACCTGTGGAGGCACGATGACCGTCGCGATCCTCGGCGCCGGGGTGATGGGGGAGACCCTGCTCTCCGGCCTGGTCCGTGCGGGCCGCCGCGTGGACGACCTGCTCGTCGGCGAGAAGCGCCGCGACCGCGGCGCCGAGCTCACCGAGCGCTACGGCGTCGCCGTGGTCGGCAACGTCGAGGCCGCCCAGAAGGCCGACACCCTGGCCCTCGTGGTCAAGCCGCAGGACATGGACGACCTGCTCAGCGAGATCGCCCCGCACGTGCGGCCCGGGCAGCTCGTCGTCTCGCTGGCCGCGGGCATCACCACCTCCTTCATCGAGGCCCGCCTGCCCGAGGGGGTCGCGGTGGTCCGGGTCATGCCCAACACCCCGGCCCTGGTCGACGAGGGCATGGCCGCGATCTCGCGCGGCTCGCACTGCGACGAGTCGCACCTGGCCGAGGCCGAGTCGCTGATGGCCTCCACCGGCCGGGTGATCCGGGTGCCCGAGCGCCAGCAGGACGCCGTCACCGCGATCAGCGGCTCCGGGCCGGCCTACATCTTCTTCGTGGTCGAGGCGATGGTCGAGGCCGGCGTGCACCTCGGCCTGCCGCGCGGCGTCGCCACCGAGCTCGTGGTGCAGACCGTGGTCGGCTCGGCCAAGCTGCTCCGCGAGACCGGCGAGCACCCGGTCGTGCTGCGCGAGCGGGTCACCTCGCCGGGCGGCACGACCGCGGCCGCGCTGCGCGAGCTCGAGGACCACAAGGTGCGGGCGGCCTTCCTCACCGCCCTCGAGGCCGCGCGCAACCGCTCCCGGGCGCTCGCCGAGGGACTCGACTAGAGCCCCATCGCGGTCCGGGCCGCCTGCAGCACCGGGGCGGTGACCTCGCGGCAGTGCGCCGACCCCGCCTCGAACACCGCCTCCACGTGGGTCGGGTCGGCGGCGAGCTCGGCGTAGCGGCGCTGCAACGGCTCGAGCACGGCGACGGCCGCGTCCGTGGCGAGCTTCTTCAGCGCGCCGTACGTCGGGACGCCGTCGGCGGCCTCCTGCGGCGACGTGCCGGTGCACCCCGCGACCAGGTCGAGCAGGTTGCTGACCCCCGGCTTGGCCGCACGGTCGAAGCGGACCGCGTCGTCACCGGTGTCGGAGTCGGTCACGGCGCGGGCGATCTTGCGGCGCACCACGTCCGGCGCGTCGAGGAGCCGGATGACACCGGCACCCTCCTGCGTCGACTTGCTCATCTTGCGGGTCGGGTCGGCCAGGTCCATCAGCCGCGCGCCGGCCGGCGGCACGGTCACCTCCGGGACGGTGAAGACCGGTCCGTAGGCGAGGTTGAACCGCTGCGCCACGTCCCGGGTGAGCTCGACGTGCTGGCGCTGGTCGTCGCCGACCGGCACGTGGCTGGGTCGGTAGAGCAGGATGTCGGCCGCCATCAGCACGGGGTAGGTGAACAGCGAGGCGCGGGTCATCGGGCGGCCGCGGCCCTTCTCCTTGAACTGGATCATCCGGTTCAGCTCGCCGACGTAGGTCGTGCACTCCAGCAGGTAGGCGAGCTCGGTGTGCGCGGGGACCCGGCTCTGCTGGAACAGCGTGGCCTGCTCCGGGTCGAGGCCGACGGCGAGGAGCAGGGTGCGCATCTCCGCGGTGAGCGCCCGCAGGGTCGACCGGGTCGTGCGGCGTGGTCATCGCGTGCAGGTCGGAGATGCCGAAGAAGCACGTCGCGTCGTGCTGCTGGCGGGCCATCGGGCGCAGCGCGCCGAGGTAGTTGCCGAGCGTGAGGTGCCCCGAGGGCGTGAGCAGGCTGAGCCGGGTGTCGAGCATGTGAGTCTCCTGGGTGAGTCGGCCCCAACGGGAGGTCCCGACATGCAGAACGGCCGCCCGTGGGGCGGCCGTTGGTCAGTGCTGGGTGCGCGCTGGAAGGTCCGCCTACGAGGCGGCCCACCAGAGGTTCACGTTCATGCGCATGGCAGGAGTGTAGGCCAGTTTCTGCCTCGTGACTGCTGTGGCTGAGGGAGGTCTGCAGGGGCTGGGTCGGTGCCTCGGCGCGCGTCGGGTTGTGGGGGCTCCCGCGGTCGGTGCGTGTCCTCGGTTCTCCGGGTGGCGGTGAGGGGTCAGTTCCCCGTCGCTCGCCCAGGGGCTCGCTCCGGGAGCGGACCCCTCACCGCGGGGTTCGTGGTCCGGTCCGTGCCTCGTGACTGCTGGGGTTGGGGATGGTCTGCAGGGGGTTGGGTCGGTGCCTCGGCGCGCGTCGGGTTGTGGGGGCTCCCGCGGTCGGTGCGTGTCCTCGGTTCTCCGGGTGGCGGTGAGGGGTCAGTTCCCCGTCGCTCGCCCAGGGGCTCGCTCCGGGGAGCGGACCCCTCACCGCGGGGTTCGTGGTCCCGTTCCTGCCTCGTGACTGCTGGGGCTGGGGATGGTCTGCGGGGGTTGGGTCGGTGCCTCGGCGCCGGGGTCGTGGGGGCTCCCGCGGTCGGTCGCCCTCGGCGCCGGATCAGTTGTGGGAGGGGCACCGGGTCCGGCGCGTGACCGGCGCCTCACCCGGCGTACGCCGAGCGGTAGTCTCACGAGCATGTCCGGCCCCGCCTGCGTGGTCTTCGACCCGACGCTCACCGACTACGACTTCGGGCCGACCCACCCCATGTCCCCGCTCCGGGTCGACCTCACCATGCGCCTGGCCGAGGAGCTCGGCGTGCTCACGGGCGGACTGGAGACGGTGCCCGCCCCCGTCGCGTCCGACGAGCTGGTCGCGACGGTGCACACCGCCGACTACATGGCCGCCGTCGCCCGGGTCAGCGCGGACCCCTACGAGGTCGACGAGGAGCACGGGCTGGGCACCGCCGACAACCCGACCTTCGCCGGGATGCACCGCGCCTCGGCCCACGTCGTGGGCGCCACCGTCGAGGCCTGCCGCCGGGTCTGGGAGGGCGACGTCCTGCACGCCGCCAACATCGCCGGGGGGCTGCACCACGCGATGCCCGACAAGGCGAGCGGCTTCTGCGTCTACAACGACGTCGCGGTCGGCATCCGCTGGCTGCTGGAGCAGGGCGCCGAGCGGGTGGCCTACGTCGACGTCGACGTCCACCACGGCGACGGCGTCGAGCACATCTTCTACGACGACCCGCGGGTGCTCACGATCAGCCTGCACGAGACCGGGCAGATGCTGTTCCCGGGCACCGGCGCGCCCAAGGACACCGGCGGCCCCGGCGCCGAGGGGAGCGCGGCCAACCTGGCGCTCCCGCCCGGCACCTCGGACGCCGGCTGGCTGCGCGCCTTCCACGCCTTCGTGCCGCCGCTGGTGCGCGAGTTCAAGCCCGACGTGCTGGTCACCCAGCACGGCTGCGACTCCCACATCGAGGACCCGCTCGCGCACCTGATGCTGACCGTGGACGGGCAGCGCGCGAGCTACCTGGCCCTGCACGACCTCGCCCACGAGGTGTGCGAGGGGCGCTGGGTGGCCACCGGGGGCGGTGGGTACTCCGTGGTCGACGTCGTGCCGCGCGCCTGGGCCCACCTGCTCGGGATCGTCGGAGGGCACCCGGTCGACCCGCAGACGCCCACCCCGGAGGCCTGGCGGGCCCACGTGCAGACGCTGCTGGGACGCACGGCCCCGTTCCGGATGACCGACGGCCGCACCCCGGCGTACCGCGACTGGGCCGAGGGCTACGACCCCTCGAGCTGGCTGGACCGGGCCATCAACGCCAGCCGTGACGCGGTCTTCCCGGCCAACGGTCTTGATCCGTTGCCCTGACGGGTGGATGGTGGGGGTGGAAGCGAGTCGGTGACGGGTCCAGGCGACACGCGGGGAAGAAAGTAAAAACTGGACAAAGGTGAACCCCTTCCCCATTCGTCACACTAGGCTCTATTCTCACGAGAAGCACATACGCATGGTCTCCGGTGGGGAAGCCGGAGGCGGAATGTGCTGCGAGAGAGCGGTGCATGATGGCCTCAACCAACTCCTCCGGGGATATCTCGGAGGTGAAGTTCCTGACGGTCGCCGAGGTGGCGACTGTCATGCGCGTGTCCAAGATGACGGTCTACCGTCTGGTCCACTCAGGCGAGCTTCCCGCCGTCCGGGTCGGCCGCTCGTTCCGCGTCCCCGAGGACGCGGTCAACGAGTACCTCCGGAAGAGCTTCTTCCAGACCGGCTGAGGCACGCCTCGCCGAACAACGTGAGAGAGCCGCCCCGCTGATGCGGGGCGGCTCTCTTGTGTGTCCGGCTGTGCTCCAGGCCGTCGGGGTGCGTTCCGTGGCGGGTCCGGACAGGTGGGTGCGCGTCGATGAGAGGCCCCGCGAGGGACCGGGAGGCTCAGGGACGCGCAGTCGGGGGGCGACCGGTCAGGGGTGACCGGTCGGGGGAGGACCGAGGTCTCTAGAACTTCGTGAAGTTGGCGGCGGTGACCCAGGAGCCGGTGGAGTCGACGTAGGCGCCGACGCCGATGCGCTTGGCGTACTTGCTCAGCAGCACGGCGCGGTGCGCGGGGGAGTGCATCCACAGGTAGACCAGGCGGTGCGGGCTGATCGCGCCCTTGCCCAGGGTCTCGCCGGCGTAGTAGGCGTTGCACCGGTCGAGGATGTTGCCCATGTCCTGGTGGAAGAACTCGTGGCGGGAGGCGAGCTTCTGCGCCCACGCCTCGGCGGTCCCGTCCGTGCAGGACTCGAAGGCGAGCCGGCTCAGGCCGTGCTTGGCCCGCTGCTTGTTGATGAAGTACTGGACCTTCTGCTCGTAGCTGTCGCTGCTCATCGACATCACCCGGCTGCTCGCCGTGCCCGCAGTGGCGGGGGTGGCAGCGACGACGGACAGGCCGGTGGCCGCGAGGGCGACCACGAGGGCGGCGACCACGGCGCGGAGCGCGGGTCGGAGCGCGGCAAGGAAAGCATTCATGTCTAAGACCCCTCCCAAGGCCTCAGGCAGTGCCCGTCCAGCTTCCTCCCAGAAGCGGCTGTGACGGTCACCAGGTCGGCAAAGCGTCGGCCGGGCTCCCGCTACGGGTGCGTGGACAGGAGTCCGGCACAGAGAGTGTCGGAAGACGCGAACCGGGACTTGAGGCCCGTTCTGCAACTTCTCGCATCGACCCGGGCAGCGCCCGGGGCATCCCGGGCGTCGGTCTCCCGGGTCCGGCGTCGTGCGCGGCGCCGTCGCCCGTTAGGCTGGACCTTTCGCGCCGCGCGTGCGTCCTGCCGCGCAGCCGACGTCCTGTCTCTCCATCCGAAAAGGTTCACCGTGGGTTCCGTCATCAAGAAGCGTCGCAAGCGCATGGCCAAGAAGAAGCACCGCAAGCTGCTGAAGAAGACGCGCATCCAGCGTCGCCGCCAGGGCAAGTAAGCCCGACCGGCCAGGGGGCTCGCTCGTGGGTCGCGTCGTTCTCGTCACCGGGGTCTCGCTCGACCTCGGCGGCCGTTTCGCGCGCCGTATCGCGAGCGACCCCGCCGTGGAGCGGGTGATCGGCGTCGACGTCGTGCCGCCGCACGGCGATCTCGGGCCGGTCGGCTTCGTGCGGGCCGACATCCGCAACCCCGTGATCGCCAAGGTGATCGCGGGCCAGGAGGTCGACACCGTCGTCCACCTGAGCGTGCAGCCCGGTCCCGGCCGGGCGGGCGGCGGACGGTCGTCGGTGAAGGAGCACAACGTCATCGGCACCATGCAGCTGCTCGCCGCGTGCCAGAAGGCGCCCGGCCTCGAGCGGCTGGTCGTGCGCTCCTCCGCCGCGGTCTACGGCTGCTCGAGCCGCGACCCCGCCATGTTCACCGAGGACATGGCGGCCAAGCGCATGCCCCGGTCCGGCTTCGCCAAGGACGTGCTCGAGGTCGAGGGCTACGTCCGTGGCTTCGCCCGGCGCCGCCCCGACGTCGCGGTGACCATGCTGCGTCCGGCCAACCTCGTCGGCCGGCTCGAGTCGTCGCCGCTGACGCAGTACTTCCGGTTGCCGGTGGTGCCGACCCCGCTCGGCTACGACGCCCGCCTGCAGTTCCTGCACGAGGACGACCTCCTCGCGGCCCTCGCGCACGCGACGATCGGCGGGGTGCACGGCACGTTCAACCTCGCCGGGGCGGGCGTGCTGATGCTGTCGCAGGCGCTGCGCCGCCTGGGCCGTCCCACGGTGCCGGTGCCCGCGTTCCTGCTCGACAGCCTCGGCACCGCCCTCAAGCAGGCCGGCGTTCCCGCACCCTCGCGCGAGCTGACCAGCTTCCTCACCTTCGGCCGTGGGCTCGACACCTCGCGGATGGGGGAGGTGCTCGGCTTCGCGCCCGCCCGGACGACCGAGCAGGCCTTCGCCGACTTCGCCCGCACGTTGAACCCCGGTCTGCTGCCGGGGGCGGGTCAGGCGACGACTCCGACCGCCCTCGCCGACACGGGAGGTGCGCATGGCTGACGCCGAGGTGATCCCGCTGGGGACGCGCGGGCGTCCCGGACGCGGCACGGGGAGCAGCACGCCCTCGTCCGCGGCCCGCAACCTCGCCGGCCCGGCGGCCTCCCGCAAGGCAGCCGCGCGCAAGCCCGCCCCGGCGCCGGGGAGGGACACCGAGGCCCCGCCGGCGCCCGACGCCGTCGACGCTCCACGCGACCCGGGGCAGCCCTCGACCCCCGATCACGACCCCGCCGGCGCCCCGCGCGCCGCATCGGTCACCGAGCGGGAGCCGGCCGACGGCATCCCGGTGGGTGACTGGCTCGCCGCCTTCTCCTCGGCCGCGCTCGAGGTGTTCGGCGAACGTGGCGAGGCCCGGCTCGCCGAGTTCCTGGCCTTCCTGCGCCGCCGGGTCACCGGTGACTACACCGTCGACGAGTACGGCTTCGACGCGGAGGTCACCGAGCGGTTCTTCCTGGCCGCGCTGCGCCCGATCGCCCAGAAGTGGTTCCGGGTCGAGGTGCGGGGCATCGAGAACATCCCCGCCGAGGGTGGGGCGCTGGTGGTGTCCAACCACTCCGGCACCGTCCCCGTCGACGGTCTGATGACCATGGTGTCGATCCACGACCACACCGGCCGCAACCTCCGCCCGCTCGGCGCCGACCTGGTGTTCCGGCTGCCGGTCGTGGGTGAGGTGGCCCGCCGCAGCGGCGCCACGCTGGCCTGCAACGAGGACGCGGAGCGGATGCTGTCCGGCGGCGAGCTCGTCGGGGTCTGGCCGGAGGGCTTCAAGGGCATCGGCAAGCCCTACGCCGAGCGCTACCGGCTCCAGCGGTTCGGCCGCGGCGGCTTCGTCTCGGCGGCGATGCGGACCGGTGTGCCGATCGTGCCGTGCTCGGTCGTCGGCGCCGAGGAGATCTACCCCCTGGTCGGCAACGTGCCCTCGCTGGCCCGTCTGCTCGGGGTGCCGTACATCCCGATCACGCCGTTCTTCCCGCTGCTCGGGCCCCTGGGCCTGGTGCCGCTGCCGTCGAAGTGGCTGATCGAGTTCGGCGAGCCGATCCGCACCGACGCCTACGACCATGGCGCCGCCGACGACCCGATGCTGGTCTTCAACGTCACCGACCAGGTGCGCGAGACCATCCAGCAGACCCTCTACACCCTGCTCATGCAGCGTCGCTCGGTCTTCTACTGACCTCGGCCTCCCCGCGGCCGACCGGACGGACTAGCCGGCGCTAGTCCCAGCGGGCCATGTGCACCGTCCGATCAGGTCCGCTGCGGGCGATCGGCGTCGCCGCGCCCTGCCGACCCCTAGCCTGAATGTCGGACTTGTCTGTTCTAGTGACTGGGAGGCACGGTGGACAAGGCGGCACCGGCGCGCACCCGTGCGGCGCTCACGGTCTCGGTCACGCTGCTGATCGTGCTCGCGGAGTTCGTGTTCCTCACCGCGGTCTACCACCTCGACGACGGCGCCGACGAGCAACGCGTGGCCCAGACCCGCTTCTCCACCGCGTTCGCGACCTGGCGGACGGGTGACGACCCCGGCCCGGTCCTCAGTGCGGCCCAGGCCCTGGCGGGGTCCGACGCGCCCGGCTCCACCGACGTCCTCGACCGGGCACGGGCGTGGGCAGCCGACCCGACGTCGGGCAACCGTGCCGCGCTGGCCGAGGCCGACGACGCCGCGTTCGACGCGGTCGTGGCCGCCCAGCGCACCGACGACCTTCTCGCCTCCCTGATCCACGGCCTGCTTCTCGTCGGTGTCTCGATCGGATGGTTCCTCTGGTTCCGCACGCTGGTCCGCCGGCACCGCGAGCTGCAGCGCCGGCTCACCGAGCGCGAGGTCGTCGACGCGGGTGAGCGACGGCTGATGGCGCTGGTGCACAACAGCACCGACCTCGTCGCGGTGCTCGAGCCCGACTCCACCGCGTCGTTCGTCAGTCCGTCCGCCGCGGCGGTCCTCGGGATGGAGCCGGCCGGGCTGACCGGGCGCCGCTTCACCGACCTCCTCGACGCGGCCGACGTGCCGCGGTTCGTCCGCGTGCTGGCCGCCGGCGAGGGCGAGCACCCCGTGCTGGTGCGGCTGCGGCACTCCGACGGGCGGGACCTCACCCTCGAGGGCACCCTCAACAACCTGCTCGCCGACGCGGCCGTGGGCGGCGTCGTGCTGACGCTGCGCGACGTCACCGACCGGCAGCGGCTCCAGGAGCAGCTCACCCACCAGGCGTTCCACGACGCGCTGACCGGGCTGGCCAACCGCCAGCTGTTCCGGGACCGGCTGATGCACGCGCTGCGCAAGCGCGCGGTGAGCACGCCCGAGCCGGTCGTGGTGCTCTACCTCGACCTCGACGACTTCAAGAACGTCAACGACAGCCTGGGGCACCAGGTGGGTGACGAGCTGCTCGTGGTCGCCGGTGAGCGCCTGCGCCACGCCGTCCGCCAGGGGGACACCGCGGCCCGGCTCGGGGGCGACGAGTTCGCGGTGCTGATGGAGGCCGCGGACGTCGAGAGCGCCCAGGAGGTCGCGGAGCGCCTCATCGCGGCGCTCGCAGAGCCCGTCGAGATCGACGGTCACCGCCACGTCGTCCGGGCGAGCGTCGGCATCGCGGAGGCCTTCCCCGGCCGGACCACCAGCGAGGACGTGCTCCGCAACGCCGACGTCGCGATGTACTGGGCCAAGGAGCGGGGCAAGGGCACGATCGCGGTGTACGACGCCAGCCTGCACAGCGTGGACCTGGAGCGCCTCGCGCTGCGCAGCGAGCTGCAGCACGCGATCAACGCCGGCCAGCTGGTGCTGCACTTCCAGCCGGTGGTCGACCTCGACACGGCGCAGGTGCGCGGCTTCGAGGCCCTGGTCCGCTGGCAGCACCCCGAACGTGGCCTGCTGCCGCCGGCGGAGTTCATCGGCGTCGCGGAGCAGAGCGGCCTGATCGTCCCGCTCGGCAGCTGGGTCCTGGTCGAGGCCTGCCGGGCCGGCGCGAGCCTCCAGACGGACGGCCGGGCCCCGACCATGTCGATCAACGTCGCCGCCCAGCAGCTGGCCCGGCCCGAGTTCGTCACCGAGGTCGTCGATGCGCTCGGTGCGACCGGGATGCGCGCGGACCTGCTGGTCCTGGAGATCACCGAGAGCGTCCTGCTGGACGACCTCGACGCCGCAGTCACGGCCCTGAGCCGGCTGCGGACGCTGGGGGTCCGCATCGCCATCGACGACTTCGGCACCGGCTACAGCTCGCTGGCCTACCTGTCCCGGCTGCCCGTCGACGTGCTCAAGGTCGACAAGTCCTTCGTCGACCAGGTGGGTGGCTCGTCCGACGAGACCTCCGTCGTCGAGGCGATCGTGGCGATGAGCCGCACGATGAGCCTGGTGACGGTGGCGGAGGGCGTCGAGCGACACGAGCAGGCCGACTGGCTCCGTGGAGCCCGGTGCTCCCTGGGCCAGGGCTACCTCTGGTCGCGGCCGGTCGAGCTGGCCGTCGCCCGCGGCCTGCTCGGCGGCGCGTCGATCTCACCCGCAGCCCCGGGAGCCGTCACGGACCTCGACGAGGGCGACCCGGTGATGCTGGCCGGCTGACCCGGACGGGTCAGGGCAGCAGCGACCCGCTCGGGTCGGGCAGCAGGGTCTCCACCGCGCCGCTGAGGCCGTCGGTGATGCTGCCGACCGTGTCGTCCACGGTGTCCTCGACCGTGTCGGTGAGCTCCTCGGTGGTCTCCGCGAGCTCCTCCTGGCCGGGCTTGCTCACCTCGGTGTCGCCGGAGACCCCGGTCGGGTCGTCACCGTCGGACGACGTGCCGGACCCGCCGGTCGAGCCCCCGGTCAGCCCGCCGGTCGACCCGTCCGGGCCGGTCAGCTGGCCGGTGAGGTCGTCGCCGGTCTTGCCGACCAGGTCCTTGGGCACCAGGAAGGGGTGGCTGTTGTCGAGCCGGCTCGGGTCGACGGCCGTGAGGGCGCGGTCGGCCTCGGCGGCGACCAGGAAGATCCCCGGCACCTCCAGCGTCGGCAGGTCGGCGGCGCAGCTCGTGCACAGCCCGGAGGCGCGGACGTCGATCTCGCGCAGGGCGAGGGCCGCCGCGGTGAGCTCGCTCCTGGGCCTCCGGCGGGGCGGTGCGTGCGATCTCCTGGAGGGTCGGTGATGCCCTGGGCGCTGAACTCGCGGACCGTGACGATCGAGCTCGGGTCGCGGTCGGTGCGGTAGGCGTCCATCAGGAGCCCGGAACCCTGCTCGGCCTGCGCGGTGAAGTCCTGGAGCGCCTGCGAGACCCGGGAGGAGCGGGCGACCGAGCCGTCCGCGAGCAGGTCCTGGACCTCGGTGAGGCGCCCGTCGGCCTGGTGCAGCAGGTCGCGTCCCTTGCCGGACGAGCTGACCGAGAGCCCCGCCTCGGCACGCTCGATGCCGCGCTTGACGGGGTAGAGGGCGTCGCCCGGGAGGGCGTCCTGCGCGGCGGCCGCCATGCCGGCGCTGCCGCCGAGCAGCACGACGGCCGAGGCGGCGGCGACGAGGTGGCGCTCGCGACGGCCCCGCGGGCGGGTGGGCAGCACGAGCGGGGAGCCCGGGGTGAGCACCTCCGCGGCCTCGCTCATCAGGCGGGCGCGCAGCTCCGCGGCGAAGTCCTCGCGGGGCATCGCCGCCAGGTCGGCCTCGGCGTGCGCGCGCAGGGCCTGCGTGACCGCGACCAGGGGCCGCAGCTCCTCGGAGACCTGCCGGTGGGGTGCGTCGACCGCCGCGGCGAACTCCTCGACGCGCTGGCGCGCGTGGAAAAGGGCGGTCATCGGCGGTGTCCTGTCTGGGGCTCGAGGTCTCTCAGCACTGCTAACGACGCGATGGCCTGCGAAGTTACGGCCTGCGCGGGCGTCATCGCAGCCCCTCGGGCATGAGCTTGGCGAGGTTGCGCACGCCGCGGAGCTGGAGCTGCTTGACGGCCCCGTCGCTGCGGCCGAGCACCTTGGCGGTCTCCGCGATCGACAGCCCTTGGAGGAACCGCATGATCAGGCACTCCTGCTGCTCGGTCGGCAGCTCGGTGAGGGCCGCGAGCAGCGCCTCGTTGGTCAGCGACGCGAGCACCGAGGTCTCCGGGCCCTCGGTCGGGGCGTCGTGCGCGCCCATGTCCTCGGTGGCGAGCTCCAGGCGGGTCCGGCCGGCCTTGAAGTGGTCGGTGGTGAGGTTGCGCGCGATGGTCATCAGCCAGGCGCCGAAGTCCTTGCCCTGCCACCGGAAGGAGCCCATGCTGCGCAGCGCCCGGAAGAACGTCTCCGACGTCAGGTCCTCGGCCAGGGGGACCGACCCCACGCGGTAGTAGAGGAAGCGGTAGACCGAGGCGTGGTAGTGGTCGTAGAGCTGGCCGAAGGCCTCGGAGTCACCGTTGCGGGCGAGCTCGACCAGGGCGATCAGCCGGCTGCCCTCGGCCTCGTCCTCCTCCGAGGAGGCGGCGAGGTCGCGGTCGGGAGCGGGCCCGCCGTCGGCCGGGCTGCGGGCGCCGGTGTCGACGGCCTCCATCAGCAGCCATCGCGACGCGCCCGCGCCGGGACGGCCCGACGGGTGCGGGCCGGTGGCGCCGGCGAGAGCGGGGGCCGGCGGCGTCAGTGCATGCCACACCGCCCAGCGGAGGGCCTCGAGGCCACGCTGGAGCTGCGGGTCGCGCGTGTGCAAAACGGTCTCCCTCCCCGGCCGCACGGCGTCCGGGCTCCCGATCCCCCTCAGGACAATGCCTGCCAGCGTAGGTAACTCCGGGCCGTTTGTGAACCGGTGAGTAACTAGCAGTTGCAGCTCAGGCGGTGTGCGTTGCCTCACACATTCTGCCAACCCGTGGCCGGTCCGAAACCTCGGGTCAGAGGACCCGGCGGCGGATCGCCACCGCGGCGGCGACGCTGCCGGTCGCCGCACCGGCGAGACCGGCCGCGACCAGCCCGGCCCGGGCGGCCTTGCGGCCGGTGCGGTAGTCGCGGACCCGCCAGCCCTGCGCCCGCGCGTGGTCGCGCAGCCGGGCGTCGGGGTTGATGGCGCACGGGTCGCCGACCAGGCTCAGCATCGGCAGGTCGTTGAACGAGTCGGAGTACGCCGAGCAGCGGCTCAGGTCGAGCCCCTCCCGCTCGGCGAGCGCCTTGACCGCCTCCGCCTTGGCGGGGCCGTGCAGCATGTCGCCCACCAGGTGGCCGGTGTAGACGCCGTCCACGTGCTCCGAGACCGTGCCCAGCGCGCCGGTCAGGCCGAGACGGCGGGCGATGATGGTGGCGATCTCCACCGGTGCCGCGGTCACCAGCCAGACCCGCTGCCCCTGGTCGAGGTGCAGCTGGGCCAGCGCGCGGGTGCCCGGCCAGATCCGGTGGGCCATCGCCTCGTCGAAGATCTCCTCCCCGAGCGACTCGAGCTCGGAGACCTCGTGCCCCTTGATGAAGGCCAGCGCCGACGCGCGCGCCTCGGCCACGTGCTCGGGGTCCTCCACGCCGACGATGCGGAAGTAGGCCTGCTTCCAGGCCGCCGCCGCGATCTCGCGCGTGGTGAAGAACTTGCGCCGGTGCAGGCCCTTGGCGAGGTGGAAGATCGACGCCCCCTGCATGACCGTGTTGTCCACGTCGAAGAAGGCCGCGGACGCCGCGTCGGCCGGCGTCGCGAGGGACGACTCCACCTCGGCCGCGGCCGCCGAGGCCTCGCCCGCGAGCACCGAGCGGCTGCGCAGGTCGACCGCGCGGTCGTGCCGCGGCGTACGGCGGGGGCTCTTCCGGTCGGCGTTCACGGGGCCAGCCTAGGGGTCGTCGGCCGGCCGTGGCGGTGTGCCAGACTCGCGGGCGTGAGCGCCCACCTGCCGGACCTCCTGCGCCGCGCCGCCGCCGCGTCACCCGACCGGGTGGCGCTCGTCGAGGCGAGCGGCCGCCGGGTCACGTGGGCCGAGCTGGACGCCGAGGTCGACGCCGTCGCCCACGGCCTCAACGCGCACGGGCTGGTGGCCGGCTACCGGGTCGTGGTCGCACTGGCCAACCGCGTCGAGTTCGTCACCAGCTACCTCGGTGCGCTGCGCGCCCGGCTGGTGGCCGTCCCGGTGAACCCCCGTTCGACCACCGGTGAGATGGTCCGGATGGTCGCCGACAGCGGCGCGCGTCTCGTCGTCGCCGACGGCGGCACCGTCACGACCGTGCGCCAGGCCGTCGCCGGGGTCGAGGACGCCCTCGTCGGCGCCGACGAGGAGCTGCGCCGCCGGGCCTCCGTCCCACGGGTCGTCGTGGTGGGCGCGCCCACCCTGCCGGGGGAGACGTCCTACGCCGACCTGCTCACCTCGCCTGCGGTGGAGCCGCCGCCCTCCACCGACGCCGAGGCGCTGGCCGTCCTCCTCTACACCAGCGGTACGTCGGGTCGCCCGCGCGCGGCGATGCTCACCCACCGGGCGCTGACCGCCAACATCGAGCAGGCTGCCGCGGTGGACCCGCCGATGATCGAGGGCGACGACGTCGTCCTCGGCGTGCTGCCGCTGTTCCACGTCTACGGGCTCAACGCCGTGCTCGGCCAGGTGCTGCACCAGGGCTGCCGGCTGGTCCTGGTCGACGGCTTCGACGTGGAGGGCTCGCTGGCCGTCATCGAGGACGAGGCGGTCTCCGTCGTCCCGGTCGCGCCGCCGGTGTTCGCGCACTGGCTGGCGGTCCCCGACCTCGCCGACCGCCTGAGCGGGGTCCGGCTGGTGCTGTCCGGTTCCGCGCCGATCGCGCCCGAGCTCACCGCCGCGTTCACCGAGCGCACCGGCATCGCGGTGCACCAGGGCTACGGGCTCACCGAGGCCGCCCCGGTGGTCACCTCGACGCTGTGCAGCCGCACCCCCAAGCCCGGCTCGGTCGGCGCCGCGCTGCCCGGCATCGAGCTCCGGCTGGTCGACGAGTCCGGCCACGCGCCCGACGGGGCGGACCCCGGCGAGATCCACGTCCGCGGCGCGAACCTCTTCAGCGGCTACTGGCCCGACGGTGCCGACGGGCCTTCCGCCGACGGCTGGTACGCCACCGGCGACGTCGGCTTCCTCGACGCCGACGGCGACCTGTTCCTGGTGGACCGGCTCAAGGACCTGGTGATCGTCTCCGGCTTCAACGTCTACCCCGTCGAGGTCGAGGAGGTCCTCACCGAGCTCGACGACGTCGCGGAGGCCGCCGTCATCGGCGCCGAGGACGACCAGACCGGGGAGGCGGTCGTCGCCTACGTCAAGCGCGCGCCCTCCTCCTCGCTCGACGACGAGGAGCTGGTCGCCCGCGTGGACGAGCACTGCGCGGTCCGGCTGGCGCGGTTCAAGCGGCCGGTCCGGGTGCACGTGGTGGAGGAGCTGCCGCACACGGTGACCGGCAAGGTCGCCAAGGGCACGCTCCGCGAGGCGCAGCGGCGCCGCAACCTGGGGCTGCTCGAGTGACCACGCACGGTCCCGGCACCAGCACCGAGCTCGGCGAGACGCCGCCGCGCGTGCTGCTCTACACCAAGCCCGGCTGCCACCTGTGCGACGACGCCCGCGCCGTCGTCGACGCCGTCTGCGCCGAGCTCGGCGAGCAGTACGACGAGGTCGACATCACCAGCTCGCCCGCGCTGACGGCGCGCTACGGCGAGGAGATCCCGGTGACCCTGGTCGACGGGGTCCAGCACGACTACTGGCGGGTCGACCCGGACCGCCTGCGGGCCGCGCTCACCGGCTCCTGAAACCCCCGGTCGCCGCGCTCCGCGGACCCGGTGTCTAGACCGGCTGCGGGACGGCTCTACCACACGTGGAACAGGCCGTTTCACGTGGGGCATGTCACAAGCGCCCCGGCCCGTTACCGCTCAGTTTGTTCCCACGTTCACAAACTCCTAAAGTGAGCCTGGTTGTCGGCCCCTCGCGGCCCGAGAGACGGGGTCACCCGCGGCCATCGACAGCGCAGTAGGAGACCTGTGACCTCACGCAGCGCCCGGAACGGAACCCCCGCCGACGGGGTCTCCCGGCCGACGGCTGCCAAGGTCCCCGCCCCGGCCCCGCGGACCGGCGAGCGCGGGATCCCCGAGGCGACCGTGGCCCGGCTCCCCGTCTACCTGCGGGCCCTCATCACGCTCTCCGAGCACGGCATCGCGACCTGCTCGAGCGAGGAGCTCGCGACCGCGGCCGGCGTCAACAGCGCCAAGCTGCGCAAGGACCTCTCCTACCTCGGCTCCTACGGCACCCGCGGCGTCGGCTACGACGTGGAGTACCTCCGCTACCAGATCGCCCGCGAGATCGGCGTGACCCAGGACTGGCCGGTCGCCATCGTCGGGATCGGAAACCTCGGGCACGCCCTGGCCAACTACAGCGGCTTCAGCTCGCGCGGCTTCCGGATCGCGGCGCTGCTCGACGCCGACCCGGCCCGCGCCGGCGAGCACATCGGCGACCTGCCGATCACCGCCTTCGACCGCGTCGAGGAGCTCGTCGCGGAGCACGGCATCGCGATCGGCGTGATCGCCACCCCCGCGCACGCCGCCCAGGACGTCTGCGACCGTCTCGTGGCCGCCGGCGTGCGCAGCATCCTGAACTTCGCGCCGGCGGTGCTGGCCGTCCCCGACGGGGTCGACGTCCGCAAGGTCGACCTGTCCATCGAGCTGCAGATCCTCGCCTACCACGAGCAGCGCAAGGCGCTCGCCGACGGCTCCGTGGTCCTCGACGACCTCGCCGCCGACCTGCCCCGCAAGGTGGTGGGCATGAACACCCCACGCCGCTGCTCGCTCCGCTCGCACCACCGCGGGGGCCCCGCATGAGCGTCCTCGTCGTGGGGGTCTCCCACCGCACCGCGCCCGTGTCGGTGCTCGAGCGGCTCGCGCTCGACGCGGACGGCGTCGACAAGCTCGTGCACGCCGTCGCCTCCTCCGAGCACGTCACCGAGGCGACCGCGCTGTCGACCTGCAACCGCATCGAGATCTACGCCGAGGTCGACCGCTTCCACGGCAGCGTCGAGGCCGTCTCGCGGATGCTCTGCGAGCTGACCGACGAGCGCCCCGAGGACGTCGTGCCGCACCTCTACGTCCACTACGACGACGGCGCGGTCTCCCACCTCTTCCACGTGGCCGCCGGACTCGACTCGATGGTCGTCGGCGAGGGCCAGATCCTCGGCCAGGTCCGCGAGGCGCTGCGCGTCGGCCAGGAGGGCGGCACCATCGGCCCGGCGCTGAACACGCTGTTCCAGCAGGCGCTGCGGGTCGGCAAGCGGGTGCACGCCGAGACCGACATCGACCGGGCCGCGCCCTCGCTGGTCTCCGTCGCCCTCGAGCGCGCCGAGCAGCACGTCGGCAGTGTGGAGGGCAAGCGGGTCGTCGTGGTCGGCGCGGGCGCCATGGCCGGCCTCGCGGTGTCGACGGTCGCGCGCCGCGGCGCGGCCGACGTGGTCATCGCCAGCCGCACCCGGTCCAACGCCGAGCGCCTGGCCACCCAGTACTCCGGCCGCGCGGTGGCACTCGCCGACGTCGAGGCCGAGATCGCCGCCGCCGACGTGCTGGTGTCGTGCACCGGCGCCACCGGGGTGGTCCTGCCGCTGGCCACGGTCGCCGCGGCCCGCACGCACCCCACCGGGCCGCTCGCGGTCATCGACCTCGCGCTGCCGCACGACGTCGAGCCGGCCGTGGCCGACCTGCCCGGCGTCGAGCTGATCGACCTGGCCCGGCTGGCCGACGAGCTGCACGACGGCGAGATCGCCACCGACGTCGAGGCGGTCCGCGGCGTGGTGACCCAGGAGGTCACCGCGTTCCTGACCGCGCGTCGCTCCTCGGCGGTCACGCCGACGGTGGTGGCGCTGCGCACCATGGCGACCGGTGTCGTCGACGCCGAGATGGCCCGCCTGGCCAGCCGGCTGCCCGGCCTCGACCCCGCCGTGCGCGCCGAGGTCGAGCACGCCGTACGCCGGGTCGCCGACAAGCTGCTGCACCAGCCGACCGTGCGCGTCAAGGAGCTCGCCAACGAGACCGGCGCGGTGTCCTACGCCGCCGCGCTGGCCGAGCTCTTCGCGCTCGACCCCGACGCCGTCGAGGCCGTGACCCGGGTGGAGGGGATGTCATGACCGCGCCGCTGCGCGTCGGCACCCGCGCCTCCCTGCTCGCCCGCACCCAGTCCGGCCACGTCGCCGACGCCCTGGCCGCCGCCCTCGGGCGCGAGGTGGTGCTGGTCGAGGTGACCACCCACGGCGACGTCTCGACCGCACCGCTGGCCACCTTCGGCGGGGTCGGCGTCTTCGTCAGCGCCCTGCGCGACGCGCTGCTGCGCGGCGAGGTCGACGTGGCGGTGCACTCGCTCAAGGACCTCCCGACCGCCCCGCACGACGAGATCGCGCTCGCCGCCGTCCCGCCCCGCGAGGACCCGCGCGACGCGGTCGTCGCCCGCGACGGGCTCACCCTCGGTGAGCTGCCGGCGGGCGCCCGGGTCGGCACCGGCTCCCCGCGCCGGGCCGCGCAGCTGCACGCGCTCGGTCTCGGTTTCGTCGTGGAGGGGATCCGTGGCAACGTGGACACCCGGATCCGCAAGGTGACCGACGGTGAGTTCGACGCGGTCGTGCTGGCCCGGGCGGGCATCGCCCGGCTGGGACGGCTCGACGAGGTCACCGAGGTGCTCGACCCGCTGCAGATGCTCCCGGCCCCCGGCCAGGGTGCGCTCGCGGTCGAGTGCCGGGCCGCCGACACCGACCTGGTGGACGCGGTCCGCACGGCGATCGACGACCCGCACACCCGGGCCGCGGTGACCGCCGAGCGGACGGTGCTCGCCGACCTGGAGGCCGGCTGCTCCGCACCGGTGGGCGCGCTGGCCGAGGTGGCGGAGGGCGACGACGGTGACGAGCTGTGGATCCGGGCCGTGGCCCTGTCGCCGGACGGCGGGCTCGCGGTGCGCCGGTCGGCGACCGGCACACCGGGTGACGCGACCGAGGTCGGGCACCGGCTCGCCAAGGAGATGCTGACCGACGGAGCAGGGTCGCTCGTCGGGGGGCAGGGGACATGACCGGGGCCCAGCAGGGTCAGACCAGACCGACATCCGGCAGGAAGACAGACATGGGCGGCACCAAGACGGGTTCGCGGACCACCGCACCCCTCAACCAGAAGAGCAAGAAGGCGACTGTGAGCAAGACGGTGACGAAGACCTCCAAGACCACCGCCACCTCGACGGCGGCCGGCAAGGCCGGGGCGGCGAGCGCCCCCGAGTCGAAGCCGTCGGCACCGACCGGCTTCGTGTCCTTCGTCGGCAGCGGACCCGGCGACCCCGAGCTGCTGACCGTGCGCGCCGCCGACCTGCTCCGCGACGCGGAGATCGTGGTCACCGAGGCGCCCGAGCACGCCGCCCTGGTGGCGTCGCTGGCTCCGGAGGCCGAGGTCGTCGACGGCGGCTTCGGCACCGACGGCCAGCCGCTGACCCACGCCGGCCGCGCCAAGGTCGTGGTCAAGCAGGCCAAGTCCGGCAAGCGCGTCGTGCGGCTGATGGCCGGCGACCCGTTCGTCTACGCCTCCGGCCCCGAGGAGGCCCAGGCCTGCGTCAAGGCGGGCGTGGCCTTCGAGATCGTCCCGGGCGTCAGCTCGGTCACCGCCGTCCCGGCGTACGCCGGCGTGCCGCTGACCGACAAGAAGCACCGCGAGGTCGCGGTCGTGAACTGCTCCGAGGCCAAGATCGACTGGTCCGCCTACGCCGACGACCGCACCCTGGTGCTGCTGTCCGCCGTCGGTGCGATCGGCGAGGTGGCCAAGGCGCTCGTCGACGCCGGCCGCGCCGGCGAGACCCCGGTGGCGATGACCCGCGTGGGCACCACCACCGAGCAGGAGACCGTGGTCTCCACGCTCGACCGGATCGCCGTCGACGCCCGCGCCGCCCGGATGACCCCGCCCGCGGTGGTCGTCGTCGGCGACGTGGTCGACCTGCGCACGACGCTGTCGTGGTTCGAGACCAAGCCGCTGTTCGGCTGGCGGGTGCTGGTGCCGCGCACCAAGGAGCAGGCCGGCTCGCTGTCCGCGCGCCTGCGCGGCTTCGGCGCCGTCCCGGAGGAGGTGCCGACCATCTCGGTCGAGCCGCCCCGCAACCCGCAGCAGATGGACAAGGCGATCCGCGGCCTGGTCGAGGGCCGCTACGAGTGGATCGCGTTCACCTCGGTCAACGCGGTGCGCGCCGTCCGCGAGAAGTTCGACGAGTACGGCCTCGACGCCCGCGCGTTCTCCGGCCTCAAGATCGCCGCCGTCGGCGAGAAGACCGCGGCGGCCATCGAGGCCTGGGGCCTGCGCGCCGACCTCGTCCCCTCGGGCGAGCAGTCCGCCCGCGGCCTGCTCGAGGACTGGCCGCCCTACGACGACCTGCTCGACCCGATCAACCGGGTCTTCCTGCCCCGCGCGGACATCGCCACCGAGACGCTGGTGGCGGGCCTGCTGGAGCTGGGCTGGGAGGTCGACGACGTCACGGCCTACCGCACCGTGCGGGCCACCCCGCCGCCGGCGCCGACCCGCGAGGCGATCAAGACCGGCAAGTTCGACGCCGTCGTCTTCACGTCGTCCTCGACCGTGCGCAACCTGGTCGGCATCGCCGGCAAGCCGCACGCCTCGACGATCATCGCCGTGATCGGCCCGGCCACCGCCAAGACCGCCGAGGAGCACGGCCTGCGGGTCGACGTCCTCGCGCCGGAGCCCTCCGTGGAGGTGCTGGTCGACGCGCTCGCCGACTTCGGCGCCGCTCGCCGGGCCTCGCTGCTCGAGTCCGGCCAGCCGGTCACCCGCCCGTCCGAGCGTCGTCCGTCCGCCCGTCGCAAGGCCACCTGAGCCGTCGATGAGCAGCCCTGGGTTCCCGGAGGTCCGGCCGCGCCGGCTGCGCCGTACGGCGGCGCTGCGGCAGCTCGTCGCGGAGACGAGCGTCGAGGCGCGCCAGCTGGTGCTGCCGGTGTTCGTCCGCGAGGGCATCTCCGAGCCGGTGCCGATCTCGAGCATGCCCGGGGTCGTCCAGCACACCCGTGACTCGCTCCGGAAGGCGGCTGCGGAGGCGGCCGGGCTCGGCCTCGGCGGGATCATGCTCTTCGGGGTGCCGGAGTCCAAGGACGCCCGGGGCAGCGGCGCGGTCGACCCCGCGGGTGTCCTCAACGTCGCCATCGAGGACGTCGTCTCCGAGGTCGGCGACGCGCTGCCGGTGATGGCCGACCTGTGCATCGACGAGTTCACCGACCACGGCCACTGCGGCATCCTCACGAAGCACGGCACCGTCGACAACGACGCCACGCTCGAGGTGTACGCCGAGATGGCGCTCGCGCAGGCCGCGGCCGGCGTGGACGTCGTCGCGCCGAGCGGAATGATGGACGGGCAGGTGGGCGTGATCCGACACGCCCTCGACGACGCCGCGTTCCAGGACGTGGTGATCCTGGCCTACTCCACGAAGTACGCCTCGGCCTTCTACGGCCCCTTCCGCGAGGCGGTCGACTCCTCGCTGCAGGGGGACCGCCGGACCTACCAGCAGGACGGCCGCAACGTCGTCGAGGGCGTCCGCGAGGCCCTGCTCGACGTGGCCGAGGGTGCCGACCTGGTGATGGTGAAGCCGGCGCTGGCCTACCTCGACGTGCTGCGCGCGGTGCGCGAGGCGGTCGACGTCCCGGTGGCGGCGTACAACATCTCGGGCGAGTACGCCATGGTCGAGGCCGCGGCCGCGCACGGCTGGATCGACCGCGAGGCGGCGATCCTGGAGACGCTGACGTCGATCCGGCGCGCCGGGGCCGACGTCGTGCTGACCTACTGGGCGGCCGAGGCCGCCCGGCTGCTCAGCCGCTGACGACTCAGCCCAGGCCGCCGGGCAGCGGGGGCAGTGGCTCGGTCACGGGGTCGAGCAGGCTGCTCAGCAGGTTCTGCACCGGCCGCCGCACCGCCGGCGCGGTAGGCGTCGGTGCACGCGCCCAGACCGCCGATGAGGGTCAGCTCGGGCCGCCGTCAGGTTGTTCTGGCAGTAGGCCGTCGCCTGCCTCCAGCGGCGTCACCGACGGGCTCCGTCACCGGGTCGATCGGCTCGGTCGACCGAGCCGTCGGGTCGTCGGTCGGGATGCTGCCGCCGCCACCACCGTCGCCGCCGGTGCTGCCACCGCCGGTGCCGCCCGTGCCGCCGCTCGGGGCGGGGGCGGTGGGGGTGCTGCCACCGGTCGGGGTGCTGCCCGTCCCGGAGCCACCCTGACCGCCGCCGGAGGTGGAGCCGCCGGAGGTCCCGCCCTTCGGGCCGGGGCGGTCGGCCGGTCGGCCGGGCCGGCCCTCGGCGCGCGGGCCGGTCGCCACCGGGCTGAAGGTGGCCGGGGAGGCGCTGCCGTTGGGCACGGAGGAGTAGTCGCCCTCGGCGTAGGCCTTCATGATGGCGAGCACCAGGTCGACGTACTCCTGGCTGTGGTTGTAGCGGTAGACCGCGGTGCGCAGCCCCTGGGTGGTGGAGAGGTCCTCGGTGCCCGAGCACAGGTAGACCGCGGTCGCGAGCGCCGCGTCGTCGATGTCCTGGGGGTTGCGGACGCCGTCGCCGTCGCCGTCCACGCCGACCACCGACCAGGTGGAGGGGATGAACTGCATCGGGCCGACCGCGCGGTCGAAGACCGGGTCGTCGTCGAGCTCGCCCGCGTCGGTGTCGGAGATCTCGGCGGTGCCGCTGCTGCCGTCGAGCGGGATGCCGTAGATGCCGGGGGTGCTGACGCCCTTGTCGGAGAGCGTGTTGCCGCCGTAGCGGCCGTGGTCGGACTCGACCCGGCCGATCGCGGCGATCAGGGTCCAGTCGACGTTGCAGCCCTTGTCGGCGGTGTCGATCACCTGGGCGGCGCGCTGGTAGGCGGCGAGTGCGGCGTCGGGGATGCCGTTGGTCGAGGAGCTGGCCGCGATGCGGTCGGCGGAGCCGGAGCGGATGCCGGGCGCGATCTCACCGGGCACGCTGACGCTGGCGGGGGCCTCGATGGCCTCGCTCGGCAGGCTGGTGCCGTCGGGGAGCCGCTGCTCGTCGGAGGCGGCGCTCGCGGTGGACGTGGCGCCGGCCAGGCTGGCCGTCCAGGCCCCGGACAGCAGCGCCAGCGGCACGAGCGCCGTGGCCTTCTGCCACGTCATCAGACGGCTGTTCGACATCGGTCCCTCTCCCCAGTGCCGGGCCGCTTTGTGTGGATGCCGGCCCTGAGGACCTGCATACCCGAGATCGGCGGCTACGACACCTACAACGAGCATCACGGGGTTTTGGTTACGCGCCGGTAGCGGGTCCGGTCGCCGGCGCCGGAGGAGGGGGCCGGGGCCGTCGGGGAGCCGGTGGGAAGCCTCACACGGTCCCGGTTCGTGCCCTCAGGGTGTCTCGGAGAGAATGGTTCGGTGACCTCCGACCAGACCCCCGGCTCCGCCGCGCTGTTCGCCCGCGCCCACGCGGTCACGCCCGGTGGGGTGAACTCGCCGGTGCGGGCCTTCAACGCCGTCGGCGGCACCCCGCGCTTCATCGAGAGCGCCCACGGCGCCCTGCTGACCGACGTCGACGGCCACGAGTACGTCGACCTCGTCTGCAGCTGGGGCCCGATGCTGCTCGGCCACGCCCACCCCGAGGTGCAGGCGGCCGTGCTGGAGGCGGTGGCGCGCGGTACGTCGTACGGCACCCCGACCCGCCCCGAGGTGGAGCTCGCCGAGGAGATCGTCGCCCGCACCCCGGTCGACCAGGTCCGCTTCGTCTCCTCGGGCACCGAGGCCACCATGTCGGCGATCCGGCTGGCCCGCGGCTTCACCGGCCGCGACCTCGTGGTGAAGTTCGCCGGCTGCTACCACGGCCACGTCGACTCGCTGCTCGCCGCGGCCGGCTCCGGCCTCGCCACGTTCGCCGTGCCCGGCACCCCCGGCGTGCCCGCGGCCTCCACCGCCGCGACGCTGGTGCTGCCCTACAACGACACCGCCGCCGTCGAGCGGGTCTTCGCCGAGCACGGCGACGACATCGCGTGCCTGGTCACCGAGGCGTCCCCGGGCAACATGGGCGTCGTCCCGCCGCTGCCGGGCTTCAACCGGTTCCTCGCCGAGACCTGCGCCCGCCACGGCGCGCTGTTCGTCAGCGACGAGGTGATGACCGGCTTCCGGGTCAGCCGCGCGGGCCAGTGGGGCCTCGACGGGGCCGTGGAGGGCTGGCGCCCCGACCTGGTCACCTTCGGCAAGGTGATGGGCGGCGGCTTCCCGGCCGCGGCGTTCGGCGGTCGCGCCGACGTGATGGGGATGCTCTCGCCCGAGGGGCCGGTCTACCAGGCCGGCACGCTGTCGGGGAACCCGGTCGCGACGACGGCGGGCCTCGCCACGCTGCGGCTGGCCACCGACGAGGTCTACGCCCACGTCGACCGTGCCGCCGGACTGCTGGCCGACGCGGCCGAGAAGGCCCTCACCGAGGCCGGCGTGCCGCACCTGGTGCAGGCCGGCGGCAACATGTTCAGCGCGTTCCTCTTCGACGAGCCGGTCGAGCAGGTGCGCGACTTCGACGCCGCGTCCGCGCAGAACGTCGGCCGCTACAAGGCGTTCTTCCACGCGATGCTCGACCAGGGCGTCTACCTGCCGCCCAGCGCGTTCGAGGCGTGGTTCCTGTCGTCGGCCCACGACGACGCCGTCCTCGACCGGGTGGTGGCGGCCCTGCCCGCCGCCGCCCGTGCCGCTGCCGCCGTCCCCCCGCGAGGAGACTCATGACGACCCACACCACCGTGCACCTGCTCCGCCACGGCGAGGTGCACAACCCCAACGGCGTGCTCTACGGCCGGATGGACGGCTACCACCTCTCCGACCTCGGCCGGCAGATGGCGCACCGGGTGGCCGACGCGCTCGAGCGCCGCGACATCGCCCACGTGGTGGCCTCCCCGCTGGACCGGGCCCAGGAGACGGCCGCGCCGGTCGCCCGTGCCCACGGCCTCGAGGTCGGCACCGACTCGCGGGTGATCGAGTCCACCAACGTCTTCCAGGGCCAGCGCTTCGGGATGGGCGACCACGTGCTCTGGAAGCCCGCCGCCTGGCGGCACCTGTGGAACCCGTGGCGGCCGTCGTGGGGCGAGCCCTACAAGGACGTCGTCGCCCGGATGCGCTCGGCCGTGGCCGACGCCCGCGACGCCGCCTACGGCCGCGAGGCCGTCGTCGTCTCCCACCAGCTGCCGATCTGGATCACCCGGCTGCACGCGGAGAACCGGTCCTTCGTGCACCTGCCGACCAAGCGCCAGTGCACGCTGTGCAGCCTCACCTCGCTCACCTTCGAGGACAACCGGCTCGTCACCGTGCGCTACTCGGAGCCGGCGGCCGACCTGATCCCGGCCAAGGACCGCTCCGCGACGTTCTCCTCCGGCGGCGCACGCGACCAGGACGGCTCCCCGGCCTGACCCGATGAGCCGACTCCGCGTCCTCGCCGCCTCCGCCGGCGCCCTGCTGGTGCTGGGCGCGGCTGCCGGCTGCACCGACGAGGTCGGCAGCTCCGGCGACCAGGGCTTCGTCTCCGGCGAGGGCATCATCACCGCGCTGCCCGCGTCGGAGCGGTCCGCGCCGGGCGAGGTGGCCGGCCGGACCATCGACGGCGAGCCGCTGTCGCTCGCCGACTACGAGGGCCAGGTCGTCGTGGTCAACGTCTGGGGCTCGTGGTGCGCGCCCTGCCGGGCCGAGGCCCCGATGCTCGCCGACGCCGCCCGCGACCTCGCCGACGAGGACGTCGCCTTCCTGGGCATCGACTCCCGCGACCTCAACGAGTCGCAGGCCCGTGCCTTCGTGCGCACCTTCGACATCCCCTACCCGAGCATCTACGACCAGCGGGGCAGCACCCTGCTGGCGTTCCGGGGCACGCTGACCCCCAACTCCATCCCCAGCACGGTCATCGTCGACCGGCAGGGACGGGTGGCCGCCAGCGTGCTCGGCGAGATCACCCGCACCACGCTCTACGACCTCGTCGAGGAGGTCGACCGCGCCGATGGCTGACTGGTTCGAGAGCACCGTGCTCTCCGGCTCGCTGCTGCTGGCACTGCCCGTCGCGGCGATGGCGGGGCTGGTGTCGTTCTTCTCCCCGTGCGTCGTGCCCCTGCTGCCCGGCTACCTCTCCTACGCCACCGGCCTGTCCGGCGCCGACCTCGCGTCCGCGCGCCGCGGCCGGATGGTGCTCGGCAGTGCGCTGTTCGTGCTCGGCTTCTCCTTCGTCTTCGTCGCGCTCGGCACCCTGTCCGGCGCTCTCGGCGACGTGCTCTGGGAGCACATGCAGGTGATCACCCGCGTGCTCGGCGTGGTCACGATCCTCGTCGGCCTGGCCTTCCTCGGCGTGGTGCCGTGGCTGCAGCGCGACGTCCGCATCCACTCGGTCCCGGCCGTCGGGCTCGCCGCGGCACCGCTGCTCGGCGTGCTCTTCGGGCTCGGCTGGACACCGTGCATCGGGCCGACCCTGGCCGCGGTGCAGACGCTGGCGCTCGCCGAGGGCACGGCCGGGCGCGGGGCGCTGCTCAGCGTCGCCTACTCGATCGGCCTCGGTCTCCCGTTCATCCTCGCCGGGCTGATGTTCCGCCGGATGCTCGGCGCGGTCGGCTGGGTGCGCCGCCACCAGGTCTGGGTCACCCGCCTCGGCGGGCTGATGCTGATCGTGGTCGGCCTGCTGCTGGTCACCGGCCTGTGGGACCAGTGGGTGGCCGAGCTCCGCGGCTGGGTCGGCGGCTTCGAGGTCGCCGTATGAGCACCCCCACCGACACCGAGGCCGGCGACCTCGCCGGGGCGGGCGGCGCCGCGCGCAACCCGACGCCGCCGGCTGCCCCGCCGGCGCTGCGGCCGGTCGAGCTGGCCCGCTGGGCGTGGCGGCAGCTGACCTCGATGCGCACCGCCCTGGTGCTGCTGTTCCTGCTCGCGCTCGCCGCGGTGCCCGGCTCCGTCGTGCCGCAGGCCGACATCGACGCGATCGCGGTCGGCGACTGGAAGCGTGCGCACCCGACACTCACCCCGGTCTACGAGGTCCTCGGACTGTTCTCGGTCTACGACTCGGTCTGGTTCTCCGCGATCTACATCCTGCTGATGGTCTCGCTCGTCGGCTGCATCGTGCCGCGGCTGCGGATCTACTGGCGCGGCATGCGCGCCCGGCCGCCCAGGGCCCCGCGCCACCTCACCCGGCTGCCGGCCTCCCGGCGGTTCGAGGTCGACGGCGACCCGAGCGAGGTCCTGGCGCGCGCCGAGACCGTGCTGCGCGGGCGCCGCTACCGCGTCGACCGCGGCGAGGGCGACGCGTCGGTCGCGGGGGAGCGGGGCTACCTGCGCGAGGCCGGCAACCTGCTCTTCCACGTGTCGGTCCTGGTCGTGCTGGTCGGGTTCGCCTGGGGCCAGGTCGCGGGCTACAAGGGCGGCGTGATCACCGTGGTCGGCCAGGGCTTCTCCAACTCGCTGAGCCAGTACGACGACTTCGCGCCCGGGTCGATGTTCTCGCCGGACGACCTCTCGCCGATGAGCCTCACGGTCGACGACTTCTCGGTGTCGTTCCTGACCTCCGGCCCGCAGATGGGCCAGCCGGAGGACTTCTCGGCGAAGGTCAGCTACACCGAGCAGCCGGGCGACGAGCCGCAGCCCTACGACCTGAAGGTGAACCACCCGCTCAGCCTCGACGGCGTCAGCGTCTTCCTGGTCGGTCACGGCTACGCCCCCGTGGTCACGGTGCGCGACGGCAACGGCGACCTCGCCTACAAGGGGCCGGTCGTGTTCCTGCCGCAGGACGCGTCGTTCGCCTCGTTCGGCGTGATCAAGGTGCCCGACGCCGCGCCGGAGCAGCTCGGCTTCGAGGGACTGTTCCTGCCGACCTACGGCTTCACCATGCAGCGCGGGCCCTTCTCCCAGTTCCCCGACGCGCTGGACCCGGTGCTGTCGCTGGTGCCCTACAAGGGCGACCTCGGCCTCGACACGGGGGCGCCGCAGTCGGTCTACCAGCTCGACAAGGACCGGCTCGACACCTTCGCCAGCACCGACAAGAGCCTGGGCTCGGCGGCCCGCATCAAGCTGTCGCTCGGTGACACGGTGCAGCTGCCGGACGGCGCCGGCTCGATCCGCTTCGACCGGGTCGACCGCTGGGTCAAGCTCCAGGTCAGCGACACCCCCGCCAAGGGGGTCGCGCTCGGTGGCGTGCTGGTCGGCATCCTCGGCCTGATGGGCTCGCTGTTCATCCGGCCGCGCCGCGCCTGGGTGCGGGTCACCGGGGCCACCGGCCCCGGCGACGAGGGCGACGAGGGCGGCGAGCCGACCGGCGGGACCCGGCGTACCGTGGTGGAGCTGGCCGGTCTCGACCGCAGCTCGGGCGGGGACCTCGACACCGAGATCGACGAGCTGGAGCGGCGGATCCGCGCCGGCAGCACGACCACGACCCCTGAGGAGAAGCCGTGACCACTGCGGACTTCGCCGCGTTCTCCAACAACGCGGTCATGTTCGCCTCCATCGTCTACGTGCTCGCCTTCGTGGCGCACGTCGTCGAGTGGGCGGCCGGCCGGACCACCGGCCAGTCCACCGGGCAGGTGGCCACCCCCGAGCGCGAGCTGGTCGGCGCCGACGGTGCCGCGGTCCCGACGCCGGCGCAGGCCGGGAGCCCGGGCGGCTCGACCACCGGCGTCGACGAGCACGAGCGGGTCGACCGGTGGGGACGCATCGGCGTCGCGCTCACCGTCGTCGCCGTGCTGCTGCACCTCGCCGCCCTGGTCACCCGCGGCCTCGGCTCGGACCCGGTCCGGGTGCCCTGGGGCAACATGTACGAGTTCACCCTGGCCGGTGCCTTCGGCGTCAGCCTGATGTACCTCGTGCTCGGCCGTCGCTACCACCTGCGCTGGATGGGCCTGCCGGTCACCGGCTTCGAGGTCGTCGTCCTGATGCTGGCGGTGCTGCTGCTCTACGTCCCGGCCGGACCGCTCGTGCCCGCCCTGCACTCCTACTGGCTGGTCATCCACGTGATGGCCGCGGTCGTCGCCTCCGGTGCCTTCGCCGTCGGCGCCATCGCCGCGGTGCTCTTCCTCGTCAAGGACCGCGCCACCCGGCGCGGCAGCCTGCGTCCCGGTGGCTACCTCGACCGGCTGCCGGACCTGCCGGCGCTGGACCGGCTGTCCTACCGGCTGCACGCCTTCGGCTTCCCGATCTGGACGTTCGCGGCCCTGGTGGCCGGGCCGATCTGGGCGGAGTACGCCTGGGGCCGCTACTGGAACTGGGACCCCAAGGAGGTGTGGGCCTTCATCACCTGGGTGGTCTACGCCGCCTACCTGCACGCCCGCGCGACCGCGGGCTGGCGCGGCAAGGCGGCCGCGATGATCGCGCTCGTCGGCTTCGCCACGCTGCTGTTCAACTTCGTGGGGATCAACTTCTTCTTCGGCGGCGGGAGCCTGCACTCCTACGCCGGCTGACCTCAGCCGTCCTTGTCGCCGCGCGGCTCGTCGTCGGGCAGGTTCTTCTGCTCGCGGCGCCGCTTGCGCTCGAGGTCACGCAGGAAGTCGGCGTCGTCGTCGGGAGCGATGACGCGACGCGTCCCGGGCCCCTGCGAGGGCCTGGCCGGGCCCGGGCGGCGGACCGCACGGCGCCTCTCCCAGAGCCGCAGCAGGGCGTAGATGACCAGCGCGATGATCGCGACGAGGAGAACGGCCTTGCCCATGCCTCCAATGTAGGAGCACCCGGCAAGCCGTGGGGGCTTCCTGGCGTCCGGTCTCACCGTTGCGCGCCGTAGGCTGGACCCGTGAAGGAGTTCGTCGTCTACACCCTGGCCCGCATCGGGCTGTTCGTCGCGTCGTACGCCGTGATCGCGGGGCTCTACCTGCTCGTCACCGGCGGCGACACGTTGCCGCTGCTGTGGCCGCTGCTGCTCGCCGCGGTGGTGTCCGCCGTGGCGTCCTACTACCTGCTGCGCGGCCAGCGTGACCGGTTCGCCGCGGTCGTGCAGCGCCGCGCCGAGGCCGCCAGCGCCCGCTTCGAGGAGCGCCGCGCCAAGGAGGACGTGGAGTAGCCATGGGCGACGGGGTGCACGGGGCTGCGGACGCGGTGGTCGACGGCTGCTGCCGGGTCGCCGTGCGCGCCGACCGCGGCGACCGGGCCTGGGTGCACGACGCGATCCGCAAGGTCGAGGCCGACGCCAACCGGTCGGCGGACACCCACCTGCACGTCTTCCCGCTCCCCGACGCGCTGCGCGAGCGCGGCGTCGACCTCTACCTCAAGGACGAGTCGGTCCACCCCACCGGCTCGCTCAAGCACCGGCTGGCCCGGTCGCTGTTCCTCTACGGCCTGTGCAACGGCTGGATCCGCGAGGGCGCCACGCTGACCGAGGCCTCCTCGGGCTCGACCGCGGTGTCCGAGGCCTACTTCGCGCGGCTGCTCGGCCTGCCGTTCGTCGCGGTGATGCCGGCGTCGACGTCGCGGGAGAAGATCGAGCTGATCGAGTTCCACGGCGGCCGCTGCCACCTCGTCGACGACCCGTCGACGATGTACGACGAGGCGCGGCGCATCGCCGAGGAGTCCGGCGGCCACTACCTCGACCAGTTCACCTACGCCGAGCGGGCGACCGACTGGCGCGGCAACAACAACATCGCCGAGTCGATCTTCGGCCAGCTCTCCCAGGAGCGGCACCCGGTCCCCGAGTGGGTCGTGGTGGGCGCCGGCACCGGCGGCACCTCGGCGACCATCGGACGGTTCGTCCGCTACCAGCGCTACGACACCCGGGTCTGCGTGGTCGACCCGGAGAACTCGGCGTTCTTCCCCGGCTGGACCACCGGCGACGCCGGCGTCACCACCGGCCGCGGCTCGCGCATCGAGGGCATCGGGCGGCCGCGGGTCGAGCCGTCGTTCGTGCCCGCCGTGGTCGACGCCATGATCACCGTGCCCGACGCCGCCTCGGTCGCCGCGGCCCGCTGGTGCTCGCAGGTGACCGGCCGGATGGTCGGCGGCTCCACCGGCACCGCGCTGTGGGGATCGCTGAAGATGCTCGCCCGGATGCTCGCGGAGGACCGGTCCGGCAGTGTCGTGACGCTGCTGTGCGACGGCGGCGAGCGCTACGGCCACACCTACTACGACGACGGCTGGCTGGCCCGGCAGGGCATCGACATCGCGCCCTACACCGCGACGCTGGAGAAGTTCGCCGACACCGGGGCCTGGGTCGAGCCCGGGGTCTGAGCCGCCCGGAGTCGATCGGTCCGGTCAGGCCGTGACGAGGGCCAGGAAGATGCCGGTCCCGTAGACCAGCTCGGCGACACCGACGTCCTGGAGCACCGGGATCAGGGCCGGCCCGCGGGCCCCGCCGAGCACCCGTCGCACCGCCGGGACAGCCGGGACCAGGAAGGCGAAGGCCACCAGCGCCCACGCGCTGGTCTCGAGGACGACGCCGACGAGCATGATCGCCGCGAGCCCGACCAGGAACGTGAACAGGTAGCGGGTGTGCTCGTCGCCGAGCACCACGGCGAGCGTGCGCTTGCCGACCTCGCGGTCGGTCGGCACGTCGCGCAGGTTGTTGGCGACCAGGATGGCGCAGGCGAGCGCGCCGATCCCTGCCCCGGCGTACCACGCCGGCAGCGGCAGCGTGCCGGTCTGCACGTACGTCGTGCCGACGACCGCGACCAGGCCGAAGAAGACGAACACCATGACCTCGCCGAGCGCCTGGTAGCCGTAGGGCTTCGAACCGCCGGTGTAGAACCACGCGGCCGCCACGCAGGCGACGCCGAGCGCCACCAGCCACCAGCTGGTGGTCACGGCGAGCACGAGACCGGCGAGGCAGGCCACCGCGAAGCTCAGGAAGGCCGCCCGCTTGACCTCCGCGGGCCGCGCGGCGCCGGAGCCGACCAGGCGCATCGGCCCGACGCGGTCGGCGTCGGTGCCGCGGATGCCGTCGGAGTAGTCGTTGGCGTAGTTGACGCCGACCTGCAGGGCGACCGAGACGACCAGCGCGAGGAGTGCCTTCCACCAGACGCTGCCGTCGAGGTAGGCGGCCACGCCGGTGCCCGCGAGGACCGGCGCGACGGCCGCGGGCAGGGTGCGTGGGCGCGCGCCGGCGATCCACTGGTCTGGGGTTGCCACGAGCAGGGATTCTCGCAGGCATACCGTTGCCTCCCGTGAGCAGCCTCCGCCCCGTGTCCGGCCGTGCCGACGAGGTGCTCGGCCTGCTGGCGGACTGGCAGGCCCGGAGCGAGGAGCCGGAGCCGGTGGTGGTGGCGACGTCGGGGTCGACCGGCGAGCCCAAGCACGTGCTGCTCTCGCGCCGGGCGCTGCGGGCCTCGGCGACCGCGACGGCGACCCGCCTCGGCGGCGACGGCCAGTGGCTGCTCAACCTGCCGCCCACCTACGTCGCCGGCCTGCAGGTGCTGTTCCGCTCGGTCCTCGCCGGCACGACGCCGGTGGTGCAGGACGGCACCCTGGTCGACGCCGCCGCCCGGATGTCGGGGGAGCGGCGCTACGTCTCGCTGGTGCCGACCCAGCTCCACCGACTCCTCGACGACCCCGCCTCGACCGAGGCGCTGCGCGGCTTCAGCACGGTGCTGGTCGGCGGGTCCGCGGTGCCGGCCGCGCTGCGGGAGCGGGCCGCCGACGCGGGCGTGCACGTCGTGGCGACGTACGGCATGAGCGAGACCTGCGGCGGCTGCGTCTACGACGGCGTGCCGCTCGACGGTGTCGCCGTCGCGATCGGCGCGCAGGGTCGCGTCCGCATCGGTGGCCCGGTGCTGTTCGACGGCTACGACGGCCGGCCCGACCTGACCGCCGAGGTGCTGCGCGACGGCTGGTTCGTCACCCAGGACCTCGGCCGTCTCGACGACGACGGCCGGCTCGAGGTGCTCGGCCGGGTCGACGACGTCGTGGTCTCCGGTGGCGTGAACGTGCCCGGGCCCGCGGTCGCCGAGCGGCTGCGGGCGCACGGCTCGGTCACCGACGCCGCCGTGGTCGGCGTGGACGACGAGGAGTGGGGCCGCCGCGTGGTGGCGTTCGTCGTCGGCGAGCTCTCGCTGGAGGCGGCGCGCGACTGGGTGGCCGAGGTGCAGCCCCGGTCGTGGGCGCCGCGCGAGCTCCGCGTGGTCGCGCGGATCCCCCACCTGGACAACGGGAAGGTCGACCGGATGACGTTGCAGGCCTGGGCATCGGAGGTGGACCGGTGAGCGACTGGCACGTGTGGTCGGTGCCGATGACGACGCGCTTCCGCGGCATCACCGTGCGCGAGGGGATGCTGGTGCGCGGCGCGGCCGGCTGGGGGGAGTTCAGCCCCTTCCTGGAGTACGACGCGCGGGTCGCCGCGCCGTGGCTGCGGGCCGCGCGCGAGGCGGCCGACGAGGGCTGGCCCGCGCCGGTGCGCGACTCGGTGCCGGTCAACGTGACCGTCCCGGCGGTCGGCCCGGAGCGGGCCGCGGAGATCGTCCGCGCCTCCTCCGGCTGCATGACGGCGAAGGTCAAGGTCGCCGAGCCCGGTCAGACCCTGGCCGAGGAGGAGGCCCGCCTGGAGGCGGTGCGCGACGCCCTCGGCCCGACGGGGCGGATCCGGGTCGACGCCAACGGTCTGTGGCAGGTCGACGAGGCGGTGGCCGCGGTCGCCGCGCTGGACCGGGCGGCCGGCGGGCTGGAGTACGTCGAGCAGCCGGTCGCCTCGGTCGAGGACCTCGCGCTGGTGCGCCGCCGGGTCGACGTGCCGGTCGCCGCCGACGAGTCGATCCGGCGGGCCGAGGACCCCTACCGCGTGCGCGAGCTCGACGCCGCCGACATCGCGGTGCTCAAGGTGCAGCCGCTCGGCGGGGTGCGGGCCTGCCTGCGGATCGCCGAGGACATCGGGCTGCCCGTGGTCGTGTCGAGCGCGTTGGAGAGCTCGGTGGGCATCGCCGCCGGGGTGGCTCTCGCGGCCGCGCTGCCCGAGCTGCCGTACGCCTGCGGCCTGGCCACCGTGCAGCTGCTCACCGACGACGTCGCGGTGTCCCCGCTGCTGCCGGTGGACGGCCGCCTCCCGGTCGGGCTCCCCGAGGTCGACGAGGACGCCCTCGGCCGGCTCCGGGCCGCGCCCGAGCGCGAGGAGCACTGGCGCGCACGGCTGGCCGAGGTCACGGCCGTGCTGGACGGCATGGGGCAGGATCGGTCGCTGTGACCGCCCCGCAGGTGCCCGCGAACGCCTCGACCGCCCTGGCCACCGCCGTCGTCGACGAGCTGGTGCGCCGCGGGGTCACCCACGCGGTGCTCGCGCCGGGGTCGCGCTCGGCCCCGCTGGCCTTCGCCCTGCACGCGGCGGCCACCGCCGGCCGGTTGACCCTGCACACCCGCATCGACGAGCGCTCGGCCGGCTTCCTGGCGCTCGGGCTCACCGTGACCACCCGGCGACCCGTCCCGGTCGTCACCACCTCCGGCACCGCCGTGGCCAACCTGCACCCCGCGGTGCTCGAGGCCGCCCACCGGGGCCTCCCGCTCGTGGTGCTCTCGGCCGACCGCCCGGCCCGCCTGCGCGGCACCCAGGCCAACCAGACGACCGACCAGGTGCGGATGTTCGGCACCGCCACCCGGCTCGACCTCGACGTGCCGGCCGCGGAGCCCGGCGCCGACGAGGCCGGCCAGGTGGCCGCCTGGCGCGAGGCGGTCGCCCGGGCCCTCGACGCCGCGACCGCCGAGCCGGCCGACGAGGCCGCCCCCGGCCCGGTGCAGCTCAACCTCCAGCTGGCCGAGCCTCTGGTGCCGGACGCGACGGACGGCTGGTCGACCCCGCTCCCCGTCTCGGCGGCCGAGTCGGTCGACACGAGGCCGGTCACCGCGACCCGGGACAACCTGGCGGCGGGCCCGCGCACGGTCGTCGTGGCCGGCGACGACGCGGGACCGCCCGCGCGGGTGCTGGCCGAGCGGGCCGGCTGGCCGCTGCTGGCCGAGCCGACCAGCGGCTCCCGCACCGGCGCCAACGCGATCCGCACCTACCGGCTGCTCCTCGGCGACGAGGGGCCCGACAGCCTGCGCGCGCGGATCGAGCGGGTCGTGGTCTGCGGTCACCCGACGCTGTCCCGCCCGGTGACCCGCCTGGTCTCCGACCCCGGCGTCGAGGTCGTCGCCGTGCGCAACCGGACCGGCTTCACCGATCCCGGTCACCGCGTCTCACGGGTGCTCGACGGGCCGGTCGGTCTCGACGGCCCCCCGGCGGACGACGGGTGGCTCGCCGAGTGGCGGGACCGCGACGCGGCGCGCGGGCGGCTGCTCGACGGATTCCTCGCCGGCCGCGACAGGCTCGGCCCGCACCAGGTCGCCGGCGCGGTCGCACGGGCGCTGCCGCCCCGCGGGCTGCTCTTCGTCGGCGCCTCCAACCCGGTGCGCGACCTGGACCTGATGGTGCCGCGCTACACCGTGGGTGACCGGCGCCTGGTGATCGGCAACCGCGGCCTGGCCGGCATCGACGGCTCGGTCTCCACCGCGGTCGGCGCCGCCCTCGGGCGCCCGTCGACGACCCGGGCGTTCGCGCTGCTCGGCGACGTGACCTTCCTGCACGACGTGAACGGGCTGCTGATCGGCCCCGACGAGCCGCGGCCGGACCTGACCGTCGTGGTCGTCAACGACGACGGCGGCTCGATCTTCGCCTCGCTGGAGCAGGGCGGTCCCGCCTACGCCGACTCCTTCGAGCGCCTCTTCGGCACCCCGCACCACGTCGACCTCGCCTCGCTCTGCGCGGCCACCCGGACCCCGCACTGGCGGGTCGACAGCCTTCCGGAGCTCGAGCACGCTCTCGCCAACCCGGCCGGAGGCATCGAGGTCGTCGAGGCGGTGGTCGGCCGCGACGACCGGCGCTCGCTCGACGCGGCGATCCGCGGGCTCGGGTCCTGACGGGGTGACCGAGGCCCGGCAGGCGGGGGTTCCTGCCGGGCTCCGGAGCCAGCGGGTCAGGCCGGCGCGAGGGGCCTGACGTGTCGAGGACGATCGTTGCACCGTGCGGGGTGTTGCACGAGCAAGTTTCCCCTGTGTCTCGGACAAACCGTAGGCCCGGGCACCGACAGCCCGGACGGGGGCGCTTCTGCCGGTCTGCGCGACGCTGCATGCTGGGAGGCCGGGAGGCAGCGCAAGCACGATCAAGCCGCGTGACGCACGTACGGGATGGGATGGGGGACATGAGCACCGCAACCGACCACTTCACCAGCTTCGTGGACGCGCTCGCCGACCTGCTCGACGACGAGACCGGCGACGTCACCCCGCGGGCCGACGGTGAGGCGATCGCGCGCCGGCTCTACCTGTCGCGGTTCCACCTCGACCGGATCGTCTCGTCGGTCGCCGGCGAGCCGCCGGCCCGCTTCCGTCGCCGGATCCTGCTGGAGCGGGCGGCCTTCCGGCTGCTCACCACCCGGATGACGATCCTCGACGTGGCGGTCGAGGCGGGCTACGGCTCGCACGAGGCGTTCACCCGGGCGTTCACCAAGGCCTACGGCGTCGGCCCGCGGCTCTGGCGGGCCCGGCCCACCCAGATCCGCCTCGAGGCGCCCAGCGACGTCCACTTCCACCCGCCCGGGAGCCTGCGGCTGCCGGCCCACCAGAAGGTGACCACCATGAACCTCCTCACGGCGATGGTCGAGCACCACGTCTGGCTCACCGGCGAGATGATCGGCTGCGCGGAGCGCCTCTCCGACGAGCAGCTCGACGCCCCGATCGAGCTGTCGGTCGACGAGGACCGGCAGACCATCCGCACCCTGCTGTCCCGGCTCGTCGGGCAGATGGGGATGTGGAACGCCGCGCTCGCCGACCGCGCCTACGACTGGTCGGTCGAGGAGCACGAGTCGGTGTCCTCGCTGCGGGAGCGCCTCGCCGTCGAGGGACCGACCTTCCTCGCCCACGTGCGGGAGGCCTGCGACGAGGGCCGTCTCGACGAGACCTTCGTCGACGCGCTGTGCGAGCCGGCCGAGGTGTTCACCTACGGCGGGATGATCGCCCACGTGCTGACCTTCGCCGCCCACCGCCGCACGCTCGTCGCGCTGGCCCTCGACGCGGCCGGCATCACCGACCTCGGCTGGGGCGACCCGATGCGCTGGGTGGCCGAGCCCCGCGCCTGAGTCCCACCCGGCGTGACACCGCCGCGGGTCGCGTGCGGCCTGGGAGAGGATGGGCGGCGTGCATCTCGTCGTGACCGTCGCCGTCCTCGTCGCCGTCGTCGTCGCGGTGGCGGGGCTCTGCCGGCGCTTCGACCTCTCCGCGCCGCTGGTGCTCGTGGCCGTCGGGATGGCGGCGTCGTTCGTGCCCTGGATCCCCGACGTGGAGCTGACCGCCGAGCTGGCCCTGGTCGGCTTCCTGCCGCCGCTGCTCTACTCCGCGGCGCTGCAGACCTCGCTGGTCGACTTCAACGCCAACCGCCGCTCGATCCTGCTGCTGTCGATCGGGCTCGTGGCGTTCACCACCGTGGTCGTCGGCGTCGTGGTGCACGCGGTGCTGCCGGGCGTCGGCTGGCCGGCGGCGTTCGCCCTCGGTGCCGTGGTCGCGCCCCCGGACGCGGTGGCCGCCACCGCCATCGCCCGCAGGATCGGGCTCCCGCGCCGGATCGTCACCATCCTCGAGGGCGAGTCGCTGCTCAACGACGCCACCGCCCTGGTCGCGCTGCGCACCGCCATCGTCGCGGTCGGCGGTGCCGTCACCGTGCTCGACGTCGGCCTGGACTTCCTCCGCGCCGCGGTCGGGGGTGTGGCGGTCGGCCTGCTGGTCTTCGTGGTGGTCGGCTGGCTGCGCAAGCAGCTCACCGAGCCCGTGCTCGACTCCAGCGTCTCGTTCGTGACGCCCTTCGCGGCGTACGTCGCCGCCGAGGCGATCCACGCCTCCGGTGTCCTCGCCGTCGTGGTGGCCGGACTGACGCTGGGCCACAAGGCACCGGTGATCCAGTCGGCCTCGTCGCGGATCGCCGAGCGGCTGAACTGGCGCACCATCTCGTTCCTGCTGGAGAACCTGGTCTTCCTGCTCATCGGTCTCCAGGCCCGCGGCATCATCGACGAGGTGGCCGCCACCGGCCCGGCCGCCGGCGTCGTCGTCGTGGCCTGCCTGGCCACCCTGGCCACGGTGATCCTGACCCGGATCGCCTGGGTCTTCCCGGCCCGGTTCCTGCTGGTCCGGCCGACCCCCGATGCGCAGACCGGCGAGCACGCCTCGTGGCGCTACACCGCCGTCCTTGGCTGGGCCGGCATGCGTGGCGTGGTCACGCTGGCGGCGGCGTTCGTCATCCCCACCGACTTCGCCCAGCGCGAGGTGCTGGTGCTGATCGCCCTCGTGGTCACCGCCGGCACCCTGTTCATCCAGGGGCTCACCCTGCCCTGGCTGGTGCGGGTGCTGCGACTGCCCGGGCCCGACCCTCGCGAGGACGCCCTCGCCCGCGCCGCGCTCTTCCAGGAGGCCAGCGTCGCCGGCCGGGAGTGGCTGGAGGGCCAGACCGCGGAGGGTGACCCGCACGGCACCTTCGAGGCGCTGCGCCGGCGGGCCGAGCAGCGCGACTTCGCCGCGTGGGAGCGGGTCGGCAGCACCGACCCCGACGTGGAGACCCCGAGCGAGGCGTACTCCCGGCTGCGCCGCGAGATGCTCCAGGCCGAGCGCGAGCGGGTGCTCGAGGTGCGCAGCAGCGGCCGGGTGCCGCACGAGGTGGTCGCGGACGTCCTGGTCGCCCTCGACGTCGAGGAGTCGATGCTCGACGAGCACACCGAACGGCGCGACCGGCTGCGACGCCTGGAGGGGAGTAGTGTCACCGGCGTGGCCGGCAGCCTGGACCTGTGCGAGCACCTCGAGAGCGCCGAGGCGGCCGCCCCACGCGTCGACGGGATCTGCGAGGACTGCGTCGCCCTCGGCGAGCGCAACTGGGTGCACCTGCGCACCTGTCTGACCTGCGGCCACGTCGGCTGCTGCGACTCCTCCCCGCGCCGGCACGCGTCGGCGCACTTCGGCGAGGCCGGCCACCCGGTGGTGCGGTCCGCCGAGCCCGGCGAGGAGTGGCGCTGGTGCTTCGTCGACGAGCGCCTGGGCTGACCCGTCCGGCAGCGGCTTCTCCCGTCCGCGGCTGCCCGTTCGGGGGAGAGCGGTCGGCCGAACGGCCGCCCCCCATGACCGCCCTGGGCTAGAGACAGGCTCCCGGCCGGAACGCGAGGATGACCGGGCACCCGCACGGGGGGTGTGCAAACCCGCGTGTTCTGTCGTGGGCGGCGGTGGAGCCCAAGGTGCCGCTGCCCACGGCAGTGCCGCACAGACGGGCGGAGTGGGTCCCTGGCCCCGCGGGGGAGGGCCAGCGGCCTCCGCCCGCGGGAACTAGGTCGTGTCTGTCAAACCTGCGGCGGCGTTCGCGGCCCCGCATCCCGATCGGCCGCGCCCGGCTCGCTCGGCGCAGCCCGCTGCGCTCTCGCTCCCCGGGCTTGCCGAGTCGGGCGCGGATGCCACGCCCGCCTTCGCCGCATCTTCTCCAGACACGACCTAACCGCCGAGGGCGTCCCGCACCGGCACGAACTTCGCCTGCGCCTCCGCGAGCTCGGCCTCCGGGTCGGAGTCGGCGACGATGCCGCAGCCGGCGAACAGCCGCACCCGGGCTCCGTCCACCTCGGCCGAGCGCAGCCCGATGCCCCACTCGCCGTCGCCCTCGGCGTCCATCCAGCCGACGGGACCGGCGTAGCGGCCGCGGTCCATGGACTCGATCTCGGTGATCAGGGCGCGGGCCCGGTCGGTGGGCGTGCCGCCGACCGCGGCGGAGGGGTGCAGCGCCTCGGCGAGCGTGAGCGAGGACGCCACGTCGTCGGTCTCGTGGGTCACCCCGGCGACGTCGGTGGCCAGGTGCATGACGTTGGGCAGGTGCAGCACGAACGGCGCCTCCGGCACGTTCATCGACGTGCAGTGCGGTGCCAGGGCGTCCGCCACCGAGCGGACGGCGTACTCGTGCTCCTCCAGGTCCTTCGACGACCGGGCGAGCGTCGCGGCCAGGGCGAGGTCGCGCTCGTCGTCGCCGGTACGCCGGATGGTGCCGGCCAGCACCCGCGAGGTGACCAGGCCGCGCTCGCGGCGGACCAGCATCTCGGGCGTCGCGCCGAACAGCCCGTCGACGTGGAAGGTCCAGCACATCGGGTAGCTCTCGGCCAGCCGCCGCAGCGGCCAGCGCACGTCGAGGTCCTCCGACGCGGTGGCCACGAGGTCACGGGCCAGCACGACCTTCTCGAGGTGGCCGGCGCTGATCCGGCGGACCGCCTCGGCCACGACCGTCTCCCAGGCGGCGCCGCTCATCGCACCGTCGGAGAAGGTCACGCCGCTCGGGGGTCTCGGGTCGTCGGCCGCGGCCACCGCGGGCGGTGTGGTGAGGGCGCCGGCGCTCGTGGTGGTCACCCAGGTCGTGTCGCCGCGTCGTCCGACGACCACCTCGGGGACGACGATGACGCTGTCGCCCGGCTCGTCGGCGAAGGCGAAGGAGCCGAAGCAGACCAGGCCGCTGCCGGGCAGGCCGACCTCGTCACGGACCACGGCGGTGCGGGTGTGCTCGGTCCACCAGTCGCGCGCGGCGCTGAAGCGGTCGGCGCCGCTGGTGCGGAGCACGGCGGCGACGCCCCAGCCGACGAGGCCGTCGCCGTTGCGCACCCAGGCGGTGCCCGAGTCGTCGGGGAGCAGCGCGAGCAGGTCGCCGGGGTCGTCGATCGGGACGCTGCGCACGACCAGGGGCACGACCAGCGGCACGGCCGGAGCCCCGGCCGTCGCGGCCGGGACCGGGTCGGGGGCCTGTTCTGCCGGCGGCCAGGACTGCGTCACGGTGGGCCAGCCTACGACCGCGCTCCGGGGTTCCCCACACCGAGGCGCGGGCGGGGCACTCGTAGGCTGACCCCCGTGACCCGTGCCGACCTGGACAAGCAGCCCGCCGACGTCGCGGCGATGTTCGACGACGTGGCCCGTCGCTACGACCTCACCAACGACGTCCTGTCACTGGGCCAGGACCGGCGCTGGCGCCGCTTCGTCGTGGACGCCGTGGACCCGCGGCCGGGGCAGAAGGTGCTCGACCTCGCGGCCGGCACCGGCACCTCGAGCCAGCCGTTCGCGGACCGCGGCGCGCAGGTGGTGCCGTGCGACTTCTCGCTGGGCATGCTCCGGGTCGGCAAGTCCGCCCGCCCGCACCTCTCGTTCACCGCCGGTGACGGCACCCGACTCCCGTTCGCCGACGACACCTTCGACGCGGTCACGATCTCCTTCGGGCTGCGCAACATCGTCGACCCCGACGCGGGGCTGCGCGAGATGCGCCGGGTGACCCGCCCCGGCGGGCGGCTCGTCGTGTGCGAGTTCAGCCACCCCACCAACCGGGCCTTCCGCACCGTCTACGTGGAGTACCTGATGAAGGCGCTGCCCTCGGTCGCGCGCGCGGTGTCCTCCAGCCCGGACGCCTACGTCTACCTCGCCGAGTCGATCCGGGCCTGGCCCGACCAGGCCGGCCTGGCGGAGCGGATCACCGCCGCCGGCTGGCACGACACCGAGTGGCGCAACCTCTCCGGCGGCATCGTCACGCTGCACCGCGCCACCGCCTGACCCGTCCTGATTTCAGCAACGGATCCGTTGCCGAAATCACCCGATCGGTGCGGTTTCGCGGTCCTCCCCGCAGGGAAGGGGGGCGGGTCGCGGGATGTGACGCAGGCCTCTAGACTGTGCGACGTCGCCCATTAGTGAAGGAATTCACTAAGTCACAATGCGACCGCCACGCCGACCCCCTCAAGGACGATGAGGTACCCCCGATGACCCGGACGCCCGCCGACACCGCGGCCGCCGACGTCATCGTCGTCGGGGCCGGTCCGGCCGGTGCGTCCGCTGCCTTCCACCTCGCACAGGCCGGCGTCGACGTGCTGCTGCTCGAGAAGGCCGCGTTCCCCCGCGACAAGATCTGCGGCGACGGCCTCACGCCGCGCGCGGTCCGCCAGCTCGTCGCGATGGGCATCGACCTCGACGCCCCCGGCTGGGCGAAGAACAAGGGGCTGCGCATCGTCGGCGCCGGCCACCGGCTCGAGCTGCCCTGGCCCGAGCTCGCCTCGTTCCCGCCGTACGGCATGGTGCGCACCCGGATGGACCTCGACGAGATCCTGGCCCGTCACGCCGAGAAGGCCGGCGCGCGGCTGAAGGAGCGCACCGCCGTCACCGGCCCCGTCTTCGACGAGCGCACCGGCCGGGTGGTCGGCGTGACCGCGCGACCCGTCGACGAGCGTGGCCGCAAGGTCGGCGACGAGGTCACCTACTCCGCTCCCGTCGTGATCGCCGCCGACGGTGTCTCGGCGCGCATCGCGATCGCCCTCGGCCTGGAGCGCCGCGAGGACCGCCCGATGGGCGTCGCCGTCCGCGCCTACTACGAGACGCCCCGCCACGACGACCCGTGGATGGAGTCCTGGCTCGAGCTGTGGGACGGGACCCCGGGCCGGAGCAACCTGCTTCCCGGCTACGGCTGGATCTTCGGCGTCGGCGACGGCACCGCCAACGTCGGTCTCGGCATCCTGAACACGTCGAAGGCCTTCCAGCACGTCGACTACAAGGACATCCTCCAGCGCTGGCTCGCGAACACCCCCGAGGAGTGGGGCTTCCGCGACGAGCACCGGGTCGGCCGCATCGGCTCGGCGGCGCTGCCGATGGGCTTCAACCGCAAGCCGCACTACACCCGCGGCGTCCTGCTCGTCGGTGACTCCGGCGGCATGGTCAACCCGTTCAACGGCGAGGGCATCGACTACGCCCTCGAGTCCGGGCACATCGCGGCCGAGACGATCGTGCAGGCCCTCGCGACGCCGGCCGGCCCGACCCGCGAGCGGGTGCTCCAGGGCTACGCCGCGGAGCTCGAGGCGACCTACGGCGGCTACTTCACCCTCGGCCGGATCTTCGCCAAGATGATCGGCAACCCCACCTTCATGAAGCAGGCCACGAAGTACGGCCTGCCGCGCACCACCTTGATGAAGTTCACGCTGAAGCTGATGGCCAACCTCACCGACCCGCGCGACGGGGACGTGTCGGACAAGGTCATCAACGCCCTGGCCAAGGTGGCCCCGGCCGCCTAGCGCGGACCGGGCGCGGCACTCGCAGCACGAGCACGACCGACGACGACAGGAGGGACACGAGACATGGAGCTCTACGCACCCATTCTCGGACTGGGGCTGGTGGCAGCCGGTTTCGCGGTGTTCTCGGTGGTGATGAGCTCGCTGGTGGGACCGCGGCGCTACAACCGCGCCAAGCTCGACTCCTACGAGTGCGGCATCGAGCCGACCCCGCAGGCCCTCGGCGGCGGCAAGTTCCCGGTGAAGTACTACATCACCGCGATGATGTTCATCGTCTTCGACATCGAGATCGTCTTCCTCTACCCCTGGGCCGTGCACTTCGACGCGATGGGCCTGTTCGGTCTCGTCGAGATGGTGCTGTTCATCCTCACCGTCTTCGTCGCCTACGCCTACGTCTGGAAGCGCGGCGGTCTCGAATGGGACTGACCGTGCCGACCAGCGCCACCACTGCCGGAGGGAACCACTAATGGGCATCGAGGAGAAGCTCCCCAGCGGCGTCCTCCTGACGACCGTCGAGGGCGTCGCCGGCTACATGCGCAAGGCGTCGTTCTGGCCCGCGACCTTCGGTCTCGCGTGCTGCGCCATCGAGATGATGACGTCGGGCGGGCCGCGCTACGACCTCGCGCGCTTCGGCATGGAGGTCTTCCGCGCCTCGCCGCGCCAGGCCGACCTGATGATCGTCGCCGGCCGGGTCAGCCAGAAGATGGCCCCGGTGCTGCGTCAGATCTACGACCAGATGCCCGAGCCGAAGTACGTCCTCGCGATGGGCGTCTGCGCCAGCTCCGGCGGCATGTTCAACAACTACGCCATCGTGCAGGGCGTCGACCACGTCGTCCCCGTCGACATGTACCTCCCCGGCTGCCCGCCGCGGCCCGAGATGCTGATCGACGCCATCCTCAAGCTCCACGACCAGGTGCAGTCGACCAAGCTCGGCAGCAACCGCCGCGCGGAGATCGAGGACAACGAGACCGAGGCGCTGCGCGCCCTCCCGACGTCCGAGATGAAGGGCCTGCTCCGTTGAGCGACGACGACAAGCGCGACGAGCGCACCGGGCCGACCCCCGACGAGACCATCAAGGCCGCCGACGAGGTCACCGAGGGCACCGAGCCCGACGCGACGGACGACGCCCCCGAGAACCGGCTGCCCGTCGACCCCGAGCAGCTCCAGCCCGAGCTCGTCGGCACCCGGCACGGCATGTTCGGCGTGCGGGGCAGTGGCGACACCTCCGGCTACGGCGGCCTGGTCCGCCCGGTCGTGATGCCCGGCGGCACCGTCCGTCCCTACGGCGGCTGGTTCGACGAGTTCGCCGACACGCTCCTGGCCGGTCTGGCGGGCCAGGGCGCCGACACCGCGATCGAGAAGGTCGTGGTCCACCGCGGCGAGATCACGCTGTTCGTCCGCCGCGACGACCTGCTGGCCACCGCCCAGCTGCTCCGCGACGACCCCCAGCTGCGCTTCGAGTTCTGCTCGGGAGTGTCCGGGGTGCACTACCCCGACGACACCGGCCGTGAGCTGCACGCGGTCTACCACCTGCTCTCCATGACCCACAACCGCCGGATCCGGCTCGAGGTGACCTGCCCCGACGCCGACCCGCACATCCCCTCGGTGGTCGCGGTCTACCCCACCAACGACTGGCACGAGCGCGAGACCTACGACTTCTTCGGCATCGTCTTCGACGGCCACCCCGCGCTCACCCGGATCGAGATGCCCGACGACTGGCCGGGCCACCCGCAGCGGAAGGACTACCCGCTCGGCGGCATCCCCGTCGAGTACAAGGGCGCCACGATCCCGCCGCCGGACACCCGCAGGAGCTACTTCATGACTGACACGACAGAGGACCTGTACGCCGGGTCGTCCGAGACCTCGCAGGGCCGTGTCTTCACGGTCACCGGCCAGGACTGGGACTCCGTCGTCAGCGGCATCGCCGACGAGGGTGACGACCGCGTCGTCGTCAACATGGGCCCGCAGCACCCGTCCACGCACGGCGTGCTCCGGCTGATCCTCGAGCTCGAGGGCGAGACGGTGACCGAGGCCCGCTGCGGCATCGGCTACCTCCACACCGGCATCGAGAAGAACATGGAGTTCCGCTCCTGGACGCAGGGCGTCACGTTCTGCACCCGGATGGACTACCTCGCGCCGTTCTACAACGAGGCCACCTACGTCCTCGGCGTGGAGCGCCTCCTCGACATCGAGGACGACATCCCGGAGAAGGCGCAGGTCATGCGCGTCCTCCTGATGGAGCTCAACCGGATCTCCAGCCACCTGGTCTGCATCGCCACCGGCGGCATGGAGATCGGCGCGCTGACCGTCATGACGATCGGCTTCCGCGAGCGCGAGCTGGTGCTCGACCTCTTCGAGCTGATCACCGGCCTGCGCATGAACCACGCGTTCATCCGTCCCGGCGGCGTCGCGCAGGACATGCCCCCGGGCGCGCTCGACCAGATCCGCGACTTCATCGCGCTGATGAAGAAGCGCCTCCCCGAGTACGCCGACCTCTGCAACGCCAACCCGATCTTCAAGGGGCGGCTCGAGGGCGTCGGCCACCTCGACCTGGCCGGCTGCATGGCGCTCGGGATCTCCGGGCCGGTGCTGCGCTCGACCGGCTACCCGTGGGACCTGCGCAAGACCCAGCCCTACTCCGGCTACGAGGACTACGACTTCGACGTCGTCACCTGGGACACCTGCGACGCCTACGGCCGGTTCCGGATCCGGCTGGACGAGATGTGGGAGTCGCTGCGCATCGTCGAGCAGTGCGCCGACCGTCTCGGCGGCCTCGAGGGCGCGCCGGTGATGGTGGCCGACAAGAAGATCGCCTGGCCGAGCCAGCTCGCGGTCGGCACCGACGGCATGGGCAACAGCCTCGACCACATCCGGCACATCATGGGTGAGTCGATGGAGGCCCTGATCCACCACTTCAAGCTGGTCACCGAGGGCTTCCGGGTCCCGGCCGGCCAGGCCTACGTGCCGATCGAGTCGCCCCGCGGCGAGCTCGGCGCGCACGTGGTCTCCGACGGCGGCACCAAGCCGTTCCGGGCGCACTTCCGCGACCCGTCGTTCACGAACCTCCAGGCGACGTCGGTGATGAGCGAAGGCGGCATGGTCGCCGACGTCATCGTCGCCATCGCCTCGATCGACCCCGTCATGGGTGGAGTTGACCGCTAGATGACCGAGATCCAGGACGCCCCGCTCGACGACGAGACCCTGGGGGAGCTGCGCGAGATCGCCGCGCGCTACCCGCAGGCGCGCTCGGGCCTGCTGCCGATGCTGCACCTCGTCCAGAGCGTCGAGGGCCGGGTCACCGCGCGCGGCATCGAGGCCTGCGCCGACATCCTCGGCATCTCCGCCGCGGAGGTGTCGGGCGTCGCGACCTTCTACACGATGTACAAGCGCCGCCCCGTCGGCGACTACCACGTCGGGGTCTGCACCAACACGCTGTGCGCGGTGATGGGCGGCGACGCCATCTTCGAGCGGCTCAAGGACCACCTCGAGCGTGGGCAACGACGAGACGCCACCGACGGACGGGAAGCGATCACCCTCGAGCACGTCGAGTGCAACGCGGCCTGCGACTACGCCCCGGTGGTGATGGTCAACTGGGAGTTCATGGACAACCAGACCCCCGCGTCGGCGACCCAGCTGGTCGACGACCTGCGGGAGGGCAAGGAGGTCCGCTCCACCCGCGGCCCGCGCATCTGCTCGTGGCGCGAGGCCGAGCGCGTGCTCGCCGGCTTCCCCGACGACCGCGCCGACGAGGGCCCGGCCGCCGGGCCCGCCAGCCTGGTGGGTCTCGGCATCGCGCGGAGTGAGCGCGGCTGAGCGTCGGCAGCCCGGCTCCTCGGCGCCGAGACGGCGCTCGCACGCCGGGCCGAGCATCGCCGAGTCCGCGCGAAGACGTCGGCGAGGAGTCCGCACCCAAGCAGGAGGCTGATGCCGACATGCTGACCCCGGTCCTGTCGGACAACTGGGACGCCGAGAAGCCGTGGACCCTGGAGTCCTACGAGCGCGGCGGCGGCTACGCCGCCCTCAGGACGGCGCTGGGCATGGAGCCGGGCGCGATCATCGACCTGGTCAAGGACTCCGGCCTCCGCGGCCGCGGCGGCGCCGGCTTCCCCACCGGGATGAAGTGGGGCTTCATCCCGCAGGACAACCCCAACCCGAAGTACCTCGTCGTCAACGCCGACGAGTCGGAGCCGGGCACCTGCAAGGACATCCCGCTGATGATGGCGAGCCCGCACACCCTCGTGGAGGGCGTCATCATCGCCTCCTACGCCATCCGCGCCAAGCACGCCTTCATCTACGTCCGCGGTGAGGTGCTGCACGTGGTGCGCCGCCTCCAGCGCGCGGTGCAGGAGGCCTACCTCGCCGGTCACCTCGGCAAGGACATCAACGGCTCCGGCTACGACCTCGAGCTGACCGTGCACGCCGGCGCCGGTGCCTACATCTGCGGCGAGGAGACGGCGCTGCTCGACTCGCTCGAGGGCCGCCGCGGCCAACCGCGCCTCCGCCCGCCGTTCCCGGCCGTCGCGGGCCTCTACGCCTCGCCGACCGTGATCAACAACGTCGAGAGCATCGCCTCGGTGCCCTCGATCGTCGCCAACGGTGCCGAGTGGTTCGGCTCGATGGGCACCGAGAAGAGCAAGGGCATGACGCTCTACTCCCTCTCCGGCCACGTCACCCGGCCGGGCCAGTACGAAGCCCCGCTCGGCATCACGCTGCGCCAGCTGCTCGACCTCGCCGGCGGCGTCCGCGAGGGCCACGAGCTGAAGTTCTGGACACCGGGCGGCTCGTCGACCCCGATCCTGACCGCCGAGCACCTCGACGTACCCCTCGACTACGAGGGTGTCGGCGCCGCCGGCTCGATGCTCGGCACCAAGGCGCTGCAGATCTTCGACGAGACCACCTGCGTCGTGCGCGCGGTGCTGCGCTGGACGGAGTTCTACAAGCACGAGTCGTGCGGCAAGTGCACCCCGTGCCGTGAGGGCACCTGGTGGCTCGTGCAGACGCTGGCCCGGCTCGAGAAGGGTCAGGGCAGCGAGGCCGACCTCGAGACGCTGCTCGACCAGTGCGACAACATCCTGGGCCGCTCGTTCTGCGCGCTCGGTGACGGCGCGACCAGCCCGATCACCTCGTCGATCCAGTACTTCCGGGACGAGTACGTCGCCCACTTCGAGCACGGCGGCTGCCCGTTCGACCCGGCCGCCTCCACCCTCTTCGCCCCGCGGGGCAGCTGCAACGTTCACTGACTGCTCGACCAGCAAGGAAGGCCAGGTCGAGAAGGCCGACCTGGTCACCCTCACCATCGACGGCGTGGAGACCAGCGTGCCCAAGGGCACCCTGGTCATCCGGGCCGCCGAGCAGATCGGCGTGCAGATCCCGCGCTTCTGCGACCACCCGCTGCTCGCGCCCGTCGGCGCCTGCCGCCAGTGCCTGGTCGAGGTGGCGCTGCCCGGCCCCGACGGCGAGCCGCGCACGATGATGGGCCCGCCCGGACGGGTGAAGCCGCAGGCCTCCTGCACGCTGGTCGCCTCCGACGGCATGGTCGTCAACACGCAGGTCTCCTCGCCCGTCGCCGACAAGGCGCAGCAGGGCGTGATGGAGCAGCTGCTGGTCAACCACCCGCTCGACTGCCCGGTCTGCGACAAGGGCGGCGAGTGCCCGCTGCAGAACCAGGCGATGAGCAACGGCCGCGGCGAGACCCGCTTCGTCGAGACCAAGCGCACCTTCCCCAAGCCGATCAACATCTCCGCCCAGGTGCTGCTCGACCGCGAGCGCTGCGTGCTGTGCGCCCGCTGCACGCGCTTCTCCGAGCAGATCGCCGGTGACCCGTTCATCGCGCTGATCGAGCGCGGTGCGCTGCAGCAGGTCGGCATCTACGAGAAGGAGCCCTTCGAGTCCTACTTCTCGGGCAACACCATCCAGATCTGCCCGGTCGGCGCGCTGACCTCGGCGGCCTACCGCTTCCGGGCCCGCCCGTTCGACCTCGTCTCGACGCCCTCGGTCGCCGAGCACGACGCGTGCGGCTCCGCGATCCGCGTCGACCACCGTCGCGGCAAGGTCGTGCGCCGGCTGTCCGGTGACGACCCGCAGGTCAACGAGGAGTGGATCACCGACAAGGACCGCTTCGGCTTCACCTACGCCCGCCAGGCCGACCGGCTCACCCACCCCCTCGTCCGCGACGAGGAGACCGGTGAGCTGCGCGCCGCCTCCTGGCCCGAGGCGTTCGTGGTCGCGGCCCGCGGGCTGAAGGCCGCCCTTCGAGACGCCTCGTCCCTCGGCTCCTCAGGAACCACCGGGGGAGTCGGCGTGCTGACCGGCGGTCGCCTCACCGTCGAGGACGCCTACGCCTACGCCAAGTTCGCGCGGGTCGCCCTCGGCAGCAACGACATCGACTTCCGCGCCCGGCCGCACTCCGCCGAGGAGGAGGCGTTCCTCGCCTCGTCCGTCGCGGGCACCGGTCTCGGGGTCACCTTCGAGGATCTCGAGCGCGTCGGCAAGGTCGTCCTGGCGGGCCTCGAGCCCGAGGACGAGGCCGGCACCCTGTTCCTCCGCCTGCGCAAGGCCGCCCGCAAGGGCCTGAAGGTGTGGAGCATCGCGCCCTACACCTCCCGCGGCCTGGCCAAGATGCACGGCACCCTGATCCGCACGACCCCCGGCGCCGAGGCCGCGGCCCTCGAGGCCCTGGCCAACGACGGCGAGGTCGCGCTCGACGGCGGTGGCATCATCCTGGTCGGCGAGCGGCTCGCCTCGGTGCCCGGTGCGCTGTCCGCCGCGGTGGCGCTGGCCGGCACGACCGGGGCCCGGCTCGCCTGGGTGCCCCGGCGCGCGGGCGACCGCGGTGCCGTCGACGCCGGCTGCCTGCCCACCCTGCTGCCCGGCGGCCGCCCGGTCGACGACGCGGCTGCCCGCGTCGACATCGGTGCGGTGTGGGGGACGACCATCGGCCACGAGCCGGGCCGCGACGCGGCCGGCATCGTCGCCGCCGCCACCGCGGGCGAGCTCGGCGCCCTCGTCGTCGGAGGCGTGGACCCCGACGACACCGCCGACCCGGCCGCCACCCGCGCGGCGGTCGAGGCCGCGTCGTTCGTGGTCAGCCTCGAGCTCCGCGAGACCGACGTGACCCGGGCCGCCGACGTGGTGTTCCCGGTGGCCCCCGCCGCCGAGAAGGCCGGCACCTTCGTCACCTGGGAGGGTCGCCCGCGGCCGTTCGCCAAGGTGCTCACCGAGTCGCACGCCCTGCCCGACCTCCGGGTCCTCGCCGGCATCGCCGACGAGCTCGGCGCCGGGCTGGGCTTCAAGACCGTCGAGGGCGCCCGCGCCGAGCTCGCCGAGATCGGTGCCTGGGACGGCGCCCGGGTCGACGCCCCGACGGTCGCGGCCGCCGGTGGTGAGGAGGCCGGTGACGGCCTCGTGCTCGCGACCTGGAAGCAGATGATCGACGACGCCTCCATGCTCGACGGCGACGACTACCTCAAGGCGACCGGACGAGCCGCGACCGCGCTGGTCTCGGCCGGCACCCTCGCCTCGCTCGGGGTCGCCGTCGGTGGCAACGTCACCGTGACCGGCCCCCACGGCGCGGCGACGCTGCCCGTGGGCGTCGCCGACCTGCCCGACGGCGTGGTCTGGCTGCCGGCCAGCTCCGACGGCATCAACGTGAACCGCGACCTCGGCGCCCGCGCCGGGTCGACCGTGACAGTCGCCGGAGGTGCGGCATGATCTCGACCTCGCTCGCCGGCTCGACGACCCCCGGGCAGCTCGTGATGGCGGCCGACGACCTGTCGCTCTTCGGGCAGGACCCGTGGTGGCTGGTCGTCATCAAGTCGGTGCTGATCTTCCTGGTGCTGGTGCTGCTGACGCTGTTCAACATCTGGTTCGAACGCCGGGTCGTCGCCCGGATGCAGCACCGCATCGGTCCCAACGTCAACGGTCCCTTCGGCCTCCTCCAGTCACTCGCCGACGGCGTGAAGCTGGCGCTGAAGGAGGACATCATCCCCAAGTCGGCGGACCGGGTGGTGTTCCTGCTGGCGCCGGTGCTCTCGGTGATCCCGGCCTTCATCGCGTTCTCGGTGATCCCGTTCGGCCCCGAGGTGCAGGTGCCGTTCACCGACATCACCACGCCGCTGCAGCTGACCGACATGCCGGTGGGCGTGCTGTTCATCCTGGCCGTGGCCTCGATCGGCATCTACGGCATCGTGCTCGGCGGCTGGTCCTCCGGCTCGACGTACTCCCTGCTCGGCGGCCTGCGCAGCTCGGCCCAGATGATCTCCTACGAGGTCGCGATGGGGCTCTCGCTGGTCGCGGTGTTCCTCTACGCCGGCTCGATGTCGACCTCGGCGATCGTGGCCGCGCAGGAGCGGCTCTGGTTCGGCCTGATCCTGATCCCGTCGTTCGTGATCTACATGATCGCGATGGTGGGCGAGACCAACCGCGCGCCGTTCGACCTGCCCGAGGCCGAGGGCGAGCTCGTCGGCGGCTTCCACACCGAGTACTCCTCGCTGAAGTTCGCGCTGTTCTTCCTCGCCGAGTACGTCAACATGGTCACCGTGTCCGCGCTGGCCACGACGCTGTTCCTCGGCGGCTGGCGCGCCCCGTGGCCGCTGTCGCTGTGGGAGGGCGCCAACGAGGGCTACTGGCCCTTCCTGTGGTTCATCGGCAAGGTGATGATCTTCGTCTTCATCTTCATCTGGCTCCGCGGCACCCTGCCCCGGCTCCGCTACGACCAGTTCATGAAGTTCGGCTGGACCCGGCTGATCCCGGTCTCGCTGGTCTGGATCGTGGCCGTCGCCACCATCCGCGCGATCAGCCTCGAGGGTGGCATCGACCGCAGCTACCTGCTGGCGGCCATCGGCGTCGTCGCGGTGCTGTTCCTGGTGCTGTTCTTCGTCGGCGGCAGCGAGGAGGAGGCGGCCGAGGAGGACGGCGACGGTGACGAGCGCACCGGTCCCTTCGACGCCTACGCCGGTGGCTACCCCGTCCCGCCGATGCCCGGCCGGCCCGTCCAGGGCCGCACCACGCTCACCCTGCGCGACGCGAGCACAGACCTCAGCAAGGAGCAGAGCTGATGCCCACTCTGAAGGAACAGTTCTGGGACCCGGTCGCGGGTTTCGGCGTCACCTTCCGGACGATGTTCAAGAAGGTCGTCACCGAGCAGTACCCCTTCGAGAAGAAGCCGACCGCGCCCCGCTTCCACGGCCGTCACCAGCTCAACCGCTGGCCCGACGGGCTGGAGAAGTGCATCGGCTGCGAGCTCTGCGCCTGGGCCTGCCCGGCCGACGCGATCTACGTCGAGGGTGCGTCCAACACCGACGACACCGGCGACGGCTCCGGACGGTTCTCGCCCGGTGAGCGCTACGGCCGCGTCTACCAGATCAACTACCTGCGCTGCATCCTGTGCGGTCTGTGCATCGAGGCGTGCCCGACGCGCGCGCTCACGATGACCAACGAGTACGAGCTCGCCGACAACAACCGCGCCGACCTGATCTACGAGAAGCAGGACCTGCTCGCGCCGCTGCTGCCGGGCATGGAGCAGCCGCCGCACGCGATGCTGCTCGGTGACGACGAGGGCGACTACTACCGCGGCAGCTTCCGGCCGCAGAGTGAGCGCGACGACGACCGCGAGCGTTCCGAGAGCGAGGCCTGATCCGTGGTCACCTTCTGGTTCCTGGCTCCCGTCATGGTGGCCGCCGCGCTGGGCATCCTGTTCGCCCGCAAGGCCGTGCACGCGGCCCTGCTGCTGGCGGTCGTGATGATCGGCCTGGCGGTGCTCTACGCCGTGCAGGACGCGCCGTTCCTCTTCGCGGTGCAGATCATCGTCTACACCGGCGCGATCCTGATGCTCTTCCTGTTCGTGCTCATGCTCGTCGGCGTCGACGCCTCCGACTCGGTGGTGGAGACGATCAAGGGCCAGCGGCTCGCCGCGGCCGTGGTCGGTCTGCTCTTCGGCGCCGTGCTGGTGCTCGGGGTCGTCCAGGTGACGATCGGCGTCACCGTCGGCCTCGACGCGGCCAACGGGGACGGCAACGTGCAGGGTCTCGCCCAGCTGCTGTTCTCCAAGTACGTCTTCGCGTTCGAGGCGACGAGCGCCCTGCTCATCACCGCCGCCATCGGCGCGATGGTGCTCGCCCACCGCGAGCGGCTGACCCCCAAGCAGGGCCAGGCCGAGCTCGCGGCGCAGCGCCTGCGCGACTACGCCGAGCACGGCAAGCCGCTCGGTCCGCTGCCGTCGCCGGGTGTCTTCGCCCGGCACAACGCGGTCGACACGCCCGCGCTGCTGCCCGACGGCACGCCGGCGGAGTCGTCGGTGTCGCGGGTGCTCACCGCCCGTGGCACGGTGCGGTCCGCCCCGGCGCTGGCCGACGACATCGACGAGCTGACCCGCTCGATGCGCCAGGACGACACCACGCGTGACCGGACCGGCGACGTCGACGGCGAGCCGGCCCGGGACGAGGAGGAGAAGTGATGGACCCGACGCCCTTCCTCGCACTCTCGGCGATCCTGTTCACGATCGGCTGCATCGGCGTCCTCGTGCGCCGCAACGCCATCGTCGTGTTCATGTCCGTCGAGCTGATGCTCAACGCCAGCAACCTGGCGCTGGTGACCTTCGCCCGCGTGCACGGCAACCTCGACGGGCAGGTCGCGGCCTTCTTCGTCATGGTGGTCGCTGCCGCGGAGGTCGTGGTCGGCCTCGCCATCATCATGACCATCTTCCGGACGCGCCGGTCGGCCTCGGTCGACGACGCGAGCCTGCTGAAGTACTAGGGGTGTGTCTGTGACCAGCTCTGCCTTGATCCTGCCGCGCCTCGCGGAGGAGGCCCACGGGCACACGGTGCCGGTGATCGACCCGTCGGTCGCCGACGGCGTCTTCTCCCTGCTGTGGGTGATCATCGCGCTGCCGGCCCTCGGCGCCGCGGTGATCCTGCTCGGCGGCGGCAACCGCACACGTGGCTGGGCGCACCTGCTCGGCTGCGCCACCGTCCTCGGCTCGTTCGTGATCAGCCTGGTGGCGTTCTTCGCGCTGCTCGGCCGCGACGACGCCGACCGCAGCATCACCCAGCACCTCTACACCTGGGTCGAGGCGGGACCGTTCCGCGTCGACATGGCGCTGCTCTACGACCCGCTGTCCGCGCTCTTCCTGCTGCTCATCACCGGTGTCGGCTCGCTGATCCACCTCTACTCGGTCGGCTACATGGAGCACGACGAGCGCCGGGCCCGGTTCTTCGGCTACCTGAACCTCTTCGTCGCCGCGATGCTCATGCTGGTGCTCAGCGACAACTACCTCGGTGTCTTCCTCGGCTGGGAGGGCGTCGGCCTCGCGTCGTACCTCCTCATCGGCTTCTGGCAGCACAAGCCGTCCGCCGCCGTGGCCGCCAAGAAGGCGTTCGTGGTGAACCGTGTCGGTGACATCGGCATGGCCCTCGGCACCGCGTTGGTGTTCGTCACCTTCGGCACCACCGCGTTCGCCGGCGTCTCGGCCGCCGCGGGCGAGGCGTCGGAGACGACGATGACCGCGCTCGGCCTGCTGTTCCTGCTCGCCGCCTGCGGCAAGTCGGCGCAGGTGCCGCTGCAGTCCTGGCTCCTCGACGCGATGGAGGGCCCGACCCCGGTGTCGGCGCTGATCCACGCCGCGACGATGGTCACCGCCGGCGTCTACCTCGTGGTCCGCTCCAACTTCATCTACGAGTACGCCGAGGTCGCGCAGACCGCCGTGGTGATCGTCGGTGCGGTGACGCTCCTGTGGGGTGCCGTCATCGGTTGCGCCAAGGACGACATCAAGAAGGCGCTCGCCGCGTCGACCATGAGCCAGATCGGCTACATGATGCTGGCCGCCGGCCTCGGCGTGTACGGCTACGCCTTCGCGATCTTCCACCTGCTGGCCCACGGCTTCTTCAAGGCCAACCTGTTCCTCGGCGCCGGCTCGGTGATGCACGCGATGGACGACGACGTCGACATGCGCCACTACGGCGCGCTGCAGAAGGCCGTGCCGGTCACCTTCCTGACCTTCGCGATGGGCTACCTCGCGATCATCGGCTTCCCGGGCTTCTCCGGCTTCTGGTCCAAGGACAAGATCATCGAGGCCGCCTTCGGCGAGAACCTGGTGGTCGGTCTGGCGGCACTCGCCGGTGCGGGCATCACCGCGTTCTACATGACCCGCGTGATGCTGATGACGTTCTTCGGCCAGAAGCGCTGGGAGGAGGGCGTGCACCCGCACGAGTCGCCCAAGGTGATGACGGTCCCGCTGATCGTGCTCGCCGCACTGTCCGTGCTCGGCGGTCTGCTGCTGTTCGGCGACTGGATCACCACGTGGCTGGACCCCGTCGTCGGCGAGGTCGGCGAGCACGAGCTGGCGTTCGCGCCGATCGTCTACACGCTGATCATCACCGTCGTGGTCGCCGTCGGCGTGGCCATCGCCTGGCTCACCGTCGGCCGGTCCGCCGTCCCGCGGGTGGCCCCGGCCAACGTCTCGGTCGTGACCCGCGCGGCGCGTGCCGACCTCTACGGCGACGCCCTCAACGAGGAGCTGCTGATGCGCCCCGGCGACCGGTTCGTCACCGGCCTGGTCGGCTTCGACGACCACGGGGTCGACGGGGCGGTCAACGGCACGGGCGCGGCCTTCGCGGGGATGTCCACCCGCTTCCGCCGCTTCCAGACCGGCTACGTCCGCTCCTACGCCCTCTCGGTGCTGGCCGGCTCGCTGCTGGTCGTGGTCGCCCTGCTGGCGGTGAACCTGACATGAGCATCCCCCTCCACGTCTCCGGTGGCCCTGCCCACCGCCTCGACCGCCCGCTCGACGTAAGGCTGGTGTCCTGAGTGTTTCCCTGGTTGACCGCGGCTCTGCTGCTGCCCGTCGTCGGCGCGGTGGTCGTGGCCCTGCTGCCCTCGTCACCCGGCGAGGGTGACCGGCCCACGCGGGCCGATCTCCCGCAGAAGGTCGCACTCGGCTTCTCGCTGCTGACCCTCGTCGTCGTCGCCCTCATCGGCTTCGGCTACGACGTCAACGGCGACCGCTACCAGTTCGTCGAGACGCACACCTGGATCGAGGCGTTCGGCGCGCACTACGCGCTCGGCGTCGACGGGATCGGGCTGACCCTGGTGATCCTGACCGCGGTGCTCACCCCGGTCGTGATCCTCGCGTCGTGGCGCGACGGCGACACCGGCCGCTGGGGCGCGAGCGGGTTCTTCGCCTGGATGCTGGCGCTCGAGGGTCTGGCCATCGGCGTCTTCGCCGCGATGGACGTCTTCTTGTTCTACGTGCTGTTCGAGGCGACGCTGATCCCGATCTACTTCCTGATCGGCGGGTTCGGCGGTCCGCGCCGGGCCTACGCCGCGGTGAAGTTCCTGCTGTTCTCGCTGCTCGGCGGCCTGCTCATGCTGGCCTCGGTGGTCGGCCTCTACGTCGTGTCCTCGGACACCGAGACCGGTCCGACGTACCTCCTCACCGAGCTCGCCCCGATCACCGCGAACATCGACACCGACCTCGGCCGCTGGCTGTTCCTCGGCTTCTTCATCGCCTTCGCGATCAAGGCCCCGATGTTCCCGGTGCACACCTGGCTGCCCACCGTCGCCTCGGAGGCGACCCCGGGCACCTCGGTGCTGCTGGTCAGCATCCTCGACAAGATCGGCACCTTCGGGATGATCCGCTTCTGCCTGGGGCTCTTCCCCGAGGCATCGCAGTGGGCCACCCCGGTCGTGCTCGTGCTCGCGGTGATCAGCGTGCTCTACGGCGGACTGGTGGCGATCGGGCAGAAGTCGATCCCGCGCCTGATCGCCTACACCTCGGTCTCGCACTTCGGCTTCATCGTGATGGGCATCTTCGTGCTCAACAGCTACGGCCAGACCGGCTCGACGCTCTACATGTTCAACCACGGGCTCTCCACGGCCGCGCTGTTCCTGGTGACCGGCTTCCTGATCTCCCGCCGCGGGTCGCAGCTCGTCGGCGACTTCGGCGGCGTCGAGAAGGTGGCGCCGGTCCTGGCCGGCACGTTCCTCGTCGCGGGCCTGTCGTCGCTGTCGCTGCCGGGCCTGTCGCCGTTCATCTCGGAGTTCCTGGTGCTGGTCGGCACCTTCGCCTACAGCTGGTGGTACGCCGCGTTCGCGGTGCTCGGCATCGTGCTGGCGGCGCTCTACATCCTGCTGACCTACCAGCGCACGATGACCGGCCCGACGGTGCCCGCGGTGGCCGGCATGAAGGACCTGAACCTGCGGGAGATCGGCGCGCTCGCGCCGCTGCTGCTGCTGATCGTCGTGCTGGGCTTCTTCCCGAAGCCGCTGACCTCGATCATCAACCCGGCCGTCGGGCACACGCTGGAGCAGGTCGGCGTGACCGACCCGGCACCCACCGTCCCCGCGTCCACCTCGGCGACCGCTGAAGAGGAGTCCCACCAGTGATGTCGTTCCTGGCCGCAGCCCCCCGCCTGGCCGAGATCCCCGGCGGTGCCGCGGAGTTCTCCAAGCCCAGCATCGAGTACAGCCTGCTGTCGCCGCTGCTGATCATCTTCGGCGTCGCGCTGGTCGGCGTGCTGGTCGAGGCGTTCGCGCCCCGGTCCCGCCGCTACCTGATCCAGACCGTGCTCGCCGTGGCCGGCGTCGTCGGCGCCCTGGTGGCGACGGTGATCGTCTCCACCAACCTGCAGCCGCGCGGCGACTCGGCCGGCTTCGGCACCATCGCCGCCGAGGGCGCGATCGCCGTCGACGGGCCGACGATGTTCATCTGGGGCACCCTGCTGGTGCTGTCGCTGGTGAGCGTGCTGCTGTTCGCCGAGCGTCACCTCGAGGGCGGCGTCACCGCGTTCGCGGGCCAGGCGGCGGCGCTGCCGGGCACCGAGGCGGAGCGCGAGGCCTCCACGCGCGGCCTCGAGCACACCGAGGTCTTCCCGCTGATGATGTTCGCGGTCGGCGGGATGATGCTGTTCCCGGCCTCCAACGACCTGCTGACGATGTTCGTCGCGCTGGAGATCCTCTCGCTGCCGCTCTACCTGCTGTGCGGCCTGGCGCGTCGTCGGCGCCTGCTCAGCCAGGAGGCGGCGCTGAAGTACTTCATGCTCGGCGCGTTCTCCTCCGGCTTCTTCCTCTACGGCATCGCGCTCGTCTACGGCTTCGCCGGCTCCATGCAGCTCTCCGACATCAGCGAGGCGATCTCCGGCACGGTCGGCGGCAGCCCGCTGCTGCTCGGCGGCATCGGCCTGATGGCGGTCGGCATGCTGTTCAAGGTCGGCGCCGCGCCGTTCCACGCCTGGACGCCCGACGTCTACCAGGGCGCCCCGACCGCGGTCACCGCGTTCATGGCGTCCTGCACCAAGATCGCCGCCTTCGGCGCCCTGCTGCGGCTGTTCTACGTCGGCTTCGGCGGCGCCCGCTGGGACTGGACGCCGATGATCTGGGTGATCGCGATCCTCACCATGGCGGTCGGCTGCGTGCTGGCACTGACCCAGTCCGACATCAAGCGGATGCTGGCGTACTCCTCGATCGCGCACGCGGGCTTCCTGCTGACCGGCTTCGTCGGCCTGCACGCCGTGACGGTCACCGACGGGGCGGAGCTGTCCTCGCTCCAGGCGGTGCTGTTCTACCTGGTCACCTACGGGTTCATGACCGTCGGCGCGTTCGCCGTCGTCACCGTGGTGCGCGACTCCAGCGGCGAGGCCACCCACCTGTCCCGGTGGGCCGGGCTCGGCAAGGAGTCGCCGTTCGTGGCCGGCGTCTTCGCCTTCTTCCTGCTCGGCATGGCCGGCATCCCGCTGACCAGCGGTTTCACCGGCAAGTGGGCCGTGTTCACCTCCGCGTGGCAGGGCGGCGCCTGGCCGCTCGTCGTGGTGGCGGCGCTGCTCAGCGCGGTCGCGGCCTTCTTCTACATCCGCGTGATCGTGCTGATGTACTTCTCCGACCCGGTCGGGGAGGGACCCACGGTGGTGATGCCCTCGGTGCTGACGACTATCGTGATCGCAGTCGGCTTCGCAGCCACGGCCGCCCTGGGCATCGTCCCGGGACCGGTCCTCGACCTCGCGGCCACTGCCGGACAGTTCGTCCGCTGACCGCCCGCATGACCTAGGAGCACCACCGTGACCAGCCCCGCACCGGCCTCGCTGGCGCTGCCGATCCTCGACCCCGACCTCGAGGCGCGGCTCCGTCAGCGGCTGGTCGAGGTGGAGGCCGAGCTCGACGACTCCGTCGAGAGCGAGGCCGGCTTCGTGACCGAGGCGGCCAAGCACCTGATGCGTGCCGGCGGCAAGCGCTTCCGCCCGCTGCTGGTGCTGCTCGCGGCCGAGACCGGCGACCCGCACGCCGAGGGCATCGTCACCGCCGCCTGCGTGGTCGAGCTGACCCACCTGGGCTCGCTCTACCACGACGACGTGATGGACGAGGCCGCGCTGCGCCGCGGCGCCGACTCGGCCAACGCCCGCTGGGACAACCTGGTCGCGATCCTCACCGGCGACTTCCTGTTCGCGAAGTCCTCGGAGCTCACCGCCCGGCTGGGTGCCGACGCCGTCCGGATCCAGGCCGAGACCTTCGGCCGGCTGGTCGAGGGCCAGATCCTGGAGACCCTCGGCCCCCAGGACGGTGCCGACCCGCTCGAGCACTACCTCCGGGTCGTCGCCGGCAAGACCGGCTCGCTGATCGCGACCTCCGCCCGCTACGGCGCGCGGTTCGCGGGTGCGCCGCTGGAGGTCGAGGAGGCACTGACGGCGTACGGCGAGCGGATCGGCTCGGCCTTCCAGCTCTCCGACGACATCCTCGACATCGCCAGCGACTCCGACGAGTCCGGCAAGACCCCCGGCACCGACCTGCGTGAGGGCGTGGACACGCTGCCCACGCTGCTCGCCCGGCGGTCCACCGACCCGGCGGACGCGCGGCTGCTCGAGCTCCTCGACGCCGACCTCGCCGACGACGCGCTGCACGCCGAGACCCTCGACCTGCTGCGCAAGCACCCCGCGATGGACGAGGCCCGCTCCTACGTCCTCGACCGGGCCCGCGAGGCGCAGCAGCTGCTCACCGTGCTGCCCGAGGACTCCCCGGTGCGCGCCGCCCTCGACGCGTTCGCCGAGATCGTCGCCACCCGCACCGCCTGATCCGGCCTGGGGCCGATGAGTTGCGGCCTCCGCCGAGGTCGGAACTGACATGACGGCCACACAGGTGTTCGCGACCGAGATCGCGATGGGTGAGTCCCCGCGCTGGCACGACGGGCGGCTCTGGGTGTGCGACTGGCTCGCGGGCGAGGTGCTCGCCTTCACCGAGGACGGCGAGCGGACAGTGGTCCACCGGGTGGACGGCCTGCCCTTCTCCGTCGAGTGGCTGCCCGACGGCCGGGAGGTCCTCACCACCCGGGACGGTGTCGTCGCCGGGCCCGAGCTGGCGCCGTACGGCGGCGAGGGTCGCCCCTGGAACGAGGTCGTCGTGGGCCCGCGCGGGCACGTCTTCGTGAACATGCCCGGGTCGATGCCCGGCGAGGAGCCGAGGCCCGGCGTCCTCGCCGTGGTCACGCCCGACGGCCGGACGCGCGACGTGGCCGGGGACCTGTGGTTCCCCAACGGCATGGCGGTGACGCCCGACGGCACCACGCTGGTCGTGGCCGAGTCGCAGGCGCACCGGCTCACCGCCTTCACGATCGCCGGGGACGGCTCGCTGACGGACCGCCGGGTCTGGGCCGACCTCGGTGAGGGCGCCGCCCCCGACGGCATCTGCCTCGATGCGGACGGCGCGGTCTGGTACGCCGACGTCCCCAACCGTTGCTGCGTGCGCGTCGCCGAGGGCGGCCGGGTCCTCGAGTCCGTCGCCGTGGACCGCGGCTGCTTCGCCTGCATGCTCGGGGGCGCCGACGGTCGGACTCTGTTCATCGTCGCCACCGACTGGGAGCGACTGGACTGGCAGGGTGGTGGCGGCGGGGAGCGGACCGGCCAGGTGCTGACCTACCGGGCCCCCGCGCCGCACGCCGGACGTCCCTGACGTGACCTAAGGCGGTAGAGGCGCCGAGCCGTGCGCGAGGCGTCTCGGAGCTTCCTGGGGCAGCCAGGGATGATGGACCCGTGACCGCGTTCCGCTACATCCCCTGGGAGCTGCTCGTCCTCGCGGTCGTGCTGGCGGCCGTCGCTTCGGTGGTGGCGGCTCGCTCCCGGCGCTGCGGCGCCGGGACGCGCGGGGCGCCTGGACCGCCGTCACCCGCGTCCTGCTGGTGGGCGCGGTCCTGGCCGTGCTGGCCGTGACGCTGACGGGTGGCGCGCCCGCCACCGGGGTGAACCTCGTGCCGGGCGAGGGGATCAGGACCGCACTGCGCAACGCGAACAGCGAGCTCGGGCTGGTCAACCTCGTGGGCAACGTCGTGATGTTCGTGCCCGTGGGGCTGCTGCTGCCGCTCGCCACCCGGCTCCGGTTCGGTGGGACGGTCGCGATGTGCGCGGCACTGTCCGTGCTGGTGGAGTGCGTGCAGCTGACCCTGGGCCGGAGCCTGGACGTCGACGACGTGCTGCTGAACACCCTCGGTGGCGTCGTGGGGGCGGTGCTCGGACTCGGCCTCCCCAGGCTCTTCCGCCCGGGCAGGGGTCAGCGGTCGAGCACGGCGGCGAAGGCGCGCTCCACCGGCGTCTGAGGCTTCGGGACCCGACCGAGGAAGTGGGTGCCGGTCGCGTCGACGCGGAACCGGTAGCCGTGCGGTGTTCGCCAGACGTGGACGCCTGGCTCGGGTTGTCGGTGTCGCCAGCCGGGGCCGTGGGTCTTGGTGCGGTGCTCGAAGCGGGTGAGCTTGCCGAGGTTCCCGATCCGGGTCTGTGGCTGATCGGGTGGTCGAGCGGTCCCGGGTGGTCGAGCTTGTCGAGACCACGGCGTCGTGTGGTCGACGTCCATCCGGCGGCGACGTCGACGGTGACCACGGGAAGGCGCTGGCGGGGGTGCGGAGGTGGAGCAGCTCGCGCAGCCGGTGCGGGATCTCGTAGGAGTCGACGGGTACGTCGGCCTCCAGGTCGATCACCGGCTTGACGGTCACGTGGCTGTGGCGGAGGAACTCGGATGGCCTGGCCGAGGGTGATCGGGCCGACGCCCTCCATCCGGGCGACACCTTCGCCGGTCTGCAGCGACTCGCGGGAGACGTGCACGTAGAGCGTCGCCGGTGGGAGCGGGATCGCTGTCGGGTGCGGTGGTTTCGAGACGCTCGCAGGCTCGCTCCTCAACCACCGAAGCTCGCGATCGCCGGGTGGTCGAGCCTGTCGAGACCACGTCACGCGGCGCTCGTACTTGCGGAGCAGGGCCAGGGCACGGGCCGGGTGGGCGAGGATCCCGAGGGCCTTGGAGCGGCGGACGCCGACCGGGCCGGTGTCGCCCTCGAGCTCGAGGATCTGGGCGAGCCGGTCGACCATGGCGACGAGGTAGATCACCTCACCGGCGGTGGCGCTGGGCGATCAGGGTCTTCAGGCCGTGCTCGGTGGACTGGCCGGTGACCACGAACCGGTCCAGCTCGGCCGCCTCGCGCCGTGCTTCCGCGGCGGCCGGGTCGGCGGCGATGATGCGGGCTTCGAGCAGGTCGACGAACCGGCCCCACGGCAGCGTCGCCAGGTAGGGCGTCGTCGTCCGGTCCACCTCGCGCGCCTGCGCCAGCGTCAGGCCCGGTCGCCCGGGTGCGCTTCGCGACGTGCCGCGCCTGCCACGCCCGCACGCTCCCGGCCGCGAGTGCCGCCCACAGCAGCGGCAGCCGGTGCCGCAGGTCGAGCGCGTCCGCGATCAGCGTCGCCGCCGCACCGACCGACCGGCCGGTCAGGACCGCCAGCTCGGCGGCGCAGAACTCACCGGCCTCCGGGGTGCCGAACCCACCGAACCGCTTGGCTCGTTCCATGCCCGCCAGCACCGGGCGGGGCTCCAGCGACTCGGCCGGGTGCAGGTCCGCCCACTGTGCGGCGAGGACCAGCTCACGGCACTCGGCGTCGAGGAGGGCGGCGTGGTTCGCGACCAGGGCATCGGCCAGCCCCTGCCCGTCGAGGTCCTCCACCGCTGCCGCCATACGAAGAACCTAGCGGCGACCACCGACAGTTCCGTGAGCGGTTTCTCGTTGTGCACAAAGGGAAAGTGGTCTCGACAAGTGGTTCCCGAGCCTGTCGAGGGGCTGCTCGACCACCCGGTGCGTGGTCTCGACAAGTGGTTCCCGAGCCTGTCGAGGGGCTCGACCACCCGGGGCGGCTCGACCCCCGGGAACCGCCAACCACCCGGTGCTGCTTCGACCACCCGAGGGCGGCTCGACCACCAAGTGCTGCCTCGACCACCGACCAGTTGTCGACAAAGCTCGACCACCCGGGGGTGCTCGTCAGGCGTCGAGGTGGCGCAGCAGGTTGCGGGAGAAGCCGGCGCCCATCTGCGCCATCACGGTCTTCATCGCGATCCGGACGGCAGGGCCGGCCGCCGACGCCACCGGGAGCTTGGCCCGCACGGTGAGCGAGATCGCCAGGTGGGTGCCGCCGCCGTCGGCGTCGGAGAGCTCGTAGCAGCCGTCGACTCCGGTGCGCTCGGACGAGCCGGCCGGCGGGGCGTGCTCGTAGTCGATCCGGGTCTGCTCGGTGAAGGTCATCTTCTCGGTGAAGGCCGGCGACACCGACGTGCCGAGCACGGGCACTCGCGCCATCTCCCACTTCCACGTGTCCCCGGACGGGGTGATCGAGCGCACCAGCGGGGTCAGCGAGGCGACCAGCGCGGGGTCGGTCAGCGCCGCCCACACCTCGGTGCGCGCGGCGGCGACGACCGCGGTGGACGAGGTGGACGCACGGAACCAAGGCATACCGTGCCGTGCCCGGAACCGGGCAAGGCGAAACCCGCGGGACCGGGCGGTCCCGCGGGCTTCTGAGGGGGAGAGGGTCAGGCGCGGTACGCCGCCACCACGGACGGCCGCGGGAACGGGTCGGTGTGCGGCCAGGTGCTGCCGGGGCTCTCGAAGGTGGCGCCGGACTTCTCGCCGGGGTGCTGCACCGACACGAACGCCGTGAGCTGGTCGTCGCTGATCAGCGGGCCGCAGGTCTCGGCACCGGAGGGCACCGAGAGGAACTGCTGCACCTGACCACGCGCGCTGCCGGTCAGCGGCACCCGGAAGAGGCCGTCGTGCGAGCCGAGCGCGTTGCCGTCGGTGGAGATCCACAGGTTGCCGTGCCGGTCGAAGGCCACGTTGTCCGGGCAGCTGATCGGGCTGACCTGGTCCTTGGGGAAGCCCGCGAAGTAGGTCTGCGGCGACGCCGGGTCGCCGCAGACCAGCAGCAGCAGCCAGCCGAACGTGGTGCCGGTGTGGTCGCCGCCCCGCTCGGTGATCTCGAGGACGTAGCCGTGCCGGTTGCCGGAGACCGGGTTGGCCTCGTCGGTCGGGTACTTCACGCCGCGGTCGGTGTTGTTGGTGAGAGCGGCGTAGATCTTGCCGCTCACCGGGTTGGGCTCGACGTCCTCGGGCCGGTCCATCTTGGTGGGCGACATCGTGTCGGCGGCCAGCCGGGTGTCGATCAGCACGTCGGCCACGCTCATCCCCGGGACGAAGGACGTGGTGTCGGTGGTCAGCGCGATCCACTCGCCGGAGCCGTCGTACTCCCCGTCGGTCGTGCCGTCACCGGTCAGCCGCGCGACGTACAGCGTGCCCTTGGTCAGCAGGGTCATGTTGTGCTTCTTGGCCTGCTGGGTCTCGGTCGGGTCGAAGCGGTCCGCGGAGACGAACTTGTAGAGGTAGTCGCCGCGCTCGTCGTCGCCCATGTAGGCGACCGCCTGGCCGCTGCGCGCGATGGTCACGTTGGCGCCCTCGTGCTTGAACCGGCCGAGCATCGTGTGCTTGTGCGGCGTCGAGGTGGGGTCGTAGGGGTCGACCTCGACGACCCAGCCGAACCGGAACGGCTCGTGCGGCTCGCGGGTCAGGTCGAAGCGCGGGTCGACCTCCATCCACTGCCGGCCGCCGGTGCTGGTGATGCCGTAGCGCTTGTACGACGTGGCGTACTCGGCCGGCGTCGCGCCCGAGGCCTGGAAGTACTGGTTGAAGTTCTCCTCGCCCGAGAGCACCGTGCCCCACGGGGTGGTGCCGCCGGCGCAGTTGTTGAACGTGCCGAGCACGCGCTTGCCCGACGGGTCGGCCGACGTCTTCAACCGGGCGTCGCCCGCGGCAGGACCGTCGACGAGGAACTGCGTGGTGCCGGTGATCCGGCGGTTGTAGCGCGTGGAGGAGACGGGGCGCTGACGCCACGACCCCGGCTTGCCGCCGGGCTCGATCTCCACGACGGACAGGCCGTGCGACTCGATCGCGACCCGCTTGACGGTGGCGGAGTCGTAGAGCCCGGTCGGGAACATCAGCTCCTCGTTGGTGTACTCGTGGTTCACCACGAGCAGCGCCCGGTTCCTGCTGAGCGGGAGCACGCCGACGTAGTCGTTGTTGTAGCCGAACTGCTCGGCGGCCGCCTCCGGGCTCTGCCGGCGTACGTCGAAACGGGGCGCCGCCGTGGTCACCGGGTCGCCCCAGCTGATCACCACGTCGCGGGTGTAGCCGTCGGCGACCGTGACGTCGTCGATCGTGTTGGGCGGCACCGCCGTGAACGACGCGGTGCCGAGGTTGGCACCGGCCGCGCTGCCACCGGAGCGGCCGGCGCCGCGGGGACGGGCCGCGGCCGGGGCGAACCCGGCGACCGCCGTCAGGGCCAGGGCGCCGCCACCGACCTTGAGCACCGAGCGGCGGGCGATCGCGCCGGTGATCACGTCCTGGACGTGCTCGTTGGTGGAGGTGTTGGGGATCGGCTGGGCGCAGGCGTTGCCGCACTTGTAGAGGCAGGTCATGTGGCTGCGCGAGCCGTGCGGGCCGGTCGTGGGCCCAGGGACGATGAGGGGGAGGAGCCGAGGGGTCACCGTGCACTCCTGGTGCGTGAGTAGGCAGTCGTGTTCGCCGCCGACGCTAGGAAGTCCCGGCGAGGCGCCGGGGTGCAGCAGGTGAAGCGCCGGTGAACAGGTCCCGACGGGTCGTCAGAGGGCCGAGGCCTCCACCGCGAGGCGCAGCTGCCGCCGCCGGTGCGTGAGCGACTCGGCCGTGAAGACCACCAGCGCCACCCAGACCAGGCCGAAGCCGACCCAGCGCAGCGTCGGCATCGGCTCGTGGAAGACCAGGATGCCGAGAGCGAACTGCAGGGTCGGGGTGACGTACTGCAGCAGCCCCAGCGTCGTCATCGACACCCGGGTGGCGGCGCCGCCGAAGCAGATCAGCGGTACGGCGGTGATGACGCCCGTGGCGACGAGGAGCACGACGTGCCACGCCCCCTCGGTGGTGAACGTCGCGGCGCCGGTCGCGCCGAGGAGGACGAGGTAGCCGAGGGCGACCGGCGCGAGCACCATCGTCTCGAAGGTCAGGCTCTCGATCGCGCCGGTGTCGGCCTTCTTCTTGGCCAGGCCGTAGGTGCCGAACGAGAACGCCAGCACGATCGCCACCCACGGGGGCCGGCCGTACTCGACGGTCAGCCCGAGCACGGCGACCCCGGCGAGGCCGAGCGCGGCCCACTGCAGGGGCCGCAGCCGCTCGCCCAGGACGGCCACGCCGAGCAGCACGGTGACGAGCGGGTTGATGAAGTAGCCCAGCGACGTCTCGACCACGTGGCCGTTGTTGACGCCCCAGATGTAGGTGCCCCAGTTGACCGCGATCACCACGGCCGCCCCGCTCAGGATCGCGACCGTGCGGCGGTCGTCCAGCAGCCGGCGCAGCTGCCCCCACCGCCGTACGGCGAGGATCAGCACGAGCATCGTGACCAGCGACCAGAACACCCGGTGCGCCAGGATCTCCGTCGCGCCGGCGGGTTCGAGCAGGGGGAAGTAGAGCGGGAACAGCCCCCACATCAGGTAGGCGGCCGCCCCGAGCACGAACCCACGCGAACTCTCCGACACCCTTCGAGGCTACAAGAGTGTCAGGGGCAACCTTGCCCTTTGCCTCTGACGCGAGACTCCTGCGTCCGGAAGGCCCCGCCGGCGGCTAGAGTGTGCTCGCCCGCACGGGCACACCACATCACTGATACGGGGGAAACATGAGGTCTTCGCGCCTTCTTTCGTTCGTCCTCGCCGTCGCGCTGCTCGGTCTTCCCGGGCTCGTCCTCGGCGCCGGCTCGGCTTCCGCGGCGGTCGTCGCAGCCACCGGGATCACCATCGACTCGGCTCCGGTCAAGCAGGTCTACGGCGGCGCGCTGCAGGTCGGCGGCCGCCTCGACTACCTCGACCCGACGACCGGTGCCGCGACGCCGGCCGCCAACCAGGTGCTCCACCTCGAGCGCCGCTGGAAGGGCACCGACGCGTTCGCCGAGATCGCCGCGCTCACCACCGACGCCGGCGGCGTGGCCGTCTTCGACCTGACCGCGGGCGCCAACGCCGACTACCGCCTCCGCTTCGACGGCGGCGCGCAGTCCGCCGACATCACCCTCGCGGCGTCGATGTCGGAGCAGCGCACCTCCAAGGTCATGCGCGACCTCGGGGCCAAGGAGCCCAAGGACGGCACCAAGCGCATCGTCTTCAAGGGCAACGTGACCCGGGCTACGGCCACAAGGTCGTCAAGCTGCAGCGCAAGACCTGCAAGTCGTGCGCCTGGAAGGCCTTCGACAAGGAGAAGACCGCGAGCAACGGCTCGTGGAGCTTCGTGACCCCGACCCCGCGCAACGGCTCGTGGTACTACCGCACCGTCGCCAAGGGCAACACCGCGTTCGTGAAGAGCAAGTCGCCGATCCTCGAGGTCTGGCGCTACTGACGCGGACGCCGCCCGCGGCCGCACGACAGAGGACGGGCCACCCGGAGACTTCCGGGTGGCCCGTCCTCGTGTGTCAGGGGCTGCCTCAGGCGACGGTCCAGGTGTCGCCGCTGCGCAGCAGGCTGGCCAGCGCCGCCTTGTTGTCCTCGGTGCCGGCCCGCGCGGTGACCACCTGCTCGCGGGCGAGGTCGTCGTAGGTCGCGTGCTGCACCTGCCGGAAGACGCCGATCGGCGCCCGGGTGAGCACCCCGGCGTCGGTGAGGCGCGAGATCGCGAACGCCGTCGTCGGGTCGTCGGCGTGGGCGTCGTGGACGAGGACGTCGCGCACGTTGTCGGGGGTGACCTCGACGACGGCCACGCCGGTGTCGGTGCGGACCACGCCGTGCGAGCCGAGGCCGGACTCGTCGGGGGTGCCGAAGCGGATCGGCTCCCCGTGCACGAGCGGGATCACGCCGGCGTCCCCGCTGTCACCGGTGGCCTTCTTGTTGATCGCGTCGAACGCGCCGTCGTTGAAGATCGGGCAGTTCTGGTAGATCTCCACCAGCGCCGTACCGCGGTGGGCGGCGGCCGCGGAGAGCACCGAGGTGAGGTGCTTGCGGTCGGAGTCGATGGTGCGGGCCACGAAGGTCGCCTCGGCGCCGAGCGCGAGCGAGACCGGGTTGAACGGGTTGTCCAGCGAGCCCATCGGCGTCGACTTGGTGACCTTGCCCAGCTCGCTGGTGGGGGAGTACTGGCCCTTGGTGAGGCCGTAGATCCGGTTGTTGAACAGCAGGATCGTCATGTTCACGTTGCGGCGCAGCGCGTGGATCAGGTGGTTGCCGCCGATCGAGAGCGCGTCGCCGTCGCCGGTGACGACCCAGACCGAGAGGTCCGAGCGGGCGGTGGCCAGGCCGGTCGCGATCGCCGGGGCGCGCCCGTGGATCGAGTGCATGCCGTAGGTGTCGAGGTAGTAGGGGAACCGGCTCGAGCAGCCGATGCCCGAGACGAACACGATGTTCTCGCGCTTGAGGCCCAGCTCGGGCAGGAAGCCCTGCACCGCGGCGAGCACGGCGTAGTCGCCGCAGCCCGGGCACCAGCGGACCTCCTGGTCGGAGGTGAACTCCTTGCGGTTCTGCGGTGCGTCGGCGGTGGGGACACCGCTCAGGCCCGGGAAGGGAAGCTCGGTGGCGGTCATGGGGTGACCTCCTGGTCGTGGCTGACGGCGGTGGTGGTCTCGATCAGCTCGGTCACGGCCTCGGCGAGCTCGGCGGCCCGCAGCGGCAGCCCGCGCACGTGGTTGTAGCCGACCACGTCGACGAGGTAGCGGGCGCGCAGCAGCATGGAGAGCTGGCCGAGGTTCATCTCGGGCACCAGCACCGCGTCGTACCGCTTCAGCACCTCGCCGAGGTCCTTCGGGAACGGGTTGAGGTGGCGCAGGTGCGCCTGGGCGACCTTGAGCCCCGCGTCGCGGACCTGGCGGACCGCGGCGCCGATCGGGCCGTACGTCGAGCCCCAGCCGAGCACGAGCACCCGCGCCCCCTGTCCCTCACCGGCCGACGGGTCGTCGACGTGCAGCGGCGGGATCGTGTCGGCGATCCGCTCGACCTTGGCGGCGCGGGTGCGCACCATCAGGTCGTGGTTGGTGGGGTCGTAGGAGATGTTGCCGTGCCCGTCGCCCTTCTCGAGGCCGCCGATGCGGTGCTCGAGGCCGGCGGTGCCGGGGACCGCCCACGGCCGCGCGAGGGTCTCCTCGTCGCGGAGGTAGGGCCAGAACTCGGCCTGTCCCTTGGCGTCGGTGTGGTTGGGCTCGGTGGCGAACGCCGGGTCGATCACCGGGAGGTCGTCGACGTCGGGGATCGCCCAGGGCTCGGAGCCGTTGGCGAGGTAGCCGTCGGAGAGCAGCATCACCGGGGTGCGGTAGGTGACCGCGATCCGGGCGGCCTCGACCGCGGCGTCGAAGCAGTCGGCCGGCGACTGCGGGGCGATGATCGGCACCGGCGCCTCGCCGTTGCGCCCGAACATGGCCTGGAGCAGGTCGGCCTGCTCGGTCTTGGTGGGCAGCCCGGTCGAGGGGCCGCCGCGCTGCACGTCGACGACGAGCAGCGGCAGCTCCATCATCACCGCGAGGCCGATGGTCTCCGACTTCAGCGCGATGCCGGGGCCGGAGGTGGTGGTGACGCCGAGCGAGCCCGCGAAGGCCGCCCCGAGCGCCGCGCCGACGCCCGCGATCTCGTCCTCGGCCTGGAACGTGGTGACGCCGAACCGCTTGTGCTTCGACAGCTCGTGGAGGATGTCGGAGGCGGGGGTGATCGGGTAGGAGCCGAGGAACAGCGGCAGCCCCGACTGGGTGGAGCCGGCGATCAGGCCGTAGGCGAGCGCGAGGTTGCCGGTGATGTTGCGGTAGGTGCCGGTGCGCATCGGGGCCGGCTTGATCTCGTACTGCACGACGAAGGCCTCGGTGGTCTCGCCGAAGTTCCAGCCGGCCTTGAACGCGGTGACGTTGGCGTCGCGGATGTCGGGGGCCTTGGCGAACCGCCGCTCCAGGAACGAGATGGTGGAGTCGGTCGGCCGGCCGTACATCCACGACAGCAGCCCGAGCGCGAACATGTTCTTCGCGCGGGCGGCGTCCTTGCGGGACAGCCCGAACTCCTTGACCGCCTCGACCGTCATGCCGGTGAGGTCGACCGGGTGCACGTCGTACTCGTCGAGGTCGTCGTTCTCGAGCGGGTTGGCGGCGTAGCCGGCCTTGGTCAGGTTGCGCGCGGTGAAGTCGTGGCTGTCCACGATGATCGTGGCGCCGTGCTTGATGTCGCCGAGGTTGGCCCGCAGGGCCGCGGGGTTCATCGCCACGAGCACGTCGGGGGAGTCGCCCGGGGTCAGGATGTCGTGGTCGGCGAAGTGCACCTGGAACGACGAGACCCCCGGCAGGGTGCCCTGGGGGGCGCGGATCTCCGCCGGGAAGTTGGGCAGCGTCGACAGGTCGTTGCCGAACGTCGCCGTCTCCTGCGTGAAGCGGTCGCCGGTGAGCTGCATGCCGTCACCGGAGTCCCCCGCGAAGCGGATGATCACACGGTCGAGCTGTTTGACCTGCTTGACCTGGTTGGTCACGCGGTTCGCCTTCTTCCCCGGGGATCGCGGTGCCTCACGTGTCACGGCCGCCGGCTGGAGTCCCCTTCCGACTGAGGTGTGCCTTACTCCGCTCACTCTACGACCGCGACACGCCGGGATCACGCCACGTCCGGATCACGGCAGCCGCTGTGGGCCATCCCACAGGCCGGGACACGCGCGGTCAATGCCAGCCATTCAAGTAAAGTCGAGTAACTTACTCGTTTAGATCCCTTCCTGGGTGGGAAGGGCGGAAGACAGAAGAGGGTGCCATGAGCATCAAGCAGAAGACCGCTGTCGCGGCATCCGTCGTCGGCCTCCTGAGCCTGGCTGCCTGCGGGGGCGGCGCCGCCGGCTCGGCCGAGGGTGGCGACGGCGCCGAGATCAACCTGATCGGCTACTCCGTGCTGGAGCAGGCCAACAAGGCCGTCATCGAGGGGTTCGAGGGCACCGACGAGGGTGCCGACGTCACCTTCCGGCCGTCCTACGGCGCCTCCGGCGACCAGAGTCGCGCGGTCGAGGCAGGCCAGGACGCCGACGAGGTGCACTTCTCCCTCGAGCCGGACATCACCCGGCTGGTCGACGCCGGCCTGGTGAGCGAGGACTGGAAGGACAACGAGACCAAGGGCATCTGCACGCAGTCCGTGGTCGTCTTCGTGGTCCGCCCCGGCAACCCCGAGGGCCTCACCGGCTGGGACGACCTCAGCAAGCCCGGTGTCGGCATCGTGACGCCCAACCCGGCCTCGTCCGGGTCGGCGAAGTGGAACCTGCTCTCCGCCTACGGCCACGTGCTGGCCAACGGAGGGTCCGAGGAGGAGGCCTCGAGCTACATCGAGGACTTCTTCGCCAACGTCGTCGCGCTGCCCGACAGTGGCCGCGACGCGACCACGGCGTTCGAGAGCGGCAACGGCGACGTGCTGCTGTCCTACGAGAACGAGGCGATCCTCGCGCAGGCAGAGCGGTGCCGAGTTCGACTACGTCATCCCCGACGAGACGCTCCTGATCGAGAACCCGTGCACGGTGACCGAGGACGCCGACCCGGCCGCGGAGGCGTTCCTGGACTACCAGAAGAGCGAGGAGGGCCAGGCGGCCTACGCCGCCACCGGCTACCGCCCCCTGATCGAGATCCCCGACCTCAGCGTCGACGGCGCCAACGACCCGGCCGACGCCTACCCGGAGCCGAAGACGCTGCAGACCATCGACGAGGACTTCGGTGGCTGGGCCGAGGCGAACACGAAGTTCTTCGACGAGAACGACGGCATCCTCACCAAGATCCAGGCCGCGGCGGGCCAGTAGTCGTGGCCCTCACCGCGACACCCGCGGTGGGCCGTCCGGCGCGAGCGCGCCGGGCGGCCCGTCCGGGTTCTCTGACGCGCGCGTCGGCGCTGGGGCTGGGGGTCTCGATGACCTGGTTCAGCCTCCTCGTCCTGATCCCGCTGTCGGCGGTGGTGGTCACCGCCGCCGGTGGCGGCTGGGAGACGTTCGCCGAGACCCTGACCAACGGTCAGACGCTCGCCGCGCTCCGGCTCACGGTGGCGACGTCGGTCGGCGTCACGGCCCTCAACATGGTGATGGGCACCGTCATCGCCTGGGTGCTGGTCCGCGACCGCTTCCCGGGCAAGCGGGTGCTCGACGTGGTCATCGACATCCCCTTCGCGCTGCCCACGATCGTGGCCGGCCTGGTGCTGCTGTCGCTCTACGGCACGGGCAGCCCGGTCGGGGTCGACGTCGCCAACACGCGCGTCGCCGTGTTCCTCGCGATCGCCTTCGTGACGCTGCCGTTCGTCGTGCGCACCGTCCAGCCGGTGCTCGAGGAGATGGAGGCCGACGTCGAGGAGGCGGCAGCCTCCCTCGGTGCCAGCCGCGCGACGACGTTCCGGCGGGTGGTGCTGCCCACCCTGGTGCCGGCGATCTTCGCAGGCGCGGCACTGTCGTTCGCCCGGGGGATCAGCGAGTACGGCTCGCTGGTGCTGCTCAGCGGCAACCTGCCCAACCGCACCGAGGTGACCTCGGTCCGGGTGCTGACCTACCTCGAGGGCGGCAACACCGCGGGGGCCGCCGCCGTCGCGACGGTGATGCTGGTGGTGGCGCTGCTGGCGCTGCTCGCCCTCGACCTGATCCAGAGGCGGGTGGCGCGTCGTGGCTAGCCGGTCGACGCTCGTGACGTGGCTGCTGCGGATCGTGGTGGTCGGCTACCTGTTCTTCCTGGTCGCCTGGCCGAGCTCGCTGGTCGTCCAGCGCACCTTCGAGCACGGACTCGAGGGACTGCAGACGGCTCTCGCCGATCCCGACGTCGTCCACGCGCTCAAGCTCACCGCGATCGTGGCCGTCACGGCCGTGGTCATCAACCTGGTGTTCGGCGTCGGGGTCTCGCTGCTGCTGGTGCGCAGCGAGTTCCCGGGCAAGCGTCTCCTGTCGGCCCTCATCGACCTGCCGCTGGCCGTCTCTCCCGTGGTCGTCGGTCTGGCCCTGGTGCTGGTCTACAACGGCCGCACCGGGTGGTTCGGACCCGCTCTGGAGGCCAACGGGCTGCAGGTGATCTTCGCGACGCCCGGCATGATCATGGCGACCTGCTTCGTGGCGCTGCCGCTCGTGGTGCGCGAGGTCGTGCCGGTGCTCCAGGAGATCGGCGACGAGCAGGAGCAGGCCGCCCGCAGCCTCGGCGCCAACGGGCGGCAGACCTTCCTCCGGGTGACCCTGCCCAGCATCAAGTGGGCCGTGGTCTACGGCGTCGTGCTGAGCCTGGCCCGGTCGCTGGGCGAGTTCGGCGCGGTCAAGGTGGTCTCCGGCAACGTCGCCGGCGACACCCAGCTGGCGACCCTGCTCGTCCAGCAGCGCTACCAGAACTTCCAGCAGGAGACGGCCTACTCGGTGTCGTTCATGCTGGCGTCCGCCGCAGTGCTCTGCATCGTCGTGGTGGCACTGCTCCGCCCCAAGGAGGGGTCCGCATGAGCATCGAGGTCAAGCACGTCACCAAGCGGTTCGGCGACTTCGTCGCGCTGGACGACGTGTCCGTGTCCATCCCCACCGGGCAGCTCACCGCGCTGCTCGGCCCGAGCGGCGGCGGCAAGTCCACGCTGCTGCGGATCATCGCGGGGCTGGAGTCCGCCGACGAGGGCACGATCGAGATCGAGGGTGTCGAGGCGACCCACCTGCCGCCGCAGCGTCGCAACGTCGGCTTCGTCTTCCAGCACTACGCCGCCTTCAAGCACATGACGGTCGCCAAGAACGTCGCCTTCGGCCTGGAGATCCGCAAGCGGCCCAAGGCCGACGTGCAGCGCAGGGTCGAGGAGCTGCTCGACCTGGTCCACCTGCGCCAGTTCTCGCACCGGCTGCCGGCCCAGCTCTCCGGCGGTCAGCGCCAGCGGATGGCGCTGGCCCGGGCGCTCGCGGTCGAGCCGACCGTGCTGCTCCTCGACGAGCCGTTCGGTGCGCTCGACGCCAAGGTCCGCAAGGAGCTGCGCGACTGGCTCCGCCGGCTGCACGACGAGGTGCACGTGACCACCGTGTTCGTGACCCACGACCAGGAGGAGGCCCTCGAGGTCGCCGACGAGATCGTGGTCATCAACGACGGCCGGATCGAGCAGGTCGGCACCCCCGACCAGCTCTACGACGAGCCCGCCACGGACTTCGTGATGTCGTTCCTCGGCGAGGTCACCGAGCTCGACGGGATGCTGATCCGTCCGCACGACGTGGACCTGCTCGCGTCGCCCGGCGTCGGCGACGCCGTACCGGGCACCGTGACCCGGATGCTGCGCGTGGGCTTCGAGGTGCGGGTCACCGTGGCCACGGAGTCCGCGGCACCCGTGACGGTCGTGCTCAGCCGGGCCGAGGCGCGCGGGTCGGGCCTCGACGTGGGGTCCGTGGTCTGGATGGCGCCGCACCGTGGCGCGTTGACGGCGCCGGCCGGGACGGCGACCGGTCGGCCGGCGGCGGGGGTGCCGGCCTGACCCGCTGACGGGGGTGCCGAGAGGCCACTTCGTCCGCGACACGCCGCGGACAGGGGTGGGGAAGTGGCCTCTCGGCGTCAGGACCGGTAGACGACGACCTTGGTGCCGAGGGGGACCTGGTCGAAGAGGCTGGCGATGGCGCCGTAGTCGCGGACGTTGACGCAGCCGTGCGAGGCCCCGTTGTAGCCGTTGGCGGCGAAGTCGGGGGAGTAGTGCACGGCCTGCCCGCCGGAGAAGAACATCGCGAACGGCATCGAGGTGTCGTAGAGCGACGAGACGTGGTCGCGCGACTTGCGGTAGACCGAGAACAGTCCCTCGCGGGTGGGCAGCTCGGCCGACCCGAAGCGGACGTCGACGGTCAGCTTGACCTTGCCGTTCACCACCCAGCGCAGGCTCTGCGAGGTCTTGTCGACGCAGAGCGCCAGGCCGGTCTTGCAGCGCTGGTCCAGCGGCCGGCCGTCGGCGGGGTCCGGTGGCCGGTTGGCCAGCTCGTCGGCGGTGGGCTCGGTGGTCATCCCGAGCAGCAGGTCGAGGGTGCGCCGGTCGACCTTGCCGGTCTGCGGGATGCCGCGCTTGCCCTGGAAGCCCAGCACCGCGGTGCGGGTGGCCGGACCGTAGGTGCCGGTGACGTCGCCGAAGAACCAGGCGATCTGGCGCAGCCGGGCCTGGATCCGGCGTACGGCGGGGCCGGAGTCGCCGGGCTCGTAGAGCGCCGGACCGGCCCGGTTGAACAGCACGTCGGCCGTCGGCGTCTCGGTCATCCGGACCAGGCGCCGCCAGGTGCGCGGGTCGACGACCCCGGTGCGCTCGAAGCCGCGCTTGCCCTGGAAGCCGCGGACCGCCCGGGTGGTGACCGCGTCGTAGTCGCCGGTCATCGGCGGGGTGAACCACACCAGCTGCGCGAGGCGGGCCTGGAGCTCGCGGACCTGCCGGCCCCGGTCGCCCGGCTCGAGCACCGGCTCGGGCGGCGCGGGCTCGACCTCGACGGTCGGCTCGGTGGGCTGGGACTCGGGCGCCGGGTCCTCGGTGGGCACGACGTCGGGTGCCTGCGGCGTCGCCGCGACCGGGCGCGGGGCGGAGCGGTCGCGCAGGGCGCTGTCGGTCGCCTGGCTGAGGCCCAGGACGCCGTAGGACGCCCCGGCCGCCGCGACGAGCATGGCGAGCGAGGTCGCGGTGCCCACGAGCACGCGGCGCAGGCGCTGCCGTCCGGTCTTCTCCATGTCTCCTCTGACGCGACGCAGGGCCGGAAGGTTGCTCCGTCGCCCCGACGACTTTCTTTACCTTGCGCAGCGTAGTCGCGCCGGACCGCCCGGTGTGGGAGGCGACGAGCCCGCGACACGCCCCGGTGTGCATCCGCGAAGAAGTCATGGCACCCTAATATCTAGTAAATCCATTGTGTTTAGTTTTGCTACTCGGATCAAAGGGGACGTGAATGCGGAGACCCGTGCGTGTGGTGGTCGTGGGAGGCGGTGCGGCCGGCGTGATCGCTGCGGCCACCCTGCTGCGCGAGAGCGGCAGCCCCCCTCGACGTCCGCATCGTCGAGCGTGGCGACGCCGTGGGCCCCGGGCTGGCCTACGGCACGCAGGAGACGCTGCACCTGCTCAACAACTACGCGGGCCGGATGAGCGCCTTCGAGGACGACCCGTCGCACCTGGTGCGGTGGTGCCACCGTCGGGGCGAGGTGGTCGGCCCGGACACGTTCCTGCCGCGCCACGTCTACGGCGCCTACCTCGCCGACCTGCTCGACGAGGAGGTCCCGGCCGGCTCGCGGGTCTCCCGGCTGCGGGGCGAGGCGGTCGGCATCGACGACAGCGGCTCCGACTACTCCGTGACCCTGGCCTCGGGCGCGCAGGTGCAGGCCGACCTGGTGGTGCTCGCCCTCGGCAACCCGCCGCCGCGCGACCTGCCCGGGATCCGGACGGCCGCGCGCGCCTACGCGCCCAACCCGTGGGCCGCCGACCTCACCGACCGGGTGCGCCGGGGCAGCCGGGTGCTGCTGGTGGGCACCGGGCTCACCACCGTCGACGTCGCCGCCGCCCTCGCCAACGCCCACCACGAGGTCGAGATGGTCGCGGTGTCCCGGCACGGGCTGCTGCCGCTGCGGCACCTCGACCACCCGCCCGAGGCGGCCGGGCTGCCGGCGCGGCCGGCCGCGTCGGTCGCCGGTGCGCTCGCCGACGCGCGGACCGCTCTCACCGCGGCCGACGGTGACTGGCGCGGCGTCGTGGAGACGGTGAAGGCCGGGGCCAACACCCAGTGGGCCGCCTGGTCCTACGCCGAGCAGCAGCGCTTCCTGCGGCACACCGCCCGGCACTGGGAGATCGCCCGGCACCGGATGGCGCCGGCGATGGCCGACATCGTCGAGGGCCTGGTCCTGGACGGACGGCTGCGCGTGACCGGGCTCGACGACGTGGACGTGTCCTCCTTCGACCTCGTCGTCAACTGCACCGGCCCGGCGCCGGCCGCGACGGCCGGCTGGAACCCGGTCGTCGACGGGCTCGCCGCCCGGGGCCTGCTCCGGCCCGGCCCGCACGGTCTCGGCATCGACGTGGCGCCGGACGGTCGGCTCCTCGACGAGGCCGGGGTGCCGGCGCGTGCCCTCCACGTGGTCGGCGCAGCCCGTCGCGGCGTCGAGTGGGAGGTCGCCGCGGTGCCCGACATCCGCCGCCAGGCCCGTGCGGTCGCGGCGACGCTGCGCCCGCTCGTGTCCCCGGTCGGCTCGCCCCTGGGCGCGATGGCGGGGTGAGCGCGATGACCACGACCGCCGTACGAACGCCGCTGACCGACCTGGTCACCCGGATCCGCGCCGTCGTGGCGCGCGGCCTGCCCGACCAGCAGACGGCCGACCACGTCGCGGGCTACCTGCGGCCGGCGCTGCGGCAGTCCGGGCTGCTCGCGCCGCACCAGCGGGAGGGCTCCCCGGACGGCTACACCCAGCACGTCCTGCACGTCGAGCCCGACGGGTCGTTCTCGGTGGTGGCCCTGGTCTGGCTGCCCGGCCAGGCCACGCCGGTGCACGACCACGTGTCCTGGTGCACGGTCGGGGTCTACGAGGGGCAGGAGACCGAGACGCTCTACCGGCTCGCCGGTCGCAAGGGCCGCCGGCAGCTCGTGGTCTCGGGTCACGCGGTGAACGGGCGCGGCGAGGTCACCGGCATCGCACCGCCGGGCGACATCCACCACGTCTCCAACAGCGGCACCACCACCGCGATCTCGCTGCACGTCTACGGCGCCGACATCAGCCGGCTCGGCAGCAGCATCCGCCGCGTCTACGACGAGACCGCGGGCTGACGCGTCGACGCAGGCGCTCCCTGGACCACCGGGGGCGGGATAACCCCTAGAGTGACCCTCGTGGCGGGTTCGAGCGCGGCCGACTACTTCGGGACCTACGTCCCGCTGGTCGCGATCCTCGTGCTCGGGGTGCTGCTGGTCGCCGCGATGTTCGGCGGCAACGCGATGCTCCGGCCCTCGCACGCCACCCCCGAGAAGCTGCTCACCTACGAGTGCGGCGTCGACCCGGTGGGTGACGGCTGGGCGCAGACCCACGTGCGCTACTACGTCTTCGCCTACCTCTACGTGATCTTCGCCGTCGACGCGGTCTTCCTGTTCCCGTGGGCCACGGTGTTCGCCGCCCTCGGCTGGGTCAGCGTCGTGGAGATGGGCGTCTTCATCGGCTTCATCGCGGTCGGCCTGCTCTACGCCTGGCGGACGGGGGTGCTGACGTGGACGTAGTCTCGACAGGCTCGACCACCCGGGACGGCTCGACCGACCTGGGCATGCCGAGCGTCGGCCCGCTGCAGCGGGTGGCGCCGAAGCCGGCCCGCTACCTGCTCAACTGGGGCCGGAAGTACTCCCTGTGGGTCTTCAACTTCGGCCTGGCCTGCTGTGCGATCGAGTTCATCGCCACGTCGATGGCGCGCCACGACTTCATCCGGCTCGGCGTGATCCCCTTCGCCCCCGGTCCGCGCCAGGCCGACCTGATGGTCGTGTCGGGCACGGTCACCGACAAGATGGCGCCCGCGATCAAGCGGCTCTACGAGCAGATGCCGGAGCCGAAGTACGTCATCTCGTTCGGGTCCTGCTCCAACTCCGGCGGGCCCTACTGGGACTCCTACTGCGTCACCAAGGGCGTCGACCAGATCATCCCCGTCGACGTCTACGTGCCCGGCTGCCCGCCGCGGCCCGAGGCGCTGCTCCAGGGCATCCTCAAGCTCCAGGAGAAGATCGACGGCGAGTCGCTGCGCGACCGCTACCGCGCGACCGACGCCGCCTCCGTGCAGCGCGGCCTGGTGCTGCCCCCTGACGAGATGCGGCAGCCGGAAGTGGATCCCGTGAGCGGGCTGTTCCTGTGAACCGGGCAGCGGAGCTGTGGCCCGGTCGCGTCACCGCGGCGTACGCCGGGGCCTTCGGTGAGGATGCCGTCGTCGACACCGAGGGCTTCGGCCCGCTGTCGGTCGACGTGCCCGCCGACCGCTGGGTCGAGGCGCTGCTGCTCGCCCGCGACGGCCTCGACTGCGCCTTCTTCGACTTCCTGACCGCCGTCGACGAGGAGGAGGACGGCTTCCGGGTCGTCTGCCACGTGGCGGACCACCACACGCCCGGGCCGGGCGGGGTGCAGCACCTGATCGTGCGCACGCTGGTGCCGCGCGACGCCGCCGCGCTGCCCTCGGTGGTCGACGTCTACGCCGGCGCGCGCTGGCACGAGCGCGAGACCCACGAGATGTTCGGCGTCGACTTCACCGTCGACGGCGAGCCGCTCGCCCTGGAGAAGCTGCTGCTGCCCGAGGAGTTCGAGGGGCACCCGCTGCGCAAGGAGTTCGTGCTCGCCTCCCGGGTGGCCAAGCCGTGGCCGGGTGCCAAGGAGCCGGGGGAGAGCGACCACGCGCCCGCGGCCACCACCTCGCGGCGCCGGATGAAGCCGCCCGGCGTCCCCGACGACTGGCCGCGCCATGGGTGAGGCCGTCGAGATCGCGGTGCGGCTGGCCTGCGTGCTGGCCGCCTTCCTCGTCGTGCCGCTGCTCGTCGGGCAGGTCGAGCACAAGGCGATGGCGCACATGCAGGGCCGGGTCGGACCGATGTACGCCGGCGCCTTCCACGGCTGGGCGCAGCTGGTCGCCGACGGCGTGAAGTTCGTGCAGAAGGAGGACGTCGTCCCGGCCGCGGCCGACCGGATGGTCTTCAAGATCGCGCCGGCCGTGGCGCTCGTGCCCTACCTCGTCGCGATGCTGGTCATCCCGATCGGCCCGGGCCTGGTCGGCCAGGACCTCGACATCGGGCTCTTCTTCGTCGTCGCGGTGATGGGTGTCGGCGTGATCGGCAGCCTGATGGGCGGCTGGTCGAGCGCCAACAAGTTCAGCCTGCTCGGCGGCATCCGGGTCGCCGCGCAGCTGATGGCCTACGAGCTGCCGTTCGTGCTCGCCGCCGCCTCGGTCGCGATGGCGGCGGGCACGCTCTCGCTGCACCGGCATCGTCGAGGCGTGGAGCCCCTGGTGGCTGCTGTGGCAGGCGATCGCGATGTTCGTCTTCTTCGTCGCCGGCCTGGCCGAGGTGCAGCGACCGCCGTTCGACATGCCGGTCGCCGACGCCGAGATCGTCTTCGGGCCCTACACGGAGTACGGCGGGCTCCGGTTCGCGCTGTTCATCCTGGCCGAGTACGCCGGCATCGTGGTGCTCTCGGCGCTCACGGCCGTGCTGTTCCTGGGCGGCTGGCGCGGCCCCTTCGACGAGCAGCTCGGCTGGCTGTGGACCCTGCTCAAGACGATGGCGGTCGCCTTCGTGGTGATCTGGGTGCGGGTCGCCTACCCCCGGCTGCGCGAGGACCAGCTCCAGCGCTTCGCGTGGCAGGGCCTCGTGCCGCTCGCGCTGCTCCAGCTCGCACTGACGGCCGTGGGAGTGGTGATGACGGCATGAAGCTGCCCGGACGCGGCCTGGCCAAGGGGCTCTCGGTCACCCTGCGCCAGATGACCCGGCGGTCGGTCACCGCGCACTACCCGGACGCGCTGCCGGAGCTCCCGCCCCGCACGCGCGGGGTGATCGCGCTGATCGAGGAGAACTGCACCTCCTGCATGCTCTGCGCCCGCGAGTGCCCGGCCTGGTGCATCTACATCGACTCCCACAAGGACGTCGTCCCGGCCACCACCGAGGGCGGCAAGGACAAGACCCGCAACGTCCTGGACCGCTTCGCCATCGACTTCTCGATCTGCATGTACTGCTCGATCTGCGTCGAGGTCTGCCCCTTCGACGCGCTGCACTGGAGCCCTGAGTTCGAGTACGCCGAGCTCGACATCCGCGAGCTGACGCACGAGAAGGACCGGCTGCGCGAGTGGATGTGGACCGTGCCCGCGCCGGTCGCGCTCGACGAGGGCGCCGAGCCGGCCAAGGAGATCGGGGTCGCCCAGAAGGCGGCGGAGAAGGCGGCGCCGAGAAGTCGGCGCGAGACACGGCGGTGACGCAGCCGACAACCGGGGTGCGGTCGAGCCGTGACCGCGGTCGAGGGCGATCTTCCTGCTCCTCGCCGCGATCGCCGTGGTGTCCGCCGTGCTGGTGGTCAGCACGCCGCACCTCGTGCACGCGGCGCTGTGGCTGGTCGTCACGCTCGGTGCGGTGGCGGGGGTCTTCCTGGTGCTCGCGGCCGAGTTCGTCGCCTGGGTGCAGGTGCTCATCTACGTCGGCGCGGTCGTCGTGCTGCTGCTGTTCGCCCTGATGCTCACCCGGGCCCCGACCGGCCCGCAGCCGGACCTCACCGCGCGCCGGTGGGCGCCGGCCGCCTTCGTCGGGCTGCTCGTGGCCGTGCTGCTCGGGGCCACCGTCGTGGCCGGCTTCCAGGACGTGCGGATCGACCTCGACCAGGCGGTCGTCGGCTCGGCCGAGGTCACCGGCGAGACGGTCTTCCGCCGCTGGGTGCTGCCGTTCGAGGTGCTGAGCGTGCTGCTGCTCGCCGCGCTCGTCGGCGCGATCGTGCTCTCCCGGATGCGGGGCGGCCCCGACGAGCCGGGGGAGGCCGACTGATGCCGCTGTGGTGGCCGCTGCTGCTGGCCAGCCTGCTCTTCGGGATCGGCGTCTACGGCGTGCTGGCGCGCCGCAACGCCGTGCTGGTGCTGATGGGCGTCGAGCTGATGCTCAACGCCGTCAACATCAACCTCGTCGCCTTCGACGCGGCGTTCCGTGACGTGCTGCACGGCGGCCAGACCCTGGCCCTGTTCACCATCGTCATCGCGGCCGCCGAGATCGGCCTGGCGCTGGCCATCGTGCTGCTGGTCTTCCGCACCCACGGCCACATCGACCTCGACCGGCTGCGCGACCTCGCCGACCGGGACGCGCCGGCCGCGGAGGACGCGCGATGACGGGGGCCGTGCTGGCGCTGCTGCTGGTGCCGTTCGTCTCGGCGGCGAGCACGTTCGCCTTCGGGCACCGGGCCGACGTCGCCGCGCGCGGCATCGCGGTCGGCGGGTCCGCGCTCACCCTGGCGCTCGCGGGCGTCGTGGCCTTCGCCCACCTCGGCGCCGCCGCGCCGCTCGAGCACGTCTATGCCGGGAGCACGTCCGTCCGGCCGGCGCTGGAGCTGGCCGTGCTCGTCGACCCGCTGTCGGCCGTGCTGCTCCTGCTCGCCGGGACGGTGGCCTTCCTCGTGCAGGTCTACTCGCTCGGCTACCTCGCCGGCGACCCGCGCTACCCGTCGTACGCCGCCCTCGTCTCGGTCTTCACCGGCGCGATGTGCACCGTGGTCGTCGCCGACGACCTGTGGGTGCTGCTCGTCGGGTGGGAGCTGATGGGGGCCTGCTCCTACTTCCTGATCTCCCACCACTGGGAGCTCGCCGAGGCGCGCGCCGGCGCGGTGAAGGCGTTCCTGATGACGCGGACCGCCGACCTGGGGCTGCTCTTCGCGATCCTCGTGCTCGGCGAGCGGTTCGACAGCTACCGGATCAGCACCGTGCTGGCCGCGATCACCGACCAGGCGCTGCCGCGTGACGAGCTGTGGCTGCCGGCGCTGCTGGTGGCGGTGGCCGTGATGGGCAAGTCGGCGCAGTTCCCCTTCCACACCTGGCTGCCCGACGCGATGCCCGGCCCGACGCCCATCTCCGCGCTGATCCACGCGGCCACGATGGTGGCCGCGGGCGTCTTCCTCGTCGCCCGGCTCTACCCGCTGTTCCTCTCCGCGCCGGCGGCGCTCACCCTGCTCGCCCTGACCGCCGCGGTCACGATGTTCATCGCGGCGCTCTACGCCCTGGTCACCCAGGACCTCAAGCGGGTGCTCGCCTGGTCCACGGTCAGCCAGCTCGCCTACATGTTCGGCGCGCTCGCCGTCGGCGCGTGGTCGGCGGCCGTGCTGCACCTGCTCGCGCACGGCGCGTTCAAGGCGCTGCTGTTCCTCGCGGCCGGCTCGGTCGTGCACGCGATCGGCGGCGCGACGTCGATGGACCGGATGGGCGGCCTGCGCACCCGGCTGCCCGACACCTTCGCCACCATGACGCTGGGCTTCGCCGCGCTGGCCGGGGTGGTGCCGCTGGTCGGCTTCTTCACCAAGGACGCCGTCATCGCCGGCACGCTGGAGGGCGCGCTGCACGGGCGGCTGGTCTGGCCGTGGGTGGCCTGGCTGCTGCTCGCGTCGATGGTGCTCACCGCCGTGCTGACGATGGCCTACTCGCTGCGGGCCTGGCTGCTGGTGTTCTTCGGGCCCGAGCCGGAGGGGTCGGCTGCGGAGCCCGGCTGGCCCGACCTGCACGAGGCGCCGCCGTCGATGCGGGTGCCGCTCTACCTCCTCGCCGTGCCGACCGTCCTCGGCGGGCTCGTGGTCGTGGACCCGGCGGCGCTGCTCGGGCCGGCCCACGACGAGGAGCTCTTCCACGCCACCGAGTCCCTGGTGCTGACGGCCCTCCTGGCGGTGACGGCGGTCGCCGTGCTGCTGGTGTGGCGGGCCCGCGGCCGGGCGATGTGGCCCCGGGTGGTGCTCCCGCACCCGCCGGTCGACCGGATCTACGACGTCGCCCTGGTGCGGCCGGTGTGGTGGCTGTCCCGGGTGGTGCGCGCCTCCGACCGCGACGTCGTCGACGGCTACGCCGACGGGGCGGGCGCGACCGCGCGCGGCGTCGGTGGCCTCCTCCGCCGCGCCCAGACCGGCAACGTGCAGACCTACCTCATGGTGGTCGTGGTCGGCGCCGCCGTGGCCGCCGTCGTCGCCGGGGCTCTCGCATGATCGCCGTCGCGCTCAACGGCCTGGTCGCCGCGCCCGTCGTGGCCGCGGCCCTGGTGGTGCTGCTCGGCCGCCGGCGCGACCACGCCGCGGTCGTCCTCGCCGCCCTCGGGCGGCCTCGTCGTGCTCGGCTGGTCGGTGTGGGCGGTCGCGCTCTCGGCGCCCGTCCTCGACGGCTCCCACGTCGACGTCGCCTGGGTCGAGACCCTGGGCATCCGCTGGCACCTCGGCCTCGACGGGATCTCCGCCCCGCTGGTGCTGATGAGCACCGTCGTCTTCGCCTGCGCGCTGGTCGCCCTGGTCCGCTCGGCCCCCGCCGGCGGAGGCACGCCGGCCCTGGCCGCGCTGCTGCTGGTGATCGAGACCGGCGTGCTCGGCAGCTTCCTCGCCCTCGACCTGGTGCTGTTCTTCGCGTTCTTCGAGGTCGCCCTGATCCCGATGTGGTTCGTGATCGACCGGTGGGGCGACGCCCACGGCCGGCACGGCGAGGCACGGCGTCGCCGGGCCGCCACCCGGTTCCTGGTGTTCACGGTGCTCGGGTCGGCGCTGATGCTGGTCGGCTTCGTGCTGGTGCGCGCCGAGACAGGCACCTTCGACATCGTGCAGATCGCCGCGGCGTACCAGCCGTCGGGCCCGACCGCGGTCACCGCCGCCGTCCTGGTCGCGCTCGGTCTGGCGGTGAAGACGCCGCTGTGGCCGCTGCACATCTGGCTGCCCGACGCGCACTCCATCGCGCCCACGGTGGGCTCGGTGGTCCTGGCGGCGGTGCTGCTCAAGCTCGGCACCTACGGCTTCCTGCGCTTCTGGCTGCCGATCGTCGACCCGCGCTGGGAGGCGCTGCTGCCGACCGTCGCGGCCCTGGCCACGGTCGGCATCGTGTACGCCGCGCTCGCGTGCCTGGCGCAGACCGACCTCAAGCGGCTGATCGCCTACAGCAGCGTGGGCCACATGGGCTTCGTGGTGCTGGCCGCCGCGACCTACACCCTCGGCGGGGTGCAGGCGGCGGTGTTCGCGAGCGTCGCGCACGGCGTCATCACCGGGCTGCTGTTCTTCCTGGCCGGCGCGGTCAAGGACCGCTACGGCACCGGTGACCTGACCCGCCTGCGCGGGCTCTACGGCACCGTCCCGCGGCTGGGTGGGCTGGTCGCGTTCGCCGCGATGGCCTCGCTGGGCCTGCCCGGGCTGGCCGGGTTCTGGGGCGAGATGCTCGCGATCCGGGCGGCCGTCTTCCCGGCGGGCTCCCTGCCGCGCGGCACCTACGCGCTGTTCGCCGTGGTCGCCGCGCTCGGCGTGATCCTGGCCTCGGCGTACTTCCTGGCCCTGCTCCGCTCGATGCTCCAGGCGGGAGAGAGCGGCGGCGCGGCGACCGAGCCGGTCGTCCGCGGCGACGTCACCGGCTGGGAGTGGCTGGTCTGGTCGCCGCTGCTGGCCGCGACGCTGGTCTTCGGGGTGGCACCCGGCCTGCTGCTGACACCGGTCGGCGAGGCCACCGTGGCGTTCCTGGGAGGGTCGCGATGAGCGTGCAGAGCATCGACTGGCTGGCGATCGCGGCGCCGCTGGTGCTGGCGCTGGCCGCGGTGGTCGTGCTGCTCGCCGACGCGTTCGTCGGGGCACCCGACGCGGCCGGCCGGCCCCGCCGCCCGCTGCTGCCGTCGGCGCTCACCGTGCTCGCGGTCGCCGGCGCCGCGGTCCCGACCGTGCTGCTGTGGGGCGAGCCGGTGCGCGGCACGTTCTGCACCGGCGACGCCCTGGAGGGTCCCGAGCTCTGCTCGTTCGCCACCGACGGCTTCACGCTCGTGCTGTGGGGGATCGTGCTCTTCGGCACGGCCGTGGTCGCCTTCATCGGCACCGCCTCCGTCGCGGAGGGGCGCACGCCGCAGGGGGAGTGGCACTTCCTGCTGCTCTGCTCCGCGACCGGCGCCCTGGTGCTGGCCGCCTCCCGGGACCTCGTCACGCTGCTGGTGGCGCTCGAGGTGGTGTCGCTCCCGGCGTTCGCGATGGCCGGCCTGCGCCGGGGCGACCCGCGCGCGGCCGAGGCGGCGGTGAAGTTCTTCCTCGTCTCGGTGGTGTCGACGGCGGTGACGCTGATGGGCATCTCGCTGCTCTACGGCGTCACCGGCTCGGTGTTCCTCGACGGCATCGCCGAGTCGGTGGCACGCGGCACCGAGCCGTGGTCGGTGCTGGTCGTCGGCGCGCTGCTCACCGTGGTCGGGCTGGCGTTCAAGGTGGCCGCGGTCCCGTTCCACATGTGGGTGCCCGACACCTACGTCGGCGCGCCGGTCGCGGTGGCGGCGTACCTCTCCGTCGTCTCCAAGGCGGCCGGCTTCGTCGGGCTGATGCTCGTCCTCGGCCGCGGACTGCCCGGCCTGGCCGACTCGTGGGCGCCGGTGCTGGCCCTGATGGCGGCGCTGACGATGACGGTCGGCAACGTGCTCGCGCTGCGGCAGGACCACGCCGTCCGGCTGCTCGCCTGGTCGTCGGTGGCGCAGGCCGGCTACATCCTGGTGCCGTTCGGCGCGGTGCGGCCCGGTGCGGTCGGCGACGCGCTCGCGGCGTCGCTCGGCTATCTGGCGATCTACGCGTTCGTGAACCTCGGCGCCTTCGCCGTGGTCGCGGTCGTCGGCACCCGGCACCCGCGCCAGCGGCTGAGCGACTACCGCGGGCTGGTGGCCGAGGAGCCCGGAGCCGGCTGGCCGCTCGCGTTCGCGCTGGTCGCGCTCGCCGGCCTGCCTCCCGGCGTGGTCGGCCTGCTCGCCAAGGTGATCGTCTTCGACGCCGCCTCCGAGGTGACCTGGCTGGTGGTCGTGATGGCGGTCAACGTGGCGATCGGCCTGGTCTACTACGCCGCCTGGCTGCGCGAGCTGTTCCGGCCCGCGACCGTGCCCGGGGCCTCGACGTACGACGTGCCCAACGGGGTCGGCGTGGCCGTCGGGATGACCTTCGTGGCCGGCGTGCTGTTCTCGGTGCTGCCCGGCTGGCTGCTCGACCCGGTGCTCGCCACCCTGCGGTGACGCGGGTCTCCGGGCTCACCAGTCCGAGGGCAGCTCCTGGCGGTGCTCGGCCGGCACGAGCGAGGCCATCGCGCGCCGGACCCCGGTCACGACCGTGCCCGCGGCGAACATGTCGCTCTCGGACCGCTCCCGCGCGACGCGGATCTCCTCGACCAGCTTGAGCACGGCGGCGTCGGCCTCCCGCAGCTCGTCGAGGGCGGCCGTCTCGTGGTGCACCGAGCGCAGCACGTCCGCCATCTCCTGCAGGGCGTGCGCCGCGTGCGGGCGGAGCTCGGGGCCGAGGGCGACCTCGTCCCGGTCGGCACGCTCCTGGTCGACGACGAGGGAGGTCATGTCCTCGACGAGGAAGGCGACCTGCTGGAGGGCGCGGGCCTGCTGGTAGCCCTGCTCCGCGGTCTCGTTCCACCGGCGGGCGCGCCAGTTGGCGCGGCGGGCGTCGGTGGCGTGGCCGACCACGCGCTGCATCTCCTCGGCGGTCGGGCGGATCGACCGCTGGCGGTTCCGCCACTGGTCGACGGTGAGCGCCTCCTCGCTGAGCAGGCCGTCGGCGAGGTCGTCGAGCTGGTCCGCGAGCAGGCCGCGCAGGCGGCGGATCGAGTCGGTCATCCGCCGCATCACCAGCGGCGGGAAGGCGATGTTGAGAGCGATGCCGACCAGCGCCCCGAGGCCGGCCAGGCCGAGGTAGGCGAACGCGTAGTCCACGGCCTCGTTGGCGCCGATGATCAGGGTGAACACGCCCGTGACCGGGACGTAGGAAGCCTTGTTGCCGAAGCCGCGCCAGGCCGAGACGAAGGTCCCGACCAGCACCACGAGGGCGAGGTCGACCACCACCGGGAACGGGGTCATCCGGCTGGCCAGCGCCAGCGCGGCACCGGTGAAGATGGCGACCAGGCCCTGCAGCGTCTCCCGCAGCGAGCCGGCCACCGTGGTGGTCACCGCGATCACCGCGCCGAGCGGTGCGTAGTAGGGGTACTCGTCGGCCACGCCCCACAACGGCTGCACGAGCAGCCAGGCGATGGCGGCGGCCAGGGCCGCCTTCACGGACATGACCAGGTGCGGTCTCAGCTCCACCGGTGCGCCCTCCCGAGGCATCGCGTCATCTGGTGGTCCCTCCCCAGGGCCCACGGTGAGATACCCGGTGGCCGGCCGGGACTACACCCCGCGCGGTGTGAGCCGCGTCCCGGAGGTTCACTCCGACGCCGCGAGGTGCGAGACTGGTCCTGCATTACCGACCAGTAACGTGAGGGTGAGAGCCGTGCGCCGCAGCATCTACGACGAGGACCACGAGGCGTTCCGCGACTCCGTCGCCGAGTTCCTCGACCGCCAGGTCAAGCCGCACCTCGAGGAGCACCTCGAGGCCAAGGCGATGCCGCGCGACTTCTGGATCGAGGCCGGCAAGCAGGGCCTCCTCGGGCTGGAGATCCCCGAGCAGTACGGCGGCTCGGAGGCCGGCGACTACCGCTTCAACGCCGTGCTCACCGAGGAGCTGGCCAAGGTCAACATGGCGCTCCCGTCGTGCGTCGGGATCCACGCCGACATCGTCGCGCCGTACCTCGTGCACCTGACCACCGAGGAGCAGAAGCAGCGCTGGCTCCCGCGGTTCTGCACCGGCGAGATCCTCACCGCGATCGGGATGACCGAGCCCTCGGGCGGCTCCGACCTCGCGAACCTCAAGACCACCGCGGTCCGCGACGGCGACGACTGGGTGCTCAACGGCTCCAAGACCTTCATCACCAACGGCTACTCCGCGGACCTGGTCATCGTGGCGGCCCGCACCAGCCCGGAGAAGAAGGCGCGCGGCATCACGCTGTTCGGCGTCGAGGCCGACATGCCCGGCTTCTCGCGCGGCCGCAAGCTCGACAAGGTCGGCCAGGGCGAGTCCGACACCGCCGAGCTGTTCTTCGAGGACGTCCGGGTGCCCGCGGCCAACGTCATCGGCGAGGTCGACCAGGGCTTCATCCACATGATGACCTGGCTGCCGCAGGAGCGGCTCGGCTCGGCGGTGACCAACATCAGCCACGCCGCGCAGATCCTCGAGGAGACGATCGCCTACGCCAAGGAGCGCAAGGCGTTCGGGCAGCCGATCGGCACCTTCCAGAACACCAAGTTCCTGCTCGCCGACCTGGTCACCCGGGTCGAGGTCACCCAGGCCTACGTCGACCAGGCGGTCATGCAGCACACCGAGCAGAAGCTCACCCCGATCGACGCGGCCAAGGCCAAGTGGTGGTCGGCCCAGGTGCAGAACGACGTGCTCGACCACTGCGTGCAGATCTACGGCGGCTACGGCTACATGAACGAGTACCGCGTCGCCCGGGCCTGGCGCGACGCCCGCGTCACCAAGATCTGGGCCGGCACCAACGAGATCATGAAGGAGCTCATCGGGCGCGACCTCGGCCTCTGAACGCGATTCGTCCGCGATTCGTGCCCGTCGCCGCGGATTTCGCAGACGAATCCGCTCGTGCGTGTGTGAACCGTGGCCGAGGAGGTCACTCTCCCCGTGCGGGGACAACGCACAGGAGGGCTGGGCCATGGCGCAGTCGGTCGAGGAACCCCGCGCGGCGGGTGCCGCGTACCACCAGGTGGCGCGCTGCTCGCCCGCCGTACACACCTTCTACGGCGCGCAGGACCAGGCCGAGGCCGTGGCCCGCGCGAAGTCCCGGGACGGTCTCTTCTACGTCGCCCGCAAGTGCGCGGCGTGCTCCGGCTGGCGGCTGCGCCGGCTCAGCTGACCGACCGCCGGGTCAGCGGTAGTTGGTGAACTGGACGGCGAAGTCGTAGTCCTGGCCCTTGACCAGGGCGATGACGGCCTGGAGGTCGTCGCGCTTCTTGCTCGAGACCCGCAGCTCGTCGCCCTGGACCTGCACCTTGACGCCCTTGGGGCCCTCGTCGCGGATCAGCTTGCCGACCTTCTTGGCGTTCGTCCGGCGGAGATGCCCTCCTTGAGCGCGACCGAGATCTTCGACTCCCGGCCCGACTGGCGGGGCTCGCCGGCGTCGATGCACCTTCAGCGACTGGTTGCGCTTGATCAGCTTGTCCTTGAAGACGTCGAGGACGGCCGAGGCGCGGTCGTCGGCGTTGGCCGAGATCTCCACGCCGTGCTCGCCGGAACGCTCGATGGTGGCCCCGGTGTTCTTGAAGTCGAACCGCTGCGCGATCTCGCGCTGGGCCTGGTTGATCGCGTTGTCGATCTCCTGCTGGTCGAGCTTGCTCACGATGTCGAACGACGAGTCGGCCATGGCGGCGTACCTCCTGTGCCTGGGTCCCAGGCGGATTTAGTCAGCGGGTCGGGCTGTTGTATTCTTTCGTGTCGCTGCGCCGGGCACCAATCCGGGTCAGCAATGGCAGGTTGCCCGAGCGGCCAATGGGAGCGGACTGTAAATCCGTCGGAGTATTCCTTCGCAGGTTCGAATCCTGCACCTGCCACAGACCGAGAAGGGCCTCTGACCTGGAAGTTTGCCGGGTCGGGGTCCTTCTTGCATGTCCGGCCACGGGAGCAGGTTGCACGGGGCGTCGCAACGGGTGCAAATCCTTGCGCGTCCGCCGCTCGGCGAAGCATCTCCCGGTCCGTCGAGGCACGTCGTTCCCGATGAGGCATCTGTGCTAGACGCGGGCTCAGCGTCAGTGACGCGATGTGTCTATTTACATGACGACATCTGGTGATATTCCCGATGCGCTCTGTTTCCGAGGGGCGGCAGCGGTCTACGTTGCGGCGATGGCCAAGCGCTGCTGTCGCCTGTGGCGCCGAATCCCCGTGGCTGGTTGTACCCGTGGCGGTCGAGGAGACCGCCACGTCCAACGAGAGCCCTTGGAGGCAGCATGCACGTTTCACGGTTCACGATCGGAGTCGCGGCGCTCGCGACCATGACGGTCGGTGCCCTCATCGGCCCGGCCTCGGCCGGCGTCGGAGAGACAGGCAACGGCGCGCCAAGCGGTAGCCACTACACGCTGAACATCATCGGCGTGGACAAGGACAAGACCGCCGACATGACGGGGAGCAACGGTCGCCGCATCTTCGTCGGTCTCGGCGCGAACGGCCGCCCGGCCACTACCAAGATCCTGTTGTCCGAAGGCGACTTCGGGGTGCTCGACGCCAACGGCACCGACGGGCAGGCCGAGTTCGAGCTGCCCAATCCGGACGAGAACGCCGATGGCAAGACCGAGTACTCGGTGTTCGTGCGCGCTCTGGGCAAGCCCGGGGGCAAGGCCACCATGCAGTCCTGCTACGACGACCCGGTCTCCGGTGAGACCTGGTGCGCCGTCGACTACGACGCTGGCGTGGAGCCGGTCACGGTCGAGCGCACCAAGCGTGGGGTGGAGAAGTTCGTCAACGTGTCCCAGGACCTCCTCTATGTCGACGCCTGTGTCGCCTACGACTCCACCTCGGGCGAGTGCACGCGGTGGGACCAGCTCCCGCTGTTCAGCGACGCCAACGGCAACCAGGACGACGACGAGCAGTACTTCTGGGACTACAGCAACGAGGGGCTGCGTGTCGCGCAACTGCGCTTCTACGACGTCGAGACCGTGACCGACTGGTACGACCCGGCGCAGTGACAGGACGTCGGTGGAGCGGGGTGGTGCCGCTCCGCTCCGCCGACGCACCCGATTCCTCGATCGAGGGCCCAGGCTGAGGCATCCCGTCGCACTTCGCATCCTGCACCTGCCACGCGCACGAGAGGGCCTCGACCGGTCGGTCGAGGCCCTCTCGCGTGTCCGGACCCGTCAGGCGGGGGTCACGCCGCGGCGGCGACGTTGGCGATCGCCGAGACGTCGAACTCGAGCTTGACCTTCTCGCTGACCAGCACGCCGCCGGTCTCGAGCGCGGCGTTCCAGGTCAGGTCCCAGTCCTTGCGGTTGACGGTGACGCTGCCCTCGAAGCCGATGCGCTGGTTGCCGAACGGGTCGGTCGCCGCACCGGTGTGCTCGAAGGTGATCGTGACGGGCCGGGTGACGTCCTTGATGGTGAGGTCGCCGGTCAGCTCCCAGGTGTCGGCGTCGACGAGGCGGGCCGCGGTGGAGCGGAACCGGATCTCGGGGTAGGTCTCGGCGTCGAAGAAGTCGGCCGGAGCGCAGGTGACCGTCGCGGTCGGCCTGGTGGGTGTCGATGCTGCCGGCCTGGATCACCAGCTCCGCGGACGAGGCGGCCGGGTCGGCGGCGTCGAAGTGCGCGCTGCCCTCGAACTCGTTGAACTGGCCGCGGACCGTGGTGACCATCGCGTGGCGGGCGGAGAAGCCGACCCGGCTGTGCGCGGCGTCGATCGTGTAGTCGCCGTCGAGCGACGAGACCGGCGCGAGGGTGCCGGCGGCGGCGGCGGGGGCGGTGGTGGTGGTGGAACGGCTGAACAGACCCATGGGGTGCTCCTAAGACTTGAAGTTTCAATGATCATAGGGAGAGCAAAGTTGAACCGTCAAGTATTCCGATGGAGGATCGCGGCCGTCCCTGGTGCAGACCAGTGCCGGCCGGGGACTCCCGGCTCCCCGACGAGCGAGTGAGGATGACGGCATGACCTTGTGCGACACCACGACCCTGCGGGCCCGGTTCGCGGCCCGGCTCTCCGCCCTCTACGGGCAGGAGGTGCCGGCGTACACGACGCTGGTCGAGGTCTCCCACGAGGTGAACCAGAGGGTCCTCGAGCGTGACGGCGACCGGGCCGAGCGGTACGGCAGCATCGAGCGCGTCACCGCCGAGCGGCACGGTGCCATCCGGGTCGGCAGCCCCGACGAGATGGCCCAGGTCGCCCGCGTCTTCGGGGCGCTGGGGATGTTCCCCACCGGGTTCTACGACCTCCGCGACGCCCACCCGCAGCCCGTCCCGGTCGTCTCCACGGCTTTCCGGCCGATCGACCGCGACGAGCTCGCGAAGAACCCGTTCCGGGTGTTCACCTCGATGCTCGTCCCCGAGGACCGCCGGTTCTTCGACGCCGACCTCGAGGCCAGGCTGAAGAGCTTCGTCGGCGCGCGACGGCTCTTCCCGGACGAGCTGCTGACCCTCGCCGACCGTGCCGAGGCCGACGGTGGCCTGCCCGACGCGGACGCCGCCCGGTTCCTCGACCTCGCGGCCGCCTCGTTCGCGCTCTCCCCGGAGCCGGTCGACCGGGCCTGGTACGGCGAGCTCGAGCGGGTCTCCGGTGTCGCCGCCGACATCGGTGGCGTGACCAGCACCCACATCAACCACCTGACCCCCCGGGTGCTCGACATCGACGACCTCTACCGGAGCATGCAGGACCGCGGCATCACCATGATCGACCGCATCCAGGGCCCGCCCCGGTGGGAGGGGCCGGACGTGCTCCTCCGCCAGACCTCGTTCCGCGCCCTGGACGAGCCGCGGCTCTTCCGTGACCCGGACGGCACCGTCAGCGAGGGTGCGCTGCGGGTCCGCTTCGGCGAGGTCGAGGCGCGCGGCATCGCGCTCACCCCGGCCGGTCGCGACCTGTACGACGCCGCGGTCGCCACCGTCGACCAGCGCGCGACCGACGGGCAGCGCGACCGGGACGAGGTCGCCGTCGAGGTCTGGCGGGAGGTCATGCCGGCCACCGAGCGGGAGCTGTCCGCCCGCGACCTGGGGTACTTCACCTACCGGCCCGTCGCCGACCCGCCCGCGGGCCCGCTGCCCGGGACGGCGCAGGAGCTGGTCGACGGAGGCTGGGTGGAGCCGGAGCCGATCGTCTACGAGGACTTCCTGCCCCGCTCGGCCGCCGGGATCTTCGCCTCCAACCTCACCGACAGCGGGGAGATGGACGCAGCCCAGGGCGGCGCCGAGCGGGACGCCGCCTGGCTCGCCGAGCGGCTCGGCCGCACCGTGTTCGTGCCGGAGGAGCTCTACCGCGCCGAGAGCGAGCGGTCGCTGGACGAGGCGCGACGCAGCCTGTCGTCTGAGCCTTCCGTCGCCGTGGGGAACGAGACAGAGTGAAGGCTCCACCGGAGGGAGAGCCCCATGACGAGGAGCGAGGCGTTGCCCGCCGCTGCCGACGTCGTCGTCGTCGGCGGTGGGGTCATCGGGCTCAGCACGGCCTTTCACCTCGCCCGGGCCGGGGTGGAGCGCGTCGTGCTCCTCGAGCGCGAGACCTTCGGCGGTGGCTCCACCTGCAAGGCGGCCGGGGGAGTGCGCGCCAACTTCTCCGACGAGGTCAACGTGGCGCTCGGGCTGCGCAGCCTGGAGACCTTCGAGAAGTTCGCGGTGGACTTCGACCAGGAGATCGACCTGCACCAGACCGGCTACCTCTTCCTGATCGACGACGAGAGCGACCTGCGGGTCTTCCGCGCCAGCTCGGAGCTGCACCGGTCGATGGGGGTCGAGAGCCACCTGGTCGACCCCGACGAGGCCGAGCGGCTGTGCCCACTGATCTCCCCCGACGGCCTGGTCGGTGCCCTCTACACGCCCCGCGACGGCCACTGCACGCCGGAGTCGGTGGTGCTCGGCTACACCCGCGCTGCCCGTCGGGCCGGCGTCACGCTCGTCTCCGGCTGCGAGGTCACCGGCATCGTCACCGACGGGGACCGGATCCTCGGCGTGCGCACGCCGGCCGGCCCGATCGCCACCGACGCCGTCGTCTGCGCGGCCGGCGCCTGGTCGCGCAGCCTGGGAGCGATGGTCGGCGTCGACCTCCCGGTGACCCCGCTGCGTCGGCAGATCGTCTGCACCGAGCCGGTCGCCGACCTTCCCGCGGAGCTCCCGTTCACCATCGACTTCGCCACCTCGATGTACTTCCACCGCGAGGGGCCCGGCCTGCTGCTGGGCATGCCCGAGCGCGAGGACTCCTGGTCCTTCGACCTGACCCGCACCACCGCGTGGCTGGGTGACCTCGCCGAGGCGATGGCACGCCGGATGCCGTCCCTCGCCGACGTCGGTCTTGCGCGCGGCTGGGCGGGCCTCTACGAGATGACGCCGGACCACAACGCTCTCATCGGGCGGTCCTCGCAGATGCCCGGGTTCTGGTACGCCACCGGCTTCTCCGGCCACGGGTTCCTGATGGGCCCTGCCGTCGGTGAGCTGATGGGCGACCTCTTCCTCGGCCGGACGCCGTACGTCGACGTCAGCGGCCTGTCGGCGGACCGGTTCGCCGCCGACGACGTACGCCCCGAGGTCAACCCCGAGGTCAACATCGTCTGACCCGCCCGCTCGCCGAACTTCCCAGCCCCTACGAAGGAGCAGTCATGTCCCCCAGCCGGATCCCCACCGCCGACGTCCTCAGCACCCAGGCGCTCGCCGCCGCCCACCGGTGCGGCGTCGACCCCGCCACCATCGCCGGCGACGGCACGCATCGCTCGCCGGTCAACGGCGGCTCCCTCGGCGGTGTCCGCTGGCACTCCGGCGCCGAGGTCGGCGCGGCGGTGACCCGCGCGCACGAGGCGTTCCTCGCGTGGCGGAAGGTGCCCGCGCCCGCCCGCGGTGCCGTGGTCAAGCGTCTCGGGGAGCTGCTCACCGAGCACAAGGCCGACCTCGCCGCGCTGATCAGTCTCGAGGTCGGCAAGATCACCTCCGAGGCGCTCGGCGAGGTGCAGGAGATGATCGACATCTGCGACTTCGCCGTCGGCCTGTCCCGGCAGCTCTACGGCCGCACCACGGTCTCCGAGCGCCCCGGCCACCGGCTCATGGAGACCTGGCACCCGCTCGGGGTCGTGGGCGTCATCAGCGCCTTCAACTTCCCGGCCGCGGTCTGGTCCTGGAACACCGCCGTCGCGCTGGTCTGCGGTGACACCGTGGTGTGGAAGCCCTCCGAGCAGGCGCCGCTGACCGCCTGGGCGAGCGCTGCCCTCCTGGACCGGGCCCTCGTCGAGCACGACGCCCCGAGCGGCGTCTCCCAGGTGGTCGTGGGTGGTCCGGACGTCGGCGAGGCGATCGTCGACCACCCCGGCGTGGCGCTGGTCAGCGCCACCGGCTCCACCCGGATGGGCCGGGCCGTCGGGCCGCGGGTGGCCAACCGGTTCGGCCGCTCCCTGCTCGAGCTGGGCGGCAACAACGCCGCCGTCGTCACGCCCTCGGCCGACCTCGACCTGACCCTGCGCGGCATCGTGTTCTCCGCCGCCGGCACCGCCGGCCAGCGCTGCACCACCATGCGGCGCGTGATCGCCCACCGCAGCATCGCCGACCAGCTCACCGAACGGCTCGCCGAGGCCTACGGCCGGCTCCCCATCGGCAACCCGATGGCCGCGGGCACCCTGGTCGGCCCGCTCGTCAACGGCACCGCCCACGAGGCGATGACCAAGGCGATCGCCCAGGCCGAGGGCGAGGGCGGCAGGGTCGTGACCGGCGGCGAGCGGGTGCTCGAGGACGACGCGGTCGACGCGTTCTACGTGCAGCCGGCCATCGTCGCCATGCCCGGGCAGACCGACGTGGTCCGCGCCGAGACGTTCGCCCCGCTGCTCTACGTGATGACCTACGACGACTTCGACGAGGCGATCGCCCTCAACAACGCCGTTCCCCAGGGCCTCTCCTCGTCCGTCTTCACCCGCGACCAGGCCGAGGCCGAGCTCTTCGTCTCGGCCGAGGGGTCCGACTGCGGCATCGTCAACGTCAACATCGGCACCTCCGGCGCCGAGATCGGCGGCGCGTTCGGCGGCGAGAAGGAGACCGGCGGCGGCCGCGAGTCCGGAACCGACGCGTGGCGTGCCTACATGCGCCGGGCCACCAACACCATCAACTACTCGGGCGAGCTGCCGCTGGCGCAGGGCGTGGACTTCTCGGTGTGAGGCCGGTGAGGGCGGGTGGTGGTTCCGCCCTCACCGGGCCACGTCGGGTGGTGCTACTCGGTGATGTACATCCGGGAGAAGGTCGGCATCCCGCGGACGTTGTCGTTGGCCATGCCGCCGACCTTGGAGCCGTGGATCATCGCGGTGCCGCCGTAGCCGGTGACGACCGCCGGGTAGTAGGTCGTCTCCATCTCCTGGTCGAACTCACCCCACGCCTCGAGCGCGTCGGCCGGTGCGAGGGTGTCGAGGATCCGGTCCTGCTCGGCGTCCATCTCCTTGACGTCGAAGTTGGCCGGGTTGGGCATCCCCTCGAGACCGACCAGGTTGCCGGCCCATTGCGCCGGGAACCACGTCGTGCCGGACGGCCAGTCCGAGCACCAGCCGCTGGAGCGGACGTTGATCGGGCTGTCGTAGTCGGTCCGGTCGGTGCGGATCGTCTCGGTGGTCGACGCGATCGGCGTCGCCTTGAAGCCGCCGGCCTCCAGGCCCTTCGCGATCGCGTCCTTGGCCGCGACCGACTGGTCGTCGTCGGTGGCGTAGAGGAACTTGATCTCGAAGCCCTCGGCGCCGGCCTCCTTCAGCAGAGCCTTCGACTTCTCCGGGTCGGTCGTCTGGCCGTCCTGGCCCTCGAGCGCCTGGTACTCCTTCCGGCCGGTGGTGCCGGGCGGCAGGATCGACGTGCCGGGGACCCTGGTGACGCCGACGATGTCACCGGCTGCCTTCCAGGCGTCCTCGTAGGGGTAGGCCCAGCCGAGCGCCTGCCGCACCTTGAGGTCCTTGATCTTCGTCATGTCGATGAACCACATGAACGTGCACGGCGACGTCCCGGTCACGAGGCGCTCCTTGTCCTCGGAGATCTGGCGGTACGACGAGGCGCTCACGTTGTCGTAGGTGAGCGTGGTCTGCGCCGAGCCGTTGTCGTTGATGATGATGTTCTCGAGCTTGGCGGTGTCCTGCGCGAACTCGAACTCCCAGCCGTCGACCATCTGGATGCGGCCCGGGTCGGTCGCCGGGTCCCACTGGTCGTTCTTGACCAGGGTCAGGCTGCTGCCCGCGCTGTAGTCGGCGAACTTGTACGGGCCGGTGGCGATCGGCTTCTGCCCGTAGGTCTCCGGGTTGTCCTTGGCCTCGGGGATCGCGGTGAACTGCGGGAACGAGGCGTAGTAGTCCATGTCGGCGAACGGGCGACGCATCTTGATGGTGATGTCGCTGCCGTCCACCACCACACCGGCGTAGTCGCCCTTGTCGGCGAACGGGCCCTTGTACTTGTCGCCGTCGAGGAAGAACGTCGTGTTGTACGTCGGGCCGTCGGGGAGCTCGGCGATCGCGAAGCTCCGCTTGATGGCGTAGGCCACGTCGTCGGCCACGACCGGCGTGCCGTCCTCGTACTTCAGGCCGTCGCGGAGCGTGAAGGTCCACTCGGTGTTGTCCTCGTTGGGCCGGCCGAGGTCGGTGGCCATGTCGGGCACCAGCTGCATGTCGTTGCTCGTCGGGTCGTAGACGAACTGCGTGAGCGACCGGGTGACCAGGTCGGACAGGATCGCGGTCGAGTCGGTGTAGTAGGCCTGCGTGGGGTCCAGCGTGGTGGGGGCGACCGCGGTCAGCACGGTGAGCGTGCCGCCCTCGGTGGCGTCGTCGGGGATCGGCACGGGCGCGGTGGCCTCGGCGTTCTTCGCCGACCCGGCGGCGCCGCCGGCCCGGAACGACTCCTCGGCGGTCGGCCCGCCTCCCGAGCCGCTCCCGCCCCCGCACGCGGACACCGCGAGCAGCGTCGTGGCCGCGAGCGCGATCGCGGTGCCGCGACGTCGTGGGTTCGTCATGACTTCTCCTAACCGGTAGCAAAGTTTCAACCGGTTAGGAGCAGACCATGGGCGAAGATAACGAATCAAGGCACAATTGCTGCATGCACTGGATCGAGAAGAGCGGCGTCCCGCTGCCCACGCGTCTCGGTGGCCATCCCGCGCTCGACCTGTGCAACACCTGGGCGGGCTGGGGTGAGCGTTCCGACGTCGACGACGCCAAGCGCGAGTGGCTGCCGACGTACGACGTGCTGGCGGTGTGGTCCGGCTACGCCGACCTCGTCGACGAGCCGACCGTCGCGGCCCTGCGTGCCGAGGCCGAGCGGCACCCGCGGCGCGCCGCCGACGTGCTCGCCCGGGCGCACGCCCTGCGCGCGGCGGTGCACGACGCCGTGCTCGACCCGGCGGACGACCACGCGCTCGCCGGCCTGACGGACGAGGTGCGCCGGGCCGGTGCGCGGGTGGGGCCGGTCGCGACCGCCGCCGGGGCCGTCGACTGGAGGGTGCCGGCCGACGTCGGGCTCGAGCTGCCGGTGCTCGCCGCCGCCTGGTCGGCCGCCGACCTGCTCGCCTCCGCGGAGGTCGAGAAGGTCGCGGCCTGTCCCGGGGTGGACTGCGGCTGGCTGTTCCTGGACCGCCGCGGCCGTCGCCGCTGGTGCGACATGGCCGCGTGCGGCAACCGCGCCAAGCAGGCCGCGCACGCGCGGCGGGCCCGCGCGGCCCTCTCCTGACGACCGCGTCCCGGATCCGGCCGGGTCAGCGACCGAAGCGGTCCACGTAGGCCACGATCCGGTTGAACAGCTGGGTCGCCGCGGCCATGTCGGTGGTCGTGCGCGGCGGGTCGTCGGCGAGCTCGTAGAGCAGCGGTCCCGCCTCGGCGGCGCCGGCCTCCTGGGCGACCCGGGCGGCGACCCGTGCGGCGTCGCGGACCGCCTGGGGGTCCAGGGTCCACAGCGACTCGAAGACCCGGTCGCGGTCGGCCACGCCGCTCTGGCCGGGCAGCTCGAAGGCGGTCAGCGCGGCCGGCAGGTCGCCGGCGTCGCAGATCACGGTCCACTCCCGCCGCATCGGTGACCGGTCGTCGAGGTGCACCCGGACCGGGCCGGGCCGCTGCTCGGTGACCGGGCCGCCGAAGTCGGCCAGGGCGAGGGTGGCGTGGGCGACGCGGGCCAGCTCCTCCCAGCGCGGGGCGGCGGCGAGGTAGTAGCGCTCCTCCTGGAAGGAGCCGATGACCACCGGGCGCTCGGCCCGGGCGCAGCACTCGTCCTCGATGGCCCACGACAGCGCCAGCAGGGTCGCCTTGCGCAGCCGGTGCGGGGCGAGCTGGGGGTGCCGGCGGCGCAGCTCGGCGAACACCGAGGGTGTCGCGGGGGAGCGCGTGGACGTCGCCGCCTCGGCGATGGCCACCTCGAGGCGCACGCCCGCGTCGCGGCGGCGCAGCACCTGCTCGATCAGCGCGACGTCGGACTCGGCGTACCGCCGGTGCCCGCTCTCGCGTCGCTGCGGCACCGGGAAGCCGTGCCGGGTCTCCCAGGTGCGCAGCACCGCGGGCGTCACCCCGGTGCGGCGGGCCAGGTCGCCGATCGTGAGATCGGCCCCTCCCGGCTCTTGCTTTTCCTGCGTTCCCGTGGTCACCCTAGGATGGTAAACCTAAACAGGTCGTTTAGGTAAGTGCTGAACTTCAAGGAGGCGGTCCGCGATGACCGAGCAGAGCCAGGGCGTGGGTGTGAAGGACGAGCAGATCGTCGACTGGACCGACCTGGGCCGGGAGATGTGGTCGTTCCTGACCGGGCGGGAGGCGGCGATCAACTACCGCTTCATCGACATGGCCGTCGAGGTCCCGCGCGACACCGGGGCCGACGCGCCGCGGGCCACCTGGCGCTTCAACGGCACCCTCCAGGTGACCACGCAGGACAACCAGCGGCAGGCGGGCTGACCCATGGCACCCGAGCTCACGGTGGCCGCCGACCTCGACTTCAGCGTCGACGTGCCCGGGCGGCGTCCGGTGCACGGCCACCTCGCGGGCGCCGGTCGCCGGCTCCGGCTGGTCGTCGACGACCCCACCGCCTTCGCGGGCCGGGGCGACGCGGCCGGCATCCGGTCCCTCGCCGACGCGCTGGCCCGGCAGGACCTCACGGTCACCGTGGTCAGCGGCGAGACCGAGCTGCTCAGCCTGGGCTCGGTGCGCTCCTCGTGGTGGCAGCGCCGGATGACCGGCTCCCGGCACATGCGGGTCGGGGGCGGCCGCGGCGCCTGGACCGCGGTGCGCGCGCGCAGCCGCGCGTCGTCGGGGGAGGGGCTGCTGCCGGACCGGGCGATGGCGCCGCCGGCGACGCTGCTCCCGCTCGCGCCGACCTTCCGACGCAGGCCCCCGCAGGTGACGACGACGCACGCGGCGTACGGCGGCGGTGACCCCCGGCTGATCCTCGCGCCGCGCGAGGACCCGTGGCCCGGCGACCGGCAGCCGGTCTTCCGGCTCCGCCGCGACGTGGTCACGATCGGCAGCGACGAGCGGTGCAACGTCTGCCTGCCCGGCCTGCAGCCGCTGCACGCCGAGGTGCACCACGACCAGGACGACGAGTTCTGGGTGGTCGACGTCAGCGGCGACACCCGGGTCAACGGCGAGCGGGTCGACCGCAGGCTGCTGCGCACCGCGTCGCGGGTCCAGGTGGGACCCTGGACGATGACGTTCTACCGCGAGGAGTACGCCGACCACGGCCGTCCCTACGGCGGCCGCGTCGGCGGCGAGGTCGGCCACCAGCGCCCGCAGCCGGGCCGGCACCGCGTGGACGGACGACCGGAGGGGTACGAGGTGCCACGTGAACGATGACGCACCTGTGCTGGTGGCCGGCGCGACCGGCTTCGTCGGGCGGCGGCTGACCCGCGCCCTCGAGGAGGCCGGGCGCCGACGTCCGGGCGATGACCCGCCACCCCGACGACTACGACGGCCCCGGCGAGCCGGTGCACGGCGACGTGCACGACGCCTCGACGCTGCCCGACGCGCTCGCGGGCTGCTCGGCCGCCTACTACCTGGTGCACTCGCTCGGCTCCGCGGACTTCGAGCGGCTCGACGCCGAGGCCGCGAAGGCGTTCGGCGAGGCCGCCGCCGAGGCCGGGCTGGAGCAGATCGTCTACCTCGGCGGCCTCGGCGACGACTCCGACGAGCTCTCCGCCCACCTGCGCAGCCGCCGGGAGGTCGAGGGGCTCCTCGGCGCCGCCGGGGTGCCGGTCACCGTGCTGCGCGCCGGCATCGTCGTCGGGGCCGGCGGCATCTCCTGGGAGATGACCCGCCAGCTCGTCCAGCACCTGCCCGCGATGATCACGCCGCGCTGGGTGAAGACCCGCACCCAGCCGATCGCCGTGGACGACGTGGTGCGCTACCTCGTCGGCGTGCTCGGCCACCCCGACGCCAAGGGCCGCGTCTTCGAGGTCGGTGGTCCCGAGGTGCTGCGCTACTCCGACATGCTCCAGCGGGTCGCCCGCCTCGAGGGGCGACCGCTGCCGATCCTGCCGGTCCCGCTGCTCAGCCCCGGCCTCTCGTCGCGCTGGCTGGCGCTGGTCACCGACGTCGACACCCAGGCCGGGCGCAACCTCGTCGACTCGATGACCAACGAGGTCATCGTCCAGGACGACTCCATCCGCCAGGTCGTGCCCTTCGAGCCGATGAGCTACGACGACGCGGTCCGCGCCGCCCTGGCCGAACGACGCGCCGACCGGGCGGCCGGGGCGAAGGGAGCCTGAGTCGATGCGCTGGCAGGACCTGCGCCGGCGGGTGCGGGGCCGGATGCCCATGCCGATCACCCACGTCGTCCCCATCGACCACCACGAGACCGACGACGTGGTGCGGCGGCGCCGTCGCGTCGTCGCCGGGGTCTCCGTGCTCGGGGCGGGGCTGCTCGGGGCGTCGCTGTCGACCCGGCCCGGGTCGAAGGAGTTCTACGGCGCGACCCTGACCGTCGCCGGCGTCTGGACGGCCGGCGGGCTGCTGTCCGGGCCGCTGCACCTCGGCTGGATCCAGGCCCAGGACGAGCGGCTGCACCGGCCGGTGCTGACCCCGGTGGCCACCGGCGTCGGCGCGTTCGGCTTCTTCTACGCCTGCGCCCTGGTCGCCCGCAGCATCCCGCCGCTGGACCGGGCCATCTCCCGGGTGCTGGTCTTCGCCGAGGAGGGCGAGGAGCCGCTGGTGCTGCTCACCACGCTCGCCAACGGGCTCGGCGAGGAGATCTTCTTCCGCGGCGCGCTCTACGCCGCGCTCGGCCCCGACCACCCGGTGCTCACCTCGACCGCGGTCTACACGCTGGCCACCACGACCACCCGCAACCCCGCCCTGATGCTGGCCGCCGCGGTGATGGGCACCCTGTTCGGGTTCCAGCGCCGCGCCTCCCGCGGCCTCCAGGCCCCGGTGCTGACGCACCTGACCTGGTCGACGCTGATGGTGCGCTACCTGCCACCGCTGTTCCGCAAGGCCCACGGCGAGGAGACCCGATGACCCGCACGCTCGACACCCTGCTCGACCGCGCCGTCGTGCCCGGCTACTCCAAGATCGGCTACCTCGTACGCCGGACCTGGTGGCCCGACGACGACCCCCGGCCGGGGTCGCTCGCCGGCAAGCGGGCGCTCGTCACCGGTGCGAGCTCCGGCCTCGGCCAGGAGACGGCGCTCGGCCTGGCCCGGCTCGGTGCGGCCGTGCACCTGCTCGTGCGCAACGAGGTCAAGGGCAAGGCCGCGGCCGACGCGATCCTGGCCGAGCTCCCCGGGGCCGACGTGCACGTCGAGGTCTGCGACATGTCCGACCTCGCCGCGGTGCGCCGGGTCGCCGACGACCTCGCGGGTCGGCTGCCGCGGCTCGACGTACTCGTGCACAACGCCGGCGCGCTGCCCGCCGAGCGCACCGAGGCGCCGGGCGGGTCACGAGCTGACGGTGGCGCTGCACGTGCTCGGCCCGCTGCTGATGACCGAGCGGCTGCGCCCCGTGCTCGCCGGCCACGACGCCCGGGTCGTGCTGGTCTCCTCCGGCGGGATGTACACCCAGCGGCTGCCGGTGCACGACCCCGACTACGAGCGCGGCGACTACAAGGGCACCGTCGCCTACGCCCGGTCCAAGCGGATGCAGGTCGCGCTCGCGCCGCTGATGCAGGAGCGCTGGCGCTCCGACGGCATCACCGTGCACACCATGCACCCGGGCTGGGCCGACACCCCGGGCGTCGCCTCGTCGCTGCCGCTGTTCAGGAAGGTCACCGGGCCGGTGCTGCGCGACGCGACCGCCGGCGCCGACACCGTCGTCTGGCTCGCGGCCACCGAGCCGGCCCCGCCGGGCGGCCGGTTCTGGCACGACCGGGCGGAGCGGCCCACCCACTACCGTTCCTCGACCCGCGAGTCGGCGGCGGGGCGCGAGACGATGTGGCAGTGGGTCCTCGACGCCGCGGGGCTGGACGCGTGAGCGGCGCCCTCGCCCGGCTGGCCCGGGTCTCCGCCGCGGTCGCCGCCACCGCCGCGGTGGGCGGGCTGGCCAGCCAGGACGTGCGCTCCGCCTGGTACGCCGACCTCGACAAGCCGTCGTTCCAGCCGCCCGACACCGCGTTCCCGGTGGCCTGGACGCTGCTCTACTCCGACCTCGCGCTCTCCGCGGGCCACGCGCTCGACCGGCTGGAGCGGGCCGGCCGCACCGACGAGGCCCGGAGCTACCGCCGCGCGCTCGCGGCCAACCTGGTGGTCAACGCCTCCTGGTCGTGGGTGTTCTTCCGGCAGCACCGGCTCGGGCCCTCCGTGGTCGTCGCCGGCGTGCTCGCCGCCAGCTCGGCCGACCTGGTGCGCCGTACCGCCGCGGTCTCGCGGCCGGCCGCCGTGGCCCTGGCGCCCTACCCGGCCTGGTGCGGCTTCGCGACCGCGCTGTCCGCGGCGATCTGGTGGCGCAACCGCTGACGGGTCAGCGCACGTTGCCGAGCAGCCGGGTGAGCGTCAGGTGCAGCGCCACCCGGTCGGGGTTCTCGCGCGGCACCCGGTAGCGCTCGGCGTAGCGGCGCACCGCCTCCGCGACGTCGTCCTCGCCGGCCCGCACCCGCACCCGGCCCTCGAGCGTGGACCAGCGCCGCCCGTCCACCTGGCACACCGCGGCCAGGGCACCCTCCTCGCCGGCCGCCTCGATGTTGCGCACCTTGCGCGAGTGCCGGGAGGTGATCGCCCAGGCGGCCCCGCCTTCCGCGTCGAGCACGACCCCCATCGGCACGACGTGCGGCGTCCCGTCGGGCCGCAGCGTGGTGACGGTGCACAGGTGCCGCTCGGCCCAGAAGTCGACGAGGTCGTCGGAGAACGACAGGGGAGGGGTGGTCATGCGGCCATGGTGACAGCCGGCCGTGGCCGGCCCGAGGTAGGTTCTTCGGTCGTGACGGTGATCGGGGACGACGGCCTGGCCCGCCCGACGTGGGCGGCGACGGACCCGCTGATGCGGGAGTACTACGACACCGAGTGGGGCATGCCCGTCCGCGACGAGCGCGGGCTCTTCGAACGGCTGAGCCTCGAGGCGTTCCAGTCCGGGCTGTCCTGGGCGACCATCCTGCGCAAGCGGCCGGCGTTCCGCGTGGCCTTCGACGACTTCGACCCCGACCGGGTCGCGGCGTACGACGAGGGCGACGTCGCCCGGCTCATGGGCGACGCCGGCATCGTGCGCAACCGGCGCAAGATCGAGGCCACCATCACCAACGCCCGGGCGACGCGGGCGCTGCGCGAGGAGGGCGGTCTCGTCGAGCTGGTCTGGTCGTTCCGGCCGGCCAGCACCCCCGCGCCGGAGACCTACGCCGACGTGCCGAGCACGTCGCCGGAGTCCGTCGCACTCGCGAAGGCCCTGCGCGGCAAGGGGTTCGCCTTCGTCGGGCCGACCACGATGTTCGCGCTGATGGAGGCGGTCGGGATCGTCGACACCCACCTGGTGGCCAGCCACCGCCGGGGCAGCTCGGGCGTCTGGGCCTGACCTGCGTCGAGACGGCCCGGGGCCACCGGTGCCGGAACTTTTACCGACACGTGCCTGGCTTTTACCGCCCAGTCGTGGCGACGGGCGCCTCGCCGGACTTATCCTGTTATGCGTCAGGTGGACATGACGAGATCGACAGATCCGGCGGGGGCCGGCGGAGTCCACAGGTTCGCGAGACCGTGACTGCAGAGCGTGATCTGGGAGGCGATCGCTCCGCGGCGACACGGTGTTGAGAAAGGCCTGTGCTGTGGATCGTCTTCGTTGCTCTCACTGCCGCAACCCCATCAAGCCCCACCACCTCACCTCCGGTCCCGCTGCCGGCGACCGCACCTTCCACGAGGACTGCTGGGCCGAGGCCCAGGCGCAGACCGTGGCGAGCCGGGTCGAGCAGCAGCTGGACTACCAGCGCCGCATCGCCGCCGAGGGACTCACCGCCCTGCTGTCGCCGTACGTGTCGGTGTTCCCGCAGCAGCGCGAGGGGTCCGCGACGCCCGTCGCCGTCTGAGCCGCCGAGGGTCAGTCGGTGAGGTTCTGCAGCCGCACCTGGCCGCGGGACACCATCCGGCCGTCGGCGTCGACGGTCTCGACGACCCAGACCTGCTGGGACCGGCCGCGGTGGACCGGGGTCGCCGTCGAGGTCAGCTCACCCTCGCTGACCGCGCGGTAGAAGTCGGTGGAGTTGTTCACGCCGACGACCTTGCCCTTGTCGCCGAGCCAGACCGAGGCGCCGATGCTGGCCAGCGTCTCCACGACGCCGCAGTGGGCGCCGCCGTGGACGATGCCGAACGGCTGGTGCAGGGACTCGTTCGCCGTCCAGGTGGCCACCACCCGGTCGGCGGTGACCTCCTCGAACTGCACGCCGAGGTAGTCGGTGAACGGGCCTCCGAGCTGCGTCTCCATCCCCCGATCCTAGGGGGAGTTCCACCCCGGTCAGGGGGAGCGGGTGCGGCGCCGTCGAGGGCTCGGCGCCGCACCCCGCGGGTCCCGCCTCACGCGCAGCAGGCGGAGGGTGCCCCCGAGGCGAGCCGCGCTCGCAGGGCGCGCAGGCCGGCGACCACCCGCGACGGGCGGCAGCAGGCCGCGAGGGCGGCCATCCGGCGGAGCGGGACGGTGCGCTGCACCTCGTGCTGGTGCTGCTGGGCGATGGCCAGGGACAGGCTGTCGATCATGGGTCTCTCCTTGTCGGGTGGGTCGGGTGGGTCGGGTGGGTCCGGCGGGTCGGGGGTGAGTCAGCAGCAGGCCGCTGCGCGCTCCTGGTCGGTGGCCCCGGGCCTCGCCGGACGTGGCGGTGTCGGCGACCGCGTCGCCACCGCAGCAGCCGCCCGGGTCGCGGTCACCCGTCGGGGCCGGCGAAGGTCGGGCTGTCGGCGAGCACGGTGTAGACCTCCCAGCGCTCGCCGTCCGGTGAGCCCTGCACCCAGAACTTGTCCTGCTTGGCGTAGCAGCAGGTCACGTCGCGCTCGTCGACCGAGGCGAGACCGGCCGCGGCCAGCCGGGTCTGGGTGGCGTCGACGGTGTCGGTGTCGGCGACCTCGACACCGAGGTGGTTGAGGGTGCCGCCCTGGCCGGGGTTCTCGATCAGCACGAGCTTGAGCGGCGGCTCGGCCACCGCGAAGTTGGCGTAGCCCGGGCGCCGCTTGGCCGGGGTGGTGTCGAAGAGGTGGCTGTAGAAGGCGACGGCGGCGTCGATGTCGTCGACGTTGAGAGCGAGCTGGACGCGGGACATGGGGTTCCTCCTGCATATAGATGAACGTCTATATGGAACCTTGCACCAGACATCGATGGCTGTCAACATAGATCCGTGTCTATTTCTCGCACGCAGCTCCCGCTCCTCGACGACGCCCTCGCCTGCTGCACGCCGCTCGCGCGTGAGCCGATGAGCGAGGAGCAGGCCCACCAGGTCGCGCCGCTGCTCAAGGCGCTGGCCGACCCCGTCCGGCTCCGGCTGATGTCGATGGTGCTGTCCCATGCCGGCGGCGAGGCGTGCGTCTGCGACCTGACCCCGGCCTTCGACCTCTCCCAGCCCACGATCAGCCACCACCTCAAGGTGCTGCACGAGGCCGGTCTGCTCGACCGCGAGAAGCGCGGCGTGTGGGTCTACTACCAGGCCCGCCCCGAGGCGATGGACGCGATGGTCAACCTGTTCGCGGGCGTCGCCGGGGTGGCCGGGGCCGACGCGTGAGCGCCCCCGCGACCGGCGCCGCCGCCGACGCGGCGGTGCTGCGCAAGCTCTCCACCCTCGACCGGTTCCTGCCGGTGTGGATCGGCGCCGCGATGCTGGCCGGCCTGCTGCTCGGCCGGCTGGTGCCGGGTCTCGACGACCTGCTCTCCCGCGTCGAGGTGGGGTCGGTCTCGCTGCCGATCGCGGTCGGCCTGCTGGTGATGATGTACCCCGTCCTGGCCAAGGTCCGCTACGACGAGCTCGGCCACGTCACCGCCGACCGGCGCCTGCTGGTGGCCTCCATCGTGCTCAACTGGGTCGTCGGCCCCGCGCTGATGTTCGCGCTGGCCTGGCTGCTGCTGCCCGACCTCCCGGAGTACCGCACCGGCCTGATCATCGTCGGGCTCGCCCGCTGCATCGCCATGGTGCTGATCTGGAACGACCTCGCCTGCGGGGACCGCGAGGCCGCCGCGATCCTGGTCGCGCTCAACGCCGTCTTCCAGATCGTCGCCTTCGCCGCCCTCGGCTGGTTCTACCTCGAGCTGCTGCCCGGCTGGCTCGGCCTGCCCGGCTCCACGCTCGAGGTCTCCGTCTGGGAGATCGCCCTCAGCGTGCTGATCTTCCTCGGCATCCCGCTCCTGGCCGGCTACCTCACCCGCACGCTGGGGGAGCGGGCCCGCGGGCGGGAGTGGTACGAGTCGACGTTCCTGCCGCGGATCGGGCCGACCGCGCTCTACGGCCTGCTGTTCACGATCGTGGTGCTCTTCGCGCTCCAGGGCGACACCATCGTCGACAAGCCGCTCGACGTGGCCCGGATCGCGCTGCCGCTGCTGGTCTACTTCGCGGTGATGTGGGCCGGCTCCTTCGCCCTCGGCTACCGGCTGCGGATGTCCTACGAGCGGGCCACCACGCTGGCGTTCACCGCCGCGGGCAACAACTTCGAGCTCGCGATCGCGGTGGCCATCGCGGTGTTCGGCGTGACCAGCGGGCAGGCGCTCGCCGGGGTCGTCGGCCCGCTGATCGAGGTGCCGGTGCTCGTCGGGCTGGTCTACGTCGCCCTGTGGGCCCGCCGCCGCTACTACGCCGACCCCGTCGCGGGGCCGGTCACCCGTCCCCGCCGCCACCTCCGACGTACCCCGGGAGCACCGATGACCACGACGACCGACCAGCCCACCGTCCTCTTCGTCTGCGTGCACAACGCGGGCCGGTCGCAGATGGCGGCCGGCTACCTCGCCCACCTCTCCGGGGGCCGGGTGAGCGTGCTGTCCGCCGGCTCGCAGCCCGCCGACCAGGTCAACCCGGTCGCGGTCGCGGCGATGGCCGAGGAGGGCATCGACATCGCGTCGGAGACGCCCAAGCTGCTCAGCGGTACGGCGGTGATGGAGTCCGACGTGGTCATCACGATGGGCTGCGGGGACACCTGCCCGATCTACCCCGGCAAGCGCTACGAGGACTGGGAGCTCGACGACCCGGCCGGCCAGGGGATCGAGGCGGTCCGGCCGATCCGCGACGAGATCCGCACCCGGGTGCAGGCGCTGGTCGACGACCTGCTCGGACAGCCGACCGCTCGCTGAGGCCGTCGGCGGCCCGTGGCACGCTAGGGGCGATGTCCCCACCGACCCTGCTCGCGATCGACGGCAACTCGGTGCTGCACCGGTGCTTCCACGCCTCGGCGCGCACCGGCTTCCGCACCGCCGACGGCCGCGCCGGCTGGGCGATCCGCGGCTTCCTGTCGATGCTCGGCGCCGCCGTCGACCGCAGCTGCGCCGACGCGGTCGTGGTCGGGTTCGACGACCCGGCCACCAGCGTGCGGCGGGACCGGTGGCCGACCTACAAGGCGCACCGCGACCCCAAGCCACCGAGCCTCGACGAGCAGCTCGAGGGTGCGGTGCACGTGCTGCGCGACCTCGGGGTCGTGGTGGCGCGGCCCGACGGGCTCGAGGCCGACGACGTGCTCGCCTCGGCCGCCGCCTGGGCGCCCACCGTCGGCGCCCGCACCGTCATCGCGACCTCCGACCGCGACTCGTTCGCGCTGATCGACGAGCACACCCGGATGCTGCGGATCCTCAACGGCGGCGTCGACGCCTCCCCGATGCTCGACCCGCACCGGCTCACGCTGGTCACCGGTGTCCGCCCCGAGCAGTACCTCGACTTCGCGGCGCTGCGCGGCGACACCTCCGACAACCTCCCCGGCGTGCGCGGCATCGGCCCCAAGACCGCCGCCCGGCTGCTCGCCGAGTTCGGCACCGCCGAGGCCGCCTTCGACGACGCCGCCGGTGACGGGGTCCGGTGCACCGCCACGCTGGGCAAGGCGATGGCCCGCACGCTGGCCACCGACGAGGCCCGCGAGACCTGGCTGCTCAACCGGGCGGTGATGACCATGCACCGCGACGTCGACCTGGGGCTCGACCTCGAAGCCGGGCACGGCGTGCTCCCGCTCGCCGCCGACGCGGTGCGGCACGCGATGGCGCGCTTCGAGCTGCACGCCCCCTCCGTCGCCCGGGCGCTCACCGGCGCGGACACCCCGGTGCCCCGCGCGGTCGACGTCGACGCCTCCTGGCGCCCGCCCCGGGTCCGCTCCGCCGCCCGCTTCCCACCGCTGCGCAAGCCGGCCCCCCAGGACACCCCGCCCGTCCCCGAGCCCACCTCCGTCCAGGACACCCTCTTCTAGGCCGAGGGGTCACTTGTTCAGCCCTTCTGGCGGCGTGTCGCGGACCAGCTGACCCCTCGCCCGCGGCGGACCGGGCGCTGACAGGATGCGGGGATGGGCAGCCTCCTCGTCGCCGGCACCACCTCCGACGCCGGCAAGACGGTGGTGACGACCGCGCTGTGCCGGGCCTTCGCCCGCCGCGGGCTGTCGGTGGCGCCGTTCAAGGCGCAGAACATGTCGAACAACTCGATGGTCACGGCCGACGGTGCCGAGATCGGGCGCGCGCAGTGGGTGCAGGCGTTGGCGGCCCGCGCTGAGCCCGAGTCGGCGATGAACCCGGTGCTGCTCAAGCCGGGCAGCGACCTGGTCAGCCACGTGGTGGTGCGGGGTCGTCCGGCCGGGCGCCTCGGCGCGACGGAGTTCGCCGGAGGCCGCGGCGGGCTCGCCGAGGCGGCCCACGCGGCGTACGACGAGCTGGCGGGACGCTTCGACGTCGTGGTGTGCGAGGGGGCCGGCAGCCCGGCGGAGGTGAACCTGCGCGCCTCCGACTACGTCAACATGGGCCTCGCCCAGCACGGCCGGATCCCCACCGTCGTGGTCGGCGACATCGACCGCGGCGGGGTGTTCGCCGCGATGTACGGCACGCTCGCGCTGCTCGACGAGGCCGACCAGGCGCTGGTCCGCGGCTGGGTGGTCAACAAGTTCCGCGGCGACCTCGGCCTGCTCCGGCCGGGCCTGGACACCCTGGAGGAGCTGACCGGGCGGCCGGTGCTCGGCGTGCTGCCGTGGCTGCCCGACCTGTGGCTCGACTCCGAGGACTCGCTGGCGTTGCGCGATCGCGTACGCCGGACGGGGCCCGCGGCCGACCCGCTCCGCGTGGGGGTCGTGGTGCTGCCGCGGGTCAGCAACTTCACCGACGTGGACGCGCTGTGCACCGAGCCCGGGCTCGACGTGCGCTTCGTGGACCAGCCGCGCGACCTGGCCACCGTCGACGTGGTGGTCCTGCCCGGCACCCGCGCCACGCTCAGCGACCTGGCCTGGCTGCGTGCCCGTGGCCTGGCCGACGCCGTGGTCGCCCACGCCGCGCGGGGTGGCGTCGTGCTCGGGATCTGCGGCGGCTTCCAGATGCTCGGCGCGACGGTCGCCGACCCCGACGGCGTCGAGGGGGAGCCCGGTGCCGTGGTCGAGGGGCTCGGGCTGCTCGACGTGCGCACCACGTTCGGCGCCGAGAAGGTGCTGCGGCTGCCCACCGGCTCGGCCCTCGGCGCGCCGGCGAGCGGCTACGAGATCCACCACGGCCGGGTCGAGGTGGTCGCCGGCGAGGAGTTCCTCGGCGGCGCCCGTCACGGCCGGGTGTTCGGCACGATGTGGCACGGCAGCCTCGAAGGGGACGCCTTCCGCCGCGCCTGGCTGCACGAGGTGGCCGGTCTGCTCGGGCGCGACCTCACGCCCGGCTCGCACTCGTTCGCCGCCCTCCGGGAGGCCCGGCTGGAGACCCTCGCCGACGCCGTGGAGGAGCACCTCGACGTGGACGCGCTCCTCGCCCTGGCGACCGCCTGAGCCGCCGAGAGGCCACCTCCCCACCACCCCTGCCGGCGTGTCGCGCGGGAAGTGGCCTCTCGCGCTACCTCCCGTTGCCCACCTTGACCGTCGCGCTCGCGACGTCGTTGCTGCCCACCCGGTCCCAGGTGAGAGCCCGGACGCCGGCCGACGACGTCAGGTTCCCCTTCGCGACCGTGACCGTCGTCTTCACCGTGACCCACCAGGTGCCGCCCGGCGACAGCGCGCCCAGGTCGCACAGCACGCCCTCGGCGGACTGCCGGCACGAGGTCGGCGAGGAGGTGGTGATCGCCGGGGTGGCCGACACGAACGTCGTACCCGCCGGCAGCGCCTGGTCGAGCACGACCGAGGTCGCGGTGTCGGGCCCGAGGTTGCGCACCTCCGCGGTCCAGGTGAGGGGGCCGCCCTTCTTCACCGCGCTCGGGGAGCCGGTCATCGAGACGGAGAGGTCGGCGGCCGGGTCGACGCGGAACGACCGCGTCGCCGGCGTGCTGTCCACGAGGCCTTCGGACGACGAGGCCGCGCACCTCGAACAGGTGGTCGGCGCCGGTGGACAGGTCCGCTGCACGGTGGCCGGGGACGTGCACTGCGACCAGGCGGCCGAGGTCGAGCCGGCACTCGAAGTACGCCGCCGCCGGGCGTCGCGGAGAACCCGAACGTCGCCGTGGTCGCACGGATCGACCCGGTCGGTCCGGAGTCGATGCTGGTCGCCGGCGCGGCGACGGTGAACGGACGCCACACCGGCGACGGGTCGACGTTGCCGGCCTGGTCCACCGCCCGCACCCGGAAGTCGTGGGGGCCCTCGGCCAGTCCCTGGTAGGTCTTCGACGAGCCGCAGGCCGTCCACGTGGCGTCGTCCAGGGAGCACTGGAAGGTGGCCGGCTCGCTGGCCGACATCGTGAACCTGGCCGTGCTGGTGTAGATCGTGCCGGAGGGCCCGGACACGAGGCTCGTCTCCGGCGGGACCACGTCGGCGGCGGCGGTGCCGCGCAGCAGCACCAGCCCGTTGTCGGGGTCGGCGACCGCGACGTCGGCCCGGCCGTCGCCCGACACGTCGCCGATCGCGAGCGCGTCGGCGGCGTAGCCCTGACCGTGCGGGAGGGGGAACCGGGTCTCGGTGACCATGGTGCCCGGGGTGGAGTCGTAGACGCCGAGGGCGTTCCAGCTGTCGTGCAGGACGACGAGGTCGGCCCGCCCGTCACCGGTCACGTCGTCGGCCTCGAGCGTCGTGGGCAGGTCGTACGACGCGTAGCGCGCCGGCTTGGTCAGCGTCCCGTCCGCGAGCTGGTTGAGGGTGGTGACCCAGCCGGTGGGGCTGTTGCCGCCGCCGCTGGCGTGCACGTCGAGCAGGCCGTCACCGGTCGAGTCACCGAGCGCGAGACCCTCGATCGTCTCCCAGCCCGACACCCCGCCGGACAGGTAGGTCACCGGCGCCGCGAACGAGTGGTCGGCGCGCTGGGCCCGCACCTCGACCGTGCGGCCGAGCGCGGTGACGATGTCGCCGAGCCCGTCGCCGGTGACGTCGCCGACCTCGACCTCGGTCACCGGGTAGGTGGTCACCAGGCGGTCCGGCTGCGGCCGACATGAAGTCGCCGAAGATCTGCCACTGCACCACCACGCCGTCGGGGGTGTTGACCACGAGGTCGGCGAGGTCGTCGCCGTTGACGTCCTCGAGCTCGAGGTCGGTGCCGGCCTCGGCCCAGGCGGACCACTCGTAGACCAGGCGCCCGTCGACCTGCTTGAGCAGGTCCACCCCGTAGTCGGTGGTGACCGCGGCGTCGAGGTCGCCGTCCTCGTCGAGGTCGGCCAGCGCGACCGCCATCGGGCTGCCCGGGCCGCCGGTGGTCGGTGTCTGGAGCGGGCTGCCGAGCGACCCGTCGGCCTGCTGGGGGTAGACCCAGACGCTGTAGGCGTGGGCGGGGTCGTCGGCGTGCGCCGTGGTCAGCACGACGTCGTCGAGCCCGTCGCCGGTCACGTCCCCGAGCGCGACCGAGGCCGCCTCGCCGCCCGGGTCGAGGACGACGTACGGCGCCAGCAGGCCGTTGTCCGCCGCGTCCGCCGGCAGCGTGGCTGCCGTGCTCCCGCTGATCACCAGTGCGCTCGCGAGCAGCACCGACCCACGTCGTGCCATGTCCCCCTGCCTTCCCCCGAGACACGGATGTCAGACGAAGGTAGGGCCCGGGCGAACCGGATGGCATGGCACATTCGGGCCAAACCGACCACCCACCCGGATCATGTGGAGACGCCAACCGTCCAGGTGTCCCCGGACAGGCCGAGAGGCCACGTCCCGCGCGACACACCGGTGAAGGTGGTGGGGGAGTGGCCTCTCGGCGGGACGGGTCAGGCGATCCAGACCGTCTTGATGTTGGTGAACTCGCGGATGCCGTGGTCGGCCAGCTCGCGGCCGTGGCCCGAGGCCTTCACGCCGCCGAAGGGCAGCGCCGGGAACGAGGCGACCATGCCGTTGACGAACGTCTGGCCGGCCTCGAGGTCGCGGATGAACCGCTCCTGCTCGTCGGCGTCGGTGGTCCAGGCGTTGGAGCCCAGGCCGAACCGGGTGGCGTTGGCCAGCGCGACCGCGGCGTCGATGTCGTCGACGCGGTAGACCATCGCGACCGGCCCGAAGACCTCCTCGGAGTAGAGGTCCATCTCCTCGGTCAGGTCGGCCAGGATCGTCGGCGGGTACCACCAGCCGGCCTGGTCGGGGCGCTCGCCGCCGAGCACCACGGTGGCGCCCTTGTCGACGGCGTCCTTGACCAGCTCCTCGACGTCCTCGCGGCCCTGCTCGGTGGCCAGCGGCCCGACGTCGGTGCCCTCCTCCATCGGGTCGCCGACCACGAGGGCCGACATCTCCTTGGTGAAGTGGGCCATGAACTCGTCGTAGACGTCGGTGTGCACGATGAACCGCTTGGCCGAGATGCAGGACTGGCCGTTGTTCTGGGTGCGCGAGGTGGTCGCGACCTTGGCGGCCTGGGCGAGGTCGGCGGACGGCATCACCACGAAGGCGTCCGAGCCGCCGAGCTCGAGCACGACCTTCTTCAGCGACTCGCCGGCGGTGCGCCCGACGGCCACGCCGGCGCCCTCCGAGCCGGTCAGCGTGGCGGCGGCGACCCGGTCGTCCCTGAGCACCGCCTCGACCTTGCCGCTGCCGATCAGCAGGGTCTGGAAGACGTCGTCGGGGAACCCGGCGTCGCGGAAGAGCTCCTCCATGAACATCGCGGTCTGCGGCACGTTGCTCGCGTGCTTGAGCAGGCCCACGTTGCCCGCGGCCAGCGCCGGCGCCGCGAAGCGCATCGCCTGCCAGAGCGGGAAGTTCCACGGCATGATCGCGAGCACGACGCCGATCGGCAGGTAGCGGGCGTAGGCCTTGCTGGCGTTGACCTTCCCGGCGTCGACCTCCTCGTCGGCGAGGATCGTGGCGGCGTGGTCGGCGTAGTAGCGCAGCACCGACGCGCACTTGCCGACCTCGGCGGCCGCGGCCTTCTTGGTCTTGCCCATCTCGAGCGTCATCAGCTCGGCGAGCTCGTCGGTGCGACGGTCGAGGATGTCGGCCGCGGCGCGCAGCCAGCCGGCACGCTCCTCGAAGCTCGTCAGCCGGTAGGTCGCGGCGGCGGCGGCCGCGCGGGCGATCCGGTCCTCGAGCTGCTCGTCGGTCAGCTCGTCGAAGGTGCGGATCACCTCTCCGCTGCGGGGGTCAGTCGTCGAAATCGGCATGGACCCACTGTTCCACGCTTCCGGGCCCCGGAAAAGTGCGGAATCCGCAGGTGGTGGACGCGACATCATCCCGTCACACCAGATGGGTACGGTGCATTCGCAGCGGGGAACCATGAGGGTGTTGCTGCGACGATGACACGGGCCCCGGGACACCCCGGGCTCCACGAGAGGGACGAATGCAGATCTGGCCTGGCCGCCCCTACCCCCTGGGTGCGACGTACGACGGCGCGGGGACCAACTTCGCGCTCTTCTCCGAGGTGGCCGAGAAGGTGGAGCTCTGCCTGATCGACGACGCCGGGCACGAGACCCGGGTCGAGATGCCGGAGACCGACGCGTTCGTCCACCACGCCTACCTCCCGGGCGTGCAGCCCGGGCAGCGCTACGGCTTCCGCGTGCACGGCCCCTACAAGCCGAGCGAGGGGCACCGGTGCAACCCGGCGAAGCTGCTGCTCGACCCCTACGCCAAGGCGGTCGACGGGCAGATCGACGGCGACGAGTCGCTGTTCTCCTACAAGTTCGACAGCCCCGACAAGTTCAACCGACGCAACAGCCGCGGCCACAACATGCTCGGCGTCGTGGTGAACCCCTACTTCGACTGGGGCAACGACCGGCACCCCGAGCACGAGTACCACGACACCGTCATCTACGAAGCCCACGTCAAGGGCCTGACGATGACGCACCCCGACGTGCCCGAGGAGATCCGCGGGACCTACGCCGGGATCGCCCACCCGGCGACGATCAGCCACCTCCAGGACCTCGGCGTCACCGCGATCGAGCTGATGCCGGTGCACCAGTTCGTGCAGGACACCACCCTGGTCGACAAGGGCCTGGCCAACTACTGGGGCTACAACACCATCGGCTTCTTCGCGCCGCACAACGCCTACTCCGCCACCGGCCAGCGCGGCCAGCAGGTGCAGGAGTTCAAGGCGATGGTGAAGGCCCTGCACGAGGCCGACATCGAGGTGATCCTCGACGTGGTCTACAACCACACCGCCGAGGGCAACCACCTGGGCCCGACGCTGTGCTTCCGCGGCATCGACAACGCCGCCTACTACCGCCTCGTCGACGACGACAAGGCGCACTACTACGACACCACCGGCACCGGGAACACCCTGCTCATGCGGCACCCGCACGTGCTGCAGCTGATCATGGACTCGCTGCGCTACTGGGTCACCGAGATGCACGTCGACGGGTTCCGCTTCGACCTCGCGTCGTCGCTGGCCCGCCAGTTCCACGAGGTCGACCGGCTGTCGGCGTTCTTCGACCTGGTGCAGCAGGACCCGGTCGTCAGCCAGGTCAAGCTGATCGCCGAGCCGTGGGACGTCGGCGAGGGTGGCTACCAGGTCGGCAACTTCCCGCCGCTGTGGACCGAGTGGAACGGGAAGTACCGCGACACCGTGCGCGACTACTGGCGCGGCGAGTCCTCCACGCTGGCCGAGTTCGCCTCCCGCATCACCGGCTCCTCGGACCTCTACGAGCACTCCGGCCGCAAGCCGATCGCGTCGGTCAACTTCGTGACCGCCCACGACGGGTTCACCATGCGCGACCTGGTGTCCTACAACGACAAGCACAACGACGCCAACGGCGAGGGCGGCGCGGACGGCGAGAGCCACAACCGCTCCTGGAACTGCGGCGTCGAGGGCGAGACCGACAACGACGAGGTGGTCGCGCTGCGGGCCCGCCAGCACCGCAACTTCCTGACCACCCTGATGGTGTCGCAGGGCGTGCCGATGCTGCTGCACGGCGACGAGCTCGGCCGCACCCAGGGCGGCAACAACAACGTCTACTGCCAGGACAACGAGATCTCCTGGATGGACTGGGACCTCGACGAGACCCAGCGCGAGCTGCTCGCCTTCACCAAGCGGGTGGTGGCGCTGCGGCAGGGACACCCGGTGTTCCGCCGGCGCCGGTTCTTCGCCGGCGGGCAGCCGCAGGACGGCCTGCCCGCCGACATCGCCTGGTTCACGCCCGAGGGCAAGAACATGAGCGACACCGACTGGTCGCACGAGCACGCCCGCTCGATGCTGGTCTTCCTCAACGGCGAGGCCATCCCCGAGCCCGACCAGCGCGGCGCCAAGGTGGTCGGCGACTCGTTCCTGATCGCCTTCAACGGCCACCACGAGCCGCTCACCTTCACCCTGCCCGACGAGGTGTACGGCGAGGGCTGGCTGGTCGCGCTCGACACCCACGACGACCAGGCCGGCAGCGTCTCGATCTTCGAGGACGCCACCACCCTGCTCCCGGGCGTGGAGTTCCGGGTCGCCGACCGCTCGATCGTCGTCCTGCGCCGCCCCCGCAACGGCAAGTAGCCCACGTCGGTGGTTGAGGAGCCGAGGCGTTGTCGAGAGCCACCACCCTGTGACGGGGTGGTTTCGAGACGCTCACTGCGTTCGCTCCTCAACCACCGAATCCTCGGAGGGGGTTGCGGGGCGGGCGTAGGTTCGGATCCATGAGCCAACCCACGACGCTGGGTGCCCTTCGCGACACCGGCTACACCTCCAGGTCGGTCAAGGCCGAGATCCGCGACAACCTGCTCGCCCGGCTGCGGGCCGGCGAGACCGCCTTCCCCGGCATCGTCGGCTTCGACGACACCGTGCTGCCCCAGCTGGAGAGCGCGCTGCTGGCCGGCCACGACTTCGTGCTCCTCGGCGAGCGCGGCCAGGGCAAGACCCGGCTGATGCGCACGCTCGTCGCCCTGCTCGACGAGTGGACGCCGTACGTCGAGGGCTGCGAGATCAACGACGACCCGCTCGCCCCGGTCTGCTCGCGCTGCCGGCGGCTGGCCGCCGAGCTCGGCGACGACCTGCCGGTCGACTGGCAGCACCGCGACGAGCGGTACGTCGAGAAGCTCGCCACCCCCGACACCAGCGTCGGCGACCTCGTCGGCGACGTCGACCCGGTCAAGGTCGCCGAGGGCCGCACGCTCGGCGACCCCGAGACCGTGCACTACGGCCTGGTGCCGCGCACCAACCGCGGCGTCTTCGGCATCAACGAGCTGCCCGACCTCGCCGAGCGCATCCAGGTCGCGCTGTTCAACGTGCTGGAGGAGCGCGACATCCAGGTGCGCGGCTACAGCCTGCGGCTGCCGCTCGACGTGCTCCTCGTCGCCAGCGCCAACCCCGAGGACTACACCAACCGCGGCCGGATCATCACCCCGCTCAAGGACCGCTTCGGCGCGGAGATCCGCACGCACTACCCGCGAGGAGGTCGCACAGGAGGTCGCGCTGATGGCCCAGGAGGCCGCCCTCGTCGCCGACGTCCCGGTGCACCTGCTCGAGGTGGTCGCCCGGTTCACCCGCGGGCTGCGCGAGTCGCCCTCGGTCGACCAGCGCTCCGGCGTCACCGCCCGGTTCGCGATCGCGGCCGCCGAGGGGGTCGCCGCCTCGGCGCTGCGGCGCAGCGCCCGCACCGGCGAGAGCGTCGCCGTCGCCCGGGTCTGCGACCTGCCCGGGGTGCTGCCCACCCTGCTCGGCAAGGTCGAGTTCGAGATGGGCGAGGAGGGCCGCGAGGCCGAGGTGGTCTCCGCACCTGCTGCGGGTGGCGGTCGCCGAGACCTTCCGCGACCGGCTGCACGGCCTGGACCTGTCCGGCTTCACCGAGCTCTTCGCCGAGGGCGAGACCGTCGAGACCGGCGAGCTGGTCACCGCCGAGGAGCTGCTCGGCCAGGTCGGCACGGTGCCGGGCCTGGCCAAGGTGCTCGACCGGCTCGGCCACGGCGACGTACACGACGAGCCGCCCGGCCCCGGCCAGGTGGCCGCCGCGATCGAGTTCGTCCTCGAGGGGCTGCACCTGACCCGCCGCATCGACAAGGCCTCGGTGTCCGGCCGCGCGGTCTACGGCGGCCTAGCCATGGCTCGCGAGCACTACGACGACCGGTTCCGCTACGGCCCCTGGCACGGCGGACCGGACCCGCTCGCGCCGCCGTACGACGTCCGCGCCGCGCTCGACGAGGTCGGCCGCGACGTGCTCGCGGGCGGCTCGATGCGCGAGGCGCTGCGCGACCTGCTGCGCCGCGGCTTCGACGGCCGCCGCGGCCTCGACGAGCTGGCCGCCCGGGCCCGCCGGATGCGCAACGCCGCCCGCCGGCGCGGCGACCTCGGCGGCACCCTCGACCAGGTGCGGGCCGCGCTCGACCAGGCGCTGGCCGACGAGCGCGACACCCTGCGCCGGCGAGGAGGGCGACGACGCCCGCTGGGCCGAGATGGAGCTGGCCACCGTGCCCGACGACACCGCCGGCGCGGTGCGGTCGCTGGCGTCCTACGACTGGCACTCCGACAACGCCCGCGCGACCTACGAGTCGATCCAGGACATGCTGCGCCGCGAGGTGCTCGACGCCCAGTTCGCCGGGATGGCGCAGGCGCTGTCGGACCCCGACCCGGCGGCGATGCAGGCGGTCAAGGACATGCTCGCCGACCTCAACGACCTGCTCGCGGCGCACGCCCGCGGCGAGGACACCGAGGACAAGTTCCGCGACTTCATGGACAAGCACGGCGACCTGTTCCCGGAGCAGCCCGCGATCCGTCGACGAGCTGATCGACGCGCTCGCCCGCCGGCAGGCCGCGGCCGACCGGATGATGGCCTCGCTCTCGCCCGAGCAGCGCGCGCAGCTCGGCCAGCTGATGAGCGACGCGCTGTCCGACCCCGACCTCGCCTCCCAGATGGCGCAGCTCTCCGACAACCTGCGCGCACTGCGGCCCGGCATGGACCGCGGCCCGGTGCAGATGCGCGACGGCGGCGAGCCGCTCGGCTACAGCGACGCCGTGCAGGCCGTCGCCGAGCTCGCCGACCTCGAGGCGCTGGAGCAGGCCCTGGCGATGGACCGGCCCGGCGGCACCCTCGACGACGTGGACGTCGACGTGCTGGAGCGGCAGCTCGGCTCCGACGCGGTCGCCGACTTCGCGGCGCTGCGCGAGCTGGAGCGCGAGCTCGAGCGGCAGGGCTACCTCACCCGCGGCGAGGACGGCGTGAAGCTCACCCCGCGCGCGGTCCGCCGGCTGGGCGAGACCGCGCTCAAGCGGGTCTTCGCGCAGATCGACGCGGCCGGCAGCGGCGACCACGCCGACCACCGCACCGGCTCCGCCGACGAGCTGACCGGCTCGTCGCGCCCGTGGGAGTTCGGCGACGAGCTGCCCATCGACGTGGTCCGCACCGTCGGCAACGCCCTGCGCCGCGGCGCGGGCCTCCCGGCCCGGCTGAGCGTCGACGACTTCGAGGTGGTGGAGACGGAGCGGCGTACGGCGGCCGCGGTCGCGCTCTGCGTCGACCTGTCGTTCTCGATGGTGCAGGAGGGCCGCTGGGGCCCGATGAAGCAGACCGCGCTGGCGCTGTCCCACCTGGTCGCGACCCGGTTCCGCCAGGACGCGCTGGAGATCATCGGCTTCGACCGGACCGCCCGCCGCCTCGACCCGGTGCAGCTCGCCGACGTCGAGCCCGAGTGGGTGCAGGGCACCAACCTCCAGCACGCGCTGATGATCGCGGGCCGGCACCTGCGCCGGCACCCCGACGCCGAGCCGGTCGTGCTGGTCGTCACCGACGGCGAGCCGACCGCGCACCTCACCCCCGAGGGCGACCCGGTCTTCACCTGGCCGCCGACCCCGCAGACCATCCGGGCGACGGTGCGCCAGGTCGACGAGCTCAGCCGCTACGGCGCCGGCATCAACTTCTTCATGCTCGGCAACGACCCCGGTCTCGAGCGGTTCGTCGACGCCATGGCCCGCCGGGCCGGGGGCCGGGTCTTCACCCCCGACCTCGGCCGGCTCGGGGAGTACGTCGTCGCCGACTACCTCAGCGCCCGCAAGGGCCGCCGCCGCGCCGGCTGACTGCGCCTCGCATGACCTCCGACCCCGGCCGGCCCCGCCTCCACTTCACCTCCCGGAGCGGCTGGATCAACGACCCCTACGGCCTCACCTGGCACGGCGGGCGCTACCACCTGTTCTTCCAGCACGTCCCCGACCAGGTGGACTGGGCACCCGCAGCAGCGGTGGGGCCACGCGGTCAGCGACGACCTGCTGCACTGGACCGAGCGGGCGGTCGCCGTCGAGCCCGGCGACGGGGACGACGGGATCTGGTCGGGCAGCGTCGTGGCGCCCGACGACGGTGACGCCGCGCTGTTCTACACCTCGGTGCGGCTCGCCGACCTGCAGCTGGGGTCGGCCCGGATGGCGCGGCCGACCGACGACTCGTGGGACGAGTGGGTCAAGAAGGACGTGGTCGCCGTACCCCCGCCCGGGCTCGACGTGGTCGCCTTCCGGGACCCGTTCGTGCTTCACGACGGGACCACCTGGCGGATGCTGATGGGCGCCGGTCTCCGCGACGGCACCGCGCTGGCGCTGACCTACACGTCGGCGGACCTGGCGAGCTGGACCTACGACGGGATCCTGGCCTCGCGGTCCGGCGCGGAGGACGACTCGGTGTGGACGGGCTCGGTCTGGGAGTGCCCGCAGCTGTTCCGCGCCGGTGACCGCTGGGTGCTGGTGGTGTCGGTGTGGGAGGACCATGCGACGCACCACGAGGCGTACGCCGTCGGCGACCTGGTCGACGGACGCTTCACCGCCCAGCGCTGGGACCGGCTGACCTACGGTCCGGGCTACTACGCCGCGTCGACCTTCACCGACCGCGACGGCGGCCGGTGCCTGATCCACTGGGTGCGCGACCTGGTCGACCCGGCCGGACGCTGGGCCAGCGCCCACTCGGTGCCGCACGCGGTGCGCCTCGACGGCGAACGGCTCGTGCTGTCGCCGCACCCGGCGGTCGACGCCGCCCGCACGGGTGCGCCGCGCACAGTCCGCGACGGCGTCGTAGAGGCCGACGGGCCGGTCGACCTCGAGCTGGTGCTCGACGCCGAGGACGGGTCGGCCACCCTCACCCTGGCCGGCACGGCCGCCCTCACCGTCGCTGCGGGCGAGGTGCGGGTCGCGGTCGAGGGCGGGTCGGCGTGGTCGATGCCGCTGCCGGGGACGACCTTGCGCGTCCTCGTGGACGCCGCCGTCGTCGAGGTCTTCGGCCCGGCGGGCGTCTCGTCGTTCGCCCTCGACCGCGCGCCGGGCGCGCTCACCGTCGCGGTGTCGGGAGCAGGCACCGCGACGGTCTGGAATCTGGGTTGACTCGAGGCCGGGCCAGCACCTTCTCCACCCGGCCATCCGATCACGCCGTGATCTGGGCCCACGCGTCTGGAACCGGCGGTGCTGACTGGTCGATCGCGGCGCAAAACCCAACGCGGTGCCTGGAGGGGACTATGCGTGAGCCGAGGCAGCTTCCCGGAGCTGGTGGAGCAGCGCTGTGATGGGGAAGTAGGCACGCAGCGCGACGATCTTGCCATCAGAGACGTCGTAGAACACGCAGTAAGGGAGCCGCACCGCGGCACCGGTCGCTGGGACGCCGGCGAACTCGGCTGTGTGCGTGCCGACGAACACCGCTTCAGGTCGAAGGCCTACCCGTGAGGACTCCGCTCATCGATTCACACACACTGGAGAGGACGCCTATCGTCCGGAATCGGTGCGAGGCTGGGGACATGACCACTTCGACCGACTTGTCGGTCACTTGGAGCCAGGCGCTGGCCTGGCGGTTGGAGCGACACCTGCTCGACCCGGTCGGGTCCGAGTCGGTGGCCGACGTCGTACGCCGGCTCGGTGCGGTGCTGTCGATGGATGAGTCCCTCGCCGAGCTCGCCGTGCGGACCCGGCGTACGAGGTCGCGGTCCGGCGAGCTTGCGAAGGCGCTGGCGGACGGGACGGTGATCAAGGCGTTCGCGTTCCGCGGGTCGATGCACTACCTCTCGCCCGAGGACGGTGGCATCTACCTCGCGCTCAGATCGGCCGGGCGGCAGTGGGAGCTGCCGAGCTGGGTGGAGTACTACCGGCTCAACGCATCTGACTGGCCCGACTTCCGGGCGGCCGTGCGCGAGGCGCTCAGCGATGGGCCGTTGACCATCCGCGAGCTCGGCGACGTGCTGACGAGACATCGCGCGTACCGGCACCTGAAACCGGTCTTCGACGAGGGCGCGGGCACGCTGGTCAAGCCGCTGACCTGGCAAGGGGACATGAGCTTCGGGCCACCCCGCGACGGGCAGCACACGTTCCAGCGCCTCGACCTCAACCCGAGGTGGACGGGCGTCCCCGACCTCGACGACGCGGGTCCTCGGGCCATCACGGCTTACCTCCGGATCTACGGACCGGCGACGTTCGACCACATCCACTACTGGCTCGGCAACGGCCTGAGCGCCGGCCGCAGACGGCTCACCGGCTGGCTGTCTGAGCTCCGCGACCAGCTGGTCGCGGTCGACGTCGAGGGCACTACGGCGTACGTCGTTCGCGAGGACGTCGACTCCATCGTCGCCGCGCGGCCCTCGAACACGGTGCGGTTCCTTCCCGGGCACGACCAGTGGGTGATGGGACCCGGCACCAAGGACGTCCACGTCACCCCGCAGTCCCAACGGGATGCCAGTCACCCGCAAGGCCAACTTGGTGATCGTGGGCGGTGTCGTCTGCGGGACATGGGTGCGGAAGGGCGACGAGCTCATGGTCGTCTGGCGCGACGAGCGGCGGCGACCCGAGGGGGCCATCGAGCAGGAGGTCGGGCGACTGGCCGGCATCCTCGGCCGCGACCTGCACCTGAGACTGACCTCGTAGCCGGCATCGAAGTGTCACCGTCTCTGGTCACTTGACGGGACCGAGGCTTTTGCGGCGGTGTCTCCCGCAGCGCGCTAGCGATGCCCGTCTACCAGAACCGGACGCCGGTCGCGCGGCGAACATCGAGAAGGCACATGATCCCGCGCCAGATGGTCGGATACCGTCCAGCGGTGGGCATGCGGAACTACCTGATCGAGGGCGTCTCGGGCACCGGCAAGACGTCGGTCTGCAAGGAACTACGCCGTCGTGGCTTCCACGCCATCAATGGTGACACCGACTTGGCCTATCAAGGGGACCCGGAAACGGGTGAGCCGACGGACGCCGTGCCGTCGCACTGGCATCACATCTGGCACGTGGACAGAGTCCGAGCCATGGTCGCCGACCAGAATGAGCGCTTCACCTTCTTCTGCGGCGGCTCGCGGAACTTCTCGAAGTTCCAGGACCTGTTCGACGGCGTCTTCGTCCTGGAGATCGACCTGGACACTTTGAACCGGCGACTCGATCAGCGACCAGAAGACGAGTTCGGCGCACAGCAGTCGGAACGCGATCTCATCGTGCGGCTGCATCGAACCAAGGAAGACACCCCGAAGAACGGCATCCTGATCGACGCCAACGCACCGCTCGCCCACGTCGTTGACGAGATCGTCCGCCAAGCGAAGGCGATCGACAGCAACAACGCAGATCCCGCGTGACTCTTCATGGGCGCAGCGCGTGCCCCTGACCGCGTTGGCCCTGGTGGTCCCATGATGGAGATGTGCGCGGAGTGTTGCTCGATCTCGATGGTGTCGTCTACGTGGGCGAGCAGCCGGTGGCCGGCGCGGCCGGGACCATCGAATGGCTGACGCGCGAGGGCGTACCTTTCTGCTTCTTGACCAACACCACGTCGCGTCCGCGGCAGGCGATCGTAGCCAAGCTGGCTGGTTTGGGGATCTCTGCCGGGGCGGATCAGGTCCTCACTCCGGCCGTGGCGGCGGTGGCCTGGTTGCGGCGCCACGACATCGACCATCCCGCGGTGTTCGTCCCCGATGCCACCGCGGCAGAGTTCGGCCAGCTGCACCCGGTCCCGGACGGCGTCGAGCAGGGTGCTGGTGCGGTAGTCATCGGCGATCTGGGGGATGGTTGGAACTTCCCGACACTCAACCGCGCTCTTCGTCTGCTGATGAGCAACGCCGCAGTACCTCTGGTCGCCCTGGGGATGACACGGTACTGGCGGGCCGAGGACGGCCTTCGCCTCGACGCGGGGGCGTTCGTGCGGGCCCTGGAGTACGCCACCGGCCGCACCGCGGTCGTCGTCGGCAAGCCCGATCCGACGTTCTACGGCCTCGCGGTCGACGCCCTGGGTCTCGCAGCAGACCAGGTTGTCATGGTCGGCGACGACATCCACACCGATGTCGAGGGTGCCCAGCGGGCGGGTTTGACCGGCGTGTTGGTGCGCACCGGCAAGTTCTCTCCGAGCGATCTCAGCGGCGGCGTGTGCCCCGACGCGGTGCTCGACTCGGTGGCTGACCTGCCGCGGTGGTGGGCCGAGTCCTGATCTGAACGGCCACATCTGTGGCGTTGGCGGCGGAATGACCGCACCCTGTCAGGGCAGCGTCAGAGGCGCCTCGTACACGAACCATGCAAGTGCCACGCAGTTGGCGATGACCGTGAACCAGAAGATGGTGCGGAACGGTTGCTTGGTCGTCTTGTGTCGGAAGACCCTTCGCGCGACCAGCGCACCCGGCCAGCCACCCATGAGGGCGATCGAGTGGAGGGTGGACTCCGACGTGCGCCACCTGCCCTGTTCCGCTGCGGACTTGTCAGCGCCGTACATCAGGAACGCAACTCCGCTGAACAGGCCGTATGCAACCAAGAGCGTGACGGGCAGCTCGTCCAGCACGAGAAGACCCACCAGGAGGGTGAAGAACAGCGTCGCGGCGGCGAGCGCCAGGGGTATCCCGCTGGCGCCTGCACGGCTGGCCGATACGGCGCCCAGGTATCGCACCTCCGATGCGCGCGCCCGGTTGCGCTCGTCTCGAAGCTCGGCGTAGGTGACCTCGCAACCGGTGACAGGCCGCCGACCACGAGGGAACGCACTCACGTGCACGAACACACGCGAGCCTCCAGCGGCCGGCGTAATAAAGCCGAAGCCTCGGTCGTCGTTCCAGTCCGCCAGGACCCCCTGCCGGCGCCCGACGGCGTCGTCTGAAGTCACGTCGTCGGCTCCTTGGCTCGGATATCGCCAGGCTGGACAGCCTGGGTCGCGATACAGGTGGCTCCCGCGATCGGCGCAACGAGTACCGGTGATCGGCATTATGCGACGTTCGATTTCGCGGCGGGTCGAACTCCGAGAAGAACGGTCCGACGCGCGGCGATATGACCTCAGTCCGTGACGAGCGTCTTCTTCGAACCAAAAATGCCTGTTCCTGAAGCCCTGGCAGCTCTAAGTTCGGCGGATGACCTTGGAATGGGAACAGGTACTTGTTCACTCGGTAGATCCGGTGACCTTGGGGCAGTGGTGGGCCGAGGCTCTTGGTTGGGTTGTGGTCCACTCCTCTGCTGAGGAGTTCGAGATCCGCCCGGAGCCGAATCGCCTGCCGGGGTTGGACTTCGTCCGGCTTGATGAGAGCAAGAAGGCCAAGAGCCGACTGCATCTCGACTTCAGGCCTGATGACCAGGACGCCGAGGTGGCTCGTCTGGTAGCTCATGGCGCACAGCGTGTTGATATTGGCCAGGGTGATCAATCGTGGGTTGTGTTGGCAGACCCGGAAGGTAACGAGTTCTGCGTCCTTGGCCAGCGACGTCGAATAGTTGCTGTAGCGATCCCGAAAGATGCCGGGTCTTCAAGCTCAGCCGTGTTGACGCTCGACCACGAGGGCGATGACTCGTCGGGTTGATCATGGCGTGGGTTGACCCCGGACGGTCAGCCGGCCAGAACGCGGCGAAGTGACGGGTGACGTGCGTCGAACCGCACCTGACCGCGAAATTCGGTTCTCTTCCCGGACCCCCGTCATTAGGTTGTCCCAATGACCAACTGGCATCAGGTCCGCGAGGAGAAGTTCGCCTTCCCGCAGGGTGCACACGTGAACGCCCTGGTGGCCGAGCTTTCGGAGATGCTGACTTCGCCGGATCCGGAGATCCGCGACGACCTGGCTTTCACGACGCTGGCGACTTGGATCGACGAAGGCGTGGTTCCCGAAGACAGGCTGCGACCGTTAGGCGACCTGATGGCGCAGAGATTGGCCTCCGATGAGGTCTGGACGCGTAGCTTCGCGGCCCTGGTTCTGTGCGTGATCGTGGCAACACGCGACGTCTGCGAGCGCTCGTGGGCCGACGCCTTTGAGACCTGGTACCCGCACGAGCGTGACCTCCGAGGGTATGACCCGAAGTTCGGCTGGCTGCACGCCGTAGCCCACGGCGCCGACCTGCTCGGCGAGTTCGGTCTGCGAAACGAGATTGAGCCGCTCAGGATGCTGGAGCTGGCGGGGCAGCGGATGAGCGCCGAGACCGATCTCGTGTGGCGGGACAAGGAGGATGCCCGCCTGGCGTACGCAATCGGCAAGGTTCTGACGCGGTCGGACCTGACACGAGCGGACGCCGAGGTGTGGCTCGCGCCCGTCGCGCAGATGTTGTCCGAGCGTGTCGCGGGGGCGATGCCGGCGCCTGCGACGAACACTCTCAACACCCTGCGCACGTTGTACGTGCTCCTGTCCCGCGGCGTCCGGCTCTCCCCGACTGAGGTGGTTGCCGCTAGCAGGACCGAGCATCTGCTCGATCATCTGGCCGAGGTCCTGCACCCGGCCACGCCGTGGATGTGGTGAGCCCAGCGGCAAGTCGAGGACAGGCGCTGCGTCAAGCGAAACGACGTATCGACTCCATGCATCCGCATGTCGGCCCTCCGAGCCTTCGCCACCATTCTCGGAGCTACAGATCGGCGTAAACCGACTCAGCGACTCGCGGTGGGAAGACTCGCCCGCTCAGCAGCAGTGCGAAGGCAAAGCAACCGAAAGCCGCTTTGGATCTTCGCCGCCACCTCGCATGACCGAGACATGGTCATTCACGACGGCCTGCTGCCGTGCGATCGCCGACGATCTGGCGGCCCCAGGCACCTGATGCGGCGGTCATCCGGGCGTACTCGGTGAAGTCGCGCGGGTCGCGTCCCAGCGCCCGCCGTACCCCGTCGGTGACGTAGGCGTTGCGCCCGTCCAGGGTCACTGTGAACAGCTCGACGAGCAGTCGCACCACGTCCGGGGGCACGTGCTCGTCAAGGAGCGCCGTGCTGAACTGGTCCGGAGTGATCGGCTGGTAGCGGATCTGTCGACCGGTGGCACGCGCGATCTCCTCTGCGACCTCGGCGAAGGTCAACAGACGCGGGCCGGTCACCTCGAAGAGGCACCCCTGGAGTCGGTCGTCCATCAAGGCGGCGAGGGCAATGTCCGCTATGTCGTCTGCGTCGATGAATGGCTCCGCGACGGCCGCCGCCGGTAGGGCGATCTCACCGCTCATCACAGGGTCGAGGAGGTAGCCCTCGCTGAAGTTCTGCGCGAACCAGCTGGAGCGCACGACCGTGGCACCCTCGAAGGACTCACGGACCGCCCGCTCACTGCGCTGTGCCTCCGGCTCCCCGCGGCCCGAAAGCATCACCAGCCGCGTCGCTCCACTGTCCCGGGCCAGCCGAGCGAACCCGCCGACCTTGTCCGCAGCGCCTGGTACGGCGAGGTCGGGCTGGAAGGTCAGGTAGACGGCCTGGACGTCGCGGAGTGCTGCGGCCCAGGTGGACCGGTCCTCCCAGTCGAACGGGAGCTCCGCGGCACGTGAGCCGATTCGGGTCTGCACGCCACGATCCCGAAGCCGCTGCGCAACTCGCCGGCCGGTCTTGCCGCGGCCGCCGATCACCAATGCCCGGGTGAGTGTCTGTGTGTTCTGTGTCATGGATCCAGTGCAGCGCCCCAGCGCTGGACGGAACATCCTCGGGGAGCGCATCTGCATGTTCAAGCGTCTACGCTTGTTGGGGTGGATGCGCTGACAAGCCTCCTCGACGGTCCCCGTGCCCACGGGGCCTTCCTGCTGCGCACCGTGCTGAACCCGCCCTGGTCCCTGCGCATCGAGGACGAGGCACCGCTGACGCTGGTCGCGATGGTGAGCGGTACGGCGTGGGTGGTGCCCGACGCCGGTGAGACCGTGCCGCTGATGGCCGGCGACGTCGTGATCCTGCGCGGACCGGACCCGTACACGGTGGCCGACCACCCTGACACCGCACCACAGGTCGTCATCCACCCGGGGCAGCGCTGCACCACCGTGGACGGGGAGGACCTGGCGCAGGCCCTGGACCTCGGCGTCAGGACGTGGGGCAACGATCCTGACGGCTCCACGGTGATGCTCACCGGGACCTACCACATGGACGGTGAGGTCAGCCGACGGCTCATCGCGGCCCTGCCCCCGCTGGTTGCCCTCGGTGCAGCCACCTGGGGCTCACCGCTGGTTTCCCTCCTTGCCGGCGAGATCGCGAGGGACGAGGCCGGGCAGGACTCGGTCCTCGACCGCCTTCTCGACCTCCTCTTGATCGCCGCTCTGCGCACCTGGTTCACCCGACCGGAGGCGAAGACGCCCGGCTGGTACACCGCGCAGAGCGACCCGGTGGTCGGCCGGGCGCTGAGGATGCTCCACAACAGCCCTGAGCATCCCTGGACCGTTGCCCGGTTGGCCGACGCCACCGGCGTCTCGCGGGCCGCGTTGGCCCGGCGGTTCACCGATCTGGTCGGCGAGCCGCCGATGACCTATCTCACCGGCTGGCGGTTGGCCATCGCCGCCGATCTCCTACTCGAGCCGTACACCACCCTCGAGGCTGTTGCCCGGCGGGTGGGGTACAGCAGCGCCTTCGCACTCAGCGCTGCCTTCAAACGAGTGTGGGGCGAAAGCCCACAGGAGTACCGACGGAGGCGCGGCACCGCCATGCCCGATCCTTCAACGGTCCCCGCGGCTCGGTGAGGCCACCGTGAAAGGCGAAGGCCCGCTCACGCGTCGTCGAGCACCTCGCGCAGTTGGGCGGCGAACGCCGCCGGCTCGTTGTGGGGCGACATGGGGCTCACGGTGAAGCCACCGTGGTCGCCTGGGAAGACGATGGGCTCTACCCCCAGCTCCTTCGCCAGCGCTTCACCGCCGCGCCGGGCGAGCGTGCCCTGCCCTTCAGTGCCGATCGCGGGGACGATGCGGACGGTGGAGGCTCGCAGCGCTTCGAGGTCGGGCTCGAAGGGCGGGATGGCGAGGTTGCGGCTGAGCAAGGCGTCATCGCGGGAGCCGTCGTCGTCGGTGGGAAGGCCCCAGTCGGCGGGGTTCGGTGCCGGCCGATCCAGATAGTCATCGGGAAGCGGCCCCGTGTGCATGACCAGCTGGATGAACTTCGCCATCGCCGGGCCGTACCCCTCACGCTGGTAGGTCGCGACGATGTCCTCGCTCGCCCGGATCGCCATCTCGCGGTCCTCGAGGATCGTGGTCAGGGGCGGCTCGTGCGAGACGAGCGTGCGGACGTCGCGAGGAAACTTGACGATCCAGTGCAGCGCGAAGGCTCCCCCGCCGCTGGACCCGAACGCATCGACCGGCCCCAGGCCCGCGGCCTCGACGACACGGTGCATGTCCTCGCCGTGAAGCTCGCCGGTGACGGTGCCCTCCGAGCTCAGCGTGCTGCGCTCGGCGCCCCGAGGGTCGTACGTGATGACCGTACGGTCGGCGAAGTGGCTGATCAGCTGCTCGAAGCCGGACGCCGCCATCGGCGAACCGAAAATGAACACCGGGCGATGCTCGCTCGGCGTCTCCGGCTCGCGGACGTCGTAGGTCAGATACTGCGCCGGGCACCTCGACGGTGCTGGTGATCACCTTGGTCATCGGGGCCTCCTCTTGGTCATGCTCATCCTGACCTGCGAAGCGCCTCAAACTCATCGGCAGGACGTGGGCACCGCCCTCCCGGCAACGGCGGGGTGGCGCTCGCGCGGCGAAACCGCAGGGGGCAACGTGCGCGCGCGTCAGCCGATCTGCTCGAACAGGGACACGATGATCCCTTCGGGTCCACGCACGTAGGCCATCCGCACGCTGTTCTCGTACTCGCCGATGCCGCCGACGAGCCCGTACCCGTCCGCAGCCACCGCATCGACGGCCGCTTCCAGGTCGCCGACCTCGAAGGACACGTTGCGCAGGCCAAGCTCGTTGGCCATCGCCGTGGGCGATCCGGGCACGTGGTCGGGCGTGACGAAGCTCGCGAGCTCCAGCCGGGACCCTCCATCGGGCGGCCGAAGCATCGCGATCTCACAATGCGCGCCCGGAATGCCGCAGACGGTCTCCACGAACTCGCCCTCCACGGATCCGGTGCCCTCGACCTCGAGACCCAGTCCGACGAAGAACGCAGTCACCGAGTCGAGGTCCGCGACGGTGATGCCGACGTGGTCGAAACGTTGTACGTGTGCCATGGGATCCATCCTCCAGTAGTTGTCGATCGCGGCGCGTGGGACCTTTGCCCCTGCCGTCCCGTTGCGAATGGCTGGAGCGTTGGGTGCGTGGAGCCACTGGTGAAGACCATCCACGGCGAGGTGCGCGGCACGGTTGCGGACGGCGTGTACGCCTTCTTCGGGATCCCCTTCGCCGCGCCGATGTCGGACTCGACCCGGCTGCGGCCGCCGCAGCCGGTCCAGCCGTGGCGGGGGGTGCGCGACGCGACCACGTACGGGGCGACACCACCGCAGGTGGCCCCACCCACCGAGGGCGCGGGGACGGACTGGGACTCGGGGGCGTCGGGCCCGGAGTACCTGAACCTCAACGTCTGGACGCCCGACCCGCACGCCGTGGGGCTGCCCGTCATGGTGTGGATACAGGGCGGTCAGTTCGAGTTCAGCACGACGGCGTCGTACGACGCGAGCTCCTTCGCTCGTGACGGCGTCGTCTGCGTGGTGTTCAACTGGCGCGTCGGCGCCGATGGGTTCCTCTACCTCGGCGACGGGGTCGCCAATCTTGGTCTGCTCGACCAGGTCGCGGCGTTGGAGTGGGTGCGCGAGAGCATCGCGAGGTTCGGGGGCGACCCCGGCAACGTCACCGTGTTCGGGGAGTCCGCGGGAGCGATGAGCATCGGGGCGTTGCTGTCCATGCCACGAGCCGGCGGCCTGTTCCGGCGGGCCATCCTCCAGAGCGGCGCAGCCCATCACGTGTCCCCGCCGGAGATCGCCCTGCGGGTCGGCCGCTACCTCGCGGAGAAGCTGGGGGTGCCCCCCGCACGCGACGCAATCGCTGCCCTCCCCGTGGAGCAGCTCCTGCAGGCGCAGGCCGAGATCGACGCCGAGCTCCTGGCAGGGTCGATCCCGGAGCAGCTGGGACCGGAGATCGTCAACACGATGCCGTGGGAGCCCGTCCTCGACGGCGACGTCCTGCCGGGGATCCCGATCGACCGGATCGCGGCCGGCGCCTCCTCCGCCGTGGATCTGCTCGTCGGCACCAACGTCGACGACTGGCGGGTGTTCATGGCCTTCTTCGGCGCCATCGATCGGGTCACCGACGAGGCACTCGCCGGCCCCGTCGGCGTGCACGGCCACTTCGCCGTCGCCTCTTACGGTCTGCCGGTCGAGAAGGCCCTCGCGGCCTACAGGGAGAGGTATCCCGGGGCGTCCCCAGGGGACTTGCTGACTGCGGTGAAGACCGACTGGTGGGTGCGGATCCCGGCGCTGCGTCTCGCCGACGCACACGCAAGAGCACCGGCGGCGACGTACATGTACGAGTTCGCCTGGGCCGTCCCAGGGCTCGGGGCCGTCCACGCCTTGGAAGTGCCGTTCGTCTTCGACCAGCTGCAGAAGGACGTCCCGCTCTTCCAGCTGCTGCTCAGGGGGAGCGAGGCGCCGCAGGTGCTCGCTGACACCATGCACGGTGCGTGGGTGTCCTTCGCCGCGAACGGTGACCCCGGCTGGCCGAGGTACGACCTCGCCCGCAGAGCCACGATGCGCTTCGACGTGCAGTCGGAGGTGATCGACGACCCCCGATCCTGGGAGCGAAACCTGTGGCAAGGCATTCGGTAGCCCACGAGGGAGAGCCCCAGAGCGGGCACTCGACCCGAGGGCAGTGTCCAGACCCCCTCGAACCGGTGTTCTGGATGACCACGGCGCCTACGGCAGAGCGCCTGACGCAGACCGTTGACGCTTTGCTCGGCACGGCGGGACACTGGCCGGAGGCGAGCGCGAGGGAGAGTCCGATGACGTGGAACCTTGCCGGCAGCTACAGCGAGACATGCTCCTGCGAGCTCATGTGCCCCTGCAACATGTCCTTCGACCACGGGGCCACCTACGACTTCTGCCGCGTGACGCTTGCCTTCAGCCTCCATGAGGGCTCGGTGGACGGCACCGACATCGCCGGGCGGAAGGTCGTGCTCATCGCCGACACACCGAAGGTGATGACAGACGGTAACTGGCGCGTCGGCGTGTTCGTCGACGAGGACGCATCCGAGGAGCAGTTCGACAAGCTGGTCCAGGTCTTCGGCGGTCAGCTGGGTGGACCGATGGCCGGGCTTGCGCCATTGATCGGGGAGATGCTCGGCGTGCAGCGCGCGGCGATCGACATCGAGGACGACGGCCTGCTGCACAGCGTCCGGGTGGACGACGTGATCGACTTCCAGATCCAGGACATCGTCCCCTTCGGTGTCGAGACCGGTGAGCCGGTGAGGTTCGCCGGGATGTTCCACCCGGTCGGGTCGGACCTGGTGATGGCTGAGGCGAAGCGCACCAGGATCAACGCCTTCGGCATCACCTACGAGGGGAAGACCGGGCTGTCGAAGTCGAGCTTCTCCTGGGCCGCTTGAGGTCATGACCGAGGCAGGGTCGGTCACCCGCTCGAGCCTTCGACCGGCGTACGCCGCGACGCGTGCCCACCTGGGGATCGTCGCCATCCTCTTCGCGCTGGCCGCCATCGGCTGGTGGTGGACGGCCGACGAGATGCGCGGCATGGACAACGGGCCCTGGACCGCCCTGGGCACCTTCGGCTGGTTCCTCGGCGTCTGGGTGGTGATGATGGCGGCGATGATGTTCCCGTCGGTCTCCCCGACCGTCGCCCTGTACGCACGGATGAGCAGGTCGCGCAGCTTACCTGTGGCTTTCACCGCCGGTTATCTCGCCACCTGGGCCGCTGCCGGGGTGGTCGCGTTCCTGATCGCGGTGACCACGACGCATGCTGCACGCGGCGCCCTGGCGTGGGACAACGCCGGGCAGACGATCGCCGGAGTGACTCTCCTGGTGGCCGCCGGCTACGAGCTGACACCCCTCAAGGATGTCTGCCTGGGGAAGTGCCGCAGCCCCTTGGGCACGCTGCTCGGCTCCTGGCGCGCAGGGTGGACGGGTGCGTTCCGCATGGGACTGGGCAACGGCGCATGGTGCGTCGGCTGCTGCTGGGCGCTGATGGCGTCGCTCTTCGCGCTGGGCGTGATGAGCGTGACCTGGATGGCCGTGGTCGCCGGGCTGATTGCGATCGAGAAGACGATCCCGTGGCGTCGCGTGGCGACGTACGGAACGACGATTGTCCTGGTCGTGCTCGGCGTCATCATGCTGGTCGCCCCCGAGGCGCTTCCCGGACTCACTGTCCCGGGCCAGAGCCCGATGCCCTCGATGTCACCGATGGGGTCCTGATCGAACGACGCCGGCTGGCAGCGACATTGAGCAGACAATGACGGCGGATTGACGCGACCTCGAGCGCGCCGATCAGCAGATGACGGGCGGATCGCGGCAGGTTCAGCCTTCTGGATGACGAGTGGCGTGATGGAACGCGAGGAAGCGCCCACGTGGCGGTGTGCTCGAGTGGGCGCTTCCTGGGGTTCGTCAGCTGAGGGTGCTGGTGTCGATGACGAAGCGATAGCGGACGTCGGAGGCGAGGACCCGCTCGTAGGCCTCGTTGACCTGGTCCGCGGCGATGATCTCGATCTCAGCGCCGAGGTTGTGCTCGGCGCAGAAGTCGAGCATCTCCTGGGTGAGTGCGATGCCGCCGATCATCGAGCCGGCGAACGAGCGGCGGGCGCCGATGAGGGAGAACACGTTCACGCTGAGTGGCTCGGCGGGGGCGCCGACGTTGACGAGGGTGCCGTCGACGGCGAGCAGGCCGAGGTAGGCGTCGAGGTCGATGCTGGCGCTGACGGTGTTGACGATCAGGTCGAAACGGCCGGCAAGCTGCTCGAAGGTGCCGGGGTCGGAGGTGGCGTAGTACTCGTCCGCGCCGAGGCGGAGGCCGTCCTCCTGCTTCTTCAGCGACTGGGAGAGCACGGTGACTTCGGCGCCGAGTGCGTGGGCGATCTTGACCGCCATGTGGCCCAGTCCGCCGAGCCCGACGATGGCGACCTTCTTGCCGGGACCGGCGCCCCAGCGGCGTAGCGGTGCGTAGGTGGTGATGCCTGCACACAGCAAGGGTGCCGCCGCCGCAGCGTCGAGCCCCGCGGGAACGGACAGGACGTAGTCGGAGTCGACGACGACGTGGGTGGAGTAGCCGCCCTGCGTGGTGGTGCCGTCGCGGTCCGTGCCGGCGTAGGTGGGGACCATGCCGTCGGAGCAGTACTGCTCGTCGCCGTTGCGGCAGTTGGTGCACTGGCCGCAGGAGTTGACCATGCAGCCGACGCCGACGCGGTCGCCGACCTGTTGCCGGGTGACGTCGGCGCCGACCTCGGTGACGGTGCCGACGATCTCGTGGCCGGGCACCACGGGGAACGGCTGGGGTCCCCAGTCGCCGTTGACGGTATGGATGTCGGAGTGGCAGATGCCGGCGTACTCGATCTGGATGAGGACGTCGGTGGGGCCGACTTCGCGGCGCTCGATGGTGATCGGGGCCAGGGGCTGGCCCGCGGCGGGAGCGGCGTAGGCGTTGACGTGCATGCGTGTGTCCTTCGTCTCTGGTGTTTGTGTCATCGGTTGATCTGGAGATGCCGGCGCGCCAAGCCGGGCGCACCTGGCTGCGGACCGGGCGCGTCCGCCGTGCCGGGTTGGGGCTGGTTGTCGGTGCGGCTAGTGCTTGGTGGGTCGTCTGAGCTGGTCCGCGAGCGTGCGGGCTCTCCCGGACAAGAGCTCGGCCCGGGCGGTGTCGCCCGCTTCGACCGCGCGCCAGTAGTCGATCTTCAGCCGGACGTAGCGCTGACGGAGAGCGATCTGTTCCGCTTCGGCTGCCAGGCGACGCTCCTGCTCGGCGAGCAGTTCGATCTGCTCGCCGGCTGCCGCAGGGCCGAGCTGCCCGTTCGCCACGTACTGACGCATGTCTTCCACGGACATACCGGTCGCGGCGAGGCAGGCCACCCACATGAGCTGGTCCAGGTCGTCCTCGTCGTAGACCCGGTGCTTGCTGCTCGCACCGCGGCTGATCGGCGCGATCACCCCGATCGACTCGTAGTAGCGCAGCGTGCTCGCCGGGAGCCCGGTCAACGCCGCGGCTTCCTTGATCGAGTACGTGTGCTGGGTCATCGGTGCGCTCACGTCATCGACGTTAGGAACTTCAAGTACTTGAAGTCAAAGCACGGCTGACCACTGATCTCGACATGCCGTGCGTTCTCCCTGTCGCGCGGTAGCGCCGACTCGCGGCGGTTTGACACGACTGGCGCAGCGCGGGGTCATGCGGCTGGCTCGCACGAGTTTCGCCGACACCCTGAACACGCGGCCGATGCCCTATCCTGGGTCCTGTTGAAGGGATGGCTCTGCAAGCCGTCCTGGCCGCGCAAGATGTCGCGGCTTGTATCTCGTACCCCTGGTTTTCGGTTCGCTGGACATCAGCACAGGTGGATGTCTTCAGCGGCCGAGGGCACAGTGCCCTCGGCAGAACAAAGGAAATGGCTATGGCTCAGGGAACCGTCAAGTGGTTCAACGCCGAAAAGGGTTTCGGTTTCATCGCGCAGGACGGCGGCGGTGAGGACGTGTTCGTCCACTTCTCCGCCATCCAGTCCAGCGGTTACAAGTCGCTCGACGAGAACCAGAAGGTCGAGTTCGACCTCGCCGCTGGCCCCAAGGGTCCGCAGGCCGAGAACGTCCGCGTCTCCTGACGTCACCACGAAGAGCCCCGACCGCAAACGCGGTCGGGGCTCTTTCGTGCGTCGAGTCCGGGACGGGAGACGAGCGAGGACGCGCCTCGCCGCGAACTGAGCGAGAGTGGAGCGTACTTCGCGATGGGATTGTCGCGTTGCCCTACAGTCAGCGCGTGACTGATTCCGCGATCAGCGAGCGCGATCGGCTGCAGCACTTTCTCGACCAGCAGAGAAACGCCGTGTTGGCGATCATCGAGGGTCTGGACGAGGCTCAACTGCACACGCCGGTCCTTCCGTCAGGCTGGACGCCTATAGGGCTGGTCCGGCACCTGGCTGGCGCCGAAGCCATGTGGTTCCAGTGGGTCGTCCTCGAGACCCAACCGCGGGTGACCTGGGACGACGGCATTGACGACCCGCCCTACGATCCCGAGGCGCCGTTCACCACCGAACATTCCAGTGCCGCGGTGATCGAGCAGTACCGCCGTCAATGCGAGATCTCGAACGAGATCCTGCAATCGCGGGACCTGCGCGCGGCTCTGCTCGGCGAGCATGGGCTCGACTGGCCAGACGAGCCCATCACCGATCTTCGCTGGGTAGTCCTGCACATGATCGAGGAGACCGCACGTCACGCTGGCCACCTTGACGTCGCGCGTGAACTCCTGGACGGCGCCACCGGCCGCGGCCCCCGGTAGAACCAGCGGCCATCGTGCTGTCCTGGGCAAGTATGGCGACCCCTGAAGGCGGAAACGCGGGGGTATGCCGCGGCGTTGACCGCACACATCACCAAGGCGTTGCGTCCAAGTGCCGGGGAAGTCAGGCGCCGCTGTCCTCGACGAGGTCCTTCAGCGTGGCGAGGTCGGCGGCCACGGCGGCGGCGTCGCGCTCCACGTCGTCCTCGCTCATCCCGGGACGCTGGCGCAGGGTGAAGACCACCTCGGAGCCGTCGCCGTCGCGCAGCACCCGGAGCGGGTTGTGGACCGTCTCGCCGTCGGGAAGGTGGACGTCGTGGTCGAGCACGCCGAAGTCGTTGGGCGGCGCGAACGTGAAGGTGACCCGGCCCATCGGCGAGTCGGTGACCCACCGGCCGTCGACCTCCTCGACCGTCGCGCCGGCCAGACCGGCCGCCCAGCGCGGCAGGTTGCGCGGGTCGGCGGCGAACGCGTAGACCTCGTCGGCCGGGCGCGCGACGTGGACGGAGATGTGCCGGGAGGACTGGCTCATGGCACGAACCTACCCACGACGTACGACAGGCGCCGCCGACCCCACGCAGGGCCGGCGGCGCCGGGTCGAACCCGATTCGTCCGAGGTCGCCCCGCGGGAAACCCCCGCAAGATCACGGACGAATCGGGTCTCAGAAGCGCAGCGGCCGTAGAGGCCGGCGAGCTCGACCACGCGGGCGTGGGGCTAGTCCTGGGTGGAGAAGGCGGCGTCGAAGGCCGCGGTGGGGGCGTCGAAGGCGAGCCGGCGGACGAACTCGAGCGCCTCCGGGGCGCCCACGAGCCGGTCCATGCCGGCGTCCTCCCACTCGACGGAGATCGGGCCGTCGTAGCCGATCGTGTTGAGCATCCGGAAGCACTGCTCCCAGGGCACGTCGCCGTGGCCGGTGGAGACGAAGTCCCAGCCGCGCCGCGGGTCGGCCCAGGGCAGGTGCGAGCCGAGCCGGCCGTTGCGGCCGTTGCCGGTCTGGCGCTTCGCGTCCTTGCAGTCGACGTGGTAGATCCGGTCCTTGAAGTCCCAGAGGAAGCCGACCGGGTCGAGGTCCTGCCAGACGAAGTGGCTCGGGTCCCAGTTGAGGCCGAACGCCTCGCGGTGCCCGATCGCCTCCATGGTGCGGACCGTCGTCCAGTAGTCGTAGGCGATCTCGGAGGGGTGCACCTCGTGGGCGAACCGCACCCCGCACTCGTCGAAGACGTCGAGGATCGGGTTCCACCGGTCGGCGAAGTCGCGGTAGCCGGCGTCGACCATCTCCTCGGTGGCCGGCGGGAACATCGCGACGTACTTCCAGATCGAGGAACCGGTGAACCCGACCACCACGTCGACACCGAGGTTCTTGCGCGGCGCGCGCGGTCATCTTCATCTCCTCGGCCGCCCGCTGCCGGACGCCCTCGGGGTCGCCGTCGCCCCAGACCCTGGACGGACAGGATGCCCTTGTGCCGGTCGTCGATCGGGTCGTCGCAGACGGCCTGGCCCTTGAGGTGGTTGGAGATCGCGAACAGCTTCAGGCCGTACTTCTCGAGCATGTCGAGCTTGGCCTTGACGTAGGAGTCGTCCTCGGCGGCCCGCCACGGGTCGAGGTGGTCGCCCCAGCAGGCGATCTCGAGCCCGTCGTAGCCCCAGCCCGAGGCCAGCTCGCACATCTTCTCGAACGGCAGGTCGGCCCACTGGCCGGTGAACAGGGTGATCGGTCGTGCCATCTCAGTCCTTCCCAGGGTCGGTCAGCGCCAGCTCGACGAGCAGGTCGCGTACGTCGGTCGCGGCGATCCGGGCCTGCCTGACGACCGGATCGGAGCAGATCGGGTCAGCGCACGCCGAGGAGGTGCTCGAGGGCGAGCTGGTCGAGGGCCTCCATCGCGACGCTGCGCTGGCCCAGGGCCTCGACGTCGTGGGTCTCCGCGCGGAGGTCGGCCAGGCTCTCGCCGTCGGCGAGGGTCGGCTCGTCGAGCTCGGCCACCCGGGCGGCGGACAGCGCCTCGGCCACGGCCGGGTCGGCCCGGAACGCGTCGACCTTGTCGCGGAGGATGAGGTAGTTGCGCATGCAGGCCCGGGCGGACTCCCAGACCCCGTCGGCCGCCTCGGCGCGCGGCGGCTTGAAGTCGAAGTGCACGAAGCCGTCGTAGCGGTTGCTGGTGCCACCGCCCTGGAGGGCGTCGACGGTCCAGAACGCGCCGCGCAGGTTGCCCGCGCCGAAGCGGAGGTCCTGGTCGAACCGCGGGCCGTGCTGGCCGTTGAGGTCGACGTGGAAGAGCTTGCCGTGCCACAGCGCCTGGGAGATGCCCTGGGCGAAGTTGAGCCCGGCCATCTCCTCGTGGCCGACCTCGGGGTTGAGCCCCACCATGGCCGGGTCGTCGAGCTCGGAGATGAGGGCCAGCGCGTGGCCGATGGTCGGCAGCAGGATGTCGCCGCGCGGCTCGTTGGGCTTGGGCTCCAGGGCGAACCGCATCGTGTAGCCCTGCTCCTTGACGTAGGCGCAGAGCAGGTTCAGCGACTCGGCGTAGCGGTCGAGGGCGGCCTGGACGTTCTTGCCGGCGCCGTGCTCGGCACCCTCGCGGCCGCCCCACAGGACGAACGTCTCGGCACCCAGGCTCGGCGGCCAGGTCGATGTTGCGCAGCACCTTGGCGACGGCGTAGCGGCGGACCTCGCGGTGGTTGGCGGTGAGCGCGCCCTCCTTGAACACGGGGTGGCCGAAGAGGTTGGTGGTCACCATCTCGACGCCCAGGCCGGTGTCGGCGAGCGCCTTGCCGAAGCGCTCGAGCGTGCTCTCCCGCGTCGGCCTCGTCGGGCACCAGGTCGTCGTCGTGGAAGGTGACGGCGGCGGCGCCGAGCTCGGCGAGCCGGTAGGTCGCCTCGACCGGGTCGAGCAGCGGGCGGCTGGCCGGGCCGAAGACGTCGACGCCCTGCCAGCCGACGGTCCAGAGCCCGAAGGAGAACTTGTCTTCACGTCGGGGGGTGTAGTCGCTCATGCGGGTGTTCATGCGGGGATCTCCTGCCAGGTGCGGGTGTCGGAGCTCGTCTCGACGGCGGCCAGCACGCGCTGCACCTGCAGACCGTCGGCGAAGGTCGGGTGCGGGTCGGTCCCCTCGGCGATCGCCGTGACCAGGTCGACGACCTGGTGGGTGAAGCGCGTGCTCGTAGCCGAGGCCGTGGCCGGGCGGCCACCAGGCGGCGACGTAGGGGTGGCCGGGCTCGGTGACGAGGATCCGGCGGAAGCCGGCGGTCTCGTCGGGCTCGGTCGCGTCGAAGAGCTGGAGGACGTTCATGTCCTCGAAGTCGAAGGCGAGGCTGCCGCGCGAGCCGTTGATCTCGATGCGGATGCCGTTCTTGCGGCCGGTGGCGAAGCGGGTCGCCTCGAAGACGCCGACGCGCCCCGCCGGTGAACCTGGCCAGGAAGACCGCCGCGTCGTCGACGGTGACCGGCGCCGCGCTCGGTGGCGGCGGTGCCGGAGAGGCCGCTGTGCTCGGTGGCGAGCGGGCGCTCCTTGACGAAGGTGGTCAGCTGGCCGGAGACCTCGGCGATCCGGTCGCCGGTGATGAACTGGGTCAGGTCGATGATGTGGGCGCCGATGTCGCCCAGCGCGCCGGAGCCGGCCTTGTCCTTCTCCAGGCGCCACGACAGCGGCGCCTCCGGGTCGGCGATCCAGTCCTGGAGGTACTGCGCCCGGACGTGCCGCACCTCGCCGATGCGGCCCTCGGCCACCAGCCGGCGGGCCAGGGCGATCGCCGGGACGCGGCGGTAGGTGAAGCCCGACCATGGCGCGGACGCCGTCGGCGTCGGCCCGCTCGGCCGCCGTCGACCATCGCCTCCGCCTCGGCCACGGTGTTGGCCAGCGGCTTCTCGCAGAGCACGTGCTTGCCGGCCTCCAGGGCGGCGATGGCGATCTCGGCGTGGCTGTCGCCGGGGGTGCAGATGTCGATGAGGTCGATGTCGTCGCGGGCGACGACGGCACCGCCAGTCGGTCGCGCTCTCGGCCCAGCCGAGTCGCGCCGCGGCCGCCGCGGCGCGCTGCGGCGTCACGCCCGCAGACCACCGTCATGGTCGGGGTCGCAGGGGGAGGTCGAAGAATCGGGGGGCGCTGCGCCAGGCCTGGGAGTGCGCGGCGCCCATGAAGGCGTAGCCGATCATGCCGACCGCGAGCGATCCCTTCGTCTCCTGACTCGGGTGAGGGCTCATCTGTTGCTCCTAGGGGGTGGGTGCGGGTGCCCGTCCCGGCCGGGACGGACACCCGCAACGCGCGGTCGGTCAGGACTCGAAGCCGAGGTCGAAGTACTCGTCGACGTTGTCGGCGTTCACGACCGGGGCGTTCAGCACGATCCGCTTCGGCACCTCGACCTGCACCAGGTCCGACATGCCCTTGTCCTGCGCGATCAGACGCGCGAGGCGGACGCCGTCGGCGGCCTGGGTCGGCGGGTAGAGGACGGTGGCCTCCATGCGTCGCCGTCCTTGATCCACTGCATGGCGTTGCTTGGAGCCCGCGCCGCCGATGAAGAAGAACTCGTCGCGGCCGGCGTCGTCGAACGCCGCCATGACGCCGACACCCTGGTCGTCGTCGTGGTTCCAGATGACGTCGATCTTGGCCTCGGCCTGGAGCAGGTTGGCCGCGGCCTCGCTCGCCGGACTCGACGGTGAACTCGGCCGCGACACGGTTGTCGACCTCCTGGTCGCAGGCCTCGAGGGCGTCCTTGAAGCCCTGCGAGCGGTCCTGGGTCAGCGGCAGCGAGTCGATGCCGGCGATCTCGCGCGATGACCGGGTCCGCGATGTCGTTGTCCTCGATCAGCGTGCAGACGTAGGTGCCGGCGGAGACGCCCATGCCGTAGTTGTCGCCCAGGATCGTGGTGCGGGCGGCGAACGGCGAGGAGAACTCGCGGTCCACGTTGATCACCGGGATGCCGGCCTCCATCGCCTCGGTGGCGACCTCGGTCAGGGCGGCACCGTCGGTCGGCAGCAGGACGATCGCGTCGACCTTGTTGTTGATGAAGGTCTCGACCTGGGCGATCTGGGCGCTCGGGTCGTTGGTGCCCTCGGCGCTCTGGAAGTCGATGTCGTCGTACTTCTCGGCCTCGGCCTGCGCGCTGCTGTTGATCGCCGCGAGCCAGCCGTGGTCGGCCGCCGGACCGGAGAAGCCGATCGTCACGGTCTCACCGGTGTCGTCGTTCGAGCTCGCGGCGTTCTCGGTGCCGCCGCTCGTGTCGCCGGTCGGCTCGGGCTCGTTGCTGGTGCAGCCGGTCAGCACGACCGCCGAGACAGCGAGGGCGGCGACGCCGGTCAGCAGCCTGCGCCGGCGCGGCAGGGTGGAAACGGACATGGTTGTTCTCCTCGTTGTGTGGATGGGGTCCGAGATGTGCCGGGGTGCGTGCCGGATCACGGGGAGCTGCTGGACTGCCGGGCGAACCGCTGCTGCAGCAGGACGGCGGCCACGATGATGACGCCCTTGGCGACGGCCTGGGCCGAGCTCGAGAGGTTGTTCTGGACGAAGACGTTGTTCAACGTCTGGAAGATCAGCACGCCGAAGACGGTGCCGACGATGGTGCCGCGCCCGCCGCTCAGCAGCGTGCCGCCGATGACGACCGCGGCGATGGCGTCGAGCTCGTAGAGCGTGCCGTGCGTGGAGCTGACCCGGTCGTGGTGCGTGCCGTGAGCATCAGCGCCGCGATGCCGCAGCACAGCCCGACGCAGGGCGTAGAGCATCACGGTGTGGCGCTTGACGTTGATGCCGGCGAGGCGGGCTGCCTCGGGGTTGCCGCCGACCGCGAGGGTGCGTCGGCCGAAGGTCGTCCGGTTGAGCAGGACCCAGCCGATCGCGGACGACCACGACGAAGATCAGGACCAGCATCGGGATGCCGAGGACGTCCAGGCGGAAGAAGTCCGAGAACTCCGAGACGGTGACGATCTGGGTCCGGCGCTGGGCCAGGATCTCGGCGTAGCCGCGGGCCGCTGCGAGCATGGCCAGCGTGGCGATGAACGGCACCACGCCGCCGTACGACGATCAGCAGGCCGTTGACCAGGCCGCAGCCGAGCCCGACGGCCAGGGCGCTGAACACCATCATGGACCAGTGCGTGTCCTCGGCCATCCGCTGGGTGGCCAGCGTGGTGCACCAGACCGAGGCGAGGGCGACGATCGCGCCCACCGACAGGTCGATGCCGCCGCCCGTGATCACGAAGGTCATGCCGATGCTGACCACCCCGATCACCGAGGCGAGCCGCAGGATCGTCAGGGCGTTGTCGATGTTGGCGAACTGGCTCCCGCTGGTCGCGAAGCCGGCGATGCAGACGAGCACCAGCGCCAGCACCAGGCCGAGGTTGCGGCCGCCGCTGGTGCGGAGCAGGGCGAGGCCGCCCTCCTGCTCGCCCGTGCGGGCGGCGGCCTCCTCGACGCGCTTGCTGTCACCCGTCGGCTCCGGCTGCGAGGCGGACGGGGAGACACCGGCGGTGTCTGTCATGCCACTCTTCCTTCCATCACCAGGTCCAGGACCTTGGACTCGTCGAGCTCGGTCGCCGGTGCGTCGTGCACGACGGCGCCTTCACGGACGACGAGCACCCGGTCGGCGAGACCGAGCACCTCCTCGACCTCGCTGGACACCACGACGACGGCGACGCCGCTGTCGGCCAGCCTGCGGATCAGGTTGTAGATCTCGGTGCGGGCGCCGACGTCGACGCCCCGGGTCGGCTCGTCGAGCAGCAGCACCCGGCAGTCGCGCAGCAGCCACCGGGCCAGCACGACCTTCTGCTGGTTGCCACCGGACAGGGTCCGGACCGCGCGGGACACGCCCGTGGGTCGTACGTCGAGCGACGTGACCAGCTCGTCGGCCTTGCGTCGCTCGTCGGCGTTGTTGAGGAAGCCGGAACGAGCGAACCGCGACAGCGACGAGATCGTGATGTTGCGGTAGACGGCCTGGTCGAGCAGCAGGCCCTGGCTCTTGCGCTCCTCCGGGGCGAGACCGACGCCGGCCCTGACGGCCGCGACGACCGAGCCGCGGCTGATCTTCTTGCCGTCGACGGTGACCGTGCCGGAGGTGGCCCGGCGGGCGCCGTACACCGTCTCGATGATCTCGGAGCGACCCGCGCCGACGAGTCCGGCGAGGCCGACGATCTCGCCCGCGTGCACGGTGAGGTCGACGCCGCTGAAGACGCCGGCCAGCGCGAGGTCGCGCACCTCCAGCACGGCGTCGCCGCGGTCGCGCGGGGTGTCGGGCCGGGGCGGGAAGACGTACTCGATCGAGCGGCCGGTCATCAGCTGGATCAGCTCGCTGGTCGGGGTCTCGCGCGCGTCGAGACCGGTCGCGACGGTCTTGCCGTCCTTGAGGACGGTGATCCGGTCGCCGATCTCGCGGATCTCCTCGAGCCGGTGCGAGATGTAGATGATCGCGACGCCCTCGTCGGTCAGTCCGCGGATGACCCGGAAGAGGTTGTGCACCTCCTCCTGGTCGAGCACCGCGGACGGCTCGTCGAGGATGAGCAGCTTGGTGTCGTGGGAGAGAGCTCGCGCCATCGAGACGATCTGCTGCGCCGCAGGCGAGAGGTCGCCGACCGTGCGGGTCGCGCTGATCTCGCTGTGCCCGAGCCGCTCGAGCAGGGCGCGGGCCTTCGCGTTGGCCGTCGACCGCTTCAGGAAGCCGCCGGAGCTCAGCTCGTGGCCGAGGTAGACGTTCTCGGTGACCGTCAGGCCGGGCACCAGGTCGAGCTCCTGGTAGATCGTGGAGATGCCGAGCTTCATCGCCGTGACCGGCGTGGTGAGGGCGACCTCCTGCGCCCTCCCAGCTGATCGTGCCGCCGTCGGGCTGGTAGGCCGCGGACAGCACCTTGATCAGCGTCGACTTGCCGGCACCGTTCTGGCCGAGCAGGCAGTGCACCTCGCCCGGGCGGACGTCGAGGTCGACCCCGCCCAGGGCGAGCACGCCCGGGAACTGCTTGACGATGCCGCTCATCTGCAGCAGGGCCTGCGGGTCGTGGCTGGTCGCCAGGGGCTCGCTCATCGGGCTCCTCCGGTAGGTGCAGCGGCGCGGCGCTCCACGCGGGTGGGGTCGTTGAAGACGGTCTCGAGGGCGACGGTCGCGCCGCCGCGGACGGCGGCGGTGAAGCCGAGCGTGGAGAACTCGACGCGGGTGCCGCCGGCCTGCGGCGCGAGCACGCCCTCGTGCAGCCGGGTCTCCAGGGCCTCGCGCATCCACTCGCCCACCACGGCGAAGTAGCCGGACAGGACGATGACGCCGGGGTTGAGGGCGTTGGCCAGGGCGGCCGCGCCGACCCCCACCCAGCCGCCGACCTGGGCGAGCGCGGTGAGGGTGCGGGCGTCCCCGAGCGAGGCGCGGCGGTTGATCTCGACCAGCCGCTCCTCGAGGCCGAGGGCCGGGTCGCGGACCGGGTCGTCGGTGTCGGTCGCGGCGTCGAGGAGCGCGCGCAGCCCGATCAGGGTCTCCCAGCAGCCGACCCGGCCGCAGCCGCAGCGCCGGCCCTGCGGGTCGACGATCATGTGGCCGAACTCGCCGGCGTAGCCGAGGCGCCCGCGGAGCAGGTGACCGTCGGCGATGATGCCGCCGCCGACGCCGACCTCGCCGAAGATCACCAGCATGTCGCGCCGGGCGACGTCACCGGGGACGGCCTCCGCGATCGCCGCGAGGTTGGCCTCGTTGTCGATGACGATCGGGTACGGCGGGCCGCCGAGGCGGTCGCGCAGCATCGTGGCGACCGGGACGTCGTGCCAGCCCAGGTTGGGGCCGAGCGTGAGGACGGACCGGGAGCCGTCGACGAGCCCGGCGATGCCGACCGTGACGGCGACCGGCCGGGCGCCGCGGGCGGCGACGTCGTCGAAGGTGAGGGCGACCAGCTCGGCGAGGTGGTCGAGCACCTCGCCGGTCCGCAGCCTGACGGTGTCGAGGGAGACGCGGCGCTCGGAGACGACCTCGCCGGTGAGGTCCAGCGCGACCGTGGCCACGTGGTTGACGTTGATCTCGGCGCCCACGCCGCAGACGGTCTGGCCGTCGAGCTCGACGGTCAGACCGGGCCGGCCGATGCCGCCGCGCTCGACGCCGCCCTCGCGGACCAGGCCGCGCTCGCCGAGCTCGGCGACCAGGCTGGAGACGGTGGCCTTGTTGAGACCGAGGTCGGAGGCGAGCCGGGCGCGGGAGCGCGGGCCGCCGTCGCGCAGGGCGCGGAGCACCAGGGCGAGGTTGGAGCGGCGCAGTGTCATCTGGTCAGCGGCGGCGACGCCGGCGAGGGGGGTCTCGAAGTCCTGCACGGCGCTCACCTCCTCGCGGGGCCGGTCGGCGGCCTCGGCTGGTCGTGGGACTCGCGGAACAGCGGCTGTGACGCCCGCCACTTGTTTGTTGCGATGAAGCACAAACTAACGGCGGTTTTCAGCGAAGGGCAAGACCTCTCCGCCCACTTTTTGTGACGGCGGTCGCACATGAGCGCCAAATCGGCTCAAGACTTTACAAAACAAATTGCGAAAGTCAGCGTGCGAGCGATCGCGCGGCACGCGACGGGGCGCCCGGGACCTGGGTCCCGGACGCCCCCTCGGAGGAGACGGGTGGGCGCCACCTCGGCGACGCCCACCGGTCTCACGGGGTCGGCTGGAGCACCACCTGGTCGGTGCCGGTCAGGGCGGGGAGCCCGTCGCCGCCCGGGTCGGTGTACTCCGCCACGAAGACGCCGCTGAGGTCGTCCTCGGCCGGGTCGTGACCGCCCGGCACCGTCGTCTCGATCGTGCCCGTGCAGCCGGACGCGGTCGTCTGCGGGTGGCCGTGCGCGTCGTGGCCCAGGACGTAGGTCACCGTGACGTCGTCGCAGTCGACGGGCTGGTCGTCCTCGACCGACACCTCGAAGGCGACGGTGTCGCCGAACTGGAAGGGCTGGCCCTCCGTCGGGTTCAGCAGGGTCACGACCGGGGCCTGGTTGCCCACGATGATGTCCACGTCGGCCGAGGCCTGCCGGCCGCGCTGCTTGCCGCCCACGTCGTACACCGTGAGGGTGGCGCGGTAGACGCCGTTCTCGGTGTAGGTGTGGCTCGGGTTGGCCTCCTCGCTGTCGACCGTGCCGTCGCCGTCGAAGTCCCAGGCGTAGCGGACCGCGTCACCGTCGGGGTCGGTCGTGCCCGCGCTGGAGAACTGCACCGTCAGCGGGGCCGTGCCGTTGGTCGGGTCGGCCGAGATGGCCGGGACCGGGCTGCGGTTGCCTCCCGCGCCGATGAAGTCGATGCGCGAGAGCTGCGCGTCGGGGTTCTCGGCGAAGTAGCCGTCGCCGTACTCGAGGACGTAGAGCGCGCCGTTGGGGCCGAACTCCAGGTCCATCGGGTTGTCGGTGACGATCGAGTCGACGACGCTCTCGATCGAGGTGACGTCGCCGTCGCCGTCGAGGGAGAAGCCCTTGACGTAGTCGCGGGTCCACTCGTAGAACAACGCCATCCCGTCGTAGTACGACGGCCACGCCACCGGGCGGGGGGTCTTCAGGTCCGTGGCGTCGAAGTCGTAGGCGGGGCCCGCCATCGGGCCGATCCCACCCGTGCTCGAGCTCGGGGAACTGCGCGGACTGGCCGTAGCTGTACCAGATCTCGGGCTGCGCCACCGGGGGCAGCGCGGTGCAGTCCGGTGTTGTGCGGCGACTCGTTCACCGGGTTCGCGCAGTCGAACTCCTCACCGGAGGTGCCGGTGGCGAAGTCGTAGTCGACGTAGGGCATGTCCGGTGTCACGCAGTAGGGCCAGCCGTAGTTCGCCGGCTTCTCGATGCTCACCCACCGGCCGTGGCCGGCCGGGCCGCGCGCCGGGTCGGCGCGTCCGGGCGTCGGGGGAGTAGTCGCCGACGAAGACCGTGTCGGTGCGAGGGTCGATCTCGATGCGGAACGGGTTGCGCAGGCCCATCGCGTAGATCTCGGGCCGGGTCTTGGGCGGTCCCGGGCTCGAAGAGGTTGCCCGCGGGGATGGTGTAGCCGCCGCCGGCCTTGGGCGTGATCCGCAGGACCTTGCCGCGCAGGTCGTTGGTGTTGGCCGCGCTGCGCTGCGCGTCGAAGGCGGGGTTGCGGTCGGGCCGCTCGTCGATCGGCACGTAGCCGTCGGACTCGAACGGGTTGGTGTCGTCGCCGGTCGAGAGGCAGCAGGTTGCCGGCCGAGTCGAAGACGATGTCGCCGCCGACGTGGCAGCAGATGCCGCGGTCGACCGGGACGTCGATGATCTTCTGCTCGCTGCCGAGGCTGGATCTCGCCGTCGGCGAACCGGAAGCGGGACAGCCGGATGTCGCCCTTGAACGGCGCGAAGTCCTCCGGCGTGCCGGTCCAGGGAGCGTCGCCCTCGTTGAGGTCCGGCGTCGCCGGGTCGTCGACCGGGGTGTCCTGCGGGGGTGAGTAGTACAGGTAGACCCAGTTCTTCTTCTTGCCGTCGAAGCCGGGCTGGAGCGCGATGCTCTGCAGGCCCTCCTCGTCGTGGCGGTAGACGTCGATCGTGCCCGCCACGCTGTTCACGCCGGTCTTGGCGTCGTTGTGCCAGATGGTGCCCTCACGGGTGGTGTGGAGCACGCTGTTGTCGGGGAGGACGGCGAGGTCCATGGGCTCGCCGGGGCGGTCGTTGAGGGTGACCTTCTGGAAGCTGCTGTCCGGTGGGGCGTCGGCCGGGGCGGCCGTCGAGACCTGCCCCAGCACGGACGTCGGCACGGTCAGAACACCGGCAACCGTGACGGCTGCGATGCCCGAGATCGTTCTGCGCACGTGTGTCCATCTCCTCTTGCTCGTTGCAAACGGGATGGATCGGAACGTAATGACGTGACGCACGACACGTCAATGAAAGTTGCGAACTTTCGCAAGCAACTTCTCAAAGTGGGTCGGTCAGGCGAGCGCGGCGGCCGCCTCGGTGCGCGCGTCGGCGTACCTCGCCCGGATGTCCGGCTGCGGGTCGGCCTCGTAGCGACGGCTCTGGCCGGCCGCCCAGCCCGGCGCCTCGGTGGTGCCGCCGAGCGCCCAGGCGGCCTGGCGGGCCGCGCCGTCGGCGACGTACTCGCCGGGCTCGGGGACCTCGACCGGGACGCCGAGGATCGCCGGGGCGATCCGGCGGACCGCCTCGGAGGCGGCGCCGCCGCCGATCATGATCACCCGGCGGGGCGTCACGCCCGTGGCGACCAGCGCGTCGAGACCGTCGGCGAGACCGCAGAGCAGCCCCTCGACGGCCGCCCGCGCGAGGTGGGCCGGGGTCGTGGTGGCCAGGGTGAGCCCGTGCAGCCGCCCGGTCGCGTCGGGCAGGTTGGGGGTGCGCTCGCCCTCGAGGTAGGGGACCAGCACCAGGCCGTCGGCCCCGGGCGGGGCGGACAGCGCGAGGTCGGAGAGCCGGGCGTGGTCGACGCCCAGCATCCGGGCCGCGGCGTCGAGCACCCGGGCGGCGTTGAGCGTGCAGACCAGCGGCAGGAAGCGACCGGTGGCGTCGGCGAAGCCGGCGACCGTGCCGGTGGCGTCGCGCGCGCCGGACGTGGCCACCGCGGTCACCACGCCGGAGGTGCCGATCGAGACCACGCACGTCGCCCTCGCCCGCGCCGAGCCCCAGCGCCGCCGCGGCGTTGTCGCCGGCGCCGGCGCCGAGGACCGCGCCGCTGCTCGTCTTGCCGGCCACGTCGGACGGGCCCAGCACGGTGGGCAGCGTCGGCCGTGCGCCGAAGGCACGCTCGAGCAGGTCGGGGCGGTAGTCCCCGGACTCCGGCGGACCAGTAGCCGGTGCCGCTCGCGTCGCTGCGGTCGGTGGCGCAGGGCGGCGAGGTCGCCGCTGCCGGAGAGCCGCCAGGTCAGCCAGTCGTGCGGCAGGCACACCGCGGCGGTCGCGGCCGCGTGCTCCGGCTCGTGCTCGGCCAGCCAGCGCAGCTTGGTGATGGTGAAGGAGGCGACCGGCACCACGCCGACCGCGTCGGCCCAGGCCTGGCCGCCGCCGAGCTCGTCGACGAGGGTCGTCGGCGGCGTCGGCGGAGCGGGTGTCGTTCCAGAGCAGGGCCGGCCGGACGACCTGGCCCTCGTCGTCGAGGCAGACCATGCCGTGCTGCTGGCCGCCGACCGAGATCGCGGCGACGTCGTCCAGCCCGCCGGCCGCGGCGGTCGCGGTCTGCGAGGGCGGCCCACCAGGCGGCCGGGTCGACCTCGGTGCCGTCGGGGTGGGTCGCGCGGCCGGACCGCACCAGCTCGCCGGTCGTCGGCGTCGCGGACGACGACCTTGCAGGACTGGGTCGAGGAGTCGACCCCGGCGACGAGGGTGCGGTGGGTCATGGTCGGTCACTCCCGAGGGGGGCGTAGACGGAGCTGCTGATCAGCCGGGCGGCGCCGATCACCCCGGCTTCGTCGCCGAGCTCGCTCAGCACGATGGGGAGGTTGCCGGTCGCGAGCGGCAGCGAGCGTCGGTAGGTCACCCCGCGGATCTCCGCGAGCAGCGCGTGGCCGACCCCGCTGACCCGGCCGCCGATCACGATCAGGCCGGGGTTGAAGAACGAGACCAGGCTGGCGAGCACCTGACCGATGCGGCGGCCGCCGTCGCGGACGAGCTGCACCGCCTGGGCGTCGCCCTGGGCGACGGCGAGCCCCACGTCGGCGGCGGTGAGCCGGCCCTTCTCCTCGAGCATCGCGGCCATCACCGGTGACCGGCCGGAGCGGGCGGCTGCGGTGGCGTCGCGGGCCAGCGCGGCACCGCCGGAGAACGCCTCGAGGCAGCCGGTGTTGCCGCAGGCGCAGGTCGGGCCGAACTCGTCGACCCGGATGTGGCCGATGTCGCCGGCGCAGCCGTCGACGCCGCGGTAGAGCTCGCCGTCGACCACGATGCCGCAGCCGATGCCGGTGCCGATCTTGACGAACAGGAAGTCCCGGGCCGAGCGGGCGACACCGGCGTGCTGCTCGCCGAGCGCCATCGCGTTGACGTCGTTGTCGAGGACGGCGGGGCAGCCGAGCTCGCGGGCGAGGGCGTCGCTGACCGGGTAGCCGTCCCAGCCGGGCATGATCGGCGGCGACACGGGGACGCCGCGGTGGTAGTCGACCGGCCCCGGGACGGCGATGCCGGCGCCCATCGGCTTCTCGACACCGAGCTCGTCGAGCAGGCTGCGCGCCTCGGTGATCGCGGTGGCGAGCACGGGCTCGGGCCCCGTGGTGATGTCGCACGGGATGCTGCGCGTGGCGAGCACGGTCACCCGGCCGTCGGTCACCCCGACCGACATGCCGGTGGCGCCGATCGAGATGCCCACGAAGCGGATGTCGCCGGCCAGGTCGACCAGGGTGGACCGCCGTCCTCCGCGGGAGGCGGCGTGGCCGACCTCCTGGGCGAGGCCGAGCTCGGCGAGGCGTGAGACCTCGGCCGCGATCGTGGTCCGCGAGACGTTGAGCCGGTCGGCGAGCAGGACCCGGGAGAGCGGACCCTCGTCGCGCAGCTGCGCCAGGATCCGCGCCTGCATGGGGCTCTCGGCACGCCCCGCCAGTGAGTGCAGCACGAGGGAATCCTTGCATGTGACGTGGAGCACCGGGTCCCTCCTCGGGATTCGGGTCCGCAAACCGCGGGTATCCACGCCGTATGAGCTGGAGCCCCGCAGACCTGCCGTCCTTCGCCGGACGCACCGTCGTCGTCACCGGAGGGAACTCCGGGATCGGCTGGCACACGGTGGCCGAGCTCGCCCGGCACGGCGCCGACGTCACCCTCGCGTGCCGCAACGTCGAGGCCGGGGAGAAGGCGGCCGCGGCCATGCGCACGCCGGGTGCTGGACCCGTGCGGGTGCAGGCGCTGGACCTCGCCGACCTCGCCTCGGTCCGTGCCTTCGCCGACGCCTGGTCGGGGCCGCTGGACGTGCTGGTCAACAACGCCGGGGTGATGACACCACCGCGCTACCGGCAGACGGCCGACGGCTTCGAGCTGCAGTTCGGCACGAACCACCTCGGCCACGTCGCCCTCACAGCCCGGCTGCTCCCGCACCTGCTCGCAGCCCCGGCCCCTCGCGTGGTCACGGTGTCGTCGATCGCGCACTTCCGGGGCGGTCCCGACGTGGTCGACGGCAACCAGGGCGGTGGTTACCAGGCCGAGCACGCCTACGGGAACTCAAAGCTCGCCAACCTTCTGTTCGCGTTCGAGCTGCAGCGCCAGGCCGCGCTGCACGACAGCGACCTGGTCTCCAACGCCGCGCACCCCGGTGTGTCCGCGACCGGGCTGGTCACCAGCGAGCAGGGGCTCGGGTCGATCCCCGGGGTCCGGCTGCTGGCGCCGGCGGTGATGCGGGTGCTGTTCCAGTCGGCCGCCGCCGGCGCGAACCCCACGTTGTACGCCGTGGCGGAAGGTGGCCCGGCGTCGTACACCGGTCCGCAACGGCTGCGGGAGAGCCGCGGGCCGGTCGGTCCGGCCCGGTTGAGCCCGTCGGCGCAGGACGAGGCGCTGGCCGCGAAGCTGTGGGACCTCAGCCGGGACATGGCCGGCGTGGACTTCGCCTGGAGCTGAGCCGGCAGGCTCAGGGGGAGCGCAGCGTGTCGGCCAGGGCGGCGATGTCGGAGGGGCCGACCTGGCAGCAGCCCCCGACGTACGCCGCACCGGCAGCGACCCAGCCCGGCGCGAGGCCGACGTCGTAGGAGGTCCCGCCGGTCCAGGTGTGGGTGCCGCTGTCCCAGCCCTGGCCGGAGTTGGGGTAGGCCACGCCCGGCCTGCCGGTGACCGCGCGGGCCATCTCGAGGGCGGGCAGCACGTCGTCGGGGCGGCAGCAGTTGACGCCGACGGCGACCAGCGAGGCGCAGGACGCGGCGACCGCGAAGGCGGCCTCGAGCGGCTGCCCGGCCCGGGTGTGCAGCCCGTCGACGGAGAAGGAGAGCCAGGCCGGGACGCCTACCTCGTCGAGGACGCCGACGAGGACAGCGGCCTCGTCGGCGTCGGGGATCGTCTCGACGGCGAGCAGGTCGGGGCCGGCCGCCGCGAGCAGCTCGACCCGGGGCAGGTGGAACTCGCGGAGGTCGCGGGCGCTGACGTCGTAGCGGCCGCGGTACTCCGACCCGTCGGCCAGCACCGCGCCGTAGGGCCCGACCGAGGCCGCGACCCGCCGCTCCCGTCCGTCGGCCGCCAGCTCGTCGACGACCTCACGGGCCAGCGTCACGCTGCGTCGCAGCAGCGCCTCGGCCTCGGCGCGGTCGAGTCCCGCGGCGACGAAGCCGGGGACGCTCGCCTGGTAGCTCGCGGTGGTGGCGACGCTCGCGCCGGCGGCGAAGTAGGCCCGGTGGACCGCCGCGATCTCGCGGGGGCGTCGCGGAGGAGCCGCGCGGTCCAGAGGTCGTCGGAGAGGTCGTGACCCCGGGCGGCCAGCGCGTTGGACAGGCCCCCGTCGAGGACGGTGGTCACGCGACCGTGGCCTCGAGGTGCGCCCGGACGACGGCGGCGAAGGCCTCCGGCTGGGCCACGTTGGCGATGTGCGCCGCGTCCTCGATCACCTCGAGGCGCGCGCCGGGGATCGACTCGGCCAGGGCGGCGCCGACCGACGGCGGGGTGCCGGGGTCGTCGGCCCCGGCCACGACGAGGGTCGGGGCGGAGACAGCCGCGAGCACCTTGGTGGTGTCGAAGCCGGCCAGCGCGTCGCAGCAGCCGGCGTAGCCGGCCGGAGGCGTGGCACGGAACATGTCCATCACCCAGTCGACCCGGTCGGGGTGCTCGGCCCGGTAACCCGGGGTGAACCACCGCTCGGTGGTCGCCTCGACGAGGCCGTCGACCCCGTCGGCGCGGACCTGCGCGGCGCGCTCGCGCCAGGTGTCGGGGCTGCCGAAGACCGGTGCGGTGCTGCAGAGCGCCAGGGAGGTCAGCCGGTCACCGTGGTCGATGCCGAGCCGCTGCCCGACCGCACCGCCGAGCGACAGGCCGACGTAGGCGAACCGCCCGATCCCGAGCGAGTCGGCCAGGGCGAGCACGTCGGCGACCAGGGCGTCGAAGGAGTAGGCCTCGTCGGGGGCGGGCGACGCGCCGTGGCCGCGGGTGTCGAAGCGGACCACCCGGAAGTCGCGGGACAGGTCGGCGGCCAGCTCGTCCCACAGGGCGTGGGTGGTGCCCAGCGAGGCGCCCAGCAGCACGGGTGGCGCGTCGGCGGGGCCCTCGACGACGTGGTGCAGCGCGACGGTGTCGGTCATGTCTTAAGAACCTACGCGTGCGTCGGGACGGTCCGGCCGAGGAGGTCGAGCAGGGCGCGCCAGTGCCGGTCGGTGGCGGCCTCGTCGTAGACGTGGGTGTCGGCCATGGTCCAGCCGTGCATCGCGCCGTCGTACTGCTCGCAGAGGTGGGTGACCCCGGCGTCGGTCAGCGCCTGGTCGAGACGCTGCTGCTGCTCGACCGGCATGCCCGGGTCTTCGTCGGCGCTGGCGACGTAGACCTCCGCGTCGATCCGGTCGGCGAGCAGGTGCGGGCTGTCGGGTGCGTCGGTGGCGAGCCGGGCCGGGTGGAAGGCGGCCGCCGCGGCGACCTGCCCGGGTCGTTGCGCGGCCGTGCGCAGCGCGAGCGCGCCGCCGAAGCAGTAGCCGACCACGCCGACGGGGCCCTCGACGTCGTCGCGCCCGGTGAGGAAGTCGAGGTAGGCCTCGGCGTCGGAGACCGCGCGCGCCGGGGTGAGCTCCTCCATCCACGGGCGGATCGAGCCGAAGAGCTCGCCCCGCTTCTCCGGGTCGGCGAGGCCGCTCAGGTCGAGCAGCGGCGCCCGGCCCTGGCGGTAGAACGCGTTGGGGACCAGCACGACGTAGCCCTGCGCGGCCAGCGTCGACGCCATCTCCTCCAGGCGGGGACGCGGTCCGAAGGCGTCCATGTGCATCAGGACACCGCGGTGCGGCCCGGGACGGTCGGGCTCGACCAGCAGGCAGTCGGCGGTGCCGTCGGGGGTGGGTACGTCGACCGTGGTGCTGCGGACCGGCATGGTGCTCCTCGTCGTCGGGGGGGTCGGGGTCGGGTCGTCGTGGGGTGGCCCGGTCAGGCGGCGCGGCCGTCCTCGTCGACGACCTCGTCGGGCTGGGGTGCGGGCGGGGGCGTGCCGTCGCCGAAGGGCCGGCCGCCGAGCTGCTCGCGCCCGTGGGGCGTCAGCCAGCCGGCCAGGTCGGGTCCCTTGGGGACGACCTGCGTGGGGTTGATGTCCCGGTGCACGACGTAGTAGTGCTGCTTGATCTGGGCGAAGTCGACCGTGTCGCCGAACCCCGGGGTCTGGAACAGGTCGCGCGCGTAGCCCCACAGCGCCGGCATCTCGACGAGCTTGTTGCGGTTGGCCTTGAAGTGGCCGTGGTAGACCGCGTCGAAGCGGACCAGGGTGGTGAACAGCCGCACGTCGGCCTCGGTGATCTGGTCGCCGACGAGGTAGCGGCGGTCGGTCAGCCGCTCCTCGAGCCGGTCGAGAGCGGCGAAGAGCCGGTCGTAGGCGCGCTCGTAGGACGCCTGCTTGCCGGCGAAGCCGCACCGGTAGACGCCGTTGTTGACGTCGGTGTAGACCCAGTCGTTGACCTCGTCGATCTCCGCGCGCAGGGCCTCGGGGTAGAGGTCCGGGCGCGCCGTCGCGGTGGAAGGCGGTCCACTCGGTCGACAGGTCGAGGGTGATCTGCGCGAAGTCGTTGGTGACGACCTTGCCCGACGGGACGTCGACGATCGCCGGGACGGTGATCCCCTTGGGGTAGTCGGGGAACCGTGCGAGGAACGCCTCCTGGAGCCGCTCGATCCCGAGCACCGGGTCGCGGTGCCCGGGGTCGAGGTCGAAGGTCCAGCTGCGTGCGTCGTGGGTCGGACCGCACACGCCCATGCTCAGCGCGTCCTCCAGCCCGAGGAGGCGGCGCACGATGATCGCCCGGTTGGCCCAGGGGCATGCCCGGGCCACGACGAGGCGGTAGCGGTCGGCCTCGACCGGCCAGCCGGAGCTGCCGTCGGCGGTGATCCGGTCCTCGATGTAGTCGGTGTCGCGCGCGAAGTCGTCCTCGACGTACTGGCCTGTGCCCATCGGTGTCGCCTCCCGAGATGTCGTGGGTGCTGGTGCGGTCAGCCGTTGTTGCCGAGCAGCTGCTCGAACGGTGTCGGGTTGTCGAACGGGTCGACCGGCCCGGTGCGGGGCCGCTGGAGCACGAGGTCGGCCAGCTCGCGGCCGGCCCGGTCCGCACGCCCCGAGAGTGAACTACCCGATCCGCCGGTCCCGAAATCCTCGCTGGCCGCGAACACCGCGGTCGGGGACACGGTCGCGCGGAGGTAGGCGAACAGCGGCCGGACGGCGAACTCGAGCGCCAGCGAGTGCCGCGCGGTGCCGCCGGTCGCGCCGACCAGCACGGGCGTGGCCTCCAGGGCGCCGTCGTCGAGCACGTCGAAGAAGGACTTGAAGAGCCCGCTGTACGACGCGCTGAAGACCGGCGTCACCGCGATCACGGCGTCCGCGGTCGTGACCGCCTCGATCGCCTCCGCGAGCCGCGGGGCGGCGAAGCCGGTCAGCAGGTGGTCGGTGATCTCGTGGGCCAGCTCGCGCAGCTCCAGCACGGTCACCTCGACCTGCTCGTCGTGCAGGCGCAGGGCGCGGTCGGTGGCCTCGGCCAGCCGGTCGGCGAGCAGTCGCGAGCTCGACGGCTGGCTCAGGCCCGCGGTGACGACGGCGATGCGGCGGGTCATGCCAGGCTCCCGTTGGTCGTCGTGGTCTCGGACGCGCTGCTCGCGAGGGCGGCCTTGCGGGAGGCGTGCGTGGGCGCGTCGGGGACGTGCGCCGGCTTGAGGGCGGCGAACTCCTTGCGCAGCACCGGGACGACCTCCTCGCCGAGCAGGTCGAGCTGCTCCAGCACGGTCTTCAGCGGCAGGCCGGCGTGGTCGACGAGGAACAGCTGGCGCTGGTAGTCGCCGACGTAGTCCCGGAAGCCCAGCGTCTTCTCGATGACCTCCTGCGGGCTGCCGACGGTCAGCGGCGTCTGCGCGGTGAAGTCCTCCAGCGACGGGCCGTGGCCGTAGACCGGGGCGTTGTCGAAGTAGGGCCGGAACTCACGGACGGCGTCCTGGCTGTTCCTGCGCATGAACACCTGGCCGCCGAGGCCGACGATGGCCTGGTCGGCGGAGCCGTGGCCGTAGTGCTCGAAGCGCTGCCGGTAGAGGCCGATCATCCGCTCGGTGTGGGAGGCCGGCCAGAAGATGTGGTTGGCGAAGAACCCGTCGCCGTAGTAGGCCGCCTGCTCGGCGATCTCGGGGGAGCGGATCGAGCCGTGCCAGACGAACGGGGGGACGCCGTCGAGCGGCCGGGGCGTCGAGGTGAAGCCCTGGAGCGGGGTGCGGTACTTGCCCTCCCAGTCCACGACCTCCTCGCGCCACAGGCGGTAGAGCAGGTGGTAGTTCTCGATGGCCAGCGGGATGCCGTCGCGGATGTCCTTGCCGAACCAGGGGTAGACCGGGCCGGTGTTGCCGCGGCCCATCATCAGGTCCATCCGGCCGTCGGAGAGGTGCTGCAGCGTCGCGTAGTCCTCCGCGATCCGGACCGGGTCGGTCGTGGTGATCAGCGTCGTGGACGTGGACAGCAGGATCCGCTCGGTCTGCGCCGCGATGTAGGCCAGCGTGGTGGTGGGGGCGGACGGGATGAAGGGCGGGTTGTGGTGCTGGCCGGTCGCGAAGACGTCGAGCCCCACCTCCTCGGCCTTCTTGGCGATGGCGACCGTCGCCTTGATGCGCTCGTGCTCGGTCGGCGTGGTGCCGTCGGTCGGGTCGGTGGTGACGTCCCCGACGGTGAAGATCCCGAACTGCATCGCTTTCTCCCTTGATAGTTTCAGATTCAACTATACGAACGGGAGGGCGGTCCTGGCTATTCCCCGCCGGTCCGGGGCTCCGGCGCCACCAGCATGGTGGAGTCCTCCGGCTCCACGACCTCGCGGTTGATCAGGGCCGACGCGCTGCCCAGGCCGCCGAGCCGGATGTCGTCGTAGGCGCGGAGCTCGTGGGTGCTGCGGTCGACGTAGAGCACCGACAGCATGAGGTCGGCCGGCTCCTCGGGCTCCAGGGCGCGCAGGCCCGAACCGCCGGTCGAGCCCTGGGTCATCAGCCAGGTGCCGGCGGGTCCGCGCTCCACCTTGCGGTAGTGCTTGTGGCCGAAGAGCGCGATCGGTGCGGCCCCGTCCAGCGCCTCGGCGTCGCTCGGGTCGTGCAGCACGAGCACGTCCACGTCGTCCGCGGCCTCCGCGCGGGCGGCGAGGTCCTCGGTGACGGCCGCGACCCGCGCAGCACCCTCCTCCTCGGACAGCTCGACGGACTTGTCGGGGGTGAACGTCGGGTCGCCGAGGCCGAGGAAGGTGAGGCCGGCGACCTCCCGCGGGCGACCGTCGAGCACGACGACGCCCCGCTGCGCGCGCATGGCCCGCTCGGTCACTCTCGAGTCGTGGTTGCCGCGCACCCAGACGTACGGCGTCGACAGGTGCCGGATCTCCTCGACGTAGCGGTTCTCCGCCCCGGTGCCGTGGTCGGTGATGTCGCCGGAGTCCACGATCACGTCGACGTCGTACTGCGTGGCGACCGTGCGGATCAGGTCCCAGGCGTGCGGGGCGAGGTGCAGGTCGGAGACGTGCAGCACCTTCACCACGTCGTCCTGGGCGGGGAGCAGGGGCAGGGTCGAGGTGGCGGTGTAGAGGCCGCTGACGTTCTGCACGATCTGGGCGAGCTGGTCGCCGTAGCGCGAGAAGTCGGTGACGATGCTCTCCGCGGTGCCGACCACCGACGGTGCCGTGCTCAGCAGGCCGGTGTAGCGGGGCTCGGCGAGGGCGGCGGGGTTCCAGCCGGCGACCGCGACGACGCCCGCGGCGCCCGCGGCGACGAAGGCGGTGCCGCCGCCGACCAGCGCCGAGGTGACCCGGCGGGAGCCGAGCCCGGCCAGCAGGACGGCCCCGAGCAGCCCACCCACCAGGGCGCGGAGGACCGCCATCTTCACCTCCCAGGTGAGGTCGGCCACCGCCTGCGGGCGCAGCTCGCCGAGCCGGTCGGGGGTGGTCACGAGCGCGCGGGCCTCGTCGACGTCGAGGCCGTCGAGGGTCGCGCGGATGCCCAGCGGGCCGCCGTGCGTGTCGAGCCGCATCTCGCCGAGCGGGGCGATCTCGACCACGGTGCCGCCACCCCACGCGGGGACGACCTGCATGGAGGTGGTGAGCGGACCCACCTCGTGGTGGGCGGCGCCGGCGACCGTGAGGCCGAGCCAGCCTCCGACGAGGCCGAGGAGGGCGGCGAGGACGAGGCGGGCGCCGGGACGGAGCCGGGCGAGGGGGAGCGCAGACATGGAGCAGCCAAACCGAGAGAGCGAGCGGGGGCTCAGTTGTAACCCGCCGCCGGCGATGCTGTCCGGCGAATGGGGGAGACGGCTACTCCGGCTCGTTGGCGGCGTCGCCGCCCACCCGGTACGGCGTGTCCACGCCCTCGTACATCAGGTGGGCGACCAGCCCCTCGGCCGCGTGCTCGAGGTTGTGGCAGTGGTCCATCCACACGCCGGGGTTGTCGGCCACGAAGGCGATCTCGTAGGTCTCGCCGTCGGCCACGTTGAGCGAGTCGACCCACCAGGGGCTCCCGGTCGCGGGCTCGCCGTCCCGGGACAGGACGACGGCGTGGTGGCCGTGCAGGTGCATCGGGTGCACCTCGCCGCTGGAGTTCTCGACGCGCATGGTCACCACGTCGCCCTCGCGGACGACGTACATCGGCACGTCGGGCCACAGCTCGCCGTTGATCGACCACCACACACCCGGCCGGCCGTCGAGGAAGCCGGGGCGCCGGCCGATGCGGTAGTCGAACGTCCGGTCGGCGTCCGCGGGGTCGAGGCCGAGCGGGGCGGGGGAGCCGTAGGAGAGCAGGTCGAGCGCCGCCGACGGCTTCTCCACCTCCGGTGCGCCCGCCCCGTCGGGGCCGACCAGCAGGGAGGTGGACCCGCCGACCACGACCCGCACCGCGCCGCCGTCCTCGGGCACGGTGACCTCGAGGTCGGCGCGGCCACCGGCGGTGAGGGTCAGCAGCTCGCCGGTGACCGGCGTGGGCTCGACGAGGTCGCGGCCGTCGATCGCCCGCACGACGTAGTCGCCGCCGGACCACACCTGCACCGGGGCGTTGTCGGTGTTGACCACCCGGACCCGGACACGCTGTCCCGGCTCGGCGTCGAAGGGCACGTCGCCCTCGAGGCCGTTGAGGGTGCGGGCGCCGTCGTAGGTGTGGGTCACCGCCATCGCGTCGACGACGCCGGGCTCGGGGTCGGCCGGGTGCACCAGGAGGGAGCCGAACAGGCCGCCGATCACCTGCTCGTGCGAGACCTGGTGGGAGTGGAACCAGTAGGTCCCGGCGTCCTCCGCGACGAAGCGGTAGGTGTGCTCCTCGCCGACGGCGACCGCGTCCTGGGTGACCCCGGCGACGCCGTCCTCGGCGTTGGGCACGTCGACGCCGTGCCAGTGCAGGGTCATCCCCTCGGTCACGGAGTCGTTGCGCACGGTGACCTCGACGAGGTCGCCCTGGGTGGCCTCGACCAGCGGGCCGGGCGTGCTGCCGTCGAGGGTGTAGCCGTCGATCTCCCGGCCGGAGGCGAGCTCGACCCGGCCCTGGGCGGCCACCAGGTCCACCGAGACGTCCGCGGCGCGGTCCGGGTCGGCGACCAGGTCGGCCACGCTGGTGACGTCCGCCCCGTGCGCGGTGCCGTGGCCGGACGCGTGGTCCGTGCCACCGGCCTCACCCCGGGGCCCGCCGCCGTAGTCGACGACGCCCATGTCCATCACCGAGTAGGCGCTCGGCATCAGGCTGGCCTGCCACATCCAGGCCAGGGGCGCCAGCACGACGACCGCGGCCAGGCAGGCCAGCAGGAGTCGTCGTCGACTGCTGCTCACGTGCCTGGCCCCGATCGTCGTGCGTGTGCTGCTGCGTGCCCGCGTGCGCGTCGCCTCAGGCGAGGACGCCCTCGCGCTCGGTCACAGTGGTCGACGCGAGCCGTGCGGCGTGCAGCGCGCCGCCGAAGATGACCAGCGCGTTGAGGCCGTGGAGCAGGCCGGCGTACGGCGTGGAGTGGCCGAGGATGCCGAGGGTGACCTGGAGGGCCACCAGCACCACGAGCACGACCGCCGCCGCGACACCCTTGGGGAGCTTGGCGAAGAACGAGACGACCAGCAGGGCCAGGGCCAGCAGCGGGATGAGCATCATCCCGCTCATGCCGTGGATCATGAAGCCGACGACGCCGGTGAACGCGATGTCCTCCGACTCCATGGCGGCCGCGTCGAGCGTGCCGCCGTCCTGGATCCAGACCCCGAGGCCCGAGTAGGCGAACGCGATCGTGCCGGCCTGGACGACCACGGCGAGGGCGATCAGGTTGGCGATCACCTTGTAGGCAGATCTCATGACATACCTCCGAAGAATCAGACCCGGTCCGTGGGTCACTGGTGTTCAGCGGCGGTCCCCCGAACGACCTCACATCCCGCAGTGTGGCGGCAGCGAGGCTCGTTGTCCTGGCTATTTCGGGCTACTCCGGCGTGCCGCGGGCGGTGTGTCCCGATATGCCGGATCGGTCCCACCGGTTCGGCAGGTCCGGCGGGTACTGTCGCCAGCGTGCTGAAGCTGGGACGGGGCGAGTTCGAGGACACGGCCCTCCTCGTGATGGCGATCGTCAACCGCACCCGTGACTCCTTCTACGACAACGGGGCGACCTGGGACGAGGAGCCGGCCCTGGACCGGGTCCGCCAGGTGGTCGCCGAGGGCGCCGACCTCGTCGACATCGGCGGGGTGAAGGCCGGTCCGGGCGAGGTGGTCGACACGGCCGAGGAGATCCGCCGCACCGCGCCGTTCGTCGCGCGGGTCCGCGCCGAGTTCCCCGACCTGGTGATCAGCGTCGACACCTGGCGGGCCGAGGTCGCCCGCGAGGTCTGCGCCGCCGGGGCCGACCTGCTCAACGACGCCTGGGGCGGGCACGACCCGCACCTGGCCGAGGTGGCCGCCGCGACGGGCTCCGCGATCGTCTGCACGCACACCAACGGCGCCACCCCGCGCACGCCGCCGCACCGGCCGTCGTACGACGACGTGGTGGCCGCGGCCGTCCGCGACACCGTCGCCCTGGCGGAGCGCGCGGTCTCCCTGGGCGTCTCGCGCGAGAGCGTGCTGATCGACCCCGCGCACGACTTCGACAAGAACACCTGGCACTCGTTGGAGCTGACCCGCCGGCTCGACGAGATGACGGCGACCGGCTGGCCGGTGCTGGTGTCGCTGTCCAACAAGGACTTCGTCGGGGAGACCCTCGACCGGCCCGTCGGCGAGCGGCTGGTCGGCACGCTCGCGGCCACCGCGGTGAGCGCCTGGCACGGGGCGCGGGTCTACCGCGTGCACGAGGTGGCCGAGACCCGGCAGGTGCTCGACATGGTCGCCAGCATCCGCGGCACCCGCCCGCCGGCCCGCGTCGTCCGGGGGCTGGCGTGAGCACCCCGGCCGGCCTCACCGCCGTGCTGTGCCCGCAGCCGCCGCTGCTCTTCCGCGAGCTCGGTGGCCTCGCCGACCCGGTGGCCGCCCTGCGCGCGGCCTGCCTCGCCGCGCTCCGCGACGCCCTCGCCGCCGGACCTGACCTGGTGGTCGTGGCCGGTGCGGTGGACGGGCCGGTCGACCCCGGCGGCCGCCCGGACGTGCGCCGGTGGGGGACCACCGGGGAGCGGACCGGTCCCGGGCTGCCGCTGTCGCTCGGCGTCGGCCGCCGCCTGCTCGACGACGCGGGCTGGACCGGCCCGACCGAGCTCGTCGGCCTCGACGTCGACGCCGACGGCGCCGACCTGCGGGAGCTGGCCGCCACGCTCGCCGCGCGCCCCGGGCGGGTGCTGCTGCTCCTGCTCGGCGAGGGCAGCGCCCGGCGCGACCCGAAGGGCCCGGGCACCCTCGACGAGCGCGCCTTCCCCTACGACGACGGGCTCCTCGCCGCGCTGCGCGACGGCGACGCGCGGGCGTTGGCCGCCCTCGACCCCGTGCTCGCGCGGGAGCTGATGGTGCTCGGCCGGGCCTCCCTGCGGCTGCTGGGGGAGGTCGGCCTGCGCGCCGACGGACCGCCCGCGGCCGACGTCGCCTACGCCGACGACCCGTTCGGCGTGCTGTACGTCGTGGCCACCTGGCGGTGGTGAGGCCGCGTCAGCGGTGGGCGACGAGCAGCGCCTGCGCGCTCCGCGCCACCGGGCCGCGCTCGTCGTGGACCGCGGAGGTGGCCAGGCCCACGCTGCCGCTGCCCAGGATGGTCTGCGCGTCGAGGCAGACCCACTCGCCGGCCGGCGGGCGCAGCACGTGCACGGTGAGCTCGGTGTTGAGGAAGCCCCAGGTCGCCGGGTCCAGGGCGGCCGAGACGCCGGAGGCCGAGTCCACGCAGGTCATCAGCCGCTGCACCGGGCTCATCTGCTCGCCCGCGACCAGGTCGACCAGGGGACGCATCCACACCGTGCCGGGGCCCGGCTCGCCGACCGACCCGACGATCCAGCGCCACTCCACCGAGTCCAGGTAGCCGCCGGACCAGCTCGCCGGCAGGTCCCGGGAGCCGCCGTCGGCCGGCCCGTGCGGCGGCGGCGAGGCGGACTGGTCGGGCCCGTCGGTGGTGGCCGGGAACAGCCAGGCGACGGCGCGCGCACAGAGCCGGCCGGCCGCCTCGTCGTACAGCTCGGCCTGGCACATCTCGACCGTGCGGCCGGGGCGGACGACCTCGGCGGCGACCCGCAGCGGTCCGACCGGCACCGGCCCGAGCAGCTCCATGGTGAGCCGGCCGACGACCCGCTCCGCGTCCCGGCCCAGCTGCTCGACGGCCCGGGTGAGCAGCGCGGCGGGAGGTCCTCCGTGCTGGCTGTCGGGGCCCCACGGCCCGGCCGTGGTGGGCTGCGACAGGTAACGGTCGGGCCCGTCCTGGACGTAGAAGGAGGTCACCGCAGACATGATGCCGGGCGCCTCCCCGAGGCCCGGGCAGCCGCCTCGAAAGTGGGCTCCGCAGGTGCCGGAACGGCCGTCCCCACGACGTCCCGGACTCGATTTCATGTTCCACCGGGGGCGTGTGTATTCTTCTCGGTCGTTGCCCCTTTAGCTCAGTCGGCAGAGCGTCTCCATGGTAAGGAGAAGGTCTACGGTTCGATTCCGTAAAGGGGCTCTGGGTAGGGAGCTGGTCGGACCTGGTCCGGCCGGACCCCGTCCCGGTGGCGGGGTAGCTCAGGTGGTTAGAGCACACGGCTCATAATCGTGGTGTCGCGGGTTCGAGTCCCGCCCCCGCTACTCACCAAAGCACACTCAGGTGGCTGGGTCTTGTGTGACCAGGCAGACTTGAGCAGCACCAACCGGCAGCACTTTCGACCAAGAAGAGGCACACCGTGGCCAGCAAGAGCTCTGACGTTCGCCCCAAGATCACCTTGGCCTGCGTGGAATGCAAGGAACGCAACTACATCACCAAGAAGAACCGGCGCAACGACCCGGACCGCATGGAGCTGAAGAAGTTCTGCCCGCGTTGCCGCACGCACACCGACCACCGCGAGACCCGCTGAGGTCAGGTCCCACCACGTTCGAAGGAGCGGCACCCGTCTGACGGGTGCCGCTCCTTCGCGTTGTGCCGAGCCCGGCTAGTAGCCTCCTGACCATGCCTGTCGACGCGTCCCTGGCCGGTCGGACCTTCCCGCCGACCGCTCCCTACACCGTCACCGAGGAGCGGGTCCGCGAGTTCGCCGCGGCCACCGGCTCGGCGTACGACGGGGGTGCCGCCCCGGCGACGTTCCCGATCGTGGTCGCCTTCGGGGCGATGACCGCGCTGATGGAGGACCCCAGCGTCGGGATCGCGCTGCACCGGGTGGTGCACGGCGAGCAGCGGTTCACCTACACCCGCCCGGTCGCGGTGGGCGACGAGCTCACCGCCGAGCTGACCGTCGACTCCCTGCGCCAGATCGGCGGGGCCGACATCATCGGCACCCGCAGCGAGATCACCGACGCCGAGGGCAGGCCCGTGTGCACCGCCTTCGCGACGCTCGTCCACCGCGGAGAGGACACCCCGTCATGAACACCGGCGACGTGCTGCCCGAGCAGACCTTCACCGTCACCCGCGCGGACCTGGTCCGCTACGCCGGCGCGAGCGGCGACCGCAACCCGATCCACTGGTCGGAGCGGGTCGCGACCTCGGTGGGGCTGCCCGGCGTGATCGCCCACGGGATGTACACCATGGCGCTCGCCGCGCGCGCCCTCGACACCTGGGCCGGCGGCCCCGGCAAGGTGCGCGAGCTGTCGTGCAAGTTCACCAAGCCGGTGGTCGTCCCTGACGATGACACCGGCGTCACCGTGCGGGTGAAGGGCACCGTCAAGCAGGTCACCGACGCCGGCACCCACGTCGCCCTCGAGGTGACCTGCGGCGAGGAGAAGGTCCTCGGCCAGCCCAAGGCGGTCCTGGTTGCCTGAGCAGCCCCGCCTCTCCGAGCACACCACCCTGCGTCTCGGCGGGCCCGCCCGCGCCTGGGTGGAGGCGACGACCACCGACCAGCTCGTCGACGCCGTCCGCTCCTGCGACGAGTCCGGCACGCCGGTCCTGCTCGTCGCCGGCGGCAGCAACCTCGTCGTCGCCGACGAGGGCTTCGACGGCACCGTCGTGCGGATCGCGACCCGCGGCGTGACGGTGGCCGGGGACACCTGCGGCGGCGCCTTCGTCACGGTCGCCGCCGGCGAGGTCTGGGACGACCTGGTCGCCCGGGCGGTCGAGGAGGGCTGGGTGGGCGTCGAGGCGCTCTCCGGCATCCCCGGCTCGGTCGGCGCCACCCCGGTGCAGAACGTCGGCGCCTACGGCCAGGAGGTCGCCGACACGATCGCCTCCGTGCGCTGCTGGGACCGCGTCGAGTCGGCGTACCGCACCTTCGCCGTCGCCGACTGCGGCTTCGGCTACCGCACCAGCCGGTTCAAGCGGGACCCCGGTCGCTTCGTCGTCCTCGAGGTCACCTTCCAGCTCACCCTGGGCGACCTCGGTGCCCCGGTGCGCTACGCCGAGCTCGCCCGCACGCTCGACGTCGAGCCGGGCTCGCGCGCGCCGTCGAGGGCGGTCCGCCAGGCCGTGCTCGGGCTGCGGGCCGGCAAGGGCATGGTGCTCGACGCCGAGGACCACGACACCTGGAGCGCCGGCTCCTTCTTCACCAACCCCTTCGTCGACCCGGAGGCGGTGCCCGAGGGTGCCCCGCGCTGGGAGCAGCCGGACGGGACGGTCAAGACGAGCGCCGCGTGGCTGATCGAGCACGCGGGCTTCGGCAAGGGCTACGGCAACGACCGGGCGGCCCTGTCGACCAAGCACACCCTGGCGCTGACCAACCGCGGTGGCGCCCGCACCGCCGACCTGCTGGCGCTGGCGGGCGAGGTGCAGCGCGGGCGTGCACGAGCGCTTCGGGATCTGGCTCCACAACGAGCCGGTCCTCGTGGGGTGCGAGCTGCCCCGGCTGGTCGGCTAGCTAGGCCCCGACCGTGTGCCCCTCGAGCATCGCCGAGGTACCGAACGCGAACACGAGGAACGCGACCAGCACCAGGATGCCCAGCACCATCAGCACCGTCGCGACCACGCCCAGGACGTAGCCGGCCATCGCCTGGCCGCGGCCGCCGAGGCGCTGCGGGTCGGCGTCGATCTCGCGGACGGCGCTGCGGCCCATCGCCCAGGCGAACGGCCCGAGGAGCAGCGGCAGGTAGCAGGTCATCCCGCCGACCACGGCGACGATGCCGAGCACCAGCACGGTGGTCGCGCGCGGGTGGTCGGGCACCCGGTAGCCGGGGTACGGCGCCGGGTAGCGCCGGTGGCGGCCGTAGCCCGGTCCGGCGGGCGGGTAGCCGTAGGCCGACGTCGGGGGCGGGGGAGCCGTCTGCCCCCAGGACCCGAGCGGCTGGGTCGGCTGCTCCGGCGACGGGCCCTCGTCCCGGTCGCCGGTGCCGTCGGGGTCCCCCGGTGTGGTGTTCATGCCGGCGATTCTGCCAACCAGTCGTCGATCTCGCCGAGAACCCGCGCCCGGACGTCGTCGGGGGCCCGCGAGGCCCATATCGACATCCGGGCCAGCTCCGCGAGCTGCTTGTCGCCCAGGTCGTGGGCGGCCCGCATCGTGGCGTACTGGCCGGCCAGGCGCGACCCGAACAGCAGGGGGTCGTCGGCGCCGAGCGCCACGGTCGCCCCGGCCTCGAGAAGGGTCGGCAGCGGCACCGAGGTCAGGTCGCTGTAGACGCCGAGCGCGACGTTGGAGACCGGGCAGACCTCGAGGGCGACGCCGGCCTGGACGACACGGTCGAGCAGCTCCGGGTCCTCGGCCACCCGCACCCCGTGCCCGAGCCGGTCGGCGTGCAGGGCGTCGAGGCAGGTGCGCACGCTCGCCGGGCCGAGCAGCTCGCCGCCGTGCGGGGTGAGCATCAGCCCGGCCCGCTCGGCGATCGCGAACGCCGGCGCGAAGTCGACGGTCGTGCCCCGCCGCTCGTCGTTGGACAGCCCGAAGCCGACCACGCCCCGCCCGGCGTACTGCCCGGCCAGGCGGGCCAGCGTGCGCGCGTCGAGCGGGTGCCGGGTGCGGTTGGCCGCGATCACCACGGCCATGCCGAGACCGGTGGCCTCCGAGGCCTCGCGCACCGCGTCGAGGACGAGGTCGGTGAACGCCGTGATGCCACCGAAGCGGGTCGCATAGCCACTCGGGTCGACCTGGATCTCCAGCCACCGGCCACCGTCGGCGACGTCGTCCTCGGCAGCCTCGCGCACCAGCCGCCGGACGTCGTCCTCGGTGCGCAGCACCGACCGGGCCACGTCGTAGAGCCGCTGGAAGCGGAACCAGCCCTTCTCGTCCGCGGCCGAGAGCTGCGGCGGCCAGTCCTCGACGAGCGCGTCGGGCAGCAGGATCCCGTCACGCTCCGCCAGCTCCAGCAGCGTCTGGTGCCGCATGGAGCCGGTGAAGTGGAGGTGCAGGTGCGCCTTGGGCAGCGTGGCTACCGCGCGGGCCGCCCCCGTGTCGTCGCTCAACGCCGAGGTCAGCCCAGCAGCTTCTGGAGCCGGGTGATGCCCTCCGCCAGGTCGTCGTCGCCGAGGGCGTAGGAGAAGCGCAGGTAGCCGGGGGACCCGAAGGCCTCGCCGGGGACCGCGGCCACCTCGGCCTTGTCGAGCATGAGCTCGGCGAGCTCGGCCGACGTGGTCGGGGTGACCCCGTCGAACGTGCGCCCGAGCAGTCCCTGCACGGAGGGGTAGGCGTAGAACGCGCCCTTCGGGTCCGGGCAGACGACCCCGTCGATCTCGTTGAGCATCGAGACGATGGTGCGACGGCGACGGTCGAAGGCCTTCTTCATCTCCTCGACGGCCGTCAGGTCGCCCGAGACGGCCGCGATCGCCGCGCGCTGCGCGACGTTGGAGACGTTGGAGGTCGCGTGGGACTGCAGGTTGGTGGCCGCCTTGATGACGTCCTGCGGGCCGATGACCCAGCCGACGCGCCAGCCGGTCATCGCGTAGGTCTTGGCCACGCCGTTGACCACGACGCAGGTGTCGGCCAGCTCGGGGACCACCACCGGCATCGACGGCGCCTCCTGGCCGTCGTAGACCAGGTGCTCGTAGATCTCGTCGGTCATCACCCACAGGCCGTGGTCGAGCGCCCAGCGGCCGATCGCCTCGACCTCGTCGCGGTCGTAGACGGCGCCGGTCGGGTTGGACGGGGAGTTGAACAGCAGCACCTTGGTGCGGTCGGTGCGAGCCGTCTCGAGCTGGTCGACGGTCACCTTGTAGTCCTGGCTCTCGTCGGCCAGCACCTCGACGGGGACACCGCCGGCCAGCCGGATCGCCTCGGGGTAGGTGGTCCAGTACGGCGCCGGCACGATCACCTCGTCGCCCGGGTCGAGCATCGTGGCGAAGGCCTCGTAGATCGCCTGCTTGCCGCCGTTGGTGACCAGCACCTGGCTCGGCTCGACGGCGTAGCCGGAGTCGCGCCGGGTCTTCTCGGCGATGGCCTTCTTCAGCTCCGGCAGACCGCCCGCGGGGCTGTAGCGGTGGTTCACGGGGTTGCGGCACGCCTCGACCGCCGCCTCGACGACGTAGTCCGGCGTCGGGAAGTCCGGCTCGCCCGCGCCGAAGCCGATGACCGGCCGTCCCGCGGCCTTGAGCGCCTTCGCCTTGGAGTCCACGGCGAGCGTGGCGGACTCGGCGATCCCGCCGATGCGGGCGGAGACCCGGCGGGCGGGGGTGGGACGGTTCGCGTCGGCGGTGCTGTCATGGGCGCTCATGCCCCCATCGTTCCACCCGGGGCGAGGGGCATGCACCCGGGTTCACGCATCGGGCGGGGCCGTCCTCGCCGCGGCCGGTCCCCTCGGTTCGACTTCGCTGTGGCCTTCCCCGTAGACTTCACCGTTGGTGGATCTCACCCTTGACTGCCATGCCCACGATCAGGCGTCGCACCGTTCCCGGAGCGTCGTTCGACCGCGGGCCGGGAGTCGGTCGGGACCGCCGTAGGGCACTAGCTCAACTGGCAGAGCATCGGTCTCCAAAACCGAAGGTTGGGGGTTCAAGTCCCTCGTGCCCTGCGAGAACCTCGTGCGGTCCGTCCGTGCGGGGGAACCAAGGCCGGTGCGACCGGCACACAAGTGAGGTGGAGGAACAGTGGCGGACAGCCGTTCGGTGTCGACGTCTGGTGGCAACCAGTCGCGCGACAAGCGCACCAGTCCCGCCACCTTCTACCGCCAGGTCGTGGCCGAGCTCCGCAAGGTCGTGTGGCCCACGCAGGAGCAGCTGATCACGTACTTCATCGTGGTCCTGGTGTTCGTGGTCGTGGTCATGTCGCTCGTCTCGTTGCTCGACCTGGCGTTCGGAAAGCTGATCTTCGCCGTCTTCGGCTGAACGGCTCCCGCCCCCGAGCAACCCCCGCAGCATCAACAGTGAAGGTGATTGAAGACCGTGTCGCAGTCGTACGACGACCAGCCGGACACCGACGCCCCGGCCACCGGGGCCCCGGCTGACGAGACCCCCGTCGCCGAGCCCGCCTCCGCGCCGGACGCGGTCGAGGCGACCCCGGCCGACGAGACCGCCGAGGTCCTCGGCGACGACGTCCCCGCCGACGCCGAGCTCGTTGAGCAGACCGCCGACGACGAGACCGACGACGCCGAGGGTGACGTCGCCACCGAGGTCGAGGCCGCGACGGCCGAGGCCGACGAGGTCCTGGAGACCCCCGCCGACGACGAGGCCGGCGAGCCCGCTGCCGCCGACCCGCTGGAGGAGTTCCGCGAGTCGCTGCGCTCCAAGCCCGGCGACTGGTTCGTGGTCCACACCTACTCCGGCATGGAGAACCGGGTGAAGGCCAACCTCGAGAACCGGACGACCTCCCTCAACATGGAGGACTACATCCACGAGGTGATCGTCCCGACCGAGGAGGTCGCGGAGATCAAGAACGGCCAGCGCAAGCTCGTCAAGCGCACCGTCCTCCCCGGCTACGTCCTGGTCCGGATGGACCTCACCGACGAGTCCTGGTCCGCCGTGCGTCACACGCCGTCGGTCACCGGGTTCGTGGGCCACAGCCACCAGCCGGTCCCGCTGAGCCTCGAGGAGGTCGAGAGCATGCTCGCTCCGGCCGTCGTGGCCGAGGTCGAGGCCGCTGCTCCGGAGCAGGGTGGCGCCGGTGGCGCGGCCCCGCGCAAGAAGGTCGAGGTCGCCGACTTCGACGTGTCCGACTCGGTCATGGTGGTCGACGGTCCGTTCGCCACGCTGCACGCGACGATCACCGAGATCAACGCCGAGTCCCAGAGGGTCAAGGCCCTCGTCGAGATCTTCGGCCGGGAGACCCCGGTCGAGCTGAGCTTCAGCCAGATCCAGAAGGTCTGAGGCTCTGCTTCGAGCTTGCGAGAAGCAGAACAGCCTCAGAGGTTGAGGAGCGGGGCGCGGACCCGAGCCCGCGAGGGCACGCGGCACGCGTCTCGAAACCAGGAAAGTGTGGCAGGGAACCAGTTCCCGACATGACCACGGAGAGAAGGAAGACAAGAAATGCCTCCCAAGAAGAAGATCGCAGCGCTCGTCAAGGTGCAGCTGCAGGCCGGGGCGGCCACTCCTGCTCCGCCGGTGGGTACCGCGCTCGGTCCCCACGGCGTGAACATCATGGAGTTCTGCAAGGCCTACAACGCACAGACCGAGGCCATGCGGGGCAACGTCATCCCCGTCGAGATCACCATCTACGAGGACCGTTCGTTCACCTTCATCACGAAGACGCCTCCGGCGGCTGAGCTGATCAAGAAGGCGGCGGGCCTCCAGAAGGGCTCGGGCGTCCCGCACAAGGAGAAGGTCGGCAAGCTGACCAAGGACCAGGTGCGCGAGATCGCGACGACCAAGCTGCCCGACCTCAACGCCAACGACATCGACGCGGCGATGAAGATCGTCGAGGGCACCGCCCGGTCGATGGGCATCACCACGGACTGACGTCCACCCGCACCACCGCAACCGTGGAAGGACCGCGCTGGTCCGCACCACACCTGGAATCAACGCAAAGGAACCAGACCATGCAGCGCAGCAAGACCTACCGCGCAGCCTCCGAGTCGTTCGACAAGGACGAGCTGTACACCCCGCTCGAGGCGATCAAGCTCGCCAAGGCCGGCAGCAAGAAGAAGTTCGACGAGACCGTCGACGTGGCCATGCGCCTGGGTGTCGACCCGCGCAAGGCCGACCAGATGGTCCGCGGCACCGTCAACCTCCCGCACGGCACCGGCAAGACCGCCAGGGTCCTGGTCTTCGCCAACGCCGAGAAGGCTGACGCGGCCCGCGAGGCCGGCGCCGACATCGTCGGCGGCGACGAGCTCATCGAGAAGGTCAACGGCGGCTGGCTCGACTTCGACGCCGTCGTGGCCACCCCCGACATGATGGGCAAGGTCGGCCGGCTCGGTCGCGTGCTCGGCCCCCGTGGCCTCATGCCGAACCCCAAGACCGGCACGGTCACCCCCGACGTGGCCAAGGCCGTCTCGGACATCAAGGGCGGCAAGATCGAGTTCCGCGTCGACCGGCACGCCAACCTGCACTTCATCATCGGCAAGGCCTCCTTCTCCGAGGCCCAGCTCGCGGAGAACTACGCCGCGGCGCTCGAGGAGGTGCTGCGGCTCAAGCCGGCCAGCTCCAAGGGTCGTTACCTGAAGAAGGTCACCGTCTCGACGACGATGGGTCCGGGTGTCCAGGTGGACCCCAACAAGACCCGCAACGTCGCCGGCGACGACGAGGCCTGACAGCAGAACCTGTGCGGCACCCCTAGCCGAGGGGTCCGTTTCGGGGAGCGAGCCGTTAGGCGAGCGAACCTGAAACTGACCTCTCGGCGGCGGCACCACCTACAAACCGCAGGCGCCCACCGACCGAGGTCGGGGGCGCCTGTGACGTCTCCAGAGGCTGCCCGACCTACTCGACGAACACCCGCTCGTCGGTGAGCTGCTCGCTGACGATCCGGCCCTCGGTGTCGAAGCGACCCTGCTCGAAGCGTTTGTAGAACTCCATGTCGATGCCGGCCTGGCCGTTGCGGTGCTTCTCGACGGTGAGCACCGCCCAGTGCTTGAACCGCTCGACGTTGCCGACGTTGTAGACCAGGTGGTGCCGGGCGACGACGTCGTACTTGTCGTTGAGCAGCAGCACCGTGTCGGCTTCGTAGGCCAGCGCCGAGGAGCCGCGGAGGTTGTTGACCCGCAGCCGCTTGCCGGACTGGATGCCCTCCTTGTCGGCCGCGACGACGGCGAGGACAGGTACGTCGTGGTCGAGCGCGAGGTCCTTGAGGCCCTCCACCACCCGGGTGATGCGCTCCTCCTCCTCGGGCACGCCGGGCACGGCGACCTTCTGCAGGTAGTCCACGATCACCAGGGGGAGCTGGCCGGTCTCCGCGTGCACGGCGTCGACCGCGTCGGTGATGGCGGCGAGGTCTGTCTTGGACCCGGTGGAGCGGTGCATGACCAGGCGGTCGGCGTACTCCTGGACCACCGCGAGCGCCTTGACCCCGCCGTCGGTCTCCGACAGCCGCTCGCTGAGCGACCCGGTGAGGCCGTCGGCGCACTCGAAGGACTGGCGGATCCGGTGCAGCGAGGGTGCCTCGTCGCCGCGCAGCAGGCCGGCCTCGAGGGCGACCAGGCGGATCAGCAGGGTCTGCAGGTCGTGCTCGTAGGAGAAGATCACCACCGAGCGACCCGACCGGGCCACGTTGCGCGCGACCTGGAGCGCCCAGGTGGTCTTGCCCAGGCCCTGGGGGCCGCCGATGAGCACCAGCTCGCCGGAGCGGAACCCGCCGCTGAGGTTGAGGTCCAGGATGTCGAAGCCGGTCGGCCAGACCCGGGCGACGGCGTGCGAGCCGGCGCGCACCCGGTAGTCGGCCTGCTCCAGGACGCCGCTGAGCTTCTCGAGAGTGAGATCCACGCCACCATGGAAGCACCGGAGCCCGGCGGAGGTACACGGATCGGCCGAATTGGGGCGCCGCACCGGACGGGCGCCCTCGGAACCCGTTGGCCGCGGGTTTCGAGACGCGTCGCCCGGTCCTCGCAGGCTCGGCCCGGGCCGACGCTCCTCAACCTCCCGCCCCACTCGCGTCCTCGCAGGCTCGGACGCGGGGCGCGATTTGGTCGGGGAGCGACCGCTCCCGTACAGTTCTCTCGAAACCAGAGACCGCCGGTCGTCGGCATGCCCGAGCCCAGCTCGGACGTCCGATCGAAGGTCCCGCTCCGCGGGCGACCTGCGCAGGTGACATGAGTGTGAACCATCGCGTGGCCCCGCCCCGCGACCTGGACGCCCCGTGCACCTGCCGGGGCGTTTGTCGTTGAGGGCCCCTTCTCCGTCCGGTCTCGGATGTGATGTGAGAAGGAAGGAGACCCATGGCGCGGCCAGACAAGGCAGCCGGAGTCGCAGAGCTCGTGGAGTCGTTCCAGGAGTCTGCCGGTGCTGTCCTGACCGAGTACCGCGGTCTCACCGTGAAGCAGCTGCAGGACCTGCGGCGTGCTCTCGGCGAGAACGCCAACTACGCCGTGGTCAAGAACACGCTCACCAAGATCGCCGCGACCGAGGCGGGCGTCGAGGGTTTCGACGCTCTGCTCACCGGTCCGACCGCCATCGCCTTCATCAACGGCGACGTGGTCGAGGCGGCCAAGGGCCTGCGTGACTTTGCCAAGGCAAACCCCTCCCTCGTGATCAAGGGCGGTGTCCTCGACGGGAAGCCGCTCGACGCGAAGGAGATCGCCAAGCTGGCGGACCTGGAGTCGCGCGAGGTGCTTCTTGCGAAGCTCGCGGGCGGCATGCTCGCGTCCCTCAGCCAGGCCGTCTACCTGCTCAACGCCCCGCTCGCCCAGGCCGCCCGTCTCGCGGGTGCGCTGCAGGCGAAGGCCGAGGAGGACCCCTCGGTCCTCAACGGTGGGGCCGGCGAGCCGGCCGCTGCGGAGGCTGCCCCCGAGGCAGACGCCGCTGCGGAGACGACCGAGGAGACCCCGGCCGAGGAGGCCCCGGCTGACGCCGAGGCCGCCGACACCGACGCGACCGAGGACTCCACCGAGGGCTGAGAGCCCGAGTAGACCGAAACCGACACCCATCGGTCCGGGCGCCCGCACGGACCAGCAACACGGAAGGAAACGCCACCATGGCGAAGCTCAGCACCGACGAGCTGCTTGACGCTTTCAAGGAGATGACCCTCCTCGAGCTCAGCGAGTTCGTGAAGCAGTTCGAGGACACCTTCGGCGTGACCGCCGCTGCCCCCGTCGCGGTGGCCGCGGCCGGCGCTCCGGCTGCTGCCGGCGCGGCCGACGAGGCCGTCGAGCAGGACGAGTTCGACGTCGTCCTCGAGGCCGCTGGTGACAAGAAGATCAACGTCATCAAGGAGGTCCGCGCGCTCACGAGCCTCGGCCTCAAGGAGGCCAAGGAGCTGGTCGAGGCCGCTCCGAAGGCGATCCTGGAGAAGGTCAACAAGGAGGCCGCGGAGAAGGCCAAGGAGGCCCTCGAGGGCGCCGGCGCCACCGTCTCGGTCAAGTGAGACCCGCCGGTCCGCGGACCGGCACCCCGCACCACCCGCAACGGCGGTCGTTCCCCCAGGGAACGGCCGCCGTTCGGCGTTCCCGGAAACCCCGGACCGAGCCCCGACCAGACCTGTGACGACCGTAACCTCGCGGCCGTTTACTCGTTGGTAGGGATGGGCAAGACAGTGGCTTGAGGCTCCGTCCGTCATGGCGGGTGTGCTCTCGGGCTCGGGCAACGCTAGGGAGGGACGCTCGTGGGCGTCGAGATCAAGGTGGACGGGCTGACCAAGTCCTTCGGCCGCCAGCTCATCTGGGGCGACGTCAGCCTGACGATCCCCGCCGGTGAGATCTGCGTGATGCTGGGTCCGTCCGGCACCGGCAAGTCGGTGTTCCTCAAGACGCTGATCGGGCTGCTCAAGCCCGACCGCGGCAGCATCGTGATCGAGGGGACCGACATCGCGTCCTGCTCCGAGCGCGAGCTCTACGAGATCCGCAAGCTCTTCGGCGTGCTGTTCCAGGACGGCGCCATGTTCGGCTCGATGACGCTCTACGACAACGTCGCCTTCCCGCTGCGCGAGCACACCAAGAAGTCCGAGTCCGAGATCCACAGCATCGTGATGGAGAAGATGGACCTCGTCGGCCTGATCGGCGCCGAGGACAAGCTCCCCGGCGAGATCTCCGGCGGCATGCGCAAGCGGGCCGGCCTGGCCCGGGCGCTGGTGCTCGACCCCGAGATCGTGCTGTTCGACGAGCCCGACTCCGGCCTCGACCCGGTCCGCACGGCGTTCCTCAACCAGCTGATCATCGACCTCAACGCGCAGATCGACGCGACGTTCCTGATCGTCACCCACGACATCAACACCGCCCGCACGGTGCCCGACAACATCGGCCTGCTCTACCACAAGCACCTCGCGATGTTCGGTCCGCGCGAGATGCTGCTGTCGTCGGAGGAGCCGGTGGTCCGCCAGTTCCTCAACGCCCAGCGGGTCGGCCCGATCGGCATGTCCGAGGAGAAGGACGCCGACGAGCTCGCGGCGGAGGCCGACCAGGAGCTGCCGCCGCTGCCGCCGATCCCGCTCCAGCAGGAGCCCTCCAACGGCATCCCGCGGCGCAGCCAGCGGCCGGCCGGCGAGTGGTGCCAGGAGAACGGCGTCACCCCGCCCCCCGGCTCCTTCGAGCCCAACATGTCCATGGCGACCGGGGTCTAGGCGGCGGCCGTGTCCACCCTCACCTCGTCGCGCGTCCTCGCGCCGATCGGGACCGCGGGCAAGCTCTTCGCCTTCGGTCTCGACGTCGCGCGGGGGCTCTTCCGGCGCCCCTTCCAGCTGCGGGAGTTCCTCCAGCAGGCCTGGTTCATCGCGTCGGTCACCATCGTGCCCACCGCGCTCGTGGCGATCCCGTTCGGTGCCGTCATCGCCCTGCAGGTCGGCGGCCTGATCAAGCAGTTCGGCGCCCAGTCGTTCACCGGGTCGGCGGCCGTCCTCGCGGTGGTCCGCGAGGCGGGGCCGATCGCGACCTCGCTGCTGATCGCCGGGGCCGGCGGGTCGGCCATCGCGGCCGACCTCGGCGCCCGCAAGATCCGCGAGGAGCTCGACGCGATGATGGTGCTGGGCATCGACCCGATCCAGCGCCTGGTGGTGCCCCGCGTGCTCGCCACCATGCTCGTGGCCGTGTTCCTCAACGGCCTGGTCAGCGTCGTCGGCGTGGCCGGCGGCTACGTCTTCAACGTCGTCCTCCAGGACGGCACACCCGGCGCCTACCTCGCGAGCTTCACCGCGCTCGCGCAGCTGCCCGACCTGTGGCAAGGCATGGCCAAGGCCCTGGTCTTCGGACTGATCGCCGCCATCGTCGCGGCCTACAAGGGCATGAACGCCGCCGGGGGACCCAAGGGCGTGGGCGACGCCGTCAACGAGGCGGTCGTCATCACCTTCATGCTGCTGTTCGTCGTCAACTTCGTGATGAGCGCGATCTACTTCCAGCTCGTCCCGCCGAAGACAGGCTGAGGAGGACGTCGACATGGCCAACGTCAGAGCCGTCTACCAGAAGCCGCTGCGCTCCCTCGACAACCTGGGCGAGGAGCTGTCCTTCTACGTCCGCGCCATCGCCTGGACCCCGCGCACCCTGCGTCGCTACAAGAAGGAGATCCTCCGGCTGCTCGCCGAGGTGACCCTCGGCTCCGGCGCGCTCGCCGTCATCGGCGGCACCGTCGGCGTCATCACCGCGATGGCGTTCTTCACCGGCACCGAGGTCGGGCTCCAGGGCTACGCCGCGCTCAACCAGATCGGCACGGCCGCCTTCTCCGGCTTCGTGTCCGCCTACTTCAACACCCGCGAGATCTCTCCGCTGGTGGCCGGGATCGCGCTCGCCGCGACCGTCGGCTGCGGCTTCACCGCCCAGCTCGGCGCGATGCGGATCTCCGAGGAGGTCGACGCGCTGGAGGTCATGGCGATCCCGTCGCTGCCGTTCCTGGTGACGACCCGGATCATCGCCGGCCTGATCGCGATCGTCCCGCTCTACGTCGTCGGCCTGCTGTCGTCGTACTTCGCCACCCGGCTGACCGTCACCCAGTTCTTCGGGCAGAGCGCCGGCACCTACGACCACTACTTCAACCAGTTCCTGCCACCGGGCGACGTGCTCTGGTCGTTCGGCAAGGTGCTGGTCTTCGCCGTCGTCGTCATCCTCATCCACTGCTACCACGGCTACAACGCCTCCGGCGGCCCCGCCGGCGTCGGCCTGGCCGTGGGCCGGGCCGTGCGCACCTCCATCGTCGCCATCAACGTCATCGACCTGTTCCTGTCGATGGCGATCTGGGGCACGACCACGACCGTGCGGTTGGCGGGATAGCGCGATGAACCGCAACTCCAGGGCTTTCGCCACGATCGAGCACCGGGTGTTCGGGGTGGCCTTCCTGGCGTTGCTGCTGCTCGGAGGGTGGCTGACCTACGCCATCTTCAACAAGAGCTTCACCGACTACGCCTACGTCACCCTCGAGTCCGACAAGGCCGGCCTCCAGCTGCCCGACAACGCCGACGTCAAGATCCGCGGCGTCATCGTCGGGGAGGTGCGCGACGCCGTCTCGACCGCCGACGGCGTGCGTCTGAAGCTCGGCATCTTCCGCGACTCCCTGAGCACCATCCCCGCCGACGTCTCCGCCCGCCTGCTGCCCAAGACGCTCTTCGGCGAGAAGTACGTCGCGCTGCAGGTCCCGGAGTCGTCCCCCGGCACTCCCATCGCGGAGGGGGACGTGATCGAGGAGTCGGAGGTCGCGATCGAGGTCGAGCGCGTCCTGTCGGACATCTACCCGTTGCTGCGGACGGTGCGTCCGGCGGACATCAACTACACGCTGACGGCGATGGCGACGGCGTTGGAGGGTCGGGGTGAGTCGATCGGGGAGAACCTGGTGATCCTCGACGACTACCTGCGTCGGACGAACCCGAAGATCCCGTTGCTGGTCGACGACCTGCGCAAGCTGGGGTCGGTCTCGGAGGTCTACCGCGACGTGGTGCCGGAGGTCGCGAACCTGCTGCGCAACTCGGTGACGACCGGCGAGACGTTCGTGGCGAAGGAGCAGAAGATCCAGGCGCTGTTCTCCGACGTGGCGGCGTTCTCCTCGACGAGCAAGGACTTCTTGGAGCAGAACGGCGACAACATCATCCGGCTCGGTGAGCAGGGTGCGGCGCAGCTGCCGGTGTTCGAGAAGTACGCCCCCGAGTACCCCTGCCTGCATCGGCGGCATCGTCGGCGTGCTTCCCCGCCAGGAGGAGGCCTTCCGCGGCTACACCCTCCACATCAACCTCGAGACCCTGCCGCGCCAGCCCCGCGGCTACACCCCCGGGGACGCGCCCGCCAACGGCGACAAGCGCGGCCCCATCGACCTGCAGGACTGCAACGACGCCGTGAACGGACGCTATGACCAGGGCAACCTGCCCCCGGACGCCCTCGTGCCCCAGCTGAACACCGGGGTGCAGTACCCCGTCGGCAAGCGGGTCGCGCCCTTCGGGGAGACCGGCATCGACCTCACCTCCGGCTTCGCCGGCACCCGCGCCGAGCGCTCGGTGGTCAACTCGGTCGCCGCGCCCGCGCTCGGCGTCCCGGGTGACCAGGTCCCCGACGTCGCCTCGCTGCTGCTCGGACCCATCGCCCGCGGGGCGGAGGTGACCCTGAGATGAGCCGCTCCTCCATCCTCGTCGCTGGAGGCCACCGCGTGCTCGGGGTGGCCTTCCTGGTGCTCGTGATCTTCTCCGCGTGGCTGACCTACGCCGTGTTCACCAAGAAGTTCGTCGACTTCGTGCCGGTGACCCTCAAGACCTCCAGCATCGGGCTCCAGCTGCCGGCACTCGCCGACGTGAAGATCCGCGGCGTCATCGTCGGTGACGTGCGGGAGATCGACTCCGCGGGGGAGGGCGCCACCCTGACCCTGGCGATCGACCCCGACAAGGCAGGCATCATCCCGGCCAACGCGACGGCGCAGATCGTGCCGAAGACGCTCTTCGGCGAGAAGTACGTCGACCTGCAGGTCCCCGCCTCGCCGTCCGCCGAGACGATCTCCGCCGACTCCGTGATCGAGGAGTCGGAGGTCGCGATCGAGGTGGAGAAGGTGCTGTCGGACATCTACCCGTTGCTGCGGACGGTGCGTCCGGCGGACATCAACTACACGCTGACGGCGATGGCGACGGCGTTGGAGGGTCGGGGTGAGTCGATCGGGGAGAACCTGGTGATCCTCGACGACTACCTGCGTCGGACGAACCCGAAGATCCCGTTGCTGGTCGACGACCTGCGCAAGCTGGGGTCGGTCTCGGAGGTCTACCGCGACGTGGTGCCGGAGGTCGCGAACCTGCTGCGCAACTCGGTGACGACCGGCGAGACGTTCGTGGCGAAGGAGCAGAAGATCCAGGCGTTGTTCTCCGACGTGGCGGCGTTCTCCTCGACGAGCAAGGACTTCTTGGAGCAGAACGGCGACAACATCATCCGGCTCGGTGAGCAGGGTGCGGCGCAGCTGCCGGTGTTCGAGAAGTACGCCTCCGAGTACCCCTGCCTGCTCGGCACGATGACCGACTGGGCCCCGACGATGGAGAGCGCCTACCGCGGCTACACCCTCCACATCAACCTCGAGACGATCCCGCGCCAGCCCCGCGGCTACGACCCGGGTGACGCCCCGGTCTACGCCGACAAGCGCGGCCCGATCAGCGACGCGGACTGCCGCGCCGCTCCGTCGTACAGCCAGGCGAACCTGCCCGGCGACCGCTACGCCCCCGCGTTGCAGACCGGTGTGAGTCGCCCGGTCAACAAGCGGGTGGCCCCCCTGGGCGAGGCCGGGGTCGACGTGACCTCCGGCTTCGCCGGCACCGGCGCCGAGCGCTCGGTCGTGAACGCCTTCGCTGCACCCGTGATGGGAGTCCCCACCGATGAAGTCCCCGACGTGGCCACCCTGCTGCTCGGCCCCCTGACCCGAGGCACGGAGGTGAGCGTCCGATGAAGCTGCTCGACAAGCGCACCACGGCCGACGCCACCAAGCTGCTGATCTTCATCCTGGTGACGACCATCGCCACCGGGCTGCTGGTCGTCACGATCGGCAACCTGACCTTCGGGGAGACCAAGGAGTACAAGGCGGTCTTCAGCGACGCCACCGGCGTGGTCAACGGCGACGACATCCGCGTCGCCGGCGTCAAGGTCGGCAACGTCGAGGACGTCGAGATCGTCGACCGCACCAACGCGATCGTCACGTTCAAGGTGGACAGCGACCACCAGCTCACCGACAGCACCGAGGCGACCGTCCGCTACCGCAACCTCGTCGGCCAGCGCTACATCGCGCTGACCCAGGGCGTCGGCAGCAACGCCGCCATGCAGGAGGGCGAGACGATCCCGCTGGCCCGCACAGCGCCGGCCCTCGACCTGACCGTGCTGTTCAACGGGTTCAAGCCGCTCTTCGAGGCGCTCTCGCCGGCCGACGTCAACAAGCTCGCCTACGAGATCATCACCGTCTTCCAGGGCGAGGGCGGGACGCTCGAGAGCCTGCTGGCCCACACCGCGTCGGTCACCACGACGCTGGCCAGCCGCGACCAGATCATCGGCGAGCTCATCGACAACCTCAACGAGGTGATGGTGACCCTCGGCAACCGCGACGACGAGCTCTCCGACCTGCTGGTCAAGCTGCGGCAGTTCGTCGGCGGGCTGTCCCAGGACCGCGAGGCGATCCTCGGCTCGCTCGACTCGGTGTCGGCGCTGGCCGTCGAGACCTCCGACCTGGTGACCGGCATCCGCCCGGGTCTCACCGAGGACGTCAAGCAGCTCCGCAAGGTCGCGGGCAACCTCGACGCCGGCAAGGCCGAGATCGACCGGGCCCTGCAGGTGCTGCCGATCAAGCTGGAGAAGATCGGCCGGACGGCGATCTACGGCTCCTGGTTCAACTTCTACCTGTGCAACTTCAAGGGCCAGGTGAAGCTGCCTGCCGGCGCCAGCCTGCCCGTCGACTACCAGACCGGGGGAGCGAGGTGTGATCTCGGATGAGCGTCCCCTTCCGTGAGCGGAACCCCGTCATCGTCGGGGCCGTCAGCCTGGCCGTCATCGCCGCGCTGGTGCTCGCCGCGTTCCGCGCCGAGGACCTGCCGCTGATCGGCGGCGGCGACACCTACTACGCCGCCTTCAGCGAGGCCGGCGGGCTCAAGGCCAACGACGAGGTCCGGATCGCCGGCGTGCGCGTCGGCAAGGTCAAGTCCGTCGACCTCGACGGCGACCACGTGCGGGTGGAGTTCCTGGTCGACCGCGGCGTCGACTTCGGGTCGACCACGGCCGCCGCGATCAAGGTGAAGACCCTGCTCGGCGCGATGTACCTCTCGCTCCAGCCCGACGGCGGCGGCCAGCTCGCCGAGGGCTCGGAGATCCCGATGCAGCGGACCTCCTCGCCGTACGACGTCGTCGACGCCTTCGCCGGGCTGGCCGACCGGTCCGAGCGGATCGACACCGACCAGCTCGCCCAGTCGCTCAACACCGTCGCCGAGCTGACCGAGAACACCCCGGAGGAGTTCCAGGCGGCGCTGCGCGGCGTCTCGGACCTCTCCGCCAACATCGCCGCGCGCGACGAGCAGCTCAACACCCTGCTGGGCAACCTGCGCAAGGTGTCCGGCGTGCTCGGCGACCGCCGCCAGGACCTGGTGGCGCTGATGCGCGACGGCGACAAGCTGTTCCGGGCGCTGGTGGCCCGCCGCCAGGCGGTCAGCGACCTGCTCGACTCCACCAGCGAGCTGTCGGTCCAGCTGACCGGCCTGGTCCGCGACACCCGCACCGACCTCAAGCCGGCGCTCGACCACCTCGACAGCGTCGTCGACGTGCTGAACAAGAACCAGGAGAACCTCGACAACAGCCTCCGGCTGATGGCGCCGTTCTACCGGGTCTTCGCCAGCACGCTCGGCAACGGTCCCTGGTTCGACACCTACATCCAGAACCTTCCGCCGGCGCCCAACCTGCTCGAAGGCGGGGGCGTCCAGCTCCCGACCGCCCGCGAAGGGGGGCAGTGACATGGCATCCGCCACCCGCACCAACACGTTCACGCGCGTGCTGTCGATCGTGGCCGTCCTGGCCGTCGTCGCCGCGCTGGGGCTGGCCCTGCTCCAGGGCGGCCCGGAGCAGAAGACGCTGACCGCGAAGTTCCCGCGCACGGTGTCGCTCTACGAAGGCTCCGACGTCCGCATCCTCGGCGTCCCGGTGGGCGAGGTCGAGACGGTCACCCCCACCGGCACCGACGTCACGGTCACGATGACCTACGACGCGAAGTACAAGGTGCCCGCCGACGCCGAGGCCGTCATCATCACCCCGGCCATCGTGGGCGACCGGTTCGTCCAGCTGACCCCGGTCTACACCGGCGGCGAGGTGCTCGCCAGCGGTGCCCGGCTGAGCACCGAGAGCACCTCCACCCCGCTCGAGCTCGACGAGATCTACCAGAGCATCGACGACCTGACGGTGGCCCTCGGTCCCGACGGGGCCAACGACCAGGGTGCGCTGACCAACCTGCTCGACTCCACCGCGGAGAACTTCGCCGGCCAGGGTGACCAGTTCCACCGGACGATCAAGAACCTCGGCAAGCTCACCGGCACGCTGGAGAACAACAAGGAGGAGCTGTTCGGCACCGCGCGCGAGATGCAGCGGTTCGTCAACGCCCTCGCCGAGAACGACCAGACCGTCCGCGACTTCAACGACTCCCTCGTCGGAGCCTCCGACCTGCTGGAGGACGAGCGCGAGGACCTCGCGGCGGCGCTGAAGAACCTCGGCGTCGCGATGCAGGAGGTCTCCGGCTTCGTGAAGGAGAACCGGGACTCCCTCTCGGAGAACATCAAGGGCCTCAACCAGGTGTCCAAGATCCTGGTCAAGCAGAGGGCCGCGCTCGACGAGACGCTCGGCGTCGCACCCCTCGCCCTGTCCAACCTGTTCCACACCTACAACCCCAACACCGGCACCCTCGACACCCGCACCAACATCGGCGAGAACGTGGCGGACCTCGAGAGCGACCCCATCCAGGTGCTCTGCTCGATCCTGGCCCAGACGCCGTCGCCGAAGCAGGCCTGCGAGCAGGTCCAGCAGGCGCTGCCGCGCGCCGGTGCCCTCCGGCCGTCGAAGCGGTCCTCGGAGGTGTCGGACGTGGAGTACGTCGACCGGTCCCTCGCCGGCATCGTGGAGGTCGAGCGATGAGCCACCGCACAGCGTCCCTCCGCAGCCGGCTCGCCCGCGCGGCCGCCCTGGTCGTGGTCGGCGCGACCGCCCTCACCGGGTGCGACTTCTCGGTCTACGACCTGCCGCTGCCCGGCGGCGCCGACCTCGGCGACGACCCCTACGCCGTCACCGTGCAGTTCAACGACGTCCTCGACCTGGTGCCGCAGTCGGCCGTCAAGGTCGACGACGTCACCGTCGGCCGGGTCGACGAGGTGGCCCTCGACGGCTACACCGCCGAGGTCACCGTGCTGCTCCGCAAGGACGTGAAGCTCCCCGACAACGCGGTCGCCCAGATCCGGCAGACCAGCCTGCTCGGCGAGAAGTTCGTGTCGCTCGGTCCGCCCAGCAGCGGCGCCAGCGACGAGCTGCTCGGCGACGGCGACCGGATCCCGCTGGAGCGCAGCGGCCGCAACCCCGAGGTCGAGGAGGTCCTCGGCGCGATGTCGCTGCTGCTCAACGGCGGCGGCGTGGCCCAGCTCAAGACCATCTCCACCGAGCTGAGCAAGGCGCTGGAAGGTCGCGAGACCAACGTCCGGTCCGTGCTCGACCAGCTCGACACGTTCATGGCCCAGATCGACGACAACAAGGGCGCCATCATCCAGGCGATCGAGAGCCTCAACCGGCTGTCGGTCTCGCTCAACGAGCAGAAGGGTGCGATCACCTCGGCACTGGACAACATGCCGCAGGCGCTCGCCTCCATCGACCGCCAGCGCGACGACCTGGTCAAGATGCTCCGGGCGCTGTCCGACCTGAGCTCGGTGGGCACCCAGGTGATCCGCGACTCCAAGGCGGACACGATCAGGAGCCTGGAGTCCCTGGCGCCGACGCTGACCAAGCTGGCCGAGGCCGGGGACGCGCTGCCCAAGTCGCTCCAGGTGTTCCTCACCTACCCCTTCGTCGACGCCGTGGTGGGCAAGAACCCCGCCCAGGCCCGCAACCTGCACATGGGCGACTACACCAACCTGTCGGTCCAGCTCGACCTCGACCTCAGCGGGCAGAACGGCCTGCCGACGGTCCCGGGCCTGCCCGACGAGTGCTCGCAGACCCCGCTCGACCCGGTCTGCGACGCCCTGCCCGACCCCAACGAGACGCTGTCCGACGTGCAGAAGTGCCTGCAGAGCGGTGACCTCACCAGCGCGGCCTGCCGCAAGGTGATCACCGACGTCGACCTGCTCGAGCGGCTCCGGGACCAGTGCGAGAAGCCCGAGAACGCCGACAACCCGGTCTGCGACCTCTTCGACCCGGCTCCGGAGAACCCGCTGCCGTCGCTACCCCCGCTCCCGGAGGTGCCCGGCCTGCCGCTGCCGTCGCCGTCGCTGCCGGGTGGCCTGCTGCGGCCCGGCGTCGGCAGCTCCTCGGGCGACGGAGGTGGCTCCGGCACGGTGAGCCAGAGCCGCTACGACAACGAGCTGGCCGCGCTGCTGGTGTGGGGAATGGTGGAGAGATGATCACCCGTCGGACCAAGATCCAGCTGATGATCTTCGCGCTCATCACCATGGTCGGCGTGTCCTACGTCGGCGCCCGCTACGCCCGGCTCGACCGGCTCTTCTTCGACGACTCCTACCGCGTCGCGGCGCACTTCGCCGAGTCCGGCGGGATCTTCGAGGGGGCCCAGGTCTCCTACCGGGGCGTGACGGTCGGCCAGGTCGGCGAGCTGGAGCTCACCGACGAGGGAGTCGACGTCATGCTCGACATCGACGACGACACGGGCCGGATCCCCGCCGACACCAAGGCGGTCGTCGCCAACCGGTCGGCGGTCGGCGAGCAGTACGTCGACCTCCAGCCCGAGACCGAGGACGGTCCGTTCCTGGCGGGCGGCGACGAGATCCCGCTGGCGATGACCGAGACGCCGATCTCGACCACCAAGCTGCTGGTCGACCTCGACACGACGGTCAACTCGGTCGACAAGCGCAGCCTCACCACGGTGGTGAGCGAGCTGGGCAAGGCGTTCCAGGGCACGGGGGAGGACCTCGGCCAGATCATCGACACGTCGAACTCGTTCATCCGCACCGCCAACGACAACTTCGAGGTGACCACCGCGTTGCTCGAGGACGGCAACACCGTGCTCACCACGCAGCTCGACAAGGCCTCGGCGATCCGCAGCTTCGCCACGGACCTGTCCCTGTTCTCCGACACCCTGGTGTCGTCCGACCGGGACCTGCGCCGGGTGATCGAGAACGGCAGCGCGACCGCCAACCAGCTGCGCACCTTCCTGGAGGAGAACCGCGTCGACCTCGGCGAGCTGATCAACAACCTGGTCACCACCGGCGAGATCACCGGCAAGCACATCGACGGCACCGAGATGATCCTGCTCGTCTACCCCTACGTCGTCGCCGGCGGCTACACCGTGGTCGACAAGGACCCGGGCTCCGGCCTCTACGACGCCCACTTCGGGCTGATCCTGACCCAGGAGCCGCACGTCTGCAAGGCGGGCTACGAGGGCACCGACAAGCGCTCGCCCCAGGACGGCTCCAACCGCCCGATGAACGAGGCGGCACGCTGCACCGAGCCCGCCTCGCAGTCCAACGCGCGCGGCGGCCAGCACGCGCCCAACCGGGCGGGCACGGCGTACCGTGCCCCCGTGGTCGGCACGTACGATCGGGCGACCGGCAGCGTCAGCTACACCGACCGCGGACCCAGCGACGGTGTCACCTACACCGGAGGAGCGGCGTCGATGTTCGGGGAGGAGTCCTGGAAGTGGCTCCTGCTCCAGCCGCTCTCGGGTGAGCGGTGACCATCGCGCCACCTGCCTGACCACCGGGGGACGGCGCTGCACCCCAGCGCCGACCGAGCGACCGAACGACCCGAGGACCATGACTGAGGACCACGTGACCGACGAGCACGCGCACGATCACGCCCACGAGCACGGACCGCGCGGCACCGACGCCCCCCGGATCAGCCCGCGGCTGAGCCGCGGCATCGCGACCACCCTGGCCGTGGTCGCGGCGATCGCCGTGGTGGCGATCGTGGTGGAGCTGGTCGTGCTGCGCCCGCGCTACCAGGAGGCCCGCGCCGACGAGCGGGCGCGGACCGAGGTGGCCCAGGTGGCCGAGCAGTTCGCGGTGCAGGTCAACAACTACGACACCGGCTCCATCGACGACTACCAGGAGACGGTCCGCTCGCTGCTGACGACGAAGTTCGCCGGCGAGTTCGAGAAGGCCATGGGCGACATCGTCACCTCGGTCAACGAGGCCCAGATGTCCTCCCAGGGCAAGGTGCTGACCTCGGCGGTGGCCAGCGTCGACCCCGACTCGGCCGAGGTGCTGGTGGTGGCCGACGCCAACGTCAAGACGGTCTTCGACACCCGCGCCCGGCACTTCCGCTGGGAGGTCTCGCTGGTCAAGGTCGACGGGACCTGGCTGGTCGACAACTTCACGCCGGTCACCTGAGCGAGACGGGAGCAGCGACGCGATGAGCAGCCAGAACCCGCCCACGGGCGGACCCAGCCGGCGCCGCCGGATCGCCGGCGAGCGCAAGGGCGCACGACCCCCGCTGGAGAGCGGGGGCGTCCCCGCAGAGGCCCACGACGAAGGCACAGGCGGAGCCGAGCGCCCCGGCCGCGCAGGCCGCGCCGGCGGAAGGGGTGACGGTCCCGGACGCCGGGCCGCGACGCGAGGCGCGGGCGGTGTCCACGGTCGTGCTCGCCGCGCTCGGGGTGGCTGCCGTGCTCCTCGTGGCCTTCGCGGCCTCGGGCTTCTTCGTCGACGGCGTGGGCGTCGCCGCCTGGAAGCAGGTCGACGAGGAGTCCCAGGTCGAGACCGCCGAGCGGGCCGCCCCCGCCGCCGCGGAGCGCGCCGCCGCGGCGATCCTGTCCTACAGCCACGAGTCCCTCGAGGCCGACCGCGACAACGCCGCCAGGTTCATGACCGACTCCTACCGCAAGGAGTACCTCGACACCTTCGGGCTGGTGCTCGACAACGCCCCCGAGGTGAAGGCCGTCGTCGAGGCCGAGGTCAAGGCGTCCGGGGTCGTGCACGCCGACCCGGGGCGCGCCAACGTGCTGCTCTTCGTCAACCAGACCACCACGAGCACCGCCAACGAGGGGGAGCCCCAGATCGCCCTCAACCGGGTGATGCTGACCATGGAGCTGCACGACGGCACCTGGCTCGTGGACGACATCACGTCGTACTGACCGGCAGCGCCCGGCCCGGGGCCGGACCGGCCTGCCCGGCGGGTCCGCCGGGCGAATCGGGACGAACCCCGACGGACCGCAATCGCCGCGGGGCGGGGCGCGGGTCCTTGACTCGGGCCCCGCGAGCGTTCATGCTTCCTGTGCGGAACGGGGACGCCATGGGCCGGTTGTGCCCTGCGAGCGTGTGGGCTAAGATCGATCTTTGCGCCTGCCCTCAAATGCTTCCAGCCTGCCCGGTGAGCTGGTCTGTGGTTGGTGGGCGTAGATGAGCCCGCGAGCCCTCGGAAGGACCCCTCTTGGCCGCCTCGCGCAGCACCAAGTCCCGCACTGATCTCAGCCCGCACCGTATTTCCTTCGCCAAGATTTCGGAACCCCTCGAGGTTCCCAAGCTCCTCGACCTCCAGACCACCAGCTTCGACTGGCTGGTCGGCAACGAGGCCTGGCAGGGCGTCGTCCAGTCCCGGCTCGACGCCGGCGAGGACGTCTCGCTCAAGTCCGGCCTCGAGGAGATCTTCGAGGAGATCTCTCCCATCGAGGACTTCTCCGGGACCATGTCCCTCTCGTTCGAGAACCCGGTGTTCTACGACCCGAAGAACACCGTCGACGAGTGCAAGGAGAAGGACTTCACCTACTCCGCGCCGCTCTACGTCTCGGCCGAGTTCACCAACAACGAGACCGGTGAGATCAAGGGCCAGACCGTGTTCATGGGCGACTTCCCGCTCATGACCAACAAGGGCACCTTCGTGATCAACGGCACCGAGCGTGTCGTGGTCTCGCAGCTGGTCCGGTCGCCCGGCGTGTACTTCGAGCGCACCGCGGACAAGACGTCCGACAAGGACATCTACACCGCCAAGGTCATCCCGTCGCGCGGCGCGTGGCTGGAGTTCGAGATCGACAAGCGCGACATGGTCGGCGTCCGCCTCGACCGCAAGCGCAAGCAGAACGTCACGGTGCTGCTCAAGGCGCTCGGCTGGACCGAGGAGCAGATCCGCGAGGAGTTCGGCGAGTACGAGTCGATGATGCTCACCCTGGAGAAGGACCACACGTCCGGCCAGGACGACGCGCTGCTCGACATCTACCGCAAGCTCCGCCCGGGTGAGCCCCCGACGCGTGAGGCCGCGCAGACGCTGCTGGACAACTACTACTTCAACGGCAAGCGCTACGACCTCGCCAAGGTCGGTCGCTACAAGATCAACAAGAAGCTCGGCGCCCAGGAGGCGTTCGACCAGCAGACGCTGACCATCGACGACATCGTGTCGACGATCAAGTTCATCGTCGCGCTGCACGACGGCAAGACCGAGATGGAGGCCCCCGCGGGCACCATCGAGGTGCACGCCGACGACATCGACCACTTCGGCAACCGCCGCATGCGCACGGTCGGCGAGCTGATCCAGAACCAGCTCCGCACCGGCCTGGCCCGCATGGAGCGCGTGGTCCGCGAGCGGATGACGACCCAGGACGTCGAGGCGATCACGCCGCAGTCCCTGATCAACATCCGCCCGGTGGTCGCGGCGCTGAAGGAGTTCTTCGGCACCTCGCAGCTGTCGCAGTTCATGGACCAGACCAACCCGATCGCCGGTCTGACCCACAAGCGCCGGCTGTCGGCCCTCGGCCCGGGTGGTCTCTCCCGCGACCGCGCCGGCTTCGAGGTCCGTGACGTCCACCCGTCGCACTACGGCCGCATGTGCCCGATCGAGACCCCTGAGGGTCCCAACATCGGTCTGATCGGCTCGCTGGCGACGTTCGGCCGGATCAACCCGTTCGGCTTCGTGGAGACGCCCTACCGCAAGGTCGAGAAGGGCAAGGTCACCGACAAGGTCGACTACCTCACCGCCGACGAGGAGGACCGCTTCGTCATCGCGCAGGCCAACGCTGCGCTGACCGACGCGAACAAGTTCGCCGAGGAGCGGGTGCTCGTGCGCCAGCGCCACGGTGAGGTCGACGTGGTGCCGGCCGACGAGGTCGACTACATGGACGTCTCGCCGCGCCAGATGGTGTCGGTGGCGACCGCCCTGATCCCGTTCCTCGAGCACGACGACGCCAACCGTGCGCTCATGGGCTCCAACATGCAGCGCCAGGCCGTCCCGCTCATCCGCAGCGACGCCCCGCTCGTCGGCACCGGCATGGAGTTCCGTGCCGCCGTCGACGCCGGTGACGTCGTGACCGCCGACGCGGCCGGCGTGGTCACCGAGGTGTCCGCCGACGCTGTCCAGGTCATGCAGGACGACGGGACGCACCGCGTCTACAAGATGCAGAAGTTCAGCCGCTCCAACCAGGGCACCTGCATCAACCAGCGTCCGCTCGTCTCCGACGGGCAGCGCCTGGAGGTCGGCAGCCCGATCGCCGACGGTCCGTGCACCGACGAGGGCGAGATGGCCCTCGGCACGAACCTCCTCGTCGCGTTCATGCCCTGGCAGGGACACAACTACGAGGACGCGATCATCCTGTCGCAGCGTCTGGTGCAGCAGGACGTCCTCACCTCGATCCACATCGAGGAGCACGAGGTCGACGCCCGCGACACCAAGCTGGGCCCGGAGGAGATCACCCGCGACATCCCCAACGTCAGCGAGGAGATGCTCGCCGACCTCGACGAGCGCGGCATCATCCGGATCGGCGCGGAGGTCACCACCGGTGACATCCTCGTCGGCAAGGTGACCCCCAAGGGCGAGACCGAGCTGACCCCCGAGGAGCGCCTGCTCCGCGCGATCTTCGGTGAGAAGGCGCGCGAGGTGCGCGACACCTCGATGAAGGTCCCGCACGGCGAGTCCGGCACGGTCATCGGCGTCCGCGTGTTCGACCGCGAGGACGGCGACGAGCTGCCCCCGGGCGTCAACCAGCTGGTCCGCGTCTACGTCGCCCAGAAGCGCAAGATCTCCGTGGGTGACAAGCTCGCCGGCCGGCACGGCAACAAGGGCGTCATCTCCAAGATCCTGCCGGTGGAGGACATGCCGTTCCTCGAGGACGGCACCCCGGTCGACGTGGTGCTCAACCCGCTCGGTGTCCCGGGCCGGATGAACATCGGTCAGATCCTGGAGATCCACCTCGGCTGGCTGGCCAAGTCCGGCTGGGAGGTCGAGGGTGACGACGAGGACTGGAAGAAGCGCCTCATCGCCATCCACGCCGAGTCCGCCGAGGCCGACACCAACGTCGCCACCCCGGTGTTCGACGGTGCCAAGGAGGACGAGATCGTCGGTCTCCTCGGGTCCGCCCGCCCCAACCGCGACGGGATCCGCCTCGTCGGGGAGAACGGCAAGGCGAACCTGTTCGACGGTCGCTCCGGCGAGCCGTTCCCGGACCCGGTGTCCGTCGGCTACATGTACATCCTGAAGCTGCACCACCTCGTGGACGACAAGATCCACGCGCGGTCGACGGGTCCGTACTCGATGATCACCCAGCAGCCGCTCGGCGGTAAGGCCCAGTTCGGTGGCCAGCGCTTCGGTGAGATGGAGGTCTGGGCGATGGAGGCGTACGGCGCCGCCTACGCCCTCCAGGAGCTCCTGACCATCAAGTCGGACGACGTGCCCGGTCGCGTGAAGGTCTACGAGGCCATCGTGAAGGGCGAGAACATCCCCGACTCCGGGATCCCCGAGTCGTTCAAGGTGCTCGTCAAGGAGATGCAGTCGCTCTGCCTCAACGTCGAGGTGCTGTCCCAGGACGGCACGGCGATCGAGATGCGCGACGCGGAGGAAGACGTCTTCCGCGCCGCCGAGGAGCTCGGCATCGACCTGTCCCGCCGCGAGCCCAGCAGCGTCGAAGAAGTCTGAACCACCCCACCGGGTTTCGGGAGCGATTCGCTCCCGAAACCCGGCGGGGACCCCGGTCCTGGGGCTCAGTCCCCAGGCCGGCCCCGGTTCAGTCACAGACATCAGGATTTTTGAGAGAACACGAGGAAAGAAGCCACCGTGCTCGACGTGAATTTCTTCGACAAGCTGAAGATCGGCCTGGCCACCGCGGACGACATCCGCACCTGGAGCCACGGCGAGGTCAAGAAGCCGGAGACGATCAACTACCGGACGCTCAAGCCCGAGCGTGACGGTCTCTTCTGCGAGAAGATCTTCGGTCCCACCCGGGACTGGGAGTGCTACTGCGGCAAGTACAAGCGCGTGCGCTTCAAGGGCATCATCTGCGAGCGTTGTGGCGTCGAGGTCACCCGCTCCAAGGTGCGCCGTGAGCGCATGGGCCACATCGAGCTCGCCGCTCCCGTGACCCACATCTGGTACTTCAAGGGCGTGCCGAGCCGTCTCGGCTACCTGCTCGACCTGGCGCCGAAGGACCTCGAGAAGGTCATCTACTTCGCCGCCTACATGGTCACCTCCGTCGACGAGGAGGCGCGTCACCGCGACCTGTCCTCGCTCGAGGGCAAGGTCGGCCTGGAGCGCGAGCGTCTCGAGAAGCGCCGCGACACCCAGATCGACGACCGGGCCAAGAAGCTCGAGCAGGACCTGGAGACCCTCGAGGCCGAGGGTGCCAAGGCCGACGCGCGTCGCAAGGTCAAGGACGGCGCCGAGCGCGAGATGAAGCAGATCCGCGACCGGTCGCAGCGCGAGCTCGACCGTCTCGAGGAGGTCTGGACCCGGTTCAAGAACCTCAAGGTCCAGGACCTCGAGGGCGACGAGCTGCTCTACCGCGAGATGAAGAACTGGTTCGGCAAGTACTTCGAGGGCCACATGGGCGCCATGGCGATCCAGAAGCGCCTCGAGGACTTCGACCTCGACGCCGAGGTCGAGTCGCTGCGCGAGACCATCGCCACCGGCAAGGGCCAGCGCAAGGTCCGCGCGCTCAAGCGGCTCAAGGTCGTCGACGCGTTCCGCAAGGCCGGCAACAGCCCGCGCGGCATGGTCCTCGACGCCGTCCCGGTCATCCCGCCGGACCTGCGTCCGATGGTGCAGCTCGACGGTGGCCGCTTCGCGACCTCCGACCTCAACGACCTGTACCGCCGCGTGATCAACCGGAACAACCGGCTCAAGCGCCTGCTCGACCTGGGCGCGCCCGAGATCATCGTCAACAACGAGAAGCGGATGCTCCAGGAGGCCGTCGACTCGCTGTTCGACAACGGCCGCCGTGGCCGTCCGGTCACCGGCCCGGGCAACCGGCCGCTGAAGTCGCTCTCCGACATGCTCAAGGGCAAGCAGGGTCGCTTCCGTCAGAACCTGCTCGGCAAGCGCGTCGACTACTCGGGCCGTTCGGTCATCGTGGTCGGCCCGCAGCTCAAGCTGCACCAGTGCGGTCTGCCCAAGCAGATGGCGCTCGAGCTGTTCAAGCCGTTCGTGATGAAGCGGCTCGTCGACCTGAACCACGCGCAGAACATCAAGAGCGCGAAGCGGATGGTCGAGCGTGCCCGTCCGGTCGTGTGGGACGTCCTCGAAGAGGTCATCACCGAGCACCCGGTGCTGCTGAACCGTGCGCCCACGCTGCACCGGCTCGGCATCCAGGCGTTCGAGCCCCAGCTGATCGAGGGCAAGGCCATCCAGATCCACCCGCTCGTCTGCTCGGCGTTCAACGCCGACTTCGACGGTGACCAGATGGCGGTGCACCTGCCGCTGTCCGCCGAGGCCCAGGCCGAGGCGCGGATCCTGATGCTGTCGACCAACAACATCCTCAAGCCGTCCGACGGCCGACCGGTGACCATGCCCACCCAGGACATGATCATCGGCCTGTACTTCCTCACCCGTGAGGTCGAGCAGGACCTGCCGGGCGACGGCCGGGTGTTCGCGTCGACGGCCGAGGCGATCATGGCCTTCGACCGCGAGGAGATCACCCTCCAGAGCAAGATCCGCATCCGGCTCGAGGACGTCGTCCCGCCGGCCGGTGTGGAGACCCCGGAGGGCTGGGAGGCCGGTCAGCCGCTCATCGTCGACACGACGCTGGGTCGCGCGCTGTTCAACGAGACGCTTCCCGCCGACTACGCCTTCGTGAACTACGAGGTGGGCAAGAAGCAGCTCGGGGTCATCGTCAACGACCTCGCCGAGCGCTACACCAAGGTCGAGGTCGCCGCGGCGCTCGACGCCCTCAAGGACGCCGGTTTCCACTGGGCCACCCGGTCCGGTGTCACCGTCTCCATCGAGGACGTCGTCACCCCGGAGCGCAAGGCCGTCATCCTGGAGCAGTACGAAGACCAGGCGAAGAAGGTCCAGACGCAGTTCGAGCGCGGTCTCATCACCGACGACGAGCGGCGCCAGGAGCTCATCGAGATCTGGACGCAGGCCTCCAACGAGGTCGCGGCCGAGCTCGAGACGACGTTCGACAAGAGCAACCCGATCTGGATGATGGTCCACTCGGGTGCCCGCGGAAACATGATGCAGGTCCGTCAGATCGCGGCTATGCGTGGTCTGGTGGCCAACCCGAAGGGCGACATCATCCCGCGGCCGATCAAGTCGAACTTCCGTGAGGGCCTGACCGTCCTCGAGTACTTCATCGCGACGCACGGTGCCCGCAAGGGTCTGGCGGACACCGCGCTGCGGACCGCCGACTCGGGTTACCTGACCCGTCGTCTGGTGGACGTCTCGCAGGACGTCATCATCCGTGAGGACGACTGCGGCACCGAGCGCGGTCTGCCCAAGCGGATCGGCCAGCGCCTCGACAACGGCGTCGTCGTCAAGGACGAGAACGCCGAGACCGCGGCGTACGCCCGCTCGGCGGCCGTCGAGGTCACCCACCCGGAGACCGGCGAGGTCCTCGCCACCGCCGGGGAGGACCTGGGCGACGTCAAGATCGACGAGCTCGTGGCCGCCGGCATCGAGGAGGTGAAGGTCCGTTCGGTGCTCACCTGTGACGCCCGGACCGGCACCTGCGCCAAGTGCTACGGCCGTTCGCTCGCGACCGGCAAGCTGGTCGACATCGGTGAGGCGGTCGGCATCATCGCCGCCCAGTCCATCGGTGAGCCCGGCACGCAGCTGACGATGCGCACCTTCCACACCGGTGGTGTGGCCTCCGCGGACGACATCACGCAGGGTCTGCCCCGCGTGGTCGAGCTCTTCGAGGCGCGTCAGCCCAAGGGCCGCGCGCCGATCACCGAGGCCGCCGGCCGGGTGACGATCGAGGAGACCGACAAGGCCAAGAAGGTGCTCATCACCCCGGACGACGGTTCCGAGGTGCAGGAGTACCCCATCAGCAAGCGCTCGCGCCTGCTCGTCGGCGAGGGTGACCACGTCGAGGTCGGCCAGAAGCTCACCCAGGGCACGGAGGACCCGCAGGACGTGCTTCGCATCCTCGGTGTCCGTCGCGCCCAGGAGCACCTGGTGGACGAGGTCCAGGAGGTCTACCGCAGCCAGGGCGTGTCGATCCACGACAAGCACATCGAGATCATCGTGCGGCAGATGCTGCGCCGGGTCCTGGTGCTCGAGCAGGGCGACACCCACATGCTCCCCTCGGAGCTCGTGGACCGCGTCCTCTTCGAGGAGGAGAACCGTCGGGTGGTCTCCGAGGGCGGCAAGCCCGCGGCCGGCCGTCCGCAGCTGATGGGCATCACCAAGGCGTCGCTGGCCACCGAGTCGTGGCTGTCGGCGGCGTCCTTCCAGGAGACCACGCGCGTCCTCACCGACGCGGCGATCCACGGCAAGTCCGACTCGCTGCGCGGCCTGAAGGAGAACGTGATCATCGGAAAGCTGATCCCGGCCGGCACCGGCCTGGAGCGGTACCGCAACATCCGGGTCGAGCCGACCGAGGAGGCGCGTGCGAACGCGTACTCCGTCACCGGCTACGGCGACTACGACTACGACTTCGGCAACACCGGAGGCCAGGCCGTGGCGCTCGACGACTTCGACTTTGGCTCGTACCAGAGCTGACGAAGTCAGATCTGGTAGCCACGAGCCAGATCGAGCAAGGAAAGGCCCGCCCTCGCGCAGCGAGGGCGGGCCTTTCCGCGTCGAGATCGACTCCCGTCGCGCAAGACAGCCCAACCCGAGCCCGGACGCCGTGTGCGAACGTCCTCATGTGGAGGCCACCTACGCGACGACGATCGGCGCCGCCCGCCTGGTGTTCCGCGGGCTGGGGCTGCGGCTGGACGTCGAGGGGGACGAGCACGTGCCCACGTCCGGTCCGGTGCTGCTCGCGGCCACCCACGTGAGCTTCCTCGACTTCATGCTGGTCGGTCTCGCCGCCCGGCGCAGCCGCCGCCACGTCCGCTTCCTGGCCCGGCACGACATCTGGTCGTCGCCGCTGGTCGGCCGGGCCATGGCCGCGATGCGGCACGTCCCCGTCGACCCGGCCGCGCCCGCCGCGGCGTACCTGCGGGCCCGGTCCCTGCTCCGCGAGGGCGAGGCGGTCGGGATCTTCCCCGAGGCCGGGGTGAGCACGTCCTACACCGTCCGGTCGCTGATGCCGGGGGTGGCGGCCCTGGCCGCGGAGACCGGGGCGCCCGTCGTGCCGGTCGCGCTGTGGGGCCCGCACCGGATCGCCACCGCGCACCGCCGCTGGGACCCGCGCCGCGGCCGCCCGGTCTCGATCAGCGGTGGGGGAGCCGTACGTCGTGGCTCCGCGCGCGGACGTGCAGCGGGAGACGCACCGGCTCGGCGGGGTGCTCCAGGGCCTCCTCGACGACCTGCAGGCGCGCCCGGTGCACCAGCCGCGCCCCGGCGAGCGTGCCTGGTGGCACCCGGCCCACCTCGGCGGCGCGGCGCCCACGCCCGCGCAGGCGCGCCTGCGCGAGACCACCGTGCCACGCCGGGCGGTCCCGCCCTCGTGGGAGCCGGGCAGGCCGGACGCTCAGGGCCGCGCGGGCTGAGCGACCCGAGGCGTCAGCTGTGCCGGGTGGGGTGCCGGTGCGTCAGGGCCAGCCGGCGCTCCGTGCGCACCCGGTGGTGGTGCGGCTCGATGATGCCCGGGGTGTCGGCCGTGGCCGTGCTGATCGGGTCGACGAGGGTGTTCAGCCGGCGCGACACCGGGGCGGCGGCCAGGGCGAGGGCCAGCAGCACCGCGGCGCCGGTGACGATGACGAACGCGGTGATCTCGTCGACCTCGACGAGCCCGCCGGCGCCGGCGTACTGCGCGGTCTTCACGAAGAAGCCGTGGCAGAGGTAGACGACCAGGCTGGCCGCGCCGAGCCGGGTGAACCAGCGGTCGGACCGGGGGATCAGGGCCAGGGCGCTCATCGCCAGCAGGCCCGCGACGAGAAGCATCCCGGCCCGTGCCGCCATGCCCTGCCACACGGTGACGTCCATCGCGTCGTAGGAGGAGCGCCAGTAGAGCCACTCGACGCTCAGCGGCTGGGCCACGACGGCGGCCACCACGAACGCGACGCCGAACGCGGCCGCGGCCGCGGTGCGGACCCGCGGCGCGGCGAGCCGGTCGAGCTGCTCGCGCCGCATCGTCAGGCCGAGCACGAAGAAGGGCAGCAGCCCGGTGGCGCGCGAGATGTCGAGGACGTCGGCGTCGATCAGCCCGCCGAGCAGGCTCACCGCGACGGCCAGCACCATCGGGTGCGGGACCCGCTTGAACAGCGGCGTCACCAGCCGCCAGAGGAACAGCACCGCCAGGTACCACATCGGCCAGTGCGGGTCGAGGTAGAGCGGGCTGCCCATCGACTCCTTGCCGATCGAGATCCGGAACACCGCGAGCAGGGTCTCGAACACGAGGTAGGGCGCCACCACGGTGGTGACCAGCTTGCGCAGGTGCGGGCGGCTGTAGGTGAAGCTGCGGGAGAGGTAGCCGGTGACGATGACGAACGCCGGCACGTGCCAGGCGTAGAGGAAGGTGTAGGCCGGGAACGACGAAGGGGCCTCGGGGAACAGCACCCAGGCGTGGCCGACCACGACCAGCGTGACCAGGATCAGCTTCGCGTTGTCGAAGAACGGGTCGCGCGAGGCCGGCCGCGCAGCGGGCGCGGCGTGCTGGGGGGCGGAGGTCGTCGAGCTCATGGTCCTTCAGGGGTGGGCGGCGTCCGTCCCCTCGATGGTCCCCAGCGCGGGGCCCGGCGAAACTGGCGAGTCCGCCTCGTGGACGGCAGGCCGGCCGCCCGTCCGGGTGGGACTCGTCGGCGTCCCTGTGGAGGCATCCCTAGACTCGGGCGCATGTCCAGCGACGACGCACCTCCGCGGCGCCAGCGGGTCGCGGCGTACGCCCTGCTGGTGCGCGACCACGAGGTGCTGCTCACCCGGATGTCGGGGCGCACCCGCATCCCCGGCCGGTGGACGCTGCCCGGCGGGGGCATCGACCACGGGGAGGACCCGCGCGAGGCGCTGATCCGCGAGGTCTACGAGGAGACCGGGCTGCACGTCGTGCCCGGCGCGCTCGCCGACGTGCACAGCTCGCACTTCACCGGCCCCCGGTCCGACGGGCTGGTCGAGGACTACCACGGCATCCACCTGATCTTCCGGGCGACGCTGACGCCGGAGTCCCTGGACGCCGCGCCACGGGTCGTCGAGGTCGACGGCTCCACCGACCACGCCGCGTGGGTGGACCGCGACGAGGCACTCGGCCTCGATCTGCTGTCCGCGGCCCGCCACGCCCTCACCGAGATGAAGGTCCCCGACTGATGCACCTGCCCGCGAACCCCGAAGGCGTCTTCACCTACGGCGCCCCGCAGCTCAAGTTCGGCCCCGGCGCCTCCGACGAGATCGGCTACGACCTCGCGGCGTACGGCGTCCGCCGGGTGCTGGTGGTGACCGACCCCGGTGTCGCGGCGACCGGCCACCCGCAGCGCGTGGCCGACCAGATGGCGTCGTTCGGGATCGAGGCGCAGGTCTACGACGGCACGCACGTGGAGCCGACCGACGCGAGCCTCCAGGCGGCGGTCGACCACGCCCGGTCGACCGGCCCGTGGGACGCCTTCGTCGCGGTCGGCGGCGGCTCGGCCATCGACACCGCCAAGGCCGTCGACCTGATGACCACCAACCCCGGGGAGCTGCTCGACTACGTCAACGCGCCGGTCGGCGGCGGACGCGCCCCCGAGCACCCGCTCGCCCCTTTGGTCGCGGTGCCGACCACCACCGGCACCGGCAGCGAGAGCACGACGATCTGCGTGCTCGACGTGCTGGAGCAGCAGGTCAAGACCGGGATCAGCCACCCGCGGCTGCGCCCCACCCTCGCCGTGGTCGACCCGCGGCTGACCCTCACCCAGCCGGCCGGGGTGACCGCGGCGGCCGGGATGGACATCCTCTGCCACGCGCTGGAGTCGTGGACCGCCCGGCCCTACACCTCCTACGAGCGCAAGACCCCCGAGCAGCGGGTGCCCTACTGCGGCGCGAACCCGATCGCGGACATGTGGGCGGAGAAGTCCCTGCGGCTGCTGGCCGGCTCGTTCCGCACCGCGGTGCTGCACGGCGACGACGAGGAGGCGCGCACCCAGATGTCCCTGGCCGCGACCTTCGCGGGCATGGGCTTCGGCAACGCCGGCGTGCACATCCCGCACGCCAACGCCTACCCCGTCGCCGGCCGGGTGCGCGACTTCCACCCCGACGGCTACCCGCACGACCACGCGATGGTGCCGCACGGGATGGCGGTGTCGCTGACCGCGCCGGAGGCGTTCCGGTTCACCTTCGACGCCGACCCCGAGCGGCACGTCCGCGCCGCCGAGATGCTGGCGCCCGGCGCCGACCGGCCCGACGACCTCCGCGAGATGCTCCCGGCCGTGCTCACCGACCTGATGCGCGACATCGGCATCCCCAACGGCCTCGGCGCGGTCGGCTACGACGAGTCCGACGTGCCCGCGCTCGTCGAGGGCACCCTCAAGCAGCAGCGGCTGCTGGCCACCGCCCCCAAGGAGGTCACCGAGGACGACGCCGCGGCGATCCTCGCGGGCTCCCTGGAGCTCTGGTGAGCCGGTGACGACCACCGCCTCCACCGACGCCCGGGCCGTCGTCGAGGAGCTCCGGCGGGCCGGGGTCGCCGACGTCGACGCGTCCACGCTGGCCCGGGCGACGTACGCCTCCGACGCCTCGCTCTACCGCGTGCCGCCGCTGGCCGTGGTCCGTCCCCGCGACGTCGACGAGGTGCTGGCCACGGTCGCCGCCGCGCGGGCCACCGGCACCCCGCTGACGATGCGCGGCGCCGGTACGTCGATCGCCGGCAACGCCGTGGGCCCGGGCCTCGTGGTCGACACCTCCAAGCACCTGCGCCGGGTCCGCCACGTCGACCCCGAGACGGAGACGGCCGAGGTGGACCCCGGCGTCGTGCACGCCGCCCTGCAGCGCGCCGCCGCCCCGCACGGCCTGCGGTTCGGCCCGGACCCCTCGACGCACACCCGCTGCACGATCGGCGGGATGATCGGCAACAACGCCTGCGGGTCGCGGGCGCTCGGCTACGGCCGCACGTCCGACAACGTGGTCGCCCTCGACGTCGTCACCGGCACCGGCGAGCGGGTCACCACCGGCACCGGCGCCCCGAGCAGCGACCGCCACCCGGCTCGTGGAGCTCGTCGACGCCCACCTGGCCACGGTCCGCACCGAGCTGGGCCGGTTCCCGCGCCAGGTGTCCGGCTACGCCCTCGAGCAGCTGCTGCCCGAGCACGGCCGGCGGCTCGACCGGTTCCTGGTCGGCAGCGAGGGCACCCTCGCGGTGGTCCTCGGCGCCACCGTCCGGCTCGTCCGGGACCCGGCCCACCGGGTCCTCGTGGTGCTGGGCTACCCCTCCATGGCCGAGGCGGCCGACGCGGTGCCCGGGGTGCTGCCGCACCCGCTGATCGCCTGCGAGGGCCTCGACGAGCGGATCGTCGAGGTCGTCCGGACCCAGCGGGGGAGCGTCCCCGCGCTGCCGCGCGGCGCCGGCTGGCTGTTCGCCGAGGTCGGCGGGGCCACCGAGACCGAGGCGCTCGCGATCGCGGCGGCGGTCGCCGCCGACGCGGGTGCGCTCGACCACCGGGTGGTCACCGACCCCGCCGAGCAGGCCACCCTGTGGCGGATCCGCGAGGACGGCGCCGGCCTCGCGGCCCGCAGCCTGTCCCGCCCGGCCCACGCCGGCTGGGAGGACGCCGCGGTGCCGCCGGAGCGGCTCGGCGCCTACCTCCGCGACTTCGAGGCGCTGCTGGTCCAGCACGGCCTCGGCGGGGTGCCCTACGGCCACTTCGGCGACGGCTGCGTGCACGTGCGCATCGACTTCGGGCTCCGCGACACCGCCGGCCGGGCCGGCTTCCGGTCCTTCGTCGAGGACGCGGCCCGCCTCGTCGCGTCGTACGGCGGCACCCTCTCCGGCGAGCACGGGGACGGCCGGGCCCGCTCCGAGCTGCTCGGCGCGATGTACTCGCCCGAGGTGCTCGACCTGTTCGGCCGGGCCAAGGCGATCTGCGACCCCGACGGCCTGCTCAACCCCGGCGTGCTGGTCGACCCGAGCCCGGTGGACGCCGACCTCAAGCTGGCCGGGCCCCTCACCGAGCCGCGCCGCAGCCTGAAGTGGGCCCATGACAGCGGGTCGGTGGTCGACGCGGTGCACCGCTGCACCGGCGTCGGGAAGTGCCTCGCCGCGCCGGTGGGCGGGGTGATGTGCCCGTCCTTCGAAGCCACCCGCAACGAGAAGGACTCCACCCGCGGTCGCGCCCGGGTGCTCCAGGAGATGGTCGACGGGCGGCTCGTCCGCCAGGGCTGGCGCTCCCCGGAGGTGCACGAGGCCCTCGACCTGTGCCTGGCCTGCAAGGGCTGCGGCCGGGACTGCCCGACCGGCATCGACATGGCGACCTACAAGGTCGAGGCGCTGCACCAGCGCTACCGGCGCCGGCTTCGCCCGCGCACCCACTACGCCCTCGGCGCGCTGCCCCGATGGCTGCGCATGTCGCCGTCGTCCTCGCTGGCCGCCCGGGTGCTCGCCCGGCCGTTCGTCCAGCGGGTCGCCAAGGCGGCCGCCGGGGTCGACCAGCGCCGGCGGATCCCCGTCCCGGCGCGGGAGACCGCGCGGGACTGGGCGGGAGCGCGCAACGGCCGGCCGCAGGCCCCCGACGTGGTGGTCTGGGCCGACACCTTCACCGAGCACTTCACCCCCGAGCACGCCCGGGCCGCCGTCGAGGTGCTCGAGGGCGCCGGGCTGGCGGTCGGCTTCGTCGACCGCGCCGCGTGCTGCGGCCTCACCTGGGTCAGCACCGGCCAGCTCGGCGCGGCCCGCCGCGAGATGCGCCGCACCCTCGACGTGCTGCACCCCTACGCCGAGGCCGGTGTCCCGGTCGTCGCGCTCGAGCCGTCCTGCCTGGCGACCCTGCGCTCCGACCTGCCCGAGCTGCTCGACGACGACCGCTCCGCCGCCGTGGCCGCCAACACCCGGACCCTGGCCGAGACGCTGGCCCGCGTGGACGGCTGGCAGCCGCCGGACCTGACCGGGACCGAGATCGTGGCGCAGCCGCACTGCCACCACCACAGCGTGCTGGGCTGGGAGGCCGACGCGGCGCTGCTGGCCCGCACCGGCGCCACGGTGACCCGGGTGGACGGCTGCTGCGGCCTGGCCGGCAACTTCGGGGTCGAGCAGGGTCACTACGAGGTCTCGGTGGCGGTCGCGGAGACCCACCTGATGCCCGCCGTACGCGCCGCGGCGCCCGGTGCGGTCGTGCTCGCCGACGGTTTCTCCTGCCGCACCCAGCTCGACGACCTGGCCGGGGTGCGCTCGGTCCACCTCGCCGAGCTGCTCCGCGGCGACCCGTCGGCACCCGCGTGACCGGCGGTCCCGGGTGGGGACGAATCCCCTATACCGCATGGGGACCGGGGCCGTTTTGACCCTGCTACGGCGAGCCGGTAATCTCTTTCATCGTGCCTGGGACAGCCAGGCCATCATGCGTGCTCCCGGAGCCGCGTGACGTGCGAGCAGCACTTCTGTCTCCGCCGCCCCACCGAGAACGAAGGGTCGGCGAGCCGTGAGCAGGGCGACACGCCCGACCGCGGGGGAAGCGCTCGCGACCGAAGCAGCATCACCGAAGAGTCAGTACTAACCAAGCGAAGGGGAACCACGCGGTGCCCACCATCCAGCAGTTGGTCCGTAAGGGCCGCCAGGACAAGGTGTCGAAGAACAAGACGCCCGCTCTGAAGGGTTCCCCGCAGCGGCGCGGTGTGTGCACGCGTGTCTACACCACCACCCCGAAGAAGCCGAACTCCGCCCTCCGCAAGGTCGCCCGTGTGCGCCTGTCGAGCGGCATCGAGGTCACGGCGTACATCCCGGGCGTGGGCCACAACCTGCAGGAGCACTCCATCGTGCTCGTGCGTGGCGGCCGCGTGAAGGACCTCCCCGGTGTCCGCTACAAGATCATCCGCGGCTCCCTCGACACCCAGGGTGTCAAGAACCGCAAGCAGGCTCGCAGCCGTTACGGCGCGAAGAAGGAGAAGAGCTGATGCCGCGCAAGGGTCCCGCCCCGAAGCGTCCGATCGACGTCGACCCGGTCTACGGCAGCCAGGTCGTCACCCAGCTGGTCAGCAAGGTCCTCCAGGACGGCAAGAAGCAGACCGCTCAGCGCATCGTCTACACCGCCCTCGAGGGCTGCCGTGAGAAGACCGGTTCCGACCCGGTCGTCACGCTCAAGCGTGCGCTCGACAACGTCAAGCCGGCCCTCGAGGTCCGCAGCCGCCGCGTCGGTGGCGCGACCTACCAGGTCCCCGTCGAGGTCCGTGGCACCCGCTCGATGACGCTGGCGCTGCGCTGGCTCGTCGGCTACTCGCAGGCCCGCCGCGAGAAGACCATGGCCGAGCGCCTCATGAACGAGATCCTCGACGCGTCCAACGGCCTCGGTGCCGCGGTCAAGCGTCGCGAGGACACCCACAAGATGGCCGAGTCCAACAAGGCCTTCGCGCACTACCGCTGGTGACCACCGGCCCTGCCCGCCGCGGGAGACCCCCGTCCGGCGTGCAGGGCTGACGCCGCCTCACGCGGTCCACCAGATCCACGACCGAACACCTTAGGGAAACTCCAGTGGCTGTCGACATCACCACCGACCTCAACAAGGTCCGCAACATCGGCATCATGGCGCACATCGACGCCGGCAAGACCACCACCACCGAGCGGATCCTGTTCTACACCGGCATCACCTACAAGATCGGTGAGGTCCACGAGGGCGCCGCCACGATGGACTGGATGGAGCAGGAGCAGGAGCGCGGCATCACGATCACGTCCGCCGCGACGACCTGCTGGTGGAAGCAGCACCAGATCAACATCATCGACACCCCCGGCCACGTGGACTTCACGGCCGAGGTCGAGCGCTCGCTCCGCGTGCTCGACGGTGCGGTCGCGGTGTTCGACGGTGTCGCGGGTGTCGAGCCGCAGACCATGACGGTGTGGCGCCAGGCCAACAAGTACTCCGTGCCCCGCATGTGCTTCGTCAACAAGCTCGACCGCACCGGCGCGGACTTCTTCCGCTGCGTCGACATGATGGTCGACCGCCTCAACTCCACCCCGCTGGTCCTCCAGCTGCCCATCGGCGCCGAGGCCGACTTCCTCGGTGTCGTCGACCTGGTCGGCATGCGCGCCCTCACCTGGCGCGGCGAGACCAAGATGGGCGAGGACTACGACGTCGAGGAGATCCCGGCGGCCATGGCCGACCAGGCCGCCGAGTGGCGCGAGCGCTTCCTCGAGACCCTGGCCGAGGCCGACGACGAGATCATGGAGATGTACCTCGAGGGCGAGACGCCCTCGCTGGAGCAGCTCGAGGCCGCGATCCGTCGCGCCACCCTCGCCGACAAGGTCAACCCGGTCCTGTGCGGCACCGCGTTCAAGAACAAGGGCGTCCAGCCCCTGCTCGACGCGGTCGTGAAGTACCTCCCCTCGCCCCTCGACATCGACGGCATCCAGGGCCACGACGTCAAGGACGAGGAGAAGGTCATCGTCCGTCAGCCCAGCGACGACGAGCCGTTCTCCGGCCTCGCCTACAAGATCGCCACGGACCCGCACCTCGGCAAGCTGATCTACGTGCGCGTCTACTCCGGCAAGCTCGAGGCCGGCTCGACCGTGGTCAACTCGGTCAACGGCCGCAAGGAGCGGATCGGCAAGGTCTACCAGATGCACGCCAACAAGCGTGAGGAGATCGCCTCGGTCGGCGCGGGCCAGATCGTCGCCGTCATGGGCCTCAAGGACACCAAGACCGGTCACACCCTGTGCGACCCGAACAACCAGGTGATCCTCGAGTCGATGACCTTCCCGGCGCCCGTCATCGAGGTCGCCATCGAGCCCAAGACCAAGGGCGACCAGGAGAAGCTCGGCACGGCGATCCAGCGGCTCTCCGACGAGGACCCCACGTTCACCGTCAAGGCGGACGAGGAGACCGGCCAGACGATCATCGCCGGCATGGGCGAGCTCCACCTGGAGATCCTCGTCGACCGGATGAAGCGCGAGTTCCGCGTGGAGGCGACCGTCGGCAAGCCGCAGGTCGCCTACCGCGAGACCATCCGCCGCAAGGTGGAGAAGCACTCCTACACCCACAAGAAGCAGACGGGTGGCTCCGGCCAGTTCGCGAAGGTGCTCATCAGCCTCGAGCCGAGCATCGACCCCGAGACGGGTGCAGGTGCGGGCTACGAGTTCGTCAACAACGTCTCCGGTGGCCGCATCCCGCGCGAGTACATCCCGTCCGTGGACCAGGGTGCGCAGGAGGCCATGGAGTTCGGCGTCCTCGCCGGCTACCCCATGGTGGACGTCAAGGTGAGCCTCGAGGACGGTGCCTACCACGACGTCGACTCGTCCGAGCTCGCCTTCAAGATCGCCGGTAACCAGGCGTTCAAGGAGGCCGCGCGGATGGCCAAGCCGGTCCTCCTCGAGCCGATGTTCGCCGTCGAGGTCACGACCCCCGAGAACTACCTCGGTGACGTGATCGGCGACATCAACTCGCGGCGCGGCCAGGTGCAGTCCATGTTCGAGCGGTCGGGCGACCGGGTCGTGGAGGCCCTCGTTCCGCTGTCCGAGATGTTCGGGTACGTTGGCGATCTGAGGTCCAAGACCTCCGGTCAGGCGTCGTACTCGATGGAGTTCGACTCGTACGCCGAGGTTCCGCAGAACGTCGCCGACGAGATCATCAAGAAGGTCCGCGGCGAGTAGTTTCCGTCGGGCGTCAAACACCAGCAACGAGTCATAGAAATCTAGCTAGGAGGAGCCCCAAGTGGCTAAGGCGAAGTTCGAGCGGACTAAGCCGCACGTCAACATCGGAACCATTGGTCACATCGACCACGGCAAGACGACGTTGACCGCAGCGATCACCAAGGTGCTGCACGACAAGTACCCTGACCTGAACCCCTTCACGCCGTTCGACGAGATCGACAAGGCCCCTGAGGAGCGTCAGCGCGGTATCACCATCTCGATCGCGCACGTCGAGTACCAGACCGAGGCGCGTCACTACGCGCACGTCGACTGCCCGGGGCACGCCGACTACATCAAGAACATGATCACCGGTGCGGCTCAGATGGACGGCGCGATCCTCGTGGTCGCCGCCACCGACGGCCCCATGCCCCAGACCCGTGAGCACGTGCTGCTCGCGCGTCAGGTCGGCGTGCCGGCGATCGTGGTCGCGCTCAACAAGTGCGACATGGTCGACGACGAGGAGCTCATCGAGCTCGTCGAGATGGAGGTGCGCGAGCTCCTCTCCGAGTACGAGTTCCCGGGCGACGACATCCCCGTCGTGCGCGTGGCGGCCTTCCCGGCCCTCAACGGCGACGCCAAGTGGGGCGAGTCGATCGTCGAGCTCATGAACGCTGTCGACGAGTACATCCCGCAGCCGGAGCGCGAGATCGACAAGCCGTTCCTGATGCCCGTCGAGGACGTCTTCACGATCACCGGTCGTGGCACCGTCATCACCGGCCGCATCGAGCGCGGTGTCGTCAAGGTCAACGAGACCGTCGACATCATCGGCATCCGTGAGGCCAAGCAGACGACGACCGTCACCGGCGTCGAGATGTTCCGCAAGCTCCTCGACGAGGGCCAGGCGGGCGAGAACGTCGGTCTGCTGCTTCGTGGCACCAAGCGCGAGGACGTCGAGCGCGGCATGGTCGTCATCAAGCCGGGCACCACGACCCCGCACACCAACTTCGAGGCCTCGGTCTACATCCTCTCGAAGGAGGAGGGCGGCCGTCACACGCCGTTCTTCAACAACTACCGTCCGCAGTTCTACTTCCGGACGACGGACGTGACCGGCGTCGTGACCCTCCCCGAGGGCACCGAGATGGTCATGCCGGGCGACAACACCGACATGTCGGTCGAGCTGATCCAGCCGATCGCCATGGAGGACGGTCTCCGCTTCGCGATCCGTGAGGGTGGCCGCACCGTCGGTGCCGGCCGCGTCACCAAGATCGTCAAGTGACCTGACGCAAAGCCCCCCGCGCCTCCGGCGCGGGGGGCTTTGCTCTTTCAAGGCGCCATGAGTCACCGGGGCACTGTCTCAGCCAGGCACCTGCTGGCCTCCCGTGACGTGTGGAATGCGAGTCGACAACGGGGCACTGTCCCAGCCAGGCACCCCTAGCCGAGGGGTCCATTGGTATGCCGGAGGAGCGCAGCGGGGGAGGCGTAGCAATTGACCTCTCGGCGGCGGGACCACAGCGAGACTCGCAGCCCGGGCAGGGACCGGACCACGGAACGCTTGAAACCCGACCACCACCGGGCACCACGTCGGTGGCCGGGCCTGGGTGCCTGTCGCCTGCTGTGGCTGGGTTTCAAGCGTCCCCTGGGCACGTCCCTGCGCGTGCGGCAGTGAGGCGCAGGTCGGGCCGCCGACGGGTCAATTGTCCCGCCTCCTCCGCTGCGCTCCCCCGGCAGGACAATGGACCCCTCGGCTAGTGGTGCCTGGCTGGGACAGGTGCCCCGTCGCGGATCTGCGTTCCACCCGTGACGGGTTGGCCTGGCTGGGACAGGTGCCCCGTCGCGGATCTGCATTCCACCCGTGACGGGTGGCCTGGCTGGGACAGGTGCCCCGTTGACGGATCTGCATAGCGAACGACATGAGGATGGACGACATGACAGGCGTGAGGCCGGCGCGGCCGCACACAGGCGTGACCGAGGACGGGCGACGGATCCGCGAGGTCCTCACCTACAGCCGGCGAGGCAGCCGGCTCAGCGACGCCCAGGCCGACGTGTGGGCCCGGCGCGCGGGGGAGTGGTGGATCCCCGACGAGGCCGTCGACGCGCCGGACTTCACCTGGTCGGCGTGGTTCGGCCGGGAGGCCCCGCTGGTCGTCGAGATCGGCTCGGGGATCGGCGAGGCCACCGCGGCCCTGGCGGCCGACCGCCCTGAGTGCAACGTGCTGGCCTTCGAGGTCTGGCACCCGGGTGTGGCCGAGACGTTCCACACGCTGGAGCGACACGGCGTCGACAACGTGCGCCTGGTGAGCGTCGACGCGGTGTGGTCGTTCGCGCACCTGATGGCGCCGGACAGCCTCGCCGAGCTGTGGACCTTCTTCCCCGACCCGTGGCCCAAGAAGCGGCACGAGGGCCGGCGCCTGGTCAACGCGCACTTCGCCGCGGTCGCCGCCTCGCGGCTGGCTCCCGGGGCGCTGTGGCGGCTCGCCACGGACTGGCCGCCGTACGCCGAGCAGATGGCCGACGTGCTGGGCGCCGAGCCGCTGCTCGACGGCGGCCCCACCGAGCGGTGGGAGGACCGGCCGCGCACCCGGTTCGAGCGGCGCGGGCTGCGGGCCGACCGCCCGATCACCGACCTGACCTTCCGCCGCGTCTGACTGAGTGTGTGCTGTTCGCCCGCTGAGAAGCCCTGGTTGTGAGTGACCGACATCCGTGACGAGGCACCATGGCACGCATGTCCTTGTCGACTCCCACCCTGCACACCGCTCGCCTGCGACTGCGTCCCTTCGACGACTCGGACGCGAACGCCCTCTTCGCGCTGCACAGCAACGCCTACGTGCTGCGCTACTGGGACGCGCCGCCCTGGACCGAACGTGGGCGCGCCGAACGGTTCATCACGGCTTGCCGTCAGATGGCCGAGGCAGGCACCGGGACGCGGCTGGCCATGGACCGTGTCTCCGACGGGGCCTTCATCGGCTGGTGCAGCCTGACCCGGTGGAACCCGGACTACCGCAGCGCGTCGATGGGCTACTGCCTCGCCGATGCAGCATGGGGCCACGGCTACGCGACCGAGGCCGCGCGCGCCTTGCTGCAGTGGGCATTCGACACGCTGGACCTGAATCGAGTCCAGGCCGAGACCGATACGCGCAACGCGGCATCTGCCCGCGTCCTGGAGAAGCTCGGATTCGTGCGTGAAGGGACGTTGCGGGAAGACTGCGTCGTGAACGGCGACGTCTCGGACTCGTGGGTGTACGGGCTGATCAGGCGGGAGTGGCAGCCGTCGTTCGAGCCGGTTCCCGCCCGCTGAGTCCGCCGCGGGTGCAGGAGGTCAGGCGGCCTCGTCGATCCGGAAGCCGGCCAGCCACAGCCGGGTCTCCACGCGGGCCCGCTCGGCGTCGAGCTCGGGCCCGGTGGGCAGCACGCCCAGCAGGTGCTCGATCTCCAGGGCACGGCAGCCCTCGGCGAGCACCTTGTCGTAGGCCCACCGGGTGCCTTCGAACTTCGCGAACGAGACGCCGCGGGGCGGCTCCCGGAAGCGATGACCGAGCCGGCGGGCGTCCCGGGCGATCAGCTCGATCGGCCGGGCCGGCGGGGGCGGCTGCCGGCGGGGGAGCACCGCCACGACGCGGCGGGCCCGGCGACCCACGGCACGCCGCAGCGGTGCGCAGCGGAGGACCGCCGCCACGACTGCGCACGCACCCCACAGCAGGAGCACCTTGAGCCACTCCGGCTCCATGCCTCCACGGTAGACCTGCGGCGTGACGGCCGCCACACCTCAGCCGCCGACGAGGGCCTCCACGGCCTCGGCGAACACCGCGGTGTGCCGGTCCACGTCGGCCTCGGTGTGGTGCGGGGAGAACAGCGCCATGTTGTGGAACGGCGTCAGCAGCACGCCGCGGTTGAGCGCCCAGAGGTGCATGAAGGCCTCGAGCTCCTCGTCGACGGCCGCCGCCGCGGCGGCCCCGTCGCGCGGAGGCGGGCAGAACCAGTACTCCGCCCGGGCGCCGAGGCGCTGCACGTGCCAGGGCAGCCCGTGGGCGTCGATCACGCCGGCGACCCCGTCGGCCCAGCGCTGGGCGAGCGGGATCGCCACCGCGAAGTCCTCGTCGCGCAGGGCGACCGACAGGGTCCGGCGGACCGCGGCGAGGGCCAGCGCGTTGCCGGTCAGGGTGCCCCCGACGCCGGCCACGTCGATGTCGTGACCGAGCATCGGGCCCTCCAGCCGGGCCGCCACGTCGGCGCTCACGCCGTACGCCGCGGCCGGGACGCCACCGCCGATCGGCTTGCCGACCACGACGATGTCCGGGTCGAGGCCCCACGCACGGGTCGCGCCACCCGGCCCGGCGCACAGCGTGTGGGTCTCGTCGATCACCAGCAGGGTGCCGGCCTCCCGGGTCAGCCGGCGCACCCCGTCGAGGTAGCCCTCCTCGGGCAGCACGATCCCGATGTTGGTGAGGGCCGGCTCCATCAGCAGCGCGGCCACGTCGCCGTGGGCGAGCGCCGCCTCGAGCGACGCGAGGTCGTTGAAGGGGACGACGCGGGTGGTGAGCGCGACGTCGACCTGGGGGCCGAGCGCGCCGGGGCGGGGGACCACCCGGTCGCCCTCGAGCACGGCGAGCGTCTCGTCGACGGTGCCGTGGTAGCACCAGTCCATGACCGCGACCTTGGGCCGCCCGGTCAGGTGCCGCGCGAAGCGGAGCACGAAGCGGTTCGCGTCGGTCGCGGACATCGCCATCTGCCAGCGGGCCATCCCGAACCGGCGGCGCAGCTCCTCGGCCACCCAGGCGGCGTCCGTGCTGGGCAGCATGGTGGTGATGCCCCGGGCGGCGCGGTCTGCGATCGCCTCGGTGATCTCCGGCATCGCGTGCCCGGTCATCGCGCCGGTGTCGCCCAGGCACAGGTCGACGTACTCCCGCCCGTCGACGTCGGTGAACCGGGCACCCGAGGCCCGGTCGAAGAAGACCGGGAACGCCCCGGGCCACCGGGTCATCCACGGCATCGGCACCCCGGCGAGGAGCGCGTCGGCCGCCTCGGCGGCGAGGGCGGCCGAGCGCGGCCGGTCGGCGACGAACCGCTCCTCCTCCGCGCGGTGGAGCTGCTGCAGTCGGGTACGGTCGACGGTGTCCGGGTGGCGTGGCGGCATGGCCAGAAACTAAGGCATCGACCCCGGGACGGGGCAGGCTCGAACGGGTCATCCGCGTGGCGTCTGGACGCCCGCCGGCCTCGATTTGATATGCGCCACCGGTCTCTGACAAGATAGTCCGGTTGCTCCGGCGGGGTCGCCGGGGTGCGAGCACATTTGACTACTGAATCGGTTTCCCTGGTTTTGAAGTGGTCCGGCATGTGCCCGCGCCGCACCAGGAGACCCTCTCAGGCCCGACCAGAAGGTCGGGTTAGCCACTCCAACGCAGATCGCTCGATGGTCTCGTGTTGCGCCAACAAGCGCGACACGCCCGACCGCGGGGGTCGGCGAAGCGAGACGGGGCAGCGTGTGGCCCAGCCGGGCCACGCAGTCTTGGCGGTACGACGAGTAAAGGACAAACGAGGAGCTATGGCGGGACAGAAGATCCGCATCAGGCTCAAGGCCTACGACCACGAGGTGATCGACACCTCGGCGCGCAAGATCGTTGACACGGTCACCCGTACGGGCGCGAAGGTCGCTGGTCCTGTGCCGCTGCCTACCGAGAAGAACGTCTACTGCGTCATTCGCTCGCCCCACAAGTACAAGGACAGCCGCGAGCACTTCGAGATGCGCACCCACAAGCGCCTCATCGACATCATCGACCCCACGCCGAAGACGGTCGACTCGCTCATGCGGCTCGACCTTCCTGCCGGTGTCGACATCGAGATCAAGCTCTGAAGGCCTGAATTCCATGAGCACTCTTGAACGTAACGTCCGTGGGCTGCTGGGCACCAAGCTCGGCATGACCCAGACCTGGGACGAAAACAACCGCATCGTGCCCGTCACCGTCATCGCGGCCGGCACCAACGTGGTCACGCAGGTCCGCCAGCCCGAGACCGACGGCTACAACGCCGTCCAGATCGGGTTCGGCGAGATCGACGGCCGCAAGGTGACCAAGCCGCAGGCCGGGCACTTCGAGAAGGCCGGCACCACGCCGCGTCGCCACGTCGTCGAGATCCGCACCGCGGACGCTTCGTCGTACTCCGTCGGGCAGGAGCTCAGCCCCGAGCTGTTCGCCGCCGGCGAGGACGTCGACGTCACCGGCACCAGCAAGGGCAAGGGCTTCGCCGGTGTCATGAAGCGCCACGGCTTCGCCGGTGTCGGTGCCTCCCACGGTGCGCACCGCAACCACCGCAAGCCGGGCTCCATCGGCGCCTGCGCGACCCCCGGTCGCGTGTTCAAGGGCGTCCGGATGGCCGGCCGGATGGGCGGCGACACCGTCACCACGCAGAACGTCTCGGTCCACGCGGTGGACGTCGAGAAGGGCCTGATCCTGCTCAAGGGCGCCGTTCCCGGCCCCAAGGGCGGCCTCGTGGTCATCCGTTCCGCTGCCAAGTCGATCGTCAAGGAGGGCTGACCATGCCTGACGTGAAGACCGTCAAGGTCGACCTCCCCGCCGAGATCTTCGACGTGCAGGTCAACGTCCCGCTGATCCACCAGGTCGTGGTGGCCCAGCAGGCGGCCGCCCGCCAGGGCACGCACGCCACCAAGACCCGCGGCGAGGTCCGCGGCGGTGGCCGCAAGCCCTACAAGCAGAAGGGCACCGGCCGCGCCCGTCAGGGTTCGACCCGCGCTCCGCAGTTCGCCGGTGGTGGCACCGTGCACGGCCCGCAGCCGCGCAGCTACGACCAGCGCACCCCCAAGAAGATGAAGGCCGCCGCCCTGCGCGGTGCCCTCTCCGACCGGGCGCGTGCGGGTCGGGTCCACGTCGTCGAGAGCTTCGTGTCCGGCGACAAGCCGTCCACCAGGTCGGCACTGTCCGCCCTCGCCAGCCTGACCGGGCGCCCCCGTGCGCTCGTCGTGCTGGAGCGGGGCGACGACCTGACCTGGCTGTCGCTGCGCAACGTCGACACCGTGCACATCCTGGCCGTCGACCAGCTCAACACCTACGACGTGCTGCTGTCCGACGACGTGGTCTTCACCAAGGCCGCCTACGACGCCTTCGTCGCGGGTCCGTCGACCGGCAAGTCGGTCAAGGCCGTGGCGACCTCCACCGAGGCCGACACCGCCGAGGAGCCGAAGGCCGCCAAGCAGGCCAAGGCCCCGAAGGCCGCCGAGACCGAGGCGCCCGCCGAGGACAAGACCGGCGTCGTCGTGGAGGGCGAGTTCGCGAACTCCGCCGCTCCGCTCGAGGACGGCTCCGCGCCGGCCGGCTACGAGATCAAGGGCAAGGCCGACTCGAAGAAGTACCACGCCCCCGGTGGTCGTTGGTACGACAACACCACGCCTGACGTGTGGTTCAAGACCGCTGCCGACGCCGAGGCCGCCGGCTTCGTCGAGGCCGGTTCCAAGGCCAGCACCGAGGAGGGTGACAAGTGAGCACGTTCCACAAGGACCACCGCGACGTGCTGATCGCGCCGGTCGTCAGCGAGAAGAGCTACGGCCTGCTCGACGCGAACAAGTACACCTTCCTGGTGCACCGCGACGCCAACAAGACCGAGATCAAGATCGCGGTCGAGAAGGTGTTCAACGTCAAGGTCACCTCTGTCAACACCCTCAACCGCCAGGGCAAGACGCGTCGGACCCGCTTCGGGACCGGCAAGCGCGCCGACACCAAGCGCGCGATCGTCAGCCTCGCCGAGGGCCAGCGCATCGACATCTTCGGAGGTCCGGTCTCCTGACCGGGCAGTAGAAGGACTGAGAAGACATGGGCATCCGTAAGTACAAGCCGACCACCCCGGGCCGTCGTGGCTCGTCGGTCGCCGACTTCGTCGAGGTGACGCGGTCGACGCCGGAGAAGTCGCTGGTGCGTCCGCTCCCCAAGAAGGGCGGCCGCAACAACCAGGGACGCATCACGACGCGTCACCAGGGCGGTGGCCACAAGCGCGCCTACCGCGTCGTCGACTTCCGTCGCTACGACAAGGACGGCGTCCCGGCCAAGGTCGCGCACATCGAGTACGACCCCAACCGCACCGCGCGCATCGCGCTGCTGCACTACGCCGACGGCGAGAAGCGCTACATCATCGCTCCTCAGGGTCTGCGTCAGGGCACCGCGGTCGAGGCCGGCCCGAAGGCCGACATCAAGCCGGGCAACAACCTGCCGCTGCGCAACATCCCGGTCGGTACGACCATCCACTGCATCGAGCTCCGTCCCGGTGGCGGCGCGAAGATCGCCCGCTCCGCCGGCAACTCGGCGCAGCTGGTCGCCAAGGAGGGCAGCCGCGCGCAGCTGCGCATGCCCTCCGGTGAGATGCGGTACGTCGACGTGCGCTGCCGCGCCACCGTCGGCGAGGTCGGCAACGCCGAGCAGTCCAACATCAACTGGGGCAAGGCCGGCCGCATGCGCTGGAAGGGCAAGCGCCCGACCGTCCGCGGTGTCGTGATGAACCCGGTCGACCACCCGCACGGTGGTGGTGAGGGCAAGACGTCCGGTGGTCGTCACCCCGTGTCCCCGTGGGGCAAGCCGGAGGGCCGCACGCGCAAGCGCAAGGCCTCCGACGCCCTCATTGTCCGTCGCCGCAAGTCCGGCAAGCGTCGCTGAGAAGGGAACTGAACTATGCCTCGCAGCCTGAAGAAGGGTCCCTTCGTCGACGACCACCTGATCAAGAAGGTGGACGGACAGAACGACAAGGGCACGCACAACGTCATCAAGACGTGGTCGCGCCGCTCGATGATCGTGCCGGCCATGATCGGCCACACGATCGCGGTGCACGACGGCCGCAAGCACGTCCCGGTGTTCGTGACCGACTCGATGGTCGGGCACAAGCTCGGGGAGTTCGCGCCGACCCGCACCTACCGCGGGCACGTCAAGGACGACCGGAAGAGCCGGCGCCGCTGACCGCGGCCAGCCACGAGACGACAGAGCCGAGAGAGTCAGATAATGAGCGTTACCGAGCGTAGGCGCGTGAGCGCCCGACGCGAGAGCCTGCTGGGCGACGAGCCCGGTGCTTTCGCCAGCGCACGCTTCGTCCGGATCACCCCGATGAAGGCACGCCGTGTCGTCGACATGGTGCGCGGCATGGGTGTCGACGAGGCTCTTGCCCTGCTCCAGTTCGCGCCCCAGGCGGCCAGCGAGACGGTCTACAAGATCCTCGAGAGCGCCGTCGCCAACGCGACGACCACCGAGGAGCTCGACCGCAACACCCTGGTCGTCTCCAAGGCCATGGTGGACGAGGGCCCGACGATGAAGCGCTGGCGCCCGCGGGCCCAGGGCCGCGCGTCGCGCATCAACAAGCGGACCAGCCACATCACCCTCGTGGTGCAGCCGGCTGTGGACCAGCAGTCGAACGAGAAGGGACGGAAGGCCTGATGGGTCAGAAGATCAACCCGAACGGTTTCCGACTCGGGATCTCGACGGACCACCGGAGCCGTTGGTACGCCGACAAGCTCTACAAGTCCTACGTGGGCGAGGACGTGGCGATCCGCCGCCTCCTGTCCAAGGGCATGGAGCGCGCCGGCATCTCCCGCGTGGAGATCGAGCGGACCCGCGACCGCGTCCGGGTGGACATCCACACCGCGCGTCCGGGCATCGTGATCGGTCGCCGCGGCGCCGAGGCCGACCGGATCCGTGGCGAGCTCGAGAAGCTCACCGGCAAGCAGGTCCAGCTCAACATCCTCGAGGTGAAGAGCCCGGAGACCGACGCGCAGCTCGTCGCGCAGGGCGTGGCCGAGCAGCTCGCGGGCCGCGTGGCGTTCCGCCGTGCGATGCGCAAGGCGATGCAGACCACGATGCGTTCCGGCGCCAAGGGCGTCCGGATCCAGTGCTCGGGTCGCCTCGGTGGCGCCGAGATGTCGCGCTCGGAGTTCTACCGCGAGGGCCGCGTGCCCCTGCACACGCTCCGTGCCGACATCGACTACGGCTTCTACGAGGCCAAGACGACCTTCGGCCGCATCGGCGTGAAGGTCTGGATCTACAAGGGCGAGGTCGCGGGCACCCGCGCCGAGCGTGAGGCCCAGGCGGCCGCGCGCGCCGGTGCGCCGAGCCGTGGCCGTGGCGGCGCTGGTGGCCGTGGCGGCGAGCGTCCGTCCCGTGGCACCCGCGGCGACCGTCCCACCCGTGCGGACCGCGCTCCGCAGTCCGAGGCTCCCGCCGAGAGCGGCACCGCCGCGCCGGCTGCGGCCCCGGCGACCGAGACCAGCGGAACGGAGGCCTGAGCGCCATGCTGATGCCCCGCAGGGTCAAGCACCGCAAGCAGCACCACCCCAAGCGGACGGGTGCTGCCAAGGGTGGCACGAAGCTCGCCTTCGGCGACTTCGGCATCCAGGCGGTCGAGGGCCACTACGTCACCAACCGTCAGATCGAGTCGGCGCGTATCGCGATGACCCGTCACATCAAGCGTGGTGGAAAGGTGTGGATCAACATCTACCCCGACCGCCCGCTGACGAAGAAGCCGGCCGAGACCCGCATGGGTTCCGGTAAGGGTTCTCCCGAGTGGTGGATCGCGAACGTCAAGCCCGGTCGCGTCATGTTCGAACTTTCCGGCGTTCCTGAGGACATTGCTCGCGAGGCCATGCGCCGCGCGATGCACAAGCTTCCGATGAAGTGCCGCTTCGTCTCCCGCGAGGCAGGTGAATTCTGATGGCAACCACTGCACACGAGCTGGACGACATGACCAACGTCGACCTCGAGCAGAAGCTCCGTGAGGCCAAGGAGGAGCTGTTCAACCTCCGCTTCCAGGCCGCCACCGGGCAGCTCGAGAGCCACGGCCGTCTCCGGACGGTCAAGCGAGACATCGCCCGCATCTACACCGTGGTGCGCGAGCGTGAGCTCGGGATCCGGCAGACCCCGGGCACCGAGGACGGTGCCGCATGAGTGAGAAGGCAACGGAGACCGTGAGCAACGAGCAGGCACGTAACTACCGCAAGGTCCGTGAGGGCCTCGTGGTCAGCGACAAGATGGAGAAGACGGTCGTCGTCTCCGTCGAGGACCGCGTGAAGCACGCGCTCTACGGCAAGGTCCTTCGTCGCACCAGCAAGCTCAAGGCGCACGACGAGCAGAACCAGTGCGGCGTCGGCGACCGGGTCCTGATCCAGGAGACCCGTCCGCTGTCCGCCACCAAGCGCTGGCGCGTCGTCGAAGTGCTCGAGAAGGCCAAGTAAACCCAACAGCTGTCCAGGCTGACATTGAAGTTCCGCAAGGCTCAGGTGACTGAGAACCGGCGCGACAACCAGGAGAAGAACCGATGATCCAGCAGGAGTCGCGACTCAAGGTCGCCGACAACACCGGTGCGAAGGAGATCCTTTGCATCCGTGTTCTCGGTGGCTCGGGCCGTCGCTACGCCGGCATCGGCGACGTCATCGTTGCCACCGTGAAGGACGCGATCCCCGGTGGCAACGTCAAGAAGGGTGACGTCGTCAAGGCCGTCGTTGTACGGACCGTCAAGGAGCGCCGTCGTCCGGACGGCTCGTACATCCGTTTCGACGAGAACGCCGCAGTGATTCTCAAGAACGACGGCGAGCCCCGCGGCACCCGTATCTTCGGCCCCGTGGGCCGCGAGCTGCGGGAGAAGAAGTTCATGAAGATCATCTCGCTGGCGCCGGAGGTGCTCTGACCATGGCCAAGAACCTGAACATCAAGAAGGGCGACGTCGTCCGCGTCATCGCCGGCAAGGACAAGGGCGTCGAGGGCAAGGTCATCGCGGTCCAGGCCGAGAACGACCGCGTGATCGTCGAGGGCGTCAACCGCATCAAGCGGCACACCAAGGTCGTCAACCAGGGCGGCCGCGCCGGCACCACCGGCGGCATCGTGACGCAGGAGGCGGCCATCCACGTCTCCAACGTGATGCTGGTCGAGGGCAAGGGCACCACCCGCGTGGGCTTCAAGCGTGTCGAGACCAAGAAGCGTCGTTCCGACGGGTCCGAGTACACCGCTCAGCGCAGTGTCCGCATCTCGCGCAAGACCGGTGAGGAGATCTGACATGAGCACCGCAACCACCGAGGGTCGCGAGATCCCGCGCCTCAAGACGAAGTACCGCGAAGAGATCATCGCGGCGATGCAGAGCGAGTTCAGCTACGCCAACATCATGCAGGTTCCCGGTCTGACCAAGATCGTCGTGAACATGGGTGTCGGCGAGGCCGCTCGCGACTCGAAGCTGATCGAGGGTGCGGTCAAGGACCTCACCGCGATCACCGGCCAGAAGCCGCAGGTCACCAAGGCCCGCAAGTCCATCGCGCAGTTCAAGCTGCGCGAGGGCATGCCGATCGGTGCGCACGTCACGCTGCGCGGCGACCGGATGTGGGAGTTCCTGGACCGCCTGCTGTCGCTCGCGCTCCCGCGCATCCGCGACTTCCGTGGTCTCTCGCCGAAGCAGTTCGACGGTCGTGGCAACTACACCTTCGGTCTCACCGAGCAGGTCATGTTCCACGAGATCGACCAGGACAAGGTCGACCGCTCGCGCGGTATGGACATCACGGTCGTCACCACGGCCACGAACGACGACGAGGGTCGCGCGCTGCTCAAGCAGCTCGGCTTCCCGTTCAAGGAGCAGTGACATGGCCAAGACTTCACTGAAGGTCAAGGCGGCGCGGACCCCGAAGTTCAAGGTCCGTGGCTACACCCGCTGCCAGCGCTGCGGCCGTCCCAAGGCCGTCTACCGCAAGTTCGGCCTCTGCCGCATCTGCCTGCGCGAGATGGCTCACCGGGGCGAGCTGCCCGGCGTCACCAAGAGCAGCTGGTAACCCACACATCCGTCGGTCGAGCGCGACGGGACCTCCGGTCCCGCCAGGCCCGACCACCGACACAACAACGCTGAAGGTCGCCCGGTCCGGGCGAAACCACGGTGAGAAAGGGCCTCACGGCCATGACGATGACTGACCCGATCGCAGACATGCTCACGCGTCTGCGCAACGCCAACCAGGCGTACCACGACTCGGTGACGATGCCTTACAGCAAGATCAAGGCTGGCGTCGCGGAGATCCTCCAGCAGGAGGGCTACATCACCTCCTGGAAGGTCGAGGAGCCGGCTGAGGGCGAGGTGGGCAAGAGCCTGCACGTCACCCTCAAGTACGGCCAGAACCGGGAGCGCTCCATCGCGGGCGTCCGCCGGATCAGCAAGCCCGGTCTCCGCGTCTACGCGAAGCACACGGGCCTGCCGAAGGTGCTCGGCGGCCTCGGTGTCGCGATCATCTCGACCAGCCAGGGCCTGCTGACCGACCGCCAGGCCAACAAGAAGGGCGTGGGTGGGGAAGTCCTCGCCTACGTCTGGTAACGACGAGACCAGGAGGAGAGAAGAACTATGTCGCGCATTGGCAAGCTCCCCATCACGGTCCCGTCGGGCGTCGACGTGTCGATCGACGAGCGGCTGGTGACGGTGAAGGGCCCCAAGGGGACCCTGAGCCACTCCGTCGCCGCCCCGATCACGGTCGACCGCGGTGAGGACGGTGCCGTCGAGGTCAAGCGCCCCAACGACGAGCGGGAGTCCCGCTCGCTGCACGGGCTGACCCGCACCCTGATCGCCAACATGGTGACGGGTGTGACCGACGGGTACGAGAAGAAGCTCGAGATCGTGGGCGTGGGTTACCGCGTCCTGTCCAAGGGTCCGACCCAGCTGGAGTTCCAGCTCGGCTACTCGCACCCGATCACGTTCAACGCCCCGGACGGCATCACGTTCACCGTGGAGGGCCCGACGAAGCTCGGGGTCCAGGGCATCGACAAGCAGCTGGTCGGCGAGGTCGCTGCGAACATCCGCAAGCTCCGCAAGCCCGAGCCCTACAAGGGCAAGGGCGTCCGCTACGCGGGCGAGCAGATCCGCCGCAAGGTCGGAAAGGCTGGTAAGTGACGATGGCTATCGCACTCAAGTCCGGCAAGCACACGAGCGCCCGCACCGCGTCGCGCCTGCGTCGCCAGGTCCGGGGTCGCAAGAAGGTCTCCGGGACCGCCGAGCGTCCGCGCCTCGTCGTCACCCGCTCGACCAAGCACATCACCGTGCAGGTCGTGGACGACGTCGTCGGCAAGACGCTCGCCTCGGCGAGCACCATGGAGGCCGATCTCCGCGGCTTCGACGGCGACAAGTCGGCCAAGGCCCGCAAGGTCGGCGAGCTCGTCGCCGAGCGCGCCAAGGCTGCTGGCGTCGAGGGCGTGGTCTTCGACCGCGCCGGCAACAAGTACCACGGGCGCGTTGCCGCCCTCGCCGATGGCGCCCGTGAGGGCGGCCTCGCGTTCTGATCGCGAACGAGAACAAGGAAGAGGTAGTTCGAAATGAGCGGATCCCAGCGCCGTGGTGGCGGTGGCGAGCGCCGTGGTGGTCGCGACGATCGTCGCGGCGGCCAGGCTGCCGACAAGACCGCCTACATCGAGCGTGTCGTCGCGATCAACCGTGTCGCCAAGGTCGTGAAGGGTGGTCGTCGCTTCAGCTTCACCGCCCTCGTGATCGTCGGTGACGGCGACGGCATGGTGGGTGTGGGCTACGGCAAGGCCAAGGAGGTGCCGGCCGCCATCGCCAAGGGTGTGGAGGAGGCCAAGAAGCACTTCTTCAAGGTCCCCCGTGTCCAGGGCACCATCCCGCACCCGATCCAGGGTGAGAAGGCCGCGGGCGTCGTGCTGCTCCGTCCGGCTGCTCCCGGTACCGGTGTCATCGCCGGTGGCCCGGTGCGCGCCGTGCTGGAGTGCGCCGGCATCCACGACGTGCTGAGCAAGTCGCTCGGCTCGTCGAACCAGATCAACATCGTGCACGCGACCGTCGAGGCGCTGCGTTCGCTCGAGGAGCCCGAGGCCGTCGCGGCCCGCCGTGGCCTCCCCGTCGAGGACGTCGCCCCCGCCGCTCTGCTCAAGGCCCGTGCGGAGGTGGCTCAGTGATGGGGCGCCTCAAGGTCCAGCAGAAGCGGTCGACGATCGGCTGCAAGAAGAACCAGCGGGACACCCTCCGCACGCTTGGTCTCAAGCGCATCGGCGACGTCGTCGTCAAGGAGGACCGTCCCGAGATCCGTGGCATGCTCCAGACGGTCAGGCACATGATCGTCGTGGAAGAGGTGGACTGACATGACGCTCAAGCTGCACCACCTGCGTCCTGCTCCCGGGGCCAAGACCGCCAAGACCCGCGTGGGTCGTGGTGAGGGCTCGAAGGGCAAGACGGCAGGTCGAGGCACCAAGGGCACGAAGGCCCGTTACCAGGTTCCGGCCAGCTTCGAGGGTGGGCAGATGCCCATCCACATGCGGCTGCCGAAGCTGAAGGGCTTCAAGAACCCGTTCAAGGTGGAGTTCCAGGTCGTCAACCTCGACCGGATCAACGACCTCTTCCCGGAGGGCGGCACCGTGGGTGTCGAGGACCTCGTGACCAAGGGTGCCGTCCGCGACGGTCTCCCGGTCAAGGTGCTCGGCTCCGGCGACATCTCCGTCGCCGTGCAGGTGAGCGCGCACGCGTTCTCCGCATCGGCCAAGGAGAAGATCGCGGCTGCCGGAGGCAGCACGACCGAGGTCTGAGCCCCGGCTCAGCCTTCGATCGAACCAAGACAGTGACAGGGGCCCGAGCCTCGTTCGTCCGGCGATTGCCTGTGACGTCCGGGTGGTCGGGCCCCTGTTAGGCTTCCGAGGTCCTGCCGCACGAGCGGGGGACCTGCGCATGTGATGAAGAGGACGGTGTCAGCCCAGTGCTAGGCGCATTCGCGAACGCGTTCCGCACGCCGGACCTGCGACGCAAGTTGCTGTTCGTGCTGATGATCGTGGTGGTCTTCCGGCTCGGCTCCCAGGTGCCGGCTCCGGGTGTCAACGTCGGCAACGTCCAGGCCTGCTTCGCGCAGATCGAGAACGACGGCCTCTACGGGCTGATCAACCTGTTCTCCGGTGGCGCGCTGCTGCAGCTCACCGTCTTCGCGCTGGGCATCATGCCCTACATCACCGCGAGCATCATCCTGCAGCTGCTGGTCGTGGTGATCCCGCGGCTCGAGGCCCTCAAGAAGGAGGGCCAGGCCGGGCAGACCAAGATCACCCAGTACACCCGGTACCTCACGCTCGCGCTCGCCGTCCTCCAGGCGACCGGCATCGTCGCGCTCGCCCGGAGCCGGCAGCTGCTCCAGGGCTGCCCCGACCCGCTGCTCTACAACGAGGACAGCATGACGACCATGCTCGTCATGGTGATCACGATGACCGCCGGCACGGCCGTCATCATGTGGCTCGGCGAGCTCATCACCGACCGCGGCATCGGCAACGGCATGTCGATCCTGATCTTCACCCAGGTCGTCGCGACCTTCCCGGCCGCCCTGTGGCAGGTCAAGGTCTCGCGCGGCTGGTGGGTCTTCGCGCTGGTGATGGCGATCGGACTCGTGCTCGTCGCGGCGGTCATCTTCATGGAGCAGGGCCAGCGCCGCATCCCGGTGCAGTACGCCCGCCGGATGGTCGGCCGCAAGATGTTCGGCGGCTCGTCGACGTACATCCCGCTCAAGGTCAACCAGGCCGGCGTCATCCCGGTCATCTTCGCCTCGAGCCTGCTCTACCTCCCGGCCATGGCCGTGCAGTTCAGCGGCAACCAGCGCTCGGCCTGGGCCGACTTCCTCAACACCTACCTGGTGTCGGGCAGCCACCCGCTCTACATGGCGGTGTACTTCGGCCTGATCATCTTCTTCACCTACTTCTACGTCGCGATCACGTTCAACCCTGTCGAGGTCGCCGACAACATGAAGAAGTACGGCGGCTTCATCCCCGGGATCCGGGCGGGCAAGCCGACCGAGGAGTACCTCCAGTACGTCCTGTCCCGCATCACGCTGCCGGGCTCGCTGTACCTCGGTCTGATCTCGCTGGTCCCGCTCATCGCCCTGGTGCTGGTGAACGCGAACCAGAACTTCCCGTTCGGCGGAACGTCCATCCTGATCATGGTCGGTGTCGCGCTCGACACGGTGAAGCAGATCGAGAGCCAGCTCCAGCAGCGCAACTACGAAGGGTTCCTGCGCTGAGCATGCGACTCATCCTCATGGGCCCCCCGGGAGCGGGGAAGGGCACGCAGGCCAAGGTGATCGCCGGACGCCTCGGCGTCCCGGCCATCTCCACGGGTGACATCTTCCGCGCCAACGTGTCCCAGCAGACGCCGCTCGGCATCGAGGCGCAGCGCTTCATGGACGCCGGCGAGTACGTCCCCGACGTGGTCACCAACGGCATGGTCCGCGACCGGATCGCCGAGGACGACGCCCGCCACGGGTTCCTGCTCGACGGCTACCCGCGCACCGTCGCGCAGGTCGAGGAGCTCGACGCGATGCTCACGGAGCAGAGCGCCTCGATCGACGCGGTCGTCGTGCTCACCGTCGACCAGGACGAGATCGTCCAGCGGCTGCTCAAGCGCGCCGAGACCGAGGGCCGCGCCGACGACACCGAGGACGTCATCCGTCACCGGCAGGACGTCTACACCGAGCAGACCGCCCCGCTCATCGAGGTCTACGCCGCCCGCGGCGTGCTGACCGAGGTGGACGGCATGGGCGCCGTCGAGGAGGTCACCGAGCGGGTCTTCACCGCGCTCGAGGCCACCGGCGCCGCAGCCGGCTGATGTTCCGCGACCGCGGGGTCGAGATCAAGACCCCCGAGCAGATCGCGCTCATGCGCGAGGCCGGCCTGGTCGTGGGGGAGACCCTCGACCTGATGCGCCGGACGGTCGCGGCCGGGATGACCACCGGCGAGCTCGACGCGATCGCCGAGGACCACATCCGCTCGCGCGGCGCGGTCCCGTCGTTCCTGGGCTACCACGGCTTCCCCGGCACCCTGTGCGTCTCGGTCAACGACGAGGTCGTGCACGGCATCCCGGGTGACCGGGTGATCGAGGACGGCGACGTCGTGTCCATCGACTGCGGCGCGATCGTGCAGGGCTGGCACGGCGACGCCGCCGTCACGGTGCCGGTCGGCGACGTGCCCGACGAGGTGCGCGAGCTGATCCGGGTCACCGAGGAGGCGATGTGGCACGGGATCGCGGCCGCCGCGCTCGGCGGCCGGGTCACCGACATCTCCCACGCCGTCGAGAGCTACGTCCGCAGCCAGGGCGACTACGGCATCCTCGAGGACTACGTCGGCCACGGCATCGGCTCGGCCATGCACCAGCCGCCCAACGTGCCCAACTACGGCAAGCCCGGTCGCGGTCCCAAGCTGGTCCGCGGCCTCGCCCTGGCGGTCGAGCCGATGATCGTGCTCGGGTCCTCGGAGACCCGGGTGCTCGAGGACGACTGGACCGTGGTGACCGAGGACGGCTCGTGGGCCGCGCACGCGGAGAACACCTTCACCCTCACCCCGGACGGGGCCTGGGTGCTGACCGCCCTCGACGGCGGAGAGGCCAGGCTGACCGAGCTCGGCGTCCCCTTCGGTGGTCGCTGAGCGCGGAATACCGACCCCGGCGCCGGGGTTGGGCCAGCTGTGTCCTCTCCTTCGTTGACCCTGTCCGTGCTCGACCTCGTCCCGGTGCGCAGCGACCAGACCACCGGTGACGCGATCCGGGCCTCGCTGTCGCTGGCCCGGACCGCCGAGCAGGCCGGCTACCACCGCTACTGGGTGGCCGAGCACCACAACATGCCGGCCGTGGCGGCCACCAACCCGCCGGTCCTGATCGCGATGATCGCGGCGGCCACGCAGCGCATCCGGGTGGGCTCGGGCGGCGTGATGCTGCCCAACCACGCCCCGCTGGTGGTGGCGGAGCAGTTCGCGCTGCTCGAGGCGGCCTACCCCGGCCGGATCGACCTCGGCATCGGCCGTGCCCCGGGCACCGACCCGGTGACGCGCTGGGTGCTGCGCAACGGCGCGTCGGCGGCGGAGGAGGACGCGGTCAACCGGTTCCCGGAGTACGTCCAGAACGTCGCCGCCCTGATGGCGCCCGAGGGCGCCGGGCTGGCGGTCCGCGGCGACACCTTCGACCTGCGGGCCACCCCGCGCGCCACCGGCGTCCCGCCGCTGTGGCTGCTCGGCTCGTCGGACTACTCGGCGCGGCTCGCCGCGGAGCTCGGGCTGCCCTACGTCTTCGCCCACCACTTCGCCGGCCGGGGGACCGCGGAGGCGCTGGCGCTCTACCGCGAGGGCTTCCGCCCGTCGGAGGTCCTCGACGCCCCGCGCACCTTCCTCACCGTCAACGCCGCCGTCGCGGAGACCGCCGAGGAGGCCGAGCGCCTCGCCCTGCCGCAGCTGCAGGCGATGGTCGCACTCCGCACCGGCGCCCCGCTGCGCCCCCAGCGCCTGGTCGAGGAGGCCGAGGCCGAGCCCGTCCCCGACGCGCACGCCGGCCTGGTCGCCGGGATGCGGGCCCGCTGGGTCGTGGGCGACCCGAAGGAGTCGGCGGCGCAGATCGCGGACCTCGCGGCGGCGTACGGCGTCGACGAGGTGATGGTGCACCCGGTGGCCGGGGCCCTGGCGGGCACCGCCGCGGACACCTCACCGGCCCGCGAGGCCACGCTGCGCCTGCTGGCGGACGCGCTCTGAGGCTCGATTAACGGTGCGGTGGCACTTTCCCGTAGACTGGTGCGTCGGCCCAACGTGGGTCTGTTTCGTGGCGCCCTGCGGCTGCCGCTCGCGATGCGCGGTCCCGGTCATTCCGGTCCTGTGTCGCGCGCGGGAAATAGGGGGTCCGAGCGGCTTCACGAGGTCCACCCGGGTCATCCGGGGCGGTTCCCGGGCCAACGGTAGACAAGCAACCAACAGATTGTGGAGGACATGCCGAAGAAAGAAGGCGTGATCGAGATCGAGGGCACCGTCGTCGAGGCTCTCCCGAACGCGATGTTCCGGGTCGAGCTGAGCAACGGACACAAGGTCCTCGCCCACATCAGCGGCAAGATGCGTCAGCACTACATCCGGATCCTCCCCGAGGACCGGGTCGTGGTGGAGCTCTCGCCGTACGACCTCACGCGTGGTCGCATCGTCTACCGCTACAAGTAAGCCACCAGCCGAACGAGAAGAGCAGGTCTTCCACCATGAAGGTCAACCCGAGCGTCAAGCCGATGTGTGACAAGTGCAAGGTGATCCGTCGCCACGGCCGCGTCATGGTCATCTGCGAGAACCCTCGCCACAAGCAGCGCCAGGGCTGAGCCCCGGCGCCGGTCCTCCGGGCACGACCCGCGGGACCTCGCACCACAACTGAACACCTCTCCGTGATCGCTCCTCACCGGTACGCCGGCGAGGTCACCCCCGGATCGGAGGCCGGGGCCCGTCCCACGAGGGACCGGGGCGCGACACGACCGACACCTCCGGAAGATTGAAGGGAAACCGCCACCACATGGCACGCCTCGTTGGTGTAGACCTCCCGCGCGACAAGCGCATCGAGATCGCACTCACCTACATCTACGGCATCGGCCGTACCCGCGCCCAGCAGCTCCTGGCCACGACCGGAGTCGACCCCAACATGCGGGTCCACCAGCTGGGTGACGAGGAGCTGGTCAAGCTCCGCGACGAGATCGAAGCCAACTTCAAGATCGAGGGTGACCTCCGTCGCGAGGTCCAGGCCGACATCCGTCGCAAGATCGAGATCGGCAGCTACCAGGGCCGCAGGCACCGTCAGGGCCTGCCCGTCCGCGGTCAGCGCACCAAGACCAACGCGCGCACCCGCAAGGGTCCCAAGCGCACCGTCGCCGGCAAGAAGAAGGCCAAGTGATCCCAGTGGTTTCGAGACGCCTCGCCTAGCGGCTCGGCTCCTCAACCACCGGACTCACTGGCTGACTTCCACTCGAACACACGCTTCCAGCAACCTCAGGAGAATCTGCCACATGCCTCCCAAGAGCCGTCAGGCTGCGGGCGCCAAGAAGGTGCGCCGCAAGGAGAAGAAGAACGTCGCTCAGGGCGAAGCCCACATCAAGAGCACGTTCAACAACACGATCGTCACGATCACCGACCCCACCGGTGCGGTGATCTCGTGGGCCTCGGCCGGCACCGTCGGCTTCAAGGGCTCCCGCAAGTCCACCCCGTTCGCTGCGCAGATGGCCGCCGAGGCTGCCGGACGCCGGGCGATGGAGCACGGCATGAAGAAGATCGACGTCTTCGTCAAGGGCCCGGGTTCGGGCCGCGAGACGGCGATCCGGTCCCTGGGTGCGATCGGCCTCGAGGTCGGCACCATCCAGGACGTCACGCCCACGCCCCACAACGGATGCCGGCCGCCCAAGCGCCGCCGCGTCTGACCCGACACCACAGCGAACAGGAGACTTGAGAGATGGCCCGTTACACCGGCCCCATGACCAAGAAGTCGCGCCGCCTCGGTGTCGACCTCGTCGGTGGCGACCAGGCGTACGAGCGTCGCCCCTACCCGCCCGGCCAGCACGGCCGCGCCCGCATCAAGGAGAGCGAGTACCGCTCGCAGCTCCAGGAGAAGCAGAAGGCCCGCTTCACCTACGGCGTGCTCGAGAAGCAGTTCCACCGCTACTACGCGGAGGCCAGCCGTCGCGCCGGCAAGACCGGTGACAACCTGCTGCAGCTCCTCGAGTGCCGTCTCGACAACGTGGTCTACCGCGCCGGCTTCGCCCGCACGCGTCGCCACGCCCGTCAGCTCGTCGTGCACGGTCACTTCAAGGTCAACGGCAAGAAGGTCGACATCCCGTCCTTCCAGGTGACCCAGCACGACGTGATCGACGTCCGCGAGAAGTCCCTCGAGATGACCCCGTTCATCGTGGCTCGTGAGACCCACGGCGAGCGCGTCGTCCCGGCATGGATGGAGGCGCTGCCCAACCGCATGCGCGTCCTGATCCACCAGCTCCCGGTCCGGCAGCAGATCGATGTGCCGGTCCAGGAGCAGCTCATCGTCGAGTTCTACTCGAAGAAGTAGTCCCGTGACGGGGAGGTGGCCGACCCGTTCCGGTCCCCTCCCCACCACGCCTCCCTTCCTTTTCACTGCGTTCGAGTCCGTCAAATAGCGGGTGGGCTCGGAAAGGAAACACAGAAGTGCTTATCGCTCAGCGCCCGACCCTGTCGGAAGAGGTCGTCGACGAGTTCCGCTCGCGGTTCGTGATCGAGCCGCTGGAGCCCGGCTTCGGCTACACGCTCGGCAACTCGCTGCGTCGCACCCTGCTCTCCTCGATCCCCGGCGCCTCCGTGACCAGCATCAAGGTCGACGGTGTGCTCCACGAGTTCTCCACCATCGAGGGGGTCAAGGAGGACGTCACCGAGGTCATCCTGAACCTCAAGGACCTCGTCGTCTCCTCGGAGCACGACGAGCCCGTCACCATGTACCTGCGCAAGCAGGGCCCCGGCGACGTCACCGCCGCCGACATCGCGCCGCCGGCCGGTGTCGAGGTGCACAACCCCGACGTCAAGATCGCCACCCTGAACGACAAGGGCAAGCTCGAGATGGAGCTCGTCGTCGAGCGCGGCCGCGGCTACGTCTCGTCGGTCCAGAACAAGGGCGGCGACAACGAGATCGGCCGGATGCCGGTCGACTCGATCTACAGCCCGGTCCTCAAGGTCACCTACAAGGTCGAGGCCACCCGTGTCGAGCAGCGCACGGACTTCGACAAGCTGGTGATCGACGTCGAGACCAAGCCGTCGATCCGTCCCCGCGACGCGATCGCCTCGGCGGGCAAGACCCTCGTCGAGCTGTTCGGCCTGGCCCGCGAGCTCAACGTCGAGGCCGAGGGCATCGACATCGGCCCGTCGCCGGTGGACGAGCAGCTCGCCGCCGACCTGGCCCTGCCGGTCGAGGAGCTCAACCTCACCGTCCGCTCCTACAACTGCCTCAAGCGCGAGGGCATCCACACCGTGGGTGAGCTCATCAGCCGCTCGGAGCAGGACCTGCTCGACATCCGCAACTTCGGCGCCAAGTCCATCGACGAGGTCAAGGCGAAGCTGGTCGAGATGGGTCTGTCGCTGAAGGACTCGGCTCCGGGCTTCGACCCGCAGGCGGCCCTCGCGGCGTACGACGACGACGACGACTCGTTCGTCGAGGACGAGCAGTACTGACCTCCGTGGTCGAGCCCGTCGTGAGCAGATCGCGGCGGGCCCGGCCCACGGGAAACATCTATCCGGGTACCTGGTACGGCCCGGGAGAAACGAGAACCAGACAATGCCTACCCCCAAGAAGGGTGCCCGCCTCGGCGGCAGCCCGGCCCACCAGCGCCTGATCGTGTCGAACCTGGCCACCGCCCTGTTCGAGCACGGCCGGATCACCACCACCGAGGCCAAGGCGCGCGTGCTGCGTCCGGTCGCGGAGAAGCTGATCACCAAGGCCAAGAAGGGCGACCTGCACAACCGTCGCCAGGTGCTGGCCACGATCAAGGACAAGGGCGTCGTGCACGCGCTGTTCGAGGAGATCGCGCCGCGCTACGCCGAGCGTCCCGGTGGCTACACCCGGATCACCAAGATCGGTCCGCGCAAGGGCGACAACGCCCCCATGGCGGTCATCGAGCTGGTGACCGAGGAGTACGCCCCGAAGGCTCGCTCCACCAAGGCCGCCCCGGCCGAGAAGGCGGCCCCGGCTGCCGCCCCGGCGGAGGAGACCACCGAGGCTCCGGCCGACGAGGCGACCCCGGAAGAGACCACCGAGGAGACCACTGAGGCTCCGGCCGAGGAGTCCACCGAGGCTTCCGCGGACGAGACCACCGAGGAGACTCCCGCCGAGGAGACCGAGGACACCAAGTCCGAGTGACCTCGCGGTAGCAACCGCACACGAAGGCCCGTCATCCAGCCGGATGGCGGGCCTTCGTCGTGCGTGGGGGTCAGCCGCCCCAGGCGCGCTCGACCAGGCGTTGGGCCTCGGCCAGCGTGAGCCCGTGCCGCCGGGCCGCCGCCGCCAGCGCCTCGGCCGCGCGGTCCACCTCGCCGGGAGGCGTGGACACCGCCGTCGAGCGGACGAAGGTGCCGCGACGGCCCTGGGTCTCGACCACGCCGTCGGCCTCCAGCTCCTTGTAGGCACGGGCGACCGTGTTGGCCGCGAGCCCGAGCTCGGTGGCCAGCTGGCGCACCGTGGGCAGCCGGGTGCCGGCGGGCAGGACGCCCTCGGCGACCTGGCGGGCCACCGCGGTGCGCAGCTGCTCGAAGGGCGGCACGGACGACGTGGCGTCGATCTGGAGGTCCACGGCGGCTCCTCAGGCGCCCGGCTCGAGCCAGGCGTGCACCAGGGGTACGACGGAGGCGCCCTCGCCGCTCGCCGCGGCCACCCGCTTCATGGAGCCGGCGCGGATGTCGCCGGCCGCGAACACCCCGGGCACCGTGGTGGCGAGGTTGCCCGGAGGCAGCCCGTCGGCCCACGACGCGCGCGGGACGTCACGGCCGGTGAGCACGAAGCCCCGGTCGTCGCGGGCCACCGCCGGCGGCAGCCACTCGCACAGCGGCTCGGCCCCGAGCAGCAGGAACAGCCCGCCCGCGGGGCGCCGCGCCTCCTCGCCGGTGACGGTGCTGCGCACGGTCAGCCACTCCAGCCGGCCGTCGCCGCCGCCGTCGACGACCTCGGAGCAGGGCTCGACGGTGATGCGCGGGTTGTAGGCGATCTCGTCGACGAGGTAGCGCGACATGGTCTCGGTGAGGCCGGGGCGGCGCACCAGGATCGTCACGGACGCCGCGAACCGGGACAGGTGCACGGCGGCCTGCCCGGCGGAGTTGCCGCCACCGACGACGTAGACGTCGAGGCCCTCCATCTCGCGCGCGGCGGTCATCGCGGCGCCGTAGAAGACGCCCATCCCGACGAGCCGCTCGAGCGGGTCGACGCGCAGCTTGCGGTAGGAGACACCGGAGGCGATCACGACGGCGCGGGCGAGCACCGAGCCGCCGTCGGTGCGGACCACGTGCGGGGCGTCCGTCGGTGCCCGGGTCGAGCCCGGTCACCGGCCAGCCGGTGAAGAAGCGGGCACCGAAGCGGATCGCCTGGTTGCGGGCCCGCTGTGCGAGCCGCATGCCGGAGATGCCTCGCGGGAAGCCGAGGTAGTTGCGGATCATCGAGCTGGTGCCGGCCTGGCCGCCGATCGCCTCGGCCTCGAGGACCACGGTGTTGAGCCCCTCGGAGGCGGCGTAGACGGCGGCCGCCAGCCCGGCCGGCCCGCCGCCGACGATGGCCAGGTCGACGACGGTGTCCACGTCGATGTCGGCGGGGGTGCCGTAGATCGAGATCGCCACGTCGTGCACGGAGGAGGCGCAGACCGGCCCCCGGTTCATCGCCTCCACGACCGGGAAGCGCACCTCGCCGGCGACGCGGGACACCACCTCGCGGCCGACCTCGCTGTCGGGGTGGTAGGTCCGGGCGGGCATCCCCATCCGGTCGACGAAGTCGCGGATCGCCAGCGACAGCGCGTCGGTGGTCGGGGTGACGATGCGGACGGTCTCGACCTCGGGGTCGGCGACCGTGGAGCCCCAGTCGGACAGCAGCTCGGTGACGGCGGTGTGGAACTCCTCGTCGCGCACCCCGCGCGGCATCAGCAGGTAGGCGTCGTACTTGCCCTTGGCGAGCCCGGCGCGCAGGGCCGGGGCGTCGCCCATGAAGCGGGTGACGTGGGCGACCACCATCCGCCGCGCGGTGGGCACGGCCGCCCGCCAGAGCGCGAACGCCTCGAGCACGTGCGCGTCGGGGAGCACCGACTCGGCGACGATCAGGGGGACCTGGCCGCCGGCCCGGCGGACCGCGTCGAGCGTCGACTTGGCCTCGGCGACCGACCGGACGGCCTGCACGTCGTAGTCGCGGCGGTAGCGGCCGAACTCGTCGGCCAGCAGGTCGGCGTGCTCCTCCGACACCAGCAGGATGAGGGGGAGACGTCGTTCGGCGGTCACCCGGCGATCGTACGGCCGTGCGGCGCCGGCCGGGGGTTTGGAAGGATGAGCCCGTGCGGCTCCGACTCGACCTCGCCTACGACGGCACCGGCTTCCACGGCTGGGCGACCCAGCCGTCCCTGCGCACCGTGCAGGGCGAGCTCGAGGCGGCCCTGGCGACCGTGCTCCGGGTGGAGTCGGTCGGCGTCACCTGCGCGGGCCGCACCGACACCGGCGTGCACGCCCGGGGCCAGGTGGTGCACCTCGACGTGGAGCCCGACGTGCTGTCGGCGGCAGCCGGGCGCAGCACCGCCCCGGCCCCGGAGGCCCTGCTGCGGCGGCTCAACGGCGTGCTCCCGGTCGACGTGCGGGTGCTGCGGGCGGCGGTCGCCCCGGACGCCTTCGACGCCCGCTTCTCCGCGCTCTGGCGGCGCTACGCCTACCGCATCGCCGACGCCCCCGAGCTGGTCGACCCGCTGGTGCGCACGGCGGTGCTGGCCTGGCCGCGGGCGCTCGACCTCGACGCGATGAACGCGGCGGCGGCGATGCTGGTGGGGGAGCACGACTTCGCGGCCTTCTGCCGCAAGCGCGAGGGCGCGACCACGATCCGCACCCTGCTCGACCTGCGCTGGGACCGCGACGACGCCGGGCTGGCGGTCGCGACCGTGCGGGCCGACGCCTTCTGCCACAGCATGGTGCGCGCGCTGGTCGGCGCGCTGGTGGCGGTCGGGGAGGGACGGCGTACGCCGGAGTGGGCCGGCGAGGTGCTGCGCGGGGCGGTGCGCGACCCCGGGGTGACCGTGATGCACGCGCACGGGCTCACCCTCGAGCAGGTCGCCTACCCCGCCGACGACGGGCTGGCCGCCCAGGCCGAGGCGGCCCGCGTGGTCAGGACGCTGGCATGAGCGACGAGCACTACTTCTCCGCCGACCCGTCGGTGGCCTTCAAGCGGGCGCCGGTGCGCGCGACGGTCTGGGGCCACGACCTCGACCTGACCTCGGGGTCCGGCGTGTTCGCCCAGGGCCGCCTCGACGTGGGCACCGCGGTGCTCTTCCGGGAGACCGAACCGCCGACGGAGGGGTCGACCTACCTCGACCTCGGCTGCGGCTACGGCGTGATCGGGCTGGCACTGGCCCGCAGCCGCCCGGCGGCCCGGGTCTGGGGCGTGGACGTCAACGAGCGTGCGGTGCTGCTCGCCAACGAGAACGCCGCCGCTCTCGGCGTCGACGACCGCTACACCGCGACCACCCCGGCCGGGGTGCCGGACGACCTCGAGCTCGACGAGATCTGGTCCAACCCGCCCATCCGGATCGGCAAGGACGCCCTGCACGCGCTGCTGCTGACCTGGCTGCCCCGGCTGGCGCCCGGCGGGCGGGCGGTGATGGTGGTCGGCAAGAACCTCGGCGCCGACTCCCTGCAGCGCTGGCTGGGCGAGCAGGGCTTCCCCACCACCCGGCTGGCCAGCGCCAAGGGCTTCCGGGTGCTGGAGACCCGCCGCGGGCAGGCCGGCTAGGTCCGCGGCGCCGGCCGGGTCGCCACCAGCACGCCGATCTTGTCGATCCGGTGCTCGGGGTTGCCGAACCGGTCCGACCAGTAGTTGCCGCGGGCGTGGTCCTCGGGCGTCGCGCAGGTGGAGAGCGTGATCATCGGGTCCACCGGGGTGGCGCCGGGGCGGCCGGGCACGGCGGCCGACTGCCGCGCCAGGGACACCCGTGACCGGAACGACGTCGAGCGGGTGCCGGTGACCTCGTAGACGAAGACCGTGGCGCCGCTGACGCACCCGGACCCGGTCGCCGGGGCGGAGCGAGGGGAGCTCGGCGAACGGCGCCGCGTGCGAGGTGCGGTGCCCGGTGACGATGAAGTTGCCGACCTCGCCCGGGCCGACGCCACCGCCCGGACCGCGCGGCGAGGCGGTGGGTCCGCGGTTCTGGATCCGGGTGCCGTGTGCGTCGTCGGGCGTGCCGCGGTAGCGGACCACCGGCACCGCGCGCAGCCGCAGCGCCGGAACGGACAGGTAACGACCGGCGCGGCTCGCGGGTCGCGGCCTGTTCCGTGCCCGGGTCGGTGGTCGGGTCCGGCGTAGGGGCGGCCGTCGAGGGAGCGACCGGCTCCGGGGAGGTGGAGCGGGACGGCTCGGGGACCGCGGGCGACGTGCGCGTGTCCGAGCAGGCCGAGGCAAGCACCGCCATCAGCAGCCCGGCCAGGCCCGTCCGTCTCCGCACGCGACCAGGGTAGGCACGTGCCCCACGGGCACGCGCCGGGCAGGATGGACGCCATGCACCCGCACCAGCGCACGCCCCGCACCAGCACGCTGTGGCCGCCGCTGGAGGTGCGCCAGGTCTGCGACACCTACCTCTCGCTCGTCGACGAGGCGGCTCCCGGCCTGGTCGAGGGGCTCTACCTGCACGGGTCGCTGGGCTTCGGCGAGTGGTACGCCGGCCGCAGCGACGTCGACTTCGTGGCCGTCACGGCCCGGCGACCCGACCCGGCCACGGTGGACCGGCTGCGCGAGCTGCACGACCGGCTGGGGGAGACGTTCCCGAGCCCGGCGTTCGACGGGTGCTACGTCACCTGGGCCGATCTCGCCGCGACGCCGTACGACTGCCCCGACGTGCCCGGCACCCTGGGCGGCCACTTCTCCGAGGAGGGCCGTGTCGACGTCAACCCGGTGACCTGGCACGAGCTGGCCTGGCACGGCGAGACCGTGCGCGGCCCCCGGCTGCCCGACGTGCAGGTGTGGACCGACGTGCCGGCGCTGCGGGCCTACAGCCACGGCAACCTGACCTCCTACTGGGCCGAGCAGGCCGTGCGAGCTCGCGCGCTTCCCGGCCGAGGCCGCCCGGGCCGACATCATGGCGTGGTTCGTGCTCGGCGTGCCCCGGCTGCACCACCTGCTCGCGACCAGCCGGCTGACGTCCAAGGACGGCGCCGGCCGGCACGCGGTGCAGGCGTTCGGCGAGGAGTGGCGGGTCCTGGTCGCCGAGGCGCTGTCCTACCGCGCCACCGGGGAGCGGGTCGGCCTGCTGAGCGACGCGGAGATCTCCGCCCGGGTGATCGAGTTCGCCGACCTCGCCGTGCGCGAGGGCCTCGCCATCCGACCCTGAACCGACCGGACCCTCAGCAGCAGCGGGACTGCGGGTCGTTCTCCCGGCGGTCGGCCCGCTCCCGCTCGAACTCCTTGCGCGTCATCGGCTCGTGACCGTGCCGCCGGCAGTGGTCGAGGTACTCGTCCCACTTGGCCTCGCCGGTGGCCTGCTTGAGGTACCAGCGCAGCCCGCTGCCGGCGCGGGCCAGGGTGGCCCTCATCGCCGGTCACCGACGAGGTCGCCCTGGGAGGCCTCCCACTCGCGCACGGCCTGCTTCTCCTCGGCGGTGGCGAAGAAGTCGGACGGCGCCACGAGGTGCGAGGGCTCGGCCGGCACCTCGGTGGTGGGCAGCCCGCCGCTGCGCCAGGCCCGGACCCAGATGACCACCGCGTTGACCACCACGACCAGGGTGAGCAGGGCGAACAGCGCCTGGAGCACGCCGTTGACCGTCGAGTTGGTGATGATCTGCTGCATCTGGCTCGTGTCGGTCGCGGGGGCGAGCAGCTCGCCGTTGTCGAGGGCCGCCTGGTAGGTCGACCGCTGCGTGAAGTAGCCGATCTTGGGGTCGTCGGAGAACACCTTCTGGTAGCTCGCCGTCATGGTGATGATCAGGTCCCAGGCCAGCGCGATGCCGGGCACCCAGGCCCACTTGGCCTTGCCGTGCTTGAACAGCAGCGTCACGCACAGCGTCAGCGCGATGGCGGCGAGCAGCTGGTTGGAGATGCCGAACAGCGGGAACAGCTGGTTGATCCCGCCGAGCGGGTCGGTCACGCCGACGTAGAGCATGTAGCCCCAGAGCCCGACCACGATCGCGCTCGCGGACCACGAGGCGGGCTTCCACGAGATGTCGCCGTACTTGGGCCAGAAGTTGCCGATCGTGTCCTGCAGCATGAACCGGCCCACGCGGGTGCCGGCGTCGACGGCGGTGAGGATGAACAGCGCCTCGAACATGATCGCGAAGTGGTACCAGAACGCGGCCAGGCCGCTGCCGAAGGCGGAGCTGAAGATCAGCGAGATGCCGAAGGCCAGGGTGGGCGCGCCACCCGTGCGCGAGATCAGCGTCTCCTCCTGGATCGACTGCGCCGCGGCGGTCAGGTCGGCGGGGGAGATGGTGAAGCCCAGCGACCGCACGAACTCCGCGGCCGTGCCCGGCTCGCCACCGGTGACGCCGGCCGGGCTGTTGATCGCGAAGTAGAGGCCCTGGTCGATGACCGAGGCGGCGATCAGGGCGCTGATCGCGACGAACGACTCCATCAGCATGCCGCCGTAGCCGATCATCCGGACCTGGCTCTCCTTGGCCACCATCTTGGGCGTGGTGCCCGAGGAGATCAGCGCGTGGAAGCCGGAGAGCGCACCGCAGGCGATGGTGATGAACACGAAGGGGAACAGCTTGCCGGCGAAGACGGGCCCGGTCCCCTCGAGGGCGAAGTCGGTGACCGCCTGGTTCTCCAGCACCGGCGCGGAGATCACCAGCCCGACGGCCAGCAGCACGATCACGCCGATCTTCATGAAGGTGGAGAGGTAGTCGCGGGGGGTGAGCAGCATCCACACCGGGAGGATCGAGGCCACGAAGCCGTAGAGCACCAGGCCGAGGGTCAGCTTCTCGGGGGAGAGGGTGAGGGCCTCGCTGAGGCCCATCTGCTCGACGTAGCCGCCGCCGATGATGGCCAGCAGCAGCAGCGCGACGCCGATCGCGGTGACCTCCATGACCCGCCCGGGCCGCAGGTAGCGCAGGTAGTAGCCCATGAACAGCGCGATCGGGATGGTGAGCGAGATCGAGAAGACGCCCCACGGGGACTCGGCGAGGGCGTTGACGACGACCAGCGCGAGCACGGCCAGGATGATGATCATGATCGCGAAGACGGCGATCAGCGCGGCGATGCCGCCGACCACGCCGATCTCCTCGCGGACCATCTGGCCCAGGCTCTTGCCGTCGCGCCGCATCGAGAAGAACAGCACGACCATGTCCTGCACGGCGCCGGCGAAGATGACGCCGACGATGATCCAGATCGTGCCGGGCAGGTAACCCATCTGCGCCGCGAGCACGGGACCCACGAGCGGGCCGGCGCCGGCGATCGCCGCGAAGTGGTGGCCGAAGAGCACCCGGCGGTCGGTGACGTCGAAGTCGGCGCCGTTGTGCAGCCGCTCCGCGGGTGTGGCGCGCCTGTCGTCGACGCCGAGGACGCGGTAGGCGATGAAGCGGGCGTAGAACCGGTAGGCGATGGCGTACGACGCCAGGGCGGCGAACAGGATCCAGAGGGCCGAGACCTCCTCGCCGCGCGAGAGGGCCAGCACGGTCCAGCAGACCGCTCCGACCAGGGCGACGGCGCCCCACACCACCATCGACTTCGGCGTCATCCGCCGCGAGGGAGACTGTTGGGTCGTTGTGGACATGAGAGCTCCTCGTCGCACGGCTCCGGGCAGGCCGAATCCCACCCAGATCAACCACTTCTACCGCGCCGGGGGGCGCGGCGGCCATCCGGGATCCAGCGCGATGGGACGAACGGTGGGTCCGCTGCGACCGGCGGTCCCTCCCCGTGCCCGGTGCCCGGGGCCGCGGGGGGCAGGATGGGACGCATGAGCAGCTACGAGGCCGCCCCCGACCGCTACGAGTCGATGGAGTACCGCTACACCGGTCACAGCGGGCTCCAGCTGCCCGCCATCTCGCTGGGGCTCTGGCAGAACTTCGGCGACGACCGCCCCGAGGAGACCCAGCGCGCGATCATCCGCCGCGCGTTCGACCGGGGCGTCACGCACTTCGACCTCGCCAACAACTACGGCCCGCCCTACGGCCAGGCCGAGCTCAACTTCGGGAAGTACCTCGCCGACGACCTCGCGCCCTACCGCGACGAGCTCGTCATCTCCACCAAGGCCGGCTACGACATGTGGCCGGGGCCCTACGGCCAGGGCGGCGGCTCCCGCAAGTACGTCCTGGCGTCGCTGGACCAGTCGCTGAAGCGGCTCGGCCTCGACTACGTCGACATCTTCTACAGCCACCGCTTCGACCCCGAGACGCCGGTCGAGGAGACGATGACGGCGCTCGACCACGCGGTGCGCTCCGGCAAGGCGTTGTACGCCGGCATCTCGTCCTACAACGCGGAGCGCACCCGCGAGGCGGCCACGATCGCCCGCGAGCTCGGCACGCCGCTGCTGATCCACCAGCCGTCGTACAACATGCTCAACCGCTGGATCGAGAAGGACCTGCTCGACGAGGTGGAGGAGCAGGGCATGGGCGTCATCGTCTTCACCGCTCTCGCCCAGGGCCTGCTCACCGACCGCTACCTCGACGGGGTCCCGGCCGACTCACGCGCCGCGCGCGCCGACAGCACGCTGCCCGGTGACCACCTCGACGACGCCACCCTGCGCCACGTGCGGCGGCTGAACGAGATCGCGCAGGCGCGCGGCCAGAAGCTCGCCCAGCTGGCGCTGCAGTGGGTGCTGCGCGACCGCCGGGTGACCTCGGCCGTGATCGGGGCGTCCTCGGTCGAGCAGCTCGACACCAACCTCGACGCGCTGGCAGGCCCGCCGCTCACCGACGAGGAGCTGGCCGCGATCGACCAGGACGCGGTCGACGCCGGGGTCAACCTGTGGGCGGAGTCGAGCGAGGGCTAGGGGAGGGCCGGCCGCTGGTCCGGCTCGGCGCGGGAGAGCACCCGCACCCGGTCGCCGGGACGGACCGTGCCGCCCGCGACGACCACGCCGTTGGCGCCCCGCAGCCGCAGCGGCCTGCCGGCGTCGCCGTTGACGAAGCGGGCCGCGTCGTCGCCGAACCGCTCGACGAACTTCGCACAGCCCGTGTGCGGGTACCTCGTCACCTCGACGACCGCCTCGTCGCCGATCGCCAGCCGCGAGCCTGCCGGCAGGTTCTCCACCGACAGGTCGAGGTCGACGTAGAGCTGGTCGCCGGCCAGCGCCCGCTCGTCGTCGGTCTCGCCGAGCAGGCTCACCATCCGGTGGCTCATCAGGGTGATCGAGCGGGCGGCGTACGACGCGGTCGTCCGGCCGCGTCGCCGGCCGCGGGCGGCCCAGTCGTCACCCACGAGGCCGTGCTCGGGGTGCAGCTCGCCCTCGGGGAGGATCGCTCGCTCGCGCGCGGCCGGTCGCCGCACCAGCAGGGCCAGCGGGCCCTCGTCGCGCGGGGCCTCGCGCAGGTGCGGGAGGTGCTGCTCGAGCTCGTCGGTGGTCCGGTGCCTCACAGCGGTCATTGTGGCGCCTGCGCGCGGCCCGCTCGACCGGATTCCCGACGGCCGGCCCGGGTGCAGGTCCTCGGTCCCTAGCCGCGCCCGGACAACTGGGCCATGATCGGCGAATGACGTACGTCTACGACTTCTCCGAGGGCAGCAAGGACCAGAAGGACCTGCTGGGGGGCAAGGGAGCCAACCTGGCCGAGATGACCAATCTCGGCCTTCCCGTCCCGCCGGGGTTCACCATCAGCACCGACGCCTGCCGGGCCTACCTGGCGGCCGGGACGATGCCGGACGGCCTCGACGACGAGGTGAGCGTGCACCTCGAGCGGCTCGAGGAGCGGATGGGCAAACGGCTCGGCGACGCCGACGACCCGCTGCTCGTCTCGGTCCGGTCGGGGGCGAAGTTCTCGATGCCCGGGATGATGGAGACGGTGCTCAACGTCGGGCTCAACGACCGCAGCGTGCAGGGGCTGGCGGCGAAGGCCGGCGGCGACGAGCGGTTCGCCTTCGACTCCTACCGCCGGCTGCTGCAGATGTTCGGCTCCACGGTGCTCGGCATCGACGCGCACGTGTTCCACGAGGCGCTCGACGGTCTCAAGGCCGACCGCGGCGCCAAGAACGACCTGGACCTCGGCGTCGACGACCTGCGCGACCTCGTCGCGACGTACAAGCGGCTGGTGCGCGACCACGTCGGCCGCGACTTCCCGCAGGAGCCGCGCGAGCAGCTCGACATGGCCGTCCGCGCGGTCTTCGACTCGTGGAACACCGACCGGGCGGTGCTCTACCGCCGGCAGGAGCGGATCCCCACCGATCTCGGCACCGCGGTCAACGTCTGCTCGATGGTCTTCGGCAACGGCGGCGACGACTCCGGCACCGGTGTCGCGTTCACCCGCGACCCCGCCTCGGGCGCGCAGGGCGTCTACGGCGACTACCTGCAGAACGCGCAGGGCGAGGACGTCGTGGCCGGCATCCGCAACACGGTCCCGCTCGCCGACCTCGAGCGGATCGACAAGGCCGCCTACGACGAGCTGCTCGGCATCATGAAGACGCTCGAGGAGCACTACCGCGACCTGTGCGACATCGAGTTCACCGTCGAGCACGGCAAGCTCTGGATGCTGCAGACGCGGGTCGGCAAGCGCACCGCCGAGGCGGCGTTCCGGATCGCCTGCCAGCTCGTCGACCAGGGCCTGATCGACGCCGACGAGGCGGTACGCCGGGTCAACGGCGCCCAGCTCGCGCAGCTGATGTTCCCGCGCTTCGACACCGACGCCGACAAGGTGCTGATCGCCAAGGGCATGAACGCCTCGCCGGGTGCCGCCGTCGGCAAGGTGGTCTTCGACTCCCATGCCGCGGTGGAGTGGACCGAGCGCGGCGAGGGCGTGATCCTGGTGCGCCGGGAGACCGCCCCCGACGACCTGCGCGGGATGGTGGCCGCGCGCGGCATCCTCACCAGCCGCGGTGGCAAGACCTCGCACGCCGCCGTCGTCGCCCGCGGGATGGGGCGCACCTGCGTGTGCGGCGCCGACTCCCTCGACGTCGACGTCAAGGCGAGGCGGATGACCACGTCCGACGGTTCCGTGGTCTCCGAGGGCGACACGATCTCCATCGACGGCACCACCGGCGAGGTGTTCGCCGGCGAGGTCCCGGTCGTGGACTCCTTCGTGGTCCGCCACTTCGAGGGCGACGAGGCGGCCGAGGGTGACGAGCTGGTCGCCGCCGTGTCCCGGCTCATGGAGCACGCCGACGGCCGCCGGCGGCTCGGCGTACGCGCCAACGCCGACACCCCCGAGGACGCCGCGCGGGCACGCCGGTTCGGCGCCCAGGGCATCGGCCTGTGCCGCACCGAGCACATGTTCCTCGGCGAGCGGAAGGCGCTCGTGGAGGACCTGATCGTCGCCGAGACCGACGAGGAGCAGGAGGCCGCGCTGTCGGCCCTGCTGCCCATGCAGCGCGACGACTTCCACGGCATCCTCGAGGCGATGGACGGCCTGCCGGTGACCATCCGGCTGATCGACCCGCCGCTGCACGAGTTCCTGCCCGACTTCACCGACCTGTCGGTGCAGGTGGCGCTGGAGGACGAGCGCGGCAACCGCGACAGCAAGCACCACAAGCTGCTCGGCGCGGTGAAGCGGCTGCACGAGGCCAACCCGATGCTCGGCCTGCGCGGCGTCCGGCTCGGCATCGTCATCCCGGGCCTGTTCGTGATGCAGGCACGGGCGATCCTCGAGGCCGCGTCGGCCCTGATCCGCGAGGGCAAGGACCCGCGGCCGGAGATCATGATCCCGCTGGTGGCGACGGTGCAGGAGCTCGAGCTGGTCAAGGGCTACATCATCAAGGTGGCCGGCGAGGTCGAGGACGAGACGGGTGTGAAGCTGTCCTTCAAGGTCGGCACGATGATCGAGCTCCCGCGGGCCGTGATGGCGGCGGGGGAGATCGCCGAGCAGGCGGAGTTCTTCTCCTTCGGCACCAACGACCTGACCCAGATGACCTGGGGCTTCTCCCGCGACGACGTGGAGGCGTCGTTCTTCGGGACCTACCTGGACAAGGGCATCTTCGGGGTCTCGCCGTTCGAGTCCCTCGACGTCGAGGGGGTCGGCAAGCTGGTCCACATGGCGGTCGAGGCGGGCCGGGAGACGCGGCCCGACCTGCACCTCGGCGTGTGCGGCGAGCACGGCGGCGACCCGCACTCGATCCACTTCTTCGACGAGGTCGGGCTCGACTACGTCTCCTGCTCGCCGTTCCGGGTCCCGGTCGCCCGGCTGGAGGCCGGCCGCTCGGCGGCCGACGCCCAGTCCGACTCCGCCTGACCGCCGAGAGGCCAGTCCCCCACCTGTCCTGTCGGCGTGTCGTGCGCGATGTGGCCTCTCGGTCGCGGGTCGCTCACAGGAAGTCGAGCGGGTCGAACTCCTCGATCGGGATGATCCGCACGCGCGGCAGCGGGGTGGTGAACGCCTCGGCGTCGTACTCCAGGTCGAGCAGCTCGAGCCCACGCCCGACGAGGGTGCTGAAGGCGCTGTTGCGGAACTCGGTGAACCCGATGACCGCGACCCGTCGCCGGCCGTCGATCAGCCCCTCGACCCCGTCCACGAAGTCACCGTCGTTGCTGACCAGCATCACGTCGCTGCTCCGGTCGCGCAGCGCGTGCAACGTGCGCTGGATGGCGATGTCCACCACCTTCTCGCCCGGCGCGCCGGCCAAGGGGACCGGACGGTAGCCCATCGAGATGAGCGCCTGCACGAAGCTCATCGGGAGCTCGGTGTTGGCAGCGAGGAAGAACAGCCCCACCGGCTCCTGCCGCCACCGTTGCCGGGCGAAGTCGAGCAGCCGGTCCCAGCGCGGCCGCTCCTCCGGACGCGGGCGGCGACCCAGCATCGAGGCACCGAGGGTCGCGTCGATGTTCTCGCCGTCCACCAGGAGGTACGTCGTACCCGTCCCGTTTCTTCCACCGGCCATGCAGGGACCCTACGCGCCGCCGGTCGAGAGGCCACTTCCCGACCGACACGCCGCCCGAGGCGGTGGGGAAGTGGCCTCTCGCGGCTACAGACCGGCGAGGGCTTCGTAGACCTGGTTGACGGCGAGGGCGAGGAACGCCGCGGCGCACAGGAACAGCGCGATGTTGGCGGGCAGCTTGTTGCGCCACTCGCGCGGGACCCGGTCGGTGTTGAGCAGCCACAGCAGCGTCACGGCCAGGAACGGCATGAACAGCGCGCCGAGCACGCCGTACGCCAGGATCAGGTAGACCGGCTGGCCCATGAAGATCAAGATGATCGGCGGGATGGTCAGCCAGAGGATGTAGGCCTTGTAGTACTTCCCGCCCGACCGGGCGTCGGGGTGGTCGGCGCCGAGCCCGCGCACGTGGGCCACGAAGTCGGCGAACATCAGGCTGACGCCGTTCCAGACGCCGACCAGCGACGACATCGCGGCGGCCCAGAAGCCGACCAGGAACACCGTGCCGGCGGCGGCGCCGTAGCGGTCCTCCAGCACGTTGGACAGGTCGAGCATGCCCGCGTCACCGGTCGCGACCGCGATCTGCGCGGAGTAGAGCAGCTCGGCGCCCACGATGAGCGTGGCCACCACGAACAGGCCGGTGACGACGTAGGCGACGGTGTTGTCGATGCGCATCACCCGCATGAAGCGCGGGGTGTCCCAGCCCTTCTCGCGCAGCCAGTAGCCGTACGCCGCCAGGGTGATCGTGCCGCCGACGCCACCGGCCAGGCTGAGCACGTAGAGGATGCCGCCGTCGGGGACCATCGGCACCATCCCGACGACCAGGTCGGGGAGGTTCGGCAGCGTGAGCGCGGCCGCCCCGACCATCGAGACGAACATCAGCAGCACCATGACGCTGAGGACCTTCTCGAAGAACCCGTAGCGGCCGGTCCACACGAGCGCCAGGCCGATCAGGCCCGAGATGATGCCCCAGGCCTTGACGCCGAGGAACGGCATCAGGGAGTAGAGCGCGAGCCCGGTGCCCGCCATCGCGGCGGCGCCGTAGACGAAGCCCCAGACCACGATGTAGGGCCCGAAGTACCACGTGGTCCAGCGGCCGAGGCTCGACCAGCCCTCGAAGATGGTGCGGCCGGTGGCCAGGCTGTAGCGGCCGGCGCCCTCCACGAGCACGATCTTCATGAGGCAGCCGAGGACCGCGCACCACAGCAGCGCGTAGCCGTACTTGCTGCCGGCGACCAGCGTCGCGACGAGGTCGGCCGCGCCGACGCCGGTGGCCGCGACCACGAGGCCCGGCCCGATCAGGCGCCACCTCGGCGCGGTCTCCTGCTGGGCTTGGGTCTGGCTGGACATCACTGACCTCCGTGGGTCCCCGGGAACTGTGGTGTGCGTCGCACGCTACCGAAACGGGCAACTCCTGCGGAACGTGACGATCCAGGCGTCTGACGGGCGGTAATCAGGATGCGACGAGCGGTCGCCTCGGGGAGACTCTCCCGCGTGGGACATGTCGACGTCGCCGGGGTGCGCTACGAGCTGCCGGACGGGCGGGTGCTGCTCGACGACGTGTCCTTCCGGGTCGGCGAGGGGGCCAAGGTCGCCCTCGTCGGTGCCAACGGGGCCGGCAAGACCACGCTGCTGCGGATCGTCACCGGCGACCTGACGCCGCACGCCGGGGCGGTCACCCGGTCCGGGGGCCTGGGTGTGATGCGCCAGATGGTGACCCACGGGAACGACGGGAAGACCGTCGCCGACCTGCTGCTGTCGGTGTCGCCGCCGCGCGTCCGGCAGGCCGCCGCGGACGTGGAGGCCTGCGAGCTCGCGCTGATGGAGACCGACGACGAGAAGACCCAGATGCGCTACGCCGCCGCGCTGTCGGAGTGGGCCGACGCCGGCGGCTACGACGTCGAGGTGGTCTGGGACGTCTGCACCACCGCCGCGCTCGGGGTGCCGTTCGACCGCGCGAAGTACCGCGAGCTGACCACGCTGTCGGGGGGTGAGCAGAAGCGGCTGGTGCTGGAGTTCCTGCTCCGCGGCCCCGACGAGGTGCTGCTCCTCGACGAGCCCGACAACTTCCTCGACGTGCCCGGCAAGACCTGGCTCGAGGACCGGATCAACGAGTCCCAGAAGACGATCCTCTACATCAGCCACGACCGGGAGCTGCTGAACAACACCGCGACCCGGGTGGTCACCGTCGAGCTCGGCGCCGCCGGCAACACGGTGTGGACGCACCCGGGCGGCTTCGCGTCGTACCACGAGGCCCGGCGGGCACGGTTCGCGCGCTTCGAAGAGCTGCGCAAGCGCTGGGACGAGGAGCACGCCAAGCTCCGCGCGCAGATGCTGATGTACAAGCAGAAGGCCGCCTACAACTCCGACATGGCCTCGCGCTACCAGGCCGCGCAGACCCGGCTCCGCAAGTTCGAGGAGGCCGGACCGCCGACCGCGCAGCCGCGCGAGCAGCAGGTGAAGATGCGGCTGCGGGGCGGCCGCACCGGCAAGCGCGCCGTGGTGTGCGAGCGGCTCGAGCTGACCGGGCTGATGAAGCCGTTCGACCTGGAGGTCTGGTACGGCGAACGGGTGGCCGTGCTCGGCTCCAACGGCTCCGGCAAGTCGCACTTCCTGCGCCTGCTGGCCGCCGGCGGCACCGACCCCGACGTCGAGCACCGGCCCGTCGGGGACGTGCCGGTCAAGCCGGTCGACCACACCGGCAAGGCCCGGCTCGGCGCGCGCGTGCGCCCTGGCTGGTTCGTGCAGACGCACGAGCACCCCGAGCTGGTCGGGCCGGACGCTGCTGGAGATCCTGCACCGCGGCGACGACCACCGCGACGGGCTGCCGCGCGAGCCGGCCGCCCGGGCGCTCGACCGCTACGAGCTGGCGCACGCCGCCGAGCAGCGCTTCGAGTCGCTGTCCGGAGGCCAGCAGGCCCGCTTCCAGATCCTGCTGCTCGAGCTCAGCGGCGCGACCCTGCTGCTGCTCGACGAGCCGACCGACAACCTCGACGTGGAGTCGGCCGAGGCGCTCGAGGAGGGCCTCGACGCCTTCGAGGGCACGGTCCTCGCCGTCACGCACGACCGCTGGTTCGCCCGCGGCTTCGACCGGTTCCTCGTCTACGGCGCCGACGGCTCGGTCTACGAGTCCGACGGCCCGGTCTGGGACGAGGGCCGGGTGCAGCGCGCCCGCTGATGTCCGACGCACTCTCATGCCGATGAGCGTGCGGGTCCTTGTGCCCCGGGCCGTCCTGAGGGTGAAAGCGGAGTTCGACTTTCCGCGCCGAGCGCCTCGCCCGTACCGCGCCTTCTCCGGACCCGATCGGCTTCAAAGCGTCCGGCTGGCAATTAGGGTCGCCGCATGCCCGATTTCACCTGGCTCCCGGCCAACCAAGCAGCGACAGAGGACGTCGAGGCGGTCTTCGCCACGGGGGGAGCCCACAAGTGCCGTTGCCAAGCGCTGAAGGTGCCCGGCTGGATCTGGCGCGACACCACCCAGGAGCAGAGGGACGCCGCGCTGCTGGAGCAAACCGCCTGCGGCACCGCCGGACCGACGTCTGGGCTGATCGGGTACGTCGACGGCGAGGCGGCCGGCTGGGTCGCGGTCGAGCCGCGGGAGAATTACCCCAGGCTGTGGACCCGGAAGCAGGCGTGGATGCGGATGGACCCCGAGCTCGAGGGCGTCTGGTCTGTCACGTGTTTCGTCGTGCGCAAGGGCCGGCGCCAGTCGGGGCTGACCTACGAGCTCGCCACCGCCACCGTCGAGTACGGCGAGCAGGTCGGCGCCCGCGTCCTGGAGGGCTACCCGATCGAGCCGCCGCCGGGCAAGACCGTGATCTGGGACGAGGCCTCGGTCGGGCTGGTGCAGGTCTTCCTCGAGGCCGGTTACGAGGTGGTGGCCTCGCCCACCCTGCGGCGGCGTGTAGTGCGGCGACGACTGGGCAACCACTCATGACCGTCACCAACCCGGCCCGACGAGGGCACCATGTCGCACGCGGTGCGGCCCGCGGGATCTTTGCCCCGGGGCTAGGTCGCGTCAATTCACGAAGTGAACGTCCGCACATCAGCGATCCGCTCACCATCCCAATGTGAGAGGGAGGTCTCGGTCTGACAGCATGCCCGGGGTGTCCAGGCTGACCGTCAAGCTCCTGCTCCTCGATGAGCAAGACCGTCTGCTGCTCATCCACTCGCAAGATCCGCGAAGCGGTTTGAAGTGCTGGTATCCCGTTGGCGGTGGCATCGAGCCAGGCGAAACCTCCCAACAGGCAGCCGCTCGCGAGGCCGCTGAGGAGACGGGTCTCCTCGAACTGCCGGTGGGCACTCCGGTGTGGACCCGAGACCACACCTACAGATATGACGGGCGTGAGGTGCAGGTCCACGAGGAGTGGCTACTCCATCGAGTCCCACACTTTGAGCCTGCTCCCGCCGCGTTGAGCGACTACGAGAGCAGGACCATCCGGGGATTCCACTGGTGGTCGATGGAAGACCTGGCGACGACGGCGGACACGGTCTTTCCGCCTCGGCTGGGGCATCGGCTGGCCTTCCTTCTGGAGAACGGGCTGCCCTCGATTCCGATCGACATCTCGGAGTGACGTCCCGTCGTACGCGTTCTCACCTGGGCGCACGGGCTCCGCTGTATCACCGCTGCGGCCATCCGGGACATGCCGCTGGGCGAGCGTTCGACGCACTGGCGAGAAATCGCTGACGCTCGGCCATGCTGCCGCTGGGTAGCCTGCTTGGCCATGAGTCCTGAGCGCGGTGAGTCGATCGAGGAGGTGCCGGATCTCGGTCCACCACCGCAGCGGCTAACTGTCGATGTCGAGACCGTGTGCCATCTTGTCGCAGCCCAGTTCCCCCAATGGGCGCAGCGGCCCATCACGCCGGTTCGCACCCCCGGGTGGGACAACTTCACCTTCCACCTCGCAGACGACATGCTCGTGCGGCTACCCAGCGCCGCGGAGTACGAACTCGCCGTCGAGAAGGAGCACCGCTGGCTCCCCGAACTGGCCAAACAACTCCCCATCCCGATCCCCGCACCGCTGGCCCGGGGCCTGCCGGGGGCCGGGTACCCATTCCACTGGTCGGTCTACGGATGGCTCCCCGGCGAGCCAGTCGCCCGGTACGCGATCACGGACGCGATGGGGATCGCCGAAGACGTGAGCGGCTTCTTGGAGGCCTTGCGACGCATCGACGCAACAGGCGGTCCGCAGCCCGGCATCCACAACTGGTTCCGCGGCGCCACGTTGCGCACCTACGACGTGACGGCTCGCGGCGCCCTCGCAGAGCTCGACGATCAGATCGACGTCGGCTTGGCTGCAGCCGCGTGGGATGAAGCCCTGGGAGCCCGATGGGACGGGGTGGACGTGTGGTTCCACGGCGATCTTGCGGTGGGGAACCTGCTTATCGAACGAGGCAGGCTTGCCGGGGTCATCGACTTCGGGACCTGCGGTGTCGGTGATCCGTCCTGCGACCTCGCTATCGCTTGGACACTGCTAGACCTCTCTGGCCGCCAACTCCTACGCGAACGACTCGACATCGACGCCTCGAGCTGGGCGCGGGGGCGCGGGTGGGCTCTGTGGAAGACGTTGCGCAACCTTGTGAGCGCCCTAGAGGACCGGGACGAGCGGTCGGCAACTGAGGCGCGGCTGATCATCGATGCGATCCTCGACGACTACAGCGCCTCCACCTGACGAAGACACTCAACCGACCTACCGAGACGCACTCATCTGCCGCTGATGGTGGGCGGAACTGGCCGATGAGCTGACCGCCCGGTCGGACTCACTCTTGGGGGCCGTCTCCCGTTCGAGCCAAGTGCTCGCGACTCAGATACCGAACCGGCTTGCCGAGCGACTCCGCGTAGGCAATCTCCCGTCGGGTTGACTCACCCACGTAGCCGCCCGGATCCACGATGTACACCTCGTCAGCCATGCGAATCTTTTGGAGGTGCACGCCGCCGAGCCGCCCCTTCAGGTCCGAGCTGTCGGCTGTCCAGTCGTAGTCCGGCAGATCGGGGAGGCTGAACATTCCGAGGCTGATCACGACGCAACCTTCCATCGTGAGCCGCTGGTTGACCTCCGCGCACTCAGCCTCAAACTTGGTCGAGCCGCAGAGCGTGATGACCTTTGCCTCACCCTCGGCCGACTGCGGCGTCTGCTCGTCCTCCATGAGGTTCATGATCGGTGAACGGCAGGACGAGTCTTTCGCCGCCCCCTGGACGTCCGCTCATGCCGCGTTGTGCGCGGTCGTGCCGATGACAGCGCCTTGAAGTTCAGCCGCGGTGACTCCGTATCGCATTCACCAGAGCCGTGCGCACGGGTACGTGGGCGGGAGGAGGCAACTCCTCGAGGTCAAACCATCCGATGTCGTCGTGTTCCTCGGGAGCGACGTTCGCCGGCGTTCCCTGCCAGTCACGCACAAGCCAGGCGCTCAGGAGTGCCGGCTCCTCTGCAGGTCCTGCGGTCAGCCGACACAGATGAGACGCCGAGCCCGTCGCTATCTGCACGCCGAGTTCCTCGTGCAGTTCCCGCGTTAGCGCGTCCAGTTCTGACTCGCCAGCCTCGATGAGTCCACCGGGCAAATCCCATACGTTCGGGTACGCACGCTTGTTCGGACTCCGATGCACGAGTAGGACTCGACCTTCACGAACCAGCGCGCCGATAACGACCTCATGCATTCGCCCATAAGAGCACGGACATCCGACAAGCAAACGTCCGCTCTCGCACCGCTGTCCGGGCGGCGTCGATGAACTAGGAACCACCTCTAGGCTGCCGGAATGACCGATGTGACGCCGATAGCACGGGCTCGACCGATCCAACGGGGCTCTGAGAGGGCGATGTTGGAGAGCATGCTCGACTTCTACCGTGCAACGGTGGTCAACAAAGTGGCCGGTCTGGCCGACGCCCAGGCATTCACTACGGCGGTCTCGCCGTCCAAGCTGACCCCGGCCACTGTCGTCAAGCACTTGGCCGGAACGGAGCGGTTCTGGTTCAGCATCGACTTCGCGGACCTCGACGTGACCTGGCCTTGGCCCGACGACGACCTGCACAGCAACTTCCGGATCGAGCCCGGCGACACGCTCGCCACGATCGTGGCCGACTACATCGAGGAGTGCGCGAGGTCTCGAAGCGCGGTCGCAGGTTCCGACCTCGACGATGCTGCCCGCGGAGAGGGCATGGACTTCACACTGCGGTACGCGATGATCCACATGATCCAGGAGACGGCACGGCATTGCGGTCATCTCGACCTGTTGCGTGAGGCGACGGACGGTGCCGTCGGAATGTGATGAGCGCGTGTCCGCTCATGCCGCGATGCGCGCGGCCTTGCCGAAAGTCGGACGGTTCAGGGCGTGAACAGCCCGGGGCTGCGTGCGCCCGTGCTCGCGTCTCCAGCGAGCGATTGTTGGCGGATACGTTCGCCGCTTTCATCAGCGATGAGTATGGCGGCGGACCTCGGTCTGTATACCGCGCCACCATGGTGATCGAAATCGGGAGGAATCTTGAAGCTGCTTCTCACGTCCGGAGGCGTCACGAACGCCAGCATCCGCGACGCGCTGGTCGAGATGCTGGGTAAGCCCATCGCCGACTCCAGCGCCCTGTGTATCCCCACCGCGATGTACGGGCACCCCCGGAACGGCCCCGGGGAAAGGGCCTGGCGGTTCACCAGCGGGCAGGAGCCGGGAAACCCGATGGTCGACCTGGGCTGGAAGTCGATGGGCGTACTGGAGCTCACCGCGTTGCCCAGCATCGACGAGGAGCTCTGGGTCCCGCTGGTTCGGGAGACCGACGTGCTTCTGGTGGCAGGCGGAGACGTCCTCTACCTGTGCCACTGGATGCGAGAGTCCGGGCTGACCGACCTGCTCCCTTCGCTGAGCGACACGGTGTGGGTGGGACTGAGCGCGGGCAGCATGGTGATGACCCCCGAGGTCGGGGAGGACTTCATCCAGTGGCGGCCACCGAACGGCGACGACAGCACGCTGGGCCTCGTCGACTTCTCGATCTGCCCGCACCTCGTCTCGGACGGCATGCCGGGCAACACGATGGCCGAGGCGGAGCAATGGGCCGCCGGCATCTCCGGCCCGGCCTACGCCATCGACGACCAGACCGCCATCAAGGTGGTCGACGGCACCGTCGAAGTCGTGTCAGAAGGCCACTGGAAACAGTTGGTCTGATGCCGTGGCCAACAGCCCGACCAGCAGCGAGACGAAGCGGCGAAGCCCCACCTGCGCAGCCACCCGCGTCGCGAGCCGCACGCATCTGCCGCAGACAGGTGAACGGAACTGCCGATGAGCGGACCGCCCGGTCGGACTCACTCTTGGGGGCCGTCTCCCGTTCGAGCCAAGCGCTCGCGACTCAGATACCGAACCGGCTTGATCTGGTTCCCCTCTGTGTCAAGGTCGCGGCTTCGGCGCTTCGTGAGTTTGCGACGTCGCTTGTCGCCGTCAAGGTCGTTCGTCCGGTGGGGCGCTCCATCTTGACGGCTCCTGCGCGGCGTCGCGTGGAGCGCGGAGCCGGAGCCCGCGTGGGTCTTCGCAGCGGTCTTGGTGGCGGGTAGCGTCGTGGCTGCGGGTCCGGGAAGTGGCTGATCCGAAGAGCCGATGACCGGGGTGGACAGGTCGGCCGCGCTGGATTGTGAAGACGCCCCCGAGTGCCCTCCCGGGCCCGCCTCGTCGCTGCTGCTGGGCGTCGGCGACGAGCTGTCGGTAGACCGCGTCGGAGAGCCGCCGTTTCAGGCAGCGCAGGGCTTCCATCGGGGTCTTGGACTCGGCAAGCTTGCGTCGGTAGTAGGCGCGGCCCTCGGTGTCGTGGCGGATCTGCACGATGCGGCGATGTGCAGCACGTGGTTCATCCGGCGGTTCCCGGCGCGGGAGAGCCGGTGGCGGATCTGGTCCCCGGAGGACGCGTCCAGCGGCGCGGTGCCGGTCCAGGACGCGAAGTGGTTGCGGTCGGGGAACCGGGCCACGTCGCCGACGTCGGACAGGATCCGGGCGGCACCGGCCGGGCCGACACCGAACAGGTCCATCAGGTGCGACCCCCGCGCGGTGACCGCGGCGCGGAGCTCGTTCTTGATGGCCTTGAGCTTGGCGTCGACGGCGACCAGGTCGGCGATCTCCTCGGCGGCCATCCGCCGGATCGTCTTGCCCACCAGGGTTCTGGGCTTCACCGTGGCGAGCAGCCGCTTGGCCTGCAGCGCCGAGAGGTCCCGCTTGGCGCCACCGGGGATCAGCTCGGTCAGCAGCCGGTGCAGCCGGTTCACGGTCTGCACCCGCAGGTGCGCCAGCTCGTCGCGCCGGTCGGTCAGCAGCCGCAGCGTGATCAGCTCCTCGTCGTAGGCGAGCTGGGTCAGCCGCGGCGTGCGCAGCGCGACCGCGGCGACCGCGTGCGCGTCGGTGGCGTCGGTCTTGCGGGCGTTGCCGGTGTCGAAGACCCGGACCCGGGCGGCGAGCTTGGCGGGCACGTCCAGCACCGCCTCGCCCTGCGCCAGCAGCCGCTGCGCCAGCGGCCGACCCACGCCGTGGGCTCCCTCGACCGCCCACACGTGATGGGGCCACTGATCCCGCACGTACTTGATCATCAGCCGGTAGCCCGGCGCGGTCGGTGGCCAACCGACCAGTCGCCAGCACCCGGCCATGCTCGTCGACCGCCTCGATCGTCACGACTTCTTGTGGGGATCCACACCCACGATCACTCGGCCATCAGAGCCTCCTCGCTCGAGCCGGGATCGGCGAGGACGGGCAGAGCTACTTCGAGCCGGGCAATCCCCTCTCGAGCCACGCCTCACCACGGCACCCGGCGGGACCGCATGCCAGATGAGAGCCACACCCGAACAGGTGGGCAGCCGCTGTTGAGAGAGCGGCCCGCCGTGAGCCGACCGTTGGCGCTGGTTGCGCCTAGGCGATCGCGAGGTCCAGACGCATCAGGAGGTCGCGCTGCTCCTCCTCGCCGAAGATGAAGACGTGCTGGCCGAACTCTTGGTACCCGCGGTGGCGGTAGAGCGAGATGGCGTTGGTGTTGTGTTCCCAAACGCCGAGCCACAGGTAGGTGAGCCCTCGCTCCCGGGCCTTCTCGGTCGCGAGGTCGAGTAGTTGCCCGCCGAGACCTTGTCCGTGATGGCTGGCGAGAACATAGAGCTGTTCGACCTCGAGCCCGTCGCTGAGTCCCGGTACGGTTTGTGCGGTGCCGTAGTTGACCTTGAGGTAGCCGACGGGTTTGCCGTCGTCCAGGACCCAGGTGGTGTCGCACCGTGGGTCGAGCAACTGAGCAGAGACCGCGTCCACGGCGCACGCCCGCGCGAGGTGCGCAGCCAGTTCGGCAGGGTCGTTGGCCGCGGCGTACGTTTCGCTGAACGTTTCCGCTTTCAAGGCAGCGAGCGCGGCAGCGCTCTCGACCGCGGGTTGTTCGAATCGGTACCTCATCGACCACCGGCCCGTTCGGTCCACCCCAAGTGGATTACAGCGACGATAGTGGGACACAGCCTGCAACGGCCACTGCCCGAAGCCCAGCCTCTCGTACGACGCGTAGCCGGCGCCTGGCACCAACCGACGAAGGACGTTCCGCTGTCGCGGGCTCGTTGCACCCGGCGCACGCGAGGTAGCACGGTCCGCGGGCCCAGGCTATGACGGGCCGCCGGAAGTGCGACTTCCGGACATAAGCGATCCGATCGTGCCGAGATGCGAGCGCAATCCCGAGTATCGGCTGCTGTCGGTGATCGGTGCTTGGCTTCATTCTCCGTGAGCCATCAAGGAGGACACTCATGACCCGTCCCGCAGCCGCAATCCGCCCCATCGACCGCGCACCGGGGCGCCGGTGGGGTGACGACCTTGCAGTGCCGATGGGGCTCGGGACCAACACGTTCGGCCGCACGACCGACGCTGCCGGATCTCATCGGGTTCTCGACGCGTTCGCCGAAGCCGGAGGTGTACTGGTCGACACCGCCGACACCTACTCCGACGGAGCATCGGAGGTCATCCTTGGAGACTGGATGCGGGGCCGGAACAACCGCGCCGAGGTAGTGGTGACAACGAAGGGCGGCAACCACCCGCCCTTGGAGGGACTGTCCGCGACGACGGTGGCCGCTGCCGCCGAAGAGTCGCTGCGTCGACTTGGCACCGACTACATCGACCTGTACTTCGCGCACTATCAGGACGACGAGACGCCGATCGAGGAGACGGCGGAAGCGTTCGACGCCCTGATCCGGGCCGGCAAGATCCGGGCCGTCGGGCTGTCAAACTTCACCGCCGATGCCGTCCGCGAGTGGATCGACACGGCTGCCAGAAATGGCTTGGCCGCACCGATAGCGCTCCAACCGCACTACAGCTTGGTTCATCGGCAGCCGTTCGAGACGGAGTTCGCTCCGCTTGCGAGCGAGGCCGGTCTTGCGGTGCTTCCTTACCGTGCTCTCGGTGGCGGATTCCTGTCGGGCAAGTACCGCACCGAGGCCGACACCGAGGACCGAGCCAGGGGAGCCGGCGTCCGACCTCTGATCACCCCCAAGGGACTGCGCCTGCTCGACACCATCGACGCGATCGCCCAGGAGCACAACGTCAGGGCCGCCGCCATCGCTCTGGCCTGGCTGATGCACCGCCCCACCGTTACAGCACCGCTAGCTTCTGCCACCTCCGGTGCGCAGCTTGACGACCTCCTGGCAGCGCCAGCCGTCACACTGGACGAGGCGCAGATCACCCGTCTCGACACTGCGTCCGATGAGCTCGCCTAGCCGCGGTTCTTCTGGTCCGCTCGCAAGGCTGAGGACGGGAGACACCGGTTAAACGCACGGACATGCCGCGGAGAGGTAAGCGCGCAACGGGGCGCTCGTGCCGAGATCCCAGATGTCGGAGCCGAGACTGCGCTGCGGGGCGACCTGCTTGGTCGCGAAGCGACCAGCAGACGGGGGATAAGGTCGCGGCCGTGACATCGGCCGACTCAACTACTGCTGTCTTTGATCGCCTCTTCAGCGAGGCCGTTCCTGCGCTGCTCAGTGGAGCCCATCGCCGGGACGAGCCGCCGGTCGACGGCGGTCGCTGGCCCGTTAGCGTCGTCTGTCTGCCGGACGAGCGGGTTCGCGCCTTCCTCGCAGCGTTGATGAGCGAGGCGCTGGTTCACGCAGGACCGGGCCACTTCGAGACTGGCAGTGAGGACGCAAGCCACTTCACAGTCCGAGCGCTGGAGCCTTACCGCGAAGCCGCCAGCCCTGTAGACGCGATAACCGAGCAGTGGATCGCGGCACTAGAGGCAGTGGCCTGCCAGACACCGCCTATCCGATTGCGCCTCACCGGAGTCACGCTCTCCACCAGCGGCGTCATGGCGCAGGCTGAGCCGGTTGACGACGCGCCGTGGGAACTCATGCGCCGACTACGCGCCGCCCTCGGACCGCTCGCCTGGTTCGAGGACCAGTGGCAGGAGCGCGACATCTGGTACGCCAGCCTTCTGCACTTCGCAGCCCCCGTCCTCGACGCGCCAGGCCTCATCGGTTGGGCGAGAGAGCGTCGAGAATCCCCCGTACTCGACATCGTGCTCGACACGCTGTCGCTGATCCGCTCCCGCTACTGCGAGGATGGCGCACGGCGGCCACATGGCCATGGAGCCCTGGCACACCGTCGGTCTCGCCGCCGCACACTCCGCGTGTTGAGTCCGCCGTGACCTAGCACGGGGCAGTCCGCGCTCGGCAACGCTCGCATCTGCCGCGCAGAGGGAAACGCGGAGCTCCGATGAGGGGTCGGGACTGCGCCGGTGGGGCGGTGCGGCTACGCGATCACGCAGAAGAGGTTGCCCTCGGTGTCGGCCATGACGACAAAGTCGGCGTCCTGGGGATAGGTCCACTCGACGCGGCTCGCGCCCAACGAGATGAGGCGTTCGACCTCGGTCTCCAGATCGGAGTTGGTGCGATCGACCCACAGGTCAAGGTGCGTACGGTCGCTCTCGTCGAGGTGGATGCGCACGCCCTCGCCGTTGGGTGCGGCCAGGAAGTCTGGCGCATCCGCCTGTGGCTCGTAGCCCAGCGCCTCACTCCAGAACTTGGCCGCGCGTCGCGCTTGATCGACGTGGAGCACGATTGCTTTCGGCTGGACCGCCATACAGGTCTCCTTCCCCCTGCCGCCTTCGCATTGGCCACATCAGCCTCGCACGGCGGCCGGGTGAAAGTTCACGCATCTGAAGCATCCGCAGCCGCTGTCCGCGCGCTGCCGATGAAGGCGAAGTGTCGGGTCAGAGCCGTCTCGTGGTGAACAGGGTGGTCCCGTAGACCGCGTCCACTTCCTTCCGCTCGGTCTCGGTGAACCCGACCTTGGCCAGCACCCGGCGAGAAGCGGTGTTCCAGTCCCAGACCGTGGCCCACAGACGTTCGTACCCGGACGATCTCGCCCAGTCCAGAACCGCCAACGAGGCCTCGGTCGCGTATCCCTGACGCCAGACCCGGCGTAGCAGCTCGAACGCCAGTTCCGGTTCCCCTTCCGACCCTCGTCCGCTGTCGATCAGCCCGCAGTAGCCGATGACGTCACGAGCGGCCTTCCGCTCGACCGCCAGCAACCCGATCGACGATGGCCGGTTGGTGCGGATCGACTCCTCGAGGTCTGCGACCGTGGGGCGTCCATCCGCGTCGATCCGGCGGTGCGGCGGCACTCGTGGATCACGTTCGGTCCACAGCTCACGCTGGACGACAGCCTCGGCTACCCGCCAAGGTCTGAGCAGCAGGCGACCCGTTTCAAGCACAACCTCGCGGCCCGGAGGTGTTTCACCCGCCATGACAGCAACCCTCTCACGGGCGAACGCACTGTCATGCCGCTGTCGGAGCCCGAGCATCCGACCATGCAGCGAATAGTGAAAGCGCGAGTGGTGGTGAGGAACGCCTCGAGGAATCTCAGCCAGAAGAGGTGATGCGGCTTTGGGGGCTCGTGCTCCCAGCGCTGGGCGTGGACTCGCTCGCGGGGTCGGCGAATCTCGCGTAGTCCTGCGAGTTGGATGTCAGCGGCGGCCTTGACGGTCATCTTCTCCAGCCACGTCGCCAGCGGCCGGCGGACGAGGATCCGGTGCGCGAAGTCGCGGAGCCACATGCCGCGTCGCGTGCGGGGCGCCAGGAACGGTCCGGCTCTGTCGGCGACCTTCTGGCAGCCCCTGGCGTAGTCACGGATGCTTGTCCTCGTACCTCGCGAAGGCCAGGGAGTGGTCGCCGTCGGCTCTGGCGAGCTCGCCGGCGAGGACGTAGGCGGAGACGACCGCGAGCCCGGTGCCGAGGCCGCCCATGGTGGCGCCGTACCCGGCATCCCCGAGGAGGGTCACGCGTCCGCGAGAGACCGTTTCCATCTTGATCTGGCTGAGCGAGTCGAAGTAGAGGTGGTCCGCGTCGCGCATTGCGTCGAGGACGCGGGGGACCTCCCAGCCGACGCCGGCGAACACCTCGCCGATGATGCGCTTCTGCGTCTCGATGTCCTTCCGGTCGTAGTGGGGCGGCGCGGGTGAGTGCCATACGAAGACCGGGGTGACGACGTCGGGACGATGGTGGCTGGAGAGGGACACGCTCCGGCCGGGAACGCCGTAGTGGTGGGCGAGATGGTCGAGGCCGAGGTGGTTGGGTACGTCGAACCCGCCGGCGACGTAGTAGTCGCCGTACTTGAGGAACTGGGACTCGTGCCCGAAGACCAGGCGTCGTACGTTCGAGTGGAGGCCGTCGGCGCCGATCACCAGGTCGAATGTCCTCTCGAGCCCGCTTTCGAACACGACCTGCACCTCGTCGCCCGTGTCGGTCAGGGAGGCGATGGAGTCGTCGAACCGGTACTCGACGGCGTCGCGGGTGCGCTCGTAGATGATCCGGCTCAGGTCGGCGCGCTCGATCTCGACGTCGCCGCTGAGGAACGACGCCGGGAGCGTGAACTCCGTGTTGCCCTCGGCGTCGACGAAGGCCAGGCCGCGCATGTGGGTCTGCATGGATCGGACCTGGTCGAGGATGCCCATCCGCTCCAGGACCGTGAGATGTGGCGTGCCGCGGAAGTCGACGGCGAATCCCCCTTCACGGAGGGCCGGTGCGCGCTCCACGACGGTGACGTCGAACCCGAAGTGCGTGAGCCAGTAGGCGACGGACGGTCCGGCGACGCTCGCGCCGGAGATGAGGACTCGTGTGTTCTGCATTCCCGCAACGTAGACCCGAGTTGCGCAAATGCGCAAGACGTTTGCATAAGACGCTTGCGCGAATCTGCGGGTAGGATGTCGAACCATGGGAAACCGGGAGGCCCTCCTCGAGGGCGCGAAGCGCTGTCTTCTGGAGAAGGGTTACGACAAGACGACGGTCCGTGACATCACCAGCGCGGCGGGCGGCGTGAGCATGGCCGCGATCGGCTACCACTTCGGGTCGCGCGAGGCGCTGCTCATGGAGGCGCTGGTGGCCGCGCTCGAAGAGTGGGGCGAGGCCGTCAGTACGGCACTCGCGGAAGGCGCCACGTCGGGCGCTGACTACGCCGACACGTGGGACCGGATGCTACGCAGCGGTCGGGAGCAGCGCGCACTCTGGCTGGCGTCGTACGAAGCCCTGCTGCAAAGTGAGCGAGCGCCCGAGTTGCGGGAGATGCTGGCTCGGGGCCAGCAGGAGGGGCGGCGCGGGGCGAGCGCGTGGTTGACGGGGACTGCGGAAGCGGCCGTCTCCGAGGACGTCGTCCGCAGCCTCGGTTCGGTGCAGATGGCGCTGATGTCCGGCCTGGTGGCCCAGGTGCTGCTCGACCCGGAGTCCGCGCCCTCAGGAGACGAGATCGTTCGTGGGTTGCAGGCCCTCGGAGCTTTGCTCGGCTCTTCACCAGAACAGGCGCTCTGACGCATACGTCCTGCACCACGTCCCGGACGAGGATCTCGGTCCGGTGATCCGAGAACTCGCTCGCGTGGTTGCTCCCGGGGGATCCCTCATGCTCGGCGGCCACGTCGGCGACAGTTCGTACCTCAAGACCGACGGCTACGGAGGTCTCCCCATGCGGGTGCTCGTCGTACGCCGGAGCCCCGACAGCTACCGGCACCTCCTCCGTGAGGCCGGCCTGGTGGTCGATGCGACCGTCACGCTCGGTCCGGACGATCCTGGGTCCGGGGCGGTCTGGCTCGCGCACAAACCGGCCTGAGGCGTGGAAGTGGAAAGGCCACTGCTGCCCGGTCCGGATCAGTGGGCAATCGCGCCGGCGACCCAAGGGACCTCTGAAGTGGTTGCCCGAACTGCGATGAGTTCCTGCGCGGTGCCGGGTCTTCAGGCACATCTAACTTCCGCGCGCGAACTTGGAGGCACCTTGAAGCTCTTGCTGACGTCAGGCGGCGTCACGAACCCGAGCATCCACTCGGCGCTCGTGCAGCTTCTCGGCAAGCCGATCACCGAGTGCCATGCCCTGGTCGTCCCGACGGCGCAGTGGGGTCACCCGATGTGCGGACCGGCGTCAGTGCGGGGCCTGGTGGCGGCCGAGCCCGACTTCCGGCACTTCTCCGGCCTGGGCTGGGCGTCGCTCGGTGTCCTCGAGCTCACCGCACTGCCCACCATCGGCGCGGAGCGATGGGTCCCCTGGGTCCGGGAGGCCGACGTGCTGCTCGTCGACGGCGGTGACGCGACGTACCTGTGCCACTGGATGCGGGAGTCCGGACTGGCCGACCTGCTGCCGTCGCTGCCCGACACGGTCTGGGTGGGAGTGAGTGCCGGAAGCATGGTGATGACGCCCCGGATCGGGGGCGACTTCGTCGAGTGGCCGTCCGCGCCGGACGACCGCACCCTGGGGGTCGTGGACTTCTCGATCTTCCCGCACCTGGACCTTTTCCCGACGAACACCCTGGCCGACGCAGAGCGGTGGGCCGCCGACATCGGCGTCCCTGCCTACGCCATCGACGAACAGACGGCCATCAAGGTCGTCGACGGCTCCGTCGAGGTGGTCTCCGAAGGGCAATGGACGAAGTTCGGGTCATAGCCGCCCGCGCGACAAATCTGATTGACCGACCCGACGCTGTCGCGAGAAGTTCGGGGAATGACTTGGCGCATCGAGTTGGGTCCGGACCAGCGTCGCGAGGACGAGACAACAGAACGCCTCGTCGAGCACAACCAGGAGGCGTCACCAGCAGTCCGGCGAAGGTTCGAGCCAGACAACCTCCGGGCAAGACCGGTTGCAGCGTACGCGGTTGACGACACTGGCGAGTTGTTGGGCGGCTGCGTCGGCAGCACCGTTGACGTGTGGCAATGGCTGACGGTCGACATGATGTGGGTGCGCCCGAGCCACCGGGGCAAGGGACTCGGTCGTCGACTCCTCGCTGCGGTCGAGGAGCAAGCCCGCGAGCGCGGCTGCCGCTGGGCCAAGCTCAACACTTGGGAGTTTCAGGCGCCGGAGTTCTACGCCCGATGCGGTTACGTCATCTACGGTCGTGAGACCGATTTCCCGCCGGGACACACCAACCATCTGATGCGGAAGGACCTGTGACTCACCGTCTGGCGAAGCTCCGCACATGGCGCTGTCCACGCCGCCGAGCAGCGCTCTGAGTCGCTCCGACGTCCCGGTCTGGGGAGCGGGGACGCTTGCAGCGCACCCGCTGAGCGACGGCCGGCGGCGTCCGGCCGACCGGATAACTGGCGAGTAACCCGGGTCCCGTTGGTTCGTTGAGTCTCGTAACGCGCCCGGGTCCCCTCCCGTCCGGGCCGCGCTCATCGGTCGGAACGGCGGCTACCAGGCCGTCGCCAGATTGCTCGGCGTGACCCGCCGGCACAGGAGGCACAGCGTGCGCACCCATCCCCGAACCCTCCAGAGGCGGCGCAGGCTCGCCCTCCTCGCTCCCGTCGCCGTCGGCGCCCTGCTGGTCGGCGGGCTCCCCGCCGTCGGCGAGCCCGCCCCGCCACCAGCCGTTCTCCTTCCAGGGCGAGGGCGACCGCGTCGAGAGCCGCGACTTCCGCGAGGGCGCCGTCGCACCGACCGCCGGCCAGCGCGAGGCGGCGCAGGACCTCGGCGCGAGCATCGCCCGGTGGAACGACTTCGGCACCCCCCGGGTGCTGTTCAACGAGGACGGCTACCTGTCCGGCGCCGCCGACGGCAGCGCCGTCGACGTGGCCCGCTCCTTCGTCTCCGAGCACCGCGACCTGTTCAAGCTCAGCGACGAGGGCGTCGCCTCCCTGGAGGTGGTCCGGGACACCCCGCTCTACGACAGCCCCGACCTGGTGCGGGCACGTGACGGCGAGGAGGTCGAGCGACCCGACGTCGCCCACGTCGTCCTGTTCCGGCAGACCTTCGGCGACCTCGTCGCCGGCTGGGACGGTCTGCTGACTGTCGGCGTCCAGCGCGACGGCCGCGTCGGCTGGGTGTCGTCCTCGGTCACCGGCGACGAGACCGTGAGCGGCACCCGGTCACTGGGGGCGGTGGCCGCCCTGCAGGCGGCGGCGGAGGACGTCGGGCTCGACCTGGGCACGCTGAGCCCGGTGGAGGCACAGGGGCCCTGGACGGCGTTCTCCTCGTCCCTCGTGCGCGACGTGCAGCGTGCCCGGCTGATGGCGCTGCCCACCCCGACCGACGGCGTACGCCTGGTCTGGGAGACCACCCTGCTCAAGGCCGACCACGACGACCGCGAGCACGCGGGCGAGCCGGCCGCGTTCATCAGCTTCGTCGACGCCGCCACCGGTGAGGTGCTGCTGCGCGACAACCGCGTCGACCACCTCGCCGAGGGCATCGCAGGCTCCCCGTCCACGGTCGCCCTGCCCGCCGCGGCCCCGTCGGGCGAGGCGTTCACCGGCACCACCAGCGACGCCGGTGGCTGCACCCCGGCCGAGGGACGGCACGGTCCCTACACCGTCGAGGAGGGCCAGGGCCAGATCACCGTCGCCGCCGCGACCACGGTGCCCAACGGGCTCGACGACGACATCACCGTCAACCTCTACCGGGTCGGCCAGACCGGCCCGGTCGCCTCCCAGGACCTGCTGACCAGCCCGGAGGCGCTCACCTACGCCCCGGCCGGCGGCGTCCCCGCCGGTGACTACACCGTCGAGGTCTGCGAGTTCGCGCCCGCCGCCGGCACGATCACCTACACCGGCATCTTCAGCGCCGGACCGGCCGCGAGCTCGCCGGCCACCACGCTGCCGCGCTGGCGGGTGTTCCCGGCCAACCCGAACTTCACCGACGCAGCCGACCCGGACGCCGACCTCCGCCAGCTGTGGTGCTGGGTGGCCGAGGGTGCGGAGTGCGACGAGGAGCAGGCCAACGACGCCTCGCGCGTGCCGTGGGACGTGCAGGCGCCGAGCCTGCCGACGTTCACCACCGCCGGCAACAACGCGACGACCGCGATCTCCGAGGTCAGCTTCCTGACGCCGGACACCCTGTTCCAGCGCCCGGTGAGCCCGGACCGCAACTACGACTACGCGTGGAAGAACACCTGGTTCAACAGCAAGTGCGACCCGACCACGTTCGACCTGCCCGAGGGCAACGACGACGACGCGTCGGTGGCGAACCTGTTCGCGAGCCACAACCGCATGCACGACTGGAGCTACTACCTCGGCTTCACGGAGCGGAGCTCCAACCTGCAGCAGACCAACTTCGGCAACACCGGCCCGGAGCGTGAGAACGACCCCGAGCTCGGCAACGCCCAGGCCGGCCGCCGCACCTTCAACGGCCGCGACAACGCCAACCAGATCACCCTGCAGGACGGCATCGCGCCGATCACCAACCAGTACCTCTGGCAGCCGCTGGCCGGCGCGTTCTACGCCGCCTGCACCGACGGCGCCTACGACATGGCGGTGGTCGCGCACGAGTACGGCCACGCCATCAGCAACCGGATGGTGGCCGGTCCCGACACCGGCACCGGCGGCACCCAGGGCCAGACCGAGAGCTGGTCGGACCTGATCTTCGCCGAGTACTTCCGCGGCAACGGGATCTCGACCGGTGAGGGCGCGAACCCGTTCGCGCTGGCGCCGTACGTCAGCGGCAACAAGCAGCGCGGCATCCGCAACTACGGGATGAACGACAGCCCGCTGAACTTCTCCGACCTGGAGTACGACGGCAACGGCACCACCTCGCCGCACGCCGACGGCGAGATCTGGAGCGCGACCAACTACGACATCGGCGAGGCGCTCAACGCCAAGTACGACGCCGAGTTCCCGTCGTCCGACCAGGCCCTGCAGCTGCGCTGCGCGAAGGGCGAGCTGCCCGCCGACGAGTGCCCGGGCAACCGGCGCTGGGCGCAGATCATGTTCGACGGCTTCCTGCTCACCCCGACGTCGTCGACCATGGTGGACTCGCGGGACGCGATGCTCGCGGCCGACCTGCTCCGCTTCGACGGGGCCAACCAGGCCGAGCTGTGGAGCTCCTTCGCCCGTCGCGGGCTGGGCGAGACCGCCAGCTCGAGCAGCGACGCCGACCGGCAGCCCACCCCCGGCTGGTCGTCCCCGCTCGCCGACGAGGCCGGCATCCGCTTCGAGGCCGCCGACACCGGCAGCGGGGCGGCGCAGGACATGACCGTCTACGTCGGTGACTACGAGGCGCGGATCAGCCCGACGGCCGACACCGACCCCGACACCGAGGTCTCCGACACCGTCGCGTTCGTCCCCGGGACCTACGACTTCATCGCGGTGGCCGACGGCTACGGCGCCGTCCGGTTCACCGAGACCTTCGAGGCCGGGCAGGACCGGGTCGTCTCCGTGCCGCTGCGGCGCAACCTCGCCTCGGTGCACAACGGCGCCACCGCCACCGGTGACGGCATCAACCTGGAGTCGCTGATCGACGACACCGAGTCCACCAACTGGGCGTCGCTCACGTCGGAGGGCACCGCCAGCGCCGGCAAGGGCGAGGGCCGGCAGGTCGAGGGCCGCCAGGTGACGGTGAAGCTGTCCGACACCCCGGTCGAGGTCTCGCGGGTGCAGGTCAGTGCCGCGCTGCGGCCCACCGACGAGACCGACGAGGACTCGGGCAGCCAGAGCAGGTTCTCCGCGCTGCGCTCGTTCGACATCCTGGTCTGCGACGCGACCCAGGGCGGCAACACCTGCGACGGTGACGAGGCCGAGTTCGACATCGTCTACCGCAGCGACGCGGACGCCTTCCCGGGCGTCCGGCCGCGGCCCGCGGCGCCGGACCTGACCCTCCGGTCGTTCGACGTCACCCCGAGCCAGGCCACGCACGTGCGGATCCGGGTCCGGGACAGCCAGTGCACGGGTGGCCCGGCCTACCAGGGCGACGTCAACGAGGTCAACGACCCGGTGTTCAGCAACCCCGACTGCGACAGCCTCGAGACGACCCCGGACCGTGCGGTGCTCAGCCCGCCGTACGACGAGGTCCGGATCGCCGAGCTGCAGGTGTTCGGGCCGGTGTCGACGACCACCACGTCGGCGACGACCGACTGCGTGCGCACCAAGAAGCGCGCCTGCACGAAGCTCCGCTGAGGCGGGGAGATGCTCCACCCGTGCCGGGTCGTGGCGCTGCCACGGCCCGGCACGGCGCGTCCGGGGCTCAGCCGAGAGCGCGCACGTGCTCGCAGCCGACCACCACGTCGAGCGGGTCGACGGCCGGGCTGTAGTAGAGCAGCCGATCCTCACCGGCCGCCGCAGTCGATGTCGTCGGCCACGCCGTCGTCGGCCAGCTTGACGACGTCGTCACCCTCGCCGGCGCGGACCACGTCCGTGCCGTGGGTGACGCCGATGAAGTCGGCCCCGCGCCCGCCCAGCAGCCGGTCCCGGTCGGCCGGGCCGTCGGTGTCCAGGGACGTGGCCACCCAGTCGGTCAGGGCGTCGGCCCCCGCCCCGCCCCGCAGCACGTCGTCCCCGGCACCGCCGGCCATCGTGTCGCCCCCGGACCCGCCGGCGAGCTCGTCGGCGCCGGCCCACCCGGCCGCCCCGTCGGCGCCGGGGCCGCCGCTGACCCGGTCGTCGCCGGGCCCCGCGTCGACGTCGTCGCGTCCCTCGCCGGCGGTGACCACGTCGTCACCGCCGCGAGCGCGCACCGAGTCGTCGCCGGCGCCGGCCCGGACGGTGTCGGCCGTGGAGGTGCCGACGAGGCGGTCGTCGCCCGGGGTGCCGGTCACCACGTCGGCCCGCGCCGCGGGGCCGAGGAGCAGGAGCGCGACGAGGGCGACGGGGAGCAGGGGAGTGCGCGGCATGGGGTCCCTTTCGCGGTCGGGGCCACCACGATCACCCGCCCGCCACCGGGGCCGACAGGGTCGAAGGACACCCGCCTCCGGGACCCGCCGTGCAAGAAACGGGCCCTGCGCCCCGGGGACGGCGTGAAAGATCTTGCAGGACTTGTCCCCTTCTTGCGAAACCTCCTACTGTGTCCGCCGTCACTCCACCTCGGCTCTGGAAGAGGCCTTTGTGCTGCGCACCCTCGCACCGCTCACCGTCACCGCCCTGCTCGTCCCGCTCCTCGGGGCCGCCCCGGCCTCGGCCGACCACGCCGCACCGCCGGAGACGGTGACCCTGGTCGGGTCGCTGCAGTCCGAGCTCGGCTGCGAGGCCGACTGGGCGCCCGGCTGCGCGGCCACCGGTCTCACCCGCGGCGAGGACGGCTCGTGGGCCGGCACGTTCACCGTCCCGGCCGGCAGCTACGCCTACAAGGTCGCCCTCGACGGCGGCTGGGACGAGAGCTACGGCGGGGGAGCCGACGGCACCGCCGACATCCGGCTCCACCTCGAGCACGCCGCCGACCTCCGGTTCGGCTACGACCCGGACTCCCACCGGGTGGCGGTGGCACCGGCCGAGCTGCCCACCGACGAGGTCACCGACGCGGACCGCGCGCTCGCCGCCGACTCGCTGCGCGGACCGACGACCCGCGAGCGCTTCTACTTCGTGATGGCCGACCGGTTCGCCAACGGCGACACCGGCAACGACACCGGCGGCATCGAGGGCGGCCGCCTCGACCACGGGCTCGACCCGACCGACAAGGGCTTCTACCACGGCGGCGACGTCGCGGGGATCCTCGACCGCCTCGACTACATCGAGGGCCTCGGCACGACCGCGATCTGGCTGACCCCGTCGTTCGAGAACCGCCCCGTCCAGGGCGCGGGCGAGAACGCCTCGGCCGGCTACCACGGCTACTGGGTCACCGACTTCACCCGGATGGACCCGCACTTCGCGACCAACGCCGAGCTCGAGCGGCTGGTCGACGCGGCGCACGCCCGCGGCATCAAGGTCTTCTTCGACATCATCACCAACCACACCGCCGACGTCCTCGACTACGAGGAGCAGCAGTACTCCTACGTCGGCAAGGACGCCGAGCCCTACCGCGACGCGAGCGGCACGCCGTTCGACGACACCGACTACGCCGGCGGCCGAGACCTTCCCGGCCCTCGACCCCGCGGTGTCGTTCCCCTACACGCCGACCTTCCGCACCGAGGCCGACCGGACCGCCAAGACGCCGGCCTGGCTCAACGACCCGCGGCTCTACCACAACCGCGGCGACTCGACCTTCGCCGGCGAGTCCTCGACCTACGGCGACTTCGTCGGCCTCGACGACCTCTTCACCGAGCACCCCGACGTCGTCGACGGGATGACCGAGATCTACCAGCGGTGGGTCGACTTCGGCATCGACGGCTTCCGGATCGACACCGTCAAGCACGTCAACATGGAGTTCTGGCAGCAGTTCGCGCCGGCCATCCGCGACGAGGCCCGCCGCGTCGGCAACGACGACTTCTTCGCCTTCGGCGAGGTCTTCGACGCCGACCCCCGGCTGATGTCGCGCTTCACGACCGACGGCCGCCTCGACGCCACCCTCGACTTCGGCTTCCAGCAGGCCGGCGTCGCCTTCGCCAAGGGCCGGCCCACCACCGGGCTGCGCGACCTGTTCGCCGGCGACGACTACTACACCGACACCGACTCCAACGCCTACGCCGCCCCGACCTTCCTCGGCAACCACGACATGGGCCGGGTCGGGCACTTCCTCGACCAGGACTTCGACGGCGACGAGCTGCTGGCCCGGGACCGTCTGGCGCACACGCTGATGTACCTCACCCGCGGCCAGCCGGTCGTCTACTACGGCGACGAGCAGGGCTTCACCGGCGACGGCGGCGACAAGGACGCCCGCCAGGACATGTTCCCGAGCCGGGTGGCCAGCTACAACGACGACGACCTGATCGGCACCGACGCGACCACCGCCGACGCCAACTTCGACACCGGCCACCCGCTCTACCGCACCATCCGCGACCTGGCCGCCCTGCGCGAGCGCTTCCCGGCGCTGGCCGACGGCGCCCAGCTGCACCGCTACGCCTCCGACAAGGCCGGGGTCTACGCCTTCTCGCGCGTGGACCGCACCGAGAAGCGGGAGTACGTCGTCGCGGTGAACAACGCGACCACGGCCTCGACGGCGACCTTCGAGACGCTGATGCGCCGCGGCACGTTCACGCCCGGTGTGGCCGGCCGGAGGCAGCAAGGTCCGCTCCGACGACGAGAGCCGGCTGACCGTCACGGTCCCGCCGCTGTCGGCCGTGGTGCTCCGCGCCAACGGCACGCTCGCCGACCGCGAGCGAGGCGCCGGCGGCGTACTTCCGCACGCCCACCGCGGGCGGGACCGTCGGCGGCCGTCAGGAGGTCGGGGTGTCGGTGCCCGACGGCGGCTTCAACCAGGTCACCCTGGCCTACCGCGAGGCCGGCGCCGACCGCTGGACTCCGCTCGGCACCGACGACAACGCGCCCTACCGGGTCTTCCACGACGTCTCCGCGATGCCGAAGGGCTCGCTGCTGGAGTACCGCGCGGTGCTGAAGGACAGCAGCGGCAACCACTCCGTCGCCTCGACCTACGCCACCGTCGGCGACCCGGCGCCGTCCGGCGGCGGCGACGTGGGCGGGGGAGGACCGGTCACCCAGCCCGGCGCCGTCTCGGTGCCCGGCTCGCACAACTCCGAGATCGGGCTGCGCCGGCGACTGGGCGCCCGACTGCGACCAGGCCCAGCTCGCCCTCGACCCGCGCGACCAGGTCTGGAAGTCGACCGTGTCGCTGCCGGCCGGGGACTACGAGTACAAGGCCGCGATCGACAAGAGCTGGGACGAGAACTACGGCGCCGGCGGCGTGCGCAGCGGCGGCAACATCCCGCTCGACGTGCCGGCCGCCGACGACGTGACGTTCTACTACGACCACGGCGCGCACTACGTCACCACCGACGCCGAGGGGCCGATCGTGACCGCGGCGGGGTCGTTCCAGAGCGAGCTCGGCTGCCCCGACGACTGGACGCCGTCGTGCATGGCGGCCTGGCTCAAGGACCCGGACGGCGACGGCACCTTCACGCACACCACCACCGCCCTGCCCGCGGGCAGCTATGAGGTGAAGGCGACCCACGGCCTGACCTGGGACGAGAACTACGGCGCCGGCGGCGCGCCCGGCGGCGGCAACATCGCCTTCACCGTGCCCGCCGACGGGACCGCGACGGTGTTCTCCTACGACCTGGCCAGCCACGTGCTCAGCGTGACCACGCGCGCGGCCGGCGCCACGCCCGACCTGACCAAGGCCAAGGCGCAGTGGCTGCGCGAGGACCTCGTCGCCTGGGACGTCCCCGGGCCGGTCACCGGGCGGCACCGGCTGCACTGGTCGGCCGACGGGGACCTCGCGGCCGACGCCGAGGCGGTGACCGGCGGCGAGTCGGTCCCGCTGACCTACGACCCCGCCGGCCTGCCGCAGGACGTGCTGGCCGACTTCCCGCACCTGGAGGGCTACGAGGCGTTCCGGATCGGGCGGCAGGACCTCAAGCGGGTCCCGGAGATGCTGCGCGGACAGCTCGCCGTCGCGTCGTACGACGAGCTCGGCGTGCTCACCGACGCGACCGGGGTGCAGGTCCCCGGCGTCCTCGACGACCTCTACGCCGACGCGGCCGCGGACCGTGAGCTCGGCGCCTCCTGGTCGCAGGGCCGGCCCTCCCTCGCGGTGTGGGCGCCGACCGCGCAGGACGTCGACGTCCTGCTCGACCGCGCCGGCGGCGAGCCGCAGCGGGTGCAGATGCGCCGGCAGGGCGACGGCTCCTGGACCGTCGACGGTGCCCGGAGCTGGTCGGGACGCACCTACACCTACGACGTCACGGTGTTCGCGCCGCGCACGGGCAGGGTCGAGCACAACCGCGTGACCGACCCCTACTCGGTGGCGCTGACCACCAACTCCGGGCGGTCCGTGCTCGCCGACCTCGACGACCCGTCGCTCGCCCCGGCCGGCTGGTCGTCGGTGCGCGCCCCGCGCATCGACCGGGCCGTCGACCGCAACGTCTACGAGCTGCACGTGCGGGACTTCTCGATCGGCGACGAGACGGTGCCCGCCGCCGAGCGCGGCACCTACCGTGCCTTCACCCACCCCGGCTCCGCCGGGATGACCCACCTGCGTGAGCTGGCCGGCGCGGGGCTCAACACCGTGCACCTGCTCCCGGTCTTCGACATCGCCACCATCGAGGAGAACCGCGCCGACCAGGAGACGCCGCCGTGCGACCTCGCGTCGTACCCCGCCGACTCACCCGAGCAGCAGGCCTGCATCGAGAAGATCCGGGCGCAGGACGGCTTCAACTGGGGCTACGACCCGTTCCACTACACGACCCCCGAGGGCTCCTACGCGACCGACCCGGAGGGTCCGGCCCGCACCCGGGAGTTCCGCTCGATGGTCGCCGCGCTCAACGGCGCCGGCCTCCAGGTCGTGATGGACGTGGTCTACAACCACACCGCGCAGTCCGGCCAGGGAGCCAAGTCGGTGCTCGACAAGGTGGTGCCGGGCTACTACCACCGGCTCTCGGCCAACGGCGCCGTCGAGACCTCGACGTGCTGCGAGAACACCGCCACCGAGCACCGGATGATGGAGAAGCTGATGATCGACTCCGTGCTCACCTGGGCACGGGACTACAAGGTCAACGGCTTCCGGTTCGACCTGATGGGCCACCACTCGCGCGCCAACATGGTGCACCTGCGGGAGGCACTGGACCGGCTCACCGTCAAGAAGGACGGCGTCGACGGCAAGGCGATCTACGTCTACGGCGAGGGATGGAACTTCGGCGAGGTCGCCGACGGCGCCCGGTTCGTGCAGGCCACCCAGGGCAACCTCGGCGGCACCGGGATCGGCACCTTCTCCGACCGGCTCCGCGACGCCGTCCGCGGCGGCGGCCCCTTCGACGAGGACCCGCGTGTGCAGGGCTTCGCGTCGGGCCTGTTCACCGACCCCAACGGCGCGCCGGTCAACGGCACGCCCGACGAGCAGCGGGCCCGGCTGCTGCACGCCGAGGACCTGGTCAAGCTCGGCCTGGCCGGCAACCTCGCGGACTTCGAGTTCCTCGACTCCGAGGGCAACCGGGTGCGCGGACGCGACGTGGACTACAACGGGCAGCCCGCCGGCTACGCCGAGCAGCCCGACGAGACCGTGACCTACGTCGACGCCCACGACAACGAGACGATCTTCGACGCGCTCACGATGAAGCTCCCGCAGGACACCTCGATGTCCGACCGGGTGCGGATGAACACGCTGGCGCTCTCGACCACCGCGTTCTCGCAGGGCGTCTCGTTCTGGCACGCCGGCTCCGACATCCTGCGCTCCAAGTCGCTGGACCGGAACTCCTACGACTCGGGTGACTGGTTCAACCGCGTCGACTGGTCCCGCCGGGAGAGCACCTTCGGCTCCGGGCTGCCGCCCGAGGCGGACAACGGCGCCAAGTGGGACTTCCAGCGACCGCTGCTGGCCGACCCGGCGCTGCGGCCCGGGCCCGAGGCCCTCGACGCCGCGCACGTGGCGGCGGAGGACCTGCTCCGGATCCGCTCGTCGTCGCGGCTGTTCCGCCTCGGCGACGCGGCGGCGATCCAGCAGAAGGTGTCCTTCCCGGCCGCCGACCCGGGCGTGGTGGCGATGCTCCTCGACGACACCCGCGGCGCCGACGTCGACCCGGCCCGGAGCGGCGTGCTGGTCGTGCTCAACGCGGGCACCGACGCCACGACGGTGCCGGGCGTGGGCGCCGGCTGGGAGCTGCACGAGGTGCAGGCCGGCGGCAGCGACCCGGTGGTGCGTCAGTCGGTCGCGGCGGCCGACGGCGTCACGGTGCCCGGGCGGACCGCGGCGGTGTTCGTGCGCCGCTGAGCCGGGATCCGTGGGGCGGCGGCGGGCGCCGTCGCCTCACCGGTCGGCTGCGGCCGGACGGCGGCGGTCGGCGCCGGGGCGGACGCGGTCCTCGCGGCACGTGTCCGCAGCGCGACGAGGCGGGCGGCCCGGCGGCGTCGGCGCAGCCGCTGGTGCCGTTGCGGCGAGACCTGCATCTGCACCCAGGTGGCGAGAGGGTGGGGTGTGATCGGTGTCATGCCAGGAGAGGAGAGGACGGCGGCACGGTTGATACCGGTCCGCCGCCCGGCTCAGACCGGCAGGCCGCGGGCGCGCAGGTCGTCGCGCAGGTGCTGGGTGTCCTCGAAGAGGATGGCGTCCATCCCCGCCTCGGCGGCCGCGGCCACGTTGGCGGGGCTGTCGTCGACGAACACGCACTCGTCGAGCGGGCGGCGCACACGCTGCCGGAGCAGCGCGAAGATCGCGGGGTCGGGCTTGGCCAGCCCGACCTCCCCGGACACCACGATGTCGTCGAACAGCGACAGGAACCCGAAGGTCCGGATCGCGTGCGGGAAGGTCTCGGCCGACCAGTTGGTCAGCGCGACCAGCGGGACACCGGCGGCGTGGAGGTCCTCCAGGACGGCCACGGTGTCCGGGATCGCCCCGGTGAGCGAGTGGGCGAAGTTCGGCCGGTAGCTGCGCACGTGCTCGGCCCAGTGGGGATGCGTCCGGGCCACCTCCGCCTCGGCCTCCGCCCAGGACCGGCCGGCGTCCAGCCCGGCGTTCCAGGCGGCGAAGTCGAAGTCGTCGGCGGCGAGGAACCGACGGGCCTCGTCCTCACCGAGCGCCGGCGGCCAGCGCGGCCAGCGGGTCCCACCGGATCAGCACGTTGCCCAGGTCGAGCACGACCGTGGGTGGCGAGGTCGGCCCGTCCGCCGGCGCACCCGGTGGGGAAGCAGGACGCGCCGCCCTCCCGGAGGAGGACGGCGCGTCGGGTGCGTCGGGTCGGTGACCCGTCACTTCCACCGCTCGGAGGCCGGGACGAAGTCCAGGCCACGGTCGCCGGTGTAGATCTGCTTGGGGCGGGCGATCTTCTGCTCCTTGTCCTGCACGAGCTCCAGCCACTGCGCGAGCCAGCCGGGGGTGCGGCCGATCGCGAACAGGACGGTGAACATCTCGGGCGGGAACTGGAACGCCTCGTAGATCAGGCCGCTGTAGAAGTCGACGTTGGGGTAGAGCTTGCGCTTGACGAAGTACTCGTCCTCGAGCGCGATCTTCTCGAGCTCCAGCGCGATGTCGAGCAGCGGGTTGGTGCCGGTGACCTCGAAGACGTCCTCGGCGGCCTTCTTGATGATGCGGGCGCGCGGGTCGTAGTTCTTGTAGACCCGGTGGCCGAAGCCCATCAGGCGCTCGTTGCCGTCCTTCACGCCCTTGATGAAGTCGGGGATGTTCTCGGTGCTGCCGATGCGGCGCAGCATCCGCAGGACCGCCTCGTTGGCGCCGCCGTGCAGCGGGCCGTAGAGCGCCGCGACGCCGGCCGCGACCGCGGAGTAGGGGTCGACCTGGCTGGAGCCGACGGAGCGGACCGCGTTGGTCGAGCAGTTCTGCTCGTGGTCGGCGTGCAGGATGAAGAGCACGTCGAGCGCCCGGACGAGCCGCTCGTCGGCCTCGAACTTCTTCTCGCTCATCTTGAACAGCATCGCGAGGAAGTTCTCGGTGTAGCTGAGCTCGTTGTCGGGGTAGACGTAGGGCTTGCCCTGCGCGTTGCGGAAGGCCCAGGCGCCGAGCGTCGGCATCTTGGCGATCATCCGCACGATCTGCATGTGCCGGTTGTCGGCGTCGGCGATGTTGCGCGACTCGGGGTAGAACGTCGAGAGCGCGCCGACCGAGGCCATCAGGATGCCCATCGGGTGGGCGTCGTAGCGGAAGCCCTCCATGAAGCCCTTGACGTTCTCGTGCACGAACGTGTGGTAGGTGATCTCGTGCTCCCACGCGTCGTACTCCGCCTTGGACGGCAGGTGACCGTGGATCAGGAGGTAGGCGACCTCGAGGAAGTTGGACTTCTCCGCGAGCTGCTCGATGGGGTAGCCGCGGTACTCGAGGATCCCCTTGTCGCCGTCGATGAAGGTGACCGACGAGCGGCAGGACGCCGTGTTGACGAAGCCGGGGTCGTAGACCGCGAGGCCCGGGGTCTCGTCGTCGGTGCGGATCTTGCCGAGGTCGGCGGCCTTGATGGTGCCGTCGAGGATCGGTACGTCGTACTCCACGCCGGTGCGGTTGTCCCGTACGGTCAGGCTCTGCGTGGCCTGGCCGTGGTCGGCGCTGGAAGCGGTGGCCGTGCTGTCGGTCACGAGAGCTCCTCGCAGGTGTCGACCCGACCGTCTCGGTGCACCGGTGGATGCGTGTGCCGGGTCTTTTGCTGGTTCGATGGTTATCGATGACTTGGGAAACTTCCCTGCTAACTTATGCCCGGGTTCCCCGGAACGTGAAACTCGGGGTCCACGTGCTGACCGTGAGCCGCGCCCCGGCGCGCCCGGGCGGTGCGCCCGGAGCTCCGGGCCGTTTTGACCTACGCCGCGACCCGCCGGTATTCTCGACGGTCGCGGCTGCCCCCGTGCTCTCCCTGGTGTTCTGACCCGGGATCCGGCACGTGTGGCGCCCGGTCCGCGTGAGCGGGCCACACCGACAAACCGATCTCGATCGATAGGCAATGACCGTGCGTACGTACAGCCCGAAGCCCGCTGACATCCAGCGCGAGTGGCACGTCATCGACGCCACCGACGTGGTGCTCGGACGCCTCGCCGTCCAGACCTCGACGCTGCTTCGCGGCAAGCACAAGCCGACCTTCGCGCCGCACGTCGACGGTGGGGACTTCGTCATCATCATCAACGCGGAGAAGGTCGCCCTCTCCGGGGACAAGAAGGTCAGCAAGATGGCCTACCGCCACTCGGGCTACCCGGGTGGTCTGTCGGCGACGCCGTTCGGCGAGCTGCTCGACAAGGACCCGCGTCGTGCGATCGAGAAGGCGGTCTGGGGCATGCTCCCGAAGAACCGTCTCGGCCGCCAGATGCTGAAGAAGCTCAAGGTCTACGCGGGCCCCAACCACCCGCACCAGGCCCAGAAGGCCCAGCCGTTCGAGATCACCCAGATCTCCCAGTAGTCGACGCACCACACACAACGAGCAAGGATCACCGTGACTGAATCCACCGGCCCAGTGACTGACACTGCTGACGCAGGGACCGAGGTCGAGGAGACCTACGAGGTCAACGAGCAGGGCGTGGCGTACAGCTCCGAGAGCGCGCCGTCCGACGACGCTCCGGCCCGTCCGGCCACCATCGCCCCGGCGCAGGCCACCGGCCGCCGCAAGGAGGCCGTGGCGCGGGTCCGTCTCGTCCCCGGCACCGGCCAGTGGACCGTCAACGGCCGCGCGCTGGACTCGTACTTCCCGAACAAGCTGCACCAGCAGGTCGTCAACGAGCCGTTCGTGACGACCGACCTGGTCGGCCGCTTCGACGTGATCGCCCGCATCCACGGCGGCGGCATCACCGGCCAGGCCGGCGCGCTGCGTCTCGGCGTGGCCCGTGCGCTCAACGCCGTGGACCTCGAGGCCAACCGCCCGTCGCTGAAGAAGGCCGGGCTGCTCACGCGCGACCCGCGCGTCATCGAGCGCAAGAAGGCCGGTCTCAAGAAGGCCCGCAAGGCGCCGCAGTACAGCAAGCGCTGATCTGCTCCCGGGTCTTCTGGGAATGGGTCGCATCTTCGGCACGGACGGGGTCCGTGGGGTCGCCAACGGTCATCTGACCGCGGAGCTCGCCCTGGACCTCTCCGTCGCCGCAGCGCACGTCCTCGCCGAGGCCGGTGCCTTCCGCCACGCGGACGGGCACCGGCCTCGCGCCGTGGTCGGCCGGGACACCCGGATCTCCGGGCAGTTCCTCGAGGCCGCGGTGGTCGCCGGTCTGGCCTCGGCCGGCGTCGACGTGCTCCTCCTCGGCGTGCTGCCCACCCCGGGCGTCGCCTACCTCACCGCCGCGCTCGACGCCGACCTCGGCGTGATGATCTCCGCCAGCCACAACCCGATGCCCGACAACGGCATCAAGTTCCTGGCCCGCGGCGGGGTCAAGCTCGACGACCCGATCGAGATCGCGATCGAGAACCGTCTCCGCGAGCCGTGGGACCGCCCGACCGGCGGTGCCGTCGGCCGCGTCGAGACCTACGACGCCGCGGTGGCCGACTACGCCGCGCACCTCGTCGCCACCGTGCCCCGCCCGCTCGACGGCATCCGCGTCGTCCTCGACTGCGCCCACGGTGCCGCCTCCGTGGTCGGGCCCCGCGCGCTCGCCGACGCCGGCGCCGAGGTCGTCGCGATCAACGACAGCCCCGACGGGCTCAACATCAACGACGGCTGTGGGTCGACCCACCTCGAGCAGGTCCAGCGGGCGGTCGTCGAGCACGGTGCCGACGTGGGCTTCGCCCTCGACGGGGACGCCGACCGCTGCCTGGCCGTGGACCACGAGGGCAACGTGGTCGACGGCGACCAGCTGCTCGCCGTGCTGGCCCTGGCGCTGCGCGACGCCGGCACGCTGGCCAAGGACACCGTCGTCGTCACGGTGATGAGCAACCTCGGCTTCGTGCACGCGATGCGGGCCAACGAGATCGGCGTCCGGCAGACCAAGGTCGGCGACCGCTACGTCCTCGAGGCGATGAACGCGGTCGGCTACTCCCTCGGCGGCGAGCAGTCCGGCCACGTGATCATGAGCAGCCACGCCACCACGGGCGACGGCATCCTGACCGCGCTGCACGTGCTCGCCCGGATGGCCGAGCGCAAGGCGCCGCTCGCCGAGCTCGCCGCGGTGATGACCCGGCTGCCGCAGGTGCTGGTCAACGTCAAGGGCGTCGACAAGGCCCGCGCCGACGAGGACGCGCTCCTCGCCGCCGCGGTCGCCGAGGCCGAGGCCGAGCTGGGCGACACCGGGCGGGTGCTGCTGCGGCCGTCCGGGACCGAGCCGCTGGTGCGCGTCATGGTCGAGGCCGAGACGGCCGAGCAGGCCCAGGGCGTGGCCGACCGGCTCGCCGACGTGGTCCGCACCCGGCTGGCGCTCCCCGAGGCCTGAGCCCGGCTCACGGCCGGCGCGACGCGCCCGGAAACCGGGTGCGCGCACCCGTCCGCCTCCCTAGGCTTGTGCGTCGTGGACATCCGGGAGATCGACCGGTCCGACGAGGACCAGCTCAGGCAGTTCTGGCAGGTGGGCAAGCTCGCCGAGGACGCCTACCGTCCCTACGACTTCTACGTGCCGTGGGAGACCGCACGCACGGCGTGGGTCGACGGGCGGCCCGGCTACGAGTCGATGATGCTCGGCGCCTTCGACGGCGACGAGCTGGTCGGCCGCGCCTACCTGGGCTACCCGATGCTCGACAACACCCACCTCGCCTTCGTGGACGTGCACGTGCGCCCCGACCACCAGCGCCGGGGGATCGGCCGTGTGCTGGTCGACCGGGCCTGCGACGTCGCCCGCTCCTTCGGGCGTCGCACGCTGGTCGCCGAGACCTACGGCCCGGTGGACCAGGACGGCCCGGGCCTGGCGTTCGCCCGGGCGACCGGCTTCACCGAGGCCCTCGAGCAGGGCATGAAGATCGTCGACCTCGTCGAGACCGAGCCCAGCTGGGACGCCCTGGCGCAGGAGGCCGCGGCCCGGATGGACGGCTACGCGCTGGTGCCCTGGGTGGACGTGGTGCCCGAGGAGCTGATGGAGGGCTACTGCCACCTCAACGAGGCGTTCAACGACGAGGCCCCGAGCGGTGAGCTGGAGCTGGAGGCCGAGGTCTGGGACGCCGACCGGGTGCGCAGCGACGAGGCGCAGCGTCGGCGCGCCGGGCGGCACGTGTTCGCCGTCGCCGCGCTCGCGCCGGACGGCACCATGGCCGGGATCACCGAGGCGGTCGTCAACGACCACGCGCCCGAGCGCGGCCTCCAGAGCGGGACGCTGGTGCTGCCCGCGCACCGTGGCCACGCGCTCGGCCTGGCGATGAAGGTGGCCAACCACCGGGCCCTCCGGGCGGCGCTGCCGCAGTGCCGGGTGCTGCTGACCGGCAACGCGGGCGTGAACGCCGCCATGAACGCCGTCAACGACCGGCTCGGCTACCGCGAGGTCGAGCGCTCCGTCGAGGTGCAGAAGGAGCTGTGAGCCGGTCGGCTCACGAACCGGGCCGGACCCAGCGCGCCGAGCCGCGCAGCATGCCGCCGCACGGCTGCAGGAAGCGCACCTCCACCAGCTGGAGCCCCTGGTCGTCGTAGACGGCGCGGTCGACCGCGAGGGTGTTGTGGTCGCCGGCGCAGCTGGTGTAGTCGGCCACCAGCTCGACGCCGGCCTCCAGGGGGTTGCGGTTGTTCACGGTCCCGATGTCCTCGTAGAGCGCGGGCACGAACTGCGGCGTCCCGTCGGGGGTGACCGCCTCGAGGGTGAACATGTCGAGCTCGTCGTCGGTCTCGAAGTGCATCGTGAACGCCCGGGGGTCACTGCTCGTGACCGACGAGGCCGTCGCGGTCTCCGGGGTCACCAGGGAGGTGGCCCCGTGGGTGAGCCCGTTGTCGGGGTCGGACTCGGTGTAGAGGTAGGGACCGGTGGGCGGCACGACGTCGGCCGGAGGCTGCCAGGCCAGGTCGGCCGGGTCGCCGGGCGGCGGTGGCTGCTCGACCGCGGTCGCGTCCCAGCGCAGGTAGGCGTAGGCGGGCGGGGCGTCGGGGAACTCGCAGCGCTGCTCCAGGCGGGCCTCGAGGTAGGTCAGCTCGCCCGCGTCGTCGTAGCGCGCCTGGTCGATGGCGAACCAGCCGTACAGCCAGTTGCAGCCGCGGTGGTCACCGCTGAGCTCCATCGAGCGCGCCGCGAACGGGAAGCGGGTGACGTCCTTCCAGACCCCGGGCGCCAGGCGCTCCGCACCCTCCTCGGTCCACAGCGCCACGCTCCAGTCCTCGTCGGAGTAGGCGCTGACCATCGCCCAGTTGGGCACCTCGGTGTCCGTCGCGCCGGGCAGGGGCTCCTTGACGAAGCGGGCGTTGGTCGAGTCGAGGACGTGGGTCTCGCCCAGGGTGATGTAGTCGTCCGGGTCTCCCGTCACGTACATCACCGACCCGGGCCGGGTGCGGACGTCGGAGGGCGGCTGCCAGGTGGTGTCCCACGAGCTGGGGTCGTCGTTGGGCAGCCAGATCTCGCCCTCGCCGTCCGTGACGGTGGTGCCCGACTCGACGTCCATCACCTCGACGAGCCAGGACTCGTCGAACTCCAGGGTGGTGTCGCCGACGACCGACACCGGCACCGCGACCCCCGAGGCCTTGCGCGGGATGGAGACCACGTCGACCGAGGGGGTGATGTCCTCGCCGTCGCTGCGGAAGCCCTGGGCACGCCGCCAGCGGAACGACAGCCGCTGCGAGACCGCGGGCACGTGCACGGCCAGGACGCTGATCGGGGCGGTGCCCTCGTCCGGCTCGGTCAGGCGCACCTCGCCGAGCGAGAGACCCGGGACGGCGTCGCGCACCGCGACCACGCCGCCGGGGTCGACGGCGGTGGCCGGGCCGGACTGCACGCTGACCCGGAGGGCGGCCTGCTCGACGGGCTCGCTGACGCCGTCCCCGCGGACGGTCACCGGGACCAGGAGGGTCTGCCGGCCGGCCCGCAGCGTGCCGGTCCCGGAACCGGTGCCCAGGTCGGCGCTCCCCGCCGAGCCGGCGACGACCTCCCACCGGAGCCGGACGTCGCCGGGAGCGGGCCGGTCGAGCACCACCGGCACCTGGCCGGTGACGGACTGGCCGGCGCCCGGCTCGGGCAGGACGACGTCGGCGACCGAGAGCTCGACGGTCGTCGTGGTGACGCCGTTGCCCGGAGACGCCGTGGCGGCCGGCAGGGCACCCACGAGAGTGGTGAGGCCCAGGACCGCGACGGACGTGAAGGAGAGGACGTGCGAGCGCTGTGCCATGTGGATCCCCCGTCTGCTGCGCTGATCGGAATCTAGGACCCGGCACCGTTTCCCGGCAAGGGGGACATGACCGGAAAAACGGCGCGACCGGAGGGAGAAGGAGCTGTGACGCGATCATGGGCGGGACGTCATACGAAGTGGTGCCTGTAGCCCGCCGTGCGGATGACGTCCCGCCGGCCGGATGAGACAAGGAGAGAGCGATGATCCTGCGCACGTGGCGAGGTGCCGTACGACCGGAGGATGCCGAGGCCTACCTCCAGCACCAGGACGACACCGGGGTCCGCGACTACCGGGAGACCGCTGGCAACCTCGGAGTCCTGGTGCTCCGTCGCCCGCGGGGTGACCTGGTCGAGGTGACCACCGTCTCCCTGTGGACCTCCATGGATGCCGTCAAGGCGTTCGCCGGCGACGACCCTGAACGGGCCAAGTTCTACCCAGGCGACGACGACCTCCTCGCCGAGAAGGACTCCCACGCTGATCACTACGAAGTGGTCAGCTCGGATCTCGATCCGAGCATCGGTGGGCACGCCGTCTGATCTGGCGGTGGAAACCCCGCGACCGCGAGGGAGGATCGCCCCCGTGGAGATCCGGCCGCTCGACCCTCACGACCCCGAGGCCCTGGCGGCCTGGCACACGACGTACCTCGCCGCCGACGTGCACGAGCGGCCGCACGCCGCACCGTGGCGGCTGGAGGAGGTGCGCGCCGACCTCACCGGGGCGCGCGTGGGGGAGGCGTTCGCGCCCTGGGCGGGCGTCGTCGACGGGGAGGTCGTCTGCTGCGGGATGCTGATCCTGCCGCTCAAGGACAACCTCGAGCTGGCGATCCTGCGGGTGTTCACCCGGCCCGAGAGCCGCGGGCGCGGCTACGGGTCCGCGATGCTCGACCATCTGGTCGCCGAGGCCGGTGCGGCCGGGCGGACGACCCTGCTCGCCGACACCTACGTCCCGTTCGCCGCTCCCGAGGACGGCACGGGGCACCCCGACCCGGACTTCGCCTACCGGCGCGGCTTCTCCTTCGACCTGTGCGACGTCGTGCGTCTGCTCCCGCTCCCCGTCGACCCCGCCCGGCTCGACGCGCTCGCCGCGGAGGCGGCGCCGCACCACGCGGACTACACGCTGCGCCGGTTCGCGGGCCCGGTGCCCGACGACCTGGTGGCGGAGTTCGGCGCGCTGGTCGGGTCGCTGATGGTCGAGGCGCCCTCCGGCGCGGTCGCGCTCGAGGAGGAGGTCCTCGACGAGGAGCGGATCCGGGCCGACGAGGCCGTCTTCGCCGCGGCCGGGCGGACGAAGTACACCACCGTCGCGGTCGACCCGTCCGGGCTGCCGGTGGCCTACTCCGAGCTCGTCGTCCCGGCCTTCGACCCCGGGGTCGTCTTCCAGTGGGGCACGCTGGTGCGCCCGGGCCACCGCGGTCACCGGCTCGGCATGGCCACCAAGGTGGCCAACCTGCGGTGGGTGCAGCAGGAGGCCCCGGACCGCGACCGGCTCTACACCATGAACGCCGAGGTCAACGACCAGATGATCGGGATCAACGAGACGCTGGGCTTCCGTCCGGTCGAGCGGCACGTGAGCGTGCACCGCCGGCTGCCGTGAGCCGGTCCGCGAGGTAGGCCTCGAGCACCTCCGGCAGGATCACGGTGCTGTCGTGCTCGACGTCGGCCGGCTCGTGGGCGAGCAGCCCGCCGTACGACGCGAGCTCGAGGTCGGAGGCGGTGACGGTGTAGGTGCGCCCGTCGTCGAGCGGTTCGCCGGCGACCTCGATCCGGTCCCCGTGCACGGCGATGCCGACCATCTGGAGGCGGCCGAGCGGGCGCCCGCGGAAGGTGCGGGGCGTGCGGGCGGCGTACTCGTCGGAGAGGCCTACGTCGAGCATCGAGCGGACCTGCGCGCCGGTGAGGCTGGCCCGCGCGGGGTTGCCCGGCGAGCTCGTCGCCGACCAGACGTGCCGGCGGTGGACGGGGCCGGCGGGCAGGCCGTCGTCGCAGTGCGCCGCGATCAGGAGGGCGAAGTCGCCGGGGGAGTGCGCGAGCAGGGCGTGGCAGACCAGCTCGGCGGCACCGCTGACCGTCTCGGCGTCGTGGGCGGCGGGCTCGTCGAGGTGCCCGACCGGCTCGTCGAGCCAGGCGTCGAGGTCGCGCTCGGCGGCGTCCAGGGCCGCCAGCACCTGCGGGTCGGCCGGCGCGTCCTCGTCGACCGGCTCCACGGTCATGTCGACCACCCGGACACCGTCGGCGTCCACCTCGAGCAGCACCCGGCCGAGGTGCTCGGCGTAACAGCCGGCCTGCGCGATCGGGACGCCCTGGTCGCGCTCGCCCTCGGTGAGCAGGTCGTGGGTGTGCCCGCCGACGATGAGGTCGACCTTGTCGCGCACCGACCAGCTCAGGCCGCGGTCGTGGTTGATCCCGGCGTGGCTGAGCAGCACCACGACGTCGGCCCCGCGCTCGCGGAGCAGCGTCGCCTCCCGTCGTACGGCGGTGACGCGACCCCGCTCGTGCAGCCCGAACACGGCGTACTGGTGGTAGAAGTCCGTGATCCCGATGATCCCGACGCGGAGGTCGCCCGCGGTGAGGATGGTGGAGGCCGCAGCGCCCTCGGGGGTGCGCCCGTCGGCGTCCTCGAGGTCGCAGACGAGCGGCGGCGAGCCGAGCGCCTCGGCGTAGCGCGGCAGCACGGCCGGGCCGTAGCGGAGCAGCCCGCCGTTGCCGGCCACCGCGGCGTCGACCCCGGCGGCGCCGAGCAGCCGCCAGCCGGCGACGCCGTAGCTCAGCGCCGAGAGCCGCACGCTGTTCTCCTCGACGTCACCGCCGTCGAGGACGAGGACGGGGTGGGCGGCGGACCCGCGGATCTGGCGGGCCCGGGCGCCGAGGCGGGCCAGGCCGTCCCAGCGTCCGTGGACGTCGTTCCAGTGCAGGATCTCGAGCGTGCTCACGTCGGCCCATCCTGCCTCACCGCGGGGGCAGGGTCACGGGACGCGGCGGAGGAAGGCGGGCTCAGAACGCGCCGGACTTCCCGGCGCTCTGGATGCGGCTCCAGATCAGTCGCTGCACGAGCAGGGTCAAGGTCCCGGCGATGAGCATGCCCAGGATGTTGACGCCGAGCTGGAGCACCGCGTCGTCGACCTCCGACCAGACGCCCGCCCCGAGGCAGAGCGCGATCGTGCCGACCGCGGGGACCGTCGTCACCGAGATGAACACGCCCACGAGCGGGCCGGACTTGGAGGTGGTCAACGACAGCACCCCGGCGACCCCGGCGAGCAGCGCGATGATGAACGACCAGATGTCGGGGTGGATGATGAACGCCGTCAGGTCGCCGGAGGCCGCCTCGGCCGGCGAGACCAGGCCGACGACCCGGCCGACGAACCACAGCGGCGTCGCCACGGCGATCGCGATCGCGAAGCCGAGCAGCAGCGTCCGCACCGCGCCCGGGAGCAGGCTGAGCCGCGGCCGGGCGAGCGCCAGGCAGATCGCGGCCACGGGGGAGAACTCCGGGCCCACCACCATGGCGCCGACGATCAGGATCGGCTGGTCGAGCAGCCGGCCGGCGCCGGCGATCAGCGTGGCGAGGGTGAGGAAGGAGAGGTAGGACCAGGTCATCCGGCTCTCCTTGCGGACCCGGTTCTCGACCACGTCCCAGACCACCCCGTCGTCCGGCTCGCCCGGGGCGGCCTTCTCGGCGGCCTCGGTCGCGTCGGACAGGATCGTCCCCGGCTCCGAGAGCATGATCGAGCCGGAGTGGTGCAGGTCCAGGGCGCGCAGCGACGCCACGACCGGGTTGGCGCCCTCCCGGGCGACGTCCGCGAGGACCAGCGTCCCGGGCGGCTTGGCGTAGCCGTCGGCGAAGACCGCCACGTTGGTCACGGTCTCGTCGTCGGTCAGCAGCGTGACGACCTGGTCGGTGAGCTCGCGGGGCACCCGCAGCTGGAGGTGGAGCACGCGAGCAGTCTGCTACAGCCGCCGCTTGAAGGTCGGCGCGACCGCCACCGGGACGAAGCCGAGCCGGTCGTTGATCGCGACCATCCAGGCGTTGGTCTCGGCGTTGGTGGTGACGACCCGCCGGATCCCGGGCTGGGCGTCCTGCAGGTTGCGCAGGTTGGCCACCTTGAGGGCGGCGCCGAGCCGGTGCCCGCGGTGGTCGGGGTGGACGAGCGTGCCCCACTGGTGGGCCTCGTCGTCGTCGCGGGCCACGCCGAGGTCGGTCTGGGCGACCACCCGGCCGTCGAGCAGCGCGACGGCGGAGTACATCGTCCGCCCCATCTGCTCGGTGAGGTCGTCGCGCTCGCGGACGGTCTCCGGGGTGGACGCGCCCGCCTCGACGTCGACGTCGCCCATCGGGGCCTCGAGCATGAAGATGTTGGTCAGGTCGCAGTACGACGGCAGCAGCTCGTCGGGCAGCCGGCCGACGTACGTCCGGATCTCGTAGTCGCCGCGCTTCTCGTCGGCCTCGGCTGCGACCTCGTCGAGCAGCTCGGTGGCGACCGGCAGCTCGAGGTTGCGCTGGATCTCGAGGTTGGCGACCGTGAAGCCCAGCCGCTCCGCCCACGCGACGATCGGGGAGCTGTCGCGCTGCTCGAACGGCACGCCGGCCCCGCCCAGCAGCTGGGTGCGGCCCTCGGCGCGCGCCACCTCCACGATCCCGTCCACGAGCGCGGCCCCGATGCCGCGACCGCGCAGCTCCGGCTCGACCGCCGCGAACACCCAGGCGGTGTCGAGGTTGTCGACCATGGAGAGCATCAGGAAGCCGGCGCCGACCATCCGGTCGTCGTCCCAGGTGGCCACGGCGAGGGTGCGGCGCTCGCTGGTGGAGGTCCGGAACATCGTCTCGGCCTCGGCGTAGGTCCACATCGGGTTCCAGGGCCGGCCGTCCTCCTTCTCGGCGCGCCACAGGATCTCGTGGAACCGGCGCATGCCGGCGTCGTCGGTCGGGTCGAACGGTCGCGTCTGCATGGCCCCATCCAACACGGGTCCGGTGCCGTCCCGCTCGCGATTTTCCTCGCGGCTCGGGTCGAGCCGGTGCTCGGACCTAGAGCTTGCGGAGCCGGACGAAGCGGACCGAGTGGTCGGCGGACTTGCGCAGCACGAGCGTCGCGCGGCTGCGGGTGGGCTGCACGTTCTGCTTGAGGTTGGGGCCGTTGATGGTGTCCCAGAGCCGGTCCGCCTCGGCGACGGCCTCCTCCTCGGAGAGCCGGGCGTACTTCGCGAAGTAGGAGACCGGGTTGCGGAACGCCGTCTCCCGCAGCCGCAGGAAGCGCTCGACGTACCAGCGCTTGATGTCGGCCGTCGCGGCGTCGACGTAGACGGAGAAGTCGAAGAAGTCGCTCAGCGCCAGGCCGGTGCGGCCGTCGTCGCGGGCGCGGGCGGGCTGGAGCACGTTGAGGCCCTCGACGATGACGATGTCGGGCCGCTTGATGACGACCTTCTCGTCGGGCACGACGTCGTAGACGAGGTGGGAGTAGATCGGCGCCTCCACCTCGTCCTTGCCGGACTTGATGTCCATCACGAAGCGGAGCAGCGCCTTGCGGTCGTAGGACTCCGGGAAGCCCTTGCGGCCGAGCAGGCCGCGGCGCTCGAGCTCGGCGTTGGGGTAGAGGAAGCCGTCGGTGGTGACGAGCGCGACCGAGGGGTGCGCCGGCCAGTGCGCCAGCATCTGCTGCAGCACGCGGGCGGTGGTCGACTTGCCGACCGCCACCGAGCCGGCCAGGCCGATCACGAACGGCGTGCGCGGCGGGTGCGGCTGGTTGAGGAAGTCCTCCTGGGCCCGGTGCAGCGCGCCGGCGCTCTCGACGTACAGGGAGAGCAGCCGGGACAGCGGCAGGTAGACCTGCTGGACCTCGTCGAGGTCGAGCTCGTCGCCGAGGCCCCGCACCTGGTCGATCTCGGCGGGCGACAGCGGTTGCTCCGTCGCGGCGCCGAGCGCGGCCCACGCGCTGCGGTCGAGCTCGACGTAGGGTCCGGACTCACGGTCGCCGCCGTGTCCTGAAGACATGCCGGGCATTCTGCCCGGGTGTACCCCAGGTCACGCGCCCGGGCCCGGAGCGGCCTCGTGCGGGCGCCCCGCCGGTAGAGTTCGCCCCATGTGCGGAATCGTCGGGTACGTCGGACCCCAGCAGGCCCAGAACGTCGTCGTGGAGGGCCTGCGCCGGCTCGAGTACCGCGGCTACGACTCGGCCGGCGTGGCACTCGTCGTGGACGGGCGGATCGCCTTCGAGAAGCGCGCCGGCAAGATCGCGAACCTCGACAAGGCGCTCGCCGACTCGCCGCTGCCCGAGTCCACCACCGGCATCGGGCACACCCGCTGGGCCACCCACGGTGCGCCCAACGACGCCAACGCGCACCCGCACCTCGGGCAGGACGGCCGGGTGGCGCTGGTGCACAACGGCATCATCGAGAACTTCGCGTCGCTGCGCGCCGAGCTCGAGGCGGCCGGCCACGAGCTGCGCTCCGAGACCGACACCGAGGTCGCGGCCCACCTGCTCGAGGCCGCCGTCGCCGGCGGGGCCGACCTGACCACCGCCATGCAGGCGGTCTGCCGCCGGCTCGAGGGCGCGTTCACGCTGGTCGCCGTCGACGGGCAGGACCCCTCCCGCGTGGTCGCCGCCCGCCGCAACTCCCCGCTCGTGGTCGGTGTCGGCCAGGGCGAGAACTTCCTCGCCTCCGACGTCGCCGCCTTCATCGAGCACACCCGCGACGCCCTCGAGCTCGGCCAGGACCAGGTCGTCACGATCACCCGCGAGGGCGTCGAGGTGACCGACTTCGACGGCAGCCCCGCCGAGGCCAAGCCCTACCACGTCGACTGGGACCTCTCCGCCGCGGAGAAGGACGGCTACGACTGGTTCATGCGCAAGGAGATCCACGAGCAGCCGCGGGCGATCGCCGACTCGCTGCTCGGCCGCCACGACGCCGACGGCCAGCTGCAGCTCGACGAGATCCGGATCAGCGAGGACGAGCTCCGCGAGATCGACAAGATCATCATCGTCGCCTGCGGCACCGCGTTCTACGCCGGCCTCGTCGCGAAGTACGCCATCGAGCACTGGACCCGGATCCCGTGCGAGGTCGAGCTCGCCCACGAGTTCCGCTACCGCGACCCGATCCTCACCCGGGAGACCCTCGTCGTGGCGATCAGCCAGTCCGGCGAGACGGCCGACACCCTGATGGCGATCCGGCACGCGCGCGAGCAGCGGTCCAAGGTGCTCGCGATCTGCAACACCAACGGCTCGACGATCCCGCGCGAGTCCGACGCGGTGATCTACACCCACGCCGGCCCGGAGATCGGGGTGGCGTCCACCAAGGGCTTCATGACCCAGCTGGTGGCCTGCTACCTGCTGGCGCTCTACCTCGCGCAGGTGCGGGGCACCAAGTTCGGCGACGAGATCGCGGTCATCGTCGACGAGCTCGACAAGATGCCCGACCACGTGCAGCGGATGCTCGACGCGGCGGGCCCGGTGCACGAGCTGGCCAAGGAGCTGTCGTCGGCGCGGTCGGTGCTGTTCCTCGGCCGGCACGCGGGCTACCCGGTCGCGCTCGAGGGCGCCCTGAAGCTCAAGGAGCTCGCCTACATCCACGCGGAGGGCTTCGCGGCCGGCGAGCTCAAGCACGGGCCGATCGCGCTCGTCGAGGACCAGATCCCGGTCTTCTGCGTCGTACCTCCCCGGGGCCGTGACTTCCTGCACGACAAGATGGTCAGCGACATCCAGGAGGTCCGCGCCCGCGGTGCGCGCACCATCGTCCTCGCCGAGGAGGACGACGACGAGGTGACGCCGTACGCCGACGTGATGATCCGGCTGCCCAAGGTGCCGACGCTGCTCCAGCCGATGGTCGCGACCGTCCCGCTGCAGCTGTTCGCGTGCGAGCTGGCGACGGTCAAGGGCCACGACGTCGACCAGCCGCGCAACCTGGCCAAGTCCGTCACCGTCGAGTAGCGGCGGCTCCCGTGATCGTCGGCGTGGGCATCGACGTGGTCGACATCGGCCGCTTCGAGGAGTCCCTGGTGCGCACCCCCGCGCTGCGGGAGCGGCTCTTCACCGAGGCGGAGCGGCTGCGGCCGATCGCGTCGCTGGCCGCCCGGTTCGCGGCCAAGGAGGCGCTGGCCAAGGCACTCGGCGCGCCGACCGGGATGGCCTGGCACGACGCGGAGGTGGTCAGCGAGGCCTCCGGCAACCCGCAGCTGGAGATCCGCGGGTCGGTGCTGGCCCGGGCCAACGACCTCGGCGTCCGCTCGGTGCACGTGTCGCTCTCCCACGACGCCGGGATCGCCTCGGCCGTGGTCATCCTCGAGGACTGACGCCCGGGTCGTGCGTGCCACGCCTCCCTATGCGGAGGCCTGGGCCGCACGACCCCAGGGGCTAGGGTCGCGGCATGCGGAGCGCGCACACGGTGGAGCAGGTGCGAGCGGCCGAGGCCGACCTGATGGCCCGGCTGCCCGAGGGCGCGCTGATGCAGCGCGCGGCGGCCGGTCTGGCGCACGCCGTGGGCGAGCTCCTCGGCCGCGTGTACGGCGCCCGGGTGCTGCTGCTGGTCGGCTCCGGCGACAACGGGGGAGACGCCCTGTGGGCCGGGGCGTTCCTCGCCCGGCGGGGCGCCGCCGTGTCCGCGCGGCTGCTCAGCCCCGAGCACACCCACGCCGCCGGGCTCGAGGCGCTGCGGGCGGCCGGCGGCCGGGTGGTCGCCGACGACGCCGCCGCCGTCGCGGCGCGGCCCGACGTGGTGGTCGACGGGATCGTCGGCATCGGCGGCCGGGGCGGCCTGCGGCCCGACGCGGCCGCGACCGTCGAGGCGTTGCGCGACGTCCCCGTCGTCGCGGTCGACGTGCCGAGCGGCGTGGACGTCGACACCGGGCGGCTCGACGGCCCGCACGTGCGCGCGCTGGTGACCGTCACGTTCGGCACCCACAAGGTCGCCCACCTCGTCGAGCCGGCCGCCCGCGCGTGCGGCGCGGTCCACCTGGTCGACCTCGGCCTGACCCTCCCCGACGCCGCCGTCACCGCCCTGCAGGCCGACGACGTGGCGGCGCTGCTCCCGGTGCCGGCGCCCGACGCCCACAAGTACACCCGCGGAGTCGTCGGCGTGCGGGCCGGCTCGGCGCAGTACCCCGGCGCGGCCGTGCTCTGCGTCGCCGGAGCCGGGTCCGGCCTCGCCGGCATGGTCCGCTACGTGGGGGCCGCCGCCGACGAGGTCCGCTCGGCGCATCCCGAGGTCGTGGTCGGCCCCGGGCAGGTGCAGGCGTGGGTCGTCGGCTCCGGCGGCGACGTCGACGCGGAGGGGGCCGTGCGCGAGGCCGCCGCCGACGACGTACCGCTGGTCCTCGACGCCGACGCCCTGGCGCACGTCCCGACCGGTCACCCCGCCGGGATGCTGCTCACCCCGCACGCCGGCGAGCTGGCCCGGATGCTCGACGTGGAGCGCGCGGAGGTCGAGGCGGACCAGCTGGCGCACGCCCGGCGCGCGGCCGAGCGGTACGGCGCCGTCGTGCTGCTCAAGGGCCGGCACACCCTGGTCGCGGCGCCCGACGGCCGGGTGCGGGTCACCACGGTCGGGCCGCCCTGGCTGGCCACCGCCGGCGCCGGCGACGTGCTCGCCGGGCTGTGCGGCGCGCTGATGGCCGCCGGGCTCGACCCGTTCGACGCGGGGTCGGTCGGGTCGTGGCTGCACGGGGCCGCCGCGGTCGTGGCCGGCGAGGACGGACCGGTGCGGGCCCGCGACGTCGCCGCCGCGCTGCCCACGGTGTGTCGCTCCCTGCTGGCCTGACCGGGCCGCCTGAGAGACTGGTCCTGTCATGACCAGCCCTGACCTGCCGCCGCACGCGCACGGGCGCGCCGAGGTCGTCGTCGACCTCGCGGCGGTCCGCCGCAACGTCGCGACCCTCAAGGCGGCCGTCGGCGACGCGCGGATGATGACGGTCGTGAAGGCCGACGGCTACGGCCACGGGATGGTCGAGGTGGCCCGCGCCGCCCGCGAGGGCGGGGCCGACTGGCTCGGTGTCGCGGTCATGGAGGAGGCGCTCGCCCTCCGCGCGGCCGGCGACACCGGGCCGATCCTGACCTGGCTCGCCGTCCCGGGCGAGAGCTATGCCGGCTGCGTGGAGGCGGGCGTCGACGTCACCGTCTACACCGTCGCCGAGCTCGACGAGATCGCCACGACGGCCCGCGAGATCGGCGTCCCCGCCCGGGTCCAGCTCAAGATCGACACCGGCCTCAGCCGGGGCGGCTCGACCGAGCAGCTGTGGGCCGGGCTCGTCCAGGCCGCCGCCGCGGCGGAGGAGTCGGGCGCGGTCCGGGTCACCGGCGTCTGGTCGCACTTCGCCTGCTCCGACGAACCGGACCACCCGGCCAACAAGGAGCAGGAGGACGCCTTCCGGGAGGCCTGCTTCGTGCTGGAGAGCACCGGCATCGAGCCGGAGGTCCGGCACCTGGCCAACTCCGCGGCAGCCCTGCTGCGCCCCTCCTCCCGGTTCGACCTGGTGCGGTGCGGCATCGCGTCCTACGGCATCTCGCCGGCACCCGACGTGGTCACGTCGGCCGAGCTCGGCCTGGTGCCGGCCATGACCGTGCGGGGCCGCCTCGCCCTGGTCAAGCGGATCCCCGCCGGTGCCGGCGTCTCCTACGGCCACACCTACCGCACGCCGGTCGAGACGACGGTCGGCGTGGTGCCGATGGGGTACGGCGACGGCGTGCCGCGGCACGCGTCGTCGCGGGCCGAGGTGCTGGTGGCCGGCCGGCGTCGTCCCGTGCTCGGCCGGGTCTGCATGGACCAGATCGTCGTCGACCTCGGCGACGACGACGTGGCGACCGGCGACGAGGTGGTGCTGTTCGGGACCGGCGCCGACGGGGAACCCACCGCCCAGGACTGGGCCGAGGCGTGCGACACGATCGGCTACGAGATCGTCACACGCATGGGCGCGAAGTTCCCGGGCAGGATGCCCCGGGTGCATGTCGACACAGACACGACGGAAGGTGAGGACCGGTGAGGAAGGGACGCCTGCTCGGGCTGGCGGCGGCGGGAGTCGGCGCGGCGGCGGCCGCGGTGGCGACCGGGGTCGCGGTCGAGCGCCGGGTCGTGAAGGCCCGCCGCAAGGGAGCCCGCGGCGCCGACGAGCTCGGCGGCCTGCGCTCCGAGCCGCGGCGCATCGCGGTCGAGGGCGGGATCACCCTGCACGCCGAGGTCGACGAGATCGCGCCGTACGAGGGGGAGCACCTCAAGCACCGTCCGGACGAGGCGACGCTGGTGTTCGTGCACGGCTACGCCCTCAACCTCGACTGCTGGCACTTCCAGCGGCTCGGCTTCCGCGGCAAGCGCCGCATGGTGTTCTACGACCAGCGCTCGCACGGTCGCTCCGACCCGGCCGGGCACGGCGACGCCACCATCGAGCAGCTCGGCCACGACCTCAAGGTGGTGCTCGACGAGCTGGTGCCGACCGGCCCGGTCGTGCTCGTCGGCCACTCCATGGGCGGCATGACGATCATCGCGCTGGCCGAGCAGCACCCCGAGCTCTTCGGTGACCGCGTCGTCGGCACCGCGCTCATCTCCACGACGGCCGGGGGCCTGCACCCGCACCGGGTGATCGGCTCGTTCATCCCCGACGCCGTCGGCGGCGGCGTGGGCAACCGCCTGATGGCCGCCCTCGCCCGGGCTCCCGAGCTGGTCGACAGCGCCCGCCGCACCGGCTCCAACATCGGCTTCCTCGTCACCGACCGGTTCGCGTTCGGCGACGAGGTGCCTGCGTCCTACGTCGAGTTCGTCGACGAGATGCTCGCCGGGACGCCGTTCAAGGTGCTCGCGGAGTTCTTCCCCAACTTCGAGACGCTCGACAAGTACGCCGTGCTCGACGCCTTCGAGCGGATCCCCACCACGATCCTGTGCGGCACCAAGGACCTGCTCACCTCCGTCGGCCACAGCCGCAAGATGGCCAAGCGCATCCCCGGGGCGCGCCTGGTCGAGGCGACCGGGGCGGGGCACATGGTCATCCTGGAGCGGTTCGAGAAGGTCAACGCCGTGCTGCAGGAGCTGCTCGACCGGGCCGAGGGCCGGGACGCCGCATGATCGAGGTGACCCAGGTCGGCCCCGAGCAGGCCGAGGACGTCGTCGCCGTCGTCCGCGCCGGCTTCGGCGCCCGCGAGGTGCTCGACCCGCCCTCGAGCGCCCCCGACGAGACCGCCGACTCGGTGGCCAAGGCGCTCGCCGAGCACGGCGGGCTCCTCGCGTCCTCCGAGCTCGGCCCGGTCGGCGCGCTGATCTTCGACCCGCACGACGACGTCCTGGGGCTGCGCCGCGTCTCGGTGCACCCCGACGCGCAGGGTCGCGGCGTGGCCCGCGCCCTGGTCCGGCACGCCGAGCGGGTGGCCGCCGCCCGTGGCCACGACGCCACCGGGGTGCTGGCCCGGGTGGAGCTGCCCCGCACGCTGCGGTTCTGGCAGCGGCTGGGCTACGTCGAGGCCGACCGCGACGGGCCCCTCGTCTCGCTGGTCAAGGTGCTGCCCGTCGAGGTCGGCGCCCGGTCGGCCGACGAGGCCCGCGCGCTCGGCGCCCGGCTCGCCGAGGCGCTCCAGCCCGGCGACCTGGTGATCCTCAGCGGCGACCTCGGGGCCGGCAAGACCACGTTCACGCAGGGTGTGGGCGCCGGCCTCGAGGTGCGCGGCGACGTCACGTCGCCGACGTTCGTGATCTCCCGCGTGCATCCGTCGCTCGCCGGCGGACCGGCCCTGGTGCACGTCGACGCCTACCGCCTCGGCGGCATCGCCGAGCTCGACGACCTGGACCTCGACACCTCCCTCGACGAGGCGGTGACCGTCGTGGAGTGGGGCGAGGGTGTCGCCGAGGGGCTCGCCGACACCCGCCTGGAGGTGCGCATCAACCGGGCGCGCGGCGACGCCGATCACGGTGCGGCCGACGCGACGGACGCGGAGCCGGGCGACGACCCGCGCACCCTGCTGTTCACGCCGGTCGGCACCCGCTGGGTCGGGGCCGGCCTGCGCCCCCTGCTCACCGCACCGCTCGCGTAACCTCGGCCTCGTGCTGCTCGCCTTCGACACCGCCACCCCGGCCGTGACCGTCGCCCTCCACGACGGGGAGCGGGTGGTCGCCTCGTCCACCACCGTCGACGCGATGCGGCACGGCGAGCTGCTCGCCCCCGAGATCCAGGCCGTGCTCGACGAGGCGTGGGTGCCGCGGCAGGACGTCACCGCGATCGCCGTCGGCGTCGGGCCGGGCCCGTTCACCGGGCTGCGCGTCGGCCTGGTCACCGCCCGCACCCTCGGCGCGGTCCTCGAGATCCCGGTCTACGGCGTCTGCACGCTCGACGTGCTCGCCGCCGAGGCGGTCGACACCGGCACGGTCGACGGTCCGTTCCTCGTCGCGACGGACGCCCGTCGCAAGGAGGTCTACTGGGCGTCGTACGACGCCGACGGGCGTCGCCTCGACGGGCCGCACGTCTCCCGCCCGGCCGACGTGGCGACCGACGGTCCGGTGGTCGGCCGCGGGGCGCTGCTGTTCCCCGACGCCTTCCCGCACCCGGTCGGCCCCGAGCACCCCGACGCGGGCGTCCTCGCCGCCGTCGTCACCGACGAGCGCGTCGAGCTGCTCGACCCCGAGCCGCTCTACCTGCGGCGCCCCGACGCGGCCGCCCCCGGGAAGCCGAAGCGGGTCTCGTGACCGTCCGCCCGGCGCGGGCCGGCGACGTGGCGGACGTGGCCGCGCTCGACCGGCACCTGTTCGGCCCCGACGCCTGGTCCACCGCCCAGGTGGAGGAGGAGCTGGTCGGCGAGCGCCGGAGGGCGTGGGTGGCCGGCGACCCGCTCGTCGGCTACGCCGTCACCCTCCGGGTCGGCGACCCCGTCGAGCTGGTCGACCTGCAGCGGATCGCCGTACGCCCCGACCACCGCCGCCGCGGCCTCGCCCGGGCGCTGCTCGCGGCGGCCCTGGCCGACGCCGCCGACAGCGGCGCGGACCGGATGCTGCTGGAGGTGAGCGCGGACAACCCCGGGGCGCTGGCGTTCTACGCCGCCGAGGGGTTCGCCGAGATCGACCGGCGCCGGGGCTACTACCGCGACGGCGCCGACGCCGTGGTGATGCAGCGGCCGCTCGGCGGCTGAGGCCGCCCGGTCCGGGCCGACGGAGGCGCCCTGCTGCGCACATCGGGCAGTGCGGCAGGTTATGGTTCTGCCGCGTCCAGAGCGCGGCGCACCCCGATCCTTCCCAGAGGAAGGGTGCGCAGCCGTGCCTCCCGCAGACGACCTTGCTCATCGACTCGCCGACGTGGTCGAGCAGCTGCTCGCCCAGCAGCGCCTCGGACCCACCGTGCGCGGCATCGCCGCCCACGCCGTCGCCCTGGTGCCGGGCGCCACCCACGCCTGCGTCTCCGTCCTCGCGCCCCGAGGCCGCTCGCACCGGGTCCTCGCCGCGACCGACGACGCCGCCCGGGAGTGCGACGCGCTGCAGCTCGCGCTCGGCGAGGGCCCGTGCTTCGGCATCTCCGCCGAGGAGCGGTTGCAGGTCTCGGGCGACGTCGCCGGCGACCCGCGGTGGCGCCGCTGGGGCCCCCGCGCGGCCGAGCACGACGTCGCCTCGGTGATGGCCCTGCGGCTGGAGACCCGGGACGGGCGGGTGACCACCGCCAGCCTCTACGGCCGGGCACCCGCGGCCTTCGACGACGCGGCTGTCCGCGAGCTCGCGCTCCTCTTCGCCCGGCACGCCGGGGCCGCGCTCGGAGCCGCCCGCGAGATCAGCGGCCTGGAGACGGCGCTGCAGAGCCGGCACACGATCGGGGTCGCCCAGGGCGTGCTGATGGAGCGCTACGGGCTCACCGTCGACGCCGCCTTCGACCTCCTGCTGCGCTCCTCGAGCACCACCAACGTCAAGCTGCGCGACATCGCCGCCGAGGTCGTCTCCTCGGGCAGCCTCCCCGACGGTCTGCTCACGGACGGCCCGCAGGGCGCCACCGCAGTCGTGGACTGAAGGCCTCCCGTCGCCGGGCGCGCGACGACGCCCGAGGACGGGTGGGCAGAATGGCCCCATGAGCGACGGACCGCTGATCCTCGGCATCGAGACGTCCTGCGACGAGACCGGTGTCGGCGTCGTGCGCGGCCACACCCTGCTGGCCGACGCGGTGGCGTCCTCCGTCGAAGAGCACGCCCGGTTCGGTGGCGTGGTGCCCGAGGTGGCCTCCCGCGCCCACCTCGAGGCGATGGTGCCGACCATCGAGCGGGCCTGCGAGACCGCCGGCATCAAGATGTACGACGTCGACGCGATCGCCGTGACCAGCGGGCCCGGCCTCGCCGGCGCGCTGCTGGTCGGGGTGGCCGCCGCCAAGGCGCTCGCGGTCGGCCTCGGCAAGCCGTTGTACGGCGTGAACCACCTCGCCGCGCACGTCGCGGTCGACCAGCTCGAGCACGGCCCGCTGCCCGAGCCGTGCGTGGCGATGCTGGTCAGCGGCGGGCACTCCTCGCTGCTGCGGGTCACCGACGTGACCGGCGAGATCACCCCGCTGGGCGCCACCATCGACGACGCGGCGGGGGAGGCCTTCGACAAGGTCGCCCGGCTGCTCGGGCTGCCGTTCCCGGGCGGCCCGCACATCGACAAGGAGGCCCGGTCGGGGTCGTCGGTCGCGATCGACTTCCCGCGCGGCCTGACCTCGCGCCGCGACCTCGAGCGGCACCGCTTCGACTTCTCCTTCTCCGGTCTCAAGACCGCCGTCGCGCGCTGGGTCGAGGCGCGCGAGGCGGCCGGCGAGCCGGTCCCGGTCGCCGACGTGGCGGCGTCCTTCCAGGAGGCCGTCTGCGACGTGCTCACCCGCAAGGCCGTGGACGCGGCCGCCGCCGACGGGATCCAGGACATCCTCATCGGCGGCGGCGTGGCCGCCAACTCCCGGCTGCGGGTGCTGGCCGAGGAGCGTGCGGCCGCTCGGGGGATCCGGGTGCGGGTGCCGCGCCCCGGGCTGTGCACCGACAACGGTGCGATGGTGGCGGCGCTGGGGTCCGAGCTGGTGAGCCCGCGGGCGTCAGCCGTCGATGCTCGACCTGCCCGCGGACTCCTCCATGCCCGTCACGCTCGTCACGGCGTGAGCTGGAACCTCCACGGCGACGAGTCGTCGTAGCCGTCCCGCGAGCCGCTCGAGCGCCTTCTCGACGGTGCCGTCCGGACGCATCCGCACCAGGAACCACGTGCCGTCCTGCATCACCGGAGCGAGCACCGTCGAGCGGGACTCCCAGATCGCGTCCTGCATGAAGGCCCGGCTCGCGGTCTCGAACTCCGCGACCACGTCGCCGTTCTCCGCGTCGAGGATGGTCACGCCCGAGGTGCCGATGCCGTCGGACTGCGGGTCGACGCCGAGGACGTACTTCCCGTCGGGGCTGAACCGGCCGAGGCGGTAGTCGCAGGTGTCCCACACCACCGTGTCGGACGCGGCCTTCACGACGGCGAAGCAGTACTCGTTCTTGAAGTAATCGACCTTGGTCAACCCGGACACCACGCCGGTCACGTCGTTGGTGCCGCGGACGTCCATGAGCGACGTCAGCTGGCGAGGCTCGTCGTTGGAGCTCCACGACGCGACGTACGGTTTCTGCGTCGCGCCCTGGTTGTTGCTCACGGTCAGGTTGTAGGCCACCGTCTCCGGGCCGACGAAGCCGGCGTACTGGAGGTCGCCGTCGAACGCGACGACGTTGCTGCTGTAGCCCTCGTCCGGGTTCGCACCGGCGCGCGGCCAGAGCTGCGTGTCGACGTTGCTGCCCGCGGCGTACAGCACGGTCGCCAGGGACTGGCCGTCCGACGAGACCGCACCCGAGATCCCGGGCCACGGGTCACCGACCGCGTTGCCGGACCCGTCGACGATCGTCGTGGTGCCGTCGGGGCCGTAGAAGCCCATCACGCCGTCGGCGTACGGCAGCAGGTAGGAGTACTGCTGCGGCAGCTCGACGTCGGGCTCGCCCGGGCCGGTGCAGGGTCGTGCCGTCGGCGTACAGGATCGCGGGGTCCTCACCGCGCGGGCGCCGCCGCCGCGTCGATCTCGACCGGGCCCTGCGGGACGACCGGGTCGGAGGCGTCCGTGACCGTCGGCGACGGTTCCTGGCTGGCGACCGGCGGCTGCTGGCCGCGGTCGAGCCCGGGGGCGGACAGCCCCACCGGCACGCCGATCGCCAGCACCACCGCGGCGACCGCGATGCCTCCGGCCGCGCGGCGCCGGCGCTGGATGCCGCGGGCGCGGCCCTTCACGTCGTCGAGGCCGAGGTGGGTGCCGGCCATGTCGTCGGAGCGCTCGCGCAGTGCCTGCGTGAGCTGGTCGGTCTGGTGGTTGCTCATCGTTCCTCCTCCCGGTCGGCGTCCGACCGGTTGTGAGGTGCCCGGTCCTGGGCGAGCACGGGGTTGTCGTGGACCCGGGACCGCATCGCGGCCAGGGCCCGGCTGGCCTGGGACTTCACCGTCCCGACGGAGATCCCGAGGATGTCGGCCGTCTCGGCCTCGCTGAGGTCCTCGTAGTAGCGCAGCACGATCACGGCGCGCTGCTTGCGCGGCAGCGTCTGCACGAAGTCCCACAGCGCGGCGCTCCGGCCGTCGTCGGGGTCGTGCGTGACGGTCTGGTGGTCGGGCAGCGCGTCGGTGCTGACCTCGCGCTTCTTCCACGCGCGGCGCCACAGCGAGTTGTGCTCGTTGACGATGATCCGCCGGACGTAGCCGTCGAGCAGCTCGCGCTGCTGCACCTTGTCCCACGACAGGTACAGCTTGGCCAGCGCCGTCTGCACGAGGTCCTCGGCCGTGTGCCGGTCGCCGCTGAGCAGGTACGCCGTGCGGAGCAGGCTCGGCTGACGGGCGGCCATGTAGGCCTCGAACTCCGCGTCCTTGTCCTGCGTCCTCATGGCCGTCCTGACCCCTGACCCGACTGCGAGCTGCATCTGCTGTTCACCATCCTTCCGTCTCTCCACCCCCAGGACGCGGTTCGTGCCGCCGCAGGTTGCATTTCGTGTCGCCGCGGGGCTCGGGGCGGCCTGGCTAGGGTGGCGAGGACCGATCCGACAGCGCAGGAGGATTCATGCAGAAGGTTCGTGGAGTCGTCGCCCGGGGCAAGGGGCAGCCGGTGTCCCTGGAGACGGTCCTGGTGCCCGACCCGGGACCGGGGGAGGCGGTCGTGGCCGTCCAGGCCTGCGGCGTCTGCCACACCGACCTGCACTACCGCGAGGGCGGCATCAACGACGACTTCCCGTTCCTGCTCGGCCACGAGGCCGCCGGGGTCGTCGAGTCCGTCGGCGAGGGCGTCACCGACGTCGCGCCGGGTGACTTCGTGGTGCTCAACTGGCGGGCCGTCTGCGGCAGCTGCCGGGCCTGCCTGCGCGGCGAGCCGTGGTACTGCTTCAGCACCTTCAACGCCACCCAGAAGATGACCCTGGAGGACGGCACCGAGCTGTCCCCGGCCCTGGGCATCGGCGCGTTCGCCGACAAGACCCTGGTGGCGGCGGGCCAGTGCACCAAGGTCGACCCGTCGGCCCGCCCGGCCGCGGTCGGCCTGCTCGGCTGCGGCGTGATGGCCGGCCTCGGCGCCGCGATCAACACCGGCCACGTCACCCGCGGCCAGTCGGTCGCGGTGATCGGCTGCGGCGGTGTCGGCGTCGCCTCGGTCGCCGGGTCCCTGCTCGCCGGGGCCGCCACGATCATCGCCGTCGACATCGACGACCGGAAGCTCGAGACCGCGAAGCGGATGGGCGCCACCCACACGGTGAACAGCACGGAGCGCGACGCCGTCGAGGCGATCCAGGAGCTCACCGGCGGCCACGGCGCGGACGTCGTGATCGACGCGGTCGGCCGGCCCGAGACGTGGAAGCAGGCGTTCTACGCCCGCGACCTCGCCGGCACGGTCGTGCTCGTCGGCGTACCGACGCCCGACATGAAGATCCCCGACATCCCGCTGATCGACGTCTTCGGCCGCGGCGGGTCGCTGAAGTCGAGCTGGTACGGCGACTGCCTGCCCTCGCGCGACTTCCCGATGCTCGTCGACCTCTACCAGCAGGGCCGGCTCGACCTGGACGCCTTCGTCACCGAGGAGATCGGCATCGACGGGGTCGAGGCCGCCTTCGAGAAGATGCACGGCGGCGACGTCCTCCGCTCGGTGGTGGTGCTCTGATGACCGCCGCGCATCGACCACGGCGTCACCTCCGGCACCTTCTCCCTCGACGGCGAGACCCACGACGTCGACAACAACGTCTGGGTGGTCGGCGACGACGAGGAGTGCGTCGTCATCGACGCCCCGCACGACGTCGACGGGATCATGGCGGTGGTGGGGGACCGCAAGGTCAAGGCGATCCTGCTGACCCACGCCCACGACGACCACGCCCGGTTCGCGCCGGCGCTGCGCGAGCGGGTGACGGCGCCGATCCTGCTGCACCCCGACGACCGGCCGCTGTGGGAGCTCACCCACACCGACGAGCTGTGGGACGTCGACCTCGCCGACGGCGACGCCATCGAGGTGGCGGGCACCACGCTGCGGGTGATCCACACGCCGGGCCACGCGCCCGGCGCGGTCTGCTTCCACGCCGCCGAGCTCGGCTGCGTCTTCACCGGCGACACGCTCTTCAACGGCGGGCCGGGCGCCACCGGACGGTCCTACTCCGACAAGGACCTGCTGGTGGCCACCATCCGGGAGCGGCTGCTCGGGCTGCCCGACGAGACGGTGGTGCACACCGGGCACGGCGACGACACCACCATCGGCGCCGAGCGGGCGGGGCTCGCCGACGCCTGAAGCCGCCCGGGGGTGTTCCCAGGACGCGCGCTGACCAGCAGGATCGGGTCCCAGCCGTGATCGACGGCACGTGTCCGCCCGGACCGCCCGGGGGTAAGGAGTCCAGGTGACCGCGACGTACCGCCTCCAGCTCCATGCCGGCTTCACCTTCGCCGACGCCGAGCAGGTGGTGCCCTACGTCTCCGACCTCGGCGCCACCCACCTCTACCTCTCGCCGGTGCTGCAGGCCGTGCCCGGCTCGATGCACGGCTACGACGTGGTCGACCACACCCGGGTCAGCGACGAGCTCGGCGGCCAGGACGGCCTCGAACGGCTCGCCGACCGGGCCCGCCAGCACGGGCTGGGGCTGGTCGTCGACGTGGTCCCCAACCACATGGCGCTGGTCGCGCCGCTCACCGGCAACGCCCCGCTCTGGCAGCTGCTCGCCGAGGGCCCGGGGTCGCCGACCGCGCACTGGTTCGACGTCGACTGGGCCGCCCTCGACGGCCGGATCGGGCTGCCGCTGATGTGGGGCACGCTCGACGAGACGGTCGCGGCGGGCCAGGTCGTGCTCGGCGAGCACGACGGCCGCCAGGTCGTCCGCCACGGCGACCACCTGTTCCCGGTCGCCGAGGGCACCGAGGGCGACGACGTCCGCGAGGTGCTCGACCGGCAGCACTACCTGCTGGCCGGCTGGCGGGAGAAGGACCGTGTCCTCAACTACCGCCGCTTCTTCGACGTCGACTCCCTGATCGCCGTCCGCGTGGAGGACGCCGACGTCTTCGAGGCGACCCACCGGGTGCTCCTCGACCTCAACCACCGCGGGGTCGTCGAGGGCTTCCGCATCGACCACCCCGACGGCCTCGCCGACCCCGAGGGCTACCTGCGCGCGCTGCGCCGGGCCACCCGCGTCGGCACCGCCATCTGGGTCGAGAAGATCCTCGAGGGCGACGAGCAGCTGCCCACCTCCTGGATGTGCGACGGCACCACCGGCTACGACGCGCTCAAGGCGGTCACCGCCGCGCTCGTCGACCCGACGACCGCGCCGCTGGTCGAGGAGACCTGGCAGACGGCCGGTGGCGGCGACGACTTCGAGGCCGTCGTGGCGCAGGCCAAGCGCGAGGTGGTCGACACCCTGCTCGGCCCGGAGCGGTCCCGGCTGACCCGGCGCGCCACGGCGTTCGCGCCCGACGCCGACCCCGGCCGGCTCGAGGAGGCCGTGACCGAGCTGCTCGTCGCCTGCGACGTCTACCGCGCCTACGTGCGCCCCGGCCGGCCCGCCGACGCCGAGGCGACCGCCCGCATCCACGAGGCACGTGACCGGGCCGTCGCCGCCCGCCCGGACCTGGCCGCCGAGATCGGCCGGCTGGCCGACGCGGCCGTGCACCCGTCCGCGTCCGACGAGGACGAGTCCGACTTCGCCGTGCGGCTCCAGCAGACCTGGGGCCCGGTGATGGCCAAGGGCATCGAGGACACCACGTTCTACCGCTGGCACTGCCTGACCGCCCTCAACGAGGTGGGCGGCGACCCGGCCCTGCTCGGGTCGGCCGGCCCCGAGGCGCTGCACGCGTGGGCGGAGGCCCAGCAGGCGCGCTGGCCGCTCGGCATGACCACGCTGTCCACCCACGACACCAAGCGCAGCGAGGACGTGCGGGCCCGGATCCTCGCGCTCGCCGGCGACGCCGAGTCGTGGGCCCTGTGCGCCGAGGCGTTCGGCGAGGCGGCCGACCTCTACGGCGTCGACCGGCCCACGGCGCACCTGCTCTGGCAGACGGTGGCCGGCGCCGGCGACATCGGCGCCGAGCGGCTCACGGCGTACCTCACCAAGGCCACCCGCGAGGCCAAGCAGCACACCGCCTGGGTCGACGGCGACCCGGACTACGAGAAGAAGGTGGCCGCCCTGGCGGAGGCCGCCCTCGAGCCCGGCCACCTCCGTGCCCTGGTCGAGACCGCGCTCGACCACAACCGGGCGGCGGTCCGGGCCACCGTGCTCGGCCAGAAGCTGCTCCAGCTCACCGTGCCGGGCGTGCCCGACACCTACCAGGGCTGCGAGGTCGTCAACCTCTCCCTGGTCGACCCCGACAACCGCCGGCCGGTCGACTACGACGCCCTGCGCACCCGGCTCGACGACCTCGTCGAGCACGGCCCTCGCGACCTCGACGACGAGAAGCTGCTGGTCACCAGCCGCACCCTCGCGCTGCGCAAGGAGCTGCGGCACTGCTTCGGCGACGCCGGCAGCTATCACCCGGTGCCGGCCACCACCCGCCACGTCGTGGGCTTCACCCGCGGCGAGGAGGTCGCCGTGCTGGTCACCCGGGCCGCGCGGCGGCTGGAGGCCGGCGGCGGCTGGGGCTCCGCCACCGCCACGCTGCCCGAGGGCCTGTGGCGCGACGAGCTGACCGAGACCCTGCACGAGGGCGGCGAGGTGCGCTGCGCCGAGGTGTTCGGCGACCTGCCGGTCGCGCTGCTGCGCCGGGTGCACATCTGATGCCGCGTCCGGTCCGGGTGTGGGCCCCTCGGGCCTCCCGGGTGGACCTGCTGCTGGGTGACGAGCGGCTGCCGATGGCTCGTGACGGGGAGCACTTCACGGCCGAGGCCGACGCGCCCGACGGGGCCGACTACGCCTTCTCCCTCGACGGCGGCGACCCGCTGCCCGACCCGCGCGGCCTGCGGCTGCCCGACGGCCCGCACGGCCGGTCGGCGTTCTACGACCCGGCGGCCTTCGCCTGGACCGACGACGCCTGGACCGGCCTCCCGCTCGAGGGCGCGGTGGTCTACGAGCTGCACGTCGGCACCTTCACCGCCGAGGGCACCCTCGACGCGGCGGCGGCGCGGCTGGACCACCTGGTCGAGCTCGGCGTCACCGTCGTCGAGCTGATGCCGGTCTCGCCGTTCCCCGGTCGGCACGGCTGGGGCTACGACGGCGTCGCGCCGTACGCCGTGCACGAGCCCTACGGCGGGCCCGAGGCGTTGCAGCGGTTCGTCGACACCGCGCACGCGCGAGGTCTCGCGGTCTGCCTCGACGTCGTCTACAACCACCTCGGCCCCGACGGCAACATGCTCGGCTCGTTCGGCCCGTACCTCACCGACACCCACGTCACCCCCTGGGGCGACGCGATCAACCTCGACGCCCCCGGCTCCGACGAGGTGCGCCGCTGGGTGGTCGACAACGTCCGCCAGTGGCTCGAGGACTTCCACCTCGACGGCCTGCGCCTCGACGCCGTGCACGAGCTGCGCGACGGCCGCGCGACGCACGTGCTCGAGGAGATGTCCCGCGAGGCCGACGCCGTCGCGGCCCGCACCGGCCGCCCGCGCTGGCTCATCGCCGAGTCCGACCGCAACGACCCCGGCACCGTCACGCCGCGGGGCGAGGGCGACGCGGTCGGCGGGCTCGGGCTGCACGGGCAGTGGGTCGACGACGTGCACCACGCGCTGCACGTCGCGCTGACCGGGGAGACGCAGGGCTACTACGCCGACTTCGCCGACCCGGCCGCGCTCGGGACGGTGCTGCGCAGCCCGTTCTTCCACGCCGGCACCTGGTCGTCGTTCCGCGGCCGCAGCCACGGCCGGCCGGTCGACGCCGCCACCGTGCCCGGCTGGCGCTTCGTCGCGTCGCTGCAGACCCACGACCAGGTCGGCAACCGGGCGACCGGCGACCGGCTGTCGCAGCTGGTCGGCCCCGACCTGCTCGCCTGCGGTGCCGCCCTGCTGCTCACCGCGCCCTGGACGCCGATGCTGTTCATGGGGGAGGAGTGGGGTGCGGGCACGCCCTGGCAGTTCTTCACCGACCACACCGACCCCGCGATCGCCGAGGGGACCCGGCGCGGCCGGCGGGCCGAGTTCGGCTCCCACGGCTGGGCCGAGGAGGACGTCCCGGACCCGCAGGACCCCGCGACGATGGAGCGGTCCCGTCTCGACTGGGACGAGCCCGCCCGCGAGCCGCACGCCCGGCTGCTGCGCTGGTACCGCGACCTGATCGCGCTGCGCCGCTCGGTGCCGGCGCTGCGCGACGGCGACCTGACCCGCACCGACGTCACCTGGGACCACGCCTCGCGGCAGCTGGTCTCCCGGCGGGGCGACCACCGGGTGCTGGTGAACCTCGGCGACGAGCCGCTGGTGCACGCGGCCGGCGTCGGTGGTGCTGGCCTGGGAGGACATCCCGGTCGTCGCCGGGTCGGTCACCGTGCCGCCCCGCTGCGCGGCCGTGGTCCGTGCCTGACCGGCATCGGGTGGTCGGGCCCGCCCGGCGCGCGGGGTACCGTTCTCGCGGGGGCACTGCGCCAGGAGCACCACATTGACCCACAGTCCCCTCGCGGGTCGGCACGCCGACCCCCTCTTCCTCAGCCAGACCGCACCCGTCGTCCTCATCGACGAGTCGATGCTGATCCGCGCGGCCACGCCGAGCTATCGCCTGGTGACCGCGCGTGCCGAGGAGGAGCTCGTCGGCGTCGGCGTCTTCGACGCCTTCCCGCCCAACCCCGACAGTGACGAGCCCGGCACCGGCGACCAGCTGCTGGGCGCGCTCGAGTCCGGTCTGCGACGCACCCGCGGGGACGAGGTCCGGTCGCTGCGCTACGACATCCCGGACAGCCGCCGGCCCGGCCGGTTCCTGCACCGCAGCTGGGTGCTGGTGACCACGCCGGTCCACGACGGCACCCGCACGCTCGGGGTCCAGGTCAAGGTGCGCGACGAGTCCTCGATCGGCACCCGTCTCGCGGAGGTCCTGCACGGCTACACGACCGCCCTGGAGGCGGACGACCGAGCGACACCGGTGGCCGGCGAGCTGCACGAGCTGCTCACCACCCTCGAGGACTACGACGTGATGGCCGAGGAGGTGCGGCACCTGCGCCGCGCGCTGTCCACCCGCCCGGTGATCGACCAGGCCAAGGGCATCGTGATGGCCGAGCACCGCTGCGACGCCGACGCCGCCTTCCGGTTGATCTCCCGGATGTCGCAGGACACCAACGTGCGGCTCGCCGACGTGGCCGCCGCGATCGTCTACCAGGCCTCGCGCCGGGCCTGAGCGTCCGTCAGGAGGGTCGCACCAGGGCGGTCGCCCAGTCCACGTGCCGCATCCCGCACGACTCGTACGTCGCGAGCGCGGCGGCGTTGGATGCGGGGGTGAACACCTTCACCCCGCTGGCGCCCGCCCGGGCCAGCGCGGCCATGACGCCGAGGCTGACCCGGCGGCCGTAGCCCCGGCGTTGGTGGTCGGCGTGCGTGCCGACCGGCTCCAGGATCGCGCACCGGCCGGGGCCGGCGAACCAGCCGGTGGCCGCCGCGGCCGCCTGCCCGTCCGGGGTCCACGCGACCAGCTCGAAGCGGGGGTCGTAGGTCGGCCCGGTCGTCATCCGCCGCCAGAGGTCGGGCTGGAACGTCGAGCCCGGCGCGAACGCCGACCGCTGCACCGCCGTGCGCGCCTCCACGTCGGCGTCGCCCGCGAGCGGCCGGGTGTCGGGGTCGTCGCGCTCGGCGTCCTCGTCGGTGAGGTCCCGGTGCAGCAGCACCCACGGGTCGGGGTCGACGCGCCAGCCCCGTTCGAGCAGCAGCCGGCGCACGGCGCTGCCGCCGAGCGCGTCGACGTACTCGAAGCCCGTCATCACCTCCGCCAGGGCCGCGGCGAGGTCGGGGGAGCGGTCGTGCGCCGGGGCGACCGCCGTGCGGAGCACGACGTCCTCGGCGAGGCCCACGGCGACGGGGCGACCGTCGTCCTCCCAGAGCAGGAAGGCGTCGTCGACGGCCGGGTCGGCGAGCCGCAGGTGCCAGCCGAGGTCACCGGAGTGCAGGTTGGCGGAGAACGGCGCCTGTCCCGTCCAGTCGTCGAGCGGTCCCACCAGGTCGGTCGCCAGGCCGCGGCCGCCGCGGCGGAGCGTGATCGTCATGACACGCACGCTAGACGTCCGCAGGAATCGGTCCCATCGATTTGTCCGGCGTCCTCCCGGGTGGCACCGTGCACGGGGTGCGACGCGGAACACGGGTCTCGGCGGCGGCTGCGGCCGCTGCCGTCGTGCTGTCCGGATGCACCGTGCAGGAGCCTCAGCGGGCGGTGCTCGCCGCCGAGGTGCTGGCCGACGAGTCCGCCCCGCGGGCCTGGGCCGCGGCGCCCGCCGACGGGGGCACCTCGGAGTCCGCGCCGCTGCCGATCGGCACCGGCTGGGGACCCACCGCGGACGAGATCGAGCGGGCCCGCGCGCTCGTCGGCCGGCTGTCCCTGCGCGAGCGGGCCGGCCAGGTGATCGTCGCGCGGTACGCCGGCACGTCGGCGCCGTCCTCGCTGGTCAACGGGCTCCACCTCGGCGGGGTCGTCGCCTTCACCGACAACGTCCGCAGCGCCGACCAGGTCCGCAGCAGCAACCGGGCCCTCCAGCGCTCGGCCCGCGCCGCCGGCCGGCGCTTCCCGGTCACCGTCGGCATCGACCAGGAGGGCGGCCTGGTCGAGCGGTTCACCTCGGGCACCCGGTTCCCCGCCTTCATGACCGCCGGCGCCGCCGACCGGCCGCGGCTGACCCGCCAGGCGTCCACCGCCTCGGGGGCCGAGCTCGCCGGGCTCGGGTTCACCACCGACTACGCACCGGTCGCCGACGTCACGGTCGGCCCGGCCGACCCCGTGATCGGCTCCCGCTCCGCCGGCTCGCGCCCCCGCACGGTGGCCGAGCACGCCGTCGCCGCGGCCCGGGGCTACCAGGCCGCCGGGGTCGTCCCCACGCTCAAGCACTTCCCCGGCCACGGCTCGCTCACCGCCGACAGCCACCGCACCCTGCCGGTGCAGCGCAAGTCGGTCGGCGAGCTCGAGCGGTCCGACTACCTCCCCTTCCGTGCGGGCGTCGACGCCGGGCTGCCCAGCGTGATGGTGGGCCACATCGACGTGCGCGCCGTCGACCCCGGCATGCCCGCGTCGCTGTCCCGCGACGTCATCACCGGCGAGCTGCGTGACCGGCTCGGGTTCGACGGCCTGGTGGTCACCGACGCCCTCGACATGGCAGGCGTCGCGGCCCGCTTCTCCAGCGGCCAGGCGGCGGTGCGCGCGCTGGCCGCGGGTGCCGACGTGGTGCTGATGCCGCCGTCGCCGCGGGCCGCGCGCGACGGGATCGTCCGTGCCGTCGAGGACGGTCGGCTCTCCTCCGACCGGCTGGTGCAGGCGGCCACGCGACAGGTGGCCCTGCTGCTGCACCAGCGGGCCGCCGGCACGACGCCGCGGCCGCCGGGGTCGGGGCGGGCCGTCGCCGCGCGGTGGTCGGCGGCCGCGGTCACGTCGGTGGCCGGCCCCTGCCGGGGCAGGCTCGTGGGCCGCACGGTGCAGGTCCGGGGCGCCGCCTCCGACGTACAACGCTTCCGGGCGGCGGCGTCCGCCGCTGGGCTGAAGGTCGCCCGGCGGGGCACGACGGTGCGCCTCGTCGGCAGCGGCGGCGGCCCCGTCAAGGGCGAGGTGCTGGTCGCGCTCGACCGGCCCTACCTCCTCGGCGCCGCCCGGGCGCGGGTCCGGCTGGCGACCTACGGCAGCACCCCGGGTGCGATGCGCGCGCTCGTCGACGTGCTGCTCGGCCGCGCCCCCGCGCCGGGCCGGCTGCCCGTGCCCGTGCCGGGCGTCCCCCGCCCCGGCTGCTGATCCTTCCCGATACGACGCGACGAACGTGTCGTCTCCGGGCCGGCAGATCGACCAGAACGTCGCGTCGTATCGAGCCGGGGGGCTACTGAGGGTGGCCGGTGACGGCGACGCCGACCCCGAGACCCACCATCGACAGGCCGCCGACGGCCCCCATCGCCTCGCCCCGGCGGCGCGAGGCGCCGAACCAGCCGCGCACCTGGGCGGCCAGCACCGCCCAGACGCTGTCGGAGAGCAGCGCGAGCACGAACGCGAGCACGCCCAGCAGCAGCATCTGCGTCTGCACGTGCCCGGCCCCGCGGTCGACGAACTGCGGCATCACCGCGGCGAAGATCATCACCGCCTTGGGGTTGGACACCCCGACCACGAAGCCCTGGCGCAGCGCCCGTGCGCGGCGCATGGGCGCGGCGGGGGTGGCCACGTCGGTCATCACGAACCCGCGCCGGTGCCGCACCGCCTGCACCCCGAGGTAGACGAGGTACGCCGCGCCGGCGAGCTTGACCGCGGTGTAGACCACGACCGACTCCTGCACCACGACGCCGAGGCCGACCGCGACCAGGCCGAGGATCACCAGGAAGCCGATCGAGTTGCCGAGCACCGACGCCAGGGCGATGCCGCGGCCGTAGGCGAGGGCCCGGCCGACCACGAACACCACGGACGGCCCCGGGATCACGATGAGGACGAACGCCGTGACGCCGAAGGCGAGCAGCTGCTCCAGGCTGACCATGACGCCCAGTCTGCCGCGCCGCCGTCCCGCCCGCCTCCCGGTTTCACCCCGGATACGACGCGACGTTCGGGTCGTGCCGGCCGCCCTTGAGCAACCGAGACGTCGCGTCGTATCCGGGTCAGCCCAGGTCGTAGCGCAACACCAGCTCGTAGCCGTCGTCGCTGTGGCCGGCGATCTCGAGCTCGGCCTCGCCGCGCAGCCCCTCCAGGCCGCCGGTGCCGAGACCGGGCACGACCTCGAGGTGGGCCGTCACCGAGCCGGCGTCCTGGGCGCCGGTGTGCCGGACCACGAACGACCCGTCGTGGCCGTCGAGGGTGCCGGTCACCTGCTCCAGCCCGACCACCGGGCCGCCCTCGGGGCGGTAGGCGATCAGGTAGGTCAGCGTGGAGGTGGCCTCCAGGTCGCCGGTGTAGGCGTAGCCGACGTCGGCCCGGGTGAAGCCGCGGTTCGGGTAGTAGAGGTCGCCGGTCCCCCGGGTGCCCTGGCCCTCGCCGTCGACGTCGACGACGACCTCCTCCGCCCAGGAGGCGACGGTGAACCGGCAGGTGGCGGTGCGTGAGTAGGTCATGGCACCGACGCTAGGCAGCCTGCGCCGGACGGTCTTGAACGAACGCGACAACCGCTATCGTCGGGCGGCGTGGGACCGGCCGCGCGACGCGAAGCACCCAGGGGGGCGCCCGAGGGCACACCCCACGCGATCGTGCGCCCGACCGAAGCGGCCCGCCGGATCGCCGTCGACCGGGTGGCGCCCGCGCCGCGGTGGGCCGAGCTCGTGGACTACCACTGGTACGTCGGCTGGACGCTCGACGAGCCCCACGAGCAGCAGGTCGTCCCGCAGCCGCGCGTGCACCTGGCCGCCGAGGAGGACCGCCTGCTCGTGCACGGCCTGTCCCGCGACCCGTTCGTGCGCCGCCTCTCCGGCACCGGCCACACGCTGGGCGTGGCCTTCCACCCGGGCGGCTTCCGGCCGCTGCTTCGCGGCCCGGTGAGCGCGCTGGCCGGACGCGTCGTCCCGGCCGGTGACGTGCTCGGCGTCGACGACCGGGCCGCCGCCAAGGCCGTGCTCGCCACCGACGACGTACCGGCCATGGTCGCTGCCGTGGAGGGCTACCTCGACACCGTCGGCGCGGAGCCCGACCCGGTCGTCGCCGAGGTGCGTGCGCTGGTGCGCGAGGCCGAGACCGACCGCGGGCTCACCCGGGCCGAGGACCTGGCCGACCGGGCGGCGACGAGCCTGCGCTCACTGCAGCGGCTCTTCGGCGACTACGTCGGGATCGGGCCGAAGTGGGTGATCGCCCGCTACCGGATCCTCGACGCGGCCGCGGTCGCGCACGCCGGCGGGCCGGTCGACTGGGCGGCGCTGGCCGCCGACCTCGGCTTCGCCGACCAGGCCCACCTGACCCGGGCGTTCACCCAGGTGGTCGGCACGCCGCCCGAGACCTACCGCAAGGAGGCCTGAGCCGTGGACGCCGACGACGTACGCCGCGTCGCCCTCGCGCTGGACGGCGCCGAGGAGCGCGACCACCACGGGTTCCCGTCGTTCCGCACCCGGCGGCGGATCTTCGCCACCCTGCCCGACGCCGGGCACCTGCACGTGATGCTGCCCGAGGAGGAGATCCGGGCCGCGGTGGCGGAGTGGCCGGCGTGGTGCGAGGAGAAGTGGTGGGGCAGGCGGCTCGCCGCCCTCCGGGTCGACCTCGACGCCTGCGACCCCGGCGTCGTCGCGGAGCTGCTCGAGGACTCCTGGCGCGCCAACGGCTGACCGAGGAGTCACTCCTGCAGCGACACGCCGCGGAAAGGGCTGACTGGGTGACCCCTCGGCGTCAGAAGGGGCGGACGAGGAGGGCGGTGCCCTCGCCGGCGACGCGGGTCAGCACCAGGGTGGCCTCCTCGTCGCCGCTGAGCGAGAGCCGCTTGCGGAGCTCCTCGGGCACCACGTCGACGCCGCGCTTCTTGATCGTCAGCCGGCCGACGCCGCGCTCGCGCAGGGCCGCGCGGAGCGCCTTCTCCTTGTAGGGCAGCTCCTCGAGGACCTCGTAGGACCGGGCGAACGGCGTGCTGAACGCCTCGTCGCTGGTGACGTAGGCGATGTGCGGGTCGACCAGCCCGCCGCCCACGCCGGCCGAGACCGCGGTGACCAGGCCGGCCCGGATGACCGCGCCGTCGGGCTCGTAGAGGTAGCGGCCGACCCCGCGCAGCGCCTGGTCGCCCGGGTCGTCCTCCTCGGTCAGCGTCGCGAGCCCGGCCGACCGGATCACCGTCGCCCGGCGGCGCGCGGTCGCGAGCGCGGGGGACCACAGCGCGGCCTCCTTGACCTCGCCGTCGTCGCTGACGAACTCCGCCTCGACGCCGGGCGGCACCAGGTCGTGCGGGATGCCGGGCGCCACCTTCACGCAGGAGGGCCGGGTGAGCAGCCGCTCGACGAAGGACCACGGCGGGGACCAGCCGTCGACGTCGAAGACCCGGCCGGAGGAGGTACGCCGCGCCGGGTCGGCGAAGACCACGCCGAAGCCGGAGACGTCGAGCTCCTCGGCCTCCGCGACCTGGACGGCGCCGCCGAGGTCGAGCGCGGCCAGGTTGGCCCGGGCCACCTCGACCCGGAGCGGGTCGCGGTCGACGCCGGCGGCGGTGAGCCCGGCGCGGGCGAAGGTGACCAGGTCGCCGCCGATGCCGCAGCCGAGGTCGAGCACGGACTCCGGCCGGGCCATCGAGACCCGGGCGGCCCGGTGCTCGGCGACCCGGCGCCGGGTGGCCTGCTCGAGCCCGTCGGGGGTGAAGTACATCCGGTCCGCGAGGTCGGAGCCGAGCTTGGCGGCCGCCCGCCTGCGCAGCTCCACCTGGGTGAGCGCGACCGCGGCGGCCTCGGGGGCGGCGTCGCGGCGCAGCACGGTCACGGTGCGCAGCGCGTCGCCGCCCTCCGCGTCGTACACCTGGCGCGCACGCTTCAGCAGGATCTGCCCCTCGGGGGTGAGCAGGGCGCGGAACGCGTCGAGGTCCATGCGGGTCATCCTGCCAGCGTGGGACGCCGCTGCCCGACGCTGGCACTCGACTTGACCGAGTGCTAAGGGCGGCATAGATTCTCGTTAGCACTCTCCCTGGGAGGGTGCCAGCAGGAGGGCTGACGCTGCGACCCCCGCGACGGCGCGCGACGGCCCTTCGAACCACAAGTGCGCAACACCCTCTCGACTAACTTCGAAAGTGGAGGTCGACACCGTGTCGGTCAACATCAAGCCTCTCGAGGACCGGATCGTCGTGAAGCCTCTCGACGCCGAGCAGACCACCGCCTCCGGCCTGGTCATCCCGGACACCGCCAAGGAGAAGCCCCAGGAGGGCGAGGTCCTGGCGATCGGCCCGGGTCGCATCGACGACAACGGCAACCGCGTCCCGCTCGACGTCGCCGTGGGTGACAAGGTCATCTACAGCAAGTACGGCGGCACCGAGGTGAAGTACAGCGGCAGCGAGTACCTCATCCTGTCGGCCCGCGACGTCCTCGCGGTCATCGCCTGACCTCAGGCACCTAGCACCATGACTCAGCCCCGGCTGGCCCTGACTGGATCGGGTCGTCGGGGCTGAGTGCTTGATCGGCGGTCGCGCCAGACGCCCCCGCCGACGCCATCGACTAAGCAAAGGAGCATCGACCAGATGCCGAAGATCCTGGAGTTCGACGAGGACGCCCGCCGCTCCCTCGAGCGCGGCGTGGACGCGCTCGCCAACGCGGTCAAGGTGACGCTCGGCCCCAAGGGCCGCTACGTCGTCCTCGACAAGAAGTGGGGCGCCCCCACCATCACCAACGACGGCGTGACCGTCGCCCGTGAGGTGGAGCTCGACGACCCGTTCGAGAACCTCGGTGCACAGCTCACCAAGGAGGTCGCCACCAAGACCAACGACGTCGCCGGTGACGGCACCACCACCGCCACCGTGCTCGCCCAGGCGATGGTCCACGAGGGCCTGCGCGCGGTGGCCGCCGGCGCCAACCCGATGAGCCTCAAGCGCGGCATGGACAAGGCCGTCGAGGCCGTCGGCCAGGCCCTGCGCGACGCCTCCCGCGACGTGGACGACAAGGCCGACATGGCCGCGGTCGCCACCGTCTCCTCGCGCGACTCGCACATCGGCGAGCTGCTCGCCGAGGCGTTCGACAAGGTCGGCAAGGACGGTGTCATCACCGTCGAGGAGTCCAACACCATGGGCACCGAGCTCGACTTCACCGAGGGCATGCAGTTCGACAAGGGCTACATCTCGCCCTACTTCGTGACCGACGCGGAGCGCATGGAGGCCGTCCTCGACGACCCCTACATCCTCATCCACCAGGGCAAGATCAGCGCGATCTCCGAGCTGCTCCCGCTGCTGGAGAAGGTCATCCAGGCCGGCAAGCCGCTGTTCATCCTGTCCGAGGACGTCGAGGGCGAGGCCCTCTCGACCCTGGTCGTGAACAAGATCCGTGGCACCTTCAACGCCGCCGCGGTCAAGGCGCCGGCGTTCGGTGACCGCCGCAAGGCGATGCTGCAGGACATCGCCACCCTCACCGGTGGCCAGGTCGTCTCGCCCGAGGTCGGGCTCAAGCTCGACCAGGTCGGCCTCGACGTGCTGGGCCAGGCCCGCCGCGTCGTGATCACCAAGGACGACACCACGATCGTCGAGGGTGCCGGCGACGCCGACGCCGTCGCGGGCCGGGTCAACCAGATCAAGGCCGAGATCGAGTCGACCGACTCCGACTGGGACCGCGAGAAGCTCCAGGAGCGCCTCGCCAAGCTGGCCGGCGGCGTCTGCGTCGTCAAGGTCGGCGCGGCCACCGAGGTCGAGCTCAAGGAGAAGAAGCACCGCATCGAGGACGCCGTCTCCGCGACGCGCGCCGCGATCGAGGAGGGCATCATCGCCGGCGGTGGCTCCGCGCTGGTGCACGCCGTCTCCGTGCTCAGTGACGGCCTCGGCCTCACCGGTGACGAGGCCGCGGGCGTGCGCATCGTGGCCAAGTCGGCCGACGAGCCGCTGCGCTGGATCGCCGAGAACGGCGGCGTCAACGGCTACGTCGTCGTCGCCAAGGTCCGTGAGGGCAAGGCCGGCGAGGGCTACAACGCCGCGACCGAGGAGTACGGCGACCTGGTGGCCCAGGGCGTCCTCGACCCGGTCAAGGTGACCCGCTCCGCGCTGGTCAACGCCGCCTCCATCGCGGGCATGCTGCTCACGACCGAGACCCTGGTCGTCGACAAGCCCGAGGACGAGGACGAGTCCGCCGCCGGTGGCCACGGCCACGGGCACGGGCACGGTCACTGACCTCCCCGCACCACCCAGCACCACGCAGCAACGAGGACGCCGCCCCGGGAGACCGGGGCGGCGTCCTGCGTCGCGGGGGTCAGCGCTGGGTCAGCGCGGGTCAGCGTTGGGCGACCTCGACGGTGACGTCGGTGCCCCGGGTGAGCACGTCGAAGACCGCCGAGCGGCTCCGGGACTGGCCGACGAGGGCGGCGAGCTTCTCCGCCTCCGCCTCGCCGTCGACGGAGAACACCACGCGGATGCTCTCGAAGCCGTTGCGGACGGTGTCGTCGATGCCGAGGATGCCGCGCAGGTCGATGTCGCCCTCGACCGTGCACTGCACGCCGTGCAGCTCGATGCCGCGGGCGGCGGCGATGTTGCCCAGCCCGGCGGTCAGGCAGGCGCCCAGCGCGTTGAGCAGCAGCTCCGCCGGGGTCGGCCCGTTGTCCTGCCCGACGAGCACTGCCGGGTGGTCGGCCGTCATGACGGTCTCGGTCGCGTGGGTGTGCTCCTGGCCGGCCCCGTAGAAGCCGGGGAAGCGGCCCTCGCTGTGGGTGCCACTGACCCAGTCGGTGACGGTCCGGAACCGGAACTCGGCGAGCTCCGGGTGCTCGCGGACCGCTCCGATGGTCGCGAACAGGGTGGTGGTGTCGACGCCGTTGACGCGGCGCTCCTGGGTGACGGACATGTGCTGTGTACCTCTCTGGTGGTGGTGACTCTGCGGTGGTGGTGCGAGGAACGAGGGGGTGTCAGGCGACGTAGGCGTCGACACCCAGGGGAGCGGGGCGGGCCGCGAGGGCGGTCGCCTCGGTGTCCAGGGCCCGGCTGAGCCGGCGCTGGAGGTCCAGGAAGCGGGCCGCCGGCGGGAACGCGCCGAGCGCGCGGGTCAGCGCGAAGGTGGGCGCGAGCGCCTCGTCGCGCTGCCGCTCGTAGCCGGCCATCGCGACGTCCTCCGGCACCGCCCGGCGCAGCATCGCGTCGGCGGCGTCGGCGAGGAGCTCGGCGTCGCGGAACGCGTCGGTCATCCCGTGCCCGGTGATCGGGTCACGGTGGAAGCCCGCGTCCCCGACCAGGGCCCAGCCGGGGCCGGCGGCCCGGCGCACGTGGTTGGGCAGCCCGACCGAACCGCGCAGGGGAGCGGTGACGAAGCCGCGTCGCACCCGCCGGGCGAGGTCGGGCGCGCTGTGCTCCAGCGCCCCCAGCCAGGCGTCGAGCCGGTCCGACCCGGCGGCGATCACCGGCGCGAGGTCGGCGACGGGCCGGATCAGCCAGACGCAGGCGAGGTGGTCGTGGGTCGGGAAGACCCCGGCGAAGGAGCGCTCGCCCAGGTGGAACTCGAAGCCGTCCCAGGGCACGCCGCCGACGTAGGTGTAGAAGGCCGCGCCGCTCGGGTCGTGCCGCTCGACGACGTCGGCCCCGACGTGCCGGGCCATCTGGGAGTAGACCCCGTCCGCCCCCACGACCAGCCGGGCGGTCAGGTCGCGGCTGGTGCCGTCGGCGTCGCGCGTGGTGACCCCGACGACCCGGTCGCCCTCGCGGAGCACGCCCGTGACGGAGGTGCCGGTGACCAGCTCCGCGCCCGCGGCGACGGCGGCCCGGGCGAGCAGGTCGTCGAGCACGCTGCGGCGGGGGGCGAGCAGGAAGTCGACGCCGGCCCGGTCGCGGACCGCCCGGCGGTCCACCTCGCCCTCGTGGTGGAAGGCGACCGACCGGATCTCCGGCGCACCCGAGGCCACGACCTCGTCCAGCAGCCCCCAGCGCTTCAGCTGGACGACGCCGCCACGGACGAGCGAGTGGGTCGAGTTCGTGTCGGTGGAGGGTCGCGACCGGTCGACCATGACGACCTGGTGGCCCGCCCGGGCCAGCAGCATCGCCGTGGCGGCGCCGGCGCAGCGGGCGCCGACGACCAGGACGTCGACGTGCCTGCTCGCCGACGGCCGCGTCGCCGTACGGGCTCCTGGGCGCTGCGTGGTCCAGTCCGCTCGTCGCGTCCTCGACGGGGAAGTCGATGTACCTTGCCATGAACGTCTCCTGAGGTCTGGTGGCTTGCTTCGGGCATCAGCCTCCGCCGGCGCGGGACGACGGTCATCGGTCGAATGCCCGACGAGGTGACCGAGGCCCCGCACCGGCATCGGTGAGAGGGGCGAGGGTGGCCAGGGACATCAGCACCCGCGCGGTGCACGGCAGGGACGAGCTGCTCCTGCTGGCCGAGAGCCGCCTGGACGCCGCGCGCGCCGGCGGCGGCGAGCTGCTGCTCCTGGCCGGCGAGGCCGGGCATCGGCAAGACCCGGCTGCTGCACGAGCTCCGCGAGCGGGCGGTGGCCCGCGGGTTCGCGCTGTGGTCCGCGGCCGCCTCGCCGCAGGACGTCGAGCTCTCGGCCGGCCTGCTGCTCGACCTCGGCCACGGGCTGTCCCGCGCCGGGCAGGCCGACCTGTCCGGCGTTCGGTCGGCAGCTCGTCGCGGACCTCGAGCACGTGCCGGAGGAGTCGACGTACGCCGGCGACGCGCACCGGCGACGCCGGCTGCTGGTCCGGGACGTGGCGGACCGCCTGGCCTCGCGCACCGACCAGCAGCCGACGCTGCTGGCGCTGGAGGACCTGCACTGGTGCGACGAGCTGAGCCTGGAGGTCGTCGCCCACCTGGCCCGCTGGCTGCCGTCCCTGCCGCTGCTCGTCGTCGGGACGCTGCGGACCGACGAGCTGCACGACAACGCGCCGGTGCGGGCCTGGCGGTCCCGGCTCCTGCTCCAGCGGATGGCCGAGGAGGTCCCGCTCGCCCGTCTGGACCTCACCGAGACCGGGCGCATGGTGCGCGAGCTGCTGCCCGGCCAGGGAGCGTCGCGGGGCCTGGTCGAGCTGGTGCACCAGCGGTCGGGTGGTGTGCCCCTGCACGTCGAGGAGCTCGTGCACGCCGCCGCGCAGGGGCACCTCTCCGCGGACCCGTGGTTCGTGCCGGAGACGTTGGCCGACGCGGTCCGCCAGCGGTTCGACGCGCTGCCGGAGGCGGCCCGGGACTGCGCGGTCGCGGCCGCCGTCGTGCACCGGAGCTTCGACGTGGACCTCGTGGCCGCCGTGGCGGGCTGCTCCGAGGAGGAGGCGGCGCGCAACCTCGACGAGCTGGTCAGGCGGTGGTTCGTGCAGCCGGAGTCGCCGGGGTGGTTCGGCTTCCGGCACGCGCTGATCCGCGACGCCATCGAGGCCGACGCTCCGTTGGCCCGGCGCCGCGCGCTGCACGCCCGGGTCGCGGAGGTGGCGCGGCGCCGTCCCGAGCTCGGCGGCGACGGCTACCGGTCGGCGCACCACGAGGCGGCCGGCCAGCTCGAGGAGGCCTCGGAGGCGGCGGCGAACGCCGCGGAGCGGGCCGCCGCCCTGTCCGCGCACGAGGAGGCGCTCGAGCTCCTGCACCGGGCCCTGCGATGCCTGCGGGGGAGCGACGGGAGGCGCCGGGTCGAGCTGCTCACCCGCCGCGCGGCCGAGGCAGCGGCCACCGACCACAACGCCCAGGCGGCCGAGGACTTCGAGCGGGCCCGGCAGCTGCTGCTCGAGGACGGCGACGTGCTGGGAGCGGCGGCCCTGCTGCCGGGGCTGGTGGCCGTCCGGCACCTGCTCGGCGACGCGCTGCCGGCGCGCCTGGCCCTCCTGGAGCAGGGACTGCAGGAGATCGGCCGGTGCGGGGCGGGGGCGGGACCACAGCGCGTCCGGGCCGCCCTGCTGGCGGCCGAGGCGGCCGCCTGCCTCGTCGACGACCGGCTCGACGAGGCGATCGACGCCGGTGAGCAGGCACTGCGGGTGGCCGGGGCACAGGACGAGAGGACGCGGCTGAACACCGCGGCCACGCTGGGCTCCGTGCTGGTCTTCGCCGGACGGATGGAGGAGGGCTGGCAGCGGCTGGAGCAGACCACGCTCCGGGCCCGGGAGCTCGGCCTCGAGGCCGAGGCGGCCCGCGGCTACCGCATGATCGGGTCGTCGGCGTCGACGCTGGTGGAGTACGACCGTGCCGAGCACTGGCTGGCCGAGGGGATCACCTACGCCGAACGGACCGAGCAGTGGAACCACGGCCACTACATGCGCAGCCACCAGGCACACGTGTGGTGGTGCGTGGGCCGCTGGGACGACGCGGACGAGGCGGTGCAGCAGGCGCTCAGCGAGGGCGAGGGAGGCATCACGACCCGGATCATCGCCCTGCACGTCGCCGGCTTCGTCGCGCTGGGGCGGGGGCTGCTCGACGCGGCCGCCGGGGTGCTCGGCGAGGCACGGGCGGCCGGTGAGGCGATGGGCGAGCTGCAGCGGTTCGCACCGGCCCTGTGGGGGCTCGCGGAGTGCGCGGTGCTCGCCCGGGACCACCCGACGGCGGTCGCCCTGACGCAGGCGGGGTACGACGCGTCGCACGAGGTCGCCGACGCCGCCAACCTGTTCCCGTTCCTGGTCACCGGGACGCGCGCCCGGCTGGCCCTCCAGGACCCCGCCGGCGCGCGGGACTGGGCGACCGCGGTCGGGGCCGACCTGACCGCGCGCGGCATCCCGGGCACGCTTCCCGCGCTCGACCACGCCGCGGGGCTGCTCGAGCTCGCGGCCGGGCGCACCGGCCGGGCGCGCGAGCTGCTCGGCGCCGCCCACGGCCGCCTGGTCGGAACGGCGGCGGTGGTGGGAGGCCCGGTGGTGCGCCCTCGACCTGGCCCGCTGCGCGGTCGCGTCCAACCGCCGTACCGACGCGTCGGTCCTCGTCGAGCAGGTCCGCGCCGACGCGTCGGCCGTGGCCGCCGCGCCCCTGCTCGACGCCGCCGACGCGGTCGGCGCGCGCCTCGACCGGCACGACGAGGCGCAGCCGTGGTCGCCGCTGACCCTGCGTGAGCTGGAGGTCGCCCGGCTGGTGGCCCGGGGACTGACCAACCGCGAGATCGCCGGAGAGCTGCGGATCACCGTCCGGACCGCAGGCTCGCACCTGGAGCACATCCGGGCCAAGCTCGGCGCCGGACGGCGGTCGGAGATCGCGACCTGGGTGACCTCGATCGACGACGAGGCGCCGCAGGCCCCCTGAGCGCGCGGGCGACCGCGACTGGGGTGCACGTCACGTTTGCCGGCACCGGGGCCAGGGCACCGTTGCGACCAGGGGAGGTGCTCCCTCGGGGAACAACGACCTAGGGGGTGCCCATGGACTGGCTGATCGACACCACCGCCCACGACGCGGCGGCGACCGCGACGGGGCTGGTGACCGACCACGTGGCTCGTCACTCCGACGAGCAGGGCGTGGCCGCCGACCTCGAAGGCACGGTCTCCCGCGACCTCGACACCGCGGTCGGCGCAGCCGCCGGCCGCCCGCTGCACCTCCGCGTCGACTGGACCGGCGGGACCGCGGTGCTCACCGCGGCCACCCTCGACGGCGACGCCCCCGAGCAGTCGGGCTCCGGACCCGTTCCCGCGCGGCACCGCGCGGCCGTGCGGGCGCTGTCGACCACGGAGGTGTCCCGCAGCGCGCTCCCGGTCACCCGCCGCGGGATGCGCACCTTCGACTCCGGCCCGCCGCCGGTGGTCGCCGAGACGATCGACCCCGCCGCCCTCGGGCCCGCCGCGGTGGCGGTGGCGCTGTCCGTGGCGATGGAGGCGCACCCCACCGCGACGCCGCCGCAGACCGCGGCCATCGCCGGCTCGCTGCTGGCCGGCGCGTCCGTGGACCCGCTGTCCGGAGCGCGCGAGGCCGCCGAGGAGTTCGTCAGGCTGCACGGTGCGCTGGGCAGCGAGGCGCACGTCGTCTCGGTCGACGAGGACATGGTCGAGCTCGCCGTCGGCCGGTGCCCCTTCGGCGCCGGGCCCGGCCAGCCCGCCTCGTCGCTGTGCCACCTGTCGTCCGGGCTCGCCGGACAGCTCGCCGCCCGGGTGCGCGGCAGCGCGACCGTGCTGCTCGACGAGACCATCGCGGCCGGCGACCCCGAGTGCCACCTCCAGCTGCTCCTGGCTGAGCCTGCCGTCGAGGAGACCCACGCCCAGCCGTTCTTCCAGCCCCAGCACGCGGTGACCTCCGTGGACACCGTGCCCAACCTCGACCTGTCGGTGAGCCTGCCGCGGGAGAGCGTGAGCGTCCCGGTCGTACGACGCCTCGCCGCGCAGGCCCTGCGCGCCTTCGGCGTGCACGACGACGACGTGGACGACGTCCAGCTCGCCATCACCGAGGCCTGCGCCAACGTCATCGACCACGCCGGCGAGACCGACACCTACGAGGTGAAGATCGAGCTCGCGGCCGACCGCTGCACCCTCACGATCGTCGACCAGGGCAGCGGGTTCGACTCGGCCGGCGTACCCGCCCGGCCCTGACGACGACGCCGAGATGGGCCGCGGCCTGGCGCTGATGCGGGCGCTCGTCGACAACGTGGCGTTCCGCAACGAGCCCCAGGCGGGCGCGGTCGTGCACATGGTCAAGACGCTGCGCTACGACACGGAGCACCCGCTGCGCCGACGGTGACGCCGATGAGTTCCGAAGCCGGGGCCGGTCGGTAGGGCCAAGACACCCGACCCGCACCGGAGGCACCCATGAGCCGCATGATCTTCGTCAACCTGCCCGTCGAGGACCTCGACAAGTCCGTCGCCTTCTTCACCGAGCTCGGCTTCGACTTCAACGCGGCCTTCACCGACGAGAACGCCACCTGCATGGTGGTCAGCGAGCAGGCGTTCGTGATGCTGCTGGTGCGGCCGTTCTTCGCCGGCTTCACCCGCAAGGAGGTCGCGGACGCCTCCGTCACCGAGACGACCGTGGGCCTGTCGGCCGGCTCGCGCGAGGAGGTCGACGCCCTGGTCGACCGGGCCCTGGCCCTCGGCGCCACCGCGCTCACCCCGGCCCAGGACGAGGGGTACATGTACGGCCGCAGCTTCTACGACCTCGACGGCCACCTGTGGGACTTCATCTGGATGGACCCCGCCGCCCAGGGCTGACCGCTGTCGGAGTTTTCCTCGGCGCAACATTCCCGCAGCACCGGCGGAACCTGGTGACGCCACAGTGGAGCTCGAAGATCCGGACACGACTGTCCCGGCTCGCCCGAGCAGCCCGAACTGATGGCCCGAGGAGGCACCGAATGCTGTGGAGAGTGCGCACCACGCTCGCCGACCGGCCGGGGGCCCTGGCCGCCCTGGCCCGCCACTGCGGGGAGCGGTCGGTCAACATCCTCGGCCTGCAGATCTTCCCGGGCGTCGAGGGGGTCACCGACGAGCTGGTGCTCTCCTCGCCCGCGGGCTGGACGCTCGCCGAGGTGGCCGAGCTCGTGGAGTCCGCCGGCGGCACCGCGGTGTCGGTCGGGGCGTGCACCGAGCAGGCCCTCGTCGACGGCCCGACCCGCTACCTCAACGCCGTACGGCGCGTGGTGCACGGCGCCGACAGCGTCTCCGACGCGCTGGCGGGGCTGCTCGACGCCGAGGGCGAGCGCGACCGGTCCCCGGCCGAGGCGCCGCTCGCCCCGGTGCAGGACACGCTCGAGGTGCACCTGGCCGGTCGCCGCATCGAGGTGCGGCGCACCACGCCGTTCACCGCGACCGAGCACGCCCGGGCGACCGCCTTCGCGGAGGCCGTCGCCGACCTGCACGAGCGCGGGCTCGTCGTCACCGCACCTGCCGCACCCGCCGGGGAGGAGAGCGGGACCGGGCCTGAGGCCATGGCCGGGTCCGGCGAGGTTCTCGTGCGGGCGGCGGCGTACTCCGACACCGCGGCGCTGATGGCGATGCACGGCCGCTGCTCGCAGGACAGCGTCTACCGGCACTTCGGTGCGCCGCTGGCCCGGCTCGACCTGCGGCTGGCGCGGCGGATCCTCGTCGGTGCGGGCGGCGCCCTGGTCGCGGTCGCGGACGGGATGGTCGTCGGCCTCGCCACCGTGACCGAGGTCGAGGACGGCCGGTGCGAGCTGTCCCTGCTGGTCGAGGACCGCTGGCAGCGCCGGGGCATCGGCACCCGGCTGCTCGGCGCCGCCACCCGGCAGGCCGCGTCCGCGGGTGCGCAGGACGTGGTGATGCGCGGCCCGGCGGAGAGCCCCGCGGCGATCGCGATGGTCTTCGGGTCCGGGCTGCGCGCCCGGGTCAAGCTCACCGGCGACGAGCTGGTGGTGACCGTCTCCACCCGCGGCCTCGCCACCACGCCGAGGGGTCACTTGTTCAGGCCTTCGGGCGGCGTGTCGCTGCACAGATGACCCTCTCGGTGCACGCGACCGAGCCGGGCTGAGACGGCTGTGCGGCGCGCCGTAGACTGGTCACCTGCCGCCCACCGTCCCGGAAGGCCTCCATGAGCGCTTCGATCGAGCCCGGCACCCCGACCGGCGTCCCCGACAAGTTCGCCGCCCTCGGCCTCACCTACGACGACGTCCTGCTGCTGCCCGGCGAGACCGACGTGGTGCCCAGCGAGGTCGACACCGCCACCCGGCTGACCCGCGAGCTGTCCCTGCGGATCCCGCTGGTGTCGAGCGCGATGGACACCGTCACCGAGTCGCGGATGGCGATCGCGATGGCCCGTCAGGGCGGCATCGGCGTCCTGCACCGCAACCTCTCGATCGAGGACCAGGCCTACCAGGTCGACCTGGTGAAGCGGACCCAGACCGGGATGATCTCCAACCCGGTCACGATCGGCCCCAAGGCGACGCTCGAGGAGCTCGACGAGATCTGCGGCGAGTACCGCGTCTCCGGCCTCCCCGTCATCGACGAGGACCGCACCCTCCTCGGCATCATCACCAACCGCGACCTGCGGTTCGTGCCGGTCGCGGAGTGGGGCACGCGCCTGGTCGGCGACGTGATGACCCCGATGCCGCTGATCACCGCGCCCGTGGGCATCAGCCGCGACGACGCGACCGCGATCCTGCGCCAGCACAAGCGCGAGCGGCTGCCCATCGTCGACGAGCAGGGCCGGCTGGCCGGGCTCATCACGGTCAAGGACTTCGTCAAGGGCGAGCAGTTCCCGCACGCGTCGTACGACGACCACGGCCGCCTGCTGGTCGCCGCCGCGATCGGCTACTTCGGTGACGCCTGGGAGCGCGCGACCACCCTCGTGGAGGCCGGCGTCGACGTGCTGGTGCCCGACGTCGCCAACGGCCACGCCCGGCTGATGCTCGACATGATCCGCAAGCTCAAGAGCGACCCGGCGACCCGCCACGTCCAGGTCATCGGCGGCAACGTCGCCACCCGGGCGGGCGCGCAGGCGCTCGTCGACGCGGGCGCCGACGCGGTCAAGGTGGGCGTCGGACCCGGCTCGATCTGCACCACCCGCGTGGTCGCCGGGGTCGGCGTCCCGCAGGTGACCGCGATCTACGAAGCCTCGCTGGCCTGCAAGCCCGCGGGCGTGCCGGTGGTCGGTGACGGTGGCCTGCAGTACTCCGGCGACATCGCCAAGGCGCTCGTCGCCGGGGCCGACACCGTGATGCTGGGCTCGCTGCTCGCCGGCTGCGAGGAGAGCCCGGGCGACCTGATCTTCGTCAACGGCAAGCAGTTCAAGACCTACCGCGGCATGGGCTCGCTCGGCGCGATGGCCTCGCGGGGCAAGAAGTCCTTCTCCAAGGACCGCTACTTCCAGGCCGACGTCGCCAGCGACGACAAGATCGTGCCCGAGGGGATCGAGGGTCAGGTCGCCTACCGCGGCCCGCTCTCGGCGGTCGCCCACCAGCTCGTCGGCGGCCTGCACCAGTCGATGTTCTACGTCGGCGCGCGCACCATCCCCGAGCTGCAGGACCGCGGCCGCTTCGTCCGGATCACGTCCGCGGGCCTCAAGGAGAGCCACCCGCACGACATCCAGATGACCGTCGAGGCGCCCAACTACACCGGCCGCTGAGCGACCCGGTCCCGTCGTGGAGCAGCTCGACGAGGACCGGGCGCTGGCCCGCGCCCGCGCGCTCGCCGACCGGCCCGGTCCGGCGCTGCTCGGCATCGCCGGTGCGCCCGGCGCCGGCAAGTCGACCCTGGCCGACCGGGTCGTCGCCGCGGTGCCCGGCGCCGTGCTCGTCGGGATGGACGGCTTCCACCTCGCCCACGCGACCCTGGAGGCGCTCGGCCGGGTGGAGCGCAAGGGTGCGCCCGACACCTTCGACGCCGCCGGCTACGTCGCGCTGCTGCGCCGGATCCGCGGCCTCGGGCCGGGAGCGGACGTGGTCTGGGCGCCGCGCTTCCACCGCGAGATCGAGGACGCCGTCGCGGGCGCCGTGGCGGTGACCACCGAGGCGACCCTGGTCGTCACCGAGGGCAACTACCTGCTGCTGGCCGACCCGCCGTGGGACCAGGTCGCCGGGCTGCTCGACGAGTGCTGGTACCTCGACGTGGACGACGACGTACGCCGGACCCGGCTCCAGGCCCGGCACGAGCGCTTCGGCCGCACGCCCGCGCAGGCCCGCGAGCGCACCTGGGGCAGCGACGAGCGCAACGCCTCGGTGGTCGCCGCCTCGCGGGACCGGGCCTCGGCCGTCGTCGTCGGCGACCGTCCGGGCTGACGACGGGCCGTCGGGCCGGACGACCGGCGCCCCTAGACTGAGCCCCATGATCGAGATCGAGATCGGGCGCGCGAAGCGCGGACGCCGGGCGTACTCCTTCGACGACGTCGCCATCGTCCCCTCGCGCCGGACGCGCGACCCCGAGGAGGTGTCGGTCGCCTGGCAGATCGACGCCTACCGGTTCGACCTGCCGATCATGGCCGCACCGATGGACTCGGTGATGTCCCCGGAGACCGCGGTGGCCTTCGGCAAGCACGGCGGCCTCGGCGTCCTCGACCTCGAGGGCCTCTGGACCCGCTACGACGACCCGAGCGCCCTGCTCGCCGAGGTGGCCGGCCTGCACGGCGCGCAGGCCACCCAGCGGATGCAGGAGATCTACTCCGAGCCGGTCAAGCCCGAGCTGATCACCGCCCGCCTCCAGCAGATGCGCGACTCGGGCGTCACCGTGGCCGGCTCGCTCTCGCCGCAGCGCACCAAGGAGTTCTTCAAGACCGTCGTCGACGCCGGGGTCGACATGTTCGTCATCCGCGGTACGACGGTGTCCGCCGAGCACGTCTCGGGCCAGGCGGAGCCGCTGAACCTCAAGGAGTTCATCTACGAGCTCGACGTCCCCGTGATCGTCGGCGGCTGCGCGACCTACCAGGCCGCCCTGCACCTGATGCGCACCGGCGCGGCGGGCGTGCTGGTCGGCTTCGGCGGGGGAGCGGCGCACACCACCCGCACCGTCCTCGGCGTCGCGGTGCCGATGGCCAGCGCCGTCGCCGACGTGGCCGCCGCCCGGCGCGACTACCTCGACGAGTCCGGCGGCCGCTACGTCCACGTCATCGCCGACGGCTCGATCGGCCGGTCCGGCGACATCGCCAAGGCCGTCGCCTGCGGCGCCGACGCGGTGATGATCGGCTCGCCGCTGGCCCGCGCCACCGACGCGCCCGGCCGCGGCCACCACTGGGGCTCGGAGGCCTGGCACGCGGAGCTGCCGCGCGGCGAGCGGATCGAGATGGGCACGGTCGGCACCCTCGAGGAGATCCTCTTCGGCCCCTCCCGCGTCGCCGACGGCACCATGAACCTCGTCGGCGCGCTGCGTCGCGCGATGGCCACGACCGGCTACACCGAGCTCAAGGAGTTCCAGCGCGTCGAGGTCGTCGTCCAGTAGTCCCGATCCGAGGTCAGGCGCGGGACCGGCCCGGGACGTGCACGTGGGTCGGCAGCGCGCTCACCCCGACGCCGATCGCGGCGACCGCGGCCGCGCCGATCCCGATGAGCGGCTGGTCGGCGAGCCAGCCGCCGACGGCGGTCAGCGCCAGCCCGGCGGCGATCAGCGCGGGCACCGGCGCCGGACGCGCGACGCCGCGCAGCCGGTGTCGGCGCTCCTCGTCGCCGAGGGCGACCACGGCGAGCAGCACCTGCGGGACGATGGCGCCGGCCATCACGACGTAGGGCCACATGTGCTGCTCGAGCCCCGCCCGGTGCACGAGGTAGGCGGCGGCCGCCACCACGAGGGCGGCGGCCAGCTGGCGCAGGGCGTACTCGACCAGGGCGGGCTTGCTCGGCAGCGCGGGCGCGCCACCGGCCGGCAGGGACGATGCGTGTAGGGGGCGTGCATGGGGACCTCCGAGGGTGCACCTGTTCCTTCGGCAGGTGGTTCGCACGGCTGAGGCCCGGTGACGGGTCACACCGTGATCGCGACCTTGCCGCGCACGTCGCCGGCGACGAGGTGGCGCATCGCCTCGGCCGCCTCTTCCAGAGGGTAGGTGCGGTCGAGGCTCGGCGTCACGGAACCGGCCTCGATCAGCTCGCGCAGCCGCTCCAGGTCGGAGGCCCGCTCCCGGGCCGCGAGCATCGTCAGGCGCTGCCGCACGAAGGGCGAGACGATGACGGCCCGGAGCTGGCGGCCCAGCCCGGTCAGGCTGCCGGCGCCCTCGCCGCCGACGATGACGGCGGTGCCCGTCGGGGTCAGCGCCCGCCGCAGCCGGGTCAGCGACGGGTTGCCGCCGATGTCGAGGATCAGGTCGTAGTGCCGCGTGCCGTCGGCGAAGTCGTCGCGCGCGTAGTCGAGGACCTGCTCGGCGCCGAGCCCGCGGACCAGCTCCACCTTGGCGGCGCTGCACACGCCGGTGACGGTGGCGCCGGCGGCCCGGGCGAGCTGGACGGCGAAGCTGCCGACGCCACCCGACGCCCCGATCACCAGCACCTGCTGCCCGGCCTCGACCCGGCCGGCGTCGTGCAGCGCCTGGAGCGCGGTGCCGCCCGAGACGGGGACGGCGGCCGCCTGCGCGAACGACAGGCCGGGCGGCTTGAGCGCGAGCTTGTCCTCGCGGGCCGCGGCGTACTCCGCGAACGAGCCGCTCGCCATCCCGAACACCTCGTCACCCACCGCGAACCGGGTCACGTCCGCGCCCACGGCGACGACCGTCCCGGCGACGTCGTGGCCCGGCACCGGGTGGCGGGGGCGGCGCAGGCCGAGGGCCAGACGTACGGCGTAGGGGTAGCCGGCCATGATGTGCCAGGTGCCGCGGTCGAGCCCGGCGGCGTGCACGCGGACCAGCACCTCGCGGGCGCGGATCGTCGGACGGGGCACGCGCGCGACCCGGAGCACGTCGGCGGTGCCGTAGCCGTCCTGGACGACCGCGCGCATGGTCTCGGTCGTGCTGGCGTGGGTGTCGGCGGCTGCGGGGCTGTCGGTCATGGTGTCCGTCCCAGGGGAGTGTGCGAGACTGTCGTACTTAGTAAGGCCAGTCTGACGTACTAAGTACGGTGAGACCATGGCCCGATCGAGCCAGGTGGTGCCCATGCCCGCAACGACGACCGACGGACCCGCGCGGCCCCGGCTGAGCCGGGAGCGCGTGCTCACCGCCGCGCTCGGGATCGCCGACGCCGGAGGGATCGGCTCGCTCACCATCCGCAGCCTGGCCCAGGAGCTCGGCGTGAAGCCGATGTCGGTCTACCACCACGTCGCCGGCAAGGAGGAGATCCTCGACGGGCTCGTCGACCTCGTCTTCGCCGAGATCGCCCTTCCGTCGGTCGACGGCGACTGGCGGGAGGAGCTGACCAGGCGGGCCGACTCGGCCCGCGCGGTGCTGGGCCGGCACCGGTGGGCGATCGGGCTCCTGGAGTCGCGCACCAGCCCCGGGCCGGCGACGCTGCGCCACCACGACGCCGTGCTCGGCACGCTGCGCGCGGCGGGGTTCTCCGACGCGATGACCGCCCACGCCTACGCCCTGCTCGACAGCTACACCTACGGCTTCGCGCTGCAGGAGGTGGCGTTGCCGTTCGAGGGACCTGACGGGGTCGGCGACGTCGCCGGGCCGATCATGGAGCTGATGGCCCAGGGCAGCTACCCGCACATGGTGGAGATGGCCACCGGCTACTACCTGCAGCCCGGCTACGACTTCGGTGACGAGTTCGCCTTCGGCCTCGACCTGATCCTCGACGGGCTGGCCCGGTCGCTGCCGGAGCGGGCCGGCGACTAACCCGCGACCACGGGGTTGACCAGCGTGCCGATCCGCGGGATCCGGCACTCGGCGACGTCGCCGGGGCGGACGTGGATCGCGCCGGGCGTGCCGGTCGAGATCACGTCCCCCGGGAAGAGCGGCATCACCGCGCTGTGGAACGCCACCAGGAACGCCGGGCTGTACTTCATGTGCGCCACGGTGTTGGTGCGCGTCTCCGAGCCGTTGACGACCGTCGAGACCTCCACGTCGGCGATGTCGCCGAACGCGTCGAGCACCTCGGCCATCGGCACGATCTCCGGACCGAAGGAGAAGAAGCCCGGGAAGTTCTTCGACCGGGTCAGGAAGCGCGGGTTGCGCTGGAGGATGTCCTCGGCGGTCTGGTCGAGGATCGTGGTCACGCCGAAGACGTAGTCCAGCGCCTCGTCCTCGGACACGTTGCGGCACTCCCGGCCGATGACCAGGCCGAGCTCGCCCTCGGCGGTGGTGCGCTCGCTCTGCGGAGGGATCGGGATCTCGTCGCCCACGCCGATGATGGTGTGGTCGCCCTTGATGAACGACGCCGGCTCCTCCGGCACGCTCTCCGACAGGTCGGCCGCGTGGTCGACGTAGTTGAGGCCGATGCCCCAGATCTTGCGGGGGCGGCGGTACGGCGCGGTGAAGCGGACGTCGCCGACCGGGGTGAACGCGCCGTCGGGCGCGGCGGCGGCCCGGACGGCGAGGTCGTCGTAGAGGCCGTCCTCGATCACCGTGAGCAGCGAGGGGACGGTCGCATCGGTCAGCCGGGCGACGGGGACGACCCCGCGGGCGGGGTCGACGACGACGGGGACCTCGGTGCCGCGGTCGTCGATGGTGGCGAGGCGCATGGGGGCTCCTGGGGGTGTGGTGGTGGGTGGTTTCGAGACGCCTCGCCTAGCGGCTCGGCTCCTCAACCACCGAAGGGGGCTAGTAGCCGGCGACCATGCCGCCGTCGCAGCGGACCTGCTCGCCGGTCACGAACGCCGCCTGCTGCGAGGCCAGGAACGCGACCACGGCCCCGAACTCCGCCGGCTGCCCGTAGCGACCGACCGGGATGGCCTCCTCCGAGGCGGTCCTGACCTCGGCGGGGGAGCGGCCGGTGCGGTCCGCGGCCGCCTGGTCGAGCTGCGCGACCCGGTCGGTGTCGATCCGGCCCGGCAGCACCATGTTGACGGTGACGCCGTCCCGGGCGACCGCGCCGGCGAGGGTCTTGAGGTACGCCGCGAGGGCGGCCCGCCCGACGTTGGACGCGGTCAGCGTCGGGATCGGCTGCTGCACGCCGCTCGACCCGATCGCCACGATCCGGCCCCAGCCGGCCTCCCGCATCGCCGGGAGCAGCTCGCCGACGAGCGCCACGTGCTGCTTGAGCAGCAGGTCGAACGCGGCCTGGGCGGTCTCGACGGTGAACGCGTCGGCGGTGCCCGGGGGCGGGCCGCCGCCGTTGAGCACGAGCACGTCGACCGAGCCACGGACCTCGCGCGCGGCGGCGGCGATGGTGGCAGGGGCGTCGGCGGTGGTGAGGTCGGCGACCACCCCGGTCGCCGACGGCAGCGACCCGGCCAGCTCGTCGACGAGCTCCCGGCGGCGGCCGACCACGACGACGTGGGCGCCCTCGGCGGCGAGCGCCTCGGCCGACGCGCGACCGAGGCCGGCCGTCGAGCCGAGGACGAGGGCGACCTTGCCGTTCAGACCGAGGTCCATGCGAGCTCCTCCAGGGGTAGGGGCAGACGGGCGAGGTGGTGCTCGAGCACCGGCACCAGGGCCGGGGGGACGGTGGCCGCCGGCGGGCGCACCCGCGCGGTGGTGAGGACGCCGCGGCGGCGGAGGATCTCCTTGCGCAGGGCCAGTCCGATGGTCAGCTGGCCCTCGAAGTTCGCGAGCGGAAGCCACGGCGCCCAGGCGTCCCGGGCGGCGTCGAAGCCGCCACGCTCGTGGGCGTCGAGGGTGGCCCGCAGGCCCTCGGGGTGGCTCATCCCGGTCATCGCCCCGGCCGCACCGCAGGCGAGCTCGTCGACCAGGCCGACGCCGCCGAGGCCGCCGAAGACGGGCACGTCGACCGCCGCGGTGAGCGTCGCGATCGCCGGTGGGGTCGGTGCCGACTCGGCCTTCACCGCGGCCACGAACGGCGCGCACTCCCGCACGACCGAGGCGAGCACGTCGGCCGCGACGCGGACGCCGGAGACGGCGGGGTAGTCCTGGACGACGACCGGCAGGCCGGTGGCCTCGTGGACCGCGGTGAGGTGGTCGACGAGCAGGTCCTCGCGCGGTGAGTGGACCTGCACCATGAGGGCGCGCGGGGCCCTGGTCGCGGCGTCGAGGCAGGCCAGCGCCTGGTCGACCGCCGCCGCCGTCGTACGGGCGGAGAGGCCCACCACGACCGGCGCGTCGGAGGCGGACGTCACGGTGCGGACGACGGCGCGCTGCTCCTCGCGGGAGAGCGACTCGGCCTCGCCGAAGACGCCGAGCGCCACCACCCCCTGGGCCGAGACCGAGGACGCCAGCGCCAGCTGCCGCTCCAGCGAGGGCAGGTCGAGCGCGAGGTCGTCGGCGAACGGCGACGCCAGCACGACCCACAGGCCGCGCTCGAGGTGGACCCCCGCCGTCACCGGCGCGGCTCCGGGGCGCGTCCGAGCACGACGTCGACCAGGTGCTCGGCGATGGCCAGGCTGGAGGTCGCCGCCGGCGACGGTGCGTTGCGCAGCGCCGTGACCGCACCGCGTGTGCTGATCCGGAAGTCGTCCACCAGCTCCCCCGACCGCTCGAGCGCCTGGGCACGGATCCCGTGCGGCCCCGGGACGACGTCCGCGGTGACCAGCTCGGGCACGTACCTGCGGGCCGCCGCGACGAAGCGGCGCCTGCTCAACGATCCTGCCATCTCGGCGACGCCGGTGCGCCAGTGCGTGCGGGCGAACTTGCGGAAGCCGGCGTAGGCCACGACCTCCTTGAGGTCCGTCCACGACACGTCGCCCCACGTGTAGCCCTCACGGGCGAGCGCGAGCACCGCGTTGGGCCCGACCATCACCTCGCCGTCCACCCGCGGGGTGAGGTGCACGCCCAGGAAGGGGTAGCGCGGGTCGGGCACGGGGTAGACGAGGCCGTTGACCAGGCTGCGCCGCTCCGGCCGCAGCAGGTAGTACTCCCCGCGGAACGGCACCACCTTCGGGGCCGGGTCGTCGCCGGCCTGCTCGGCCGTGCGGTCGCTGTGCAGACCGGTGCAGAGCACCACGCGGTCGAAGCGCTCGTCGACCGCGTTGCCGTCGCGGTCCCGCCCGCGCAGCACCACGCCGCCGGGCTCCTGGGTGACGCCGACCATCTCCAGGCCGAGCCGGACCCTGCCGCCGTCGGCGACCACGAGGTCGGCGAGCGTGCGGGTCACCCCGGGGAAGTCGACGATGGCGGTGGTGGGGGAGTGCAGTCCGGCCACGCCGCGCACGTGCGGCTCGATCTCCCGGAGCTGCTCGCCGGTCAGCCGGCGCACGCCGGGCACGCCGTTGGCGCGGGCCCGCTCCTCGATCGCGGCGAGGCGGCCCTCCTCGACGGCGTCGAGGGCGACGAGCACCTTGCCGCACTCGTCGTAGGCGACGTCGTACCGCTCGCAGAACTCCCGGAGCAGGCCGACTCCGCGGCGGCAGAGCGTCGCCTTGAGCGAGCCCGGCTCGTAGTAGAGGCCCGCGTGGACCACGCCGGAGTTGCGCCCGGTCTGGTGGGCCGCGACGCGGTCCTCCTTCTCCCACACCGTCACGCTCGCGTCGGGCTCGACCTCCTGGAGCCGGCGGGCCACCGCCAGGCCGACGATGCCGCCGCCGACGACGGCGTACGTCGCGTTCACGGGGCGCTCACGAGGCGTCCGCCTGGTCCAGCCACGGACGGTCCCACGACACGTCCTCGTGCTCGCCGAGCAGCGGGGGAGGTACGTCGGACGCGGCGGTCGCACCGTCGTAGCGCAGCGCCCCGCCCGGGACCGCGACGTCGCCGAGGGTGGGATGCGTCAGCCGGTGCACGAGGCCGAGGTGGCGGACCTGCTCCCAGTCGTAGACCTCGGGCATGGTCCGGATCCGGCCCGCGGGGACCCCGCCGCGACCAGCTCCGCGAGGACGTCGTCGGCCTTGCGATCGGCGAGCAGGCCGTCGATCTCGGCCTGCAGCGCGTCCACGTGGGCCACCCGCAGCGCGTTGGTGGCGACGTCCGCGCGGTCGTGGGCGATGCCGACCACGGCGGCGAACCGCCGCCACAACGCCTCGGAGCCGACCGCGATCACGACGGCGGCGTCGGCGCAGCGGAACGTCCCGTAGGGCGCGATCGACGGGTGCCGGTTGCCGGTGCGGACCGGGTCGACGCCCGCGGTCAGCCAGCCGGCGCCGTGGAAGGCGTGCACGGAGGTGACCGCCGCGAGCAGGCTGGTCTCCACCGCCCGGCCGACGCCGGTCGTCTCGCGCTCCCGCAGTGCCGACATCACCCCGAAGGCGCCGAACATGCCGGCCAGGATGTCGGCGATGGGCAGCCCCACCCGGGTGGGGTCGCCGTCGACCGGGCCGGTGAGGCTCATCAGCCCCGCCTCGGCCTGCACGATCTGGTCGAAGCCGGGCCGGGTGCCGTCGGGGCCGCCGGCGCCGAAGCCGGTGATCGACAGCGTGACCAGCCGCGGGTTGGCCGCACGCAGGTCGGCCGGGTCGAGGCCGAGCCGCGCGAGCAGCCCGGGCCGGTAGTTCTCCACGAGCACGTCCGCGCCGGCGCACAGGATCCGCAGCCGCTCCGCTCCCTCGGCGGACTTGAGGTCGAGCCGCACCGAGCGCTTGCCGCGGTTGGCGGAGAGGAAGTACGCCGACTCCGCGCCGGGCTCGTCGGAGGCGAACGGCAGCCAGCCGCGGCTGTCGTCGCCGGTCGGCGGCTCGACCTTGAGCACGTCGGCCCCGACGTCGGCGAGCATCATCGTCGCGTAGGGCCCGGCGAGCGCCCGGCTCAGGTCGACGACCCGGATGCCCGCGAGGGACCGGTGCTCGCCGGTGGGGGTCGGGAGACGGTCGGTCACGGCGTGCCCACGTGGTCGCGGTCGCGCTGCGCGTCGGTGGTGGCGGCCTCGGCGCGTGACGCCTCCTCGCGGCGCTTGCGGCCCAAGCGCCTGCACCGTGGACGCCGACGCGGACTTGATGCCGCGGGAGGCGAGCGGGAGGAAGAGCAGGATCACGAGGACGACCAGCAGCGCCTGCGACGTGCCGCGCTGCGAGGAAGATGTCGAAGCTGCCGCCCGAGATGATCATGCGTCTGCCGCAGCGACTCCTCGGCCATCGGGCCGAGCACGAGCGCGATCACCAGCGCCGCCGGGGAGAGCCCGAAGCGCCGCATGAAGAAGCCGAGCACGCCGCAGGCGAGCATGATGCCGACCTCGATGATGCTGCCGTTGACGGTGAAGGTGCCGAGCACGCAGATCACGATGATCATCGGGCCGAGCAGCCGGAACGGCACGCGGGCGATGCTCGCGAACGCCGGGATGCAGAAGATGTTGACCAGCAGCAGCATCACGTTGCCGAGGTACATGCTGGCGATCAGGCCCCAGGCGAACTCGGGGTTCTGGTCCATCAGCAGGGGTCCGGGCTGGAGGCCCCACATCAGGAAGCCGCCCATCAGCACCGCGGTGGACGCCGACCCGGGGATGCCGAGGGTCAGCAGCGGCACCATCGCGCCGGACGAGGCGGCGTTGTTGGCGGCCTCGGGGCCGGCGAGGCCGGCCATCGCGCCCTTGCCGAACTTCTCCGGCGTCTTGGAGACCGACTTCTCGAGGTTGTACGACATCAGCGAGGCCACGGTCGCGCCGGCGCCCGGCGTCGCGCCGACGAAGAAGCCGAGGAACGAGCCGCGGGCGATCGGCCCGGCCGACTCCCGGTAGTCCTGCTTGTTCGGCCAGAAGCCGCGCGCGCGGGCCGAGACGTTGAAGTAGGCGAGCTTCTCGAGGTGGCCGCCGCGCCACAGCGTGTGCAGGATCTCGCCGACACCGAAGAGGCCGATGGCGACCGGGATGAAGTCGATGCCGTTGATCAGCTCGACCGAGCCGAAGGTGTAGCGCTGCTGGCCGGTGCCGATGTCGATGCCCACGGTGGCGATGGCGAAGCCGATCAGGGCCGACAGCGCGCCGAGCAGCTTGTTGCCGCCGACGATCACGATGAGGGTCAGCAGGCCGACCACGACGACCAGGAACAGCTCGGGGGGACCGAAGGTCGCCGCCACGGAGGCGGTGACCGGGGCCGCGACGCTGATCAGGACCGCGCCGATCGTGCCGGCCACGAACGAGCCGACCGCCGCCATCACCAGCGCCGGCCCGGCCCGGCCCTGCTTGGCCAGCGGGTAGCCGTCGAACGTGCTGGCGACCGTGGCGGACTCACCCGGGGTGTTGATGAGCACCGAGGTGATCGTGCCGCCGTACATCGCGCCGTAGTAGACGGCGGCCAGCATGACGACGGCGCCGGTCGGGTCCATGGTGAACGTGAGCGGGAGCAGGATCGCGAGGCCGGCCGACGGGCCCAGGCCCGGCATCACGCCGACGATCATGCCCATCATCACGCCGGCGAACAGCAGCAGCAGGTTGCCGGGCGTCAGGATCGCGGCGATGCCGTTGGCCAGGTTGTCGAAGACGTCCATCAGGTGAGTCCCGTCGTGCGGATCGGTTCAGGTCAGAAGCGGGGCAGGATGCCGTTGGGCAGGCCGGCGTTGAGCAGCGACTGGAACAGCAGGTAGAGGCCCAGGGGCAGCCCGAGGCTGATCGCGATGTTCAGCACCAGGTGGCTGCGGTTGAGCAGCCACAGCATCAGGAAGAGGAACAGCGCCGACGACACGATCGCGCCGAGCGCGACCAGGGTCAGCACGAACACCGCCGCCGCGACCACCATCACGGCCAGCAGGCGGGGGTGCTTGCCGAGGTCGGCGTCGCCCACCTCGTCCTCGAGCGGCACCACCTCGTCCTCGGTCCCCGGCGACCGCACGGCGACGACCAGCGACCACAGCGTGACGGCCAGACCCAGGATGCCGACGATGCGCGGGAAGAAGCCGGGCCCGATCCGGCCGGCCGCGGTCCGCCACTCGAGGCCGAAGGCCATCTCCGTGTAGACCGCCAGCACGACCAGGACGACGGCGAGGAAGACCGTCTTGGGCCGGACCCAGGCGGGGACCCGGCCCGCGGCGCGGGTCCCCGTCGAGCCGGCGTGAGCCACGGTCACAGTGCGCCCAGCTCGGTCAGCTGCTCCTCGAACGAGGCCTGGGTCTCCTCCAGGTAGCCGGTGAAGTCCTCACCCCACTGCTCGTCCTTGAGCAGGTAGTTCTCGTCGAGGTAGGTCTGCCACTCGTCGGTCGCCACGACCTCCTTCATCGTGTCGATCCACCAGTCCTGGGCCTCCTGCGGGGCGTCGGGCGGGAGGATCAGGCCGCGCGGCATCGAGGGGATGTCGGAGATGCCCTCCTCCTCGCTGGTCGGCACGTCCGGCAGCGCGTCGAGGCGCTCGGGGCCGGTGAAGAGGAGCGCGGTCATCTGGCCGCCCTCGATCTGGCCCATGATCGAGCCGGGGTTGGAGATCATCGAGTCGATCGCCCCGGAGAGCAGGGCGGTCTGCATCTGGCCCTCCTCGTTGAAGGGGACGTACTCGATCTCGTAGCCGTTGGCGTCGGCGATCATCTGCTGGACGATGTAGTCGACGTTGACGGTCCCGATCCCGCCGACGACCACGCTGCCCTTCTCCTTGGCGTAGGAGACCCAGTCGTCGTAGGTCTGCCAGTCGCTGTCGCCCGCGGTCATCAGCAGGGCGTAGTCGGCCGCCATCAGCCCGACGGGCGTGAAGTCGGTCGGCTCCCAGCCGGTGTCGGCCTGCAGCGGCGTGGTGATGAACGACCCCGAGGTGGTGGAGATGCCGTAGCCGGTGCCGGCCTGGCCGAAGAGGTAGCCCCACCCGGTCGCGCCGGAGCCGCCCTCCTTGTTCTCCACCTTGATGTTCTCGGGGTACATGTCCTCCTTCTGGAGGATGTCGACCATGGTGCGGGCCATGATGTCGTTGCCGCCGCCCGGTCCGAACGCGATCGTCCAGTCCATGTCCTCGGACGGGTAGTCGCCCCCGGCGGCGCCGCCCGCGTCACCACCGCACGCGCTCAAGGTCAGCACCATGGTGGACGTCGCGGCGATCGCGAGCCTCTTGAGTTTCATCGGGTTCCTCCTGGTTGTGAGCACGTACGGCGGTCGCCGTGGCCGTGCCGGTGGGACTGGTCGGTGTCTGGGTCAGCCGGCGTCGAGCCGGTACCACGAGCCCGTGCCGAGCGCCGTGAGCCGGCCCTGGGCATCGGTCATGCGTGACTCGAGGTGGACGATCTGCCGCCCCGCCCGGACGAGGCGACCGGTGCACGTCCCCTCGGTGGTGAGCGGGCGGAAGAAGCGCATCTGCATCTCGATGGTCACCGCGGCGGAGAGGTACCTCTTGCAGAGGTGCCCCATCGAGATGTCGAGCGCGGTGGTGACGATGCCGCCGTGCACGGACCCCTGCGGGTTGCACAGGTGCGCGCCGTACGGCAGGACGACGGTGCAGGTCTGCTCGGCGTCGTCGTAGCTGATCCCGAGCTGCAGGAAGCGGCTCAGGAAGAACGAGCCGAACTCCCAGGTCGGGTCGCTGCCCGCCTCGCGGGCGAGCTCGGCGACCGCGTCGGCGTCGACGCGGGGCATCGGCACGCCGGCCTCGGTGGTCTGGGTGGTCGTCATGTCAGGACCAGGTGAAGTTCGGCGAGCGCTTCTCCAGGAAGGCGCGGACGCCCTCGGCGAAGTCCTCGGTGTCGAACGACGAGTTGCGCAGCGCTCGTCGTGGCGTCGTCGTCGGCGACCTGCCCGGCGACCACCCGGTTCACCATCGCCTTGCCGCCCCGGACGCTGAACTGCGCCCGCGTCGTCACGGTCTCGGCGAAGTCGTAGGTCAGCTTCTCGAGCTCGTCGGGCTCGGTGACCTCGTCGAAGAGGCCGAGCTCGTAGGCGCGGGCGGCCTGGATCTGCAGCCCGCTCATCAGCACCCACTTGGCGCGGGCGGGGCCGACCAGGTCGACCATCCGCTTGCTCGACTCGAGGCTGTAGACCAGGCCGAGCTTGGCCGGGGTGATCGCGAACTTCGCCTTCGTGTCGGCGAACCGGATGTCGCAGGAGAGCGCCAGCCCGGCCCCGCCGCCGATGCAGTAGCCGTGGATCATCGCGATCGTCGGCTTGGTGACGCCTTCGATCGCGTGCTCGGCCGCGGCCACCTTCTCGTTGTAGGCCTTGGCCTTGACCGCGTCGCTGCGCTCCTGCTCGAACTCGCTGATGTCGGCGCCGGAGGCGAAGGACCGCTCGCCGGCGCCGCGCAGCACGATCACCTTGACCGACGGGTCGGCGTCGAGGTCGCGCATCATGTCGGGCAGGTCGCGGTACATCCCCACGTTGATGGCGTTGTGACTCTCGGGCCGGTTGAGGATCAGCGTCGCGATCGCGTCGCGGCGCTCCACCACGAGGTGGTCAGACATGGCTCAGTCCTCCGGGTGCAGGTCGGGGTGGGCGTCGAAGACGACGGCGTCGGTGAACAGGGTGGCGATCTCCTCGTCGGAGAGGCCGGTCTCGCGCAGCACCTCGGCGGTGTGCTGGCCCAGCCAGGGGGCCGGGCCGCGGACGGTGAAGTCGAGGCCCGAGAACTTCGTCGGCGGACCGATCGTGCGCATGTCGCCGATGATCGGGTGCTCCATCTCGGCGACCATGTCGCGGGCGAGCACGTGCGGGTCGTTGAGCGTCTCGTCGAAGGTGAGCACCGGTCCGCAGGGGACGCCGACCTCGTCGATCCGCTTGATCCACTCGTCGGTGGTCCGGGTGGTCGTGATCGACTCGATCTCGGCCTCGAGCTCGTCGATGTGGGCCATCCGGTCCGGCAGCGTCGCGAACCGCGGGTCGGTCTCCCACTCGGGCCGCTCGAGCGCGCCGAGCAGCCGCAGCCAGAGCCGGTCGTTGGCGGCGCCCACGGTGACGTAGCCGTCGCTGGTGCGGAAGGCCTGGTACGGCGTCGACCGGCGGTGCCGCGTGCCGGTCGGCTGGGGGACCTCGCCGGCCCCGAAGAAGGCGCCGGACTCCCACACGCTCCAGGCGAGGCCGGCGTCGACGAGCGAGATGTCCATGTACTGGCCCTCGCCGGTGGCCTGCCGGTGCATCTGGGCGGCCATGATCGAGTAGATCGCCGTGGCGCCGGCCGCGATGTCGTTGATCGCGATGCCGACCTTGGCGGGGCGGCCGCCGGGCTCGCCGGTCATCCGCAGGAAGCCGACCATGCCCTGGGCCATGATGTCGAAGCCGGGGCGGTCGCGGTAGGGACCGGTCTGGCCGAAGCCGCTGATCGAGCAGTAGAGGATGTCGTCCCGCACGGCCTTGACGCCGTCGTAGCCGATCCCGAGCCGGTCGGCCACGCCGGGCCGGAAGTTCTCGATGACCAGGTCGGCGTCGGCGGCCATCTTGAGGAACAGCTCCTGGCCGCCGGCCGTCTTGAGGTCCAGCGACACCGACCGCTTGCTGCGGTTGGGCATCGCGAACGGGTAGCTCTCGCCGTTGACCTTCGGTGCCAGCCGGCGCGAGTCGTCGCCGGTGTGCGGCTGCTCGATCTTGATCACGTCGGCGCCGAGCTCGGCCAGGACCATCGTGCAGTAGGGGCCGGAGAGGAACCGGGTGAGGTCCAGGACCCGGAAGCCTTCAAGTGGACGAGGGCGGGTCGTTTCCCGTATTGTGGGATTGCTTGCCGTCATGCGGAAACTGTGTCAGACGCCACAGGGGCCGTCAAGGGTTCGACGGGGTTCGGGCACACTTCTTCTCGTGGACAAGGACGGTGCTGGCGTGACCGCACGCAACGGGGTGCAGTCGATCGACCGGGCGGTGGCGATCCTGCGCTGCTTCGACGCCCACCACTCGTCCCTGGGGATCACCGAGATCGCCCGGATGACGGGCCTGTCGACCAGCACCACCCACCGGCTGCTGGGGGCGATGACGTCCAACCGGCTGCTCGCCCAGGCTCCCGACCGGCGCTACCGGCCCGGCCCGCTGCTGGTGCAGCTCGGCCGCTCCGGAGCCGTGCCCTCGACGCTCCAGGACGCCGCGCTGCCGTTCATGACCGCGCTGCGCGACGAGGTCGACGAGACCGTCGGGCTCCACGAGCTGCTGCCGAGCGGCGAGCGGGCGGTGATCGACCAGGTGGAGAGCCGCCAGGAGCTGCGCCGGCACTACACCGACGTCGGGGTGCCGATCGCGCTGGTGCACGGGGCGCCGGGCAAGGCGATCCTCGCCATGCTCCCGTGGGCACGGCAGGTCCGCGCCCTCGAGCAGCCGATCGACGCCATCACCGACCGCACCGTCACCGACCCGGTGGCCGTCGCCGCCGAGCTGTCGGAGACCCGGCGCCGCGGCTGGGCCGGCTCCGACTCGCAGCGCACGCCCGGCATCCGCGCGGTGGCCTCCCCGGTCTTCGACCACACCGGCAAGGTGATCGGGTCGCTGGGCCTGTCCGTGCCGACCGTGCGGATGGGCGACGCCCGCGCGGACGAGCTCGGTGCGCGCGCCGCCGAGGTGGCGTGGGAGGTCTCCGAGGCGCTCGGCGCCACCCGCTCCGCCGTCGACCGTCAGATCGCCCTCGCCCGGCCGCCGGGCGAGGAGCCCCTCGACCGGGCGTCCGGCCAGACCTCCGAGGAGCCCGCATGACCCGGCCCGGTGTGCTCCGCGTGGCTGCCGCCCAGGCCACCTCGGTCGCCGGGGACGTGGCCGCCAACGTCGCGACCGCCTGCGACCTCGCCGGCCGCGCCGCCGACCAGGGCGCGCGCGTCGTGGTGCTCCCCGAGCTGTTCCTCACCGGCTACGCCGCGTCGGCCTGGGACCACGAGCGCTCCCTCGACCTCGACGACCCGGCCCTCGAGCCGCTGGCGGCGCTGGCCCGCGAACGGTCCCTGGTGGTCGTCGCCAGCGCGGCGGTGCGCCGGGCCCTCGACGCCACCACACTGTCGGTCGTGCTGGTCGACGCGACCGGTGAGGTGAGCGCGCCGTACGACAAGCAGCACCTGTGCGGCGAGGACGAGCAGGGCTTCTTCACCCGCGGCGACCACGGCGCCACGCTCGTCGTCGACGGCTGGGACCTCGGCCTCGGCGTCTGCTACGACGGGAGCTTCCCCGAGCACGCCGCCGCGGCGGCCGCCGCCGGGGCCACGGCCTACCTGTGCCCGGCGGCCTTCTTCGCCGGCGCCGACCACCGCCGCGACCTCTACTACGCCGCCCGCGCGCTCGACAACGGCATCTACGTCGTGCTCGCCGGGCTGACCGGCCGGTGCGGCGACCGCGACTTCGGCGGCGGCAGCGCGGTCTACGACCCCGAGGGCCGACCCGTCGCCCGGGCCGGCGCCGACGACCCGGCGGTGGTGGTCGCCGACCTCGACCCGGCCGAGGTGGTGCGGGTGCAGGAGATGAACCCCATCGCCCGCGACCGCCTCGACTCCCAGGGCACCCGCCTGCGCGTGCCTCTCTAGGTCGGCCGGGACGGGCGCGGTGGCGCGGGCACCCGACCGGCTGCAGCAGGGCGGCGAGGGCGAACCAGCCGGCCGCCCAGCCGATCATCCCGGGGCCGTCGCCGAGGGCGGCCATCGCGACGACGCTGGTGGCAGGGCGACGCCGGCGAAGCGCGGGCTGACGCGACGGCGCAGGTCGAGCACGGCCAGGGCCGCGTAGCCGACGAGGATGGCGAGCAGGCCGAGGCCGAACGCCGGACCCAGCACGTTGCGCCCGGCCAGGACCGTGCCCGTGGCGGCCAGGCCGACCAGGGAGGTGCCGGTCGCGGCGACCGCCCAGGCGAGTCGCGCCCCGCGCCGGGGCGCCGCGCGGCAGAGCAGCCACAACGTCGTCGCGCCCGTGACGAGCCCGAGGGCGAAGAAGCCCTCGAGCACGTAGTCGGTGGCGGTGCTGAACACGTCGTGCTGCGCGTAGGGGATGTCGATGGCGGCCGACGCCGACATCAGCAGACCGGCGGCCAGGGCGACGGGACGGGGAGAGAGCGACATGGTGGTTCCTTCGGTGGACGGCGCCGGCTGGTCCGGCGCGGTGCGACGACGCTAGGGAACGCGGGTGGGCCGGGTCGTCGGACCGGCGGGCCGAACTCGCCGTAGGACCGTGGTCCGATGCCGGGCGCCGCCGTCCGGCCCTAGGGTGGCCGCACCATGGAGCCCAGCCAGCCCTCCCGCAGCCTCGCGCTCGACGCCGTCGTCGCGTTCGGGCTGTGCGCCGTCGGGGTCTACGAGGTGCTGGTGGCACCGCTCGCCGAGGACGTCGTCGGAGGTCCCGTCTGGCTCGACCTGCTGGCGGTCGGGCTCGGCACGCTGCCCCTGCTGTGGCGCCGGCGCTTCCCCTTCTGGGTCGCCCTGACCGTCTACGCGGTGATCGCGGGCCGCGCGCTCGTGGCGGACCCGTTGGAGCTCTACCCCACGTCGCTCGCGGCCCTGGTGGCCACCTACTCCGTGGCCTCCTACGCGCCGCTGCGCGACGCCCTGCTGTCGGCGGCGTTCTCCACGCTCGCCCTGGCCGTCGCGGTGGTGGAGGGCAGCGGCACCGACGCGACCCCGGACCCGCTGGCGTCGGCGATCCTGTTCGGCACGGTGTGGCTGGTCGGTCGCGTCGTCGGGGTGCGCAACGAACGGGCGCGGGCCCTGCACGAGTCGCGGGACCAGCACGCCGCCGAGGCGGTCGCGGCCGAGCGCGCCCGGATCGCCCGCGAGCTGCACGACGTCGTGTCGCACAGCCTGGCGGCCATCGTGATGCAGTCGGGCGGCGCCCGCCACGTGCTCGACAGCGACCCCGAGCGCGCCCGGGACAGCCTGGCCGCGATCGAGCAGACCGCGCGCCGGGGGCTCGAGGAGATGCGCCGGATGCTGGGGCTGCTCGGGGACGCGGACACGGCGGACGACGAGGGACTCGCCCCGCAGCCGGGCCTGGACCGGCTCGAGGAGCTCGTCGCCGCGGTCCGTTCCGCCGGGCTCGAGGTGACGACCACGGTCACCGGCGAGCCGGTGCCGCTGCCGGCCGCGGTCGACGTCGCGGCGTACCGGGTCGTCCAGGAGGCGCTCACCAACGTGATGAAGCACGCCGGGGCCCGGACGGCGGCCGTGCGCGTCGCCTACCGCCCGGACGGGCTCGAGATCGAGGTCCTCGACGACGGCGCCGGCGAGGACGCGGACGCACCGGGAGCCGGCCGGGGGCTCATCGGCATGCGGGAGCGGGTGCAGCTGCTCGGGGGCACGGTCCGACACCGACGCCCGCGAGCCCGGCCCGGGCTTCCGGGTGACGGCGCGGGTGCCGCTGTGAGCGTGCGGGTGATGCTGGTCGACGACCAGGAGCTGGTCCGTGCCGGGCTGGACATGATGCTGGCCGGGGTGGACGGGGTCGAGGTGGTCGGGCAGGCCGCCGACGGTCTCGACGGCGGTCCGGCTGGCCGCGGAGTGCCGGCCCGACGTCGTGCTGATGGACATCAGGATGCCGGGGGTCGACGGGATCGAGGCCACCCGGCGGATCCGCGGCGCGACCGCCGACGAGTCCCCGCGGGTCGTCATCCTGACCACGTTCGACCTCGACGAGTACGTCTTCGAGGCCTTCCGGGCCGGCGCCAGCGGGTTCCTGCTCAAGGACGCCCCGCGGGAGCGGATCCTGGAGGCGGTCACCCGGGCAGCGGACGGCGACGCACTGGTGGCCCCGTCGGTGACCCGGCGGCTGATCGAGAACTTCGTCAACCCCCGCAGCGCGCCCCGGGAGGCCCCGCCCGGGCTGGCCGACCTCACCCCGCGCGAGGCCGAGGTGCTGGAGCTGGTCGGGCGCGGCCTGTCCAACGCCGAGCTCGCCGAGCGGCTGGTGCTGTCCGAGAAGACGGTGAAGACCCACATCGGCCGGATCCTCAGCAAGCTCGGGCTGCGCGACCGGGTGCAGGCGGTGATCCTGACCTACGAGGCCGGGATCGTCAGACCCGGTCAGTGGACCGACCCCACGGGGTGACCCCCGCGCGGCTAGCCTCGACCTCGACAGCCACGACGCCTCTGGGGGTCCGATGACCGCAGCACTCAGCCCGCAGGCCCGCGACGACGCCCTCGAGGCGATGACGTCCGAGGAGCTCGACGTCCTGGTCGTCGGCGGGGGAGTGGTCGGCACCGGCACCGCCCTCGACGCGGTGACCCGCGGGCTGTCCACCGGCCTGCTGGAGCAGCGCGACTACGCCTCCGGCACCTCCTCGCGGTCGAGCAAGCTGATCCACGGCGGCCTGCGCTACCTGGAGATGCTCGACTTCGGGCTGGTCCGCGAGGCGCTCCAGGAGCGCGGTCTGCTGCTCACCCGGCTGGCGCCGCACCTGGTCCGGCCGGTGCCGTTCCTCTACCCGCTGACCCACCGCGGCTGGGAGCGGCCCTACGTCGGCGCCGGCCTGGCGCTCTACGACGGCATGGCGATGGCGGGCAAGTACGACCACGGCCTGCCCCGGCACCGGCACCTGTCCCGCCGTCAGGTGGCCCGGATCGCCCCGGACCTGCGTCCCGACGCCATGATCGGTGCGCTGCAGTACTACGACGCCCAGGTCGACGACGCCCGGCTGGTCACGACCATCGCGCGGACGGCCGCCTCGCACGGCGCGCACCTCGCGAACCGGGTGAAGGTGACCGGCTTCCTCCGGGTGGGCGAGCGGGTCAGCGGCGTGCGCGCCCGCGACCTCGAGACCGGCCGCGAGATCGAGGTGCGGGCCCGCGTCGTCGTCAACGCCGCGGGCGTCTGGACCGACGAGATCCAGGAGCTCGTCGGGGGCCGCGGCGCCCTGCACGTGCAGGCCAGCAAGGGCATCCACCTCGTCGTGCCCCGGGACCGGATCCGCTCCGGGAGCGGCCTGATCATGCGCACCGCCACGTCGGTGCTCTTCGTGATCCCGTGGGGCCGGCACTGGATCATCGGCACCACCGACACCCACTGGGACCTCGACAAGGCCCACCCGGCGGCCTCCCGCACCGACATCGACTACCTCCTCGACCAGGTCAACCGGGTGCTCAAGGAGCCGCTCGGCCACGAGGACGTCGAGGGCGTCTACGCCGGGCTGCGGCCGCTGCTCACCGGGGAGTCCGAGCCGACCAGCCGCATCTCGCGCGAGCACACCGTCGTCACGCCCGTCCCGGGCCTGGTCATCATCGCCGGCGGCAAGCTCACCACCTACCGGGTGATGGGCAAGGACGCCGTGGACGCCGCCGCACACTCGCTGGGCGGGTCCGTGCCCGGCTCGATCACCGAGCGGGTCCGGCTCGTCGGAGCCGACGGGTTCGAGACCCGCAGCAACCAGCGGGCCGCGCTGGCCCGCGAGTCCGGGCTGCACCGGGCGCGGGTGGACCACCTCCTCGGGCGCTACGGCGGGCTCGTGGACGAGCTGCTCGCCCTCGTCGCCGAGCGCCCCGAGCTCGGCGACCCCCTCGACGGCGCGGAGGACTACCTGCGGGTCGAGGTGGTGCACGCCGTCACCCACGAGGGCGCCCGGCACCTCGACGACGTGCTGACCCGGCGTACCCGCATCTCCATCGAGACCTTCGACCGTGGGGTCGCGGCGGCCCGCCCGGCGGCGGAGCTGATGGCCGGCGCGCTCGGCTGGGACCGGTCCCGGCTCGACGAGGAGGTCGACCACTACCTGCGCCGCGTCGAGGCGGAGCGGCAGAGCCAGCAGACCCTGACCGACCGGGAGGCCGACGAGGCCCGGGTGAAGGCCCCCGACATCGTCTGACCGGTCGATGGCCGGGTCGCGGAGATTCTGCGGGTTTGTGCAACTGCGCAAACTCCGGCTTGTGGACGACCCTGCCGGCGGGTGAGGGTGGTCATGGCTGGGCTGCTCGGGGCTCAGCACTCGGACCGACGGCGGGCCTCCCATGACCGCCGTGGTCCTTCGTGGAAACGCAAACGGGCGCCGACAGCCGGTCCTCACCGGCAGTCGGCGCCCGTTCCGCGTTCGCGGGCCGGACCCTGGCGGTCAGCGGGTCCGGGTGGCGGCGGCCTTGACGGTCCGCGGGCGGCGGATCGAGGCACGCGAGACGAGACCGCGCGTGGCGCGCTGACGGTCCCGCATGTGGGCGGTGGCGAGGTCGAGCATGAGCATGGGGGCCTGTCCGGAGGACATGACGGGCATCTACTTTCGGGTGCTGGTGCGTGGCGGGCACGCGGGTCGGTTGATGCCTCAAGTCTAGACCACTCGTAATCGGCAATCGGGCGATCTGCCGATTACTCGGGGGTGATCTCCGTCTCGTCCTCGGCGCCTCGCCGACCCCGTCGCGCGCGGCGACCGTCCCGGATGGTTACCGAGGGGTAGTCAGCGAGACGGGCGTCACATACTCTCGGTATATGAGTGAGCAGCCCACCTCCTCCGACCCCTCGGGGATCGGTACGCCGGACGTCCGCGACCCCGCGACCGACATCACCGCCAGCTACGCGCTGGAGCCCGGCTACGTCCGCCGGCTCACCGCCGGCGTGCTGGCCACGACCGGTCGTGCCGAGACCACCTGGGCCCCGGCGACCGGGCAGCCGCTCGGGTCGGTCCCGCAGTCCTCGGTGCCGGACGTCGAGGAGGCCTTCGCGCGGGCCCGCCGGGCGCAGCAGGCGTGGTCGCGCACCCCGCTCGAGGAGCGGGCAACGGCCCTGCTGCGGCTGCACGACCTGGTGCTCGACCGCCAGGCCGAGATCCTCGACCTGATCTGCTGGGAGTCGGGCAAGGCGCGCAAGCACGCCTTCGACGAGCCGCTGCACGTCGCGCTCACCGCTCGCTACTACGCCCGCACCGGGCAGGAGCACCTCGCCACCCGGCGCGTCGCCGGGCTGGTGCCCGGGCTCACCCGGGTCGAGGTCAACCGCGTGCCCAAGGGCGTCGTCGGGATCATCTCGCCCTGGAACTACCCCTTCAACCTGGCGCTCTGCGACGGGATCCCGGCGCTCATGGCCGGCAACGCCGTCGTGGCCAAGCCCGACGCCCAGACGATGCTCACCGCGCTGCTCGGCAAGCAGCTGCTCGTGGAGGCGGGCTTCCCGGCCGACCTGTGGCAGGTGGTCGCCGGTCCGGGCGCCGAGATCGGCGGCGCGATCGTGGAGCGCGCCGACTACGTCTGCTTCACCGGCTCGACGGCGACCGGCCGGATCATCGCCCGGCAGTGCGCCGACCGGCTGATCGGCTGCTCCCTCGAGCTCGGCGGCAAGAACCCCCTCCTCGTGCTGCGCGACGCCGACCTCGACCGGGCCGCCGAAGGGGCGGTGCGGGCGAGCTTCTCCAACGCCGGCCAGCTCTGCGTCTCGACCGAGCGGCTGTTCGTCGCCGACCAGGTCTACGACCGCTTCGTCGACCGCTTCGTCGCCCGGACGAAGGCGATGGTGCTCCGGGCCGGCATCGACTGGGGCAGCGACATGGGCACCCTGACCAGCCAGGCGCAGCTCGACACGGTCGTCGCCCACGTCGAGGACGCGCGGGCCAAGGGCGCCCGGGTGCTCACCGGGGGCCGGGCCCGCCCCGACCTCGGCCCGTACTTCTACGAGCCGACGATCCTCGAGAACGTCACCCCCGACATGACCTGCTTCGGCAAGGAGACCTTCGGGCCGGTGATCTCGGTCTACCGGTTCTCCGACGAGGCGGACGCCGTCGCCCGGGCCAATGCCGGCGAGTACGGCCTCAACGCCTCGATCTGGACCCGCGACACCGCCCGGGGCCGGGCCCTGGCCCGCCAGGTGAAGTGCGGCACGGTCAACGTCAACGAGGCGTTCGGGGCGACCTTCGCCAGCGTGGAGTCGCCGATGGGCGGGATGCGGGAGTCCGGGCTCGGCCGCCGCCAGGGCGCCGAGGGCATCCACCGCTACACCGAGACGCAGTCGGTGGCGACCCAGCGGCTGATCCGGCTCGCGCCGATGCTGGGCCTGAGCGACGAGTCCTTCGCGAAGGTGATGACCGCCAACCTGCGCCTGATGAACAGGCTGGGGAGGAAGTGAGCGTGGTCTCGACAGGCTCGACATCCCGCGACGGCTCGCCGTACGACTTCGACGTCCTGGTCGTCGGGTCCGGCTTCGGCGGCTCGGTGACGGCGCTGCGGCTCACCGAGAAGGGCTACCGGGTCGGCGTGCTGGAGGCGGGGGCGCGGTTCGACGACAAGGACTTCGCCGCCACGTCGTTCGACACCAGGAAGTTCCTCTTCCGGCCCGAGATCGGCTGCTACGGCATCCAGCGCATCGACGCGCTCAAGGACTGCCTGATCGTGTCCGGCGCCGGGGTCGGCGGCGGCTCGCTGGTCTACGCCAACACGCTCTACGAGCCGCTCGCGCCGTTCTACCGCGACCCGCAGTGGAGCCACATCACCGACTGGCGCAGCGAGCTGGCGCCCTACTACGACCAGGCCAAGCGGATGCTCGGCGTGGTCGCAGAACCCCCTCCGCACCCCGGCGGACGAGGTGATGGAGAAGGTCGCCAACGACATGGGCGTGGGTGACACCTTCCACCCGACCCCGGTGGGCGTCTTCTTCGGCGGGCCGCAGGCCGACCCCGAGCGGAGCGAGGGCGACCCCTACTTCGGCGGCGTCGGCCCCGACCGCAACCCCTGCCGCAGCTGCGGGGAGTGCATGACGGGCTGCCGGCACAACGCGAAGAACACCCTGGTGAAGAACTACCTCTACCTCGCCGAGCGCAGCGGCGCCGTGGTGCTGCCGCTCACCACCGTCACCCGGGTCAGCCCGCGCGACGGGGGCGGCTACGACGTCCGGGTCCGCTACACCAAGGCCAAGCTGGCCCGGCGCTCGGCGACGCGCACGCTGACGGCCGAGCAGGTGGTGTTCTCCGCCTCCGCGCTGGGCACCCAGCGGCTGCTGCACCGGATGCGCGACGAGGGGCACCTGCCCCGGATCTCCGCGCGGCTGGGCCACCTCTCGCGCACCAACTCCGAGTCGATCCTGGGCGCGATCGCGCCGGACACCTCGGTGGACTACAGCGAGGGCATCGCGATCACCTCGAGCTTCCACCCCGACGAGGACACCCACATCGAGCCGGTGCGCTACGGCCGCGGCAGCAACCTGATGTCGCTGATGCAGACCGTGCTCACCGACGGCGACGGCCCCGCGCCGCGCTGGCGCACGTGGCTGGCCGAGATGTGGAAGGAGAAGCGCAACGTCCGCGACCTCTACGACATGAAGCACTGGTCCGAGCGCACGATGATCGCCCTGGTGATGCAGAGCCTGGACAACTCGATCACCACGTTCACCCGTCGCAACCCGCTGACCGGCCGCCGCCACCTGACCTCCACGCAGGGCCACGGGGTGCCCAACCCGACCTGGATCCCGGTGGGCAACGAGGCCGTGCGCCGGATGGCTGCGATCATCGGCGGGCGGCCGGGCGGGTCGATCGGCGAGCCGTTCAACCGGCCGCTGACCGCCCACTTCATCGGCGGCTGCACGATCGGCCTCGACGACTCCACCGGGGTGATCGACCCCTACCAGCGCGTGCACAACTACCCCGGCCTGCACGTGGTGGACGGCTCGGCGGTCAGCGCCAACCTGGGCGTGAACCCGTCGCTGACCATCACCGCCCAGGCGGAGCGAGCGATGGCGTTCTGGCCCAACAAGGGCGAGCCCGACCCGCGGCCGGCGCTCGGTGCGGCGTACGAGCGCCTCGACCCGGTCGTCCCCGTGCACCCGGTCGTCCCCGACGACGCCCCCGGCGCCCTGCGGCTGCCGATCGTCTCCGTCAGCTAGCCGTCGCTTCGGTGGTTGAGGAGCGAACGAAGTGAGCGTCTCGAAACCACCGAATCCCCTTGTCCACAACGGGATTCGCCGCTCCGAAACTGTCGGTGGTCACCTCTAGGTTCTTCGTATGGCGGCAGCGGTGGAGGACCTCGACGGGCAGGGGCTGGCCGATGCCCTGGTCGCGAACCACGCCGCCCTGCTGGCCGCCGAGTGCCAGGAGCTGGTCCTCGCCGCACAGTGGGCGGACCTGCACCCGGCCGAGTCGCTGGAGCCCCGCCCGGTCCTGGCGGGCATGGAGCGGCCACGTCGGTTCGGTGGGTTCGGCACCCCGGAGGCGGGTGAGTTCTGCGCCGCCGAGCTGGCGGTCCTGACCGGCCGCTCCGTCGGAGCCGCGGCGACGTTGATCGCCGACGCGCTCGACCTGCGGCACCGGCTCCCGCTGCTGTGGGCGGCGCTGGAGGCCGGCACGCGTCCGGGCGTGGCAGGCGCGGCACGTCGCGAAGCGCACCCGCGCCACCGGGCTGACGCTCGCGCAGGCACGCGAGGTGGACCGGACGACGACGCCCTACCTGGCGACGCTGCCGTGGGGCCGGTTCGTCGACCTGCTCGAAGCCCGCATCATCGCGGCCGACCCGGCCGCCGCCGAGGCACGCCGTGAGGCGGCCGAGCTGGACCGGTTCGTGGTCACCGGCCAGTCCACCGAGCACGGCCTGAAGACCCTGATCGCGAAGGCCACGGCCGGTGAGGTGATCTACCTCGTCGCCATGGTCGACCGGCTCGCCCAGATCCTCGAGCTCGAGGGCGACACCGGCCCGGTCGGCGTCCGCCGGTCCAAGGCGCTCGGGATCCTCGCCCACCCGGCCCGCGCTCTCGCCCTGCTCCGCAAGTACGAGCTGGGGTGGTCGAGGCGACCGCGGCCAGTTCGGTGGTTGAGGAGCGAGCCTGCGAGCGTCTCGAAACCACCGCACCCGACAGCGATCCCGCTCCCACCGGCGACGCTCTACGTCCACGTCTCCCGGGAGTCGATGGCAGACCGGCGCGGGTGTCGCGCGGATGGAGGGCGTCGGCCCGATCACCCTCGGCCAGGCCAGCGAGTTCCTCCGCCACACCCACGTGACCGTCAAGCCGGTGATCGACCTGGAGGCCGACGTACCCGTCGACTGCTACGAGGTGCCCGCCCGGCTGCGCGAGCTGCTCCACCTCCGCACCCCCGCCAGCGCCTTCCCCTGGTCACCGTCGACGTCCCGCCGGATGGACGTCGACCACACGACGCCGTGGTCGTCGACGGACGCTCGACCACCCGAGCCGCAGACCCGGATCGGGAACCTCGGCAAGCTCACCCGGTTCGAGCACCGCACCAAGACCCACGGCCCCGGCTGGCGACACCGACAACCCGAGCCAGGCGTCCACGTCTGGCGAACACCGCACGGCTACCGGTTCCGCGTCGACGCCACCGGCACCCACTTCCTCGGCAAGGTGTCCGAAGCCTCAGACCGCCGCTGGAGCGTGCCTTCGCGGCCCTGCTCGCTCAGAGACCCTGACCCGGGGTCCCCGTCCCCCCGAGCTGGGCGGGGACCCCCGGAAAGGGTCAGGGCCCGACCGGGGAGGGAGGGTTGGTCGGGCCCTGAACGTCCGCAGCTGCACGGACCGAGAGGATCCGGCCTGGGAGGGAGCTGTTGCCACCGGATCTCTGCACACTTCAACGACCGCGGTCCGGGTGGGTTACGCCGTCACCCGAAGAAATTTCCGGCGGATAGAATCCTGGCTTCCACTCCCGTGAAAGGCACAGGTGCCGCGATCGTGACCACCGACCACGACCTGGTCCTCGTCGTCGACTTCGGGGCGCAGTACGCCCAGCTGATCGCGCGCCGGGTCCGCGAGGCCCGCGTCTACTCCGAGATCGTCCCGCACACGACGCCGGTGGCGGAGATCCTCGCCCGCAACCCCAAGGCGATCGTGCTCTCCGGCGGCCCCTCCTCGGTCTACGAGCCGGGCGCGCCCAACGTCGACGCGGAGATCTTCCGGGCCGGGATCCCGGTCTTCGGGATGTGCTACGGCTTCCAGGCGATGGCGCTCAACCTCGGGGGAGAGGTACGCCGCACCGGCCGGTCGGAGTACGGCCGCACCCCCGTCACGGTGACCAGCCCCGGCACCCTCCTCGCCGAGGTCCCGGCCGAGCACAAGGTCTGGATGAGCCACGGCGACTCGGTCGTCGCGGCGCCGGAGGGCTGGGACGTGCTGGCCAGCACGGCCGCCACCCCGGTCGCCGCCTTCGAGAACCTCGACCTGCGGATGGCCGGCGTGCAGTGGCACCCCGAGGTCCTCCACACCGAGCACGGCCAGGCCGTCCTCGAGCACTTCCTGCACAACATCGCGGGCTGCCGGCCGACCTGGACGATGGTCAACATCGTCGAGGAGCAGATCGAGCGGATCCGCGAGCAGATCGGCGACAAGCGCGCCATCTGCGGCCTCTCCGGCGGAGTCGACTCCGCGGTCGCGGCCGCGGTGGTGCAGCGGGCGATCGGGGACCGGCTGACCTGCGTCTTCGTCGACCACGGTCTGCTGCGCAAGGGCGAGGCCGAGCAGGTCGAGCGCGACTTCGTCGCGGCCACCGGCGTCTCGCTCCACGTCGTCGACGCCCAGAAGCGCTTCCTCGACGCCCTCGCCGGGGTCAGCGACCCCGAGGAGAAGCGCAAGATCATCGGCCGCGAGTTCATCCGGGTCTTCGAGGCCGCCGAGGTCGAGATCGTCGGGGACGCCGCGGCCCACGGCGAGAAGGTCGAGTTCCTCGTGCAGGGCACGCTCTACCCCGACGTGGTCGAGTCCGGCGGCGGCGCGGGCACGTCCAACATCAAGTCCCACCACAACGTCGGCGGCCTGCCCGACGACCTCGAGTTCGCGCTGGTCGAGCCGCTGCGCACGCTGTTCAAGGACGAGGTCCGCCTCGTCGGCGAGCAGCTCGGGCTGCCCGCCGAGATCGTCTGGCGGCACCCGTTCCCCGGCCCCGGGCTCGCGATCCGGATCATCGGCGCGGTCGACCACGAGCGCCTCGAGATCCTCCGCGAGGCCGACGCGATCGCCCGCGAGGAGCTCACCCGCGCCGGTCTGGACCGCGACATCTGGCAGTTCCCGGTCGTGCTGCTCGCCGACGTCCGCTCGGTCGGCGTCCAGGGCGACGGCCGCACCTACGGCCACCCGGTCGTGCTGCGCCCGGTGACGTCCGAGGACGCGATGACCGCCGACTGGGCCCGCCTGCCGTACGACGTGCTCGAGACGATCTCGACCCGGATCACCAACGAGGTCCGCGAGGTCAACCGGGTCACCGTCGACATCACCAGCAAGCCGCCCGGCACCATCGAGTGGGAGTGAGCCGGGTGACACGCATCTGGTCCGAAATAGCCATGTCTTTACCGAGCGAGCCGACCTAGCCTCGTCTGGGTCTTGTCCTCGACCCCGTTTTGGGGGATCCATGCGAACGACCTGGCGCATCGACTGGATCAACTGGCCGGTCACGTCCCAGAACATCTCCCGCCGCAACGCCCAGCGGGCCGCCATCGCCTGCGCGCAGCGCCGCCGCGAGCGCGAGCGGGTGGAGCAGTACCTCGACGAGCTGCCACCCGCGCCCTCGTCGGCCGTGCCACGGCAGCGCGACGGCTTCCGCCGCTGACCCACCGGGTCAGGACAGCGCGGCCCCGACCGCGTTGAACGCGACGCAGAGCACGAACAGCACCAGCAGCAGCGGCCCGATGAACCGCAGGTACTGGTCATAACGGACCTTGGCCAGGGCCAGTCCACCCATCACGACCGCCGAGGTCGGGGTGATCAGGTTGACCAGGCCGGAGGCCGACTGGAACGCGGTGACCACCATCGCCCGTGAGACGCCGGCGAAGTCGGCCAGCGGCGCGAGGATCGGCATCGCCAGCGCTGCGTGGCCCGAGGTCGACGGCACCAGGAACGCCAGCGGGATGTTGACCAGGAACATCAGCGCGCCGAAGACGCCCGAGGACGTGTTGCTGACGATGTCCTCCATCGAGTGCAGCACGGTGTCGGTGATCTGGGAGTTGTTCATGATGACCGTGACGCCGCGGGCCAGCACGATGATCAGGCCGACCCCGATGAAGTCGCCGGCGCCCTTCACCAGCGTGTCGGTGAGGCCCTTCTCGCCGAGACCGCCGATCAGTCCGACGACCAGCGACATCACGATGAACAGCGCCGCGAGCTCGGGGAAGTACCAGTCGAACTGCCAGCCGTAGCTCGCCGCGTCGGGGCCGTTGATGACCTGGGCCCAGGGCACGATCGCGAAGATCATGAAGGCGAAGGTGAACGCGACGACCGCGAGCACGGCCTTCTGCCGTCCGGTGATCGGGGGAGCCTCCTCGACGCCCCGCGCGGCGATCTCGGCGTCCCCCTCCTGCGCTCCGGTCATCGACCGTGCGGGGTCGGCCTTCACCCGGCGCGCGTAGCGGAGCACGAAGAAGATGCCCACGGGCACCAGCACGAGGTACATCAGGAACCGGTAGGCGATGCCGTCGCCGATCGAGATGTCGGCCGCGTCGGAGGCGACGCCGGTGGCGAACGGGTTGACCGTGGAGGCGAGCACGCCGATGCCGGCGCCGATCAGGATCGTGGCCGCGGCGACCATCCGGTCGTAGCCGATGCTCAGCATCAGGGGTACGACGAGGGCGTAGAAGCCGAGCGTCTCCTCGGCCATCCCCTCCGTGGTCCCGCCGATGGAGAACAGCACCATCAGGATCACGATGAGCACGGCGCCGCGGGTGCCGAACCGCTGGGCGACCCGGGCGATGCCGTTGTCGATGGCGCCGGTGCGGATCGACATGGTGATGAAGATGCCGATCGCGATGACGAAGAGGAAGACCCCGGCCGCGCCGAAGAGCTCACCCACCTCGTAGGGCCCGATGAACCCGGTGTCGCTGGCGCGCACGCCGTAGAGGCCGTTGACCGGGGCGAGGAACAGCTGCATCAGCCGGTCGACGAACGACAGCCCGGCGTCGACGGCCTCGTAGCTGCCGGGGATCGGCCGCCCGGTCTCCGGGTCGACCTTGTAGACCCCCGTCGGGATCACGAAGGCCAGCAGCCACACGGCCACGGTGACCCCGAACAGGACGGTGAAGGCACTGGGGAAGCGGAAGTGCCGCTCGGGCCCCGGGTGCGACTCGGTCTTGTCGGTCTCGGATCGAGTCGTCATGGCACGCCTCCGGTCGTCGCAGGACCCCTCTCCAACCAAGCACTCCCGGTCGCCGCGGCGCGCCGGTCCATCTCCCCGCGGTGTCGGGACCTTCGGCCCTCTCGACCGCTGGTGGACGCGGCGCAAGGTGAGGACAGCCGGCCGTGCGGCCGGCGGGCGAGGAGCGGACCATGACCCTGCACGTGGACTCGGAGGTCGGCACCCTGCGCCAGGCGATCCTGCACCGGCCCGACCTGGAGCTGAAGCGGCTGACCCCGACCAACAAGGACGCCTACCTCTTCGACGACGTGCTCTGGGTGAAGCGGGCCAAGCAGGAGCACGACGCGTTCGCCGAGTCGCTGCGCGACCTGGGCGTGCGGGTGCACCTGCTCGAGGACCTGCTGCGCGCGACCCTCGCCGTGCCCGAGGCGAAGAAGCACATCCTGGACGCGTCCTTCGACGAGCGGATCTACGGGCCGATGGCCGTGGACGCGCTCTACAACGCGTTCAGCGCCTTCGACGACGACACCCTGATGACCTACCTGATCGGCGGGATGACCAAGGGCGAGCTGCTCGAGCACACCGAGGAGCCCAAGTCGGTCGTGATGCAGGCGCTCGACCCCGACGACCTCTTCCTGCCGCCGCTGCCCAACCACCTGTTCACCCGGGACACCTCGGCGTGGATCTACGACGGCGTCTCCATCAACTCGATGCGCATGAAGGCGCGGATGCGCGAGACCGTCCACTACGAGGCGATCTACCGCTGGCACCCGCTCTTCGCCGACGCCGACTTCCACGTCTGGTCCGCCGGGCTCGGCCAACGGCCGGGCCACCGCGGAGGGCGGCGACATGCTCGTGCTCGGCCGCGGCGCGGTGCTGGTCGGCATGAGCGAGCGGACCACCCCGCAGGGCGTCGAGCGGCTGGCCGCGAAGCTGTTCGCCGGTGGCACGGCGAGCCGGATCGTGGCGCTCTCGCTGCCGCAGAAGCGGGCCTTCATGCACCTCGACACCGTGATGACGATGGTCGACGAGGAGACCTTCACCCAGTACGTCGGGCTCGGGATGCTGCCGTCGTACACGATCGAGCCGGGCGACACCGAGAAGGAGCTCAAGGTCACCGCCCACCCGCCCGAGGACATGCACCAGGCGATCGCCGGGGCGCTCGGCCTCGACCACATCAAGGTGCTCACCGCCACCCAGGACGTGAAGTCCGCCGAGCGCGAGCAGTGGGACGACGGCTGCAACGTGCTCACCGTGCGCCCCGGGGTGGTCGTCGCCTACGAGCGCAACGTCACCACCAACACCTACCTGCGCAAGAACGGCATCGAGGTGGTGACCATCCAGGGCAGCGAGCTCGGCCGCGGCCGGGGCGGGCCGCGCTGCATGACCTGCCCGATCGAGCGGGAAGGGATCTGAGGAGATGGCCTTCAACCTCCGCAACCGCAGCTTCGTCAAGGAGGTCGACTTCACCCCCAAGGAGTGGAAGTTCCTGCTCGACCTCGCCGCCGAGCTCAAGGTGGCGAAGTACGCCGGCTCCGAGCAGCCCCGGCTGACCCGGAAGAACATCGCGCTGATCTTCGAGAAGACCTCCACCCGCACCCGCTGCGCCTTCGAGGTGGCCGCCTTCGACCAGGGCGCCCGGGTGACCTACCTCGACCCGACCGGCTCGCAGATCGGCCACAAGGAGTCGATGGAGGACACCGCGCGCGTGCTCGGCCGGATGTACGACGGGATCGAGTACCGCGGTTCCGCGCAGTCCAACGTGGAGACGCTCGCGGCGTACGCCGGGGTTCCGGTGTGGAACGGGCTGACCGACGAGTGGCACCCCACCCAGACGCTGTGCGACATGCTCACCATGCGCGAGCACTGCCACAAGCACGACGAGGAGATCGCGTTCGCCTACCTCGGGGACGCTCACAACAACGTCGGCAACTCGCTGCTGGTCGCCGGCGCCATGATGGGCATGGACGTGCGGATCGTCGCCCCGCGCTCGGTGTGGAACTCCGACCAGGTGACCAAGCAGGCCGAGGAGATCGCCCGCGAGACCGGGGCCCGGCTCACCCACACCGAGGACGTCGCCGAGGGCGTCCGGGGCGTCGACTTCGTCTACACCGACGTGTGGGTGTCGATGGGGGAGCCGAAGGAGGTCTGGGAGCAGCGGATCGAGCTGCTCCGGCCCTACCAGGTGAACATGCAGCTGATCGAGCTCACCGGCAACCCGCAGGTGCGGTTCATGCACTGCCTGCCGGGCTTCCACGACCGGCACACCACGGTGGGGGAGGACCTGTTCCAGAAGACCGGGATGACCGCCCTCGAGGTGACCGACGAGGTGTTCGAGTCCCGGCACTCGATCGTGTTCGACCAGGCGGAGAACCGGATGCACACGATCAAGGCGGTCCTCGTCGCCACGCTGGGCGGCTGAGCGTGCGCATCGTGGCGGCCCTGGGCGGCAACGCGCTGCTGCAGCGGGGACAGAAGCCGGACGCCGACGTCCAGGAGGCCAACGTGGCGCGGGCGGTCGCGGCGCTGGCGCCGCTGGCCCACGCGCACGAGCTGGTGCTCACCCACGGCAACGGCCCGCAGGTCGGCGTGCTCGCGCTGCAGAGCGCGTCGGACCCGCACCTGACCACGCCGTACCCCTTCGACGTGCTCGGTGCGCAGACCCAGGGGATGATCGGCTACTGGCTGCTCCAGGCGATGCAGAACGCACTGCCCGGGCGCCAGGTCGCGGCGATCATCAACCAGACGCTGGTCGAGGCCCACGACCCCGCCTTCGAGAACCCCACGAAGTTCGTCGGGGAGGTCTACGACGAGCAGGAGGCTTCCACCCTTGCTGCGGCACGAGGCTGGGTGGTGAAGCCCGACGGGGACAAGTGGCGGCGGGTGGTGGGCTCGCCGACCCCGCAGCGGGTCGTCGAGACGCGGCTGATCCGGCTGCTCCTGCTCAGCGGCGCCGTCGTCGTCTGTGCGGGCGGCGGCGGTGTCCCGGTGATCCGCAACGAGGAGGGGCACCTCGAGGGCGTCGAGGCGGTCGTCGACAAGGACCTGACGGCCGCCGTGCTCGCGGAGGCGCTGGAGGCCGACGCGCTGCTGGTGCTGACCGACGTGCCCCACGTCGTCCGCGACTTCGGTACGCCGGAGGCGACGCCGATCCTGCGTGCCACCCCCGCGGCGCTGCGGCGGGAGACGTTCCCGGCGGGCTCGATGGGCCCCAAGGTGGACGCCGTCTGCCGCTTCGTCGAGCTCACCGGAGACATGGCGGCGATCGGCCGGCTGGAGGACGCGGTGGCGATCCTGGACGGTGACGCGGGCACGGTGGTCACCCCGGCGGGGGACTACGGCGGCCTCAGCGACCTGCGGCCAGGGCGACGCTAGCCCTCCAGGCCCGACGCCGGCGGAGCTTGTGCAGGGCGTCCACGCCGAGCAGCGCCACGGCACCCACCGCCGGGAACACCCAGCCGACCGCCGGTGGCCACGAGCCGCCGAGCAGGCCGGCGAGCCAGGGCACCGCGAAGACCGTCATCAGCAGCACCGCCTCGACGGCCACCGCGGCGAGGAGCAGCCGGTTGGTGCGGGGGTCGAGGAACCAGGCCGTCGCGGTCTCGCTGCGGCAGGCGAACGCGTTGGCCATCTGCATGATCGCGATGGTGGCGAAGGCCGTGCCCGACGCCGAGGCGAGCAGCGCCGGATCCGGGGTGGCGCCGTAGGACCAGCCGCCGAGGGTCAGCACGGCCAGGAAGCCGGCCATCGACACGACGGCCTCGGTCGGCCCGAGCACGAGCAGGGCCCGCCGGAGCACCGAGCCGTCGACCACGTCGGTGGTGCGCCGGGGGCCGTCCATCGTGCGCCGGCTCGGCGGCTCGGCGCCCAGTGCCACCGCGGGCAGCATGTCGGTGCCGATGTCGAGGGCGAGCACCTGGATCACGCCGATCGCCAGCGGGACGGAGCTGCCGGTCACCGCCCAGACGACGAAGGGCACCAGCTCGGCCACGTTGTCGGTCAGGTGGTAGGTGAGGAAGCGACGGATGTTGGCGAACGTCGACCGGCCGAGCTCCACCGCCCGCACGATGGTCGCGAAGTGGTCGTCGAGCAGCACCAGGTCGGCCGCCGCCCGGGCGACGTCGCTCCCGGAGCGTCCCATCGCGACCCCGACGTCGGCGCCCCGCAGGGCGGCGGCGTCGTTGACGCCGTCGCCGGTCATCGCGACGACGTGGCCGTGGGCGTGCAGGGCCTGCGCGATCCGCAGCTTGTCGGACGGCGTCACCCGTGCGACCACCGCCCCCTCGGGGCGGTCCAGCAGGGCGGCGAGCGCCTCGGGCGCGGCAGGCAGGTCGGCTCCCTCGACGAGGATGCCACCCGGCCGGAGCAGCCCCACCTCCCGGGCGATGGCGGCCGCGGTGCGGAGGTTGTCGCCGGTGACCATGGCGACGCGGATCCCGGCCCGGTGACAGGCGGTGATCGCCTCGGCGACGTCGGTGCGGGGAGGGTCCTCGATGCCCAGCAGGGTGACCAGCTCGAGGCCGTCGGCGACCAGCGTCTCGAGCTCGCCGAGGGTGAGGTCCTCGTGCGGGACGGGCCGACGCGCGACCGCCATCACCCGGCGCCCCTGGTCGGTCAGGTCGGTGAGCGCCGCGTCGGCCGCCCGCAGCACCTCCGGGGCGTCGGTGCAGCGGGCCAGCACGACCTCCGGGGCACCGAGCACGTAGGCGGTCTCGTCGACGACCGCGGCGCTGCACATCCGCTGCGAGGTGAACGGCATCCGGGTGCCGGTCCCCGGACGGGGGAGACCGCCGAGCCGGAGCGCCAGCACGTCGAGGGCGACCTCCATCGGGTCACCCTCCGGCACCCACCGGTCTCCCCGCCTGACGATCCGGCCGACGACGCAGGCCCGGGCGCCCAGGGCGGCGTACCGGACGAGCGAGACGACCTCGGGCGCCCCGGTCACCCGCGCCTCCGGGACGTAGCCGGTGCCGCGCACCGTGAGGACCCCGACCGGGGTCCACGCCTCGAGGACCGCCATCTCGTTGCGGGTCAGCGTGCCGGTCTTGTCGGTGCACACGAACGTCGTCGCGCCGAGGGTCTCGACCGACTCCAGACGCCGGACGAGGGCGTCGCGCCCGGCCATCTGCTGGGCCCCCCGGGCGAGCGAGAGCGTCACGGTGGGCAGCAGCCCCTCGGGCACGAGGGCGACGGTGACCCCCACCCCGAACAGCAGCGCCTCGCGTGACCCCGATCCCCATCAGCAGGGTGGCCGCCGCGAGCAGCACGCCGACCGTGGTCGCCAGGAGGGCGATGACGACCACCAGCCGGTGCAGCTGCAGGTCCAGCGGGCTCGGCGGCCGCTCGGCGCCCTCGGTGAGCGCCGCCATCGCGGCCAGCCGGGTGTCGGCGCCGATCTCGGTGACGAGCCCCGTCCCGTCGCCCTCGACGACGAACGTCCCGGCATACACGGTGGCGCCCGCGGGGGCCGGGGCCGGCAGGCTCTCGCCGGTGAGCATCGACTCGTCCACGGCGATGCCGTGGGAGGTGAGGACCCGGACGTCGGCGGGGATCCGGTCCCCGGCGTTGAGGGTGAGCAGGTCGTCCCGGACCAGGTCGGACACGGCCACCGTCATCAGGGTCCCGTCCCGCACCACCCGTGCGCGGGACGGCATGAGCGAGCCGAGCTCCTCGGTCGCGCGGTCGGCCCGGTACTCCTGGGTGAAGGCGAAAGCCGCGTTGAGCAGGACGATCACCACGATGGCGACCGCCAGGGGTGGCAGTCCGGCGACCAGTGCCAGCGCGGCCGCGACCCAGAGCATGACCGCGAAGAAGTGGGTGAGCTGGGCGACGGCCAGCTGCCAGGGCGGGGTCCGCTCCGGCGGCGGGAGCACGTTGGGCCCGTCGCGGGCACGGTGCGCCTCGACCTGCTCGCTCGAGAGTCCGGACCGCAGTGTCTCCACAGCCTCACCGTCGCCGGACGCGCCGCCCGACGACCACGGCCATTGGACCCTGTTCCTCGGGATCGAGCAGCTAGCCTGCAGCCGTGCTCCCCGACGGCTACCGCATCGTGCCCCTCCGCGTCGACCACGCGGAGGCGGCGGCCGCGGCGTACTCCCGCAACCGGGAGCACCTCGCGCCGTGGGACCCGGCGCGCGAGGAGTCGTTCTACACGGTCGAGGGCCAGCAGGACGCCCTCGTGCGCCAGCTCAGCCTCGTCGAGGGCGGGTTGATGGCCGCCTGGGTGATCGAGCACGGCGAGGACGTGGTCGGCCGGGTCAACCTCAACAACGTCGTGCGCGGCGTGCTCTGCAGCGCGGCGGTCGGCTACTGGGTGGACCGCGCGCACCTGCGCCGCGGGCTCGCGACCGCGGCGGTCGAGCACGCGTGCCGCGAGGCGGCGGCGATGGGGCTGCACCGCGTCGAGGCCGGGACGATGGTGCACAACGTCGCGTCCCAGCAGGTGCTGCTCCGGGCCGGTTTCGAGCAGTACGGCATGGCGCCGCGCTTCCTGTTCATCGCCGGGGACTGGCAGGACCACAACCTCTACCAGCGGATCCTGCACGACGCGCCGCTGCCGGTGACGGCTCCGTCCTTCGGCTGAGGCAGGCCCGGCTAGCTGACACCGCCGGCGGGGACGAGCTCGGTGCGGTCCACCGCGAGCATCAGCGCGCCGATCACCGAGGCCCGGTCGCCCAGGCCGGCCCCGGTGACCTTGGTGGTGGCCGAGACCGACGCCAGCGCGTGCCGACGCAGGCCGACCCGGACGCTGTCGAGCAGCAGGTCGCCCGCGCGGGACATGTCCCCGCCGACGATGACCGCGCTCGGGTCGATCAGGTTGGCCAGCATCGCCAGGCCCCACCCGAGGTGCAGCCCCGCGTCCTCGAACATCCGCAGCACCGACACGTTGCCCTCGAGGGCGGCGGTGACGAGCTGGTCGATGCCGGCGTCGGGGAACTGCTCGGCCAGCGCGCGTCTGCGCCATGCCGACCGAGGCGTAGGCCTCCAGGCAGCCGCGGCTCCCGCACCGGCAGAACGGGCCCTGCTCGTCGATGGTGAGGTGCCCGATCTCGCCGGCCGTGCCGTGGGCGCCGCGGAACAGGCGGCCGTCGACGATGAGGCCGGCGCCGACGCCCGAGGACACCTTCACGAAGACCATGTTGGCGTGGCCCCGGCCGGCGCCGCGGCGGTGCTCGGCGAGGGCGCCGAGGTTGGCGTCGTTGTCGACGTGGGTCGGCCGGCCGAACCGCTCCTCCGCAGCCTGCTGCGCGTTGACGCCCACCCAGCCGGGCAGGATCGCGGCCGTCATCACGGTGCCGTCCTCCGCCAGCGGAGTGGGCAGGCCCAGGCCGATGTTGACGATGGAGGAGCGGGTCGCGGCGTTGCGCTCGAGGAGCCGGTCGATCAGCGACGAGGCCAGGTCGAGTCCCTCGCCGTGCGCGTGGTCGGCCGCGAGCGGCTCGCGGTCCACGTCGAGCACCTGGCCACCGAGGTCGCCGAGCGCGACCCGCACGTGCCGGTGGCCGAAGTCGATGCCGACCACCAGGCCGGCGTCGCGGGAGATGCGCACGGTGGTGCCACGGCGCCCGCTGCCCACGGTGGTCTCGACCAGTCCGGCCGCGGCCAGGTCGCGCACGATGTTGGACACCGTCGCCGGGGCCAGCCCGGTGGTGCGGGCGATGTCGGCCTGGGAGACCGGCGCGTCGCCGCCCTGCTGGAGCAGAGCCACCACGCGGCGCTGGTTGGCCGCCCGCAGCGACCCCGGCGAGCCGGGTGAACCGGGGGAGCCGGCGGCGTGCCCGAGCGCCGGGTCGGCAGTGCGCGTGGCAGGGCTCGGGTCAGGCATGGCGGAACTGTACGGGCTATCAGCGGCTAGTCGTCAAGACCTAGGAGCAAATGACCTCAGCCAGAGTGTTATGGAAACTTTGCGTTCAACTCTTGACGACAACTCGTGACCACGGACACACTCCATGCAGACAAGCCCACCCGAGGAGGAACCCGTGGCTCACCCCATCCGCCCCGCACGCCGCGCCGTTGCGCTGGCCGCGGTCGTCGTGCTCGGCGCCGGTGCGCTGAGCGCCTGCGGCGCCAACGAGGCGCAGAACAGCGCCGAGGACGCCAAGACGATCGCCCTGCTGCTGCCCGAGTCGAAGACCACCCGCTACGAGGCCTTCGACAAGCCGCTGTTCGAGGAGAAGGTCGCCGAGCTCTGCTCCGACTGCGAGGTCAGCTACTACAACGCCGACCAGGACCCGGCCAAGCAGCAGCAGCAGGTCGAGACCGCGATCAGCGACAACGTCGACGTGATCGTGCTCGACCCCGTCGACGGCAAGGCCGCGGCCGGCCTGGTGACCGACGCGCAGGACGCGGACATCCCCGTGGTCGCCTACGACCGCTTCATCGAGGGTGCGGACTACTACCTGTCCTTCGACAACGCCGCCGTGGGCAAGCTCCAGGGCGACGCGCTGCTGGAGGCGATGGGTGGCAGCGGCAAGATCCTGATGCTCAACGGTGCGCCGACCGACCCCAACGCCGCGCAGTTCAAGGAGGGTGCGCACAGCTCCCTCGACGGCAACGCCGACATCCTGGCGGAGTACGACAACCCCGACTGGAGCCCTGACAACGCCCAGCAGTGGACGACCGACCAGCTGGGCAAGATCGACCCGGCCGACATCGACGGCGTCTACGCCGCCAACGACGGCCAGGCCGGCGGTGTCGTCGCCGCGATGACCGGTGCCGGCGTCGTCGCCGACGCGCTGCCGCCGATCACCGGCCAGGACGCCGAGCTCGCCGCGATCCAGCGCATCGTCGCCGGTGAGCAGGCGATGACGATCTACAAGCCGATCACCGTGGAGGCCAACGGTGCCGCCGAGCTGGCGGTCAAGCTGGTCAACGGCGAGGAAGTCACCGACACCGAGGACTTCGAGGGCGTCGCGTCGTACATCTACGACCCGATCGTCGTGACCGTCGACAACGTCGCGGACACCGTGGTGAAGGACGAGTTCTACACCGTGGACGAGATCTGCGCCGGCGAGTACGCCGACGCCTGCGCCGAGGCCGGACTGTCCTGACCCGCCGGAGGTGGCTCGCCTGTGCACGCTGACAGGCGGGCCACCTCCCGCCATGATGAGGAGAGCCCGTCGGCTGTGACCACGGCTCCCAGGAGGTACACATGACTGCGACCCTGTCCGAGCAGGACCAGGCTCCACCCGGGGAGGCGGTGCTCAGCCTCGTCGGTGTCGGGAAGCGCTTCGGTGCCGTGCAGGCACTCACCGACGTCCATCTCGACGTCGCGCCCGGCGAGGTCGTCGCCCTCGTCGGCGACAACGGCGCCGGCAAGTCGACGCTGGTGAAGATCATCTCGGGCGTCTACCAGCCCGACGGCGGCACGATCACGTTCGCCGGCCGGCACATCACCGTCGGCGGACCCAAGGAGGCCCAGGCGCTGGGCATCTCCACCGTCTTCCAGGACCTCGCGCTGTGCGACAACCTCGACGTCGTCGCCAACCTGTTCCTCGGGCAGGAGCGCACCTCGGTCGGCTGGCTCGACGAGGTCGCGATGGAGAAGGAGTCGTGGCGGCTGCTGCGCACCCTCTCCGCCAAGATCCCCTCGGTGCGCATCCCGATCGCCGGGCTCTCGGGCGGCCAGCGGCAGACCGTCGCCATCGCCCGCTCGCTGGTCGGCAAGCCCAAGGTGATCATGCTCGACGAGCCGACCGCCGCCCTGGGCGTGGCCCAGACGGCCGAGGTGCTCAACCTGATCGAGCGGCTGCGCGACAACGGGCTCGGCGTGATCCTGGTCAGCCACAACATGGCCGACGTCCAGGCCGTCGCCGACCGGATCGTGGTGCTGCGGCTGGGCCGCAACGCCGCCGAGTTCCGCGTCGAGGACGTCACCACCGAGGAGCTGGTGGCCGCGATCACCGGCGCTTCCGACAACGTGGTCACCGAGCGGGCCAAGCGCCGCGCCGAAGGAGGAGCTGCACGATGACTGACCTGCTGCCCGCTGACCTCGCCGACGAGCGACTGGTCAAGGAGAAGGGTCTGGTCGGAGTCTTCCAGGCCTTCGGCCACCGGATCCGTGGAGGCGAGCTCGGCAGCCTCCCGGTCATCGTCGGGCTGATCGTCATCTCGCTGGTCTTCTACGCCCAGGACGCGACGTTCCTGTCCTCGCGCACCCTGGTCAACATCACGCTGTTCGCCGCGCCCATCGGGATCATCGCGATCGGCGTCGTGCTGGTGCTGCTGCTCGGGGAGATCGACCTGTCCGTCGGCTCGGTCAGCGGTCTGGCCGCGTCGGTGATGGCCGTGATGATCGTCTACCACGGCCAGTCCCTCTTCCTGTCCATCGGCGCCGGCCTCGCCGTCGGCCTGCTGATCGGCGTCGGCTACTCGCTGCTGTTCACCAAGGTGGGCGTGCCGAGCTTCGTGATCACGCTGGCCGGTCTGCTCGGCTTCCTCGGGCTCCAGCTCGTCGTGCTCGGCAAGAACGGCACGGTCAACCTGCCGTCGGACTCGGCACTGCTGGAGTTCGCCCGCGGGTCGTTCCTCACGCCGGTGGCGTCCTACGTCCTGGTCGTCGTGGTCACCGCGATCTACGGGCTGACCCAGGTGCTGCGCATCCGCCGCCGGACCGCGGCCGACCTGTCGGCGCCGTCGTACACCGGGCTGGCGATCCGCACCGGGCTGATGGCGATCGGGCTCGGCTACCTGGCCTACTACCTCAACATCGACCGCGGCATCGGCTACCTGCCGCTGCTGTTCGTGGTCCTCGTCGTGGTGATGGACCTGCTGCTGCGCCGCAGCCGGTGGGGACGGCACGTCTTCGCCGTCGGCGGCAACGAGGAGGCCGCCCGGCGGTCCGGCATCCGGGTCAACCTGGTCTACATGTCGGTCTTCGCGCTGACCGGCTTCTTCTCGGCGCTCGGCGGGATCCTCGCCGCCGCCCAGCTGACGTCGGTCTCGCAGGCCAGCGGTGGCACCGACACCAACCTCACCGCCATCGCGGCGGCCGTCATCGGCGGCACCAGCCTCTTCGGTGGCCGCGGGACGGCCTACGCCGCCCTGCTCGGCATCGTGGTGCTCCAGTCGATCCAGACCGGGCTCAACGTGATCGGGGTCGACTCGTCGGTCCGCTACATGGTCACCGGCGCCGTGCTCCTGCTCGCCGTCTCGATCGACTCGGTCTCGCGCCGGGCACGTTCGAGCAGCGGCCGCGGCTAGGGCCGACCGCCGCGCAGCACCTCCCCGCGCCCCCCGGGACCTCGGTCCCGGGGGGCGCGGGCCTGTCGCCTCTGGCCCGGCCGTACGCCGCGGACGGAGGCTGGCGGTGACACCCGGAGGTGGTCTGCATGATGTGGGGCGACGACGACGGCCGCTACTCCGACGGCGGCTACGGCTGGGGGATGCACGACGGCTGGGGCTGGGGTGGCTGGCTGATGCTCACCATCATGCTGGTGCTGCTGGTCACCGCGATCGTGGTGACCGTCGTCCTGCTGCTCCGCACCGACCCCGGCTCTCGGGCCGGCGGCCACGGATCCGTCCAGGGGACCGACGGCGGTGGGGGCGGTCACCCCTCGCACACGGCCCGGCAGCTGCTGGACGAGCGGTACGCGCGCGGTGAGCTCGACGACGAGGAGTACGTGCGCCGGCGGGAGCTGTTGCGCTCCGGTGACTGAGGCCGCCGCGGGCACCCGCGCTGCTGCAGGTGCCCGCGACGGGGCAACGTACCCAAGGGTGTTGCACCGGTCCCGTGCCCGATGGTGGATTTAGTAGTCGTGGCCGCACGTCCGGTCTCGCTGGTCCGCCTGGCCGGGCCGCTCAGCGGGCGTCGAGGCGTCGGCGCAGTCGGGCCGTCTCGAGCTCGAGGTCGAGCACCATCGCGATGCCGGCGAGGTTGAGCCCAGCCTCCAGCAGGTCGGCGATCCTCCGCAGCCGGGCGATGTCGTCGTCGCTGTAGAGCCGGGTGCCGCCGTCGGTGCGCGTGGGCGAGACCAGCCCGCGGCGCTCGTAGACCCGGAGGTTCTGCATCCCGGTGCCCACCAGGTCGGCCGCCACCGAGATGGCGTAGACGCCACGGGCGGGACCGCGCTTCTCGGGAGGCACGGGACCATCTCCTCTTGTCCGGGTCCATCGCTGGTGCTATATAAAAACTGTAACACTCAATACAGGTCTTGGGCGTCGCCCGTGGCGTCCGGACCACGACCACTGGAGGTGTTCGACCGTGCTGATGCGTACCGACCCGTTCCGCGACTTCGACCGCCTCGCCCAGCAGCTGATGGGCGTGGGCACGACCTCGCGTCCTGCCGTGATGCCGATGGACGCCTGGCGCGAAGGTGACACGTTCGTCCTCGAGTTCGACCTGCCCGGCGTGCGCCCGGAGACGGTCGACATCGACGTCGAGCGCAACGTGCTGACGATCAAGGCCGAGCGTCCCGCGCGCAACGGCGACTGGGAGATGCTGGCCTCCGAGCGCCCGCGGGGTCTGTTCAGCCGTCAGCTCGTCCTCGGGGACAACCTCGACCTCGAGCACGTGCGCGCGGACTACGACGCCGGGGTGCTGCGCCTGCAGGTCCCCGTCGCCGAGAAGGCCAAGCCGCGCAAGATCGAGGTCTCCACGTCCGGCTCGTCGGAGCAGACCGCGATCCGCTCGTGACCGCTCGGTCGCCCGGCGGCGCGACACGCTCCGCCGCCGGGTCGACCGGCACGTCTAGAGGCCCAGTGAGCGGCCGATGATCTCCTTCTGGATCTCCGTGGTGCCGCCGTAGATCGTCTGGATCCGGCTGTCCACGAACGCCTTGGCCACGGGGTACTCGTTCATGTAGCCGTAGCCGCCGTGCAGCTGCACGGCCCGGTCGACGAGCTTGGTCTGGAGCTCGGTCGTCCACCACTTCGCCATCGCCGCCAGCGACGTGTCGAGCAACCCCAGGTTGTGCAGCCGCACGCAGTCGTCGACGAACACCCGCGCGATCCGGGCCTCGGTGGCCATCTCGGCGACCAGGAAGCGGTTGTGCTGGAACTTGCCGATCGGCCGGCCGAAGGCCTCGCGCTCCTTGGCGTAGGCCAGGCACATGTCGAGCACCGCCTCGCAGGCGGCGGCCGCCATCGTCGCGATGGACAGCCGCTCCTGCGGCAGGTTCGTCATCAGCGAGACGAAGCCCGAGCCCTCCTCGCCGAGCAGGTTGGCCTTGGGCACGACCACGTCGTCGAAGAACAGCTCGGCGGTGTCCTGCGCCTTGAGCCCCATCTTGTCGAGGTTGCGGCCGCGCTCGAAGCCGGCCATGCCCCGCTCGACGACCAGCAGGCTGATCCCCTTGTGCCCCAGCCCGCCGTCGGTCTGCGTGTCGGTGCGCGCGACCACGATGACGAGGTCGGCGAGGATGCCGTTGCTGATGAACGTCTTGGAGCCGTTGAGGACGTAGTGGTCGCCCTTGTCGACGGCTGCCGTGCGGATGCCCTGCAGGTCGCTGCCCGCACCGGGCTCGGTCATCGCGATGGCCGTGATGGTCTCCCCGGAGACGCAGCCGGGGAGCCAGCGCCGCTTCTGCTCGTCGGTGCCGAGGCTGGTGAGGTACGGCACGATGATGTCGGTGTGCACCGGGAAGCCGGGTCCGCTCGCACCGGCCCGGGTCATCTCCTCGGCGAGCACCATGTTGTAGCGGAAGTCGGTGACGCCGGCGCCGCCGTACTCCTCGGGCACGTCGAAGCAGAGCAGGCCCTGCTCGCCGGCCCGGGTCCACAGCTCGCGGGGCACCACGCCGTCCTCCTCCCACTGCGCGTGGTGGGGGACGACCTCCTTCTCGAGGAAGGAGCGGACCGTCTGGCGGAACGACTCGTGCTCGGACTCGAGGATCGGACGCTCGGCGGACATCACGAAACCTCCGGGTGGTCGAGCCTGTCGAGACCACGCATCACGAAACCCACTCCTTCAGCTGACGGATGGTGGCGGCCGGGTCGTCGGAGGCCGGCATCACCTGGAGGTTGGTCACCCCGGACTCGCGGAACGCCGCGATGCGCTCCTTGACGTAGGACTCCGGGCCGACCAGGTTGCACATCTCGAGCAGCTCCAGCGGCACGACCGCCTCGGCGTCGCGCTTGTTGCCGCCGAGGTACATCTCCTGGATCTGCTCGGCCTCCTTCTCGTAGCCGTAGTGCCGGCAGAGCGTGTTGTAGAAGTTCTTGCCCTTGGCCCCCATGCCCCCGATGTAGAGCGCGAACATCGGCCGGGCGAAGTCGAGCATCCCCTTCACGTCGTCGCCGATCGCGACCATCCCGCCGGCGACCACCTCGAGCGGGGCGAGGTCGGTCGGGCGCTTGGCGGCGCCGGCGCGCAGCGAGTCACCCCAGACCGCGTCGGCCTTCTCCGGGGCGTACATGAACGGCAGCCACCCGTCGGCGTACTCCGCGGTGCCGGCGACGTTCTTCTCGCCGAGCGCGGCGACGTAGATCGGGATCGAGGACCGCTCCGGCTTGGTCAGCATCTTCAGCGGCTTGCCCAGGCCGAGCCCCTGGTCGGGCGGCAGCGGCAGGTCGAAGACCTTGCCGTGGTAGTCGAGCGTCTCCCGGCGCAGCGCCGCCCTGACGATGTCGACGACCTCGCGGGTGCGGGTCAGCGGCTTGTCGTAGGGCATCCCGTGCCAGCCCTCGATCACCTGCGGGCCGGACGCGCCCAGGCCGAGGACGGCCCGGCCGCCGCTGACGTTGTCGAGCCCGGCGGCCGTCTGCGCGAGGGCCCCGGGGGTGCGGGAGTAGATGTTGAGGATGGCCGACCCGATCTCGACCGTCTCGGTGCGGGCGGCGAGATAGCCCATCAGCGTGGGGGAGTCGAACCCGTAGGCTTCGGCCACCCAGACGGTGTCGAGCCCCGCCTGCTCCCACGACGCCACCTGGTCGGCGGCTTCGCGCGGGTTGCCGGCGTACATCAGCATCGTGGAGAGCTTCATGGCGTCCTCTGGGCTGGCGTCGAACAACTGTGACAGCAACACTGTCATGATCAGCGACGAGTGACCAGCCCTTCCCGGCCGGTCGACGGGAAGGAGCCAGGTGAGCACGCACCGCATCGCCGTCATCGGGGGCACCGGGCCGCAGGGCAAGGGACTCGGCTACCGCTGGGCGCGGCACGGGCACACGGTCGTGCTGGGCTCGCGCGCCGCCGAGCGCGCCGAGGCGGCGGCCGCGGAGATCCGCGCGCGGGTGCCCGCCGCCGACGTGAGCGGCGCGACCAACCTCGACGCCCTCGCCGGTGCGGACGTGGCGGTGCTGGCGGTGCCGTACGACGGCCACGACGCGCTGGTCGCCGAGCTGGCCGACGGGCTCGCGGGGAAGGTCGTGGTGTCCTGCGTGAACCCGCTCGGCTTCGACAAGCAGGGCCCCTACGGCCTCGAGGTGGAGCGCAGCGCGGCCGAGGCCGCGGCTGCCCTCGTCCCCGACGCCCGGGTCGTCGGCGCCTTCCACCACGTCTCGGCGCCGTCCCTGTGGGGGAAGGCGGACTACCTCGACCACGAGGACGTGCTGGTCTGCGGCGACGACGAGGACGCCAAGGCCGTGGTGATCGAGCTGGCCCGCTCCGTCGTCGGTCGCGACGGTGTCGATGCCGGCCGGCTGCGCCTGGCCACGACAGCTCGAGCCGCTCACCGCGGTGCTGATCTCGATCAACAAGCGCTACAAGACCCGCTCGGGCGTGGCGATCTCCGGGCTCCCGCAGCACGGCTGACCTGAGGCGTCAGGGGACGACGCAGTCCCCGGCGCCCGCCACCTCGACGTCGCCGGCCCGCGCCCGGCCGAGGTTCCACTCCAGCCACCCGTCGCTCTCGACCCGCTCCTGGAGCAGGCAGGCCTGCGCCTCGGCCGGCAGCGCCCGCAGCGCCGGCACCGCGTCGGCGGACAGCCCGGCCAGGTAGGCCCAGTCGACCTTGCCGGTCTCGAGGTAGCGCTCGACGTTGCGCTCCGCGACGTAGCCGTCGGGGTTGAGAGCGGCGAGCGCGAGCAGCGCGCCCGCACCGGTCAGCACGACCGCGCGCGGCAGCCAGCGTCCCCGGAGCCGGATGCCCGCGACGAGCACCAGCAGCACGACCAGGCCCAGCCAGCCCTCGAACACCGAGACCAGCAGGCGCAGCCGGGTGAAGCCGTAGGCCTCCTCGTAGACGTGCATGCGGTAGAGCGCCGAGGCCACCACGACCAGGGTGAGCAGGCACAGCGACCCGAGCACCAGCCGGAGCAGGAGCCGCTGGGAGGCGTCGTCGCGGGCGGCCTTGCGCGCCGCGACGGCGACCACGCCGAGGGTCAGGACGGTCGCCACGGTGAGCTGGCCGAAGCCCTGGTGCACGTGCTCGGCGTAGGTCAGCCCGGTCGTGCGGCGCAGGAAGTCGTGGCCGCCGAACATCACCGTCGCCTGGGCGGCGACGAACCCGACGTAGAGCGCGACCACCAGGAGCAGCGGCACCAGCCACTCGAACGGACGGGCCACCGGCGTCGCCGGCCCGGCGGCCAGCCGCTCCACGCGCGGCGGGTTGAGCGCGACGTACGCCGCCGCCAGGGTGGCGCCGCCGACGAGCAGGAGCACGGCGACGCGCGGGGCGAACGTGTCGACGCTGATGTCGGGCACCACGGCGTCCGCCCACCGGGCGAACAGGGCGTCGGCCGAGGCGAACAGCGCCCCGAAGACGCCGACCAGCAGCAGCGAGAGCAGGGCGGTGCGGATGGCCGGCCACAGCTCGCCCACCCGGCCCACGCCGCGGACGGTCCGGCCCAGCCAGGGGAGGCCGCGCAGGCCGGCCAGCAGCGGTGCGAACCCCGAGGCCAGCACGGCGAGGGCGGCGCGCGCGTCGACCAGCGCCACGCAGGCGACGGCACCGGCGGCGAGCATGCAGAGCACGTCGACCCAGGCCGCGTCGCGCAGCGTGAACATCGCGACCAGGGCGACGCCGAGGACGAAGGCCGCGGTGGTGAACCGGGTGCGCCGGGCCAGCACGAAGGCGGTCCCGCCGACGCCCAGCAGCACCAGCGAGGTGCCCAGGCCGTGGTCGCGCTCGGGCAGCACGATCGCGGCGAGGAGGCCGACGCCCAGCGCCGTGGCGAGCACGCCGGGCCGGGCCGGCGTCCCGGTCTCGGGCCACAGGTCGCCGAAGAAGGCGTCGGTCGCGCGCGGGGCGGGGACGGCGGGGAGGGCGGGGAGGGCTGGCGTGCTCATGCGGGGTCAGCGCTTTCGTGGGGTGCTCATGCTGGCTGCTCCTCGGGGACAGGGACGGGCGGGGTGGACTCGGGGTGCGGGATCCGGGCCCGGATCAGGGCACCCTTGGGGCGGTCGACGACCTCGATCGAGCCGCCGTGCAGCTCGGTCACCCAGCGGGCGATCGCCAGGCCCAGGCCGGTGCCGCCGTCGCTGTCGGCGTCGCCGCCGGTGGTGAAGCGCTCGAAGACGGCCTCCCGCTCCTCGACCGGGATGCCGGGGCCCTGGTCGGCCACCTCGATGACGATGCAGCCGACGCCGCGGTAGGCACGCACCCGCACCGTCCCGTCGGTGGGGCTGTGCCGGGCGGCGTTGTCGAGCAGGTTGGCCAGGAGCTGGTGCAGGCGGGCCCGGTCGCCGTGGATGACCAGGTCGAACGGGTCCACCTCGACGAGGTAGCGGACCGGGCGGTCGCCGAGGCGGGCCTCCTGGACGACGTCCTGGAGGAACGGGCGGACCGCGAGCGACGTCGGGCTGAGCTGGGTGAGGCCCGCGTCGAGACGGGAGAGGTCGAGCAGGTCGGAGACGAGCCGGCCGAGGCGCTCGGTCTGGGAGAGCGCGACCTGGAGCCGGTCCGCGTCGGGCTTGACCACCCCGTCCACGAGGTTCTCCAGCAGCGCGCGCAGCGCCGACACGGGGGTGCGCAGCTCGTGCGACACGTTGGCCACCAGGTCCCGGCGCTGCCGGTCGACGAGCGCGAGGTCGAAGGCCATCGAGTTGAACGACCGCGCGAGCTCGCCGACCTCGTCGTTGCTGGTCGCGGTGACGAAGTTGGTGTAGTCGCCGGTCGCCATCGCCCGCGCCGCCGCGGTCATCTCCCGCAGCGGCGAGGTCATGCCGCGGGCGAGGACCTGGGTCAGCACCAGCGCGACGGCCACCGACACCGGGACGGTGAGCCAGGGGCTGACCCCCCGCTCGGTGGCGACCGTCGCGAGCACGGCGGTCAGGGCCACCGTGGCCGCGACGAGCACGCCGAGCTTGAGCTTGATCGAGCTGAAACCGTCCAGCGGCCTCATGCGGTGCTCCCGTCTGCCGGCGCGTTCTCGAGCGCGTACCCCACACCATGCACCGTCCGGACCCGCTCGGCGCCGATCTTGGCCCGCAGGCTGCGCACGTGGCTGTCCACGGTGCGGGTGCCGCCCCGCGCCGACGCCGGGTCCGCCCAGCCCCACACGTCGCGGAGCAGGTCCTCGCGCGAGAGCACCGTGCCGGCCTGGGCGGCGAGGCAGGCGAGCAGGTCGAACTCGGTCGGGGTGAGGTGCACGTCGGCGGTGCCGACCCGCACCCGCCGCCCCGCCCGGTCGACGTGCAGGTCGCCGAGGCGCAGCTCGCCGGGCTCGTTGCGCACCAGCTCGGCGGCGCGCTCCACGCGGCGCAGCAGCACGCGCACCCGGGCGACCAGCTCGCGCATGCTGAACGGCTTGGTGAGGTAGTCGTCGGCCCCGACGCCGAGCCCGACCAGCACGTCGGTCTCGTCGTCGCGGGCGGTGAGCATCAGCACCGGGACGGGCCGGTCGGCCTGCACGCGACGGCACACCTCGTGGCCGTCGAGGCCGGGGAGCATCACGTCGAGCACCAGGACGTCGGGCTCCCACTCGGCCGCGGCGGCCAGCGCCGTCGGACCGTCGTACGCCTGCCGGACGGTGTAGCCCTCGGCGGTCAGCCGGTCCGCGACCGCCTGGTTGATCACCCGCTCGTCCTCGACCACCAGCACGCGGCGCCCCCTGTCATCGGTCACAGGCAGGAGCCTAGGAGCGCGTCGGCTCCCGGAGGGGGAAAAGCGGTGTGGGAGGAGTGAAGGTTCTGTGCAGATCACCTCCGACGGAGGTGGGGGAGCCCGCCGACGCCGGCTCCCCTCGACGGACCTCGGTGCTCAGCGGTGCGCGGCGGTGCCGACGGCCGGGTGGTAGTTGCGTCCGACCTCCTCCGCGCGCTTCATCGCGGAGATGCCCTGGTCGACGCTGAGCAGCGGGGTGGTCTTGATCGACTTGACCGACCCACCGGCCGTCGCGGCCAGGGAGAAGGCGGCCGCCTCCTCGGAGCCCGGGAAGTCCGCGAGCAGGACGAGGTCGTAGTCGCCGAAGGAGTAGAAGCAGCCGGTGACGCTGCCCCGGCAGCCGTCGAGCAGGGGCTGGATCCGCTCGAGCACGTTGCCGTGCTGGTGGACCTGGGCAGCCCACGAGTCGCTGGTGTAGGCGACCTGGAAGAGGAACTGTGCCATGGAGACCTCCAAGGGTCTTCGGAGCTCCGTCGCGACGGGGTCCCGCCGCGGCGCCTGGCTCCCGAGTCTTCGCCGGTCCGGGGCCCGCGACAACGGCCCCGCACAGGCTCGCCGCCGTGATGCGAGGTACGCCGGGAACATCCACGCTCCTGCGCTCGCCGAGGGCGAGGTGGTCTGCTCCACCCGACCCCGGGGGCGCCGGGTCAGGACTGCCAGGACGACCAGAGGGCGGCGTAGGAGCCGTCCTGCTCGACGAGCTCGTCGTGGGAGCCGAACTCGCTGATCCGGCCGTCCTCGACCACGGCCACCCGGTCGGCGTCGTGGGCGCTGAACAGCCGGTGCGCGATCGCGATGACGGTGCGGCCGTGGAGCACGGCGGCCAGCGAGCGCTCGAGGTGCCGGGCGGCGCGCGGGTCGATCAGCGAGGTGGCCTCGTCGAGCACCAGCGTGTGCGGGTCGGCCAGCACCAGCCGGGCCAGGGCGATCTGCTGCGCCTGCGGCGGCGTGAGCGTGTGCCCGCCCGAGCCGACGACGGTGTCGAGGGCCTCGGGCATCGCCTCGACCCACTCGCGGGCGTCGACCGCTGCGAGCGCGGTGAGCAGCTGCTCGTCGGTCGCGGTCTCGTCGACCGCGAGGGCCAGGTTGTCGCGCAGGGTGCCGACGAAGACGTGGTGCTCCTGGGTCACCAGCGCCACGTGGCCGCGCAGGTCGGTCAGCGGCAGCTCGGTGAGCCCGACGCCGCCGACGGTCACCGAGCCGGTGCGGGGCGGGTGGATGCCGGCGAGCAGCCGGCCGAGGGTCGACTTGCCGGCGCCGGACGGGCCGACCATGGCGATCCGCTCGCCGACGCCGACCGAGAGGTCGACACCGTGCAGCACGTCGCGGCCCTCGACGTAGGAGAAGCGCACGTCCTCGGCGTCGATCCGCTCGCCCTCGGGGACCCGCCCGGTCGCCTCACGGTCGTCGGGCACGTGGGCCACGCCGAGCAGCCGGGCCAGCGAGGCGGCGCCGACCTGGAGCTCGTCGAGGATGCTGACGATCCGGTCGACCGGGTCGATCAGCATCTGGACGTAGAGCGTCGCCGCGGTCACGTCGCCCAGCGACACCGAGCCCTGGGTGTAGAGCCAGCCGCCGAAGAGCAGGGTGGCGGTCGTGGGGATGAGGTAGGCGACCTCGACCGAGGGGAAGAACACCGTGCGCAGGAAGAGCGTGTAGCGCTCGGCGTGGTAGGACCCGGAGATGTCGCGGTCGATCCGGTCGAGCCGCTGCTGCCCGAGACCGAGCGCCTCGACGGTGCGGGCGCCCTCGACGGTCTCGGTGAGCGAGGCGTTCATCACGGAGTAGGACTGGCTCTCGCGGAGGTAGCCGTCCTTGGCGCGGGCGAGGTACCAGCGCAGCCCGACCACCAGCGGCGGGATGCCGAGCAGGCAGGGGATCGCCACCCACCAGCCCACCAGCAGCGCCGCGGTGAAGGTGAGCACCGCGGTGATGACGGCGATCAGCCACTCCGGCAGCGCCCAGCGCACCGACCAGCCGAGCTGCTCGACGTCGCGCGAGGTGCGGGTGAGCAGGTCACCGCTCCCGGCGGACTCCACGATGCCGACCGGGAGGGCCAGGGTGTTCTCGACGAAGTCCTCGCGCAGCTCGGCGAGCACCCGCTCGCCGGTGACGAACGACAGGTAGCGGGCGTAGCGGGTGAGCACGGTCTGCAGCAGCAGGAAACCCGCCAGCAGCATGATCGTGCGGTCGACCTCCGCGACGGTGGTGCCGTTCTCGACGGCCTGCACCAGGTCGCCGAGCAGCCGCGGCGCGGCGAGGGCGGCGAGCGCGGCCCCGATGTGCAGGGCGGCGGCGCCCCAGACCATCTTCGGGTAGCGCCGGGCCAGCGACACGACGTAGCGGCCGACCTGACGACCCTCGGCGACGGGCAGGACCGTGGTGCTCATCGCGCGGTCACCTCCTCCTCGACCTCGCGGGTGACGACCGAGCGGTAGTCGGGGACCTGGTGCAGCAGGTCGCGGTGGTGGCCGACCTCGACGACGACGCCGTCGCGGACGAAGGCGACCTGGTCGACGCGGTCGAGCACCAGCGGGCTCGTCGTGGTCACCACGGTGGTGCGGCCTTCGCGGTGGCGGGCCAGCCGGTCGGCGATCCGGGCCTCGGTGTGCGCGTCGACGGCCGAGGTCGGCTCGACCAGGACGAGCACCTCGGGGTCGGCGGCCAGCACGCGGGCCAGCACCAGCCGCTGCCGCTGGCCGCCCGAGAACGAGCGCCCGCGCTCGGTCACCGGCGCGTCGAGCCCCTCCGGCGAGCGCCTCGAGGACGTCCTCGGCCGAGGCGGTGTGCAGCGCGCCGAGCACGTCGGCGTCGCCGCGGCCGCGGATGTCGAGCGCCTCGCGCAGCGACCCGGAGAACAGCGAGCTCGCGGTGTCGGAGACGACGATGCGGCGGCGGACCAGGTCGCGGGGGAGCCCGCTGAGGGGTACGTCGCCCCAGCGCACCTCGCCCGGGGCGTAGCGGCCGAGCCGGTCCGCGATGAGCGCGGTCTCCTCCGGGCGGTCCGACACGAGCGCGGTGATCGCGCCGTGCCGCACCCGCAGGCCGCTCTCGACGTCGACGAGCTCGGCGGTGACGGCGGGTTCGGGGTAGACCTGGTCGGGGTCGACGACCTCGGGCTCGAGGGCGAGCACCCGGACCACGCGCCGGGCGGCCACGAACGCGCGGATCCACTTGTTGGCGAACTCGGTCGCCGTGCGCAGCGGGATCATCAGGAACGCGGCGTAGCCGTAGAACGCCACCAGCTCGCCGGGGCTGATCCGGCCCTGGACGGCGAACCGGGCGCCGACCCAGACCACGAGCACCACGAAGATGCCGGGCAGCAGCACCTGGAAGGCGTCGAGCAGCGACTGGAGGCGGCCCACCTGGACGCCGGCCTGCCGGACCTTCTGCGAGTCGCGGACGTAGCGGTCGTGGAAGACCCGCTCGCCGCCGATGCCGCGCAGGATGCGCAGGCCGCTGACGATGTCGGTGGCGAGGTTGGAGAGCTGGCCCATCATCTCGCGCTGGTGCATGTTGCGGCGCTGGAGCGGCTTGAGCAGCGGGCCGATCAGCAGCAGCAGCACCGGCACGCCGATCAGCACCAGCAGGCCGAGGGTGACCGAGGCGTTGAGCAGGATCACCGCGACGACGAGGAACGACACGACCGCACCGGCGGCGCGCGCGGTCACGTCCATCGCGTTGCCGAGGTGGGCCAGGTCGTTGGTGCCGATGGCGACGACCTCGCCGGTGGCCACCCGCTTGGGAAGCGTGGCGCCGAGGTGGGTCGCCTGCCGGGCGACGAGCTGCACGGTGCGGTAGGCCGCGGTGAGCCAGTTGGTGACCGCGAACCGGTGCCGCACGATCCCGGAGACCGCCTGCAGCACGCCGATCCCGAGCATCGCCAGCGTCCACTGCACGAGCGCGCCGGTGTCACGCGCGGCGACGCCGTCGTCGATCGCGTGGCCGATCACCGCGGGCATCACGGCCTGGCAGACCATCCAGACGATGCCGAAGACCATCCCCATCACGAGGGTGCGCCACTGGCCCTTCATCAGCCACCAGAGATACCTCCCGGGGGACCGGTGGTCGGCGGTGCCGGGGTCGGCGAGAGGAAGGTGGCGCACTCCTCCAACGGTAGGCACGACCACCGACAGCCGCCATCGAATTTCGGACCACGACTCTTCACCTGCGCGTCGCCGCGAGGTGGTCGTGCGGCCACCGCGCGCGGGCTGGATGGGGCCATGACATCTCTCGGGAAGATCCGCCTCCTCAGCCAGGGAGCCGCCCTCATGGTCGCCGCACTCGCCACCACGACCCTCCTCGTGCCCACCGCCACCGCGTCCGCGCCGTCGACGGCCCGGGCCGACCGCGTCGCCGCCGCGCAGTCCCGGGTCGCCGATCCGCTCGTGATCGCCCACCGCGGCGCCTCCGGCTACCGCCCCGAGCACACGCTCGCGTCCTACCGGCTGGCCATCCAGATGGGCGCCGACTACATCGAGCCCGACCTGGTCTCCACCAAGGACGGCGTGCTCGTCGCCCGCCACGAGAACGAGATCTCGGGTACGACGGACGTGGCCGACCGGCCCGAGTTCGCCGACCGCCGTACGACGAAGACCATCGACGGCCGCGCCGTCACCGGCTGGTTCACCGAGGACTTCACCCTCGACGAGCTGCGCACGCTCCGCGCGAAGGAGCGGCTGCCGCAGGTGCGCCCGGGCAACACCCGCTACGACGGCCGCTTCCCGGTGCCGACCTTCGACGAGGTGCTGACCCTGGCCCGCGAGGAGAGCCGTCGGCGGGGCGTGCGGATCGGGGTCTACCCGGAGACCAAGCACCCGACCTACTTCGACTCGATCGGCCTGTCGCTGGAGGAGCCGCTCGTCGCGGGGCTGCGCCGCCACCACCTCGACCGGCCCGGCGCCCCGGTGATGGTGCAGTCCTTCGAGACCGCCAACCTGCGCGAGCTCGCCACCCGGGTGCGGGTGCCGCTGGTGCAGCTCGTCGACGCCTCCGGGTCGCCGTACGACACCGTCGCCGCGGGCAGCCCGACCACCTACCGGGAGATGGTGACCGCCGAGGGGCTGCGCGAGATCGCGACCTACGCCGACGGGCTCGGCGCGGCCAAGGACCTGATCCTGCCGCGTGACGCCACCGGCGCGCTCGGCGAGCCCAGCGACGTGGTCGAGGACGCGCACGCCGCCGGCCTGCTCGTGCACGCGTGGACGATGCGCGACGAGAACCAGTTCATGGCGACCGACTTCCGGCGCGGCACCGACCCGAACGCCAAGGGCGACGCCCGGGCCGAGATCTTCGCCTTCCTCGACGCCGGGGTCGACGGGGTCTTCTCCGACTTCGCCGACACCGCGGTGGACGCGCGCGACTCCTGGCTGGCGGAGCGCGCGGAGCAGGCCGGCTAGGGCCCGCACCCACCGGGACGCGCAGGACCCCCGGGCCGCGGGGCGGCTCGGGGGTCCCGTCGTGCGTGGCTCACGCCTTGGGCATCAGCACCCAGGCGATGACGTAGGCGACGAACAGGGTGCCGAAGCTGAACAGGGCGCCGACCGCGACGAGCAGCCGGACCAGGTTGGCGTCGACCCCGGTGTACTCGGCGACGCCGCCGCAGACCCCGGAGAGCCAGACGTCGTCGCGGCTGCGGGTCAGTCGCTTGGGGGCGGAGTAGGTGGGCTGGGGCATCGGGTCGGTCATCGGTTCTCATCCTTCGGGTCGGTCTGCGGGTGGATCACGGTGGTGGTGTCGGAGTCCTGCGGGGAGCCGGCCGGGTCCGTCGGGAGGACGGTGGTGGCCTGCTCGTCGAGCTTCCGGTCGATGTCGCTGGTGTAGTCCTGGGGGAGCGGTGCGTCGTACGTCGGCACGTAGCCCGCGTCGTACGCCGGGCCCGCCTCGTCGTGCCGGGTCAGGCTCTTGGCCACCGCGGCGACCAGCCCGATGCCGCCGGCGACGACGAGGGACACCGGGACCAGCCAGCCGATGTCGGCGGCGCCGATCGCGCCGGCCTCGAGCAGCGCCCAGGACCCGGAGATGCCCAGGAACACCAGGCCGATCACGAGATAGCTGACGTTGAGCGGGTGCGTCTTCATGCTGCTTCCTCCTGGCTGACCCGGATGCTGCCCGCACCCAGGTTGATGTCGAGGGTCAGGTCGGGGACCTCGTCGCCCCCGTCGATCTGGGTGCGGACCTGGGGCGAGGGGCCGTTCTCGGACTCGCCGTCGACCCAGATGTCGCCGCCGACGGCGGCCTGGGCGTCCACGTTGACGTCGACGTCGTCGGGCACGATCACCTGGACGTCGCCGGCTCCGCCGCGGATCGAGATGCTGCGGCCGTCGAGGTTCTCGACGTCATCGACCCCGGTGAGGTCGAGGACGACCTGGCCGCCGACGAACGCGTAGTCGGCACGCACCTCGGCCGACGACTGCGGCGTCTGGTCGAAGTCGATCGGACCCCGCGGGCCGTACTCGTCGACGGTGCCGGTCACCAGCAGGGCGAGTGACGCCACGATGCCGAGGAAGACCAGCCCGCCGGGCCGGCCGGCGAACGAGCCCCACACGAGCATCACGCCGACGACGGCGAGGGCGAGGGCGGGGTACGCCGCGTCGACGACCGAGCCTCCCGACATGTCGTACAGCCCGAGCACGCCGAGGGCCAGCGCGACGAAGGCGAGCGTGAACCCGAACAGGCGTGGACCACGGTCCTTCTTCGGCGGGCGCGGGGCCGGCGCGGCGGCCCCGGGGGTCCAGCCGGGCGTCCCGGGCGGGACGGCGGGTGCGTCGTAGCCGGGAGCTGCGTAGCCCGGTGCCGTGGCGACGGGGGCGTCGTACGACGCGGTGGTGTCGCCGACCCAGCCCTGCGCCGACTGGCCGTAGCCGGCCGGGCCCTGGACGGCGTCCCAGCCCGGCGCCGGCGGCGTGCCCGGCGGGGGACCGGACCGCGGGGTGCTCGGGCGGTCCTTGTTGACCAGGATCAGCACCACCACGAGGGCGACGATCGCGAGCGGCCACGGGAAGCCGAAGCCGCCCCAGGAGTCGCCGACGAGCAGCAGCAGCGAGATCGCGGCGGCCACGACGAGCACCGCGGTGCGGGTGCCGGGGCTGGTGCTCACCGCGGCCTTGTCGGAGCCGTCCTCCGGGACGACCAGCCAGGCCGCGCCGTAGAGCAGCAGGCCCGCGCCGCCGAAGAAGACCAGCACCACGAACAGCACGCGCAGGATGGTGGGGTCGATGTTGAGGTGGCGGCCCAGGCCGCCCGCCACACCGGCGATCTTGCGGTCGGTGGTGCTGCGGCGGAGCCGTTCGAAGTCGCGCAGGGCGTCCCGGTCGAGCCCGGTGCGGCTGCCCGTCGGGCCGCCGGTGGGCGGGGTGTCCTGCTGCGGAGGTGTCTCGGTCATGGCATCGATCCTGGTCGCTCCCGGGCCGGCGCACCATCGGGGATACCCCTGAAACCAGGGGTCCGTAAGTCCCGGGGGTTCAGGGTCGGGTCAGGGTCGCCACTCATGGTTGCGGTGCCCGCGCTGTGTGACGATTGAGCCACGATGAGCAGCACCATGTTCCCGGGGTCCCCGGAGTCCTCGCACCCGCTCGACCCCGGTCCCGGCCCGGCCGAACGGCCGGCGCGGCGTGCCAGCCGGTCCACCGACGACCGGATGATCGGTGGCGTCGCGGGCGGGTTGGCCGAGCACCTCGGCCTGGACCCGCTGCACGTGCGGATCGCCTTCGTCGTCGCCAGCTTCGTCGGCGGCTTCGGGCTGGTCTTCTACGCCGGACTCTGGATGATCCTGCCGGCCGACCGGCACCTCGACCAGGCCAGCCCGGGCCTCGAGGCGGCCACCCGGCAGGGCAAGCGGCCGGGCCGGGCCTCCCGGCTCACCGACGCCGGACCGGTCGTCGCGGCCGGTGCCCTCGCGCTCGGCGTGCTGTTCCTGGTGCACGGCTGGCTGGGCGGGTCGTTCCTGTTCTGGCCGCTGCTGCTCGGCGTGCTCGGGCTCGCCGTGCTCTGGTGGCAGGCCGACGAGGCGCAGCGGGAGCGCTGGATCGACAGCACCGGCCGCGTGGACATCGTGCGGGCCGTCGTCGGCAGTGGGGGCGCGGCGTCGTACGCCCGCCTGGCCGCCGGGGTCGCGCTGCTCGTCGCCGCGCTGGGCCTCTTCGCCGTGCAGACCGGGCGCCTCGGGGTGGCCCGTGACGTGCTGCTCGCCGGGGTCCTGGGCGTGGTCGGGCTCGCGCTGATGGTGGGTCCGTGGCTGTTCCGGCTGGCCGGCGACCTCTCCGAGGAGCGTGCGGCGCGGGTGCGCTCGCAGGAGCGGGCCGACGTCGCCGCCCATCTGCACGACTCCGTGCTGCAGACGCTCGCGCTGATCCAGAAGCACGCCGACGACGGCCGCACCGTCGCCAAGCTCGCCCGGGCCCAGGAGCGCGACCTGCGCGGCTGGCTGTACGGCGAGGACGCGCACCCCGAGACGTCGGTGGCCGCCGCGCTGCGGGCGGCCGCCGCCGAGGTGGAGGACGCGTTCGGCGTCCCCGTCGAGGTGGTGACCGTCGGCGACGTCGCCGTCGACGAGCGCCGGCGTCCGCTCGTGCTCGCCGCCCGCGAGGCGATGGTCAACGCCGCCAAGCACTCCGGTGCCGACAAGGTCGACGTCTTCGCCGAGTGCGGGGACGGTCACGTCGAGGTGTTCGTGCGCGACCGCGGCCAGGGGTTCGACCCGGACGCGGTGCCGCAGGACCGGCTCGGCGTGCGCAACAGCATCGTGGACCGGATGCAGCGCCACGGCGGCACGGCGGTCGTCCGCACCGCACCCGGCGACGGCACCGAGGTCCGCCTCTCCCTCCAGACCCCCTCGTCCGGCGCCACCGCCGGCCCCACCCCCACCCCCGAAGCAGAGGACGCCTGATGTCAGCTCCCGCCACCCCGTCCCGGCGCAGCGTGGTCGTCGTCGACGACCATGCGATGTTCCGCCGCGGCGTGCGGGCCGAGATCGAGGAGGCCGTCGACGTGCTCGGTGAGGCCGAGGACGTCGACCACGCCGTCGACGCCGTGCTGCGGCTGCGGCCCGAGGTGGTGCTGCTCGACGTACACCTCCCGGGCGGGGGTGGCGGCGAGGTGATGCGGAGGCTGTCGCACGACCCGAGGTTCACGACGTCCGGGGTGACGACGCGGTTCCTGGCCCTGAGCGTCTCCGACGCCGCCGAGGACGTGATCGGCACGATCCGGGCCGGTGCCCGGGGCTACGTCACCAAGACGATCACCGGTCCCGAGCTCGTCGCGGCGATCGGCCGGGTCGCCGAGGGTGACGCGGTGTTCTCGCCGCGGCTGGCCGGCTTCGTCCTCGATGCCTTCGCCGGCTCGATCGAGGTGGCCCAGGTCGACGAGGACCTCGACCGGCTCAGCGAGCGCGAGCGCGAGGTGATGCGGCTGATCGCCCGCGGCTACGCCTACAAGGAGGTCGCGAGCGAGCTCTTCATCTCGGTGAAGACCGTCGAGACCCACGTGTCGAGCGTGCTCCGCAAGCTCCAGCTCTCCTCGCGCCACGAGCTGACCCGCTGGGCCAACGACCGCCGCCTCCTCTGACAGTCTGCGAGGGTGGCGGCATGAGCGACCCGGAGAAGCGCATCGCGCTGCTGATCGACGCCGACAACGCACCCGCCTCCAAGATCGACGTGATCCTGGCGGAGGTGGCGCGGCACGGCGCCGCCAACGTGCGGCGCGCGTACGGCGACTGGAAGAGCCCGAACCTCAAGCCGTGGGAGGCCACCCTCCACGAGTACGCCATCCGGCCGATCCAGCAGTTCGCCTACAGCAAGGGCAAGAACGCCTCCGACATGGCGATGGTCATCGACGCGATGGACCTGCTCTACGGCGGCACGCTCGACGCGTTCGCGATCGTCTCCAGCGACGCCGACTTCACGCCGCTGGTGATGCGGATCCTCACCGAGGGCATGAAGGTCTACGGCTTCGGTCAGCAGAAGACACCGGCACCGTTCGTCAACGCCTGCTCGCAGTTCACCTACGTCGAGGCGCTCGGCCAGGCCTCCGACGAGCCCGACAAGCCGGGGGACGGCGGGCTGAAGGCCGTCGACGGCAAGAAGCTGCGCGGGGACGCGCGCCTGGTGCAGATGCTCCGCAACGCCGTCGACTCCGCCAGCGCCGACGACGGGTGGGCGCACCTCGGCCCGGTCGGCAGCCAGATCGGCAACCAGGCGTCGTTCGACCCGCGCAACTACGGCTACCGCAAGCTCAGCGACCTGATCGAGGCGATCGACCTGTTCGAGGTCAAGCGCCAGGACAAGGTGATCCTCGTCCGCGACAAGCGGAAGAGCTGACCTCGCCGAGTTGTCAGAGCCTGGTGTCGCCATAGCGCTCGTGGGCTCTGACAACTCGGCGCGCGTCAGGGGAGGGGCTCGACCTCGTCGTGGTCGCCGACCCGGGCGGCGAGGGCGCCGAGGTGGTGGCGGCCGTCGCCGAGCCAGTGCTCGAGGGCGGTGAGGTGGCTCGTGTAGTGGCCGACGGCGTACTCCGCGGTCATCCCGATGCCACCGTGCAGCTGGATCGCCTCCTGCCCGATGTGCCGCCCGGCCTTGCTCACCTGGAGCGACGCGCGGGCGGCGGCGTCGGCCACCTGCGCGTCGTCGCCCGAGAGCAGCACGAGCGTCGCCCACAGGGTGAGGCTGCGGGCCAGCTCCAGGGAGACGTACATGTCCGAGGCCCGGAAGGTCAGCGCCTGGAACTTGTTGAGTGTCACGCCGAACTGCTTGCGGCTGGTGAGGTACGACGTGGTGGCGGCGAGCGCGAACGACATCGCGCCGAGCGCCTCGTGGCAGGCGGCGACCCGGGTCCGGTCGAGCACCGCCGCGATCGTCGCGGTGCGGTCGGCGCCCGCCTCGCCGAGCGGGCGGGCCGGGGCCGAGGCGAAGGCCACCCGGGCGGCACGGCCGCCGTCGTGGGTGGCGTAGCCGTCGCGGGTCACCCCCTCGTCGGTGGGGGAGACGAGGAACAGCCCGGTGCCTTCGGAGGGCAGCGCGGCGCTGACCACCAGCAGGTCGGCGCTCGCCCCGTGCGGGACCGGCTCCTTCACCCCGTCGAGACGCCAGCCGTCGCCGGACTCGGTCGCCGTGACGCCCGACGCCTCCGCGGACCACCGGCCGCCGGGCTCGAGGTGCGCGAAGGCCGGCACCAGGTCGCCCTCGGCCAGCGGGCCCAGGACCTCGGTGCGCTGCGCGTCGGTCCCGGCGGCGTCGACCAGCCCGCCGGCCAGCACGACCGCGGCCAGGAACGGCTCGGGCGCGAGCACCCGGCCGACCTCCTCGCAGACCAGCGAGACCTCGACCGGCCCCGCGCCCATGCCGCCGTGCTCCTCGGCGAACGGCAGCCCCAGGACGCCCAGCTCGGCGAGCCGCCGCCAGGTCTTCTCGTCGTAGCCCGGGTCGGCGGCGACCGTCGTGCGCCGCTGCTCGAAGTCGCCGTAGGCCTTGCCCAGCAGGCCGCGCACGCTGTCGCGCAGGGCCTGCTGCTCCTCGTCGTACTCGAAGTTCATGGCTGCTCCTCAGAGTCCCAGGATGGTGCCGGCGATGATCTGGCGCTGCACCTCGTTGGAGCCGCCGTAGATGGAGGCCTTCCGGAGGTTCAGGTAGGAAGGTGTCGCGCGACGGGCCCATTCGACGAGATCCGTCGTCGGGCTGTCGGGTGCGGAGGTGGGACGCGGCCGAGCGACCGAGGTCCGGCGAGGTCGACGACGAGCTCGCTGACCGCCTGCTGCAGCTCGGTGCCCTTGAGCTTGAGCACCGACGAGGCCGGGTGCGGCTTGCCGTCGGTGGAGTGGGCGACGACGCGGAGCGCGGTCAGCTCCAGGGCGAGCAGCTCGTTCTCCAGGTCGGCGAACTGCGCGGCGACCAGCGGGTCGTCGAGCAGTGACGTGCCACCGGGACCGGAGGTCGTGGCCCACTCCTTGGCCTGGGCCAGCACGCGCTTGGTCTGGCCGACGGGCGCGACGCCGACGCGTTCGTTGCCGAGCAGGAACTTGGCGTAGTCCCAGCCCTTGTTCTCCTCGCCGACGAGGTTCTCGGCGGGCACCCGGACGTCCTCGAAGAAGACCTCGTTGACCTCGTGGCCGCCGTCGATCAGCTCGATCGGCCGCACCGTGACCCCGGGCGAGGTCATGTCGACGAGCAGGAACGAGATGCCCTGCTGCCGCTTGGGGGCGTCGGGGTCGGTGCGCACCAGGCAGAAGATCCAGTCGCCGTACTGCCCGAGCGTGGTCCACGTCTTCTGGCCGTTGACCACGAAGTCCGCGGCTTGTCCTGAGCCTGTCGAAGGGTCGCGGACCGCGGCGCAGCGCAGCGACGCGAGGTCGGAGCCGGCGTCGGGCTCGGAGAAGCCCTGCGACCACCAGATGTCGAGGTTGGCCGTCGCCGGGAGGAAGCGCTCCTTCTGCTCCTGGGAGCCGAAGGTCGCGATCACCGGCCCGACCATCGAGGCGTTGAAGGCCAGCGGGATCGGGACGCAGGCCCGCTGCATCTCCTCGTGCCAGATGTGGCGCTGCAGCGGGGTCCAGTCGCGGCCGCCCCACTCCACCGGCCAGCCGGGCACGGCCAGGCCGGCCGCGTTGAGGATCCGCTGGCTCTCCACGATGTGCTCCTTGGAGAGCTCGCCGCGCGAGGCGACGGCGTCGCGGATCTCCTGGGGGACCTCGGTGGTGAAGAACGTGCGCATCTCCTCGCGGAACGCGGCGTCCTCCTCGGACAGCTCCAGCCTCATCACGCCTCCTGGCGGTGCTTCGTGGACGGTCTCCCGGCGAGTCTATGGAACGTGTTCCAGCGCGGTACGGCGCGGCGGGAGACGGTCACGGCTGGGCCCCCGGCGTAACGTCTCGGACATGTCCGGCTCCTACGGTGAAGACATGGCGGATCCCCACGTGATCGTGCTGGTGGGCGCGACCGGCGACCTCGCCAGGCGCAAGCTGCTGCCCGGCCTGCTGCACCTCTACAAGGCAGGGCTGGCGCGCGACACCCGCATCGTGGGCACCTCGCTCGACGAGATCACCCAGGACGAGTTCCTGGAGATCGCCCGCAAGGCCTGCCTGGTCGACGGCAACCGCAAGGTCGACGGCGACGAGTGGGAGGACTTCGCCCGCAGGCTCAGCTATGTGCCGAGCGGCAAGGGTCCGCAGGGACTGGCCGAGGCGGTGGAGACGGCCGAGAAGGCGCTGCGCGACGAGACCGGCGGAGAGCAGGTCCGCTACCTGCACTACCTGAGCGTGCCGCCCAAGGCCGCCCTCGCCGCGGTGCACACGCTCGGCGAGGCCGGCCTGGTCGACCGCGCCCGCATCGTGATGGAGAAGCCCTTCGGCATCGACCTCGAGTCGGCCCGGTCGCTCAACCACGAGCTGCACCAGGTCTTCGACGAGGACCAGATCTTCCGCATCGACCACTTCCTGGGCAAGGAGGCGGCGCAGAACATCCTGGCCTTCCGGTTCGCGAACGGTCTCTTCGAGCCGATCTGGAACCGCAACCACATCGACCACGTGCAGATCGACGTGCCGGAGACGCTCGGGCTCGAGGGGCGGGAGAAGTTCTACGAGGCGACCGGCGCCTACAAGGACATGGTCGTCACCCACCTGTTCCAGGTGATGGCGTTCATGGCGATGGAGCCGCCGACCTCGCTCGACCCCGGCCCGATCGGGGAGGAGAAGAACAAGGTCTTCCGGTCGATGCGGCCGATCGAGCCGCAGCACGTCGTCCGCGGCCAGTTCGCCGGCTACCGCGAGCGCGACGGCATCTCCAGCGACTCCGACACCGAGACCTTCGTCGCCCTGCGCGCCGAGGTGGACAACTGGCGCTGGGCCGGCGTCCCGTTCTTCCTGCGCACCGGCAAGAAGATGGCCGAGGGGGCGCGGATCATCTCGATCGCCTTCAAGGAGCCGCCGCGGACGATGTTCCCGACCGGCTCCGGGGTCGGGGCGCAGGGACCCGACCACCTGACCTTCGACCTCGCCGACTCCTCGAAGATGTCGCTGTCGTTCTACGGCAAGCGGCCCGGCCCGGGGATGAAGCTCGACAAGCTGAGCATGCAGTTCGCGCTGCACGAGTCCCACTACGCCGGCGCCGGGCTCGAGGCCTACGAACGGCTGATCCACGACGCGATGCGGGGCGACCACACCCTGTTCACCCGGGCCGAGGGCATCGAGTCCTTGTGGGAGCTCTCCCGTCCGCTGCTGGCCGACCCGCCGCCGGTGCGGATCTACCACCCCGGCACCTGGGGCCCGAACTCCATCCACCAGCTCATCGCCCCGCACGCCTGGCGGCTTCCCTTCGAGCGTGAGTGGCGGCACCCCAACGCCACCGCCGACTGACCCGGCACCCGACTTCCGGACCCAGTCGTCCCGTTGGCGGGATGCGCCCGATGTTTGGCCACGACGCGACCGGGAACCGTTCTCCGCAGGTTTCAAGGCAGACGGCCGCCGACCGCAAGGGGAACGAGACATGGCCAGCACCAGCACCGACACCACCACCGGCGGTCAATCCACCGGCACCAAGCTCGCCAAGAACATGACGGCGGGCCTGCTCTTCTTCTACGTCCTCGGAGACGTGCTCGGCTCCGGCATCTACGCCCTGATCGGGCTGGTCGCCGACGAGGTCGGGGGCGCCTTCTGGACGGCCTTCGCCCTCGGCATCACCGTCGCGCTGATCACCGGCCTGGCCTACGCCGAGCTGGTCACCCGCTATCCCGTGGCGGCCGGCGCGGCGCTCTACATCTCCAAGGCGTTCCGCAACGACTTCTTCACCTTCGTGGTCACCTTCTGCATGCTCGCCGCGATCGTGACGGCGTCCGGTGCGCTGGCGCTGACGTTCGGCGGTGAGTACTTCAAGGAGTTCCTCGACGCCCCGACGCTGCTGGTCGCGGTGGTCTTCGTGGCGGTGCTGTCGTTCGTCAACTACCGCGGCATCTCCGAGACCGCCAAGACCAACGCGGTGATGACGCTCATCGAGCTCTCCGGCCTGCTGATCGTGATCGTGATCGGCATCTCTGTCGTGGTCAGCGGCGACGCCAACTACAGCCAGGTCGTCGACTTCAAGGGCGACGGCAACATCGTGCTGGCGATCCTCGGCGGTGCGGCGCTGTCGTTCTTCGCGATGACCGGCTTCGAGAACGCCGCCAACGTGGCCGAGGAGACCCAGGACGCCGTCCGGGTGTTCCCCAAGGCGCTGCTCGGCGGCATGGCGGTGGCCGGCCTGCTCTACGTGCTGGTCGCGATCTCGACGTCGCTGGTGGCGTCGTACGACTCCGTCGCCGGCTCCGAGGGTGCGCTCCTCGAGGTGGTCAAGCAGGGCCCGCTGGCGATCCCGACCTGGATCTTCGCCGCGATCGCGCTGGTCGCGGTCACCAACACCTGCCTGGTCACGATGGTCACCCAGTCGCGCATCCTCTACGGCATGGCCCAGGAGGGCGCGGTCCCGGAGGTCTTCGCCAAGGTGCACCCCAAGCGGCGGACCCCCTGGGTGGGCATCCTGTTCACCTTCCTGATGGTGGTCGGCATGCTCGTGCTGGCGCAGGCGGAGGTGGCCACGCTGGCGAGCGCGTCGGTGGTCTTCCTGCTCTTCATCTACGGCCTGGTGATCATCGCCTGCCTCAAGCTGCGCAAGGAGAGTGAGGAGCGCGCCGCGTTCACCGCCCCGACCGCGCTGCTCTACCTCGGCATCCTCGGCAACGCCGGCCTGCTCTTCTACACGATCCTCGACGACCCGAGCCTGCTCGCCTACTGCGGCGTGCTGCTCGCCATCGGCCTGGTGCTGTACGCCGCTCAGCGGCTGCACGCCGGACGCAAGGCGCGCGTGGGGAGCTGACCTGCTGGCTACCGTGGGCGCCATGGGACGACGGGCACGCTGCTGGCCGGGTCTCGTGGCGCTCACGGTGCTGGTCGCGTGCTCGCCCACGGGGCCGGGCGCGACAGCCGGGCCCGCTGCGTCGGACACCCCGTCGGTCGAGGCGCCCACGCCGACGTTCTCGTCCCGGAAGGCCCCGGAGCAGCAGTTGCCCGAGCGGCCCCCGGACTGGCTCGACTCCTGGGACATCGGTGCCCGCACGCTCCCGCTCCGCCCCGACGGTTTCGGCCGCGCGCTGCGCACGCCGGCCGAGCTGCGGGTGCGCCGGATGCCCACCGTGGACGAGCTGCCGCCACCGCCCGACGCGCGGTGGCGCGCGTCGATCCGGCGCATCGGGCCCGCGGTCCGCGACCGGATGGGCACGTCGTGGGAGCCGGGCTGTCCGGTGGGCCTGCGCGACCTGCGCTACCTGACCGTGACGTTCTGGGGCTTCGACCGCGCGCCGCACACCGGGGAGCTGATCGTCCGCGCGGACCACGCCCGCGGGGTGGTGGGCGTCTTCCACAGGCTCTACGCCGCGCGGTTCCCGATCGAGCAGATGACCCTGCCGACCACGGCGGAGCGCGACCCGACGCCGAGCGGCGACGGCAACGGGACCGGGGCGATGGTGTGCCGCGCGACCACCGGTCAGTCGTTCTACTCCGCGCACGCCTACGGGCTGGCGATCGACCTCAACCCGTTCCAGAACCCCTACCTCAAGGACGGCCTGGTCATCCCCGAGCTGGCCGGCGCCTACCTCGACCGGTCCTGGCGGCGCCCCGGCATGATCGGGCCCGGCAGCCTCCCGGTGCGCGCCTTCGCCGACATCGGCTGGTCCTGGGGCGGCGCGTGGCGGACGCTGAAGGACTACCAGCACTTCAGCGCCACCGGCCTGTGACCGCAGCGAGGACCGTCCCCGCCTGGACGTAGGCTGGTGGCCTCATGAGCGCGCTGTTCCCGATCCCCCAGGCCCCTGCACCGGTCGACCTGTCGCGTGACCCCGGCGCCGACGGGGACGGCGACCAGGACGGCCGTGGACGACGTCGTACGCCGACGCCCGAGGAGCTGCTCGACGGGCTCAACGAGCCGCAGCGGCAGGCCGTCGTGCACGCGGGCCCGCCGCTGCTCGTGGTCGCCGGCGCCGGCTCCGGCAAGACCCGGGTGCTGACCCGCCGCATCGCCTGGCTGATCGCCGAGCGCAAGGCCCACCCCGGCTCGATCCTGGCGATCACCTTCACCAACAAGGCCGCCGCCGAGATGCGCGAGCGGGTCGAGGAGCTCGTCGGCCGACGGGCCCGGATCATGTGGGTCTCGACGTTCCACTCGTCGTGCGTGCGCATCCTGCGCAAGGAGATCGACAAGTTCGGCTACAAGTCGTCGTTCTCGATCTACGACGCGGCCGACTCCAAGCGGCTGATGCAGCTGGTCCTGCGCGACCTCGACCTCGACCCCAAGCGCTACCAGCCGCGCGCCGTCCTCAACTGGGTCTCCAACCAGAAGAACGAGCTGGTCGACCACGAGGACGCGGCGAAGAACGCCAAGAACCACCTCGAGGAGACCTACGCCGAGGCCTACACGCTCTACCAGCAGCGGCTGCGCGAGGCCAACGCCCTCGACTTCGACGACCTGATCATGATCACGGTGCACCTGTTCCAGGCGTTCCCCGAGGTCCGCGAGAGCTACCGGCGCCGGTTCCGGCACGTGCTCGTCGACGAGTACCAGGACACCAACCACGCGCAGTACGCCCTGATCCGCGAGCTGTGCGCGCCCGACGTCGGGCGGCCCGCCGCGGCGGGCGGCGCCGATCCCGACGCGCCCGACGGCGACGGCATCGAGCCGTCCGAGCTGATGGTCGTCGGCGACGCCGACCAGTCGATCTACGCCTTCCGCGGCGCCAACATCCGCAACATCCTCCAGTTCGAGGAGGACTTCCCCGACGCCTCGACGATCCTGCTGGAGCAGAACTACCGCTCCACCCAGACGATCCTCAACGCCGCCAACGCGGTGATCAGCCGCAACAAGGGGCGCAAGGCCAAGAGCCTGTGGTCCGACGCCGGCGACGGCGACCAGATCGTCGGCTACGTCGCCGACGACGAGCACGACGAGGCGCGGTTCGTCTCGGAGCAGATCGACAGGCTCACCGACGACCAGGTCGCCAAGCCCAGCGACGTCGCCGTCTTCTACCGCACCAACGCGCAGTCCCGGGTGTTCGAGGAGGTGTTCATCCGCACCGGCCTGCCCTACAAGGTCGTCGGCGGGGTCCGCTTCTACGAGCGCCGCGAGGTGCGCGACGCGCTGGCCTACCTCCGGATGCTGGTCAACCCGGCCGACGAGATCTCGCTGCGCCGGATCCTCAACACGCCCAAGCGGGGCATCGGCGACCGGGCCGAGGCGTGCGTCGACGCCCTGGCGCAGCGGGAGCGGATCACCTTCTGGGAGGCGCTGCGCCGTGCCGAGGAGGCGCCCGGCATCGCCACCCGGTCACTGACCGCGGTCCGCGGCTTCGTGGCGATGGTCGAGGAGCTCCAGTCGATGGTCGAGGCGGGGGAGCGGGCCGACGTGATCCTCGAGGCGGTGCTGACCCGCAGCGGCTACCTCGCCGAGCTCGAGGCCAGCGACGACCCGCAGGACGAGACCCGGGTGGAGAACCTCGCCGAGCTGGTCGCGGTGGCCCGCGAGTTCGCCGACGAACCACTCCTCGGTCCCTCCGCCGACCCCGCCGACCCGGCTCCGGCGACGCCGGGGCTGGGCGACTTCCTGGAGCGGGTCGCGCTGGTCGCCGACACCGACCAGATCCCCGACGCCGACGAGTCCGGCGGCGTGGTCACGCTGATGACGCTGCACACCGCCAAGGGCCTGGAGTTCCCGGTCGTGTTCCTGACCGGGCTCGAGGACGGCGTCTTCCCGCACATGCGCTCGCTGGGCGACCAGCCCGAGCTCGAGGAGGAGCGGCGGCTGGCCTACGTCGGGCTGACCCGCGCCCAGCAGAAGCTCTACGTCACCCGCGCGGTCGTCCGCTCCGCCTGGGGCGCGCCGTCGCACAACCCGGCCTCCCGCTTCCTCGACGAGCTTCCCGTCGACCTCGTGGACTGGAAGCGCACCCAGGCGGCGCAGACCTCGTGGAGCCGGCCGGTGCAGCCGTCCTACGCGCAGCGCAACGCCGGCGCCCCGACCCGCCGCTTCGGCACGGCCGCCGCGCGCGCCGACGCCGACGCCCGCGGCCAGAAGCGCGACGTGCCGTCGCTGGAGCCGGGCGACCGGGTGCACCACGACAGCTTCGGGATGGGCACCGTCGTCACGATGGAGGGGGTCGGCGACAAGGCGGTCGCCTCCATCGACTTCGGGTCGCAGGGCGTCAAGCGGCTGCTGATGCGCTACGCCCCGGTCGAGAAGCTCTGAGCGAGGTCGGTCAGAGGATGACGCCGCGGGCGGCCAGCGCGCCGACCGGGTCGACGGCGTCGCCGGCGCCCGGGCGCACCTCGAGGTGCAGGTGCGGGCCGGTGGTGTTGCCGGTGGAGCCGACGGTGCCGATGGACTGGCCGGGGACGAGGGTCTCGCCGACGGAGACGCCGATGCTGGTCTGGTGGCAGTACCAGAGCTCGGTGCCGTCCTCGAGGGTCACCACGGTCTTGTAGCCGTAGGAGCCGTCGTAGCCGGCCGAGGTGACCGTGCCGGCCGCGATGGCGTAGATCGGGGTGCCGCTGGGGGCGGACAGGTCCTCACCGGTGTGGCAGTTGGCCCACAGGTAGGAGCAGGCGCCGAAGTTGTGCGAGACGCGGTAGCTGCCGGCCGGCAGGGGCAGCTGCCAGGCGTTCTTGGCGATCTGGTCGGCGTGCTTCTCGGCGCTCGCCGCGAGCGCGGCCAGGGCGGCGTTGCGCTCCTTGGCCTGGGACTCCGCGGCGGCCTGGAGCTCGGCGTCGGCCGCGTCCTGGAGGGCCTCGCGCTGCGAGTCGCGGCTCACCGCGCGCTGGCGACCGCTGATGGCGTCGCCGGAGCCCATGCTGCTGGCGGAGTTCAGCACGCTGGCCTGGGCCGCGAACTTCTGGAAGTCCTGGCTGGCCGGCTGGGTGTTCTGCTGGCTGACCGTGGCGCCGACCGCGGCGAACGCGAGCGCGGCGGCACCGATCAGGGAGGGCGCGGACGGCAGCCCGGGGATCAGGCTCTTGCGGCCACGCCCACCGGTGTGGTGGCCCTGCCCGGCGGTGCGGGCGGCGACCTGGGCACGGGGCTCGGCCGGGACGCCCAGCGGGTACGACGCCGCGGGAGCGGGAGTCGGAGCGGGAGCCGGGAGCCGGGGCGGGCGCGGGCCGGCGGGTCGGGCGGACCGCCTGGGCCTCACGGGCGGCCGCGGCGCGGGTGGCCGCGCGCTCGGCGTTGCGGGCCGCGGTGCGGTCGGAGCGGGACGGCTTGACGGCCCGTCGCTTGCCGGGGCCGGCTGCAGCGATGTTTACCGCAGGGCCGGTCGTGGTACCAGGGTCAACGACGGCCTCGGACGGGGCAGCCTGCTGGTCGGTCGCTCGCGCCCCCACGCGAGCTGCGTCGCTCCGGCGAGAGGGTGCACGCCTCTCGGCACGGTGATTCGCCACGAGAAAGAATCCTTGTCGTCGGGGGCACGCGAGCATGAACAATAACGGAACAGTCACGGGTGTGTCCTGCCGGGTCCCCAACTGCGTGTGGGCCGGCTCATACCCGGTGGTCATCGGCCCGTCGTGCTCCCCCTGAGAACCATCCGGAGAGTGCCCCTTGTCACACCGAAGGAAACAGGGCGGTCTAGAGAAGGCCTGAGCCTGCCGACTAGGGTTCCGAACAGCGTAGATGGTTCCCCGAGAAGGCAGGTGTGAGGTTCATGGTGGCTCCGATCCGGATCGTGGTGGCCAAGCCCGGGCTCGACGGGCACGACCGCGGGGCGAAGGTCATCGCCCGCGCGCTGCGCGACGCCGGTCACGAGGTCATCTACACCGGCCTGCACCAGACGCCTGAGCAGATCGTGGAGACCGCGATCCAGGAGGACGCCGACGTGATCGGCCTGTCCGTGCTCTCCGGCGCGCACATGACCCTGTTCAAGAAGCTGATCGAGCTGCTCGACGCCCGCGACGCCCGCGACATCGTCGTGATCGGCGGCGGGATCATCCCCGAGGCCGACATCCCGCTGCTCAAGGAGCTCGGCGTGGCGCAGGTGTTCACCCCGGGCGCGACGACCACGGAGATCGTCGCCTGGGTGCGCGACAACGTGCAGGACGGCTCGGCCGTCGAGGCCTAGGGCCGAGGCCTGGCCACGTCGTAGACCAGGGAGACCTGGGGACCGGTCCGCTCCACCGACCGCAGCGTGAGCCGCTCGGAGGTGATCCGCCGCGGCAGCAGCGGCGCACCCGACCCGAGGAACACCGGCTGCACGCCGAGGTGGATCTCGTCGAGCAGCCCCGCGTCGTCGAACTGGCCGACCAGGTCGCCTCCGCCGATCAGCCACACGTTGCGGTCGCCGGCCGCGGCCGCCATCTCGGCGTGCACCGGCGCGACGTCACCCCGGCAGAACCGGATGTCGGCGCCCGGGACCACCGGCAGGTCACGATGGGTGAAGACCCAGCTGGGCCGGTCGTCGTACATCTGCTGCCACTTCTCCGGCGCCTCGAGCAGCCGCTCGTGGTCGAGCACCCACTGGTAGGTCGTCGCGCCCATCGCCATCGCCCCGACCGCACCGATGAAGGCGTCCCAGCTGCCCGCACGTTCGTCGGGGTCGCCCTCGACCTCGAACAGCCAGGACAGCGAGTTGTCGGCGTCGGCGATGAACCCGTCGACGCTGGTGGCTGTGTAGTACTGCGTCCGCGTCATGCCGGCACGCTACGCGCGAGCACCCCCGGGGACGACCTGCTCGAGGCCGTCCCCGGGCCGAGCGCCGCCTAGAAGACCAGGTCGCCGGTCAGCGGCAGCCTGAGCACGCTGGGTGCGTCGGGGCCGGTGGTCACGGTGACCGGCTGCACCAGGTCGTTGTTGGCGTAGGCGAAGTCGCTGGCCGCGAGCACGACCTGGATCCGGTGGCCCTTGCGCACCTTGTGCACGATGCCGGGCAGCTGGACCTTCACGGGCCGGGTCACGTCGCCCACCCGCACCGGCGAGACGAGCCGGTTCTTCAGGGTCGGCGTGCCGTCGGGGGCGACGTCGTAGACCTTGGCGAAGAGGACCAGCCGGCCGAGGGGGCCGCCGGCCTGCGTCCGGGCGGCCACCGGGGCGTCGAGGTGCAGGGTCAGCCGGGGCGAGCCGACGATCGCGACGCCCCGGGCGAGCGGGGCGCTGGTGAACGCGGCGAACGTGCCGGGCCCGTCGGACACCGGGTTGTCCACCTGGCCGCCCTCGAGGCCGGAGGTCTCGGAGTACGACGTCGGGGCGCCGGGTGCGTTGGCGTAGGACGCCGAGCCGGCCCGCACCGCGTCCGCCGACGGGGTCAGCGCGTCGTTGCCGGTGAGGAACAGCGACGCGGTCGGCGCCTGGCTGAACCGCTTCCGCTCGGCGTAGGCCTTCTCGACCGCCGTGCCCGCCGCGGCGGGGGAGGTGTCGTAGCGGACCCAGTCGCGGAAGTAGGCGAAGGCCGGGCCCTGCGGTGCGCTGTCCTCGCCGCGCACGTGGTGGTCCATCCAGTCGAGGAACCGGCGGCCGAGGTAGGAGTCGCGCAGCGAGCCGGCGCCGAAGTCGAGCTCGCCCGGCGCAGGGGTGTCGCCGGAGTGGCCCCAGGACTGCCACACCATCCGCACCGGGGTGCCCTGGCGCTTGAGGCCTCGGTAGGTGGCGACCGCCTCCTGCAGGTTGAAGAGCGTGTCCTTCTGGCCCTGCACCAGCAGGGTCGGCGCCGTGACCCGGTCGAGGTAGTGGGCGACGGAGGAGCGCTCGGCGATCGCGCGCATGTCGGCGTCGGGGTAGCCGAGGGTGTTCAGCTTCAGCGCGGTCGGGCAGACCTCGTCGGCGAAGTTGGGGCAGCCGACGTTGCGGGTCGGGTCGACGGTCGCGTCGTCGACGCCGTCGATGATGCCGGCGCTGAAGAACAGGTCGGTCCACTGCTTCTTGGCCACCCCGGGCGTCGCCGTCTGCACCCCGCCGGTGAGATCGGTGTTGTTGGGCGCCAGGGAGTACTCGAGGTCGTTCCAGGTGATGATCGGGACCAGGGCGTCGACGCGCTGGTCCTGCATCGCGACGGCGTACTGGATCTGGCCGCCGTAGGAGCCGCCGATCATCCCCACCCGCGGGTCGCCGGCGCGCTCGCGCGCGACGTAGCGGATCCGTCCGGTCTCGCCGGTGTCCTCGTCGGTGAAGTCGCGCTCACCGGCCAGCACGTCGAGCATCTGCGAGCCCGCCTTGCCGTCCCAGGCGGGGTCGTCGAGGCGGATCTTGCAGCCCGAGCCGCCGAAGCCCAGGCCGGAGTAGGAGAGCACGACGTAGCCCTCCTGCACGAAGCCCTTGCCGACCGCGGTCTGGTTGGAGTCGGCCTTGTCGCCGCCGAAGCCGTGGGTGGTCAGGATCGCGGGCTTGCGGTTCGTCCGGCTCGCGCCGTCGGGGGTGTAGACGTCGGCCGTGACCGTGCACGGCTGGTCGCCGTGCGGCCCCACGAGCGTGTCCACCGAGATGTGGCGCACGGAGTAGCCGGGGGTGTCGTCGGCGGTGGCCGCGCTGCCCGGCACGGCGAGGGAGACGCCGGCAGCGGCGAGGGCGCCGGCGGCGACGAGGGAGGCGGTACGGCGACTGGTCATGCGGGTTCAACGACGCAGCCCGGCCCGGGGCTACGCACCGGTAACCGGCACGGGCTCCGGCGACTGTGACCAGGGTGACGTGGAGGTGACCCCGCCCACGGGTCTAGGGTCGGCCACGGGCGTGTGTCGCCCGGACCAAGCTTCGACATAGAAGGACGGGTAGATCCCTGTGGACCTGATGGAGTACCAGGCGAAGGAGCTCTTCGCCAAGCACGGCGTACCGGTCACGCCCGGCATCGTCGCCGAGACGCCCGCCGAGGCGCGTGCGGCGGCCGAGAAGCTCGGCACCGTCGTCGTCAAGGCGCAGGTCAAGGCCGGCGGCCGCGGCAAGGCGGGCGGCGTCAAGCTGGCCCGCACGCCCGACGAGGCCGAGCAGCACGCCGAGGCGATCCTCGGCATGGAGATCAAGGGCCTCACCGTCCACCGGGTGCTCATCGCCCCGGCGGCGAGCATCGAGGAGGAGTACTACTTCTCCTTCCTGCTCGACCGGGCCCAGCGGCAGTACCTCTGCATCGCCAGCGTCGAGGGCGGCGTGGAGATCGAGGAGGTCGCCAAGACCAACCCCGACGCGGTGAAGAAGATCGCGATCGACCCGGGTGCCGGCGTCGACGAGGAGAAGGCCCGCGCCATCGTCGCGGAGGCCAAGTTCCCCGAGGCGCTGACCGACCAGGCCGTGCAGACCGTGCTGGCGCTGTGGAAGGTCTTCGTCGAGGAGGACGCCACCCTCGTCGAGGTGAACCCGCTGGCCCGTCTGGCCGGCGACAAGCTCGAGGCGCTCGACGGCAAGGTCTCGCTCGACGAGAACGCCGAGTTCCGGCACGCCGAGCACGTCGAGTTCGAGGACAAGGCCGCGACCGACCCGCTCGAGGCGAAGGCCAAGTCGAAGGGGCTCAACTACGTCAAGCTCGACGGCGCCGTGGGCATCATCGGCAACGGCGCGGGCCTGGTCATGTCGACGCTCGACGTGGTCGCCTACGCCGGTGAGAAGCACGGCGGCGTGAAGCCGGCGAACTTCCTCGACATCGGCGGCGGCGCGTCCGCGCAGGTGATGGCCGACGGCCTCGACGTGATCCTCCACGACGAGCAGGTCAAGAGCCGTCTTCGTGAACGTCTTCGGTGGCATCACGTCGTGCGACGCGGTGGCCAACGGCATCGTCGGCGCGCTCGACATCCTCGGCGACGAGGCGAGCAAGCCCCTCGTCGTACGCCTGGACGGCAACGCCGTCGAGGAGGGACGCCGGATCCTCACCGAGCGCAACCACCCGCTGGTGACGCTCGTCGACACGATGGACGGTGCGGCCGACAAGGCCGCCGAGCTCGCGAACGCGTAAGGGACGAAGACATGTCGATCTATCTCAACAAGGACTCCAAGGTCATCGTCCAGGGCATCACCGGTGGCGAGGGCTCCAAGCACACCGCGCTGATGCTCAAGGCCGGCACCCAGGTCGTCGGCGGCGTCAACGCGCGCAAGGCCGGCACCACGGTGTCGCACACCAACGCGGCCGGCGACGAGGTGTCGCTGCCCGTCTACGGCACCGTCAAGGAGGCGATGGCCGAGACCGGCGCCGACGTCTCGGTGGTCTTCGTGCCGCCGGCGTTCACCAAGGACGCCTGCGTGGAGGCCATCGACGCGGGCATCGGCCTGCTCGTGGTCATCACCGAGGGCGTGCCGGTGCAGGACACCGCCGAGGTGTGGTCCTACCTGCAGGGCCCGACGAACGCCGGGGGCACCCGGATGATCGGGCCGAACTGCCCGGGCATCATCACGCCGGGGGAGGCGCTCGCGGGCATCACGCCGGCGACGATCTCCGGCACCGGCCCGGTGGGCCTGGTCTCCAAGTCGGGCACGCTGACCTACCAGATGATGTTCGAGCTGCGCGACTTCGGCTTCTCGACCGCCATCGGCATCGGCGGTGACCCGATCGTGGGCACCACGCACATCGACGCCCTCGAGGCGTTCGAGGCCGACCCCGACACCAAGGCGATCGTGATGATCGGCGAGATCGGCGGCGACGCCGAGGAGCGGGCCGCGGCCTACATCAAGGACCACGTGACCAAGCCGGTCGTCGGCTACGTCGCCGGGTTCACCGCCCCGGAGGGCAAGACGATGGGCCACGCCGGCGCCATCGTCTCCGGCTCCTCGGGCACCGCGCAGGCCAAGAAGGAGGCCCTCGAGGCCGTCGGCGTCAAGGTCGGCAAGACGCCGTCCGAGACCGCCCAGCTCATGCGGGAGATCCTGCAGAGCCTCTGAGGCACCACGCACGACGAGGGCCCCCGGGAGTGATCCCGGGGGCCCTCGCCTCGTTCCGGCTCTTCTCACATGGCCTGGTCGGGTCATCTGTGCGAGCCGGGGCCGGACCTACCGTGGAGGGGTGACCTCGACCCGGCCGGCCGTCACCGCGGCGCCGACCCGCGCAGCGGCGGCGGCGCTGTGGCTGCTGCCCGTGTACGGGCTGCTGCTGATGCTCTCCACCCTCACGCACGAGCCCGACCACACCGAGGACTTCGCGGCGTGGTCGCGCTACGTGACGACCGACGTCTTCGTGGTCAGCCACCTGGTCGGCAGCATCCTCGGTGCCGGACTGGGCCTCGTCGGGGTGATGGCGGCGCTCGTGCTGCTGGTGCGTGGACCCGCTCCGGTGGCGGCGACGGTGGGTGCGGCCATGACCGTGCTCGGCAACGTGTGCTTCACGTCGGTCTTCGCCGCGGCGGCGTACGCACAGCCGGCGATCGGCCGGGCCTACCTCGCCGGCCGTCCGGGTGCCGAGGACCTCTACGACGACGTCTACGGCACGCCGCTCCTGGTCATGTTCGGCGTGGGCGCCCTGTTCTTCGTGGCCGGGGCGGTCGTGCTGGGGCGGGCGGTGGCGCGCACGGCGCCGGGCCTGCGCTGGGCGGGCTACGCCTACGCCGCGTCGCTCGTGCTCTTCCTGGTCGCCGGCTTCACCGTCGCGGTCGTCCAGCCGGTCGCCGGTGCCGCCGTGGCGGTCGCCGCGACCGTGATCGCCCGGCGGCTGCCCGCGTCGGTGGCCGGGCCGCGGCCCTGAGCCGCCACGGACGACGAGGGCCCCCGGGAGTGATCCCGGGGGCCCTCGCCCGTTGCACCCCCCCGGGTCTCAGGCGGTGTGAGGGAGACCGAGCAGGATCTGGTCGATGCGGGCCTGGCTCAGCGCCGTCTCCGACGCGCTCGCGACCGCCATCAGCTCGGCGACGAGGGCGATCTCGTCGCTCAGCTCGGCGTCCTCCAGCTCCAGGTCCAGCGGGTCCGTCACGCGCACCTCCCTCTCCATGGAGGACAACGAGGCACGACGTGCGCGGTTAGCCGCCCATCCGGGTGGTTCGGGATGGCCCGAAATGACTAGGCGGAGACGGTCAGCCGCGCCTCGGGCGACCTCGGCGGCCCGCTCCAGCGCGGCCGCCATCGGGCCGGGCGCCTCCGCGCCGACCAGCCCCTCCAGGTCGCCGATCCAGGAGATCGTCACGGCGGCGATCCGGTCGTCGACCAGGGCGACACCCTGGGCGTGCACCCAGGCGGTGCCGCACTCGGTGCACACCTCGGGGGCGGGGGTGGTGGACAGCTGCCAGTACGTCGGGCCGCTCGCCGTCGCGCCCTCGACCGGGTCCCACTCGCCGCTCGCCGGACCGAGGCGCACGCAGCCGTCGATGTCGGCGCGGGCCTGCTCGAAGGCGTTGGCGGCCGTCGTGGCGTCGGGGTAGACCGCGAGCGCGCTGACCACGCGGGCGTTGTCGATGCCGGGTGCGTCCGCGCTGCCGACGAAGTCCGAGACGAGGCCCGCCGGCTCGGCCTCGCTCCATCACCGCGGCGGGGGGCTGGGCGTGGCAGGCCTTCTCGCGTCCCGCCACCTCGACCTGGGTCCAGGACGTCCGGAACCGGGTGACGTCGCGGACGTCGCCGAGGGCGAGCACGCCGGTGGGCTGGTCGACGCACCCGGCGTCGGAGAAGACGCACATCGCCATCACGACGGTGGCGGCCTCCTCGGAGGAGTGTGCGCGGGACGGGCGGGACCCGTCGGGTCCGGCGCCGCCCTCGTTGGACTCGCTCGTCAGCAGCAGGGCGTTGCCGACGCGGACCAGCTCGACCACCTCGATGCCCGGCACGGCCGCGCCGTCGAGCTCGGCGCTGCGCACGACCGTCGCCGCCTCCTCGCCGAGCCGGGAGGGGAGCACCTCGGTCACGGTGTCGGGGCTGCCGTCGCCCCACTCCTGCCGGGGGCACGCCTCGAACACGTCGAGGTAGGCCGTCATCTGTGCGGAGGCCTCCTCCGCCGAGGCGTAGACGCTGAGCTTGCGGGCGCGGTAGTCCTCCGGCTCGCTGGACACGACCGACAGCTCGTCGACGGGTGCGGAGGTGGTGGCGACGACCCGCTCGCACGCGGTGACGTCCTGGAAGGACTCCTCGAGCCCGAAGAGCGGGTCGGCGGAGCCCAGCGGGAAGTCGGCCGGGATGTCGAGCCGGGCCGGGGCCGCCGCGGGCGACGCCGGGGACGGCGAGGCGCTGCGCGGGCTGCGGGGTCGCCGGGGAGGGCCCCGCCGGGGCGGGGGCGGTCCGGTCGACCAGCACGACCGAGCCGAGGGTGCCGCCGAGCACGGCGAGCACGGCGAGGGTGGCGGCGCCGGCCTGGAGGGCGGTGCGCCGGCGGCGGCGGTCGCCGAGGCGGCGTACCTCCTCCGCGGGAAGTCGGTCCACAGCGGGCTCCCGGTGACGAAGGGTCTCGAACGGGTCAGACATGGCTGGCTCCTTCCGCGGGTGCCTCGCCCAGCAGGGCCGCCAGGGCGGCCCGGCCGCGGGACAGCCGGGCCTTGACGGTTCCGGTCGGCGCGCCCGTCTCCGCCGCGACCGCGTCGACCGGGAGGTCGCAGAGGTGGTGCAGCACCAGCGCCCGCCGCTGCGCCTCCGGCAGCTGCCGGAGCGCCGCGATCACGGCGACGTGGTCCTCGCTGGGTGCCTCCCCGTGGCCGGCGGGCTGGAGGGCACGGTCGGCGTCGCGACGGCTCCGCACCGTGCGGCGCCAGCGGCTCACCGCCAGGCGGTAGGCGGTGGTGCGCACCCAGGCCTCGGGGGACTGGGCCCGGTCGAGCTGACGCCGGTGCGACCAGGCCCGCACGAACGCCTCCTGGACGCACTCCTGCGCCTCGTCGCGGTCGCCGGTCATCGCGTGCAGCTGGTGCACCAGCCGCCGGAACGACGCCGCGTAGAAGTCGTCGAACTCCTCCGCTTCCATGCCCTGCCCCCGTCTTCGCCGCGCGGTCCACCCGCTCTCGTGATGACTACGCCCGGCCGTCGCTCATGGTTGCACCGGATCCCGGCGATCCTCGACGACCCGCGCCGCGGTCAGGTGACGGCGTTGCGTACGGCGTACGCGGGGCGCAGGTGCTCCTCGCCGGCCATCACGGCCACCAGGTGGTCCACGGCGTCCCAGACGTCGACGTGGGTGACGTAGAGCGGGGCGAACCCGAAGCGCGCCACGTCGGGGGTCCGGAAGTCCCCGACGACGCCGCGGGCGATCAGGGCCTGCACCACGCCGTAGGCGTCGGGGTGGGCCAGCGACACCTGGCTGCCCCGGAGGGCGCGCTCGCGCGGCGTGACCACCGAGAAGGTGTCGCCGAGCCGCGCGTCGACCAGGGCGATGAAGTGGTCGGTGAGCGAGAGGCTCACCTCGCGCAGCGTGGCCATGTCGACGTCGTCGAAGACCGACAGGGCGGCGTCGAGCGCGGACAGGGCGAGCACCGGCGGGGTGCCCGAGGCCATCCGCCGCACGCCGTCGGCGGGCTGGTGGTCGCGCTCCATCGCGAAGGGGTGCGCGTGCCCCATCCAGCCGGTGATCGGCTGGGCCAGGTCGTCCTGGAGGCGCCGCGCGACGTAGACGTAGGCCGGGGCGCCGGGCCCGCCGTTGAGGTACTTGTAGCCGCACCCGACCGCGAAGTCGGCGTCCACCGCCGCGAGGTCGACCGGGACGGCCCCGGCCGAGTGGCACAGGTCCCACTCCACCAGCGCGCCGACGTCGTGGGCCGCCTTGGTCAGCTCCGCCAGGTCGTAGAGCGCCCCGGTGCGGAAGTCGACGTGGGTGAGCGCGAGCAGGGCGACGTCGTGGTCCAGGGAGGCCGCGGGGTCGGCCGGGTCGCACCAGCGCAGCTCCAGCCCCAGCAGGTCGGCGACGCCGGCCGCGACGTAGCCGTCGGTGGGGAACGTGGTCGGCTCCAGCACCACCACGCGACGCTCCGGCCGCAGCCGCGCGGCCGCCACCATGGTCTTGAAGAGCAGCACCGTCGTGGAGTCGCCGACGTGCACGTCGGCCGGGGGCACCCCGATGAGCGGGGCGATCCGGGCACCCACCCGGGCCGGCAGCCCGATCCAGTCGGCGTCGTTCCACGACGAGATCAGGCCCGACCCCCACTCGGAGGCCACCACCCCGGCCAGGTGCGGGGCGACGGCCCGTGGCAGCGCGCCCAGCGAGTTTCCGTCGAGGTAGACGACCCCGTCGGGCAGGTCGAAGAGCTCGTGGTGCCCGCGCAGCGGGTTGGCGTCGTCGAGGGCGGCGGCACCGGCGCGGGTCAGGTCGGGAGTGCTCACCCGACCGAGACTAGGCCGTCGCTAGGAGTCGAGCTCGCGGAGCCGGTCGCCGGCGCGCTGCACCAGGGCCTGGAAGCGCGCCGCGGTGATGTCGTCGCGGGGCGCGGAGACGAAGGACACCTGCGCGACCGTGCTGCCGATCCGGACGAAGCCGACCCGGAAGCGCACGGCCTCCTTCTCCGAGATCTCCGTGCGCTGGTCCCAGGTCGTCCAGTCGGCCCGGTCGCCCTGGCGCGCCGTACGCGTGCTGGTCACCGTCGTCGCCAGGTCGCGGTCCTCGCAGCCGGCCAGTCGCGAGCGCACCTCGCCGAGGAACTTCCGGGCCTGCCGGACGGAGTCGAACCGCCCGTAGGTCTCGGTCAGGCCGAACCGGGCCGGCAGCTTGGCCTGCGGGATGACGAAGGTGCGGCTGCGGGTCTCGTCGGCACCGGCCCTGACGAAGTTGGCCCGGTCGCAGGTCTGCGAGGGCTGGGCCCGGGCGTCGGTCGCGTCGATCCCGACCCAGGGCTTGGCGATCCGGCCGACCGGCGGCAGGTCCGCGACGGCCAGGATGCCGGGCTCCTCGCCGGACGGCGGCGGGGGCACCACGCGGTACGTCGGGCGCTTGGCGCAGCCGTCGGAACCGCTGCGGGCGCACAGCATCGACACCGAGTCGGCCAGCGACTGCGTGATCTCGCGGGCCGGCGGGGGCTTGGCCCCGACCGTCTTGCCGACCGTGGTGGTGGTGACGCTCCCGATGCGCGCCACCGCGACGGAGTAGGTGGTGATCGGCTTCTCCCAGACCCGGACCATGAGCACCCCGGCCTCGGCGCCGATGTTGTTCACCCGGTAGGCGTCGAGGAGCTGGAGGCGGCCGAGCCGGCACCCGGCGTACCAGCCGAGCGTGGTGCGGTAGCCCGCCTTGGCCTGCTTGACGGACTCGGAGATCTCGACGGTCTGGACCGCCGAGCGCTTCGCCTTGCCCGAGGTGGCGCGGAACTCGCGGACGATCGCGGCCAGACCGTCGGGGTCGGCGAACCGCTGCTGCTGACAGACCGTGTTGATGCCGTCGCCCGAGGTGTTGGCGTGGGTCGCCTCGACCTCCCACTCGGCACTCTGGCCGAGGCGGCGGATCTGGTCCTGGTCGAGGAGGTTGTCGGCGGTGGGGAGCTCGGGCTCGGCGACCGCCTCGGTGACGGGCTGCGGACGCAGCATGCGCAGGTTGCCCTCGCTCTCGGTGCCCGGCTCGTAGGCGACCGCGCCGGCGGCGACCGCGACGGCGACCGCGACCATCGCGGCGGCGACGGTGTGCACCTGGCGGCGCTTCTGGCCGGCCCGCCGCACGATCGGGCCGCGGGGGAGCGTGGCCTGGCCGAGCGCGGTGTCGAGGCCGAGGAGGGTCGTCCGCAGCGCGGAGGGGTCGATCTCGAGGTGGGTCGCGAGCGACTCGGCGCCGGCCCGGCGGAGCCGATCGGCGACGTCCTGGGTGAACCCGAGCTCGCGGGCGGCGGCGGGCAGCGGCACGGCGGCGAGCTCGAGCAGCAGCAGCGACCGGCGCTGGGGACCGGTCAGCCTGGCCAGCCCGTCGAGGACGCGCCGGTTCTCCTCGGTGATGCCCTTGTTGCGGTGCCAGATCCGGCCGGCGTGCCGGCGCTGGGCCAGCTGCCAGGCCCGCGGGCGCACCCAGCCCTCGCGGTCGTCGAGCGGGGCCACCTTGCGCCAGTGGTGCCAGGCCGCGATGTAGGCGTCCTTGACGGCGCTCTGGGCGGCGGCGAGGTCGCCGGTGAGGGCGAAGGCCTGGAGCAGCACGGCACGACGGGTCGACTGGTAGAAGGAGTCGAAGCTCTCCTCCCGCAGCATGCGTCTGCCTCCTGGTGCACACCCGTGTCCGACCCCCGAACCGGTCCCACGGTACGCGGGCGCGCGGAACCGGTGCCAATCGACGCGGCTGCGGTGGCCTGCCCCGGCGTGGGTCCGCCGATCGGCCGGCCGGCTCGACCAGACTGGTCTCGATGACCGACCTGCTCTCCCCGCCGACGAAACGGACCTCCGCCTCCGCCGCCTCCCGCGGACCGGTCGCCCGGCCGCTGTGGCTCAGTGCCGGCTTCGCCGGGGCGGTCGCCGCCGGCGCGATGCTCATCGCCTGCATGGCCGTCGGCCTGGTCGGCTGGTTCGCCTCCGACGCCGGCTCCCACGGCGACACCCGCGACGCCCTGCGGGTGGGGGCCGACGCGTGGCTGCTGGCCCACGGCGCCGGCCTGACGCTGGACGGCGCCACGATCGGCATGGTCCCGCTCGGTCTCACCGCGCTCTGCGGCTACGTCGCCTTCCGGCTGGGCCGCTGGGCCCGGCTCACCTCGGCCGACGACGACGGGCCGGCGGTCGCGCTCGCTGCCCTGGTGCTCGCCGGCGTCTACGCCGTGGTGGCGGTCGTCACCGCGGTGCTGGCGACCCTCCCCACCGCCGAGCCCGGCCTGATGCCGGCGTTCACGGGTGCCTTCGGGCTGGCCCTCCTCGGCGGCGGCGCCGGCCTGGTCCGCGCCGACCGGCGCACCGCGGCGGTGGCCGCGCGTGTGCCCGAGACGGCCACGGCGGTGGTCCGGGGCGGGGTGGGCGTCGCCCTCGCCGTGCTGGCCGCGGGGGCGGCCCTGGTCACCGGCGCCCTCGTCCTCGACCTCGGCACCGCCGCGTCGGTGCTGTCCCGACTGCACGCCGACGCGGCCGGCAGCGCGCTCTACACGCTCCTGGTCGCCGCGGTCGCGCCCAACGCCGCCCTGCTCGGCAGCGCCTACCTGCTCGGTCCCGGCTTCGCGGTCGGCACCGGCACCGTCGTCTCGCCCGCCGCGGTCGTGCTCGGACCGGTGCCCGCCTTGCCGCTGCTGGCGGCGCTGCCCGCGCCCGGCCCCGGCCCCGCGTGGGCGACCGGCTTCGTCGCCGTCCCGGTCCTGCTCGCCGCGGTGGTCGGCGCCCTCACCGTGCGCCGGCACCCGACCACGGCCTACGAGACCGGTGCGCTCCGGGGCCTCGGGGCCGGGGTCGTCGGCGGCGTGCTGCTCACCGTGCTGGTCCACCTCGCCGGCGGCTCGGCCGGCCCGGGCCGGATGGCCGACGTCGGCGCGCCGTTCCTCGACACCCTCGCCGCGGCCGTGGTCGCCCTGGGCATCGGCGGCCTGCTCGGCGGCGTGCTCGCCACCTGGCGGACCCGCCGGCACGGCCTGCCCGCGGCCGAGGACGACCGGGACCCGTCCACCGAGGACACCATCCGGCTCTGACGCCACGGGTCTCGCTACCCTGTGCGCGTGTCCGCCCCCTCCACGCCCGCGCACCGTCCGGCCCGGCTGGTGGTGCTCGTCTCGGGCACCGGCAGCAACCTCCAGGCGCTGCTCGACGCCTCCGCCGACCCGGCGTACGGCGCCGAGGTGGTCGCGGTGGGCGCCGACCGGAACGGCATCGAGGGACTGGCCCGGGCCGAGCGCGCCGGGCTGCCCGACCTTCGTCCACCGGGTCAAGGACTTCCCGACCCGGGAGGCCTGGGACGCCGCGCTCACCGCGTCCTGCCGCGAGCACCGGCCCGACCTGGTGGTCTCCGCCGGCTTCATGAAGCTGGCGGGGGAGCCGTTCCTGGCCGAGTACGCCGGCCGCTACGTCAACACCCACCCCGCGCTGCTGCCGTCGTTCCCGGGGATGCACGGCGCCGCCGACGCGCTGGCCTACGGCGTCAAGATCACCGGCGCGACGCTGTTCGTGGTGGACGCGGGCGTCGACACCGGCCCGATCGTCGACCAGGTCGCCGTCCGGGTCGAGGACGACGACGACGTCGAGGCGCTGCACGAGCGGATCAAGGTCGCGGAGCGGGCGATGCTGGTCGACGCGGTCGGCCGGATGGCCCGCGAGGGCTTCACGATCACCGACCGCAAGGTGCGCTTCGGGGGCCGCGCTGGTTAGTCTGGGGGCACACGACTGGCGCAGGTGGGACACCACCAGGGAGTGAAGTCGAGCGCATCGAACGCCTGGGTGCCCTCATCGAGACGATGAGGAGTTCCATCTGATGACTGCCACCCCCGACGAGCGCCGCCCGGTCGCGCGGGCCCTGGTCTCCGTCTACGACAAGACCGGTCTCGAGGAGCTCGCCCGCGGCCTGCACGACGCCGGCGTCGCGCTGGTGTCCACCGGCTCCACCGCCGCCCGGATCGCCGACGCCGGGGTCCCGGTCACCAAGGTCGAGGACCTCACCGGCTTCCCCGAGTGCCTCGACGGGCGGGTGAAGACCCTGCACCCCAAGGTGCACGCGGGCATCCTCGCCGACCTCCGGCTGGAGACCCATCGCGAGCAGCTCGCCGAGCTCGGCGTCGAGCCGTTCGACCTCGTGGTGTCCAACCTCTACCCGTTCACCGAGACGGTGACGTCCGGGGCGACCCCCGACGAGTGCGTCGAGCAGATCGACATCGGCGGGCCCTCGATGGTGCGCGCCGCCGCCAAGAACCACCCGAGCGTCGCGATCGTGACCTCGCCGGCGACGTACGACGAGGTGCTCGAGGCGGTACGCGCCGGCGGCTTCACGCTCGCGCAGCGGCAGCGGCTCGCCGCGGAGGCGTTCGTGCACACCGCGACCTACGACGTGCACGTCGCGTCGTGGATGGGCAACGTGCTCACCGACAGCAGCGAGGGCTCCGGCTTCCCGGCCTGGATGGGCGCCACCTGGGAGAAGCAGGCCGTGCTCCGCTACGGCGAGAACCCCCACCAGCGCGCCGCGGTCTACGCCAGCGGCTTCGTGCCCGAGCCCGGCCTCGCGCAGGCCGAGCAGCTGCACGGCAAGGAGATGTCCTACAACAACTACGTCGACGCCGACGCGGCCCGCCGGGCGGCCTACGACTTCGGCGAGCCGGCCGTCGCGATCATCAAGCACGCCAACCCGTGCGGGATCGCGGTCGGCGGCGACGTCGCCGAGGCGCACCGCAAGGCGCACGCCTGCGACCCGGTCTCGGCGTTCGGCGGCGTGATCGCCACCAACGTGCCGGTGTCGGTCGAGATGGCCGAGCAGGTGGCCGAGGTGTTCACCGAGGTCATCGTCGCGCCGGCCTACGACGACGGCGCCGTCGAGGTGCTCGCCGGCAAGAAGAACATCCGGATCCTGGTCTGCGCGCCCGCGCGCCACGGCGGCGTCGAGACCCGCGCGATCTCCGGCGGGCTGCTGATCCAGGCCGCCGACGCCGTGGACGCCCGCTCCGACGACGGGGGCGACGACCCGGCGACCTGGACGCTGGCGGCCGGCGACGCGCTCTCCGACGCCGAGCTCGCCGACCTGGCCTTCGCCTGGCGGGCCTGCCGGTCGGTGAAGTCCAACGCGATCCTGCTCGCCCGGGACGGCGCCTCCGTCGGCGTCGGCATGGGCCAGGTCAACCGGGTCGACTCGTGCCGGCTCGCGGTCGAGCGGGCGGGGGAGCGGGCCGCGGGCTCCTACGCCGCGTCCGACGCGTTCTTCCCGTTCGCCGACGGCCCGCAGGTCCTCCTCGACGCGGGCGTGAAGGCGATCGTGCAGCCGGGCGGCTCGAAGCGCGACGACGAGGTCGTCGAGGCCGTGCGCGCCGCCGGCGTCACGATGTACTTCACCGGCACCCGCCACTTCTTCCACTGAGGTGGGTGCGAGGATGACCGGCGTGACGGCACAGATTCTCGACGGCACCGCGACCGCCAAGGCGATCAAGGGCGAGCTCACCGAGCGGGTGGCGCGCCTGCGCGAGCAGGGCGTCGTCCCGGGCCTGGGCACGGTCCTGGTCGGCGACGACCCGGGGTCGAAGTGGTACGTCAACGGCAAGCACAAGGACTGCGCGGAGGTGGGCATCACCTCGCTGCGCGAGGACCTCCCGGAGACGGCGACCCAGGAGGAGGTGGAGGCCGCCGTCGCGCGGCTCAACGCCGACCCGGCGTGCACCGGCTTCCTGGTCCAGCTCCCGCTGCCCAAGCACATGGACGAGCACCGGGTGCTCTCGCTGGTCGACCCCGGCAAGGACGTCGACGGCCTGCACCCGACCAACCTCGGCTGGCTGGTGCTCGGCAAGGACGCGCCGCTGCCGTGCACGCCGTACGGCATCGTCGAGCTGCTCCGCCGCCACGACGTGCCGATCGCGGGCGCCGAGGTCTGCGTCATCGGGCGCGGCGTCACGGTCGGCCGCCCGCTCGGGCTGCTGCTCACCCGGCGCAGCGAGAACGCCACCGTCACGCTGTGCCACACCGGCACCCGCGACCTGGCCGCCCACGTGCGCAACGCCGACATCGTCGTCGCGGCGGCCGGCGTGCCCGGCATCGTCACCGGCGACATGGTCAAGCCGGGGGCGGCCGTCCTCGACGTCGGCGTCTCCCGGGTCGACGGCAAGATCGCCGGTGACGTCGCCCAGGACGTCTACGACGTCGCGGGCTGGGTGTCGCCGAACCCCGGCGGGGTCGGTCCGATGACGCGCGCGATGCTGCTCTCCAACATCGTGTCGGCCGCCGAGCAGTCGCTGACGAACGCCTGACCCGGCCTTGACGACCCCCCTCCCCGAGCCGCCGCCGCGCCGGCTGCCGCAGACCGTCGGCGGCACGATCTACGTCCTCGTCGTCGCGATGGCCCTCGTCGGCCTCGGCATCGTGGTGGCCGGCGCCTGGCGCACCGGCCTGGTGTGGATCGGGGTCGGCATGCTCCTCGGCGCGCTCACCCGGGCGGTGCTCAGCGAGCGCGCCGCCGGGATGCTCCGGGTGCGCCGCCGCTGGTCGGACGTGCTGATGCTCACCGTCGCCGGGATCGGCCTGATCGTGCTGGCCTTGATCGTCCCCGACCAGCCCCTCTGAACAGCCCTCCACACAGGCCGAGGGGTCAGTTCTTCAGGGCCTTTGACGGCGTGTCGCTGAAGAACTGACCCCTCGGTGAGGTCACGTGGCGGGCCTCAGATCAGGCCGTGCCTCCACGGCCTTCCTCTGCCTCGCGCCAGGGCGCTCGTCAGATCAGGCCGAGGTCCTTGACCGCGTCGCGCTCCTCGACCAGCTCGGCCGCGGTGGCGTCCATCTTGCCGCGCGAGAAGTCGTCGATCTCCAGGCCCTGGACGATCTCCCAGTCACCGTTCCTGGTGGTCACGGGGTAGGAGTAGATCAGGCCCTCGGGGATGCCGTAGGACCCGTCGGAGCGGACCGCCATCGACACCCAGTCGCCCTCGGCCGAGCCGTGCAGCCAGTCGCGGGCGGCGTCGATGGTGGCCGAGGCGGCCGACGCGGCCGAGGACGAGCCCCGGGCGTCGATGATCGCGGCGCCGCGCTTGGCCACGGTCGGGATGAAGTCGTTCTCGATCCAGGCCTGGTCGCCGACGACCTCGGCGGCGTTCCGGCCGGCCACCTCGGCGTGGAAGACGTCGGGGTACTGCGTGGCGGAGTGGTTGCCCCAGATCGACATCTTCTTGATGTCGGTGACCGGGGCGCCGGTCTTGGCCGCGAGCTGCGAGATCGCCCGGTTGTGGTCGAGGCGGGTCAGCGCGGAGAAGCGCTCGTCCGGGATGTCGGGGGCGTTGGACATCGCGATCAGCGCGTTGGTGTTGGCCGGGTTGCCGGTCACGCCGATGCGGACGTCGTCGGCGGCCACCTCGTTGAGGGCCTTGCCCTGGGTGGTGAAGATCGCGCCGTTGGCCTCGAGCAGGTCGCCGCGCTCCATGCCCGGGCCGCGGGGGCGGGCACCGACGAGCAGGGCGAGGTTGACGCCGTCGAACACCTTGGTGGCGTCGTCGCCGATCTCGACGCCGGCGAGCGTCGGGAACGCGCAGTCGTCGAGCTCCATCACGACACCCTCGAGCGCCTTGAGCGCGGGGGTGATCTCCAGCAGTCGCAGCTGGACCGGGGTGTCCGGGCCGAGCAGCGCCCCGCTGGCGATGCGGAACAGCAGGCTGTAGCCGATCTGGCCGGCGGCACCGGTGACGGCGACCTTGACGGGGGTCCCTGATGACGAGTTCACGACGACTCCTTGTTCGAACGATGTGCTCTGGGAATGGGAGCGACGCTAGCAGCGGGGAACGCGGAGCCTCGACGGAGGTTGCGCGGCGGGCAGCCGGACCTCGACCGTGGCCGCCTGCACCAGCCGGGCGGTGCCGCCGTGGGACTCGGCGACGGAGCGCACGATCGCCAGGCCCAGGCCGGTGCCGTCAGCGGTACGACGCCGCGACGGGTCGAGCCGGACGAACCGCTCGAACACGTGCTCCCGCTCGCCCTCGGGCACCCCGTCGCCGTCGTCGCCGACCCGCAGGACCACGACGGACCCGTCCGTCCCCACGGTGACCGTGACCGCGGACGCGGCGTGCCGGGAGGCGTTGGCCAGCAGGTTGCGCACCATGCCGGGCGAGGTCGTCGGCGTGCCCGCGCACCGGCGCCGCGTCCAGCGTGGCCGTGACCGCCGCCGGCGAGGTCGCTCGGGCGCGCGCGACCTCCTCGCGCACGACGTCGTCGAGGTCGACCAGGCGCGTGGGCGCGCCCGTCCCTGGTTCGTCGGAGCGGGCCAGGAACAGCAGGTCGCGCACCAGGGACTCCATCCGGTCGCCCTCGGCGAGCGCCCCGCGGGCGACCCGCGGCCAGTCCGCCGCCGGGTCGACCAGCGCCACCTCGAGCTCGGCGCGCAGCGCCGTGAGCGGGCTCTGCAGGTCGTGCGAGGCGTTGGCGACGAAGGCGCGCTGGCGGGCCTCGGACTCCTCGAGCCGGGCCAGCATGGCGTTCATGGTCTCGGCGAGACGGGCCACCTCGTCGCCGGTGCCGGGCACCTCCACGCGCTGGTGCAGGTCACCGGACCCGAGCGTGGCCACCCGGGCACGGATCGACTCCACCGGGCGCAGCGCCCGCCCGACCAGCACCCACAGAGCCGCGCCCAGCACCGCCACGAGCAGCGGGACACCGACCAGCAGGCCGGCCACCAGGCGGGTGCCGGCCTCCTGGGCGGCCTCGAGGCTCGGCCCGACGTAGACGACCGCGTCCTCCCCGGAGCGTGTCGTCGCTGCCAGGGCCCACACCCGGTAGTCCTCGGTCTCCTCGTCGTCGGGCAGGTCCCGCATGGTGCGCACCACGGGTTCCGGCCCGGACGGGCGCTCGTCGGACACCGCCGGCTGACCCGCGAGGTTGGCCGATGCCGCGAGCACTCGTCCGTCGTCGGTGACCACCTGGGCCAGCGAGTCGTCCCCGATGCCGTCGACCTCCCTGGGCAGCGTGCCGGCGGCCAGCCGGGCCGCGAGCTCGGCAGCGCGCGACCGGGCCACGTCGTCGCCGGAGGAGCCGAGCGATCGGGTGACCCCCGCCACGAGCACCAGCGACGCGAGCACCAGCGCTGCCGACACGACCGCCGTCGCGAGCAGGGTGGTGCGGGCGCGCACGCTGCGGGGGAGCGGTGCCCGCATCAGCCACCCCCGGGGTCGAGCCGGTAGCCGGCACCGCGGACCGTCTGGATGGCCGCGCGCCCGAAGGGCAGGTCGATGCGTGTGCGCAGCTGCCGCACGTAGACCTCGACGATGTTGGGGTCCCCGTCGAACGTGAAGTCCCAGACGTGCTCCATGATCTGCCGCTTGGGCAGCACCTCACCCGCCCGGCGCATCAACAGCTCCAGGAGCGCGAACTGCCGGGGCGTCAGCTCCACGGCCGTCTCGCCCCGCCGCACCTGGTGGGCCGCGGGGTCGAGGACCAGGTCTCCCGCGGTGACGACGGTCGGGCGCTCCGGACCGCGGCGGCGCAGCAGTGCCCGGATGCGGGCGAGCAGGACGACGTAGGAGAACGGCTTGGCGAGGAAGTCGTCGGCACCGGTGTCGAGCGCGTGCGCCTCGTCGTCGTCACCGCTCCTCGCGGTCAGCATCAGGATCGGTGCCCAGTTGCCCGCGGCCCGCAGCCGCCGGCAGAGCTCGTAGCCGTCGATGCCGGGCAGCATCACGTCGAGCACGAGCACGTCGTACGGCGCCTCGGTGGCGAGCCACTCGCCCTCGTCCCCGTCGCGCGCGACGTCGACCGCGAAGCCCTCGGCCTCCAGCCCGCGACGCACCGCACCCGCCACCCGGGCGTCGTCCTCGACCACGAGCACTCGCACAGGGCCACGGTGACACGTCGTGGCTGAACGTGCGCTGAGCCGGCCGCGTTCAGGACGGCTTCAGGTCGTCGGGTGCAGGCTCGGGGCATGCGCATGACGTGGCAGAGGCTGGGCGGAGCGGTCGTGGCGGCGGGCCTGGCTGCCGTCGCTTCCTGTGGGAGCGCCACGACGGGCTCGCCCGAGGTGCCCGACGACGCCGCGACCGACACCGAGCCCGCGCCGCGGTCCACGGCGCTGCCGACGGAGGTCCCCACCCACCGGCCCGACCCGGCCGACTTCGTGGACAAGGTCGACAACCCCTACCTCCCGCTCACGCCCGGCAACCGCTGGGTCTACGACAGCGCCAGCGAGGACGGGGACGAGCGGATCGTCGTGACCGTGACCGACCGGACGCGCACGGTCGCAGGCGTCACCACGACCGTCGTCCACGACCGCGTGACCACGGTCGCCGGACGGGTCGTCGAGGACACCTACGACTGGTTCGCCCAGGACGTCGACGGCAACGTCTGGTACTTCGGCGAGGACACCACGGCCTACGAGAAGGGACAGGCCACCACCGAGGGTTCGTGGGAGGCCGGTGTCGACGGCGCGATGGCCGGGCTGGTGATGCCGGCCGCGCCCGCGCCGGGCCAGGCCTACCAGCAGGAGCACTACGAGGGTGAGGCCGAGGACGAGGCGGAGGTGCTGGCCGTCGGGGAGTCGGTGGAGGTGCCGGCCGGGCGGTACGACGACGTGGTGGAGACGGCCGACTCCACTCCTCTCGAGCCGCGGCTGCGGGAGCACAAGTACTACGCGCCCGGTGTGGGCGTGGTGATGGAGAAGGACGTGCGGGGCGGTGACGAGGTCGTCAGACTGATGCATTTCGACCAGCCGGAGCAGAGCGGACGAGGAGGAGCACGATGAGGAAGCGGACGAAGGCAGCAGCGGTCGTGGCCGGCGCGGTGGTGATCGCCGGAGTCGCCGGCGGTGTGGCCGTGGCGACCGGTGACGACGGTGACGTGCAGGTGACCGGCCCGGAGGCCGACGCCGCCAGGGAGGCTGCGCTGGACGCGACAGGCGGCGGGACGGCCGGCTCCGTCGAGCGTGACGACGAGGACGGTGCCACGTGGGAGGTCGAGGTCACCCGCGAGGGCCGAGGCACCGTCGACGTACGCCTGGACGAGAACTACCGGGTGGTCGTCATCGAGGGCGACCACGAGACGGAGACCGACGACTGACGACGGCCCCCGGCACAACCGGCCTCACAGGACGGCGCCCATGATCGGCGGGAGCACCAGCAGCATGCCGAGCGACCAGGTGACGTGGGTGAGGATCGGCGCCAGCACGCCGCCGCTCGCCCGGCGCTGCAGGCCCACCAGGACGCCGAGCACGGCGGCGGCGAAGACGAGCATGACGTTGCCGGTGGCCACCGTCGCCAGGGTGTAGACGGCGGTCGAGATCGGCACCGGGTGGCGCACCCCGATCGCGGCGTAGAGCCCGCCCCGGAAGAACAGCTCCTCGGCGACGCCGTTGACGGTGGTGATCAGCACGATCAGCGGCAGCGACCCCTGCCGGGCGTGGTCGAGCACGCTGTTGACGCTGTGCTCCAGCGGCGGCACCTGGGCGACCAGCAGCCCGCCGACGGCGAAGACCCCGACGGCCACCACACCGACGGCGATCGGCTGGAGCACCGGCCGGCCGAGCCGCGACCGGCCCTGGATCCGGCCGACGTGCAGCGGTCCGGAGAGCAGCGCCCCGACCGTCCAGGTCGCGGCCAGCGCCAGGGTCAGCGGGTAGAACCGCGGGTCGCCGGGCTCGACGGAGAGCGAGACGCTGAGCAGCGTCGCGCCGACCGCGAGCGTCACCAGCGCGACGGTGCGGCGCCACCGGAAGGCGCGGTCGCTCTGCCGGTGGTCGCGCTCGACCGGGGTGCGGAACGACGCGTCGAGCTGCCGGGCCAGCCAGCTCACAGCGTCCCGACCTCGCGCAGCCGGTCGGCGAGGGCCTCGCGCACCATGTCGTCGTAGCCCAGGGGCTCGCCCGGCACCACGTCCAGGATCGACCAGTCGGTGACCACCACCTCGGTGTCCATCGACCCGATCAGGTGCTTGGCGGTGCTGACGTCGACGTCGGTGAGCAGCGCCAGCCAGTACGCCGACACCTGGGTGGACAGCGCGGTCGCCAGCCGGTTGCGCAGCATCGGCACCTCGAAGACCGGGACGTCGCGACCGGTCTGGATCACCGACGCGCGGCGCAGCATCTCCTCGTAGGTCAGCACGTCGCTGCCGCCGATCTCGAAGGTCGCGCCGATCGCGTCGGGGTGGTCGAGCACGCCGACGAGGTAGCGCAGCACGTCCTGCAGGGCGACCGGCTGGGTGCGGGTCGAGGCCCACGACGGGGTGAGCATCATCGGCAGGGTGGCGATCAGCTGGCGGGTCATCTCCCACGAGATGCCGCCGTGGCCGACCACCACCGCGGCGCGGACCGCGGTGACCGGCACCCCGTGCTCGCCGAGGAGCGTCTCGACCTCGCGGCGGGAGCGCAGGTGCGGCGACAGGTCCTCGCCGTCGGCGCCGAGCCCGCCGAGGTAGACCAGCTGGCTGACACCGGCGAGGGCGGCGGCCTCGCCGAACCTGCGGGCGGCGTCGGCGTCGGACTGCTCGAAGTCGGCGGAGTCGAGGGAGTGCACCAGGTAGTACGCCGCGTCGACGCCGTCGAGCGCGCCGACCAGGCTGTCGCGGTCGGTGACGTCGCCGTGCACCGGGAGCCCCGCCCCGACGTACTCGTCGGGCCGGCGGGTCATCGCCCGGACGTCGTGCCCGGCGTCCTCGAGGGCCCGCGCCAGGTGCGAGCCCACGAACCCCGAGGCTCCGCTGACCAGCACGGTCAGACCCATTCCGCGTCTCCTCTCCCGAGCCGCGGCGCGACCCCTCACCCCAGGATGCCCGAGGACCGGGCAGAGCATGCCTCCCCCTCGCACTCCCCTGGGCACCCCCCGGGCACCCCCCTCGCGCCAGGTCGACCCGGGCGGCAGGATGGGAGGGCCGGTGGGCATGCCCGCCGCGATGAGATATCTTGACGTCAAGAAACTTTCAGACCGACCCAACGCCGTACGTGCGGAACGGAGCCTCTAGGTGACGGACTCTCAGCCGAATCCCTCAGCGATCATCTACACCCACACGGACGAGGCGCCGGCCCTGGCCACCCACTCGTTCCTCCCGATCGTCTCCGCCTACGCCTCCACCGCGGGCGTGGCCGTCGAGACCCGGGACATCTCGCTGGCGGGCCGGATCCTCGCGCAGTTCCCCGACCGGCTCACCGAGGAGCAGCGGGTGTCCGACGACCTCGCCGAGCTCGGCGAGCTCGCCAAGGACCCGGCCGCCAACATCATCAAGCTGCCCAACATCAGCGCCTCGATCCCGCAGCTCAAGGCCGCGATCGCCGAGCTGCAGCAGCAGGGCTACGACCTGCCGGCCTACCCCGACGACCCGAAGTCCGACGAGGACAAGGACGTCCGGGCCCGCTACGACAAGGTCAAGGGCAGCGCGGTCAACCCGGTGCTCCGCGAGGGCAACTCCGACCGTCGTGCGCCGGCCTCGGTGAAGAACTACGCCAAGAACCACCCGCACCGCATGGGCGCGTGGACCGCGGACTCCAAGACCAACGTCGCGCACATGACCGCCGACGACTTCCGCTGCAGGCGAGAAGTCCGCGGTCGTCGCGAAGGACGGCTCGCTCCGCATCGAGCTGGCCGGCGACGACGGCGAGACCACCGTGCTGCGCGAGTCCGTGCCGGTGCTGGCCGGCGAGGTCGTCGACGCCACCGCGATGCGCGTGGCCGCGCTGCGCGAGTTCCTGACCGCGCAGATCGCGCGGGCCAAGGCCGACGACGTGCTGTTCTCGGTGCACCTCAAGGCCACCATGATGAAGGTCTCCGACCCGATCATCTTCGGCCACGTCGTGCGCGCCTTCCTGCCCGAGCTGTTCGCCCAGCACGGCGAGACGCTCGCCGCCGCGGGCCTGAGCCCCAACGACGGGCTCGGCGCGATCCTCAAGGGCATCGAGTCGCTGCCCGAGGGCGACGCGATCAAGGCCACGATCGACGCCGGCATCGCCGACGGCCCCGCCCTCGCGATGGTCGACTCCGACCACGGCATCACCAACCTGCACGTGCCGAGCGACGTGATCGTCGACGCCTCCATGCCGGCGATGATCCGCACCTCCGGCCACATGTGGGGCCCCGACGGCGAGGAGGCCGACACCCTCGCGGTGATCCCCGACTCGTCGTACGCCGGGATCTACCAGGTCGTCATCGACGACTGCCGCGCGAACGGCGCCTTCGACCCGGCCACCATGGGCTCGGTGCCCAACGTCGGGCTGATGGCGCAGGCGGCCGAGGAGTACGGCAGCCACGACAAGACCTTCGAGATCCCGCGCACCGGCACGGTCCGCGTGGTCGACGACAACGGCGACGTCGTGCTCGAGCACGTCGTCTCCGAGGGCGACATCTGGCGGATGTGCCAGACCAAGGACGTGCCGATCCGCGACTGGGTGAAGCTCGCCGTCACCCGGGCCCGGGCCACCGGCGTGCCCGCCGTGTTCTGGCTCGACGAGGGCCGCGCGCACGACGCCAACCTGATCGCCAAGGTCAAGGAGTACCTCCCCGAGCACGACACCGAGGGCCTCCAGATCGAGATCATGTCGCCGGTCGACGCGACCGCCTTCTCCCTGGAGCGGATCCGCAAGGGCGAGGACACCATCTCGGTGACCGGCAACGTGCTGCGCGACTACCTCACCGACCTGTTCCCGATCCTCGAGCTCGGCACCAGCGCCAAGATGCTGTCGGTCGTGCCGCTGATCAACGGCGGCGGCCTCTTCGAGACCGGTGCGGGCGGCTCGGCCCCCAAGCACGTGCAGCAGCTGGTCAAGGAGAACCACCTGCGCTGGGACAGCCTGGGCGAGTTCCTCGCGCTCGCGGTGAGCTTCGAGCACCTCGCGCAGACCACCGACAACGCGCGGGCGCAGATCCTGGCCGACACCCTCGACCGGGCGACCGGCACGTTCCTCAACGAGAACAAGTCGCCCAGCCGCAAGGCCGGCGAGCTCGACAACCGCGGCAGCCACTTCTACCTCGCGCTCTACTGGGCGCAGGAGCTGGCCCGGCAGACCGAGGACGCCGAGCTGGCGGCCGCGTTCGACCAGCTCGCCACCACGCTGGCCGACAACGAGCAGACGATCACCGACGAGCTGCTCGCGGTGCAGGGCTCGCCGGTCGACATCGGCGGCTACTACAAGCCCGACGACGCCAAGGCCGACGAGGTCATGCGGCCGTCGAAGACGTTCAACGAGGCACTGGCCACCCTGGGCTGACCGCACGGCCCGATACGACGCGACGTCTCGGTTGCTCCGGACCCCCGGAGACGACCGGGACGTCGCGTCATATCCGGGGGGAGGAGACCGGGCAGCCGCGCGGGAACGTGCCGAGCGCGTCGACGTCGTAGCCGTCGGGATAGCTGCGGATCCGCGGCAGGTCGCGGGCGTGCAGGGGAGTACGGCGGGCCGGCAGCAGCCGCTCGACCCGGGCCCGGGCCCGCAGCCCCGCCCGGGCCGCCCGCACGACGGGGGCCGGTGGCGCCCGGTAGCCGAACGCCCGGAGCAGCGGCTCGTCCATCAGCGCCCGGGAGAACATGTCCACCGGCCAGGACGCGACTCGCGGGTAGAAGGTCTTCATCAGCGCCAGGGTCGAGTCCGCGACCCGGCGCCCGCCGGCGTCGAAGCCGAAGTGGGCCGCCTCGTAGTCGTCCATCAGCCGCGCGAAGGCGTCGTAGGTCTCGGGGACGTCCTTGATGCCCATCAGCCGGCCGAGCTCCTGGTAGTAGCGGGTGCTCGCCTCGACCTCGGTGCCGGTGAACGGCCGCCAGCCGTAGTCGTCCATCCAGCGCTTGGGCACCACGACGAAGGTGGCGAGGACGTAGCGCATGTCGTCGTTCGGAGATGTCGTAGGAGCCGTGCATCTGGTTGATCCGGCGGACGGCGCGGCGGCCGCCCTCGGAGTGCAGGCCGTCCAGCGAGATCGCATCGAGCAGGAGGACGGTGTCGTCGTACCGCTTCTGGGGTCGCTGCGCGAACTCGCCGGTCTCGTCGAGCAGCCGCCCGATCGAGGGGACGGCGTAGGTGCGGAAGAGCGCGAAGGAGAGCGCCTGGTTCATGTCCCACGGGAACTCGTGGGTGACCGTGACCCGGTAGATCTCCTCGTAGTCCGTCTCCGGGTCGAGGCTCCCGAGGTGGCGCAGCCAGTGGGTGCGGCGCAGCATGCTGCCGAGTCTCGACAGGACCCGCAGCGGGGTCAAGGGGGCGTGCCGTGGGCCGCGCCACACCCGGGGAGGGGAATAGCTCGCCGGGGGCGAGGTCTTGGGCCAGGTGTGACCCAGACTGCCTCCGCGACCCGCACCCGGCCCGAGCCCGCGCCCCTGTCGGCGCGGCGCGTCGCCTGGGCGACCGTCGCGCTCGCGGTCGGCGGCTTCGCGATCGGCACCACCGAGTTCGTGACGATGGGCCTGCTGCCCGAGGTGGCCGAGGGCGTCTCGGTGTCGATCCCGCAGGCCGGCCACGTCATCTCGGCGTACGCCCTCGGTGTCGTGGTCGGCGCCCCCGTGATCGCGGTCTTCGGCGCCCGGCTGCCGCGCCGGGCGCTCCTCGTGGCGCTGATGGCGGCCTTCGCCGTCGCCAACGCGACGAGCGCGCTCGCGCAGGACTACGTCCAGCTGACCGGCGCGCGGTTCCTGTCCGGGGTGCCGCACGGCGCCTACTTCGGCCTCGCCTCGCTGGTCGCCGCGTCGATGGTGCCGCCGGAGCGGCGCGGGCGCGCGGTCAGCAGGATCATGCTCGGCCTCCCGGTCGCGACCGTGGTCGGCGTCCCGGTCGGCACCTGGTTGGGCCAGCACCTCGGCTGGCGGGCGGTGTACGGCGGTGTCGCGCTCATCGGGCTGCTGACCGTGCTGCTCGTGCTGCTGCTCGTGCCGTCCACGCCCGGCGACCGTGAGGCGACCGGGCGGCGGGAGCTCGCGGCGTTCGCGAACCCGCAGGTGTGGCTCACGCTGCTGGTCGGCGCGGTCGGCTTCGGTGGCATGTTCGCGATGTACTCCTACATCGCACCCACGGTCACCGACGTCACCGGGCTGCCCGCCTCGGCGGTCCCGCTGTTCCTGCTCTCCTTCGGCCTCGGCGCCTTCGGCGGCACCATGCTCGGCGGTCGCCTCGCGGACTGGTCGGTGCTCCGCTCGCTGGTCGTCAGCTCGGTGGCGATGGGGCTCGCCCTGGCGCTGTTCACGGTGACCGCGTCGTCGTTCGTGCCCGGCCTGGTCACGGTGTTCGTGATCTCGGCCGTCGGCGCGGTGCTGGTGGTCAACCTCCAGCTCCGGCTGATGGAGGTCGCGGGCGACGCGCAGACGCTCGGCGCCGCGATGAACCACGCGTCGCTCAACGTCGCCAACGCCCTCGGCGCCTGGCTCGGTGGCCTCGTGATCGCCGCCGGCTGGGGCTACACCGCCCCGTCGTGGGTCGGCGCGGGCCTCTCGCTGGCGGGCCTGCTGGCGCTGGCCTGGTCGGTGCTGCTGCACCGCCGTACCGCGCCGTCGCGGGTCGTCGCGCTCGACTAGCGCCACCCATCGGTGGTTGAGGAGCGAACGAAGTGAGCGTCTCGAAACCCCGGGTGGTCGAGCTGCGCCCGGGTGGTCGAGCTTGTCGAGACCACTTTCCCCTTGTCCACAACGAGATTCCATTGCCCGGAACTGTCGGTGGTCACCTCTAGGTTCTTCGTATGGCGGCAGCGGTGGAGGACCTCGACGGGCAGGGGCTGGCCGATGCCCTGGTCGCGAACCACGCCGCTCTGCTCGACGCCGAGTGCCGTGAGCTGGTCCTCGCCGCACGGTGGGCGGACCTGCACCCGGCGGAGTCGCTGGAGCCCCGCCCGGTCCTGGCGGGGATGGAGCGAGCCACGTCGGTTCGGTGGGTTCGGCACCCCGGAGGCCGGTGAGTTCTGCGCCGCCGAGCTGGCGGTCCTGACCGGCCGGTCGGTCGGTGCGGCGGCGACGTTGATCGCGGACGCGCTCGACCTGCGGCACCGGCTCCCGCTGCTGTGGGCCGCGCTGGAGGCCGGCACGGTCCGTGCCTGGCAGGCGCGGCACGTCGCGAAGCGCACCCGCGCGACCGGGCTGACGCTCGCGCAGGCACGCGAGGTGGACCGGACGACGACGCCCTACCTGGCGACGCTGCCGTGGGGCCGGTTCGTCGACCTGCTCGAAGCCCGCATCATCGCCGCCGACCCGGCCGCCGCGGAAGCACGTCGGGAGGCGGCCGAGCTGGACCGGTTCGTGGTCACCGGCCAGTCCACCGAGCACGGCCTGAAGACCCTGGTCGCGAAGGCCACGGCCGGTGAGGTGATCTACCTCGTCGCCATGGTCGACCGGCTCGCGCAGATCCTCCAGCTCGAAGGCGACCAGTCACCGGTCGGGGTCCGCCGCTCCAAGGCGCTCGGCATCCTCGCCCACCCGGCCCGGGCCCTCGCGCTGCTCCGCAAGTACGAGACCCCCTCGGTGGTTGAGGAGCGAGCCTGCGAGCGCTCTCGAAACCACCGACCCCCGACGACGATCCCGCTGCCACCCGCGACGCTCTACGTCCACGTCTCCCGCGAGGCGATGGAGACCGGCGCGGGTGTCGCGCGGATGGAGGGCGTCGGCCCGATCACCCTCGGCCAGGCATCCGAGTTCCTCCGCCACTCCCACGTGACGATCAAGCCGGTGATCGACCTGGAGGTCGACGTACCCGTCGACTCCTACGAGATCCCCGACCGGCTCCGCGAACTGCTCCACCTCCGCACGCCTGCCATCGCCTTCCCGTGGTCGCCCTCGACCAGTCCGTCGGATGGACGTCGACCACACGAGCCTGGCCGTGGTCTCGACAGGCGCCGACCACCCGATGAGCGCAGACCCGGATCGGGAACCTCGGCAGGCTGAGCAGGCTCGAACACCGGATCAAGACCCACGGCCCCGGCTGGCGACACCGACAACCCGAGCCAGGCGTCCACGTCTGGCGAACACCCCACGTCCACTGGTTCCGCGTCGACGGCACTGGCACCCATCACCTCGGTAAGCAACCGAAGCCTCAGACGCCGCTGGAGTGCGCCTTTGCGGCCCTCCTCGACCGCTGAACAGCCTCAGCGAGTTGAGGCCGCGGGGAACTCGGTGGCGAGCAGGTCGTAGACGAGGTGGTCCACGACCTTCCCGTCGCGCAGGGTCGCCGCGGCCCGCTCCCGGCCGGTGCGGGTGAAGCCGTTGCGCTCGATCACGCGCTGGGACCCGACGTTGCCCTCGGCGTGCAGGATCGACACCCGCGGCAGGCCGAGCCCGCCGTCCTCCACCGGCACGAACGCGTGCCGCACGGCGAGGCGGCAGGCCTCGGTCATCACGCCGCGGCCCGCGGGCGTCGGGGTGGGTCCAGTAGCCGACCTCGGCATGGCGGCCGGGGCGGACGTCGAAGAGGGAGACGCAGGCCAGCAGGACGTCGCTGGCCGGGTCGACCACCGCCCAGGTGACGCCGTCCGCGTTGGCGCACCGCTCGCGGCGCTCCTCGAGGTAGGTCCGGGCGTCGTCGCGGGTGTAGGGGACCGGCATCCGGGAGAGCCAGTAGGCGGTCTGCTCGTCCCGGCACGCCTCCACGATGCGGGGCACGTCGTCGTCGCGGTACTCCCGCAGCGACACGGTCGGCCCGTCGATGCGGGGTACGTCGAACCACGGGGTCGCGGGGGAGCGCGGGTCGCCGTGCAGCAGCACCCCGACCCAGGCGTCGAGCAGCTCGCCGCGCTGCGGCAGCCAGCGCCGCACCGTGCCGTCGCAGGAGAACCCGAGCCGCCAGGCGAGCCTCCGGGAGGCCCAGTTGCCCCGGTTGGCCCACCAGATGACGGTCTCGAGGCGCTGGACGGCGAAGCCCCAGTCGAGGAGCAGCCGGCAGGCCCGCTCCATCAGCCCCCGGCCGCGCGCCCACGGGTGCGCGCCGTACGCGATCTCGGCCCGGCGGTCGCCCTCGGGCCGCAGCTCGACGGTGCCGCAGAACCGCGCGACCCCGTCGTCGTCCACCGCCTCGACCGCGAACGCCCAGCCCGTGCCCTGGTCCCAGCCCGCCGGGATGATCTCGGTCGCGAACGTGCGCGAGGAGTCCTCGGACGAGGGGACCGGGACGGTCGTCCACGCGACCATCAGCGGGTCGGTGGCCTGCTCGAGCAGGGCCGGGACGTCGCCCTCGTGGTGGGCGCGCAGGGTGACCACGCCGTCGGTGAGGGTCGGCACGTCGTCGGGGAACCTCATGCGGGGTCCCCGCGGCGGGGCGAGCGAAGTCGTGGGGTGCGCCTCATGCGCACACCCTGTCGGTCGGGAGGGGCACCCGCAAACCCTTATCGTTGATCCATGGATGAAAGCCACAGACGGTGAACGGCACGCTCGGCAGCATCGGGCTTGTCGTCGTCTTCGTCCTCATCGGCGGCCTGTTCGCGGCCGCCGAGATCGCCCTGGTCTCCCTGCGCGACAGCCAGGCCCGCGCGCTCGCCACCCGCGGCAAGCGCGGCCAGACCGTCGCGGAGCTCAACGAGGACCCCAACCGCTTCCTCGCGGCGGTGCAGGTCGGCGTCACGCTGGCCGGCTTCCTGTCCGCGGCCTTCGGTGGTGCCACCCTGGCCGACGACCTGTCACCGGTGCTGGTGGGCTGGGGGATCCCCGAGGGGGCCGCGGGGCCGACCGCTCTGGTGCTGGTCACGATCGCGATCTCCTACCTCTCGCTGGTGTTCGGCGAGCTGGCGCCCAAGCGCCTCGCCCTGCAGCGCGCGGAGGGCGTCGCGCTGCTGCTCGGCCCGTTCATCGACAAGATCTCCAAGGTGTCGCGGCCGGTGATCTGGCTGCTCTCGGTCTCCACCAACGCCGTCGTCCGGCTCCTCGGCGGCGACCCCGACGCCAAGTCCGAGCAGATGAGCGACGAGGAGCTCCGGGAGCTCGTCAACGCCCACGAGACGCTCGGCGAGGAGGAGCGCCGGATCGTCGAGGACGTCTTCGAGGCCGGCGACCGGCAGATCCGCGAGGTGATGATCCCGCGCACCGAGGTGGACTTCCTCGACGCCAGCACCCCGGTCTACAAGGCGGCGCGCGAGGCGCTCACCCAGCCGCACTCCCGCTACCCGGTCATCCGCGGGTCGGCCGACGACGTGATCGGCTTCGTGCACGTGCGCGACCTGCTCTCGCCCGACATGGCCAACCGCTCGGTGCGGGTGGGGGAGCTGGCCCGCGACACCCTGGTGCTGCCGTGGACCCGGCCGATCCTGGCGGCGCTGGCCGACATGCGTCGCGAGGGCACGCACCTCGCGATCGTCGCCGACGAGTACGGCGGCACGGCCGGCATCGTGACGATGGAGGACCTCGTCGAGGAGCTCATCGGCGACATCAGGGACGAGTACGACGTCGCCGAGGCCGAGACCACCCGGCTGCGCGGCGGCGACGTCGAGGTGGACGGCCTGCTCAACCTCGACGACTTCGAGGACGAGACCGGGATCGAGCTGCCGGAGGGGCCCTACGAGACGGTGGCGGGCTACCTGATGGCGCAGCTGGGCCGGCTCGCGGTCGAGGGGGACACGGTGGACTTCGAGGGCCACCGGATCGTGGTGCAGGACGTCGAGAACCGTCGCGTCGGCCGGGTCCGGGTCACCGTCGTACCCCCGGAGGCGCCGGAGACCCCCGCCGACGAGGGCGGCCCGGCCGTCACCGCGGTCCCGGCCCCGGTGCCGGGCGCCGAACACGAGCGGACCGAGGACGACAAGGCCTCCTGAGCGGTCCGCGGACGCGGTGCGCGACGGGGCGGCTGCGCCTGACAGAATGCTCGCCATGCCCGACGCACCAGCCCAGGCAACCCGTCCGCGCGTCCTCTCGGGGATCCAGCCGACCGCGGACTCCTTCCACTTCGGCAACTACCTCGGTGCGCTGCGGCAGTGGGTGGCCCTCCAGGACGAGCACGAGCCGTTCTTCTTCATCGCCGACCTGCACGCGATCACCGTCGAGCAGGACCCCAAGCAGCTGCGCGAGCGCTGCCTGCGCGCCGCCGCCCAGCTCCTCGCGATGGGCATCGACCCGCAGCGGTCGGCGATCTTCATCCAGTCGCAGGTGCCGGCGCACGCGCAGCTCGGCTGGGTGCTCCAGTGCCTGACCGGCTTCGGCGAGGCCCGCCGGATGACCCAGTTCAAGGACAAGTCCGCCAAGGGCGGCGAGGGCGCCGCGTCGGTCGGGCTGTTCACCTACCCGGTGCTGCAGGCCGCCGACATCCTGCTCTACCGGCCGCAGTACGTCCCCGTCGGCGAGGACCAGCGCCAGCACCTCGAGCTGACCCGAGACCTGGCCGGGCGGTTCAACCACCGCTTCAAGAAGACCTTCCGGCTGCCCGAGCCCTACATCCTCGAGGCGACGGCCAAGATCCTCGACCTCCAGGTCCCGTCGGCGAAGATGTCGAAGTCGGCCTCGTCGCCCGGCGGCATCATCGAGATGCTCGACGACCCCAAGGTCTCGGCGAAGAAGATCCGCTCGGCCGTGACCGACTCGGGCAGCGACGTGCGCTTCGACGAGGAGGAGAAGCCCGGCATCTCCAACCTGCTGACGATCTACTCCGCGCTCACCGGACGGGGCATCGAGGACCTGGAGAAGGAGTACGACGGCCGCGGCTACGGCGACTTCAAGAAGGACCTCGCCGACGTGGTGGTCGACTTCGTCACCCCGTTCCGCGACCGCACCCTCGAGCTGCTCCAGGACAAGGCCCAGCTCGACGCGATCCTCCGCGACGGGGCAGCCCGGGCCAACGCCGTGGCCGAGCGCACCCTCGCCGACGTCTACGACCGGGTCGGGTTCGTGCGTCCCGCGCCGCTCCCCGGCCCTGGCGGCGCCCCGGCGGGGGACCGGTAGGGTTCCGACGATGACGACGATCGGTGTGGCCATCGCCGTACCCGAACCCTGGGGCGGCCGGCTCCAGAGCTACCGCACCGACCTCGGCGACGACACCGCCTCGGGGATCCCCACCCACATCACGCTGATGCCGCCGTACGAGGTCCCCGACGGGCAGCTCCCGGTGATCGAGCAGCACCTCGCCGAGGCCTCGGCGATGAACACCGCCTTCAAGGTGCACCTGCGCGGCACCGGCACCTTCCGCCCGGTGTCGCCCGTGGTGTTCGTGACCGTGGTCGAGGGCATCTCCGGCTGCGAGCAGCTCGCCGGGTCCGTGCGGCGTGGCCCGCTGGCCTGCGACCTGCAGTTCCCCTACCACCCGCACGTCACCGTCGCCCACCACCTCGACGACGAGGCGTTGGACCGTGCGTTCGAGGACCTCGCCGACTTCGAGTGCGCCTTCGAGGCCGACCGGTTCTCGCTCTACGTGCACGACGCCGAGGCCGGCTGGGTGCCCACCCGTGACTACCCCCTCACCGCCTCGGCCGACGCCTGAGCCTTGGTTCCCGCCGCTGGTGGGTAGGAGACCCGCATGCCCACGTTGAAGGAACGCGTCAGCGCCAAGGCCGACCGCTTCCGCGCCCGCCACCAGTCCGTCGACCACCTGCTCAACACGGTCACCCACTACGGGTCGGTGAACGGCAACGCCCAGGCCGGCGCCGTCACCTACTTCGGCTTCCTGTCGTTCTTCCCGATCCTGGCGCTCGGCTTCTTCTTCGTCGGCCTGCTGGCGCAGAACTTTCCCGAGCTGCGCGACGCCATCCATGCCGAGGTCGAGAACCTGCTGCCGGGCGTCGTGGGCAGCGACGAGGGCGAGATCCCGCTGAGCACCTTCGAGAACTACGCCGCCACGGTCGGTCTGCTGGGTCTCATCGGTCTGCTCTACGCAGGGCTCGGCTGGCTCTCCGGCATGCGGGCCGCGCTCGAGGTGATGTTCGTGCTGCCGGGCAAGGAGCACCCCAACTTCGTGGTGGGCAAGCTCCGCGACCTCGGCACGCTGGTGCTCATCGGCCTGGTGCTCTTGGTTTCGGTCGTCCTGTCCGGACTCGTGTCGGGCTTCTCGGAGCGGATCCTCGAGTGGCTCGGCCTCGACCCGAGCGCCCCGGCGCCGTACTTCGTGCTCTGGGCGATCGGCCACGGGCTCGCCATCGCCGCGTCGACCGTGCTGCTGCTCGCGATGTTCCGGCTCCTGGCCCAGCCGCACGTGCCGCGCCGTTCGCTGCTCGGCGGCGCGGTCCTCGGAGCGTTCGGCTTCGAGGTGCTCAAGAGTGTCGCCGGCTTCCTGATCTCGCTCACCAAGGGGCAGCCCGCCTTCCAGGCGTTCGGGGTCGCGTTGATCCTGCTGATCTGGATCAACTACTTCTCGCGGCTCGTGATGTACGCCGCGGCCTTCGCCTACACCTCCCCGAAGGCCGTCGACCTGCGCGCCCGCGAGTCCATGCGGGCTCCCGGTGCGGCGTTCGGCAACGCCGAGGAGGGACAGGACCGCCCCGTCGACGTGCGCGCCCCGGCCGACCCGGACCCGCTGGCCGGCCCGCCCGCACCGCTGGCACCACCCGCGCCCAGCCCCGTCGTGCCGGTCAGCGACGAGCCGGCCCTGCGTGGCGTGGGCAGCCACCGGGCCGCGCCGGCGTCGCGCTCACGCCGGGTGGCCGGGGTGGCCGGGGCCGGCCTGCTGGTGGCCGGCGGAGCCGCTGTCGTGGCCTGGCGGCGGTCCACCCGCTGACCCGGTCCTGGGTCCGCCGGGGCAGGATGGACGGGTGAAGTTCCAACGCAAGCACGCCGTCCTGTTCCTGCTCATCGCCGCCTGGAACGTCTTCAGCTACGCCAACTTCGCGAAGAACCTCGTGGAGGCGCACCAGCGCGGCGAGGACCGTCCCACCGGCTACTGGGTGGCCCACATCGTGCTGATCGTGGTGAACCTCGTGATCGCCGCGGTCCTCGGCCGGCTCGGGGTCAAGGCCTGGCGCGCCACGGACCGCGCCTCCGTCTCGTCGTGACGGCCCGGACCCTCCCGTCCCGCGCGGACGTCGAGGCCGCCCGCTGCGCGGATCGGCGACGCCGTACGACGGACGCCGGTGCTCGAGCTCACCGGTCACGAGCTCGGCGTCGAGGGACGCGTGGTCCTCAAGCTGGAGCTGCTCCAGCACGCGGGCTCGTTCAAGGCCCGGGGCGCCATGAACAGCGTCCGGTCGCTCGCCGACGGGGTGAGCGGGATCGCCGCCGCGTCCGGTGGCAACCACGGCGCGGCGGCCGCCTGGGCCGCCGCGAGCGCGGGCCTGGCCGCCGACGTGTTCGCGCCGGCCACGTCCACCCCGGCCAAGCTGGAGCGGATCGAGGAGTACGGCGCCCGGCTGCACGCCGTGGACGGCGACGTGGGCGCCGCCCTCGACGCCTGCCACGCGTTCAGCGAGCGCGAGGGGGTGCCGGTGCTGCACCCCTACGACACCTTCGCGACCGTCTCGGGCGCCGGCACGCTGGGGCTCGAGCTGGCCGAGCAGGTGCCCGACGTCGACCGGGTCGTGATCGCCTGCGGCGGGGGAGGGCTCTACGCCGGGGTGGCGACCGCGCTGGCCGGCCTGGTGCCCGTGCAGCCGGTCGAGCCCGTGCTGTGCCCGCACCTGCACGACGCCCTCGCGGCCGGGGAGCCCGTGGCCCGCCCCTCGTCCGGGGTGGCCGCCGACGCGCTGGGCCCGCCGAGGATCGGGGAGCACGCCTTCGCGGTCGCCACCGCCCAGGGCGCGACGTCGCTGCTCGTCGCGGAGGACGCGATCGTCGCCGCGCGCCGGTGGCTGTGGCAGCGGGCCCGGGTGCTCGCCGAGCCGGCCGCCGCGGTGCCGCTCGCCGCCGTCATGTCCGGCGTCGTCCCGGTCGCGCCGGGGGAGACCGTCGCCCTGGTCGTCAGCGGCGGCAACAACGCCACCCTGCCGGGCTAGGTGGGAGCCATGACGGTGCCGCTCCTCGCCCGCCGGGCGGTCGTCGCCACGGCGGTGGCAGCCCTGTCCCTGTCGTGCTCGGGCGGGCAGGTGCCCGAGCACCCGGCCGCCCGCCCCGAAGCCTCCGACTCCTCCAGCGCACCGTCGGTGTCGGAGTCGCCGGACTCGTCGCCCGGGCAGCCCGCGGCACGGCTCGGTGGAGCCCCGGACCTGCCGGCGCAGCCCTCCCTGCGCGACCCGGAGGCTCTCGCCGACCAGCTGGGCCTCGTCGCCGCGACGCTGCGCGACCCCGCTGCGGCGACGGCCGACCTCAGGCGGGCGGGCGAGTTCCAGCAGCTCGCCGTCCGCGCCCTGGGCCGGGCGCAGGCGGGCACCCGCCGCGCCGTCCTCGCGTCGTTGCACCCGGGCAACCGTGCGCTCGTCCGTGCCTACCTCGTCGCGGCCGGGCCGCTGCGCAGCCTGACCGACCCCCAGCGCCGGCTCCCGGACTGGCGGATCGTGGCCCCTCCACCGGTCGAGACGCTGCTCGGCCACTACCGGCTCGCGCAGCGGCGGACCGGCGTGCCCTGGGAGTACCTCGCCGCCATCCACCTGACCGAGACCCGGATGGGCCGCATCCGCGGCACCAGCACGGCGGGCGCGCAGGGGCCGATGCAGTTCCTCCCCTCGACCTGGGAGATCTACGGCGCCGGCGGTGACATCCGCGATCCCCGCGACGCGATTCTCGCGGCGGCGCGACTGCTCCGGGCCAACGGAGCACCGGACCGCATGGCCGCCGCGCTGTACCGCTACAACCCGTCGGACCTCTACGTCCGGGCGGTCCTGGCCTACGCCGGCGCCATGCGCCGCCACGACTGGGCCTACGCCGGCCTCTGGCAGTGGCGGGTGCTGTACCGCCACGTGCGGGGCACCTACGTGCTGCCCGTCGGCTACCCGGACACCCGGCCGGTGCTGCTGGAGGAGTGAGCGTTTCCGGCGCCCGGCGGGCACGGCTCGGGGTCAGAGCAGGAAGGCCAGCACCCGGATCGCGAACGAGGCCAGGAAGACCACGAGGACCAGGGTGCCGACCATCCGCATCACCTGGACGGCCTTGGCCACGTCGACGGTGGGCAACGAGGCTCTGGGTGATCACGAGCGGCCCCATCGGCGCAGGCGCCACCGGGTCGGGCTCCAGCGACTCCAGGGCGGCGTGCAGGTCGCCCCGGGTGCGGGCGGAGAGGACCAGGGCGGTACGCCGCTCGAGCTCGGCCTGGTCGAACGCTCCCTGGGCGAAGTGCTCGCCGAGCCGGGCCACGGCGGCCTCGCGCTCGGCGTCGTCGGCCAGCAGGTGGGCCTGGCTGCGCTCCCGGGCGGCGTACTGCCCGGCCTGCATGGCCTGGTGGGCGGCGCCGTAGTCCCGGCTGAGCGCGGCGAGGTCGATCTCCCCGTCCTCGCCGACCACCGTCAGCAGCCGGCGCTGCCACGCGACGCTGGCGAGCCCGCTCTCGGTGAGGGTGAGGTAGTCCCCGTCCCGCAGCGACATCCGCGTCAGGAAGCCCTGCCCGACGGCCCAGGTCAGGGCCGCCTCGACCGAGGCAGGGTCGGCCCCGGTGGCGACGGTGACGGCGGCGGGCGTGCTGGCACCGCTCGCGATGCGGTCGAGGACGACGATCTCGAGCGGTTGCTGGTGCGGGCCGTACCCCCGTGCGGAACCGTTCGGCACAGGGACCAGTCTGCCGCGCGCGCGGCCACGGCAGAACGGGAACGGCGAAGTCCGCGGTTCTGTCGCCGGCCGCTGAGCCGGTTCACCCGGTCGCGACCACGACCTCGGGGTCGTGGCGCACCGGGAAGCTCACGCTGTTGGCGATGAAGCACAGCTCGTGGGCGCGGTGGTGCGCGCGCGTGGCTGCCTCGACCATCGACGGGTCCGCGACGGTCACCCGCGGGTGGAGCAGGGCGTCGGTGAACCGGCCGCTGCCGTCGGGGTCGGTGGTCATGCTGCCGGTGACCGTGTCGACGTAGTCGGTCACCACCACGCCCTCGTTCACGCACACGTGCAGGTAGGACAGCATGTGGCACTGGGCGAGGGCGGCCAGCAGCAGCTGCTCGGGGTTCCAGCGCTCGCGGTCGCCGTGGAACGTCGGGTCGGCCGAGCCGAGCAGGTCCGGCCGGCCCGCCGTGGTGACCGTGTGGTGGCGCCGGTAGGCCCGGTAGTGGCTGGTGCCGTCGCCGAGGTTGCCGGTCCAGGTCACGGTGACGTCGTAGGCGTGCTCCATGGCCGACATCCTGTCTGGTCCGCCGTTTCACCCGGGGTCAGGAGGTCACTCCTCGGATGAGGAGGTGCGACATGTGTGATGTGAAGTCCCCCGGCGGCAACCTGCGTTGCTGCCGCCCGCACTGCGACGGCCGCGGCCACGTCTGGGTGCACGCCAGCTCGGCGCCCGACCGCAAGGCCGAGGCCGACTACCGCCTCGAGTCCTAGCCAGACCCGCACACGGTGGACGGGTCCCAGGCCGCCCACCACGAGAAAAGGGGACGCCTCCCGCGCGATGACTCGCGAGGGAGGCGTCCCTGACTTCGTGGGGGAGGGTCAGCGCCGGAAGATCAGCGCGCGCTTCACTTCCTGGATCGCCTTGGTGACCTCGATGCCCCGGGGGCAGGCCTCGGTGCAGTTGAAGGTGGTGCGGCAGCGCCACACGCCCTCCTGGTCGTTGAGGATCTCCAGGCGCTGGTCGGTGCCCTCGTCGCGGCTGTCGAAGATGAACCGGTGCGCGCCGACGATCGCCTGCGGGCCGAAGTACTGCCCGTCGCTCCAGTAGACCGGGCACGAGGTCGTGCACGCGGCGCACAGGATGCACTTGGTGGTGTCGTCGAAGCGGTCGCGGTCCTTCTGCGACTGCAGGCGCTCGCGGGTCGGCTCGTTGCCGTTGGTGACCAGGAACGGCATCACCGAGCGGTACGCCGCGAAGAACGGCTCCATGTCGACGACGAGGTCCTTGAGCACCGGGAGGCCCTTGATCGGCTCCACCGTGATCGGCTCGGACGGGTTGACGTCCTTGAGCAGCGTCTTGCAGGCCAGCCGGTTCTTGCCGTTGATCCGCATCGCGTCGGAGCCGCACACGCCGTGGGCGCAGGAGCGACGGAAGGTCAGCGAGCCGTCGAGGTCCCACTTCACCTTGTGCAGGGCGTCGAGCACGCGGTCGGTCGGCTCGGCGGTGACCTGGTAGGTCTCCCACTTCGCCTCCTCGGAGACCTCCGGGTTGTAGCGGAGGATCTTGACCGAGACGGTCATGGTCGTCGAGGTCTGGGCGGGCGCAGCGCCCGCTTCGGTGGCGGTGTCCGTGGCCATCAGTACTTGCGCTCCATCGGCTTGTAGCGGGTCTCCACGACGGGCTTGTAGTCCAGCCGCACCGAGCCGTCCTCGTTGCGGTAGGCCATGGTGTGCCGCATGAAGTTCACGTCGTCGCGGGTGGGGTAGTCCTCGCGGAAGTGGCCGCCGCGCGACTCGTTGCGGGCCAGCGCGGAGGTGACCAGCACCTCGGACAGCTCGAGCAGGAAGCCCAGCTCGATCGCCTCGAGCAGGTCGGTGTTGAACCGCTTGCCCTTGTCCTGCACCGACACGTTGGCGTAGCGGGCCTTGAGCCCCTCGAGGTCGGCCAGCGCCTGCTTGAGGGAGCCCTCGGTGCGGTAGACCTGCGCGTTGATGTCCATCGTCGCCTGGAGCTCCTGGCGGATGGCCGCCACGCGCTCCGAGCCGCCGGCGTCGCGCATCTGCTCGATCATGTCGACCACGCGAGCCTCGGGCCGCTCCTCGACGATCTCGTCGAAGTCGGTCGAGGCGGCGTACTCCGCGGCGTAGATGCCCGCGCGCCGGCCGAACACGTTGATGTCGAGCAGCGAGTTGGTGCCGAGCCGGTTGGCGCCGTGCACCGACACGCAGGCCACCTCGCCCGCGGCGTACAGGCCGGGGATGACCGTGTGGTTGTCGGCGAGCGCCTCACCCTTGATGTTGGTCGGGATGCCGCCCATCGCGTAGTGCGCGGTGGGGAACACCGGGATCATCTCGGTGTAGGGCTCGACGCCGAGGTAGGTGCGCGCGAACTCCGTGATGTCGGGGAGCTTGGCGTCGATCTGCTCCTTCGGCAGGTGCGTCAGGTCGAGGTAGACGTAGGCCTTGTCGGGCCCGGCGCCGCGACCCTCGCGCACCTCGTTGGCCATCGCGCGGGCGACCATGTCGCGCGGCGCGAGGTCCTTGATGGTGGGGGCGTAGCGCTCCATGAAGCGCTCGTTCTCGCTGTTGCGCAGGATGCCGCCCTCACCGCGAGCCGCCTCCGAGAGGAGCACTCCCAGCCCGGCCAGGCCGGTCGGGTGGAACTGGAAGAACTCCATGTCCTCCAGCGGCAGGCCCTTGCGCCAGACGATGCCCATGCCGTCGCCGGTGAGCGTGTGCGCGTTGGAGGTGGTGCGGAAGACCTTGCCGAAGCCACCGGTCGCGAAGATGACCGACTTGGCGTTGAAGACGTGGATCTCGCCGGTGGCCAGCTCGTAGGCGACGACGCCGTTGACGCTGACGCCGCCGTTGGTCTCGGTGGTGAGCATGTCGAGGACGTAGAACTCGTTGAAGAACTCGACCTCGTGCTTGATGCACTGCTGGTAGAGCGTCTGCAGGATCATGTGACCGGTGCGGTCGGCCGCGAAGCACGAGCGGCGGACGGCCGCCTCGCCGTGGTTGCGGGTGTGGCCGCCGAAGCGGCGCTGGTCGATCTTGCCCTCGTCGGTGCGGTTGAAGGGGAGGCCCATCTTCTCCAGGTCGAGCACCGCGTCGATGGCCTCCTTGGCCATCACCTCCGCGGCGTCCTGGTCGACGAGGTAGTCACCGCCCTTGACGGTGTCGAAGGTGTGCCACTCCCAGTTGTCCTCCTCGACGTTGGCCAGTGCGGCGCACATGCCGCCCTGGGCCGCGCCGGTGTGGGACCGCGTCGGGTAGAGCTTGGTGAGGACCGCCGTACGGGTGCGCTGGCCGGACTCGAGGGCGGCGCGCATGCCGGCTCCGCCGGCTCCGACGATGACGACGTCGTACTTGTGGTGCTGAACCATGGGATCCGTCCGATCAGTTCGTCTGGCAGACGCTCAGCGTCGAGGCAGGGTCGGCGCAGGGGTCGAAGGTGAAGATCGTCAGCGTGCCGAGCACGAGCACCACGAACGCGGAGAAGTAGAGCAGGCTCTTCAGCGCGAAGCGGGTGGTCGGCTTGGTGGCGTAGTCGTTGATGATCGTGCGCAGACCGTTCATGCCGTGCAGCTCGGCCAGCCAGAGCATGGCCAGGTCCCAGAACTGCCAGAACGGGCTGGCCCACTTGCCGGCGACGAACGCGAAGTCGACGCGCTCGATGCCCTCGCCCGCCATCAGGTTGATCCAGAGGTGGCCGGTGACCAGGACGACCAGCAGGACGCCGGAGCCACGCATGAACAGCCAGGAGTTGAGCTCGAAGTTCGAGGCGCGGGCCGGGCGGGAGCGCGGCGCCGCGAGGGTGGGGGCGCTCATCAGTGACCTCCGAAGATGATGCCGAGGTGGCGGATCAGGAACGGCACCATCAGCACCACCCAGACCACGAGCACGGCCCAGGTCATCTGCCGCTGGTAGCGCGGCCCGTTGGTCCAGAAGTCGACCGCGATGACCCGGAGCCCGTTGAGGGCGTGGAACAGGAACACGGCGACGAGGCCGGCCTCCATGAGTCCCACGATCGGGTTCTTGTAGGTCTCCATGACCTCGTTGAAGAACTCAGGGGTCACGTTCACCATCGAGATGTCGATGACGTGGACGAAGAGGAAGAAGAAGAGGGCGACGCCGGTGATGCGGTGGGCGACCCACGACCACATCCCCTCGCGGCCCCGGTAGAGCGTCCCTGCCGGTGAGCTGGCCAAGGTCGAGAACCTTTCGGACTTCGGAAGAGTGAGCCGGTAACCACAGCACTCTATCGGCGAGGCGGTGGCGGGTTCCCCGTGAGGGTTGTGAGATCAATTACCGCACGGGCCCCTTGTCTAAACCACTGCCGGGCGGGCCCGTGCGTGCGTGCTGCGGCGGCTCAGACGAACGTCGGGAAGGTGGGCGCCGGCAGCGGGCCCGAGGTGCGGTCACGGGCGACTTCATAGCCGTGCGCGATCTCGACGAGGGTCGCCTCGCTGCCGGCGGTGCCCCAGAACGAGACCGCGACCGGCAGCCCCGCGGCCAGCTCGGTCGGCACCGTCAGCAGCGGGTAGCCCGCCATCGCGGTCGGTGACGTGCAGGCGCCGGGGTGCGCCTCGGCGTTGACCAGGTCGATCGGGCAGGCCGGTGCGTACGACGGGGTGACCAGCGCGTCGAGGTCGTGGGCCCGCAGCACAGCGTCGATGCCCTCGTCCCGGGCGGCCGCCACGCACCGGGCCCGTGCCGCGACGTACTCCTCGCTGCCGACCGCCGGGCCCTCGAGCGCCTTCTCGAACAGCGACTGCCCGAAGTGCTGCAGCTCGCTGTCGGCGTGCGCGCGGTTGAACGCGACCACGTCCTCGAGCGTGCGGGGCACGTCACCGGGCCGGCCGGCGAGGTAGCCGGCGAGCCCGTTGCGCAGCTCGGCCAGCAGCACGAGCAGCTCGTCCTCGTCGGTCTGCTCGGTCAGCGAGGTGAGGTCGGTGGCGTCGACGATCGTCGCGCCCTCGGCGGCGAGCAGCCGCACGGCCCGCTCGGCCGCGGCGTCGGCCTGCGGGGAGTAGCCCCAGTACGTCGCGCGCGGGACGCCGATGCGCTTGCCGGCCAGCCGCCCCTCGACGGCGTGCGCGGCGTAGTCGGTGCCGTTCCCGGCCAGCACGCCGAGCAGCGCGGCGGCCTCGCGCACGGTGGCCGCCATCGGCCCGGGGCTGTCCTGCGAGTGCGAGATCGGGACGACGCCGTCGGTCGGCACCAGCCCGACGGTCGGCTTGATCCCCACGCAGCCGTTGAAGGCGGCGGGGCACGTGATCGAGCCGTCGGTCTCGGTGCCGACCGCCAGGGGCGCGAGGCCGGCCGCGACGGCCGCCCCGCTGCCCGAGCTCGAGCCGCCCGCGGACCGGTTGAGCGCGTAGGGGTTGCGGGTCAGGCCGCCGTAGCCGCTCCAGCCCGACGTCGACCGCTCGTCGCGGATGTTGGCCCACTCGCTCAGGTTGGTCTTGCCGAGCAGCACCATCCCCGCCTCGCGCATGCGCCGCACGAGCGGGGCGTCCTGTGCGGGCGGAGGTGCGTCGGCGAGCGCCAGCGACCCGGCCGTGGTGGGCAGGTCGTGGGTGTCGACGTTGTCCTTGACCAGCACCGGGACGCCGTGGAGCGGTCCGCGCCGTCGGCCGTCGGCGTCTTCGGCGTCGCGCGCCTCGGCCTGGCCGAGGGCGTCGGGGTGCAGCGTGCACACGGCGTTGGTGTGGACGTCGACGGACTCGATCCGGTCGAGCAGCCGCTCGACGTGGTCCCGGGAGGAAACAGGTGAGGAGGGCACGACCCGATCCTGCCCGACCGGCCCGCGACGGCGGGTCAGTGGGAGATCTCACGGTGCGGCGCGGACCCCGGTCGCCGTACGCTCCGGACATGAGCGAGACCGGTCACACCGAGTCAGGACTGCCCTTCGAGCCGCTGTACGGCCCCGACGCCCTCGAGGGCTTCGACCCGGCCACGCAGCTCGGGGAGCCGGGGGAGTACCCCTTCACCCGCGGCGTCTACCCGTCGATGTACACCGGCCGTCCCTGGACGATGCGGCAGTACGCCGGCTTCGGCACCGCCAAGGAGTCCAACGCCCGCTACCAGCAGCTCGTCGCCAACGGCACCGGCGGCCTCTCGGTGGCCTTCGACCTGCCCACGCAGATGGGCCACGACTCCGACGCGCCGATCGCGCACGGCGAGGTCGGCAAGGTGGGCGTCGCGATCGACTCCATCGACGACATGCGGGTGCTCTTCGACGGCCTGCCGCTCGACCAGGTCTCCACGTCGATGACGATCAACGCCCCGGCCGCCCTGCTGCTGCTGATGTACCAGCTCGTCGCCGAGGAGAACGGCGTCCCGGGCGAGAAGATCACCGGCACGATCCAGAACGACGTGCTCAAGGAGTACATCGCCCGCGGCACCTACATCTACCCGCCGGCGCACTCGCTGCGGCTGATCACCGACATCTTCGCCTACTGCAAGACGGAGGTGCCGCGCTGGAACACGATCTCCATCTCGGGCTACCACATGGCCGAGGCGGGGGCCTCGCCCGCGCAGGAGATCGCCTTCACCCTGGCCGACGGCATCGAGTACGTCCGCGCGGCGATCGCCGCCGGGCTCGACGTGGACGAGTTCGCCGCCCGCCTCTCCTTCTTCTTCGTCTCCCGCACCACGATCCTCGAGGAGGTCGCGAAGTTCCGCGCGGCCCGTCGCATCTGGGCGCAGGTGATGCGTGACGAGTTCGGCGCGACCAACCCCAAGGCGCAGACCCTCCGGTTCCACACCCAGACCGCGGGGGTGCAGCTCACCGCGCAGCAGCCCGAGGTCAACCTGGTCCGGGTGGCGGTGCAGGCGCTCGCGGCCGTGCTCGGCGGCACCCAGTCGCTGCACACCAACTCCTACGACGAGGCGATCGCGCTGCCGACCGACAAGTCGGCCCGGCTCGCGCTGCGCACCCAGCAGGTGATCGCCTACGAGACCGACGTGACCAAGACCGTGGACCCCTTCGCCGGGTCCTACGCGATCGAGTCGCTCACCGACGAGCTCGAGGCCGAGGCCCGCCGGCTGATGGCCCAGGTGGAGGACCTCGGCGGCGCCGTGGCCGCGATCGAGAAGGGCTTCCAGAAGAACGAGATCGAGAAGTCGGCCTACCAGATCGCCCGGGAGATCGACACCGACCAGCGCGTGGTCGTCGGGATGAACCGGTTCCGCCTCGACGAGGAGGACCCCTACGAGCCGCTCCGGGTCGACCCGGCGATCGAGGCCCAGCAGGCCGAGCGGCTCGCCACCCTGCGCGCCGAGCGCGACCAGGCCGAGGTCGACAAGCACCTCGCCGCGCTCAAGGCGGCGGCCGAGGGCACCGACAACGTGCTCTTCCCGATGAAGGAGGCGCTGCGCGCCCGGGCGACCGTGGGCGAGGTCTGCAACGCCCTGCGGGACGTGTGGGGCGTGTACTCTCCACCCGACGCCTTCTGACAGACCGAACGACTCTCGGGGGACTGGCCATGACGAGGACGCTGGCAGCCGCGCTCGCGCTCGCGGCGGGCCTGTCCGTGCTGTCGGCGTGCTCCGAGGGCGAGGCCGCCCCGCCGCCGACGATCGGCGACGACACCTCCGCCTCGGAGAGCCCCAGCCCGCAGCCGAGCGCTTCGCCGTCGGAGGCAGCAGCCGAGTTCGACGACGTGGGCAGCGACGTCCTCCCGGGCGCGATCAAGGTGCGCGGAGACGACCAGCAAGCCGTCGTCGACGCGTGGCTCGCCTACTGGGCGGTGCGCACCGACATCTTCCTCGACGCCCAGCTCGACCCGGCCGCCCTGGGCGAGGTCGCGCAGGGGGATGCCGCGGACCAGGTCGATCTCCTACGCGGCCTACCTGCAGCAGAAGGGGCGCACCTCGGAGGGCGACATCCGGCTGAGCGTCAGCGGCGTCCGGATCAAGGGCGACCGGGCCACGCTCCGCAGCTGCGGGGAGAACCAGTCGACCGAGCGTCGGGCCGACGGCAAGCCCGCCGAGCAGCTGCGCCCGTACTACGAGCTCCGCGGCGCGCTGGTCCGCCAGGAGACCGGCCAGTGGCTGGTCACCGAGGTCGACCGCATCAGCACGGCGCCGTGCGAGACCCGGTGAGCGGGACCGGCGGGGTTTGACGGACGATGACGAATGGGTAGAAGATCCTGGGGAGCGTGACAGATCGCTGCTCCGAGCGTTGACATCACGTGGGGAGGGCGCCGTCGGCGCCCGCGATGACGAGGGGGAACGCATGTTCCGGACGGTCGTGCGAGTCGGGGCGGTGGCCGTGGCCGCCGTGGCGACGTCACTGATGGCGGGCCAGGGGCCGCCGCCGCGGACAGCTTCGAGAACGCCGGCAACAGCTGCGGAGGCGGCTACTGCGTCGAGGTCACCTACACCGGCACGGCCGCGCCGAGCGGTCCCAGCAGCGGCGGTGCCGCGGTGACCAGCGTGCCGCCGATCTGCTGGTACGAGCCCTGGAAGAACCCCCAGGAGGCGCTCACCTTCGTGCAGCGACGAGTGGAACCAGCCCCACTACTCCGGCATCGAGTACATCGCCGGCTAGGGGTCGGTCGAGCAGTACGAGAAGGCGGCGCAGGACGCACCCCGAGGCTCGATCTGGTACATCCTCAAGTGCTCCGGTCGACGAGTTCTACAGCGACCCCGCGTGGTCGAGTACGCCGGCACTGCGCTCGAGTTCCCGACGGCGAGGGCTGTCGTCCCCAACTACACCCGCCTGCTCGGCCCCGGCGAGGAGCCGCCGGCCCCGGCGGTCGACGTCGAGGTGCTCCGCGACGCGGCCTACGAGTCGCTCGACATCCCCGAGCCCGCAGATCCAGCGCAACCCCGAGGTCGCCGGCTCCGGCGCGACCCTGGTCAACCTCGACACCATGTTCTGGGCCGACGGCTACCGCGAGGAGTGGGACATCACCGCCTCGGTGGGTCCGGTATCGGCCACCGTCGTGACCAAGGCCAGGACTACGTCCTGACCTCCCCGGCGGGCGGGCAGACCTGCACCCACGCGCAGTTCACCACCCCCTACACCGGTGGCGAGGCGCCCGGCGATGCGCTGCGCGTTCCCGTTCACCCGGGCCTCGGTCGGCTACGGCAGCGGCTTCCCGGTGCAGGCGACGGCGACCTGGGAGGCGTCGCTGGACCGGCGTCGGGCCCCGACCGCGCGCAGGCGCTGTCCGCCGGTGACGACGAGCAGCCACGCTCGACGTCCCGGTCGACGAGTCCCAGGCGCTGGTCCGCACCGTCGACTGAGAACCGTCAGACGACCCGGCGGCCGTGCCCGACTCGTGAACCCGGTCCGGCCGCGCGTCCTGCTCCGGTAACCTGACGTAAGTGTCCCGTCCCGCCGAGCTCTCCCACATCGACACCGCCGTCGCGGCTGCCCACGACGAGCTGGTCGACCTCCGCCGGGACCTCCACGCCCACCCCGAGCTGGCGTGGGAGGAGGAACGCACCACCGCGCTGGTCGCCAAGCGGCTCGACGAGGCCGGCATCCGGGTGCGGCTGCTGCCGCGCAGCGGCCTGATCGCCGAGATCGGTCCCAAGAAGGGACCGGTGGTCGCCCTGCGGGCCGACCTCGACGCCCTGCCCGTCGACGACCTGGGGGACGAGTCCTGGTCGAGCACGGTGTCCGGGGTCGCGCACGCGTGCGGCCACGACGTGCACACCTCGGCGCTCGTGGGTGCCGGGATCGCGCTCGCGTCGCTGCACGAGATCAACCCGCTGCCCGGCCGGGTGCGGCTGCTGTTCCAGCCGGCCGAGGAGATCATGCCCGGGGGAGCGCTGGAGCTGATCGCGGGCGGCGCCCTCGACGACGTCTCCTACGTCTTCGGCCTGCACTGCGACCCGAGCATCGACATCGGGGAGGTCGGCCTGCGCGAGGGGCCGATCACCGGTGCCGCCGACGCGCTGACCATCCGGCTGACCGGGCGTGGCGGCCACACCTCCCGGCCGCACCTCACCGAGGACCTCGTCTACGCCCTCGGCAAGCTCGTCACCGAGCTGCCGGGCGCACTGTCCCGGCGGCTCGACCCCCGCGCCGGCGCCAGCCTGGTCTGGGGCATGGTGCGGTCGGGTGCGGCCAAGAACGTCATCCCGTCCAGCGGCGAGGTGGCCGGCACCCTGCGCATGCTCGACGCGGTCGCCTGGGTCGACGCCGAGGACCTCGTCCGCGAGCTGATCCGCCACATCCTGGCGCCGTACGGCGTGGAGGCCGACATCAGCTACGTCCGCGGCGTCCCGCCGGTGGTCAACGAGCCGGTCTCGACCGCGCTCCTGGCCGGCGCCACGTCCGCCATCCTGGGTGCGAGCGGGCTGGTCTCCACCCCGCAGAGCCTCGGCGGCGAGGACTTCGCGTGGTACGTCGAGTCCATCCCCGGCGCGATGGGCCGGCTCGGCACCCGCACCCCGGGCGGCCCGATCTACGACCTGCACCAGGGCGACCTGGTCATCGACGAGCGGTCCATCGGGGTGGGTGCCCGGGTGCTCGCCGCGGTGGCGCTCGCCGCGCTGGCCGACTGAAGGTCGCAGCCGGCCCGGGGCCGGGCACCGACGTGACCAACGACCCTCCTGGTCACCGACCGATAACACTTCCTCGCCCGGGCTCCGTTTTGCCTCAACCCGCCCGGATCAGGCACTAGGGTGACCCTGATTTCGGCGCCCGTGAAGGTGGCGCAGCAACTTTTCTTAGGAGGCATCTTGCGTCGCCTGACCAAGATCGCAGCAGCATCCGCAGTCCTCAGCCTCGCGCTGGTCGGCTGTGCCAACGACAGTGACTCCGGCGCCGAGGCCGGCCTCTGCGACGGCGGCGGCGACGGGCCCCAGGTCGGTCTCGCCTACGACGTCGGCGGCCGTGGCGACCAGTCGTTCAACGACTCCGCTGCACGCGGCATGGAGCAGGCCGTCGAGGAGCTCGACGCCACCTGCACCGAGGCCGAGGCCACCGACGGTGAGCCCGAGTCGGCCCGCGAGGACCGCCTCCGCGCCCTGGCCGAGGCCGGCGACAACCCGATCGTCGGCACCGGGTTCGCCTACAGCCAGTCCGTCGACGCCGTCGCCCCGGACTTCCCGGACGTCAGCTTCGGCGTGATCGACGGCTTCGACCCGACCCCGGACGAGCCCAACGACAACGTCGCCTACCTCGGCTTCGCCGAGCACGAGGGTTCCTTCCTCGTCGGCGCGGCGGCCGCGCTCAAGACCCAGGCCGACCACGTCGGCTTCGTCGGCGGCGTCAACAACGAGCTGATCCAGAAGTTCGAGGCCGGCTACGTCGCCGGTGTCGAGGCGGTCAACCCCGACATCAAGGTCGACATCACCTACATCGAGGAAGAGGACCTGGCCGGCTTCGCCGACCCGGCCGGTGGCAAGGCTGCCGCTGCCGCGATGTACGAGAACGGCGCTGACATCGTCTACCACGCCTCGGGTGGCTCGGGCGCCGGTGTCTTCGACGCCGCGGTCGAGGCCGGCGACGGCATGTGGGCGATCGGTGTCGACTCCGACCAGTACCTCACCGCGTCGGAGGAGGCCCAGCCGCACATCCTCACCTCGATGCTCAAGCGCGTCGACACGGCCACCTTCAACATGATCCAGTCGGTCGCCGACGGCAAGCCGCTGACGAGCTACCAGTCCTACGACCTGAAGGCCGACGGCGTCGGTTACTCCAAGTCCGGTGGCTTCGTCGACGACATCGCCGACCAGCTCGACGACTTCGCCGAGCAGATCAAGAACGGCGAGATCAAGGTTCCGGACACCGTCTGACGACGGCTCCACCCGGACTAGGCAGGGGCCCGGGGCCACGCGGTAGCGTGTGGCCCCGGGCCCGAGCCATGCCGGTCCCGACCTGTCGGGGGCGGCGCGAAGCCAGGCACAACGACGTGCAACGAGAGGGAGCTCAGTGACGGCCACCGAGACTCAGCCCGGCGCCACGGACGCGGTCCGCGTCCGCGGGGTGGGGAAGCGTTTCCCCGGCGTGATCGCCAACCACGACGTCGACATCACCATCCGTTCCGGGACGGTGCATGCGCTGATCGGGGAGAACGGCGCCGGCAAGTCGACGCTGATGAAGATCCTGTACGGCGTGCAGAAGCCCGACGAGGGCACGCTGACCGTCAACGGCAAGGACGTCACGTTCGGCTCGCCGACCGACGCCATCGCCGAGGGCATCGGCATGGTGTTCCAGCACTTCATGCTCGCCGACTACCTCACCGTCCTCGAGAACGTCGTCCTCGGCGCCGAGAAGCTGCACGGCATCGGCGACAAGGCGCGCGCGGAGATCAACCGGATCTCGCAGGCCTACGGCTTCGACCTCGACCCCGACGAGCTGGTCGAGGACCTCGGCGTCGGTGAGCGCCAGCGGGTGGAGATCCTCAAGGTCCTCTACCGCGGCGCCAAGATCATCATCCTCGACGAGCCCACGGCCGTGCTGGTCCCGCAGGAGGTGGACGCCCTCTTCGGCAACCTCCGCGAGCTCAAGGAGCAGGGCCACACCATCCTGTTCATCTCGCACAAGCTCGACGAGGTGCTCGCGATCGCCGACGACATCACCGTCATGCGGCGCGGCACCACGGTCGGGGAGGCCCGGCCCGAGGGCACCACCAAGCGTCAGCTCGCCGAGCTCATGGTCGGCTCCGAGCTGCCCTCGCCGGAGACCGAGGAGTCCACGGTCACCGACCAGGTGCAGCTCGAGGTCCGCGACCTGACCCTCCACGACTCGTTCGGACGCGCGCTGCTCACCGACATCGACCTGACCATCCGCCGCGGCGAGGTGCTCGGCATCGCCGGCGTCGAGGGCAACGGCCAGGCCGAGCTCGTCGAGTCGATCATGGGCATGCGCAAGCCGGCCTCGGGCGTCGTCTCCCTCGCCGGCCGGGACATCTCCAGGTGGGACACCCGCGAGCGTCGCGGCGCGGGCATCGGCTACATCCCCGAGGACCGGCACCGGCACGGGCTCCTCCTCGACGCGCCGCTGTGGGAGAACCGCATCCTGGGCTTCCAGGACCGGCCCCCGGCCGCCAAGGGCATGCTCATCGACCGCGGCGCGGCCCGCAAGGACGCCGAGCGCATCGTCGAGGAGTACGACGTCCGCACGCCCGGCATCGACACCCCCGCCCGTGCCCTCTCCGGCGGCAACCAGCAGAAGATGATCGTCGGCCGCGAGATGAGCGGCGAGCCCGGCCTGCTGATCGCGGCCCACCCGACCCGCGGCGTCGACGTCGGCGCCCAGGCGGCCATCTGGGAGCACATCAAGAAGGCCCGTCGCGCGGGCCTCGCGGTGCTCCTGATCTCCGCCGACCTCGACGAGCTGATCGGCCTGTCCGACCGGATCCAGGTGATCCTGCGCGGCCGCCTCGTCGGTGAGTTCGACCCCAAGTCCGTCACCCCGCAGGACCTCGGCTCGGCGATGACCGGTGCCGGAGCCCACGAGGAGGAAGCATCGTGACCGCGCTCAAGCGTGCGGCGACCTCGCTGATCGCACCGCTCGTGGCCGTCGTGGCCGCCATGATCATCACCAGCGTCGTGGTGGCCCTCTCGGGCAGCAGCCCGCTGGAGTTCTGGGGCATCATCTTCGCCCCGCCGGCCCCCCGGGTCTACGTCAACATCGTCAACCAGTCGTCGATGATCTTCCTCTCGGCGCTCGCCGCCGCGGTCGGGTTCCGGATGAACCTCTTCAACATCGGCGTCGAGGGCCAGTACCTGGTGGCGTCGTACGCCGCGGCCGTCGTGGTCGGCGCCGCGATCTTCCCGGGCCTGCTCAACGTCTTCGTCGGCCTGCTCGTCGCGATGCTCGTCGGCGCGATGTGGGCCGGGATCGCGGGGCTGCTCAAGGTCACCCGCGGGGTCAGCGAGGTGATCTCCACGATCATGCTGAACGCGATCGCGGGCATCCTGGTCGGCTACTCCCTGCTCCGCTTCGGCGAGCGCGCGGGCACCACCCGGCGCACCACCGTCATCGAGGAGGGCAGCCGGCTGGCCGGGTTCACGCCCTTCCTCGAGCGCGACGGCGCGATCTGGACGCTGGCCCTGCTCGCCGTCCTCGCGGGCGTCGCCTTCTCGTTCGTGCTCAACCGCACCCGGTTCGGCTTCGACCTGCGCGCGACCGGCATGTCCGAGTCCGCCGCGGTCGCCTCGGGCGTGAAGGTGAGCCGGATGATCGTCATCTCGATGATGATCTCCGGCGCCATCGCCGGCCTGATCTGGATGCCGGCCCTCTTCGGGGCGGCCTACTCCTACGGCACGACCTTCCAGGCCGGCCTGGGCTTCACCGGCATCGCGGTGGCCCTGCTCGGCCGCAACAAGCCCCTCGGCATCATGTTCGGCGCGGTGCTCTTCGCGTTCCTCAACGAGCAGAGCAACCGGCTCACGCTGCAGTCCGACGTGTCGGCCAGCGTCGTCCAGATCACCCAGGGCGTGATCGTCCTCGCGGTCGTCGTCGCCTACGAGGTGGTCGGCCGCAGGCGGGCGGCCGCCGAGCAGCGCGCCGTCACCCAGAAGCTCCAGGCCGAACGGCGTCAGCACGAGCAGGAGGCCTCAGCATGAGCCTGATCACCAGTCCGGCCGGCGCCCCCGACCAGGTGGTGCCGCGCAGCCGCACCGCGACCTACTACCACTGGCTGCTGCTGAGCGCCGGCGTCGTCGTCGCCGTCTCGGTCGTCCGGCTCATCACCGGCGAGGACCAGATCGACTCCGCCGGCAGCCTCCGGGCCGCCGTGATCGCGACCTGCCCGATCCTGATGGCCGCCATCGGCGGTCTGTGGAGCGAGCGCGCCGGCGTCGTGAACATCGGCCTCGAGGGCCAGATGATCCTCGGCACGTGGGGCGCGGCGTACTTCACCTACTACTACGGCCCGCTCGTCGGCATCCTCGGCGCGGCCCTGCTCGGGGCGATCGGCGGCGCGCTGCACGCGCTCGCCACGGTCACCTTCGGGGTCGACCACATCGTGTCGGGCGTCGCGGTCAACATCATCGGCCTCGGCGCCGCGAAGTTCCTGGCCGAGGCCTACTTCTCCGGACTCGACGGTGGTGGCGTCAAGCAGCTCACCGGCCTCGACCGGCCTGCCAGCTTCACGGTCCCCGGACTCGCAGACGGGGCGACCGCGCTGTCGGAGAAGGGCTGGTTCTTCATCTCCGACGTCGCCTCGTTCGTCGCGGCGGTGACCACCAACCTCAGCGTGCTGACCGTCTTCGTGTTCCTGCTCGTGCTGTTCAGCGCCTGGGCCCTGTGGAAGACGTCCTTCGGCCTCCGGCTGCGCTCCTGCGGTGAGAACCCGCAGGCCGCCGAGAGCCTCGGCGTCAACGTGATCCGCTACAAGTGGGTGGCCGTGGTGGTCTCCGGCGCGATGGCCGGCGTCGGTGGCGGCTTCCTGGCCCTCGTCGCCTCCAGCGGCTTCGTCACCGGCCAGACCGGCGGGCGCGGCTACATCGGTCTCGCCGCGATGATCTTCGGCAACTGGCGCCCCGGCGGCATCCTGGCCGGCTCGCTGATGTTCGGCTACACCGACAGCCTGCCGCTGCGCTCCGCCGACACCATCCACGCACTGCTGCTGCTGGTCGCCATCGGCCTGTTCGCCCTGGCCGTGTGGCGGTTCACCCGCAAGCAGACCACCCAGGCGTTCGTCTTCGCCGGCCTCGGCGTGGCGTTCCTGCTCTGGTTCCTGCTCACCGACGAGGTGCCGCGCGAGTTCTCCGGCATGACGCCCTACATCGCCACGCTGCTGGTCCTGGCCTTCGCGGCGCAGCGGCTGCGGATGCCCAAGGCCGACGGCCAGGTGTACCGCAAGGGCAGCGCCGGATGACAACCCCGGCGTTCTCCCAGGACGACTGGGAGGACCTCAGGGCGCGCGCGGTCGAGATCATGCAGCGGGCCTACGCGCCGTACTCCCACTTCAAGGTGGGGGCCGCGGCCCGGGTCGACGACGGCCGCGTCGTCGTGGGCTGCAACGTCGAGAACGCCGCCTACGGCGTCGGCCTGTGCGCCGAGTGCGGGATGGTCTCGATGCTGCACGCCACCGGTGGCGGCCGGCTCACCCACACCGTGTGCGTCAACGGCGAGGGCGAGGTGATCATGCCGTGCGGCCGCTGCCGCCAGGTGCTCTTCGAGAACGGCGGTCCCGACATGCTCCTGTGGACCGTGTCGGGGGTCCGGCCGATGAGCGAGGTGCTCCCGGATGCGTTCGGACCCGATGCGCTCGACCTCGCTTGACCTGACCGCGCCCGACTTCGTCGCCGACCCCTACCCGGCGCTGGCGCGGGAGCGGGCGCAGGGACCGCTGGCCTGGCACGAGCAGTCGGGCACGTTCCTGACCTTCGACCACGCCACCGCCGGCGCGGTGCTGCGCGACCGCCGGCTCGGCCGGATCTGGAAGGACCGCGAGCCCGCGGCCTACCTCGAGCCGTTCAACCTCCTGCACCGCAACCAGATGATGGAGAACGAGCCGCCGGTGCACACCCGGATGCGCCGGCTCGTCTCCTCGGCCTTCAACCGGGGCCACGTGGAGCGGTTGCGGCCCCGCGTCCGGGAGCTGGCCGCGGAGCTGCTGGCCGGGGTCGACCCGTCCGGCTTCGACGTGGTGGGCGAGTACGCCGAACCGCTGCCGGTGCTGGTGATCTGCGAGCTGCTCGGCGTTCCCACCTCCCTGGCCCCGCAGCTGCGCGACTGGTCGCAGGCGATCGTGCGGATGTACGAGGTGGCACCCGGCGACGCCGTCGTGGACGCGGCCGTCCGGGCCGCCGAGGACTTCGCGGCCACGGTGCGCGAGCTCGCCCGCGAGCGGGCCGACGAGCCGCGGGACGACCTGGTCTCCGACCTCGTCCGCGGCGGTGGGCTCAGCGAGGACGAGGTGGTCGCCTCCGCGGTGCTCCTGCTCAACGCCGGCCACGAGGCCTCGGTCAACGTGTTCGGCAACGGGCTGGTCGCGATGCTGCGCGCCGGCGCCCGCCCCGCCGGCGACCAGGTCGCCCCCTGCGTGGAGGAGATGCTGCGCTTCGACTCCGCGCTCCAGCTGTTCGAGCGCACCGCGACCGCGGAGGTCGAGGTCGCCGGGGTGAGGGTCGAGCCCGGCCAGAAGGTGGCCGCACTGCTCGGCGCGGCCAACCGCGACCCGGCCGTCTTCGACGACGCGGACACCTTCCGCGTCGACCGCGACCCCAACCCGCACCTGGCCTTCGGGGCCGGGCTGCACTTCTGCCTGGGCGCGCCGCTGGCGCGCATGGAGCTGGTCGAGTCCCTCGGCCACCTGCTCCGCACCATGCCCGACCTGGCCCTGGCCGGGGAGCCCGAGTCGCGGGGTACGTTCGTGCTCCGCGGCTACCACGCCGTCCCCGTCGCGGCCCCGTCCCGCGCGTGAGAGCTGCACCGAACCACCGAGAGGAAACGACATGGCCGAGGCGCACGACGCCGTCGAGGTGATCATCGCCAAGCGCGAGCGCGGCGAGCTCACCGACTCCCAGATCGACTGGGTGGTCGACGCCTACACCCGTGGTGCCGTGGCCGACGAGCAGATGTCGTCGCTGGCGATGGCCATCCTGCTCAACGGGATGAACCGTCGCGAGATCTCCCGCTGGACCGCCGCGATGATCGCGTCGGGGGAGCGGATGGACTTCTCCTCCCTGTCGCGTCCCACCGCCGACAAGCACTCCACCGGCGGCGTCGGCGACAAGATCACCCTCCCGCTGGCCCCGCTGGTCGCCGCGTGCGGTGTCGCCGTGCCCCAGCTGTCCGGACGGGGCCTGGGCCACACCGGCGGCACCCTCGACAAGCTCGAGGCGATCCCCGGCTGGCGGGCCGACCTCTCCAACCAGGCGATGCTCGACCAGCTCGAGGAGATCGGCGCGGTCATCTGCGCGGCCGGCACCGGGCTCGCGCCGGCCGACAAGAAGCTCTACGCCCTGCGCGACGTCACCGGCACCGTCGAGGCGATCCCGCTGATCGCCAGCTCGATCATGAGCAAGAAGATCGCCGAGGGCACCGGCGCGCTGGTGCTGGACGTCAAGGTCGGCTCGGGCGCCTTCATGAAGGACGTCGCCTCCGCGCGCGAGCTCGCCGAGACGATGGTCGCGCTCGGGACCGACGCCGGGGTCACCACGGTCGCCCTGCTCACCGACATGTCCACCCCGCTCGGCCTGACCGCCGGCAACGGCCTCGAGGTCCGCGAGTCCGTCGAGGTGCTCCAGGGCGGCGGGCCCGCCGACGTGGTCGAGCTGACCCTGGCCCTGGCCCGGGAGATGCTCACCGCCGCCGGCCGGCCCGACGTCGACCCGGCCGACAGGCTCGCCGACGGCTCGGCGTTCGACGTCTGGCGCCGGATGATCGCGGCCCAGGGCGGCGACCCCGACGCGACCCTGCCGACCGCGCGCGAGACCACCGTGGTCACCGCGCCCGACAGCGGCGTGCTCACCCGTCTCGACGCGATGGCCGTCGGCCTCGCGGCGTGGCGGCTGGGGGCGGGGCGGGCCCGCAAGGAGGACCCGGTGCAGGCCGGCGCGGGCGTGGAGATCCACGCCAAGCCGGGGGACACCGTCACCGCCGGCGAGCCGCTGCTCACGCTGCACACCGACGAGCCGGAGCGGTTCGAGCGGGCGCTCGCCTCGCTCGAGGGCGGGATCGAGATCGGCGACGGCGCCGGCTTCGACCCGACGCCGCTCGTGATCGACCGGATCAGCTGAGGCACCCGGCCCGCCGCCCGGACAGGGCGGAAGGGGACATAATGGCCCGGTCCTGACGGGTCCGACGAGGGGGAGACGACGTGCGGCTCAGCCTGACCCTGGTCGACGGGCGGACCGGTCGGCCGGTCGACGCGCTCGTCGACTTCGACACCGCGCAGCCGCTCGGCGACCTCGTCCCCGCCCTGGTCCGCCTGCTCGGCGAGCAGGTCCACGACAGCTTCGCGCGCCGGATCCCGGTCTGGGTCGACGGCGACGAGGCCGACCAGGAGCAGCCCGCCGGACTCGCCGGCGTGCACAACGGCGCCGTCCTCTCCCTGTTCGAGCCCGCCGACCGGGTGGCGCGCGTCGCCCCGGCCGGGGTGGCCGAGGTCCGGGTCGTCTCCGGTCCCGGAGCCGGGCGCGTGCACCGGCTGCCGCTCGGCGAGACGGTCATCGGCAACGGCGCGGCGGGCTGGTCGCTGCCCGACCTGCGGCTGCCCTCGCGAGCCCTCACCGTGGCGGTCGCCGCGGACGGCGAGGTCACCGTGACGCCCGGACCGACCTGCACCGCCGAGCTCGACGGGGAGCCGCTCACCGAGGAGGGAGCCGCCTGGCCGGTCGGCGGCTACCTCGCCGCCGGGGGCACGGTGCTGGCCCGGGCCGACCTGTTCGAGCCGACCGCGGACGTCGAGGCGCGCCCCGACGAGGCGCTCGTCGACTTCAACCGCCCGCCCCGGCTGCTGCCGCCCGAGCGCGAGCGCGTCTTCCACCTGCCCGACCCGCCCTCGGAGCTGAAGAAGCGACCGATCCCGTGGGTGATGGTGCTGGTGCCCCTGGTGATCGCGGTCCCGATGGCCTTCCTGTTCAGCTGGCGCTACCTCATCTTCGCGCTGCTCTCGCCGGTGATGATCCTGGCCAACTTCTTCAGCGACCGGAAGCAGGGCCGCAAGGAGGCGCTGGCCAAGCAGGCGAAGTACGACGAGACGCTGGAGGCCGTCAACGCGCGGATCGAGGCCGGGCTGCTCGCCGAGCAGTCCGCGCGGCGGATGTCCTCGCCCGACCCCGCCACCCTGCTGATCCACGCCCTCGGCCCCGGGCCGCGGCTGTGGGAACGGCGGCACACCGACCCCGACTACCTGCGCGTGCGCATCGGGCTCGCCGACCTGCCGGCCGAGATCCGGGTCGAGGAGCGCCGCGACAAGACCGACGAGGAGGCCGCGCCCCGCGTCCTCGACCTCGTCCCGGTGTGGCTGGACCTGAAGCAGGTCGGCGTCCTCGGTGTCGCCGGGGACCAGGAGACCGCGCCCTCGCTCGCCCACTGGTTCGTGGCGCAGACCGCGCTGCTGCACAGCCCGCGTGACGTCCGCATCGTCGTGCTCAGCGACGCCGAGGGCGAGGACGCCTGGGGCTGGGTCCGCTGGCTCCCGCACGCCCGGCTCCCCGGGGAGACCGAGGCGGTCGCACTGGGCACCCAGCAGGACTCCGTGGGCCGGCGGCTGGCCGAGCTCACCGGCCTGCTGGCCGCCCGCGAGGCCGCTGCCCAGGCCAAGGTCCGGCCGACGCCCGACCTGCTCGTCGTGCTCGACGGCGCGCGCCGGCTGCGCACGCTGCCCGCGGTGGTGGACCTGCTCCGCCGCGGTCCTGCCGTGGGGATCCGGGTGCTCTGCGTCGAGGACGAGGTCCGCCAGCTGCCGGAGGAGTGCCGCGCGGTCGTGGCCTGCGCCGCCGGCGAGGTCCGGCTCGAGGCGACCGCGGTCGAGGACACCGACGGCATCGCCCCTGACCTGGTCGAGGTCCCGTGGTGCGAGACCGTCGCCCGCTCGATCTCGCACCTGCGCGACACGACGCCGGAGGAGGAGGCCTCCGGGCTGCCCGACTCCGCCCGCCTGCTCGAGGAGATCCAGCTCGACCCGCCCACCCCCGAGGGGGTCGCCCAGCGCTGGCGGCACGGGCGCACCACCGACGTCGTGGTCGGGGCCGGCTACGACGGGCCGTTCCGCATCGACCTGCGCCGGGACGGGCCGCACGCCCTCATCGCGGGCACCACCGGCTCCGGAAAGTCCGAGTTCCTGCAGACCCTGGTCGCCTCGCTCGCCGTGGCCAACCGGCCCGACGAGCTCACCTTCGTCCTCGTGGACTACAAGGGCGGCTCGGCGTTCAAGGACTGCGAGCGGCTGCCGCACACCGTCGGCATGGTCACCGACCTCGACACGCACCTCGTCGGCCGGGCCCTGGTCTCGCTCGGGGCCGAGCTGCGCCGCCGCGAGCACCTGCTGGCGGTGCCGGGCGCCAAGGACCTCGAGGACTACTGGGCGCTCCAGCGCTCCCAGCCCGACCTGCCGCCGATCCCGCGCCTGGTGCTCGTCATCGACGAGTTCGCCAGCATGGTGGCCGAGCTGCCGGACTTCGTGAACGGCCTGGTGTCCATCGCCCAGCGAGGCCGCTCGCTCGGCATCCACCTGGTGCTCGCGACCCAGCGGCCCAGCGGCGTGGTGTCGGCCGACATCAAGGCCAACACCAACCTGCGCATCTCCCTGCGCGTCACCGACGAGACCGACAGCCGCGACGTGCTCGACGCCCCCGACGCCGCCCGGATCCTCAAGAACCAGCCGGGCCGCGCGTTCGTGCGCAGCGGCGCCTCCACGCTGATGCCGTTCCAGAGCGGCCGGGTCGGTGGCCGCAGCCCCGACGCCACCGAGGGACCCAAGACCCCCGACGAGGCGCTGGCCTGGCCGGTGCCGTGGTCGCGCGTCGGGCTGCCGGCGCCGGCGCGGCCCACGGTCGAGTCCGTGCAGACCGACGAGGCCGACACCGACCTCGCCGCGGTCGTGGACGCGATCAACACGCTCAACCGCTCACTCGGCATCCCCGAGCAGCACCGGCCCTGGCTCGACGCGCTGCCCGACCTGGTGCGGGTCGAGGACCTGCCGCCCTTCGAGGAGGAAGCCTCCGGCCGGCTGGCCGCCGCGTGGGCGCTGGAGGACCTGCCCGCCCTCCAGGAGCAGCGGCCCAAGACCTTCGAGCTGGGTCGCGACGGCCACCTCTACGTCATCGGCGGTCCCCGCAGCGGCCGGTCCACCGCCCTGCGCACCCTCGCCGGTGCCCTCGCCGACCGGGTCGGGGTCGCCGACCTGCACGTCTACGCCCTCGACTGCGGCAACGGCTCCCTGCTCGGCCTGGACAACCTGCCGCACACCGGGGCGGTCGTCACCCGCACCCAGGTGGACCGCGCCGGCCGGCTGCTCTCCCGGCTGGTCTCGGTCGTGGAGGAGCGCCAGCAGCTGCTCGGGAGGGGCGGGTTCGCCGACCTGGCCGAGCTGCGCGCCTCGTTGCCCGAGGACGAGCGCCCGCCGTACCTGCTGTTCCTGCTCGACCGCTGGGACGGCTTCAGCTCGACCCTCGGCGAGGTGGACACCGGGCGGATGACCGAGCAGGTGCTCACGCTGCTGCGCGACGGCGCCTCGGTCGGCCTGCACGTGGTGATCGCGGGGGACCGCAGCCTCGTGGTCGGGAAGACGTCCACCCTGGTCGAGAACCGGGTGGTGCTGCGGCTGGCCGACAAGGGCGACTACAGCACCGTCGGGATCCACACCCGCGACGTGCCGGACACCCTCGTCGACGGGCGGGCCCTCGAGCCCGACCCGGTGCGGGAGTTCCAGGTCGCGACCCTCTCCGACGACATCTCCGGCGCCGGCCAGAACGCCGCCCTGCGCGACATCGCCGCGCGCCGTGCCGAGCGCGACGCCGCGGTGTCCCGCCCGCGACGTCCCTTCCGGCTGGAGGAGATGCCGGCGGTGGCCGCCTACGACGACGTGCGCGACGCCGTCGCGGCGCTCGCCGGACGGGTCCGCGAGGGCTGGCTGCCGCTGGGCATCGGTGGTGATGACCTCGACCTGCTCGGCCTGGACCTGTCGGGCAGCCCGGTCGCGGTGGTCGCCGGACCGCCGAAGTCGGGCCGCACCGGCGTGCTGCGCTTCGCCGCGGCCGTCGCCGAGGAGGCCGGCACCCCGGTGCTGGCGCTGTGCCCGGTCGAGAACGCCCTGCACCGCGCGCTCGCGCCCCAGGGCGCGTCCCTGCTCACCCAGGACCTCGAGGAGGACGACCTGGTCGAGCGGCTGCGCGGGCTGGCCCCCGGCACGGTGCTGCTGGTCGACGACGCCGAGCTGATCTCCAAGGACGGACCGCTGGGCCAGGCGATGATGGCGATGATGCAGCAGGCGCGCGGCAAGGGCTGGCGCGTGCTGGTCGCGGGCAGCACCACCGAGCTCGGCAGCGGCTTCAGCGGCTGGCTCTACGAGGCCCGCAAGTCCCGCCAGGGCCTGATGCTCTCGCCGCAGGGCATGGGCGACGGCGAGGTCTTCAGCACCCGCCTCATGCGCAGCGCCCTGATGCCGCGGGTGCACCCCGGGCGCGGGCTGGTCATCGACAGCGGCGGCGGGCAGCAGCTGGTGCAGGTCCCGCTCGTCGACTGAGCCCCCACGACAACGAGAGACAACGAGAACGGCGCCACCCCGGAGTCCGGGGTGGCGCCGTCGCGGCGTCAGGCGCTGAGGCTCAGGCCTGGCCGTAGGTCGTGTCGAGGAGCTCGGCGTCCTTGGCGTACTTGCGCAGCCAGTTCGCGAACTCGGGCCCGACGTCGATCATCTGCTTCATGCCGTTGTTCCACTCACGCCACTTGGCGTCGAAGGTTGCCGAAGCCTTGGGCGTCTTCCACGCGCCGTTCACCAGGTCGTTGGCGCGCGTGTTCGCCTTCTGCTGGGCCTCCTGCAGCTGTCCCACGACCTGGTCGATGAGGTCGGCGGTGCCCGTGATGTCGTCCAAGCCGATCTGCTGGTCCCCGTAGCCCATTCTCTGTTCTCCTTCGATGGTGTGCCTGGATTGGCAGGTTCTACCCTAAGGCGACATTCGGAGCATTGGGAACAGCGTCCCCCCGTGCCACCGCTGTCGGACCTGGTTCATTCCCCCACGAAGCGGGTAATAAACTGTCGGCTGCTGTCCACAGCACGGGGGAATCGCGGACAACCATGTTCCGGACCTCGACCTCAGCAGAAGTCACGAGGGAGCACCGACATGAGCACGACCAGCACTGGCGGCACCACGGCGGACCGCCAGCGACTCCGGGCAGCCCGGGGGACCACCGGCAAGAAGGCGTCGTCGGCGAGCCGGCTCCCGTCCCCGCCGCGGCAGCGCCGCCCCGCGATGGCCGCGCTGGCCCTGGTGCTCATCGTCGGCGGCGCGCTGGTGGCCGGCCTCCTCGCCATCCGGATGGACAGCCGGGTCGAGGTGCTGGTCGCCAAGGGGGACATCGCCCCCGGCGCCCGGCTCTCGGAGGAGAACCTCACCACCGTCCCCGTCGCCTACGACGAGCTCAACCTGATCCCGGCCGACCTGGCCGACGAGTACGCGATCGGCAAGTTCGCCAAGGGCTTCATCGCCGACGGGACGCTCATCGACGGCCTGATGATCGACGAGGACAATCCCATCGACGCCAACCGGGCGATCGTCAGCGTCGTGCTGAGCCCCGCGCTCGCCCCCGAGAAGGAGCTCGAGACCGGCGACCTCGTCGAGATCGTGCGGGCCAGCGGCTCCACGTCCGGCGGTGAGGGTGCCGTGAGCCTCACCCAGGGCCTCGTGCTCTCGATCGTCCAGCCCAAGAAGGGCGACCTGGGCGGAGGGTCCGCGGGCAGCGCCAACCTCCTCGTGCCGGCCACCGCCGCCGCCGACGTGATCGACGCGTCCAGCGCCAACCTGGCCGGCCTCGCGCTGGTCTCGCGCGGCAACACCACCGACGACGTCCCGCTCTCGGGGTCCTGATGGCGCTCTTCGCACTCGCCTCCGCCAAGGGCTCGCCCGGCACCACCGTGACCGCGCTGGCGCTGGCCACGGTCTGGCCGAGCGACCCGGTCGTGGCCGACATGGACCCGGCCGGCAGCGACCTGACCTGGTGGCTGCGCACCCCCGACGGTGACCCGATCGGCGTCGACCGTGGGCTGATCTCGCTCGGCGCGGCCGTCCGCCGCGGCGCCGCCGAGGTCACCCTGGAGGACCACCTGCAGGAGGTCGACGGCGGCTTCCGCGTGCTGGCCGGGGTGGCCACGCCCGGCCAGGTGGCGGGACTCGGCGCGGCCTGGAGCCACATCCCGACCGTGTTCAACGCCTTCGGCGCCGACGTGCTGGCCGACTGCGGCCGCGTGGTGCCCGGCTCCGCCGCGATCCCGGTGCTGCAGAACGCGGCCGCGGTGCTGTTCGTGGTGCGACCGACCATCGAGGGCGTGGCGCACCTGCGCGACCGGCTCTCCTCGCTGCGCGACGCGCTCGAGACCGGTGCCGGCGGCGCACCCGTCGGCGTCGTCGTGGTCACGTCGTACCGCGACACCCGCTCGGTGCCCGACCTGCAGCAGCTGCTCGACTCCGAGGGCATCCACGCCACGGTGCTCGGTGTCATCGCCGACGACGAGCGCGCGGCGGACAGCCTCAAGGGCGTCCGGTGGTCGCGCGGTGTCGGCAAGTCGTTGCTCTTCCGCTCGGCCGCGGAGATCGCCGGCCGGCTGGAGGAGCTGGCGCGGTCGCGCTACGCGGTCGCGGAGTAGGGGGAGAGATGGACCAGCAGCTGATCCGACGGCTCCGCGAGGAGGTCGCCGACATCCTCGCGCGGCAGCGCCGCGAGGACGCCACCAACGGCCTGCCGCCGATGACGGCCGAGGACGAGCGCCAGTTCGCCCGCGCCGTCGTGTCAGCCGGGTGCTCGACGGCTATGCCCGCGAGGAGGTGACGGCCGGCCGCAAGCCCCCGTCGCACGAGGAGGAGCAGGGCATCGCGGAGGGCATCCACGCCGCCCTCTTCGGCGTCGGCCGGCTCCAGCCGCTCCTCGACGACCCCGACGTCGAGAACATCGACATCAACGGCTGCGACAACGTCTTCATCGGCTACGCCGACGGGCGCGAGGAGCGCGGTCTCCCGGTCGCCGAGAACGACGACGAGCTCGTCGAGCTGGTGCAGATCCTCGGCGCCTACAGCGGCCTGACCAGCCGCCCGTTCGACACCGCCAACCCGCAGCTCGACATCCGGCTGCCCGACGGCTCGCGTCTCTCCGCCGTCATGGGCGTGTGCCAGCGGCCGTCGCTGTCGATCCGGCGGGCGCGCATCGCGCGCGCGTCCCTCGACATGCTGGTGTCCTACGGCTCGATCTCCCCGGAGATGGGGGCGTTCCTGTCGGCCGCGGTGCGCGCGCGCAAGAACATCATGATCGCCGGGGCCACCAACGCCGGCAAGACGACGCTGCTGCGCGCGCTGGCCAACGAGATCGAGCCGTCCGAGCGGCTGATCACCGTCGAGCGGGCGCTCGAGCTCGGGCTCGGGGAGTTCGCCGACCTGCACCCCAACGTGGTGGCGTTCGAGGAGCGGCTGCCCAACTCCGAGGGCACGGGCGCGATCCACATGGCCGAGCTGGTCCGGCGCTCGCTGCGCATGAACCCCAGCCGGGTGATCGTCGGCGAGGTGCTCGGCGACGAGATCGTGACGATGCTCAACGCGATGAGCCAGGGCAACGACGGCTCGCTGTCCACGATCCACGCGAACTCCTCGCTCGAGGTCTTCAACCGCATCTGCACCTACGCCATCCAGAGCGTGGAGCGGCTCCCCGCCGACGCGACGATGATGCTGATCGCGGGAGCGATCGACTTCGTGGTCTTCGTCGAGCGGGTCAACGACTTCGCCGCAGGCGGCAAGCTGCGCCGCATGGTCACCTCCGTGCGCGAGGTCAACGGCGTCGACGGCCGGGTGCTCTCCAGCGAGGTGTTCGCGGCCGGCCCGGACGGATACGCCGTGCCCGCCGCCGCGATCTCCTGCCTCGAGGAGCTGGAGGCGGTCGGCTACCAGCCCGGCTCCGCGCCCATCTGGGTGAACGCCTCGTGACCCTCTCCCTGTCGCTCCTCCTCATCGTGCTCGTCGGCGGCCTCGTCGGCGGGGGAGTGGTGCTGCTCGTGCAGAGCCTCACGCCGCAGGAGGTCAGCGACGTCGCCAAGCCGCCGTCCAAGCTCGGGCGCCGGCTGAAGGCGTTCGGGACCCGGCTGCCGATCGCCATCGGGGTGGGCCTGCTGGTCCTCGTGGTCACCCGGTGGATCGTCGCCGCCGTCGCCACCGGCCTGCTGATCGTGGCCTGGGACGCGCTCTTCGGCGGCTCGGGCGCCGAGAAGCAGGCGATCGCCAAGATCGAGGCCCTCGCGGCCTGGACCGAGTCGCTGCGCGACACCGTCGCGGGCGCGGTCGGCCTCGAGCAGGCGATCCCCGCGACGGCGTACGCCGCCTCGCCGGTCATCGCCGGACAGCTGTCCACGATGGCCGACCGGCTGCGCGTGCGGGTGCCGCTGCCCGTCGCGCTCCAGCGGTTCGCCGAGGAGATGGACGACGCCAGCGCCGACCTGATCATCGCCGCGCTGATCCTCAACTCGCGGCTGCGCGGGCCCGGCCTGCGTGAGGTGCTCACCTCGCTCTCGGAGTCGGCCCGGGCGGAGCTCGACATGCGCCAGCGCGTCAGCGCCGGGCGCCGCAGCACCCGCCGCAGCGTGCAGATCGTCACCGGCGTGACGCTGTCGTTCGTCTTCGGCCTGCGGATCTTCAACCCCGGTTACGTCGAGCCCTACGGCACCCCGGTCGGCCAGATCGTGCTGCTCGTCGTGATCGGTGTCTTCGGCCTCGGGATCCTGTGGCTGCGCCGGCTCTCCCGCTTCGAGACCCCGGAGCGGTTCCTGCACTTCCGGGCGGTGTCGCAGTGACCTCACTCGTGCTGGTGATGCTGGTCGGCGGCCTCGTCGGCGCCGGCCTGCTGCTGCTCGTGACGGTCTTCGACCGGGCGCCGGTCAGCGGGGCCGCGGGCCTCGCCCAGATCGACGCGCTGCGCGAGCGCGGAGCCCGCACCGCGAGCCTGACCGCGGACCGGCGGCACCAGGACGAGTCCGTCCGGATGCGCAAGGTCGGGGCCGGACTCAGCGACCTGCTCGCGGCCCGCGGCATCCGGTTGTCGTCGTCGATCACCGCCAACCTCGGCATCGTCGGACAGTCCCGCGAGACCTTCCTGGCCCGCACCCTGCTCGCGGCGGTGCTCGGGCTCTTCCTGCCCTTCATCGTGCTCGCCTTCCCGATCGTCACCGGCATGTTCGGGTCGCCGACGATCCCGTTGTGGCTGGCCGTCCTGGGTGCCGCGATCGGCTCGCTGATGCCGTGGGCCCAGCTCAACAAGGACGCCGAGGAGCGTCGGCGCGACTTCCGGCACGTGGTCAGCTCCTTCCTCGACCTGGTCGCGATGAACCTGGCCGGCGGCCGAGGCGTGCCCGAGGCGCTCCAGTCGGCCACGGCCATCAGCGACGGCTGGGCGATGGTGCGCATCCGCGACACCCTCGAGGCCGCCCGGCTCCAGGGCACCACCCCCTGGACGGCGCTCGGCCAGCTCGGCGACGACGTCGACATCGACGAGCTCCGCGACCTCGCCGCCGCCCTCGCCCTCGTGGCCGAGGACGGCGCCAAGGTGCGCGACTCCCTGTCCGCCCGGGCAGCCTCCATGCGCCGCAAGGAGCTGGCCGACGCCGAGGGACGGGCCGCCGCCCAGTCCCAGTCCATGCTCGTCGCACAGCTCCTGTTGTGTGTCGGTTTCCTGCTGTTCCTGACGTATCCTGCAGTCGCGAGAGTCCTCGGGGGTTAGACGGGGATGAAGACGGGGATCATCACCAAGTCACAAGAGAGAGGGACTCACCGTTATGTCCACACAGCACCTGCACCTGCTCCGCACCCTGGTCCGGGCCCGGATGGCGCACGCCCGCCGCGCGGAGACCGGGGCGTCCGCGGTGGAGTGGGTCGTCATCACGGCGCTGCTGGTCGGGATCGCGGTCGCGGTCGGAGCCATCCTGCTCAACACGATCACCAACAAGGCGGACTCGATCGACCTGGGCTGAGCCCGGTGACGCGGCGCAGCCGCGACGAGGGGGGCGCCAGCGCGATCGAGCTGGCGATGTACATGCCGGTCCTGATGTTCGTCATCTTCCTCGCGGTGCAGTTCTCGATGGTCTACCTCGGCAACGCGGCCGCCACCGCCGTCGCGCGCGAGGCGGCCCGGGTGGCGCGGGTCACCGGCGATCTCGGCGCCGGGCAGCTGGCCGGCTACCAGTACGCCGCCAACATCGGCAACGGCACCCTCGAGGACGTGGACGTCAACGTCGTCCCGGTCGGCGGTGACCGGGTCCGGGTGGTCGTCTCCGGGCGCGCCCAGGAGCTCGCCCCGGCCTTCGTGCCGCGGGTCAGCCAGACCGTCGAGGGGCCCATCGAAGAGTTCAAGGTGGACCAGTGAGGCGGCCCCGCGCCGCTCGCGCAGCGAGCTCGGCTCGATGGCGGTCGAGCTGGTGATCCTGACCCCGGTGCTGATGGCCTTCGTGATGCTGATCGTGGCCTGCGGACGGTTCGTGGCGGTGCAGGGCGACATGCAGGCCACCGCCCGCGACGCCGTACGCGCGGCCTCGCTGCAGCGTGACTACGACTCGGCGCGCGCCGCCGCCGCGACGGTGATCCAGCAGTCCCTCGACCGGGACACCAGCTGCCAGGGCTTCACGCTCAGCGGCTTCGCGCAGGGCGGCACCGCCCGCATCGACCTCGACTGCTCGGTGTCCTACGCCGGGCTGGGGCTGATCGGCCTGCCGGGCGACGTCGGCGTGCGCGCGGAGAGCAACGCCCCGATCGACGTCTACCGGAGGACCGGATGAGCCGTCTGCCCAGGATCCTCGGCCGTCGCCGGGCCCGGCGTGGCGAGAGCGGGACCGCGACCGCGTTCGTGGTCGGCTTCGCGATCGTGCTGCTCGTCTGCGCCGGCCTCGTCATCGACGGCGGCAACGCGCTCAACGCGCGCATGAAGCTGGCCGACGACGTCGAGCAGGCCGCCCGCGCCGGGGCGCAGGAGATCGACGTGGTCACCCTGCGCACCAGCGACGTCGTCCAGCTCGACGCGAGGGCCGCCGAGGGCCGTGCCCGGGCCTACCTCGGCAGCCTCGGCTACACCGCGATGAACGCCACGGCGCTCGGCGACACCGTGACGGTCGGCGCCCAGGACCAGGTGGCCCCCAAGCTGCTCAGCCTGATCGGCATCCCGCCGTTCAGGATCTCCGCGTCGGCGACCGCCCAGGCGGTGACCCAGTGACCGGGCCCGCGACGGGCCGACGCACCCACGCACCATCCAGGGAGGCAGGCTCGTGACCTCGACCCAGACCGGTCCCGCACGCGGACCCGAGAGGTTCGCCCGCAACGCCGAGCCCGAGGACACCGGGGGCTCCGCCCTCAAGGCGCTCGGTGCCGCGATCGCGCTGCTCGCGCTGATCGTCGGGATCCCGGTGGGCCTGTGGCTGCTCACCGGCCCGCCGCCGTACCCCCACGGGCTGCCGACCCGCGAGGCCCTGACCCAGCCGGTCACCTTCGACACCGTGCTGGCCGTGCTCCGCGCCGTGGTGTGGCTGGCCTGGGCGCAGTTCGCGATCTGCACCGTCATCGAGACGGTGAGCCTGGTCCGCGGCCGCGGCATGCCGCGGCCGGTGCCGCTCTCGGGCCGCTCGCAGCAGCTCGCCCGCGCGCTCGTCGGCACCCTGCTGGTCAGCGGCGTGCTCGCGGGCAGCGCCGGCACCTCGGTGGCCGCCACCCTGTCCAGCGCGCCGCCGACCGACGTGGCCGCAGCCTCCGCCGTGCAGACCGGTGGTGAGGACAAGGCCGCCCTGGTGGAGGCCCGCGCCGACCAGCAGGACGACGCCGTCACCGGTGGCGACCGGGACGACCGCCGTGCCCAGCACGCCGGCGTGCCGAGCGACATGACCGACGTGATCGGCAAGAAGGTCTACCTCGTGCAGCCGCCGGACGGCAGCTACCACGACAACCTCTGGGACATCGCCGAGCGGCACCTCGACAACGGCCGCCGCTGGCAGGAGATCTTCGACCTCAACAAGGGCCGGCTCCAGCCGGACGGCGGCGAGCTCGTGCTCGGCCGCCTCATCCAGCCCGGCTGGGTGCTGATCATGCCCGAGGACGCCAAGGGCCTCGACCGCGTGGACGCGGCGCCGACGCCGGTCGCCCCGGACGCAGGCGTCACCCAGGTCGACGGCTCCGCCGGCCACGAGCAGGCCGACGCGGGCGGTGCGGTCGACACCGCCGAGGCGACCCCCGAGTCCTCGCACCTGGCCCGCGACCTGACCGGTGGCGGCATCGTCGCCGCCGGCCTGCTCGCGGCCCTGCTCGCCGAGCGCCGTCGCCGCCGCGGGGCCGCCCCCGAGGACGAGGCGCTGGAGGCCGAGGTCGGCCTGCTGGTCGGGGCCGACCAGGAGCGGGCCGCCCGTCTCGACCGCGCGCTGCGCGGGCTCAGCGCGACGTGCCGTGCCGAGCAGCGCCAGCTCCCGCCCGTGTTCGCGGTGCAGGTCGACGACGACACCATCGACCTGCGCCTCGCGCCGGCCCGGCCGGACGCCCCGGCGCCGTGGACCCCGGTCGACGAGGGCCGCACCTGGCGCCTGGGCCGCGACGCCGAGGAGCCGGTCGAGCTCGGCCACGCACCGTTCCCCGGGCTCGTCTGCCTGGGCCGCACGATGGAGGGCACCGACGTCCTGGTCGACCTCGAGTCGGTCGGGGGCGTCGTCGCCGTCACCGGCCACGAGACCACCGCGACCGAGGTCGTCTCGGCGCTGGCCGTCCAGCTCGCCACCGCCCCCTGGACCGACGAGCAGCGGGTCTACGGTCACCACCTCTCCGAGGTGCTCGCGGACCTCGCCGGCGACCGGCTGGTGCTGGTCGACGACTACGCCCCGCTGCTCGAGCGGCTCGACAGCAGCGTCCCGCAGCGCGGTGCGCAGGAGGTCCTCACCGGCCGGCTCGCCCGCCGTCCCGGCGTGGTCCCGCAGTACGCCGTCCTCGGCACGCGGCCCGACGCGGCGCTGGCCGACCGGTTCGCGGCGCTCACCGGCTCGGGGGCGCGCGGCTTCGGCGTGATCACCACCGGCGACGTGGCCGGCACCCGCTGGCGCCTCGAGGTCGACGAGAGCGGCACGCTCACGGTGCCGCTGCTCGACGTGCAGGTGGAGGCCGTCCGGCTGACCGCCCGCAGCACCGAGCTCGTCGCCGAGCTGTTCGAGAAGGCGCGCGAGGAGGCCCCCGCCGCCGTCGACGGCCGGGTCCGGCTCCCCGCCGCCACCCGCCCCGGCGACGACGGCCACTGGAGCACCGCGGCGGTCCGCGTCGGCGTGCTCGGCCCGGTCGAGGCGCGCACGCCCGGCGACCTCGACCCGACCCGGCTCGACCTCGCCGTCGAGATGGCGACCTTCCTCGCGCTGCAGTCCTCGCCGGTGCACCCGACCGTGCTGGCCGCGTCGGTGTGGCCGCGCGGTGTCACCCCCGAGGTGCGTGACGCCACCATCGAGCGCGTCCGCGAGTGGCTGGGCGACGACGCGGAGGGCTCACCCCTGCTGCGCTCCGACGACGACGGCCGGCTGTCGCTGAGCCGCGACGTCGCCGTCGACTGGACGGCGCTGGTCGAGCTCGCGCAGCGCTCCCGCAACGCCGTACCCCGCGAGGAGCGCGAGCTGCTCCGGCGCGCGCTGCAGCTGGTCCGCGGCGAGCTGCTGCAGGGCCGTCCGCACGGCCGCTACACGTGGCTGCCGCGCACCCGGCTCGAGTCCACCGTCGCCGACGTGGTCGTCGACGCGGCCCACCGGCTGGTGCAGCTGTGCACCGACGACCAGGACCCGCGCGGTGCCGCCGCGGCGGCGGGTGCGGGCCTGCGGGCGGTGCCGGGGTCGCAGCTGCTGTGGCGCGACCTGATCCGCGCCGAGCACGAGGCCGACGGCCACGACGCCGCCGCCGAGGCGGCCGGCCGGATGGCCGACGCGCTCACCGCGCGCGGCGCGCACATCGAGGCCGAGACCGACGCCCTCGTGGACGAGCTGCTGCCGACCCGGTCCGCGGTCGCGGAGTAGCACCCGGAGCTGCTGCGTCCCCTGACCCGTCGTGGTGGTCGGGTCAGGGGAGGAGCAGCACGACCGTCTCGGCGACGCAGGCCGGCTTGTCCTGGCCCTCGATCTCGACGACCTGCTTGAGCTGCATCTGCTTGCCGGCCGGGACGTCCTCGACGGCGACCACGCTGACGCGCAGGCGCACGCGGGAGCCGACCCGGACCGGGTGCGGGAAGCGGACCTTGTTGACGCCGTAGTTGAGCTTGGCGCCCGGCGTCTCGAGCGAGAACACCTGGCTGCCCAGCCACGGCACCAGGGACAGGGTCAGGTAGCCGTGCGCGATGGTGCCGCCGAACGGGCCGGACGCGGCCCGCTCCACGTCGACGTGGATCCACTGGTGGTCACCGGTCGCCTCCGCGAAGGCGTCGACCCGGTCCTGGTCGATCGTCCACCCACTCGCTGGTGCCGAGCTCCTCGCCGACAGCGGCGGTCAGCTCGTCGAAGGACGTGAAGGTGCGCACAGGGGCCTCCTGGGATCGGCGTCTGGTCGACGGGACCACGTCGACGGGTGCAAGGATGTCTCGCATGTCCGAACCTATCGGTGAGCAGATCAGGCGGGCCCCGAAGGTCCTCCTCCACGACCACCTCGACGGCGGGCTGCGGCCGCAGACCATCATCGACCTCGCGCCCGAGGGCCACGTGCTCCCCGCGACCGAGGCCGACGCGCTGCGCCGGTGGTTCGAGGACTCCGCCAGCTCCGGCTCGCTGGAGCGCTACCTGGAGACCTTCGACCACACCGTCGCGGTGATGCAGACCGTCGACAACCTGCGCCGCGTGGCACGGGAGTGCGTCGAGGACCTCGCCGAGGACGGCGTGGTCTACGCCGAGGTGCGCTACGCCCCCGAGCAGCACCTCGAGGGCGGGCTGTCGCTGACCGACGTGGTCGAGGCGGTGCGCGACGGGTTCGCCGAGGGCGAGGAGCAGGCCCGCCGCGACGGCAGCCCCATCGTCGTACGCCAGCTGCTGACCGCGATGCGGCACCAGGCGCGCTCGATGGAGATCGCCGAGCTGACCGTGGCCTACCGCGACCAGGGCGTCGTCGGCTTCGACATCGCCGGCGCGGAGGCGGGCTACCCGCCCACCCGGCACCTCGACGCCTTCGAGTACCTCCAGCGCGAGAACGCGCACTTCACCATCCACGCCGGCGAGGCCTTCGGGCTGCCGTCGATCTGGCAGGCCATCCAGTGGTGCGGCGCCGACCGGCTCGGTCACGGGGTGCGGATCATCGACGACGTGACCGTCGCGCCGTCGGGGGAGGTGACGCTGGGCCGGCTCGCGTCGTACGTCCGGGACAAGCGGATCCCGCTCGAGATGTGCCCGTCGTCGAACATCCAGACCGGCGCCGCCCCCTCGATCGCCGAGCACCCGATCGGGCTGCTCAAGGACCTGCGCTTCCGGGTCACCGTCAACACCGACAACCGGCTGATGAGCGGCACCTCGATGTCGCGCGAGATGGGCCTGCTCGTCGACGCCTTCGGCTACGGGATGGCCGACCTGCGCTGGTTCACGATCAACGCGATGAAGTCGGCGTTCCTGCCCTTCGACGAGCGGCTCGCCCTCATCGACGAGGTGATCAAGCCCGCCTACGCCATCCTCGGCACCATGTCCTGACCGCGAGAGGTCACTTATTCAGGCCTGTTCCGCGGCGTGTCGCTGCGACGAAGTGACCTCTCGGGACCGGGGACTCAGCGTGCGACGAGCCGGGTGATCCGGTGGTAGGCCTGGTCCGGGCGTCATCGGCGTGCAGCCGAGCGCCTCGGCGTGCGCGACCACCTGCGGCTCGAGGCGCATCAGCATCCAGCCGCGGCGCAGCAGGGTCAGCGGCGGCTTGCGGCTCTCGCCGAGGTCACGGGTGAGCCGGCGCCAGAAGGTCACCATCCGGTGGTGCCGCACGCAGATCGCGTCGGCCAGGATGCCCCGGTCGCGGCACAGCGCGACGACCTCCTGGGCGAAGATCCCCTCGGCCACGAAGTACGCCGCGTCGCCGACCGTCACCTTGCGGTGCCCGGTGCGGCCGTCCTGGGCGATCTCGTAGACCGGCACCTCGGCGGCACCGTCGCGGCAGATCTGCTCGAGGGTGTCGGCGGCCTCCTCGCACAGCCACGACTCCGGGTGGTCCCAGTCGGGGATCTCGTCGCCGCCGGGGAGGGTCACCCGCGGGATCGTCGGGTCGCCGCCGTCCTTGTAGAAGTCGTCGAGGTTCACCGTCGGCAGGCCGAGGCGCCGGCACAGCCGCGACTTGCCGGACCCGGACGGCCCGGCGAGGACGATGACCTTCGCGCGCACCGCGACATTGTGTCGCACCGGCGTACCCGCCTCGCGAGGGGTCAGTTGTGCCACGACACGCCGCCCAAAGGCCTGAACAAGTGACTCCTCGGCCTAGATGCCGATGGGGTGCCAGACGGTCTTGGTCTCGAGGAAGGCGGTCATCCGGTCCAGGCCGGGGGCCTCGGTCCAGTCGGGCTCGACGGGGCTGCCGCCCGAGCCGGCCACGGGGCGCACGACCCGCTTGAGGTTCTCGGCCGCCGCCTGCTCCAGCGCGGTGGCGTCGACGCCGTCGGCACCGGCCACGCCGGTCAGGTCGATCGCGTTGACGTCCATGTGCGAGGCCAGCGTCGGCGCGGTGTCGCCGAGGGCGCCGGTGAGCACGTTGACCACGCCACCGGGCACGTCGGAGGTGGCGAGCACCTCCGAGAGCGTGATCGCCGGCAGCGGGCGGGTGGCCGAGGTGGCCACGACGCAGGTGTTGCCGGTGACGATCACGGGCGCCACCACGCTGACCAGGCCGAGCAGCGAGGACTGCTGCGGGGCGAGGACGGCGACGACGCCGGTGGGCTCGGGCAGCGAGAAGTTGAAGTACGGCGCCGCGACGGGGTTGGTGCCGCCGACGACCTGGGCGATCTTGTCGGCCCACCCGGCGTACCAGACCAGCCGGTCGACGGACTCGTCGACGGCCGCCTCGGCCTGCCGCTTGGTGACGCCCTCGGAGCGCTGCACCTCGTCGACGAACTGCGCCCGGCGGCCCTCGAGCACCTCGGCGACGCGGTAGACGACCTGGCCGCGGTTGTAGGCGGTGCGGGCCGACCAGCCGCCGAACGCCTTGCGGGCGGCCTGGACCGCGTCGCGGGCGTCCTTGCGGGAGGCGTAGGACGCGTTGGCGAGGAACTTGCCCTTGGCGTCGTCGACCACGAAGGAGCGGCCGGACTCCGAGCGGGGGAACGCCCCGCCGATGTAGAGCTTGTAGGTCTTGCGCACGTCGATGCGGGACTCAGTGGGCAAGGTAGGCCTCCAGACCGTGGCGGCCGCCCTCGCGGCCGTAACCCGACTCCTTGTAGCCGCCGAAGGGGCTGGTCGGGTCGAACTTGTTGAACGTGTTGGCCCAGACGACGCCGGCCCGGAGCTGGTTGGCCATCCAGAGGATGCGCGAGCCCTTGTCGGTCCAGATGCCCGCGGACAGGCCGAACGGGGTGTTGTTGGCCTTCTCGACCGCCTCGGCGGGGGTGCGGAAGGTCAGCATCGACAGCACCGGGCCGAAGATCTCCTCGCGGGCGATGCGGTGGGCCTGGGTGACGCCGGTGAACACCGTCGGCGGGAACCAGAAGCCGTGCGTGGGCAGGTCGCAGGCGGGGGACCAGCGGCCCGCGCCCTCGGCCTCGCCGACCTCGGACAGCTCCTTGATCTTGGCGAGCTGCTCGGCGGAGTTGATCGCGCCGATGTCGGTGTTCTTGTCGAGCGGGTCGCCGACGCGCAGCGTGGACATCCGCCGCTTGAGCCGCTCGAGCAGCTCGTCGGCGATGGACTCCTGCACCAGCAGGCGCGAGCCCGCGCAGCAGACGTGGCCCTGGTTGAAGAAGATGCCGTTGACGATGCCCTCGACGGCCTGGTCGACCGGGGCGTCGTCGAAGACGATGTTGGCGGCCTTGCCGCCGAGCTCCAGGGTGACCTTCTTGTCGGTGCCGGCGACCGCCTTGGCGATCGAGCGGCCGACCTCGGTGGAGCCGGTGAACGCGACCTTGTCGACGTCGTCGTGGCCGACGACCGCGCGGCCGGTCTCGCCCGCGCCGGTGACGATGTTGACCACGCCCGGCGGCAGGTCGGCCTGCTGGCAGATCTCCGCGAACAGCAGCGCGGTGAGCGGGGTGGTCTCGGCGGGCTTGAGCACCACCGTGTTGCCCGCGGCCAGCGCCGGGGCGATCTTCCACGCCAGCATCAGCAGCGGGAAGTTCCAGGGGATGACCTGGCCGGCCACGCCGAGCGAGCGCGGGTCGGGCCCGAAGCCGGCGTGCTCCAGCTTGTCGGCCCAGCCGGCGTAGTAGAAGAAGTGCGCCGCGGCGGTCGGTACGTCGACGTCGCGGGACTCCTTGATCGGCTTGCCGTTGTCGATCGACTCGAGGACGGCGAGCTCGCGGGAGCGCTCCTGCAGGATCCGCGCGATGCGGAAGAGGTACTTGCCGCGCTCGCGGCCCGACATCCGCGACCAGACACGCGAGTGCGCGCGGCGGGCGGCCTTGACGGCGAGGTCGACGTCCTCGGCGGAGGCCTCCGCGACCTCGGCGAGCACCTCCTCGGTGGCCGGCGAGATGGTCTTGAACGACTTGCCGCCCACCGGGTCGACGAACTCGCCGTCGATGAACAGGCCGTAGGACGACTTGATGTCGACGATCGAGCGGGACTCGGGGGCAGGGGCGTACTCGAACACGTTGTCAGGCATCGCGATCAGTCCAGGGTGAAGTAGTCGGGGCCGGAGTAGCGGCCGGTGCGCATCTTGGTGCGCTGCATGAGCAGGTCGTTGAGGAGCGTGGAGGCGCCGAAGCGGAACCAGTCCGGGTCGAGCCAGTCGGGCCCGGCCACCTCGTTGACCATGACGAGGTACTTGATGGCGTCCTTGGCGGTGCGGATGCCGCCGGCGGGCTTCACGCCGACCATCTGGCCGGTGAGCTCGCGGTAGTCGCGCACCGCCTCGAGCATCACCAGCGTGACGGGGAGGGTGGCGGCCGGCTGCACCTTGCCGGTGGAGGTCTTGATGAAGTGCCCACCGGCCATCATGGCCAGCCACGACGCGCGGCGGACGTTGTCGTAGGTCTGCAGCTCGCCGGTCTCGAAGATCACCTTGAGGTGGGCGTCCCCGCAGGCCTCGCGGACCGCGACGATCTCCTCGAAGACCTCGAGGTAGCGGCCGGAGAGGAAGGCGCCGCGGTCGATGACCATGTCGATCTCGTCGGCCCCGGCCTCGACGGCGTCCTGGGTGTCCATCAGCTTGATGTCACGCGCGGCCCGGCCGGACGGGAACGCCGTCGCGACGGCCGCGACGTTGACGCCGGAGTCGCCGAGGACCTGCTTGGCGGTGGCCACCATGTCGGGGTAGACGCAGACGGCGGCGACCTGCGGCGCGGTCGGGTCGGCCGGGTCGGGGCGCAGCGCCTTGGCGGCCAGCGCGCGGACCTTGCCGTGGGTGTCCTGGCCCTCCAGCGTGGTCAGGTCGACCATCCGGATCGCCAGGTCGAGGGCGAACTCCTTGGCGGTGGTCTTGATCGACCGGGTGCCGAGCGCCGCCGCGCGGGCCTCGGCTCCGACCTGGTCGACACCGGGGAGTCCGTGCAGGAAACGTCGCAGGGCGGCGTCGGACGAGGTCGCTTCGGAGAGCTGCTCCGGGACGCCGTACGAACTCGCCGTTGAGTTCAGGGCTGTGCTCACCGACCCAGCATAGGTGCGGGGGTGGGGTTGGGGAAAAACGAGCCCCCCGAGGCAGAATCGAGCCATGACCGACGTCGCCGGCTCCTCCGCCAAGCCCCAGCCCGTGGAGCGGTTCAAGCCGACCAGCGGCCAGATCGTGGGCTACGTCGGGCTCGCGCTCGCCGTCTTCACGGTCGGCTACGTCGCCGTCGACGTGCACACCGTCACCGGGCTGCGGGTGGGCCTGGGGGCGGTGTTCTTCGCCGTGGTCATCTGGGTCACCCAGCTGCGCCCGCGTGCGACCGTCTACCCGCGCCACGTCGTGCTGCGCAACGCCGTCCGCGACACGCACGTGCCGCTCGGAGCCGTCGACGAGGTGTCGATGGGCCAGGTGCTGAGCCTGTGGGTGGGTGACGCGCGCTACAGCTGCATCGGGATCGGCCAGTCGATGCGCGCGGACGTCAAGGCGCGCAAGCGGTCCAGCCTCGACGGGTCGGTCGGCACCAGCCGCTGGTCCGAGCTCGCCCAGAAGGCCGAGCGGGCCAACCTCGACGAGCGGGCGATGACCTACCAGACCTTCGTCGTCACCCGCCTCGAGGAGCTCGTCGAGGCGGCCAAGCGCGAGCACGCGCGCGAGGACACCGAGCCGGGCACGCCGCGGCACGTCGTCGCGTGGCCCGAGGTCACGGTCCTCGCCGTGAGCGGGCTGGCCTTCGTGCTGTCCCTGCTCGTCTAGGACTGGTCTAGAGACCCATGGCCGCGGAGAGGTCGGCGCGGATCGCGTCGAGCCGGCCCGCCGCGGAGATCCGGGCCGCGTCGACGTCACCCGAGGCCTGGTCGTCGGCAGTGCTCTCGACCGGGACCACGACCTCGAGGTAGGCCTTGATCTTCGGCTCGGTGCCGGACGGCCGCACGATCACGCGGGCCCCCTCGGCGAGCCGGTAGCGCAGCCCGTCGGTGGGCGGCAGGTCGACGCTGCCGTGCGCGAGGTCGTCGACCTGCTCGACCACCAGCCCGCCGAGCTCGGAGGGCGGGGTGGTGCGCAGCCGCGCCATCGCGTCCTTGATCCGGGCGAGGTCGGTGACCCGCACCGAGAGCTGGTCGGTGGCGTGCAGGCCGTGCGCGCGGGCGATCTCGTCGAGCCGGTCGACCAGCGTGCGGCCCTCGGCCTTGAGCTCGGCGGCGAGCTCGACCATGCACAGCAGCGCGGACACGCCGTCCTTGTCGCGGACCAGGTCCGGCGCCACGCAGTAGCCGAGCGCCTCCTCGTAGCCGAACGCGAGCCCCTCGACCCGGCTGATCCACTTGAAGCCGGTGAGCGTCTCGGCGTAGCCCTGGCCGTACGCCGCGGCGAGCCGGCCGAGCAGCGACGACGACACGATCGAGGCGGCGTAGACCCCCTCGACGCCCTTGCGCAGCCGGCAGTCGGCCAGCAGGGCTCCGACCTCGTCGCCGCGGAGCATCCGCCACCCGTGCGGTCCGGGCACCGCGACGGCGCAGCGGTCGGCGTCGGGGTCGTTGGCGACCACCAGGTCGGCGCCCACCTCCTCGGCCCGCGCCATCGCGAGGTCCATCGCGCCGGCCTCCTCCGGGTTGGGGAAGGCCACGGTGGGGAAGTCGGGGTCGGGCTCGGCCTGGGCGGCCGTCTCGTGCGGCGCGGCGAAGCCGGCGCGCTCCAGCACCTGCGCCACCGACGCGCCGCCCACCCCGTGCAGCGGGGTGTAGACCGTGGTCAGCTCGCGCGGCCCACCGGGCGTCGCCAGCGCGGCGACGTCGTCGAGGTAGGACTCGACGACGCTGTCGTCGAGCGTGGTCCAGCCCTCGCCGAGCGGCACGGAGCCGAGCGCGCCGACCGCGTCGATCGCGGCGGAGATCTCCTCGTCGGCCGGCGGCACGATCTGGCTGCCGTCGCCGAGGTAGACCTTGTAGCCGTTGTCCTGCGGCGGGTTGTGCGACGCGGTGACCATCACCCCGGCCACGCAGCCGAGCTTGCGGATCGCGTAGGCCAGCACCGGGGTGGGCAGCGGACGGGGCAGCACGAGCGCCCTGAGGCCGGCGCCGACCATCACGGCCGCGGTGTCGGCGGCGAACACGTCGGAGTTGTGCCGCGCGTCGAAGCCGACCACCACCGCGTCGTCGGGTCCGGCCCCGTGCGCCCGGAGGTAGGCCGCCAGCCCGGCGGCGGCCCGGATGACCACCGCCCGGTTCATCCGGTTGGGCCCGGCGCCCAAGGCGCCTCGCAGGCCGGCGGTGCCGAACTCCAGCCGCCCGGCGAACGCGTCGGCCAGCTCGGCCGCGTCGTCGCCGTCGGGGTCGGCCGCGACCTTGGCGACGAGCTCCTCGAGCTCGCTGCGGGTCTGGTCATCGGGGTCCGCGGCGGCCCACGCGCGGGCACGGTCGAGGAGGGCGTTCAGGTCGGTCGGGCTCATGTGCCGAAGGCTAGCCGTCAGAGGGCCGGGCGGTGGAACGCCTCGGTCGCGTACTCCCCGCCGACGTGCGCGGACTCGGCCGCGTCCTCGTCGCGGACGGGAAGGCGGTCGGCGTGGTCCTCCGCGTCGTCCTGCGGGTCGTAGCCCAGCGCCCGTCCCGGTGCGAGGTCCCACCAGCCGCGGGTGTTGGCCGAGACGCCGTAGAGGACGGCGTAGCCCGGGGCCGCGGCGGTGAGCGCCGCCTGGACCATCCGCACCGCGTCGTCGGGCGAGAGCCAGGTGGACAGGTGGCGCCGGGTCTCCGGCTGGGGGAGGAACGAGCCGATCCGCAGCGCCACGGCGTCGATCCCGTGCCGGTCGGCGTAGAGACTCAGCAGCGCCTCCGCGGCGACCTTGGCGACGCCGTAGAAGGTGTCCGGCCGGGGTCGTACGTCGACGGTCAGCTCGTCGCTGCGCGGGGTCAGCCCGACCGCGTGGTTGCTGCTGGCGTAGACGATCCGGCCGACCCCGTGGGCGACCATGGCGTCGAGCAGCGCGGCCGTGCTCACGACGTGGCTGTGCAGCTCGTCGGGCAGCGACGCCTCGGTGGGGATGCCGGCGAGGTGCACGACGGCGTCGACCCCGCCCGAGGAGCCGAGGTCGGCGAAGACCGCCTCGACGGCGTCGGGGTCGGTCGCGTCGACGGTGTACCACGCGTCGTCGGACCCGTCGGGCGCCGTGCTGCGGTCGAGGCCGACCACGTCGTGGCCGAGGGCGGTGAGGCCGGGCAGCAGGACGCTGCCGATGCTGCCCGCGGCGCCGGTGACCAGGACGCGCATCAGATGCGCGGCACGATCGCGCCGAGCAGCTCGCCCATCCGGGTGGCCGCGGCGCGCCCGGCCTCGAGGACCTCCGCGTGGTTGAGCGGCTCGCCGGTGATGCCGGCGGCGAGGTTGGTCACCAGCGAGATGCCGAGCACCTCCATGCCCGCCTCGCGGGCGGCGATCGCCTCCAGCACGGTGGACATCCCGACCAGGTCGCCGCCGATCGCCCGGACCATCCGGATCTCGGCGGGGGTCTCGTAGTGCGGGCCGGGGAACTGCACGTAGACGCCCTCGTCGAGGGTGCCGTCGACCTCGCGGCACAGCGCCCGCAGCCGGCTGCTGTAGAGGTCGGTGAGGTCCACGAAGTTCGCGCCCTCGATCGGCGAGGTCGCGGTGAGGTTGAGGTGGTCGCTGATCAGCACCGGCGTGCCGGGCTGCCAGTCCTCCTTGAGGCCGCCGCAGCCGTTGGTGAGCACGGCCACCTCGCAGCCGGCGGCCGCCGCGGTGCGCACGCCGTGCACCACGGCGCGGACCCCGAGGCCCTCGTAGAAGTGGGTGCGGCCCAGGAAGACCAGGAGGTTCTTGTCGCCGGCGCGGACCGACCGGATCTTGCCGGCGTGGCCCTGCACCGCGGGCGGGGCGAAGCCGGGCAGGTCGGTCGTGCTCAGCTCGGCGGTCGCCTCGCCGAGCGCGTCGACGGCGGGCAGCCATCCGGAGCCCATGACCAGGGCGATGTCGTGCTTGTCGACGCCGGTGAGCTCGCGGAGCTTGTCGGCGGCTGCGGCGGCGTGCTGGGCGGGGGAGGCGTCGTTGCTCACGCGGAGGAGCGTAGTGCGCGGTCCCCGCTAGTGACCGATCGACCGGCACGGCCGGCTGCGCAGCGAGGCGACGTAGTCGTCCGGGGCGTCCGCGGACTGGGCGGCCTCGGCGAGGATCCCGAGGTACGACGCCGACGGCAGCCCACCCTCGTAGGCGTCGAGGACGTAGGCCCAGGCGACCTGCTCGCCGAGCATCGTGGTGACCCGCACCTTGGTCTTGCGGTAGAGCCCGGAGTCGGCGCTCTCCCAGCCGTCGAGCAGCGCGGCGTCCTCGTCGGTGACGTCGTAGACCGCGACGAAGACCTGCTCGAGCGGGTCCTCGACGATGGTGGCGAGCGCGCCGTCCCAGCCGAGGTCCTCCCCGCCGAAGGTCAGCCGCCAGCCCAGCAGCCACCCGGTCGTGCGCAGCGGCGAGTGCGGGCACCGCTCACCCATGCGCTGGGGGTCCATGTTCGACCCGTAGGCGGCGTAGAGAGGCACGGCCCGAGAGTAGTGGGTCCGGGGCTGCGGAGCGCGGCTGCAACAATGACGTCCGTGAATCGTGTCGTGGTGATCGGTGGCGGACCTGGCGGCTACGAGGCGGCGCTGGTGGCGGCGCAGCTCGGCGCCGACGTCACCGTCGTCGACTCCGACGGCCTCGGCGGCTCGGCCGTGATCACCGACTGCGTGCCGAGCAAGACGCTGATCGCCACCGCGGAGCTGATGGCCGACATGGAGGAGGCCGACGAGCTCGGCCTGATCATCGGTCGCCCCGGCCCCGAGGACGACGCGCTCGGCGTCGACCTCGCCAAGGTCAACCACCGCGTGAAGGGGCTCGCACTCGCGCAGTCCTCCGACATCGAGCGCCGGCTGACCCGCGACGGCGTCCGCATCGTCGTCGGCCGCGGCCGCCTCGACGGGCCCGAGCGGGTCGTCGTCACGCTGCCCGACGGGGGCGAGGAGGTCCTCGACGCCGAGGCCGTGCTCCTGGCCACCGGCGCCGCGCCCCGCACGCTGCCCTCCGCCCAGCCCGACGGCGAGCGGATCCTGACCTGGGAGCAGGTCTACGACCTCGACGAGGCCCCCGACAAGCTGATCGTGGTCGGCTCGGGCGTCACCGGCGCCGAGTTCGCCTCGGCCTACAACGCCCTCGGCGTCGACGTCACCCTGGTCTCGAGCCGGGACCGGGTGCTGCCCGGGGAGGACGCCGACGCCGCCGAGGTGATCGAGCAGGTGTTCACCCGGCGCGGCATGACCGTGCTGTCGAAGTCCCGGATGGAGTCGGTCACCCGCGACGGCGACACCGTGACCGTCACGCTCACCGACGGCCGCACCGTCGAGGGCTCGCACTGCCTGCTGGCGCTCGGCTCGGTGCCCAACACCCGCGACCTCGGTCTCGAGAGCGCCGGGGTCGACCTCGACGAGGGCGGCTTCGTCAAGGTCGACCGGGTCTCGCGCACCTCGGCCCGGGGCGTGTACGCCGCCGGCGACTGCACCGGCGTGCTGATGCTGGCCTCCGTGGCCGCGATGCAGGGCCGGATCGCCATGTGGCACTACCTCGGCGACGCCGTGCAGCCGCTGGACCTCAAGACCGTCTCGTCCAACGTGTTCACCGCGCCCGAGATCGCCACCGTCGGCTGGACCCAGACCGGCGTCGACGCCGGCGAGATCGACGCCGAGACGGTGATGCTGCCGCTGTCGGGCAACCCGCGCGCCAAGATGCAGGGCGTCCGCGACGGGTTCGTGAAGCTCTTCGCCCGTCCCGGCACGGGCATCATCGTCGGCGGCGTGGTGGTCGGCCCGCGGGCCAGCGAGCTGATCCACCCGGTGTCGATCGCGGTGTCGGAGAACCTCACCGCCGACCAGCTGGCGCACGCCTTCACGGTCTACCCGTCGATGAGCGGCTCGGTCGCCGAGGCGGCCCGTCGGCTGCACCGGGTCGCGCCGTAGCCGGCGGCTGACCCGGCCGGCGGCACGCGCGGGTCAGAAGCCGCCGAAGTCCCCGCCGAAGTCGAAGCCGCCTCCGTCTCCGCCGCCCCAGTCGCCGCCGCCGGAGTCGCCCCCGCCGTCGCCGCCGAAGTCGCCGCCGCCGTCACCCCCACCGTCGCCGCCCCCTCCGTCGCCGGAGTCACCGGTGTCGAACCCGTCGGCTCCGGCCGAGGCGTCGGTGCCGTCCCAGCCGGGGCTGAGCATGGTGCCGATCAGGAAGCCGGGCAGCAGGCCGGACATGGCGTAGCCGCCGAAGTAGCCCGACGCCCAGGGGGAGTAGGCGGGCCCGCCCTGCCAGTAGGGCACCCGGCCGACGCCCTGGCGGACCGTGCGGATGTCGGGCTCGGCGCCCTGCTCGACGCGGTCGGCGTCGGCCGCGCAGACGGGCACCTGGCGGGGCTGGCCGCCGGGCGGGGCCCAGTCGATGTCGGTGGTGGACGGGCCGTGAGCGGGGTTGAAGAAGCACGGCGGGCGCCGGGTGGGCAGCGGCCGGCCCTCGGTGCGGGCCACCACGCAGGCCGCGGCGTACCGGCCGTCCTCGAGCGCCTCGGTGACGTGCTTGACGTCCTCGGGGCGGGTGGCCAGCCGCAGCGACTCCTTGGCGGACTCGTAGGAGTCGAGGGCGCGCTGGTAGTCCTGGCGGGCCGCCTCGTCGAGCTGGGCGGTCAGCATGTCGGTGTCGAGCCGCTGCAGCTCCTCGCCGAAGCGGGTGACGTCCTCGTCGGCGACGACCCGCACGGCGGCGAGGTCGGCGGCCTGACGGGACTCGAGCTCGGCGCGGCGGCGCTGCGCGGCGACGCGCTGGAAGACGAAGACGCCGGCGCCGATGACCAGGAGCAGCACGAGGATGTCCATGTCCTGAGCCTACGGGGAGGCGCCCACTCGGTCCGGCCGCTCGCTTTTACCACCGGATCTGGTCGAAGGCTGGCACGAAACGCCGCGTGTCGGCCATAATCATCAGTCACTTGCAATAACTGAATGCACATTCGTCACATACCCCTCGGGGTGCCACGTCGGTTTGGGAAGGCTTGCGTGGTGCTGCGGTCCGGCGGGAACCCCGTGTGACGCACAGCTAGGGGAAGACCAGATGAGTGCACGCTCGCTGGGTCGTCGCCGCCTCCTGCCGTCGCGCGCCGCCACGAGCGTCGCGGGCGTCCTGGGCGTGGTCGCGGTCCTGCTCACCGGTGCGGTCGGCTCGCAGGCGCCCGCGGTGACCGTCGACCAGTCCTACTGGATCCCGGTCGGCGACCGGGTGGTCGTGCGCGGGCACGGCTACGGGCACGGCCACGGGATGAGCCAGTACGGCGCCTACGGTGCCGCGCGGCAGGGCCTGACCGTCGACCAGATCCTCGCGTTCTACTACCCGGGGCTGACCCCGGGCACCGCGGGCGGGCGGGTGCGCGTGCTGGTCAGCGCCGACACCACCGACGACGTGGTGGTCAGCCCCGCGGCGGGGCTGACGGTCCGCGACCGGGGCGCCAGGACCTCCTACCCGCTCCCGGAGATCGCCGGGCTGACCCGCTGGCGGCTCGGCGTCGCCGACGGGCTGACCGTGGTGGAGTACCTCACCGACCGCTGGCAGCGCTGGCAGCCCGACGGCAAGGACGCGCTCGCCGGCGACGGCCAGTTCCAGGCCAAGGGCCAGCCGCTGACGCTGTGGACCCCGGGCGGCGCGAAGACCTACCGCGGCAAGCTCCGCGCGGCCTCGCCGACGCCTGGCTCGACCGCCCGCGACACCGTCAACGTGCTCTCGCTCGACGACTACCTGCGCGGCGTCATCCCCTACGAGATGCCCGCGTCCTGGCACCCCGAGGCGGTCAAGGCGCAGGCCGTCGCCGCCCGCACCTACGCCGCCTGGTCGCGCGCCCAGAACCGCAGCCGCTACTACCAGATCTGCGACACCACGTCGTGCCAGGTCTACGGCGGTCTCGACGGCGAGCACCCGCTCGCCAACGCCGCGGTCGACGCCACCGCCCGGACGGTGCTGATGGACGGCGGGTCGCCGGCGTTCACCCAGTTCTCGTCCTCCAGCGGGGGCTGGACCTCGGCCGGCTCGGCGTCCTACCTGGTCGCCCAGGAGGACCCCTACGACGCCCACGACGCCAACCCGGTCCACGACTGGTCGGTGCAGGTCGACGCCGCGCGCATCGAGCGCGCCTACCCGGCGATCGGCGAGCTGCGCCGCATCCGGGTGACCAGCCGGGACGGCAACGGCGAGTGGTACGGCCGGGTCAACAGCCTCGAGCTCGACGGCAGCCGGGCCGACCGGACCGTCTCCGGGGACAGCTTCCGCTGGCTCCTGGGGCTCCGGTCGACCTGGTTCAGCATCGACCAGACCGGCTGACGCCGCTCAGGTCGCGAGCACGACCACCAGGTCGCCGCCCTCGACCTGCTGGGCACCGGAGAGCGCGAGCCGCTCGACGGTGCCCGCGACGGGGGCGGTGATCGAGGCCTCCATCTTCATCGCCTCGATGGTCGCGACGGTCGCGCCCGCCTCGACCCGGTCGCCCTCGGCCACCACGATGCTGACCACCCCGTCGAAGGGTGCGGCGACGTGGCCGGGCTTGGACGTGTCGGCCTTCTCCTGGGTCGGGGCGTCCGCGGACACGGAGCGGTCGCGCACGCTGACCGGCCGGAGCTGGCCGTTGATGGTGCACAGCACCGTGCGGATCCCGCGCTCGTCGGCCTCGCCGACCGCCTGCAGCCCGAAGATGAGCCGCTTGCCCTCCTGGAGCTCCACCTGGTGCTCCTCACCGCTGCGCAGGCCGTAGAGGTAGTCCACGGTCGGCAGCACGGAGATGTCGCCGAACTTCTCCCGCGACTCGTGGAACTCCTTGGTCGGGCCGGGGAAGAGCAGCGTGTTGAGCGTGCCGCGGCGGTCGTCGACGAGGCCCTGCCGCTGCTCGGCGTCGAGCTCGGCGACGACCGGCTTGGTGGTCCGCCCCTCGAGGGCCTTGGTGCGGAACGGCTCCGGCCAGCCACCCGGCGGGTCGCCGAGGTCGCCGTTGAGGAAGCCGATCACCGAGTCGGGCACGTCGAACGAGCCCGGGTCGGCCTCGAACTCGGCCGGGTCGGCGCCGACGGCCACCAGGTGCAGGGCGAGGTCGCCGACCACCTTGGACGACGGGGTCACCTTGACGATGTTGCCGAGGATCGCGTTGGCGGCGGCGTACATGTCCTCGATCTGCTCGAACTTCTCGCCGAGGCCGAGGGCGATCGCCTGCTGGCGCAGGTTGGAGAGCTGGCCGCCGGGGATCTCGTGGGTGTAGACCCGCCCGGTGGGGGAGGGCAGCCCGGACTCGAACGGCGCGTAGACGCGGCGGGTCGCCTCCCAGTAGGGCTCGAGGTCGCAGACCGCCCGCAGGTCCAGGCCGGTCGCGCGGGCGCTGTGGTCGGTGGTGGCGACCAGCGCCGACAGCGGCGGCTGGCTGGTGGTGCCGGCCATCGCGGCGCAGGCGGCGTCGACGGCGTCGACCCCGGCGTCGATCGCGGCGAGCAGGGTGGCCAGCTGGCCGCCGGGGGTGTCGTGGGTGTGCAGGTGCACCGGCAGGTCGAACCGCTCCCGCAGCGCGCGGACCAGGGTGCGTGCCGCCGGGGCGCGCAGCAGCCCGGCCATGTCCTTGATCGCCAGCACGTGCGCGCCGGCGTCGACGATCCGCTCGGCGAGCCGGAGGTAGTAGTCGAGCGTGTAGAGCGACTCGCCGGGGTCGGAGAGGTCGCCGGTGTAGCAGAGCGCGACCTCGGCCACGGTCGTGCCGGTGGCGCGCACCGCCTCGATCGCGGGCCGCATCTGCTCGACGTCGTTGAGCGCGTCGAAGATCCGGAACATGTCGATGCCGGTGGCGGCGGCCTCCTGCACGAAGGCCTCGGTGACCTCGGTCGGGTACGGCGTGTAGCCGACGGTGTTGCGCCCGCGCAGCAGCATCTGCAGGCACACGTTCGGCACCGCCTGGCGCAGCGCGGCGAGCCGCTCCCACGGGTCCTCGGCGAGGAAGCGGAGCGCGACGTCGTAGGTCGCCCCGCCCCAGGCCTCGAGGCTCCACAGCTGCGGGGTGGTGCGGGCGACGTGCCCGGCGACCGCGATCAGGTCGCGGGTGCGCACCCGGGTCGCGAGCAGCGACTGGTGGGCGTCGCGGAAGGTGGTGTCGGTGACGGCGACGGGCTTCTGCTCGCGCAGCGCCCGGGCGAACTCGTCGGGGCCGAGCGCGAGCAGGGACTGCCGGGTGCCGTCGGGCGCGGGCACCGCGAGGTCGAGCTGCGGGAGCTTGGCGACCGGGTCGACCGAGACCGGCGCCGGCCCGTGCGGCTGGTTGACCGTGACGTCGGCGAGGTAGTTGAGCAGCTTGGTGCCGCGGTCGGCGCTGGACCGGGCGGTGAGCAGCTGCGGGTGCTCCTCGATGAAGGAGGTGGTCAGCCGGCCGGCCTGGAAGTCCGGCGTCGTCGAGCACCGCCTGGAGGAACGGGATGTTGGTCGCGACGCCGCGGATGCGGAACTCCGCGATCGCGCGGCGGGCCCGGTCGACGGCGCTGGGGAAGTCCCGGCCGCGGCAGGTCAGCTTGGCCAGCATGGAGTCGAAGTGGGCCGAGACCTCGGCGCCGGTGTAGGTCGTGCCGCCGTCGAGGCGCACGCCGGCACCGCCGGGCGAGCGGTAGGTGGTGATCTTGCCGGTGTCGGGCCGGAACCCGTTGGCCGGGTCCTCGGTGGTGATCCGGCACTGCAGGGCCGCCCCGCGCAGGACGACGGTGTCCTGGCTCAGCCCGAGGTCGGCGAGGGTCTCGCCCGAGGCGATGCGCATCTGCGACTGCACGAGGTCGACGTCGGTGACCTCCTCGGTCACGGTGTGCTCGACCTGGATGCGCGGGTTCATCTCGATGAAGACGTAGTTGCCGGCCGGGTCGAGCAGGAACTCGACCGTGCCGGCGTTGCGGTAGCCGATCTCCGTGGCGAACCGGACCGCGTCGGCGCACATCCGCTCACGCAGCGCCGGGTCCAGGTTGGGAGCCGGGGCGATCTCGACGACCTTCTGGTGGCGCCGCTGCACCGAGCAGTCGCGCTCGAACAGGTGGATCACGTTGCCCGCGCCGTCGGCGAGGATCTGCACCTCGATGTGCCGCGGGTCGACGACCGCCTGCTCGATGAAGACGGTGGGGTCGCCGAAGGCGCCCTCCGCCTCGCGCATGCAGGTCTCCACCGCCTCGCGGAGGTCCTCGGGGGCGTCGACGCGGCGCATCCCGCGCCCGCCGCCGCCGGCGACCGCCTTGACGAAGAGCGGGAACGGCATCTCCCGGGCCGACTCCACCAGGGCGTCGGTGTCGGTCGAGGGCTCGACCGAGGCCAGCGTGGGCACGCCGGCCGCCTTGGCCGCGGCGATGGCGCGGGCCTTGTTGCCGGTGAGGGTGAGCACGTCGGCCGTCGGCCCGATGAACGTGATGCCGGCGTTGGCGCAGGCCTCGGCGAGCTGGGGGTTCTCGGACAGGAAGCCGTAGCCGGGGTAGACCGCGTCGGCACCCGCCTTGAGGGCGGCCGCGACGATCACCTCGGGGTCGAGGTAGGCCCGGACCGGGTGGCCCCGCTCGCCGATCTCGTAGGCCTCGTCCGCCTTGAGCCGGTGCTCGGACCCGCGGTCCTCGTGGGGGAAGACGGCGACGGTCTGCGCACCGAGCTCGTAGGCGGCACGGAACGCACGGACGGCGATCTCGCCGCGGTTGGCCACCAGCACCTTGGAGAACATGCCCCGACCCTAGTGAACGGCGGTCCGGGTCGGCCGCCACGTCCGCTCAGCGATCAGGACATCGCCGCGAGCCGGCGCTTGAGCAGCTTGGCCTGCTTCTTCCACGACCGGCGCTTGTCGTCGCGCTCGGCGGCCCGTGCCTGGGCGGCCTCCACGTCGAGCAGCAGCTCGGCGATCACGGTCGCGGCGATGTCGACCTGCTCGTAGGGCGGCGCGTCGTCGGGGTGCGGGGACGGCTCGTCGGGGGCGACCGGGACGAGGTGGCGCAGGTCGCCGTGCACGGCGTACCCGGCCTTCTGGATCTCCTTGACCCACCGCTCGGCCACCGGCACCAGCGCGTCGTGCAGGGGGAGCGGCAGCTGCGGCCGCGGCGAGGCCGGCGGGGTCAGCAGGCCCTGGGCGACCCGGTGCTTGACCAGGCGCCCGTACGCCGGCTGGGCGAGCCGTCCGTCGAGGGCCGCGTTGACCCGGCGGAGCAGGCCGACCTCGGCCACGCCCAGCGACGGGTTCGCGTGCTCGGGCCCCGCCGCGGGGTAGCCGTCGGGGTCGAAGCCGACCGCCTCGGCGAAGCGCGACCACAACCGGCGAGGGTCCGCGCCGTCGGGGTCGCCGACCACGACGTGCACGTGGTCGGGCGGCAGGTCGCGACCCCACCGGTCGAGCACGTCGGGCAGGTCCTGGGCGGCATGGAAGTGCCGGCCCAGCTCGCTGTCCCCGCGGGCGACCCGTGCCTGGAACTCGGCGAACGAGACCTTGCGGCCGTGCTTGACGCCCTCCTGCCACTCGGCGACCAGCTGCCGGGCGAGGTCGCGCGCGGTGACCACGACGTGCACGTCGAACCCCGTGAGCATGGTGGTGGCCGCCACCACCTGCCGCCGGGACGCGGCGGCCAGCAGCTCGTGGCTGACGACCGTCGTGCCGGTGTGGGCGCGCGCCCGGGCGCACAGCTCGTCCCAGGCGCCCTCGACCTCGGCCCGACGGCGGCCCCAGGCCTTGTGCGTGCCCCGCACGTCGAGCGCGGCCCGGAACATCAGGTCGTCCCCCGGGCCGTTGACGGGGTAGAGCACGCCCCGGTCGCCCAGCGCCGCGGCGTTGTCGGCCTGCGAGCGCTGGAGGAAGGTGGTGCCGCTCTTGGGCAGCCCCACGTGCAGGACCATCTTGGGCTGATCTCGTCGTCCGGCCACGTCCCGACCGTGCCAGCCGCGGGTGAACGCGGGTCGTACGCCGGGTGACCGTGAACCGGCGGTCGGACCTCGATCAGCCTGCGTCCTCGGTGACCTCGCGGAGCAGGCGCTCCCAGTCGCCGCCGACGGTCTCCATCGACCAGCGGCGCGCGTCGCGGTGGGCCCGGGCACCCAGGGCGCGCCGCCGGTCCTCGTCCTCGACCAGGCCCCTCAGCGCCTCGGTGAACGCGGCCTCGTCGCCGTCGGGCACCAGCCGGCCGTTGACGCCGTCGCTGACGATCTCGCGTGGCCCGCGCGGGCAGTCCATCGCGACCGGCGGCACTCCCGACGCTCATCGCCTCGATCAGCGACATCGAGAAGCTCTCGGAGCGGGAGGTGAGTGCGTAGACCGACGACTGCGCGAGCACCGACTGCAGGTCGAGGGTGTAGCCCTCGAGTCGGACCTGCTCCTCCAGGCCGAGGGCGGCCACCTGCGCCTCGAGTGCCCGGTCCTCGGGCCCCGCGCCGTAGACGTGCAGCTGCCAGTCCGGGTGCGCGGCGGCCACCGGTGCGAAGGCACGCACGAGCCGGTCGTGTCCCTTGTTGGCGTCGAGCCGGCCCGCGGTCACCACCACCGGCGCCGTCAGGGGAGCGGCGTCGTCGGGCACCGCCCACGGCAGCGCGTTGGGCAGGTGCCGGATGCGGGCCGCGGCGTCGGGGAAGCGGGCCCGGTAGTCCGCGGCGTCGGCCTCGGTGAGCACGGCGAACGCGTCGAGCCGGGGGACCGCCCAGTCCAGCACGCTGGTCAGCCGCGGGTTGCCGAACCGGTTGTCGAAGTGGCCGTGGTCCTGGCCGACGACGGCCACGCGGTCGCGGTCGGTCAGCTGGAGCGCCGCGAGGTGCAGCGAGGGGCGGGTCGAGACGACCACGCCCTCGGTGAGCGCGCCGAGCCGCCGCCGGAGCAGCAGGTCGGTCAGCCGGTTCATCCGGGACTCCCCGGGCGCCGGGTGCAGCCGGCTGGGCCGGGCGGCGATCTCGGCGCGCAGCCGGCTCGGCCGCGGCGGGTCGGGGTGCAGCACGGTGAGCCGGATCCGCGGGTCGTGCGCGAACCGGGGCTGCCGCCGGCTCCGGAACAGGCTGACCAGCTCGACCTCGTGCCGCTGCGCGAGGTGGTTGCTCAGGTTGACCACCGTGCGGGCCACGCCCCCGCCGCCGAAGGCGTCGAAGACGAGGACATGGATCCGCAGGCGGCTCAGTCCTTGATCTCGCAGAGGACGGCGCCGCTGGTGACGCTGCCGCCCACCGAGGCGTCGAGCCCGGTGACGGTGCCGGCCTTGTGGGCCTTGAGCGGCTGCTCCATCTTCATCGCCTCGAGGACCACGATCACGTCACCCTCGGCGACGTCCTGGCCCTCCTCGACGGCGACCTTGACGATCGTGCCCTGCATCGGCGAGGTCACCGCGTCACCGCTCGCCGCCGACCCGGCCTTCTTGCCCTTGGCGCGCTTGGGCTTCTTGGCTCCCGGCGCGGCGCCGGCGGCGATGCCACCGAGCCCGGCGGGCAGCACGACCTCGAGACGGCGGCCGCCGACCTCGACGGTGACGGTCTGCCGCTCCTCGGCCTCGGGTGCCTCGTCCGCGTCACCGCCGTAGGGCTCGATCTGGTTGTCGAAGTCGGTCTCGATCCAGGTCGTGTAGACGTCGAACGAACCCTCGCCGGACGGGTCGGAGGCACCGACGTACGCCGGGTCGGAGACGACCGCGCGGTGGAACGGGATCACCGTCGGCATCCCCTCGACCACGAACTCGCCGAGGGCCCGGCGCGACCGCTCCAGCGCCTGGGTGCGGTCGCGGCCGCTCACGATCAGCTTGGCCACCAGGGAGTCGAAGGAGCCGGGCACGGTCTCGCCCTGGTCGTAGCCGCCGTCGAGACGCACGCCCGGGCCGGCGGGCGCGTGCCAGCGGGTCAGGGTGCCGGGGGCGGGCATGAAGTTGCGACCGCCGTCCTCGGCGTTGATGCGGAACTCGATGGAGTGGCCACGCACCTCGGGGTCGTCGTAGCCGAGCTCCTCGCCCGCGGCGATGCGGAACATCTCCCGGACCAGGTCGATGCCGGTGACCTCCTCGGACACGCAGTGCTCGACCTGGAGCCGGGTGTTGACCTCGAGGAAGGAGATGGTGCCGTCCGCGGCGACGAGGAACTCGCAGGTGCCGGCGCCGACGTAGCCGGCCTCCTTGAGGATCGCCTTGGAGGACTCGTAGAGCCGCTCGACCTGGTCGTCGGAGAGGAACGGCGCCGGCGCCTCCTCGACGAGCTTCTGGTGGCGGCGCTGGAGCGAGCAGTCGCGGGTCGAGACGACCACCACGTTGCCGTGCTGGTCGGCGAGGCACTGGGTCTCCACGTGGCGCGGCTTGTCGAGGAACTTCTCCACGAAGCACTCGCCGCGACCGAACGCCGTGACGGCCTCGCGGACGGCGGACTCGAACGCGTCGGCGACCTCGTTCATCTCGCGCGCGACCTTGAGGCCGCGGCCGCCGCCGCCGAACGCCGCCTTGATCGCGATCGGGAGGCCGTGCTCCTCGGCGAAGGTCACCGCCTCGTCGGCGTCGGCCAGCGGGTCCTTGGTGCCCGGGGCCAGGGGTGCGCCGACCTTCTCGGCGATGTGCCGGGCCCTGACCTTGTCGCCCAGCGACTCGATGGCGCTCGGCGGCGGGCCGATCCAGACCAGGCCGGCGTCGATCACGGCCTGCGCGAAGTCGGCGTTCTCGGCGAGGAAGCCGTAGCCGGGGTGCACCGAGTCGGCCCCGGACTTCTTCGCGACGTCGACGATCTTCTCGATCGACAGGTAGGAGTCGCCCGGCGTCGCGCCGCCGAGGCTGTGCGCCTCGTCGGCGAGCCGCACGAAGAGCGCGTCACGGTCCGGGTCGGCGTAGACCGCGACGGAGCCGATGCCGGCGTCCTTGCAGGCCCGGATGACCCGGACCGCGATCTCACCGCGGTTGGCGATGAGGACCTTCTGGAGCGGCTTGACCTTCGGCTGAGCGGCCACGGGATCGTTCTCCTTGCACCTCGCGTATGTCGTTCGGGAGTCTAGGGGCACCCCCGGTCGCCGCGGCACGTGACCATCGCCACCCCGCTCCGACCTGGCCGACAGCGCCGGGACCAGGCTCGACCTCGTCTGAGGGCGCGGGCAGGATGGGCCGGTGACCGCACCCGTCCGCTACCACTCCAGCGACGAGGACAGCGCCCGGTGGGACGCCTTCGCCTTCCGACCCGGCGACATCGTCATCTCCACCCGCTCCAAGTCCGGCACCACCTGGATGCAGATGATCTGCGCGTTGCTCGTGCTCGGGTCGCCCGACCTGCCCGCGCCGCTGCCGACGCTCTCACCGTGGGTCGACCACCTGATCGAGCCGGTCGAGGACGTGGTGCGCCGGCTCGAGGCGCAGCAGCACCGCCGGTTCGTCAAGACGCACACCCCGCTCGACGGCGTCCCGCTCGACCCGCGGGCGACGTACGTCGTGGTCGCCCGGCACCCGCTGGACATGGCCGTCTCGCTCTACCACCAGGGCGACAACATCGACCGGGCCCGGCTGCGCGCGCTCACCGGCGCGCCCGCGCCGGCCGGCCCGCAGCCGCCGCGTCCGGACCTGCACACCTGGCTGCGGGCGTGGACCGAGCGGGAGACCACGCCGGCCGAGGCGATGGACTCCCTGGTCGGGGTGCTCCACCACGTGACCGACGCGTGGGCACGCCGCGACGCCGGCAACGTCGTGCTGGTCCACTACGCCGACCTGCTCGCGGACCTGCCGGGGGAGATGCTGAGGCTGGCGGACCTCCTCGGCATCACGGTGCCCGAGGGCCGCTGGGACGACCTGGTGGAGGCGGCGACCTTCACGGCGATGCGGGGCCGCTCCGACGAGATCACCCCCAACACCCTCGGGGTGCTCAAGGACAACGCCGCGTTCTTCCGCGAGGGACGCTCGGGCGCCGGACGCGAGGTGCTCACCGCCGAGGAGATGGCGCGCTACGAGGCGCGGGTGGCGGCGCTGGCGCCCCGCGACGTGGTCGCCTGGCTGCACCGCTGAAGCGGTCAGGAGCCGCGCAGCGCCGCCACGGTCTCGCGCAGACCCTGCTCCAGCGGCCGGGCCGACCAGCCGAGCTCGTGCTCGGCGCGGCCCGGCGTGCCGTAGTAGGTGGCCAGCGAGGCCCGCAGCGTCTCGGGGGCGTAGTCCGGCGGCAGCGGTACGACGCGGGCGAGCGCGCCGGCCAGCGCGGCGGTGGCGCGCACCATCCGCTCGGGAAGGACGCGCGGTCCCTTGGTGCCCGCGATCCGCGCGACCCGGATCAGGCCCTCGGCGAGCGTCGCCCGGGGGCCGGCGAGCATGTAGGACTGCCCCGGCTCGCCGCGCTCCATGGCGAGGACGTGGCCGCGGGCGACGTCGTCGACGTGGGCCCAGCAGACGCCCCCCGCCGACGGCACCGGCGGCCGGCCGCCCCGGACGACCTCCGCGATCAGGGCTCCGGTCTGGGCGGTGTCGCCGGGGCCGTAGACGAGGCCGGGCTGCACGATGACGACCGGCAGGCCCTGCGCGGCGAGCTCCAGCGCGACGTCGTGCGCCTCGGCCTTGGTGCGGTCGTAGTGCGAGAGGTGCTCGCCGGTGAACCGGTAGGACTCGTCGACCACCTGCTCCTCGGTGTCGGAGTTGACCGCGAGCGTGCTGGTGTAGACGACCCGGCGCACGCCGTGGGCCAGGGCGGCGGTGAGCACGTTGCGCGTGCCCGCGACGTTGACCCGGTCGCCGACCGACGGGTCGCGCTCGCCGAGCTTGTACCAGCCGGCGACGTGGAACAGCCCGTCCACGCCGGTGCAGAGCCGGTCGAGCGCGGCGGTGTCGTCGAGGTCGCCGGGGAGCAGCTCCACCCCGAGGTCGGTGAGGGCGGCGGCCCGCGACGGGTCGCGCACGAGGGCCACCACCTCGTGGCCGGCCTCGCGCAGCTGGGCGGCGAGGGCACCTCCGACGAACCCGGTCGCACCGGTGATGGCGTAGCGCATGGCCCGATCCAAGCACGCCCCCGCGGGCCCTGCCCACCGGCCGTGCTTGGATGCGGCATGACTTACAGGCGGGTCCTCGCGATCATCCAGGCCGGCGGCGCCGGTGGGCGCATGGACGTCCTCACCCGGGAGCGGGCCAAGCCCGCGCTGCCCTTCGCCGGGGTCTACCAGCTGGTCGACTTCCCGCTGTCCAACCTCAGCCACAGCGGCGTCAGCGACGTCTGGCTGTCGGTCCAGTTCCAGGGCGCGACGCTCGAGGAGCAGGTCGCCAACGGCCGTCCGTGGGACCTCGACCGGACCCACGGCGGGCTGCGCCTGCTGATGCCCCAGGAGGGCACCGGCTCGATGGACGAGGAGGGGTTCGCCAAGGGCAACGCCGACGAGCTCTACCGCATCCGCGACCAGATCACGGCGTTCGACCCTGAGGTGCTGGTCGTGATGAGCGCCGACCACGTCTACCGCTTCGACGTGCGCGAGGCCCTGGCCACGCACCGGGAGAGCGGCGCCGAGTGCACGGTCGTCACCACCGAGGTGCCGCCGCTCGACGACGCCGGCGACCACGCGACGGTCGAGCACGACGACGACGGCCGGGTGACCGACTTCGCCTACAAGCCCGACGACCCCTCGACCCGGGTGGTCGCGACCGAGATCTTCGTCTACGACCCGTCCGTGCTGCGCGAGGTGCTCGAGGAGCTCCACCGCGAGCTCACCGCCGACGCCGAGGAGGGTGACTCCGGCCTGGGCGACTTCGGCGAGCACCTGGTGCCGCGGCTGGTCGACCGGGGCAAGACGGTGGCGCACCCGATGTCGGGCTACTGGCGCGACCTCGGCCAGCCCCACCTCTACCTGCGGGCGCACCGCGACGTGCTGGCCGGCGACACCGGCGTCCTCGACGAGCCGGGCTGGCCCATCCTGACGCGGCAGCCGCAGCGGCCGGCCGCCCGGATCGTCGACGGCAGCGAGCTCGTGGACAGCATGGTGAGCCCGGGTGCCGTGGTGGCCGGGCGCGTGGTGCGCAGCGTGCTCGGCCCGGGAGTGCAGGTGCACGCCGGTGCGGTGGTCAGCGACAGCGTGGTCTTCCGCGACACCGTGGTCGAGGCCGGGGCGCGGGTGGACTGGACGATCGTCGACACCGAGTGCGTCATCGAGCGGGACGCGGTGGTCGGCGACCCCGACGCGGTCGGCTCCGACGACCCCGACGACGTCACGATCGTGGGCACCGGCTCGCGCGTCGGCACCGGGGTGCGGGTCGAGGGCGGCGCCCGCCTCGAGCCGGGGACGACCGCCTGCCCGGTCGACCCGGTCAGTCCAGGCGGGCCAGGTCGTCGCGGCAGCGCGCCTCCACCTCGGCCAGCTCGTCGAGGGTGTCGTCGATGTCGCGACGTCGCTGGGCCAGCTCCGCGCGGCGTACCTCGATCTGGTCGAGCAGGTAGCGCAGCTGGCCGGCCTCGCCCGGCTGGTCGTCGTACATGTCCACGATCGTGGCGATCTCCGGCAGCGTGAACCCGAGCCGCTTGCCGCGCAGGATCAGCCGCAGCCGGATCCGGTCGCGCTGGTGGAACACCCGGGTGGTGCCGCGGCGCTCGGGGGAGAGCAGGCCGACGTCCTCGTAGTGCCGCAGCGTGCGCAGCGTGACGTCGTGCTCCTCGGCGAGCTGGGTGATCGTCCAGGTCTGCTGGGTCATCGACTTGCCCTTCCGCTACGGAAGCGACCTACCGTTGCTTACGTTGACGTAAGCGTAAGGCCGAACCATCCAGGGAGCATCCATGAGCTACGAGCTGTCCGCCGAGCACGAGGCATTCCGCCGCAGCGTCCGCGAGTTCGCGGAAGCGGAGATCGCCCCGCACGCCGCCGAGTGGGACCGCAAGCACCACTTCCCCTCCGACGTCGTGCAGAAGATGGGCTCCCTCGGGCTGTTCGGGCTCACCGCGCCGGAGGAGTACGGCGGCGCCGGGCTCACCGGCGAGGAGGGCGGCTTCACCTCGCTGTGCCTGGCCATCGAGGAGATCGGCCGGGTCGACCAGTCGATGGGCATCACGCTCGAGGCGGCCGTCGGCCTGGGCATCAACCCGATCCTCACCTTCGGCACCGACGAGCAGAAGCAGACCTGGCTGCCCGACCTGGTGGCCGGCCGCACGCTCGCCGGCTTCGGCCTCACCGAGCCGGGCGCCGGCTCCGACGCGGGCGCCACCAAGACCAAGGCCGAGCTCGTCGACGGCGAGTGGGTGGTCAACGGCTCCAAGCAGTTCATCACCAACTCCGGCTCCGACATCACCTCCGTCGTGACGGTCACCGCGCGCACCGGCACCCGTGAGGGCGGCAAGGCGGAGATCAGCACGATCATGCTGCCCGCCGGGACGCCCGGCTTCACCGCCGAGCCGGCCTACGACAAGCTCGGCTGGCACGCCTCCGACACCCACCCGCTGACGTTCACCGACGCCCGGGTGCCCGAGGCCAACCTGCTCGGCGAGCGCGGCCGCGGCTTCGCCCAGTTCCTCGCCACCCTCGACGACGGCCGGGTCGCCATCGCGGCGCTGGCGGTCGGCTGCATCCAGGCCTGCCTCGACATGAGCCTGCAGTACGCCGGCGAGCGCACCACCTTCGGCGTACCGATCGGCTCCAAGCAGGGCGTCGCCTTCCAGATCGCCGACCTCGAGGTGATGCTCGAGGCCTCGCGCCTGCTGACCTACAAGGCCGCCGCCATGAAGGACGCCGGCCGGCCGATGAAGGAGTTCAAGCAGGCCGCCGCGATCGCCAAGCTCTACTCCACCGAGTCGGCCGTGACCGCCACCCGGATCGCCACCCAGGTGTTCGGCGGCTACGGCTTCATGGAGGAGTACCCGGTCGCGCGGTTCTACCGCGACGCCAAGGTCCTCGAGATCGGCGAGGGCACCTCGGAGGTGCAGCGGATGCTGATCGCGCGGGGCCGCGGCCTTCCTGTGGAGTGACCAACTAGGCTGGTCGTCATGGGTCGACGGCTGCAACGGTTCGCGGCCGAGGCCTCCAAGTTCCTCACCGTCGGCGGAGTGGCCACCGTGGTGGCCCTGGTCCTCTTCAACGCCCTGGTCCACGGCTACTTCGGGGGACCGGGGCCGCTGAACGAGCAACCCCTGCTGGCGTTCGTGCTGGCCAACCTCGTCGGCATGGTCGTGAGCTATCGCGGCAGCCGGTCGTGGGCCTTCCGGGACCGCGAGGCCGTCGGCCCGGCCGGCGGCCGCGTCGCGTTCTTCGTCATCAACGTGCTGTCGATGGCGATCCCGCTCGGCTGCCTGGCCTTCACCCGCTACGTCCTCGGCCTGACCGACCCGCTGTCGGACAACATCGCCGCCAACGTCGTGGGTCTCGGCCTGGGCACGGCCGCCCGGTTCTGGGCGATCCGCCGGTGGATCTTCCTGAGCCCGCGCCGCCTACAGAAGCGCGAGCTGGAGCAGGCCGCGGCCGCCCGGTCCTGAGACCCGAGCCGGATACGACGCGACGTTCGTGTCGTTCCGGCGGCCGCGCAGCGACAGGTTCGTCGCGTCGTATCGGGGTGGGTTCAGTCGCGCAGCGAGGCGAGGAACGCCTGCACGGCGTCGTACGTCGGCAGCAGGCCCTGCGCGGCGGCCTCGTCGAGGTTGGGGGCCTCGGCGTCCTTGGCCGACAGCAGCGGCGCGAGCTCGGCGCCGTCGCGGCCGGTGGTCGGCCACTCGATGCCGATGGCCGGGTCGAGCGGGTGCACCCCGTGCTCGCGCGCCGGCGTGTAGGGCGCGGTGCACAGGTAGCTGATCATCGTGTCGTCCTCGAGCGCCATGAAGGCGTGCCCGAGGCCCTCGGAGACGAAGACGCCGCGCCGGTCGACGTCGTCGAGCAGCACCGCGTCCCAGGCGCCGAAGGTGGGGGAGCCGACCCGGATGTCGACGACCACGTCGAGCAGGGCGCCCTTGGGGCAGGTGACGTACTTCGCCTGGCTCGGCGGCACGTCGGCGAAGTGGACGCCGCGGATCGCGCCGGCCGAGGAGATCGAGGCGTTGGCCTGCCGCAGGTCGAGCCGGCGGCCGGTGGCCTCCTGGAGCCGGTCGGCGCGGAACCACTCGAGGAACGCGCCGCGACTGTCACCCAGGATCTTCGGGGTCACCTCGTAGGCGTCCCCGACCTTCAGCTCACGGATCTCCATGCCGCTAGGGTAGGGCCCGCTCTCAGGCGACAGGAAAAGGGGGATCGACGTGCGCTGGCTCGTCACCGGCTCGGCGGGAATGCTCGGCACCGACCTCGTCGGGCTGCTGCGCTCGCGCGGCGCGGACGTCACGGCCACCGTGCGCTCCGACCTCGACCTGCACGACCCCGCCGCGGTGCGCGCCGCGGTCGAGGGTCACGACGTGGTCGTCAACTGCGCGGCCTGGACCGCCGTCGACGACGCGGAGACGCACGAGTCCGACGCCCTCGAGGTCAACGGAGTCGTGCCCGACATCCTGGCCCGCGCGGTCGCCGAGACCGGCGGCCGGATGGTCCAGATCAGCACCGACTACGTCTTCGACGGCGGGGCCACCAAGCCCTACGCCGAGGACGCGCCCACCTCGCCGCCCTCGGCCTACGGCCGCACCAAGGCAGCCGGCGAGGAGGCCGTGCGGGCAGCCCTGCCCGACCGCCACCTCGTGGTCCGGACGGCCTGGCTCTACGGCGCCCACGGCGGCTGCTTCCCCAAGACGATCGCGCGACTGGCCCGCGAGCGCGGCGCCGTCAGCGTCGTGGACGACCAGGTCGGCCAGCCCACCTGGACCGCCGACGTCGCCGACCTGGTGGTGCGGCTCGTGGAGGCCGACGCGCCCGCCGGCACCTACCACGCGACCTCGTCGGGGCAGTGCTCGTGGTTCGAGCTGGCCCGGGCCGTGGTGGAGTCCGCGGGCCTCGACCCGGCCGCCGTCACGCCGACCACGAGCGACGCGTTCGTGCGGCCGGCACCCCGGCCGGCGTACAGCGTGCTCGGCCACGACGCCCTGGAGCGGGTGGGCGTGACGCCGATCGGCGACTGGCGCGAACGCTGGCAGGCCGCGGCCCCGGCCGTCCTCGCCGACGGCTCCTGACCCGGGCCGGTCCCGGGCCTAACCTCCCGGCGGGTGCACCGTTAGACCTCACGAGACCGTCCCGCGTGAGGAGACCCGAGTGAGCAAGCGCCTGTTCGTGACCGTGGGGACCGCGCTGGCGGCTCTGGCCGCCGTCGTCGTGGTGCCGTCGTCGCAGGCCGCGGACCGGGCGCCGCGCTACGTCGCCCTCGGCGACTCCTACAGCGCCGCCTCCGGGGTGCTGCCGCCCGACCCCACCGCCCCGGCCGACTGCCTGCGCTCCAGCCTCAACTACCCGCACGTGGTCGCCGGCCGCATCGGCGCCCGTCTCGTCGACGTCACGTGCGGCGGCGCGGAGACCGCCGACTTCTTCACCGCGATGTACCCGAACGTGCCGCCGCAGCTCGACGCGCTCACCCGCGGCACCGACCTGGTCACCATGACGATCGGCGGCAACGACAGCGGCGTGTTCATCGGCACGATCCAGAAGTGCGGGCTGGCCGGCCTGTCGACGGCCGGGCAGGGCAGCCCGTGCAAGGACCAGTACGGCTCGTCCTTCGCCGACACCATCCGCGGCACGACCTACCCCGCTCTGGTGCGGTCGCTGCGAGCCGTGCACCGACGCGCCCCGCACGCCGAGGTCGCGATCCTCGGCTACCCGTGGATCATGCCGCGCAGCGGAGGCTGCTTCGACCGGATGCCGGTGGCCACCGGCGACGTGCCCTACGTCCGCCACGTGCAGTGGGTGCTCAACGACGCCGTACGGCGGGCCGCCGCCGCGACCGGCACGACCTACGTCGGCTTCGGCAAGGCCTCCGACGGCCACGACGCCTGCCAGGCGCCGGGCGTGCGCTGGATCGAGCCGGTGCTGCAGGGCACCAACCCGGTCGTCGTGCACCCCAACGCCCTCGGCGAGTCGCGGATGGCCGCGCGGACGCTGCGGGTCCTCGACCTGCGCTGACCGGCTGGTCGAGCTGTCGAGACCTCCGGCTGGTCGAGCTTGTCGAGACCAGTGATCTCGACAGGCTCGATCACCCGGGCGGCTCGATCACCCGGGCGCCTCGATCACCCGGTGTGCCAGAGGTCCGTCCAGCGGACCCCGACCTCGGCGAACATCTCGCGCAACGCGGGCAGGCTGAGCCCGACCACGTTGTGCGGGTCGCCCTCCAGGCCGCGCACGAACGCGCCGCCGAGGCCGTCGACGGTGAACGCGCCGGCGACGTGCAGCGGCTCCCCGCTGGCGACGTAGGCCTCGATCTCCTCGTCGGTCACGTCGGCGAAGTGCACCACCGTGTCGACGGAGCGCAGCACCTGCCGGCCGGTGCCCAGCTCGACCAGGCAGTGGCCGGTGTGCAGCACCCCCGACCGGCCGCGCATCTCGTGCCACCGGGCCCGGGCGTCGTCCTCGTCGTCGGGCTTGCCCAGCACCCGCCCGCCGAGCTCGAGCACCGAGTCGCAGCCGAGCACCCAGGAGGTGCCGGCCGGGTCGACCTCGGCCGCGACGGCCTGCGCCTTGAGCTCGGCGAGCCGGGTGGCGACGGTCGCCGGCTCGGGGTCGGTCACCTGCGACTCGTCGACCCCGGACACCACGACGCGCGGCTCGATGCCGGCGCTGCGCAGGGTCGCCAGGCGGGCGGGTGAGGCCGACGCGAGGACGAACCGGTCCGCGTGCGCCCCGCTCACCGGATGCGGGCGAGCGCGGCCTGCAGCGGGTCGAGCCCGATCGAGCCGAGGTCGAGGGCCGCCCGGTGGAAGGCCTTGAGGTCGAAGGCGTCGCCGAGCCGCTCGCGGGCGTCGTCGCGCGCCTGCAGCCAGATCCGCTCGCCGACCTTGTAGGACGGCGCCTGCCCGGGCCAGCCGAGGTAGCGGTTGATCTCGAACTTCAGCAGGTCCTCCTCCATCCGGGTGTGGTCGCGGAGGAACTCCAGGCCGAGCTCGCGGTCCCAGGTCTCGCCGGGGTGGAAGCCGAACGGGTTGTCCGCCGGGATCTCGAGCTGGAGGTGCATGCCGATGTCGATGACCACGCGCGCGGCGCGGAAGCTCTGGGCGTCGAGCATGCCGAGCTTGTCGGCGGGGTCGTCGAGGTAGCCGAGGTCGTCCATGAGCCGCTCGGCGTAGAGCGCCCAGCCCTCGCCGTGGCCGGAGACCCAGCACATCAGCCGCTGCCAGCGGTTGAGCAGCTCGCGACGGTACGCCGTCTGGCCGACCTGGAGGTGATGGCCCGGGACGCCCTCGTGGTAGACCGTCGTGACCTCGCGCCAGGTGGAGAACTCGGTCTGGCTGTCGGGCACCGCCCACCACATCCGGCCCGGACGGGTGAAGTCCTCCGACGGGCCGGTGTAGTAGATCCCGCCGTCCGCGGTCGGCGCGATCCGGCACTCGATCCGGCGGACCGGCTCGGGGATGTCGAAGTGCACGTCGGCCATCTCCGCGACGGTGCGGTCGGCGAGCTCCTGCATCCAGGCGGCGAACTCCTCCTTGCCCGTGATGCACCGCTCCGGGTCGGCGTCGAGGGCGGCGACGGCGGCGTCGATCGAGCCGCCCGGCACGATCTTGTCGGCGACCCGGGCCATGTCCTCCTCGATGCGGGCGAGCTCCTGCCAGCCCCAGGCGTAGGTCTCGTGCAGGTCGATCGTGGTGCCGAGGAAGTAGCGCGAGCCCAGCGAGTAGAGCTGCTCGCCGCAGGCCTCGACCTCGCGGCCGCGCGGCGCGAGCTCCTCGTCGAGGAACCGGCCGAACGCCGCGGTGGCGGCGCTGGCCTCGCGGGCGTGCCGGTCGAGCCGCTCCCGCAGCTCGCCCTCGCGGCCGGAGCCCGCCACGAAGCCGAGGAAGAAGTCGCCGGAGGTGCCCTGCTGGCCGGTCCAGGACCGGATCTGGTCGGCCACCTCGGCGATCTGCCGGCGCGCGGCCACGTGACCGGCGTCGGCGCACTCGACCAGGGTGGTGCGGTAGCCGTCCAGGGTCTCGGCGAAGGCGGCCAGCCGGGCGTCGATGCTCTCCCAGGCGGCGTCGTCGGAGGTGTCCATCAGGTCGAGCACCGACCGGATGTCGTGCAGCCCGCTCTCGATGACCGACAGCTGCGCCTGGGGCACCTTGGCGTCGTAGCGCTCGACCTCGAGGCCGAGCCGCTCGAGGAACGCCTCCTGGGCGACCTGCTCCCGCTCGTCGCTCGGCGTCGCGGCCGTGGCGTCGGCGAGGGCCTGGCGGGTGAGCGCCTCGCGGGCGGCGAACCCGGCGGGGGAGTAGTCGGTGAGCCGGTCCTCGTGACCGGGCACGCCGAGGTAGGTGGCGGCCACCGGGTCGAGCGCGCAGTAGGCCTCGACGTAGGCGTCGGCGATCGCGTCGACCGGGCGGGACGGGGAGGATGAGGTGTCGGCTGGGGTCACAGGAGCACCCTAGAGGCGACGCCTGAGGAGGGACACGTGATTCGCGGACGCGGCGTGGTGCTGGCGGCGGCCTGGCTGGTGAGCCGGGCGGCCCTGGTCTGGCTGCTCCTCGGGCCGCAGTCCTGGGTCGGCGGCGACGTGACCTACTTCGAGGCCAGCCTCGCCGTGGTCGACGACGTGGGCCTCGGCCGCACCCTCGTGGAGTACCCGCTGCCCGCCGTCGCGGTCGTCGCGGCACCCTGGCTGCTCGCCCTGGTGAGCGGGCTGCCGTACGCCGTCCTGCTGCTCGCCGCGGCCGCCGCCACCGACCTCGCCTGGACCGTCGCGCTGGCCCGCGCCTCCCGCGGGTGGCTGCCGGCCCTGGTCTGGGTGGCGGCCGTGCCGCTGCTCGGCACCACGGCCTACGCGCGCTTCGACCTGCTGCCGGGCGTGCTGGCCGGCGCCGCCGTGCTGTACGCCGCCACCCGGCCACGGGTCGCCGGGACGCTCGTCGCGGCGGCGACCGCGGTGAAGCTGTGGCCGGCCGTGCTGCTGCCTCCGCTGCTGGCCGTCGCCCGTCCCCGGCGGGACGTGGCCGTGGCGGTGGCCGTGACCGGCGGCCTGCTGGCCGCCCTCACCGTGGTGCTGGCCGGCTGGGACCGGCTCTGGTCGCCGCTGACCTACCAGGCCGAGCGCGGCCTGCAGGTCGAGTCGGTGGCCGCGACACCCGCGATGCTCGCCTGGTGGCTGGTGCCCGGGCGCTGGAACGTGGCCTACGCGCCGAGCAAGGCCTTCGAGGTCACCGGCCCCGGGGTCGACGTGCTGCTCGCCGTGACGACCCTGGCCGCCGTGCTGTACGTCGCCGGGCTCGCGCTGGCCGGCCGGCGGCTGTGGCAGGTCCGCGACGCCGTCCGGCCCCGGACGGTCGTGTGGTGGGGCCTGGCCGCCGTGACCGGGTTCGTCGTGACCGGCAAGGTGCTCAGCCCGCAGTACCTGCTGTGGCTGCTGCCCCTGGCCGCCGCCGGCCTGGTCGTCGCCGACTCCGGCCCGCTGCGCCGCTGGACGGCGTCCCTGCTGCTCGCCGCGGCACTGACCCAGGTGGTGTTCCCGACGACGTACGGCGCCGTCACCACCGGCGTCGGCGGGCCGGTGTGGGTGCCCGTCGTGGCGCTCGCGGTGCGCAACGTGCTGATGGTGCAGCTGCTCGTCGTCGCCGGCACGCAGCTGTGGCGCGCCCTCGAGGCCGACCGTCAGCGGGGCAGCGCGCTGGCCCGCCAGGCGCCCGGGCCCCAGGCGTGGGGCGTGCGCACCCGCCGCTGAGGCGCGGCCCAGGTGGACCGGGGCCGCGGCGCGGGCGGGGCCGCGGACGCCGCGATGCCCTGGAGGACGGCGACCAGCGCCGCGACCTCCTCGGGGCTCGCGTCGCCCTTGACCGAGAACAGCACCGGGCGCGCCTCGTCGCTCGCTGGCCCGGTCACAGCGGGATGTTCCCGTGCTTCTTGGGCGGCAGCGTCTCGCGCTTGGTCCGGAGCAGCCGCAGCGAGCGGACGATCTCGCCGCGCGTCTCGTGCGGGTGGATCACCGCGTCGATGTAGCCGCGCTCGGCCGCGAGGTAGGGGTTGGCCAGGGTGTCCTCGTACTCGGTGACCAGCTCGGCGCGCTTGGCTTCCGCGTCGTCGGCGTCGGCGAGCTCGGAGCGGTAGAGGATGTTGACCGCGCCCTGCGCGCCCATCACGGCGATCTGCGCGGTCGGCCAGGCGACGTTGATGTCGGCGCCGAGGTGCTTGGAGCCCATCACGTCGTAGGCGCCGCCGTAGGCCTTGCGGGTGATGATCGTGACCAGCGGGACGGTGGCCTCGGCGTAGGCGTAGATCAGCTTGGCGCCGCGCCGGATGATGCCGTTCCACTCCTGGTCGGTGCCGGGCAGGAAGCCCGGGACGTCGACGAAGGTGAGCACCGGGATGTTGAAGGCGTCGCAGGTGCGCACGAAGCGCGCGGCCTTCTCGGAGGCGTCGATGTCGAGGGTGCCGGCGAACTGCATCGGCTGGTTGGCCACCACGCCGACGGGCCGGCCCTCGACCCGGCCGAAGCCGACCACCATGTTGGGGGCGAACATCGCCTGCACCTCGAGGAACTCCTCGTCGTCGAGGACCGACTCGATCACGGTGTGCATGTCGTAGGGCTGGTTGGGCGAGTCGGGGATCAGGCTGTCGAGCGCCCGGTCGGTGTCGGTGGGCTCGAGATCCGCCGCCTCGTCGTACGACGGCGGCTCGTCGAGGTTGTTCTGCGGGAGGTAGGACAGCAGCGCCTTGACGTACTCGATCGCGTCGGACTCGTCGCTGCCCATGTAGTGGGCGTTGCCGGACTTGGTGTTGTGCGACCGCGCACCACCGAGGTCCTCCATCGACACGTCCTCGCCGGTGACGGTCTTGATCACGTCGGGGCCGGTGATGAACATGTGCGAGGTCTGGTCGACCATCACGGTGAAGTCGGTGACGGCGGGGGAGTAGACCGCGCCGCCCGCGCACGGGCCCATGATCAGGGAGATCTGCGGGATGACGCCCGAGGCGTGCACGTTGCGGCGGAAGATCTCGCCGTAGAGGCCGAGCGAGACGACGCCCTCCTGGATGCGCGCGCCGCCGGAGTCGTTGATGCCGATGATCGGGCAGCCGGTCTTCATCGCGAGGTCCATGACCTTGACGATCTTCTCGCCGAAGACCTGGCCCAGCGAGCCGCCGAAGACGGTGAAGTCCTGGGCGAACACGCACACCTGGCGGCCGTCGACGGTGCCGTAGCCGGTGACCACGCCGTCGCCGTAGGGGCGGTTCTTCTCCATGCCGAAGGCCGTCGACCGGTGCCGGGCCAGCTCGTCGAGCTCGACGAACGAGCCCTCGTCGAGCAGCTCCTCGATGCGCTCGCGGGCGGTCTTCTTGCCCTTGGCGTGCTGCTTCTCGATCGCCCGCTCGGAGCCCGCGTGGACGGCCTCGTCGAGCCGACGGGTCAGGTCCTGGGCCTTGCCGGCGCTGGTGTGGATGTCGATGTCCGACGGGACCTCGGTGCCCTCGCCGGGCGTGCTCGCGACTGCTTCACTCACGGGGTGACTCGCCTCCTGTGTCCGTGGCGCCGACACTAGTGCCTGTGACTCCACCCCTGTCCGGCCGCCCACCACTCGACCCGGCGGAGGTCGCCGCCGCCCTCGCCGGCACCCGCTGGCGGCCCGAGGTGCTCGCCGAGTCCCCGTCGACCAACGCGGTGCTGGCCGGGCGGGTGCGCGAGGGCGCGGCCGAGGGCCTGCTCGTGGTCGCCGACCACCAGACCGCCGGCCGCGGCCGGCTCGACCGCACCTGGGTGACGCCCGCCGGCGCCGCGCTGACCTTCTCCCTGCTGCTCACCCCCGACGAGGTGCCGGTCGCCCGCTGGCCGTGGCTGCCGCTGCTGACCGGGGTCGCGGTGGCCGAGGGCGTACGCCGGGTCGCCGGCGTCGACGTGGCCCTGAAGTGGCCCAACGACGTCCTCGCCGGGCCCGACGCCTCGACCGGCCCGGGCCGGCGCAAGGTCGCCGGGATCCTCGTGGAGCGGGTCGAGGGACCGCACGGCGCCGGGGCCGTCGTCGGGGTGGGCCTCAACGTCGCCCAGACCGCCGAGGAGCTGCCCGTCGACACCGCCACCTCGCTGCAGCTCGTGGCCGGGTCGCCGGTCGACCGCACCGCCCTGCTGGCGGCCGTCGTCACGGCGCTGGCCGACCACTACGACCGGTGGCGGGCGGCCGGCGGCGACGCGCGGGCGGGGCTGCTCGCGGCGTACTCCGCGCTCTGCGACACGGTCGGCCGCGCCGTCCGGGTGCAGCTCCCCGACGGTGGCAGCGTGACCGGCGACGCGGTCGGTGTCGACGACGACGGCCGGCTGCGGGTCCGCGGTGCCGGCGGCGTCGTCGCGCTCGGGGCCGGCGACGTGGTCCACGTGCGCCCTGCGTCACCTCGCGCGTGACATGATCTGCGCGTGTCCTTTCCGCGCCGGCTCCTCAACGAGGGCGAGCACATCGTCGTCACGACGCGCACCCACGTGAAGGCGCTCCTGGTCCCCGCCCTGCTGCTGATCCTGCTCGCGGGCGTCGCCGGCTTCGTCGGCACGCTGATCGACGCGGGCAGCGCCCAGCCGCTGGTCTGGGTGGTGATCTGGGGCCTGGCCGGGCTGGCCGCCCTGTGGTGGGTGGTCAAGCCGTTCGTCGCCTGGCTCACCACGTCCTACACGTTCACCAACCGCCGCTTCATCAAGCGGTCGGGGTTCGTCGCCAAGCAGGGCCGCACCATCCCGCTCAACCGGATCAGCGGGGTCGACTTCGAGATCGGCGTCGTCGACCGGGTGTTCGGCTGCGGCACCCTCGTGGTGTCCGACGCGAGCGAGGCCGGCACCGTGCTGCTGCACGACATCCCGCACGTCGAGCGGGTGCAGATGCAGGTGTCCGAGGAGCTGCACCGGATCTCGAGCCCCGGTCACGAACGGGCTGATGACGGAACCTGAGCACTACACCAGCGAGCAGCTCGAGACCGCGCTGCTCGGCGACGCACCGCAGCTGACCAGCGAGGACGTCGCCGCGGCCGCCGGTGTGCCCCTCGACGACGCGCGCCGGCTGTGGCGAGCGCTCGGCTTCCCCGACGCGGGCGACTACGCCGCCTTCACCGACGCCGACCTCTCCGCGCTGAGCATCATCACCGGCTCGGTGGAGCAGGGCGCGATCGACTTCGACACCGCCGTCCGGCTGACCCGCGCGGTCGGCCAGACGATGGCCCGTCTCGCCGACTGGCAGGTGGCCACCCTGACCAGCCGGGTCGAGCAGCTCGAGGCCGGCGACGAGGCCACCGGCAGCCGCATCGGCAGCGCGCTGCGGCTCGCCGAGCAGGTCGGGATGCCCTTCGAGAAGCTGCTGATCTACGCGTGGCGCCGCCACCTCGCGGCCGCAGTGGCCCGGGTCGAGGCGCTCGGCGCCAACGACGAGGACCTGCACACCGTCGAGGTCACCGTCGGGTTCGCCGACCTGGTGCAGTTCACCGCGCTGTCCAACGAGATGGACGAGGACCGGATCGGCGACATGGTCGAGATCTTCGAGTCCCGCTGCGCCGACGTGGTGGCCGCCCAGCACGGCCGGGTGATCAAGACGCTCGGCGACTCGGTGCTGTTCGTGTCCGAGGACCCCGTGCGCGGGATGGACATCGCGCTGTCGATCATCGACGTGATCGGCAACGACGCCCGGCTGCCCGACGTGAAGATCGGGATCGCCACCGGCGCGGTGGTGATGCGGCTCGGCGACGTGTTCGGCCCGCCGGTGAACATGGCGGCGCGGCTGACCGGTGTGGCCCGCCGCAACCGGGTGATCACCGACGCCCAGACGGCCCGGCTGCTGCCGTCCGACCAGTTCGAGTGGCGCGCGCTGCCGGCCCGGCCGCTTCGCGGTTTCGGGGTCGTCGAGCCGGTCGCGGTCCGCCGTACCTGACCATCGGCTGGCCCGTTCCGTGCCCACTGATGACCCGCTCAGCGGGAATGACTAGACCGGCCGGTAGTCATTTCGGGCCAACCTTCGGCAACCCCGACCAGTGTCCGATTTGTCCCTTTACTGTTGCCGACATGATGAGTGTGCAGGGGGTTGACGTCGACCTCGCGACCCGTCGCGTCTGGCGCGACGGCGTGGAGATCCGCATGTCGAACAAGGAGTTCGACCTGGTCAGCTACCTGATCGCGCGCGCCGGCGACGTGGTCACCCGCGAGGAGCTCATGCGCGAGGTCTGGCACACGACGTTCTGGACGTCGGCCAAGACCATCGACGTGCACCTCGGCTGGGTGCGCCGCAAGCTCGGTGACGACACCCGCCGTCCCACGCTCATCACCACGATCCGCGGCCGCGGCCTCCGGTTCGAGGTCAGCCCGCCGATGTACGCCGAGCACACGGCCAAGTCCGCCTCCTGACCCACGGCGCTCACCACCCGGGGGAGGCTCGATAGGGTCGGCCCCGTGACCAGCACCCCCACCGTCGCCGTCATCGGGGGCGGCCAGCTCGCCCGGATGATGGCGCAGGCCGCCGTCGCGCTCGGCGTCCCGCTCCGGCTGCTCGCCGAGGACGCAGGCGTCTCCGCCGCCCAGGTGGTGCCCGACGCCCTGGTCGGCGACTACCGCGACCTCGAGACCCTCCGCAAGATCACCGACGGCTGCGCGGTCGTCACCTTCGACCACGAGCACGTGCCCACCGAGCACCTGCACACGCTCACCGCCGACGGGCACGCCTGCCGGCCCGGACCCGAGGCGCTCGTGCACGCCCAGGACAAGGCGGTGATGCGCGAGCGGCTCACCGCGCTCGACGTGCCCTGCCCGCGACACGCGGTCGTCGACGGCCCCGACGACGTCGAGGCGTTCGCCGCCGGCGTCGGTGGCTTCCCGGTGGTGCTCAAGACCACCCGCGGCGGCTACGACGGCAAGGGCGTCTGGGTGGTCGGCTCGGCCGCCGAGTCCGAGGCCGCCTTCGAGGCCGCCGCGGCCGCGGGCGTGCGGATCCTGGCCGAGGAGAAGGTCGACTTCCGGCGCGAGCTGTCCGCCCTCGTCGCCCGCTCGCCGTCGGGCCAGGTCGCGGCCTACCCCGTGGTCGAGTCGGTGCAGCGCGACGGCATCTGCTGGGAGGTCGTCGCCCCCGCGCCCGACCTCGCCGCCGGCCTCGCCGTCGAGGCCCAGCAGGTCGCGATGAAGGTCGCCGCCGAGCTCGACGTCACCGGCATCCTCGCGGTCGAGCTGTTCGAGACCAGCGACGGCCGGGTGCTGGTCAACGAGCTCGCGATGCGCCCGCACAACACCGGCCACTGGAGCATGGACGGCGCCGTCACCGGCCAGTTCGAGAACCACCTCCGGGCGGTGCTCGACCTGCCGCTCGGCTCGCCCGAGGCGCGCGCTCCCTGGACGGTGATGGTCAACATCCTCGGCGGGGACGACACCCGGCTCTCCGGCGACCTCTACGCCGGCTACCCCCACGTGCTGGCGCGCGACCCCCGGCTCAAGGTGCACCTCTACGGCAAGGACGTGAAGCCGGGCCGCAAGGTCGGCCACGTCACGGCGTACGGCGACGACCTCGACGAGGTCCGCGAGCGCGCCCTCCATGCGGCGGCCTGGTTCCGCGGCGACCTCGGCGACGAAAGCGAGTGATCGATGGCTGACGCGACCCCCAAGGTCGGGATCGTGATGGGTTCCGACTCCGACTGGCCGGTGATGAAGGACGCCGCCGAGGCGCTCGAGGAGTTCGGCGTGCCCTACGAGGCCGACGTGGTCTCCGCCCACCGGATGGCCGAGGAGATGCTGGCCTACGGCCAGGGCGCGGCCGACCGCGGCCTGTCGGTGATCATCGCCGGGGCCGGGGGAGCGGCGCACCTGCCCGGGATGCTGGCGTCGGTGACGCCGCTGCCGGTGGTCGGGGTGCCGGTGCCGCTGAAGTACCTCGACGGCATGGACTCACTGCTCTCGATCGTGCAGATGCCCGCCGGGGTGCCGGTGGCCACCGTGGCGATCGGCAACGCCCGCAACGCCGGGCTGCTGGCCGTGCGCATCCTGGCCGCCTCCGACGCCGACCTGCGCACCCGGATGGTCGCCTTCCAGGACGAGCTCGCCGCGTCCGCCCGCGAGAAGGGCAAGGTCGTCCGCGGCGAGTCCGGCCACAAGCTCGGCTTCTGAGCCGACCGGTTGGTCGAGCCTGTCGAGACCACCGTCGGTGACCTCGACAGGCTCCCTCAACCCTCGGGCGTCAGCCCGGTGTGCTCGGCGGCGAAGGCCAGCAGGTCGGCGCCCTCGGCCGCGATGACCGACGCCGGCTTGCCGAGGCCGTGGCCGGTCGACGTCTCGATGCGGGCCAGCACGGGCGCGTCGCCCGCCTGCGCGCGCTGGAGCGCGGCGGTGAACTTGAAGCTGTGCGCCGGCACGACCCGGTCGTCGTGGTCGCCGGTGAGCACCAGGGTGGCGGGGTAGGCGGTGCCGTCCTCGATGTTGTGCAGCGGGGAGTAGGCCCGCAGCACCGCCCACTCCTCGGGGTCCTCGGGGGAGCCGTAGTCGGAGATCCAGGCGGCGCCGATGGTGAAGAGGTGGAAGCGCAGCATGTCCATCACGCCCACGGCCGGCAGCGCGGCCGCGCAGATGTCGGGCCGCTGGGTGATCGTGGCGCCGACCAGCAGGCCGCCGTTGCTGCCGCCGTGGAGGGCGAGCTGCCCGTGGGTGGTGACGCCCTCGGCGACCAGGTGGTCGGCGATGCCCGCGAAGTCGTCGAAGACGTTCTGCTTCTCCTTCAGCCGACCGGCGTCGTGCCAGTCGGCGCCGTACTCGCTGCCGCCGCGCAGGTTGGCGATCGCCAGCACGCCGCCGGCGGCGAGCCAGCCGGCGAAGACCGTGCGGAAGTCGGCCAGGATCGGGATGTTGAAGCCGCCGTAGCCGTAGAGCAGGGTCGGCCGCGGCCCGTCGACCGGCACGTCCTCACGACGGACGAGGAAGTAGGGGATCTCCGTGCCGTCGAGGCTCGGTGCCCGGCGGCGCTCGGTCACGACCGGCGGCGCCGTCCAGGTGGACGACCCCGGCTCGAGGCCGGTCAGCGCGGTGAGCACGTCGGCGTCGAGGTCGAGGTGGTACGCCGTGAGCGGCGAGGTCACCGACGACAGGCCGAGGAACACCTCGGGCTCGCCCGCCTCGGCGTAGAGACCGACGACCTGGCCGCCGGACACGGCGACCGTGCCGATCTCGCGGCCGTCGAGGGCGTGGCGGGTCACCGTCGGCTGCGCGTCGACGAGGTGGATGGTGAGGATCTCGTCGCCCGCGCCCTGGGCGTGCGACAGCGCGCTTCCGGTCTCGGGCACGACGTCCTGGACCACGAGGCCCCGGTCGGGGAAGGCCGCCAGGTCGACCCGGACCACCTTGCCCAGCGGGGCCTCGTGGTCGGTGCGCAGGTAGACGTGGTCGCCGTCGGTGCGGACGAACTCGAACGCGGCGTAGACCTCGTCGACGACCTTGAGCGGCTCACCGAGGGTGGCCCGGCCGTCGCGGACCTCGACGGGGTAGACCCAGACGCGGTTCTTCTCCGAGGTGCCCTCGTGGATGTGGACGACCACCCACCGTCCGTCGTGGGACAGCTCGGGAGTCGCACCGATGCGCGGGTTGTCGGGGAACTCCAGCACCAGCTCGTCGTCGTCCTGGGCGGTGCCGACCCGGTGCAGCTTGAGCTTGCCTCCGGGCAGCGCCTCGGCGTCGGTGCCGGTGCGGGTGCCCTCGACGTCGTAGTGCAGGTAGAGGAAGGAGCGGTCCGGCAGCCAGGTCGCGGTCGAGAACTTCACGTTGGTGAGGGTCTCGCCGGTCGGCTCGCCGGTGGCCAGGTCGAGCAGCCGCACCGACGTCCAGTCGCTGCCGCCGTCGCTCACCAGGTAGGCGAGCAGGGCGTCGTCCTTGCTCGCGCTGTAGGCGTAGAGCGACGAGGTGCCGTCGGGGGAGAACGTGTTGGGGTCGAGCAGCACCGCGCCGCCGCCGCGCAGGCCGTCGAGGGTGTCGGCGACGTACAGCTGGTCCTGCTCGAGCGTGCCGTCGTTGCGGGAGACGACGTAGCGGCCGCCGACCTTGGCCGGGGTGCCGGCGCGGGGACGGGTGGTCAGTGCGGTGAGCTGCTCGTGGAACCACGGCCGCGAGGCCAGGCCGTCGAGGTGGGCACGGGAGATCTCGTTCTGCGCCTTCACCCAGGCCCGGGTCTCCTCGGAGTCGGGGTCCTCGAGCCAGCGGTAGGGGTCCTCGATGCGCTGGCCGTGCACCGTCTCGGCGGTGTCGTCGCGGCGGGTCTCGGGATAGTCGAAGCGCTCGCTCATCACGCCACCGACCCGGTGACGAGACGGGGCCACTCGATGGCCGGGCAGGTGTCCATCACCATGCGCACGCCCGCGGCGACGGTGCGCTCGTGGGCGGCCGGGTCGAGCACGCCGAGCTGGAACCACACCGCCCGCGCGCCGATCGCGACGGCCTGGTCGGCCACGTCGCCGGCCGCCTCGGAGCGGCGGAACACGTCCACCACGTCGACGGGGAACGGGATGTCGGCCAGCGTCGCGTAGCCCTGCTCGCCGAGCACGGTCGGAGCGTCGGGGTGGACCGGCACGATCCGCTTGCCGTGGTCCTGGAGGAACTCGGCGATGCGGTAGGCGGTGCGGGCCGGGTTGCCGCTGAGGCCGACCACCGCCCAGGTGTCGCAGTCCTCGAGCATGAAGCGGATGTCGTCGGCCTGCAGCCAGGGCCGACGGGTGCGATCGGTCATGCCCCGACCCTAGCCCGCGCGGCGTTCGAGCACCGCGGCGAAGGCGCGCTCCAGCGGCGTCCGAGGCTGTCGGGACCCCGCCGAGGTGGTGGGTGCCGGTGGCGTCGACGCGGAACCGGTAGCCGTGCGGTGTTCGCCAGACGTGGACGCCTGGCTCGGGTTGTCGGTGTCGCCAGCCGGGTCCGTGGGTCTTGGTGCGGTGCTCGAAGCGGGTGAGCTTGCCGAGGTTCCCGATCCGGGTCTGCGGCTCTCGGGTGGTCGAGCGGTCCCGGGTGGTCGAGCTTGTCGAGACCACGGCACCGTGTGGTCGACGTCCATCCGACGTGACGTGGACGGTGACCACGGGAAGGCGCTGGCGGGGGTGCGGAGGTGGAGCAGCTCGCGCAGCCGGTCGGGCACTTCGTAGGCGTCGACCGGTACGTCGGCCTCGAGGTCGATCACCGGCTTGACGGTCACGTGGGAGTGGCGGAGGAACTCGGTGGCCTGGCCGAGGGTGATCGGGCCGACGCCCTCCATCCGGGCGACACCCTCGCCGGTCTGCATCGACTCGCGGGAGACGTGCACGTAGAGGGTCGCCGGTGGGAGCGGGACACTGTCGGGTGCGGTGGTTTCGAGACGCTCGCAGGCTCGCTCCTCAACCACCGAACTGGCTCGCAGGCTCGCTCCTCGACCACCGAGGGGGTCTCGTACTTGCGGAGCAGGGCGAGAGCGCGGGCCGGGTGGGCGAGGATCCCGAGCGCCTTGGACCGGCGGACGCCGACCGGGCTGACGTCGCCTTCGAGCTCGAGGATCTGCGCGAGCCGGTCGACCATGGCGACGAGGTAGATCACCTCACCGGCGGTGGCCCTCGCGATCAGGGTCTTCAGGCCGTGCTCGGTGGACTGGCCGGTGACCACGAACCGGTCCAGCTCGGCCGCCTCACGCCGTGCCTCGGCGGCGGCCGGGTCGGCGGAGATGATGCGGGCTTCGAGCAGGTCGACGAACCGGCCCCACGGCAGCGTCGCCAGGTAGGGCGTCGTCGTGCGGTCCACCTCGCGTGCCTGCGCGAGGCGTGAGCCCGGTGGCGCGGGTGCGCTTCGCGACGTGCCGCGCCTGCCACGCCCGCACACTCCCGGCCGAGAGTGCCGCCCACAGCAGCGGCAGCCGGTGCCGCAGGTCGAGCGCGTCCGCGATCAACGTCGCCGCCGCACCCACCGACCGGCCGGTCAGGACCGCCAGCTCGGCGGCGCAGAACTCACCCGCCTCCGGGGTGCCGAACCCACCGAACCGCGTGGCCGCTCCATCCCGGCCAGGACCGGGCGGGGCTCCAGCGACTCGGCCGGGTGCAGGTCCGCCCACTGTGCGGCGAGCACCAGCTCCTGGCACTCGGCGGCCAGCAGGGCGGCGTGGTTCGCGACCAGGGCGTCGGCGAGCCCCTGCCCGTCGAGGTCCTCCGCCGCTGTCGCCATACGAAGAACCTAGAGGCGACCACCGACACTTTCTGCGGCCGGAATCTCGTTGTACGGCAAGGGGTTTCGGAGGTTTCGAGACGCTCACTTCGTTCGCTCCTCAACCACCGAAGGTCGCGTGGCCTCAGGTGGCCTTGTGCTCGGTGAGGACGAGGGCCATGTCGTCGTGGACCCGGTGTCCGGCGTAGGCGACCAGGCGTTCGATCAGCTTGTCGAGGGCCTCCTCCAGGGTTCCCTGGCGCAGCCCCGCGGCGTAGTCACCGAGCGGGAAGAACACCCCGCGGCGGTCGCGGGTCTCGACGAGACCGTCGGTGTAGATCAGCATCCGGGAACCCTCCGGCCACCGCGAGGTGACGGAGTGGGGGCGGGGACCGAGCCCGAGCGGCGGCTCCGGCTCGCCCGTCTCCAGGACGTGGCCGTCGTCGGTCTGGGTCACCAGCAGCGGCGCGTGGTGGCCGCAGTTGACCAGCGTCACGGTGTGGTCCTCGTGGAACTCGGCCAGCAGGGCGGTCACGAAGTCCTCGTCCCCGCCGTACGCCTTCACGGCGCCGTCGAGGTCGCGGGCGATGTCCGGCGAGCGAGGACTGGGTGAAGGCCGCCGTGCGGAAGACACCGAGCACGGTGGCGGCCATCTGCACCGCGTCCAGCCCCTTGCCGCGCACGTCGCCCACGATGACCCGGATGCCGTGGGGACTCGCGACCACCTCGTAGAGGTCGCCGCCGACGAGGGCCTCCTCGGTGGCGGAGACGTAGCGCGCGGCGAAGCCCATCGAGCCGACGGTGGTGGGCATCGCGCGCAGCACGGCGCGCTGGGCGGTCTCCGCGACGACGGTCATGTGGCGCAGCTGTTGCTCCCGCGTCGTCCGGATCTGCGCGGACGCGATCGCGACGGCGCCGAGGCCGACGGTGATGGCGATCCGGATGATCCAGTCCGCGGTGGCGAAGTTGTCGTTCCAGGCGAAGGACACTGCGGACAGCGCCAGCGCGAGGACGGCCACGATCGCGGTGCTGCCGGACGGTCGTCATCGCCCCCGCGACGACGGCACCGACCGCGTAGGAGGCGCTGAGCGACACCTCGGGCAGGACGACGTCGATCACGACGATCGTCCCGACGACGGCCAGCCCGAGCGCGAGGCCGTGCCTCGTGAGCCAGTGACTGGTGGGCATGGTCGCTCTCCTCGCGCGGTCCGGCGACGCCGGCCCGCGACTCGACCCTACGGTCCGTGCCCGGTCCGGCCGCACGGTTTCCGAGCGGCGTGACCGGGGCGGGGCTCCGCGTCTCGCGGAGTGACCTACTCCACGGGACCAGGTCGGCTACTCGCGAGTAGGATTCGTCGCATGAGCGAGTACCCGATGTACGCCCTGTCCGAGGAGCACCAGGCGATCCGCGAGGCCGTCCGGGCCGTGTGCGACGCCAAGGTCGCGCCCGCGGCGGCGGCCGTCGACGAGGCGGGGGAGTTCCCCCAGGCGGCGTACGACGCACTGGCTGCCGCGGACTTCGCGGCGCCGCACGTCGCGGAGGAGTTCGGCGGCGCGGGGGCCGACGCGCTCGCCACCTGCATCGTCATCGAGGAGGTCGCCCGGGCCTGCGCGTCGTCGTCCCTGATCCCGGCGGTCAACAAGCTCGGCTCGATGCCGGTCGTGCTGGCCGGCTCCGAGGAGCTCAAGAAGAAGTACCTCTCCCGGCTCGCCGCCAACGACGGGATGTTCTCCTACTGCCTCTCCGAGCCCGAGGCCGGCTCCGACGCCGCCGCCATGAAGACCCGGGCGGTCCGCGACGGGGACCACTGGGTGATCGACGGCGTGAAGCGCTGGATCACCAACGCCGGCGTCTCGGAGTTCTACACCGTCTTCGCCGTCACCGACCCCGACGCCAAGAAGGGCGCCGGCATCTCGGCGTTCGTGGTGGAGAAGTCCGACGAGGGCGTCTCGTTCGGGGCGCCGGAGAAGAAGCTCGGGATCAAGGGCTCGCCGACGCGCGAGGTCTACTTCGACAAGGTGCGCGTCCCGGCCGACCGGATGATCGGCGCCGAGGGCACCGGCTTCGCGACCGCGATGAAGGTCCTCGACCACACCCGCGTCACCATCGCCGCGCAGGCCGTCGGCATCGCGCAGGGAGCGCTGGACTACGCGCTCGCCTACGCCAAGGAGCGCCAGCAGTTCGGCAAGCCGATCGCCGACTTCCAGGGCCTGCAGTTCATGCTCGCCGACATGGGCATGAAGGTCGAGGCCGCCCGCCAGCTGACGTACGCCGCGGCCGGCCGCTCCGAGCGCGGCGACGACGACCTCACCTTCTTCGGCGCGGCCGCGAAGTGCTTCGCCTCGGACACCGCCATGCAGGTCACGGTCGACGCCGTGCAGGTGCTCGGCGGCTACGGCTTCACCCGTGACTACCCCGTCGAGCGGATGATGCGCGACGCCAAGATCACCCAGATCTACGAGGGCACCAACCAGGTGCAGCGGATCGTGATGGCCCGCCAGCTGCTGGCCGGGGTGCAGTCCGAGCTCTGACCTCGGCCGGAGGTCAGCCGGAGCGACCCGGCGCCTCGACCACCGACGCAGCGGCGACGAAGGCCTCGACGGCGAACCAGCTGCGGAAGTCCTCGGTGCCGAGGAGCTCCTCGAGCGGGCGGGTCTGGGAGGCGTGCGCGCGCAGGGCGCGGTGCTTGCGGTCCAGCAGCTCGCCGGCGCACACGACCTCGGCGGCCAGCCGGTCCCGGGGCGTCTCGGGCGGCACCGCCCCGTCGTACCAGACCCCGAGGCGTTGGTTGAGCTCGCCCCAGGTGGCGTGGAACTCGGGGGTGAGCGTGGCGTACCACAGCTCCGACCGGCGACCGGTCCGCTGCCAGGCCCGGGTCACCCAGTCCGAGACGGTGCGGTGGTCGTCGTGCCCGGTCATGCCGTCGGGACCGAAGGTGACCACGACCGCGGGCCGCACCTCGTCGAGGAGCGCCTCGACCTGGGCCACCGCCTCGTCCGTGGGCACCCGGGGCAGCTCCCCGTCACGATGGCCGAGCCAGTGGTGCTCGTGCACGTCGACCGCCGCGAGGCTGTCGCGCAGCTCGACCTCACGGAGCGGACCGAGCCGGTCGGGCGGCCACCGCTCCGGGTCGTCGGTGCCGAGCTCCCCCGGGTCGCGGTCGCGACCACGACCCGGTGCCCCGCCTGCCGGGTCTGCGCCATCAGCCCCGCGGACAGGTAGGCCTCGTCGTCGGGGTGCGCCCAGACGCCCAGCAGCGTGCCGGGTCGGAGCAGCGGTGGTGTCGAGGTCATCACGGCCAGTGTGTCGGCCGCGGCGCCGCCGCGCACCCCCTCGCTCACCGGGCCCGCCGGCGCAGCCTGCGCGACCGGCGGCCGGGCTGCAGCTCGAGCGCGAGCACGCGGTCCGGCCGGTTCCAGGTGCGACGGATCTCGTCCTCGCGGACGCGGGCGGCGTCGTGGGAGAGGTGGTTGTACATGGTGACCTCCAGGTCGGTGTGGCTGATGCACCCGACGCTGGACGGCGTACCTTCCCGGCTCCTTCCTCCCGTCGTGCGCCGTCGGAACGGTCGGGGAAGGTCGCGGGAAGGCCGCTCGCGCAACCTCCTCGGCATGGAACGCCGACCCCCGGCGTCCGACACAGGAGGATCCAGATGAGCGTCACCACCGAGAGCCCGCGCACCAACGGCGTGGACACCGCGACCCTGTTCGCCACCCTCGACGCGGTCAAGGGCCAGAACGAGATCGCGAAGTTCCAGTTCCGGGCCACCAACGAGTGGCAGGACGGCACCCACAGCCGCTCCCGCTACTCCGGCTTCCACGGCGCGATGCAGGAGATGGAGCACCGGCACGAGACGGTGGTCGACTCCGACCACCCGGCCGTGCTGGTCGGCCAGGACCACGGCCCGACGCCGGTGGAGTACCTGCTCCACGCCATCGCCGCCTGCCTCACCGCCGGCATCGCCAACATCGCCGCCGCGCGCGGAGTGACCCTGACCCACGTCTCCTCGAGCGTCGAGGGCGACATCGACCTGCTCGGCATCCTCGGCCTGTCCGACGGCTCGGTGCGCAACGGCTACGAGCAGATCAGGGTCACCTTCCACATCGAGGGCGACGCCGACGAGGCGACCCTGCGCGGCATCGTCGAGCAGTCCCGCCGGCGCTCGGCCGTGTACGACGCCCTGACCAACCCGACACCCGTGGTCGTCGACGTGGTCGTGGGCTGACCGCCCCGTCCACCTGCCCGTGGGAGCGGCCGGCCCCCCACCCGTGCCGGCCGGCCGCTTCCGCAGAGACTCCCGAGAGAGGACCACCACCGTGAGCACCGCCAACACCGTCGAAGCGATCGACACCGTGGTCATCGGCGCCGGCCACGCCGGCCTGGCCGTCAGCCGCCTGCTCGCCGGCGCCGGCCACGACCACGTGGTCCTCGACCGTGGCCGGATCGGCGAGCGCTGGCGCACCGAGCGCTGGGACTCGCTGCACCTGCTGACCCCGAACTGGATGACCCGGCTGCCCGGCTGGTTCTACGGCGGCCCGGACCGTGGACGGCTACATGAGCGCCGCCCGGTTCGTCCGCCACCTCGAGGGCTACGCACGGTCCTTCGACGCCCCGGTCCGGGGTGGTACGACGGTGCAGGAGGTCAGCGAGGCCCCGGCGAGGCACGGCCTGCGCTACCGGGTCGTCACCGACCGGGGCACCTGGCGCACCCGGCACGTCGTCATCGCCACCGGTGCGCACGGCGTACCCCGGGTGCCGGCCGGCCTGGGCGCCGGCGGGCCGGTCGAGGTGGTCACCGCCGACCGCTACCGCAGTCCCGGGCGGCTGGCGCCCGGCGGTGTCCTCGTCGTGGGCGCCTCGTCGTCCGGCGTGCAGATCGCCGACGAGCTCGCCCGGGCCGGGCGCGAGGTGACCCTCGCCGTGGGCCGGCACACCCGGATGCCCCGCCGCTACCGCGGCATGGACGTCTTCTGGTGGCTGGACGTCACCGGCAGGCTGGCCCGGACCATCGAGCAGATGCCCGACCCGGCCACGGCACGTCGCGAACCGTCGTTGCAGCTCGTCGGCCGCAACGGGGCCGGCCACGGTCGTGACCTCGACCTGGCCGTGCTGCAGCATCGGGGCGTGCGGCTGGTGGGCCGGCTCGACGGGATCGACGGCAGCAGCGCGCGGTTCCGGCCGGACCTCGCCGACAACGTCGCCGCCGCCGACGCGACCATGCACCGCTTCCTCGACGCCGTCGACGGGTACGTCGACCGGTCCGGGCTGACCCGCGAGGTCTGGCCCGGCACCCGTCCCCGGCCGGTCCCCGTCCCCGACGCGCCCGGACGCGTGGACCTGCGCGCCGAGCGGATCGGCACCGTGCTGCTCGCCGCCGGCTACCGACCGCACCACCCCTGGCTGCGGCTGCCGATCACGGCGCCCGACGGCAGCATCCGGCAGCGTCGGGGAGTCACCCCCGCACCGGGCGTCTACGTGGTCGGCCAGCGGTTCCAGCACCGCCGCGACTCCGGCTTCATCGACGGCGCCCGCCACGACGCGGCCGCCGTCACGCACCACCTGCGTGGTCTCCGCACCCCGGCGGAGCTTCCCGAGGAGGCCGCGTCATGACCGGCTACGACGTCGTCGTCGTGGGCGGCCGGGTCGCCGGGGCGTCGACCGCCCTGCTGCTGGCCCGTGCCGGCGCCCGGGTGGCGCTGGTCGACCGGTCGGCCCACGGCAGCGACACCCTGTCGACCCACGGCCTGATGCGGGCCGGGGTCCTGCAGCTGTCCCGCTGGGGCCTGCTCGACCGGGTGGTGGCGGCGGGCACGCCGCCGATCCGCGCGACGAGCTTCCACTACGCCGGCGGACCGCACCGTGCGGGTCTCGATCCGTCCCACCCCGGGAGTCACGGCGCTCTACGCACCCCGCCGGCACCTGCTCGACCGACTCCTCGTGGACGCGGCGGCCGACGCCGGCGTCGAGACGTTCCACGGCACGACCGTGCTCGGCCTGCTCCGCGACGCCACCGGCCGGGTGTCGGGCGTCCGCGCGACGACCCGCCGGGGCGCCGACCTGGTCCTGTCCGCCCCCATGACGGTGGGAGCCGACGGCATCCGCTCGCTCGTCGCCCGTCAGGCGGGTGCCCCCGTCGTACGGCAGGGGCGCACCGCCTCGGCCGTGCTCTACCGCTACCTGCCCGGCGTTGGTCTCCGACGGCTACGAGTGGGCGTACGGCGACGGCGCCGCGGCGGGACTGATCCCGACGAACGACGGGGAGACCTGTGTCTTCGTGTCGACCACGCCGGACCGGATGCGCGCCCTGCGCCGCGACGGCACCGAGGCCGCTTTCGCCGCGCTGCTCGGCCGGGCCGGACCCGCCCTCGTGGACCGGGTGGCCGGCGCCGACGACGGCGGTCGGATCCACGGCTGGGCGGGCCTGCCGGGCTACGTCCGCCGGTCGTGGGGGCCGGGCTGGGCGCTGGTCGGGGACGCCGGCTACTTCAAGGACCCGATCACCACCCACGGCATGACCGACGCGATGCGCGACGCCGAGCTGCTCGCCACGGCACTGCTCGACACGAGCCGCGGTGCCGCGAGCGAGGCGGCGGCGCTGGCGCGTTACCAGGCTGTCCGCGACAGGCTCTCGACGGCGCTGTTCGCGGTGACCGAGGACGTCGCCGCCTACGACTGGGACACCGGGCGGGTCCAGACGCTGCTGCGCCGGGTCAGCTCGGCCATGAGCGACGAGGTCGACCACCTCCAGTCCCTGGCGGAAGGTCCCCTTGGGCCGGTTTTCGACCCGAAGTTCCCGGCTGACAACGCGGTGCGTGCCTCGTTAGCGTGAGGTTCTCGCGAAAGGTCGGCTGTGGTGACCCTGGAGATCAGGCTGCTCGGGGGGTTCGACGTCGTCGTGGCGGGCGTGCCGGTGCCCGCCGACGCGTGGACACGACGGCACGCCGCGTCCCTGGTCAAGCTGCTGGCGCTGGCCCCCGGCCACCGGCTGCACCGCGAGCAGGTGATCGACGCGCTGTGGCCCGGGCTGCACCCTGGAGGCGGCCGCGCCCCGGCTGCACAAGGCCGCGCACTACGCCCGCCGCGCCCTCGGGCCGGCCGCCGGCTCACTCGTGCTGCGCCACGAGACGGTCTCGCTCGCCGGCGACGGCAGCATCCGCGTGGACGCCGAGGAGTTCCGCCGCCTCGGCGAGCGCGCGCTGGCCGACCGGGACGTGACCGGAGCCGGCGCGGCCCTGGAGATGTACGCCGGCCCGCTGCTCCCCGAGGACATCTACGAGGCCTGGACGGAGCAGGACCGCGACACCCTGCGGGACCTGCGGCTCGCGCTGCTCCGTCTCGCCGAGCGGTGGGAGGAGGTGGTGCGCGAGGAACCGACCGACGAGGCCGCCCACCTCGCCCTGGTCCGCGCCAGCGACGCCGCGGGGGACGTGCGGGCGGCGCTCCGGCAGCTGGAGCGCCTGGACCAGGCGCTCCGTCGGGAGCTCGGCACGGCTCCCGGCGCCGAGGCGCAGGCGCTGCGCGCCCGGCTGGAGCAGCAGGCCCCCGAGGCGCGCGCCGCCGGCCCGGGACCGGCGCCCGCAGGGCAGGGGCGCCGGCTCTTCGGCCGTCGCGACGTGGGGGACGAGCTGCGGCGGCGCCTCGACGAGGCCGAGGCCGGCCACGGCGGGACCCTCATGGTCGAGGGGCCGGCCGGCGTGGGCAAGACCGCCGTGCTCGACCTGGCCGACGCGCTCGCCCGGCGCAGGGGCTGGCGGGTCGGACGGGGTACGGCGTCCGCGGTCGAGGGGCCCTGGCCCTACGCGCCCGTCCTCGAGGCGCTGAGCGACCTGTGCCGCCAGCACCCGGCGCTGCTCGACGGGCTCGACGACGTCTACCGCCTGGAGATCGACCGCGCCCTGTCGGGGCGCGACATGACCTGGTCGGGGGAGACGACGCCGATCACGGCGCACGTCTGGGGCGCGCGGGAGTCCGGGCACCAGCGACTCTTCGTCGCGGCCGCCGAGCTGATCCGTCTCGCCGCCACCGGGCACGGCCTGCTGCTCGTGGTGGACGACGTGCACGAGGCCGACGAGGCGTCGCTGCGGCTGCTGCACTACCTCTCGCGGTGCGCCGTCTCGGAGCCGGTGCTGATCCTGCTGGCGCACCGGCCGCTCGTCACCGAGCCGCACCGGCAGATGGCCCAGAGCCTCCTGGAACGCGGCACCGGTGCCCGGCTCGACCTCGACCCGCTGTCGCCGGAGGCGACCCACCGCCTGCTCGCGGAGCGCTTCCCCGACCTGCCGGCCGCGACGGCCGAGCACATCGCGGCGGTCAGCGGCGGAGTCCCCTTCCTCGCCCTGGAGATGGCGCGTCGCCCGGAGGCCGGGGCCTCGGTGGTCCTCCCGTCGCTGCCGGCGCCGGTGCTGCGGACCTTCGAGCGGGTGGCGCTCCTGGGGGCGGCGTTCACCACCGACGAGCTGCTGGCGGTCGCCGGCACCGACGAGGACACCGCCTACCGGCACCTCGACACAGCGCTGGACGCCCTCGTGGTCGAGCCCGCCGACGCCGGCTACCGGTTCCGCCACGCCCTGGTCCGGGAGGCACTGGTCGACCAGATGTCACCGCGCACGCTCACCACCGCCCGGCGGGAGGTCGCGGAGGCGCTCGCCGGCCTGCCGGGTCCGCCGGGCCGGGTGGCCCACCTGTTCCTCGCCGCCGGGCTGCCCCGGCGGGCCGTGCCCTTCGTGCTGCGGGCGGTCGAGACGGCCGGTGCGCTCGGCGCCTACCGCGACGGGCTCGCCCTGGTCGAGGGAGTCCGCGAGCACGCCGGGCCCGACGACCTGCCCCGGCTGCTGGCCCGGCGCGGCGACCTGCTGCTGGCCCTCGGCGACCCGAGCGCGGTGGCGGCCTACCAGGAGGCCGTCGCGGTGACCGAGGGCACCGAGCACCGGCTGGTCCGGGCCCGGCTGGCCCGCGCCGCAAGCCTCGCCGGGGACTTCGACACCGCACGCGCCGCGCTGGCGGACCTGTCGCTGGAGGGGGACGTCGCCGACGGGCTGATCCTGCTCGCGCGGGGCAACCTGGCCTACTTCACCGGCGACGTCGACACCGCCTGGAAGGCCGCCGGCGAGGCCCGCCGGCTGCTGCACGCGCCGGACGACCCGTGGTACCTCATGGACCTGGTCTCGCTCCAGGGCCTGATCGCCCACCAGCGCGGGGAGTGGTTCGAGCGGTTCCGGATGGAGCTCCGTCGCACGCAGGGCAAGCAACGGCTGGTCACCGCGGTGTTCGACGCCCACCTGTGCGTCGCGGAGTTCCTGCTCTACGGGCCGGTGCCGTACGACGAGGTGATCGCGGAGACCGAGGACCTGCGCCGCCAGGCCCGCGACGCCGGTGCCCTGCGCGGCGTCGCGTTCGCGACCGCGTTGATCGGCGAGGCCGCCTTCCTCTCGGGCGACCTGGACCGGGCGGAGCGGGAGCTGGCCGAGGCGGTGGACCTGCACCGCGACGTCGACGCCGCGGCGGGGGAGGCGCACAGCCTGCAGCGGCTGGCCGAGGTCCGGCTCGCGCGCGGCGACCGCGTCGAGGCAGGTCGGCTGCTCCAGCAGGCGCTGCCGCTGGCCCGGTGGTCGGTGATCGGGATGCACCTGCTCCAGCGCGTCTACGGGACGATGATCGCGGCGGCGGCCGACCCGGACGAGGCACGCGCCGTGGTCGACCGGGCCGAGGCCACGATGGGTGAGGCGGACCACTGCCCGTTCTGCGACGTGATGCTGGCGGTGCCCGCCGCCATCGCCTGCGCGGACGTCGGCGACCTCGACGCCGCCCGGCGCCACCTCGCCGTCGCCGAGGAGTCGGCGGCCCGGTGGGAGGGCAGCGCCTGGCAGGCCGCCGTGCTGGAGGCCCGCTCCCACCTGGCGCGCGCGGAGGGTCGCCCCGGCGACGCCGACGCGCTGGTCGCACGAGCGGGCGGGCTGTTCCGTGCCGCCGGTCAGGATCGTGACGCGGAGCGCTGTGACGCGCTGGCCTCGGCGAGCGTGCCCCTGTGAGTCAGCGGCCCTCCTGGGCCATCATGTCGAGCGCGACGGTCGCGGCCAGCACCAGCACGGGGTCCTGGTCGGACTCCATCTCCACGCCGTAGGTGTCCGCCACCCGGAACCACTTCTTCGACACGCTCGCCACCGTGTGGTGGCCGTCGGTGAAGGTGTACTCGTGGTCGAAGATGTTGCCCTTGACGTGCAGGTCCGGGCCGCCCTCGACCTCGACGTGCCAGCGGTCCCGGAGCGGGCTGATCAGGGCCTTCTTGACCATGGCCAGCCGCTGGCCCTGCGCGTCCTCGATCTCCATCGCGTCCTTGAGCCTCAGCATCCGCTCCTGGATCTTCGCGAGCTCGTGCCCGTGGATGTCCTCGAGGACGAGCGTGTCGCGCAGGCGGAGCATCTTGCCGTCCACCTTGTAGACCCGCTCACCGCTCTCGTTCTCGATCCAGAAGTCGTCGCCGATCGAGAACAGCCGCTGGCGCATCTGGTAGTGCACGTGCCCGTCTCTCCGCTCGCCCAACGCCATCGTCCTCACCCGTCTCTCGTCGGCGCCCGCGCCTCGAGTCTCCCTCTCCGGAGCGTCCGGTCGCTCACCCGCGGAGGATGAGGCGGGCCCTCGTCGCGGACGCCAAGGGGCAGTGACGTCGTGCACCCGATGAGAGGCGCTGCCTGTCACCCCCTCACCGGAATCGACGCCTGCTGCGCCGTTTCGCCTTGCATGTCCGGCTTAAGTGGAGCAATCTAGTCGACATAAGCATGAATCCGCACGGAGATGTCGAGGAGCTCGCATGGACCCCCGTACCGCCGTCGTCGTCGGCAACCCCAAGCCCGGCTCGCGCACGCTCTCCGCGGCACTCCACGTCGCTCGTGAGCTGTCGGGTGCCGAGGCCGACCTGGTCGTCGACCTCGCCGACCTCGGTGCCGCCCTGCTCGACTGGCAGGACCCGGCCGTCGCCGCGCTGGTCGAGGAGGTGGGGCGCTCCGACCTCGTGGTCGTGGCCTCGCCGACCTACAAGGCGACCTACACCGGCCTGCTCAAGCTCTTCCTCGACCGCTTCGCCGGCGGCACCGGCCTCTCCGGCCTCGCGGTGCCGCTCATGCTCGGCGCCGGCCCGGCCCACGCGCTCGCCCCCGAGCTCACCCTGCGCCCCGTGCTCGCCGAGATCGGCGGCACGACGCTGCGCGGCCACTACGTCCGCGACAGCGACTACGACGACCCGGCGGCGTACGCCGAGTGGCTCACCTCCGTGCGCCCGGTCGTCTCGGCCCTGCTCACCGCACCGACAGGAGTCCCCGCATGACCGTCACCCCCCTCACCACCAACCAGGACCTCGACCCCAGCCGCCTCCGACAGGCCTTCGGGGTCTTCCCCACCGGGGTGGTGGCCGTCGCCGCCGAGGTGGACGGCCGGCTGACCGGCCTGGCTGCCAGCTCGTTCACCTCCGTCAGCCTCGAGCCCGCGCTGGTGTCCTTCTCGGTCGCCAACACCTCCAAGACCTGGCCGGCCCTGCGTACGTCGGAGCGGCTCGGGCTCACCGTCCTGGCCGACCACCACAACGAGGTGTGCCGGCAGCTGGCCGGACCGGTCGAGACCCGCTTCGACGGGCTGTCGATCAGCACCAGCGACGACGGCGCCGTCACCCTCGACGACGGGCTCGCCCGCTTCGACTGCTCGATCTACCGCGAGGTCGAGGCCGGCGACCACACCGTGGTGCTGCTCCGGCTGCACGCCGTCGAGCACGCCGACACCTCGCTGCCGCTGGTCTTCCACCGCAGCGCCTTCGGACGCCTCGCGGGCTGACCGCGCACGGACGCCCCCGACCCGCGCGGGTCGGGGGCGTCCGTCATGCTCGGCGTCAGGTCCGGGGACGGAGACCGTCGACGACGACGTCGAGGACCGCCTCGAGCTGCCGCCCGATCTGCGGGTCCGCCCACTCCTCCGCATGGGCCGGGTGATGGAAGAGCGCGGTGGCCTGGAGGACCGCGCGCCCGGTGACCTCCGGGTCCGCCGCGGCGAGCTCTCCGGCGGCCACGCCCTCGGCGACGATCCGGGAGATCTGCCCGGCGAGGTGGTCGACGTGGGCGCCCACCACCTCGCGGGACTCGTCGGTGAGCCGGCGGAAGGTGGCGAAGAGCTCGGGCTCGTCGCGGGCGATGGCCTGCTTGGTCCCGGCCAGCAGGGTGACCCAGGCGCGCAGCCGCTGCTCGGCCGGGCCCGGCGTCTCGACGAGCCTCTCCAGCGGCGCGGAGATGCGGTCGAGCCAGCGCTCGGTGACCGCGTCGCGCAGCGCGGCCTTGCTGGCGAAGTGCCGGTAGACCGACCCGTGGCTCACGTCGAGGGCGCGGGCCACGTCGAGCACCGTCGTCTTGGCGGGGCCGTACTGGCGCAGCACCGTCTCCGCGGTGGTCAGGATCAGCTCCCGGCTGAGTGGCTCGGTCACGGGCGAAGGCTACTTCTCGCTGTCGAGGAACGACATCTGCGCCGCGTCGTAGCGGGTTCCGGCGACGGCGTCGGTGGGCACGGCCGCCTCGATCACGGCCAGGTCGTCGGCGGTGAGCTCGAGCTCCAGGGCGCCGAGGGACTCGGTGAGCCGCTCCCGGCTCCGGGCCCCGACCAGCGGCACGACGGCGTCGCCCCGCGAGGCGACCCAGGCGATCGCGACCTGCGCGACGGTGGCGTCCCGCTCGTCGGCCACGGCGCGGAGCGACTCCACGAGCCGCAGGTTCGCGTCGAGGTTGTCGCCGGTGAACCGGGGGAGGTGGGCCCGGAAGTCGCGCACCTGGCGGTCGGCGCTCCAGTGCCCGGAGAGCAGCCCGCGCGAGAGCACGCCGTACGCCGTGATGCCGATCCCGAGCTCGCGGGCGACCGGCAGGATCTCGTCCTCGATGCCGCGCGAGACCAGGGAGTACTCGATCTGCAGGTCCGCGATGGGATGCACCGCGTGCGCACGGCGCAGGGTGTCGGCGCCGACCTCGGAGAGCCCGATGTGCCGGACGTAGCCTGCCTGCACGAGCTCGGCGAGCGTGCCCACGGTCTCCTCGATCGGGACGGCGGGGTCGAGCCGGGCCGGCCGGTAGATGTCGACATGGTCGGTGCCGAGGCGCTGCAGGGTGTGGGCGAGGAAGTTCTTGGTCGCCGCCGGCCGGGTGTCGACGCCGTTCCACGAGCCGTCGGGCCCCCGGAGCACGCCGTACTTGACGCTGATGACGGCGTTCTCGCGGGCCCGGCCGCGCAGGGCGTCGCGCAGCAGCAGCTCGTTGTGGCCGACGCCGTAGAAGTCACCGGTGTCGAGCAGCGTGATGCCCGCGTCGAGCGCGGCGCGGACGGTCGCGACGCTCTCGGCGTCGTCGGCGGGGCCGTAGAGGTCGGACATGCCCATCAGGCCGAGGCCGAGGGCGGAGACGGTGGGACCGGAGTCGCCGAGGCGACGGGTCGGGGCAGCGGTGGTGGTCATGGCACCAGCATGCCCTGACGACTGACAGAATTCAAATTCTGTCAGTCGTCAGGGGAGGGCGGTCGTCAGGCGCCGGCGAGCACCGCGTCACGGGACCTCGGCGGGGTGACCTCGTCGAGGCTCCGCCCGCGTGTCTCGGGCAGGAAGTGCGCGCAGATGAGACTGGTCGTCGCTACCAGGACGTTGTAGCCGGCCACCCACCACAGCGAGCCACCCCCGCTGGCCACCAGCCAGGCGGCGATGAGCGGGGTGAGCCCGGAGGCCACGACCCCGGAGACCTGGTAGAGCGTGCTGAGGGCCGTGTAGCGGTAGCGCGTGTCGAACAGCTCGGACCAGAAGGCGGCGAGTGGTCCGTAGACCGTGCCGTACAGGAGGCCTAGCCCCGTTACGAACACCAGGAAGATCGCCCCGTGGCTGCCTGACTGCACCAGCGCTGCAGCAGGGAAGGCGAAGAGCAGGGCGAGCCAGGTGCCGACCCGGTAGACCGGCTTGCGTCCCACGCGGTCCGACAGTGCGCCGGTGAGCGGCACCAGGACGACCCCCAGCGCAGCGCCGACAAGGATGCCGTGGAGCGCCATCGACTTGGGCAGCCCCATGTTGCTGACCACGTAGGCGAGCAGGTAGACGGAGAAGAAGTTGAAGGTGAAGCCCTCGACGAACCGGGTGCCCATGCCGAGGACGAGCCGCCTCGGCTGGTGGGTGAGCAGGTCGCGGATCGGCATCCGCGAGACCTCCTTGCGCTGCTGGACCCGTGCGAAGGCCGGGGTCTCCATGACGGAAAGCCGGATGTAGGCGCCGATCGCGAGCAGCAGCACGCTGACCAGGAAGCAGGCGCGCCATCCCCAGGCCAGGAACGCCTCGTCGGGCAGGAGGCTGGCGAGGGAGAAGGCGCCGCTGGCCAGGAGGAGTCCTCCGGGTACGCCGATGTGGGCGAAGCTGCCGAAGAACCCACGCCGTTGCGCCGGGGCGTACTCGACCGCCAGAAGTACCGCACCGCCGTACTCTCCGCCGATACCGATGCCCTGCAGGACCCGCAGCGTCACCAGGAGGATCGGAGCCCAGACGCCGATCGCGTCGTATGACGGCAGCAGGCCGATCGCCGCGGTGCCGACACCCATGATCAGCAGTGTCAGGACGAGCATCTTCTTGCGGCCGATCCGGTCCCCGAAGTGGCCGAAGACGACCCCTCCGACGGGTCGGGCCAGGAAGCCGACGGCGAAGGTGCCGAACGCGGCGAACTGTGCCGCTGGTCCGCTCAGCCCGTTGAAGAACAGCTTGTCGAACACGAGGCCGGCCGCGGTGCCGTAGAGGAAGAAGTCGTACCACTCGATGGTGGCGCCGACTGCCGAGGCCAGGGCGACACGCTGTGGTGAGGGCGGTGCGTCAGATGACCCGAGAGGCATGGATGGTTCCTTTCATCGATAAATATAATCAAGTAACTATATAAACTACCTTCGACGTCAGGAGGCCGGGTCGTGGTGGCTGGTCCGATAGGTGCCGGCGTGGCGCACCAGGGCCGAGCGCAGCTTCCGCACGGCGGGCGGCGACTGGTCGCCCGAACGGCTGAGCGCGAGCAGGGTCACCACCGTCCCGTCGTCAGTCAGTGGCCGGTGCGTGATGATCCCGCTCTCGACGAGGGGGTCGCCGTCGATGCTGTAGTCCGGGAGCACCGTGACGCCCAGCCCCTGGGCGACCATCAGCTTGCCCATCTCGGCGCCGTCGGTGGTGAACGAGACCGCGGGTAGCCGTCCGCCGAAGAGGCGGTGCGTGAATCGGTGCATGAGGTAGCCCGCCCGCATCGCGACGAACGGCTCGTCGCGCAGCTGGTCGGGGGAGACGTGGTCCCGCTTCGCGAGTGGGTGGTCGGTGCGGCAGCAGACCACCGGTCGCCCTCGGGTCAGCTCGGTCGCCGACAGGCCCGGGGGCACGTCGTCGCCGGGGAGCATGTTGACCAGCCCGAGATCGAGGCCGCCCTCCTCCAGGCCCTGGTGGATCTCGGACTGCTGGGCGTTGAGGACCTCCACGGTCGTGCTCGGGTAGGCGGCGTGGACGTCGCGGACCGCGGGGACCAGCACGGGGGAGGTGCCCGCGTTGACGGTGCCGACCCGGACTGCCCGGGTGGACAGCGCCTGGTTCCCAGCGGTGGTCCGCAGTCGCTGGACGGCCTCGAGAACCTCGACCATGACGGGGAGCAGGTCGCGCCCCTGTCGGCTGATGCGGGCGCCGGTGCGGCGTCGGTCGAGCAAGGTCACCTCGAGCTCGCGTTCGAGGTTCCGCAGGGCCTCGCTGAGTGCCGGCTGCGAGAGGTGCAGCTGCTCGCTGGCGCGACGCAGAGAGCCGTGCTGGGTCACGGCGGCGAGGTACTCGAGCTGCTCGATGCGCACGTTGGTCCTTTCCGGGGTGAGAGGTGATGCCTGTGGTTGGGTCGGAGGATCCGACAGTGGTGCGAGTTGAACTTCCATCCTAAGTACAGCAATCTAGTCGACATAAGACAGAAAGAACCGCGAGGAGAACCATGACGTTGAAGTTCCATTGGTTCCTGCCCACCAACGGTGGTGACGGCAGGCAGGTCGTCAGCGGCGGACACGGCGTCAACGCCGGTTCCGCTGGGCGGCCCGCATCCATCCCCTACCTCGGGCAGGTCGCGCGCAGCGCCGAACAGCTGGGTTTCGAGGCGGCGCTGACCCCGACCGGAGCCTGGTGTGAGGACGCGTGGCTGGCCACCGCGATGCTGGCGCCCGTCTCCGAACGGTTGAAGTTCCTGGTCGCCTTCCGGCCCGGGCTCACCTCGGCGACCCTTGCCGCACAGATGGCGGCGACCTTCCAGAACTTGTCCGGAGGGCGGCTGCTGCTCAACGTCGTGACAGGTGGCGAGAGCCACGAGCAGCGCGCCTACGGCGACTTCCTGGACAAGGAGGCCCGCTACGCCCGCTGCGACGAGTTCCTGGAGGTCGTCCGAAGGCTGTGGCGTGGCGAGTTCGTCGACTTCTCGGGCGAGCACGTCCGGTCGAGGGCGCCCGGCTGCAGCAGCTTCCCGACCCCCTGCCGGGATCTACTTCGGGGGGTCATCGCCCGCGGCCGGCACCATCGCTGCGAATCACGCCGACGTCTACCTCACCTGGGGCGAGCCACCCGCTGCCGTCGCCGAGAAGATCGCCTGGATCCGCCGACTGGCGGACGCCGAGGGGCGCGAGGTCCGGTTCGGCATCCGGATGCACACGATCACCAGCGACACCGCCGAGGAGGCGTGGGCCGAGGCCGACCGCCTGCTGGCCGGGATCGACGACGAGACGATCGCCTCAGTGCAGGCCGGGCTGTCGCGCAGCGAGTCCGTGGGCCAGCGCCGGATGCTCGACCTCAACAAGGGCAGCCGCGAGGACCTGGAGATCCACCCCAACGTCTGGGCCGGAGTCGGGCTGGTTCGCGGTGGCGCCGGGACCGCGCTGGTCGGCAGCCACGAGCAGGTCGCCGACCGGATCGAGGAGTACCACGCGCTCGGCATCGACGAGTTCGTCCTGTCCGGCTACCCCCACCTCGAGGGTGCCTACTGGTTCGGCGAGGGCGTGCTGCCGATCCTCGAGCAGCGCGGGCTGTGGAAGCACCCCGCGCCGACGGCGTACGTCGCGTCGGTGCCGTTCGGCGCGCGGTCCGCCGCGTCGTGACCGGCGTGGCCCCGGCTGGCTAGCGTGGGGCCATGCCCGACACCTACACCCTGAACGACGGCACCACGCTCCCGGCGATCGGCTTCGGGACCTACCCGCTCAGCGGCGACGACGGCATCGCCGCCGTCACCAGCGCGATCGAGGCCGGCTACCGGCTGATCGACACCGCGGTGAACTACGGCAACGAGGAGGAGGTCGGGGAGGCGATCCGCCGCGCGGGGGTCCCGCGCGAGGAGCTCCGGGTCGCCAGCAAGATCCCGGGCCGCCACCACGGCTACGACGACGCCGTCGCGAGCACGCACGCCTCGCTCGAGCGTCTCGGGCTCGACTACCTCGACCTCCACCTCATCCACTGGCCCAACCCCAGCGTGGGGAAGTACGCCGAGGCCTGGCGCGCCCTGGTCGACCTGCGCGCGCAGGGGCTGGTGCGCTCCATCGGCGTCTCCAACTTCACCGAGGCGCACCTCGACCGGGTCGTCGAGGAGACCGGGGTGACCCCGTCGGTCAACCAGATCGAGCTGCACCCCTACTTCCCGCAGGTCGAGATGCGTGCGGTCAACGAGCGGCGCGGGATCCGCACCGAGGCCTGGAGCCCGATGGGCAAGCGGCAGGCCCCGTTCGCCGAGCCCGCCGTGGCGGAGGCCGCCGAACGGCACGGCGTCACCCCCGGGCAGGTCATCCTGCGCTGGCACGTCCAGCTCGGGTCGCTGCCGATCCCCAAGTCGGCCACGCCGGAGCGACAGCGGCAGAACCTCGACGTCGACGGGTTCGCGCTGACCGACGACGAGGTCGCCGCGATCACCGCGCTCGGCCGCCCCGACGGCCGGCTCTTCGGCGGCGACCCCGACACCCACGAGGAGATGTAGCGGCCGATCGGGGCACGGGCGGACCAGGGACCTAGGTCCCGCCACCTGGTGACCACCGCCTCGGGTGGGAATCGGGTGGTTCGCGGCACTCTGGGGGAGTTCGACCGAAACGTCTCCGAGGAGAAGCATGACCGCCGCGCTGTCCGCACCCACGTTCCTGCCCGACGTACCCCTCCACGAGCGGTGGTTCGTCCCCTCGGCGAGCGGGGGCGACTGGGGGTTCTTCTTCTCCTGGCTCCCGCTGACCCTGGCGGCGCTCGTCGTCGCGGTGACGGTGGTGTGGCGGCTGGTCGCCCTGCGGCTCGACCGTCCGGAGCTCCCGTTCCTGGCTCCGGTCGGACGTCTCGTCCCGTGGGTGCCCCGCCTGCTGGGCATCCACCTCGGCGTCGCGCTGCTGGCGCTGGCCGCGACGGGGGCGTTCCTGACCCCGGCCGTCGAGCTCGACGGCCCGACCGGCGGCGCGCTGCTGCTCGTCGAGGCGGCGCTGGGGGTGTGGCTCGTGACCGGGATCCGGCTGCGGCCGGCGGCGGCGCTGGTGCTCGCGCTCGGCCCGGTGCTCGCCCTGGCCACCGGTCCGATGGCGCTGCTCGAGTGCGCGAACCTCGCGGCCGTGGCCGGCTTCCTGCTGGTGCTCTCGCCCGGCTCCGACCGCTACGGCGCGGTCGCGGCGTCGCCGGAGCAGACCCGGTGGGCGCTGCTGGTGCTGCGCGCCGGCGTGGGCATCGCCCTGGTGGCGCTCGCCTTCAGCGAGAAGCTGACCAACCCCGTGATGGCGATGCACACGCTCGAGGAGTTCCCGGCCCTCGACGTGTTCGCCTGGGTCGGCATCCACCTCAGCCCCGAGACCTTCGTCGCCGTGGCCGGCTCGGTGGAGCTGCTGTTCGGCCTGCTCGTCCTGTCGGGGGCGCTGCCGCAGGTGGCCGTCCTCGTCGCCGCGGTGCCGTTCAACGCGACGCTCGTGCTCTTCGGGCAGACCGAGCTGGTCGGGCACCTGCCCGTCTACGGGGTGTTCCTCGCCCTGCTCGCCTACGGCTCGGACGCGGACACCTTCCGCGCCGTCCGGTGGCTGCCCGGGCGTCGGTCGCTGCGCCGCACCGGTCGCGTGCCGGTCGAGACGGCGGTCGAGGCGGCCTGACCCCGCGGCCGGGACACACCGACGCGTGCCGAGATGCCGGTGGGGCCCGTGGGGCTGCCGATACCCTGGCGACCAGAGGGGGGTCTCGACATGACTCTGTGTGCCCGCGCACTCACCACCGCGTCCGCCACCGCGGCGCTGCTCGTCGCGCCCGTCGCCGTTCCCGGGGCGCTCTCCGGGGCGTCCGCCGCGGGCGACACGACCGCGCCGACCGGCTCGTTCGTGATCCTGTCGGCCACCAGCACCGAGGACCCCGGTCCGATGGTGGTCGAGGTCGTGCAGGACTCGCTGCGCGACGACCACACCCCGAAGGACGACATCGTCCGCGAGGTCAACTGGGGGACCGGTGTCGGCTACGAGCCGTGGCGCACCGGCACCTCGATCGAGTTCGCCTACACCGCCATCGGCCGCTACTCGCTGCGGGTCCGGCTCACCGACAAGGCCGGCAACACCGCGGTCGAGCCGCTCGGCACCGTGGTGGTCACCGACACCTTCGCCCCCGAGCTGCGGGTCAACCGGCCGGCGTCCGACCAGCTCAAGGTGTGGCACTCGCTGCGGGGCTACGCCCGCGACGTCGGCCTGGCCGGCGTCGAGTTCGTCCGGGTCAAGGCCGTCCAGCGCCGCACCCGCGGCTGGTACGCCTACCTCGGCGAGGACCGCGGCTGGCAGCTCGCCCCGCGCGGGCGCGCCGAGGCCCGCCAGATGGCCTCAGCGGTGCGGGTGCCCACCAGCGCCAACGGCGCCTGGTCCGCCTCGCTCAAGGGCGTCGGCTTCGGCCGCCTCGTCGTGCGGGCGTTCGCCCGCGACTACGAAGGCAACCGGTCCGAGACCAAGGTCGTCGACCGCACCCTCGCGCGCTGACCGGCGGTCGTCAGCCCGCCAGCCCCGACGGCCGGCACAGGCTCTTCGGCACGTCCGCGGTGCGGTCCTCGCTGATCAGCCGGAACAGCCGGTCGGCGCGCTCCTGGTCCCAGTTCACCGCGAGGTCCGCGATCGGTACGCCGCAGGTGAGACCGCTCTCGCCGTCGACCCGGGTCATCGCCCAGGCGAACCGCATCGTCGAGAGCAGCGACGTGTCCTTGCCGACCCGCAGCGAGTCGGAGCCGGCGTCGGCCAGCCGGAAGTAGCGGACCGGGTTGATCACCGACCACGGGGAGGCGGCCTCGTGGCCCACCGCGCTCACCACCTCGCGCTGGTGGCGGGCCCGGTCGATGTCGCCGAGGGACGAGGTCTTGCGGGAGCGGGCGTAGCCCAGGGCCGTGGTGCCGTCGGCCTCCTGGCAGCCCTTCTCCACGTCGAGGTTGGCCTGCGGGTCCTTCATGGCGGTCTTCGGGCAGATCTCGATGCCGCCGACGGCGTCGATCACGTTGACGAAGCCGCCGAAGCCGATCTCGACGTAGTCGTCGATGCGGATCCCGGTCGCGAGCTCGAGGGTCTCCACGAGCAGCTTGGGCCCGCCGTAGGCGAACGCGGCGTTGACCTTGGTGACGCCGTAGCCCGGCACCTCCAGCAGGCTGTCGCGCGGGATCGACATCAGCAGGTTGGGGCCCGACCCGGTGTGCAGCAGCATGATCGTGTCGGTGCGCCGGCCCTCGCCCTTGCCGGTGCCGAACTCCAGCTGCTCCTTGCGGCTGAGGCCCTCACGGCTGTCGCTGCCGACCAGGAGGTAGGTGGTGCCGTCCTGATCGGCGGGGCGGTCGCCGCCCGGGTCGGTGCCGACCTTGTCGACCTGCGACCAGGCCCACAGCGGCACCGCGACCAGGAAGACCAGCCAGACCAGCACGAGCGTCTTGACCCAGCCGAAGCGGAACCGGCGGCGCGGCTTCGACGGCGGCCGGGGCGGCGGGGCGGTGGCGGTGCCACGACGCGGCCCCTTGCCACCGCCGGAGCCTCCGCCGTGAGGCGCGGCGGGCGTCTCGTAGGGGCCGCCGGACGAGCGTGAGCCCGGCCGGTTCATCGTGGGCAGCATCCGGGTGGGCTCGGGGTCGTGACCCGCGCCCGAGGCGCCTCCGCCGCCGGCCGGCGCCCCGGCACCCGTGCGGTCGGAGCCGTAGAGCCACTGGTAGTCGGGCTCGTCGCCGCGCCCGGGCGTGGTGCCCCGGGGGCCCTTCGGAGGTTCAGCCATGGGACAAAACGCTACCGTGCCGGGCATGACATCCCCGCCTCCCGGTCCGGACCGGCCCGTGCCCCCGTCGACGGGGACGCTGCGGCCGCTGTCCCCGGCGCACGCGCGGACCTCGCTCTCGCTGCTCGCGGACAGCACCCACGTCAACCTGCTCGGCAACGTGCACGGCGGTGTGGTGATGCGGCTGGTCGACTCGACGGCCGGGGCGGTGGCCCAGCGGCACAGCGGGGGGCCGGCGGTCACCGCGGCCATGGACGAGATGGCCTTCCTCGAGCCGGTCCACGTGGGCGACATCCTCCGCGCGGTGGCGCAGGTCAACTGGGCCGGGCGTACGTCGATGGAGGTCGGCGTGCGGGTCGAGTCCGAGCCGTGGAACGAGGCCGGCCGCGAGCCGCTCCACGTCGCCTCGGCGTACCTCGTCTTCGTGGCCATCGACGCCGACGGCCGCCCGCGGGAGATCCCGCCGCTGGACGCCCGGACGCCCGACGAGGTGCGGCGCACGCACGAGGCGGAGATCCGCCGCGCGCACCGGCTGGCCCGCCGGGCCGAGATCGACCGGGCGCGGGAGACCCGCCCGCGCTGACCACGGCGGACCGCCCGTCGGCGCGTCGGAACCGCTGTGACTCGTGTGACTGGTGATACTGGACCGTCGACGACAGTCGCTCGAAAGGCCTCGCCCATGCCACCCGTCTCTTCCCCCGGGTCGGACACCACCAACCAGCCGCGTCCCCGTCACCCCCGGGTGACCGCTGCGCCGCGCGCGCACGACCGCTTCGGCGACCAGGCCGCGTCCCGGGTGCGGTTCCGCCGCGCCCTCACCCTGCTGCTGATGACCCTGCTGGTGCCGGGCTCGGCCCAGCTCGTGGCCGGCAACAAGCGGGTCGGCCGGTTCGCTCTGCGCGTCGTGCTGTCCCTGCTCGCCGTCACGCTGCTCGTCGTGCTGCTCGGCCTGGTCTGGCACGGGCTGATCTACTTCCTGGCCGTCAACACCTTCGCGCTCGGCGTGCTCCGGCTGCTGCTCTGCGCGCTCGCCGTCGGGTGGGCGCTGCTCTTCGTCGACGCGTGGCGCCTGGGCCAGCCGCTCGAGCTGATGCAGAAGCAGCGGCTGGCCATGGTCGGCCTCAACGGCGTGCTCTGCTTCTCCGTCGCCGGCGGGCTGCTCTTCGCCTCGCACATGGTCGCGGTGCAGCGCGGCTTCATCGCCACGATGTTCGGCGACGGCGTCGTCTCCGACGCCACGCACGGCCGCTACAACGTGCTGCTCCTCGGTGGCGACTCCGGCGAGGACCGCTGGGGCCTGCGCCCGGACAGCATCTCGGTGGCGAGCATCGACCAGGAGACCGGCAAGGCCATCATCTTCGGCCTGCCGCGCAACATGACGAACTTCCCGTTCCCCGAGGGCTCGGTGATGGCCGAGCAGTTCCCCGACGGCTACAACTGCGGCCTCGAGTGCGAGCTGAACAGCCTGGCGACGTTCGCGCAGGACAACAAGGCGCTGTTCAAGGGCGAGGCCAACCCCGGCGTCGCCGCCACGGCCGAGGGCGTCGAGGGCATCACCGGGCTGAAGATCAACTACTACGCGATGGTGAACCTCCAGGGCTTCCGCAGCCTCGTGCAGGCGGTCGGCGGCCTCGAGCTCAACGTCCGCGACCGCATCCCGATCGGCGGGGTCGGCGGCCCGGTGACCGGCTACATCGAGCCGGGCGTGCAGCGGCTCAACGGCTTCGAGACGCTGTGGTTCGCCAGGTCGCGCGAGAGCGCGGACGACTACTCGCGGATGGCGCGGCAGAAGTGCGTGATGAACGCCATGCTCCAGCAGCTCTCCCCGAGCACGGTGATCACCAAGTTCGAGGCGATCGCCAGTGCGAGCGAGGAGCTCATCACCACCGACCTCCCCGCGTCCGAGCTCGGCACCTTCGCGGAGCTCGCGATGAAGACGCGGACCCAGCCGGTCAGCTCGGTGTCCTTCGTCCCCCCGGCCATCAACACCGGCGACCCCGACATCGAGAAGATCCACCGGATGGTGCAGAAGGCCATCGACCGGTCCGAGGGCAAGACCGCCAGGACCGCGTCGGCGTCCGCACCGAAGAAGCAGAAGGGCTTCTCGCGCGCGGGCTCGTCGACCGTCGGCGGCTCGATCGGCTCCTACTCCGAGGGGTACGCCGCGAACAAGGCGAACGACCTGTCGTCGGCCTGCTGAGCGTGGGCTCGTTGAGGCCGACGTCACGGTGCCGGCACGTCCTGCGGTGGGTAGGGTCGCCCGGGTGAACACCCGGGTCGTCGCCGTCGTCGTGACGTGGAACCGGCGGGACCTGCTCGAGGAGTCGCTGGCCGCGCTCGACGCGCAGACCCTTCCCCTGACCCGGGTCGTGGTGGTCGACAACGCCAGCGACGACGGCACCGCCGAGGTGCTGGCCGGGCGCTGGTCGCACCACGACGTGGTGACGCTGACCGCCAACACCGGGGGAGCGGGTGGCTTCACCGCCGGCGTCGAGCGGGCGCTCACCCACGACCCGGAGCTCGTCTGGCTGCTCGACGACGACACCGTGCCCACGCCGACCGCCGCCGAGGAGCTGGTCCGGGCGCGGTCCGGCTACCGCGGTCCGCGCCGGCCGGCGGTGCTGGCCAGCAAGGTGGTCTGGACCGACGGGCGCGACCACCCGATGAACACCCCGCGGCCCAAGCCCGGCGCGTCCCGCGCCGAGCGCGCCGCGGCCGAGGCGGTCGGCTGCGTGCCGATCCGGTCCGCCTCGTTCGTCTCGGTCATGTGCGACGTCGAGGTGGTCCGCGAGCGCGGCCTCCCCGTCGCCGACTACTTCCTGTGGAACGACGACTTCGAGTACTCCACCCGCCTGATCCGCGGCAACGTCGGCCTCTACTGCCCCGCGAGCGTGGTCGAGCACAAGACCCGGGTCTTCGGCTCCACGGACGCCGACCCGGGGGAGCGGTTCTTCTTCGAGGTCCGCAACAAGGTCTGGATGTTCACCCGCAGCCGCTCCCTGACGCCCGGGCGAGAAGGCGATGTACGGCGCGGCGACCGCCCGCCGCTGGGCCCGCACGTTCCGGGCCTCCGAGGACCGCGCCACGCTCCGCACCGGGCTCCGCACCGGACTGGTCGCGGGCCTGCGCCACCCGCCGCGGCAGAACGCCGAGGTGCTCGAGCCCGCGGGCTGGGTGATGGACGAGGCCGGCCGCGCCCTGCCGCCCGGCCAGCCGTTCTCCCTGCTCGTCTCGACCTACGCCGGCGACGACCCGGACTTCCTCCGCGAGGCGTTCCACAGCACCGTGCAGGCGCAGACCCGGCGGCCCGCCGAGGTGGTGCTCGTCCAGGACGGGCCGGTGCCGCCCGAGCTCTCCGCGGTCATCGCCGAGCTGTCGGAGTCGAGCCCGGTGCCCGTGCGGCACGTGGTGATGGAGGCCAACCAGGGGCTCGGCCCGGCCCTGGACCGCGGCCTGGAGGCCTGCCGCCACGACATCGTCGCCCGGATGGACGCCGACGACGTGAGCGAGCCGCACCGCTTCGAGCGGCAGCTGCCGGTCGTCGAGGCGGGCGCCGACATCGTCGGCTCCGGCCTGCTGGAGTTCGGCACGTCGCCCGACGACGTGGTGGGCCGGCGCACCCCGCCCACCGACCCGGCCGAGATCCGGCGCGTGATCCGCTTCCGCGACCCGTTCAACCACCCGACCGTCGTCTACCGCAAGGCCGCGGTCCAGGCGGCGGGCGGCTACACCGACATGGCGCTGATGGAGGACTACCTGCTCTTCACCCGGATGGTCGAGAGCGGCGCCCGCCCGGCCAACCTCGCCGAGCCGCTGGTGCGCTACCGGGTCGGCGCCGGCGCCTACGCCCGGCGTGGCGGCACCGGGCTGCTGCGGTCCGAGATCGCCCTGCAGCGCCGGTTCCGCGACCTCGGCATCACCACCCGGGGCCAGTTCGCCCGCAACGTGCTGGTCCGCGGCGGCTACCGGCTGGTGCCCGAGGCGGTGCGCCGTACGGCGTACCGTGCCCTGATCGCCAACCGGGGTGACGGAGCGCCCGCCGACGGCGGCGCGGCCCGCCGCTGACCGGCCGATAGACTCCCCTGTGCCCTCAGACCCCGTGACCGTGGGCGCCCGAGAACTTGGAGATGTGTTGAACCCAGACCTCGTAGTCGTCGGATCCGGCTTCTTCGGACTGACGATCGCCGAACGCTGCGCCAACGAGCTCGGGCTGAAGGTGCTCGTGCTCGAGCGTCGCCACCACCTCGGTGGCAACGCCTACAGCGAGGCCGACCCCGAGACCGGGATCGAGATGCACGTCTACGGCGCGCACCTGTTCCACACCTCCAACGAGCGGGTGTGGGAGTACGTCAACCGGTTCACCAGCTTCACCAACTACCAGCACCGGGTGTTCGGGCAGTACGACGGGCAGGTCTACTCGCTGCCGATGAACCTCGCGCTGATCAACACGTTCTTCGGCAAGTCGCACACCCCCGACGAGGCGCGCGCCCTGATCGCCGAGCAGGCCTCCGAGTTCGACACCGCGGAGGCGTCGAACTTCGAGGAGAAGGCGATCTCCCTGATCGGCCGCCCGCTCTACGAGGCGTTCATCAAGGGCTACACCGCCAAGCAGTGGCAGACCGACCCGACCAAGCTGAGCGCCGACATCATCACGCGCCTGCCGGTCCGCTACAACTTCGACAACCGCTGGTTCAACGACAAGTACGAAGGCCTCCCGGTCGACGGCTACACCGCCTGGCTGACGAAGATGGCCGACCACCCCAACATCGAGGTCCGCCTCGAGACGGACTTCTTCGACGTCGCCGACGACTACAAGGGCAAGGTCCCGATCGTCTACACCGGTCCGGTCGACGAGTACTTCGGGAGCTCCGAGGGCCGGCTGTCCTGGCGCACCGTGGACCTCGAGGCCGAGGTCAAGGAGGTCGACGACTTCCAGGGCTGCGCGGTCATGAACTACAACGACCAGGACGTGCCCTGGACCCGGATCCACGAGTTCAAGCACTTCCACCCCGAGCGCACCTACATCTCGGGCAAGACCGTCATCGTCCACGAGTACTCCCGGTTCGCGGAGGACGACGACGAGCCGTACTACCCGGTCAACACCGCCGAGGACCGCGAGAAGCTGCTGAAGTACCGCGAGCTCGCGAAGAAGGAGCCGATGGTGCTCTTCGGCGGCCGGCTGGGCACCTACAAGTACCTCGACATGCACATGGCGATCGGCTCCGCCCTGTCCATGTTCGACAACAAGCTCAAGCCCCACTTCGAGTCGGGCGCAACCCTCGAGAGCGGAGGCGTGGACGAGTGACCGCCACCCAGACCACCGAGACCAACCCCGGCGCCGGCACGGCCCGCCGGGTCCTGCAGCGCGTCGTGCTCCCGGCCGACCGGGACACCGACGTGCTGCCGCTGTACGTCGACCTCGACCGTCCGCAGCTCGACGTGGACAAGAGCGGCCTGACCCCGGCGCAGCGCGGCAAGCTGCCGCCGACCGAGCCCAACGCGCAGGCCGAGCCCGACCCGCACGCCGTGCTGGGCCGGCGGAGCTACCGGGTGCCCGAGAACGAGCGCGTCTCCTTCGGCACCTACTTCAACGGCTTCGCCGCGAGCTACTGGCGGATGTGGACGGTCGTCGAGAAGGTCACCCTCGACGTCCGGCTCACCGGCAAGGCCGCCTCGGTCATCGTCTACCGCTCGATGCCCAACGGGCGCGCGCAGCGGGTGGACTCCGCCATCGTGGCGGGGGAGGGCGCCGAGGACTTCAGCTTCGAGCTGTCCCTGGCGCCGTTCGGCGACGGTGGCTGGTACTGGTTCGACGTGGTCGCCGGCCCCGACGGCGCGGTGATGGAGGAGGCCGAGTGGTCGGCCGCCGTGCCCGCCGACCGGGTCGCCCCGGGCAGCGTCACCATCGGCATCACCACGATGAACCGCCCCGACTTCTGCGCCAAGCTGCTCGCCCAGATCGGTGGCGACGCCGACGTGCACGAGATCCTCGACGAGGTCATCGTCGCCGAGCAGGGCACCAAGCTGGTCGCCGACGACGAGAACTTCCCGGCCGCCGAGCAGAGCCTGCGCGGCAAGCTCCGCGTGATCGAGCAGGGCAACATGGGCGGCTCGGGCGGCTACGCCCGCTCGCAGCTCGAGACGCTCAAGGCCGACCGGTCGACCTACATGATGTGCATGGACGACGACGTCGTCTGCGAGCCCGAGAGCATCGTGCGCGCGGTCACCTTCGGCGACCTGTGCCGCAAGCCGACCATCGTCGGCGGTCACATGTTCAGCCTCTACGCCAAGTCGCGGCTGCACAGCTTCGGCGAGATCATCAACCCCTACCGCTTCTGGTGGCAGTCCCCGCCGACGGTGGAGACCGACTGGGACTTCGCCGGCCGCAACCTGCGCAGCGCGCGCTGGCTGCACCGCCGTATCGACGTCGACTTCAACGGCTGGTTCATGTGCCTGATCCCGACGCAGGTGCTGCGCGAGGTCGGGCTGAGCCTGCCGCTGTTCATCAAGTGGGACGACTCCGAGTTCGGCGTCCGTGCCCGCGAGGCCGGCTTCCCGACCGTGACGCTGCCGGGCAGCGCGGTCTGGCACGTGCCGTGGACCGACAAGAACGACGCGCTCGACTGGCAGTCCTACTTCCACCAGCGCAACCGCACGATCGCGGCGCTGCTGCACTCGCCCTACGAGCACGGCGGACGCGTGGTGCGGGAGAGCTTCAACCACCAGATCAAGCACCTGTTCTCCATGCAGTACTCCACCGCCGAGCTGCGCCACCGTGCGCTCGAGGACGTGCTGGCGGGGCCGGAGCAGCTGCACGGCGACCTGACCACGAAGCTGCCCGAGCTCCGGGCGCTGCGCACGCAGTACGCCGACGCGCAGACCGAGGCCGACCCGGACGCCTTCCCGGGGGTGCGCCGCAAGAAGCCGCCGAAGCGCGGCCAGGACCCGACGCTGCCCAAGGGCCGCATCGGCCAGCTGGTGTCCGCGGCGACGAGCACGGTGCGCCAGGCCCGGCCGATCCGTGACCTCGCCAAGCGCCACCCCGAGGCGCGGCTGGCCGCGATGGACGCCAAGTGGTGGATGATCGCGCAGTTCGACTCGGTCGTCGTCTCGATGCCCGACGGCACCAGTGCCGCCTGGCTGCAGCGCGACCAGGACGAGTTCAAGAGCCTGCTCGCCCGGACGATCGAGATCCACCAGCGCCTGCACCGGGAGTGGCCCGCCCTGTCGCGGCGCTACCGCGACGCGCTGGCCGACATCACCTCGCCCGAGACCTGGGCCAAGACGTTCGAGGCCTCGGCCGTCGAGAGCGAACCGCGGTGACGGCGACCGCCGCGCGTCCCGACCGGGACGACCCGCTCGACGGCACGGAGGGGATGAGCCCTCCTGCGCCCAGTGGTGGCCTGGTCGACGTCTTCCGGCACCGCTACATCCTGCGGCTGCTGGTGCGCCGCGAGATCAGTGCGCGCTACCAGGGGTCGTTCCTCGGTCTGCTGTGGTCCTACATCCAGCCGCTGACGCGGTTCGTCATGTACTACTTCGTGATCGGGATCGTGATCGGTCTCGACCGCGGCGTGGAGTACTTCGGCATCCACATGTTCGCCGGCATGGTGTTCATCCACTACTTCACCGAGACGTTCACGGCCGGCACCCGGTCGATCATGCGCAACTCGTCGATCGTGAAGAAGATGGCGATGCCGCGGGAGATGTTCCCCATCGCCTCGATGCTCGTCTCGGCGTACCACATCATTCCCCAGATGGTGATCCTGCTGATCGCGTGCGGACTCGTCGGCTGGAAGCCCGACGTGCAGGGCTTCGCCGCCGGTCTCCTCGGCTTCGCGATCGTGGCCGTGCTCGGCACGTCGCTCGCGCTGCTCTTCAGCGCGGCCAACGTGTTCGCCCGCGACTTCTCCAACATCGTGCAGACACTGACGAACTTCGTGCACCTCTCCGTGCCGATGATCTACCCCTACACGTTGGTCGCGAACCGCTTCGGCGCCGACCACGTCTGGCTCTACCTCGCCAACCCCCTGGCGGAGGCGGTCCTGCTGATCCAGCGGTGCTTCTGGGTCACCGTGACCACTGACCCCGCGGCCACCGCCGTCGAGCACATGCCCGACCACCTGTTCACCCGTGGCCTGATCCAGCTCGCCATCTGCCTGGTCTTCCTGGGCTTCGCCCAGGTGGTCTTCAGCCGGCTCGAGAAGAAGTTCCCGGAGCGTCTCTAGTGTCGAAGTCCATCGTCGTCGACCACGTGTCGAAGCGCTTCACCATGCGCTACCACCGGACGATCAAGCAGATGTCGATCGCCAAGCTGCGCCAGCAGGACCTCAGCGACTCGTTCCTGGCCGTCGACGACGTCTCGTTCACCGTCGAGCAGGGGGAGTCCATCGGCCTGATGGGGCTCAACGGCTCCGGCAAGAGCACGCTGCTCAAGGTGATCAACGGCGTGATGCGGCCCGACACCGGCCAGGTGCTCACCCGCGGCCGGATCGCCGGCCTGATCGCCACCGGGGCGGGCTTCCACCCGCAGCTCACCGGCCGCGAGAACGTCTTCCTCAACGCCGCCATCCTCGGGATGACGGAGAAGGAGACCAACGCCAAGTTCGACGACATCGTCGAGTTCGCCGACATCGGGAAGTTCCTCGACACCCCGGTCGGCCACTACTCCTCGGGCATGTTCGCGCGGCTCGGCTTCGCCGTCGCTGTGCACACCGACTCCGACATCTTCCTCGTCGACGAGGTCCTCGCGGTCGGTGACCGGCCGTTCAAGAAGAAGTGCATGGCCAAGATGCAGGAGATCCGCGCCAGCGGCCGGACCCTGTTCTACGTCAGCCACGCCGCCGGCTCGGTCCGCAAGATGTGCGACCGGGTCATCGTCCTGGAGAAGGGCCGGCTCGCCTACGACGGGCCGACCGACGAGGGCATCAAGTTCCTCCACTACGACGACACCGAGGACGACGTGAACTCCGAGCAGGAGGCAGACGAGGAACTCGGCTCCGACGTCTAGTCGCCTGCTGCGCGGCGCCCAGAGCGCCCTCTGGCTGCGTTGTCGTCGGTCGACGGAGCCCGCTCCGCCTCCCTCCTCCGCCTTGCCATAGGACACCCTGACCACCGCTCGCGACGGGACTTGCAAGCGTGGATCACAAAGCCGGTCGCGCGCTCTTCAGGTCTGTCCAGGAGCGGCCGATTCTCCTTGTGGGCTTGGGAATTCTCGATTCCCGACATGTCCCGACGAATTACAACTTTGTAGTTCAACGGAACCTATTGCGGGCCCCTGGTGCCGATGTGACAGTTGGTACTCGTGTGAATTGATCCCCGCCTGGAGAGCCTCTTGAACACCGAGAACCGAAGCCGTTTCGTGCTCCTGTGCCAGCAGGCGCTCGCGTGCGCCGTGGTGGTCGCCGTGGCTGCTCCGGCCGCCGGGATCGTCACCCTCGACATCGTGGCTCCGTCGCCCGGTGCGGGAGCGACCGCCGCGGTGGCCGGCGCCCTGGTCGCCTCGGCGCCCGTCGAGCCCGACGTCCGCGAGGTGCCCCTCACCGAGACCCACGCCCAGGCGGCGTCGAACCGCAAGCAGTCGATCGACCCCGAGGGGCTCTCCACCCGCCTCACCGCGCGGGCCGTGCCGACCACCCCCGACCAGGACGAGGCCGTCAGCGGCACCGAGACGGTCCACGGCTTCGGCTCCATCGGCGTCACGTGGGACGGCAACGACGTCGTCGACCACGACGACATCTCCATCGAGGTCCGCACCCTCCAGGCAGGGACGTGGTCGGACTGGCAGGAGATGCACTACGACGACAACCACGGCCCCGACGCGGCCAGCCCGGAGACCTACCGCGCGGGCACCGACGCGGTCGTCGTCGGCGACGTCGACGACGTGCAGGTGCGGGCGACCACGGTCGGCGCCGAGCTGCCCTCCGACATGCGGCTGAGCATCATCGACCCGGGGCAGACCACCGGCCCGAAGCGCCAGCAGCCCGCGATCGACACCGCGCGGCTGAGCAGCGCGACCACCTCCGGCACGGTGCCCAGCGACCCCGCCACGACCACCCCGGTGCCCACACCCCGGCGCCCACCCCTGCGCCGACCCCGCCCCCGACCGACCCCGGGGTCATCGAGCCCGCCGCCGCGCTGACCGCGGCGCAGCCGGAGATCTTCTCCCGCGCGCAGTGGGGTGCCGACGAGCGGATGCGCGACAAGAGCTCGCTGCGCTACGGCACCATCAAGGCCGGCTTCGTGCACCACACGGTCAACGCCAACGACTACACCGCCGAGCAGGTGCCCGCGATCATCCGCGGCATCTACGCCTACCACACCCAGTCGCGGGGCTGGAGCGACATCGGCTACAACTTCCTCGTCGACCGCTTCGGCCGGATCTGGGAGGGCCGGTACGGCGGGGTCGACCGGCCCGTGGTCGGCGCGCACACGCTGAACTACAACGAGGAGTCGTTCGCGATGTCCGCGATCGGCAACTTCGAGACCGTCCAGCCCAGCGCCCAGATGCTCGACGCCTACGGCCGCCTGTTCGCGTGGAAGCTCAGCCTGCACGGGGTGAGCGCGTCCTCGACCCGCCAGGTCGTCAACGGGCGGACCTTCCAGGCGATCAACGGCCACCGCGACGCCGGCTCGACGGCCTGCCCGGGCAAGTACCTCTACGCCCAGCTGCCCAAGATCCGCCAGCTCGCCGCGTCGTACCAGACCACCGCGGCGCCCACGACCCGACGCCGACGCCGACGCCCACGACCCCGCCGGCCCCGGTGCAGAAGACCCCGTTGGACACCAACATCTCCGGCAGCGACTGGCCCGACTTCGTCGCCCGCGACGCGGCCGGCCAGCAGGCCTTCGTGGTGCGCACCGGAGGCCAGGTCGGCTTCCGGGGCGGCAAGCGTGCGGCCACCGGCTTCGGAGGCGTCGACAAGCTCGTCGGGACCTGGGACCTCGACGGCGACGGCGTTCCCGACGTGCTGGCCCGCGACAAGAAGAGCGGCGTCACGACGTTCTTCAAGGGCGACGGGGCCGGCAAGGTCACCGCCATCCACACCACCAAGAAGTTCAAGGCCCTGGTGCAGATGGTCGGTGTCGGCGACTTCGACGGCGACGGCCGCAACGACCTGGTCGGCAAGAAGGCCGGGAAGAAGAAGCTGCTGCTCTACCGCGGCCAGGGCAACGGCAGGTTCAAGACCGCCCGCCTGGTCACCGAGCCCTGGACGTACGGCCTGGTCGCGGCGGCGGGGGACGCCAACGGCGACGGCAAGCGCGACCTCTACGCCCGCGACAAGGACGGCAAGCTGTGGCTGCTGCGCGGCGACGGCACCGGGAAGCTGAAGAAGAACGCGCTCAAGATGCCGGGCAGGTGGAGCGGCTTCGACGTGATCGCCGGGTTCGGCGACCTCACCAACGACGGCAAGCCCGACCTGCTGGTCCGCTCCAAGACCACCAAGCGCACGTTCGTCTACCCGGCCAAGGGTCGCTCGGGCTTCGGCCAGCGCTTCGGCGGGTGGAGCCGGTTCACCGGCATCCGGGCCCTGGTGCCCGGCGGCGAGCTGAACGGCCCCGGGGTCGACCTGATGGGCGTCAACGCCAAGGGCTTCCTCGTCGCCTTCGCCAACCGGCAGGGCAAGGGGATCGAGGCCGTGGTGCCGACCGGTGCGACGTTCGACGACACCAACCTGGTCCTCACGGTCGGTGACTTCAACCGCGACGGACGAAAGGACGTGCTCACCCGCAGCGCCTCCACCGGTGACCTCTACCTCCGGGCCGGCAACGGCGCCGACGGCTTCGCGGCTCCCGTGCTCGCGGGCGCCGGCTTCGGCTCGGTGTCCGACCTGCGGGCCGTCGGTGACGTCACCGGCGACGGGGTCCCCGACCTGGCGGGCACGCCCTCCGGCGGCTCGGCCCGGGTCTACCCCGGCAACGGCTCCGGTGGGTTCGGCACCAGCTATGTCGCCAAGGGCCCGAAGAACCTGGCCCGGGAGGTGGCCTCGTCGAAGTACGACTGGCTGCTGCCGCTCGGGGACATCGACGGCAACGGCGTCAAGGACGTGCTCGTGCGCGCCCGCAAGTCCGGCACCCTGTGGCTGCTCTCCGGCATCAAGGGCGGCGGCTTCGAGGAGCGGCAGTACGTCGCCTCCGGCTTCGGCGGCTACGACCTGGCGGGCTGACCGGCTCTCAGGCGCGCAGCGTCACCGTGGCGCGCTCGGCCTCCTCGCGGCGCGGCCAGGCCGCGTCGTCGGGGTGCCGCACCCACACCGTGCCGCCGCCCGCGACGAGCGGGGCGAGCAGGGTGGGCAGGCCGGCGGCCGTGCACGGGTCGACGTCGGTCAGCAGCCGGCCCGCCGGCCCGAGCAGGGCGGCGGCGCGGGCGTCGTCGAGGAGGCGGGCCTGGCTGAGCGGCTCGTCGCCGAGCCAGGCCACGTCGTCGCCGTCCGGAGGGTCGTAGGCGGTGAACGCGTCGGGCTGGCCGAGCACCACGGCGGCGTAGTCCACCACGCCGGTGGGCAGCGCCTCGGCGAAGCGGGCTCCCATCGGCCGCAGGGACAGCGCGACGACGGGGACGCTCGCGGCCGCCCCGGCGTAGGCGTCGAGACCGTCGGGGCCGCAGACCACCAGGTCCGCCGCGGCGAGCCGCGCGGGGTCGTCGGTGACCCGCAGACCCAGCGACCAGGCGGCGCCGAGCCACACCGGGCCCAGCCAGTGGGTCGGCAGGTCGACCAGCACGGTGCCGCCGCGCTCGACGTCGAGCTCGTCCTGCACCAGGCCGGCGGTCTTGGCGACCCAGTTGGCGTAGGTGGTCACGGACAGCTCGATGCGCTCGCCGGTCGCGTCGTCGTAGAACGTCACGAACGGCCGGGCCGCGTCGGCGCGGAGCTGCTCGGTGAGGGCGGCGGGGAAGGTGGAGGCGGGCACCCCGTCACGATAGGGGGACCGGCCGGGCTGGCATGATGCCGCCCATGTCCGCAGAGCAGGAGACCACGGTCGCGCGCGAGCACACCCCCCGCGAGGCGGTGATCGTGGCGGGCGGCTTCGGCAGCCGGCTGCTGCCGCTGACCACGCGCCGGCCCAAGCACCTGCTCGAGGTCGGCGGGGTGCCGTTCCTCGCCCACCAGATCGGCCGGCTGGCCCAGGCCGGCGTCGAGCACGTGGTGCTCGCGACGTCGTACCGCGCCGACCTCTTCGAGCCGGTGCTCGGCGACGGCAGCCGCTGGGGGATCCGGCTCACCTACGTCCAGGAGCAGGAGCCGCTGGGCACCGGGGGTGCGATCCGCAACGTCGCCTCCGTGCTCACCGACGACCCCGACGGCGCCGTGGTGATCCTCAACGGCGACATCCTCTCCGGGCACCGGCTCGACCGGCAGCTCGACGACTTCGAGACCCCGCGCGACGGCCGCCAGGTGGACGTCTCGCTGCACCTCGTGGAGGTCGAGGACGCCCGCGCGTTCGGCTGCGTGCCGACCGACGGAGCCGGCACGGTCACCGGCTTCGTCGAGAAGAGCGACAACCCGGTCACCCGGCAGGTCAACGCCGGCTGCTACGTCTTCCGCCGCCGCGTGATCGACACGATCCCGGCCGGCACCGTGGTCTCGGTCGAGCGCGAGACCTTCCCCGACCTGGTCGCCTCCGGCGCGCTGGTGGTGGGGTACCTCGAGAACGCCTACTGGCGCGACGTCGGTACGCCGGAGGCGCTGGTCGCCGCGTCGCGGGACCTCGTGCTCGGCATGGCGCCCAGCCCCGAGGTGGACGGTGAGCCGGCGGGCGCGCGCGTCGACGACGGGGCCGAGGTGGACGAGACCGCCGTGGTCAACGGCGGCAGCGTCGTGGCGGCCGGCGCCCGGGTCGGCAGCAAGGCGGTCGTCGCCGGGTCGGTGCTGATGCCCGGCGCCGTGGTCGGGGACGGCGCGGTGCTGGTCGACTGCGTGCTCGGCCCCGGTGCGGTCGTCGGCGACGGGGTCAGCCTCGAGCGGGTCACCGTCGGCGACGGTGCGCGGGTGGACCTCGGGGTCGAGCCCGGCAGCCGGGTCGACTGCGACGAGGTCACGTCCGCAGCGTCGCGCTGAGCCAGCCGGCGCCGCCGAGGACGGCGAGGAACCGCAGCCACCGGCCGAGCAGGCCGATGCCGATGAAGAGGACCAGGTTCATCCGCAGCTGACCCGCGAGCACCGACAGGATCGCGAACGGCGGGATGCCGGTCGCCGCCGACACGAGCACCAGCACGCTCGCGACCACCGGCCGCTCGTGCGTGCGGGCCCGCCACGTCTCCAGGCGCGCGGCGTTCTTGGGCTGCTCCATCTTGCGGCGGATCCGGCCCCAGTGCAGCGCGCTCGCGCCGAGGTAGTACCAGATCACCTTGCCGACCATCTGGCCCGCGGCCGCGACGAACGCGAGCAGCCAGATGTCGTCGACCTCGGCGACCGCGGCGCGCACGCCCAGGATCGCCTCGATGTTGACCAGGGGCACCAGTGCGGACGTGAACGCCAGCACCAGCACCCCCAGCAGGTCACGCACGCCGGAGGACGCGCATCACATCGCGTTGGGCTCGGGCGAGTCGGTGTAGGGGTAGTCCTCCACGAACTGGCCGACCACCGCGCCGCTCGGCGCGTCGCAGTACTGCCAGACGCCCTCCTGGTCCTCCAGGGTGTCGGGGTTCGCGTACCAGTGGGTCAGCGCGACGTGGGCGCCGTCGGGGAACGCCTTGCCGTCCTCCGCGGTCCAGGGCAGCGCGATGAACTTGTCGGTGAGCTCGTCGCCCTCGAACTTCTGCGCGATGCCCTTGACCGCCGCGAGCTGGTCGGCGTCGTCGGCGACGGTCTCGTCGTACCAGAGGATGTTGTAGCCGTGCTCGAGGTTGTGCACGACGTACTCGATCTCGGGGCGGTCGCCGGGGGAGTAGAACTTCCGGTTGAAGCCCGCGGTCTGCGGGTAGTGCGGCCCGAACGCCGGCGGGGCGTCCTGGTAGGTGATGTCGGTGCCGATCTCGCGGTGGTCGGCGCTGCCCTCGGCGGACTTCTTGACGACGTCCTGGCAGTTGGCAGCCTCGGCGGAGGCGCCGATGGTCTCGAGGTCACCGGCCGCGACCTGGTTCTGCTTGATCAGCGGGTAGGCGCCGAGGCCGATGATGACGAGGGCGACGACCAGGATGGCGGCGAAGATCGCGCGGCTGCGGCGCTTCTCGGCCTTCTGCTGCTGCTTGCGCATCTCCTCGACGACGGCGCGGCGGTCCTTGTCCTTGCTGGGCTTGGCCATGGGTGCGGTCTCTCGGCTCAGTTCTGGTCGGGGATCGGGGCGTGCCGCGCGGGAGCGGTCGGGCGAAGTCTACTGACTGGCCGGAACCAGACGGACCAGCGTCTCCGGCTCCGCCCCGTCCTGCGCCCCGTCCTCGGGCAGCCAGCCCAGCCCGAACGCGGCGGCGGCGACCCGGGCCTCCAGCCGGCCGAGGGCGCGGTCGTCGAGCCCCGGCAGCGGTACGACGACCCGGGCCGGCGGGCCTGCGTCGACCCGGACCGACCCGGCGGGGCCGACCAGGGCGCCGAGGTGACGGGCCACGAGGTCGGCGGGAGCCGGCGCGCCGAAGCCGCGCAGCGCGGCACGGTCGGCGGTGACCGCGGCCAGCACCGCCTCGCGCGCGCCGAGCCCGAACATGTCGTGCGCCTCCGGCCGCACCAGCGCCCGCGCGCCGGGACCGTGCTCGCCGACGGGCAGCACCCGGGCGGCCAGGCCGCGCACCACCGCGGCGGGGCGCCGGGCGAGCTTGCCCTTCACCAGGTCGCCGGCCGCGGCGACCTCGTCGGCGACGGCGGGGGCGGTCACCGCCAGCACGTTGCCGTAGCCGTCCTCCCGGCCGGCGTGGTCGTCGAGCACCGCCAGCCCGGCCACCCCGATCGCGATGTCGGTCTGGCCCTCGCGCCAGGCGCGGCCGGCGGTGTCGGAGACGACCACGGCGACGTTGAGACCGGTCGCGCGCAGCAGGCCCTCCCGCAGCGCGGCGGCGGACCCGTCGGGGTCGACGGGGAGCGTCAGCGACGTGCCCGCGGCGGTGTTGGACGCATCCACCCCGGCCCCGGCCAGCACCAGCCCGTGGTGGCGGGTGCGCACGATCCGGGTGCTGCCCCGGGTGGCCAGCACCCGGTCGGTCTCGTCGGTGACGACCGCGTCCTTGGGCCGGTCGGTCAGCCGCCCTTCGGCCTTGCTGAGCACCTTGCTGGTGAGCACCAGGACGTCGCCGTCGGCGAGGCCGTCGTCGCCGAGGGCGCCGACCAGGTGGGCCGCGAGGTCGTCGCCGGGGCCGACCTCGCCGACCCCGTCGACGGGCAGCACCGTCACCGCGTCGGGGGAGAGGGGCAGGGTCATCGGCCCACCAGGGCGAGCGCCTGGGCCGCCATCTCCGCGGTGGCGTCGTGGTCGCTCATCATCAGCGGCACCGCACGGCAGGGGATCCCGGCGGCCTCGACCCGGGCCACCGCGTCGGCGTCCCGCTCGTCGACCAGCCAGCCGTCGAGCAGCCCGCCCGTCGCGCGGGCGCCGTAGTGCTCGGCGACCCCGGCCGCGCTCACCTCGAGGCCGAGCGCGGTGAGCAGCTGGGCGGCCATCCCGCGCACGTGGCTGCCCGCCACGATGGGGGAGAGGCCCACCACCGGCGCCGCGGTGGCCGCCAGGGCGTCGCGGATCCCCGCGACGCCGACGATGGTGCCGATCGAGACGACCGGGTTGGACGGGGGCAGCACCACGACGTCGGCCTGGTCGATCGCCTCCACGACGCCGGGCGCCGGGGTCGCGGTGTCGAGACCGACCGGCACGACGGCGTGCGCGGGCACCTCGGCGCGGAGCCGGATCCAGTACTCCTGGAAGTGCACGGCCCGCCGGCCGGAGGGCTCGGTGTCGTCGTCGACGACGATGTGGGTCTCCACCCGGTCGTCGGACATCGGCAGCAGCCGCACGCCGGGCTGCCACCGCCGGCACAGCGCCTCGGTGACCGCGGACAGCGGGTAGCCCGCGTCGAGCATCTGGGTGCGCACGAGGTGGGTGGCCAGGTCCCGGTCGCCCAGGCCGAACCAGGTCGGCTCGACGCCGTACGCCGCGAGCTCCTCCTTGGCGTGCCAGGTCTCGGCCGTGCGTCCCCACCCGCGCTCCGCGTCGATGCCACCGCCCAGCGTGTACATCACCGTGTCGAGGTCGGGGGAGACCTTCAGGCCGTGCAGCCAGATGTCGTCGGCGGTGTTGGCCACCACCGTCACCTCCGCCTCGGGCGCGACCCGACCGAGGTGCCGCAGCAGCCCCTGCACGAACCGGGCGCCCCCCACGCCGCCGGACAGCACGGTCACCCGGCCCAGCGGGGCGAGGGTGGTGAGGGGGTCGGTGGGGGTGGTCTGCGGGTCCATGGATCTCCCAGCGGTCGAGGGGCGGTCGGTCGGCGGTCGGCGAGCGGGGGCCGGCTGGCCCGCTATAGCAGATCCGGGCTTGACTTCGGGTGTACGACAGACGTGTAATTCCCACAGTGTCGTTCAGGTTGTTCGTTCTTCGGACAAGCGACCCGGAGCCGCACTAGCGTGGAACACACGAAGAGGGGCAAGGCGTCGACAGGCCGGCCGTCAGGACCGGATCTGTGAGCAACATACGGCGTCATTGTTGACGGGTGAGTGGAGCGGGACCCCATCGGGTCTCACGGGTCGAAAGGGCGAGATCGTGCGAGAGCTGTATGTACTCGACGGAAACGCCGAGGAGTTTGGCTGGCAGGAGCGCGCACTGTGCGCGCAGACGGACCCCGAGGCGTTCTTCCCCGAGAAGGGTGGATCGACGAGGGAGGCCAAGCGGGTCTGCCTGACCTGCGACGTGCGCGACGAGTGCCTCGAGTACGCACTCGGTCACGACGAGCGGTTCGGCATCTGGGGCGGTCTCTCCGAGCGTGAACGTCGCAAGCTGAAGAAGCGCGCCGTCTAGCGCTCCGTCGCACCCCGGGCTCGGCCGGGTGTGGCCAACCTGACGGTCGGCGGATTCTTCCTGCGCACCACCCCGTGACTAGGGTGGGGCGCCGTGACGACCCCGCCGCAGACCCAGGACCGCGCATCGGTGACGGCGCTCCTGGTGAGCCATGACGGCGTGCGCTGGCTGCCGGCCGTCCTCGACGCCCTCGCCGCCCAGACCCGGCCCGCGGACTGCGTCCTCGCCGTCGACACCGGCAGCACCGACGGCAGTGCCGAGCTGATCGCCGAGCGGCTGGGCGGCGACCGGCTGACCACCGCACCGGAGCGCACCCCCTTCGGCCGGGCCGTGGCCCAGGGCCTGGCCGCACTGCCGCCCGCAGCCGGAGACGACTGGGTCTGGCTCCTCCACGACGACGCCGCCCCCGCGCCGGACGCCCTGGAGGCGCTCCTGGCCGCCGCGGCCGACAACCCCAGCGCCGAGATCCTGGGCCCCAAGCTGCGGGAGTGGCCCTCGCTGCGCCGGCTGCTCGAGGTCGGCGTCACGATCAGCGGCACCGGACGCCGGGAGACCGGCCTCGAGCGCGGCGAGTACGACCAGGGCCAGCACGACCGGCTCCAGGACGTCCTCGCGGTCAACACCGCGGGCATGCTCGTGCGCCGCTCGGTGCTCGAGCAGCTCGGCTTCGACGACCGGCTGCCGGTCTTCGGCAACGACGTCGACTTCGGCTGGCGAGCTGCCCGCGCCGGCCACCGCACCCTGGTGGTCCCCGACGCGGTCGTCTTCCACGCCGAGGCCGCCCACCGCGGCGTGCGACGCACCCCGCTGACCGGTCGGCACTTCCACCGCGGCGAACGGCAGGCCGCGCTCTACACGCTCCTGGTCAACACCTCGGGCCGCTGGCTGCCGTTCCTGTGGCTGCGGCTGCTGCTCGGCTCGCTCGTGCGCGCGCTCGGCTTCCTGCTCGTGCGGTCGCCGGGGGAGGCACGCGACGAGCTGTCCGCCCTGGCCCGGGTCTACGCCCGCCCCGGACGGATCCTCGGCGGTCGCCGGCGACGGCGACGGACCGCGACGGTCGGCCACCGCGACGTACGCCACCTGCTCGCGCCGCCCTGGCTGCCCTACCGGCACGGGCTCGACTTCCTCTCCGACCTCGCGCTCGCACTGACCAACCAGGCCACCGACATGAGCGCGGCCCGGCGGGCGCGCACCGCGCGGGCGGTGGAGGCCTCCGAGACCGGACCGGTGCCGGCCGAGGCGCAGAACCTCCCGGAGGACACCGGGCTGGTCGCACGGCTGCTGCGCAGCCCGTTGGCCGGGCTGGTGCTGCTGACCGTGCTGGTCTCCGTGGTGGCGAACCGTGGCCTGCTCGGCGGCGGCTCCCTGGCGGGCGGCGCGCTGCTGCCGGCCCCGGACAGCGCCTTCGACTGGTGGCGGACCTATCTCGCCTCCGGCCACGACCTCGGCACCGGCTCCGCGGCCCCGGCCGGGCCCTACCTGCTGCCGCTGGCCCTGCTGGGCACGCTCACCCTGGGCAAGGCCTCGCTGGTCGTCGACCTCCTCTTCCTCCTCGCGGTGCCGCTGGCCCTGCTCGGCGCCCACCGCACGATGAGGCGGATCGTGCGGTCGCGGGCCGCCGCGCTCTGGGCCGCACTCGCCTACTCCCTGCTCCCGGTGCTGACCGGCGCCGTCCAGGAAGGCCGGCTGGGGTCGGTCGTGGCGGCCGTCGTGCTCCCGTGGCTGGTCCACTCCGCCCTCTTCCTGGCCCCCTGGCACTCGGCGGACCGGCGCTGGCGCGCCGCCTGGCGTACGTCGCTGTGGCTCGCGCTGCTGACGGCGTTCGTGCCGCTGGCCTGGCTGCTCGCGCTGCCGCTGACCGTGCTCGCGTTCGGGGCGGCCCGCCGCGGCGGCGACGCCGTCTCCGCGAGCTGGCTGCCGGTCGTGACCCCGCTGCTGGTGAGCCTGGTGCTGCTGCTGCCCTGGACGGTGGCCACCTGGGCGCACCAGGGACCGCAGAGCTGGCTGTTCGAGGCCGGACTCCCCGCGGCGTCGCTGACCACCCCGCTCACCTGGTCCGACGTCCTGTTCGCCCGCCCGGGCGGTTCCGCCCCGTGGTGGCTGAGCGCCGGCCTCGTGGCGGCCGCGGTGGCCGCGCTCGCGCGACCCGACACCCGCCGCCAGGTGCTGCGCTGCTGGTGGGTCATCGCCGTCGCTCTCGTGGTGACCGTGCCGCTCGCGGTCACGAGCCACCACCTCGCCAGCGCGGTCCAGCCGCAGCCCCTGTGGCTGGGCTTCCCGCTGCTCGTCGCCTCCGCGGCGGCCATCTGCGCGGCGGCCGTGGCCGGGTCCGGCATCCGGGAGCGGCTGTCGGGAGCGAACTTCGGCTGGCGCCAGCCGGTCGGCGCGGCTGTGGTGCTGGTCGCGCTGGTGACCCCGCTGGTCGGGCTGGTCTGGTGGGGTGTCGCCGGCTCCGACGGCCCCCTCGGGCGCCGGGAGGCCAACCCGGTCCCGACCTACATGACCGACACCGCCGTCGCGGACCCCGCCCGCGGTGTCCTGGTCGTCAGTGGCGGCGCGGGGGACGGCTTCTCACACGTCCTGCTGCGCGGGCCGGGGCTGCGGACCGGTGACGACACCGTGCTGCCCCGCGTCGAGGAGCAGCAGGAGCTGACCGACCTCGTCGCGCGCCTGGTCTCCGCGCCCGAGCCGGAGGACGTCGAGGCGCTCGGTGCGCTCGGCATCGGCTTCGTCTACGCGCCCCCGCCGGCCGACATCCGCCTGGCGGGCAACCTCGACAGCCTGAGCGGCATCACCCCCGGCAGCGCGCTGCTGCCGGGCTCGCGGGCCTGGCAGGTCGACGTCGAGGCGACGTCCGCCCCGGCGGTGCCGACCTCGGCCGCCCGCCCCTGGCTGCTCGCGCTCCAGCTGGTCGCGCTGCTGGTCGTCGCGGTGCTGGCCGCCCCGACCCGGAAGGTGACCCGATGAGCACCCCGAGCCGCGGCGGACGCCGGATCGCGGACCGCCGTACCCCCCGCACCCCGCGCACCCCCCGCAGCCGTCCCGACCGGAGCGTCACGACCGCGGTGGTCCTCCTGGTCGTGGCCGCGGCCGCCGTCGCGCTGACCCGCGGCGAGCAGCCCGCCGACGTGGTCGGCGGCACCGAGGGTGCCCTGGTCGACCGCACCCAGCTGTCCTGCCCGGCCACGAGCCTGCCGGACATGACCGGCCGGGGCGTGCGCACCCAGGCGTTCGCCGGGCTGGTCGCCGACGACGAGACCGGCGAGGCGCTCGGCGACGACGGCACCGTCGGCGCCGGGCCCACCGGCGGCGAACCCACGTCACTCGACCTGGCCCGCGGCGAGCTGGTGCCGGTCGACGACGCCGTGGACGGTCCGTTCCTCGACGCCGCCGGTGAGCGGGCCGCCGGACTCTTCGGGTTCCGCACCGACGCCTCGGGCGCCGCCGCGGCCGTGGGCGCCTGCGTGCCGCCCCGCAGCTCCTGGTGGTTCACCGGGCTCGGCGCCGACCTCGACCACTCCTCCGAGCTGGTGCTGTCCAACGTCGACCCCGGCCCGGCCGTCGTCGACGTGACGGTGTTCGGCCCCGACGGCGAGATCGACACCGTCGGCACCCGGGGGATCACGGTCGCGGCGGGGGAGACGACCACGATCTCGCTCGCCGACGTGGCGCCCCAGACCCCCGAGCTCATGGTCAACGTGCAGGCCTCCCGCGGACGCGTCGCCGTCGCGGCCTCCGACCGCTACGCCGCGGGCCCGGCGGCCCCGGTCGGGGTCGAGTGGCTCGGGGGAGCCCCCCGGCCGACCCGCACGGTCCGCCTGGCCGGCGTGCCCGCGGCCGCTGCCACCAAGACGCTCCTCGTGGGCAACCCGTCGGACTCCGAGGCGCTGCTCGAGGTCGAGGTGGCCGGCTCCGGCGGGTCGTTCGTGCCCACCGACCTCGAGGAGGTCAGTGTCGCGCCGGGCACGGTCGAGACCGTGGACCTGTCCGGCGTGCTGCCCCGGCGCGAGGCCGTCGCGGTCCGCGTCCGGGCCCAGGTGCCGGTGGTGGCCTCGCTCCGCGCGGCGAGCCGTCCCGACCTGACCTACGCCGACATGACCGCGCCGCTGGTCGGCCCGGCCGCGGCCCCGGTGCTGGGCCGCGGTCGCGCCACCGTGCAGCTGACGGCCGGCGAGATCGCCTCCGTCGCCCGCGTCGAGGGCTTCGCGTCCGACGGCCGCTCCACCGGCGACGACGAGGTCGAGGTGGCCGCCACGGCCACCTCCGTCTGGCGCCCGGCGCGCGGCACGGACTACGTCGTGGTGACGCCCGTCGAGGGCGCCGTCTTCGGGGCCGTGGCCTACGACGGCGCCCCGGGCCTGGCCACGGCACCGCTGCGCAGCCTGCCGATCCGGGTCCGGCTCCCCGAGGTCGTGCCCGGTCCGCGCTGACCAGGCCCGACGACCTGGTCCGTCGTCGGGGTGCGGAAATCCGTGCCGTTAGTCTACAAAGTCGGTAGACTTAACTCATGACGATGCAGCCCCTCCGCCACGACCCCCACGAAGGCTCCGGCCCGGAGACCCCGGACCGGCTCGCCCTCCTCCGGCAGCGACGCTCCGCCGGCCGCGCGCGACGTCTCGCCGAGCTGCTCCGGGAACGACCCGAGCTCGCCGGCGTGCACGAGGCCGCCGACCTGGCGGTCGAAGCGGTGCGCTGGACCGCCTGACTCAGTCGTCGCCGGGGTCGTAGCGCGGGTCGATGTCCTCCGGGGGCCGGCCCAGCAGCTCGGAGACCTGCTCCACGAGCACGGTGAGCACCATCGCGGACAGGTCGCCGCGCGTCTCGGAGCGCAGCTCGATCGGGCGGCGGAAGAGCACGAGCCGGGTCGGCGTCGTACCGGTGCCACGGACCAGGGCCGCGAGCGGCACCGTCCCGGCCGACCAGTCGTCGGGCACCCACGGGGTCTCCTCGACGGCGAACTCGACCAGCCCGAGCTCCTGGTGCCAGCGGTCCTCGAGGTCCTGGACCAGCCCGAGCACCAGGTCGTCGAAGCGGGTGCGGCGGCTGCGCGTCGAGGGCACGCCGTCGGGTGACAGCGGCCCGGGCAGCACGCGCGGGCCGCGCTCGCCACGCCCGCGCAGGTCCCGGCGCCGGCCCCGGCGCGGCCCGACGGGAGACAGGGGCGAGGTCACACCGCGAGCCTAGTCGTGGCGGCCGCGCGCGCGGGGTACCGTCTGCCCCGTGAGTCACTCCCGCCGATGCTCCAAGACTGCGTGCGGGCGCCCGGCGATGGCCACGCTGACCTATGTCTACTCCGACCAGACGGCGGTCCTCGGCCCGCTGGCGACCTACGCGGAGCCGCACGCCTACGACCTGTGCGACGCCCACAGCGAGCGGCTGAGCGCGCCCCGCGGCTGGGAGATCCTCCGGCTCGCGCCCGACCCGGACGCGGGCGGACCCACCACCGACGACCTGCTCGCGCTGGCCGACGCGGTGCGCGAGGCCGCCCGGCCGCTGCCGCCCGTCGAGCCGGCCGGGCCGACCGGCGTGCCGAGCCGCACCCACGGCGCGCCCGGTGCCGCCGTGGGCCTGGAGCGCGAGACCGTCCGGCGCGGGCACCTCCGCTCCGTCCCCACCCTCGACGACTGAGCCGCCCTGCGCCCGTCGATAGGGTGCGGGCCATGACCACCACCGACTCCGCCAACGTCCACGCGGTCTTCAAGGCCTACGACGTCCGGGGCCTGGCCCCGGAGCAGATCGACGAGGAGCTGGCCCGCGCGGTCGGTGCGGCCTTCGTCTCCGTGGTCGGTGCGGCCGGGGGAGGCGTGGTGGTCGGCCACGACATGCGGCCCTCCTCGCCGGGCATGGCACAGGCGTTCGCCGAGGGTGCCGCGTCGGCCGGTGCCGACGTGACGATGATCGGCCTGGCCTCGACCGACCAGCTCTACTTCGCCTCCGGGCACCTCGGCCTCCCCGGCGCGATGTTCACCGCCAGCCACAACCCGGCCCAGTACAACGGCATCAAGATGTGCCGCGCCCATGCGGTGCCCGTCGGTCTCGACACCGGGCTGGCCACGATCCGCGACCTGGTCGCCGCGGGGGAGCCGGTGACCGGTGACGGCGAGCCCGGCACGATCAGCACCACCGACCTGCTCGACGCCTACGCCGACCACCTCGTCGGGCTGGCGCCCGTGCGCGGCCGCCGTCTCGCCGTGGTCGCCGACGCCGGCAACGGGATGGCCGGCCACACCGCGCCCGCCGTGCTCGGCCGGCTCGACCTCGACGTCGTGCCGATGTACTTCGAGCTCGACGGCACCTTCCCGAACCACGAGGCCAACCCGATCGACCCCGCCACCCTGGTCGACCTCCAGGCCAAGGTGCGCGAGACCGGCGCCGACATCGGCCTGGCCTTCGACGGCGACGCCGACCGCTGCTTCCTCGTCGACGAGCGCGGCGAGCTGGTCAGCCCGTCGGTGCTGACCGCCCTGATCGCCGCCCGCGAGCTCGCCAAGGCGCCGGGGTCGACGGTGATCCACAACCTGATCACCTCGCGGGCCGTGCCCCAGATCGTCACCGAGCACGGCGGCACCCCGGTGCGCACCCGCGTCGGGCACTCCTTCATCAAGGCCACCATGGCCGAGACCGACGCGATCTTCGGCGGCGAGCACTCCGGCCACTTCTACTTCCGCGACTTCTGGCGCGCCGACTCCGGGATGCTCGCCGCGCTGCACGCCCTCGCCGCGCTCGCGGAGACCGACCAGCCGCTCTCGCAGGTGCTCGCCGACTACACCCGCTTCCACGCGACGGGGGAGATCAACTCCACCGTCGAGGACCAGCAGGGGGTGATGGACGCGATCGAGAAGGAGTACGCCGGCCGCGACGGCGTCGAGGTCGACCACCTCGACGGGCTGACCGTGACCCACGCCGACTGGTGGTTCAACGTGCGGCCCTCCAACACCGAGCCGCTGCTCCGTCTCAACGCCGAGGCCGCCGACGAGACCGCCATGGCCGCCCTCCGCGACGAGGTGCTCGCGCGCATCCGGGCAGGCTCCGAGGCACCCCATGGCCGGGCGACGGCCGGGGATTGCCGCCAGGACCTGAGGGTGAACAATGCAGGCATGAACCTCGACTCCGCGCTCCTCGACATCATCGTCTGCCCCGACTGCCACGGTGCCCTCGCGGTGGACGACGCGGCGTCCGAGCTGGTCTGCACCAAGTGCGGCCTGGCCTACCCGGTCCGCGACGACATCCCGGTGCTCCTCGTCGACGAGGCCCGCCGCCCCGGCGGCACGGGCGTCGAGGCGTAGTCGCCGTGGCCGACCTCTTCGACGACACGCGGCTCGACGACGAGCAGACGCTCGGTGCCGACGAGGTGCTGCGCGACCTGGCCGAGGCCGGTGCCCGCGTGCGTCGCGAGGCCGGTGACGCGGCCGAGGCCGTCGAGGCGGCGGTGGCCGCGATGGCCTCCGAGGGCCGTCCCCGCGCGGTGGTCGCCGCCGGCCCCGACTCGCGGCTGCTGCGCGCGGTGCTCGAGCCGTGGTGCCCGGTGCCCTTCGTGGCCTGGCCGGGCCCGAGCCTGCCGGGCTGGGCCGGCGCGCTCGACCTCGTCGTGGTGCTGGCACCCGACGGCAGCGACACCGGGGCCGCGTCCGCGGTCGCCGAGGCCGTACGCCGGGGCTGCCGGCTGGTCGTCGCCTGCGCGCCCGACTCCCTGGTGGGTCAGCACGCCGTCGGCCGCGACACCACCGTGCTGCCCGCCACGGCCGGCGACCAGCTCGCGATGGCGGTCGTGCTGCTGGACTTCCTCGACCAGCTCGACCTCGGTCCGCAGACGAGCGCCGAGGAGGTCGCCACCGCCCTCGACGACGTCGCCATCGCCTGCTCTCCCTACCGCGACCTCTCGGTCAACCCCGCCAAGATGCTCGCGATCGCGCTGGCCGACGGGACGCCGCTGGTGTGGGGCGGCTCGGTGCTGGCCGCCCGCGCCGCCCGCCGGGTCGCCGAGTCGCTGCGCCGGGCCAGCGGCCGCGCCGCGCTCGCCGCCGACGCGGAGCACCTGCTCCCGGTGATCCGGGCCAACCGGCCGCGCGACCTCTTCGCCGACCCGGTCGCCGACGCCGACGACGGCGACCTGCGCTCGGTGCTGCTCGTGCTCGACGACGGCTCCGACGAGGTGCCCGTCCGCGAGCAGCGGGCCCGGCTCGAGGAGGCCGCCCACGACCACGACGTGCGCGTCGAGACGGTCGCCGCGACCGACGGGGAGGCCGTGGCGCGCTACGCCGCGCTGCTGGCGACGGGCACCTGGGCCTCGGCGTACCTCCGCGTCGGCCTCGGGCCGCAGCCAGCGCTGAGAGGCCACTCACCCACCACTTCTGCCGGTGTGTCGCGCATGAAGTGGCCTGTCGTGCGCGGTCACGCCGTCGCCCGGCGGTCGGTATCCTGAGCCGGTGACGAACCACGAGCGGTCGCGTGCCCACGCCCACCCCGGGATGACCCGGTGAGCGGCGGGCTGTTCGCCCTGCTCGACGACGTCGCCGCGCTGGCCAAGCTGGCCGCGGCGTCGGTGGACGACGTCGGCACGGCGGCCGGCCGCGCGAGCGTCAAGGCGGCCGGGGTGGTCGTCGACGACACCGCCGTGACCCCGCAGTACGTCCGGGGCGTCGCGGCCGAGCGGGAGTTCCCGATCGTGCGGCGCATCGCCGTCGGGTCCCTGCGCAACAAGCTCCTGTTCATCCTGCCCGCCGCGCTGCTGCTGAGTCAGTTCCTGCCGTGGCTGCTGACCCCGCTGCTCATGCTGGGCGGCAGCTATCTCTGCTACGAGGGCGCCGAGAAGGTCTGGGGCGCCCTGCGCGGGCACAGCGACCACGGCAGCAGCACGGTCGAGGAGAGCGGCGAGGACGCGGAGAGCACCGTGGTCTCCAGCGCGATCCGCACCGACTTCATCCTCTCCGCCGAGATCATGGTGATCGCGCTCAACGAGGTCGCCGGCGAGCCGTTCGTCTCGCGCGCGCTGATCCTCGTCGTCGTCGCGATCGCCATCACCTTCCTCGTGTACGGCGTGGTCGCCGCGATCGTGAAGATGGACGACGCCGGCCTCGCCCTGACCCAGCGACCCTCGGCCGGGGCGCAGCGCTTCGGCCGCGGGCTGGTCCACGCCATGCCCCGGGTGCTCACGGTGATCTCCGTCGTCGGCACCGCGGCCATGCTCTGGGTCGGCGGGCACATCCTGCTGGTCGGCGCCGGCGACCTCGGCTGGCACGCGCCGTACGACCTCGTCCACCACGCCGAGGTGGCGGTCCACGACGCGACCGGGGCCGTGGGCACCGCGCTCGGGTGGCTGGTCAACACGGCGGCCTCGGCGGTGGTCGGGCTGGTCGTCGGTGCCGTCCTGGTGGCGGTCCTGCACGTGCTGCCCTTCCGCCGCTCGCACGGCGCCGAGCCGGGACACTGAGCGGCGCCGCCACGCGGCATTGGGGCCGGAACGCCCGGCTGAGTAGACTTCCCCTGCGCCTTTCGCACGAGATCGTGGTCAGACGCTCCTCGCGTGCCGCCTGCACGCGCTGACCACTCGCCCTCGAACCAAAGGAAGTCCATGGACCACAAGGTTGCCGACCTGAGCCTGGCCGACTACGGCCGCACCGAGATCCGCCTCGCCGAGCACGAGATGCCCGGCCTGATGGCGATGCGCGAGCGCTACGGGGACAGCAAGCCCCTCGCCGGCGCCCGGATCGCGGGTTCGCTGCACATGACGATCCAGACCGCGGTGCTCATCGAGACGCTGACCGCGCTCGGTGCGGAGGTCCGCTGGGCCTCCTGCAACATCTTCTCCACCCAGGACCACGCCGCGGCCGCGGTCGTCGTCGGCCCCGAGGGCACCCCCGAGGACCCGCAGGGCGTCCCGGTCTTCGCCTGGAAGGGCGAGACGCTGGAGGAGTACTGGTGGTGCACCCAGCAGATCCTGCTGTGGCCCGGTGACCAGTACGCCAACATGATCCTCGACGACGGCGGCGACGCCACCCTGCTCGTCCACCTCGGCGTGGACGCGGAGAAGTCCGGCAAGGCCCCCGACGTCGCCTCGGCCACCAGCGCCGAGCAGAAGGTCGTCTTCGAGGTGCTGAACGCCTCGCTGGCCGAGGACGGCAACCGCTGGACCGCGGTCGCCAACGAGATCAAGGGCGTCACCGAGGAGACCACCACCGGCGTGCTCCGCCTCTACGACATGATGCGCGAGGGCTCGCTGCTCTTCCCGGGCATCAACGTCAACGACTCGGTCACCAAGTCGAAGTTCGACAACAAGTACGGCTGCCGCCACTCGCTCATCGACGGCATCAACCGTGCGACCGACGTCCTCATCGGCGGCAAGGTCGCGGTCGTCTGCGGCTACGGCGACGTCGGCAAGGGCTGCGCCGAGTCGCTGCGTGGCCAGGGCGCCCGCGTCATCGTCACCGAGATCGACCCGATCTGCGCGCTCCAGGCGGCGATGGACGGCTACCAGGTCTCCACGCTCGACGAGGTGCTCCCGGTCGCCGACATCATCATCACCGCGACGGGCAACAAGGACGTCGTCAGCGTCGACCAGATGCAGAAGATGAAGTTCCAGGCGATCGTCGCCAACATCGGTCACTTCGACAACGAGATCGACATGGCCGGCCTGGAGTCCTTCCCCGGCGTGCACCGCAAGAACGTCAAGCCGCAGGTCGACGTGTGGACCTTCCCCGACGGCGGCACCACGATCATCGTGCTGTCCGAGGGTCGCCTGATGAACCTCGGCAACGCGACCGGCCACCCGTCGTTCGTGATGTCGAACTCGTTCACCAACCAGGTGCTCGCGCAGATCGAGCTGTTCACCAAGCCCGACGAGTACCCCGTGGGCGTCTACGTGCTGCCCAAGCACCTCGACGAGGAGGTCGCGCGCCTGCACCTGGCGTCGCTCGGCGTCCACCTCACGGAGCTCACCGACGCCCAGGCCAAGTACCTCGGCGTCGACGTCGCCGGTCCCTACAAGTCGGAGCACTACCGCTACTGACCTGCGGGCCAGAGCAGTAGGACCGGGACGACGAGGGAGGGGCGGACCGTGGCGAACACCGAGACGGGTGGTCGCGGCAGGGTGCTCGTCGTCGACGACGACGCGGCGCTCGCCGAGATGCTCACGATCGTGCTGCGCAACGAGGGGTTCGACTCCCGCGTCTGTCCCACCGGCGACCGTGCCATGGCGGACCTGCGCGACTACAAGCCGGACGTCGTCCTGCTCGACCTGATGCTGCCCGGCAAGGACGGCATCGACGTGTGCAAGGAGATCCGCGCCGAGTCGGGCGTGCCGATCGTCATGCTCACCGCCAAGAGCGACACCGTCGACGTGGTCGTCGGCCTCGAGTCCGGGGCCGACGACTACGTCGTCAAGCCGTTCAAGCCCAAGGAGCTCGTGGCCCGCATCCGGGCCCGGGTGCGCCGCTTCGACGACCCGGCGCCCGAGGCGCTCACCATCGGCGACCTCGCGATCGACGTGGCCGGGCACAGCGTCACCCGCGGCGGGGCCGCCATCGGCCTGACGCCGCTGGAGTTCGACCTGCTCGTCTGCCTGGCCCGCAAGCCCTGGCAGGTGTTCACCCGCGAGGTGCTGCTCGAGCAGGTCTGGGGCTACCGCCACGCCGCCGACACCCGGTTGGTCAACGTGCACGTGCAGCGGCTGCGGTCCAAGGTCGAGCACGACCCCGAGAACCCCGAGATCGTCGTGACGGTCCGGGGCGTCGGCTACAAGGCCGGGACCGCGTAGACCCACGGGTCGCGACACCATGGCCGCCCCTCGCCGGTTCCCCCGGGCCCAGGTCGTCTGGACGTTCTGGCGCAGGTCCATCCAGGCCCGCGTCGTGGTCAGCACGCTGGTGCTGTCCGCGGTCGTGGTCGCCCTGGTCGGCTGGGTGCTGATCCGGCAGATCACCGACGGCCTGGTGGACAGCAAGACCACGTCGTCGGTGGCCGAGGCCACCCGCGGCGCGATCGACGCGCAGCGGCGCCTCTCCGGTGCCAGCGGCACCGAGTTCGACTCCGGCACCCAGCTCGACCAGCTCGTCCGCAGCATCGTCCAGCGCGGCGAGGTGCAGGGGTACGACGTCGTGCTGACCGGGCCGGTCGCCGGCTCCAGCGAGGGCGTCGCCGCGGGGAGCGGCACCCGCAACACCCCCGGTGTCCGCAGCGACAGCATCCCGGCCGGCCTGCGCACCCGGGTCGAGGCCCGTGACGCGGTCGGCGTCTCCTGGACCTACACGCTGATCACCTACGACCCGCTCAGCGGCAAGGAGTCCACCCCCGGCGTGGTCACCGGTTCCCAGCTGGTGCTTCCCGCCGACGGCGGCACCTACACCCTCTACTACCTCTTCCCGATGACCGAGCAGGAGCAGACGCTCTCGCTGGTCCGCCGGGCCCTGCTCACCGGCGGCGCGCTGCTGCTGGTGCTCGTCGGCGGCCTCACCTGGCTGGTCACCCGGCAGGTCGTCACCCCGGTGCGGCTGGCCCGCCGGGTCGCCGAGCGGCTCGCGTCCGGACGGCTCGAGGAGCGCATGCACGTGCGTGGCGAGGACGACATCGCCCGCCTCGGCACGTCGTTCAACCAGATGGCGGCGAGCCTGCAGAAGCAGATCCGCCAGCTCGAGGAGCTCTCGCGGGTGCAGCGCCGCTTCGTCTCCGACGTGTCCCACGAGCTGCGCACGCCGCTCACCACGGTGCGGATGGCCGGCGACGTGCTGCACGACGCCCGAGACCGCTTCGACCCCGTCACCGCCCGGTCGGCCGAGCTGCTGCAGAAGGAGCTCGACCGCTTCGAGCTGCTGCTCACCGACCTGCTGGAGATCAGCCGCTTCGACGCCGGGGCGGCGGTGCTCGACCTCGAGGACGTCAACCTCGTCGACGTCGCGCACCGGGTCGTCGAGGCCACCCGGGCCCTCGCGGCCGCGCGCGGCACGACGGTGGTGGTCCGGCCCGGCCCGCGCCCGTGCATCGCCGAGGTCGACGTACGCCGGGTGGAGCGGATCGTCCGCAACCTCGTCACCAACGCGATCGACTACGCCGACAGCCGCGAGGTCGTGGTGCTGCTCGACAGCGACGACCAGGCCAGCGCGCTGGCCGTCCGCGACTACGGCATCGGCCTCAAGCAGGGGGAGGCCGCGATGGTGTTCAACCGCTTCTGGCGCGCCGACCCCGCCCGGGCCCGCACCAGCGGCGGCACCGGCCTCGGCCTGTCGATCTCGCTGGAGGACGCGCACCTGCACGGCGGCTGGCTGCAGGCCTGGGGCGACCCGGGCCGCGGCTCGCAGTTCCGGCTCACCCTGCCCCGCCGGGCCGGCGACCCGATCGGGCACAGCCCGCTGCCGCTGGTGCCGGCCGACGCGGCCGTCGACCGGGTCGGCAGCGACTACGCCCGCACCGACCGAGACCGGGCCGACCGCCCCGACCGGCGACGGGCGGGTCTGCCGTGAGCGCGTCCCGTCCGGCGCGCGCCGCCGTCACCCTGCTCGTGGTGCTGCTCGCCGTCAGCGGCTGCGTGAGCCTGCCCGCCTCGGGGCCGGTGACCACCGAGCCCGTCCGCGAGCAGGTCGAGGACGAGGCGCCGGTCGACTTCACCCCGGACGGCCCCGAGCGCGGCGCCGCGCCGATCGAGATCGTCCGCGGCTTCCTCACCGCGATGCAGGCGACGCCGCTCAACACCTCGACCGCCCGCCGCTTCCTGACCACCCAGAGCAGCGGCAGCTGGGTGCCCGAGATGGGCACGGTCGTCCACGACGGGCAGACCCTCACCGTGGAGGGCAAGGACGTCCGGCTGGACCTCCAGGACACCGTCCGCCTCGACGAGCGGGGCGCCTGGCTCGGCAGCGCCGGCGACGCGTCGTACCGCATCGACATGGTCCGCGAGGGCGGCGAGTGGCGGATCAGCACGCCGCCCGACCGGCTGATCGTCCCCACGACGCACTTCGAGACGCGGTTCCAGCAGTACTTCCTCTACTTCTTCGACAAGGCCGCCCAGGTGCTGGTGCCCGAGCCGGTCTACGTGCCGACCGGCGCCCAGGCGACCACCTTCCTGGTCACCGGTCTGCTGCGCGGCCCGGGACGCGGACTGCTCGGCGTGGAGCGCACCTTCGTCCCGGCCCGCACCCGGCTGGACGACATCTCGGTCCCGGTGACCCCCGAGGGCACCGCCGAGGTCCCGCTCAGCGACGAGGTGCTCGACCTCGAGCCCGACCAGCTGTCCAAGGCCTTCGCGCAGCTGGCCTGGACGCTCAAGCAGGTCTCCGGCGTACGCCGGCTGCGGGTGACCGTCGACGGCAGCCCGCTCGAGGTGCCCGGCCAGGGGCCCGACTCCGACATCGAGGGCTGGTCGGAGTACGACCCGTCGGTGTCGTGGGCCTCGCAGTCGCTGTTCGGGATCCGGGGTGACCGGGTGGTCACCCAGATCGGCTCCGAGGAGCGCCGCGTCTCCGGCGTGTTCGGCTCGCTCGACCTGGGCCTGGACACCATCGCGGTGGACCTGCCCGGCGAGCAGATCGCCGCCACCACCGACGACGGGCGGGTGCTGCTCGCCGCCCGGTCGCGGGTGGCCGGCACCGCGCCGGAGGCTGCCGACGCCCTCGACGTCTACACCGCCGAGGGCCGGCTGCTGAAGCCGTCGTGGGACCTGCACAGCCAGCTGTGGCTGGTGGACCGCACCGCCGCCGGCGCCCAGATCGTCGTCGTCCGCAACAGCATCGACCGGGAGCTCGACGTGGACGGCCTCACCGGCGAGGACGTCCGGTGCCTCGTGGTCTCGCGCGACGGCAGCCGGCTGGTCGCCCGGGTCGCGGGCGGCCGGCGCGACACCCTGGTGATCGGCCGGATCGAGCGGGACCAGTCCGGGAAGGTGCGGCGCGTCGTCGACGTCTCCGAGCTCGACGTCTCCGCCCTGCAGGTCCGGCGGATCCGCGACGTCGCCTGGCGGACCCCGGGCAGCCTCGCGGTGCTCACCGCGCCGACGCCCGTCCACCTCGCAGGTGCTCGTGGTCAAGGTCGACGGGTCCTCCACCCTCGGGGACTCGACCACCGACGCCGAGGTGTTCCGCGGCGAGGCCGCGCGGATCATCACCTCGTCCACGCTGGGCGCACCGCTCTACCTGCGCAGCCGCGACGGCGCGATGTACGCCCTGGCCTCCAACGCGCGCTGGACCGGCGCGGGCGTCCGGCCCGGGTTGGGGTCACCCACCTTCGTCGGCTGAAGGCCGGCTCCGGTCCCCAACGCGCCCGCCCGCGACCGTCGTCCCCGGCGCCGCCGCGGTGACCTGCGCGGACCCTGGACGGCGTACACCCTCGGTCGTGTGTACGACGTGGTGGCCGACCTGCTCCTCGGGGGCGCGTGCGCCGTCTGCGGGCGACCCGGACGCGCGCTGTGCCGGCCCTGCGCCGCGCACCTGCCCGTCGCGCCGCGGGTGAGCTGGCCGACGCCCACGCCCGCGGGACTGGCCCTGCCGGTGGCGGCCGGCGACTACGACGGACCGCTCAAGGCCCTGGTCAACGCCCACAAGGAGCACCGCGTGCTGGCGCTCGCGGCCCCGCTCGGTGACCTGCTCGCCCTGGCGGTGGCCGACCTGCTCGGCGAGGTCGCCCCGGCGGCGCGATGGGGCGCCGGCGTCGCGCTGGTGCCGGTGCCCTCCCGGGGCGCGGTCGTCCGCAGCCGGGGCCACGATCCGCTGCTGCGGGTGACCCGGCGGGCGGCGTCCCGGCTCCGCCGGGAGGGCCTCCCCGTCGGCGTCCGGAGGCCGCTGCGAGCCCGGCGCCGGATGCGCGACCAGGCCACCCTGTCCGCGGCCGACCGCCGGGCCAACCTCGCCGGGGCGTTCGTCTGCGCCCGGCCGGCCGCGCCCGGCGACCGTCCCGTCGTCGTGGTCGACGACGTGCTCACCACCGGCGCCACGGCGCGTGAGGCCCAGCGCGCCCTCGAGGAGGCCGGCCACCGGGTCGTCGGCATCGCGACCGTGGCGGCCACCCGGCGGCGCAGCGGGTCGAGGGGTGGGCCCGCCCTTTCGCTGTCACCGGCGGGGGGCTAGCGTCTCTGCATGGAGTCCGTCCGGGTCCGTGGTTGCGTCGTCGGGTGGCGCCGGTGAGCCTCAGGCCGCTGGACCATTCACGGCAAGCCGATGCCAGTCGCAGGCAAAACGGCCCACGTAAGGCGCGCCCCGGCCCAGGACCGGTCCTCGGACCGGCTCGTGGACCGGGCCGCCGATCACGGTGCGGCTTAGAGGTAAGTCCTGCCCTCCACCCGTCGTCAGACACGACGGGTCCGGGGGAGAAGGCCAGTAGTGGCACCAAGCTGCGAACGTCTCAGCAGGCGGTTGTGGGGTCGAAGACCAGGTCGGCCGGACGGACTTCCATGCTCGCTCCCGGTGCGTCGTCGCACGCCCGGGGGCGGTGTCATCTCGATTCGAAGACTGTGTCGTCTACTTACCGGAGGTTGTCGTGGACATCGTGCTCAAGAGCCGCCACCTGGAGCTCACGGATCGCTTCCGCGATCACGTAGAGGAGAAGCTGGCAAGGCTGGAGAAGCACGACCATCGCGTCATCCGCGTCGAGGTCGAGGTCGACAAGGAGCGCAACCCGCGCCTCCAGGACCGCGCCATCCGCGTCGAGCTGACCGCGTTCTCCAAGGGCCCGGTGATCCGGGCCGAGGCCGCCGCCGAGGACAAGGTCTCCGCGCTCGACCAGGCGGTCGACCGGATGGCCAGCCAGATGCGGCGGGCCGCCGACCGACGTCGCGTCCACCGCGGCCGGCACACCCCCGTCTCCGTGGGCCAGGCCATGGCCGGCATCGAGCCCGAGCCCAACGGCGGCACCGAGCAGGCCGAGAGCGAGGACCACACCCGCCACATCGGCCCGATCACCGTGCTCGGCGACGGCCCCCTGGTGGTGCGCGAGAAGATCCACGTGACCGAGCCGATGACCCTCGACCAGGCGCTCTACGAGATGGAGCTGGTCGGCCACGACTTCTTCCTCTTCGTGGACAAGGAGACCGAGCGGCCCTCGGTGGTCTACCGCCGCCGGGGTTACGACTACGGCGTGATCTGCCTCGACGTCACCTGACCGGCCAGCGGATCCTGGCCCAAATAGCATCGCCGAGGGGCCCGTGCGTGCCATGATGCAACCGTGGCTGGACCAGAGGTGCGTGCGAAGCAGGGTGGCGAGCCCATCCGTGTCGCCGTCGTCGACGACCAGGAGCTCTTCCGACGCGGCCTGACGATGCTGCTCGGTGTCGAGGACGACATCGAGGTCGTCGGCGAGGCCGGAGACGGCGTCGCGGCGACCGACCTGGCCGCCAGCACCGTGCCCGACGTGATCCTGATGGACGTCCGGATGCCCAAGCGCTCGGGCATCGAGGCGTGCGTGGCGATCAAGGACGTCGCGCCCACGGCCCGGATCATCATGCTGACCGTCTCCGACGAGGAGGCGGACCTCTACGACGCGGTCAAGAACGGCGCCTCGGGCTACCTCCTCAAGGACTCCTCCATCGACGAGGTCGCCCAGGCCATCCGCGTCGTGGCCGACGGCCAGTCGCTGATCAGCCCCTCGATGGCGATCAAGCTGCTCGACGAGTTCAAGCAGATGTCGCGCACCGACCGGCAGCAGGTGCCCAGCCCGCGGCTCACCGACCGCGAGCTCGAGGTGCTCAAGCTCGTCGCCCAGGGGCTCAACAACCGCGAGATCGCCAAGCGGCTGTTCATCAGCGAGAACACCGTCAAGAACCACGTGCGCAACATCCTCGAGAAGCTCCAGCTGCACTCGCGCATGGAGGCGGTCATGTACGCCGTGCGCGAGAAACTCCTCGACATCCCCTGAGGCCGGTCCGAACCCGGGCCAGGCCTGTCGGTGGGGAGCGGCATGATGGTCCCCGTGAGCAACGCACCCACGCTGTCGCGCGAGCAGGCCCGGCGGATCGCGCTGGTGGCGCAGGGCTTCCGCGACCCCCGGCACACCACGCCGACGATGCGCACGTTCGACCGCACCCTGCGGCGCACCGCGGTGCTCCAGATCGACTCGGTCAACGTGCTCCAGCGCGCCCACTACATGCCGCTGTTCTCCCGGATGGGCCCCTACGACACCGACCTGCTCCGCCGGGCCTCCGAGGTCGCGCCGCGCCGGATGGTGGAGTACTGGGCGCACGTCGCCGCGTTCATGCCGGTGGAGCTGTGGCCGCACATGCGGCACCGCATGGAGCACTACCGCCGCCAGGGCCACGCCTGGATGGGCAAGCCCGAGCGTGAGGAGCTCGTCGCCTCCCTCGTCGCCGAGATCCGCGAGCGCGGCGCCTCGACCCCGCGCGACCTCGACGACGGGCTGCCGGCCTCCCGGGCGCACTGGGGCTGGAACTGGACCGAGACCAAGAAGGTCCTCGAGTACCTCTTCCTCGCCGGCGAGCTCTCGATCGCCGGCCGCAACCAGCACTTCGAGCGGCTCTACGACCTGCCCGAGCGGGTGATCCCCGCCGAGCACCTCGACGCCCCCACCCCGACGGTCGAGGAGGCCGCGGTCGAGCTGGTCCGCCGCGCCGCGCGCGCCCACGGCGTCGGCACGATGGCCTGCCTCAAGGACTACTTCCGGCTCCACCACGAGCTGGCCCGGCCCGCGGTGGCCACCCTGGTCGAGGCCGGTGAGCTGCTGCCGGTGTCGATCGAGGGGTGGGCCCGGCCGGCGTACCTCCACCGCGACGCGGCCCTGCCCCGCAAGGTCGCCGCCCGCGCCCTGCTCAGCCCGTTCGACCCGCTGGTCTGGGAGCGCGACCGCACCGAGCACCTCTTCGACTTCCACTACCGGATCGAGATCTACGTCCCCGAGCCCAAGCGCGTCCACGGCTACTACGTCCTGCCGTTCCTGCTCGGCGACCGGATCGTCGGCCGGGTCGACCTCAAGGCCGACCGCAAGGGCGGCGTGCTCCGCGTGCTCGGCTCCTACGCCGAGCCGGGCGCACCCGAGGACACCGCGCCCGAGCTGGCGGCCGAGCTCGCCGACCTGGCCGGCTGGCTCGGCCTCGACGACGTCGCCGTGGAGCCGCGCGGCGACCTGGCCGAGGCGCTGACCCTCGCGCTGAAGGAAGCCGACCGTGCGTGAGCAGATCCTGGCCCTGGTGGCCAGCCTGCTGATGGCCCTGCACAGCGCCGCCCCGGGCGCGGGCACCTCGGCGTCCGGGCCCGTCGAGCGGGCGTTCCCGGTGCGCGCCCACGCCTCCTACGCCGCCGCCCACCACGACTACCCCGCCACCGACGTCTTCGCGGCCTGCGGCAGCGTCACGGTCAGCCCGGTCGACGGCACCGTGCTCGAGCTCAGCCGGCGCGACCGCTGGGACCCGTCGACCGACCGGGGCGCCGCAGCGGGGCGGCCTGTTCGTCTCGGTCGCCGGCGACGACGGGGTGCGCTACTACCTCAGCCACTTCGCCCGCCTGGTCCCCGGGCTCCACGCCGGCGACCGGCTGCGGGCGGGAGAGCGGATCGCCCGCGTCGGCCACACCGGGAGCGCCCGGGGCACGCCCTGCCACGTGCACGTGGGCCTGAGCCCGGTCTGCGCAGGCACCGGCGAGTGGCGGACCCGCCGCGGCGTGGTCAGTCCCTACCCCTTCCTGCGCAGCTGGGAGGACGGCGGCGACCGCTCGCCGCGGGCGGCCGTCGTGGCCTGGCGGGAGCGGCACGGCTGCCCCTGACCGCACGCGTCACCCGCGCTCAGCACCCGATAGGTACGATGGCAGGCGACCTGTGTGGCCCCGGCCACGGCGAGGTCCGCGCACCACCGACACCACGTCTGCACCGTGACTGAGGAGTTCCGCTCGTGCCTGCCATCATCGACAAGATCCTGCGCATCGGCGAAGGCAAGATCCTTCGCCAGCTGGAGGCGGTCGCCAAGGCGGTCAACGCCATCGAGGACGACTACGTCGCCATGTCGGACGACGAGCTGCGCGCGCAGACCGACGAGTTCAAGAAGCGGCTCGCCGACGGGGAGACCCTCGACGACCTGATGCCCGAGGCGTTCGCCACGGTGCGCGAGGCCGCCAAGCGGGTGCTCGGCCAGCGGCACTACGACGTGCAGATCATGGGTGGCGCCGCCCTCCACCTCGGCAACATCGCCGAGATGAAGACCGGTGAGGGCAAGACCCTGGTGGCGACGCTGCCGTCGTACCTCAACGCGCTCGAGGGCAAGGGCGTGCACATCGTCACGGTCAACGACTACCTCGCGAAGTTCCAGTCCGAGATGATGGGCCGCGTCCACCACTTCCTCGGCCTGACCACCGACGTGATCCTCCCGGAGATGCGTCCCGCCGAGCGTCGCGTCGCCTACGCCGCGGACATCACCTACGGCACCAACAACGAGCTCGGCTTCGACTACCTGCGCGACAACATGGCCAACGCCATCGAGGACTGCGTCCAGCGCGGCCACAACTTCGCCATCGTCGACGAGGTCGACTCGATCCTCATCGACGAGGCCCGCACCCCGCTGATCATCTCCGGCCCCACGCAGGACGAGGTGAAGTGGTACGCCGAGTTCGCCAAGATCGCGCGCTCGATGACCATCGACGTCGACTACGAGGTCGACGAGAAGAAGCGCACCATCTCCGTCCTCGAGCCGGGCATCACCAAGGTCGAGGACTACCTCGGCATCGAGAACCTCTACGACTCGGTCAACACCCCGCTGATCTCGTTCATGAACAACGCGATCAAGGCCAAGGAGCTGTTCCGCAACGACAAGGAGTACGTCGTCCTCAACGGCGAGGTGCTCATCGTCGACGAGCACACCGGCCGCATGCTGGCCGGCCGTCGCTACAACGAGGGCCTGCACCAGGCGATCGAGGCCAAGGAGGGCGTGCAGATCCGCGAGGAGTACCAGACCCTCGCCACCGTCACGCTGCAGAACTACTTCCGGCTCTACGACAAGCTCTCCGGCATGACCGGCACGGCGATGACCGAGGCGTCGGAGTTCGACAAGATCTACGGCCTCGGCGTGGTGCAGATCCCGACCAACCGGCCGATGGCGCGCACCGACCAGCGCGACCTGGTCTACCGCACGGAGGAGGCCAAGTACCTCGCCGTGGTCGAGGACATCACCGAGCGCCACCACAAGGGCCAGCCGGTCCTCGTCGGCACCGTGTCGGTCGAGAAGTCCGAGCTGCTCTCCGGCCTGCTCAAGCAGAAGGGCGTGCCGCACAGCGTCCTCAACGCCAAGCAGCACGCCGACGAGGCCAAGATCGTCGCGATGGCCGGCCACAAGGGCGCCGTCACCGTCGCCACCAACATGGCCGGTCGAGGCACCGACATCATGCTCGGCGGCTCGGTGGAGTTCCTCGCCGACCAGGAGCTGCGCAAGCAGGGCCTCGACCCGGTCGACAACACGGAGGAGTACGACGCCGCCTGGCCCGAGATGGTCGAGCGGATCAAGCGTCAGGTCGCCGAGGAGCACGACGAGGTCAAGGAGGCCGGCGGCCTCTACGTCCTCGGCACCGAGCGTCACGAGTCGCGTCGCATCGACAACCAGCTGCGAGGTCGCTCCGGCCGCCAGGGCGACCCGGGCGAGTCCCGGTTCTACCTGTCGCTCCAGGACGAGCTCATGCGGCTGTTCAAGTCCGACTGGGTCGACCGCGTGCTCACCACGCTCAAGGTCCCCGACGACGTCCCGATCGAGAACAAGTCGGTCACCAACTCGATCGCGTCCGCCCAGGGCCAGGTCGAGGCGCAGAACTTCGACTCCCGCAAGAACGTCCTCAAGTACGACGACGTGATGGACCGCCAGCGCAAGGTGGTCTACGCCGAGCGCCGCGCGGTCCTCGAGGGCGCCGACGTGCACGTGCAGGTGCAGACGATGGTCGACGACGTCATCACCGGCTACGTCACGGCCGCCACCGACGGCTTCCCGGAGGAGTGGGACCTCGAGCAGCTGTGGGCCGCCCTGCGCCAGCTCTACCCCGTGTCGCTGAAGCTCTCCGCCGTCGAGGAGGAGGCCGGCGGCCGCTCCGGGCTGACCCGCGAGGGCCTGATCGAGGACCTCAAGGCCGACGCCCAGGCGGCCTACGCCGCCCGCGAGGCGTCGTTCGGCTCCGAGGTCATGCGCGAGCTCGAGCGCCGGGTGCTGCTGTCGGTGCTCGACCGCAAGTGGCGCGAGCACCTCTACGAGATGGACTACCTGCGCGAGGGCATCGGCCTGCGGGCCTACTCCCAGCGCGACCCGCTCGTGGAGTACCAGCGCGAGGGCTTCGACATGTTCAGCGCGATGATGGACGGCATCAAGGAGGAGTCCGTCGGCTACCTGTTCAACCTGGAGGTCCAGGTCGACGAGGCCGAGGAGGACGAGGAGGAGCTGGCCGCCGGGCCCGCGCTCTCGCAGGCCGCGGCCGCGGGCCACGACCACCCGGTGATCAACGCCAAGGGCCTCGACGCCCCGAAGCAGCCGGAGGCGCTGTCCTACTCCGCCCCGTCGGAGACCGGCGACGCCGAGCTCATGGGCAGCACCGTCACCAACGCCGACGACCCCTACGCCGGGATCAGCCGCAACGCCGAGTGCCCGTGCGGCTCCGGCAAGAAGTACAAGAAGTGCCACGGCGCACCCGGCGGCCCCACCGGGCTCACCACCCGCGTCAACGGCTGATTCCCGGGCTCCGGCTGGCCGCGCCGTCAGCCGAGCAGCAGCGCGGTGCAGGTCCAGGTGCCGCGACGCCGCTCGAGCCGGGCCGCGACCGCGCGGGACCGCTGCCCGTAGCGGACGTGCACGCTGACCTCGGCGGTCGTCGGGCTCGGCTGGAAGACGTGCACGCTGCGCACCTGCGGGCGGATCGTGCGCCGTCGCTGCGGGGCGGTGCGGGTCTGCGCCATGACGTGCACCCGCCGGGCGAGGTCCTGGTAGACCCGTGCGGTCGTCCACCGCAGCAGCTGGGTCAGCGGCCGGTCGCCGCCGGTGACCTCGACGACGGCCTGCGCGAACCGGTGCGCCCACACCCGCACCTCTTCGCCGACGGCGTCCTCGGGCGGCGGCGCGACGGCGAGGTGCGGGGCGGGCGGACCCACCTGGGGCAGCCCTGCGAGGTCGAGCGCCAGGGTGCCCTGGACCGACCCCACGGGGACCACGTCGCCGCCCTGGGCCGGGGACAGCCGGCTCACCGAGGCGAGGCCGCTGCGCGGCGCCGGCGGGCGGACGAGGGGGAGGGCTGCGGGAGTCGAGGGAGTGGTCACGACGGGTCCTTTCCGAGGGTGTCGGCGAGCGGCGGCAGGCGCAGCTCGGTGCCGGGGAAGATCAGGTGGGGGTCCGCGACCACGTCGCGGTTGGCCTCGGCGATCCGGCGCCAGGCCCGGTCGACCTCGGCGGCGGACGCGCCGGGCCCGAGCACTGCTGCCGCGACGGACCACAGCGTGTCGCCGCGGCGTACGACGTGCCGGGTGGTCCGGTCCGCGGGCGGGCCGGTGACGGCGGCGGCCCTGGGCGTCGCCACCCGGTCGGGGAGCGGCAGCCCGACCACGTCGCCGGTCCGCTCGGGGGCCGGCGCGACCGCGGGTGCGGGCCGGGCGGGCTCCGGGGCGGGGTCGGCCAGGGCGGGCGGCGCGACGGTGGCGCCGACGCCGAGGGCGGCGAGGGTGAGCGCGCGCACCAGGGCCGGACAGGGCAGCGTGACCCGGGCGGGCGCCGGGAAGGCGAAGACCTCGACGAGGGTGACCAGGAGTCCGACGGACCACACGGCCAGGGCCGTCAGCAGGGCCGCCGCGCAGAGGCCGGCCAGGACCGTGTCGGGCGCGAGCACGGTCAGAGGCGCGGCATCGCCTCGCTGCCAGGTGCGCGTCCCCGCGGCGACCAGGAGCCGGAGCGGCGGCAGGGCCGTCTCTGCCCCGGCCGCGGTGGCGAGCCCGGTGCCGATGACCAGCAGCAGCGCGCGCGCCCGGCCGGGTGGCGCGGCGGGGGGAGAGGTCATGGGCCCAACCTTTGCGTTTGAAGTCGTTTGACTTGTTTAGACCTCGCTCAGGCACGAAGTCAATCGTTTGTCCACAGAGGTGCGGGCGACCGGGCCGTTGACAGGCCTGCCGGATCCGGCCACGGTCGGGCCCATGCACTGGGAGGAACGCCTGCTCGCCCTCTTCGACGACCTCGAGCAGCAGGCCGAGGGGCTCGCCCTGAGCGCGCGCGACGCGGAGGTGGCCGAGCTCGGCCGGGCGGAGTACGCCCAGGTGGACCTCGGCTCCCGGCTGCACGGGTCCCTCGGACGCCGTGTCGGGCTCGCCGTGACGGGGATCGGACGGCTCGACGCCCGGCTCGGCCGGGTCGGCTCGGACTGGTGCCTGGCCGAGACCGCCGCCCACGAGTGGCTGGTCCGGCTCGACGCGGTGACCCGGGCCAGCGGGCTGGGGGAGCAGGCGGTGGACCCGCGGCACCGTGCGCTGGGGGCGCGGTTGGGGTTCGGGTCGGCGCTGCGGGGGGTGGCCGAGGACGGGGCGCCGGTGCTCGTCCACCTGCTCGACGGCACGCAGGCGCGGGGGTGGCTCCGCCGGGTCGGCGCCGACTTCCTCGAGCTGCGGACGGAGCAGGACGTCGCCTGGGGTGACGGGGCCGGCGGACGGCTGGACGTGGTGGCCTTCGCGGCGGTCGCGGGAGTGCGCCGGGCGGCCTGACCGGACGCCTGACTAACCTACGACCTGGCCGAGCCCGACGCGACCCACGCGGTCCGGCTCCTGGGCAGCGTCTTCCGTGGCTACGTCGACCTGGAGCTCGGCGGCGCGTTCGGCCACAGCGCGCCCGACTCCGAGGAGACCTGGCGGCGGGTGCTCGACTCGCTCGACGCCCTGCTGCGCGCCTGGCCCGCGACCCCTGGCCCATCCCGCCCATGACCGAGAGGTTCCGCCCCGTGCCCACCGCAGACCCGTGGACCACCACCGCCATCACCGCCGACCTCGTGCGGGGTGCGGCGGAGCTCGAGCACACCCCGCGCGGCGTGCTCCCGCACCGGTTGCCCGGCTGGGCCCGTGCCCAGGGCGCCGACGCACAGCTGAGCATGGCCGAGAGCCAGCCCTCGGGGGTCCGGCTCGCGTTCCGCACCCGCGCCACCACCCTGGAGCTCGACGTGCTGCCCACCAAGCGGGCCTACGTGGGGGCCCCACCGCGTCCGGACGGGGTCTACGACCTGCTGGTGGACGGGAAGCCGGCCGGCCGGGCCAGCGCCCGGGGCGGTGACGTCCTGACCATCGACCTCAGCACCGGCACGGCGGAGCACTCAGCCGGGGATCCCGAGACCCTCCGGTTCGACGACCTGGGCAGCGATCCCAAGGACGTGGAGATCTGGCTCCCGCACAACGAGACGACGACGCTGGTCGGTCTGCGCTCCGACGCCCCCGTCGAGCCGGCGCCGCCCTCGGGCCGACCCGTGTGGGTGCACCACGGCAGCTCGATCAGCCACGGCTCCGACGCGGCGACCCCCACCACCACGTGGCCCGCACTGGCGGCGCTCCTCGGCGGCGTCGAGCTGGTCAACCTGGGCCTCGGCGGCAGCGCGCTGCTGGACCCGTTCGTCGCGCGCACCATCCGGGACACCCCGGCCGACCTCATCAGCGTCAAGGTCGGGATCAACCTGGTGAACACCGACGTGATGAGAGTGCGGGCCTTCGGACCCGCCGTCCACGGCTTCCTCGACACGATCCGCGACGGGCACCCCACGACCCCGCTGCTCGTCGTCTCGCCGATCCTCTGCCCCATCCACGAGGACACCCCCGGCCCCAGTGCGATGGATGCCGGCGACCTGGGCGCCGGACGGCTGCGCTTCCGGGCCGACGGGGACCCCGCGGACCGCGCCCGCGGGAAGCTGACCCTCCGGGTCGTCCGGGACGAGCTGGCCCGGATCGTGGCCCAGCGCGCGGAGAGCGACCCCCACCTGCACCTGCTCGACGGCCGGGCGCTGTACGGCGAGGACGACTACGACGCTCTGCCCCTGCCCGACGAGCTGCACCCGGACGCCGCCACCCACCGTCTGATGGGCCGGCGCTTCGCCGACCGCGCGTTCGCCCGCGGCGGGGCGCTGTCGGTCGGCGCCTGAGCCTGCTCGCGCGGCGTCAGTCCCGGGCGGGCTCCTCGGGGCTCTCCTGCGCTCGGGCCGCGTCGGTCGCGGCGTACATCCGCTGGATGAAGTTCTCCAGCTCCACCGTCTCGACCCGCCACTGGCCGCGGCCGCCGATCTGGATCCCGCGCAGCTCGCCGCTGCGGACCAGGGCGTAGACCTGCGACACGCTCGTCGCGAGGATCTCGGCGACGTCGGCGAGCGTCAGGAACCGGGGCCCGCGGTCGCCCGCCTCCCGGTCGTTGGCTGCCATGGTGCTCATGATGCCAGCGGGGACCGGTTTCGGTGCGCTGGGGTGCGTTTGCTGTGGATGGCTGTGGATCGACGGTGGTCGGATCGCGCCCGATATGCGCATGATGGGCCCGTGAGCCTCACCGAGACGCGCGCCACCGAGTCGCTTCCCGGGTCGCCGCGCGCAACCCGGCACCGTGGGTCGGCCTGGCGCGACCCGCGGCTCCTGGTCGGGGTCGTGCTCGTCGCGGGGTCCGCGCTGGTCGGTGCCACGCTGCTCTCCGGTGAGGAGACCGTGGACGTCTGGGCGACCCGCGACGCCCTCACCGCCGGGGAGCCGGTGCGGGCCGACGGGCTGGTCCGGCGCGAGGTGCGCTTCGCCGACCAGGCCGACGCCGACCGCTACCTCACCGCCGACCAGCCGCTGCCCGTGGGTGCGAGCCTGACCCGCGACGTCGGCGCCGGCGAGCTGCTGCCGCGGGCCGCCGTCGCGCCCGACCAGCGCACCACGGTGGCCGAGGTGCCGCTGCGCGTGGCGGGCGAGGCGGTCCCGCTCACCGTGCGCGCGGGCTCGGTGGTCGACGTGTGGGTGACGCCCGACCCGTCCCTCGCGCCCGCCGACGACGCGGCGGGACCGGCGCGCCTGGTGCTGGAGGCCGTGCGCGTCCTCGCCGTCTCCCGCGGCGGGGGAGCGCTGGGGGCCTCTGCGGAGCGGCAGGTGATCGTCGGGCTCGACGCCACGCAGGAGCGCGGCCTCGCCGGCGCTCTGGGCGACCTCGCCCGTGGCGAGGTCGTGCTGGTCCGCACGCCATGACCCCGGCGCCGCCCTCCGACACGCCCGTCCTCGTCGCCGCCGGCGGCGCGGGCTGGGAGACGGCTGCGCTGGAGCAGCTCACGCGGCGCGGCGCGGGCGCCGCGCTGCACAAGCGCTGTGTCGACCTCAGCGACCTCCTCGCCTCGGCCGCCACCGGGCTGGCCCGCGCCGCGCTGGTGAGCAGCCGGCTGCCCGGTCTCGACGCCGACACCGTGGCGACACTCGCCCGCGCGGGCGTGGGCACGGTGGTGGTGCTCGACGACGACGCCGGCCCCGAGGCCCGCGCCCGGCTGCACCGGCTGGGCGTGGCAGACGTGCTGCCCGCGGAGCTCGGCGGTCTCGCCGACGCCCTGCGCGGGGCGGCCACGCCGGCGGGTCGGCCACGGGGCCAGCCACGGGGTCAGCCACTGGGCCGGCCGCCGGGCCGGGGGAGCCGCCTCCGTCCGCGGGCGCCGACGGGCGCACGGTCGTGGTCTGGGGCCCCGCCGGGGCGCCCGGCCGCACCACGGTCGCGACCGGCCTCGCCGCCGAGGCGGCCCACCGCGGCCGCGACACCGTGCTCGTCGACGCCGACCCCTACGGCGGCGCGGTGGCCCAGCACCTCGGCATCCTCGACGGGGCCTCCGGCCTGCTCGCCGCGGCCCGGGCCGCCAACGCCGGCGAGCTCGACGCGGTCCGGCTGGCCGGGCTGGCCCGCACCGTCGGGGGCCGGCTGCGGGTGCTCACCGGCCTGCCCCGCCCCGACCGGTGGCCCGAGGTGCGGCCGGCCACCTTCGAGGACCTGCTGGCCGCCGCGGCCGACCTGGCCGGGCTGCTCGTCGTGGACGTCGGGTTCAGCCTCGAGGGCGACACCGCCGACCCGTTCGCCACCGGCCCGCAGCGCAACCACATGACGCTGGCCGCGCTGTCCCGCGCCGACGAGGTGGTCGTGGTCGGCGCCGCCGACCCGGTGGGACTGTCCCGCCTGGCTCGCGGCCTGGTCGACCTGCACGACCTCGTGCCCGACGCGTCGGTGACCGTCGTGGTCAACCGCACCCGGTCCACGCTGGGCTGGAGCGAGCACGAGATCCACGCGATGGTCGAGGGCTTCGTGCGCGCCCGGGGCGTGCACTTCGTGCCCGACGACCGGGTGGGCGCCGACCGCGCGCTGATGGCCGGGCGCAGCCTCGTGGAGACCGGTGACTCCGCCCTGCGGCGCGGGCTCTCGGCGGTGGCCGACGGCCTCCTCGGCGACCCCGCGGCGCCGTCGCCCGGCCGGTTCCGCCGCCGCGCCCGCGCCCGCTGACCCCCGATTCGTCCGCTCCCGCCCCGCGTCGACCGGACGCAGCATCGCGGACGAATCGGGGCTACGCGCCGAAGAGCAGGTAGAGCCCGGTGACGGTGTAGAAGACCATCACGAACAGCAGCGGCAGCTGGCCGGTGAGCTGGTGCCGCCTGGGCAGCAGCCGCACGGCCCGGTCGTGGGCCGCGATCACGCCGAGCACGTGCCCGGTGACCACGGCCGCCACCTTGGCCACCGACAGGAAGGTCGGGTGCGAGGACAGCCAGTAGTCGACCTGCCACCCGGCGGTGCCGAGGAAGTCGTCGCCGCGCGCGAGCGGGTCGCTGAGCAGCACGACGGTCTGCTGGCCGGTCTCGACGAAGTAGCTGAGGTAGTGGGCGACGATGTAGCCCACGATGATGGGTACGACGGAGTGGGCGAACTGGTCCGGCAGCGCCCGCCGCTCCGAGCCCTCACCGACCCCGGTGGCCATCGTGGCGGCCGCGAACGTCACCCCGACGACGAGGCAGAACACCAGCAGGGCCAGGGTGTTCACGACGGTGGAGTCGAGCGACGAGGCCTGGGTGTACTGCAGCCAGAAGCTGGAGTCCTTGAAGCTGTCGAAGGCCGTGCTGCCGAAGAGCACCGCCACCACGCCGACGAGCCCCGGCCACGGCGGCGTGCCGTCGAGGTTGTTCAGCGGGCTGCGGAGCACGAGGGTGCCGTCCTCGCGACGACCGAAGAACGACAGCCGGCCGACCAGCGTGGAGTAGGCCTCGAACGGGTCGGCCCGGTCGATCCACCCGCTGCCGAACACCGCCGCGCCGAGCACGACCACGGCGACGTAGATCGCGACCCACAGCCGGACCGGGCCGATGTAGGTCGACGACGGGTAGACGAGCTCGAGCCACACGAACGCGAACAGGCCGAGCGCGGCGGGCCAGCAGCCGACCCAGCGCGGCAGCTCCCTCAGGCCGCGCTCGGGGTCGCCCCCGGTGACCCGTGAGAAGACCAGGTGGATCGTGCGGACCGGGTTGACCGCCCGGTAGAACGGGCCGAACGCCAGCGACGCCGGCACCAGGCCCACCCAGAGCAGCACGTAGAAGACCCCGAACGTGGGGTTGACCAGCAGGTCGGGGCCGGCGACGGCCGCCCAGCCGACGTACAGGAAGAAGGCCATGCCCAGCGTGCGGAGGACGACGGAGAAGGCGGTGGAGTCGACCACGCGGGCCAGCCAGGCCGGTGCGGTCCCGGCCGCCGTTGCGGCCGTCGAAGCGGGGGTTGCGCCAGGCGAGGGCCAGCACGATGAACGAGACGGCGAGGGCGGCCCCGGCTCCGGCGATGGCGTACTCGGCCGGGATCGGCAGGTCCTTGGCGCCGCCGATGCCGTGAGCGAAGACCACGTCAGTACCCGTCCCCGGTGACCCTCAGCACCGTGCCAGAATCGCACAGCGACCATCCGGCGCACGGAAAGGGGTATCGATGAGCGAGCGCCTCCGCCCCGACGACATGGCCTTCCTGGTCACCGAGTCGGCGAGCGCGCCCATGCACAACGCGACCCTCGAGGTCTTCGAGCCGCCGACCGACGGGTTCGACTACGACCGCCTGGTCGGGCTGATCGCCGACCGCATCGCGTTCGTGCCGCGCTACCGCCAGCGGATCCGCACCGTCCCCGGCCGGCTGGCCAGCCCGGTGTGGGTGGACGACGACGACTTCGACCTGACCTACCACGTACGCCGCTCGGCGCTGCCGCGCCCGGGGTCGATGGACCAGCTCCGCGAGCTGACCGCCCGGATCATGTCGCGCCAGCTCGACCGGCACCGCCCGCTCTGGGAGGTCTACCTGATCGAGGGGCTGGAGCAGGGCCGGTTCGCGATCCTCTCCAAGTCCCACCAGGTGCTGGTCGACGGCGTCTCCACCGTCGACCTCGGCCAGGTGATCCTCGACGTCGACCCCCAGCCGCGCGAGACGGTGCACGACGACTGGCGGCCGCAGCCGGTGCCGAGCCCGCCGTCGCTGGTCGCCGAGGCCATCAGCGACTCGATCAAGCACCCCAGCCACGCGGTCGCCACCCTGCGCGACAACGCCGAGGTCGTGCTGCGCTCGGCCGGCTCGGCGGGCGCCGGCGTGCTCGACCTGGTCGGCTCGCTGTCGAGCCGACGCTCCGCGCCGGAGTCGCCGATGAGCGCGGTGCTCTCGGAGCAGCGCCGGGTCGCCACCGTCAAGACCGAGCTCGAGGACTACCGCCGGGTGCGCCGCGAGCACGGCGGCACCGTCAACGACGTCATCCTCGCCACCGTCACCGGCGCCCTGCGCGGCTGGCTGATGACCCGCGCCGAGTCGGTGCACGGCAGCCGCACGTTCCGCGCGATGGTGCCGATGAGCGTGATCGACAGCGACCTGGAGCCGACCTCGCTCGGCAGCCAGGTCGCCGGCCACCTGCTCAACCTCCCCGTCGGCGAGACCAGCCCCGTCGTACGCCTGCACCAGGTGTCCTACGCGCTCAAGGCGCACAAGGAGACCGGCCGCGCGGTGGCCGCCGACCGGCTGGCCGGGGTCGCGGGCTTCGCACCGACCACGTTCCACGCCCTCGGGGCGCGGGTGGCGGCCGCGCAGACCCGGCGCGGCTTCCACCTCGTGGTGACCAACGTGCCCGGCCCGCAGTTCCCGCTGTACGCCGCCGGCGCGGCGATGCTGGAGAGCTATCCCGTCCCGCCGCTGCTGCCCGGCCACGCCCTCGCCATCGGCGTGACCTCCTACGACGGCCACGTCTACTTCGGCCTCAACGGCGACCGTGACGCGATGCCCGACCTCGACGTGCTCGCCCAGTGCCTGGTCGAGTCGCTCGAGGAGCTGGTCGACAGCGCCAGCGACACCCGCCAGCGCGCCCCGCGCGGGCGGAAGAAGGCGACCCCGAAGGCCCGCTCATGACGACCCGTGTCTACGTCCCCAGCACCTGGGCCGGTCTGCGCGACCTGGTCGCCGCCGACGGCATCGGGCCGCCGCCGTTCGTGGCCCACGCGGTGACCGACGCGCTCCGGGCCGACTACGCCGAGGGCGGTGACGAGGACTGGGAGTACGCCGCAGCGGCCGCCGCCTCGCGCTCCTCGCTGGCGATGATCCGCGACGACGAGGCCGCCCGGCGGGTCGTCGTGGCCGTCGACGTGGACACCGTGCTGCCGGCGCACGCCGAGGACCCGACTGTCGTCGAGGTCGGCGAGGCGGTGCCGTTCCGGCGGGTCGCGGCGGTCCTCGTGGACCTGCCCGAGGCCGAGGCCGACGTCCGCTCCGCCGCCGACCGGTTCGGTGACGCCGAGTCGGGTGACGCCGACGCAGAGGCGCTGGTGGAGAAGGCGCTCGACCACGAGCTGGCGTGGTACGCGACGCAGGAGATCGGCGACCTGCTCGCGGAGTGAGGTCGGCCGGTGCCGGGGAGGGCTCAGCGCCGGCCGAGCAGCCGCCGCGCCCCGTCCTTGAGGACGGACGCCTCGGCCGGGCTCGGGGCGGGCCGGCCGTTCGCTGCCTCGGCGGCGGCCAGCCGCCGGCGCAGGCGGCGGTTCTGGCGGCGCAGCGCGTTGCGTTCCCGGCGCCACTCCTGGGCGCTGCTCCAGACCTGGCCGATCCAGTCGTTGGCGTCGGTCTGGTAGGCCGCGGCGGCGATCGCGTCCGGGGTCCACCCGTCGGGGGCGAACTTGAGCGAGTCGAAGTCCCACCGCTCGCCGAAGGCGTCGAAGTCCTCGCGGAAGAGGTCCTCGATGGCCTCCTTCACCCCGCCGCCCATCACCTCGCGGGTCATCCCCAGCGGGGTCTCGTTGGCGCGGGGGACGTAGAGCTCCTGGTCGAGGTCCAGCCCGCGCAGGTGCGCGTGCAGGTCGGCCGTCATGCCCCGGAAGTCGCGCAGGTCGTAGATCCGGGTGAACGGGATCGCCTCCGGCTGGAGCGCGCGCACCTGCGGCCGGAAGTGCAGGTCGTTCATCAGGCGAGGCTCGGTCGTCCAGGGCCGCATCTCGACGTACCGCCGGAAGTCCTCGACCACGTCGGAGGCCTGCCGCGGCACCCGCGGGAAGAACGGCTCGTCGCGGTAGTTGCGGACGTAGCGGTTGGCGCGCACCAGGAACTTCGACTGCCACGCCGACCACAGCCGGCTGTACGGGTCGCGCAGCGCGCCGAAGACGAACCAGCCGTCCTCGGGGCTGATCGCGGCCACCTCGTCGGCGGGCATCTCGTGCACCGCCCGCACCTTCTCGAAGAGCGCGCGGCCGGGGTGGATGGTCATCAGCCGGCTCTGCATGCCGCTGGCGACGGTGTTGATGCGCTGGTGGTCCTCGCCGGCGAGGTCCGCGACCATCCACTTCAGCGTGGTGCAGGCGACCTTGGCCGCGGACACGTAGACCACCTTGTGCTCGGGCAGGACCCAGGTGTTGCGCGGGACGGTCTGGAACCTGCTCGGGTGGGGCGCGTGCGGCATGCAGCCACCCTAAGGGGCGTACGCCGGGGACCGGCCCGCCTCCCGGCCGTCTGCACACGACTTGGGCCGGGGCGCGCCCGTCTGACAACATCGGCGGCATGGACGCGATCACCACCCCGCCGGCTCCGGTGAACGAGCCGAACCTCACCTACGCCCCGGGCACGCCCGAGCGGGCGGCCCTGGAGCTGGAGCTCAAGCGCCAGGAGGACCGGCAGCTCGACCTCACCGCCACCATCGGCGGCACGAAGAAGATGGGCGGTGGTGCGGAGACGCAGGTCGTCCAGCCGCACGACCACGGGCACGTGCTCGGCGTGCTGAAGAACTCGACCCAGGCCGACGCCCGCGCGGCGGTCAAGGCCGCGCAGGACGCCGCCCCGGGCTGGCGCGCGCTGCCGCTCGACGAGCGCGCCGCCATCCTGCTCAAGGCGGCCGACCTGCTCGCGGGCCCGTGGCGGCAGCGGATCAACGCCGCGACGATGCTCGGCCAGTCCAAGACCGCGTTCCAGGCGGAGATCGACAGCGCCTGCGAGCTCATCGACTTCTGGCGCTACAACGTCCACTACGCCAAGCAGATCACCGCCGAGCAGCCGATCGCGAACTCGCGGGGCATCTGGAACCGCACCGACCACCGGCCGCTCGAGGGCTTCGTCTACGCGATCACGCCGTTCAACTTCACCGCCATCGCGGGCAACCTGCCGACCGCGCCGGCGCTGATGGGCAACACGGTGATCTGGAAGCCGTCGCCGACCCAGCAGGTCGCGGCGCACCTGACGATGGAGCTGCTCGAGGAGGCCGGGATGCCGCCCGGCGTCATCAACATGCTCCCCGGCGACGGGATCGCCGTCTCCGAGGTCGCGCTCAAGCACCCGGACCTCGCCGGCATCCACTTCACCGGCTCCACGCCGACCTTCCAGCACCTGTGGTCGACGGTCGGCGCCAACATCGCGTCGTACCGCTCCTACCCGCGCATCGTCGGCGAGACCGGCGGCAAGGACTTCGTCGTCGCGCACTCCTCGGCCGACCCCGACGTGCTGCGCGTCGCGCTGCTGCGCGGTGCCTTCGAGTTCCAGGGCCAGAAGTGCTCGGCCGCGTCGCGGGCCTACGTCGCCCGGTCGGTGTGGAACAAGATGCGCGACGAGTTCCTCGCCGAGGTCGACTCGATCACCATGGGTGACGTCACCGACTTCTCCAACTTCATGGGCGCCGTGATCGACGACCGCGCGTTCGACAAGCACAAGAAGGCGATCGCCCGCGCCAAGCGCTCCAAGACGCTCGACGTCGTGGCCGGCGGCAAGGTCGACGACTCGGTGGGCTACTTCGTCCGGCCGACCGTGGTCGAGGGGTCCGACCCGACCGACCAGATGTTCAGCACCGAGTACTTCGGGCCGATCCTCGCCGTGCACGTCTTCGAGGACCGCGACTTCGAGAAGGTCGTCGCGCAGATGGAGTCGTTCGCGCCGTACGCCCTCACCGGCGCGATCATCGCCCAGGACCGCAACGTGATCGCCTGGGCCCGCAAGGAGCTCCGCTTCGCGGCCGGCAACTTCTACATCAACGACAAGCCGACCGGTGCCGTCGTCGGCCAGCAGCCCTTCGGCGGCGGCCGCGCGTCGGGCACCAACGACAAGGCCGGCGCCGCGTCCAACCTGCTGCGCTGGACCTCGCCGCGGTCGATCAAGGAGACCTTCGACCCGCCGAAGGACTACCGCTACCCGTACATGAACTTGGACTGAGCTCGCGCGTGCGAAGGGCCCGGACGGAATCCGTCCGGGCCCTTCGTCGTGGGTGCGGTGCTGCGGCTCAGGCGCTGAGCGCCGGGTAGTCGGTGTAGCCCTCCGCGCCGCCGCCGTAGAAGGTGGCGGGGTCGGGCTCGTTGAGCTCGGCGCCGGCCTGCCAGCGCTCCGGCAGGTCGGGGTTCGCGAGGAACTGGCGGCCGACCGCGACCGCGTCGGCGAGGTCGTTGTCGATGATGCCGCGCGCCTGCTCGTGGCTGGTGACCTCGGCGAAGCCGGTGTTGGCGACCAGCACGCCGCCGAAGTCCTTGCGCAGGCGCTTGACGAGGTCCTGCTCCGGGTCGGTGTGCACGCTCAGGTAGGCGATGCCGAGCGGGGCGATGCCGGCCACCAGGGCGGCGTAGGTCGCCTCGATGTCGTCGGCGTCGTCCTCGACGGCACCGTTGGCGCCGTTGCCGGGGGAGATGCGCAGACCGACGCGCTCGGCGCCGATCGCGGCGGCCACGGCCTCGACGACCTCGACGGCGAAGCGGGCGCGGTCGGCCGGGCTGCCGCCGTACTCGTCGGTGCGCTGGTTGGTCGACGGGGCGAGGAACTGGTGGATCAGGTAGCCGTTGGCGCCGTGCACCTCGACACCGTCCAGGCCGGCCTCGACCGCGTTGCGCGCGGCCTGGGCGAACTCCTCGACCAGCGCGGGGACCTCGTCGGTGGCGACCTCGCGGGGGAGGTCCATCGGCTTCATCCCGCCGGCGGTGAACATCTCACCGGGGGCCCGGATCGCGCTGGGGGCGACGGACTCGAGGCCGCCCTTGTTGTCGGCGTGGGCGATCCGGCCGGCGTGCATGAGCTGCATGAAGATGCGGCCGTCGCGGGCGTGCACGGCGTCGGCGACCTTGCGCCAGCCCTCGACCTGCTCGGGGCTGTGGATGCCCGGCGTGGTCAGGTAGCCCTGGCCCACGGCGCTCGGCTGGGTGCCCTCGGTGACGATCAGGGCGGCGGACGCGCGCTGGGCGTAGTACTCGGCCGTGAGGTCGGTCGGCACCATGCCGTCGGCCGCCGCGCGGGAGCGGGTCATGGGCGCGAGCATGATGCGGTGGGGCAGGTCCCAGGACTTCATCCGGAGCGGCTCGAAAAGTTCGGTCATGAGGGGGGTGTCCTCCGAGAGATCGGGGTCAGTTGCTTGAAAGCACAACCACATCTCCCGGCAGGACATTCCCGGCCGATCAGGTCGAACAGGTCACACTGCCCCGGCGTACCGCTCCAGGACGAGGAGCCAGCCGCTCTCGTACGACGCGCGCACGTCGGCGCGGGCGCGGCGCTCCCAGCCGGTGTGGGTCAGCCGCACGAGCGTCTCGCCGTCCTGCTCGGTGAACGCCACGGCGACCTCGGTGGCCTCGTCCGCGTCGTGACCGGGGTGCCAGGTGATCCGGAAGCCCTGCGGCGGGTCCCAGGCGAGGACCTCGCCCCACGTCGTGCTGGTGGCGCCGGCGCGCTCGACGAGCCGGCCGTCCTCGAAGGCGACGATCGCGTGCTCCCCGAAGACGCTGTGCGTGGCCAGTGGCCACCAGTCGCCGATCCGGTCGGTGAAGAGGTGGAACGCCGTCTCCACGTCGGCCCGGACGATCACCTCGCGGACGAGGGGTGCGGTGCTGTGGCTGGTGCCGGTGTCGGTCATGGCTGCTCCTTGCCGTGATCCTCGACGTACTCCGCGAAGGCGCCGAGCACGTGGTCCCAGGTGGCGACGAGCCACTGCTGGAGGTCGACGAGGCCCTCGGGGGCGAGGGCGTAGAGGTTGCGGGTGCCGCGGCTGCGGTGCTGCACGAGTCCGGCTCCCTCCAGCACCTTGAGGTGCTTGCTGACGGCGGGCCGGCCGACCGGCAGGTCCGCGGCGAGCTCGCCGACGGGCCGGGGCCCGGTGGCGAGGAGCTCGACGATCCGGCGCCGGGTGGGGTCGCCGAGCGCGTCGAGGGCGAGGTCTGATTGGTTGCTCATGAGTAACCGTTACTCTAGAGCGACCATTGCTCGCCAGGCAAGGGGTGGCGTCGACCGGTGTGGACCGGGCGGCCAGAATGGAGGCGCCATGACCGACCTGTTGCTCGTCGCCGCCCACCTGGGGTCGCTGCACCCCTACGAGCGGGCCCTGGTGCTGCTCGTCGCCTTCGGCCCCTTCGTGGTGCTGGGCGTCGTGGTCGCCGTGCTCCGCCGCCGCGCCATCGCCGACGAGCAGCGCGACGCCGGCGACTGAGCGGTCAGGTCGCCTCCACCAGGGCGGCCAGCCGGTCGAGGGACTCGCGCCAGCCCAGGGCGTTGTCGTCGGGGGAGACCCCGCGTGGGACGCCTTCGTGCACGGCGACCAGGTCGGTGCTGCCGGGGTCGTCGGGCACGTCCGACAGGGTGACCGTGATCGTCATCTCGCCCCGCAGATCGGGGTCGGGCGTCTCGAACTCGTCGACCTCGACGACCAGCTCGTGGGGGACCAGCCGCTCGAACCTGCCGTGGTAGGTGTCGGTGTGCGCCGTCGTCTTGCCGACCCCGTCCGAGGCCTCGTAGGTGAGTGAGACGCGCAGGGTGCCGCCCTCGCGCGCGTCGAACGCGTGCACCTCGCAGGTCATCGAGGCCGGCACCTTCCAGCGGGCGACGGCGTCGGCGTCCACGAGCGCGGCGTAGACCCGCTCGCGCGGGGCGTGGATGCGGCGGGTGACCCGGGTCGTCGACATCGTCCGATCATCGCGCATCCGAGTCTGGTCGCGGGGCATGCGGGGCGGTGCTCGAACTGTTCGAAAACTGTCGGTGCGCCGTGGTTGAGTCTTGCCATGGAGACGCTCCCGGACTCGCCGACCAGCCCGGCTGGGGTGCTGGCGGGTGCGCGGGAGTCGGTGGCCGCTCTGGCCGAGACGTTGTGGGCGGCGGCTCGTCCGGAGGACCTGCTCGACGCGAATGTGGAGCTGGAGCGGCTTCGCTCCCTGGTCTCGGCGGTGCAGGCTCAGGTGGCGACCGAGATCGAGGCCACCGAGGCCGCCAAGACGGCCGGGTGGGTGTCGCCGGGCGACTACCTGACCTCTTCCTCCGGCGGGCGGCGCGGTCACGGGCAGCGGCTGCTGCGCACCGCACGGGGTCTGTGCGGGGACCGTACGGCGACGCTGCTGGCGCTCACCGCCGGGCGACGTCTCGCCCGAGCACGCCGAGGTGATCGTCGGCGTGATCGACCGGCTCCCGGTCGACCCGTCGATCCGTGACGAGGCGGAGCGGGTGCTGCTCGACCAGGCCGCCTCGTTGAACGCCTCCGAGCTGCGCAAGGCCGGCGACCACCTGCTCGAGGTGCTCGACCCCGACGGCACCGCCCGCGCCGAGGAGGCCGCGCTGGACCGGTTGGAGAGGTCGGCGCACCTGGGCCGGTTCCTCACCATCGCCGACGACGGCCTCGGCGGCGTCCGCGTGCGTGGCCGGGGCACGGTCGAGGACGCCGCGATCATCAAGACCGCCCTCCACGCGCTGGCCGCGCCGCTGCCGGGGACCGACCCGGACTGCGGCGAGGCCGGCCGCGACCTGCGCGACCACGGCGCCCGCACCTGGGACGCCCTGGTCGAGACCTGCCTGAAGGCCCAGGAGGCCGAGGGGCTGCTGCCGGAGCAGCACGGCGCCAAGCCACGGCTCACCGTCACGGTGACGCTCGACCAGCTCCGGGAAGGGCTCGGCGCCGCGACGCTGGACACCGGCGACGACCTCTCGATCTCGGCCGTGCGGCGGTTGGCCTGTGACGCCGAGGTGATCCCCGCCGTGCTCGGCTCCCTCGGCGAGGTCCTCGACGTCGGCCGCACCCAGCGCCTCGTCACCGCCGCGATCTGGAAAGCACTCGTCCTCCGCGACCAGCACTGCCGGTTCCCCGGCTGCAAGCGCCAAGCCGCTCGCCTGCGACGCCCACCACCTCCAGCACTGGGCCGACGGCGGCGACACCAGCCTCGACAACCTCGTGCTGCTCTGCCGAGCGCACCACACCCTGATCCACGCGACCCCGTGGCAGGTCCGGCTCAACCCGCTCGACCGCCGACCCGAGTTCCACCCACCACCGGGCCGACGGCGAGGGTCGGCGGGCTGGATCCGTGCCCCGCGGCTCCGGGAGTAGCGGCGGCTCCAGTCGAGCAGTACCTCCCATTCGTCCTGTGTACCGGCCCACCAGGCCGTCGTCCTGATCCCGATCAAAGAGAGCTCTGGACGAGCGTCACGGGGCACATCATTCGGCGTCGGCGGCGCGGTCGATCTCCCGCCGGCCTCAACGTGCTCGTCCCGGGCGGCACGCACGCGCCCACGCCGCTATTCCAGAAGACACCCGCAGCGGAACGTCCGCTCATAGCCGATGACCGCGCGTCTTCGAGGCCATCGACCGGCAAGTCAGGAGTGGGAGAGGTGCCTTTCTTCGTGCTCCATTTCGTCCAGCCAGCTGCGCAGCGCCGCGCGAGCGCGCTCGAGGCGTTTCCGGGCGGCTGCCCCGGAGACACCGACGATCCGCGCCGCCTCGGCGCAGGTGAGTTGCTCCCAGTAGACGAGCTTCACCAGTTCGCGATCCTCGACCGAGAGCGATGCCAGTGCCCGGTCGGCATCCAGCCTGGCCGCATCGTCAGGCTCGGTGACCGCGGCTCGAAGCTGCTCGCGTAGTCGGGCGGCCAATGCCACGCGCCGTACCAGCCCGCGCCTGTGATTGGCCAGGCAACGGCGGGCGACTCCGAGCATCCACGCGAATGCCTCCCGATCCTCAGCGGGCACCACCCGCAGCTTCTGCCAGGTGATCGTCAGCACCTGGGCGTAGATGTCGGCGGCGTCGTCGATCGGCGTGACGCGGCGGGCAAGGTAGGCCAGCACGTCGGGCCCGACCGTGGCTGCTAGGTGGTCGAGCCGGTCCTCGGCGGCGCTCACGGTCGCCATCCGTAGTTCCCGTTGCCGCAGTTGACCTGTTGTTCGTCTCGCACCTGTTCGACGTCACCGCGAGCGGCGGCGTCGGCGATCTGGTTCGTTCTGCGGGTCATTCCGTCGTCGGCGTCCACGAGGTTGGTGATGTCCGAGTTCGCGTAGAGCTTCAGCGCGCTCGCCGCCTCGCGCCGCGTCTTCGGCTGAGTCAGGTAGACGTTGACCCAGGAGCACCAGGCGTAGCCCTCCGCGCTGGCGGGCACCCCTGTGCTCTGCATCCGTGCACCGATGCCGTCCCCATCACGGCAGTCACGGGTCGCCGAGCGCAGCACCGCGTCGAAGGCCTGCTCGGCAGTTGCTCGATCCGGGAGCAGAAGGTCCTGAGGCATCAGCAACCGCACGGTCGCGGGGAAGTCGGGTGCGCACACGTCAAGAACCTCAGACGTGTCCACGTCCTCGGTGTACTGATCAGGTTGGCCGAAGATCCCGGTGTGCGTCGTCCAGGCGTACGCGGCGGCCGTCGTGGGGACCAGAGCCACCAGGGTCGCGACCGAAGTTGCAAGCGCGCGGCGGCGGCGACGCGTGTGAGTCAGGGCCGGAGCGGCAGCGATCTCGGTGGCGAGTGCGGTACTCGCCCGCACGAGAGCGTGGGTGTCGACACCGCGTCCGGCGGGCCGCAGAAGCGTCTTGACCGCGTCATCCACAGGCTCTGTGTAGTCGTCGGACACGAGTGAACCTCTCGTTCGTCGGGTGCGTTCACCCCTGAGATGTCCGGCACCCGAAGAAGTGTGACAAGCGAACGCAGCCCGTCGCGGTATTGGCGCGGGTCGTGGCGATGGCTCGGCGTTGGCCTGCTCAGGAGCGGCTCTCGTGGTGAGCGGCTACGCGCTGCTGTCCCTCGTCGCCGCTGTCACCGCGGTCCCGGGGTCCTGACAAAGACGCTGGGACGGCCGCGACAGTCGTCTCCAGAGCTGGTCAGAGGTCGAGCAGCCGCGGCAGGTCGTCGTGCAGGTGGCCCGGCTTGAGGCCCAGGCGCTCGAAGTCGTCCGCGCCCGCCCAGACGAGCTCGAAGCTGTTGTCGGGACCGTGGGCCTCGAGCTCGGGTCCGGACAGCTCGGGCGTGCCTTCGACGTCGGCCATCACGAAGTACTGCGCCTCGCGGCCGTCGTGCTCGGCGACCAGCAGCCGCCGCCCCACCCGGGCGCGCAGGGTGCTCTCCTCCCACAGCTCGCGCACGGCCGCCTCCTCGAAGGTCTCACCCGGCTCGACGCTGCCGCCGGGCAGGACGGCGTAGTGCCGTCCGCCGTAGTACCGCTTGATCAGGAGCAG
>CAVOQH010000006.1:0-899710 GCA_963698315.1 uncultured Actinomycetota bacterium
TCGGGCTCGCCGGGGTCGTGCGGTCACGGCCTTACGATCGCGACCGTGGACGTCATGGACTGGCTGCTCGAGGGTGACCCGGCGATCCGGTGGCAGGTGCTGCGCGACCTCACCGAGGCGCCGGAGGACCAGGTGTCGGCCGAGCGGGCCCGCGTCGAGACCGAGGGCTGGGGAGCCCGGCTGCTCGCCCTGCGCGATCCCGACGGCCAGTGGGCCGGCGGGGCGTGCTTCCCGCGGCAGGTCGTCGAAGACTGGCGGGCGGGCATCCAGCCCGACTTCTCCGAGGGCCAGCCCTGGACCTCGACCCTGCCCACGCTGGTGACTGCTGCGCGACCTCGGCCTCGACCCGGCGTGCGCGGCTGCACGCGAGACGATCGCGCTGGTGGCGGAGAACTGCCGGTGGGAGCACGACGGTCAGAGGTTCTTCGACGGCGAGGTCGAGCCGTGCATCAACGGCCGGACGCTCTCGGTCGGCGCCTACTTCGGTGCCGAGGTCGACGGTCTCGTCGCACGCCTGCTCGACGACCAGCTCGCCGACGGGGGCTGGAACTGCGAGGCCGAGAACGGCGCCACCGTGTCCTCGTTCGACTCGACGATCTGCGTGCTCGAGGGCCTGCTCGACTACGAGCTGTCCGGGGGAGAGGTGGCCGTGGCCGCGGCACGCCGGCGCGGCGAGGAGTACCTGCTGGAGCGGCGGCTCTTCCGGCGCAGGAGCACCGGCGAGGTGCCGGCCGAGCGCTGGCTGCAGCTCTCCTGGCCGCCGCGCTGGCACTACGACGTCCTGCGCGCCCTGGACCACTTCCGCCGCACCGGCGACGCCCCGGACGCGCGCGTCGCCGAGGCCGTGCAGCTCGTGCGCACCAAGCGGCAGCCCGACGGCACCTGGCTGCTGGAGAACACCCACGGTGGCGAGACCTGGTTCGGGCTCGAGGACGGCGACGGCCGACCGAGCCGTTGGAACACGTTGCGGGCGCTCCGCGTCCTGGACTGGTACGACGGCCGGCGCCAGGTGCGATGAGTCCGGCGCGGCCGCACGGTCCAAGCGGTCAGACGATCGCCTTTCACGAGGAGCAGCAGTGGTGACGCAGATGGTCCGAGTCCACAACTTCAACGTGTCGAGTGACGGTTACGCGGCCGGTGAGGGCCAGAGCCTCGAGCGTCCCTTCGGCGACGCCGACCCCAGCGGCACTCTTCTCCTGGGCCGGAGCGACGGCGAGCTGGCCCAACCGCACCGAGCCCGGCGGAGGTCGCGGACTGGACGACTACCTGGTCCGCGACTTCCACCGCAACATCGGCGCCGAGATCATGGGCCGCAACAAGTTCGGCCCCCAGCGCGGCCCCTGGGCCGACGACGAGTGGCAGGGCTGGTGGGGTCAGGAGCCGCCGTTCCACACCCCGGTCTTCGTCATGACGCATCATGAGCGGCCCTCGTTCACCCTCTCCGACACGACCTTCCACTTCGTCAGCGGTGATCCCGCAACGGTGCTGGAGCTCGCACTCGAGGCCGCCGACGGCAAGGACGTCCGACTCGGCGGTGGGGCGAACACCATTCGACAGTTCCTGGACGCCGACCTCGTCGACACGCTGCACGTCGCGGTGGCTCCCGTGGAGCTCGGTGCCGGGTCCAGGCTGTGGAGCTCGCCTGAGGAGCTGCTCGACCGGTACCACTGCGACGTCGTGCCCAGTCCGAGCGGCGTGGTCCACCGCCTGTACTGGCGCCGCTGAACCGTTGGCCGGGTCCACCTGGCGGACCGGCTCGACGTGGTGGAGGAGGTCGGCAACGACCAGCGCTGGAACAGGCGTGGTGCGGTCGGCCAGATCAGGTTCAGGCTGTCGAGGGTGCGCCGCCGTGGTCGATCTCGATCGTGTCGCCGACCGCGACCCTGCCGGGCGTCACCACGTCGGCGTACACCGCGGCGCACATCTCCCGCTCTGCCGCCAACGGTTTCAACCACGCGCCCTCGGCGCGCACACCGACCTGGGCGACGTCGATCATCCGGCACCGCTCGACCCGCTCCACGACGCGCAGCGTGGCACCGCCCACCCCGATGGTCCGGCCGACCCAGCTCTCCTCGACGAACGGCTCGGTCGACTCGAACACGATGTTGGGACGCAGCCGTCGGGCGTCGGCGTCGATGCCCCAGCGCTCCGCGCACCATCGCAGGGTCGCCGTGCCGACCAGGGAGACCGCCCCGGCGTCCTGATGAGGTACGTCGGACTCCGCGGTGACGCGCACCGGCGCGCCCATGGCGGCGCTCAGGCTCGCGTCGAGGGCGGGGTCGCCGACCCGCCAGGTGCCGTCCGGGCCGGTGACCGTCACCCCGGTGGGGTCGGTGGTGGCGACGTGGTCGAACACCGGGTCGCGTCGTCGGAACCGTCGGGTGTCCTTCCCCGAGGCGAAGCGCCCGTCACCGTCCTCGACGGCGAACCAGCGGTCGCCGGCCAGGCCGCGGTGGTCGACGTCCGCGACCTCCAGCGCCTCCCCGCCCATGGACTTGACCGGGTAGCGGTAGATGGTCAGGACCGTGAGAGACACGACCCCAACCTAGCGGCGTGTGTCCTCGTCGCGGGGACTGTCGGACGCGCGACACCGGCACCGTGTCGGCGAGGTCAGGCGTCGTCGTGGGCCAGGCTGCTGGACAGCTCGCGGTGTGCCTCGGCCTGCGCGAGGAGCTCGTGGGCCTTCTGCTCGAAGGTGGCGACGGCGTCCGCGCCGGCTGCGAATCGCACCGGAGGTTCCGCGAGGGCAGCGAGCTCGACGAGGGCGTCGGCGAGCTTGGCGGGGTCGCCGCCCTGCTTGCCGTCCATGCCCTTCCAGGCCTGCACGGTCGCGGTCGTGCGCTCGGCGTAGTCCTCGATGGAGGGCTCGGCGTACTGCGTGGACTCCGGCGTGAGGAGCTCGGTGCGGAAGAAGCCGGGCTCGACGAGCATGGTCCTGATGCCGAACGGAGCGACCTCCGGGGCCAGGCCCTCCATGAAGCCCTCGACGCCGAACTTCGAGGCGGCGTAGGCGGTCAGGAAGTCACCGGCCGCGGCGATGCCGGCGGTGGAGGAGATCGTCATCACCAGACCGGAGCGCTGGGCGCGCAGCTGCGGGAGGGCGGCGCGGGTGACGTTGACCGGCCCGAACAGGGTGGTCTCGATCTGGGAGCGGAACGCCTCGGGCGTCATCTCCTCGAAGAAGCCGGCCTGGAAGCTGCCGGCGTTGTTGACCAGCACGTCGAGCCGTCCGAACCGCTCGACGGTGGCGGCGACCGCGGCCCGGGCAGCGGTGGGGTCGGTGACGTCGAGGGCGACGGCGAGCAGGTCGTCGTGCTCACCGAGCGCCTTGGTGACGGACTCGGCGTTGCGGGCAGTGGCGACCACCGCGTGACCGGCCGCCAGGGCCGCCTTGGCGATGTCGACACCGAGGCCGCGGCCGGCGCCGGTGATGAACCAGACCTTCTTCTCGCTCATGGGTGCTCTTCCTTCGGATCGGCTGGGAGGAATGGGTTCTGCCTGGAGGACCATCACCTGGTCGGCGGTGGCACCTACTACGGAACCAGTCGCGTCGGGAAGGTGGGAGCCCCTGCGACAGGGGTACCCGCAGGGACCCCCGGCCCGCCCGGACCGCCCGTAGAGTCCAGACATGGCAGAGGGCAACGACCATCGCGACGTCCGCGGTGACGTGCGTGCCCAGATCCGGGAGTTCCTCTCCTCCCGGCGGTCACGGATCACGCCCGAGCAGGCCGGGCTCCCTGTGTACGGCGGAGACCGACGCCGGGTGCCGGGGCTGCGCCGCTCCGAGGTGGCGAGCCTGGCCGGGATATCCCCGGAGTACATGACGAAGCTCGAGCGCGGGAACGCCACCGGCGTCTCCGACAGTGTGATCGAGGGGCTCGTGCACGCCCTGCAGCTCGACGAGGCGGAGCGAGCGCACCTCGAGGACCTGCTCCGCACCGCCGGCAGCACCCGCGCGCCGCGGCGCCGCCCTGCCCGTCAGCGGGTCCGACCCAGCGTCCAACGGATCCTGGACTCGATGACCGGCGCACCTGCCTTCGTGCTCAACGGGCGCCTCGACATCCTCGCCGCCAACGATCTCGGGGTCGCGCTGTACGCGCCGGTCTACGCCGACCCCGCCCGACCGGCCAACAACGCCCGGTTCGTCTTCCTCGACCCGCACGCGACCGAGTTCTTCCGCGACTTCGACAAGGCCGCCAACGACACCGTCGCCCTGCTGCGCGCCGAAGCCGGCCGCGACCCCTACGACCGGGACCTCTCGGACCTCATCGGGCAGCTCTCCACGCGGAGCGAGGAGTTCCGCCGCCGCTGGGCCGCGCACGACGTCCGGATCCACACCAGCGGCGTCAAGCTTCTCCACCACCCCGTCGTCGGCGACCTCGACCTGCCCTTCGAGTCCCTCCCTCTGCCCGCCGATCCCGGCCAGAGCGTCCTCGTCTACACCCCCGAGCCCGCGTCGCCCACCCAGGACGCCCTGAACCTGCTGGCCAGCTGGGCGACGAGCGCCGACGACGTCGGCCCGCCCCGCTTCCTGGGGGCCCGCGGAGCACGGTGCGACGTCACCCCGAGCCGACTGAGGCAGCGAGGCGCAAGCGGTCTGCGTCAGTCGTGCGACGAGGTGCTGAACTGCGCTTCGAACTGTTCGAAAACTGTCGGTGCGCTCTGGTTGAGTCTTTCCATGGAGACGCTCCCGGACTCGCCGACCAGCCCGGCTGGGGTGCTGGCGGGTGCGCGGGAGTCGGTGGCCGCACTGACCGAGACGTTGTGGGCGGCGGCCCGACCGGAGGACCTGCTCGATGCGAATGTCGAGCTGGAGCGGCTTCGCTCGGTGGTGGCGGCGGTGCAGGCTCAGGTCGCGGCCGAGGTCGAGGCCACCGAGGCGGCGAAGACGGCCGGGTGGGTGTCGCCGGGCGACTACCTGACGTCGGTGTCGGGTGGCCGGCGTGGGCACGGGCAGCGGCTGCTGCGCACCGCGCGGGGTCTGTGCGGGGACCGTACGGCGACGCTGCTCGCGCTCACCGCCGGTGACGTCTCGCCGGAGCACGCCGAGGTGATCGTGGCGGTGATCGACCGGCTCCCGGTCGACCCGTCGCTGCGGGACGAGGCGGAGCGGGTGCTGCTCGACCAGGCCGCCTCGCTGAACGCCTCCGAGCTGCGCAAGGCCGGCGACCACCTGCTCGAGGTGCTCGACCCCGACGGCACCGCCCGCGCCGAGGAGGCCGCGCTGGACCGGTTGGAGAGGTCGGCGCACCTGGGCCGGTTCCTGACCATCGCCGACGACGGCCTCGGCGGCGTCCGGGTCCGCGGCCGCGGCACGGTCGAGGACGCCGCGATCATCAAGACCGCCCTCCACGCACTGGCCGCGCCGCTGCCGGGGACCGACCCGGACTGCGGCGAGGCCGGCCGCGACACCCGCGACCACGGCGCCCGCACCTGGGACGCCCTGGTCGAGACCTGCCTGAAGGCCCAGGAGGCCGAGGGGCTGCTGCCGGACCAGCACGGCGCCAAGCCCCGGCTCACCGTCACCGTCACGCTCGACCAGCTCCGCGAGGGGCTCGGTGCCGCGACCCTGGACACCGGGGACGACCTGTCGGTGTCCGCAGCGTCCGCCGGCTCGCCTGCGACGCCGAGGTGATCCCGGCCGTCCTCGGCTCGCTCGGCGAGGTGCTCGACGTCGGCCGCACCCAACGCCTGGTCACCGCCGCGATCTGGAAAGCCCTCGTCCTCCGCGACGCAGCACTGCCGCTTCCCCGGCTGCCGCCGGATGCCGCTCGCCTGCGACGCCCACCACCTTCACGCACTGGGCCGACGGCGGCGACACCAGCCTCGACAACCTCGTCCTGCTCTGCCGGGCGCACCACACGCTGCTGCACGCGACGCCGTGGGAGGTGCGGCTCAACCCGCTCGACCGGAGACCCGAGTTCAGGCCCGCCACCCGGGCGGCGCCGACGACCGGCATCCGATCGACCACCACCGCATCAAGGCTGGGTCCGGGACGTGCGCGCCCGCGAGTGACCCGCCGACGCTGAGCTCCCGCCCGGTCTACGGCCGGGTGAGGCGGTCCCGCACTGCCCCGACCTCGTCGTCGGACAGCCCGCAGGGCTCGCGCAGGTAGCCCACCACCCCGCCGTACGACGCGTCGAGATGACGCAGCGCGGCGACCATGGTGGCCGGCCGGGTGCGCCAGTGCTCCTCGGCGTAGGCCCGCGCGTCGGGAGGTCCGGGGTGGTCGGCCAGCACGGCGGGGATGCCGAGGGCTTCCTCGCTGAGTGCGTAGTCCGCCACGACGTGCTCGCGAGGCACTCCGGCCGCCTCGAGCAGCAGGGCGACCGCCATCCCGGTGCGGTCCTTGCCGGCCGCGCAGTGGATCACGACGGCGCCGGCGGGAGCGTCGAGGAAGGTCCGTACCACGGCGGCCACCCGGCGCACGTTGCGATCCAGGCTGCCGCGGTAGACGTCGGCCAGGGTCGTCTCCGCGTCGGGGTCGCGCTCGAAGTCGCGTTCGGGGTCGATCCACGGCACGTTGACGACCAGGTCGTCGGAAGTCTCCGTCGCTTCCCCAGGAAGCGGCTCGCCGGGGATCCCGCCGCGCAGGTCGATGATCCGGGCCACCTCGTGGACGAGCAGGGCTCGATGTCCGGCGTCGTCGAGGCCGGCCAGGTTGTCGGATCGCACAAGTCGGCGCGGGCGGATCGTGACCCCGTCGCGCGTCGGCAGCCCGCCCAGGTCGCGCACGTTCCGACAGCCGGGCCAGATGAGCGCGGTCATGGGGTCATCCCATCACGCGGCCCGCGTTCGGCCCGGCGGCCGCGGTCAGCCCGCCTCGTCGAGCCGCTCCCGCAGGCCGGCGGCCATCCCGGCGACGGTGACGGCGTCGAAGCGGTCCCCGAGCGTCTCGGCCAGCCGCACCCGGCGCACCGGACCGAGCCGCAGCCGAAGGTGCACCCGTGTGCCGACGCCGTCGCGCGAGAGGTGCAACGTCCAGGTCAGGTCGGTGCGCCCGCGCCGCGAGGTGTAGACGACGTACGACGCCGGCTCCAGCGCCGCGACCCGGAACGTCTCGTGCGGCCCGCCGTAGTCCGGCACCACGTCTCCTACGGCGAGGCCCTGCCAGCGCGGTTCGACGTGCCGCAGCGCGCGACGCGACGGCGGGACCAGCCGCTCCACGCGTCGCGGGAGGTACCACCCGGCCCGTTGCTTGCCGAGCTGCACCAGCCAGGGCCAGACGACGTCGGGCGGTTGCCGCAGCGTGAAGGCGCGGTCCATCACGACGTCGGCGGGCTCGACCAGCTCGTCGCCGGGACGGACTGCCTCGACCTCGGCCGGGGTGGCCGTGATGCCCGCGAAGCGTGGTCCCACCGGTCCATCATCGCCGGTCTGTTTGGATGGGCGCCGCAGGGACCGTCGGGGGTCCCCGACGGCGAGGAGACGACATGGGCGGCCACTCACACGGGGGTCAGGACGGCCGCGTCGAGGTCGGTCTCCGGGCGCGCGTGCTGCTGCTCGGCTTCCTCCTCGTCTGTGCCGCCCTCACCTGCTGGGGGCTGGTCCACTTCTGGCCCGACGACGCGCGGGTCGGGCGCCACCTTGGACTCCGTGGACTACGCAGCCCCCGGAGTGACCTTCCCGCACGCGGAGGTGCAGAGCGTGCTGCCGCCCTGCGACTTCAGCGGCCCACCGCCGGCGGGGGAGACGCTCGAGGACGCCCTGGAGGCGGCCCCGGAGGGACGCTGCGGCGAGCTCACCGCGACCGTCCTCGACGGCGCCGCGGCGGGCGAGACCGTGGTGGTGCAGGTGCCGCCGACCATCGTCGGCTCCGGCCTGGAGGCCGGCGACACGATCGAGCTCCAGCGCACGCCCGAGGCCGGGGGAGTCGAGCCCGGCTACTCCTTCTTCGGCGTCGACCGGGCCTCCACGATGTGGGTGCTGCTCGCGCTCTTCGTCGTCCTGGTGGCGCTGGTGGCCCGGCTGCGCGGACTGCTCGCCCTGGTGGGCCTGGGCTTCGGCGGCCTGGTGCTGGTGAAGTTCATGCTGCCCGCACTGCTGCTGGGCGGTTCGGGCCTCGGGGTCGCGATGATCGGCTCCTCGGCGATCATGTTCGTGGTCCTCTACCTCGCGCACGGTCCCTCCATCCGCACCAGCGCGGCGCTGGCCGGCACCTTGGTGGGCATCGTGATCACCGCGTTGATCGGGCTCGTCGCGATCCGCACGGCCCGGCTCGGCGGGGTGCTCGACGAGGGCGCGCTCGCGCTGTCGACGTACGTCGGCGACATCAGCTTCCAGGGCCTGCTCACCTCGGCCCTGATCATCGCCGGGCTCGGCGTGCTCAACGACGTCACCATCACCCAGTCGTCGGCGGTGTGGGAGCTGCGGGCGGCCGCGCCGTCGATGACCCGGCGCCGGCTGTTCGGCAGCGGCATGCGGATCGGGCGTGACCACATCGCCTCGACGATCTACACCATCGTCTTCGCCTACGCCGGCACGGCGCTGTCGGTGCTCCTGCTGCTGTTCCTCTACCAGCGTCCGGCCGGCGACCTGCTGACCACCGAGGAGATCGCCACCGAGGTGATCACCACGCTGGCGACCGCGATCGGCCTGGTGCTGTCGGTGCCGATCACCACCGCGATCGCGGCGCTGACGGTCGGACCCGCCCACGAGGACGCCGGCGACGACGAAGGCCACGACGCGCACCTCGACGAGCGCTGGGAGCACGCCCAGGCATGACGAGCGTCACCCCTGGGTAGAGGAACACGTGGACCTGTTCCACACCCGGGAGGGAACGCAGTGACTCTCAAGCTCGCCGTCATCTACTACTCGTCCACGGGCACCGTCGACGCGATGGCCCAGCGGGCCGCGCAGGCCGGCGAGAAGGCCGGGGCCGAGGTGCGGCTGCGGCACGTCGAGGAGAACGCGCCCCCGGCCGCGATCGACAGCGTCGACGCGTGGCGCGAGCACGTGCAGGCCACCGAGGACCGGCCCAAGGCGACCAACGAGGACATCACCTGGGCCGACGTGGTCCTGCTCGGCTCCCCGACCCGCTTCGGGAGCATCGCCAGCCAGCTGCAGGCCTACCTCGACGGCCTCGGCCCCGAGTGGGGCGAGGGCAAGCTCGCCGACAAGGTCTACGCCGGCTTCACCGCCAGCCAGACCGCCCACGGCGGCCAGGAGTCCACGCTGCTGGCGCTCTACACGACGATGTACCACTTCGGCGGCATCGTCGTGGCTCCCGGTTACACCGACCCCACGAAGTTCAACGACGGCAACCCGTACGGCGCGTCCCACGTCACGGGTCCCGACAACGACGCGCCCTTGGAGGACGCCTCGCTGCACGCACTCGACCACCTCGTCGAGCGCACCCTCACCGTCGCCGGCAAGCTCGCCGGCTGACACGTCCCGAAGGAGGCCACGACTGTGTCAGCAGGAGTGGAGACAGGCAGGATCACGACCGACATCCCGGCGAGGATGGACCGGCTTCCCTGGGCCAGGTGGCACTGGCTCGTCGTCATCGGGCTCGGCACCGTGTGGATCCTCGACGGGCTCGAGGTCACCATCGTCGGCGCCATGTCGGAGGCGCTCAAGCCCGAGGGCACCGGTCTGGGGCTGAGCAGCTCCGACATCGGCCTCGCCGGCGCCATCTACGTCGCCGGGGCCTGCCTCGGCGCACTGTTCTTCGGACAGCTCACCGACCGCTTCGGCCGCAAGAAGCTGTTCCTGCTGACGCTGGGCGTCTACACGGCCGCGACCGTGCTGACCGCGTTCGCGCCCACCGCGCTGTGGTACTTCATCGCCCGGTTCCTCACCGGTGCCGGCATCGGCGGTGAGTACGCCGCGATCAACTCCGCCATCGACGAGCTCATCCCGGCGAAGTACCGCGGCCGCGTCGACGTGGCGATCAACGGCTCCTTCTGGGTCGGCGCCGCCGGTGGCTCGCTGCTGACCATCCCGCTGCTCGACCCGACCCTGGTCGACCCCGCCTGGGGCTGGCGCCTGGCGTTCGGCCTCGGCGCGATCCTGGCGGTCGGCATCCTCGTCGTACGCCGCAACGTGCCGGAGAGCCCGCGCTGGCTGTTCATCCACGGCCGCGAGGAGGAGGGCGAGGCGATCGTCCGCGACATCGAGCGCACCGTCCAGGAGGAGACCGGCAAGACCCTGCCGGCCGTCGACGAGACCATCACCATCCGGCAGCGCAAGACGATCAGCATCGCGCTGATCGCCCGGACGGTGTTCACGCTCTACCCCAAGCGCACCGTGCTCTGCTTCACGCTCTTCGTGGGCCAGGCGTTCCTCTACAACGCCTTCTTCTTCACCTACGGCGACACCCTGGGCACGTTCCTCGACGTCAAGCAGACCGGGTGGTACCTCGCCGTCTTCGCGGCCAGCAACTTCCTCGGCGCGCTGCTGCTCGGCCCGCTCTTCGACACCGTCGGCCGGGTCCGGATGATCACCGGCACCTACATCATCTCCGGCGTGCTGCTCGCGGTCACCGGCTTCATGCTCGGCGGTCTGAGCGCGGTCACGCTGACCCTGATGGGCTCGATCATCTTCTTCTTCGCCTCGGCCGGCGCCAGCGCGGCGTACCTGACGGCCAGCGAGATCTTCCCGATGGAGACGCGCGCCCTGTGCATCGCGTTCTTCTACGCCATCGGCACCGCGGCGGGCGGCATCAGCGGTCCGCTGCTGTTCGGCAAGCTGATCGAGGACGCCTCGGCGTCGAAGGACATCACCCAGATCGCCATCGGCTACTTCATCGGCGCCGCGCTGATGATCGTCGGCGGCATCGTGGAGGCGTTCCTGGGCGTCCGCGCCGAGGGCCAGTCGCTGGAGAGCATCGCCCAGCCGCTGACCGCCGAGGACGAGCCCGAGACCACCGGCCCGACCGCCACCCAGCCGGCCTGACCCGCACCGTCACGAGAGGAGACACGTCATGCCGATGCCCCCGCCGAAGGCGACCTCGGAGAGCCCGCGTGACCGCCAGGTCAACCACGAGATCACCCAGATCGTCCGGGCCCTCCACGCACAGGGCCCGCAGGACCTGACGTCGCTGCGCTCCCTGGTCGGTGCCGACTTCTGGGACGCGGACCGCTTCGACCGCGCGCTCGCGCTCGGCGTCGCCGACGGGCTGGTCGTCCGCGACACCGACGGTCGGCTGCAGACCGTCTGAACCCGCTCCGGCACGACCCGGTCCCCGAGAGCCGGGTCGTGTCGGAGCCTCGCGCTAGCGTCCGGGCCGTGACCGAACCGGCCTACCTCACCGAAGTCCGCGCTGCCTACGACACCGTGGCCGACGACTACGCCGCGCTGCTGCGCGACGACCTCGCCGCGATGCCCTTCGACCGGGCCATGCTGGCGACCTTCGCCGAGCTGGTCCGGGCCGGCGGAGACGGCCCCGTGGCCGACCTCGGCTGCGGCCCGGGCCGGGTGACCGCCCACCTCGCGGGCCTCGGTCTCGACGCGTGGGGCATGGACCTCTCGCCCGGCATGGTCGACGTCGCCCGGCGCAGCCACCCGGGGCTGCGCTTCGAGGTCGGGACCCTCGCCGGCCTCGACGTCCCCGACGCCGCGCTGGCCGGGGTGGTCGCGTGGTACTCCCTCATCCACACCGCCCCCGACGACCTGCCCGCCGTGCTGGCCGAGCTGGCCCGCGTGCTGCGCCCCGGCGGCCAGCTGCTGACGGCCTTCCAGGTGGGTGACGCGCGGGTGCGGCTGGAGCAGGCCTACGGCCACACCGTCTCCTACGACGTGTGGCGGATCTCCCCGGAGCGGCTGACCGAGCAGCTGGCAGCGGCCGGCCTGCGGGTGCACGCCCGGCTGGTGCGCGACGCCGAGGGGCGGGAGAAGACCGCGCAGGCCTACCTGCTGGCCCGCAAGGACTGACGGGGCCGGACGCCCCGGGCCTCAGCCACTCGTGTAGGCGAGGCCCGTCTCGTCGAACCGCCGGGCCAGGTCCTCAGGGTCGTCGAACACCGCGACCGCACCCGCCTCGACCAGCTCGGCCTCGCTGAACCCGCCGCAGCGCAGCCCGAGCACCGGGATACCGGCGCGGGCGCCCGCCCCGACGTCCCACACGGAGTCGCCGACCATGACCGCCCGCGTCGACCCGGCGCGCCCGAGCGCGGCCTCGACCAGGTCCGGTGCGGGCTTGCTCGCCTCCACCGCGTCGTTGCTGACCCGGGCGGTGGCGACGTCGTCGGCGGCCAGCAGCTCCATGGCCCGCTCGGTCTGGGCCGCGGTGCCGGAGCTGGCCATCACCACGGTGAAGCCCTCCTTGCGCAGCAGCGCGAGCAGGTCGTCGGCGCCGGGCAGCGGCCGCACCGAGCCGAAGAGCTCGTCGTAGTGCTCGTCGTGCAGGGCGCGGACCTGGTCGCCGAGGGCGTCCTCGGTGCGCTGCCCGGCCACCTCGGTGACCAGCCGGTCGCCGCCCATCCCGATCGAGCGGTGGATCCGCCACGCGGGGACGTCCGCCCCGATCGCGTGGAACGCGCGGCACCAGGCCTGCACGTGGGCGTAGACGGAGTCGACGAGCGTGCCGTCGACGTCCAGGACGACCGTGTCGACCGCGAGGGTCCGCATCAGCTGTCTCCTGCTCATGATCTGCCGGGTGGGTCAACGCTCGACGTACCCCCGGGGCCCTGCGGCAAACTCACGGGCGCGCGTAGAGCTCGACGAAGCGCTGCAGCAGCCGGGGCGGGTCGTGGACGGTGCCGCTGCGGGCGATCGCGAGCACCGTCTCCATCTCGTGGGGCGCGAAGTAGCCCGCGTGGCGGTAGGTCTCGATGCGCAGGCAGAGGCCGGGGACGTCGAGCTCGGGGTGGAACTGGGTGGCGTAGACGTTGCGGCCGATCCGGAAGGCCTGCACCGGGCACGACGGCGAGGACGCCAGCAGCGTGGCGTGGCCGGGCAGCTCGCGCACCGCCTCCTTGTGGCCGACGAAGGCCTCGAAGATGCGCGGCACCGCCGAGAACAGCGGGTCGGCGGCGCCCGCGTCGCTCACCGTGACCGGCACCCGGCCGATGGGCTCGCCGTAGGTGCGGTCGACCACCGCGCCCTGGTGGGTGCCCAGCGTGCCGATGCCGTAGCAGGCGCCGAGCAGGGGGAAGTCGGCGGCGACGACGGCGGTGAGCAGCCGGTCGAGGTCGGCCTCGACGCGCTGCTGGGTGGGCGACTTCGACGCGGCCGGGTCGCTGGAGTTGAACGGCCCGCCGCCCATGAAGATCCCCGACCAGTCGTCCAGGTCGAGCCGCTCGAGCGGGGTCGCCTCCAACCGGTGCCGGCGCAGGTGCACCTCGTCGAGACCGGTGAAGCCGAGGAACGCTTCGTACTCGTTGTCCGCGACGTGGTCGTCCGCGCGGGTGCCGAGCAGCAGGAACGGCTTCACGTCCCGCAGGATACGGCGGTGCCGGTCAGTCGTCCCCGAGCGGGAGCGGCGAGCGCGCGTCGACGCTCTCGCCGGTGGTGATCTCGGAGTAGTCGTCGGGCAGCGCCCGCAGGTCGACGACCTGCTTGGCCACGTCGCGCAGCTTGACGTTGGTGTGGCTGGAGTAGCGGCGGAGCACCTCGAAGGCGGTCTCCAGGCCCATGTCGTACTGCGCCATCAGGATGCCCTGGGCGACGCCGATCAGGTGCCGGCTCTGGAGTGCGGTCTGCAGCCCGGAGACCAGCTGGGTGTTGCTGATCGCCGTGGCCGCGTGGGAGGCGAACACCAGCGCGAGGTCGATGCTGTCGGTGTCCCAGGCGTGGGGCCGGCGGGAGTAGAGGTTCAGCGCGCCCAGGGCGTCCCGCTCGTCGGCGAGGCGGACGCTCAGGATGGAGCCGGCCCCGGCGGCCGCGGCCCGCGGGCCCCAGCGTGGCCAGCGCGGGTCGCGCGCGACGTCGTCGATCAGGTAGGTCTCGTCCTCGGCGATCGCCGACAGGCACGGGCCCTCGTCGAGCTCGTACTGCCAGTCGTCGCAGTGCTGGGCCACCGGGTCGGTCACGGCCACCGACTCGGGGCGACCGCGCTTGCGGCGCAGCGTGATGCCCACGAAGTCACAGGGCGGGATGACGTCGACGGCTCGGTCGGCGATGCGCTGGAAGGTCAGCTCCTCGTCGGAGCGGGCCAGCAGGTCCCGGCTCACGGCCGCGAAGTAGGCGGCCATCTGTGCCTGGTTGTCCACGCACCCTCCTGTGTCTTTCGTGCTCCCGCGTGACGCCCCCGGGGAGAATCTACCCTCGTCCTGCGGCAAAGCCCCAGGTCAGGTCAGCTCCGCGCGGAGCTGGGCCAGGATCTTGGTGAGCAACCGGGACACGTGCATCTGGGTGACCCCGATCTCCTGGGCGATCTCCTCCTGCGTCCAGCCGTTGAAGTAGCGCAGGTGCAGGATCTTGCGGTCGCGCTCGCCGAGACGGCGTACGGCGGGCCCGAGGATGACCCGCGCGTCGACGGCGTCGTGCTCCTCGTCGAGCGCCGGCAGCACGTCACCGAGGGAAGGCGCGTCGGCGGAGGCGCCGACGGGCCGGTCGAGCGAGGAGGGCGTGAAGCAGCCGTCGGCGCCGAGCGCCTCCTCGATGTCGCCGATGGGCTGGTCGAGCTCCGCCGCGATCTCCGACGGGCGCGGCGACCGCCCGAGCTGCTGGGTCAGGTCGGCGGCGGCGGCGAGGATCCGGCTCTGCAGCTCCTGCACCCGTCGCGGCGGGCGGACCATCCAGCCGTGGTCGCGGAAGTGCTTGCGCACCTCGCCGCGGATCGTCGGGACGGCGTAGGCCAGGAAGTCGTTCTGCCGGTTGGGGTCATAGCTGCGCGCCGCCTTCACCAGGCCGAGCCGGGCGACCTGCTCGAGGTCGTCGGCCGGGATGCCCCGGTTGCGGTAGCGGCGCGCGATGCCCTGGGCCACGCCCAGGTGGGCGAGCACCAGCTCGGACTCGTCGACCGGGCCGGCGGCCTCGGACGCGGCGGACGTACGAAGGACGGGGGTGGGTGTTGCTTGCATGCTCACGGACTGTCCGGACATCCCGGATCACCACGGCTCTCGCTGGTGCCCGGTCACGGTGCTCCGACCGGGCTGGGCGTCTCGCCGGGCTGTTTCAGCGAGCAGGGACGGCTCACCCGCGAATTGCGGTCCCGGGGTGTCCCGTCAATCACCATACCCACGTGGGCGTGAATTGCACCTTTTCGGACAGGGAATGTCAGCCCGGTGGCCTGGGTACGCTGCCGGAGGCAGGCCGCTCGACGGCGCACCGACCGGCGGAGGCAGAGGCTATGAGCCAGACGACGGGTTCCGGCAGTGATCTGGCACCGGAGATCGACCGACAGATCCTGCACGAGGTCGGCCAGGTGATCCGGGCCCTGGAGGCCAACGGTCCGTGCACCGAGGAGGAGCTGGCCGTGCTGGTCGGGGCCGTCTACTGGGAGCGCAACCGCTACCGGCGCGCGCTCACCTTCATGAAGTCCGACGGCCTGCTCGCCCAGGACGACGCCGGGGCCCTCCGCGTCGTCCGCTGAGCGCTCCCTAGAACAGGATCAGCGCACCGACCGCGCTGGGCACCAGCCCCAGCAGCAGCCACGGGCTCAGCGGCCGGTGCTGGTGGATGATCAGCGCCGCCAGGATCGCGATCACCCCGAACGCGGCCGCGATGACCAGCAGCCCGATCTGCGCGTCGAGCCGGTCGGCGAACACCGCGGCGACCACGAGCCCGGCGGACAGGTGCAGGATCGTCGTCGCGGCGAGCGTCGAGAGCACCCACTTCTGCACGTTGCCCAGGCTCATCGGCTCGCGGTTGGTCGGGCGAGGCGCGCCGGGGGTCATCAGGTGCTTGCGCACCGGAGGGCGGTCGCCGGAGGGGGTGAGGGACACGCGCGACCTTCAAGAGCCGGGGTGGGTGGACCCCACCATCGTACGCCGGGCGCCGTGGCGGCCCCGCGCTCTGGCAGACTAGCCGCCATGCTGGAGCTGGCCGGGCGCACCTACGAGGACGACTCCCTGCGCATCCTCGGGACCACCCGTCGCGCCTACGTCATCCCCGAGCTGAAGCTCCTCTACATCTCGCTGGCGAAGAACGCCTGCACCAGCATCAAGTGGCTGATGGCCGAGCTGGCGGGGGAGGACCTCGAGAGCCTGGTGCCCGCCGCGGGCTACTACCCCAACCGCGAGGCGGGCATCCACGACCGCTACGCCTGGCGCAAGACCCCGCGGCTGCACGAGCTGCCCGACGGCATGCGCGCGTCGATCTCGCCGGAGAACGGCTGGATGATCTTCACCGTGGTGCGTGACCCGCGGTCACGGCTCTTCTCCGCGTGGGAGAACAAGTACCTCCTCCGCAACCCGGCGTACTGGCGCAAGGTCGACCGTCCCTGGGCGCCGCGGGTGCCGACCGAGCCGCAGCACGTCATCGACGACTTCGCGAAGTTCGTCTTCGCGATCGCCGACGACCCCGACCACGAGGTGTTCCAGAGCGACGCCCACTTCCGGGCGCAGACCTTCCTGCTCCAGGAGTACGCCGTCCCCTACTCCCACCTCTACGACATCTCCGAGCTGTCGACGATGGTGGACGACCTGACCGCCCACGTCCGGGCGCACGGCTACACCGGCGAGGTCGCGCTGGGCAACTCCAACGACACCCCGCTGCCGGCCAACCGCGAGGTCTTCGCCGGCGGGGTGCGCGAGGCGATCGAGAAGCTCTACGCCGACGACTTCGACCGGTTCGGCGACGCCTGGGACTTCTCCCGGGTGGAGAAGCGCGAGATGCAGTGGACGGCGGAGTCCTTCGCGCACGTGCGCTCGATCGTCGAGGCCAACGAGCGGATCGCCGACCTGGCCCGCACGGCGCGGCGGCTCGGCAAGCAGAACGCCGCGCTGCGCGAGCGGGTCGCCCACCTCAGGGCACAGCAGGCCGCCCCCGCCGGGGTGCGCTCGCTGCCGCGGCGCGTCGTACGCCGGCTGCGCGGTCACTGACCGCGCGCGGGGTCACTCGCTGCCGGAGGAGATCTTCTCGATCAGCGCGGTCGTGGAGATGGCCGGCGTGCGGGGCAGGTAGTGCACCTCGCAGATGTCGTTGAACTCGTCGAACTTGCCGGCCCAGTCGTCACCCATCACCAGGATGTCGGCCTCGTGCTCGAGGATGTAGTCGCGCTTGAGCTCCAGCGACTCCTCGACGAACACCGCGTCGACCGGCTTGAGCGCCGCCACGATCTCCAGGCGCTCGGCCTGCGAGAACACCGGCGCCCGGCCCTTCTTGCGCTCGTTGAGCGCGTCGGCGGAGACGCCGACCACGAGGCGGTCGCCCAGCGAGGCCGCGCGCTCGATGACGCGGAGGTGGCCGACGTGGAACACGTCGAACGTGCCGAAGGTGATGACGGTCTTGCTCATGCGGGGTCCCCGGCGCGGTGCGAGCGCAGCGAGCAGCGTGTTGGGGTGTTCATGCGGGGCATCCTCCCGTACGAGGGAGCAGGTGTCGAAACGGGGGCGGTTGGCGGGGACGTGGAGGCCCTGGTTAGCCTTACCTAAGTTCTTCCCCGTTCCAAGGAGTGTCATGTCCCGGTCCTCCCGCAGGCCGCTGCTGGTGGCGTCCCTGCTCGCCCTCTCGACCGCGGTCTCCGGCTGCGGGTTCCTCGGCATCGGCGGGGAGGAGCCCGGCGACATCCAGGTCTACTCCGCGCGGCACTACGACCTCGAGAACGCCTTCGTGGAGTTCGAGGAGGAGACCGGTCTCAAGGTCGACTTCATCTACGGCGACGACGCCGAGCTGCTCGAGCGGCTCAAGGCCGAGGGCGACGAGACCCCTGCCGACCTCTTCGTGACCGTCGACGCCGGCAACCTGTGGAACGCCGCCGACCAGGGCGAGCTGGTGCCGGTGCAGTCGAAGGTGCTCGACGACTCGGTGCCCGCGGAGTACCGCGACTCCCAGGACCGCTGGTTCGGCCTCGCGCTGCGCGCCCGCACCGTCGCCTACAACCCCGACAACGTGGACCCGTCGGAGTTCGACACCCAGGACACCTACGCCGGCCTCACCGACCCGAAGTGGAAGGGCCGGCTGTGCATGCGGGACTCCACCGAGGCCTACACCCAGTCCCTGGTCGCCAGCCTGATCGACCTGCACGGCCGGGAGAAGACCCTGGAGATGGTGCGGGGCTGGCTGGACAACGACGTCGACATCATGAGCAACGACATCCTGCTCCTCGAGGCCCTCGACGCCGGCACCTGCGACGTGGCGATCGTGAACCACTACTACTACGCCCGTGAGCTCGAGGAGAACCCCGACCTGAACGTGAAGCTGTTCTGGGCCAGCCAGGACGGCGACGGCACCCACGTGAACATCTCCGGCGGCGGCATCGTGAAGTCGTCCGACGCGCCCGAGAAGGCCCAGCGCCTGCTCGAGTGGCTGGCCTCCGACGGCCAGGAGGCGTTCGTCGGCGGCAACCACGAGTACCCCGTCAACCCCGACGTGGCGCCCGACGACCTGGTCGCGACGTTCGGCGACTTCAAGCCCATGCCGCTCGACGCGGAGGCGATGGGCTCGCTGAACGCCGAGGCGGTCGACCTGCTCGCCGAGGCCGGCTACGAGTGACCCGGGACGGCAGGCGGTGAGCGCACCCGCCGCGCTCGTTCCCCGCCGCCGCATCGGTCGCGCACGCGCCGCGACGGCGGGGCGGCCGGTCTGGTCGCTGCTGGTGGTGGTCGTGGCGATCGTCGTGGCGAGCCCGGTGCTCGCCGTCGTCCTCGACGGGGTCTTCGGCCGCGGCGAGGTCGTGATGCCGCGCGGCCTCGGCGCCATGGTGGTCACCACGCTGCTGCTGATGGCCGGCGTCGGCGTCGGCACGCTCGTGGTCGGCGGTGGGCTGGCCTGGCTGGTCACGGCCTACCGCTTCCCGCTGCGCAACGTGCTGGTCTGGCTGCTCGTGCTCCCGCTGGCGATGCCGGCGTACATCCTCGGCTTCGTCTTCCTGAGCACGTTCGACGCGGCCGGTCCGGTGCAGAGCGCGCTGCGCACCGTCTTCGGGGACGGGCTGGTGCTGCCGTCGGTGCGCTCGCTGCCCGGCGCCGTGCTGGTGATGTCGCTGTCGCTGTTCCCCTACGTCTACCTGATGGCGCGGGCGGCGCTCGTGGAGCAGTCCCCGTCGACCTACGACGCGGCGCGCACGCTCGGCGCCGGCCGGGCCCGCGCGTTCTGGCGGGTGCTGCTGCCGCTGGCCCGGCCGTCGCTCGCCGCCGGCCTCGCGCTGGTGATGATGGAGACGCTCACCGACTTCGCGACCGTGCAGTACTTCGGCGTCAAGACCGTCTCGGTCGGCGTCTACCTGGTGTGGAAGGGCTCGTACAACTTCCACGCCGCCACCCAGCTCTCGGTGCTGGTGCTGCTCTTCGCCGTCGCCGTGCTCGCGGGGGAGCGGCTGATGCGCGGCCGGGCCCGCTACACCCAGCGCGGCGGCCGCGGCCAGGGGCTGCAGGCGCGCGAGCTCACCGGCTGGCGCGGCTGGGGCGCGGCCGCGCTCTGCCTGCTCGCGCTCGGCGCCGGCTTCTTCGTCCCGGTCGGCCGGCTGGTCGCCTGGGCGGTGTCCGAGGCACTCGACGACCCTGCCTCGTTCGTCGACCCGCGCTTCGGCGAGTACCTCGCCAACAGCCTCGCCGTCGCCGCCATCGCGGCCACCGGCTGCGTGCTGCTGTCGCTGCTGATGAGCCACGCCATCCGGATCGGCGGCGGGCGCGTGGTGCGCACCGCCGCGCAGCTGACCACCTTCGGCTACGCCGTCCCGGGCGCGGTCGTCGGCATCGGCGTGCTGCTGACCTTCGCGGCGGCGGACACGGCGCTGGAGTGGGCCGGCGTCCCCGGCGGCACCGGCCTGCTGGTGACCGGCTCCGTGCTCGGCATCCTCTACGCCTACCTCGTGCGGTTCCTCGCGCCGGCGTACCAGGCCGTCGACGCCAGCTTCAGCAAGATCGCCCCGAGCATGACGCTGTCGGCGATGAGCCTCGGCGCCGGACCGATGAAGGTGCTGCGCCGGGTGCACCTGCCGCTGGTGCGTCCCGGCGTCGCGGTCGCGCTGGTGCTGGTCACGATCGACGCGATCAAGGAGCTGCCCATCGTGCTGCTGCTGCGGCCCTTCGGGTTCACTACGGTGTCCGTGTGGGTGTTCCAGCTCGCCGGCGAGAACTTCTGGGAGAAGGCTGCGCTGCCGGCACTCGTCATCGTCGCCGCGGCCGTGGTCCCGGTGTTCTTCCTCTTCCGTCAGATCCAGGCCACCGACCGGCGTCCGCGCCGCGGCGGGAGCGCGAGCTGACGTGACCCATCAGTCCCCGGCCGTCGAGCCCGCCCTGCGGCTCGACGGCGTGACCAAGCGGTACGGCGCCGTGGCCGCCGCCCACGACCTGACCCTCCAGGCCGCGCCCGGCGAGCTCGTCACGCTCATCGGCCCCTCCGGCTGCGGCAAGTCCACCACGCTGCGCCTGGTGGCCGGCCTCGAGCGGCCCGACGAGGGCTGCATCTCGATCGCCGGCGAGGTGGTCGCCCGCGGACGCACCTGGCAGCCGCCCGAGCGCCGCCGGGTCGGCCTGGTGTTCCAGGACCACGCGCTCTTCCCGCACCTGACCGTGGCCCGCAACGTCGCCTTCGGCATCGACCGGCTCCCGCGCGCCGAGCAGCGCGCCCGGGTCGGCGAGGTGCTCGACCTGGTCCGGCTCGGCGAGCTCTCCCGGCGCTACCCGCACGAGCTCTCCGGAGGCGAGCAGCAGCGCGTGGCCCTGGCCCGGGCGCTGGCCCCCCGGCCGGCCGTGGTGCTGCTCGACGAGCCGTTCAGCAGCCTCGACGAGACGCTGCGCGCCCAGGTGCGCGCCGAGACGGTCAGCGCGCTGCGGGAGACCGGCACCACGGCGCTGCTGGTCACCCACGACCAGACCGAGGCGCTGTCCACCGGCGACCGCGTCGTGGTGATGCGCGACGGCGTGATCGAGCAGGCCGACACCCCGCAGGCGGTGTTCGAGGCGCCCGCCACGCGCTTCGTGGCGTCGTTCATGGGGGACGCCGACTTCCTGCCCGCGCACGTGCAGAACGCCCTGCTGACCTGCGAGATCGGCGTGGTCTCGACGGTGCCGGGGTGGGCGCACGCCGACGTGGACGTCGACGTCGTCCTGCGGCCGCACGAGGTCGCGCTGGCCCCCGACCTCGACGCCGCCGCCCGGGTGGTCGACGTGGAGTACCACGGCGCCTTCGTGCTGCACACGGTGCGGCTCGGCTCCGGCCGGACGCTGCGGTCGTGGCAGACCCACGCGGTCCGCTACCCGGTCGGCACCCCGGTCGCCGTCTCCGTCGTACCCGGTCTGCGGCCCACCCTCCTCGTCGGCGACCACGCGGTCACCGCGCCCCCGGCCTGACCCGGGCTGCCCTGGTCGGGGCGGGTACGTCCGGTACGTTCGTCGTCGATGAGCGTCCCGATGATCACCGCCGCCCCCGAGCTCGACGAGGAGCGCCGGCGCGGCCTGCGCCGGATGCGTTCGCTGGCGGTGGGCCTGCTGCTGTTCGCGGCGGCGGTGTACGTCGTCACGCTCGACCAGGACGGCTTCCTCGGCTTCGTCAACGCCGGCGCCGAGGCGTCGATGGTGGGCGCGATCGCCGACTGGTTCGCGGTGACCGCGCTGTTCAAGCACCCGCTCGGCCTGCCGATCCCGCACACCGCGCTGATCCCGCGGCGCAAGGAGATGCTGGGCCGCAGCCTCCAGGAGTTCGTCGGGGAGAACTTCCTGCAGGAGCAGGTGGTCCGCGACCGGATGCAGGTCGCCGAGCTGAGCCGGCGCGTCGGTGGCTGGCTCGTGGAGGAGCGGCACGCCCGCCGGGCCGTCGACGAGGCCGCGTCGGTGCTGCACATCGGGCTCTCCCGGGTGCGCGACGAGGACATGGCCGCGCTCGTCGAGGAGGTGCTGCTGCCGCGCTTCCACGAGGAGCCGATCAGCCCGGTCGCCGGCAGCCTGCTCGAGGAGATCGTCCGCGACAAGGCCCACCACGGCCTGTTCGACCTCGCCCTCGACGAGGCCTACCGCTGGCTGGACCAGAACGAGGACACCTTCAGCGACATCGTCGGCGAGCGGGCGCCCTGGTGGTCACCGCCGGCCGTCAACGAGCGGGTCACCCGCCGGATCCACCTCGAGCTGCTGGCCTGGATCTCCGACATCCGCAACGACCCGGAGCACCACGCCCGCAGCGCCCTCGACGGGATGCTCGCCCAGCTGGCCCAGGACCTGCTGCACGACCCGGCCACCCAGGCCCGGGCCGAGCAGCTCAAGGACCGGGTGCTGGACCACCCGCAGATCCTGGTGACGGCCACGTCGCTGTGGAACGCCTTCCGGACCGCGCTCCTCGGCGCGCTCGGCGACGCCGACGGCCCGCTGCGTGCCCGCGCGGTCACCGAGCTCACCGCGTTCGGGCGGCGGCTGCTCGACGACGAGGCGATGCGCGGCCGGCTCGACCGCTACGCCGCCGACTTCGTGGTCTTCGCGGTCAGCCGCTACGGCGACGAGCTGACCGCGGTCATCACGCACACGATCGACCGCTGGGACGGCAAGGAGGCCGCCCGCAAGATCGAGCTGCACGTGGGCCGCGACCTGCAGTTCATCCGGATCAACGGCACCATCGTGGGCGGGCTGGTCGGCGTGCTCATCCACGCGGCGACCGTGCTCGTCTGAGCGGCTCGGTCGGGCCTGCGAGAATGCAGCCATGAGTGCGGTCCGCGAGGTGTCCATCCGCGACGAGACGATCCGGCTCGGCCAGCTGCTCAAGCTCGCCGACCTGATCGACAACGGCGCCGACGCCAAGCCGCTGCTGATGCAGGGGCTGGTCTTCGTCAACGGCGAGCTGGAGACGCGGCGGGGTCGCCAGCTGGTCAAGGGCGACGTGGTGAGCCTCGGCGACGACGCCGTCCGCATCGCCTGACCGATCTTCGACCGTCCGGGTGGTCGAGCCGCCCCGGGTGGTCGAGCCTGTCGAGACCACGCCGTACGACGAGGTGGTCTCGACAGGCTCGACCAGCCGCGAACGTGCTAGCGGACCTCGACGAGGTCGACCACGAAGATCAGCGTCTCGCCGGGCTTGATCACGCCGCCCGCGCCGCGGTCGCCGTAGCCGAGGTGCGGCGGGATCACGAGCTGGCGGCGGCCGCCGACCTTCATGCCCTGCACGCCCTGGTCCCAGCCCGAGATGACCTGGCCGACCCCGAGGCGGAACGCCAGCGGCTCGCCGCGGTTGTAGGAGGCGTCGAACTCCTCGCCGGTGGAGTGCGCCACGCCGACGTAGTGGACGAGCACCTGCTTGCCGGCGACCGCCTCGTCGCCCTCGCCCTCACGGACCTCGGTCACCACGAGCTGCGTCGGCGGCTCCGGGTCGGGGAACTCGATCTCGGGCTTCTCGAACTGCTGGCTCACGGTCACTCCTCCTGCGGGGGTCAGGTCAGAGCACCAGCCTAGACACCCCGCGGGGAGGCCCCGCCAGGCCCCGCTAGGCGCCGTGGACGTAGTGGTCGAGCTGGTCCCGCTCGAACTCGAGCTCGCTCATCCGGTGCTTCACGACGTCACCGATGCTGACGATGCCGGTCAGCCGTCCCTCGGCCACGACCGGCAGGTGCCGGAACCGTCGCGAGGTCATGATCTGCATCAGGTCGTTGACGTTCTGGTCGCCGGTGCAGGTCTCCACGTCGGCGGTCATGATCGACGAGACGGGGAGGTCGAGGACCCCCTCGTCGTCATGGAGGCGGCGTACGACGTCGCGCTCGGAGACGATCCCGGCGACGCTGGCGCCGTCGTCGCTGACCACGAGCGCGCCGACGTTGTACTCGGCGAGGAGCGCGACCAGCTCACGGACGGTGGCGTCGGGGCTGATCGTGATGACGTCCTTGAGGGGCTTGCCGGCCAGGACCTCGTTGATGCGCATCGTGCGACCTCCCGGTGGTGGAACGGACGGGTGCGAGACGAATCTAGTCACATTCGCGGCGCGTGGATAGGCACACGCCGGAGGAGTCGGGGTTGCGGTTGCTGCGAGGATGGGCGGCGATGCAGCCGCCCCCGAGGACCGCCGCCGACCGGCTGGGAGCCCGCGCCAGCCTGGTGATGATGGGCTGGCTCAGCGTGGTGCTCTGGCTCGACCGCGCCGACGGCGGCGGCTCGATCTGGCTGCAGCGCGGCCTCGGCGTCCTCACCTGGGGCGTGCTGGCGCTGGCGCTGCTGCGGGTGACCCCGACCGTGCGCGCGCAGACGGCGGTGGTGGTCGTGTTCGCCACGATCGTGGAGTTCGTCTTCAGCCCGACGCTGCACGTCTACGAGTACCGCTTCGACAACGTGCCGATGTACGTCCCGCCCGGCCACGGACTGGTCTACCTCTCGGCGTTCGCCCTCGGCCACGCCGCGTTCGTGGAGCGACGCCTCCGGCCGGCCGAGACGCTGGTGCTCCTCGTCGGCGGGCTCTGGGCGGCGTACGGCCTGCTCCTGGCCGACCGGCCCGACGCGCTGGGCGCGTTCTGGTTCGTCTGCCTGGTCGGCTTCCTGGCCTGGGGCCCGTCGAAGCAGGTGTACGTCGGGGCGTTCGTCGTCGTGAGCTGGCTGGAGCTGCTCGGCACGCATCTCGGCACCTGGGTGTGGGGCACCCACGACTTCACCGGCTGGGTCACCATCGGCAACCCGCCGTCGGGGGCGGCCGGCGGCTACGGGTGGTTCGACCTCGCGGCGCTGCTGGCCGCGCCGCACCTGGTGCGGTGGTTCAGTCGGTCGGCTCGGGAGCCTGCTCCTGCTCGGCCTCCGGCTGGGGAGGACGCCGACGTGCACTGAGGTCGTGCACCGACCCGTGCGGCCGCGGCGCGACGTCGGGGTCGTCGTCGTCCCCGACCGAGCCGAGGAAGGACAGCGCCTGGTCGTGCAGCCGGCCGTTGCTGGCCAGGGCACTGCGGCCGGTGGGGCCGGGGGTGCCGTCGAGGGAGGTGAACGTGCCGCCGGCCTCGCGCACGATCACGTCGAGCGCCGCCATGTCGTAGAGCTCGAGCTCCGGCTCGGCGGCCAGGTCCACCGCACCCTCGGCGAGCAGCATGTAGGACCAGAAGTCGCCGTAGGCGCGGGTGCGCCAGCACCGGCGGGAGAGCGACATGAAGTCCTCGAGCAGGCCGCGGTCCTCCCAGCCGGAGAACGACGAGTAGGACAGCGACGCGTCCTCGAGCCGGGCCACGTCGGAGACGCGGCAGGGGGAGGCGTTCAGCAGCGAGCGGCCGGTCCAGGCGCCGCCGTCCTTCGACGCCCACCAACGCCGGTTGAGCTGCGGCGCGGAGACGCAGCCGACGACCACCTCGTCGTCGACCATGAGCGCGATCAGGGTGGCCCAGACCGGCACGCCGCGGACGAAGTTCTTGGTGCCGTCGATCGGGTCCACCACCCAGCGGCGCTGGCTGTGCCCGGTCGAGCCCTGCTCCTCGCCGACCACGGCGTCGCGGGGGCGGGCCCGCGACAGCGTGCGGCGGATGCCCTCCTCGACCGACTTGTCGGCGTCGGTCACCGGCGTCAGGTCGGGCTTGTTCATCACGTGCAGGTCCTGGGCCTTGAACCGGCTCGTGGTCAGCGAGTCGGCGTCGTCGGCCAGGACGTGCGCAAGCCGCAGGTCGTCGGTGTAGTTGGTGGGCATGGGCCACAGGTTATGCCCCACGTGCCCGGACTTGTCAGAGCGTCGTGTCGCCAGGGCGCTCCCACGCTCCGACAGGTCGGCGGCTCAGTCCTCCTCGGCGCGCTCGCGGCTGGCCAGCAGCCGCCGGAACGACTGCACCCGGTCGGCATCGGTGCGGCCGTCGGCCACGGCGTCGTCGAGGCCGCACTCGGGCTCGTTCTCGCCGTGGGTGCAGCCGCGCGGGCAGTCGTCGGTGAGCTCCTCGAGGTCGGGGAACGCGCCGATCAGCTGGCCGGGCTGCACGTGCGCCAGGCCGAACGAGCGGATGCCCGGGGTGTCCACGATCCAGCCGCCCAGTCCGTCGTGCTCGGGCAGCGGCAGCATCACCGCCGAGGTGGAGGTGTGCCGGCCGCGGCCGGTCACCGCGTTGACGTGGCCGATCGCCCGGTCGGTGCCGGGCACCAGGGCGTTGACCAGCGTCGACTTGCCCACGCCGCTGTGCCCGATCAGCACGCTCACCTTGCCGTGCAGCCGCTCGCGCACCTCGGAGAGGTCGTCGCCGCGCTGGGTGACGACGTGCGGCACCCCGAGCGGACGGTAGATCGACAGCAGCGTCTCGGGGTCGGCGAGGTCGGCCTTGGTCATGCAGAGGAGCGGCTCGAGGCCGGCGTCGTACGCCGCGACCAGGGCCCGGTCGATCAGCCGGGGGCGCGGCTCGGGGTCGGCGAGCGCGGCGACCACGACGAGCTGGTCGGCGTTGGCCACGATCACCCGCTCGACGGGGTCGTCGTCGTCGGCCGTGCGCCGCAGCACCGTGCGCCGCTCGTCGACCTCCACGATCCGCGCCAGCGTGCCCTCGTCGCCGGAGACGTCGCCGACCAGGCGCACGTGGTCACCGACCACGACGCCCTTGCGGCCCAGGGGACGCGACTTCATCGCCATCACCGGGTGGCCGTCGACCAGGCAGGTCAGCCGGCCCCGGTCGACGGTGACGACGACGCCGGGGACGGCGTCGTCGTAGCTGGGGCGGTCCTTGGTGCGGGGGCGGGTGCGCCGGCGGGGGCGGTCGAACCGCTCGTGGTCGTACTCGTCGTAGCCGACGCCCCGCGCCACTAGAACAGCTCCGACCAGGCCTGCGGGAAGCCCGGGAACGTCTTCGCCGTCGTCGCGACGTCCTCGACCAGCACGCCGTCGACCTTGAGCCCGAGCACCACGCCGGCGTGCGCCATCCGGTGGTCGGCGTAGGTGCGGAACCGCCCGGAGTCGAGGTGCGCGGGCCGGATGGTGAGCCCGTCCTCGGTCTCCACCACGTGGCCGCCGAGGCCGTTGAGCTCGTTGGCGAGCGCGGCCAGCCGGTCGGTCTCGTGGCCACGGATGTGGGCCACGCCGCGCAGGTGCGAGGGCGTCGAGGCCAGCGCGCAGAGAGCCGCGATGGTCGGGGTCAGCTCGCCGACGTCGTGCAGGTCGTAGTCGAGGCCCTGGACCTTGTCGGGACCGCGCACGGTGAGGCCCTCGTCGGTGAGCTCGACCTCGGCACCCATCAGGCTCAGGATCTCGCGGAGCGCGTCACCGGCCTGGGTGGTGGTGCGCGGCCAGTCCCGGACCGTGACCCGGCCGCCGGTGGCGACGGCCGCCGCCAGGAACGGGGCGGCGTTGGACAGGTCGGGCTCGACCGTCACGTCCACCGCGCGCACCGGGCCGGGGAGCACCCGCCAGCGGTTCGCGTCGGAGTCGTCGACCTCGACCCCGCGCTGCCGGAGCTGGTCCACGGTCATGTCGATGTGGGGGAGCGAGGGCACGGGCTTGCCGTCGTGCCGGACGTCGACGCCCTGCTCGTAGCGGGCGCCGGCGAGCAGCAGCGCGGAGATGAACTGGCTCGACGCCGAGGCGTCGATGGTGACCTCGCCGCCGCGCACCGACCCGGTGCCGACCACGGTGAACGGGAGGGTGCCGCGGCCGTCGTCGTCGATGGTCGCGCCGAGACCGCGGAGCCCGGCGAGCACCTCGTGCATGGGCCGGCTGCGGGCGTGCGGGTCGCCGTCGAAGATGACCGGACCGTCGGCGAGGGCGGCCACCGGCGGCACGAACCGCATCACCGTGCCGGCCAGGCCGCAGTCGATGGTGGCGCCGCCGTGCCACGGACCCGGCGTGACTTTCCAGTCGTCGCCGGTGGTGTCGACCTCGGCGCCGAGCGCGGTCAGCGCGGCCGCCATCAGCTCGGTGTCGCGCGAGCGCAGGGCCCGTCGTACGACGCCGGGGCCGTCGGCCACCGCGGCGAGCACGAGGGCGCGGTTGGTCAGCGACTTGGAGCCCGGCAGCGCCACGGTGGCGTCGACGGGCCCGGTGGCGTGCGGGGCGGGCCAGGGCTCAGCGGGGGCGTGCGTGGGGTCGCTCATCGCCGACGAGGGTATCCCTGTCGCGGGCCGGCGGCCTCCCGCCCGGCCCGCGGCGTGGACAGGGTCGTCAGGACCGCACCGACTTCGCGGCCAGGCGGGCCTGCTGCCTGGCCTCGCGGCGCAGGTGCTTGGCCTCGCGGCGGACACCGCCGACCGCGTGCTTGGCGCGCCAGGCGACGCCGGGCTGGCCCTCGGTGTCGACCGCGGCGATCAGGAGACCGCCGAGCATGGAGACGTTCTTGAGGAAGTGCAGCCGCTGGGTGGCCCGGGTGTTCGGGTCGGTCTCCTCCCAGTAGCGGTGACCGGCCGCGGTGGTCGGCACCAGCGAGGCGGCGAGCACGGTCGCGGACAGGCGCGGGACGCGGCCGGTGGCCAGCGCGAGGCCGGCGGCGATCTGCGCGGCGCCGTTGATCTGGACGAGGGTCTTCTCGTTGTGCGGGACCGGCGCGTTCGGCGCGAGCTTGTCGGCGGCCGCGGTGAACCGGTCCGTCACCGGCTTGGCCGCTGCGGCCATCTTGTCGGCGTTCTTGAGGGCGTTGACACCCCCGACGACGAACATCGAGGCGAGCATCGGGCGGGCGACGAGTCGGACCAGAGTCATGGTCCCTTCATACCCGATCCGCGGGCGGTCACTCACCTGTCGTGCGAGGCGAGACGATGGGATCGATCGTGACCGGTCCGCGCGTCGCTGTCGCGGTCAGGTTGAAGTGTCGGTTGCCCGGGGACCGTCACCGCGCATCAGCGTGAGCGTCGCCCGTGTCTGGTGGACCGGGGCAGGTGACGGGTCGACGTCAGTTCGACGATCGCAGCTCGCTCGGCGTCGCCGTCACGCTCAAGAACCTGGCAGGAGAGCCGTCGGTCCCGCGCGGCACGGAAGGTGACTGGACGTCGCGGTCAGCGTCAGGGACGCCGCGCAGACCCGGCCGACAGGACGTACTCGTATGGTGCCGTCGGAGTACTGCACGTTGGCTGCTCGAGCGAACTCGAACGTCGCTGACCACGCGGCGCCGGCTGCAGGTAAACGGGTCGGGCGTTGTCGTTGGTGTCGGTCTCGCGGTACTCGGGCGGACCGGCGACCGAGATGGTCACGGGGGTCGAGGGGTCTACCGGCGACGTCGCGGTCAGCAGCAGGTCGGACGCTCATGTCCTCGGTGGGCGCCGTGCACAGCAGAGTCTGCGGATCGTCGTCGGCGTCGACGCCGACGCAGCTCGATCCGGCGACCGGGGACAGCGGCGCTGCTCACCGTCAGCCGGACGTAGGGCAGGCCGGCGACACCCGTGAGGACTGTCGCTGACCTGATACCTGCCGTCCGTCGTCCGGGACGGGGGTCGGCCGGCGTGGGCTCCGTCATGGACACGTTCGCCGTCAGCTCGACCGGCGGGTCCACCGGCGGCGTCACCGGCGGGGTCGTCGTGGTCGGCGGGTCGACGGGCGGGACGACCGGGACCGGCGGGGCGGTGGTCGGCAGCACCGGCTCCGGCTCGGGCGCGGTCGACGGGAGTGGCCCCGGCGCTCTTGCCCTTCACCTGGAAGGTGCTGCTCCGCGACCCGTTCGCCTCGATCCCGTCGCCATCGGGCAGGGAGATCGCGAGCCCGACCGCGGTCTCCGGCTGGTCGTCGGGCACGCGCAGCGGCATGGTGCCGGTGAAGACCCGTGCGGCGAGGGCCGAGCCCCGCTGGTAGGCCGATCCGCGCGCCAGGGCCGCTGTCGAGCAGGTGGCGGTCGTCGCGGAGGTCGTGGTGCAGCTGCCGCCGTCGCCGCCGAACTCCACCCCGGTGGGGTCGGAGACCAGGCGCAGCAGGATCGTGGGCGGCAGCGGCTCGCCGGAGACGCTGAACGAGACGTTGTCGCCGTCGAACGTCACGGGGCCCTCGAAGCTGAGCGCGCCGGACGTCGGCGCCTCGGACGGTGTGGCCGCCGGCTCCTCGGTGGCGGGGGCGGTCTGGTCCTCGACGGGGAGGCTGGAGGGCGAGGCCTCCGGCAGCACCACGGGCACGACGGCCGCCGGGGAGGTCGCCGGCTCCTCGGGGACCTCGCGCCGTTCGGGCTTCTCGCTCGAGGACGGCGACGCGGTGGGTTCGCCACCGGTCGGTGCGGCGGGGGCGGCCGGCGTCGTCGCGGTGACGGGCTCGTCGACCGCGGTCACCCGCTCGGCCTGGTGGGGCACCAGCATCACGCCGGCGGTGGCGACCGCGGCCACGCCGGCCGCGACGGCCCCGGCGGTGGCCGCGCCGGCGTTGGCCGCCACGACGTCGCGCACCCGGCCGACCAGGCCGCCGAGCAGGCCCAGGCCGCCGGCGGTGACACCGGACGAGGCGAGGTAGCCGGTCGCGGCGGCGCCGAGCAGCAGCGGGGCGATGATGCCGGCGAGGTTGGAGTTGACGTCCGTGAGCTCGAGGTGCATCGCCGTGCACCGGCGGCAGCCGTCGAGGTGGGCCTGCACCTTGGTGCTGTCGCGGTTGGAGAGGCCCTTGCGCACGAAGGCGCCGAGGTGCTCGTTGACCCAGCGGCAGTCGGTGTCGGAGATGTCGCTGAGGTGCATCGAGAGGAACGCCTGCCGGAGCCCCTCGCGGGCACGGTAGGCCAGGGCGGAGACCGAGTTGGCGCTCATGCCGAGCAGTGGCGCGATGTCGGCCGGCTTCTGGCCCTCGACCTCGAGGTGCCACAGCACGAGCTGCCACCGCTCGGGGAGGGTGGCGAAGGCCTTGGCGGCGGCGCCGCTCTCGAAGGCCGCGACGGCGGTGTCCTGGAAGGGGACGCCCGGGTCGTAGAACGACATGTCGTCGGAGGTCTGCACCTTGGCGCCGGCGCGCATCTTGTCGACGTGCAGGCGGCGTACGGCGGTGAGCAGGTAGGCGCGGAACGCCACGTCGGGGCCGCCCCCGCCCTGCAGCACGGTGAGCACCTTGGCGAACGCCTCGGAGACCAGGTCGTCCGCGTCGGGGCCCCGGACCAGCTGGCGGGCGAGCCGGTTGGCGGCGTCGCGGTGCCGGGCGAACAGGTCGCCGTAGGCAGCGACGTCCCCGCCCCGGACGCTCGAGATCAGCTCGGCGTCACTGGGCGCTGCAAGGTCGCTGCTCAGCAGGTCGGTCATGGTTCCTCTGTGAAGGAGACGCCGGAGGGGGACGGACATGACGCGGTGGTGCGGCGGTTCTCCCGCCAACAAGGTAGACGCTGGAGCGCCCGCGCGGAGGCAGAAGCCGAAATCCTGGGCCCGCGCCGCCGCGGACCCGCCGTTGGTGAGTAAAAGTGCCGCGAAACCGCGTCATGGGGACTGCCCGGGCTCGTTTCATCGCTGAGGGACCCACCAGAGGGGCGTCTCGAGGGACGCCGGGCGATGCGAACGGGAGGTGTGTGGCCAGATGGCCATGTTCACGTTCGCGCGTCGCCGACCCGAGGTGGTCCCGGACAGCCAGGAGGGTGGCCTGTCCGAAGCCGTGCGGGAGTCGCTCCCGCTGCGCTTCGAGGCGGTCGGGGAGGCCCTGGCGTCCGGGGGGGACGTGAGTGCGGCCTGCCAGGTGGTGGGACGCGACGTGGCCCGTGACGGTGCCGCCCTGGGAGAGGCACTGTCCGGGCTGCGCACGACCTACTCGCTCGTGCGCGGCAGCGACCCCGGGTTCGACGCGACCGAGGCCCTGTCGGTGGCCTGGAGCGAGGCGACGCTGGAGTACCTCCACGACCTGTCCTGCGAGGACCCGCTGACCGGCCTCACCAGCCTCGCGCACGTGCGCACCCGGCTCGCCGAGGTCTACCGCGACTCCGAGCTCACCGACGTCCCGGTCAAGGTCAGCCACGCGCTCGTGGTCGTCGAGGTCCGGGTGCACGGCCGCGCGCTGCTCGAGGAGCACCAGTTCACCCGCGCGCTGCGCCTGGTCCAGGTGGCCGAGACGCTGCGGTCGGTCTTCTCCGGCGGCGAGACGATCGGCCGCCTCGGGCTCAACCGCGCGGTGGCCGTCGTGAGCCGCGCCGCAGACCTCGGCACGTCGGTGACGCTGCTGCGCGAGTTCCTCGGCGACCTCGACCTCGGCCAGGCCGACGTACGGGTCTGGATCGAGGGGCTGCCCGGTACGCCGGAGTCGGCGACCCGGCTGCTCGACGAGCTCGCCCGGACCTGACCCGCAGCCGGCTCAGCGCAGCCGGTCGAGCACGGCACGCAGGTCCTCGACCGAGCGCGCCTCCTCGGGGGTGAGCCGGGCCAGCGGCGTGCCGGACAGCCTCCGGTAGACCGCCGCCATGCCCTCGAACAGCTCGCCGCTGGCGCCGGCGTCCTGCTGGGTCGCGGCGATCTGCTCCATCTCGGCGACGAACCGGCTGCTCTTGGAGGTCGCCAGCGCCACCAGCCGGGCCGCCCGCTCGGCCGTGTCGGGGAACCGCTCCCCGAGGTCGGCGAGCACCGGGTCGAGCACGTCGAGGTGGTGCGCGGTCTGCAGCGCCTGCGCCCAGAGCGCGGTGGTGCCCTTGTAGACCGACGCGGTGCACATCTTCACCGCCGAGGCGCGCCCCGGCACGTCGCCGACGACGCGCGTGCGCAGGCCGTCCGCCGGCAGGGCGGCGAGCTCGTCGGCGCGGGTGCCGGCGAGGTAGAGCAGGGTGTCGCCGCCCGGCTCGGGCGGGCCGCCGCTGACCGCACCGTCGACGAGGTCGAGCCCGGCCTGCTCCGCCCGGGCGGCGAGCACCTCCATGGTGGCGGGGGAGTTGGCGTTGAGGTCGGCGACCAGCGGCCGGACCCCGCGCGCCGCCGCTGCGGCGATGATCGTCTCGAGCACGTCGGCCGCGGCGGCGGGCGGGCAGATGCTCACCACGACGTCACTGGCCGCCACGACGTCCTCGACCCCCGGCAGGTCGGTCAGCCCGTGCGCGAGCCGCCGCGTGCGCTCGCTCCGGCCGGCCAGCGAGGTCACCACGTCGGCCCCTCCGGCTCCCCAGGCCCGGCCCAGCGCCGAGCCCATGGCACCCGCGGACACGATCCCGATCGTCGTCATGGCCGGCATCAAACCACCCGGTCCCGATACGACGCGACGTACGTGTCGTCCCGGGCGCCGCGCAGCGACCGGTACGTCGCGTCGTATCGGGCCTGCCTCGGGGGTGGGTCGTGGCTACGCTGACCGCATGTGCGGTAGGTACGCGTCGAGCCGGAAGCCCGAGGACCTCGTCGAGGAGTTCGAGATCGACAAGGTCGAGGTCAAGGAGACGCTCGCCCCCGACTTCAACGTCGCCCCCACCAAGCCGGTCTACGCCGTCGTGCAGCGGCCGCCCGGGCGCGGCGACGAGGCGGCGGGCGCGCAGGAGCAGGCCGCCGAGCGGCAGCTGCGGGTGCTGAGCTGGGGGCTGGTCCCGTTCTGGGCCAAGGACCCCTCGATCGGCAACAAGATGATCAACGCCCGCATGGAGACGGTGCACGAGAAGCCGGCGTTCCGGCGCGCGTTCGCCACCCGGCGCTGCCTGCTGCCGGCCGACGGCTACTACGAGTGGTACCCCACCGAGCAGAAGACCAAGGCGGGCAAGCCGCTCAAGCAGCCGTTCTTCATCCACCCGGCCGACGGCAGCGTGATGGCGATGGCCGGGCTCTACGAGATCTGGCGCGACCCGACCCGCGACGAGGACGACCCGCAGCGGTTCAGGTGGACCTGCACCGTGCTGACCACCACCGCCGAGGACGCCGTCGGCCACATCCACGACCGGATGCCGCTGCTGGTCGAGCCCGAGCGGTACGCCGCCTGGCTGGACCCGACGCTCTCCGAGCCCGACGACCTGCGCGCGCTGCTCGTGCCGGCGGCCCCGGGCCGGCTCGAGGCCTATCCCGTGTCGACGCAGGTCAACAGCGTCCGGAACAACGGCCCCGAGCTGCTCGACCCGCTCCCCGTCGAGGCCGGGCAGGCGGAGTCGTGACCACCCAGGTGTCCGCGGTGGACACGCCCTTCGGCGAGGCCCGGCTGCACCGCGACCGGTCCCGGCACCCGGTGGCCACGCTGCTCCTCGGTCACGGCGCCGGCGGTGGTGTGGACTCCGCCGACCTGGCCGCGCTCGCCGCCGAGCTGCCGCGGCAGGGCATCTCGGTGGTGCGGGTGGAGCAGCCGTGGCACGTGGCGGGCAAGAAGATCGCGCCCCGCCCCGAGGTGCTCGATCGCTGCTTCGTGGCCGCCTCCGACCGGCTCCGGGTGCGCACCCCGCTGGTGGTGGGCGGCCGCAGCGCGGGGGCCCGCTCGGCCGCCCGCACCGCGCGCGAGGTGGGCGCGGCGGCGTACCTCGCCCTGGCCTTCCCGCTGCACCCGCCCGGGAAGCCGGAGCGGTCGCGGCTCGACGAGCTCGACGCCGTGGAGGTGCCGACGCTGGTCGTGCAGGGGGAGCGCGACGCGTTCGGCACGCCCGAGGAGTTCCCCGACCGGTTCGACATGACGGTGGTGCCGGGGGCCGACCACGCCTTCAAGGTGCCCAAGCGCGGACCGGTCAGCCAGGAGGACGCGCTGATGATCGTGGTCGAGGCGACCCTGGAGTGGGTCGTGCGCGAGGTCGTGGGGAATCGAACCGCGGGGTGAGGTGTTGTGCCTGCTGATCGAGACATCGAGGAGGAGGCTGCGTGACCGGCACCATGACCTGCGACCGGGGGGCGTCTCGCCAGGAGCGCCGCCGGACCGCGTCGTACCCCACGCTGCCGGTAGGCTGGGTGGCGATGACAGACCAGAACACCGAGGCCGAGGCCCCACTGCCGGACCCCGCGACCGAGACCGACGCGGAGCGGTCGGCGCGCTTCGAGCGCGACGCGATGCCCTTCCTGGACCAGCTCTACTCCGCCGCGATGCGGATGACGCGCAACCCCCAGGACGCCGAGGACCTGGTGCAGGAGACGTTCGCCAAGGCCTACGCCGCCTTCCACCAGTTCCGGCCCGGGACGAACCTGAAGGCGTGGCTCTACCGGATCCTCACCAACACGTTCATCAACACCTACCGCAAGAAGCAGCGCGAGCCCCAGCAGTCGATGAGCGAGGACGTCGAGGACTGGCAGCTCGCCCGCGCCGAGTCGCACACCTCGTCCGGCCTGAAGTCGGCCGAGATGCAGGCGCTCGAACGACTCCCCGACAGCGACGTGAAGGATGCGCTGGCCCAGCTTCCCGAGGACTTCCGCCTGGCGGTCTACCTCGCCGACGTCGAGGGTTTCCCCTACAAGGAGATCGCGGAGATCATGGACACTCCGATCGGCACCGTCATGTCGCGGTTGCACCGCGGCCGCCGGCAGCTGCGCGAGCTGCTCTCGGACTACGCCCGCAACCGTGGCCTGAGCGCCGCTTCGGCCGGGACCCGCGAGGGGGGTGCGGCATGAGCCCCTCGACAGGCTCGGGAGGGCCCTGCGGCGACCCCCACGACAAGGACTGTTCCGAGGTCCTCGAACGCGTCTTCTACTTCATCGACAACGAGCTCCAGGACGCCGACCAGTCGCAGATCCAGCACCACCTCGACGAGTGCGGCCCGTGCCTGCAGAAGTACGACCTCGAGCGCACCGTCAAGGCGCTGGTCGCCCGCTCCTGCTCCGAGCACGCTCCCGAGACGCTGCGGGACAAGGTGCTGCTGAGGCTCCGCGCGGTGCAGGTCGAGATCCACGAGACCCGCACCGACTGAGTCCGCCAGGACGACGAAGACCCCGCGCCCGGGAGGGCGGCGGGGTCTTCTGCTGTTCTGCGTGCGCTGTGCGCAAGAACGCCTGGGTCAGGCGTTGGGGCGCTTACCGTGGTTGGCGCCCTTCTTCTTGCGGGCGCGGCGCTTGCGGCCGGTCTTACCCATGGTGTCCTCCTCAACGCTGATGACGATTCACGAGCCCCGGGCTGTGAGAGTCCAGGGCTCACGCTCATTGTCGCATCCGGTGCGACGAGGAGGAAATTCGGGCGGCAGGATGGGGGCATGGCGATCCGCAACGGCCAGACGGCCACCCGCTCGTTCACGGTGACCGACGACGACACCGCGTCCGCGCTCGGCTCGGGCGACCTCCCGGTCCTGGCCACGCCCCGGCTGCTGGCCTGGGCGGAGGCGGCGACCTGTGCGGCGGTGGCCGACGAGCTGGACGCGGGCAGCTCCAGCGTCGGCACCCGGGTGCAGCTCGAGCACGTCGCGGCGAGCCCGGTCGGCGCGAGCGTGGCGGTGACCGCGACCGTGACGTACGCCGACGGGCGCCTCGTCCGCTTCGAGGTGGTCGCCGAGCACGAGGTCGACGGCGTCTCCAAGGTGGTCGGCCACGGCGAGGTCACCCGGGTGGTCGTGGACCGGGCACGTTTCCTGTCGCGGCTCTGACCCCCGAACCCGATTCGTCCGTGGTCGCCTCGCCTGAAACGGACGCGCCAGCGCGGACGAATCGGGGTCAGAGGTCGAGGCGGAAGGCGATCAGGTCCACGTCGGGCATCGGGGACCAGTCCAGGTCGGGGGTACGGCGGAAGCCGAGGCGGTTGTAGATGCGCTGGGCCGCCCGCTGCTGGGGGAGGCTGGAGAGCACCACCGCGGTGTAGCCGAGCTCGCGGGACCGTTCGAGGCAGGTGCTCACCAGCGACTCGGCCACCCCGCGGCGCCGGGCCTCGGGAGCGACCCCGAGCATCCGGAACTCGCCCTCGCCGGGGCCGGCGATCTCCCGCCACGCGGACCCCTCGGGGCAGAAGGTCACCGTGCCGGCCAGCAGGTCCGGCAGGTCGACGAGCGTCGCGACGTAGAGCTCGGCCTCGCGGGCCCGGCTGGCGGTGTCGCGCAGCCGGGCGACGTAGGGGTCGTCGGGGACGAGGTAGCCGTCGGCGTCGTAGGCCGCGACCGTCAGGTCCCCGACCTCGCCGAGCTCGTCGACGTGCGCCGGCCGCACCGTGACCGTCATGCCGTCACACCCCGAAGGTGTTCCGCGGGTAGGCCGCGTCGACGTCGGTGATGACGTTGACGAGGTAGGGCTTCCCGGCGGCGAAGGCCCGGTCCAGCGCGGCGCCGATCTGGCCCGGGTCGGTGACGGTCTCGCCGCCACCGCCGAGGGCCTTCACCACCTCGTCGTAGCGGGTCTGCGGGGCGAGGTCCGCCGCGACGTCGTAGCCGTAGATCATCTGCATCGGCTGCTTCTCCAGGCCCCAGGCCGAGTTGTTGCCGCAGACCATCACGACCGGCAGGTCGTGGCGGACCAGGGTGTCGACGTCCATCAGCGACATGCCGGCCGCGCCGTCGCCGAGCAGCAGCACCACCTGCGAGGAGGGGCGCGCGATCCGGGCGGCGATCGCCGCGCCGAGCCCGGCGCCGAGGCAGCCGTAGGGCCCGGGGTCGAGCCAGCCACCGGGGCGCTGGGGCTCGACGAACTTGCCGGCGAAGGAGACGAAGTCGCCGCCGTCGCCGATGACGACCGCGTCGTCGGCCAGCCGGGGGACCAGCTCGCCGTAGATGCGCGCCGGGTGGATCGGGTCGGCCTCGGCCGAGAGCAGGGCGCTGTCGCGCTCGACGGCGGCGCGCACGCCGGCCTGGAGCTCCTCGACCCAGGCGGACCAGTCGGGCTTGCGGAGCTGCTGCTGCACGCCCTCGACGATGCCGTCGAGCGCGAGGGTCAGGTCGCCCGCGGCCGAGGCGACGAGGTCGGCGTGCCGGGACACCTGGCCGGGGGAGTCGGCGACGTGCACGACCCGGGCCGGGGTGGCGCCGTCCTTGCCGCCGAACACGCCGTAGCCGAGCCGGAAGTCGAGCGGGGTGCCGACCACCACGACGAGGTCGCTGGTGCCGAGCGCGACGCCGCGGGCCTTGGTGACCAGGAGGGGGTGGCCGCCGGGGACGACGCCGCGGCCCATGCCGTTGGTGACCGCCGGGAGGCCGAGCGTCTCGACGAGCCGCAGCGCGGCCTCCTCGGCGCCGTCGGCCCACACGTCGGTGCCGAGCACGACGACGGGCCGGTGCGCCTCGGCGACCAGGGCACCGATCTCGGCCAGCGCGTCGGGGTCGGGCTCCAGCCGGGGGCGGTCCGCGACGTCGGGACGCTCGACGGCGGCCTTGTCGAAGAACTGGTCCATCGGGACGTCGAGGAAGGTCGGCCCGCGGTGCGAGGCACCGGCCAGCGTGAACGCCTCGTGGACCGCGCCCGGGATGGCGTCGACGGTGCGCACGGTGCGGGCCAGCTTGGTGACCGGGGCCAGCAGCGGCGGGTGGTCGAGCTCCTGGAGGCTGCCCATGCCCCAGCGGTTGGCCGGGGCGCGGCCGCCCACGACGACCAGCGGCGACCCGCTGAACTGGGCCTGGGTGATCGGGCTGACCCCGTTGGTGACGCCGGGGCCGGCGGTGAGTACGGCGAGGCCCGGCACCCGGGTCAGCTTGCCGAGCGCCTCGGCGGCGAACACGGCGGTCTGCTCGTGCCGGACGTCGAGGATCCGCATCGGCGGGTCGGCGTGCACCGCGGCGTCGTACATCGGGAAGACGTGCGCGCCGGACAGGGTGAACATCGTGTCGACGCCGTGGGCGGCGGCGACGGCCACGGCGTGCTCGCCGCCGTGCGCCTCGGGGATGGGGTCGTCGGAGGGCTCGGTCGCGGGTGCGGTCGCTGTGACGTCGCTCATGCCCGCAGGCTACCGGGTAGTAGCCTCCGGCCCGTCCCGGGTCGGGTGCACTGCCCGGCGCCGCCGGGACTCAGGCCAGGTAGTGCGGGTTGACCTGCCGCAGCCGGTCGATCAGCGTCAGCAGCAGGTCGGCGCGCTGGGCCGGCGGTTTCGGCGCCAGGGCGAGCTGGAGGTAGAGGGCACGCAGGAAGGGCTGCACGTTGCCGGCGACGGTGAACGGGTCGCCGTCGCGGTCGAAGTCGGGGCGCGCCTTCTGTGCCAGCCGCGCGAGCCACGGCTCGACGACGTCGAGGCTCACGACGTCACGGCGGAGGATCTCCATCGTGGCGGCGGCGAGGCGGTCGTCCTCGCCGTGCAGCAGCCGGTCGCTCTCGGTCAGCAGCCGGTCGGCGATGACGTCGAGCAGCACCGTGAGCTCGAGCCGTCCGAGTGCCTCGGACTTCGCCAGCGCGCCCAGCACGTCGGCGCCGTGGGCGATCGCGTGGGCCCAACCCTTGCCGGGCACGAAGCCGCGGACGTCCCGCTCGCGCACCAGCCAGCCGGCGGCGCGGTCGCCCCAGCGCAGGATGGTGTCGGGCGGGACCACGTGCTGCTCGTTGTCGCGCAGGACGCACTCGGCGAGGATCAGCGCGGAGAAGCTGCGCCGGAAGACGGTGTCGGTGCCCCGCTCGCCGATGCCGACCAGGAGGCCGGCGGCCATGCCGTCACCGAGTCCCTGGAGCAGGTCGTCGTAGACGCCCTCGCTCACCCAGGTGGCGAGCACCTCGTAGGCGATGCCGTCGCGCAGCCGGGGGTCGGTGTCGCCGAGCATCGCGGTCAGCTCGGAGGTCAGGTCGGCCAGGGAGCGGTCGGTGGGGACCTTGTGGCCCTCGGCCACCACCCGGTCCCAGAACGCCGACTCCATGCCTGCCATCCTGCCATTGTCGGCCCTCCCGTAGGGAACCGGGTTTAGCCCGTCTGCGCGACACGCCTAGGCTGGCCCGGTGCCGTCGCTGAACGAGCTCGTCCGGGCCCACACGGACCTCGCCGACGAGGATCTCGCGTGGCTGCACCTGCTCGTGGCGGACTGGCAGATCATCGCCGACCTCTCCTTCGCCGACCTGGTGCTCTGGCTCCCCGACCGCGCCGGCAGCGGCTTCTGGGCGGGCGCGCAGATGCGCCCGACCACCGGGCCCACGGCGTACGTCGACGACCTCGTCGGCGCCTTCGTGCCGGCCGGCCGGCGACCGCTGCTGGACCAGGCGCTCGAGCGGGGCCGGGTGGCCCGCGAGGGCGACCCCGAGTGGCGCGACGACATCCCGGTGCGCGTCGAGGCCATCCCGGTGCGCCGGGACGGCCGGATCCTGGCGGTGATCGGCCGCAACACCAACCTGCTGGGCGTGCGGACGCCGAGCCGGCTGGAGCTGGCCTACCTGCAGACCGCGACCGACCTGACCCAGATGATCGCCCACGGGCACTTCCCGTTCCCCGGCCAGCGGTCCGACCACGCGGACTCGCCGCGGGTGGGGGACGGGTTCGTCCGCATCGACGCGAGCGGTGCGGTCACCTACGCCAGCCCCAACGCGCTGTCGGTCTACCGGCGGCTCGGCCTGCAGACCGACCTGACCGGGCTGAACCTGGCCGACGTGACCCGTGGCCTGGTGCCGGCCAAGCGCCGTCCCGACGAGGAGACGCTGTCGGCGGTGCTCGGCGGGCGGATGCCCCGCGACACCGAGCTCGGCGACGGCGACACGGTGCTGATCCTGCGGGCGATCCCGCTCCGGCCGACCGGGGAGCACCTCGGCGCGCTGGTGCTGCTGCGCGACGTGACCGACCTGCGCAGCCGCGACCGCGAGCTGGTCACCAAGGACGCGACCATCCGGGAGATCCACCACCGGGTGAAGAACAACCTGCAGACCGTGGCCGCGCTGCTGCGCCTCCAGGCCCGCCGGATCGAGTCACCCGAGGGCCGGTCGGCGCTCGAGGAGGCGGTACGCCGGGTCGGCTCGATCGCCATCGTGCACGACACGCTGAGCCAGAACTTCGACGAGCAGGTCGCCTTCGACGAGGTGGCCGACCGGCTGCGCGTGATGGTGGCCGAGGTCAGCTCGCCGGACGCGCCGGTGCAGACCCGCCGGGAGGGCAGCTTCGGCACCATCTCCGCGGAGGTGGCGACCCCGCTGGCGATGGTGCTGACCGAGGTGATGCAGAACGCCGTGGAGCACGGGTTCCGGCACGGGGCCGGGTCGCTGCGGGTGACCGCGCGACGGACCCCCGGCCACCTGCTCGTCACCGTCGACGACGACGGGGTGGGCCTGCCCGAGGGGTTCGACCTGGAGGGGTCGAGCAGCCTCGGGCTCTCGATCGTCCGCACGCTCGTGGAGTCCGAGCTGGACGGTCATCTGGAGATCGGTCCCCGGCCCGGGGGCGGGACGCGGGTCCATCTCGACGTCCCGGTGGGCTGAGCCACCGGAACGCAGGTCGGACGGAGGAGGACTCAGGCGGTCCGGACCTTCGCGCGGGCGTTGCGACGCTTGAGCGCACGGCGCTCGTCCTCGCTCATGCCGCCCCAGACGCCGTGATCCTGTCCCGCCTCGAGCGCCCAGGCGAGGCACTGCTCGCGCACGTCGCAGCGACGGCACACCTGCTTGGCCTCCTCGATCTGGAGGATGGCCGGACCGGTGTTGCCGATCGGGAAGAACAGCTCTGGATCCTCGTCGAGGCATGCAGAGCGGTGGCGCCAATCCATGGCGGAGGACTCCTTGTCGTGTCTGTGAGTGGCCGGCGGGGTGAGGTGACAACCCGACTGCCCGTACATTCCCCGCGCCGTATCCACCGGTTGTGAACTCGTTCACGAGACCCGACCCATGTCCGCGGGTCGCGGAGGCCGGAGAGTATTGATCAACGTGACAGGTCCGTGGGACCTGTTGACCGGTGACCTGCTCTAGCGTGGCAAGAGATCGGGGCGCGATCAACCCCTCGCGGTGGTCACTTTCGTCACAGAGGTACGAAATTTACCGGTACCCCCCGGTCCGGATCGACGAATCCGTCGTCCCGGCCCGGCCCGGCCACGGAACCCGCCCACTCCACGCCGCGCGAGCACGGGGTGCGTAGCCTTGGCTCCCGTGACCGACCCTGCTGACCGCCCCCGTCCCGGCGCGCCCGCGCCCCTCGTGGTCGCCGCGTCCCTGGCTGCCGTCGAGGCGGCCCTGCTGGCCCTGTTCGGCGTCGCCGAGCTCGTCTCGCTGTCCGGTGACCGGGTCGCGATGGGCGTGACCACGACCGTGTTCTTCCTGGTCTACGGCGCCGGCCTGGCCTTCTGCGCCTGGCGGGTGACCCGGCTGGAGTCCTGGGCGCGGGCGCCGCTGGTGCTCGCCCAGCTGATCCAGCTCGGCGTGGCCTGGAGCTTCCGCGGCGGCAGCTCGACGCCGGTGGCGGTCGGTCTGGCCCTGGTGGCGGTGCTCGTCATCGCCGGGATCTTCCACCCGGCGTCGCTGGACGCCCTGCGGGAGCCCGGACCCGACGAGCGGGCGCGCTAGACCGGTCCGCTGCTCAGAGCGCGTTGGACTGCTCGCCGAGCGACTCCCGCAGCTGCGAGAGCGTGCGGGCGAGCAGGCGGGAGACGTGCATCTGGGAGATGCCGATCTCGGCGGCGATCTGCGACTGGGTCATCCCGCGGAAGAAGCGCAGGGTCAAGATGTGCTTCTCGCGCGGGTCGAGCGCCTCGAGCAGGGGCTTGATCGTCTCGCGGTTCTCCACGTGCGACAGGGCCTCGTCGTCCTCGCCGATCACGTCGATCATGCTCAGCGCGCTGTCCTCGCTGGAGTCGGGCGCGTCGAGGGAGAGCGTCGAGTAGGCGTTGGCCGACTCGAGCCCCTCGATGATCTCCTCGTCGGAGACCCCGACCTTGCGGGCGAGCTCGCTGACCGTCGGCGAGCGGCCGAGGTCCTGGGTCAGCTCGGCGGTCGCGGCGGTGATGGTGATGCGCAGCTCCTGGAGCCGGCGCGGCACGCGGATCGCCCAGCCCCGGTCGCGGAAGTGCCGCTTGATCTCGCCGACGATCGTGGGCGTGGCGTACGTCGAGAACTCGACGCCGCGCTCGAGGTCGAAGCGGTCGATGGCCTTGATCAGGCCGATCGTGCCGACCTGGAGCAGGTCGTCGAACGGCTCGCCGCGGTTGAGGAACCGGCGGGCGAAGTGCTCGACGAGGGGGAGGTGGAGCCGCACGAGCTGGTCGCGCACCGAGGCCCGCTCCGCCTCCGACAGGTCCGTGGCGAGCTGCTGGAAGAGAGCGACGCTCCGCGCCCGCATCTCCGCCAGTGGCTCACGGCCCTGCTCGGTCGTCATCCGGGGTGTCACTCCGGCTCGGCCGTGTTCCGGGACAGGGTGACGGTCAGCCGGTCGCCGTCCACCTCGGCGCTCACCGAGCTGGTCAGCGCGGCCAGCACCGTCCAGGCGAAGCCGTCGCGGCTCGGCTGGCGCGGGTGGTCGCACTCGGCGGACACGGCGACCGCGAGGCTGCCGCTGCCGAGGGTGAACGCGCAGGTGAGGTCCGACCCCTCACGGGCCTGGGGGAGCACCATCGCGCAGGCCTCGTCGACCGCGATCCGCAGGTCCTCGATGTCGTCGAGGGTGAAGTCGAGCCGCGCGGCCAGGCCGGCGGTGGCCGTGCGCAGCACGGCCAGGAACGCGGAGTCCGCGGGGATCCGGAGCTCGACGTCCGGGTGTGAGCCCGTCACAGGGCACCTCCTCCAATCGACGACGGTGTCGTCCAGGTTGCGGTCGACGGAGCCGTCGGCCGGACACGAACGACGGGGTCGGGCGCCCACACAGTACTGGGGGGCCCGACCCCGCCTTCACAACCGGGGCCGCCTCTCCGAGACGGCCACAGTCTGTCAGGACTTCTTCGACAGGGTCACGGAAACATCCGTGACCCTCTCAACTCCTCCGAAGTCGGCGTTCCTTCGTCACGCCTTCTTCGTCTCCCAGAAGATCTCGGAGATCTCCTCGATCTTGGCCAGGAGGTCGTCGGCGGCCTTGGCGTCCATCGTGCCCTTGGTGCCGGTCGCGCCGGCCAGCTTGGTGGCCTCGTTGAAGAGGGTGTGCAGCTGGGGGTACTTCTCGAAGTGCGGCGGCTTGAAGTAGTCGGTCCACAGCACCCAGAGGTGGTGCTTCACGAGCTCGGACCGCTGCTCCTTGATGATCACCGCGCGGGTGCGGAAGTCGGGGTCGTCGTTGTCGGCGAGCTTGCCGATGATGGCCTTGACCGACTCGGCCTCGATGCGGGCCTGGGCGGGGTCGTAGACACCGCACGGCAGGTCGCAGTGCGCCTGAACGTCGATGGTCGGAGCGAAGAGTCGCGCGAGCATCCCTGTCACTGGTGGGTCCTCTCTCTCGATGGCACTCGGGTTCGTGTGCATGATCCGGGGTGGAGCCACCTGCGACACTACTCCCGCGTCGGGGAGGTCCCGCGAGTGGAGCACCTGGAGGGCAACGTACCCATGTCGGCCTCTGGCACACGTCCGCGGCGGCTGCTCGGGATGGCCGTGGTGCACGGCCGCTCGATGCTTCCCACGCTGCGCGAGGGCGACCGGCTCCTGGTGCTGCACGGCGGCCGGCCGCGGCCCGGCCGGCCGGTCGTCGTACGCCTGCCGGAGGGCGTGGTGGCGGTCAAGCGCGTGGTGCGCCGCGACCCCGACGGGTGGTGGGTCGAGGCCGACAACGCCGCCGAGGGCGTCGACTCGCGCACCGTCGGGGCGATCCCCGACGACCGGGTCGTGGCCCGGGTGCTGGGCCGGCTCTGGCCGCGTCCGGGGCGCGCCTGACGCCCGCGGTGCGCGAGCCGGACGTGGCGCTGGTCACGCGTCTTGGCCCTCGGGATGCCCGCCCACCCTGTGGAACACTGCCGGGATGGGCCAAAGCGTGGAGTCCCCCGAACAGCGAGCGCAGGACCCTGTCTTCGACCTCCATCGCGGAGGCAAGATGGAGATCGCCTCGACCGTGGCCCTGGACGGTCGCGACGACCTCTCCATGGCCTACACCCCCGGCGTGGCCCGCGTCTGCGAGGCGATCGCGGCCGAGCCCGAGCTCGTCGACGACTACACCTGGATCTCCAACACCGTCGCGGTGGTCACCGACGGCTCGGCCGTGCTCGGTCTCGGTGACATCGGCCCGTCGGCGGCGATGCCGGTGATGGAGGGCAAGGCGGTGCTGTTCAAGCAGTTCGCCGGCGTCGACGCCGTACCGATCTGCCTGGCCACCAAGGACGCCGACGAGATCGTCGAGACCGTCGTCCGGCTCGCGCCGAGCTTCGGCGGCATCAACCTCGAGGACATCTCCGCACCGCGCTGCTTCGAGATCGAGCAGCGGCTCAAGGAGCGCCTCGACATCCCGGTCTTCCACGACGACCAGCACGGTACGGCGGTGGTGGCGCTCGCCGCGCTCGAGAACGCGCTGCGCCTCACCGGCCGCACCCACGCGTCCACCCGGGTGGTCATCTCGGGAGCGGGCGCGGCCGGCGTCGCGGTCGCCGAGATCCTGCTCGCGGCCGGTGTCACCGACCTCGCGGTGACCGACCGCCGCGGCGTGCTGCACTCCTCGCGCGGGGACCTCACCCCGGTCAAGCTGGCCCTGGCCAAGCGGACGGCCGACCTGACCGGGCGCACCGGCGGCCTCGCCGACGTGCTGGCCGGGGCCGACGTCTACATCGGGGTCTCCGGCGGCAACGTGCCCGAGGAGGTCGTGGCCACGATGGCCGACGACGCGATCATCTTCGGCCTGGCCAACCCGACTCCCGAGGTGCACCCCGACGTCGCCGCCCGGCACGCGCGGGTGGTGGCCACCGGCCGCTCCGACTACCCCAACCAGATCAACAACGTGCTGGCCTTCCCGGGCATCTTCCGCGGCGCCTTCGACGTGCGCGCGACCGCGATCACCGAGGGCATGAAGCTCGCCGCCGCCGAGGCCCTCGCCGCGCTGGTCGGCGACGACCTGAGCGAGGAGCTCGTCATCCCCTCGCCGTTCGACCCGCGGGTGGCCCCCGCCGTGTCCGCCGCGGTCGCCGAGGCGGCCCGCCGCGACGGTGTGGCGCGTCGGTAGGGTCGGGAGCATGTTCGCCGTCTACGCCGAGTCCTTCTCCACCGACGACCCGCTGTCCGGCCTCGTGGTCGGCGAGCGGCCCGACCCGCAGGCCCCCGACGGGTGGACCACCGTCACGGTCAAGGCCGCGTCGCTGAACCACCACGACCTCTGGTCCCTGCGCGGGGTCGGCCTGCGCGAGGAGGCGCTGCCGATGATCCTCGGCTGCGACGCCGCCGGGATCGACGAGGACGGCAACGAGGTCGTCGTGCACGCCGTGGTGAGCGACCCGTCGTGGACCGGTGACGAGACCCTGGACCCCAAGCGGTCGCTGCTCTCCGAGCGCCACCAGGGCACGTTCGCCGACAAGGTCGTCGTGCCCAAGGGCAACGTCGTGCCCAAGCCCGCGTCCCTGTCCTTCGAGGAGGCCGCCTGCCTGCCCACGGCGTGGCTGACGGCCTACCGGATGCTGTTCGTCCAGGGCGGCCTCAAGGCCGGCGACACGGTGCTGGTGCAGGGCGCCGGCGGCGGAGTCGCCACCGCCCTGATCGCGCTGGCGCACGCCGGCGGGCTGCGGGTGCTGGCCACGAGCCGCGACGAGGCCAAGCGCGCCCGCGCCCTCGAGCTCGGCGCCGACGAGGTCTTCGAGAGCAACGCCCGGCTCCCGCAGCGGGTCGACGCGGTGATGGAGACCGTCGGCAAGGCGACCTGGTCCCACTCGGTGAAGTCGCTGCGCCCCGGCGGCAAGATCGTCATCTCGGGCACCACGAGCGGACCGAACGTCGACAACGCCGAGCTGACCCGCGTCTTCTTCCTCCAGCTCCAGGTCATCGGCTCCACGATGGGCACCCGTCAGGAGCTCGCGTCCCTGGTCAACATGCTCGACGTGACCGGCGTGCGCCCGGTCATCGACCAGGTGCTGCCGATGGAGAAGGCCCGCGACGGCTTCGCCGCGATGGCCCAGGGCGACCTCTTCGGCAAGGTCGTCTTCACCCGCTGACGCGCGTCGCCGGCTCCCCGCCGGTCTGCGCCCCGGTTGCGTCATACGTCCTGCGGTCCACAGGCCTCAGGACGTATGACGCAACGCCGCGGCGCTACTCGTCGTCGGGGTCGTCGAGGCGGGCCAGCCAGGTGGCCAGCCGCTCGACCGGGACCTCGAACTCCGGGTGCAGGTCGACGAACTCCTGGAGCCGGTCGGCCACCCACGCCAGGGTGACCTCCTCGTCACCCCGGCGCTTCTCGAGCTCCTCGAGCCCGCGGTCGGTGAAGTACATCGTCTCGACCCGCCCGGTCAGCTGAACGCCTGCTGGAGCAGCTCCTTCTGCTCCTCGACGTGGCGGGAGTGCTGGCCCACCGACGGCGAGGAGGACTCCGGCCGCGACACCCGGTAGAACGGGACGCCGTCGAGCTCCGGGGTCAGGTTGAGCGCCATGTGCGGCCACGGGCCCATGTTGGCCGGCTCGTCCTGCACCCAGCGGACCTCCTTGAGGTTCGGGTACTTCGCCAGCTCGGCCTTGAGCTCCGCGACGGGCCGCGGGTAGAGCTGCTCGAGCCGCAGGATCGCCGTGGTGGGCTCGTCGCCCTCGCGCTTCTTGCGCTCCACCATCAGGTCCCAGGTGATCCGGCCGCTGCACAGCAGCACCTTCTCGACCTTCGCCGGGTCGACCTGGTCGTCGGCCGCGACGGGGCGGAACGTGCCCTCGGTGAAGTCGGCCGGCTGCGAGGCCGCCTCCTTGCGCTTGAGCATCGACTTCGGGGTGAAGACGATCAGCGGGCGGTGCTCCTCGCCGAGCGAGTGCTGGCGCAGCAGGTGGAAGTAGCTGGCCGGCGTCGACGGCTGGGCGACGACGAACGCGTCGTCGGCGGCCATCGTGAGGAACCGCTCGATGCGGGCCGACGAGTGGTCGGGGCCCTGGCCCTCGTAGCCGTGGGGGAGCAGCAGCACGACGCCGGACTGCTGGCGCCACTTGGTCTCGCCGGAGGTGATGAACTCGTCGATGATCGTCTGGGCGCCGTTGACGAAGTCGCCGAACTGCGCCTCCCACAGCACCAGCGCGTCGGGACGCGCGACCGAGTAGCCGTACTCGAAGCCCATCGCGGCGTACTCCGAGAGCAGCGAGTCGTAGACGTAGAACTGGCCCTGCTCCTCGGCGAGGTTGGCCAGCGGGGTCCACTCGTCGGCGTTGTTGCGGTCGATGATCGTCGCGAAGCGGCTCACGAACGTGCCGCGCCGCGAGTCCTGGCCGGCCAGGCGCACCGGCCGGCCGTCCATGAGCAGCGAGCCGAACGCGAGGATCTCGCCGGTGCCCCAGTCGATCGGGCCGTCGGTGATCGCGGCCGCACGGCGCTGCAGCTGCGGCAGCACCTTCGGGTGCACGGTGAAGCCCTCGGGCGCGTTGACGTGCGCGTCGGCGATCCGCTTGAGCGTCTCGGGGGAGATCGCCGTCGAGGTCTCGTTGGAGCTCTTCTCGGGGTAGTCGGGGACGGTCGTCCACTCCTGGGGGGCGTTGGTCGCCTCCCGCACCTCGGTGAAGACCCGCTCGAGCTGCTGCTGGTAGTCCCGCAGCACCTGCTCGGCCTCCTCCAGGGTGATGTCGCCGCGGCCGATCAGCGACTCGGTGTAGAGCTTGCGCACGGAGCGCTTCTGCTCGATCAGGTCGTACATCAGCGGCTGGGTGAACGACGGGTCGTCGCCCTCGTTGTGACCGCGGCGGCGGTAGCAGACCAGGTCGATGACGACGTCCTTCTTGAACGCCTGGCGGTACTCGAACGCGAGCCGCGCCACCCGGATGCAGGCCTCGGGGTCGTCGCCGTTGACGTGGAAGATCGGCGCCTGGACCATCCGCGCGACGTCGGTGCAGTAGAGCGACGAGCGCGACGAGGCCGGCGAGGTGGTGAAGCCGACCTGGTTGTTGACGACCACGTGGATCGTGCCGCCGGTGCGGTAGCCGCGCAGCTGCGAGAGGTTCAGCGTCTCGGCGACCACGCCCTGGCCGGCGAACGCCGCGTCGCCGTGCACGAGCAGCGGCAGCACCGGGAACTCGGCGCCCCGGTTGAGGACGTCCTGCTTGGCGCGCACGATGCCCTCGAGCACCGGGTCGACCGCCTCGAGGTGGGACGGGTTCGCGGCCACGGACACCTTGATCTGGTCGCCCGAGCCCGCGGTGAACGCGCCCTCGGCACCGAGGTGGTACTTCACGTCGCCGGAGCCCTGGACGGTGCGCGGGTCGATGTTGCCCTCGAACTCGCGGAAGATCTGGCTGTACTTCTTGCCGACGATGTTGGCGAGCACGTTGAGCCGGCCGCGGTGGGCCATGCCGATGGTGACCTCGTCGAGGTCGGCCTCGGCGGCCGCCTCGCAGATCTCGTCGATCAGCGGGATGGTCGTCTCGCCGCCCTCGAGGCTGAACCGCTTCTGCCCGACGAACTTGGTCTGCAGGAACGTCTCGAACGCCTCGGCCTGGTTGAGCTTGAGCAGGATGCGCAGCTGCTCCTCGCGGGGCGGCTTCACGTGCGGCTGCTCGACGCGCTGCTGGATCCAGCGGCGCTGCTCGGGGTCCTGGATGTGCATGTACTCGATGCCGACGGTGCGGCAGTAGGAGTCGCGCAGGATGCCGAGGATGTTGCGCAGCTTCATGAACCGCCGGCCCTCGCCGCCGAACGAGCCGGTGGCGAACTCGCGGTCGAGGTCCCACAGGGTCAGCCCGTGCGACTCGACCTCGAGGTCGGGGTGGCTGCGCTGCTGGTACTCGAGCGGGTCGGTGTCGGCCATGATGTGGCCGCGCACGCGGTAGGCGTGGATCAGCTCGAGGATCCGGGCCTGCTTGCTGATCTCGTCGTCGTGGCTGGCCGAGATGTCCTTGGCCCAGCGGATCGGCTCGTAGGGGATCCGCAGCGCGCGGAAGATCTCGTCGTAGAAGTCGTCCTCGCCGAGCAGCAGGTCGTGCAGGCGCTTGAGGAACTCGCCGGACTGCGCACCCTGGATGACGCGGTGGTCGTAGGTCGAGGTGAGCGTCATGACCTTGCTGACCGCGTTGCGGGTGAGCGTCTCCTCCGACGCGCCCTGGTACTCCGGCGGGTAGTCCATCGAGCCGACGCCGAGGATGGCGCCCTGGCCCTTCATCAGCCGCGGCACGGAGTGGTTGGTGCCGATCGTGCCCGGGTTGGTGAGGCTGATCGTGGTGCCCTGGAAGTCGCTGACCGCGAGCTTGTTGTTGCGGGCCTTGCGGACGAGGTCCTCGTAGGCGGTCCAGAACGCCGCGAAGTCCATCGTCTCGGCGGCCTTGATCGAGGGCACCAGCAGCTGCCGGGTGCCGTCGGGCTTGGGCATGTCGATGGCCAGGCCGAGGTTGATGTGCTGGGGCTGGATCAGCGTGGGCTTGCCGTCGACGACGTCGAAGCCGTTGTTCATCTCCGGCATGTCCTTGAGCGCCTTGACCAGGGCGTAGCCGATCAGGTGCGTGAAGGACACCTTGCCGCCGCGCGCGCGGGACAGGTGGTTGTTGATGACGATCCGGTTGTCCCAGAGCAGCTTCACCGGCACGGACCGGACGCTCGTGGCGGTCGGCACCGTGAGGCTGACGTCCATGTTCTGCGCCGTGCGGGCCGGGGCGCCGCGCAGCACGGTCAGCTCCGGCTCGTCGCTGGCGGCCGCGGCCGGGGCCTTCTCGGGCTCCTTCGGCACGGGGGCGGCCGACGGCCTGGGGACGGGCGGCCTTGGGGTCGTCGGGACGCGGCTGGACGTCGGTGGCGGGGCTGGTCTTGGCGGGCGCGGGCGGCGCCTTCGGGGCCGGCTTGCTCGCGGGGGCCGGGGTCGCGGCCTTGGCCGGGGCGGGGGCCGCGGGCTTGGCGGGGGCGGGCGCCGTACCGTTGCCGGCGCTCGAGCTGGTGCTGGGCGACGCCTTGTCACCCGGGGTGTAGCTCTTGAAGAAGTCCCACCACGCCTTGTCGACGCTGTTCGGGTCCTGCTGGAACCGCTCGAACATCTCGTCGACCAACCACTCGTTGGCGCCGAAGGCGGCCATCGGGTCGTCGGGGGTCGCGCCGGACGCGGCCACGTTGGAACCTGCGGGTGAAGACTCGGCCACGGCCTGAATCGCCTCTTCCGATGAAACTGGTGATGGAATCTCTAGGGTGGGTAACGGCTACCAGGCTAGACCTTCGCGACAACTAATTGCAGCCGGGACCGACCCGTGACGACGCGGTGTTGCCAGGCTCACGAAGACGCCCCCTCACCAATGCCCCATCGAAGGGAAATCACGCCCGTGAACGACCTGCCCGCGCGCCCGCAGCCCGGCGCCGGCACGCCCCGCCGACGCCCGTGCGTACGGCGGACCGCCGCGTCTCTGTTCTGCGTGCTGCTCGTGGCGACGACCGCGGCGTGCACCGGCGACGACGCCGCCCCGGAGACGGCCCCCTCGACCGGCGCCTCGTCGGCCCCGGAGACGGCCCCAGGAGACGGCCACGCCCGAGGCGCCGCCGCCTCCGCCCGCCCGGGTGCGGGTGACCCGCGTGTCGGGGAAGCTGAAGGAGAAGGACCAGGAGGTCCTCGCGGACAACGTCCGCAAGGTGGTCATGGCCTACTTCGACGACGCCTTCCTGGGCGGGGACTACCCCCGGGACTCGTTCGGGGACGCCTTCGACACGTTCTCGGCGGGCGCGGCGCGGCAGGCCGACGGTGACCGCGACCTGCTGACCAACCGGGTGCTCGGCCCGACCACGCAGGGCATCGAGGTGCGGCGGCGCACGGCCTACCTGTCGGTCCTGGCGCCCTACAAGGTCGCCGCCGGGGTCACCGCCAAGGTGCAGCTGCGCTTCGTGGCCGACCAGGGCGACGACCCCGCCAAGCTGGTGAACGTCAAGGGGCGGCTGCTGCTGACCCGCAAGAAGTCCGGAGGCTGGCAGATCTTCGGCTACGACCTGGCCCGGAGCGCCCGCGCCGTCGGAGAGGGATCCTGATGCTGCACCTGTCGGGCTCGTCGAGCCCCACCTCGACCGTCCCCTCCGTCCGACGCCGGGCGGCCCGCCGGATCGCCGCGCTCGGTGTCGTGCTGGCGCTGACCGCGCTCGTCGTACCGGCGCCGACGCCGCAGGAGTCGTCGGTCTCCCTGGTGAAGGTCCGGACGGCGGCCGGTGTCGACCACGGCCGTGACGTCGTGTGGATCCTGTTCCTCGGGTCCGACGCCCGGCCCGGGCAGAGCATCACCCGCAGTCGCGCCGACGCCATCCAGCTGACCGGCATCAACCTGCGCACGGGCGACGCCACGATGATCGGCGTGCCGCGTGACTCCTACGTCGACATCCCCGGCCACGGCAGCGAGAAGATCAACGCCGCGCTCTACTTCGGCGGCCCGCAGCTGATGGGACGGGCCGTCGGCAACCTCGTCGGCGTGCAGCCCGACTACGTCTTCACGGCCGGGTTCGACGGGTTCCGGCAGATGGTCAACGCCGTCGGAGGGGTGACCGTGAAGTCGCGGTTCGCGTTCTCCGACCCGGTGCGGCCGCAGGGCTACAAGGTCGGGCCCAACAAGCTCAACGGGTTCCAGGCGATGATCTTCGCCCGCATCCGCAAGTCCTTCCCGCGGGGCGACTTCGACCGGTCCGCCAACCAGCAGGACGTCATGCGCGGCATCCTCGCGCAGGTCCGCGGCGGCATGGACGAGCCGGGGTTCATGGAGCGCGGCGTGCTGTCGGTCGTGCGCAACATGAGCACCGACCTGCCGCCCTCGGAGCTCTACCGCCTCGCCCAGGCGGGCACGGCGGTCGAGCTCCGGAAGCTGAAGGGGTGCGTGGTCCTCGGCGGGATCGGCAACGTCGCGGGCGCCAGCGTGGTCTTCCCCGACGTGGCCCAGGCCCGCCGGATCGGCGACGACGCCCGCAACGACGGCCGGCTGGACCGCGGCTGCTGACCTGGCACGACACGCGCGTGGAGCGGTCCGTGGGAAGAGCAACGGGACAAGAGGGGCGCCCCCGGTAGGATTCGAACCTACGCACCCGCCTCCGGAGGGCGGTGCTCTATCCCCTGAGCTACGGGGGCTCGGGCTGCGCGGAAAGCGTACATGAACGGGGCTGGCGTGGTGGATCGGGGGTTGGTCCGATGACAGGTCGAGTGGTCGTCGTGGACGACTCGACGGTGATCCGCGACCTGATCGCGGTGAACCTGGAGCTCGAGGGGCTCGACGTGGTCCGCTGCTCCGACGGGCTCGAGGCGCTGGAGCAGGTCGCCGTACGCCGCCCCGACGTGATCACCCTCGACGTGATGATGCCGCGTCTCGACGGGTTCTCGACGATCGAGCGGCTGCGGGCCGACCCGGCGACCGCCGACATCCCGGTGGTCGTCGTGACCGGCCGGGCGTCGGCGGCCGACCTGGCGCGCGGCGCGGAGCTCGGCGTGGACGCCTACCTGGTCAAGCCGTTCGAGCCCGCCGAGCTGGTCTCCGCCGTGCTCCGCCTCGCCGAGCACGGCCGCGAGCCGGCCACGGGCTGACCAGGGTGCGGAACCCGGTGGCGGGCGTCGATACCCTGGGTCCGTGACCCCAGAACAGCTCTCGACCGCCATCGTCGGCGCGCTCACGGACCTCGTCGAGTCCGGTGCGCTGACCCTCCCCGACGGAGTCCCGGCGAGCGTGGTCGTGGAGCGACCCAAGAGCAAGGAGCACGGCGACTACGCCACCAACGTCGCCCTCCAGCTGGCCAAGAAGGCCGGGACCAACCCGCGCGCCCTCGCCGGCCTGCTCGCCGAGCGGCTCGGCGCGGTCGAGGGCATCGCCTCGGTCGAGATCGCCGGCCCGGGCTTCCTCAACGTGCGGGTCGAGGCGGGTGCGCAGGGCGCGCTCGCCGCTCAGGTCGTCGAGGCGGGTGCGTCGTACGGCGCCAACGACGCGCTGGCCGGGCAGCGGTTCAACGTGGAGTTCATCTCCGCCAACCCGACCGGTCCGATCCACCTCGGGCACACCCGGTGGGCGGTCGTGGGCGACGCCATCGCCCGGGTCGTCGAGGCGGCCGGAGCCGAGGTCACCCGCGAGTTCTACATCAACGACCGCGGCAACCAGATGGACAAGTTCGGGGCGTCCATCGAGGCCGCCGCGCTCGGCAAGCCGGTGCCCGAGGACGGCTACCACGGCGACTACATCGCCGACATCGCCGCCCAGATCGTCGCCGAGAACCCGCACATCCTCGACCTGCCCGAGGGCGAGCGGCTGGTGGCGTTCCGCGAGGCGGGCTACAAGCTCCAGCTGGCCGAGCAGCAGCACCAGCTCGAGGAGTTCCGCACCCACTTCGACGTCTGGTACTCCGAGCGGTCCCTGCACGACGGCGACAAGGTCCAGCACGGCCTGGACAAGCTCGCGCAGCAGGGCCACCTCTTCGAGGACGACGGCGCGCTGTGGATGCGCACCACCGACTTCGGGGACGACAAGGACCGGGTGCTGCGGCGTGGCAACGGTGAGCTCACCTACTTCGCCTCCGACACCGCCTACTACGTCGACAAGCGCGAGCGCGGCTTCGACGTGTGCATCTACCTGCTCGGCGCCGACCACCACGGCTACGTCGGCCGGCTCAAGGCGATGGCCGCGTGCGCGGGCGACGACCCCGAGCACAACATCGAGGTGCTCATCGGGCAGCTGGTGAAGATCATGCGCGGTGGCGAGGAGATCCGGCTGAGCAAGCGGGCCGGTGCCATCGTCACCCTCCAGGAGCTCGTGGAGATGATCGGTGTGGACGCGTTGCGCTACACCCTGTCGCGCTATCCCGCCGACTCGCCGCTGACCCTGGACGTCGAGCAGATCACCCGGCAGGCCTCGGACAACCCGGTCTTCTACGTGCAGTACGCCCACGCCCGGCTCGCCTCGATCGTGCGCAACGGAGCCGACCTCGGGAGTGACGTCCAGCGCCTTCGACCCGTCGCTGCTCAGCCACGAGAAGGAGGGCGAGCTGCTGCGGGCGCTGGCCGAGTTCCCACGCGTGGTCGCGACGGCCGCGACGCTCCGCGAGCCGCACCGGGTCGCCCGCTACCTCGAGGACACCGCGGGCAGCTTCCACCGGTTCTACGACGCCTGCCGGGTGCTGCCGATGGGCGACGAGGAGCCGGCGCCGATCCACGCCGCGCGGCTGCTGCTGGTCGAGGCCACCAAGACCGTGTTCGCCAACGGCCTGCGCCTGCTCGGGGTCACCGCCCCCGAGCGCATGTGACGCCGTGAGGGCCCACGAAGCCGGCTGGGCGCACGCCGAGGGGGCCCGCGGGCCGTCCTGGCTGCGCGAGCCCGACGACGTCAACACCCTGGTGCCGCTGCTGTGGTCGTCGACCGCGCGCAAGAACGACGACGGCGCCCTGGAGGTCGGCGGCGTCGACCTGCGCGACCTCGTGGCCGAGCACGGCTCGCCGGCGTACGTGCTCGACGAGGCCGACTTCCGCGGCCGCGCCCGCGCCTTCAAGGAGGCGTTCGAGGGCTACGACGTCTACTACGCCGGCAAGGCGTTCCTCTGCACCACGGTGGCCCGCTGGGTCGTCGAGGAGGGGCTGTGCCTCGACGTCTGCTCGGCCGGCGAGCTGACCGTCGCGCTGCGCGCCGGCGTCGACCCGGCCCGGATCGGCTACCACGGCAACAACAAGACCGTGCCCGAGCTGCGCCGCGCCGTCGAGGCCGGGGTGGGACGGATCGTCGTCGACTCCTTCGCGGAGATCGAGCGGCTCGCGGAGCTGGCCGCCGGGCACGACGCCCCGGTCGGGGTGATGGTCCGGGTGACCGCCGGGGTCGAGGCGCACACCCACGAGTACATCGCCACCGCCCACGAGGACCAGAAGTTCGGCTTCTCCATCTCCGCGGGCGACGCCTTCGAGGCGGTCCGCCGGGTGCAGGAGGCTCCGGGGCTCGACCTGCGGGGCCTGCACTCCCACATCGGCAGCCAGATCTTCGACACCTCCGGCTTCGAGGTCGCCACCCGCCGGGTGCTGACCCTGCACGCGCGGGTCTCCGACGAGCTCGGCGTGGAGATGCCGGAGCTCGACCTCGGTGGTGGCTTCGGCATCGCCTACACCACCCAGGACGACCCGTCCGACCCGGCGCAGCTGGCCACCGAGCTCACCAAGATCGTCGAGCACGAGTGCCGCGCCTTCGAGGTGGCCGTCCCCACCCTGTCGATCGAGCCCGGTCGGGCCATCGTCGGACCGGCCATGTGCACGGTCTACGAGGTGGGCACCGTCAAGCAGGTCGAGCTCGACGCCGGCGCGGTGCGGACCTACGTCTCGGTCGACGGCGGCATGTCCGACAACATCCGCACCGCTCTCTACGACGCCGACTACAGCTGCACCCTCGCGTCGCGGCGCTCGGAGGCCGCCCCGCTGCTGGGCCGGGTGGTCGGCAAGCACTGCGAGGCCGGCGACATCGTGGTCAAGGACGAGTTCGTGCCGTCCGACATCAAGCCCGGTGACCTGCTCGCCGTGCCGGGCACGGGTGCCTACTGCCGGTCGATGGCCAGCAACTACAACCACGCGCTGCGCCCCCCGGTCGTCGCCGTCGCCGACGGCGTCACGACGCTCGTGCTGCGCCGGGAGACCGAGGACGACCTGCTCGCCACCGACGTCGGCGCATAGCCGCCGCGCACCCGGCGCGACGTCTCGCGGAACGGACGGGGGCACGTATTCGTGCGACGGCAGCGCCGATGACCGAAGATGAAGTGCCAGACGGTTCGACGATGGAAAGGGTGACCCTGTGGTGAGTGGGGCGTCCGCACGACCACTGAAGCTGGCCCTGCTCGGATGCGGGTCGGTCGGCAGCCAGGTCGTGCGCCTGCTGCGCGAGCAGGCCGACGACCTGACGGCCCGGGTCGGCGCGCCGATCGAGCTGGTCGGCGTCGCCGTACGCCGCCCCGAGCTCCAGCGCGACGCCGAGGTGCCCGCCGAGCTGCTCACCACCGACGCCCTCGGCCTGGTGACCCGCGACGACGTCGACCTGGTCGTCGAGGTGATCGGCGGCATCGAGCCCGCCCGCCCGCTGATCCTGGCGGCGCTGGAGAACGGCGCCTCGGTGGTCACCGCCAACAAGGCCCTGCTCGCCGAGGACGGCAGCACGCTCTTCGCCGCCGCCGAGAAGGCGAACCGCGACCTCTACTTCGAGGCCGCCGTGGCCGGGGCGATCCCGATCCTGCGGCCGCTGCGCGAGTCGCTGGCCGGTGACAAGGTGCGCCGGGTGCTCGGCATCGTCAACGGCACCACCAACTTCATCCTGGACAAGATGGACACCTCCGGCGCCGGCTTCGCGGAGGCGCTCGAGGAGGCCCAGGAGCTCGGCTACGCCGAGGCCGACCCGACCGCCGACGTGGAGGGCTACGACGCCGCCGCGAAGGCCGCGATCCTGGCCAGCCTGGCGTTCCACACCCGGGTCACCGCCGCCGACGTCTACCGCGAGGGCATCTCCGAGGTCAGCGCCGCCGACGTCGCCTCGGCCCGCGACATGGGCTGCGTGGTCAAGCTGCTGGCGATCTGCGAGCTGCGCCAGGGACCCGACGGGCCCGCCGTCGCGGCCCGCGTGCACCCGGCGATGATCCCGCGCAGCCACCCGCTGGCCAGCGTCCGCGAGGCCTACAACGCGGTGTTCGTGGAGAGCGACGCGGCCGGCCAGCTGATGTTCTACGGCCCCGGGGCCGGCGGCGCGCCCACGGCCAGCGCGGTGCTGGGCGACCTGGTCACGGTCGCCCGCAACCGGCTCAACGACGTCCGCGGCGCGGGGGAGTCGGCCTACGCCGCCCTCGACGTGCTGCCGATGGGGCAGACCCAGACCCGCTACCACGTGGCGATCGACGTCGACGACCGCGCCGGCGTGCTGGCGGCGGTCGCGCAGACGTTCGCCGAGCACGACGTGTCGATCCAGACCGTCCGGCAGGAGGGCCACGGCGACGACGCGCAGCTCGTCGTCGTCTCCCACCGAGCCAGCGACGCCGACCTGGCCGCGACCGTCGACACCCTGCGCAAGCTCGACTTCGTGCACGACGTCTCGTCGGTGATGCGCGTGGAGGGGGAGGACTGATGTCGGCCCGGACGCCGGCGGAGTCCCCGGCCCGCACCACCTCCGCGGCCGACGCGACCGCGGGGCCCCCGCGCCCGCGGCACCAGTGGCGCGGCGTGATCGAGGAGTACCGCGACCGCCTCGACCTCCCCGCCGGCACCCCCACCATCACCCTGCGGGAGGGTGGCACGCCGCTGGTCGACAGCCGCTGGCTCTCCGAGCTGCTCGACGCCGAGGTCTGGCTCAAGGTCGAGGGCGACAACCCCACCGGCTCGTTCAAGGACCGCGGCATGACGGTGGCGCTGTCGGTCGCCGTCGGCCAGGGCGCGGAGGCCGTGGTCTGCGCGTCCACCGGCAACACCTCGGCGTCCATGGCCGCCTACGCCGCGAAGGCCCAGGTCAAGCCGCTCGTGCTGGTGCCGCAGGGCAAGATCGCCGCGGGCAAGCTCGCCCAGGCGATCGTGCACGGCGCCCAGGTGATCATGGTGCGCGGCAACTTCGACGACTGCCTGCGGATGTCGCGGGAGCTGGCCGAGCACTACCCGGTCGCGCTGGTGAACTCCGTGAACCCGATGCGGCTCGAGGGGCAGAAGACGGCGTCCTTCGAGGTCGTGGACTTCCTCGGTGACGCCCCCGACCTCCACGTGCTGCCGGTCGGCAACGCCGGCAACGTGTCGGCCTACTGGAAGGGCTACGTCGAGTCGGCCCGGGTCGGCGCGAGCACCCGCCGCCCGCGGATGCTCGGCTGGCAGGCCGCCGGCGCCGCCCCGCTCGTCGGCGGCGAGCCCGTGCTGGCTCCCGAGACGGTCGCCTCCGCGATCCGCATCGGCAACCCCGCCTCGTGGAAGCTGGCGGTGGCAGCCCGCGACGAGTCGGGCGGCTACTTCCGCGCCGTCGAGGACGGCGAGATCCTCGCCGCGCAGCGCCAGCTGGCCGCCGAGGACGGGGTCTTCGTCGAGCCGGCGTCGGCCGCGGGCGTGGCCGGGCTGCTGAAGGACGTCGCGTCGGGCACGTCGTACGCCGGTCAGCAGATCGTCGTGACCGTCACCGGGCACGGCCTCAAGGACATCGACACCGCCCTCTCCACCTTCACCGACCTCGTCGACACGGTGGTCGAGGCCGACGTGGACGCCGCGGCCGAGGCCGCAGGTCTCCGGTAGTGCCGACCCTTCTGCGCGGCCCGGTCACGGTGACCGTGCCGGCGACCAGCGCCAACCTGGGGCCCGGCTTCGACGCGCTCGGCCTCGCGGTCAGCCTGCGCGACACGGTGACGGCGGAGGTCGTCGACGGTCCCGGCGAGGTCGTCGTGTCGGGGGAGGGGGCCGGCGGCGTCCCGCTCGACGACAGCCACCTCGTCCGGCGCTCGATGCAGCGCGCCTTCGACGCGATGGGCTGCGGCACCCCGTCGATCCGGTTGCACTGCACCAACGTCATCCCCCACGGCCGCGGCCTCGGCTCGTCGTCGGCGGCGATCGTCGCCGGGGTGTGCGCGGCGCGCGGCCTCGTGGGCGGCGGGTCGCTGCTGATGGACGACGACGCCGTCTTCGGGCTCGCCGCCGAGATCGAGGGGCACCCCGACAACGTCGCGCCGGCGTTCTACGGCGGCTTCACCGTGGCCTACGCGTCCGGCGGCCGGTTCCACGCGACGACGGTGTCGGTGGACCCGCGGGTCTCCGCCGTGGCCTTCGTGCCCGCCGACCCGGTGGAGACGACGGTGGCCCGAGGCCTGCTGCCGGAGCAGGTCCCGCACCGCGACGCGGCCGCCAACGCCGGGCGGGCGGCGCTGCTGGTGGCCGCGCTGAGCCGGCACCCCGAGCTGCTGCTCGACGCGACGGAGGACCGTCTGCACCAGGACTACCGCGAGCCCGCGATGCCGGCGTCGCTGGCGCTGGTGCGCGAGCTCCGGGCCGACGGCCTCGCGGCGTTCATCTCGGGCGCCGGGCCCACCGTCCTGGTCCTCACCGACGCCTCGACCGAGGCGGCGGTGGCGGCCCGGGTGCCGGCCGGCTGGGCCGTGCACACCCTGGCGGTGGGCACCGAGGGAGCGCGGGTCGAGGCCTGACCGGCCGGGTCCGGACCGGCGTCCGGGCGGGGGAGTGCACCGGGAATGCGACGCCTCGTGTCGGTGTTGTGAGAGTTGCGACCGGGCCGCCGTCGAGGTGTTAGGCTGCCGGTGCGCAGGTGATCGAGGGGTCCTCCGATCCGATGACATCGATCCAGCTCCCTGATCCGCTTCGAGCGCACTCTTCCTCGCTCTCATCTCCTCGAGCCGTCTGGCCACGATGCCGTGCACGTGGCGGGCCGCTCAGGGACGGCGACCGGGAATCCACCTGAACATGGCCTCCGACGAAGACCGGCAGGCCTGGACGTGGGAAGGACCTCACGTGACGGAAACGACCACACCCACCCCTGACGCTGCCTCTGCGGACAGCGGCGCCGCGCCCAAGAAGCGCGCGGGCGGGCTCAGCGGGATGCTGCTGCCCGAGCTGAAGCAGATGGCGGGTGGGCTGGGCATCAAGGGCGCCGGCGGCATGCGCAAGAGTCAGCTCGTCGACGCGATCCGGGCCGCCCAGTCAGGTGGCCAGTCAGGTGGCCAGTCGGGTGGCCAGTCCGGTGGCCAGGCGAGCGCGCCGGCCGGCGGCCAGAGCGCCCCGACCGAGGCACGCGCCGGCTCCGGCCGCGAGCGCCCAGACCGCAGCACTGGCCGCAGCACCGGCCGCGACAGCAGCAAGGACGTCCAGAAGGACGTCCAGCAGGACGCCCGCAAGGACACCGGCCGCGATGCGCGGCCAGGCCGGCCGCCAGGAGCGGGGTGCCGACCGCGACGCCGCCCGCGAGCAGCGCGGCGCCGAGCAGGGCACCGACCGGGGCAACCGGGGCCGACCGGGCCCACGACCGGAACGAGCAGCGCGGCGGCGACCGCAACGAGGGTCGCGCCGACCAGCGCGGCGGCGACCGCAACGACAACCGTGGCAACGACCGAGCCGCCGGCAACGACAACCGTGGCAACGACAACCGTGGCAACGACAACCGTGGCAACGACCAGCGCGGGAACGACAACCGGGCCAACGAGCAGCGCAACGACGAGGACGGCGGCAGCCGTCGCAACCGTCGCCGCCGGGGCCGCGACCGCAACGACCGGCAGGACCGCACCGAGCGTGCCGACCGCGGTGGGCGCACCGGCCGCAACGAGCCGGACCTCAACGTCCTCGAGGACGACGTGCTGCTGCCCGTGGCCGGCATCCTCGACGTGCTCGACAACTACGCCTTCGTCCGCACCAGCGGCTACCTCCCGGGCAGCGACGACGTCTACGTCTCGCTCTCGATGGTCCGCAAGTTCGGCCTGCGCCGCGGTGACGCCGTCACCGGCCAGGTGCGCCAGCAGCGTGAGGGCGAGCGCAAGGAGAAGTTCAACCCGCTGGTCCGGATCGACACCATCAACGGTGCCGACCCCGAGGCCGCGAAGAACCGGGTCGAGTTCCAGAAGCTGACCCCCCTCTACGCCTCCGAGCGGCTCCGCCTCGAGACCGAGTCGACCAACCTGATCGGCCGCGTCATCGACATCGCCGCCCCGATCGGCAAGGGCCAGCGCGGCCTGATCGTGTCGCCGCCCAAGGCCGGCAAGACGATGATCATGCAGTCGATCGCCAACTCGATCACGACCAACAACCCCGAGTGCCACCTGATGATCGTCCTGGTGGACGAGCGTCCGGAGGAGGTCACCGACTTCCAGCGCACCGTCAAGGGTGAGGTCATCGCCTCGACGTTCGACCGCCCGGCGAGCGACCACACCTCGGTCGCCGAGCTGGCCATCGAGCGGGCCAAGCGGCTCGTCGAGCTCGGCCACGACGTGGTCGTGCTCCTCGACGGCATCACCCGCCTGGGGCGTGCCTACAACCTCGCCGCACCGGCCAGCGGCCGGATCCTGTCCGGTGGTGTCGACTCCTCGGCGCTCTACCCGCCGAAGCGCTTCTTCGGTGCGGCGCGCAACATCGAGGACGGCGGCTCGCTGACCATCCTGGCGACCGCGCTCATCGAGACCGGCTCCAAGATGGACGAGGTCATCTTCGAGGAGTTCAAGGGCACCGGCAACATGGAGCTGCGGCTCCGCCGCGAGTTCGCCGACAAGCGGATCTTCCCCGCGATCGACGCCGTCCAGTCCGGCACCCGCCGCGAGGAGCTGCTGATGAGCAAGGAGGAGCTCACCATCGTGTGGAAGCTCCGCCGCGTGCTGTCGGGCCTCGACGGCCAGCAGGCCCTCGAGCTGCTGCTCGAGCGGCTGAAGAAGTCGCAGAGCAACATCGAGTTCCTGATGCAGGTGCAGAAGACCACGCCGACCGCCGGCGGCAACGGCGACTGACCGCCCGGATCCGTGACCGACGGGTCGTCGTGTGGCTCCGGCCACGTGACGACCCGTCGTCCTTTCCACGACGGCGCCCCAGGGAATACCTGGGGTCTGCCACGACTTGAGGCACTACATGACCCAGCTGAGCTCCCGCGACGTCACGACGCGACCCGTCGTCCCGCCCGTCGCGCCCGCACGCCCGGAGCCGCTGTCCCGTCGGCGGCACGCCCAGCTGATCGTGGTCCTCGGCAGCCTGATCGCGCTGGGGCCGCTGACCATCGACATGTACCTGCCGGCGTTCCCCCAGCTGGCCGACGACCTCGACGCCTCGACCTCCGCCGTGCAGCTCACCCTGACCGGGATGCTCGGGGGTCTCGCCTTCGGGCAGCTGGTGATCGGCCCGCTCTCCGACGCGTTCGGCCGCCGCCGCCCGCTGCTGCTGGGCCTGGTGGCCCACCTGCTGGCCTCGCTGGCCTGCGCGGTCGCACCCAGCGTCGAGCTGCTCAGCGTGGTCCGCGTCGTGCAGGGCTTCTCGGGTGCCGCGATCTCGGTGGTGGCGCTGGCCACGGTCCGTGACCTGTTCAGCGGCTCGGCCGTCGCCCGCACCATGTCCCGGCTGATGCTGGTGATCGGGCTGGCGCCCATCCTGGCGCCCAGCCTCGGCGGCCTGATCCTGCAGTGGACCGACTGGCGGGGCATCTTCGTGGTGCTCGCCGTGGCGGCGCTTCTGCTGGTCGGCGTCGCGTTCTTCGGGCTGGAGGAGTCGCTCCCGGTGGAGCGGCGCCGCTCGGCCCGGGTCCGGGCGACCCTGCGGACCTACCGGTCGCTCTTCCACGACCGCACCTTCGTCGCCCTGGTCCTGATCGCCGGGCTGATGTTCTCGTCGCTCTTCGTCTACGTCTCGGGTGCCTCGTTCGTGCTCCAGGAGGGCTACGGCCTCGACGCGACCACGTTCGCGCTGGTGTTCGGCGCCAACTCCCTGGCGCTCACGGCTGCCTCGCAGCTCAACCCGCGGCTGATCGGGCGGTTCGGCACGGCCAACGTGCTGACCTTCGCGATCGGCATGTCGGCAGTGTCCGCGACGGCGCTGATCGTGGCCGGGGCGACCGGTCTGGGCGGGCTGGCCGGCGTGCTCGCGCCGATGATGCTGGTGCTGGCCGCGGCCGGACTCGCGATGCCGAACACCCCGGCCCTGGCCCTGACCCGGCACGGGGAGGCGGCGGGCACCGCCTCGGCGCTGCTCGGCTTCTCCCAGTTCGGGGTGGGCGCGGTCGTGGCGCCCCTGGTCGGCCTCTTCGGCGGCACCAGCGCGGTGCCGATGGGCGCGATGATGCTGCTGGTGACCCTGGCGGCCGGGGTGCTGATGCTCGGGATCGTGCGCCGCGACCCGTCCGTGCACGCCATGGACTGATCGGATCCTGCGTCGCCCTCGCGTCCTCGCGACCTCGCAGGCTCGGTCGCGCGACGCGGAATTACCACCCGCCGCTGTTTGTTTGGCAGACTGTATGGCTGGTTCCGGTTCACGCCCGCGGGCACTCGCGCCCCGGCGACCCGGCGACTGCACCTCGAGAGGACACCATGAAGAAGAACATCCACCCTGACTACACGACGACCCAGGTGACCTGCACCTGCGGCAACTCGTTCACCACGCGCAGCACCTCCGCCAGCGGCACCATGCACGCGGACGTCTGCTCGCAGTGCCACCCCTTCTACACCGGCAAGCAGAAGATCCTCGACACCGGCGGCCGCGTGGCCCGCTTCGAGGCCCGCTACGCCAAGAAGGACGCTGCCAAGAAGTAGCTTCACCGCCAGCGCCGGTCACCGCACTCCGCGGGGACCGGCGCTGTCTGTGTGCAGGGACCGGTCAGGCAGGGCGAAGGAAGGACAGCGGATGTTCGAGGCGGTCGACGGCCTGGTGGCCGAGCACCGGGAGCTCGAGACGCGGCTCGCCGACCCGACGATCCACGCCGACCAGGGCCTGGCCAAGAAGCTCAACCAGCGGTACGCCGAGCTGACGGCGATCGTCCGCACCTACGCCGACTGGCAGCAGCTCGGCGACGACATCGAGGCCGCCCACGAGCTCGCCGCCGAGGACGAGGGCTTCGCCGAGGAGGCCAAGGCCCTCGAGGAGCGGCGGGTCACGGCCGAGGAACGCCTGCGGCACCTGCTGGTGCCCCGCGACCCGGCGGACGCCAAGGACGCCCTGGTCGAGATCAAGTCGGGGGAGGGCGGCGAGGAGTCGGCCCTCTTCGCCGGCGACCTGCTGCGGATGTACACGCGCTACGCCGAGCGCCGCGGCTGGAAGACCGAGCAGCTCGACGCCACCGAGTCGGACCTGGGCGGCTTCAAGTCGGTCACCGTCGCGGTGAAGGCGAAGGGCACCCCGGAGCCCGGCGAGGCGCCGTACGCCCTGCTGAAGTTCGAGGGCGGCGTGCACCGCGTCCAGCGGGTGCCCGTCACCGAGAGCCAGGGCCGCGTGCACACCTCCGCGGCCGGCGTCCTGGTGATGCCCGAGGCGGAGCAGGTCGACGTCACGATCGAGGAGAAGGACATCCGGATCGACGTCTTCCGGTCCTCCGGCCCCGGTGGCCAGTCGGTCAACACCACCGACTCCGCGGTGCGCATCACCCACCTGCCCACCGGCATCGTGGTCAGCTGCCAGAACGAGAAGAGCCAGCTGCAGAACCGCGAGCAGGCCATGCGCATCCTCCGGGCGCGGCTGCTCACGGCGGCCCAGGACGCGGCCGACGCCGAGGCGTCCGACGCCCGCCGGTCGCAGGTGCGCACGGTCGACCGCTCCGAGCGGATCCGGACCTACAACTACCCCGAGAACCGCATCTCCGACCACCGCACCGGCTACAAGTCCTACAACCTCGACCAGGTGCTCGACGGCGACCTCGACGCCGTCATCACCTCGTGCGTCGAGGCGGACCTGGCCGCACGGCTGGACGCGCTCGAGTCGTGACCGGCCAGAAGGACGCGGACGGAGGTTTCGAGACGCTCGTTCCTCGCTCCTCAACCACCGCCGGCGGCCGTCGTGAGGCCGTCCGCGCGGCGACGCTCCGGCTCGCGGAGGCGGGCGTCGCCAGCCCCGAGCACGACGCCGCCGAGCTGCTCGCCCACGTGCTCGGCACCACCCGCTCGGCGCTCCCGCTCGCGGACGACGTGACCCCCGAGCAGCAGGAACGGTACGCCGCGCTCGTCGCGCGCCGGGCCGGCCGCGAGCCGCTGCAGCACCTGCTCGGCACCGCCGCCTTCCGCTACGTCGAGCTGGCCGTCGGGCCCGGCGTCTTCACGCCGCGCCCCGAGACCGAGCTCCTCGCCGGGTGGGCCGTCGACCAGGCACGTGCGGTGCTGGAGGACGGCCGGGTGCCGGTCGTGGTCGACCTGTGCACCGGATCCGGGGCGATCGCGCTGAGCGTCGCCACCGAGGTGCCGACCGCGCAGGTGCACGCCGTCGAGCTGGGCGAGGACGCGCTGCTGTGGGCCGAGCGGAACCTCGCCGGCTCCGGGGTCGACCTCCGCCACGGCGACATGCGCGACGCGTTCCCCGACCTGGACGGGCAGGTGGACGTGGTGGTCTGCAACCCGCCGTACATCCCGCTGGACGCCTACGAGTCGGTCGCCCGCGAGGCCCGCGACCACGACCCGCACCTGGCGCTCTTCTCCGGCGACGACGGCCTCGACGCGATGCGCGTGCTGGAGCGGGTCGCGGCCCGGCTCCTCCGCACCGGCGGCGTGGTCGGCGCCGAGCACGCCGACGTCCAGGGCGAGGCCGCCCCGGGCGTGTTCCGAGCCGCCGAGCGGTGGGCCGACGTGCGCGACCACCGCGACCTGGCAGGGCGCGACCGCTACCTGACCGCGCGACTGGCACGATGACCACCGTGAGCCAACGCTTCTCCACCGAGGACCCGACCGAGCGCGAGGCCGGCGTCTCCGCCGCCGCGCTCGCCGTGCAGCGGGGACAGCTCGTCGTGCTGCCGACCGACACGGTGTACGGCGTCGGCGCCGACGCGTTCTCGCCGGAGGCGGTGCGCTCGCTGCTGGCCGCCAAGGGTCGCGGCCGCGAGATGCCGCCGCCGGTCCTCGTCTCGGCGGCCACCACCCTCGACGCGCTGGCCGTCGGAGTCCCGTCCTACGCCCGCGCCCTGGTGCAGGAGCTGTGGCCCGGCCCGCTGACCCTGGTCTGCCGTCAGCAGTCGTCGCTGCAGTGGGACCTCGGGGACACCCGGGGGACCGTCGCGGTGCGGATGCCCGACCACGAGGTCGCCCTCGAGCTGCTCTCGCGCACCGGTCCGCTGGCCGTCAGCAGCGCCAACCGCAGCGGCCTGCCCGCCGCCACCGACGCCGACGCCGCCGAGGAGATGCTCGGCGACAAGGTCCAGGTGCTCCTCGACGGTGGGCCCACCCCGGGCGACCTGCCCTCGACCATCGTCGACGTCACCGGCGACGTCGGGCGGGTGCTCCGCCTCGGCGCGGTGCCCCTCGACCGCCTCAACGAGATCGTCTCGCCGATCGGCGCCGAGATCGTGGACGAGGGCTAGGGGGCGCCCCCTCGTGCGGGAGTACCTCACGATCTTCCTGGTCTCGGCGACCGTCACCTACCTCCTCGGTGTCGTCGCCCGGGAGGTCGCGCTGCGCACCGGAGCGGTCGCCCGGGTCCGGGACCGCGACGTGCACGCGGTGCCGATCCCGTACTTCGGGGGCGTGGCCATGTTCGGCGGGCTGGCGGCGGCGTACCTCGTCGCGGCCCGGCTCCCGTTCCTCTCCCAGTCGAGCCACGCGTCGGTGTTCCGCGACGCCGCCGTGGTGATCGTGGCCGGCGCGATGATCTGCCTGCTCGGCGTCCTGGACGACCTGTTCGAGCTCGACGCGCTGACCAAGCTCGGCGGGCAGCTCCTGGTCGCCGGCTTCCTGGTGGCCTTCGACATCTACTTCTACTCGTTCCGGCTGCCCGGGGGAGGGCAGCTGAGCAACGACCCGGCGCAGATGCAGCTGCTCAGCGTGGTGGTCGTGGTGGCCACGATCAACGCGGTGAACTTCGTCGACGGGCTCGACGGGCTCGCCGCCGGAGTGATCGGCATCGGCGCGGTGGCCTTCTTCCTGTTCAGCTACACCCTGGCCGACGCCAACGACGAGACCCTGGCGATCACCGCCGCCCTGCTGTGCGCGGCGCTGGCCGGCGCGTGCACGGGCTTCCTGCCGCACAACTTCTTCCCGGCCCGGCTCTTCATGGGCGACTCCGGATCGATGCTCATCGGCCTGGTCCTGGCCGGCTCGGCGCTCAGCCTGAGCGGCCAGTTCGCCACGGTCGACATGACCCAGGGGGCAGGCGCGTCCGACGCGAGCCTGCTGCCCACCCTGCTGCCGATCATCCTGCCCATCGCGATCCTGATCGTGCCGTTCGCCGACCTGGTGCTCGCGGTCATCCGGCGCACCCGGGCGGGACGCTCGCCGTTCGCGCCCGACAAGCAGCACCTGCACCACCGGCTGCTCGAGATCGGCCACTCGCACCGCCGCGCCGTGCTGATCATGTGGCTGTGGGCCGGCCTGATCGCCTTCGGCGGGGTGCTGGCCAGCCTCTACGCCGGCCCCTTCACGACCTACCTGCTCGTCGTCTGGGTGCTGGTCACGGTCGCCCTCACCTTCGTCGTGCCCCGGATGCAGAAGCCGACCTCGCACCTCTGAGCGGTCTGTCCGAGGGCCGGCGGGCCGGGCGGTAGACCACCGATTTCCACGCCAGCCGGACTTTGTGCTAGTTTTCACAAGCGTTAGCAGGGCCCTGGGGGACAGCTCGTGAAGCCCCCGGGACCCCGTGACGACCGCCCCGTCGGACAAGACAGAACGGCCGCCGCCATGACGACCGCACGCCAGCCCAGACAGCCCGGGTCCAGCCCCGGCGTCGCCGGCCGCGTGGTGCGTCGGGCGCTGCTGGCCACGCTGGTGCTCGGGGCCCTCCTCGCCGCCGTCGGCGGCGCCGTCTCCGGCACCCCCGCCCTCGTCGGGGTGCTCGTCGGCACCGCCCTCGTGTGCGTCTTCTTCGGCCTCGGCACCATGGTCCTGACCTGGGTCACCAAGGTGTCCCCGGCGGCCTCCCTGCTCGTCGGACTGATGACCTACACGCTCCAGGTGATCGTGCTCGGGCTCGTCTTCGCGGTCCTCCAGGCCTCCGGGCTGATGGGGTCGACCATCGACGGCACCTGGCTCGGTTGCACGGTCATCGCGGGCACCTTCCTGTGGCTCGCGATCCAGGTCACCGTCAGCCTGCGCACCCGCCAGCTCTACTACGACCTCCCGGCCGCGGACGCCCCCGACGGAGGCTCCGGACCCGCGTCCGAAGGACGGTCCGGGAGCGGTCCGGGAGCGATGGAGGCGGGTGCGCGATGACACACCTCGGCTGCTATTGTCCGGAGCGCGATGTCACAGCAGAAGCCTTCGTCTGCTCCCGACGCCGAACCCCCGAGAACACCCCAGGGCGATCCCTGGCACGCGTTCGGGTACCTCGTCTCGGGAGTGCTGGTCTACGGCTTCATCGGATGGCTGCTGGATCGCTGGTGGGGCACCACGTTCGTGGTGGCCATCGGCATCCTGGCCGGCGCCGGGCTGGGCATCTACATGACTTATCTCAGGTTCAACCGTCCGGCCACCGCGCCGCCCAGCGGGCCGCCGCGAGACGCGGGTCCGGGCGAGCAGGGGAAGCACTAGTGCAGAAGACTCAGGAGACGCCGTGAGTTTGATCGGTACGACGATGGTCCGCCTGGCGGAGGGCGAGGAGCACGGCTTCACGCCTCCGAGCCCGGCCGACTTCGACCTGCCGGCGATCGGCCCCGCGTCGACGTTCGAGATGTTCGGGCAGACCTTCGTGCTCGGCGTGACCAAGCCGATGCTCCAGATCGTGCTGGCCGCCGCGCTGGTGTTCGCGTTCTTCTACGCCGCCTCCAAGCAGCGGGCCATGGTGCCCAGCCGCCTGCAGTACGTCGGTGAGGCGGGCTACGGCTTCGTGCGCAACAGCCTCGGCCGCGACATCATCGGCAGCCACGACTTCATGCGCTTCGTGCCGTACCTCTTCGCGCTGTTCTTCTTCATCCTGGTCAACAACCTGTTCGCCACGATCCCGTTCATCCAGTTCCCGACCATGTCCCGCTCGGGCATGGTCTACGGGCTCGCCGCGCTGAGCTGGATCATCTACAACGCGGTCGGCATCAAGAAGCACGGCTTCGTGGGCTACCTCAAGCTCCAGTCGGTCCCCGGCGGGATGAAGGGGCCGATCCTGGCCCTGCTCGTCCCGCTGGAGTTCCTCTCGAACATCCTGGTGCGGCCGTTCACGCTGGCCCTCCGTCTGTTCGCCAACATGTTCGCCGGCCACCTGCTGCTGATCCTGTTCGCGCTCGGCGGCGAGTACCTCCTCGTGCACGGGTCGCTGCTGGTCAAGCCGGTCGGCCTGCTCGCCTGGCTGCTGTTCGTCGCCATCGCGATCCTCGAGGTGCTGATCCAGTTCCTGCAGGCCTACGTCTTCGTCCTGCTGAACGCCATGTACATCTCCGGTGCTCTCGCAGACGAGCACTGAGAGGCTGCGGTGACGGGCCTGTCGGGAACGCCCGGCCGAACGGTCACCGGCTCCAACTGAACAACCGTTAAGTAGTAACCACCGAAAGGACACTGCCGTGGACGGCACTATCAACGGATCGCTCAACATGATCGGCTACGGCCTCGCGGCCATCGGCCCCGGTGTCGGCATCGGCCTGATCTTCGCCGCCTACATCAACGGTGTGGCGCGTCAGCCCGAGGCGCAGTCGCGTCTGCAGACGATCGCCATCCTGGGCTTCGCGCTCGCCGAGGCGCTCGCGATCATCGGTATCGCCCTCGCGTTCGTCCTGAGCTGACGTCGACCACCACACGAAGGACCGAGCCATGAACGAGATCACTCTCGCCGCGGAGGAGCTGAACCCGCTCCTGCCGCACCTGGTGGAGATCGTCCTCTCGCTGGTCGTGTTCGGTCTGCTGGTCTTCGCCGCCAAGAAGTGGGTCGTCCCGAACTTCGAGAAGACCTACGCCGAGCGCACGTCCGCCATCGAGGGCGGGCTGCAGGCAGCGGAGACCAAGCAGGCGGAGGCCGACGCCAAGCTCGCCGAGCTCGAGAAGCAGCTCGGCGACGCCCGGCACGAGGCCGCGCGCATCCGCGAGGACGCGCGCGAGCAGGGTGCGGCGATCATCGCCGAGATGCGCGAGCAGGCCCAGGCCGACGCCGCGCGGATCGTCGAGCACGCCCACACCCAGATCGAGGCCGAGCGCCAGCAGGCGGTCACCTCCCTCCGGGCCGAGGTGGGCGCACTGGCCACCTCGCTCGCCGGCCGCATCGTCGGTGAGTCCCTGGACGACGAGGCCCGCCAGAGCCGCGTCGTGGAGCGCTTCCTGGCCGACCTCGAGACCCAGCCGGGGTCGACGAACGCAGGAGCCAACTGATGTCGCACCAGCTGCGGGGTGCGTCCGCCGACTCGCTCGCGACCCTGACCGACCTGCTCGGTCGGGCGGTCGAGGGTGGCGCGGACGCTGCTCGCCTCGCGGACGACCTCTTCGGGGTCTCCGAGGTGCTGCGCCGGGAGCCCAGCCTGCGCCGCGTGGCCACCGACGTGTCGGTGACCTCCGAGGCGAAGGCCGAGCTCGTCCGCGGGATCTTCGCGGCCTCGCTCGACCCGGCGTCGCTCGACCTGGTCGCCGCAGCGGTGGGCCGCCGGTGGGCGGCCACCCGTGACCTCGGCGACTCGCTGGAGCACCTCGGCGTCATCGCGGTGGTCCGGAGCGCGGACCAGGCCGGCCAGGCCGACGCCCTCGAGGACCAGCTGTTCGCCTTCGAGCGGCTGGTCACCGACAACCCCGAGCTCCGCGACGCGCTGTCGGACCCGGCCCGGTCCGTCCACGACAAGCGGGCCCTGCTGCACGGTCTGCTCGACGGCAAGGTCGCGCCGGCCACCGTCAGGCTCGCCGAGCAGTCGGTCGCCGGCACGCACCGCACGGTGCAGGTCGCGATCGAGGAGTACCAGAAGGTGGCCGCGGCGCACCGCAGCCGCCTGGTCGCCACCGTCCGGGTCGCGCGCCCGCTCGCCGAGCAGGACGCCCAGCGGCTCGCCGGGTCGCTGGCCAAGCAGTACGGCCGGCCGGTGCACCTCAACGTCGTGGTCGACCCCGAGGTCATCGGCGGCGTCCGGGTGGAGATCGGTGACGACATCATCGACGGCACCGTGGTCAGCCGCCTCGACGACGCCCGCCGCAGGCTCGCGGGCTGACGCACCCACGGGTGGTCGAGCCTGAGCCGACCACTCACACGAACTTCAGAAGTTTCACCGAGAGACAAGGGACATCATCATGACGGAGCTTTCGATCCGTCCGGAGGAGATCCGGGACGCGCTCCAGCGGTTCGTGTCGGACTACAAGCCGGAGACCGCCAGCCGGGAAGAGGTCGGCACCGTGGCCGAGGCCGGCGACGGCATCGCCCGGGTCACCGGCCTGCCGTCGGCCATGGCCAACGAGCTCCTCGAGTTCGAGGACGGCACGCTCGGCCTGGCGCTGAACCTGGACACCCGCGAGATCGGTGTCGTCATCCTCGGTGACTTCGAGAAGATCGAAGAGGGCCAGACGGTGCGCCGCACCGGCGAGATCCTGTCGGTCCCCGTCGGCGACGGCTACATGGGCCGCGTCGTGGACCCGCTCGGCACCCCGATCGACGGCCTCGGCGAGATCGAGTCCACCGAGCGTCGCGCGCTGGAGCTCCAGGCTCCCGGCGTGATGGCCCGCAAGTCGGTGCACGAGCCGCTCGCCACCGGCATCAAGGCGATCGACGCGATGACCCCGATCGGCCGTGGCCAGCGCCAGCTGATCATCGGTGACCGTGCGACCGGCAAGACCACGATCGCCATCGACACGATCATCAACCAGAAGCAGAACTGGGAGTCGGGCGACCCGACCAAGCAGGTCCGCTGCATCTACGTCGCCATCGGCCAGAAGGGCTCGACCATCGCCTCCGTGCGTGGCGCCCTCGAGGAGGCCGGCGCGCTGGAGTACACCACCATCGTGGCGGCCCCGGCGTCCGACTCGGCGGGCTTCAAGTACCTCGCGCCCTACACCGGCTCGGCCATCGGCCAGCACTGGATGTACGACGGCAAGCACGTCCTCATCGTGTTCGACGACCTGACCAAGCAGGCCGAGGCCTACCGCGCCGTGTCGCTGCTGCTGCGTCGCCCGCCGGGCCGCGAGGCCTACCCCGGCGACGTGTTCTACCTGCACAGCCGGCTGCTCGAGCGCTGCGCGAAGCTGTCCGACGAGCTCGGTGCGGGCTCGATGACGGGTCTGCCGATCATCGAGACCAAGGCCAACGACGTGTCGGCGTACATCCCGACCAACGTCATCTCGATCACCGACGGCCAGATCTTCCTGCAGTCCGACCTGTTCGCCGCCAACCAGCGTCCCGCGATCGACGTCGGCATCTCGGTGTCGCGCGTGGGTGGTGCGGCGATGACCAAGGCGATCAAGAAGGTCACCGGCTCGCTCAAGGTCGACCTCGCGCAGTTCCGCGCGATGGAGGCCTTCGCGATGTTCGCCTCCGACCTCGACGCCGCGTCGCGCCAGCAGCTCGACCGTGGTGGCCGCCTGATGGCGCTGCTCAAGCAGCCGCAGTACTCGCCCTACCCGGTCAACGAGATGACCGCGTCCCTGTGGGTGGGCACGACCGGCCGCCTCGACAAGGTGCCGACCGACGACGTGCTGCGCTTCGAGGCGGAGTTCCTCGACTACCTCCGTCGCGAGCACAGCGGGATCCTCAGCACCATCGGGGAGACCAACGACTTCAAGGACGACACCGAGACTGCTCTCGAGGACGCGTACAACAAGTTCCTCGACCAGTTCGAGACCTCGGACGGCCAGTCGATCAAGGCCGGCAAGGAGGAGCACGAGGCTCTTCCCGAGGACGAGCTCGAGCAGGAGCAGATCGTCAAGCAGAAGCGGGGCTGACCATGGCAACCTCAGTGCGTGAGCTACGTGCACGGACCAAGTCCGTCACGTCGATGAAGAAGATCACGCGCGCCATGGAGCTCATCGCTGCCTCCCGGATCATCAAGGCGCAGCAGCGGGCCCAGGCGGCCGCGCCGTACGCCCGTGAGCTGACCCGTGCGGTGTCGGCGGTGGCGACGTACTCCAACGTGGAGCACGCCCTCACCACCGAGCCGGAGGACCCCAAGCGCGCCGCGATCCTGATCGTGACGAGCGACCGGGGTCTGGCCGGTGCCTACTCCTCCAGCGTGCTCAAGGAGGCCGAGCGCCTCGCCGAGAAGCTGCGTGAGGAGGGCAAGGAGGTCGACACCTACATCTCCGGCCGCAAGGGCGAGGCGTACTTCCGGTTCCGCAACCGGCCGGTCGCAGCGACCTGGACCGGTCACTCGGACCAGCCGACGTACGACGTCGCCCGGGAGATCGGGGACGCGCTGATCCAGGCGTTCCTCAAGGGCGCCGACGCCGAGCAGTCCGGGGCGGAGATCGAGCTCGCCGAGGGCGCGAACCCCGTCGACGAGGTCCACGTGGTCTACACGCGGTTCCGGTCGATGCTGGTGCAGGAGCCGACCGCGACGCGGCTGCTCCCGCTCGAGGTCGTCGAGGGCGAGGAGCCCCCGGAGGCGGAGGAGGTGCTCCCGCTCTACGAGTTCGAGCCCAACGCCGCGGAGGTGCTCGACTCGCTGCTGCCGCGCTACGTCCAGAGCCGGATCTACTTCGCGCTGCTCCAGGCCGCGGCCTCGGAGCTCGCTGCCCGCCAGCGCGCGATGAAGGCGGCGACGGACAACGCCGACGAGCTCATCAAGAAGTACACCCGTTTGGCCAACCAGGCCCGCCAGGCCGGTATTACCCAGGAAATCAGCGAGATCGTCGGTGGCGTCAACGCGCTGGCCGATGCGACTGCCGGGAGTGAGTGAAGGACATGACTGCCACTATCAACGAGACCACGACCGGCCCGACCGCCGGTGGCGTGGGTCGCATCGCCCGGGTCATCGGCCCCGTGGTCGACATCGAGTTCCCCTCGGACGCGATGCCCGAGATCTACAACAAGCTCGAGGTCCGGTTCGAGCTCGGCGGCGAGACCATCACGCTGCCGCTCGAGGTCGCCCAGCACATCGGTGACGGCATGGTCCGCGCGATCTCGCTGAAGCCGACCGACGGCCTGGTCCGCGGCTCGCAGGTGCAGGACACCGGCGGCCCGATCTCGGTGCCCGTGGGTGACATCACCCTCGGTCGCGTGTTCAACGCGACCGGCGACTGCCTGAACCTCGGTGAGGGCGAGACCCTCGAGGTCAACGAGCGCTGGGGCATCCACCGCAAGGCGCCCGCCTTCGACCAGCTCGAGTCGAAGACCCAGATGTTCCAGACCGGCATCAAGGTCATCGACCTGCTGACGCCGTACGTCCAGGGCGGCAAGATCGGCCTGTTCGGCGGCGCCGGCGTGGGCAAGACCGTGCTCATCCAGGAGATGATCGCGCGGGTGGCGAAGGACCACGGTGGTGTGTCCGTCTTCGCCGGCGTGGGTGAGCGCACCCGTGAGGGCAACGACCTCATCGTCGAGATGGAGGAGGCCGGCGTCATCGGCCAGACCGCTCTCGTCTTCGGCCAGATGGACGAGCCGCCGGGCACCCGGCTGCGCGTCGCGCTGTCCGCGCTGACGATGGCGGAGTACTTCCGCGACGTGCAGGGCCAGGACGTGCTGCTGTTCATCGACAACATCTTCCGGTTCACGCAGGCCGGTTCCGAGGTGTCGACGCTGCTCGGTCGCATGCCGTCCGCCGTGGGCTACCAGCCCAACCTCGCCGACGAGATGGGCACGCTCCAGGAGCGCATCACCTCGACGCGTGGTCACTCGATCACCTCGATGCAGGCGATCTACGTGCCGGCCGACGACTACACCGACCCGGCCCCGGCCACCACGTTCGCGCACCTCGACGCGACGACCGAGCTGTCGCGCGAGATCGCCTCGCTCGGCATCTACCCGGCCGTGGACCCGCTGACGTCGACGTCGCGGATCCTCGACCCGCGCTACATCGGCGAGGACCACTACAACACCGCGGTCCGGATCAAGCAGATCCTCCAGCGCAACAAGGAGCTGCAGGACATCATCGCGATCCTCGGTGTCGACGAGCTCTCCGAAGAGGACAAGATCATCGTGTCCCGGGCCCGTCGTATCCAGCGGTTCCTGTCGCAGAACACCTACGTCGCCAAGCAGTTCACCGGCATCGAGGGCTCGACGGTCCCGATCGAGGACACCATCGAGGCGTTCACCAAGATCGCCGACGGTGACTACGACCACGTCGCCGAGCAGGCGTTCTTCATGTGCGGTGGGCTCGACGACGTCGAGCGCAAGTGGTCCGAGATCCAGAAGAGCCTGTGACCCCTTCCCGACGGTCGCGGGCCGCTGAGCGCGGCCCGCGACCGGCGGGGAACAGAGAGGACATCGCATGAGCGACACCCAGATGCAGGTCGAGCTGGTGGCGGCCGACCGTCTGGTGTGGTCGGGCGAGGCGACCATGGTCATCGCCCGTACCACCGAGGGTGACGTCGGCATCCTGCCCAACCACGCGCCGATGCTGTCGCTGATGGTGGACGGCATCGTGGACGTGACCACGGCCAACGGCGAGACCTGGATCGCCGCCGTCGACGCCGGCTTCCTGTCGGTGGCGAACAACCGGATCTCGATCCTCGCCGAGCACGCCGAGATGTCGCACGACATCGACCTCGAGAAGGCCCGGGCCGACCTCGACCGCGCGCACGCCGCGGGGGAGAACGACGACGAGACCTCGGCCGCGGTCGACCGGGCGTGGGCAGAGGCTCGCATCCGGGCCGCCGAGAAGGCATCCTGACCCTTCCGGGTCCCCGGGACGGGCACGACCGAGAAAGAGGGCGATAGATGCCGTGGTGGCAGTGGCTGGCCGACGTCGCCGGCGTCCTGCTGCTCCTCGTCCTCGTCTGGGGCATCGGCCTGGTCGTGCGCCGTCGCTTCATCTCACGTCACGGGGGCACCTTCGAGTTCTCAGTCCGCGTCCGGTCCGGTAGGGCCGGGCGCGGCTGGGTTCTGGGCGTCGGTCGCTACTCAGGCGGTGACCTCGAGTGGTTCCGGATCTTCTCGGTCAACCCGCGCCCCAAGCTCACCTTCCACCGGTCCGAGCTCGACTACGTCGGCCGTCGCGACCCCGGCGGGGTGGAGTCCTACTCGCTCTACGCCGGCCACGTCATCGTCACCTGCCGCACGCCCACCGGCCCGCTCGAGGTGGCGATGAGCCCCGAGGCGCTGACCGGCTTCCTGGCCTGGCTCGAGGCCGCCCCGCCGGGGCAACGGTCCCGCAGAGCCTGAGCCCGGCCGTAGGCCGACAGCCACCCCAACCACCCTCGGCCTCACGTCAGACCTGTGTGCGTGGCCGAGAGGTCAGTTGCTGCAGGAGGGCGCTTCGCGCGTCGGTGCAGCAACGGACCTCTCGGCCGACGTCAGCACGAGCCTGCGAGGGGAACGTCTCGCGTTCCTCCTGGTGGGGGCTGGGTTACCTGTCGCCACCTGGCACCCAGAGCACGTCGCCGGTGGACACGGTTGGCGTGGCGGGCCAGGATGAACAGCAGGTCCGAGAGCCGGTTCAGGTACTTGATCGCGAGCACGTTCATCGTCTCGCCGTGCTTCTCGAAGGCCGCCCAGGCCGCGCGCTCGGCGCGGCGGGTGACGGTGCGCGCGACGTGCAGCTGCGCCGCCCCCGGCGTACCACCGTTGAGGATGAATGACCGCAGCTTGGGCAGGTCCTCGTTGTAGAGGTCGCACCAGCCCTCGAGCCGGTCGACGTAGCCCTGCTCGATCCGCAGTGGCGGGAACTCCGGGTTCTCGACGATCGGGGTGCAGAAGTCGGCTCCCACGTCGAAGAGGTCGTTCTGGATGGTGGTGAGCACGCGCACCACGTCGTCCTCCAGCCCGCCGGTGGCCAGCGCCACCCCGATCTGCGCGTTGGCCTCGTCGACGTCGGCGTAGGCGTGCAGGCGCAGGTCGTTCTTGGTGGTGACGCTCATGTCGCCGAGCCGGGTCTCGCCGGCGTCACCGGTGCGCGTGTAGATGCGGGTGAGGTTGACCATGACCCCAGACTAGGGCCGCCGGAGACCGCTGGGTGGTGCGGGCCGTGTGGCAGATGTCGCACGACTATCCTCGGTCCGATGGAAGGCTTCCAGGTCGTCTCGCGCGGTCCGTTGTCCTCACCGCTGACGGGCACGGTGCCGGTGGGCGGTGCCAAGAACAGCGCGCTCAAGCTGATGGCGGCGTCCCTGCTCGCCACCGGTCGGACCGTGGTCGACAACGTCCCCGACATCCTCGACGTGCACGTGATGGCCCGGCTGCTCGAGGAGCTCGGCTGCACCGTGGGGATCTCGACCACCGGTGACGGCACCGCCTCCGCGAAGGACGCGACCGGCACGCTGACGGTGGCGATCGACGTGCCCGCCGACCTCGGCCACGAGGCCCCCTACGACCTGGTGCGCCGGCTGCGCGCCTCGATCAGCGTGCTCGGCCCGCTGGTGGCCCGCTGCGGCCGCGCCCGGGTGGCCCTGCCCGGCGGCGACAACATCGGCTCGCGCGGTCTCGACATGCACATCACCGGCCTGCACGAGCTCGGGGCCCAGGTGCGGATCGAGCACGGGTTCGTCGTCGCCGAGGTGCCGGAGCGGCTGCGCGGCGCCAACCTCTGGCTGGACTTCCCGAGCGTCGGGGCCACCGAGAACCTCGTGATGGCGGCGGTCCTGGCCGACGGCACCACGGTCATCGACAACGTCGCCCGTGAGCCGGAGATCAGCGACCTCTGCGAGATGCTGATCGCGATGGGTGCCGACATCGAGGGCGTCACCACCTCGACCCTGACCGTGCGCGGCGTGGACAGCCTCCGCCCGGTGCAGCACGCCACGATCCCGGACCGGATCGTGTCGGGCACCTGGGCCTTCGCGGCGGCGGTCGCCGGCGGCGAGCTCACGGTGCGCGGGGGACGGGCCCACCACCTCGACATCGTCCTCGACAAGCTGGTGTCCGCCGGGGGAGAGGTGTCCTCGGACGACGACGGCTTCAGCGTGCGCGTCGACAAGCGGCTCGAGGCCTTCGACGTGGTGACCCTGCCCTACCCGGGGTTCCCGACCGACCTCCAGCCGTTCGCGATGACGCTGGCCGCGGTCAGCGACGGTACGGCGATGATCACCGAGAACGTCTTCGAGGCCCGGTTCATGTTCGCCCAGGAGCTCGCCCGCCTCGGCGCCGACCTGCGCACCGACGGCCACCACGCCGTCGTCCGCGGCAAGCCCGTGCTCTCGGGTGCGCCCGTCGTCGCGCACGACATCCGCGCCGGAGCGGCCCTGGTGCTGGCCGGCCTGGCCGCGCAGGGCACCACCACGGTGGCCGAGTCGCACCACATCGACCGGGGCTACCCGCGCTTCGCCGAGATGCTCGGCGGGCTCGGTGCCGAGGTGACCCGGGTGACCCTGCCGGACATGGCGCCCTGACCCCGTCCGTCACACGCGACACACCCGTCACGGGCGCGCAGGCAACCTTTCGGGTGTGTGCTGCGTCATAGTGGGTACACGAGCCGGTCACGGGGGACAGGCTCCGGCAGGCGGGAGTGACCATGGACGTGACGACCGAGGGTGCGGCACTGGTGCTGGCAGGGCGCCTGGACGGCCGGTCCACCGGCGTGGTGCGTGACGTGCTGCAAGCCCTGATGCGCGACCACCACGACGTGGTGGTCGACCTGACCGACGTGGAGTCCATCGACGTCAACGGCCTCACCATGCTCGCCGCGGCGAGCACGCTGATGGAGCGCGAGGGGCGCCACCTCACCCTCCGCGGCTGCCGCCCGGCCCTGCGCCGGGTCATCGCCTTCACCCGGATCCGCAGCGTCCTGCAGGTCGAGAGGCAGCCCGTCTCGGCATGACGGTCCCTCGACTGCCTCCGCCCCTGCTCGCGCTCGCTGCGGCCGCCGCGCAGCGGGCTCTTGTCGCCGGGGGCGCCATCGCCGGGCCGGCTGCGTGCCGCCACGGCCGGCCTGCTCTCGGCGGGGTCGGTGGCCCTGGCCGGCGCCTCGTCCGCACAGTTCCGGCGCAGCGGGACGACGGTCCAGCCGTTCCATCCGGACCGGGCCTCGACGCTCGTGACGAACGGCGCGAACTCCGTGACGCGCAACCCGATGTACGTCGGCATGGCGGGGCTGCTGGTGGCCAACGCGGTGCGGCGCGGGTCGTGGCCGGCGCTGCTGCCCGCCGTCGGGTTCGTCGCCCTGATCGACCGGTGGCAGGTGGAGTTCGAGGAGGAGGCGCTGCGCGGGAAGTTCGGGGCCGACTACGACGCGTACTGCGCGGCCGTGCCGCGCTGGATCGACGCCCGGTCGGTCCGTCGCGTCGGCTGAGACGCGAGTAGCCGCCCCGTCTGTGACCTAGTTGGCAGAGTGGGACAGTTCACAAGGTAGTTACCGACGGGTTCACCCCGCCGTACGCTCAGGCCATGAGCGAGACGACTGCCCCTGCGGTTGCAGCCGACGACCCGGCCCAGGCCCTGCCTCCGGCCGATCGCCCGCGCGAGAAGGACCGCCCGTGGGTGATGCGGACCTACGCGGGGCACAGCTCCGCGGCCGACTCCAACGCGCTCTACCGCAAGAACCTCGCGAAGGGGCAGACCGGCCTCTCGGTCGCCTTCGACCTGCCGACCCAGACCGGCTACGACCCCGACTCCCCGCTGTCGCGCGGCGAGGTCGGCAAGGTCGGGGTGCCGGTCCCGCACCTCGGTGAGATGCGGCGGCTCTTCCAGGACATCCCGCTCGCCGAGATGAACACCTCGATGACGATCAACGCCACCGCGATGTGGCTGCTCGCGCTCTACCAGGTGGTCGCGGAGGAGCAGGCGGGGCCCGACGCGGACCTCGAGGCCGTGCACGCGACGCTGGCCGGCACGACGCAGAACGACATCATCAAGGAGTACCTCTCGCGCGGGACCTACGTCTTCCCGCCCGAGCACTCGCTGCGGCTGACCAGCGACCTGATCGCCTACACGGTCAACCACATCCCGAAGTGGAACCCGATCAACATCTGCAGCTACCACCTGCAGGAGGCCGGCGCGACCCCGACGCAGGAGCTCGCCTACGCGCTGTGCACGGCGATCGCGGTGCTCGACACCGTGCGCGCCTCGGGCCAGGTGGCACCTGAGGACTTCGACAAGGTCGTCGGCCGGATCTCGTTCTTCGTCAACGCCGGCGTCCGGTTCGTCGAGGAGACCTGCAAGATGCGGGCCTTCGTCGAGCTCTGGGACGAGATCACCCGCGAGCGCTACGGCGTCACCGACGACAAGATGCGCCGCTTCCGCTACGGCGTGCAGGTGAACTCGCTCGGCCTCACCGAGGCGCAGCCGGAGAACAACGTGCAGCGCATCGTCCTCGAGATGCTGGGCGTGACGCTCTCCAAGGACGCCCGCGCCCGCGCCGTACAGCTGCCCGCGTGGAACGAGGCCCTCGGCCTGCCCCGGCCCTGGGACCAGCAGTGGTCGCTGCGCTTCCAGCAGGTGCTGGCCTTCGAGTCCGACCTGCTGGAGTACGACGACATCTTCGCCGGCTCCCACGTCATCGAGGCCAAGGTCGCGGACCTGGTCGCCGGCGCCCGCGCCGAGATCGACCGGATCCAGGCGATGGGCGGCGCCATCGCGGCCGTCGAGTCGGGCTACATGAAGCAGGCGCTGGTGTCCTCGCACGCGGCCCGCCGGGCCCGGATCGAGTCGGGCGACGAGAAGGTCGTGGGCGTCAACTGCTTCGAGACCACCGAGGAGTCGCCGCTGACCGCCGACCTCGATGCGGCGATCCAGACCGCCGACCCCGAGGCCGAGCGGGCCGCCCTCGAGGTGGTCCGGGTGTGGCGCGACGAGCGCGACCAGGGGGCGGTCGACGCGGCGCTGGCCCGGCTCGCGGCCGACGCCAAGACCGACGTGAACCTGATGGAGGCGACGCTGGCGGCCGCCCGCGCCGGTGCGACGACCGGCGAGTGGGCCGGCACCCTGCGGGAGGTCTTCGGGGAGTTCCGGGCCCCGACCGGGGTGTCCGGTGCGGTGGGCGTCGTCGAGGCGGGCGCGGACCTGACCGCGGTGCGCGAGGAGGTGCGGCGCACGGGCGAGGAGCTCGGCGGCCGGCTGCGGCTCCTGGTCGGCAAGCCCGGCCTCGACGGCCACTCCAACGGCGCCGAGCAGGTCGCGGTGCGCGCCCGCGACGCCGGCTTCGAGGTGGTCTACCAGGGCATCCGGCTCACCCCCGAGCAGATCGTGGCCGCCGCGGTCGCCGAGGACGTGCACTGCGTCGGGCTGTCGATCCTCTCCGGGTCGCACATGGAGCTCGTCCCCGCCGTGCTCGACGGGCTCGCCGCCGCCGGCGTCGGCGACCTGCCGGTGGTGGTCGGCGGGATCATCCCCTCGGCCGACGCCGCCCGGCTGCGCGAGCTCGGCGTCGCGGCGGTCTTCACGCCCAAGGACTTCGGGCTCACCGAGATCATGGGCGGCATCGTGCGGGCGATCCGCGCGGCGCACGACCTGGATTAGGGGTTTCGAGACGCTCGCTGCGCTCGCTCCTCAACCACCGATTCGGTCGTTGCGTGTTCCGACATCCGCGTAAATACGTGACTACCCCCCGTTTCAAGGCGCAGAATGGTGGTTTCCTGGACTTCTCGGGTCCGCCGGTGGTGAGGGTAGGGGAGCGTTGAGCGGGACCACGAGCACGGACGACCGACCTCGGTCGGTCGAGCAGCGCCTGGCGCCGACACCCACGTGTGTCAGCGAGGCGCGGGGGATGGTGCGCGACCTGCTCGAGTCCGCCGGGCGCGAGGACCTGGTGGAGACCGCCGTCCTCCTGGTGAGCGAGGTGGTCACCAACGCGTTGCTGCACGCGGGCACCACCATCCACGTGTCGCTCTCTCTGGACGCTGCGGGCCTGCGGGCCGAGATCAGCGACGGCAGCACCCACCTGCCGGTGCGTCGCCAGTACGCCACCACCGCCGGCACCGGTCGCGGCATGCGCATGCTCGAGCAGATGGTCGACGACTGGGGCGTCACGCGGCACCGTCGCGGCAAGACGGTCTGGTTCCACCTGGTGACGCCCGGGCCCGGCCCCGAGCGGGTCGAGCTGCAGGAGGACGACCTGGTGCGGCGTACGACGGGCAAGACCGTCGCCGTCCAGCTGCCCAACACTCCGCTGCTGCTGCACGCGGCCTGGCAGGAGCACGCCGAGGCGCTGCTGCGGGAGTACCTCCTGGCCAGCCTCGACGACGAGGCCGACGTCAACCCGATCCAGATGCACGCCGACGCGACCGACGCGATCGCGGTCCTCGAGGAGCAGATCCCCAAGGCCGAGGTCGCGATCGAGTCCGACACCCTGTTGTCCGAGGTGATCGACCCGGACCTGTCGCTGGCGAACCTGGACCTGGAGGTCCCGGTGGCGTCCGTCCCGCACTTCACCACGCTCACCGACGCGCTCGAGGCGAGCAACGCGCTCGCGGAGTCCGGACGGATCCTGACGCCGCCGACCCAGCCCGAGGTCCGGGCGTTCCGGCGCTGGCTGTGCCGGCAGGTCGTCGACCAGGCGGCCGGCGCCGCTCCGGAGCCGTGGTCGCTGCAGGGTGAGTCGAGGGCGCACCCGCGGCTCGACCTCACCTGGGACGTCAGCCCGGTCACCGAGGCCACCACGGCGGTCATCGCGGCCGACGAGGCGAGCCAGATCCTGGCGATGAGCCGGCCCGCTCTCGACCTGCTGGGCTACGACGACGCGGCCGCGATCGTGGGGCGGCGGCTCGTGGCGATCATCCCCGAGCGCTTCCGCCAGGCCCACGTGGCCGGCCTGACGATGTACCTCCTGGTCGGCCGGCAGCCGCTGCTCGGCAGGCCGGTCGAGGTTCCCGCGCTGCGGCGCGACGGCACCGAGGTGCTGCTCGAGATGGTCGTCAACGCCGAGAAGGACGGCGAGGGCCACCAGCTGTTCCTCGCCGAGGTCCGCCGGATCGGCTAGGCACGGCGCTCAGCCCGGGGGTCGTGATCCTGCCGTGGACTCGGGGCAGAACGCCTCGCGGGGCGACCCCGTGTGGACCTCCTCGGGGAAGGTCACCGTCACGACCTCGTCGACGAAGCCCGCCCGCGTCGTGCGCAGCGCGGCCTCGGTGGCGAAGCTGCCGGCGCGCGCCGAGAGCGACTCGCAGGACTCCATCCGCATCCGCACGCGCACGTCCGTCGTACCGCCGGCGGGCACGGTGAAGCGCGTGTGGCCGGAGGCGTCCTCGACGGCGAGGTAGCGGAAGAGCCGGGGCTCGCGCTCCAGCGGTGCGAGTCCGCCGACGGTGACCGGCAGGCTGCCGTCGTTGTGCAGGGTGAACGAGTAGACGAGGTCGGCCTTGTCGCGGTAGCGGACCTGCCGGACCTGCCGGTCGCCGACCTGGAAGACGGCGGTCGCCGACGTCCCGTCGACCTCGGTCGGTCCGGACGCCCGCAGGGACGCCGGCGCGCCGGCCACGGCCACGCCGGCCCCGCCCGCCACCGCGAGGAGTGCGACGAGCAGGACCAGGAGGTGCCGCGCCGTGAAGCGCATCGTCAGCGGCCCCGGGTCGCGACCCGGCGGCTGCCGAGGGCCAGACCGCCGAGGGCGAGGACGCCGAGGCCGAAGGTCAGCAGGTTCGCGCCGCCCGGCCCTCGGCCGCCGGCCCGGCGGTGTCGGTCGTGGCCGACAGGGGCAGCGGGCTCGCCGGCTCGTCGGTGGGCCTCGACGGGCTGTCGAACCAGTTGCACTCGGGCGGGTGGCGCCAGGTCGGGTCGGCCCGGTCGTACTGGCTGCAGGACAGGAAGCCCGCGTCCTTGACCGGGGCACCGGGGAGCACCTTCGACCCGCCGTCGGCGCACGGGCCGGGGTCGACCAGGAAGTTGTCGGTCGGCTCGCCGCGCGAGGAGACGTTGTCCTCCCAGCAGTTGCCGAGCCCCTGGTCGTCCCACCAGAAGTCGCTGCCGTTGTGCCGGACCTCGCCGGACGGCGTGATGCCCATCGTGTTGGCGACGGTGTGGTTGTAGTTCGACGTGTCGTAGAGCTTGCTCGGGTCGAACTCGTCGCGCAGCGGGGCCGGCACCCAGAACTGCATGGTCCCGTAGCGCCAGTTGTCGTAGATCCAGTTGTGGTCGGTGGAGTTGAAGTTGCCGCCGGCGATCAGCACGCCGGTGCCCACCGGGACGGGCACGACCGGGCAGACGGTGCCGTCGATGTAGCCGCGCTCGGGCATCGGCTTGTCGCACACGCCCTTGTCGACGAACTCGGTGTAGTAGTTCGTGTTGTTGGAGTAGATCTTGTTCCGCGACCAGCGCGCGTGGTCCTGGGGGAGGCCCGGGTGGCCGGGGAAGAGCGAGTCGGTCGAGATGCCGGTGGCGTTGTCGTAGAACTCGTTGTGGTGCGCGTAGATCGAGTTGCCCGCCGTACCGCTGTAGCCCAGCGTGTTGTCGTGGCTCTTGTTGTGCCGGATCTCGATGGCGTAGCGGGTCGGCTCGAAGTCCGGGTTGTCGGCGTTGAGGTCGGCGCCCGAGCCGGGGTAGATGCCGGAGTCGCCGTTGAAGTAGTTGTCGGTGCGCTGGATCAACCCGTGGTCGGAGGCGAAGGCGAGAATGCCGTACTCGTCGTTGCCGCGGGTGGTGAGCCGGTCGATGACGAAGCCGTCGGTCTCCAGCACGTAGACCGCGTTGAACTCCGCCTGCTGCACCGTGAAGTTGCGCATCAGCACCCCACCGGCGCGGTCCGCGCGGATGGCGTTGAGCTTCTTGAACCGGTTGTCGATGACGACGTCGAGCATGCGCCGACCCGTGCCGACGAGCTGCGTGCCGCAGAAGCGGCTGTCGCACTTGATCGAGTCGTCGTCGGGCGTGCGGTCGCCGAGGATCGAGATCAGGTTGAGGTTGTGCGGGCAGCGCAGCATGTCGGCGTACGACAGCGCGATCGGGTCGGAGCCGCCGGGCTCGTCCTCGGCCGCCGCGGCCGCGCCGGTGTCGGGGGAGCTGAGGCTGCCGATGTAGGTGGCGAGCCCACCGAGCGGGTCGTCGGACTCGGTGGCGAGGTGGGAGCAGTAGCTGCTCCGCTTCTGGTTCGCCCACTTCTTCTCGTGGTAGACGCCCGGGAGGATGTAGATCGAGGTGTTGCGCTTCCTGATCGTGTTGATCGCCGACTGGATCGACCCGAACTCGCACCTCTCGAGCAGGGCCTGGTTGGTGCGCTTGAGCCGGCCGGGCTTCATCTTCTGGATGCGCCGCGCGCTGTCGGACTTGCAGACGACCCGCTGGCGCGGGTTGTCGAGCCCGAGGTACGTCGGCCGCTTGCCGCTGCCGTCGGGGAACACCGCCGGGCGTTCCTCGTGGGCGCTCGCCGGGGCCGCCGCGCCGACGGTCATCAGGCCGCCGAGCAGTGCGCCGAGCAGGGCCGCGGTCAGGGTGCGCGTGTTGCGCATGTCACCACCTCCGTGATGACTGCAACGACGCCGTCCGGGTGAAGTTACGGGCCAGTAGCCTCGGTGGGGAGGGGCGCTAAGCCCTTCGGCCGACGCCGTCGGGTCGGGGACACGGCCGCGATCGGGGCTCATCCTGGCCCTCAAGGGCGGTGGAACGACACCCACGTGGTGCCGCCGGGGTGGGTCTTTCTGGCGGACTTCGTCATCGCGCCGGCCGTCTCGGCTGAGCAGGCTGTGTGGGCCTACCTCAAGGGGACGTCTGACTTGCATCACACACGGTTGATCCAGACTCCATCGCAAGTCGAAGGCCCGCAGCCGATGTCGGAACACGCCCCTGAGCGTGCGTCACTTCGCCGCGTAGGCCGCCGCGCACCTCGTTGCCGTTCCTGGCGGCGGCTTCAGGTGCCGGACCGGCAGGGGGCGCCTACTCGAGGGTGAGCTGGGCTCGGTGGAAGTCGTAGTGCTGCGTGCCGTAGCGGTAGACCTCCTCCAGCGTCATCGTGTCGCGGAAGAACGGATCCCAGCCGACTGGGAAGTGCATCCGCCAGGCAAGCGCCGCCTCGGACTCGGCATCGAGGCGGCGGTGGAGCCGGTCAATCGTGCGGTCGAGCTCCCGGGTCAGCCGTGGCCCGTGGAACACCAGCGCCCCACCGACCGAGCCGAGGTAGTTGAAGTGATGGAACGGCCGCGTGCCAGCGTTCAACACCGCCGCGAAGGCCTGGCTGAACGGGTCAGGTAGCCGGCCGAAAAGCCTGACCAGTCGCAGCAGGCGGCTCACGATGATGTAGCCGAACACCATGTGCCAGAGCATCTGCTGGTTGGTCCAGCGAGTGCCGTCCGTGCGTCGACGCAGGCCGGCGGTCGTGGCGCCCGCGACCAGGTGGTGCAAATCGGTGCGGGCGCGTTCCAGCTGTTCGTGGATGGACCTCCGATCGACAGGCTGACTGCTCACGGTCATGGAGTCAGTATCGCGAAGTCGCTGCCCCGGGCAGAGGGACCCTTCTACACCTCCGGTGGCGAAGCGCAGCCGCGTTGATGAAAGCCAGGACCAGTGGGGAGGTGCGTCATAACGCCGCGAGCGACCTTCCTCTAGTTGAGATGCTTCTCAACCTTCTCGTGGTGGCCGAAGGGTCGGAAGGCGAGCCACACCAGTCCTGCTGAGACACCGGCCGCAGCAAGGTCCATCGTTACGCTTGTCAGGAGCCATTCCCATACCGGCTTACCGAACCAGGGCATGATCACTTCGACCCATCCAGGAGGCTCGGGCGGCCTTGCGGCATCGGGAATCCTCTGACTCGAGGCATCCCAACACTGGCTACTTCCCATACTCGGGAGCTCAATGCAGAGTGTCTCGTGGTGGTGGAACCGCCAGTGCCAGAAGCCTTCCCAGCCATTCGTCATGGATGAGATGGCCGCCGCCGGGATGACTCCAACTCCGAATGGAAGAGGTCGGTCAATGCCGATCTCCACCAGCATGAACACCACGCCGAAGCCCACGGTGACCCAGAAGCTGATCACATCACGCACCCCCGTGCCGCCAGTTTGCGAACTGAGACTCCCTCAAAGGGGACGCACGGCCTCAGCAGAGGCCGTCGTCCTGCATCCCGGTACACCGGCATGATGTTTGATCGCGGCCTGACCTACTACCCGAGCCCACACGTCATATCGCCGTGATCTCGGCCTCGCCACACTATGAGAGGGGCAGGGCCGTCAAGCACGATGCTGTCTGCCGCCGCGGTGGTCTGTTTGTGCAGGACCGCGACGCCGTCCCGTCCCACTGCTGGGACGGGACGGCGCTTTCCGTTCGGCGAGGGTCGGTCGATTCAGTGCCGGCTTACGGCACCAATTGCCACCGCGAGACGGTGCAGGTGAAGGAGCCGCTGCCGTTGCCGGGCGCGTTGTCGTTGACCCGCAGCTCCATCCGGGAACTGAAGGGCGCTGTGTGTGCCGACGAGGTGCCCGCGTGCTTCCAGCTGGAGGTGGTGGGGTAGAAGCTTGTGGTCTTGAACCGCGCGATCGCCGCGAACGACCGGCCGCCGGCGTACCCGGACATTGGGAAGTTGCTTGGGGCCGCGTCCGCCCAGCCATCGGGCCCGTTGTTGCCGGTGAACCAGACTCCGCCCCACACACTGCCGGAGCACTCGATCCGCGCCTCTTCTCCGCTCGCGAACGTCATGTAGACCGGCACTCCGCTGCTGCTCTCCGGAACCGTGACAGTCCGAGACTCCACTGGTTTCCAGGTTGCGGCGTGCGCCGCCGGCGTGACGCCCAAGAGCCCGATCCCTGCGAGGGATGCAACTGCCAAGACGGACCCGGTCACCCGACGACTGCTGTTCTTCCTTGTTCCACGCATCTCTGCTGCTCCCCTGATGTGCGGCCACCCCGCCGGCGACCGATAGCACCGAGGAGCGAGGCGCAACTCCGCCTGATACGTCGGCGCGTCGCAGGCGATGCTTCGTATAGCAACGCTGAGACCCTGTTCGAACCTGACCCATGAGGGGGTCGCGACAAGAGTGGATCGGCAGTGCTTCTTTCCGCCGCGTGGGATCACGCATTGCTCTCCCTCGGCAACTCTTGACGCAGCCATACCGCCTCAGGCGGATCCTTCCGATCACTCACCGGCGGGCGACGTTGACGACGGAGCTTTCCGACGCGACTGGCCTGACGTGGCCGCGCCGTGTCTGGCGCGCTCGGCGGCTATAGACGCGATGTCGGTGCGCCGAGTTGGGCATCAGGGCACGTGTGGATCGCCCCGTGTCTTCGGGTCGGACTGTCTCAGGAAGGCCATCGATCACGTTGGGCACACTGGACGCGTGGCCGCGCACACGCTGATCCTCCTGAGACACTCCAAGTCGGACTGGTCCGGCGACGAGGACGACATCGACCGTCCGCTCGCCGAGCGCGGCCGGCGCCAGGCCCCGGAGGCCGGCCAGTGGCTGGCCACCCACGTTGACCGGATCGACATGGTGGTCGTCTCCACCGCCAAGCGCGCCCGCGCCACCTGGGACCTGGTGTCGGCTGAACTGGGCGAGCAGCCCAAGACGCGGTACGACGATGACGCATACGCCGCCTCCGCAGGCGAACTCCTCAACATCATCCGCCGTCTCGGCGAGGAGCTCGGCACGGTTGTCCTTGTCGGCCACAACCCCGGACTTGAGGGCCTCGCCGAGACCCTCATCGGTGACTGGGTTGCCCTGCCGACCTCGGCGCTCGCGGTGATCGACCTCGACGGCCCGTGGCGGAGCGCCGGTCGTGCGCCTGAGCTGCTACGCACGGTCGGGCGCCCACCCACGGGCTGACCGGGTCGCGTCCATAACGGCTCCACGCCGGCCGCCAGCCGCGGGAGAGGAGCCGCGTCGTACCGCCGCGTTCCGCTCATGCCGAGACCGGGGCGTCGCGGTCGGCAGACGCGGTCCCGCGTCCGGGCGGGATCCGTCGCCGGGTCACTGGGGGGCGGCGGGGGCCTACGGCTGCGTGGAGCCTGACGGTTCGGTGGGAGCCGTCGCGGACGGCGAGGGCGCGCACGAGTCGGCCGACGGGTCCGTCACATGGGGTTCGTCGGGGAGTTGCTCGGCTCTGGTGTCGGCGACGGCGGCTCGGAGGGTGCCGGCTCGGAGAACGCTGGCTCGGAGGGCGCCGGGTCGGAGAACGCTGGCTCGGAGGGCGCCGGGTCCGAGGGCGCCGGGTCCGAGGGCGCCGGGTCCGAGGGCGTCGGGTCGGAGAACACTGGCTCGGAGGGCGCCGGGTCCGAGGGCGCCGGGTCCGAGGGCGCCGGGTCCGAGGGCGCCGGGTCCGAGGGCGCCGGGTCCGAGGGCGCCGGGTCCGAGGGCGCCGGGTCCGAGGGCCCCGGGTCGGAAGGCCCCGGGTCGGAAGGCCCCGGGTCGGTGGGCGGGTCGGGGCTGGGCCCGCCGGGTGTGGGCTCGGCCGAGCCAGGAGGAGGCGGCGTGGGTGACGCTCCGGGGGGACCCCCTCCCCCGGGGGTGGGCACGACCGGAGGAGTCGCCCCAGGCCGCGGGGGCCCGGGAGCATCCGGGGTCGGTCCGGCGCTCGGGTCTGGGTAGTCAACGGCGGGGTGGTCGCCGGGGCCGCCGGGGTCCTGGTCCGGCGTGGCCGCGGGCCACGAGGGGTCGAGGGCGTCGGCCGTGCGAGCCGTCGAGATGGCCAGGTCGCGGGAGATCCGCGCGGACTGCACCTCAGTGAGCTCGGGCGGCTCGGCCTCGGCGAGGTCGAGACCGTCGGCTGCGAAGGCGGCCTTCCAGGCCAGCACGAGCCCGACGTACGACGGGGCGGGGTTGTACGCGAAGACCGCGCTGCGCAGTCCCGAACGTGCCGACAGGTCGTCGCCGCGGGCGCACAGGAACACCATGGCGGCGCCGGCGGCGTCCTCGATGTCCTGCGGGTTCGATTCGCCGTCGGCGTCGAGATCGACGCCGGCGAGCCGCCAGCCGTTCGGGACGAACTGCAGGGGCCCCATGGCCCGGTCCCAGGTGCTGTCGCCGTCCCAGGCGCCACCGTCCGTGTCGGGGAGAGCGGGGAGACCGTCCGTGCCGTCGAGCACGGGACCCAGGACAACCGGGCTCGGCCGGTGGTCGGCGTCCAGCCGGTGGTCGCTCAGGTTGCCGGACTCGACCTGGCCGATCGCGGCGAGCAGCGACACATCGAGGCCGCACGAGGCCGGTGCCTGTGACACTGCTGTCTGGTAGGCGTCGAGCACCACGTCCTTGACGTCCACGGCACCGCCCGCGCGGGGCATCGGCGCGTCCGCGGGACCCACGGTTGCCGACACCACGTCGGGAACCACCGCGGGAGCGACCGCGGCGGCACCCGCGGGCACCGCACCCGGATCGCGTCCGGCCGTGGCACTACCGAACAAGGAGAGACCGAGCGGCGAGGGGCCGGGTGCCAGCGCGACGAGTGCCAGGCACACGAACCCGGTGAGTGCCGTGCAGACGACTACGGCGAGCAGGGGATGAGGCACGCGTTCGGGACGCACGTTGTCGTGACCCGAGTCGTTGAACATGTGAGGTGCCCCCGGACGTGTGCCCCCTGATCGCCCCCCGCCTTTTCACCTTGCGCGACCTCACGCCGCGCAGACAAGAACCGTTTGGGTGGTAGCGCGTGGTTCTTTGGAGTGACCGGAGTGCACGCCAGATGACTAGGACGGCCGCAGGAACTTCAGCCGGTGATCGCGCTCACGGCGACAGGGAGAACCATCTACGTCGGTTCCGGGTCGTGGCCGGTCCGTCCGTCGGTCAGGTCATCGCAGCGCGTAGGTGGCGATCGAGATTCCCGCGTAGTGCGCGGCGAACGCGACAATGGTGAGGGCATGGAACACCTCATGGAATCCGAACCAGGCGGGAAACGGGTTCGGTCGCCGCACCCCGTAGACGACAGCGCCGATGGTGTAGAGCACACCGCCCAAAGCGAGGAGCACGACGACGCCCGGGGTGCCGTTGCGGACGAAGTCCCCGGCGAAGACGACCGCGGCCCAGCCCAGGGCGACGTAGATCGGGGTGTAGATCCATCGGGGGGCGGTGCTCCACAGCAAGCGGAAGCCGATACCGGCCGCTGCTCCGCCCCAAGCAACCCACAGCAGGGTGGCCCGGGCGGACCCGTGGAGAAGCAGCAAGGTGAAGGGGGTGTAGCTGCCGGCGATCAGCAAGAAGATGCTGGAGTGGTCAAGGCGCGTGAGGATCGCATTGATGCGTGCGGACCAGCCGCCCCGGTGCAACGTGGCCGAGGCCGTGAACAGGAGAACGGCCGACAACGCGAAGATCGCCGACCCGGTTCGGATGGCCGGAGTGGGTGAGAGAGCGACCAGGATGACGCCGGCAACGACCGACAGGGGTGCGGTCATCGCGTGGAGCCACCCCCGGAGCCGCGGTATTGCTTCCTCCAGGGCGTGCTGGACCTGCTCGCGAACGTCGCACGGACCCTCCCGGTCGGGGTCATCAAAACGTCCGTCGCCGGGGTCGGTGACCAGCATCCCCGGCCGCACAGACACACGCTCATGCGGGCTGGTGCCCCGGGCCGTCAACTGGCTGAAGGACGGGATGTGAGCCAAGGCGTTGTCTCCAGAGTGTTCGGCCCACTGGTGGTGAACGCCGTGGGGACGCCGGGCACGAGCGCCTGACCATCGTTGACCTACTGGAAGTTCCCAACGGGCGGTGGACACAAACACCTCCGCGCCGCCGGAAGCAGATCCCCGTGGCGATGCCCGTAGGTGACGAGGGCGATGCTGGAGGTGGATGGACCGCCCCTCCGAGGCAGGCACGGCCCGAGCTAGGCGAACACGGTCCGTCAATGGGCGTCGAGATGGACGCTGCCGGACTGCGCGTCGGCTGGCGCCCGAGCGTCACCAGATGAGCGCGCCAACAGCGCTCGCGGAATGATGGAGACGAAATCGGAACAAGCAGCTGCGGTCCACGTGCGGCCGCTCGACCTGCAGCACCCGACCTCCTACGGCGAAACGACGCGCTGCTTAGGCGGCAGTCCCGGTGCACGAGTGCTGTGCGGCTTGGTCGCACCAACGGGACTTGCCTCGGCTACGGCTGGCAAAGATGTCGGAGTTCCGGTGTCACAAATCGCTGCCGGCCGTCGTCTGGATGTCGTACCGACTCACACAGGAGGACGACATGACCGGAACGACCCGCATCCCCGCTGCCGAGATCACCGGGTTCAAGGGCATGCTGATCAAGCGGTTCGCGAAGAAGACCCTCGGCCGGGTCCCCACCTCGATCGGTGTCTACTGGCACAACCAGAAGGTGCTCATGGGCATGGCCGGCGTCGGTGCCAAGGTCCAGAAGTGGGACGCGTGCGACGAGCAGCTCAAGTCGTTCGCGCACATGGCGGTGGCCGCCCAGGTCGGCTGCAGCTGGTGCTTGGACTTCAACTACTTCGAGGCTCACAACAAGAACCTCGACATGGGTAAGGCCCGCGAGATCCCGCGGTGGCGGGAGTCGGACGCGTTCTCGCCGCTCGAACGCGAGGTGCTGGCCTACGCCGAGGCGATGACGATGACCGAGCCGACGGTGACCGACGAGATGGTCGCGTCGCTGCGAGCTCAGCTCGGTGAGGCCGCGCTGGTCGAGCTCACGGCGGTCATCGCGTTCGCCAACTTCACCACACGCCCGAACGTCGCGCTCGGCATCGAGTCGGACGGCTTCGCTGCGGCCTGCGGCCTCAAGCCGCTCGCGCAGCCCACCGTCGTAGGGTCGTCAACGTGACCATGACCGCGGACCCCTTCGTCGCCCACCGCGGGCTCCTCTTCACCGTCGCCTACGAGATGCTCGGCTCGGCCACCGACGCCGAGGACGTGGTCCAGGACACCTGGCTGCGATGGGACGCGATCGGGGAGGACGCGCGCGCCGCGGTGCGCGACCCGCGCGCGTTCCTGGTGCGAATGGTGACCCGCAAGGCCCTCGACCGGCTGCGCTCCAACGCCCGGCGGCGTGAGGAGTACGTCGGTGAGTGGTTGCCCGAGCCGCTGCTCACCGCCCCGGACGTGGCCGACGACGTCGAGCTGGCCGAGAGCGTCTCGATCGCGATGCTCACGGTGCTCGAGACGTTGACGCCCACTGAGCGCGCGGTGTTCGTGCTGCACGAGGTGTTCGCCACGCCCTATGACGAGATCGCCGAGGTGGTCGGCAAGTCCGCGGCCGCCGTACGGCAGATCGGGCATCGAGCGCGGGAGCACGTCGCGGCACGCCGGCCCCGGATGGAGGTCAGTCGCGGCGAGCAGCAGGAAGTCGTCGAGCGGTTTCTGAAGGCGGTCACCCAGGGCGACCTGCAGGGGCTGCTTGACGTCCTCGCGCCTGACGTCGTGCTCGTGGCCGACGGTGGCGGGGTCGTCCAGGCCGTCGTCAACCCCGTGATGGGTGCGAAGAAGGTCGCCAACCTGCTGCGACCGTTCAGCCGGCTCGCCCCGGAGGCCCGGATCCGGCCGGTCCTGCTCAACGGCGCGGTCGGCGCCCGGATCGTGGGCACCGACGACGGCTACGACACGGCGATCAGCTTCGTCGTCGAAGAGCGTCGGATCAGCCGCATCTACGCCGTCCGCAACCCCGCCAAGCTCGGACGGATCGACGTCGAGGCGACCATCAGTCGCTAGCGGACCGGGAACGGACCGCTGGTGCCTGGCGTAGCACCGCTCGTGCTCGTGGACGCCATGACATCCGACAACCCGCGATCCGCTCGGTCGGAGCTTCGGCAACGGATGTCCTGTGCCGTCGACGAGATCTGCGCCGATCTAGGGCACCAGCACGAGCTTGCCTGTCTCTGCCGAGGTCTCGAGCAGCTCGTGCGCGCGTCGCGCCTCGGTGAGTGGCAGCCGTTCCGCGACGACAGGGTGGATCTTCCCGGCTCGGAGGAGCTCGAGAAGCGCTCGGAAGTCCTCTCGGTACCAGTCCGGGTAGCGGGGACCGCCACCGACGGGCAGCGCCGGGCGCCCTCTGCCGAGCGGCAGGAGCTGATGGCCCTCACGCAGCTTCTGGATCCGGTAGGCGGACACCTGGCGGCGTGGGGATGCCAGGCCCCACAGCGCGACGGCCCCGGTCGCCGCGTACCACTCGACCCAACCGCGCCGGCTCTTACGCCCGTGCGAGAGCGTGGAGTAGTGGCCGAACAGGACGAGTCTCCCCCCGGGTCTCAAGGCACGGAAGGAGCGAAGCGACACGGCACCTCCCAGCCCGTCGAGCGCGATGTCCACTCCGTCGCCGGTCAGCTCCCGCACCCGAGCCAGGAAGTCTTCGTGCTGGTAGTCGATCGCTACTGCGCCGAGTCGCTCGACGACGGCGAGGTCGCGTCGGGCCGCGGTTCCGTAGACGTGAAGCCCGGCTAACGCGGCCAGCTCGAGCACGGCCGTTCCGACCCGCCCGGCGGCGCCGTGGACGAGCACCGTCTCATCGCTTCTGGCGCGAGCCATGCGGTGAAGCAGCTGGTAGGCGGTCATGTAGGTGAGGACGAGGCTGGTGACTTCCGCTGGGTCGAGGTCTTCGGGCACCTCCACCGCGTTCGCTTCCGGCACGCAGACAAGTTCCGCGTCCGCGCCCCACACAGTCAGCGCGGCGACGCGGTCTCCCAGCTGCACGCGTGTGCATCCCTCACCCAGCTCCTCGACGACACCGACGAGCTCGTAGCCGGGCGTGAACGGCGGCGGCGGCACACCGAGGTAGGTACCTGCGCGCAGCAGGGCATCGGTGAACGACACTCCGGCGGCCAGCACCCGGACGCGGGCTTCACCCGGACCCGGTCGAGGGGCATCGGCTTCCTCGACCCGCAACACCTCGGGCCCGCCAAAATGATCGACAACAACCCGCTTCATGGGATTGGTCTCCGTCGGCGCACTGGCTAAGGCATGACCCTGTAGAGATCGACAACGCGCTCTTCAGGCGGCGTTGGGAGGCCTCCCTCAATGCCTGCCTGCATCCGTGGCATCAGAATCTCGTCACGGAACTTCTCCCAGCTCGCCTGCGACTCATGCACGGCCATGATCGTCCAACCTCCCTCGGAGGGACCGGCGGCGTGGAAGATCTGACCCTCGGGTAGCTGGTCGGGGCCGGGGTGGACGGCCGCGATCGACGCCTCGTACTGCTCCTGGGTGCCACCGGGAAAATGGTGGATGATCCCGTAGCTCATGCGCGGCCTCCACATCTGTTGGACTGCCTATGACGGTAGCCACGCAGTCAGCTCGCCTCCCATAGCACAGGAGGACCAAGCGCTCGCTTCCTTCCGGTACGCCGCCCTCGCGGCCTCGGGCTCAGGACGAGACCGGATCCACGATGGCGCCGTCATGAACCGGAGGCCGGCGCAGGTCGACGACCACGCCGATGGTGCCGCCGGTGGCGTCGTCGTACGACGCCAGGGCAAGGTAATCCCCGGGGGCACCGCAGTCGAAAAGCACGCCGATCGGCCCGGCCTTCGTGACCACCTGCGCGAAACCCTCGGCGCGGGCCTGCTCGGTCAGCTCGTCGGTCACGGCCCTCATGAAGGTGACGCGGCCGGCGTCGGACACGGATCCGAGTCCCGAGGGAGTGCGCAGGTGCGCGTAACTGCCACCACCGTTCATGAGGAAGGTGCCGAAGCCCGACACCCTGTCGAACGCGCCCACCGCCAGCAACGCCGGTCGACCGGCCGGATCGACGTACCGGCTCGTGCGGTACGTGCCGACGGGAACGGAGGTCGTGGCGCGCTTGCCCTTGCTGTCGAGCGGGTCACGCACCGCGACCTCGCCGCGGTCCTCGCTCCAGGCCGGGGTGAGGACCACCTCGAGGTCCGGCCCGTCGACCCGCACCAGGTCGGAGGTCACGATCGCCGCGAGACTGCGCATCCTGTCGCGGCGACCCAGGTCGATGACCGTCATCCCGCCGTTGGGGCGCTCGATGGACGCCGAGCGACGCCGCTTGTCGAAGTGCAACCGCCCACCATCGGCCAACGTGATGTAGCCGTCCGGGAGACCAGCCCAGTCGATGGTCGGCTCCCAGCTCTGCAGGAGCTTGAACGATTCGCGCGCAGTGAGCCCGTGGAGCGCGGCGACGACGTCGTGAGGGTCGACGGACATGCGCACAAACTAGCCCGCCCGAGCTCGCCCGTGGAGTTCCCGTCGGTCGGTTCCTGCTCGGCGTGGCGGCAGACAGAGCTGGGCGGACAGCAGCCCGGCCGCGCCGACCAGGGCCCACAGCGCCCATGGGCCGATCGCGTACACGACGCCGCCGATGAGCGGTCCGGCGCCGGTCCCGATCGTGTACGCGACCCCGTGCAAGCCCCTGGTAGCGCCCGACCATCCGCGGCGGAGCCAGACTTCCCACGTAGGCCTGGGAGATGGAGCTGTTCATCATCTCGCCGAGCGTCCAGATCAGCACCGTCGCCGACAGCAGGACCATGTCGGTCATGAACCCGGTCAGCGCGAGACCGACACCGGTGATCAGGTTGCCGATGGCCAGTACGTACTCCGGCCGGTACCGGGAGACCGCGCCGGTGATGGGCAGCTCGAGGGCCAGCACCAGCAGACCGTTGAGCCCGATGAGGAGACCGAAGTCGCGCGCGCTCAGACCCAGTCGCTGACGTGCAGGGGCAGGCCGACGGTGGACTGGATGTAGACGAACTCGGCGACCACGGTCATCAGCAGGAATCGCACCAGGGTGCGGTCGGCGAGCACCTGCCGGTACCCCACCGGGTCCGCCTGCGTGTCGGCGTCGTCCTGGTCGGACCGCGGCCTGGGCGCATCCCGTAACAGCACCGCCACGACCACGCCGAACAGCAGGCACGCGGCGGCATTGCCCAGGAAGAGCCCCACATAGGAGGTGCTGGCCAGCACGCCGCCGATGACGCCGCCCAGGGCAGCGCCGATGTTCATCGCGAACCGGAACACCCCGAACGCGGCGAGCCGTTGCTGGTTGGTCGCCGGCACGGAGTCGATCAGCACCGCGGCCGCGGCCGGCCGGTAGATCTGCGACGTCACGCCGATGAGGCCGGCCACCGCGACGATGATCGGGAACGATCCGAGGAACGGCACGATCGCCGTCAGCCCGGCGGTGGTCAGCGCGGACAGCACGATGGTCCATCGGCGGCCGATCTTGTCGGCGAGGTGGCCACCGACGGCGTTGCCGAGCACCTTGCCCAGGCCGGACACGCCCAGCACGAACCCCGCGGCACCGGCGGAATAGCCGCGCCCGGTCAGGTAGAGCACGATGAACACGGGCAGGAAGTTGCCGACCTGGTTGACCAGGATGCCGAGACTGACGATCCACACCCGGCCGGGCAGGCTGCGCAGCGCGTCGCGGAATCGCGGCTCGTCGACGCCAGCCAGGTGCGGCGGCGCGGTGCTCACGCGACGGGCTCGGTGCGCACGTGGATCGCCGCGGCCAGCCGCCTGCCGTGGGCGATCGCCTCGGCGGCGGTAGCGCCGCGGGCGATGACGTGACCGACCTTGTCCTCGTTCCAGGTCAGCGGTGGCACCTCGTCGCCCGGCCCCACCTCCAGCTGGAGGTCGACGAACGCCGGATCCGCGCGCACGGCATCGACGCCGGTCACCTCTACGACTCGTCCGGGCTCCGGCGTGAGGAACCGGACAGCAGCCCCATCCCGGGGCTCGGGCGAACTGGTCAGCGGCTCCACCACTCCGGCCCTGACTCCCAGCGCGTAGCGCTCCATGTCGACGCCGTAGGCGATCTCGGTCAGCTCGTTGATCCGGTCACCGCCGATGCGGTTGTGCGACTCGACGATCCGCGGACCGCGCGAGGTCAGCTTGACCTCGGTGTGCCCGGGACCGTTGCGCAGCCCCACCGCGTCGAGGAAGTCCGTCACCAACCGCGTGACCTCGCGCAGCGTCCCGGCCGAGCAGCCGCTGGGCTGCGAATGCCCGATCTCGACGAATCCGGGGCCGCCGCTTTCCTTGTCGGTCACCGCGACGACCACATGCCGACCGTCGAAGGTCAGCGTTTCCACGCTGATCTCCGGGCCGTCCAGGAACTCCTCCATGAGGAACTCGTCGAAGGAGTCTGCTGAAAAGAGGTCCCTGGTGGTCCAACGCCCGTCGAGGGATCGGAACCGCTCGGCGACGACGTCCACCTCGGCTCGGTCGCGGATGCAGAACACCCCCAGGCTGCCCGATTCGCGGATCGGCTTGACGATGATCGGGAGCCCGTGCGCCTGCACGAACTCCCGGACGTCCCGGGCGGAACGGCCGACCGCGGAGGCCACCGGACTGATGCCCCTCACGGCCAGGTGCCGGCGCATCCGCCACTTGTCCAGCAGCAGCTCGACCGTGGCGACGGACTCGCCGCCGAGGCCGAGCGCCTCGTTGACCCGCGCCGCGGGCAGCAGCCCGAGCTCGAACAGCGACACGGCCGCCTCGAACGGGTCCGCCTCGTGCAACGCGTGGGCCAGTGGCAGGAGCCGGTCGATGTCGCCGTAGTCGAGCAGCAGTGCCTGATCGACGTAGGGCCAGTGCTCGCGGTCATACTCGTCCGGGAACTGGGCGTGAACCACGTCCAGGCCGAGATCCCGGGCCTTGCGCACATGCTCGAGCTTGCCGCCGATGACCAGGACGCGAGGCCGTCCGCCGGCGACCGCCGGGGACTGTGGGCCACTGGGTGCGACCTCGTCGGACCAGAACGGCTCCAGCGCAGCGCTGGCGATCTCACTCGTCATCATGTCCTCTCCCCGGCTCTCTGACGACGTCGACGCTGCGCGTCTGAGGTAGCCCCGCGCATCGGAAGAAATCCCTATATGTCCCCACGTACCGGCGTCTCGATGCCTTAGCCCGGACACCTGCCCGCTATGGCCGTGTCAGCCAGATGCGGTGGGAACGTCTGATCGAAAAGTGTCGGTGCTGCCTGGCAGGGTGCTGACATGTCGATCCAGCAGCTGCGCACCCCGGCGATGGCCGGTCACGTGGCTGCGGCTGCCCAGGCGGTGGACGCCGCGGGGCGGGTGCCGGTCGGGTCGCTGGAGCGCGGCGAGCTCGGTGGGCTGGTGTCCGACCTGGCGGCGCTGGAGGCGCAAGTGACCGCCCTCAAGCTGGCGGTGCTCGCCGAGGCCGACGCGCGCCGGGTCGCCGCCGACGAGGCCGCGACCGGCACCGACGCGTGGGCCGCCCGGCTGACCGGCTCGACCAGGGCCGTCATGCGCGGCGGCATCTGGCTGGCCCGGGCCCTGGCCGACCGCTACGACGCGACCCGGGAGGCGTTCGCGGCCGGCAGCATCAACGAGGCTCAGGTGCGGGTGATCGTCGATGCCGCCGAGCGGCTGCCGAAGGCGGTGACCCCCGCCCAGCGTGCGGACTGCGAGGCGTCGCTCGTGGCCAAGGCCGTCGACGGGATGAACGCCCGCGGCCTCCGACAGGCCTCGCGCCGGATGGTCGAGCGGGTCTCCCGCGAGCTGGCCGACGTGCACGAGGCGAGCCTGCTGGCCGACGAGGCACGGCGGGCCGAGACCGAGACCTACCTCTGGCTGGCCGACAACGGCGACGGCACCTGGTCGGGCCGGTTCACCGTGCCCGAGCTGCACGGCCACCTGCTCAACGCCTACCTCCAGCGGCTCACCTCGCCCCGGCGCCTGGGGCGCAGCCGCGCGGGCGAGCTCGTCGCCGACCCCACGCTGCCCACCGGGGCGTCGGGCCTCGGTTACGCCGAGACCTTGGGGCTCGGGCTGCTCGAGCTCGTCGAGCACCTGCCGCACGACGGCCACGGCCCGGTGGCGGCGACGTTGCTGGTGCACGTCGACCACGCCCGGCTCGTCGACCAGCTGGCGTCGGCGCGCCTCGACACCGGGACCCACGTCTCGGTGGGGGAGGTGCGACGGCTGGCCTGCGGCGCCGGGCTCCTGCCCGCCGTCCTCGGGTCCCGCTCGGAGGTGCTCGACCTCGGGCGGGTGCGGCGCCTGCACACGCCGGCCCAGCGCCGGGCGCTCTCGATGCAGTCACGAGACCTGCGCGGCCGAGGGCTGCGACCGCCCGTTCGCCTGGTGCGAGGTGCACCATCCCCACGCCTGGTCCGACGGTGGGTGCACCGACCTCGACAACGCGCTCCCGCTGTGCGGCTTCCACCACCGCCGCGCGCACGACCGCGCCTTCGACCTGAGCCGGCTGCCGAGCGGGGAGGTGAGGTTCCGGTGCCGAAGGTAGGACGCGCGCCCACGCGTCGGGCAGACTCGTCGCGTGGCCAGGGTGATCGTGGTGGGCGCGGGCGTGATCGGGCTGAGCTGCGCCGTGCGCCTGCTGGAGCAGGGACATCGTGTCGACGTGCTCGCGCGCGACCTGCCGCTGGAGACGACGTCAGCCGTCGCTGCGGCGCTCTGGTACCCCTACCGTGCCTACCCGTTCGAGCGGGTGACGGCCTGGTCGAAGGCCACCTTCGAGGAGCTCCACCGGCTGGCCGACGACGACGCGACGGGCGTGCGGGTGCGCTCCGGGACCGAGCTGCACCGGGCGAGGACGGCGGACCCGTGGTGGGTCAGCGCGGTGCCCGGGCTGACCCGGGTGACGACGATGCCCGCGCCGTACGTCGATGCCTGGACGTTCGAGGCGCCGGTCGTGGAGATGCCGGTCTACCTGCGCTGGCTGGTGGGCCGGGTCGAGGAGCTCGGCGGCACGCTGACCCGGATGGCGCTCAACGCGCTGCCCGACGGCGACGGGGCCGAGGCGGTCGTGGACGCGACCGGGCTGGGGGCGCGGCTGATGGCCGGCGACTCCTCGGTGATGCCGGTGCGCGGCCAGGTCGTGATCGTCGAGCAGGTCGGTCTCGACCGGTGGTGGCTCGACGGCTCCGGTCCGCTGTACGTCGTGCCGCGCAGCCACGACATCGTGGTGGGCGGGACCGACGACGAGGGGGTGTGGGACCGCCGACCCGACCCCGAGGTCGCCCGTCGCATCCTGGACCGGGCCGCCGAGCTCGTGCCGGAGCTGGCCCGGGCCCGCGTGGTCGGCCACCGGGTCGGGCTGCGGCCCGCGCGGCCGGCGGTGCGGCTGGAGGCCGAGCAGCGGGGCGGCACCCGGGTCGTGCACTGCTACGGCCACGGCGGAGCGGGCGTCACCCTGTCCTGGGGCTGCGCCGACGAGGTCGCAGCGCTGGTCAGCGCGTGAGCTCGTAGAACCGCCACAGGTCGTGCTCGACCGGCAGCACGGTCGCCGCGCGGAAGCCGGCCTCGCGCGCGTAGCGGTCCATCGTCGCGGGGCGGATCACCGTCCCGGTGGCGCCGTCGGGGTTGCCGCTCATCGCGTCCGGGAGGCAGACCAGCACGCTGTAGCCGTAGAGGCAGCGCTGGGCGGGGTCGCCGTCCGGCACGAACTCCTCGGCCCCGGCCATGTCGACCACGAGCACCCGGCCGTCGTCACCCGCCATCGACCGCATCGCGGCCAGCACGGGCACCGGGTGCGGCATGTCGTGCACGCACTCGACGGCCATCACGAGGTCGTACGCCGGGTCCGGTGGGTCCTGCACGATGTCCTGGTGCCGCACCCGCACCCGGTCGGTGAGACCCGCGGCTGCGACGTTCTCGTTGGCCAGCGTCACGGTCGGCTCGTCGACGTCGTAGCCGTCGACCTCGACGCCGGGGAACGCCCGCGCGAGCGCGATCGACGCCCAGCCACCGCCGCAGCCGACGTCGGCGACCCGCACCCGCTCCCCGGCGGCCATCCGCGCGTGCAGGTCCGGAAGGGCGGCGGCGAGCCAGGTGTCGGCGAGCGACTCCAGCAGCTGGCCGGCGTTGACGTCGGACTGCGACTCGAACATGTCCTCGCCGAACGCGGACCAGGAGAACCCCCGGCCGGTGCGGGCGCCCTCGGCGACCTCGGTCCAGTGCTGGGCGGCCGCCGCGAACTGCCGCAGCATCGGTGCCACCCAGGCTGACGTGCCGGGCCGGGCCAGCGCGGTCGCGACCCCCGGACCGAGGGCGAACCGGTCGCCCTCGACGACGAGGTAGCCGGACATCGCCTGCTGCTCCAGCCACTCGCGGGCGTAGCGCACGTGGGAGCCGGTGGCCTCGGCCAGCTCCTCCGGCGTCATCGGGCCCGTGTCGAGGGCCCGGTAGTAGCCGAGCCGGTCGCCGATCGCGGCGGACACCACGTCCATCCCGTCGACCATCGACAGGAAGAGCCGCTCGACGACCGCGTCGGTCTGGGTGTCGGTCTCCGGGGAGGCGGTCATCCTCCGACGGTAGGACCGTCTGCCGGGCCTGCCCATGGCCCGGCCGGACCAGTCAGCGGTCGCTCAGAAGAGCCGTTCGGTCGGGTCGTCCATGCCGCGCAGCGCGTCGTAGTCGACCACGGCGCACGCGATGCCGCGGTCGGTGGCGAGCACGCGCGCCTGCGGCTTGATCTCCTGGGCCGCGAAGATGCCGCGCACCGGGCGGAGCACGGGGTCGCGGTTGAGCAGCTCGAGGTAGCGGGTCAGCTGCTCGACGCCGTCGATCTCGCCGCGGCGCTTGATCTCGACCGCGACCGAGGCGCCGGCCGCGTCGCGGCACATCAGGTCGACCGGGCCGATGGCGGTGGGGTACTCCCGGCGTACGAGGGTCAGGCCCTCGGCCAGGGTGGCGGGGTGCTCGGCGAGCAGCTCCTGGAGGTGCTTCTCGACGCCGTCCTTCTGCAGGCCGGGGTCGATGCCCAGTTCGTGCGCCGAGTCGTGCAGGACCTCCTCGAGGAGGATCCGGAGGGTGTCGCCGTCCTTGCCGGTGACGACCCACTCGTCGACGCCCTCGTCGGTGCTGCCCTCGACCACCTTGCACGGCGGCGACATCCAGTTCAGCGGCTTGTAGGAGCCGCCGTCGGAGTGGACCAGCACCGATCCGTCGTTCTTCCTCATGACCAGGCGGGTGGCCATCGGCAGGTGGGCGGTCAGCCGGCCGGCGTAGTCGACCTGGCAGCGCGCAACGACGAGTCTCACGGGGGAGCAATCTACCCAAAGGTCGAGCCGGTCGAGACCACCGCGGTTACTGGTGAGTTGGGTCACGGCGGCCCGCGGCGGGGGCGTGCCATGATGCGCCCCATGACCAGTACCCCGCGGGAGTTCCGCAGCATCGGCGTCGTCGGACTGGGCACCATGGGTGCCGGCATCGCGGAGGTGTTCGCGCGCAACGGCTACGCCGTGGTGGGCGTCGAGCAGACCGAGGAGTCGCTGGCCCGCGGTCTCCAGCACATCGAGCACTCCACCGGCCGCGCGGTGAAGCGCGGGAAGCTCTCCGAGGAGGACCAGCAGGCGCTGGTCGAGCGGATCGAGCTGACCACCTCGCTGGAGGCCGTCAAGGACTGCGACTTCGTGGTCGAGGCGGTCATCGAGCAGCTGCCGATCAAGCAGGACCTGTTCCGCCAGCTCGACGCGATCGTCCGGCCGGACGCGATCCTGGCCACCAACACCTCGTCGCTGTCGGTGACCCAGATCGGCACCGCCACCAGCCACCCCGGCCGCGTCGTCGGCGTGCACTTCTTCAACCCCGCCCCGGTGCAGAACCTCGTCGAGGTGATCCGCACGGTGGTGACCGAGCCCGACGTGCTCGAGGACGTGGCCGGTCTGGCCCGTTCGCTCGGCAAGACCCCGGTCGTCTGCGGCGACAAGGCCGGCTTCATCGCCAACGCCCTGCTCTTCGGCTACCTCAACCACGCCTGCGCGATGTTCGAGGGCAAGTACGCCTCCCGCGAGGACATCGACGCCGCCATGCGGTTCGGCTGCGGCTACCCGATGGGTCCGCTGGCGCTGCTCGACCTGATCGGCCTCGACACGGCGTACGAGATCCTCGACACGATGTACAAGCAGGGCCGCGACCGGCTGCACGCGCCCACCCCGATCCTCAAGCAGATGGTCACCGCCGGGCTGCTCGGCCGGAAGTCCGGGCGCGGCTTCTACACCTACGAGGACACCGACAGCCCGGTCGTGGTCGACGACGCGCTCACCCCCTCGGCCGACGACGAGCCGCAGCTGCGCCGCGAGATCGGCACGGTCGGCGTGGTCGGCACCGGCACGATGGCGACCGGCATCATCGAGGTGTTCGCCAAGGCGGGCTTCCCGGTGACGTACGTCGGGCGCAGCGACGACAAGGTCGCGGCCGTCCGCGCCACCATCGAGAAGTCGCTCGACAAGGCGATCCAGCGCGGCAAGCTCGACGAGTCCGTCAAGGGCGAGGTGCTCGCGCGGCTCACCGGCACCACCGCGCTCGACGACCTGGCCCGCGCCGACATCGTCGTCGAGGCGATCGCCGAGGACATCAAGATCAAGACCGTCCTGTTCGAGAACCTCGACGAGATCTGCAAGCCCGGCGCGATCCTCGCCACCACGACCTCGTCGCTCCCGGTCATCGCGCTGGCGCGGGTGACCAGCCGTCCGCAGGACGTCGTGGGCATGCACTTCTTCAACCCCGCCCCGGTGATGAAGCTGGTCGAGGTGGTCAGCACCGTCAGCACCGCCGACGAGGTCGCCGAGACCACCCGGGCGCTGTGCGCGAAGGTCGGCAAGGTCGCCGTCTCCTGCGGCGACCGCTCCGGCTTCATCGTCAACGCGCTGCTGTTCCCCTACCTCAACGACGCCGTCCGGATGCTCGAGGCGCACTACGCCTCGGCCGACGACATCGACACGGCGATGAAGTACGGCTGCGCCCTGCCGATGGGTCCCTTCGAGCTGCTCGACGTGGTCGGCAACGACGTGTCCCTGGCCATCCAGCGCGAGCTCTACCTCGAGTTCCGCGAGCCCGGCTTCGCGCCCGCCCCGCTGCTGGAGCACCTGGTCACGGCGGGCTACCTCGGTCGCAAGACCGGCAAGGGCTTCCGCGACTACAGCGTGCGCTGAGCCCGGCGCCATGGCGGACCGGGTCGAGCTGTTCGGGGGCGAGGAGTACGTCGTGCGCCGGGTGACCGGCTCGGCCGCGACCAAGCCGTACCGCTGCCCGGGCTGCCACCAGACGATCCGGCCGGCCACGCCGCACACCGTGGCGTGGCCGGTGCTGGCCTCGACGTTCAACCGTGACGCGACCGGTCTCGACGAGCGCCGGCACTGGCACAACGCCTGCTGGTCCGCCGCCCGCCGCGACGACGGTGGTCGGCTGTCAGCACGGGCTCGACCGCTGACACCGATGCGGGAGAATCACCTCATGGCTGCGATTCGTGCGAACTCGGTGCTCCCGGCCCGCCGCGAGGCGATCACCCTCCAGACCGCGGACGGGCTCGCGCTGGTGGGGGAGGTGGCGCTGCCCGCCGACCGGGACCCGGTGGCCACGCTCGTCTGCCTGCACCCGCTGCCCACGCACGGCGGGATGATGGACAGCCACGTCTTCCGCAAGGCGGCCTTCCGGCTGCCCGCGCTCGCCGGCGTCGCCGTGGTGCGCTTCAACACCCGCGGGACCAGCAGCCTGCAGGGCACCTCGGAGGGCGAGTTCGACCACGCGCAGGGGGAGCGCTACGACGTCGCGGCCGCGATCGAGTACGCCGAGTTCCACGACCTGCCCGACATCTGGGTGGTGGGCTGGTCGTTCGGGACCGACCTCACGCTCATGCACGGCCACGACCCGGCGGTGAAGGGCGCGATCCTGCTCTCGCCGCCGCTGCGGTTCAGCGACCCCGAGCACCTGCAGACCTGGGCCGAGTCGGGCAAGCCGTTGACCGCGCTGGTGCCCGAGCACGACGACTACCTCCAGCCCGACGAGGCCCGCGAGCGCTTCGCGGTCGTGCCGCACGCCGAGGTCGTCGGGGTCGAGGGCGCCAAGCACCTGTGGGTCGGCGACGCCGAGACCGTGCTCGACGCGATCGTCCAGCGTGTCGCCCCCGACGTGCCGCTCCCGCTGCCGCGCGAGTGGGACGGCCCGATGGAGACGGCGGACACCACTGGCTACGCCGACCGCACCACGGCCGCCTTCAAGGACGTGCCGGTCACCGACGGCTGATCAGCGCGCGTCGAGCCGCGGAACGACCACCTCGCGGATGATCAGCAGGATCGCCGCCGCGGTGGGGATCGCGAGCAGCGCGCCGACCACCCCGAGCAGCCCGGCGCCGATCAGCGCCGCGATCACGATCACCGAGCCGGGGATGTCGACCGAGCGGGCCATCACGCGCGGGTAGATCAGGTAGTTCTCGACCTGCTGGTAGACGATGTAGAAGATGATGCAGAACAGCCCGATCTTCGGGTCGGTGGCCAGGCCGATGACGCTGACCACGACGGCGCCGAGGGTGGCGCCGATCATCGGGATCACGTCGAGCAGGGCCACCACGGCGGCCAGCGCGACGGCGTACTCACCGAGGCCGACCGCGAACAGGAAGATCAGCGACGACAGGCCCGCGCAGAACGCCACGATGAAGGCGCCCGAGACGTAGGAGCCGACGTTGCTGACGATGCGGTCGCCGAGCTCGCGCACCTTGGGGCGCTTGCTGGCCGGGGCGAGCCGGTAGGCGGCGCTCTTCACCTTGGGCAGCGAGGCGAGGAAGTAGAGCGTCAGCACGATGATGATGAACGCGTTGGCCAGGGCCGACAGCACCGCGACCCCGACCCCGACGACGCCTCCGAAGAGGCGCTGGGTGAAGCCACCGCTGGTGAAGTAGTCCTGGGCCTTGTCGAGGACGTCGTACTCCCGGTCCACCTGCTGGAAGAGCGAGTTGCGCCGCAGCGCCTGCACCCAGCCGGGAGCGTTGTCCACCATGGCGGTGACCTGGTCGACCAGCACCGGCGCGAGCGCCACGATGAACAGGCCGACGGCGACGATCACCACGCTGATCACCATCACCACGGACCAGGCACGGCTCAGGCCCTTGCGGGTCAGCCACTCGACGGCCGGGTTGAGCCCGGCCGCGAGGAACGCCGCGACCACGACCAGCATGATCAGCGACCTGACCGAGAGGATCTGGACGCCGAGCCACCACGCGACCAGCGCGCCGGCGGCGCCGAAGAACCCCAGCGCGAACGGGTGCTGCAGGGAGGCGCGCGCCGCGCCGGAGCGGGAGCTCTCGCCGCGCGGGGACGCGCCGGTCTCGCGCGTGACCCGCCCGGGCCGCGCCGTGGGAGCGCTCACTTGGCGGTGTCGTCCTTCCCGGGGCGCGCCTTGCCGGCGGGCGGCGTGGCGGCCTGGGTCTTCGAGGCGGCGGGTGCCGCGGCGGGGGTGTCGTCGGCGAAGCCGGCCACCACGTCGCGCAGCGCGCCGAGCTGGGCCACGATGGCGTCACGGCGCTTGCCGAGCCGGTTGACCTCGGCCCGGAGCTCGTCGAGCTCACGCTCGGCCTCGGCCTGCCCGGCGCTGACGAAGCTGTTGGCCTGCGTCTGCGCGGAGGCGACGATCTGCTCGGCCTCGCGGCGGGCGTGGCTGAGCAGCCGCTCGGCCTCCTGCTGCGCGTTCTTGCGCTGGGCGGCCGACTGCGCGCTCGCCTCGCGGGCGCGTCCCTCGGCGGCCTCCGCACGCTGCTCGGCCTCCTGGACGAGCCGCTCGGTCTCGGCGGTCGCGGTGGAGTGGTGCTCGGCCGCCTCGCGGGTCAGCCGCTCCTTCTCCACGGCCAGCGCGCGACGGGCCTCCTGCACCTCGCGGTCGGCCGCGGCGCGGGCCTGCTCGGCCTCGCGCTTGGCGCCGGTGCGCAGGGTGTTGGTCTCCTGCTGGGCGGCGAGACGGAGCTGCTCGGCCTCGCGCTTGGCCGCGGCGAGGATGTCGTCGGCCTCGGCCCGGACCTGGTTGCGCTCCTGCTCGATCTCGGCGAGGCCGCGGGCGCGCGCCTCGTCGAGCTCCTTGAGCTGGACCATGCGCATGTCCTCGGCGTCGCGGGCCGCCTGCGCCTTGAGCGCCTCGGCGTCCTTGCCGGCCCGGCGCAGGATCTCGTCGCTCTGGGCCTTGGCCTGGACGAGGACCTCGTCGGCCTGCTCCTCGGCCAGGCGCAGCATCTCGCTGGCGCGGCCGCCGAGGCCGGCGTAGGTCGGGTTCTCGTTCTCGGCGATCTTGGTCTCGAGGGCGGCGACCTTCTTCTCGAGCGCGGTCGCCTTCCTGGTCGCCTCGTCGAGGCTGGCGGTCAGGCCGGCCTTCTCGCCGGCGACCGCGTGCATGTGGCGGTCGACCACGGCCGGGTCGTAGCCGCCGCGGCGCACCATCGGGAACGGCTCGGTGCGGACCGGGGCAGCGGGGGAGGAGGACGGGGAGGTCCCCGAGGCGCCAGCGGGGGCGGCCGGGGTCTTCGCACCGCTCACCGGGATGACCTGGGTGGCCTCGTCGCGGTCCTCGTTGCCGTTGTCGTCGTCGAAGATGGACAGGCCGGATCGGTCGCTCATCGGTTGGCGTTCCTCCAAGGTCGGGTAGGTCTGAGACTAAGTCTGTCGGACGGAGAAAGTGAATCGGGTGAGGCTCCCCGCGTGGGAAGCCTCACCCGTGTGTTTTCTTCGGTCCGGACCGGCTCAGAGGCCCCGGAACCGGTTGATCTCGGTCAGGTGCTTCGCGCGCATCTCCTGGTCGCGGACGCCGAGCCCCTCCTCGGGCGCGAGGCAGAGCACGCCGACCTTGCCCTGGTGGGCGTTGCGGTGGACGTCGAGCGCGGCCTGGCCGACCTCGTCGAGGCCGTAGGTCCGGGACAGGGTCGGGTGGATCATCCCCTTGGCGATCAGCCGGTTCGCCTCCCACGACTCGCGGTAGTTGGCGAAGTGCGAGCCGATGATCCGCTTGAGGTTCATCCAGAGGTAGCGGTTGTCGTACTGGTGCATGTAGCCGCTGGTAGACGCGCAGGTGACGATCGTGCCGCCCTTGCGGGCCGCGAACACCGAGGCGCCGAAGGTCTCGCGGCCGGGGTGCTCGAAGACGATGTCCACGTCCTCGCCCCCGGTGAGCTCGCGGATCTTCGCCCCGAGGCGGCGCCACTCCTTCTGGTCCTGGGTGTGCTCGTCCTTCCAGAACTTCCAGTCCTCCTCGGACCGGTTGATGATCAGCTCCGCGCCCATGGAGCGGCAGATCGCGGCCTTCTCCTCGTTGGAGACCACGCAGATCGGGGTCGCGCCGCCGTTGAGGGCGTACTGCGTGGCGAAGCCGCCGAGGCCGCCCGAGGCGCCCCACACCAGCACGTTGTCGCCCTGCTTCATCCCGGCGCCGTTGCGGCTGACCAGCTGGCGGTAGGCGGTGGAGTTGACCAGGCCGGGGCTGGCCGCCTCCTCCCAGGTGAGGTGGGCCGGCTTGGGCATCAGCTGGTTGGACTTCACCAGGGCGATGTGGGCGAGGCCGCCGAAGTTGGTCTCGAAGCCCCAGATCCGCTGCTCGGCGTCGAGCATCGTGTCGTTGTGGCCGTCGGGACTCTCGAGCTCGACCGACAGGCAGTGCGCGACGACCTCGTCTCCGGGGTGCCAGGAGTGCACGCCGACCCCGGTCTTGAGCACCACGCCGGACAGGTCGGAGCCGACCACGTGGTAGGGCAGGTCGTGCCGCTTGGAGAGCGGCGACATCTTCCCGTAGCGCTCGAGGAACCCGAAGGTCGACACCGGCTCGAAGATCGAGGTCCAGACGGTGTTGTAGTTGATGGCGCTGGCCATCACCGCGACGTACGCCTCGCCCGGGCCGAGCTCGGGCAGCGCCACGTCCTCGACGTGCAGGCTCTTGCGCGGGTCCTTGTCGCGGGTCTCCAGACCCTCGAACATCGCGACCTCGTCCTTGTGCACGGTGACCGCGCGGTAGGACTCCGGCAGCTCGAGTGCGGCGTAGTCCTCGGGCGAGGTGTCTCCGGCGAGGATGGCGTCGAGGATCTGCTTCACGAGACAACTCCTGGGGTCGGCGAGACTGGCAGGAGGCACCACGTCGTGCCCCGATGGTGGGGCGAATCTACCGACGAGTAACGGCGGTGTCAGCCGGGTGTGACCTATCTGGCTCGCCGGTCTGCTCCACCGGCGGTGAAGGCGGCGACCAGCTGCTCCTCGGCGGCGGTGAGGTACGCCGTCAGCCGCTCGGCCGCCTCGGCCCGGCGGCCGGCGACGAGGTCCGCGGCGATCAGGGAGTTCTCGTCGAGGTAGGGCCGGTGGAACTCCTCGGCGCGCCCCATCTGGTGGAAGAACAGCCGCATCTCCGCGAGCAGCAGCTCCATCGAGGCGTCGAGGCGCGGGCTCGCGGCCAGGGCGACCACGGCGCGGTGGAAGTGCTGGTTGGCGCTGGCCACGCCGTCCCAGTCGTCGCGGCTGCCGGCCTCGCGCCCCTCGGCGACCGCGGCCTCCACCGCGGCCAGCCGGGAGGCGTCGTGCCCGGTGCCGTGCAGGGCGGCGGCGGGCTCGACGAGCCGGCGGACCCGGTAGACGTCGCGGACGTCGTCGACGTCGGGGGTCGCCACCACCACCCCGCGGTGCGGCTCGCGGACCAGCACCCGCTCGGCGACGAGCTGGCTGAGCGCCTCGCGCAGGGTGTTGCGGGAGACCCCGAGCGCGGCGGCCAGACGCTCCTCGGGCAGGCGCGTGCCGGAGCGGAGCTGTCCCTCGGCGACCTGCTCGCGGAGGATCCGCGCGGCGCGGTCGGCCGACGTGCTCATCACCGTGCGCTGCGCGGCGACGCTGCTCGGTGAGCGTGCCGAGCACCACGTCGAGCCCGCCCGGCCCCGCGGCCGGGTCGGGCCCTCGGGCTCGGCGGAGTCGGCGGGGGAGGTGCGCGGGGTCATGCGGGCAGTCTAGGCCGCGATTTTGTTGAACAAGGGGATTGCGGAATTGTTCAACAATCGCTTACATTCGACGCATCGTGTGAGGGAGCCCACACGGAGGGGAACTCTCAGGGCACCCCCGTTCTCGGACACAGCCTCTCGGACACAGGAGACCTCATGACCGCATCCGACCCGTCCCGCCCCGTCGAGGACCCGGCCCGGACCGGCGCCGCGCCGGACGGGACCGCCGCCCCGAGCGACCGGCACAGGGACCACGCACGGGAACCGGCGCCGGCGGGCGCTCGGCCCTCCTGGGCGCCGTCTTCCTGATGGCGACCAGCGCGATCGGTCCGGGCTTCATCACCCAGACCGCGTCGTTCACCGTCACGCTGGGCGCCGCCTTCGCCTGCGCGATCGTGCTCTCGATCCTGGTCGACGTCGCCGTGCAGATGAACGTGTGGCGGGTGATCGGGGTCTCCGGGCGCCGCGCCCACGAGCTCGGCAACAGCGTGCTGCCGGGCGTGGGCTACGCGCTCACCGCGCTCGTCGTCGCCGGCGGCCTGGTCTTCAACATCGGCAACATCGCCGGCAGCGGCCTGGGCACCGACGCGATGTTCGGCCTCGACCCGCGGATCGGCGGCGCCCTCTCGGCCGCCGTCGCCATCGCCATCTTCCTGAGCAAGCGCGCGGGCGTCGCCCTCGACCGGGTCGTGGTCGCGCTCGGCGCGCTGATGATCCTGGCGACGCTGGTGATGGCGGTGACCTCCGGTCCGCCGGTGGGCGAGGCGATCCGGAGCATCGTGCTGCCCGACACCTTCGACTTCGTCGCCGTCACCACGATCATCGGCGGCACGGTCGGCGGCTACATCACCTACGCCGGCGCCCACCGGATGCTCGACTCGGGCCGCACCGGCGTGGAGCACGTCGGCGAGATCACCCGCAGCTCCGTGGTCGCGATCCTGGTCACCGGCGTCATGCGGGCGCTGCTGTTCCTGGCCATCCTCGGCGTGGTCGCGGGCGGGGCCAGCCTGGCGACCGACGACCCGGCCGGCTCGGCGTTCCAGGCCGCGGCCGGTGACATCGGCCTGCGCGTCTTCGGCATGATCCTGTGGGCCGCCGCGCTCACCTCGATCATCGGCGCGGCGTACACCTCGGTGTCCTTCCTGACCACGACGCGCACCTCGGAGCGCACCCGCAACCTGATGACGGTCGCCTTCATCGCGCTGACCACGGTCGTCTTCGTCGTGATCGAGGAGGCCCCGGTCACGCTGCTGGTCTTCGCCGGCACCTTCAACGGCCTGATCCTGCCGCTCGGCTTCGGCGTGCTGCTCTGGGTGGCCTGGCGCCGCCGCGACCTGATGGGTGGCTACCGCTACCCGGCCTGGCTGCTCGTCGTCGGCGTGCTGGCCTGGCTGCTCACCCTCTACCTGGGCTACAACGCGCTGCTGGCGCTCGGGGACCTGTGATGCGCGTCGACCTCAACAGCGACGTCGGCGAGTCCTTCGGCCGGTGGGAGCTCGGCGACGACGAGGCCGTGCTGGCGCTGGTGACCAGCGCCAACGTCGCCTGCGGCTTCCACGCCGGTGACGCCAGCACGCTGCGGCGCACCTGCGCCTTCGCGGTCCGGCACGGCGTCGTGGTGGGCGCGCAGGTGGCCTACCGCGACCTGGCCGGCTTCGGGCGGCGGTTCATCGAGATGGAGCCCGACGAGCTCGCCGACGACGTGCTCTACCAGATCGGCGCCCTGGAGGCGCTGGCCCGGGCCGCGGGCAGCCGGGTGCGCTACGTCAAGCCGCACGGCGCGCTCTACAACGCGGTCGTGCACCACGAGGAGCAGGCGCAGGCGGTGGTCGAGGCCGTGCGGGCCTACGACCGCGACCTGCCGGTGCTCGGCCTGCCCGGCTCGCGGCTGCTCGAGGCCGCCGAGCGCGCCGGGCTGCGCACGGTCCGCGAGTCGTTCGCGGACCGGGCCTACACCCCCGAGGGCACGCTGGTCTCGCGCCGCGAGGACGGCGCGGTGCTGCACGACCCGACCGAGGTGGCCCGCCGCGTCGTGCAGATCGTGACCGAGGGCACGGTGACCGCCGTCGACGGCTCGACGGTGAAGATCGACGCCGAGTCGGTGTGCGTGCACGGGGACTCCCCGGGCGCGGTGGACATGGCCGAGCGGGTGCGGGCCGAGCTCGTCGCCGCCGGGGTCGCGATCGAGGCGTTCGTGTGACCACTTCCGTGACCGTGCTCAGCTACGGCGACCGCGCGCTCCTCGTGGAGCTCGGCGGCACCGAGCGGGTGGTCGGCTACGTCGACGCCCTCCTGGCGCGGGAGCTGCCCGGCGTGGCCGACGTGGTGCCGGCGGCCGAGACGGTGCTCGTGGTGGCGTCGGGGGTGATGTCGCTCGCCGCGCTGCGCACCGAGCTCGAGGCCGTCGAGCCGACCTCCGGCTCCGCCGCGGACACCGAGGAGGTGGAGACCGTCGAGATCGCGGTGCGCTACGACGGCCCCGACCTCGCCGACGTGGCCCGGCTGACCGGGCTCGACGAGGCCGAGGTGGTCGCCGCGCACACCGGCAGCCTGTGGCGGGTGGCCTTCGGCGGGTTCGCCCCCGGGTTCGGCTACCTGGTCGGCGGCGACCCGCGCCTGCAGGTGCCGCGCCGCGACAGCGCCCGGACCGCGGTCCCCGCCGGGGCGGTCGGGCTGGCCGGCGAGTACACCGGCGTCTACCCCCGCGAGTCGCCCGGCGGCTGGCAGCTGATCGGGACCACACGCGAGCGGATGTGGGACCTCGACCGCGAGCAGCCGGCGGTGCTGCGGCCCGGCGCGGTGATCCGCTTCGTCGCGGAGGACGCCCGATGAGCGCCGCGCTGCGGATCCGTCGCACCGGCCCGCTGTGCCTGGTGGAGGACCTCGGCCGCCCCGGCCTCTCCGCGATCGGTGTCGGCCGCTCGGGGGCCGCCGACCGGTCCGCCCTCTGCCAGGCCAACCGCGCGCTGGCCAACCCCGAGGACGCCGCCGCCCTGGAGGTCACCTTCGGCGGGCTCGAGCTCGAGGTGGTCGAGGGGCCGGTCTGGCTCTGCGTCACCGGCGCCCCGGCCCCGGTGAGCGTCGACGGCCGCGAGGTCGGCCCCTACGCCGTCTTCTCCGCACCGGCCGGTGCCGTCGTCCGGCTCGGCACCCCCGCGAGCGGGCTGCGCTCCTACGTCGGGGTGCGGGGCGGCGTCGACGTCGGACCGGTGCTCGGCTCGCGCAGCCACGACGTGATGGCCGAGCTCGGCCCCGGCCGGCTCGCCGAGGGCGACGTCGTCCCGGTCGGCTGCGCGCCCGCGGCGTACCCGGCCGTGGACCACCTGCCGCCGCTGCACCTGCCCGAGGAGATCGTGCTCGACGCCGTGCGCGGCCCCCGCGACGGCTGGGTCCGCGAGGTCGACGAGCTGGTCACCACCGGCTGGACCGCCTCGGAGAAGAGCAACCGGGTGGGCATGCGCCTGGCCGGCGGCGCCCTGAAGCACGTCGACCCCGACCGGCAGCTGCCCAGCGAAGGCGCCTACCGCGGGGCCGTGCAGGTCCCGCCGAGCGGAGAGCCGGTGCTGTTCCTCGCCGACCACCCCGTCACCGGCGGCTACCCGGTGGTGGCCGTCGTGGTCGACGCGCACGTCGACCGCGCCGCCCAGGTCCGCCCCGGGCAGAGCGTCCGCTTCCGGTGGGTGAACCCATGACCTCGACCTCACGCCGGACCGAGGGTCTCGACGTGGCCGCGCTGAGCCCGGCCGAGGCGCGGCTGCGCTTCCGTGACGGGCTGGTGACGCCGACCGCGGGCTGGTCCCGCGGCTTCGCCCAGGCCAACCTGCTCGCGCTGCCGCGCGACCTGGCCTACGACTTCCTTCTCTTCACCCAGCGCAACCCCAAGCCCTGCCCGGTGCTCGACGTCCTCGACGCCGGGGAGGTCTCCGGGCCGATCCTCGACGGCGACGTGCGCACCGACCTGCCGGCCTACCGCGTCTACGTCGACGGCGAGCTGGTCGAGGAGACCCCCGACGTGCGGGAGTGGTGGCGCGAGGACCTGGTGTCGTTCCTGGTCGGCTGCAGCTTCACGTTCGAGGCCGCGCTGATGGAGGAGGGCGTGCCGGTGCGCCACGTCGAGCAGGGCGTCAACGTGCCGATGTACCGCACCTCGCGGCGGTGCCGACCCGCCGGGTCGATGTCGGGGCCGCTCGTCGTCTCGATGCGTCCGGTGCCGGCCGCCCAGGTCGCCGACGCGGTGCGGATCACCTCGCGCTACCCCGCGGTGCACGGCGCGCCGGTGCACGTCGGCGACCCCGCGGCGCTCGGGATCGACGACCTCGGCACGCCCGACTTCGGCGACGCGGTCGAGGTGCGCGAGGGCGAGGTCCCGGTCTTCTGGGCCTGCGGGGTCACCCCGCAGGCCGCGGTGATGGAGTCGCGCCCGCCGCTGGCGATCTCGCACGCGCCCGGGCACATGCTCGTCACCGACGCCCGGGACAGCTCCTACCTTCAGCCCTGAGTGGCGGATGGTTCCACCAGCTCGACCAGCACGCCGCCGGCGTCCTTGGGGTGCACGAAGTTGATCCGGCTGCCGGCGGTGCCGCGGCGCGGCTCGTCGTAGAGCAGCCGCAGGCCGCGCTCGCGCAGCACGGCCGACACCGCGTCGAGGTCGGTCACCCGGTAGGCGAGCTGCTGCAGGCCGGGCCCGCTGCGGTCGAGGAACTTCGCGATCGTCGACTCCGGGGTGAGCGGGGCGAGCAGCTGCAGGCAGCTGTCGCTGTCGCCGACCCGGAGCATCGCCTCGCGGACCCCCTGGGCCTCGTTGGTCTCCTGGTGCTCGACCGTCATGCCGAAGGCGTCGGCGTAGAAGGCGATCGCCTCGTCGAGGTCGGGCACCGCGATGCCCACGTGGTCGATGCCGACGAAGAGGGGGGAGGGGATCTGCACGCTCATGGAAGTCATCGTCGTACGCCGCCGGCGCGACCCGCGAGGGACTGTGACCTGTCCGACACGAGGATCGGCTCTCACCCCCTCCCACGGGCGGTGACGCGGTGGGTATCGTCGGCAGCGAGTGGCCCGGAACACTGAAGGGCCCCACCACCGCAATTCTTCAAGCAGGAGGCCGTCATGTCCGGATCCGTCATCGTCGCCGGTGCTCGCACCCCCATCGGCCGGCTGCTCGGGGGGCTCAAGGACAAGTCCGCCGCCGAGCTGGGCGGCGTGGCGATCAAGGGCGCGCTGGACAAGGCGGGCGTCTCCGGCGACCAGGTCGACTACCTGATCATGGGCCAGGTCATCCTCGCCGGCGCCGGCCAGAACCCGGCCCGCACCGCCGGCATCGCGGCCGGGCTGCCGATGTCGCTGCCCTCGATCACCATCAACAAGGTCTGCCTGTCCGGCATCAACGCGATCGCGATGGCCGACCAGCTGATCCGCGCCGGCGAGCACGACATCATCGTGGCCGGCGGCATGGAGTCGATGACCAACGCCCCGCACCTGCTGCCGAAGTCCCGCGAGGGCTTCAAGTACGGCGACGTGAGCCTGGTCGACTCGATGGCCTACGACGCGCTCTACGACCAGACCACCGACCAGGCGATGGGCGCGCTCACCGAGCAGTGCAACGTCGCGGGTGCCCAGCTGAGCCGCGAGGAGCAGGACTCCTTCGCGGCGCGCTCCCACCAGCGTGCCGCCGAGGCCTGGAAGAACGGCCTCTTCGACGACGAGGTCGTGCCGGTCGAGATCCCGCAGCGCAAGGGCGACCCGGTCGTGGTCTCCCAGGACGAGGGCGTCCGCGGCGACACCACCGGCGAGAGCCTCGGCAAGCTGCGCCCGGCGTTCTCCAAGGACGGCACCATCACCGCCGGCTCGGCCTCCCAGATCTCCGACGGCGCCTGCGCCGTGGTGGTGATGAGCAAGGCCAAGGCCGAGGAGCTCGGGCTGACCTGGATCGCCGAGATCGGCGCGCACGGCCAGGTGGCCGGCCCCGACTCGACCCTGCAGATGCAGCCGGCCAACGCGATCGTGAAGGCCTGCGACAAGGACGGCATCACCCCGGCCGACCTCGACCTGGTCGAGCTCAACGAGGCCTTCGCCGCGGTCGGCATCGTGTCGGCCCGTGAGCTCGGCATCAGCGAGGACAAGGTCAACGTCAACGGTGGCGCGATCGCCCTGGGCCACCCGGTCGGGATGTCCGGCGCGCGCATCGTGCTGCACCTGGCCCTGGAGCTCAAGCGGCGTGGTGGCGGCACCGGCGCGGCCGCCCTGTGCGGCGGCGGTGGCCAGGGCGACGCCCTGATCATCCGCGTCCCCGCGTGAGCCGTCGCGGCGCCGTCTCCGTCCCCGACCTCGTCGAGCGCGCCCGCGCCGGTGAGGCGCGGGCGGTGGCGCGGCTGATCTCGCTCGTCGAGGACGCCTCGCCACTGCTCCGCGAGGTGATGGCCGGCCTGGCCCCGCACACCGGGCACGCCCAGATCGTCGGCATCACCGGGTCGCCCGGGGTGGGCAAGTCCACCTCGACCAACGCGATGGTGACGGCCCTGCGCAAGACCGGCAAGCGGGTCGGCGTGCTGGCGGTCGACCCGTCCTCACCGTTCTCGGGCGGCGCTCTGCTCGGCGACCGGGTGCGGATGCAGGACCACGCGCTCGACCCGGAGGTCTACATCCGGTCGATGGCCTCGCGCGGCCACCTCGGTGGGCTGTCCTGGTCGACGCCTCAGGCGCTGCGGGTGCTCGACGCGGCCGGCTGCGACGTGGTGCTGATCGAGACCGTCGGGGTGGGCCAGAGCGAGGTGGAGATCGCCGGGCTCGCCGACACCACGCTGGTGCTGCTGGCCCCGGGCATGGGCGACGGCATCCAGGCGGCCAAGGCGGGCATCCTCGAGATCGGCGACGTCTACGTCGTCAACAAGGCCGACCGCGACGGCGCCGACACCGTGCGCCGCGACCTGCGCAACATGCTCGCCCTGGCCGAGCGCAGCGAGGACTCCTGGAAGCAGCCGATCGTGCAGACGGTCGCGCAGACCGGGCAGGGCGTCGACGAGGTGGTCGAGAAGATCGACGCGCACCGGGCCTGGATGGAGTCGTCGGGCGAGCTGACCCGGCGACGGGTCCGCCGCGCGCGCGACGAGATCGAGGCGATCGCGGTGACCGCGCTGCGGGCGCGCTGGGGCGACGTGCACACCCGCACCGAGCTCGACGACCTCGCCGAGAAGGTGGCCGCCGGCGACAGCGACCCCTACACCGCCGCCGACGTGCTCCTCGAGGCCTACACGGACTGACCTTCGGTGGTTGAGGAGCGAACGAAGTGAGCGTCTCGAAACACTGCACGACCGGTGGTCTCAGCGCCTCTTGCCGGGCGGGACGATCTCGATCTTGCCCTGGGCGGTCTTGGCGTCCGCCTTCGCGTGCTTCTCCGCACGCTTCTCCTTGAGGGACTTGCCGGTCTTCTTCGACAGGTGTTGTCGGGGGGACTTGTCGGCCATGACTGGCTCCTCGGTGGAGCGCACAGGCTCCTTGCCGCCAGCGTACGCCGCCTCGGACTCGCTCACCCCTCCTCGGGGGTCGCGGTGTGGTGCGGGTGCCGGTGGGTGCGCCGGTCCTCCTTCATGCCCGCCTCGTGCAGGTGCCGGCGGCCCTCGGTGAGCAGCTCGCGGACCTTGCGCTCGGTCTCGCGGAAGACCGACCAGTAGGTGTCGTCGTACTCCTCGATCACCTGGAACGTCCACCGGCCGGGGAGGACGTTGCGGCCGAGGAGCTCGTGCTCGATGTCGTCGGCGAGCTCGGTGTGCCCGGCCGCGCGCAGCTGGTCGACGGCGTCGCCGAGCTGGACGTCGGCGCTGCCGGTGAGCTGGTGGAAGGAGTAGAGGTGGCCACGGGCACGCTCGGTGGTCTCCAGGGCCTCGGAGAGGGCACCGACCGCCTCGACGGTGGCGTCGTCCACGCCGTCGGGGACGCGGTGCTGGGGAGCGGGTCGGTCGACGGTCATGAGCCAGTTGTACCCCGCGCGCCTCGAACATGCCGAGGGTCGGGTCTGGTACGAATGGTCTTTGCCCTGATTCACACCTGCCACTCGGGACGGAGCACACAGCATGCGCAAGCTGGGGATCGGTATCGCGCTCCTCTTCGTGCTGTTCTACGTCATCACGCAGCCTGCGGGGGCGGCCGGCGCGGTGCGTGGAGCGACAGACGCCCTCTTCGTGGCGTTCGAGAGCCTCATCGAGTTCGTCTCGGCCCTGTTCGGGTAGGGCGCACGCATGGGCTGGGTGGGTCGCACGTTCGACCCCCACATCAGCAAGCACCTGCTCCGCGAGGAGGGTGAGGTCATCGTCGACGAGGTGCTCCACCACTGGGTCGTCTACCTCGTGCCGGTGCTGGAGGCCCTGGTCGGGCTCGGCGTCTTCTACCTCTTCCTGCTCGCGCCCGTGGACCTCGCCTGGTTCCCGTTCGCGCTCGCCTTCGCGATCTGGGGGCACGCCTCCTGGAAGGCGCTCGGCGAGCACATGGACCGCTTCGTGATCACCAACATGCGGGTGTTCCGCGTGCGCGGGGTGCTCGCCCAGCGGCTCGCCACCATGCCGCTGGGCCGGATCCTCGACATCACCGTGGAGAAGCCGTTCACCGGACGGCTGCTCAACTACGGCCACTTCGTCTTCGAGTCGGCCGCGCAGGAGCAGGGCCTGCGGGAGATCCGCTTCGTGGGCCGGCCCTACGAGCGCGACCTCACCATCCAGCGCGTGGTGCAGCGCTCCGGCCTTCGCGGCCCCCGCGTCATCAACTAGACGCACCAGGTCACGAATCAGCCACGGCGCGGCCAGGAGTGTTGCGCGCCCATGCCCCTGACGGCAGGCTCGCGTCGAGCATCAGGAGGGGGAGACGCGTGGAGCACCAGCTGGCGGTGAGGGACCTGCGGGTGGCGGGTCCGACGAGGCCGCTGCTCGAGGGCGTCTCGGTGGTCGCCCGCGCCGGCCGCGTGCTGGCGGTCACCGGTTCCAGCGGCTCCGGCAAGACCACCCTGCTCAGCGTGCTGGGCGGGCTGGTGGCCCCGAACGCGGGGGAGGCGACCTACGACGGCGGCCCGGTCGGCACCCGGAGCGGCGAGCCGCGCCGCGGCACGGCGTTCGTGCTCCAGACCTACGGCCTCGTCCCGACCCTCACCGCGGAGGAGAACGTCGCGATCGCCCTGCGCGCCGCCGACGTCGAGCCGCGCGAGGCCGCGGAGCGCGCGGTGGCCGCGCTCGACCGGCTGGGCGTCGCCGACCTCGCCGACCGGCTGATCTCGGAGCTCTCCGGCGGCCAGCTGCAGCGCGTCGCGGTGGCCCGGGCGCTGGCGGCGGTGCCCGACGTGCTGCTCGCGGACGAGCCGACCAGCGAGCTCGACGAGGTCAACCGGGACCTGGTCGTGGCCGAGATCCGGGCCGAGGCGCTGCGCGGTGCCGTGGTCGTGCTCGCCACCCACGACCCCGACGTCGCCGCCCTGTGCGACGACGAGATCCACCTCGTGGACGGGCGCCAGGTGGAGACCGCGCCGGCCGGCGTCGTCGCCGGCGACGAGCCCGGCCACGAGCACGACCTCTACCGCAGGCCCGGGTCGTGAGCGCCCCCTCCCTCCAGCGCACCGGGGTCGCGGTGCGCTGCGTCAACGTGGTGCAGATCTACACCACCGCGGGCGGCCACGACGTGGTCGCCCTGCGCGGCGTCAACCTCGACATCCGGCCCGGCGAGCAGGTCGCGCTCCTCGGCCCCTCCGGGTCCGGGAAGTCCACGCTGCTCAGCCTGTTCGGCGGGGTGCTCCGTCCCTCGGCCGGCAAGGTGCTCGTCGACGGGCAGGACATCTCGCGGGTCAGCGAGTCCGAGCTCGGCCGGCTCCGCTCGGGGACGGTGGCCTCCCTGCTGCAGGGCGCGAGCCGCAACCTGCTGCCCTACGCCGGCGCGGTGGAGAACGTCGAGTTCGCGCGCCGCGCGGTGCCCGCCGCCGTACGCCGCAGGCTGCTGCCGGCCGCCGAGCTGCTCGACCGGCTCGGCCTGCGCGACCTCGCCGGCCGCCCGCTCGCCGGCATGTCCGGCGGGGAGCGGCAGCGGATCGCCTTCGCGGCCGCGGTGTCGTCGGGAGCCGGGCTGCTGCTGGCCGACGAGCCCACCTCGCAGCTCGCGCACGACGACCGCGACGTGATGCTCGAGCTGATCCACCTGGTCAACCGCGAGTTCGGCACCACCGTGGTGCTGGTGACCCACGACCCCGAGGTCGCCGCGGCGATGCCGCGCAGCATCACGATCCGCAACGGCCGGATCGGCTCCGAGGGACGGCACGGCTTCGACTTCGGCGTCGTCGACGAGGACGGCGCCGTGCACATCCCCGACGACCTCGCGGCGCGGTTCCCCGCGGGCATGCTCGTGCAGTTCGAGACCACGCCCGACGGGCTGCTGCTGCGCCCGGTCGACGAGGGGGACCGGGGATGAGGATCCTGCTCGCCGGGCTGTGGGCCCGTCGCGGCATCAACGCGGCCGCGCTGCTGGTGATCTGGGTGGCCGTGACCGCGGCGGTCCTCGGCCCGATGTACGGCCGGATGTCGTCGGAGCACCTCGTCGACACGCGGCTCGACGGCCGCGCGCCGTACACCACCGGGATGTCGTTCTCGGTCGAGGCGCTCGACGAGCTGCCCGACGACCCCGACGCCTACGTGCCGCCGGAGCCGCAGTCGCTGGTCGACGAGGCGTCGGCCACGGTGGCCGCCCAGGACCCGGGCCGGTTCTGGCCCGAGGAGACGGGCTGGTTGCTCGACCGCGGTGGCACGATGAAGTACGGCGCCACCACCTTCCAGGTGCCGCTCTACTGGCGCGACGGGCATGTGCGACCTGGCCGTCGTCGACAGGCCGCTGCCCGACCGCACCCGACGAGGTGCTGGTGCAGCGACGTGATGGCCCGGACCACTCGGCGTCGGCGTCGGGGACACCTTCGACGCTGAGCTTCATCGACCGCCTACCTGCGGCGCGTCGACCGAAGCCGACCAGATCTCGATGGTCGAGAGCGGAGCAGCACGCGCCAGGAGACCTTCGAGGTCGTCGGCACCTACACGCGTCGCCGACCCCGACTCGCCGGCGTGGTTCGACCTGTCCCGGTTCACCGGGCTCGAGAACCTGGTGCCGCCGCCCGCCAAGGGCGAGGGCGGCGCCGCCGGCGAGCCCCGCGCTGCTGGTCGACTCCGGCGTCGATGGACTCGCAGACCTTCCGGGGCGGGGTCGACCGGCCGCTCGACCCCGGCGCCGTCGACCTCGACGGCCTCGACCGGGTCGAGGCGCTGGCCCTGCGGTTCCAGGACCGGCTGCTCGAGCTGAGCACCGGCGGCGAGGTGGCGCAGCTCGACCTGTCCACCCTCTTCGACGAGGTCCGCGCCGAGCGGGCGCTGCTGCAGCGGGTGATGGTCGCCGCGCTGGCGCCGCTGGTCGTGCTGTCGCTGCTGCTGCTGTTCGCGCTGGTCTCCGCCGGTGCCGCGCTGCGCCGGCCCTACGTCGCACTCGCCAAGCTGCGCGGGCACTCGCGCCGCCAGGTGCTTCGGCTTCGCGGTGGGGGAGCCGTTCGTGGTGGTCGCGGTCGCGACGCCGCTGGCGCTCGGCTCGGCCGTGCTGCTCGCCCACCTCGTCGCCGGGCTGTGGCTCACCCCGGGCATCCCGGTGGCCGTCGACGGCGTCGCCTGGCTGGCGCTCGCGGCGGTCGTGGTCTCCGCCCTGGTGGCCTCGGCGATGGCGGCCCTCGACGTGATCCGCGAGCCGCTGTCCCGGGCGCTCGCCTCGGCGCTCACCCGCCGGGAGACCTCGCGCGCCGGCCTGGTGCTGCGCAGCGCGGTGGTGGCGGTGGCCGTGGCGGCGGTGGCCCAGCTGCTCACCTCCGGGGACCAGTCGAGCCAGCTGCTCGCGCTGCTGGCCCCGCTGCTGATCGCGCTCGCGGTGGCGGTCGGGGGAGCCTGGCTGCTCCGGGCCGCGAGCGCGCGCTGGCTCGGCCGCACGACCTACGCGCGCGGCACCCCGGCGTACCTCGCCTCCCGGCGGCTGGCCCGCCGCTCGGACCTCGCCAACCTGATGGTCCCGCTGCTGCTCGCGGTCTCGGTGATCACCTTCGCCGTCTCGGCGTCGGCGGTCTCGGACGACTGGCGGGTGAGCCGGGCGAAGGCCGACGTCGGCGCCGCGCGGACCTATCCAGACGGAGGTGTCGGTCGGACGGCTGCTCGACGTGACCCGGGAGGTCGACCCCGAGGGCCGCTACCTCGCCGCCGCGGCGGTGGACAACGGCGGCGACGACATGGCCCGCCGGGTCCTGGTCGACACCACCCGGCTCGCCACGGTGGTGGCCTGGGACGACGCCTGGGCCGACGTGTCGCCGAGCACCCTGCAGCGCGAGCTGCGGCCGCCGCAGGACCGGATCACCTTCTCCGGCGACGAGGTCTCGGTCACCGCGAGCGCGGTGTCCCTGGAGTCGTCGACCGGCGACACCGCCGTGCTGTGGGTGCAGTACGTCGACGAGGACGGCGAGCAGCGCAACGCCGTGCTGGGCGAGCTCCGCAACGGCGCCTCGCCGCGCACGGTCACCGGCGCGGTCCGCGGCTGCGACGACGGCTGCACGCTCGAGCAGCTCTTCGTCAGCGGCCCGAGCATGTCGGTGCTCGACGTGGACGGCTCGGTGACGCTGGGTGACGTGACCGTCGACGGGCAGCCGGTGGACTGGCGGCTCGGCGACGCAGGGCGCGTGGCGGGCGGCCCGGCCGTTCCCGGTGTCGCTGGTGGACCCGCCGGTCACGCTGTCGCCCGGAGGGTGACGGGCTGCGTCTGGACCTCTACCTCGGCCAGCTGCCGCCCGGGGTCGACCAGGAGCCCACCATGGTCGCCGGCATCGCCCGGATCACGCCGGCGTCGACGCCCGACGTGGTGCCGGTGGTGGCGACCGACGGCACGCAGGCGGCACCGGCGCGCCAGGCCGGCTCCGGGGTGGCGATCGACTACGACGGCTCGGTGGTGCGCGGGGTCGGGCTCAACGGCGGCGACCAGCCGGTGCGCGTCGTGGCGCGGGTGCACGCGCTGCCCGGTCTCGGCGACGAGGGGTCGCTCGCCGACCTCGAGACCTCGCTGGTGGAGTTCGAGCCGCCGTACGGCGCCTCGGTGCTGCCGCAGCTGTGGGTCGCGGAGGGGACGCCGGCCGCGATGCTGGACGCAGGTCGAGGCCGCGGGTGCCCCGCTGACCCCGCTCGGCGACCTCGACGAGACCCTCACCGGGCTGCGCAACGACGCCTTCAGCCTCGGGCTGCGGCTGTTCCTCATGGTCGGCCTCGCCACCTTGCTGCTCGCGGTCTTCGGCGTCTTCGCCTCGGCGGTGCTCCAGGCCCGCTGGCGCGCCTACGAGGTGGCCTCGCTGCGGGTGGTCGGGGTCTCGCAGCGGACGCTGCTGCGGGCCTCGGTGCTGGAGTACGTCGTGATGCTCGGCCTCGCGGTGCTGCTCGGGGTGGCCGCCGCCTACGTCGCGCTGCTCCTGGTGCTGCCGTCGCTGAGCCTCGGCACGGCCGCCGAGCACGAGCCGGCACCGCTCTACGCCGCGCACGGCATGGTGCTCGCCGGGGTGGGGCTCGCGCTCTTCGTGGTCGCCACCCTGATCGCGCTGCTGGTCTCGCGACGGATCACCCGGCTGGGCCGGCCCTCCACGCTGCGGTGGGCCGAGCAGGGCTGAGTGGGGGTCGAGGCCCTAGGGTGCTGCCCATGTCCAGGAAGCTGCCGTTCGACCCGATCGACGAGGCGGCGCGGCAGTGGGGCAAGCGCTGGGACGCGGTGCCCCAGATGCACGCCGTGACCTCCCTGATGCGGGTGCACCAGCTGGTGCTCGGGCAGCTCGACGAGATCCTCCGGCCGCACGGGCTGACCTTCGCGCGCTACGAGGCGCTCGTGCTGCTGGTCTTCTCCCGCGAGGGCGCGCTGCCGCTCGGCAAGATGGGGGAGCGGCTGCAGGTGCACGCGACGTCGGTGACCTCGCTGGTCGACCGGCTCGAGTCGGCCGGTCTCGTCGTACGCCGTCGGCACCCCGCCGACGGGCGGGCCGTGCTGGCCGAGATCACCGACGAAGGCCGGGCCGCCGTCGAGCGGGCGACCGCCGACCTGGTGGCGGCGCGCTTCGCGCTGACCTCGCTGACCGACGAGCAGCTCGGCGGCCTGTCGGCGCTGCTGCGGCCGGTCCGCGAGGACGCCGGCGACTTCTGAGCCGACCGGCCTGCAGCTGGCCGCAGCCGTCGCCTCGACACGATTAGTTGGACGTCCTACTATTTTCGTATGACGTCCGACACCCCTGCCCCTGGCTCCACCGCCGCCGAGTCCGCCCGCACCCGCTGGGAGGCGCGCTACGCGAAGTCGCTGGACCAGGGCAAGGTGCGTGACATCGACTTCACCACGCTGTCGGGGCTGGAGGTCGAGCCGGCCTACGGCACCGAGGACAGCGAGTGGCCGGGGCAGTTCCCGTTCACCCGCGGTCTCTACGACACCGGCTACCGCGGCCGGGCGTGGACGATCCGCCAGTTCGCCGGCTTCGGCAACGCCCAGCAGACCAACGAGCGCTACAAGATGATCCTGGGCCGCGGCGGCGGCGGGCTCAGCGTCGCCTTCGACATGCCGACGCTGATGGGCCGCGACTCCGACGACCCCAAGAGCCTCGGCGAGGTCGGCCACTGCGGCGTCGCCATCGACTCCACCGTCGACATGGACGCTCTGTTCGACGGCATCCCGCTCGGCGACGTCACCACGTCGATGACGATCAGCGGCCCCGCCGTACCCGTCTTCTGCATGTACCTCGTCGCGGCCGAGCGGCAGGGCGTCGACGTCGGGGTGCTCAACGGCACCCTGCAGACCGACATCTTCAAGGAGTACATCGCCCAGAAGGAGTGGCTGTTCGGCCCCGAGCCGCACCTGCGCCTGATCGGCGACCTGATGGAGTACTGCGCCGAGAAGATCCCGGCCTACAAGCCGCTCTCGGTCTCCGGCTACCACATCCGCGAGGCCGGCTCGACGGCCGCGCAGGAGCTCGCGTTCACGCTGGCCGACGGCTTCGGCTACGTCGAGCTCGGCCTGTCGCGCGGCCTCGACGTCGACGTCTTCGCGCCCGGGCTGTCGTTCTTCTTCGACAGCCACGTGGACTTCTTCGAGGAGATCGCGAAGTTCCGCGCCGCCCGCCGCATCTGGGCGACCTGGCTGCGCGACGTCTACGGCGCGAAGACCGACAAGGCGCAGTGGCTGCGGTTCCACACCCAGACGGCCGGCGTCTCGCTGACCGCGCAGCAGCCCTACAACAACGTCGTCCGCACCGGCATCGAGGCGCTCGCCGCGGTGCTCGGCGGCACCAACTCGCTGCACACCAACGCCCTCGACGAGACGCTCGCGCTGCCGAGCGAGCAGGCCGCCGAGATCGCGCTGCGCACCCAGCAGGTGATCATGGAGGAGACCGGCGTCGTCAACGTCGCCGACCCGCTCGGCGGCTCGTGGTACGTCGAGGCGCTGACCGACCGGATCGAGGCCGAGGCCTACGCCATCTTCGACCAGATCCTCGCCCAGGGCGGCTCGACGACCTCCTCGCGCGACCACGCCACGCTCGCCGCCCAGGTGCAGGAGGCGACCGGCAAGGCCGACGCAGCGGTGTGGCCGATGACCCGCGGCATCCTGCGCGGCATCGAGGAGGGCTGGTTCATGTCGGAGATCGCCGAGGCGGCCTTCCAGTACCAGGTCGCCCTGGAGAAGGGCGAGAAGCGGATCGTCGGGGTCAACTGCCACGAGGAGTCGGTGACCCACGAGCTGGAGATCCTGCGCGTCTCCCACGAGGTCGAGGTCGACCAGGTGCGCGACCTCGCCGCGCGCAAGGAGGGCCGCGACACCGCCGCCGTCGAGGAGGCGATCGGGCGGATGCTGGCCGCGGCCCGCAGCGACGACAACATGATCCCGGCGATGCTCGACGCCTGCCGTGCGGAGGCCACCCTGGGCGAGATCTGCGACGCCCTGCGTGCCGAGTGGGGCGAGTACCGCGAGCCCGCCCGCTTCTGACCCCCGCCGGTCTCGGCGGTCGAGCCTGTCGAGACCACTCCGCTGACGCGGCCGAGGAGGCCTTCGGCAGAATGGGCGCATGAGCCAGCAGCCGTTCTCGCGTCCCGGTGCCGTCGACCTGTCCGCCCTGAAGCGTCCCGCGGGCGCACCCGGGGCCGTGGGCACCCGGTGGAGTGCCCGGTGGAGCGCCCGCGGAGCCCGGTGGAGCCCCGGCGGGCAACGGCGGTGCGGCGGGCAGCTACGCCGTCGAGGTGACCGAGGCGGAGCTTCCAGGGCGTGCTCGAGGCGTCGATGAACGCCCTGGTGCTGCTGGTGTTCTACTCGCCGAGCCAGATGCCCGCGAGCGTGCAGCTCGCCGACGACCTGACCACGCTCGCCGACGAGTTCGAGGGCAAGTACCTCCTCGGACGCGTGGACGTCGACACCGCCCCGCAGATCGCCCAGGCCGTGCAGATCCCGTCGGTGCCCTTCGTCGTCGCCGTGGTGCAGGGCCGGCCGATGCCGCTGTTCCAGGACGTCGCCCCGATCGACGACCTGCGCGCCGCGCTCACCCAGGTCATGCAGCAGCTCGCCACCCAGGGCGTCACCGGCCGGCACCAGCCGCTGGCCCAGGCCGGTCCCGGTCGACGGGGACGAGGAGGAGCAGGTCGACCCGCGCTACGCGCCGGCCCAGGACGCCCTGGCCGCCGGTGACATCGACGGCGCGGTGGCGGAGTACCAGAAGCTCGTCGACGCCAACCCCGCCGACGCCGAGGCCGCGGGCGGGCTCGCGATGGCGAAGGTGCTCCAGCGCACCCAGACCGCCGACCTCCAGGCCGCCCGGCAGGCCGCGGCCGAGCGCCCCGACGACGTGGACGCGCAGACCCTGGTGGCCGACCTCGACATGGCCGGTGGCCACGTGGAGGACGCGTTCGCCCGGCTCGTGGACCTGGTCCGGCGTACGGCGGGGGACGACCGGGACAAGGCCCGCACGCACCTGCTCGGCCTGTTCGCGGCGGTCGGCAACGACGACCCGCGGGTGCTCAAGGGCCGCCAGGCGCTGGCCTCCGCCCTCTTCTGACTTCTCACACCACCCCCGCACCTCATGTGCGGCGAGTTTCACGGAACGTAACGGCGGCATGACCGGGAGCCGAAACATCGCGTTCCTAGGTTCCTTCACGAGCGACCCCGAACCGGTGGGTCACGTCGTGAGGAGTGCCAGATGTCGTCAGGGGTGGCCGAGCGGCCGCAGCTTCGCACGGGGTCACGCGAGGGACGGAAGGGCTGGATCGACGTCTGGGACCCGGAGAACCCGGAGTTCTGGGAGCGGACCGGGCGCCGGGTCGCGCGTCGCAACCTGGTCTTCTCGATCATCGCCGAGCACCTCGGCTTCTCCGTCTGGGTGCTGTGGAGCATCGTCGCGGTCAACCTGAACAGCGTCGGGTTCGCGTTCACCGAGGGCCAGCTGTTCTGGCTGGTGGCGCTGCCCAACCTCGTCGGTGCGACGCTGCGGCTGCCCTACACGTTCGCGGTGCCGAGGTTCGGCGGCCGCAACTGGACCATCGTGTCCGCGCTGCTGCTGCTGATCCCGACGCTGGCGCTGGCCTGGGCGGTGAGCAACCCGGACACGTCGTTCTCCACGATGCTGCTCGTCGCCGCGCTCGCCGGCTTCGGCGGCGGCAACTTCGCGTCGTCGATGACGAACATCTCCTTGTTCTTCCCGGAGAAGGAGAAGGGCTGGGCGCTCGGCCTCAACGCCGCCGGCGGCAACATCGGCGTCGCCGTCGTGCAGGCGCCCTTCGTCGTCGCGGCGGTCATCACCGCCGGCGCCGGCATCCACCTCGAGCGGGCCGGGCTGATGTGGGTGCCGCTGATCCTGCTCGCGGCCTTCGCCGCCTACCGCTGCATGGACAACCTGACGGTGGCCAAGACGGACTTCGCCTCCAGCGCGGCCGCCGCGCGCCGCCCGCACACGTGGGTGATGTCGTTCCTCTACATCGGCACCTTCGGCTCGTTCATCGGGTACGCCGCCGCCTTCCCGCTGCTGATCAAGGGGCAGTTCCCCGACGTCAACGTGACGGCCTACGCGTTCCTCGGCGCCCTGGTCGGCTCGGTGATCCGCCCGGTCGGCGGCCGGCTGTCGGACAAGGTCGGCGGCGCCCGGGTCACCGCGGCCAGCTTCGTGGTGATGGGCCTCGGCGTGCTCGGCGTGGTGTGGAGCCTGAGCCTGCAGAGCTTCGCGCTGTTCTTCGCCAGCTTCATGGCGCTGTTCGTCGCCACCGGCGTCGGCAACGGCTCGACCTACCGGATGATCCCGGCGATCTTCCGGCACGGCGTCGACGCCGCCGACGTGGAGGCGGTGGCGACGTCCAAGCGGCAGGCCGCCGCCGCGATCGGGATCATCTCCGCCATCGGTGCCTACGGCGGCTTCCTGGTGCCGCGCACCTACGGCTGGGCGACCGAGGCGTTCGGGTCGATCGTGCCCGCGCTCTACGTCTACGTCGGCCTCTACGCCGTGATGCTGGCCGTCACCTGGTTCTTCTACCTGCGCCGCTCGGCGGCGTTCGCCCGTGCCGGTGTCTGACACCCACTGCCCCTACTGCGCCCTCCAGTGCGCCATGCGCCTGGAGGGTGCGGCAGCGGGCGCCGACGGCCCGCCGGTGACGGTGGCCCCGCGGGACTTCCCGACCAACCGCGGCGGGCTGTGCCAGAAGGGCTGGACCAGCGCGCGAGGTGCTCGGCGTCGCCGACCGGCTCACCCACCCGTGGGTGCGCCGCGAGGACGGCGATGCTGCACCCGGCGACCTGGGACGAGGCGCTCGACACGGTGGCCTCCGGCGTACGCCGGGTCCAGGCCGCCCACGGCCCCGACGCGGTCGGCGTGTTCGGCGGCGGCGGCCTGACCAACGAGAAGGCCTACCAGCTCGGCAAGTTCGCCCGCGTCGCGCTGCGCACCCGGCACATCGACTACAACGGCCGGTTCTGCATGTCGTCGGCCGCGGCGGCCGGCAACCGGGCCTTCGGCCTCGACCGCGGCCTGCCGTTCCCGCTCGAGGACCTCGGCGGCGCGGACGCCGTGCTGCTGCTGGGCAGCAACGTCGCCGACACGATGCCGCCGTTCGTGCAGCACCTCGCCGGCGTGCGCGGGCGCGGCGGCCTGGTCGTGGTCGACCCGCGCCGGTCGGCCACCGCCGCGCTCACCGCCGACGGCGCGGGCCGGCACCTCCAGCCGCTGCCGGGCACCGACCAGGTGCTCCTCCTCGGGCTGCTGCACGTGCTGGTCGCGGGCGACCTGGTCGACACCGGCTACCTCGCGGAGCGGGCGGACGGCTGGGACGAGGTCCGGCGCAGCGTCTCCGAGTGGTGGCCGGCGCGCGTCGCCGACGTCACCGGCGTACCGGAGTCGCACCTGCGCGACGCCGCCCGGATCCTCGCCGACGCGGCCCCGGGCCGCGGCGGGGCGGGCGCCTACGTGCTGACCGGGCGCGGCGTCGAGCAGCACGTGGACGGCACCGACACCGTCACCGCCGCGATCAACCTCGCGCTGGCACTCGGCCTGCCCGGCCGGCCCGGCTCCGGCTACGGCTGCCTGACCGGGCAGGGCAACGGGCAGGGCGGTCGCGAGCACGGGCAGAAGTCCGACCAGCTGCCCGGCTACCGGCACATCGAGGACCCCGCCGCCCGGGCGCACGTGGCCGCCGTCTGGGGGGTCGACCCCGACGACCTGCCGGGCGCGGGCGTCCCCGCCGTCGAGCTGCTCGGCCGCCTCGGCCACGACGGCGACATCAAGGCGCTGCTCGTGCACGGCAGCAACGTCGCGGTGAGCGCACCCGACGCGACCGCGGTCCGGCGCCGGCTGGAGCAGCTCGACCTGCTCGTCGTCTGCGACGTGGTGCCCAGCGAGACCGCCCGGCTCGCCGACGTGGTGCTGCCGGTGACCCAGTGGGCCGAGGAGGACGGCACGATGACCAACCTCGAGGGCCGGGTGCTGCGCCGGCGGCGCGCGCTGGCCCCGCCGCCCGAGGTCCGCAGCGAGCTCGACGTGCTCGCCGACCTGGCCGCGCTGCTCGGCTGCCCGGCCAGCTTCGACACCGACCCCGAGGCGGTCTTCGACGAGCTGGCCCGGGCCAGCGCCGGGGGCCGTGCCGACTACGCCGGGATCGACTACGCCCGGCTCGACGCGGGGGAGCAGCTGCACTGGCCGTGCCCGGCCGCCGACCACCCCGGCACCCCGCGGATGTTCCTCGACGCGTTCCCGACGCCGACCGGCCGGGCCCGGATGACCGCGGTGCGGCCCGGCCGGCCCGCCGACGACCTGCGCCCGGACGCGCCGGTCTACCTGGTCACCGGCCGGGTGCTCGCGCAGTACCAGTCCGGCGCGCAGACCCGCCGGGTCCCTGCGCTGGAGCGGGCCGCCGGGGCTGCGTTCGTCGAGCTGCACCCGCACCTCGCCGGCAGCCTCGGCGTCGCCGACGGGGACGCCGTCACCGTGACCTCCGCCCGCGGCCGGGCCACCGCCCGGGCCCGGGTGAGCACCGGGATCCGTCCCGACACGGTCTTCATGCCGTTCCACTGGCCGGGCGAGGGCTCGGCCAACGCCCTCACCACCGACGCCACCGACCCGCTGTCGGGGATGCCCGAGTTCAAGGTCTGCGCGGTCTCCGTGACCCGCGCGGAGGAGGAGGACTGATGAGCACGCGTGAGCACGTCGTCGTGGTGGGGGCCGGCATGGTCGGGCACCGCTTCGTCGACGAGATGGTCCGCCGCGACCGGGCCGGTCGCTTCGACCTGACCCTGGTCGGCGCGGAGGACTACGCGCCGTACAACCGGATCCTGCTCTCCGACGTCCTGGCCGGCCGCTGCGACCTCGCGGCGCTGGCGCTGCCCGAGCCCGACCCGGACCGGGTGGACTTCCGGGTCGGTACGGCGGCGGTGGCCGTCGACCCACCCGCCCGCACGGTCCACCTGCGCGGGGGAGACCGGCTGCGCTACGACCACCTGGTGCTCGCCACCGGTGCCGAGGCGTTCGTGCCGCCGGTGCCCGGCCTGCGTGCGGACGACGGCGCGCTGACCCGCGGCGGCCACGTGCTGCGCACCCTGGACGACTGCCGCGACCTGACCGCCCGGTCGCTGAACAGCCGGCACGCGGTCGTCCTCGGCGGCGGGCTGCTCGGGCTGGAGGCCGCCTGCGGCCTGGTCCGGCGCGGCGTGCAGGTCACCGTGCTGCACGTGGCCGGTCACCTCATGGAGACCCAGCTCGACCCCGCCCCGGCAGGGGTCCTCGCCGACGCGCTCGGTGACCTCGGCATCACCGTCCGCACCGACGCGGCGGTGGTCGAGGTGCTCACCGCGGACGGCACGGTGAGCGGGCTGCGGCTGGCCACCGGCGAGGTCGTCGACACCGACCTGCTCCTCGTGTCGTGCGGCGTGCGGGCGCGGACCGACCTCGCCCGCGAGGCCGGACTGTCCTTCCAGCGCGGCGTGCTCGTCGGCGCCGACCTGCGCAGCCCCGACGATGCTGCCGTGGCGGCGATCGGGGACTGTGCGCAGCCGCCGGAGGGCGGCACCGGCCTGGTCGGCCCGGGCTGGGACCAGGCCGCGCGCCTGGCCGCCGACCTCACCGGCACCCCGGCACCCACCGCCCCGACCGGCACCGCCCCGGTCCGGCTCAAGGCCGCCGGCGTCGACCTCGTCACCATGGGAACCTCCGCGACCGCCGCCGACCCGACGCACGACCGCGTGGTCACCGTCAGCGACCCCGGCGGCCGGCGCTTCGTCGAGCTGACGGTGCGGGCGTCCCGGGTCACCGGCGTCACCTGCGTGGGCGCACCCGACCTCGCGCCCGGGCTGACCGTCGCCTACGACCGCGGTACCCCGGTGCCCACCGACCCGCTCGCGCTGCTGCTGCCCGACCGGGACGAGCCGACGGCTCGCCGGCCCTGATGCCGGCGGCCACCAACGTGTGCCGGTGCAACGGGGTCACCAAGGGCGACGTCGTGCACGCCTGGGAGGACGGGGCCTGCGACGTCCAGGAGGTCGCCGCGGCCACCCGCGCCACCACCGGCTGCGGCGGCTGCCGCGCCGTCGTCTGCGGCCTGGTGGACTGGCTGCGCACCGTGGACGGCGACTTCTCACAGTCGAGCCTCAGCCGCCGAGTGAGCCAAGTGTTGCGGCGGTGCAACACGAGGACCTCCGCGACGAAATCTCCGCTTCCTAGGTTCGTCGGCATGAGTGAGACCAGCACCCGTAGCAAGCGGCTCGTCGTGGTCGGTGGCGGCATGGTCGCCCACCGTCTCGTCGAGGCGATGGTCGACCGGGACACCGCCGGCGAGTGGCGGGTGGACCTGTTCGCCGAGGAGTCGCGCGCGCCGTACGACCGCGTCGCGCTCACCACGTTCTTCTCCGGGCGCGACCCCGAGGACCTGCTCCTCGGCGACGCCGGCCTCTGGCGGCGCGACGGCGTCCGGCTGCACACCAACAGCCCCGTCCGGGCGATCGACACCGAGGCCAGGCAGGTGCACGCCCGCGGCCGGGTCTACGACTACGACGCGCTCGTGCTCGCCACCGGCTCGTCCGCGGCGGTCCCGCCCGTCAGCGGGTCGGACCTGCCCGGCTGCTTCGTCTACCGCACCGTCGACGACGTCACCGAGCTGCGGGCGTGGGCCCAGGACCGGGCCGCCGAGCTCGACCGGCCGGTCCGCGGCGCCGTCGTCGGCGGCGGTCTGCTCGGCCTGGAGGCGGCGGGCGCGCTGACGGCGATGGGCGTGGACAGCACCGTCGTCGAGTTCGCGCCGCGGCTGATGCCGCTCCAGGTCGACGAGGGCGGCGGCGAGAGCCTGCGCCGGCTGATCGAGCAGCTCGGCGTCACCGTGCGCACCGCGACCGCGACCTCCAAGGTCAAGGCCGGGCGCAACGGCCGGGTCTCGCGGATGGACTTCACCGACGGCGAGCAGCTCGCCGTCGACCTCGTCGTCTTCGCCACCGGCGTCCGGCCCCGCGACGAGCTCGCCCGCGACGCCGGGCTTCGCGGTCGGCGAGCGCGGGGGCGTCGTGGTCGACGACACCTGCGCCGTCGCGGGAGCCGAGGACGTCTACGCCGTCGGCGAGGTGGCCTGCATCCAGGGCCGCACCTGGGGCCTGGTCGGTCCGGGCAACACGATGGCCGAGGTGGTCGTGGACCGGCTGCTCGGCGGCGAGGCGACGTTCCCCGGCGCCGACATCTCCACCAAGCTCAAGCTGCTCGGCGTCGACGTGGCCAGCTTCGGCGACGTGTTCGCGGCGTCGCCCGGCAGCCTCGAGGTCGTCTACGCCGACCCGGTGGCCGGCGTCTACAAGAAGCTCGTGGTCAGCGACGACGCCCAGACCCTGCTCGGCGGGGTGCTCGTCGGCGACGCCGTCGGCGTACGCCTCGCTGCGCCCGCTGGTCGGCAGCCCGCTCGGCTCCGACCCGACTGCGTGGCTGCTGCCCGAGGGCGGCGCCCAGGCGCCGAGCGCCGACCTGCCCGACGACGCCAACGTGTGCTCCTGCAACAACGTGACGGCCGGCACCATCCGCGTGCGCCGTCACCGAGCAGGGCTGCACCGACCTCGCCGGGGTGAAGGCGTGCAGCAAGGCGGGCACGTCGCTGCGGCTCCTGCCTCCCGCTGGTCAAGAAGCTGATGACCACCGAGCTGGAGAAGTCCGGGGTCGAGGTCAGCAACGCGCTGTGCGAGCACTTCGCGGTCAGCCGGGCGCAGCTCTTCGACATCGTGCGGGTGACCGGGCTGCGCACGTTCAGCGAGATCATCGCCGCGCACGGCACCGGCCGCGGCTGCGACATCTGCCGCCCGGTCGTCGCCTCGATCCTGTCCAGCCTCGGCACCGGCCACGTCCTCGACAGCGAGCAGGCCCGGCTGCAGGACACCAACGACCACGTGATGGCCAACCTGCAGAAGGACGGCACCTACTCGGTGGTGCCCGCGCATCCCCGGCGGCGAGATCACCCCCGAGGGGCTGCTCGTCATCGGCCAGGTCGCCCAGGACTTCGGGCTCTACACCAAGATCACCGGCGGCCAGCGGATCGACCTGTTCGGTGCCCGGATCGAGCAGCTGCCCGCGATCTGGAAGCGGCTCGTCGACGCGGGCTTCGAGTCCGGGCAGGCCTACGGCAAGGCGGTCCGCACGGTGAAGTCCTGCGTCGGCTCGACCTGGTGCCGCTACGGCGTGCAGGACTCGGTCGGCCTCGCGATCGCGCTCGAGCTGCGCTACCGCGGCCTGCGGGCGCCGCACAAGATCAAGCTCGGCGTCTCCGGCTGCGCCCGCGAGTGCGCCGAGGCCCGCAGCAAGGACGTCGGCGTGATCGCCACCGAGAACGGCTGGAACCTGTACGTCGGCGGCAACGGCGGCTTCACCCCGCGGCACGCGCAGCTGCTTCGCCGAGGACCTCGACACCGACACGCTCGTGCGCACCATCGACCGGTTCCTCATGTACTACGTCCGCACCGCCGACCGGCTCCAGCGCACCGCGCCGTGGGTGGAGGCGACCGGGATGGACGAGGTGCGCGCGGTCGTCCTCGAGGACAGCCTGGGCATCGCCGCCGACCTCGACGAGGCGATGGCCCGGCACGTGGAGTCCTACGAGGACGAGTGGGCGGCGACGCTGCAGGACCCGGAGAAGCTCGCGCAGTTCGTCTCGTTCGTCAACGAGCCCGACGCGACCGACCCGTCGCTGGCCTACGTCACCGAGCGCGGGCAGCGGCGACCGGCGACCGCCGAGGAGCGACGCAGCGGCGTGCTGGTCGCCGGCCCGACCCTGGAGGTGCGGTCATGAGCGACCTGGTGCGTGTCTGCCCCCTGGACCGTCTCGTCCCCGAGCGGGGCGCCGCGGTGCTCGTGCACGGCCACCAGGTCGCGCTCTTCCGCGTCGTCGACGACGAGGGCGACCGGGTCCTCGCGGTGTCTCACCACGACCCGTTCAGCGGGGCCAACGTGATGGCCCGCGGTATCGTCGGCAGCTCCGGGGACCGAGTCACCGTCGCCTCGCCCATGTACAAGCAGGTCTTCGACCTCGCGTCGGGTGTCTGTCTCACCGAGCCGGAGGTCCGGCTGCCGGTCTGGCGGACCCGGATCGAGGAGGGATTCGTGTACCTCCACCCCCACCCCGTGCTCGACCGAGCCCGACTCCCGGGTGGTCGAGCCTGTCGAGACCACTCCTGGCGGTCACGTGACCGGCGTCGCGCCGGTCCTCGCGGGCTGCCGCGTGCTGGTGACGGCGCAGCGGCGGTCCGACGAGCTGGCCGGAGCGCTGATCCGCCGCGGCGCGGAGGTGGTCTGCGCGCCGACGCTCGGCGTGGTGCCGCACATCGACGAGCAGGCCCTCCTGGCCCACACCCGCGACATCCTCGCCACGCCCGTCGACACGCTCGTGGTCACCACCGCGATCGGCTTCCGGGGCTGGCTCGACACCGCCGAGACGGCCGGGCTGGCCGAGGAGCTGCTCGAGGTGCTGTCCGGCGTACGCCTCGTCGCGCGCGGCCCCAAGGCCCGCGGCGCGCTCCAGGCGGCCGGGCTGCGCGCCGACTGGGTGGCCGAGTCCGAGACGTCGGCCGAGATCGCGGACTTCCTGCTCACCGAGGGCGTGGCCGGCCAGCGCATCGCGGTCCAGCACCACGGGGCCGGCGACGACGGGCTCGACGACCGGCTCACCGGCGGGGGCGCCGAGGTGACCAACCTCGAGGTCTACCGGTGGGGGCCGCCGCCCGACCCCGCCGCGGTCGAGGACTCGGTCCAGCAGCTCGCCGCGGGCGCCTTCGACGCGGTGGTGTTCACCTCCGCCCCGGCCGCGTCCGCGTGGCTGCGCGAGCTGGTCCGCCTGGACGCCTCCGACACGGTCCGCGCGCTGGTGGACGCGGGCCGGCTGCTCGTCGCCGCGGTGGGCCCGGTCACCGCCGAGCCGCTGGTGATCGCCGGGATGCAGCCGGTCGTGCCCGACCGTGCCCGGATGGGTGCCCTCGTCCGCCGCGTGATCATGGACCTCGGCGACGAGTCCGCCGGCGTGCGCACCTGCGAGGGCGTGCTGCGGCTGCGCGCCGCGGCCGCCACCCTCGACCACGTCGTGCTCCCGGTCTCGCGCAGCGGCCTGGCGGTGCTGCGCTGCCTGGCCCGCTCGCCGGGCCACGTGGTGACGCGCGACGCGCTGCTCGAGGTGCTGCCGGGGGACAGCGACGACCCGCACACCGCCGAGGTCGCGGTCGCCCGGCTCCGGGAGGCGGTCGGGTCCCGGCGCCTGGTGCGCACCGTCATCAAGCGCGGCTACGTGCTCGAGGTGGCCGCCGACCACGAGCAGACCCCGGCGTGACCGACCGGCTGTCGGTGCCGACGCTGGTCGCCTGCTCGCACGGCACCGCGGACCCCGAGGGGGCGGCCGCGGTGACCCGGCTCGTCGAGGCGGTACGCCGCCGTGCCGGCGTCCCCGTCGAGGAGGCCCACGTCGACGTGCACGGGCCCTACCTGGCCGACGTGGCCGCCGCGCAGGCGGCCGCCGTCGTGGTCCCGCTGCTGCTCGCGGCCGGCTACCACGCGCACGTCGACATCGCCGGTGTCGTCGCGTCCCACCCGGACGCGGCCCAGGCCGACGCCCTGGGTCCCGACCGCCGGATCACGTCGCTGCTGGCCGACCGGCTCCACGCGGCGGGGGTGCGCCGGGGCGACACGGTCGTGCTCGCGGCGGCCGGCTCGTCCGACGACGGTGCCGACGCCTCGGTGCGGCGTACCGCCGCCGACCTGGCCCGGGTGGTCGGTGCGCCGGTCACCGTCGGCTACGGCGCGGCGCGCGCCCCGCGGCTGGCCGACGAGGTGGCCCGGGTGCGCCGGCTGCACCCCGGGCGCCGGGTGGCGCTGTGCTCCTACCTGCTCGCGACCGGTCACTTCCACCGGCGGGTGCTCGCCGCGGGAGCCGACCTGGTCACCGACCCGCTGCTGTCCGGGCCGCACGTCGACCCCCGGCTGGTGGACCTGGTGGTCGAGCGCTACCGGGCCGCACGGTTGAATCGCCTCAGAAGTGGTACTAGGCAGGAGGTAACAACCGTCCACGGAAGGTGACACCCCCATGGCGAGGTCCGCCCCCGACCACGACATCGACGAGCGCGACGTCGAGGTCGGCCGACCGAAGACGCATGCGGCGGGCCCCACGGCCGTGGCCGTCTCGATGAAGCGGGCCGTGGAGCAGATGGGCGTGCGGCGCACGGCCCAGACCCTGCTCCGGCTCAACCAGGCCGACGGCTTCGACTGCCCGGGCTGCGCCTGGCCCGAGCCCGACCGGACCACCGGCACGCCGCCGAGTTCTGCGAGAACGGCGCCAAGGCGGTCGCCGAGGAGGCCACCGCTGCGCCGGGTCGACGCCGGAGTTCTTCGCCGCGCACACGCGTCGCCGACCTGGCCGAGCGCAGCCGACTACTGGCTCGGCCAGCAGGGCCGGCTCACCGAGCCGATGGTGCTGCGCGCCGGCGCCGACGCACTACGAGCCGATCGCCTGGGACGACGCGTTCGCGCTGATCGCCGAGCGAGCTGCAACGCGCTCGGCTCGCCCGGACGAGGCGGTCTTCTACACCTCCGGCCGCACCTAGCAACGAGGCCGCGTTCCTCTACCAGCTGTTCGTCCGCGCGTTCGGCACCAACAACCTGCCCGACTGCTCGAACATGTGCCACGAGTCGACGCGGCGTCGCGCTCGACCGAGACGATCGGCATCGGCAAGGGCAGCGGTCACGCCTCGACGACTTCGCACCAGGCCGAGCTGATCTTCGTCGTCGGCCAGAACCCCGGCACCAACCACCCGCGCATGCTCACCGCGCTGGAGAAGGCCAAGCGCAACGGCGCGCAAGATCATCGCGGTCAACCCGCTGCCCGAGGCCGGGCTGGATCCGCTTCAAGAACCCGCAGACGCCGCGCGGGCATGCGTCGGCAGCGGCACCGCGCTCGCCGACCTGCTACCTGCCAGATCCGGATCGACGGCGACCTGGCGCTCTTCCAGGCGCTCGGGTGCGCTGCTGCTGCGAGTGCGGACGCGGTCGATCGACGACTTCATCGCCGAGCACACCGACGGGCTTCGACGGCGTGGCGCCGCGCACGTGCCGCGCGCTCGACTGGGACGCCGTCGAGCGCGCGACCGGCCTGACCGCGCGGCCAGATCGAGCGAGGCCGCGCGAGCTGTTCCGCGACTCCGAGCGCGACGATCGTCTGCTGGGCGATGGGCCTGACCCAGCACCGCAACGCGGTCGCCACGATCCGCGAGATCGTCAACTTCGCTGCTGCTGCGCGGCAACATCGGCAAGCCCGGCGCCGGGCTGTGCCCGGTGCGCGGCCACTCCAACGTGCAGGGCGACCGCACGATGGGCATCTGCGAGCGGCCCGCCGCGCGCACTTCCTCGACGCGCTGCGAGGCCGAGTTCGGCTTCGACCCGCCGCGCGAGCACGGCTTCGACACCGTCGACGCGATCCGGGCGATGCGCGACGGGCGAGGCCAAGGTGTTCTTCGCGCATGGGCGGCAACTTCGTCGCGGCCACGCCCGACACCGACGTCACCGCGGCGGCGCTGCGCCGCTGCCGCGCTGACCGTGCACGTCTCGACCAAGCTCAACCGCTCGCACGCTGGTGCACCGGCGACGAGGCGCTGATCCTGCCGTCCCTCGGCCGCACCGAGCGCGACGTGCCAGGCGGCGGCGAGCAGTTCGTCACCGTCGAGGACTCGATGCGCGTGGTGCACGCCTCGCGCGGCCCGCTGACGCCCGCGCAGCGCGCACCTGCGCTCCGAGGTCGGCGATCGTCTGCCGGCTCGCCGCGCGCCGTGCTCGGCGACCGCTACGACCTGCCGTGGCAGGACTTCCGCGCCGACTACGACCGCGATCCGCGACCGGATCGCCGCGGGTCGTGCCCGGCTTCGACGGCCTACAACGCGCAGGTCGACCAGCCCGGCGGCTTCGCGCTGCCGCACCCGCCGCGCGACTCGCGGACGTTCCCGACCGCGCCCGGCAAGGCGCACTTCACCGTCAACCCGCTCGACGTGCTGCACGTGCCCGCGGGCCGGCTGCTGCTGCAGACGCTGCGCACCCACGACCAGTACAACACCACGATCTACGGCCTCGACGACCGCTACCGCGGCATCCACGGCGGGCGGCGGGTGGTCTTCGTCCACCCCGACGACATCGCCGCGCTCGGCCTCGCCGACGGACCAGGTCGTCGACCTGGTCAGCGAGTGGACGCGACGGCGTCCGAGCGGCGCGCCGACGGCTTCCGGGTGGTGGCCTACGACCGCCGCGCGGCTGCGCCGCGGCGTACTTCCCCGAGACCAACGTGCTGGTCCCGCTCGACTCGACCGCGATCGGCAGCAACACCCCGACGTCGAAGTCGATCATCGTGCGGCTCGAGACCAACGGGGACGGCGGCGCCGACAAGGGCGGCGGCGGGGCGAAGGGCCAGGACGAGGGCCACAAGTCCCGCGTCGAGCCCCAGCAGCTCAGCTGACCGGGTGGTCGAGCTTGTCGAGACCACTGAGTGATCTCGACAAGCTCGATCACCCGACGCCGGACTCGGAGTAGGCCGTGCCGCCGGTGGCGCGCAGGGTGGCCAGCGCCGCCTCGACGCGGCGGGCGGTGAAGTCGGCGGCGCGCTCGCGCACCTGCTCGACGGTGCAGAACTCCGCGTCGCGGATCTCGCGGACCTCCTTGACCATCGCGTCGAGGACCGCGGGGTCGTGCTCGCCGCCGTCGAAGACCAGGCAGAGCGCGTCGTCCCAGCCGCCCCAGGGCGGCAGCCAGTCGGTGAGCAGCAGGTCGCCGGCCTCGACGGTGAGGCCGAGCTCCTCCTCGACCTCGCGGGCGACCGCGAGCCGCGGTGACTCGCCGACCTCGACGACGCCGCCGGGCAGGTCCCAGTCGGGCTTGTAGGTGAGCCGGCACATCAGCACCCGGCCCGCGGGGTCGTGCACGAGCATCTGCGAGATCGCCCGCTTGCGCGGCAGGAACGAGTTGAGCAGGGCCCGGAAGCCGACCGGGTCGGTGACCGGCGGGTCGGACGCCAGCCGGGCCAGCACGACCACCTCGGTCGTCTCCGGACGGTCGTGCATGCCGGGGGACACCCGCCGGACGCCCTCGCGCAGCAGGCCGGACCGGGTCGCGACGCGCAGCGAGCGCTCGTTCTCGACGTCGACCTCGGCCTCGACGCGCTTCATGGCGAGCGCGTCGATCGCGTAGTCCACGAGGAGGCGTACGGCGCGGGTGGCGTAGCCGTGCCCGCGGTGGCCGGCGTAGAGGGTCCACGACAGCGAGCCGGTGTCGTTGCCGACGTTGCGCACCTCGACGCTGCCGACGACGTCACCGTCGTGCTCGACCAGGAAGTTCACCCCGCTGCGGCCCTCGGCGTAGCGGCGCCGCCAGTCCTCGATCGCCGCCCGGTGCTCCTCGTACGACGGCTTCACCGACAGGGAAGCCGAACCAGCGGGCGATCTCCTCGTCGTGCCCGGCGACGGCCGGCTCGATGTCCTCGTCACGCCACGGCCGCAGCACGACGACGCCGTCGGTCAGCGTGGGCTGGTCCTCGGAAGCGGACCTGCTCATCCAGCCTCGCGGGTCAGGAACACGGCCCCGAGCGGCGGCAGCGTGACCGTCGTCGACGCCGGCTGCCCGTGCCACGGGTCCTCCGTCGCGGTCACCGTGCCGAGGTTGCCGACCCCGGAGCCGGCATAGGTCTCCGCGTCGGTGTTGAGCACCTCGGTCCAGGTGCCGGCCGCGGGCAGGCCGAGCCGGTAGCCGTGGTGCGGCACCGCGGAGAAGTTCGCGACGCAGGCGATCTGCTCGCCGCCCGAGCCGGTGCGCACGAAGCTGAAGACGTTGTTGCTCGAGTCGTTGGCGTCGATCCACTGGAAGCCGGCGCCGTCGTTGTCGAGGGTCCAGAACGCGGGGGAGTCGACGTAGAGCCGGTTGAGGTCGCGCACCAGCGACTGCACGCCGCGGTGGTCGGCGTTCTCGAGCACCCACCAGTCGAGCTCGCGGCTCTCCGCCCACTCCGACTCCTGGCCGAACTCCGAGCCCATGAACAGCAGCTGCTTGCCCGGGTGCGCCCACATGTAGGCCAGGAAGCAGCGCAGGTTGGCCAGCTGGCGCCACCGGTCACCCGGCATCTTGCGCAGCAGCGAGCCCTTGCCGTGCACGACCTCGTCGTGGCTGATCGGCAGGACGTAGTTCTCGGAGTAGGCGTAGACCATCGAGAAGGTCATCTGGCCGTGGTGGTACTGCCGGTGCACCGGGTCGTTCTGGACGTAGCCCAGGGTGTCGTGCATCCAGCCCATGTTCCACTTGAACCCGAAGCCGAGACCGCCGAGGTGGGTCGGCCGGGTGACGCCCGGCCAGGACGTCGACTCCTCCGCGATGGTGGTCGCGCCGGGCACCCGCTTGTAGACGGTGGCGTTCATCTCCTGGAGGAACTCCACCGCCTCGAGGTTCTCCCGGCCGCCGTAGACGTTGGGCGACCACTGGCCCGGCTCGCGGGAGTAGTCGAGGTAGAGCATCGAGGCGACGCCGTCGACGCGGAGGCCGTCGGCGTGGAACTCCTCCAGCCAGAACAGCGCGTTGGCGACCAGGAAGTTGCGCACCTCCTTGCGGCCGAAGTTGAAGATGTGGGAGCCCCACTCCTCGTGCCAGCCGCGCTGGGGGTTGGGGTCCTCGTAGAGCGGGGTGCCGTCGAAGCGGGCCAGCGCCCACTCGTCGGTGGCGAAGTGGCCGGGCACCCAGTCGAGGATCACGCCGATGCCGGCCTGGTGCAGCCGGTCGATCAGGTAGCGCAGCCCGTCGGGGTCGCCCATCCGGGAGTCCACGGCGAAGTACGACGTGACGTGGTAGCCCCAGGAGCCGCCGAAGGGGTGCTGCATCACCGGCATCATCTCGACGTGGGTGAAGCCCATGTCGGCGACGTAGTCGACGAGCGAGTCGGCGAGGTCGGCGTAGGTGTAGGTGCCGCCACCGTGGTGCCGGCGCCAGGAGTTGAGGTGCAGCTCGTAGACCGACATCGGCCGCGCGTGCGCGTCGGTGCGCTGGGCGCGGGCCTCCATCCACTCGGCGTCGCCCCACTCGTAGGCCGACTCGTGCACGATCGAGGAGGTCTTCGGCGCGACCTCGGCCTGGAAGGCCATCGGGTCGGCCTTCTCCCGCCACTCGCCGTCGGCGCCGAGGACGAGGTACTTGTAGTGCGTGCCGGCCCCGACGGCGGGGACGAAGAGCTCCCAGACACCGGAGACGCCCATCTGGCGCATCGGGTGCTCGCGGCCGTCCCAGCTGTTGAAGTCGCCCTTCACGCGGACGCCCCGGGCGCCCGGCGCCCAGACGGCGAACGAGGTGCCGCTGACGTCGCCGGTGGGCGACTCGTAGCGACGCACGTGGGCCCCGAGCACGTCCCAGAGCTGCTCGTGACGGCCCTCGTTGATCAGGTGCAGGTCCATCTCGCCCAGGGTGGGCAGGTAGCGGTAGGCGTCGTCGCTGACCACGGGGTCCGCGCCGGCGTACTTCACCTCGAGGCGGTAGTCGGGCGGCCGGGGGGTGTCGAGCACCCCCACCCAGACGCCGCCCTGCTCGTGCTCGAGCGGGACCCGGGTGCCGCCGTGCACGACGACGACCGACTCGGCGAGCGGGCGCAGCACCCGCACGGTGGTGGACCCTCCGTGCGGGTGGGCGCCCAGCACCGCGTGCGGGTCACCGTGGGTGCCGTTCACGACCTGGTCGAGGATGGTGGGGTCGAGCGGGCGGGCGGTGGTGGTCACGTGGACTCCTCAGCGTCTCGAGCGGCGGTCAGGCGCTCGATCGCGCCCAACGGGATGCCGATCCAGCTCGGTCGGTTACGTGCTTCGTAGACCGTCTCGTAGACGGCCTTGTCGGCCTGGTACCCCGTGAGGAGGGTGCGTACGTGTGCGGGGAGCAGCAGGGCCGGGTCGGCGTCGTCGTCGACCTCCACCCGGGTCGCGTCCCCGGCGTCCTGCTCGGGCGCGAGCACGGTGGCCTCGACGTAGCCGGCCAGGAACGCCCGCTGGTTGCGCTCGGCCCACTCGGCGGCGCGGTAGGCGATCTGGGTGTTGTCGTGCTCGGCCTGGACGTCGGCCTCCACCGCGTGCGCGGCGTAGTCGAAGGACCGCAGCATGCCGGCCACGTCGCGCCACGGGCTGTCGGGCAGGACCCGCTCGGCCAGCGGCTTGGCGGGCTCGCCCTCGAAGTCGACGATCTTCCAGCCCTTGACCGTGCGCAGGGTCTGGCCGAGGTGGAAGTCGCCGTGCACCCGCTGCACCGGGACCGGCTCGGAGATGGCGGCCACGGAGTCGTAGAGCGCCTGCAGCGTCCCGGCGTACGGCGCCAGCTGCGGCACCGCGGCGACGGCTGCGTCGAGCCGGCCGCGCATCGCCCCGGCCAGGACGGCCAGCTCCGCCGGGCCCCCAGCTGCCGGTCGGGAACACCTCGGAGAGGGTGCGGTGCACCTCGCCGGTGGCCACCCCGAGCCGGTGGGACTCGCCCGCGAAGTCGCCGCCGACCTCGTCGGCGTGCAGGTCGGCCTCGGCGAAGAGGTCGCGCACGCTGGCCAGCGCCAGGTCCCAGCCGTCGCTGGCGGTGCGCAGGAACTGCTGGAGCATCGCGAGGTGCAGAGGCTGCTCCTGGGCTCCGTCGGCGTGGCCGGGAGCCTCCACCCAGCCGTAGAGGGCGGCGACGTGGTCGCTGCCGGCCTCGGTCAGCGCCTCGTGGATCTCGATGTCGGGGTTGTGGCCGGGGGTGACCTTGCGGAACACCTTCATCAGGCTGTCCTCGCCGAACGCCAGCGAGGAGTTGCTCTGCTCGCCGGAGAACAGCGTGGAGTGCGTGGTCAGGTCGAGCTCGTGCCCGGGCAGCCGGTGGAACGCCAGGTTGCCGTCGTCGTGGCCGGAGTCGAAGGCCTGCAGCCACAAGATGGTGACCTCGCGGTCGTGCATCGCGTCGTAGGCGTGCACGGGCCCGAGGTCGGGGTCCTCCCACTGACCGATCTGGGCGTGCTCGAGGCGGCCCTGCGGCTCGGCGTAGTAGGCGATCGGGACCTGGTAGGTCTCGGTCTCCCCGTCGGCGTAGGTGAGGCTGACCAGCTCGATGCCCACGAACGGGGTGCCGTCCTTCTCGGCCGAGCCGAGCGTGCCGAGCCGGCGCACGTCGGAGACGGTCGCGGACCGCCCCTTGCCGCCGAACCAGCGGGCGGACTCGATGAACTGCTCGAGGTCGGCCTTCACGCGCCCGACACCTCCTCGGTCGTGACCGGTTCCGGCGGGGCCGGCAGGGAGTTGTCGGACTCGGGTGACGGCAGCCGGAACCAGTAGAAGCCGTAGGCCCCGAGCGTGAGCAGGTAGGGCAGCTCACCGATCTGCGGGAAGCGGACCCCGCCGAGCAGCTCGATGGGGGAGACCCCCTCGTAGCGGCGCAGGTCGAGCTCCACCGGCTGCGGGAACCGCGACAGGTTGTGCACGCAGAGCACGCGGTCGACGCTGCCGTCGGGCGCGGTGTACTCGCGGACGTAGGACAGCACGCTCGGGTTGGAGCCGCCGAGGTCGGTGAAGTCGCCGAGCCCGAACGCCTCGTGCTTCTTGCGCGCGTGGATCATCCGGCGGGTCCAGTGCAGCAGCGAGGAGGCGTTCTCCAGCTCGGTCTCGACGTTGACCCGCTGGTAGCCGAAGACCGGGTCCTGGATCACCGGCAGGTGCAGCCGGCCCGGGGTGGCGACGGAGAAGCCGGCGTTGCGGTCGGCGGTCCACTGCATCGGGGTGCGCACGCCGTCGCGGTCGCCGAGCCAGATGTTGTCGCCCATCCCGATCTCGTCGCCGTAGTAGAGCACCGGCGAGCCGGGCAGCGACAGCAGCAGGGCGGTGAACAGCTCCATCTGGTTGACGTCGTTGTCCAGCAGCGGCGCGAGCCGGCGGCGGATGCCGATGTTGGCCTTCATGCGGGGGTCCTTGGCGTACTCGCCCCACATGTAGTCGCGGTCCTCGTCGGCGACCATCTCGAGGGTGAGCTCGTCGTGGTTGCGCAGGAAGATGCCCCACTGGCAGTTGTCGGGGATGGCCGGGGTCTGCTCGAGGATCTCGGAGATCGGGAAGCGCGACTCGCGGCGCACCGCCATGAAGATGCGCGGCATCACCGGGAAGTGGAAGCACATGTGGCACTCGTCGCCGCCCTTGTCGAAGTCGCCGAAGTAGTCGACGACGTCGGCGGGCCACTGGTTGGCCTCGGCGAGCAGGACCCGGTCGGGGTAGTGCTCGTCGACGTACTTCCGGACGTCCTTGAGGAAGTCGTGGGTCTCCTTGAGGTTCTCGCCGTTGCTGCCGACGCGCTCGTAGAGGTACGGCACGGCGTCGAGGCGGAACCCGTCGATGCCCATGTCGAGCCAGAAGGCGAGCGCCTCGAACATCGCCTCGTGGACCTTGGGGTTGTCGAAGTTGAGGTCCGGCTGGTGGCTGTAGAAGCGGTGCCAGAAGTACTGCTGGCGGACCGGGTCCCAGGTCCAGTTGGAGGGCTCGGTGTCGACGAAGATGATCCGGGCGTCCTGGTAGAGCTCGTCGGTGTCGGACCAGACGTAGAAGTCGCCGTAGGGACCGTCGGGGTCGGACCGGCTGGCCTGGAACCACGGGTGCTGGTCCGAGGTGTGGTTCATGACGAAGTCGATGATCACCCGGATGCCGCGCGAGTGGGCGGCGTCGAGGAACTCGTGGAAGTCGTCGATGGAGCCGACCTCGGGGAGCACGCCGGTGTAGTCGGCGACGTCGTAGCCGCCGTCGCGCAGCGGCGAGGTGAAGAACGGCGGCACCCACAGGCAGTCCACGCCGAGCCACTCGAGGTAGTCGAGCTTCTCGGTGAGACCGGTGAAGTCGCCGACGCCGTCGCCGTTGCTGTCCTTGAAGGACCGGACGAGGACCTCGTAGAACACCGCCTTCTTGAACCAGTCGGGCTCGTGCGCGGGCAGCCCCTCGGCGGTCTCGGGCATCTCGTAGTCGCCGGTGCTCGCGGTCGGGTCGTTGGTCGTCGGCTCAGGCATCAGACGGAGGGCCTCCGGACGGTGAGGATGTGGGCGGGCTCGTGGTAGGGATCCAGCCGGACGTAGTTGCGTTCGCCCCACGTCCAGGTCTCGCCGGTGATCTCGTCGTGGACCTGGAACTGGTCGTTCCAGTCCATCCCGAGGGCCGGCATGTTCAGGTGCACCGTGGTCTCGCGGGTGCCGTGCGGGTCGACGTTGACCACCACGATGACGTGCTCGTCTCCCGCCCCGGTCGAGGCGGACTTGCTGTACACCAGGATCGAGTCGTCGTCGCTGCTGTGCACGGTGAGGTTGCGCAGCAGCTGGAGCGGGCGGTTCGCGCGGCGGATCTCGTTGAGCCGGGTGAGGTACGGCGCGAGGGTGCGGCCCTGCGCGTCGGCGGTCTCCCAGTCGCGGACCCGGATCTGGTACTTCTCCGAGTCGAGGTACTCCTCGCTGCCGGGCTTGCACCGCGACGTGCTCGAAGAGCTCGTAGCCGGCGTAGACGCCCCACGACGGCGAGCCGGTCGCGGCGATGGCCGCCCGGATCTTGAACGCCGCCGGCCCGCCGTACTGCAGGTAGGCGTGCAGGATGTCGGGGGTGTTGACGAAGAAGTTCGGCCGCATCACGTGGCTGGTCTCGCGCGACACCTCGGTGAGGTACTGCTCGAGCTCCCACTTGGCGGTGCGCCAGGTGAAGTAGGTGTAGGACTGGTGGAAGCCGACCGTGCCGAGCGCGCGCATCATCGGCGGCTTGGTGAAGGCCTCGGAGAGGAACAGCACGTCGGGGTCGGTGCGGCGGACCTCGCCCATCAGCCACTCCCAGAACTGCACCGGCTTGGTGTGCGGGTTGTCCACCCGGAAGATCCGCACGCCGTGCTCCATCCAGTGCCGGACGATGCGCAGCACCTCGTGGTAGATCCCGTCGGGGTCGTTGTCGAAGTTGACCGGGTAGATGTCCTGGTACTTCTTCGGCGGGTTCTCGGCGTAGGCGATGGTGCCGTCGGCGCGGGTGGTGAACCACTCCGGGTTGGTCTTGACCCACGGGTGGTCCGGGGCGGCCTGGAGCGCGAGGTCGAGGGCGACCTCGAGGCCGAGGTCGTTGGCCCGCTGCACGAACGCGTCGAAGTCCTCGAGGGTGCCCAGGTCGGGGTGGACGGCGTCGTGGCCGCCGTCCTCGGAGCCGATCGCCCAGGGCGAGCCGACGTCGTCGGGACCGGGGGTGAGGGTGTTGTTGGGGCCCTTGCGGTTGACCTCGCCGATCGGGTGGATCGGCGGGAGGTAGATGACGTCGAAGCCCATGTCGGCGACGGCGTCGAGGCGCTCGGCCGCGGTCTTGAAGGTGCCCGAGACGACCTTGCCGGTGGCGTCGACGCGGGCGCCCTCGGAGCGCGGGAAGAACTCGTACCAGCTGCCGTAGAGCGCGCGCTCCCGGTCGGCGAAGAAGGGGTAGGGGCCCTCGGTGGTGACCAGGTCGCGCAGCGGGTACGCCGCGAGCACCTGGTCGACCGCGGGGGAGACCGCCGCGGCGTAGCGCACCGGCTCGGGGCGGGTCGTGTCGCGCACCGCCCGCACCGCGTCGGCGAGGACCTTGCGGCCGGTGGCCCGCCGGGGGAGGGCAGCGGCCGCGCGCTCGAGCAGCAGCGCGCCCTCGGTGAACATCAGCTCGACGTCGATGCCGGCCGGGATCTTGATCTCGGCGTTGTGCCGCCAGGTGGCGACCGGGTCGCTCCAGGACTCGATCTCGAAGGTCCAGGAGCCGACCGCGTCGGGCACGACCTCGGCCGCCCAGACGTCCACTCCCTCGGGCTGCTTGTGCATCCGCACCGGGGGTCGACGCTTGCCGCGCGGGTCGGTGAGGACCACGTCCGCGTTCAGCATGTCGTGGCCCTCGCGGAACACGAGGGCGCTGATCGGTAGGGGTTCGCCGACGGTGCCTTTCGCTGGGTAGCGCCCTCCGGAGATGACGGGTGTGACGTCCATGACGGGGATACGTCCGACCATGCGCTCGAACATACCGTGATCGGAGGATGCGGAAACCAGGCGCGTCTCGAAAGTCTGACGCCGGATGCCGCGCGGTCTGGACGTGCCATTGGATCGTTCAAGTCCCGATCCGCTACCGTGCTGCCGTGAGAGCAATTCGTCGATTCACCGTCCAGCCCGTGCTGCCCCCGGCCCTCGCCGCGCTCGGGGAGCTCGCCGGCAACCTGCGCTGGTCCTGGCACCCCGAGACCCAGGACGTCTTCGCCGCCGTCGACGGCGCCGCCTGGGAGGCGGCCGGCCACGACCCGGTGCGCCTGCTCGGCACCGTCAGCCAGGCGCGGCTCGAGGAGCTCGCGCAGGACCCGGCCTTCCTGGCCCGGCTCGACGCGGCCCGCGAGGACCTGCAGTCCTACCTGACCCAGGACCGCTGGTACCAGAAGGCCGGTGCCGTCGACGCCCCGCGCTCGATCGCCTACTTCTCGCCCGAGTTCGGCATCACCGCCGTGCTGCCGCAGTACTCCGGCGGCCTCGGCATCCTCGCCGGCGACCACCTCAAGACCGCCAGCGACCTCGGCGTCCCGATCGTCGGCGTCGGCCTGCTCTACCGGCACGGCTACTTCCGCCAGTCCCTCTCCCGCGACGGCTGGCAGCAGGAGACCTACCCCGTCCTCGACCCCGACGGGCTGCCGATCTCCCTGCTCCGCGACGCCGACGGCAACGTCGCCAAGGTGACGATCGGCCTGCCCGACCACGGCTCGCTGACCGCCCGCATCTGGGTCGCCCAGGTCGGCCGGGTGCCGCTGCTGCTGCTCGACTCCGACATCGAGGAGAACAGCCCCGAGATCCGCGGCGTCACCGACCGCCTCTACGGCGGCAACAGCGAGCACCGCCTGCGCCAGGAGATGCTGCTCGGCATCGGCGGCGTGCGGGCGATCCGCGCCTACACCCAGATCAGCGGCGCCCCCGACCCCGAGGTCTTCCACACCAACGAGGGCCACGCCGGCTTCCTCGGCCTCGAGCGGATCCGCGAGCTCACCGAGCAGGGCGCGGGCCTCGGCTTCGACGCCGCGCTCGAGGTCTCCCGCGCCGGCACCGTGTTCACCACGCACACCCCGGTCCCGGCCGGCATCGACCGGTTCCCGCGCGACCTCGTCGCGCAGTACTTCGGCGGCGACAACGCCTGCCCCGGCCTCCCCGTCGACCGCATCCTGGCGCTCGGCACCGAGGACTACGCCGGCGGCGACCCGTCGGTGTTCAACATGGCCGTGATGGGCTTCCGGCTCGCGCAGCGCGCCAACGGCGTCTCGCAGCTGCACGGCCACGTCAGCCGCGACATGTTCGGCGGGCTGTGGCCGCAGTTCGACGCCGACGAGCGGCCGATCACGTCGATCACCAACGGCGTGCACGCGCCGACCTGGGTGGCCCGCGAGATCTTCGACCTCGCCCGCACCCACGGCGCGCGTCCCGGTCCCGACCCCGACGCCGACCGCCCCTCGCTGGTCTTCGACGTCGTGGACAAGGTGCCCGGCAAGGAGATCTGGGCGACCAAGCGCATCCTCCGCGAGCGGCTCGTCGCCGACGCGCGCAAGCGGCTGGCCAAGTCGTGGAAGCAGCGCGGCGCGGCTCCGGCCGAGCTGACCTGGATCGACTCCGCGCTCGACCCCGACGTGCTGACGATCGGGTTCGCGCGCCGCGTCCCGTCGTACAAGCGGCTCACGCTGATGCTGCGCGACCCCGAGCGGCTCAAGCGCCTGCTGCTGCACCCCGAGCGGCCGATCCAGCTCGTCATCGCCGGCAAGTCGCACCCCGCCGACGAGGGCGGCAAGAAGCTGATCCAGGAGATCGTCCGGTTCGCCGACGACCCGGAGGTGCGGCACCGCATCGTCTTCCTGCCCAACTACGACATCGCGATGGCGCAGCCGCTCTACCCCGGCTGCGACGTGTGGCTGAACAACCCGCTGCGTCCCTACGAGGCGTGCGGCACGTCGGGCATGAAGGCCGCGCTCAACGGCGGCCTGAACCTCTCGATCCTCGACGGCTGGTGGGACGAGTGGTACGACGGCAACAACGGCTGGGCGATCCCGTCGGCCGACGGCATCGACGACCCCGACCGTCGTGACGACATCGAGGCCACCGCGCTCTACGACCTCATCGAGAAGGAGGTCGCGCCGCGCTTCTACGACGAGGACGACGAGGGCGTGCCCTACCGCTGGATCGAGATGGTCCGGCACACGCTCAAGTCGCTCGGGCCCAAGGTGCTGGCCGACCGGATGGTGCGCGACTACGTCACCACGCTCTACTCCCCGGCCGCGGCGAGCTCGCGCACCCTCAACGGCGACTACGCCGGCGCGGTGCAGCTGGCCGAGTGGAAGAAGCGCACCCGCGACGCGTGGGGCGGCGTGGCGATCGACCACGTGGAGTCCTCCGGCGTCGCCGACGCCCCGGCGATCAACGAGACCCTCGAGGTCAAGGTCTTCGTGTCGCTGGGCTCGCTCGGCCCCGACGACGTCGACGTGCAGGTCGTGCACGGTCGCATCGGCCACGACGACGAGCTGGTCGACACGACCGCCGAGTCGCTCGTGCACGCCGAGACCTACGAAGGCGGCCGGCACCGGTTCGAGGGGCGCGTCGCGCTCTCGGCGACCGGTCCGTTCGGCTACACCGTCCGGGTGCTGCCGAAGAACCCGCACCTGGCCGGCCCGGCCGAGCTGGGCTGCGTGACCTTCCCGCCCGCCTGACCCGCACCGACGACGCCGCACCGACGACAGGGCCCGCCCGGATCGACGATCCGGGCGGGCTCCGTCGTGCCAGGGGCTAGTCCGACCCGTCGGCGCGCCGGACCTCGCGCACCACGAGGAGGCTGCGGGGCTCCAGCACGATGACCGCGCCCGCGCGCAGGGTCTCGCCGACCGGGTGCGTGGTGTCGGTGCTGAGCACGACCTCGCCCTCGTGCACCCACTCGTTGGCCGGCAGGGTCGCCTTGCCGGGCTCGTGGTGCGCGTTGAACCAGAGCAGGAACGACGAGTCGCGCAGCTGCTCGCCGCGCGGACCCGGTGCCCGCAGCGGGTCGCCGGACACGAACATCCCGAACGTGTGCAGCCGCTCGTCGAACCAGTCGGCGTCGGTCATCTCCCGGCCCTCCGGGTGGACCCAGGCCAGGTCCTTGGGACCGCCCTCGACGGTCGGACGGCCGGCCAGGAAGTGCCGCTGGCGCAGCGCCGGGTGCTCGCGGCGGAGCCGGAGCGCCGCCTTGGTCACCTCGTAGAGGTCCAGCCAGGCGTCCTCGGGCCGCCAGTCCACCCACGACATCGGGTTGTCCTGGCTGTAGGCGTTGTTGTTGCCGAGCTGGGACCGGCCGCGCTCGTCGCCCGCGGTCAGCATCGGGACGCCGGTGGACAGGCACAGCGTGGCCATCAGGTTGGCCGCCTGCTTGCGCCGCAGGGCGAGGATCTCCGGGTCGTCGGTGTCGCCCTCGACCCCGCAGTTCCAGGAACGGTTGTTGTCGGTGCCGTCGCGGTTGTCCTCGCCGTTGGCCTCGTTGTGCTTGCGGTCGTAGGACACCAGGTCGCGCAGCGTGAAGCCGTCGTGGGCGGTGACGAAGTTGACCGAGGCGTACGGCGACCGGCCGTCGTCGGCGTAGAGGTCGCTCGACCCGGCCAGCCGGGACGCGACGTCTCGGATGCCACCGGAGCTGGTGCGCCAGAAGTCGCGGATGGTGTCGCGGTAGCGGTCGTTCCACTCCACCCACGGCGGCGGGAACCGGCCGACCTGGTAGCCGTCCATGCTGGCGTCCCAGGGCTCGGCGATCAGCTTCACGTGCCGCAGCACCGGGTCCTGGCTGACCGTGGTGAGGAAGGCGCCGCGCAGGTCGATCGCGGTGCGGTCCCGGGTCAGCGCCGGGGTCAGGTCGAAGCGGAAGCCGTCGACGTGCATCTCGGTGACCCAGTAGCGCAGCGAGTCGAGGATCAGCCGGAGCGCCGCGGGGTAGGTCGTGTCCACGGTGTTGCCGCAGCCGGTGACGTCGAAGTAGGGGTCGTGCCCGGGGGAGACGCGCTTGTAGTAGCCGTAGTCGTCGAGCCCGCGGAAGCTGAGCGTCGGCCCCTCCCGGTCGCCCTCGGCGGTGTGGTTGTAGACCACGTCGAGGATGACCTCGAGGCCGGCCTCGTGCAGGTTGCGGACCATCTGCTTGAAGTCGGTGACCTGGCCGCCCCGGTCGCCCCGCGACGAGTAGGCCGCGTGCGGGGCGAAGTAGCCGATCGAGTTGTAGCCCCAGTAGTTGACCAGCCCGATGTCGGTGAGGTGCCGCTCGGAGACGAACTGGTGCACGGGCAGCAGCTCGACGGTGGTCACCCCGAGGTCGCGCAGGTAGTCGACGACGGCGGGGGAGGCGAGGCCGGCGTAGGTCCCGCGCAGCTCCTCGGGCACCCGGTCGTGCAGCTCGGTGAAGCCCTTCACGTGCAGCTCGTAGACGATCGTGTCGGTCCAGCGGTGCCGCGGCCGGGGCTCGTCGCCCCAGTCGAAGTCGTCGTGCACCACGACGGACTTGGCCACGAACGGCGCGGAGTCGCGGTCGTCGCGGGTGTGCAGCTTGGTCGGCCGCCGCCCGGTCGGTGTCGCCGCGGGAGGGCCGGACGTGGCAGTAGACCTCGTCGGTGAGCCGGGTCTCGCCCGCGACGGCCTGGGTGTAGGGGTCGAGCAGCAGCTTGGCCGGGTTGAACCGGCGGCCGCGCTCGGGCTCCCAGGGCCCGTCGGCGCGGAAGCCGTAGCGCTGCCCGACCGGGACGCCGGGCAGGGCGCCGTGCCAGATCCCGAGGGTGTGCTCGGTCAGCCGGTGCCGGGTCTCGACGAGTCCGTCGGGGCCGTCGTCGAAGAGGCAGACGTCGACGCTGGTGGCCTCGGGGGCGAACACGGCGAAGTTGGTGCTCGTCTCGCTCCACGTCGCCCCGAGCGGTTGGTGCTCGCCGGGCCACACGCTGGACCCGGCCTGGTCGGCCTGCATCCGGACATTGTCGCCCAACCGGGCAACCGCCCACCCCCTCCGGGTGGCTAGGGTGCGGTACGCCAGACATACAAGCGGCGAGGCGAGGAGATCAGCGTGGGCGAGTTCGTGCGGCTCGAGGTCGAGGACGGTGTCGGGACGATCCGGATCGACCGGCCCAAGATGAACGCACTCAACGTGCAGGTCCAGGAGGAGATCCGGGCCGCCGCCCTCGAGGCAGCCGAGCGCGCCGACGTGAAGGCCGTGGTCGTCTACGGCGGCGAGAAGGTGTTCGCCGCCGGCGCCGACATCAAGGAGATGGCCGACATGTCCTACACGGACATGGTCGAGCGCTCCGGTGGCCTGCAGTCCGCGCTGAGCGCGGTGGCCGAGATCCCGAAGCCCGTCGTGGCCGCGGTGACCGGCTACGCCCTCGGCGGCGGCTGCGAGCTCGCGCTGTGCGCCGACATCCGGATCGCCGCCGACGACGCGACGCTGGGCCAGCCCGAGATCCTGCTCGGCATCATCCCCGGCGCCGGCGGCACCCAGCGGCTCACCCGGCTGGTCGGCCCGTCGAAGGCGAAGGACATCATCTTCACCGGCCGCTTCGTGAAGGCCGACGAGGCGCTCGCGATCGGCCTGGTCGACCGGCTGGTGCCGGCCGCGGAGGTCTACCCCACGGCGCGTGGCCTGGGCGAAGAGGTTCACCGGCGCCGCGTCCTACGCCCTGCGGGCGGCGAAGGAGTCGATCGACAAGGGGATCGAGGTCGACCTCGCGACCGGCCTGGAGATCGAGCGGATCCAGTTCGCCGCGCTCTTCGCGACCGAGGACCGCACGATCGGGATGACGTCGTTCATGGAGAACGGCCCGGGCAAGGCGGAGTTCAAGGGCCGCTGACGGCTCAGGCCTCGCCCGGCCGGACGTGCCCGGTCTCGTACGCCGCGACGACCGCCTGCACCCGGTCGCGCAGGCCGAGCTTGGCCAGCACGTTGGACACGTGCGTCTTGACGGTGGTCTCGCCGAGGTAGAGCTCGGCGGCGATCTCGGCGTTGGACAGGCCGCGTCCGATCAGCCGCAGCACGTCGCGCTCGCGCTCGGTGAGCGCGTCGAGCCGCTCGGTGCGCCGGGTCCGCAGCGGGGAGGTGGAGGCGAAGGTCTCGATCACCCGCACCGTCACGGCCGGGTCGAGCAGGCCGCCCCCGGCGGCCACGGTGCGCACGGCGTCGACCAGCCGCTCGGGCGGGGCCACCTTGAGCAGGAAGCCGCTGACCCCGGCGCGCAGCGCCGACTCGACGTACTCGTCCTCGTCGAACGTCGTCAGCACCACCACCCGGACCTCGGGGGTCGCCGCCAGCACCCGGCGGGAGCCCTCGATCCCGTCCACGTGCGGCATCCGGACGTCCATCAGCACCACGTCGGGCCGGGTCTCCTCGACCACCGCGACCGCCGCGCCGCCGTCGGCGGCCTCGCCGACCACCTCGATGTCGTCCTCGCCGGACAGCACCATCCGCAGCCCGACCCGCACCATCGCCTCGTCGTCGACGAGCACCACCCGGATCATGACCAGCTCCTGTTCGTGGGGAGGTGCGCGTGCACCTCGAACCCGGCGCCGTCGCGCCGGGTGGTGAGGGTGCCGCCGAACATCTGCGCCCGCTCGGTCATCCCGACGATGCCGTGGCCGCCGGCCCGTGACCGGTCCGGTGGCCGTTCTCGTGACCGTCGCCGCCGAGGCGGACGGCGTCCGCGTGGCCGCCGTCGTCGGTGACCCGGATGTCGACCGCGTCGTTGCCGTAGTCGACGCGCACCGTGGCGCGGCCGCCGGGGGCGTGCCGGAGCACGTTGGTGAGCGCCTCCTGCACGATCCGGTAGGCGGAGATGTCCAGCGCCCGGGGCAGGTCACGGGGCTCGCCGCCCACCTCGAGGCGCACGTCGAGGCCGGCCGCCCGCACGTCGTTGACCACGTCGTCGGCGCGGGCCAGCGAGGGAGCGGGCGCGGTCGGTGCGCCGTCGCCGCCCGGCTCCCGCAGGATGCCGACCAGCGAGCGGAGCTCCTCGACGGTCTCGCGGCCGAGCCGCTCCAGCCCGAGCAGCACGTCGCGCTCGGCCTCGCGGCCCTCCAGCAGCGGGCCGAGCTGCCGGCGCAGGCCGCCGATCTGCAGCGTCATCACGCTGACCGAGTGCGCCACCGCGTCGTGCACCTCGCGGGCGATGCGGGTGCGCTCCTCCCGGGCGGCGGCCTCGACGGAGGCCTCGCGCTGGGCGTCCAGGGCGGCCGCCATCTCGACGAGCTGGGCGCTGCGCTCCTGCTCGCGCCGGACCAGCCGGCCGACCCAGCGGGCGGGGTAGAACACGGCCGGGAAGAACACCGTGTCCCAGGCGAGCCCGTGCAGGGCCAGGTCGGTGACGACGAAGACGACGACCGCGCCGGTCACGGCGACCAGCGACGGCCGCGACGCGAGCGCGAACCCGGCGTACCCGGTCGCCAGCATCACCGCGATCAGGCCGGTGCCGCCGGGACCGGGTGCGCCCAGCAGCGCGGTGAGCGGGTAGAAGCAGGAGACCGCGACGGTCCCGACCAGGGGGAACCGGGCCAGCACCAGGAACGACACGGTGAACCAGGCCGCGACGACGACCAGCTGCGACAGGTGCGCGCGGAACTCCGTGTCGGCGAGGGCCTCGACGACGCCGAGCGCGCCGAGCACGGGCGCGGCGACGACCGGGAACGCGCGTGGGTCGCGCAGGAGGGTGCGGACGCGGAGCATGCAGACACGGTAGGGGCGCCGGGCGGGGCGCGTGATCGTTCTGCGGGACGAGACCGGGGGCGGGTCGTCTCCTCCCTGAGGAGGAGGCAGCCCGGTCCGGCTCGGCCGATGCCCGACGAGACGTCGCCACGGCGAGGGTCTTCCCATCGCCGACGACCACCCGGGTCGTCCCGGTCCACGAGGAAGACACGCCATGACCGCACACACGATCGACACCCACGACTCGACGAAGGAAGGAGGCCGCGGCTTCGACCCCGCCCGCCCGATGCGCTGGGCGGCCGCGACGGCCCTGATGGCCGGCCCGCTGCTCTGGTCGGCCGGGATGCTCACCTCGCCGGAGCAGGACAGCATGGCCGACGCCGACTACGTCAGCTCGCTGGCCCGCGACATCACGCAGACCGAGGTCTCGGCGCTGTTCCTGCACTACGGCAACCTGCTGATCGGCCTGGGCGTGCTCGCCGCCCCGGCGCTGGTCCGCGGCCGCCGCGGCGGGCTGCTCACGGTCGTCGGCTCGCTGCTCGCGGCGATCGGCTTCACCAACGTCTCCGGCATGATCCTGTCGGACTGGTGGAACGCCGCGATCGGCACGCTGCTCCCGGTGGAGCAGGCGGCCGAGGTGTTCGCGATGTTCAAGGCCTCGGACCTGCTGTGGGTCTGGAACGGCACCGAGCTGTTCTCCCTGCTCGGCCCGGTCCTGCTGCTCGCGGGCCTGGCCCGGGCGGGCGTGCTGGGCTGGTACACCATCGGCCTCCTGGTCGGCGGTGTGGTCGCCCTGATCACGATCTCGCCGAGCATGCCGCAGCTCACCGCGCTGTGGATCCTGGTCGGCTTCTCGCCGTTCGCCCTGATCGGGCTGCGGCTGGTGCAGCGGCTCCGGCTGACCCGCTGAGCCCGGGCTCGTCCCGCTCGCGCAGGCGCGGAAGGTGTGACCTGGTCCACCTTCCGCGCCTGTTCTCGTGCCCGGGAGCGTCGGCTATCGTGCGACGTACTTTCGAGGAGGAGAACCCGTGGCTGACGTGGAGAAGTCCGAGGCTGAGAAGCCGACCGAGCGGCGTCGCGCCACCGGCCAGAAGGCCAAGGCGGCGGCGAGCACGGCGCGCTCCAAGCTCGCTTCGCTGCTGTGGCTGGTCGCCGTGGTCTGCGCCCTGTTCCTCGCCGTGGGCGCCCTGCTGGTGGCGCTCAAGGCCAACCAGGACAACGCGATCGTGAAGTTCGTCCTCGACGGCGCCGACACCCTCGACATGGGCGTGTTCAGCCGCGACGAGGGCATCTTCACCTTCGACAAGGACCGCGACGGCGTGAAGGCCGCGCTGGTCAACTGGGGCCTGGCCGCGATGGCCTTCCTGGTCGTGGGCAAGATCGTGGACCGCGTCATCCGACCGTGACCTCGTGGCCGGCTCCGGCGTCGACCGGACGTCGCCGCCGGCCCGCCCACCGGTGTGACCCACCCCACCCAGGGTCCCGTTCCGCCCGTTGCTACTTGCGGGTAACCTCGGGACCAACCGACGTACAGGAGGGGCCCTCCGGGGCCGGAACGCCATGAACATTGTCGTGTGTGTGAAGTACGTGCCGGACGCCACCGCTGACCGGCACTTCGAGGCGGACAACACCGTGGACCGCGTGGGCGTGGACGGGTTGCTGTCCGAGCTGGACGAGTACGCCGTCGAGCAGGCGCTCCAGATCAAGGAGAAGCTGGGCGACGACAGCGAGGTGACCGTGCTGTCGGTCGGTCCCGAGCAGGCCACCGACGCGGTGCGCAAGGCGCTCCAGATGGGTGCCGACAAGGGCGTGCACGTCGTGGACGACGCGATCGCCGGCTCGGACTCGCTGGCCACGTCGCTGGTGCTGGCCGAGGCGATCAAGAAGCTGCCGCACGACCTGGTCGTGTGCGGGATGGCCTCGACCGACGGCGGCATGGGTGTCGTCCCGGCGATGCTGTCGGAGCGGCTCGGCGTGCCGGGCGTGACCCTCGGCTCCGAGATCGAGGTCTCCGGTGAGACGGTGAAGATCCGTCGCGACGGTGACACCTCGACCGACACGATCGAGGGCACGGTGCCGCTGGTGCTGAGCGTGACCGACCAGTCCGGCGAGGCCCGCTACCCGTCGTTCAAGGGGATCATGGCGGCGAAGAAGAAGCCGGTGGAGACCTGGTCGCTGGCCGACCTCGGGGTCGAGGCGGAGAAGGTCGGCCTGTCCGCGGCCTGGACCGCGGTCGAGGCGACCGAGGCGCGTCCGCCGCGCACCGCCGGCGAGATCGTCACCGACGAGGACGGTTCCGGCGCCACCGCGCTGGTCGACTTCCTCGCGTCGAAGAAGTTCATCTGAGAGGGGTTGGAGACACATGTCTGAGGTACTCGTCCTCGTCGACCACGTCGACGGCAAGGTGACCAAGCCGACCCTGGAGCTGCTGACCATCGCGCGTCGGCTCGGTGAGCCGTCCGCGGTCGTGGTCGGCTCGGCCGACGCGGCGACGCTGAAGAAGTTCGGCGCCGAGAAGATCTACACCGTCGACGACGCCGACGTGTCGGGCTACCTGGTGGCCCCGAAGGCCGAGGTGCTCGCCCAGCTGGTGGAGAAGACCTCGCCGGCCGCGGTGCTGGTGGTCTCGACCGGTGAGGGCAAGGAGGTCGCCGGCCGTCTCGCGGTCAAGACCGACTCCGGCCTGATCACCGACGCGGTCGACGTGGCTGCTGACGGCACCACGACGCAGTCGGTGTTCGCCGGCAACTACACCGTGCAGGCCAAGGTCACCAAGGGCACGCCGATCATCACGGTCAAGCCCAACTCGGCGACGCCCGAGGAGGCCGAGGGTGCCGGTGCCGAGGAGGCGTTCGCCGCGACCATCTCCGAGGCCGCCAAGGGCGCGAAGGTGACCGGCTCCGAGCCGCGCAAGGCGTCGGGCCGTCCCGAGCTGACCGAGGCCGCGATCGTGGTCTCGGGTGGCCGTGGCACCGGTGGCAACTTCGAGCCGGTCGAGCAGTTCGCCGACTCGCTCGGTGCCGCCGTGGGTGCCTCGCGCGCCGCGGTCGACTCCGGCTGGTACCCGCACTCGTTCCAGGTCGGCCAGACCGGCAAGACCGTGTCGCCGCAGCTCTACGTCGCCAACGGCATCTCCGGGGCGATCCAGCACCGGGCCGGCATGCAGACGTCGAAGACGATCGTCGCGGTCAACAAGGACGACGAGGCGCCGATCTTCGAGCTCGTCGACTTCGGTGTGGTGGGCGACCTGCACGCCGTCCTCCCCAAGGCCACCGAGGCGGTCAACCAGCGCAAGGGCTGACCCCGCAGCTGCTCCACGAGGGCCGCAACCGTTCACCAGAACGGTTGCGGCCCTCGTCGCGTCTCCTGCACCGCTGCCCCGTCCACCCGCGACCGACCTCGATACGACGCGACGTTCCTGTCGCTGCCAGGCCGTCCGGACGACAGGATTGTCGCGTCGTATCCGGACGGGGCCTCAGCGGCGGCGGGGGTCGCCGAGCCAGCCGGCTCGCAGGGCGAGGGCGACGGCCTCGAGCTGGGAGGTGACGCCCAGCTTCATCAGCACGCCGCGCACCTGGGTGCGGACGGTCGCCTCCGAGACGAACCACTCGGCGGCGATGCTGCCCACCGACTTGCCGTTGCCGAGCTCGCGGAGCACCTGCTGCTCGCGTGCGGTCAGCCGCTCGAAGGGCTCGCGGGCGGCGGCCTCGTCCTCGCGGGCGGCCCAGAGGTCCTGGAGCAGCACCTGGCGCTGGTCGGGAGTCATCACCGGGCGGCCGTGGGCGGCGGCGAGGACCGCGGCGAGCAGCTCGTGGTACGGCGCGGACTTGTCGAGGTAGCCGACGGCGCCCTGCTCGACGGCGGTGCCGACCTGGGTGCGGCGGCGGCTGGCGCTGAGCACGACGACCCGGGCGCCTGCCTGCACGAACGGTCGGACCAGCGTCGACCCGTCGCCGATCGGGGGACCGAGCGCGAGGTCGAGCAGGACCAGGTCCGGGGGGTCCGCCACGACGGACGCGATCAGGTCCTCCCGCGAGCGCAGGTCGGCGAGCCGGGCGTGCACCCCCTCGGCACGCAGCGCGACCGCGAGTGTCTCGGACAGCAGGACGTGATCGTCGACGAGCAGCACGCGCAGCTCATCGGGTGCCGTCACGTGAGCTCCGGGCCCGCGACGATCTGCGGGCGGGCGGTCAGGTGGCTGCCCGCGCCGCGGGTCGTGGGGGCGGGTCGGGCCGTCGAGGTGGCGAGGGGCCGGGCCGCGTTGAGCACCAGCACGAACACGGCGCCGCCGTGGTGCCGGCGCAGCTGGAGGTCGCCGCCCTGCTGGCGCATCAGGGTGCGCGAGACGTGCAGGCCGAGCCCGGACCCGTGCGACGCCGGGCCTCTGGCGCCGCGCTGGAACAGCGTCGCCAGCTGGCTCTCGGTGAGTCCGGGCCCCTGGTCGGAGACGTGGACCTCGACCCGGCCGGCGACCGTCACGGTGTGCACGCTGACCTGGTTGCCGCCGTGGTCGCGGGCGTTGACGAGGAGGTTCTGCAGCGACGTGGCGAGGTCACCGGGCCGGCCGTGCGCGCGGAAGGGAGCGGCGTGCAGGGTGACCTCGACGCCGTTGGCGCGCTGGGCCTCGACCACGTCGGTGACGACCCCGGCGACGTCGAAGTCCACCGACTCGGTGCGCTCGGACCGGATGATCAGGTGCTCGAGGTGGCTGATCTCACCGAGGGCCGCGGTGCGCAGCCGTTCCGACGTGGGTCCGTCGAGGATGCCGTCGTACCGCTCGAGGGTGGTCAGGGCGGCCCGGACGCCGGCCAGCGCGTTGCGTGCGTCGTGCACCATCTCCTCACGCCAGGCGTGGTGCTGCGACATGCCCAGGCGGGTCTCGTGCAGGGCCGAGGAGACGGCCTCGAGGTGGGCCTTACCGGTGGTGGCCGCCTCGTCGAGATCCACGAGGGACCGGTGGGCGGTGATCGCCGCGAGCGCGGCGACGAGCCCGGCGCTCGCGAGCTCCCAGGCGCCGTCGTGGTAGACCGAGGCGACCCGCAGCAGCTCGGCGACGCCCATGCACCCGAGCAGGGGCGCGACGCGACCCGCCCAGGGGCGGTCCTCACTGCGCAGCGCGGCCTCGAGACCGACGTAGAGCCAGGCGACGGCGAGCAGGGTGCCGCGGACCACCCGCGGCGCCAGCGTGTCGGCGCGGAGCGCCTGCGGCGCCCAGACGTCGAGCGCGACGACCCCGGCGAACAGGACGAGGCAGGCCAGCGCGGACCAGGCCAGCAGCCGCGCGGCGTGCGGCTGGTCGTCGTCGTGCGTGGTGAGGGCGCGCATCACCAGGGCGAGGACGACGCACGTGGTGGTCACGGCGGTGGCGGCACGCAGGAGCGACTGCTCGTCGCTGCCCATCAGCACACCGGCGAGGCTGGTGAGCGGGATGACGAGGCCGCCGAGCACGACCAGAGCGGCGCCCATGAGCAGGCTGCGGACGTCGCCGGCCATCCGCCACCGCGCCACCCGGAGCACGCCTGCCCCCAGGAAGAGTGCGGCACCGACGACGCCGAACACCTGGGTGACGTGCTCGGCGAGGCTGCTGGCGTGCACGTCGAGCTGGGCCAGGACGGTCGCGAGCAGCGCGCAGCCGCACACCGCGACGGCAGTGATGACGAGCAGCGCGCGCACCGAAGGTGCGCCGGCGCTCTGACGTGTCTGGTGCATGGCCCCCCCGGCCCCCGATCGGCACCGGCAGCGACCCTCTGCTCGAGTCCTCCGGTGTCTGGGTCGAGTGTGCCGACGGGGCAGGCGGACGGCACCGCTGATCAGGCGCACCTGCCTAGTCCGATGGGACTAGCCCTGTCTAGAGAGCCAGCGCCTCCCCGTCCCAGCGGCGGCGCAGCCAGCGGTCGTGGCTGGCCACCACGACGGCGCCGGGGGAGCGCTGCAGGGACTCCTCGAGCTCCTCGGCCAGGGCCAGCGAGATGTGGTTGGTCGGCTCGTCGAGCAGCAGCAGGTCGGGCGCCTGCGCGACCAGGACGGCGAGGGCCAGACGGCGCTGCTGGCCCAGGCTGAGCACACCGACCGGCCGGTGCACGTCGCGCGGGTGCAGCAGGCCCAGGTCGTGCAGCGGGACCGGTGACCCGGTCAGCGCGTCGTACACCTGGCTCGCGCCGCGGTCGGGACGGCGGAAGGTCACGTCCTGGGGGAGGTAGCCCGTGCGGCGGGCCACCACGTCGACCTGACCGGCGGTCGGCGCCAGCACGCCGGCCAGCACCTTGAGCAGCGTGGACTTGCCCGAGCCGTTCGCGCCGGTCACGAGCAGGTGGCCGCCGGCGTCGAGGTCGAGCCGGGTCACCTGGACGCGGCCGGTGACGGCCAGGTCGCGGACCTGCACCACCCGGCCGGGGCGGACCTCGGGGGAGCGGACCCCGGAGAAGGACAGGGGGCGGGGTGGCTTCGGGATCCGCTCGGCTTCGAGGGCCTCGATGCGCTGCTCGACGTCGCGGACCCGGCGGCTGACGGTGCGGGCCACCTTCTCGCCCTTGGCGTGGTAGATGAACTTGTCGTTGTCGCGCGGCGGCCGGTTGTGCGCCACCCGCCGGGCGGTGCCGGTCACGGCGGCCCGCAGCCGGTTGAGCTCGTCCTGCTGCTCGAGGAACGAGGACTCCCAGCGGACCCGGGCGCGTCGCTTCTCCGCGAGGTAGTCGGTGTAGCCGCCCGAGAAGCGGTTGCCGCCCTGCCCGTCGGTGCCGAAGTGGCTGGGGTCCAGGTCGACGACCTGCCGGCAGACGGCGTCGAGGAACGCCCGGTCGTGGCTGGCGAGGACGGCGACGCCGGGCAGGTCCGCGAGGAACTCCTCCAGCAGCGCCACCCCCGCGTCGTCGAGGTGGTTGGTCGGCTCGTCGAGCAGGACGCACGGCGGCCGCCCGGCAACCAGGGCGGCCAGCGCCAGGCGCGAGCGCTGGCCACCGGACAGCCGGGCCACCGGGGTCGTCGGGTCGAGCCCGCCGAGGCCGAGCCGGTCGGCCGCGGTCGCCGCGCGGGCGTCCGCCGACCACACGTCCCGCAGCACGCACCAGTCGAGCAGGTCGGCGTACTCCGTGGCCGCGGCCGGCTCGTCGAGCCGTGCCGCCAGCGTCTCGAGGCGGTTCGTCGCCTCGTGCAGCGGGCGCAGCGCCTCCGCGAGCACGTCCGCCACCGTGGCGTCCGGCGCGAAGTCGGGGTCCTGCGCGAGGTAGGCGAGCGCGCCCGGGCGGGTCACCGAGCCGGCGTCCGCGGGCTCGACACCGGCCAGCAGGCGCAGCAGCGTGGACTTGCCGGAGCCGTTCTCGCCGACCACCCCGAGGGGGAGGCCGGGGGAGGCGACCAGGTCGACGCCGTCGAGCACGACGCGGTCGCCGTAGGACTTGGAGAGGTCACGCGCGACGAGGGACTGGGCGCGCAGGGTCGTGGGTGCAGGCATGGGATCACCACCGGTGACGGGGAGGGAGCTCGCCGGGCGGGGCCTCGGGCGCGAGCGGTGGCGACGTCAGATCTCCATGGTGGGACCAGTCTCGCCTGCACCGGCAGGACCGGGCAACCGGATTTCAGCAATCTTGGTGAGGCCGGGCCCCGCCGGACCCGTGAAAGTGTCGGGGACGAGCGGATCGGACGGACGAGGGGAGGGCGGGACGACGGAGTCGGCGTTCGCCACCGGGGGGAATGGCGGCGGGCCAGGCCACCGGGGGCGGGGGAGGCGACACCCTCCTGCCGCTCACCGGTGGCACGGTCGGCGCCGGGTCCTACCTGCTGGTGGCCACGAGACGACAACGACCGCCGAGGACCAGGCTGGCCTGAACACATGCCCACAGACTTCCGCCCTGCGACTCCCAAGGGCAGGGCGGGAGCGGCCGGTCGCGGGCTGGCCCCCAAGACCACGGGGCCCGCGACCGGCCGAGCCTCCTTCGAGGAACGCGCCGGCTTGTCTAGCGTGAAGCCATGAAGCTGAGGTGGCTCCTGCTCGGGCTGGTCGTCGTCCTCCTCGTGGTGCCGGCCGGGACGCTGACCGTGGCGCGTCTCGTGCAGCCGCCCGGCGGCCCCTGGGTGCGCCTGGTCGCCTTCACGCCGTACGCCCTCGCGCTGTACGTCGTCGCGCTCCTGCTGCTGCTCCTCGCCTGGGGCCGTGGTCGCGGCCGGTGGCGGCCGCTGGCCCGCACCCTCGCGCTGGCCGTCCTGGCCGGTGCCCTCGTGCACACCTGGTGGCTGGCCCCGGCCTTCGTCGGAGGCGACGTCGCGGCGGCGCGCGGGAAGCCGCTGCGCGTGATGACGGTGAACCTGATGCTCGGCCAGGCCTCCGCGGCCGAGGTCGTGGAGCTCGCCGTCGAGCATCGGGTCGACGTGCTCGTGCTCGAGGAGGTCGACCCGTCCGCGCTCGCGAGGCTCGAGGCCGCCGGCCTGCAGGAGGCCTTCGGTCACGAGGTGGGCGAGCCGGCACCGGGGGCGACCGGCACGATGGTGCTCGCCACCCGCCCGCTGGGTCCGGCGCGGCAGCTGGACACCGCGTTCGGCGGCTACGAGACGGAGGTCGCCGGGGTGACGCTCGTCGCGGTCCACCCGCGCCCGCCGACCGGCGACGTGGACGACTGGGTCGCCGACCACCGGGCCGTGCGGCGCGCGGCCTACGACCGCGAGCAGCCGGCGATGATCGTCGGCGACTTCAACGCCACCACCGACCACCGGGTGATGCGCGAGCTCTCCGCCCGGGGCTACCGCGACGCCGCCACCGCGGCCCGCTCGCGCTGGCAGCCCACCTGGCCCGCCGACGGGCAGGTCGGGCTGCTCGGCGTCCCGGTGCCGCCGCTGCTCGCGCTCGACCACGTGCTGGTCAACGACGGCCTCCGACCGCTGGAGACCCGGGCCTTCGACGTCGAGGGCACCGACCACCGCGCGCTGCTCGCCGTGCTGAGCCTCGACGACCAGGCCTAGGTCGCGATCGTCGCCACGACGCACCGGTGGTCGGAGGCCGGCTCGTCGGTGCGGGCCAGCGGGTTGTCGGTCACCGAGTCGGGGACCGGCCCGCCGGTCGCCACCGCGGTGACCCGCGTGACGGCGGCCCGGCTGACCAGCAGGTGGTCGATCAGCTCGCGGCGACCGCGGTAGATGCGGGAGTAGCGCTCCTCGGCCGGGATGAGCGACTCCAGGTTCCACAGCCGCGACCCGTCCCCGCGGTCGGGACGGTCGAAGCCCGTCGTGCCCAGCTCGGAGCCGGGCGGTCCGAGCAGGATCTGCGTCGTCGCCGCCGTCGGCTCGTCGTTCAGGTCGCCCGCGACGACGACGATCCGCTCGCGACCCTCGTCGGCCATCAGCGCCGTCGCGTAGACGCGGACACCCGCCGCCTCGGCGGCGCGCCGGTGCAGCGCGTAGACGGCGTACCGGGCGCGCTCGTCCTCGTCGCGCGGGCTGAACCGGCCGCCGGGGAACGACAGCAGCTTCGACTTCAGGTGCACCGACACCACGTCGACGTCGAGCCCGTCGACCTGCACCCGGGCTCGCAGCGCGGGGCGGCCGAGCGCGTCGAGGGTGCTGCCGTCGTCGTCCACCTGCACGGGAGCGACGAGGTCGGGGAACCGGTCGACCTGCTCCAGCTCGATGGCCGGTGTCCGGGACAGCACGCCGACCCGGATGCCGCGGCCGTCGGGCGCGGCCAGGGCGGGGTGCCAGGTGCCGGCCAGCCGGTCCACCAGGTCGTCGAGGGCCCCGGCCGAGCCGACCTCCTGCACGGCCAGCACGTCGAGCGCGAGCCCGTCGATCACCCGGGCCAGCGACGCGAGCTTCGCCTCGTAGGCGGCCGTGTCGGTCGGGGTGTCCGACCCGTCAGCGGGGCGGAACAGGTTCTCCAGGTTCCAGGTGCCGATCCTCATGGGCGAAAGGCTTCGCCACCGGCCGGTGATCCGCAACTCCTCGACGCGCCTGCCAGACTCGCCCGCATGACCTTCCCCGCCGCGATCTCGGCCTGCCCGTGCGGCACCGGCAGGGCGTACGCCGCCTGCTGCGGGCCGCTGCACGACGGGGAGCCTGCCGCGACGGCGGAGGCGCTGATGCGGTCGCGCTACGCCGCCTACGTGCTCGGCCGCAGCGACCACGTCTTCCGCACCTGGCACCCGCGCACCCGGCCCGACGACGTCGCCCCCGACCCCGGCACGTCCTGGCTCGGGCTGGACGTGCTGCGCACCGTCGACGGGGGACCCGGCGACGACAGCGGCGTCGTGGAGTTCGTCGCCCGGTTCCGCGGGCCGCGCGGCGAGGAGACGTTGCACGAGACCAGCCGGTTCGAGCGTCGCGGCGGACGCTGGGTCTACGTCGACGGCGACGTCCGGTGACGGGACCGGAGCTGCGCACCGACCGGCTGCTGCTGCGCCGCTGGCGCGAGGAGGACCGGGAGCCCTTCGCGGAGATGAACGCCGACCCCGCGGTGATGGAGCACTTCCCGTCCCGGCTGACCCGGGCCGAGTCGGACGCGTTCGTCGACCGGGTCGAGCAGGGGTTCGCCGACCACGGGTTCGGGCTGTGGGCGGTCGAGGCGGGCGGCGAGCTCGTCGGCTTCACCGGCCTGTCGGTGCCCCGGTTCCACGTGGCCTGGATGGACGCGCGCGAGCAGCCGGTGGTCGAGGTCGGCTGGCGGCTGCGCCGGTCCGCCTGGGGCCGGGGCTACGCCACGGAGGCCGCCCGGGAGTGCGTCCGCTTCGCGTTCGAGGACCTCGGCCGCGACGAGGTCGTCTCGTTCACCGTGGTCGGGAACGTCCGTTCGAGGGCGGTCATGGAGCGGCTGGGCATGCGCTACCTCACGGCGTACGACCACCCGGTCGAGTGCGGCCCCGACCTCCCCTCGGTCTGCTACCTGCTGCGGAGCGGGCACGACGTACCCTGGTAGGCGCGATGAACGCACCTGTCTCCGAGCCCGTCTACCTCGACCACGCCGCCTCGACCCCGATCTACGCCGAGGCCGTCGCGGCGATGACGCAGCAGCTCACCCGGATCGGCAACCCGTCGTCGCTGCACGCGGCCGGCCGGTCCGCCCGCCGGGTGGTCGAGGAGTCCCGGGAGCGCATCGCCGCCTCGCTCAACGCCCGCCCCGGCGAGGTCGTGTTCACCTCCGGCGGCACCGAGTCCGACAACCTCGCGGTGAAGGGCCTCTTCTGGTCCCGCCGTGACGCCGACCCGCGTCGCACCAGGATCCTGTCCACCGCCGTCGAGCACCACGCCGTGCTCGACCCGCTGCACTGGCTCGCCGAGCACGAGGGCGCCGAGGTCGAGCTGCTCCCGGTCGACCATCTCGGCCGCCTCGACGTCGACGCGCTGCGCGCCTCCGTCGAGCGCGACCCCGGCTCGGTGGCCCTGGTCTCGGTGATGTGGGCCAACAACGAGGTCGGCACCGTCCAGCCCGTGCAGGCCGTCGTCGAGATCGCGCACGCGCACGACATCCCGGTGCACACCGACGCGGTGCAGGCGGTCGGGCAGGTGCCGGTCGACTTCGCGGCCAGCGACGTGGACCTGCTCACCCTGACCGCGCACAAGGTCGGCGGCCCCTACGGCGTCGGCGCTCTCGTCGTACGGCGCGAGCTGGAGCTGACCGCGCAGCTGCACGGCGGGGGCCAGGAGCGCGACGTGCGCTCGGGCACCATCGACGCCCCCGCGATCGCCGGCTTCGCCGCGGCCGTCGAGATCGCGGTGAAGCAGCAGGCCGAGCACGCCGAGCGGGTCTGCGGGCTGCGCAACGACCTGGTGGCCCGGGTGGTCGAGCAGGTCCCCGACGCCGCGGTCAACGGCGACCCCGACTGCTCGCCCGACCACCGGCTGCCCGGCAACGCCCACCTGACCTTCCCCGGCTGCGAGGGTGACTCGCTGCTGATGCTGCTCGACGCGCGCGGCATCGCCTGCTCGACCGGCTCGGCCTGCTCCGCCGGCGTGCCGCAGCCCTCCCACGTGCTGCTGGCGATGGGCCGCGACGACGAGCAGGCCCGGTCGTCCCTGCGCTTCTCGCTGGGCCACACCTCCACCCAGGCCGACGTCGACGCGCTCGTCGAGGCCATCGGTCCGGTCGTGGAGCGGGCCCGCGCGGCCGGCGCCGTCTCCGGCATCGGCGGCGCGTCCAGGAAAGCCGCGGGCTGACCCGGTGAAGGTCCTTGCTGCCATGTCCGGCGGCGTCGACTCGGCCGTGGCCGCGGCCCGGGCGGCCGAGGCCGGCCACGACGTCACCGGCATCCACCTCGCCCTCTCGCGCAACCCGAAGTCGTACCGCACCGGGGCGCGCGGCTGCTGCACGATCGAGGACTCGAACGACGCGCGCCGCGCCGCCGACGTGATCGGCATCCCCTTCTACGTCTGGGACCTGAGCGACCGCTTCCACGAGGACGTGGTCGAGGACTTCATGGCCGAGTACACCGCCGGCCGCACTCCCAACCCCTGCCTGCGCTGCAACGAGAAGATCAAGTTCGCCGCCGTCCTCGAGCGGGGTCTGGCGCTCGGTTTCGACGCCGTCGCGACCGGTCACTACGCGCGCCTCGAGACCGGGACGGACGGACTCGTCGAGCTGCACCGGGCGGAGGACATGGGCAAGGACCAGTCCTACGTGCTCGGCGTCCTCACCCAGGAGCAGCTGCGGCACTCGCTGTTCCCGCTCGGCGGCACGCCGAAGGCGCAGGTGCGGGCCGAGGCCGAGCGGCGGGGCCTGTCGGTGGCGCAGAAGCCCGACAGCCACGACATCTGCTTCATCAGCGACGGTGACACCGGCGGCTGGCTGGCCGACAAGCTCGGGGCCGGCACCGGGGAGATCGTCGACCACGCCACCGGCGAGGTGCTCGGCACACACGGCGGCGCCTTCGGCTTCACCATCGGACAGCGCAAGGGCCTGCGGATCGGCCGCCCCGCCGAGGACGGCAAGCCGCGCTACGTGCTGGACATCGAGCCGGTCAGCGGCACCGTCACGGTGGGACCGCGCGACGAGCTCACCGTCGACCGGATCAGCGGCATCCGGCCGCGCTGGTGCGGCACCCCGATCCAGGGCGAGCTCGTCGGCACCGTGCAGCTGCGCGCCCACGGCGACGAGCACCGGGCCGTGGTGCGGGTCGAGGCCGACCCCGCGTCCGGCGCCGCCGAGGTCACCATCGAGCTGCTCGACAGCGCGCAGGGCATCGCCCCCGGCCAGGCCGCCGTGGTCTACGACGGGTCGCGCGTCGTCGGCTCGTGCACGATCAGCGCCACCGCACGGTCCGCCGCGCTCGCCGGGCGTGGCGCCTGATGACGGTCGCCTCCGGGGTCGGGTCGATGCCCGGCACGTCGTACGACGAGGCCCTGCGCCTCGTCCTCGGCGAGCTCCCCGACCTCCCGCACCTGCCCGAGGTCCCCGGCCGCGGGGCCCAGGCGACGATGACCGGCCGCGCGCTCGCCGTGCTGGCCGGGCTCGACGCCGACCTGCAGCCCGCGGGCTGGCGGCTCACCGGCAGCGGCGGGTCGCCCGGGGTGGACCACCGCCGCGCGCGGTCGCTGCTCGCCCAGGACCTCGACGCGCTCGAGGAGCACACGCAGGGCTTCGAGGGCCGGCTGAAGATCCAGGTCGCCGGCCCCTGGACGCTGGCCGCGACCGTCGAGAAGCCGCGCGGCGACCGGGTGCTGTCCGACCGTGGCGCGCGCCGCGAGCTGGCGCAGGCGCTGGCCGAGGGTCTGCGCACCCACGTCGCCGACGTCCGCCGCCGGGTGCCCGGGGCCGAGCTGCTCGTGCAGGTCGACGAGCCCGCCCTCCCGTCCGTGCTCGCGGGCCAGGTGCCCACCGCCTCGGGGCTGCACCGGCACCGCTCGGTCGACCCGCCGCAGGCCTCCGCGCTGCTGGAGGAGGTGTTCGCGGCGGTCGTCGAGGCCGGGGGAGTGCCGCTCGCGCACTGCTGCGCGGCCGACGTCCCCGTCGGGCTGCTGGTCGGCGCCGGCGCCCAGGGCGTCTCGGTCGACCTCGGTGTGCTCGCCGCGTCGGCCTACGACGACGTCGCCACCCTGCTCGAGCGGGGAGCCCCCGTGCTGCTCGGCGTGGTGCCGTCGGCCGACCCGGAGACCACGCCCACCGACAAGCAGCTCACCGAGCGGGTGCTGCGCTTCCTCGACATGCTCGGCTTCGACCCGGCCGCCGTCGGCGGGTCGCTGGTGGTGACCCCGTCGTGCGGCCTGGCCGGCGCCACGACGACGTACGCCCGGGCTGCCGTGCGGCAGACCCGGGCGGTGGCGTCGCACCTGTCCTGACGTGTCAGTGCACGAGCACGGGCTCGTCGAGCTCCTCGGTGGCGAGCTCCTCGTGCTTGACGTTGAGGAACACCAGCGCGATCAGCGTCGCGAGCCAGATCATGCCGGCGCCGGTGAGGAAGGCGTTGGTGGCGCCCTCGGTGAAGGCGACCTGGCCGACCAGCGTCTGCATCTGCTCCACCTGCGCGGCGCTCGGCGCGGGGCCGGACCCGGCCGCGGCCTGGAGCGAGGCCGCGAGCGACTCGCCCTTCTCGGTGCTGAAGTGCACGGCCACGGTCGAGAGGATCGCCAGCCCGAGCGCGCCGCCGACCTGCTGCATGGTGTTGAGCACCCCGGACGCGACGCCGGAGTCGCGTGTGCCGACGCCGTGCACGGCGGTCAGTGTCATCGGCACGAAGGTCAGGCCCATGCCCAGCGACATCATCACGATGAACGGCAGCAGGTCGGTGACGTAGTCGGCGTGCACGCCGAGGCCCGGCAGGGTCTCGTCGTAGGGCAGCCGCGAGAAGCCGAACAGCGCGGACCCGGCGAGCGCCGTGCCCAGCCCGGCCAGCCAGCGCGGGTCGACCCGCGCCATCAGCTTGGACGCCACCGTCGCGGCGACCACGATGCCGGCGCTGAACGGCAGGAACGCGAAGCCGGTCTTCAGCGGGGAGTAGCCCATCACGTCCTGCACGAAGAGGCTCAGGAAGTAGAACATCGCGAACATCGCCGCCGGGACCAGCATCATGATCGCGAAGCTGGTGGCGCGGTTGCGGTTGGCGAGGATCCGGAAGGGCAGCAGCGGGTGCGCGACCCGGCGCTCGATCAGGACGAACAGCGCGAGCAGGGTGGCGCCGACGGCCAGCGAGGCGATGCGCCAGCGGGTCGCTCCAGCCGTGGTCGGGGTTGCCGGCGCGGGTGAGGCCGTAGACGATCCCGATGAGGCCGGCGGTGCCGGTCAGCGCGCCGGGCAGGTCCAGCTCGCCCGCGTGCCGGTCGCTCTCGGCGAGGAGGTACGGCGCGGCGAGGGCCGCGGCCAGGCCGATCGGGACGTTGATGAGGAACGTCAGCCGCCACCCGGAGACGTCGATGCCGAGCAGGGTGAAGTCGAGCCCGGTGAGCCAGCCGCCGAGGATCAGGCCGACGGCCGCGCCGGCCCCGGACATCGCGGCGTAGACGGCGAACGCGCGGTTGCGCTGGGGGCCGGCCGGGAAGGTCGTGGTGATCAGCGCCAGGGCGGTGGGGGAGGCGATCGCGGCGCCGAGGCCCTGCAGGCCGCGGGAGGCCAGCAGCATCGCCTCGCTCTGGGCGAACCCGCCGATCAGCGAGGCGACCGCGAAGATCACCACACCGAGCATGAAGATCCGGCGGCGGCCGTAGAGGTCACCGAGGCGGCCGCCGAGCAGCAGGAACCCGCCGAACACCAGGGCGTAGCCGGTCACCACCCAGGACAGGTTGGCGACGGAGAAGCCCAGGTCGGTCTTGATGTAGGGCAGCGCGATGTTGGCGATGGTGCTGTCGAGCACCACCATCAGCTGGGCCACCGAGATGAGCACGAGCGCCCAGCCGAGGTGACGGTGGCCGGACGTCGTCGGTGCCGCCGCGGGACTCGCTGCGGTGGCCGTGCCGGTGGGGTCGGTCATGAGGATCCTTCGGGGGTGGAGGAGTAGGGCCGCCCGGTGGCGGCGGGGAGGATGATCTGGTCGACGACGGTCTCGATGGTCTTGTCGTCCAGGGGGAGACCCAGCAGGAAGACCCGGTGCAGCAGGATCCCGGCCAGGGCGGGGGTCAGGACGCCGAGGTCGACGTCGGGGCGGATCTCGCCGCGCGCCTGGGCGCGGGCGTAGATGCGCGTGCTGAGCTCGACCTTGGGGGCCAGGATCCGCTCCCGGAACTCCTCGGCGAACTCGTCGTCGGTGTGCAGGGCGGTCATCACGGCCGCGAGCACCCGGGTGGCCTTCTTCTCCGAGAACCCGCCCGGCCCGCAGGCCTGGGCGAGGAGGTCCCCCCGCAGCGACCCGGTGTCGGGGTCCTGCAGCTCGGGGGCGTGCTTGGAGCGGGACAGGGCGTCGACGACGAGGCTGGCCTTGGTCGACCAGCGCCGGTAGAGCGTGGCCTTGCTGGCCCGGGCCCGGGCGGCGACGGCGTCCATGGTGAGTCGGTCGTAGCCGGCGTCGAGCAGCAGCTCGAGGGTGGCGTCGAGGATCTCGCTCTCGCGGTCGCCCTCGACCCGGGGTCGTGCGCCGTCGGGCACCATGCCGTCCTCCGTCGTCCTGGTCTGCGATGAAACGAAACCGTTTCGTTTCATCGTGATGCTAGACGAGGCAACCGACAGTCGTCTGCCGATATTCCGGACCGGTCTGGACGGGCCTGCCCGGACTACTCCGGGGTGCGCGCGCCCACGCCCGCGAAGGCGAGGCTGCGGTCGACCGCGAACGCGTTCCACGCCGGGATGTTGCGGAACATGTAGTGGCCCACCCGGCCCATGTCGTGGAACTCCGCCGAGGCGGCCACGCCCTGCGCGCGGCGGACGAACTCGCGGGTCTGCCGGGCCGAGGTGATCTTGTCCGCAGCGACCGTGCGCGGCGGCGAGGTGCCGACCGGCCAGGGCCGTCGTTGGGCTCGGTCGGCGGCAGCCACGGGGCCAGGGCGACCACGCCGGTCACGTGCGGGTCGTCGGCCACCGCGACGGCGGTGCGCCCGCCCATCGAGTGCCCGAGCAGCACCACGGGCAGGTCGCCGTGCGTGCGGCGTACCTCCTCCAGCGCCCAGCGGGCGTCGGGCACCGGCGACGGCGTGACGGCGGTCCGCTCGTTCCAGCCGCGCACCGAGTAGCGCAGCAGCCAGACCGCGACGTCGGCGCGGGTGAGCCGGCCGGCGATGTGCGTCATCATCCAGCTCGACCGGCGCCAGGAGGCGCTGCGGTCGTCGACCGGGGTGAGCCCGTCGGCCTTGCCGCCGTGCAGCATCAGCACGAGGGCGCGCGGCGCCCCGTCGGGCTCGCGGCGGGACAGCGACGGGCCGGACGCGGTGCTCATGGAGTCATCCTTTCAAGCAGGTGGGTGGCGCCGGTGGTTCGCCGCCCGGGCACGCCCGGATGGGACCGGCGTACGCCGCGGCCGGATGTCGGTGCGGCACGGCAAGATAGGCCCCATGACCGACACCCACGAGACCGCCGTCGCCGAGGTGGAGGAGGCGACCCCCGAGGCCCGGGAGGAGCACCGGGAGCTGGCCGAGCAGGTCGAGGACGCGCGCTGGCGCTACTACGTCCTCGACGACCCGACGCTCTCCGACGCCGACTTCGACCAGCGGATGCGCCGGCTCGAGGAGCTCGAGGAGCGGTTCCCCGAGCTGCGCACCCCCGACTCGCCCACCCAGAAGGTCGGCGGGGCGGTGTCCACGGAGTTCACGGCCGTCGACCACCTCGAGCCGATGATGAGCCTCGACAACGCGTTCACCTTCGAGGAGCTCGAGACCTGGCTGGCGCGGCTGGCCCGTGACGGCGTCGAGCGCCCCGCGATGCTCTGCGAGCTCAAGGTGGACGGTCTCGCGATCAACCTGCTCTACGAGGAGGGCCGGCTGGTCCGCGCGGCCACCCGGGGCGACGGGCGCACCGGCGAGGACGTCACGCCCAACGTCCGCACCATCGACAACGTCCCCGACCGGCTGACCGGCACCGACGCCTACCCCGTGCCCGCCCGCGTCGAGGTGCGCGGCGAGGTGTTCCTCCCGGTGGAGGCCTTCGAGCGGCTCAACGAGTCGATGAAGGACGCCGGCAAGCCGATGTTCGCCAACCCGCGCAACGCCGCGGCCGGCTCCCTGCGGCAGAAGGACCCCCGGGTGACCGCCTCGCGCGACCTCGCGATGGTCTGCCACGGGCTCGGCGCCCGCGACGGCTTCACCCCGACGTCGCAGTCCCAGTCCTACGAAGCGCTCGCGGCGTGGGGCCTGCCCACGAGCGACCGGGCCACGGTGCTGCCCGACCTCGCCGCGGTGGAGGAGCTCATCGCCTTCTACGGCGACCACCGCCACGACGTCGAGCACGAGATCGACGGTGTCGTGATCAAGGTCGACGACGTCACGCTGCAGCGCCGGCTCGGCTCCACGTCCCGCGCGCCGCGGTGGGCGATCGCCTACAAGTACCCACCCGAGGAGGTCAACGCCAGGCTGCTCTCCATCGAGGTCAACACCGGGCGCACCGGCCGGGTCACCCCGTTCGGGGTGATGGAGCCGACCCGGGTGGCCGGGTCCACCGTCGAGCGCGCCACGCTGCACAACGCCCACGAGGTCAAGCGCAAGGACGTCCGCCCCGGTGACACCGTCATCCTGCGCAAGGCCGGTGACGTGATCCCCGAGATCGTCGGCCCGGTGCTCGGCCTGCGACCCGAGGGTCTCGCCGCGTGGGTGATGCCGACGGTCTGCCCGTCCTGCGGCACCGAGCTCGTGCAGCAGAAGGAGGGCGACAAGGACCTCCGCTGCCCCAACCACCGCACCTGCCCGGCCCAGCTCCTCGACCGGGTCTTCCACGTCGCGAGCCGCGGCGCCTTCGACATCGAGGGGCTCGGCTCGGAGGCCGCCCACGCCCTGCTCGAAGCGGGCGCGATCGTCGACGAGGGCGACGTCTTCGACCTCACCGAGGACAAGCTCAAGCAGGCCCCGCTGTTCACCCGCGCGCCGAAGAAGGACGAGGGCGATCAGCCGGTGCTGAGCGCCAACGGCCAGCGCCTCCTCGACAACCTCGCCAGCGCCAAGGACCGGCCGCTGTGGCGGGCCGTCGTCGGCCTGTCGATCCGGCACGTCGGCCCCACTGCCGCGCGGGCGCTGGCCACCCGGTTCGGCTCGATGCAGGCGATCCGCGAGGCCGACCTCGACCAGCTCGCCGAGACCGAGGGCGTCGGCATGACCATCGCCGAGTCGGTCCGGCAGTGGTTCGACGGTCCCGAGAGCGACTGGCACAACGCGATCGTCGACAAGTGGGCGCGCGCCGGCGTCACCATGGAGGACGAGCGCGACGAGTCCGTCCCGCGCACCCTCGAGGGGATGAGCATCGTGGTCACCGGGTCGCTCGAGGAGTTCAGCCGCGACCAGGCCAAGGAGGCGATCATCGCCCGCGGCGGCAAGGCCGCCTCGTCGGTGTCGAAGAAGACCCACTTCGTGGTCGTCGGAGACGCGCCGGGCTCGAAGTACGACAAGGCCGTGTCGCTGGAGGTGCCGGTGCTCGACGAGGACGGCTTCCGGACGCTCCTCGCGGACGGCCCGGACGCCGCCCGCGAGGTCGCCCAGATCGGCGAGGCCTGACCCCCGTCGTCTCAGCCCGTCGTCTCAGCCCGTCGTCTGGGGCGTGTCGGCTCCCTCCATCGCCGGCTCGCCGCGCTGGCCCGGCATCACCGGGTGCTGCCAGCCGGTCGGCGCGATGTTGTGGTTGGACCGGAACACGTTGCCGGGGTCCCACTCGTCCTTGAGCGCGACCAGCCGGCGCAGCTTCTCCTCGCCGTACCCCGCCCGCAGGTCGGCGGCGGTCGTGCCCGGCTCGAAGTTGAGGTAGGTGCCGCCGGACATCGCGGGCTCGAAGGCGCGGGAGAACGCCGCCACCCAGTCCATCTCGTGGGCGGTCTCCTCCGGCGTCGCCCAGCAGGCGATCGGGTGCGCCATGTAGGGCGCGCTCCGGTTGCTCGCGGCCGTGGCGTCCTCCGGGACACGGCTGACCGCGCCGGCGTGGCGGAACACGATGCCCTGGGTCATCGGCGAGCCGATGTCCCGGCCGGCGGCGAGGAACGGGTCCACCACCTCGTCGGTCAGCGCCCGGAGGTGCTGGCCGCGGTGGTAGTTGAGCCAGCCGCGCGGGGCGAAGCCGTCGATCATCGCCTGGAACGCCGTGTAGGGCATCGGCTGCACGAGGTCCATCCCGCCGGCCACGAGGTCGCGCAGCGGCTGCATCGCCTCGGCGCCCTCCGCGGGGTCGCCCACCCAGCAGGCGATCATGCCGAGCACGGGCTTGCCGACCATCTCGGGCGGCACGAACTCCTCCGGCGGCGCCAGGATGGTCGCCAGCGCGGTGACCAGCCGCTCGTCGGCGCTCTCCACCACCGCGCGGTAGCCGCGGACGACGTCGGCGGCGCCGTCGTCGTTGGGGACGATCAGCATCCCGGCGAGCAGCTCGGGCTCGATCGGGTGCAGCCGGAGCTCGTAGGCGGTGACGACACCGAAGTTCGCGCCGGCGCCGCGCAGGCCCCACAGCAGCTCGGGGTGCTCGTCCTCCGACACGTGCACGAAGCGTCCGTCGGCGGTGACCATGTCGGCGGCGACCAGGTTGTCGCAGGTGAGGCCGTGCACGGGGGAGAGCCAGCCGTACCCGCCGCCGAGGGTGAAGCCCCCGACACCGGTGGTGGTGACGCGGCCGCCCGGGGTGGCCATCCCGACCAGCGCGGTCTCGCGGTCGTACTCGCCCCACAGCGCGCCACCCTGGGCGATCGCCACGCCGCGGTCGGGCTCGGCGTGGACCCCCTTCAGGGCGGCCAGGTCGATGAGGACGCCACCCTCGCAGACCGCGGTCCCGGCCACCCCGTGGCCGCCGCACCGCACCGACAGCGGCAGTCCGGCGTCCCGGGCGTAGGCGATGGCGTCGATGACATCGGCGGCTCCGTGCGGCCGCACGACCAGGGCGGGCCGGCGGTCGATGCTGCCGTTGTAGATCGCGCGGGCGGCGTCGTAGCCGGGATCCTCGGGACGGATGGTCTCGCCGTGGAACGAGGCGTTGAGCTCGGGTCCTGGGGCGGTGCTTGAGTCAGTCATGCAGTCCTCCTGCGACTGGTAGCCGGGGATCCCCCGCACCCTCGACTGAACGCCCGCGCCGCGGCCATGGTCAATGGCGAGCCCGGGGGGTTGTGCGGCTCAGTCGCCCACCGCCCGGGCCAGCCGGCCGGCGAGGTCGCGCATCGCCGTCACCAGCTCGGGGGGCTCGAGCACCTCGCAGTCGATGCCGATCCCGACCAGGTGCACGGCGAGGTGGTCGAGGTGGTCGGCGCCGGCGACCAGCAGGCAGCTGTGGTCGTCGATCGGCTCCACGGACGCCGACGTGGGGGTCACGTGCCGCGAGACCTCGTCGGCCGAGGCGGCGTAGCGGACCCGGGCGACGTGACGGTACGGCGACTGGTTGACCGACCGCGCGACGAACTCCCGGGCGTCGGGCGCCTCCCGGGGGCGGAAGACCCAGGTGGTGGCGACCACGCCGGTCATCCGGTCGAGCCGGAAGGTGCGCCAGTCGTCGCGGTCGAGGTCGTAGGCCAGGACGTACCAGCGGCGGCCGGTGGCGACGAGGCGGTAGGGCTCGGCGGTGCGCGCCGTCACCTCGCCGCCCCGCGCGACGTAGCCGAACCGGACCCGGTGCAGGTCGCGGCTGGCCCGGGCGAGCGTCATCAGCACCTCGGGGTCGACGGCGTCGGTGCGGCCGTCGAGGGTGACGGTGGCCTCCTGGAGCGCGGCCACCTGCGCCCGGAGTCGTCCGGGGAGCACCTGGTCGAGCTTGGTCAGGGTCCGCAGCGCCGCCTCGCCCACCCCGGCGACCGTCCCGCCCGCGGCGAGCCGCAGGCAGACCGCGACCGCCACCGCCTCCTCGGAGTCGAGCAGCAGGGGCGGCAGCGACCGGCCGGCGCCGAGCTGGTAGCCGCCGCCGACGCCCTTGCTGGCCAGCACGGGGTAGCCGAGGTCGCGCAGCCGCTCGACGTCCCGGCGCACGCTGCGCACGGTCACCCCGAGCCGGTCGGCGAGCTCGGGGCCGGTCCACACCGGCCGGGACTGGAGCAGGCCGAGCAGCTGCAGCACCCGGGCCGTGGTCTCCGCCATGGGGTCCAGCCTGCCAGAGACAGAGGACAAGACCTGTCCTCTTCTCCTGGGAACGTGAGGTCATGACCACGACGCGCAGCACCCTCACCGACACCCTGGTCGACCAGCTCGACTTCCACTGGACCCACCAGCTGCGGCCCCGGCTCGACGGGCTGACCGACGAGGAGTACCTCTGGGAGCCGGTGGCCGACTGCTGGACCGTCCACCCCCGGGGGACCGGCGCGGCCCCGATCCAGGGCGGCAGCGGCGACCTCACCATCGACTTCGCCTACCCCGAGCCCGACCCGGCCCCGGTCACCACGATCGCCTGGCGGGTCGGCCACCTGGTCGTCGGCGTCTTCGGCGCCCGCAACCACAGCCACTTCGGGGGACCGCCCGCCGACTACCTCACCTGGGACTACGCCGGCACCGCCGCCGAGGCGCTGGCCCAGCTCGACGCCGGCTACGCCGCCTGGACGGCGGGCGCCCGTGCCCTCGGCGACGACGACCTCGCCCGGCCCATCGGGGAGGCCGAGGGCCCCTGGGCCGACCACCCGATGATCGAGCTCGTCCTGCACATCAACCGCGAGGTCATCCACCACGGGGCGGAGATCGCCCTGCTCCGCGACCTGTACGCCCACCGAGAGGACCGCTGATGCCCGCCCACGTCCCGCCCGTCGCCACCGAGCGCGACGGCCTCGTCGCCTACGTCGCCCAGCAGCTCGACGCGTTCCGCTCCGTCTCCTACGGCCTCACCGACGAGCAGGCCCGGTCCACGCCGACCCCGAGCAGCCTCTCGGTCGGCGCGCTGGTCAAGCACGCCACCGGGGTCTCGCGGGGCTGGGTCGCCCGCGTCACGAGCGCGCCCGAGCCGCCGCCACCGGACGAGCGGCCCTTCGAGGAGCGGGTCGCCGACTACCAGGACGAGTTCGTGATGCGCGAGGACGAGACCCTGGCCGAGCTCCTCGCCCGCTTCGACGCCCAGGCCGAGCTGACGCTGAAGGCGCTGGCCGAGGCCGATCCCGAGACGCCGGTGCCGGTGCCGCACGACGCGCCGTGGTTCCCGCGCGACGTCTCGCACTGGTCGGTGCGGTGGGTGGCGCTGCACCTGGTCGAGGAGCTGGCCCGGCACGCCGGGCACGCCGACATCGTGCGGGAGGCGGTCGACGGGGCGACGATGTACGAGCTGGTCGCCGGCCGGGAGGGCTGGCCCGAGACCGACTGGCTCAAGCCCTGGCACCCCCCGGCCGGCTGAGGCCTCAGCTCTCGTAGGACGAGGCCCGCACCCGGTGCCACGAGGCGTAGGTGCGGGCGAGCGCGGTCTGCACGAGATCCTCGGCCTCGGCCCGGTCGCCCAGCAGCAGGTAGGCGGTGCGGTAGAGGGAGGACCAGCAACCGTGCACGAGCTCGGTGAACTCGGCGTCGGTCGGTCTCCGCGACGAAGAGGGCATCGGGTCTCCTTGGGTTCGGTCACCCTGTCAGATGCGCCGGCGCGGAGAAAGGTTGGGCGGGACCGGCCGGTCGTGGCCGCGCCGGTCCGGCCTCATAGGATGCTGCGCATGCCAGAGCGACGCAGTGAGCCTGACGAGACGATCAGCCGGGACGACGTGGCGCACCTCGCCACCCTCGCCCGGATCGACCTGTCCGACGCCGAGCTCGACCACCTCGCACCGCAGCTGGCGGTGATCCTGGAGAGCATCGCCTCGATCTCCGAGGTGGCCGCCGGGGACGTCCCGCCCACGTCGCACGCGCTGCCGCTGACCAACGTCTTCCGCGAGGACGTCGTCACGCCCGGACTCACCGCCGAGCAGGCCCTGTCCGGCGCCCCCGAGGTCGAGGAGCAGCGCTTCTCGGTCCCGCGCATCCTGGGAGAAGAGCAGTGAGCGACCTGACCCGCAGCACGGCGGCCGCGCTCGCCGAGGCGCTCGCGAACGGCGAGACCTCCTCGGTCGAGCTGACCGAGGCGCACCTCGACCGGATCGCCGCGGTCGACGGCGACGTGCACGCCTTCCTCCACGTCGACCGTGACGGCGCCCTCGAGCAGGCCCGCGCGGCCGACGCGCGACGCGCCGCCGGCACCCCCGCCTCCACGCTGGACGGCGTGCCGATCGCGGTGAAGGACGTGCTGGCCACCGAGGGCCTGCCCACCACGTGCGGCTCGCGGATCCTCGAGGGCTGGGTGCCGCCGTACGACGCCACCGTCGTCGACACGCTGCGTCGCGCCGGCCTGCCGATCCTCGGCAAGACCAACATGGACGAGTTCGCGATGGGCTCCTCCACCGAGCACTCGGCCTACGGCCCGACCCACAACCCGTGGGACCTCGACCGGATCCCCGGCGGCTCCGGTGGTGGCTCGGCGGCGGCGGTCGCGTCGTTCCAGGCGCCGCTCGCGCTCGGCACCGACACCGGCGGCTCGATCCGGCAGCCGGGCGCGGTCACCGGCACGGTCGGCGTGAAGCCGACCTACGGCGGGGTCTCCCGCTACGGCCTCGTCGCGCTGGCCAACTCCCTCGACCAGGTCGGCCCGGTCACCCGCACCGTGCTCGACTCCGCGCTGCTGCACGAGCTGATCGGCGGCCACGACCCGCGCGACTCGACCTCGATCGACCGGCCGCTGCCGCCGCTGGTCGAGGCCGCCCGCCAGGGCGCAGGCGGCGACATGTCCGGCGTGCGCATCGGTGTGGTCAAGGAGCTGTCCGGCGAGGGCTACCAGCCCGGCGTGCAGGCCCGCTTCGAGGAGGCCGTGCAGGTGCTGGTCGAGGCCGGCGCCGAGGTGGTCGAGGTGTCCTGCCCGACCTTCGTGCACGCGCTCGCCACCTACTACCTGATCCTCCCGGCCGAGGCGTCGTCCAACCTCGCGAAGTTCGACGCGATGCGCTACGGCCTGCGGGTCTACCCCGAGGGCGTCGAGGCGCCCAGCGCCGAGGAGGTCATGCGGGCCACCCGCGACCAGGGCTTCGGCGACGAGGTCAAGCGCCGCATCATCCTGGGCACCTACGCCCTGTCGAGCGGCTACTACGACGCCTACTACGGGCAGGCGCAGAAGGTCCGCACGCTGATCAGCCGCGACTTCGAGGCGGCGTTCGCCCAGGCCGACGTGCTGGTCTCGCCGACCGCGCCGACCACGGCGTTCAAGCTCGGCGAGAAGCTCGACGACCCGCTGGCGATGTACCTCAACGACCTGGCCACCATCCCGGCCAACCTCGCCGGTGTGCCCGGCATCTCGGTGCCGAGCGGGCTCGCCGACGAGGACGGCCTCCCGGCCGGCTTCCAGGTGCTCGCCCCGGCGATGGCCGACGACCGGGTCTACCGGGTCGGTGCCGCGCTCGAGGCGCTGCTCGCCGACCGCTGGGGCGGTCCGCTGCTCGACCAGGCGCCCGAGCTGACCACGAACGGAGCACGCGCATGACCGACACGCTGATGGCGTACGACGAGGCGCTCGCGACGTACGACCCGGTGATGGGCCTCGAGGTGCACGTCGAGCTCAACACCGCCTCGAAGATGTTCTGCGGCTGCCCGACCGAGTTCGGCGCCGAGCCCAACACCCAGACCTGCCCGGTCTGCCTGGGCCTGCCCGGGGCGATGCCGGTCGTCAACGGCACCGCGGTCGAGTCGGCGATCCGGATCGGCCTCGCGCTGAACTGCTCGATCGCCGAGTGGTGCCGCTTCGCCCGGAAGAACTACTTCTACCCGGACATGCCGAAGAACTTCCAGACCTCGCAGTACGACGAGCCGATCGCCTTCGACGGCTGGACCGAGGTGGAGGTCGACGGCGAGACGTTCCGGGTCGAGATCGAGCGCGCCCACATGGAGGAGGACACCGGCAAGTCGCTGCACGTGGGCGGCGCCACCGGCCGCATCCACGGCGCCGACCACTCGCTGGTCGACTACAACCGCGCCGGCATCCCGCTGATCGAGATCGTCACCAAGCCGATCACCGGCACCGGGGACAAGGCCCCGCTGGTGGCCAAGGCCTACGTCGCCCACCTGCGCGAGCTGCTCCTCGGCCTCGGTGTCTCCGACGTCCGCATGGAGCAGGGCTCGCTGCGCTGCGACGTGAACCTGTCGCTGCGCGACACCCCGGACTCGCCCTTGGGCACCCGCACCGAGACCAAGAACGTCAACTCGCTGCGCTCGGTGGAGCGGTCGGTGCGCTACGAGGTCGGACGCCAGGCGGCGATCCTCGCCGGCGGCGGCCGCATCACCCAGGAGACCCGGCACTGGCACGAGGACACCGGGATCACCACGTCCGGGCGCGAGAAGTCCGACGCCGAGGACTACCGCTACTTCCCGGAGCCCGACCTGGTGCCGGTGGCGCCCGACGCGGCCTGGGTCGAGCAGCTGCGGGCTTCCCTGCCGGAGCCGCCGCGCGTGCACCGTGCCCGGCTCCAGGAGGCCTGGGGCTTCTCCGACCTGGAGATGCGCGACACCGTCGGGGCCGGTGCCCTGCTGCTCGTCGAGCAGACCGTCGCCGCCGGAGCCTCGCCGCAGGCCGCGCGCAAGTGGTGGCTCTCCGACCTCGCCCGCCGCGCCAACGAGCGCGGCGTCGACCTGGTCGACCTGCCGGTGACCCCGGCCGACGTGGCCCGGGTGCAGGCGCTGGTCGACGAGGGCCGGATCAACGACAAGCTCGCCCGCCAGGTCTTCGAGGGCGTGCTGGCCGGCGAGGGCACTCCCGACGAGGTCGTCGCCGCCCGCGGTCTCGAGGTCGTCTCCGACGACGGCGCGCTCTCGGCCGCGGTCGACAACGCCATCGCCGCCAACCCCGACGTCGCCGACAAGATCCGCGACGGCAAGGTCGCTGCGGCCGGTGCGCTGATCGGCGCGGTGATGAAGGAGATGCGCGGCCAGGCCGACGCCGGCCGGGTCCGCGAGCTGATCCTCGAGAAGCTCAGCTGACTGTCAGAGCCTGGTGTCGCTATGGCGACACCAGGCTCTGACAACGGCTCAGCCGAGGATGCCGAGCGGGGCGTAGGGGAGGCCCGGGAAGACCGAGGCGACGGAGCGGTCGGGGAACCGGCGCGCGACGATCTCGCCGAGCACGCTGCGGTAGTCGGTGGTGACGCGCAGGTCGGCGTCCATCTCCTTGCCCGAGCCCAGGCCCGGGCCAGGTGCCGTAGTAGCGGCCGCCGCGCACGCCGCCGCCGGCGAGCAGCATCATGTTGCCCCAGCCGTGGTCGAGGCCGCGGTTGCCGTTCTCCTGGATCCGCCGGCCGAACTCGCTGATCGTCACCACGGTGACCCGGCTGCGCAGCGGCCCCAGGTCGCGCATGAACGCGTCGAGCACCGCGGCGAAGGCACCGATCAGGCTCTGCATCTCGCCCCACTCGAGGGTGCCGTAGTCGCTGTGCAGGTCCCAGGAGCCGTAGTCGATCGACACCACCTCGGTGCCGACCTCGGACTTGATCAGCTGGGCGGTGTCGCGCAGCGCCTCGGAGAGGTCGGTGGCCGGCCACGCCGTCGGGTAGGCGACGGCGGGCTGGTAGTCCTGGCGCGCGACCGCGGCGACCTTGTCGACGGTGGCGGTGGCGGAGCGGTACGCCGGTGCGAGGGCGCCGCCGCCGGACCACATCAGGTCCAGCGACTTGCGGCGCTTGCGCGACCAGGCGTCGGGGTTCTCCGCGCCCACGAGCGAGACCTGGTCGAGCCGGTCGGCGGCCAGCGTGGGCGAGGGGCCGGCCAGCATCGTCGGCAGGATCGACGAGCTCAGGTGGACCGCCTCGGTGGGGTCGGCGGTGCCGCCCAGCCCGATCATCCGGTTGACCCAGCCCTGCCGGGTGGCGGAGCCGGGGTCGGCGTCCTCGACCTCCTCCATCGCCGAGAAGTGCGAGCGGTTGGGCACCGGCAGGCCGACCGCGTGCACGGCGGCGAGCTCGCCGGCGGCGTACAGCCACTCCAGCGGCTTCATGGCCGGGTGCAGGCCGAAGAACCCGTCCTGGGCGACCAGCGACTCGCGGGGGACCGCGATGGTCGGGCGGGCGGCGTAGTAGCCGGGGTCGCCGTGCGGGACGACCAGGCCGAGGCCGTCGATCCCGCCGCGCAGGCTCAGCACGACGAGCACGTTGCCGCCCGGGGCCTGGGCGAAGGCGGTCTGCCGGAACGCGTCGCCGAAGACCGACGTCGCGACGCCGGCCGCGCTCGCGCCGGCCACGCCCTGCAGCAGCCGGCGGCGGCTGAACCGGGCGGCCCGGTCGAACTCCTCGCAGCACTCGCTGCCGGGGTGGTGGCGGTCATCGGGAGCGCCTCATCTCTGCATGTGGTCGGGGGAGTCGAGGAGCACCCCGACGAGGCGGACGAACAGCCAGTCGCTGAGCTGGTGGGACTTCGTCACCTTCTCGCCGGGGCCGTAGCCGACCGCCACGCAGGCGGCCTTCAGGATGCGCTTGTTCGACGGCCGGCCCAGGATCATCCGGCAGAGGTGGTCGACGTAGGCGTCGAGCCGGACCTGCTTCTCCGGCAGCCACCACTTCGGCCGGTGGAAGCGGACGTCCTTGGTGGGCCACCAGCCGGCGGTGAGGTTCCAGTGCATCCGGAAGGAGCTCAGCATCCGGGTGGCCGAGGACCAGGCGGCGTTGCCGTACGGCGAGCCGTCCGGGCGCGGCCAGTGGTGCACGAGCGTGCTCTGCGGCACCCAGACCGCGACCCGGGCGAACGAGTCCGGCGCGGTCGGCCGCTCCACGGTGACGTCGAGGGCGCGGCAGGTGGCCACGAAGTCCTCGACGGGGGTGCGCACCAGCCGGCCCTTCGACTTCGCGAACTCCGGGTGCTTCACCAGCGCGCGCAGGGTGGCCGCGATGTCGGTGCCGGAGTCGCGGAAGACCTGGGCGAGGTGGCCGACCAGCCGGGTGGAGGGCTGGTCCGCGACGAAGTGCAGCGCCAGCTTGCGCGCGACGTTGTGGGCGGTCGCGGGGTGCCGGGCGAGGTAGCGCAGGTAGTCCCGGGTCATCTCCTGGCCGTCGGGCGACCCGTTGGCGGCGGTGAACCCGAGCACCTGGACCGGGCCGGTGGTGTGCCTCCCCGGGTCGTAGTAGCCGTCCCAGGTCTTGAAGGCGTCGACGGTGAAGCCGCTGAGGATCTTGGCGGAGTCCTTCACCATCTGCTCGGTGTAGCCCGAGGCCCGGCCGACGGTGTGCAGCTCGAGCAGCTCGCGGCCCTGGTTCTCGTTGGGGAACCCGCGCACCGAGCGCCAGTTGTCGAGGTAGAGCAGCATCGCCGGGTGCAGCGCGGCCTCGACCAGCATCTCGTCGAAGCGGCCCAGCGCGTGCGTGCGGATCAGGTCGTCGTAGGACGCCCGGTGCACCCAGCCGAGGTCGGAGTTGGCGTGCACGTGCAGGTGGTTGGACCAGAAGTCGACCATCGACTCGAGCACCTGCCGCTCGGAGTAGATCCGCCGCAGCATCGAGTAGTTGGCCAGGTCGACGGCGTACTCCCAGCCGCCCTTGGTCTCGCTGGTCTGGTGGGCCCACTTGGTCGCCGGGGCGTGGCGGAGGTCGGGGAACCAGCCGGCCAGGGACGCGGCCCGCTTGCTCTCCTTGACCTTGCCCGGCGTGAGCTGGCGCTCGAACCACTGCTCCGGCGAGCCGGCCTTGCGCATGGCCTTGAAGGTGGCGCGCGAGTAGCCGCACCCGAGCCGGTTCATCAGGTGCCGCTGCCGGCCCGTCGGCACCTTCGTGCCCGGGTAGGGGTTGACCTTGTACGCCACGGGTGGAGTATCGGCAGCCACCCGCGAGGTCTGAACCGGTTCGGTGGTTGAGGAGCGAGCTTGCGAGCGTCTCGAAACCACCGCCCCGCTAGCGGATCGCCACCTCGAGGATCCGGTCGTCCTGCGGGGCGGGGTCGCCGCGGCCGTCGCGGTTGGAGGTGGTCAGCCACAGGTTGCCGTCGGGGGCCACCACCACGGTGCGCATCCGGCCGTAGTCGCCGACGAACCAGTCGCGCGGCCGGCCGACCCCGTCGTCGGTGACCGGCACCTGCCAGAGCCGCTGCCCGCGCAGCGACGCCATCCACAGCGAGCCCTCGTGGAAGGCCAGCCCGGAGGGGGAGGCCTCGGAGGTGCGCCACTGCACGAACGGGTCGCGGTAGCGGTCGGCGGTCGGCGCCTTGCCCTCGTGCAGCGGCCAGCCGTAGTTGCGGCCCTCGTCGATGCGGTTGAGCTCGTCCCAGGTGCTGTCGCCGAACTCGCTGGCCCACAGCTCGCCGGCGTCGTCGAAGGCGAGCCCCTGCACGTTGCGGTGGCCCATCGTCCACACCGGCGACCCCGCCAGCGGGTTGCCGGGTGCCGGGTCGCCGTCGGGGGTGATCCGGAGGATCTTGCCGGCGAGCGAGTCGCGGTCCTGGGCGAGCTGCTCCTCGCCGGTCTCGCCCGTGGACACGAACAGGTTGCCGTCCTCGGCGAAGAGCAGCCGGCCGCCGTCGTGGATGAAGCCGTTGGGGATGCCGGTCAGCACCGGGTCGGGGGCGCCGAGGCGGCCGTCGGCGTACTCCATCCGCACCACGCGGTTGTCCTCCGCGGTGCTGACGTAGGCGTAGACCAGCGAGTCCTCGTCGTACGTCGGGGACACGGCCAGGCCGAGCAGGCCGGCCTCGCCCTGCGGGGCCGCGATGCCGACCTGGCCGACGGGCTCGGGCCGGCCACCGCCGGCGGGGATGGCCAGCACCCGGGTGGTGTCGCGCTCGCCGACCAGGGCGGTGCCGTCGGGCAGGAACGTGATCCCCCACGGGGTGGCGAGGCCGCGGGCGACGGTGCCGACCACGCGCGGGCGGCCCGGACCCTCGGGACCCGACTCGGCGGGGGCCGGCTCCTCGTCGGGCGACGTGGGCTGCCCGGTCTGCGTGGTCGGCTGCGGCCCGGGGTCCTGGGTGCCGAGGCCGTCGGGGTCGCCCTCGGGCTGCCCGCAGGCGGCGGCGAGCACCAGCAGCAGCGACGACAGGGCAACGGCGAGGGCGGCTCTCACCCCGACCACGGTATCCAGGCTCAGGTAGCGGTCCGGCTGACCAGGGCGAGCAGCTGCTCGTGCACGGTCTCGGGGTGCTCGAGCTGGAGGAAGTGCGAGCCGGCCAGCAGGACGTAGGCCGCGTCGGGGATCCGCTCCGCGGCGGTGTGCATGTCGTGGGCGGAGGCGAGCACGTCGTACTTCCCGGCCACGAACGTGGTCGGCACCCGGATCCCGCGCAGCGACACCCGCGGGTGCTCGGCGGCGGCGTGGGCGAGGTGCATGTACCAGTCGACCGGGGTGGTCAGGAACTCCTTGACCGCGCGGCGCACGTCGGCGGTGTCGGGCACGGGCAGCATGAAGCCGCTGTGGGTGAGCAGCCCGGCGGTCAGCGGCCCCACCGGGAGCCGGGAGGTGACCGGCGTGACCGCCCGCCCGAGGCGACCGAGCACGGTGGCGACGCCGAGCGCGATCGGCCGGCGCACCGGGCGGGGCAGCATCAGCGGCGCGCCCATGGAGGAGAAGGTGCCACCGGGCACCCCGGCCACGGCGAACAGGCCGGTCACCCGCCCGGGGTGCAGCGTGGCCAGCTCGAAGGCGGTGTTGACCCCGATCGACCATCCCGCGACGGCGCAGCGGTCGACGCCGGCGTCGTCGAGCACGGCCAGCGCGTCCTGCACGAAGGCGTCGACGCCGATCCGGGTCGGGTCGGCGGGCCGGTCGGACCCGCCGACGCCCCGGTGGTTCCACGACAGCACCCGGACGCCGCAGTCCCGGTCGAGCAGGGCGGGCCAGGCGTAGGCGTTGGTGCCGAGGCCGTTGCAGAGCAGGACGGTCGGTCCCTCGGCGTCGTTGGTCCAGGCGCGCAGCCGGGTGCCGTCGGCGCTGGTGACGTCGTAGAAACGCAGCGAACGGCCGGGTGGCTGGGGCGCGTCGTCCGGGTCGGGCCCGGGGTGCGGGGCGGTCTCGGCCATGGCCGAGAGTCTGCCCCACACCCCCAGGGCCCGCGCAGCGGGCCGGGTCGCCGCTAGGCGGAACGGTGCTGCAGCGGGACCCGTCGGCGGGCGTCGTGCTGCCGCTGGTGGAGGGCGAGGAACTCCTCGACCTCGAGCCGCTCGATCCGGCGCTGCGTGAGAGCCGTGCTGGCCACCATGGCGTTGCGACGCGCGACCTCCTGGCTGTGGACGTGCCAGCGGGCGGCGCGACGGGTCGCCGTCATGATCTGCTGCGTGAGCGTCATCGTGCCTCCCTGGGCTGCCGTGGGGGTCGCCGTGCGATGCCCTGACGCTAGGGCGCGGGTGCTTCCGGGTCGTCAACGTCGTGTGACGGTCAGGTGAACTCGGGCGCAGCGGGCGGGGTCCTCGGGTGGTCGAGCCTGTGCCTCGGGTGGTCGAGCCTGTCGAGACCCCCGGCTAGTCTCGGCCGCGTGAGCGACCCCCTCGTCTGGCTGCCCTTCGACCCCGAGCTCCTCGGCTCGCCGCCCTCCGGGCTGCGCTACGAGGTGGTGGTGCCCTCCGACGGCGACGTGCCCGCCTCGGTCGACGAGGTGGCGTTCTACGTGCCGCCGTACCGCTTCTCCGAGGCCGACAGCGCGCTGATCCCGCGGATGTCCTCGCTGCGGGTGGTGCAGACGATGACCGCCGGGGTCGAGCACGTCCGCCCGCACGTGCCCGCGGGGGTCACCCTGTGCAACGGCCGTGGCATCCACGACGCCTCGACCGCCGAGCTCGCGATGACGCTGATGCTCGCCTCGCTGCGCGGTGTGCCCGGGTTCGTCCGGGCGCAGGACGCCCACACCTGGGCGCACGGCACCCGGCCGGCGCTCGCCGACAGCACCGTCCTCATCGTGGGGTACGGCGCGATCGGCGAGGCCCTCGAGCGCAGGCTCGACGGCTTCGAGGTCGACGTGGTCCGGGTGGCCCGCACCGCCCGTGAGGGGGTGCACGGCTTCGCGGAGCTCCCCGGCCTGCTGCCCGAGGCCGACGTGGTGGTGCTGATCGTGCCGCTGACCGACGCCACCCGGGGCCTGGTCGACACCGGCTTCCTGGCCCGGATGCGCGACGGCGCGCTGCTGGTCAACGTCGCCCGTGGTGGCGTGGTCGACACCGACGCCCTGGTCGACGCCCTCCGGACCGGCCGGATCAGCGCCGCCCTCGACGTGACCGACCCCGAGCCGCTGCCCGAGGACCACCCGCTGTGGGACTGTCCCAACCTGCTCGTCTCGCCTCATGTCGGCGGTGCCTCCTCGGCGATGGAGCCGCGCGCCCACCGTCTGGTGCGCGAGCAGCTCGCCCGGTTCGCGGCCGGTGAGCCGCTGGTCAACGTGATGGAGGGGGACTACTGATGTCCGAGCCCGGCTGCATCTTCTGCCAGATCGTCGCCGGCGAGGCCGAGGCGTTCGTGGTGGCCTCGGGACCGACCGCGGTGGCGTTCCTCGACATCGCCCCCCTCGCCCTCGGCCACACCCTGGTGGTCCCCACCCGGCACCACGCCGACCTGCTGGACGGCGGGGCCGACGTGCTCCACGAGGTGGCACCGGTGGTCGAGGAGACCGCCCGCCTGCTGGTGGGCCGGCTCGGCGCCGAGGGGCTCAACCTGTTCCAGAGCACCGGCGCCGCGGCCGGCCAGGAGGTGGCGCACTTCCACGTGCACCTGATCCCGCGCTGGCGCGACGACGGGGTGCTGCGCACCCTGGTCGGCGAGCCGTCCGGCGCCGAGGACCTCGACGCCCTGCACGCCCGGCTGGTCGGCTGAGCGTGCAGGGCGTACCCCCGTCTCAGGTGGTCGGGCGGCCGTCCTCGAACAGCCGGGGCACCCGGTGGTTGGCCACGAACACGCCGCCCGGGTCGACCGCCGAGCGGATCCCCGCGAGCTGACGCCAGGCGGTGGCGCCGTACGCCGTGCCGGGGTCGACCTCGTTCTCGGCGAAGTTGAGGTAGCTGCGGCCGTTGCTCCACGGGGCCAGCGCCCCGGTGAGGCGCATCGCGTCGGCGTGCCCCTGGAGACCGAGCTCCGGGGTGGCCGCCACCGCGCCGGCGAACGCCACGAACGCGCCGTCCAGCATCGGCAGCGCACCCGCGCCGGGGTGCGGACGGCCCAGCGCGCCGCCGAGCTGGCGCAGCTCGGCGAGCAGCAGCGACGTGGTGGCGCCCGGCCCGACCTGGCCCAGGAAGGCGTCGACGGCCTCGTCGGGCAGGCCGCCGAGCATCGTGGAGTCCGACACGAAGGGCGTCGGTCCCTCGGGGTCCATGTGCAGCCGCGCCAGTGACGCCGCGGGCACGCGGTCGAAGGTGTCGATCTCCGGTGACAGGCGCGCGCAGGTCGCCGAGGATCTCCCGGCCGTGCTGGTCGGTGCCGAGCACCGCGCCGTCGATCACCACGACCGACCGGCCGCGCAGCTCGGGCGGCAGCTCCGGCATCGGCGGGAGGTTCAGCAGCCGGAACGACGTGGTGACCTCGTCGGGGGCACCGGGGGCCCAGGCGGCCCAGCGGCGCAGCACCTTCTCGGCGTCGCGGGCGTCCCAGACGAGCATGCCGGCGTAGGCGGTGGCGATCCGGAACAGCGAGAACTCCAGGGCGGTGACCACCCCGAAGCTGCCGCCCCCGCCCCGGACCGCCCAGAACAGCTCGGTGTTCCGGGTGGCGTCGGCGCGGACGAGGTTGCCGTCGGCGGTCACGAGCTCGACCGCGGTGAGGCTGTTGGCGGCCAGGCCGAGCTTGCGGGCGTACCAGCCCATGCCGCCGCCCAGCGAGTAGCCGGCGATCCCGACGTCGGGGGAGGAGCCGTGCAGGGCGGCGAGACCGTGCTCGGCGGCCGCCTCCACCGCCGGCAGCCAGAGCGCGCCGCCGCCGACGCGGGCGACCCGGTGCTCGGCGTCGATGCTCACCTGGTCCAGCGCGGTCGTCCGGACGATCACGACGTCGGACAGGTCCTGCGCGGCGAGCGGTCCGGCGTTGTGGCCGGTGCTCTGCGGGGCCACGCGGAGGCCCGCGGCGACGGCGGCGCGGACGACGTTGACCACGTCGGCGGCGTCACGCGGCAGCGCCACGGCGGCCGGGCGCAGGTCGACGGCGGCGCTCCAGGCGAAGCGCGCGGCGTCGTAGCCGGGGTCGCCGGGCAGGTGCACCTGCCCGCCGCACAGGCCGCGCAGCGAGGCGGCCCGCCGGTCGCCGGAGGCGGCGGGGGCGGGGGAGGTGGTGGGGGTCTCGAGGGTCGGCTCGATGGTCATGGATGCTCCTCAGCGGTTCGTTCTCGGTGGCACCACCGTGCTCGCCGACCGCTGGAGGTCCTCTGGGGGTCGGCTAGGGGTCCACTGGGAGCCGTCGGGCCCCTATGCTGCCGACGTGGAAGTCGGCGTCCTCGGCCCGACCCAGGTCCGTCGTTCCGCCCGCCCCGAGGACGCGGCCCTGGTGTCGCTCGGCACCCCCAAGCAGCGCGCGCTGCTGGCCGGCCTCGCCCTGCACCGGGGCCGGCCGGTCAGCGCCGACACGCTCGTCGACCTGCTCTGGGGCGAGGACCCGCCGGCGGCGGTGAGCGGCACGCTCCAGTCCTACGTCGCCGGGCTGCGCCGCGCCCTGGAGCCCGACCGGGCGCCGCGGGCGCCGGCCACGGTGCTGGTGACGGTCGGGACGGGCTACGCCCTCCAGGTCCCGGCCGAGGGGTTCGACGCCGCGGTGTTCGAGCAGGTGGTCTCGACCCAGCACGCCCGGCTGCGCCCCGACCTGCCCGCCGACGAGCTGGCCGACCTGGTCGCCGCGCTCGACGACGCCCTCGCCCTGTGGCGCGGCCGCCCCTACGCCGACCTGGAGGACGCCGCCGCCGCGGTCGCCGAGCGGGCCCGTCTCGAGGAGCTGCGGCTGGTCGCGCTGGAGGACCGGGCGGTCGCCAACCTCGCGCGCGGCCAGCACCCGGTGGCGGCGGCCGAGCTGGAGGCGCTGACCGCGGCGCACCCCCTGCGGGAGCGGCTGTGGGCGCTGCGCGCGCTGGCGCTGGCCCGCTCGCACCGGCAGGCCGAGGCGCTGGAGGTGCTGCGCGAGGTGCGGACCCTGCTCGCCGACGAGCTCGGGCTCGAGCCGGGAGCCGAGCTGCGCGACCTGCAGGCCGCGCTGCTCCGCCAGGACCCGGCCCTGGACTGGCAGCCGCCCCGCGCGGCCACGCCGCCGCCCGCGCCTGCCCCAGCGCCCGGGGTCGGCCCCGGCGGCACCACCGGCGGCGTGGCCGATGGTCGGCCGCGACGAGCAGCTGGCCGCGCTGGTCGGGCTGCTCGACCGGGCCGAGGGCGGCTCGCCCGGCTTCGCGGCGGTGACCGGGGACGCCGGCATCGGCAAGACCCGGCTCTGGTCGGAGCTGGCCGCGGTCGCCGCGTCCCGGGGCGCGCTGGTCGTGACCGGCCGCTGCTCGCAGGACGACGGCGCGCCGCCGCTGTGGCCGTGGGTGCCGGTGCTGGCCGGGCTCGGGCACGACCTGCCCGGCGAGACCGCGTCGGCCCGGGAGGACGAGGGCGCGCAGTTCCGGTCCTGGGAGGCGGTCGTCGCGGCGGTCACCGGGGCCGCCCGGGAGCGGCTCGTGGTCGTCGTGCTCGACGACCTGCACTGGTCGGACCGCTCGTCGCTGCGGGTGCTCCGGCTGCTCGTCGAGACCGCGTCGACCGGCCGGCTGCTCGTGGTGACGACGTGGCGGCCGCACCCGCCGCCGCGCGAGGCGCTCGCCGACGTGGTGGAGTCGCTGGCCCGTCGGCACGCCCTCCGCCTCGACCTGGCCGGCCTGGACGCCGCGGCGGCGGGCGAGGTGGTGGCCGCGGTGGCGCGGGCGCGCCCGACGTACGACGAGGCGGAGACGCTGACCGCGCGCACGGACGGCAACCCGTTCTTCCTGGTGGAGTACGCCCGGCTGGCGACCGAGGGCGGCGACCTCGCCGCGCTGCTGGCCGAGGACGACCCGCCGACCGCCGTGCACGACGTCATCGTCCGCCGCCTGGAGCGGCTGCCCGAGGGCACCCGCGCCCTGCTCCGGGTGGCCGCCGTGGTCGGCCGGGAGTTCGACACCGACACCGTCGCGGCCGCCGCCGGGCGGACCGCCGACGACGTGCTCGACGACCTCGAGCCGGCGCAGGCGGCGGGGCTGGTGCGCGAGGACGGGGTGGACGCCTGGGCGTTCGCGCACGCCCTGGTCCGCGACACCGTCTACGCCGGGCTGGCCCTCACCCGGCGGGCCCGCGTGCACGCCCGGGTCGCCGAGGCGCTCGCCGGCCGTGGCCGCGAGACCGAGGAGGCGCTGCACTGGCGGGCGGCCGGCCCGGCCCACGCGGCCCGGGCCTGGCGCTCCGCCGCGTCCGCGGCCGACCTCACCCGGCGGCTGCACGCGCACGACCAGTCGGTCGAGCTGCTCACCGCCGGCCTGGAGTCCCTCGACGAGGACCCGGAGGCGACCGAGGAGGACCGCTGGGGGCTGATGGCCCGGCTCGCGGACGCCTACCGGTGGACCGGCCAGTGGGGGCAGCTGGTCGGGCTCCAGATGGAGGGCGTCGCGCTCGCCGAGCGGATGGGCGACGACGACCGGCTGGCCGAGGCGGCCAGCACGATGACCCTGAGCCTGTGGCAGTCGGCGCCGTTCGGCGAGGTCGCGGAGCCGCTGGTGGCCGCGCTGCACCGGTGCCTGGACCGGCTCCCCGCGGGCGACAGCCGGTCCCGGTGCCTGGTGCTGCTCAGCCTCGCCAACGAGGAGTACTTCCGCGCGCCGTACGCCGAGCGCCGGGTCTGGTACGACGAGGGGCTGGCGATGGCCCGGCGGCTCGACGACCCGCGGCTGCTGCTCGACGCGCTGATGATCGGCCACATCGCCGCCTTCACGCCCGCGACCGCCGCGGCGTCCCGGGAGCTGCTGCTGGAGGCGACCGCGCTCGCCGCCCGGCTGGACGACGACCGCGGCCGGGTCGTCGCGACCACGCTGCTCGCGGTGGTGGAGGGCGAGCTCGGCCTGGTCGAGGAGATGCACCGCAGCGCCGCCGCGGCCCTGGAGGGCGCGACCCGGCTCCGGCACCGCTACGCGCTGGTCATCCTGGACGCGCTCGAGCTGCCGTGGCTGGCGATGGCCGGCCGCTTCGAGGAGTGCGACCGCCGGCTCGAGCGGATGCGTCGGATGATCGAGCTGATGGCCGACGCGACCGGCGACGAGGACATCCTGACCCAGGTCGCGATGAGCCGGTGGCGGGGCGTGCCGGCCGACCTGCCCGACCGGGTCGCCGCTTTCGACGAGCCGGGCTCGCCGTTCGGGGCCACGGTCGCGGTCTGCCTGCTCGGGCTCGGCGAGGTCGAGAAGGCCCGGGACTACCTCGCCGAGCACCCGGTCGAGCTCGACCACGACAGCTGGCTCTCGCCGATGGTGTGGTGCCACGCGGCGGAGGTGGCGCTCGCGCTCGGTGACGCCGACCTGGCCAAGGCCGCCTACGCCCGCCTCGAGCCGATCGCCGGGCGGAGCTCCTCGGCCGGGGCGCACAACGCGATGGGCCCCGTCGACGGGTTCCTCGCCCTGGCGGCCGCGGCGGCGGGGGACACCGCCCGGGCGACCGAGCACGCCGAGGACGCGCTGCGGCTGATGGAGCTCTGGGAGGTGCCGCTCGCCGCGGACCGGCTGCGCGAGGCCCGCGCCCGGCACGGCTTCTGAGTCAGCCGCCCTCGTCGAGGCGGAGCAGCAGCTTCTCGATGATCGCGCGCTCGCCGTCGTAGTACTCCAGCCCCCAGTCGGCCACGAGCGAGGGGTAGCGGAACGGCTCGTCCACCCCGTCGGCGCCCTGCAGCGACGTACGCACCTGCTCCAGCTCGGCCCGCCGGGCGGCCAGCTCGTCGAGGTGCTGCCGGAGCATCGTCCGGGTGCGCTCGGGGTCGACCAGGTGGCCGACCAGCAGCCGGAGCGCCACCGGGTGCTTGAGCTGCTGGAAGCCGGCCACGTCCTGCTCGAGCCACCGGGTGAGGGCACGGCGGCCCTTGGCGGTGATCCGGTACTTCGACGAGCGCTGGTTGGGGCCGGCCCCGCGCGCCTTCACCAGGCCGTGCGCGGTGAGTCGTTCGAGCTCGGTGTAGACCTGGCTCATCGCGGGGGAGACCCAGTAGAACCGCAGCGTGCGGTCGGCGCGCTGCTTGAGCTCGTAGCCGGTCAGGTCGTCGCCGAACGTCAGCAGCCCGAGCAGGGCGTACGACGTGGTCGGCAGGTCTTGACTCATGGTGCTCCCAGAGTAGTGTTCCTGACTGGAACAATCACGCCTGGACGGGGAGATCGTCGTGACCCAGACCGTACTCATGATCGGCACGCGCAAGGGGCTGTGGATCGCCCGCAGCGAGGACCGCGAGAGCTGGGCTCTCGAGGGCCCGCAGTTCGACATGGAGGACGTCTACTCCTGCTGCATCGACCGGCGTGGCGACGGGGTGCGGCTCTTCGCCAGCCCGTCGTCGAGCTGGCTGGGTCCCAGGCTGATGCACTCCGACGACCTGGGGGCGACGTGGCAGGAGGCGAAGATCGCCTTCCCCGAGGACACCGGCACGGCGCTGGCGCGGGTCTGGCAGGTCACCCCGGGCTTCGACGAGACCACCGTCTACGCCGGGACCGAGCCGGGCGCCGTGTTCCGCTCCGACGACCGCGGCGAGACCTTCGAGCTGGTGCGCGGCCTCTGGGACCACCCCCACCGTGAGCAGTGGGGCGCCGGCTACGGCGGCCAGGCGTTCCACACGATCGTGCCGCACCCCGACGACCCGGACTCGCTGACCTGCGCCATCTCGTCGGGCGGCGTCTACGCCACCACCGACGGCGGCGCGACCTGGCGGGCGCAGAACACCGGGGTGCAGGCGGAGTTCCTCCCCGAGGGCAGCCAGTACCCCGAGTTCGGCCAGTGCGTGCACAAGATCGCCCGGCACCCGTCCCGGCCCGACCGGATGTTCATGCAGAACCACGGCGGCGTCTACCGCTCCGACGACGGCGGCGTCACCTGGGACTCGATCGAGAAGGGGCTGCCCGCCAACTTCGGGTTCCCCGTCGTCGTGCACCCGCACGACCCCGACACCGTCTACGTGTTCCCGCTCGGCGGCAGCGGCGGACGCTACCCCGTCGACGCACGCGCGCGGGTCTGGCGCAGCCGCGACGCCGGCGACACCTGGGAGCCGCTCGACCAGGGGCTGCCCGACCAGTTCTACGTCGGGGTCATGCGCGACGCCATGTGGGCCGACGACAACGACCCGGTGGGCCTCTACCTCGGCGCCCGCAACGGCAGCGTCTGGGCCTCCGCCGACGAGGGCGAGTCGTGGCGGCAGGTCGCGGCGAACCTCCCCGACGTGATGTCCGTCCGCGCCGCGACGGTCTGACAGCCCGGGTCGAGCCACGGCGTTAGGCTCACGACATGCCTGACGCTCCTGACATCAAGCCCCGCAGCCGCGACGTCACCGACGGACTGGAGAAGGCCGCCGCCCGCGGCATGCTGCGCGCGGTCGGCATGGGCGACGACGACTGGGAGAAGCCGCAGATCGGCGTGGCCTCGTCCTGGAACGAGATCACCCCCTGCAACCTCTCGCTCGACCGGCTGGCGAAGGCCGTCAAGAACGGCGTGCACGCGGCCGGTGGATACCCGCTGGAGTTCGGCACCATCTCCGTGTCCGACGGCATCTCGATGGGCCACGAGGGCATGCACTTCTCGCTGGTCTCCCGCGAGGTCATCGCCGACTCGGTGGAGACCGTGATGATGGCCGAGCGCCTCGACGGCTCGGTGCTGCTCGCCGGCTGCGACAAGTCGCTGCCCGGCATGATGATGGCCGCCGCGCGGCTCGACCTGTCGTCGGTGTTCCTCTACGCCGGCTCGATCATGCCCGGCCAGATCGACGGCAACGACGTCACGATCATCGACGCCTTCGAGGCCGTCGGCGCCTGCCTGGCCGGCAAGATCACCCGCGAGGAGGTCGACCGCGTGGAGCGGGCGATCTGCCCGGGCGAGGGTGCCTGCGGCGGCATGTACACCGCCAACACGATGGCCGCCGTCGGCGAGGCGATCGGGATGTCGCTGCCCGGCAGCGCCGCCCCGCCGGCCGTCGACCGCCGCCGCGACGGGTTCGCCCACCGCTCCGGCGAGGCCGTGGTCAACCTGCTCCGCCAGGGCATCACCGCCCGCCAGATCATGACCCGCGAGGCCTTCGAGAACGCCATCACCGTGGTCATGGCGCTCGGCGGCTCCACCAACGCCGTCCTGCACCTGCTCGCCATGGCCCGCGAGGCCGAGGTGCCGCTGACCATCGACGACTTCAACCGCATCGGCGACCGGGTGCCGCACCTCGGCGACCTCAAGCCCTTCGGCAAGTACGTCATGTACGACGTCGACAAGGTCGGCGGCATCCCCATGGTGATGCGCGCGCTCCTCGAGGAGGGCCTGCTGCACGGCGACGTCCTCACCGTCACCGGCAGGACCATGAAGGAGAACCTCGACGCGATCGCGCCGCCGCCGGTCGACGGCGCGGTGATCCGGAAGTTCTCCGAGCCGATCCACAAGTCCGGCGGCCTGACGATCCTCAAGGGCTCGCTGGCGCCGGAGGGCGCGGTCGTGAAGTCGGCCGGCTTCGACGACGACGTCTTCGAGGGCACCGCCCGCGTCTTCGACGGCGAGCGCAAGGCCATGGACGCGCTGGCCGAGGGCCGGATCGTCGCGGGCGACGTCGTGGTGATCCGCTACGAGGGCCCCAAGGGCGGTCCCGGGATGCGCGAGATGCTCGCGATCACCGGCGCGATCAAGGGCGCCGGTCTCGGCAAGGACGTCCTGCTCCTCACCGACGGCCGGTTCAGCGGTGGCACCACCGGGCTCTGCGTCGGGCACGTCGCGCCCGAGGCCGTCGACGGCGGGCCGATCGCGTTCGTCCGCGACGGCGACCGGATCCGCCTCGACGTGGCCAACCGCTCGCTCGACGTGCTCGTCGACGCGGCCGAGCTGAAGTCGCGCGAGGAGGGCTGGGAGCCGCTGCCGCCGAAGTACACCCGCGGCGTGCTCGGCAAGTACGCCAAGGTCGTGCAGTCCGCCGCGCACGGCGCCGTCTGCGGCTGAGGTCCGCTCAGCGCGAGGCGACGACGCGCAGCTCGCCGGACCGCCACAGACCGTCGGCCACCGCGCACAGGTGGCCGACCGCGGTCGCGCACCGGCATCCCGCGCAGCGCGTCGGCGTGCTCGACGCCGTACCGTCGGCCGACCTCGTTGTTGTGCCGGTCGACCGTCCGAGTCCTCCCGGCGCGTGCTGCCCCGCTCGTGCTCGTCGCCGACCGCCCGGGCGACGTCGGCGCCGTAGCGCGCCGCGAGGCACGCCTGCCAGGAGAAGTGCCGCCGTGCGTTGCGCCGGCCCGGACGGCGCGGCGAGCCCGCGGCGGCCGTGACCAGGGCGAGCAGCGAGACGCGCAGCACCCCGGCCGCGTCGCCGGGGCTCGCGCCGGCGCGTCGAGCCGCCCGGTAGAGCCGTGGCCCGGTGGTGAGCAGGCGCGCGCCGGTCGAGGTCATGCGCCCACCCTGCCAGGCGGCCAGACCCGGGCGCGCGACCTCTGTCTAGGCTGCGGGCATGGTCGACGTCGAGCAGCCGGTCCAGCCCGTCGGGCCGCCCGTCGAGGGCTGGTCGGCACGCCCGCTGCCCGCGCCGGGCCCGTTCACGGGGCGGTTCTGCTCCGTCGTACCCCTCGCCGTGGAGCACGCGGACGCGCTCTACCCGACCTGCGCAGCACCCGGCACCGAGCACCTGTGGACCTACCTCGCCGACGGCCCGCACCCCGACCCGGTCGCCTTCCGGGAGCGGGTCGCCGGGACCGTCGCCGACCCGACGGCGGTCTCCGTCGCGGTCACCGATCCGGCGGGCACCCCGCTCGGGATCGCCAACTACCTGCGGCTCGACCCCGGCAACGGCTCGGTCGAGGTCGGCGGCATCCTGCTCGGCACCGCCCTGCAGCGCACCCCGGCGGCGACCGAGGCGATGCACCTGATGGCCGCCCACGTCTTCGACGACCTCGGCTACCGGCGCTACGAGTGGAAGTGCGACGCACTCAACGCGCCGTCGCGCGCCGCGGCCGAGCGGCTCGGCTTCCGCTACGAAGGCACCCACCGCAACGCGGTCGTCTACAAGGGCCGCAGCCGGGACACGGCGTGGTTCTCGATCATCGACACCGAGTGGCCGGCCGTCGCGGCCGCGCACCGGGCCTGGCTGGACCCGGCCAACTTCGACGCCGAGGGCCGGCAGCGCACCTCGCTCCGCGAGTTCACTTCCTGAGACATCTGTTCCACATCCTGGGACGCCTGTCACACTTGCTTGACGAGGAAGCGCGCCACCGGACACCGTGGTGCCATGCGTTCCGACATTCTTGTACGCACGCGACGCGGCGGCTGACGGCCAGGCACCTCAGGCTGACCACCGACGCGTCCACCCCTCGTCTGCCCCCACGGGCCGAGGGGTTTTTTGTTGGGCACGCACAGCACGACAGCGGGATCCCGGGAGGGCCGGGACCCACAGCAGGGAAAGGGCACCATGGGCGACACCGCGGGCACCCCGATGACCGGGGCGAAGAGCCTCATCACGGCGCTCGAGCACGCCGGGGCGGAGAACGTCTTCGGCATTCCGGGCGGCGCGATCCTCCCGGCCTACGACCCCCTCTTCGACTCGACCAGGCTCCGGCACATCCTGGTCCGCCACGAGCAGGGCGCCGGCCACGCCGCGCAGGGCTACGCCAGCGCGACCGGCAAGGTCGGCGTCTGCATGGCCACCTCCGGGCCCGGCGCCACCAACCTGGTGACGCCGCTCGCGGACGCCCACATGGACAGCGTCCCGATGGTCGCCGTCACCGGTCAGGTGTCGAGCAGCGCGATCGGCACGGACGCCTTCCAGGAGGCCGACATCCGCGGCATCACGATGCCGATCACCAAGCACAACTTCCTGGTCACCGACCCTGCGGAGATCCCGCGCACCATCGCCGAGGCGTTCTACATCGCCTCGACCGGCCGGCCCGGCCCGGTGCTCGTCGACGTCTCCAAGGACGCCATGCAGGCGCAGACCACGTTCACCTGGCCGACCGAGCTCAACCTCCCCGGCTACCGCCCCGTCACCCGGCCGCACGCCAAGCAGGTGCGCGAGGCCGCCCGGCTGGTCCTCGAGGCACGCCGTCCGGTGCTGTACGTCGGAGGCGGGGTGATCCGCGCCGGCGCCGCGAAGGAGCTGCGCGTCCTCGCCGAGATGACCGGGATGCCCGTCGTGACCACCCTGATGGCCCGCGGCGCGTTCCCCGACAGCCACCCCCAGCACCTCGGCATGCCCGGCATGCACGGCACCGTCGCCGCGGTCGCCGGCCTGCAGCGCAGCGACCTGATCATCAGCCTCGGCGCCCGCTTCGACGACCGGGTCACCGGCAACCTCGACTCGTTCGCCCCGCACGCCAAGGTGATCCACGCCGACATCGACCCCGCCGAGATCGGCAAGAACCGGCACGCCGACGTGCCCGATCGTCGGTGACTGCCGTGAGGTGATCGCCGACCTGATCGTCGCGCTGCAGGCCGAGGCCGACCAGGGCAACCAGGGCGACTACGAGGCCTGGGTGGAGTTCCTGGCCGGCGTGAAGGCGAAGTACCCGCTCGGCTACGACACCCCGGCCGACGGCTCGCTCTCGCCGCAGTACGTCATCGAGCGGCTCGGCAAGATCGCCGGGCCCGACACGATCTACACCTCCGGCGTGGGCCAGCACCAGATGTGGGCCGCGCACTTCATCGGCTACGAGAAGCCCGGCACCTGGATCAACTCCGGCGGCCTCGGCACGATGGGCTTCTCGGTGCCCGCCGCGATGGGCGCCAAGGTCGGCTGCCCCGACACCACCGTGTGGTCCATCGACGGCGACGGCTGCTTCCAGATGACCAACCAGGAGCTCGCCACCTGCGCGATCGAGGGCATCCCGATCAAGGTCGCGATCATCAACAACGAGTCGCTCGGCATGGTCCGGCAGTGGCAGACGCTGTTCTACAACGAGCGCTACAGCAATACGGACCTGCAGCGGGGCCCTCAGCGGCGCATCCCGGACTTCGTCAAGCTGGCCGACGCCTACGGCTGCGTGGGCCTGGCCTGCGACTCGCCCGGCGACGTCGACGCCACGATCAACAAGGCGATGGAGATCGACGACGTGCCGGTGGTGGTGGACTTCCGCGTGCACCGCGACGCCATGGTGTGGCCGATGGTCGCCGCCGGCACCAGCAACGACGACATCAAGTTCGCGCGCGACATGGCGCCGGAGTTCGAGGAGGACGACCTGTGAGCGAGCGCAGCGAGCGAACAATCCAGTGCAGCGCCCAATGTGCCTCATCGGCGCCCGGAGCGAAGCGAGGACGTCGATGAGCCGCCATACCCTCAGCGTCCTGGTCGAGAACAAGCCGGGTGTGCTGGCCCGCGTGGCCGGCCTGTTCAGCCGCCGCGGCTTCAACATCGACTCGCTCGCGGTCGGCCCCACCGAGCACCCCGAGGTCTCCCGGATGACCATCGTGGTCAACGTCGAGGAGTCCCCGCTCGAGCAGGTCACCAAGCAGCTCAACAAGCTGGTCGAGGTGATCAAGATCGTCGAGCTCGACGCCGAGATGTCGGTGGCCCGCGAGCTGCTGCTGGTCAAGGTCCGCGCGGACGCCGAGACCCGCGGGCAGGTGCTCGAGGTGGTGCAGCTGTTCCGGGCCAAGGTCGTCGACGTCGCGACCGACGCGATCACCGTCCAGGTGACCGGCAACCAGGGCAAGCTCGAGGACTTCCTCCGGGTCGTGGAGCCCTTCGGCGTCCGCGAGCTCGTGCAGTCCGGCATGGTGGCGATCGGTCGCGGTGGCCGCTCGATCTCCGAGCGCACGCTCAAGCCGGTGCCGGTCCCGACACCTCCGCCGCCGCGCGTCACCCGCCCCGCCTGACGACCGGCACACGGGTGGTCGAGCACCACGGGTGGTCGAGCTTGTCGAGACCACTCCACCCGACCCAGATCAAGACCCCGAGAAGAAAACGACGAAGGAGTGCCCACCGTGGCCGAGATGTTCTACGACGACGACGCCGACCTGTCCGTGATCCAGGGCCGCAACGTGGCGGTGCTGGGCTACGGCAGCCAGGGACACGCGCACGCGCTGTCCCTGCGCGACTCCGGGGTCGACGTCCGGGTCGGCCTGCTCGAGGGCTCGAAGAGCCGGGCCAAGGCGGAGGCCGAGGGCCTGCGCGTCCTCACGCCCGCCGAGGCGTGCGAGGAGGCCGACCTGATCATGATCCTGGCCCCCGACCACGTGCAGCGGAAGCTCTACGCCGAGGCCGTCGAGCCCAACCTGGTCGAGGGCGACGCGCTCTTCTTCGGCCACGGCTTCAACATCCGCTTCGGCTACATCGAGGCCCCCAAGGGCGTCGACGTCGCGATGGTCGCGCCCAAGGGCCCGGGCCACCTGGTGCGCCGCGAGTACACCGAGGGGCGTGGTGTCCCGGTGCTCGTCGCCGTCGAGGAGGACGCGACCGGCAAGGCCTGGGACCTCGCGCTGTCCTACGCCAAGGCGATCGGCGGCCTGCGCGCCGGCGGCATCAAGACCACGTTCACCGAGGAGTGCGAGACCGACCTCTTCGGCGAGCAGGCCGTGCTCTGCGGCGGCGCCTCGCAGCTGGTGCAGTACGGCTTCGAGACGCTGATCGAGGCCGGCTACCAGCCGGAGGTCGCCTACTTCGAGTGCCTCCACGAGCTCAAGCTGATCGTCGACCTGATGTACGAGGGCGGCATCGCCAAGCAGCGCTGGTCGGTCTCCGACACCGCGGAGTACGGCGACTACGTCTCCGGCCCGCGCGTCATCGACCCGCACGTGAAGGACAACATGCGGGCCGTCCTCGCCGACATCCAGAACGGCTCCTTCGCCCAGCGGTTCATCGACGACCAGGACGCCGGCGCACCGGAGTTCAAGGAGCTGCGCGCCAAGGGTGAGCAGCACCCGATCGAGCAGACCGGCCGCGAGCTCCGCAAGCTGATGAGCTGGGTCAAGTCCCACGACAGCGACTACGTCGAGGGCACCGCCGGCCGCGACTGACACCCATCGGCCGAGGGGTCAGCTGTGCAGCCGTTCCGGCGGCGTGTCGTGACACAGCTGACCCCTCGGTCGCGCGTGGGGCAGGTCACCCGGGGGTGGGTGGGGGCAGCAGGGAGATTCGAAGTAAGGTGAGGCAACCCTAACTTCGAGGAGCGTCCCGTGCTCGCGAACTTCCTCATCGGCCTGCGCGAAGGCCTCGAGGCCGGCCTCATCGTCAGCATCCTGGTGGCCTACCTGGTCAAGTCCGACCGTCGCGCGCTGCTGCCCCGCGTCTGGGCCGGCGTCGCCGCGGCCGTGCTGCTCAGCCTGGCCTTCGGCGCGCTGCTCACCTTCGGGCCGCGCGGCCTCACCTTCGAGGCCCAGGAGCTGATCGGCGGCACGCTCTCGCTGGTGGCCGTCGGCTTCGTCACCTGGATGATCTTCTGGATGGCCTCCGCCGCGCGTGGCCTCGCCGGCGAGCTCCGCGGCAAGGTCGACCGGGCCGTCGACGCCGGCCGCTGGTCGCTGGTCGTCGTGGGCCTGCTCGCGGTCGGGCGCGAGGGGCTGGAGACCGCGCTGTTCCTGTGGGCCGCCACCAACGCCGCGGCCGGGGACGCCGCCACCGCGCGCCCGCTCCTGGCCGCGGCCCTGGGCATCCTCACCGCCGTCGTCCTCGCCTGGCTGCTCTATCGCGGCGCCCTGCGGATCAACCTGTCCCGGTTCTTCACCTGGACCGGCGCCTTCCTCGTGCTCGTCGCCGGGGGAGTGCTGTCCTACGGCGTGCACGACCTCCAGGAGGCACGCTTCCTGCCCGGGCTGCACGACCTGATGTTCGACGTCAGCGACACCGCTCGACCCGACGTCCTGGTACGCCGTCGTGCTCAAGGGCGTCTTCAACTTCTCCCCGGCCACCACCGTGCTCGAGGGCACCGCGTGGCTGCTCTACGTGATCCCCACCATGGCCCTGTTCTGGTACGCCGCGGGCACCCGCTCGCGTGCCACGGCCGACGCCGTCCCCGGAAGGACCGCCTCATGAACGCCCGCACCGCCCTCTCCGCCGGCCTGAGCGCCGCGGCCCTGCTGACGTCCGCCGCCTGCACCACCAACGGCACCGGCGAGGACTCCGGCGACGGCCGCACCCTCGCCGTCACGGCCACCGACGACAGCTGTGAGGTGTCGGCCGGCGACGCCCCGGAGGGCACCCTCACGTTCCGGGTGCGCAACGCCGGCGACCAGGTCACCGAGTTCTACCTGCTCGGCGACGACGGCCTGCGCATCGTCGGCGAGGTGGAGAACATCGGTCCCGGTCTGACCCGCAACCTCGTCGTCAGCGCGCCCGAGGGCGACTACTACACGGCCTGCAAGCCGGGCATGAAGGGCAAGGGCATCCGCGCCGACTTCGCGGTGACCGACTCGGGCAAGGCGTTCGAGGTCTCCGCGGACAGCCAGGCCCTGGTCCGGCAGGCCGGCCGCAACTACGCCGCCTACGTCCAGGACCAGAGCGCCCAGCTGCTCACCGGCACCGAGGAGTTCGTCGACGCCTACGAGTCGGGCGAGGACGACCGCGCCCGCACCCTCTACGCCGAGGCGCGCGTCCACTGGGAGCGGATCGAGACGGTCGCGGAGTCCTTCGGCGACCTCGACCCCAGGATGGACCTGCGCGAGGCCGACCTCGAGCCGGGCCAGCGGTGGACCGGCTGGCACCGGCTGGAGAAGGACCTGTGGCCGCCGGCGGCCTACGACGCGCTGACCGACCGGCAGCGCACGGTGTACGCCGAGGACCTGCTCGACAACACCCGCACCCTCGACGACCGGGTGCAGGGTCTCGACTTCACCGTCGACCAGATCGCCAACGGGTCGCGCGGCCTGCTCGAGGAGGTCGCCACCGGCAAGGTGACCGGCGAGGAGGAGTTCTGGAGCCACACCGACCTCTGGGACTTCCAGGCCAACGTCGACGGGGCCCGGGTCGGCTACGAGGGGGTCCGGCCCGTGCTCGTCGAGCGCGACGAGGACCTCGCGCGCACGCTGGACCGGCGCTTCGAGGAGCTGCAGGCGCTGCTCGACCAGCACCGCCGGGGCGACGGCTTCGTCTACTACGACGAGCTGAGCCGCGCGGAGGTCAAGGAGCTGGCCGACGCCGTCAACGCACTGTCCGAGCCGCTGTCCCGGCTCACCGCCGCGGTGGTCGCATGACCCCTGTCTCCCGACGCTCCCTGATCGGCGCGGGCCTCGGTGCGGTCGGTGTCGGCGCCGGCCTCGGCGTCGGCGCCGAGGCGGCCTGGCACGGCCAGGACCCCGGCGCGCCCGGCGCGGGGTCCCGCACCTACCCGTTCCACGGCACCCACCAGGCCGGCATCGTCACGCCGGCCCAGGACCGGCTGCACTTCGCGGCCTTCGACGTCACCACCGACTCCCGCGAGGAGCTCGTGGCGCTGCTGGAGGCGTGGACCGAGGCGGCGGCGCGGATGACGCAGGGACGCCCGGCCGGGCCGGTGGGGCCGACGCAGGGCGACTACGACGTACCTCCCGACGACACCGGCGAGGCGATCGGCCTGCCGGCCTCCGGGCTCACGCTCACCTTCGGGTTCGGACCGACGCTCTTCGAGACCGAGGACGGCCGCGACCGGTTCGGCCTCGCCGACCGGCGGCCGGCGGCGCTCGAGCCGTTGCCGCACTTCCCGGCCGACAACCTCGACGCGGCGCGCTCCGGCGGCGACCTGTGCGTGCAGGCCTGCGCCGACGACCCGCAGGTCGCCGTCCACGCGATCCGCAACCTCGCGCGCATCGGCTTCGGCACCGTCTCCGTGCGCTGGTCGCAGCTCGGCTTCGGCCGCACGTCGTCGACGTCGACGAGCCAGCAGACCCCGCGCAACCTGTTCGGCTTCAAGGACGGCACCAAGAACGTCAAGGCGGAGGAGGCGGACGCGCTCGACGCGCACGTGTGGGTCGCGGCGGACGACGACCCGGCCGCCGGCTGGCTGACGGGTGGCTCCTACCTCGCGGCCCGGCGGGTGAACATGACGATCGAGGTCTGGGACCGGCAGCCGCTCGGCGACCAGGAGCAGTTCGTCGGCCGGACGAAGGCCGAGGGGGCGCCGCTGTCCGGGGGCGGCGAGCACGCCGACCCGGACTTCTCGATGAAGGGCCGTGGCGGGCCGATCGTGCCGGCCGACTCCCACGTCTCGGTCGTGCACCCCGACCACCACGGCGGGGTGCGGATGCTGCGCCGTGGTTACAACTTCGTCGACGGCACCGACGCGCTCGGCGGCCTGAACGCCGGCCTGTTCTTCCTCGCGTTCGTCCGTGACCCGCGCACGCACTTCATCCCGGTGCAGAACGCGATGGCCCAGCCACGACGCGCTCATGGAGTACCTCGAGTTCACCGGCTCGGCGCTGTTCGCCGTACCACCCGGCACGCGGCCCGGCGAGCACGTCGGGCAGGCGCTGTTCGCCTAGGCCGCGGCGACCCGCCGGGTGACCCGGGTCGCGACCCAGCCGACGACGCCGGTGCCGACCGCGAGCAGCAGGTCGGGCGCCGGCAGGGCCTCGGTGCTGAGCAGCTCCTGGAGCAGGGGCACGTAGACGCCGGCCACGGCCAGCAGCAGCGAGCCGAGCACCGCGAGCGGCAGCATCGGGTTCTCGCGGGTGACCTGGCGCGGGCGGAGGCCGAGGGCGACACCGAGCTGGAGGCAGGTCAGGGCCACGAAGATCATCGTCTGCCAGGCGCGGTCCGTGTCGTGGGCCCAGGCGCCCAGGCCCAGCGTCACCACTCCCAGCACGAGCATCAGCACGACCACCCGCTGCCACAGCCCGTCGCCGAGCACGCTCTGCTCCGGCGGCCGGGGCGGCTGCTCCATGGCCCGGGGGTCGGCCGGCTCGGCACCGAGGGCGACGCCGGTGATGCCGTGGGTGAGCAGGTTGATCCAGAGGATCTGGGCGGCGACCAGCGGGACGGCCAGCCCGACCAGCGGGCCGAGCAGCATCACCAGGATCTCGGTGGCGCCGCCGGACAGCCCGAACACGAGGAACAGCCGGATGTTGGCGTAGACCCGCCGGCCCTCGCGGACCGCCGCCACCAGCGTCTCCAGGTCGTCGTCGGCCAGCACCAGGTCCGCGGCCTGGCGGGCCACCTCGGTGCCGCGGTGCCCCATCGCGACACCGATGTCGGCGCGGCGCAGGGCCGGCCCGTCGTTGACCCCGTCGCCGGTCATCGCGACCACCGCACCGCGTGACTTCCAGGCCTGCACGATGTCGAGCTTCTGCTCCGGGGTGGTCCGCGCGTAGACCCGGGCCGCGGTGAGGTCCGGGACCGCGCCGGCGGCGATCTGGCCGCCGGTGACGACGGCGCCGGCCTGGGTCTCGTCGAGCACCCCGACCCGGGTCGCGATCGCCGCCGCGGTGGCCGGGTGGTCCCCGGTGATCAGCACCGGCACGATGCCCGCGCGCCGGGTCTCCAGGATCGTCGACCGCGCGGCGGGCTTGGCCGGGTCGGTCATGGCGACCAGCCCGAGCAGCCGCAGCGGCACCCGGTCCCAGCCCGGGCCCGGACGGGCGTCGCCGGCGGTCACGGCCAGCACCCGGAAGCCACGGCCGGCCAGGTCGGCGGCGTGCTCGGCGGCGCGGGACCAGAGCCGGCCCTGGTGGCTGTCGGCCGCCCGCGCGCCGTGCCGCGCCCGCAGGGCCTCGACCGACCCCTTGGTGACCACCAGCCAGGAGTCGGCGGGCCCGCCGGCGTGCAGGGTGGACATCCGCTGGTCGGCGCTGTCGAAGGGCACCTCGCCGAGCCGGGGGTGCCGGGCCTGCAGGTCCTCGCGCCAGAGCCCGGCCTTGCCGGCGACGGTGAGCAGCGCCACCTCGGTCGGGTCGCCCAGCCCCGTCCAGCGCGCGTCCTGCTCGGTGGGCGGCACGAGCGAGGCGTCGTTGCACAGCACCCCCGCCCGCAGCAGCGCCACCACGTCGCGGTCGAGGTCGGGGTCGAAGGCCCGGTCGCCGACCCACAGCGTCCCGTCGGGCGCGTAGCCGTCGCCCGACACCCGGGTCACGCCGGCGGGGGTCCACAGCTCCTCGACGAACATCTGGGCCTCGGTGAGGGTGCCGGTCTTGTCGGTGGCCAGCACGGTGACCGAGCCCAGGGTCTCGACCGCCGGCAGTCGACGTACGACGGCGTGGCGGGCCGCCATCCGGCGCGCGCCCAGCGCCAGGCTCAGCGTGACCACCGCCGGGAGCGACTCCGGCACCGCCGCCACGGCGAGGCTGATCGCGGTCACGACCATCAGCTCGAGCGGCTGCCCGCGGGCCAGCCCGAGCACCAGCACCAGCGCGCACAGCGCCACCGCGACGACCGCCAGCACCCGGCCGAGCCCGGCCAGCCGGCGTTGCAGCGGTGTCGGCTCGACCCGGCTGTCCATCAGCGCGGCGATCCGGCCCAGCGCGCTGGAGGCGCCGGTGGTGGTCACGGTGGCGACGGCGCGCCCCTTCACGACCACCGTGCCCGACGAGAGCGTCGCGCTCTCGGTCTCGTCCCGGGTGGCGGCCTTGCCGACCGCGACCGACTCGCCGGTCAGCGCGGACTCGTCGACCAGGAGCGAGGACGCCTCGAGCAGCTCGCAGTCGGCCGGCACGATGTCGCCCTCGCCGAGCAGCACCACGTCGCCCGGGACCAGCTCGGCCACCGGCACCGAGGTCTGCGCGCCGTCGCGCCGCACCCGCACCGTCGGGGCGGCCATCTGGGCGAGCGCGGTGATGGCGCGGTCGGCCTTGATCTCCTGCGCGACCCCGACCGAGGTGTTGACCACCACGACCAGCGCGATCACGGCCGCGTCGGTGAGGTCGCCGACGAGCAGGGTCAGCGCGCACGCGGCGAGCAGCACCAGGATCAGGGGGTCCCGGAGCTGGACGCCGATGCTGGACCACACCGAGATCCGCCCCCGTTGGCGCACCTCGTTGGGTCCCACCTCCTCCAGGCGTCGGGCGGCCTCGGCCACGCTCAGCCCGGTGGTGGTCATGTCCCGAGGCTCGCCGAGCCGTGCCGCGGCGGCCAGGGTCCTAGGTCCCGCCCGGCATCGGGTAGCCTGCTGGTGGGCACAGCGTCGTGCACGGTCGCCTCCGCAGCGCAGTCAGTTCAGCGCCGGACGCGGGCCATCTCGAGCCGACCGACAACCACTGAGGACATCGAAGTGAGCAAGCCCGTCGTACTCATCGCCGAAGAGCTCAGCCCCGCCACGGTGGCGGCCCTCGGCCCCGACTTCGAGGTCCGGCACTGCGACGGCGCCGACCGGGCCGACCTGCTGCCCGCGATCGCCGACGCCGACGCGGTCCTCGTCCGCTCGGCCACCAAGATCGACGCCGAGGCGCTCGCGGCCGCCACCCGGCTCAAGGTCGTCGCGCGGGCGGGTGTCGGCCTCGACAACGTCGACGTGAAGGCCGCGACCCAGAGCGGGGTCATGGTGGTCAACGCGCCCACCTCCAACATCGTCTCCGCCGCCGAGCTCGCCGTCGCGCTGATGCTCGCCGCCGCCCGCCACGTCGCCCCGGCCAACGCCGCGCTCAAGCAGGGGGAGTGGAAGCGCAGCAAGTACACCGGCATCGAGCTCTACGAGAAGACCGTCGGCATCGTCGGCCTGGGCCGGATCGGGGTCCTCGTCGCGCAGCGGCTGAGCGCCTTCGGGATGAAGGTCATCGCCTACGACCCCTTCGTGCAGGCCGGCCGGGCCGCGCAGATGGGCGTCCGCCTGGTCACGCTCGACGAGCTGCTCGCCGAGTCCGACTTCATGTCGGTGCACCTGCCCAAGACGCCCGAGACGCTGGGCCTGATCGGCGAGGAGCAGCTCGCCAAGGTCAAGCCCAGCCTGGTGCTGGTCAACGCCGCCCGCGGCGGGATCGTCGACGAGCACGCGCTGCACGTGGCGATCAAGGAGGGCCGCGTCGCCGCCGCCGGGCTCGACGTGTTCGCCTCCGAGCCGTGCACCGACAGCCCGCTCTTCGAGTTCGAGAACGTCGTCGCGACGCCCCACCTCGGCGCCTCCACCGACGAGGCCCAGGAGAAGGCCGGCATCGCCGTCGCCAGGTCGGTGCGGCTCGCCCTGTCCGGCGAGCTCGTCCCCGACGCGGTCAACGTCCAGGGCGGCGTGATCGCCGAGGACGTCCGGCCCGGCATCCCGCTCACCGAGAAGCTCGGCCGGATCTTCACCGCGCTCGCCGGTGAGGTGGCCCAGCAGCTCGACGTCGAGGTGCGCGGCGAGATCACGCAGTACGACGTCAAGGTGCTCGAGCTCGCCGCCCTCAAGGGCGTGTTCGCCGACGTCGTCGAGGACCAGGTGTCCTACGTCAACGCACCGCTGCTCGCCGCCGAGCGTGGCGTCGCGGTCCGCCTGGTCACCGACGGGGAGAGCCCCGACCACCGCAACCTGATCACCCTGCGCGGGACGCTCGCCGACGGGTCGCAGGTGTCGGTCTCCGGCACGCTGATCGGCATCGCCCAGCGCGAGCGGCTCGTCGAGGTCGACGGCTACGACGTCGACATCGAGCCGACCGAGCACCTGGCCTTCTTCCGCTACGAGGACCGCCCCGGCATGGTCGGCACCGTCGGCCGGATCCTGGGCGACGCCCAGGTCAACATCGCCGGCATGCAGGTCGCCCGCGACACCAAGGGCGGCCACGCCCTGGTCGCCCTCTCGGTCGACTCGGCGATCCCGGTCGCGGTGCTGGGCGAGATCCAGGACGCGATGGGCGCCGCCTCGGTGCGCGCGGTCGACCTGAGCGACTAGGCAGCCCGGACGCGGCGACGGGCCGGCGGAGCGCCGGTGCGCTGCTCGACCGCGCCGCGCAGCCAGAGGCCGCCGAGGATGCCCACGAGCACCACGCCGCCGAGCCACGCCCCGGTGGCCAGGGCGGCGACGGTGATGCCCGGGCAGGTCGCGCCGACCCCGAAGCCGACCCCGAAGACGGCGCCGCCCGCGAGGTTGGCCGGCCGGACCGGGTGCCGGGGGATGACGAGCGGCCGGCCGTCGAGGGTGCGCCCGCGGCGGCGGAGCAGCGCGATGCCCGCGGCCGCCGTGGCGACCGTCGCGGCCATCATCAGGTAGATGTAGGCGTCCCGCAGCAGCAGGCCGTCGTGGATGGTGTCGTAGTCGCCGAGGCCGCTGCCGGTGAGCAGCAGCCCGAAGACCGCGCCCACGACGAGCGCCACGACGGATCGACGGTTCACACCGCACCGCCCGTCGCCAGGTGCACCAGCAGGGTCACGACGATCGCGACCGAGAAGAACGTCGCGGTGGTGGCCAGTGAGTCGGGCGACCCGGCCGAGCAGCCCGAGATCCCGTGGCCCGAGGTGCAGCCGCCGGCCCAGCGGGCGCCGTAGCCGATCAGCAGCCCGGCCACCAGCAGGACCACCACGAGCGCCGGCCGGGGGAGGGCCTCGGAGAGCGCGCCGTAACCGGTCACGCGCCGGGCGCCGAGCAGGCCCGCCGCGACCGCACCGCCGACGAGCCCGACCAGGAACCACAGCCGCCACGGCTCGGTGACCGGTCGGCGGCCCAGGGCGTGCACGAGCTGGAGCCAGCCCCCGGAGACGCCGAGCCTGACCCCGGCCAGGGCGTAGAGCGCGACCACGCACAGCCCGATGCCCGGCCCGGCGACCCACCAGGGCAGCTGGTCCGGCAGCAGGTCGCTCATGGTCCCCCCTCGCCCGGCGCGCGGACCGCGGCGGTGGGGGGAGGCTACTCCCGGCCCACCGCCGTGTCCCGGCGTTCGCCTCAGGTGCGGGCCGGGTCGCGGTCCTCGTCGCGGGGCTCGCCGGTCGGTGCGTCCGACCCGTCGTCCTCGCGCGGCACGGGCGTCGGCCCGGCGGCCGGCGACGAGGCTGGTGCAGACCGTGACCGCCAGGATGCCGACGATCACGCCCAGCGAGGCCAGCGTCGGGATCTCCGGGACCGACTCCCAGCGCAGGTGCGCCCAGTGCAGCATCAGCTTCACGCCGATGAAGGCCAAGATGGCGGCCAGGCCGAAGCCGAGGTGCGCGAGCTTGCTGAGCGCGCCCTCGAGCACGAAGTAGAGCGCACGCAGGCCGAGCAGGGCGAAGGCGTTGGTCACGAACACGAGGTAGGGGTCGGCGGTGATGCCGTAGACGGCCGGCACCGAGTCGACGGCGAAGACGATGTCGGTGGCGAGCACGGCGACCACGACGACGGCGAACGGGGTGAGCGCGCGCCGGCCGTCGAGCCTGGCGGTCATCCGGGGGCCCTCGTAGTCCTCGGTGACCGGCATGAAGCGGCGCAGCAGCCGGACGCTGCGCAGCCCGTCGACGTCCACCTCGTGGTCGGAGCCCGAGATGGCGTCCTTGAGGATCTTCACCGCGGTCGCGGCGAGGATCAGGCCGAAGACCAGGAAGGCGAAGTCGAAGCGCGAGATCGCCGCGGCGCCGACGGCGATGAAGATGCCGCGCAGCACGAGCGCGCCGACGATGCCGTAGAGCAGCACCCGCTGCTGGAGCTCACGCGGGACGGCGAAGGCGGCGAGCAGCAGCATGAAGACGAACAGGTTGTCCACGCTCAGCGACTTCTCGACGAGGTAGCCGGTGAGGTACTCCACGCCACGGTCGGAGCCGTGCTGCTGCCAGACGTAGACCGCGAACAGCAGGGGGAGGGCGATGTAGAACGCCGACCAGCCGAGCGCCTCCTTCATGGAGACGTCGTGCGGGCGGCGGGTCAGCACGAAGTCGAGCGCGAGCAGCGCGAGGACGGCGCCGATCGAGAGACCCCACAACCAGGGGGTGCCGATCGAGTCGAGAGCAGGGGACGCGTCAGCGGCGGCCAGGGTGAGCATGCAGATCTCCTCAGACGGGACTCATCTGAGGTCTCCTTCATCGGCGGGTGCCGACTCCTGGCCGGGGCGCCGGTGGCGCCGTACTGACCGAGCAGGACGTGGAAGTACTCCCCTCGCGGGCGACTCTACCCGGCAGGTTGAAGGTGAAACCGACCGCCGGGTTGACGCCTCAGGCGCTCAGCGCTTGGTGGCGATGAGCACCGACGCGTCGGGGGCCACCATCACCTCGACGGTGGTGAACCGCTCGTCGGTCAGCCACTGCTCGCGCAGGATGTCCACGCGGCCCTCGTAGACCGGCGGCCACGACGAGCACGGGGTGAAGTCGTCCAGCACGACGACGCCGCCGGGCTCGACGAGGTCGATGATCGCGTCGGCCCCGCCCGCCTTCGGCTCGCGGGCGTCGAGGAAGAGCAGGGAGAACGGGCCGCGGTCGCGCATCGTGGACCAGTCGGCGGCCAGCACCTCGACCTGGTCGTCGTCGCCGAAGATCTCCGCGGCGGCCTCGGCCAGCTTGGGGTCGAGCTCGGCGGTGAGGATGTCGGCGTCGCCCCGGACGCCGGAGCGCAGCCACGCGGTGCCGACGCCGCAGCCGGTGCCGAACTCGGCCAGCGTGCCGGCGCGGGTCGCGGCCAACGTGGCCAGCAGGCGGCCGGTCTCGTTGCGGCAGAAGGACACGTAGCCGCGCTTACGGGAGACGTCGAACGCGCGCGACACGATCTCGGGCAGCTCGGGAGGGGCACTCATCTTGTGATCCTCTCAAACGACAGGAGGATGTCCGGTGACCGAGACCTCGTCTCACATCATGGAAAGGTCCCGGAAGTCGCCTGCACGGTCGCGTGACCAGCGTTACCGTGAACCCATCATGCGGAGCTTCTTCGTACTTATCAGCCGCCGTGGCGGGGCCTCTTAAGTAAGGCCACCTCGCCGCGGAGTTCGGCATGTCTGGCCCTACGAAGAACCTCCGCCGCGAGCAACGCAGAAGCGCAGCTACCGCAAGCTCCTCGAGATCCCTCCCTCGTCGCACCACGTGATCCGTGGTCCGAGGACCGGTTCCTCACCGCTGGCAGCGGAGTCCCGGGTGGTCGAGCCTGTCGAGACCATCCCGCACCGGACAGGTCGAGGCGGACATCCCGCCGGACCCTGCCCAGCAGACGTCACCCTTCCCATCACGACTTCCAGGAGCACACGATGTACGACATGTACCCCGAGTGGGGACCCAGCCGGCACTACGGCGACGCCACCGCCCAGGGCGGCAGCGAGGCGGTCCAGGCCGGACTCGACCTGCGAGACAACGGCGGCCAGCGCCCCGACGACAACTAGGGTCCGACGCATGACGCAGACCTTCCAGCTCGCGGTGATCCCGGGCGACGGCATCGGTCCGGAGGTGACCGCCGAGGCGCTCAAGGTGCTCGAGGCGGTCGCCGGGAGCGAGGCCAAGTTCGAGCCGACCCGCTACGACCTCGGCGCCGAGCGCTACCTCGCCACCGGCGAGGTGCTGCCCGACTCCGTGCTCGAGGAGATCCGCCAGCACGACGCGATCCTGCTCGGCGCGGTCGGCGGCCGGCCGGGCGACCCGAACCTGCCCGCGGGTCTCCTCGAGCGGGGTCTGCTGCTCAAGCTCCGCTTCGAGCTCGACCACTACGTCAACCTCCGTCCCTCGCGGATCTACCCGGGCGCCAGCTCCCCGCTGGCCGACCCGGGGGAGGTGGACTTCGTGGTCGTGCGCGAGGGCACCGAAGGTCCCTACGTCGGCAACGGCGGTGTGCTGCGCGCCGGCACGCCGCACGCCATCGCCACCGAGGTCAGCATCAACACGGCGTTCGGGGTGGAGCGCGTCGTCCGCGACGCCTTCGCCCGGGCCCAGAAGCGGCCGCGCAAGAAGCTCACGCTGGTCCACAAGACCAACGTGCTCGTCCACGCCGGGTCGATCTGGTCCAGCGCTGTGGCGCGGGTGGCCCCGGAGTTCCCCGAGGTCACGGTGGACTACCTGCACGTCGACGCGACGATGATCTTCCTCGCGACCGACCCCGCGCGCTTCGACGTGATCGTCACCGACAACCTCTTCGGCGACATCATCACCGACCTCGCGGCCGCCGTCACCGGAGGCATCGGCCTCGCGGCGAGCGGCAACGTCAACCCCGACCGCACGGCGCCGAGCATGTTCGAGCCGGTGCACGGGTCCGCGCCCGACATCGCGGGCCAGCAGAAGGCCGACCCCACCGCGGCGATCCTCTCCGCGGCGCTGCTGCTCGAGCACCTCGGGCTCGACGAGGCCGCGCGCGCGGTGGAGACCGCGGTCGTGGCCGACCTCGCCGACCGCGCCGGCTCCGGCGCCGTACGCACCACCTCCGAGGTAGGCGACAGCATCGCTGCCCGCCTCGCCGGCTGACGGGGTCGGATACCGTGCACCCCATGGAGTCGTCCCTCGAGATCTCTGTCACCCCCACGAGCGACCCGGTCGGGCAGGAGCGGCTCGCCGAGATCCTGGCCGACCCGGGCTTCGGCACCCACTTCACCGACCACATGTTCGTGGCGGAGTGGACCCCGGAGCAGGGCTGGCACGACGCGCCGCGTCACGCCGTACGCGCCCGCTGACGCTCGACCCGGCCACCGCGGTCCTGCACTACGCGCAGGAGATCTTCGAGGGGATGAAGGCCTACCGGCACGAGGACGGCTCGGTGTGGACGTTCCGCCCCGAGATGAACGCCGAGCGGATGGTGCGCTCGGCGCGGCGTCTCGCGCTGCCCGAGCTCCCGGTCGCCGACTTCGTCGGCTCCGTCGACGCCCTGGTGCGCGCCGACGAGCGCTGGGTGCCCGACGCCGCGGGGGAGAAGAGCCTCTACGTCCGGCCGTTCATGTTCGCCTCGGAGAGCTTCCTCGGGGTGCGTCCGGCCAAGCACGTCACCTTCATGGTGATCGCCTCGCCCGCCGGCGCCTACTTCGCCAAGGGCCTCAAGCCGGTGTCGATCTGGCTCAGCGAGGACTACGCCCGCGCCGGTCGCGGCGGCATGGGCGCGGCCAAGACCGGCGGCAACTACGCGCAGCTCGCTGGTCGCCCAGCAGGAGGCCACCGAGCAGGGCTGCGACCAGGTCGCCTTCCTCGACGCGGCGGAGCAGCAGGTACGTCGAGGAGCTCGGCGGGATGAACCTCTACTTCGTCCACGACGACGGCACGATCGTCACCCCCGAGCTGTCCGGCACCATCCTCGAGGGCATCACCCGCTCGTCGATCATCGAGCTCTGCGGCAAGCTCGGCCACCGCGTCGAGGAGCGCAAGTTCACCGTCGACGAGTGGCGCGAGGGCGTCGCCTCGGGCCGGATCACCGAGGTGTTCGCCTGCGGGACCGCCGCCGTGGTGACCCCGGTCGGCACGCTGAAGTGGCGCGGCGGCGAGGCCGGCACCGGCGAGGACATCGGCCCGGTGACCCAGCAGGTGCGGCAGAACCTCGTCGACATCCAGTACGGCCGGGCCGAGGACACCTTCGGCTGGATGCACCGGGTCTGCTAGTTCGGGGCCCTCGCTCGCGTACCGTTGGACGGTGACCACGAGCTCCCAGACCCCGCCTGACCTGCGCGTCGGTGGCTACCGCCTCCTCGCGAAGATCGGTGAGGGCGGCATGGGGGTGGTCCACCTGGCCCAGGCGGCCGACGGCAGCCGGGTCGCCCTCAAGGTGCTCCGCCCGCACATCATCGGCGACGACGAGGCGCGCGAGCGGCTGGCCCGCGAGGTGAGCTCGTTGCGCCGGGTGACCAGCCCGCGGATCGCCGAGGTCCTCGACGCCGACCCGTGGGGCGAGACGCCGTACGTCGCCACCCGCTACGTGCCCGGGCTCTCGCTGCACCAGCAGGTGCGCGAGGAGGGTCCGATCACCGGCGCCGACCTGACCCACTTCGCAGCCGGCCTGGCCGAGGCCGTCATCGCCGTGCACCAGGTCGGCGTGCTGCACCGCGACATCAAGCCGTCCAACGTGCTGCTCGAGGGCCGCTCGCCGGTGCTGATCGACTTCGGGCTCGCCCGGCTGGCCGAGGACCCGCGGCTCACCCACACCGGCTGGCTGCTCGGGACACCGGGCTACCTCGCCCCCGAGATCCTCTACGGCGACGACGCCACCACCGCCTCCGACGTGCACGCCTGGGCCGCGACCGTCGTCTTCGCCGCCACCGGCCGGCCGCCCTTCGGCACCGGCCCGGCGATGGCGATCATGGACCGGGTGCGCCGCGGCGAGCACGACCTGAGCGCCGTCCCCGCCTCGGTGCTGCCGCTGGTCCGCGAGGGGCTCGCCCCCGACCCGGCCGACCGGCCGACCACCGGGGCCCTGGTCGCCGCGCTGCGCGGACCCGCCCCCGCCGCGGGACCGGTGGTGCTCGACCAGCCGACCATGCCCTGGGTGGTCGCCGCGCACGCCGACCGCGCCGCCCGCGACGCCGACGCGACCGACGTCCTCGACGGCCGGCCCCCGACAGCGCTCGCGCCGCCGTCCACCAAGCCGCTGACCGTCGCGTCCCCGGTGGCGGCGGTGCCGGCCCGCGAGCCCTACATGCAGCCCCCGCCGCCCGCGCAGGCATCGGCCGACCGGGGCCCGCGCGACCCGGCCCGGCCCTCGCTGCTGCCGGCCGGTGCGATGCGGCAGCCGACCACCGGCGTGGGACGCGTCCAGCGCGGGCTGATGCTCTGCGGAGCGTTCGCCGCGGCCGCCCTCGGCGTCGGCGTCGCGCCGTACCTCACGTTCTGGACGCTCGCCGCCCTCGCGCTCGTGGTGCGCACCCTCTCGTGGACCACCGAGTCCGCGCGGGAGCGCCAGCACGCGCGCGGCCGCCGGCGCTGGTACGACGCCCCGCTGACCGTGCTGTCGTCGCCGTGGTACCTGGTGGTGGCCACCGGCGGCACCCTGATGCTGCTCGCCTGGGCCGCGCTGCTGACCCTGCTCGCCGGGCTGTCCTACGGCCTCTTCGGGCTGCCGGTGCGGCCCGGGCTGGTGCTGCTCGGGGCGGTGCTGGCCGCCGGCCTGTGGACCGGGCCCGGCTCCAAGCGGCTGCGGCTGCCGGCCCGCCGCCTGGTCGTCTCGCTGACCCACGACGTGTGGATCGGGTGGACCTTCGTGGCCGCGGTGGGGATCGTGGTGGCCGTCCTGGGCTGGGCGTTCACGACCGGCGAGCCGACCTGGGCGCCGCAGCCCGGCCCGCCCTGGCGGGAGGGCACCCTGCTCGGCAGCCTCGTCGGCTGGCTCTGACCCGGGCGGGCGGTGGATCCGGATGCTGGGACTTGTGTTCCATGGACCGGACGACGGTGGCACACTCGAAGGCGTGCAGCACCAGATCATTATCAGCTAGCGCGCCCGGCACCTCCCGGACGCGCTGACCTCTCGTTCCCGACGGGAGGTCTTTTTGTTGCGCCGCAGGGCCGAGCTTTGCGAGGCCCTGAGAACGGCGCAAGATCGAGGAGGTGAAACGGCGGACCGTCAGGGACGCCGATCACCGTCACGAGATCTGCCGAAGCCGACTCCCGACACCGAGGACCCTGCAGTGACGACCGACCAGTTCCACGTCTACGACACGACGCTGCGTGACGGCGCCCAGCAGGAGGGGCTCAACCTCTCCGTGGCCGACAAGCTCACCATCGCGCGCCAGCTCGACGGCCTGGGCGTGGGCTTCATCGAGGGCGGGTGGCCGGGCGCCAACCCCAAGGACACCGAGTTCTTCCGCCGCGCGCGGGAGGAGCTCACGCTGACCAACGCGCGGCTCGCCGCCTTCGGCGCCACCCGGCGGGCCGGGGTGAAGGCGGCCGACGACCCGCTCATCGCCGCACTGCGCGACTCCGGCGCGAGCGTGGTCACCCTGGTCGCCAAGTCGCACGACCGGCACGTCGAGCTGGCCCTGCGCACCACGCTCGAGGAGAACCTCGCGATGGTGCGCGACACGGTGAGCCACCTGCGGGCCGAGGGCCAGCGGGTCTTCCTCGACGCCGAGCACTTCTTCGACGGCTACCGCGACAACCGCGACTACGCCCTCGAGGTGCTGCGCGAGGCCTACGACGCGGGCGCCGAGGTGATCGCTCTGTGCGACACCAACGGCGGGATGCTGCCGCCGTGGGTCTCCGACGTGGTCGACGACGTGATCGGGACGACCGGGGTGCGGGTCGGCATCCACTGCCACAACGACACCGGCTGCGCGGTCGCCAACACCCTCGCCGCGGTGGCGGCCGGGGCGACCCACGTGCAGGGCACGCTCAACGGCTACGGCGAGCGCACCGGCAACGCCGACCTGGTCTCCGTGGTGGCCAACCTGGAGCTCAAGCTCGACCGGCAGGTGCTGCCCGCGGGTCTGCTCAAGGAGGCCACCCGGATCGCGCACGCGGTCGCCGACGTGACGAACTTCCCGCCGGCCTCGCGGCAGCCCTACGTCGGGGTCAGCGCCTTCGCCCACAAGGCCGGCCTGCACGCCAGCGCGATCAAGGTCGACCCCAACCTCTACCAGCACCTCGACCCGGTCGCCGTCGGCAACGACATGCGGCTGCTCGTCTCCGACATGGCGGGCCGCGCGTCCATCGAGCTGAAGGGCCGCGAGCTCGGCTTCGAGCTCGGCTCCGACAAGGAGCTCGTCAGCCGGGTGACCGCCCGGGTCAAGGACCTCGAGTCGCGCGGCTACACCTTCGAGGCGGCCGACGCGTCGTTCGAGCTGCTGCTGGTCGAGGAGGTCGAGGGCAGCGCGCCCGTCGTACTTCGACGTGCGAGTCCTGGCGGGTCATCACCGACTCCAAGCCCGGCGAGGAGGCGGTCTCCGAGGCGACCATCAAGCTGCACGCCGGCGGCGCCCGGAGTCATCACCACGGGGGAGGGCAACGGCCCGGTCAACGCCCTCGACCACGCGTTGCGCGAGGCGATCGGTCCAGGCCTACCCGGAGGTCGCGAAGTTCGAGCTCATCGACTACAAGGTGCGCATCCTCGACCAGGGCCACGGCACCGACGCGGTCACCCGGGTGCTCATCGAGACCACCGACGGCCAGTCGCTCGTGGGTGACCGTCGGGGTGGGCCACAACGTCATCGAGGCGTCCTGGGGCGCCCTGGTCGACGGGGTCACCTTCGGCCTGCGCCGCCAGGGCCTCTGAACCGCGGGTGGTCGAGCCTGTCGAGACCACTGCTCCAGTAGCGTCGCGGCATGACCCAGCTGCACGACCTCACCGCGCTCGAGCAGGGGGCGGCGGTCCGCCGCCGGGAGGTCTCGCCGGTCGAGCTCGTCGACCACTACCTGGCGCGCATCGAGCGGCTCTCCGACGAGGTCGGTGCCTTCGTCACGGTGACCGGCGACCTGGCCCGCCACCAGGCCCGGCTGGCCGAGGCCCGGGCGGGTCAGGGCGGGCCGCTGTTCGGCGTACCGACCGCGGTCAAGGACCTCAACCTCACCGCCGGGGTGCGCACGACGTTCGGCTCGGCGGCGATGGCCGACTTCGTGCCCGACGTGTCCGACGAGGTGGTGCTGCGGCTGGAGGCGGCCGGCACGATCAGCCTGGGCAAGACCAACACCCCCGAGTTCGGCTCGCCCTGCTACACCGAGCCCGACGTCGCGCCGCCCGCGCGGACCCCCTGGGACCTGACCCGGATGGCGGGCGGGTCCAGCGGCGGGGCCGGGGCGGCCGTCGCCGCCGGGCTGGTGCCGCTGGCGCACGGCTCGGACGGCGGCGGGTCGATCCGGATCCCGGCGAGCTGCTGCGGGCTGGTCGGGTTCAAGCCGAGCCGGGGCCGGATCAGCGGCGGGCCGATGTACGGCGACCCGGTCGGTCTCGGCACCTCCGGACCGCTGTCCCGCACGGTGCGGGACGCGGCCGCCCTGCTCGACGTGATGGCCGGCCCGGCCGTCGGCGACCCGTTCTGGGCGGCGCCGCTGCCCGACGGGGACACCTTCCTCGGCGGCTGCGACCGCCCGCCGGGGCGGCTGCGGGTGGCGCGCTTCGTCGACCCGGTGATCGCCGACGCGGACGTGCACCCCGAGTGCGTCGCGGCCTACGAGCGGGCCGGCCGGCTGCTGGCCGACCTCGGGCACGACGTCGAGGACGTCGAGGTGCCGCTGCCGCCGGACGCGACGCGCGTGTTCGAGACGTGCTGGTCGGTGCTGACGGCGCTGTCGAGCGCGCCGCCCGGGCGGGAGGGCGACCTGCGCCCGCTGACCCGGTGGCTCACCGACCGGGGACGCGCGGTGTCGGGCCCGGAGTTCGGCCTGGCCGTCGGCGAGATCCGGCGGATCGCCGCGCGGGCGCTGCGCCGGCTGGCGCCGTACGACGCGGTGCTCACCCCGACCCTCGCCCAGCCGCCGCTGCCCGTCGGGGCGCTGCGCGACGACGCCGACCCGGCCCGGGACTTCCAGAACCAGAAGGAGTTCACGCCCTAGACGTCGGCGTGGAACGTCACCGGCATGCCGGCGGTGTCGCTGCCGCTGCACCAGACCCCCGACGGGCTGCCGGTCGGCGTGATGCTGGCCGGGCGGCCCGGTGAGGACCGGCAGCTGCTCGCGCTGGCGGCCCAGGTCGAGGAGGCCGCCCCGTGGCGCGACCGGCACGCGCCCTGCTGGTGAACCCCGGGCGGAGCCGCGGGTCACCCGTCGACGGCGTGCATCTCCCAGGTGTCACCGGTGCGCACCAGGTCGTAGTCCCGCGACCGGCTCGCGGGCACCTGGACGACGTGCACGCGGAAGCCGCCGTCGGAGGCGCGCTCCACCTCGTTGACGCCGCAGTACTGCGGCACGTCGGCCGGGCCGGCGAACTCGCGCGCGAACTCGTCGTGGCCCGGCTCGGCGCGGAAGACCTCGATCCAGCACTCGCCGGGCACCGGGTCGGCGCTGCGGCCGGTGTCCCAGGCGCGCACGTCGACGGAGGTCACGCCGCCGTCGTTGTCGGCGAACCAGGCCGACCCGTTGGGCATCGGCTCCTCGGGGAAGATCTGCCCGGACGGGACGACGACCAGCGCGGCCTGCGGCGACGGCGGGGGCGGGTACATCGTCAGCTCCTCGAAGCCGTCGCCCTCGTCCCAGCGGAACACGTCGTAGGCGCCGCCGCCGTCCTGCCGCCAGTAGACCGCGTGCTCGCCGTTGGCCGACAGCTGGTTGACGCCCTCGATCTGGCCGAGGTCGGCGACGTCCCAGCTGCGCAGGTCGCCGGTGGCCACGGCCCGGCTGGAGCCGGGGTCGGAGGCCAGGTCGCCGCAGTAGACCCGGCCCGCGACCGTGCCGCCGCGGGTGGCCAGCTCGACCGGGCCGGTGCACGGCTCGCCCGCGTCGAAGAGCTCGTCGGGGGCGGTCCAGGCCCGGCGGGCGGGGTCGTAGTGCTGCTCGACGTAGCGGTGGCCGTCGGGGGAGTAGACGACCACCCGGCGGCCGTCGGGGAGCTCGACGTCGCCGCGGCGCGCGGACCCCTCGGCCGGCGCGTCCAGGTCGCTGGAGAACTCCTCCTGCTGGGCGCACCCGGTCAGGGGGAGCACCGTCAGGGCGAGGAGGGCGAGCGTCGTCCGGACCGGCAGCATCCGGCCATTGTGGCCCCCGCGCCCGTTGCGTCATACGTCCGGAGGCCGGTAGCCCGCAGGACGTATGACGTCACGCGACGGCGAGCAGTCGCTCGCACTCGGCGAGGAGGCGGGCGCGCAGGGGAGCGCCGCGCTCGGCGAACGCCCGCTGCGCCGCGACGTACTCCTGCTTGCCCTCCGGCGTCTCCACGCGCACGGGGGCGTGCCCCAGTTCGGAGAGGTCGTACGGCGACGCGCGCATGTCGAGCACCCGGATGTCGCGGGCGAGGGCGAAGCAGTCGGCGACCAGCTCGGAGGGCACCATCGGGCTGAGCCGGAAGCTGTGCTTGTAGAGGTCCATCCCGGCGTGCAGGCAGCCGGGCTGCTCGAAGTCGGCCCGGTCGTCGCGGCCCGGCTGCAGCGTGTTGCGCGGGCGCGCGTCGTCGGTGAAGAACCGGAACGCGTCGAAGTGCGAGCAGGCGATCCGGTGCGACTCCACCACGGCGTCGGTGCCGTCGGGGCCCAGGCGCAGCGGCCACGAGGCGTGCCGGACGTCGTCCTGCTCGAGGCGGTAGACCATCGCCCACTCGTGCATCCCGAAGCAGCCGAGCTGCGCCGGCCGGGCGGCGGTCGCGCCGAGCAGCCGGTGCAGGGTCTCCAGCAGCACCCGCTGCGACGCCACGTGCTCGCGGGTCACGCCGACCGCCCGGGTCGAGCCGGTCCCGGGGTCGAGCCGTCCCGGTCGGTCGAGCCTGTCGAGACCCCGTAGCCCTTGAGCCCCCGGTAGTCCTCGGCCGCCGGGCCGGCCAGCGCGACGCCGTAGCCCGGGTGCCACCGCCGCAGCGCCGCCGGGCGCTGGGAGTAGTAGGTGAACAGGAAGTCCTCGACCGGGTGCGGGAGCCCCTGCCGGCGACGCTCGAGGTGCGGCGTCACCCACGCGTCGACCCGGGCCTCGTGCGCGCGCCGGCGGTCCGTCCACGACGGCTCGTCGAGCACCCGGACGGGCGCGAGCTGGGGCGTGGTCACGGCATCGAGGGTAGATGCCGGGGCACCACGGACCCGCCGGTAGGCTCGGGGAGTGCGTATCGCGAGGTTCACGACCGGAGAAGACCCCCAGTACGGCGTGGTGACGGGAGACGTCGACGAGCTCGGCCAGCCCGCCGAGGACACCGTCGTCGTCGCCCTGGCGGGTGACCCGCTCTACGTCGGCGTCCAGCTGACCGACCAGGAGATCCCGCTGTCGCAGGTCCGCCTGCTCGCGCCGGTGCTGCCGCGCAGCAAGGTGGTGGGCATCGGCCGCAACTACGCCGCGCACGCGGCCGAGCTCGGCAACGAGGTGCCCAGCGAGCCGCTCATGTTCCTCAAGCCGAACACCTCGGTGGTCGGCCCCGGCGACCCGGTGTTCCACCCGCGCCAGTCCGAGGACCTGCACTACGAGGGCGAGCTCGCCGTCGTCATCGGCCGCATCTGCCGCGACGTCTCGCCGGAGCGGGTCGCCGAGGTGGTCTACGGCTACACCGTCGGCAACGACGTCACCGCCCGCGACCTGCAGCGCCGCGACGGGCACTTCACCCGGGCCAAGGGCTTCGACTCGTTCTGCCCGCTCGGGCCCTGGATCGAGACCGATCTCGACACCAGCGACCTCAAGGTGACCACGCACCTCAACGGCGACCTCGTGCAGGACGGCAGCACCAAGGACATGGTGTTCGACGTCCCCGCGCTGGTCGCCCACGTGTCGTCGGTGATGACGCTGCTCCCGGGCGACGTCATCCTCACCGGCACCCCCGAGGGTGTCGGCCACATGGATGTCGGCGACGAGGTCGAGGTGACCGTCGCCGGCATCGGATCCCTGACCAACAAGGTGGTTTCGCGTGACTAGCAGCACTCCCGTCGACGGCTCGGCCGTGCGGGTCCGGATGGCGCCCTCCCCGACGGGCAGCCCGCACGTCGGCCTGGTGCGCACCGCGCTCTACAACTGGGCGTTCGCGCGGCACCACGGCGGCACCTTCGTGTTCCGCATCGAGGACACCGACGCCGCGCGCAACACCCAGGAGTCCTACGACAGCCTGCTCGACCTGTTCCGCTGGCTCGGCCTCGACTGGGACGAGGGCCCCGAGGTCGGCGGCGCCTACGCGCCGTACCTCCAGTCCGAGCGCTTCGACATCTACGCCGACGTCGCCACCCGGCTGCGCGAGTCCGGCCACGCCTACCACTGCTACTGCTCGGCCGACGAGCTCGAGCAGCGCAACGAGATGGCGAAGTCGGAGGGACGCACGCCCGGCTACGACGGCCACTGCCGCGAGCTCTCCGACGAGCAGCGGACGGCCTACGAGGCCGAGGGGCGCAAGCCCACGCTGCGCTTCCGCATGCCCGGCCAGGCGATCACCTTCACCGACCTGGTGCGCGGCGAGATCACCTTCCAGGCCGAGCACGTCCCCGACTACGTCCTGGTGCGCGGCAACGGCCACCCGCTCTACACGCTGGTCTCGCCCGTCGACGACGCGCTCATGGACATCACCCACGTCCTGCGCGGCGAGGACCTGCTGTCCTCGACGCCGCGGCAGGTCGCGCTGCACGCCGCGCTCGCCGACATCGGTGTCGGGTCGGGGCGGATGCCCGAGTTCGGCCACCTGCCCTACGTCATGGGCCAGGGCAACAAGAAGCTCTCCAAGCGCGACCCGGAGGCCAACGCCCTCGGCTACCGCGACGCCGGCTTCCTGCCCGAGGGGCTGCTGAACTACATGGCGCTGCTCGGCTGGGCGATCGCCGACGACCGCGACGTCTTCACCCTCGACGAGATGGTGCAGGCGTTCGAGATCGGCCGGGTCAACCCCAACCCCGCCCGCTTCGACCTCAAGAAGTGCGAGGCCATCAACGCCTCGCACATGCGGCTGCTCTCCGTCGACGAGATGACCGCGCGGATGACTGCCCTACCTGCACGCCGCCGGGCTCGTCGCCGACCCGCCCACCGCCGACGAGGAGACGCTGCTGCGCGCGGCGGTGCCGCTCGTGCACGAGCGCATCGGCAAGCTGACCGAGGCCGTCGACATGCTCGGCTTCCTCCTCGTCGACGAGGGCGACTTCACCCGCGACCCCGCCGACGCGGCCAAGCTGCTCGACGACGACGGGCGGGGCGTCGTCAAGGCCGCGCACGACGCGCTGGCCGCCCTCGACGTCTGGACCACCGAGGCGATCGACGCGGCCCTGCGCCAGGCACTGGTCGAGGAGCTCGGGCTCAAGCCGCGCAACGCGTTCGGCCCCGTGCGGGTCGCCGTGACCGGCAGCCGTGTCTCGCCGCCGCTGTTCGAGTCCCTGGAGCTGCTCGGTCGCGAGCGCTCGCTCGCCCGGCTGAGCAGCGCGCAGGCCGGCTGAGGGGCCAGGGGGAGCGGGGATGAGCGACCAGACGCAGGACCAGACGCAGGGTGGGGACGGTCGCTCCTGGCCGCCTCCCGCCCCCGGACAGCAGCCGGCGTACCCGGCTCCGGGCTACGGCTACGGGGCGCCCCCGGCGTACGCCGCACCACCGGCCTACCCGGCGCTTCCCACACGCCGAGCCGCAGCCCTACCACCAGATGCTGCGCACCTGGACCTACGCCTGGTGGAAGCCCGTCGTGGGCATCGTCGTGCTCATCCTGGGCTTCTTCCTGGTCGCGCCGCTGGCGTTGCTGCCGATCGTGCTGATCGGGGTGATCCCGCAGGACGGCGACTACCTCGACAACCTGATGGGCGCGCTGAGCTTCGAGACCATCGAGCCGGTCAGCCTGCTCTACCTCAACCTCACGCTCGGCTCGATCATCCTGGTCACCTGGGGGATCGAGCGGTTCGTGCACCGGCTGCGCCCGCGCTGGCTCAGCTCCGTGGTGCCCAAGCTGCGCTGGAAGTTCCTCGGGGTCTGCCTGGGCCTCTCCGTCGTCGCCCTGGTCGCCCAGGTGGTCGTCGGCCAGCTCGTCCCCGGCGACACCGAGGCCGACATGAGCGGCGCGGTCAACGACTTCACCGGCACCACGCTGGTGCTGGCGGTGATCGTGGTGCTCACCACCCCGCTGCAGGCCGCGGGGGAGGAGTACGCCTTCCGCGGCTACCTCACCCAGGCGGTGGGCTCGCTGACCCGCAGCGCGTGGTTCGCGGTGCTGGTGCCGGCGCTGATCTTCGCGATCGTGCACGGCGCGCAGAACGTGCCGCTGTTCTTCGACCGCTTCATGTTCGGCGTCATCGCCGGCTGGCTGGTGATCCGCACCGGCGGGCTCGAGGCGGGCATCGCGCTGCACGTGCTCAACAACCTGCTCGCCTTCGGCTTCGCCCTCACCTTCGGCGACATCAGCGAGTCGCTGATGGTCTCCGAGGTGTCCTGGTGGAACATCCCGCTGACCCTGACCCAGTCCGGCGTCTACGCCGCGCTGGTGATCCTCGTCGCACGCCGGATGGGTCTGCAGACCCGCACCCGGCCGCCCGTCGAGGCTCAGCAGGGCGCCGCCGGGGCGCTGCCCGTGTGAGTGCGCTCACCCGTGGGCGCCTGAGGCCCCGCGGGGAGGCCTCCGTTTTTGTCGCGACCCTCGGTCACGTGTATTCTCATCCGGGCTTCGCAAGGAGCCCGATCCCATGGGGTATGGGGTAATTGGCAGCCCGACTGGTTCTGGTCCAGTTAGTCTAGGTTCGAGTCCTAGTACCCCAGCGATTTGGCCGGATCCCTAGCAGCCGCTAGAGTTTCGACCGCTTCAGGCCCCCGTTGTGTAGTGGCCTAGCACGCCGCCCTCTCAAGGCGGTAGCGCGGGTTCGAATCCCGTCGGGGGTACCACCGAGTGACCGAGGGGCCGTCCACCAGGACGGCCCCTCGGTCGTTCTCCGCCGGTTCGAGCCACTGCTCCGGTGGTCGAGCTTGTCGAGACCGTGTCCGATTCCCGCCAGTCAGACGCTCCCCGATGAGGGATGCTTCTCGGTATGGACATCGAGGACACCGAGGCCTGCTACCGGGCGGTGAAGAGCCGTGACCGCCGCTTCGACGGTGTCTTCTACACCGGGGTCACCTCCACCGGCATCTACTGCCGGCCCTCCTGCCCGGCGATCACCCCGCAGCGCCGCAACGTCACGTTCCACCGCACCGCGGCGGCCGCCCAGGCGGCCGGCTTCCGGGCCTGCAAGCGGTGCCTGCCCGACGCGACGCCGGGCTCACCGGACTGGGACGTGGCCGCCGACGTCGCCGGCCGCGCGATGCGGCTGATCGCCGACGGGGTCGTCGAGCGCGACGGGGTCGAGGGGCTCGCGCACCGGGTGGGCTACACCGCGCGGCACCTCAACCGGCTGCTCGTCGCCGAGCTCGGGGCCGGGCCGCTCGCCCTGGCCCGGGCCCGCCGGGCGCAGACCGCGCGGGTGCTCGTGGAGACCACGACGATGCCCTTCGGCGACGTGGCGTTCGCCGCCGGGTTCGCCAGCATCCGCCAGTTCAACGACACCGTCCGCGAGGTCTACGCCGCCTCGCCCACCGAGCTCCGCTCCGCCCGGCGGGGTCGGTCCGGCGCACCGGCGTCCGGCCCCCTCGAGCTGCGGCTGGCCGTGCGCGCGCCGTACGCCGCCGACCAGGTGCTCGCCTTCCTCGCCGCCCACGCTGTGCCAGGCGTGGAGTCCTGGGGGCCGGGCTGGTACGCCCGCACCCTGCGCCTCCCGCACGGACCGGGCCGGGTGGTGCTCGAGCTCGACGACGGCGTGGCCGGGCGCGGGCACGTGCGCTGCCGGCTCACCGTCGAGGACCTGCGCGACGTCGGCCCCGCCGTCGAGCGCTGCCGCCGGCTGCTCGACGCCGACTGCGACCCGGTCACGGTGGAGGACGCGCTGGCCGACGACCCGCTGCTCGCCCGGCTGGTGCGCGCCCGTCCGGGACTGCGCGTGCCCGGTCACGTCGACGGCCACGAGATCGCCATCCGCACGGTCATCGGCCAGCAGGTCTCGGTCGCCGCCGCCAACACCGTCACCGCCCGGCTCGTGGCCCAGCACGGGGAGCCCTACGGGGACGCGGCCGACGGGCGAGCGGCTGTTCCCGACCGCCGAGGTGCTGGCCGCCCAGGACCCCGAGACCCTGCCCATGCCGCGCTCGCGCGGGCGGGCGCTGGTCGGCCTGTGCCGGGCGCTCGCCGACGGGGAGGTCCCGCTCGACCGCAGCGCCGACCGCGACGACGTGCGCGCCCGGATGCTCGCCCTGCCCGGCATCGGGCCGTGGACCGCGGACTACGTCGCGCTGCGGGCGCTCGGTCACCCCGACGTGTTCCTGCCCACCGACATCGGCGTCCGCAACGCGCTGGCCGGCCTCGGGCAGCCGGCCGACGGCGTGGCCGCCCGGGCCGAGCGCTGGGCGCCGTGGCGCTCCTACGCCCTGCTGCACCTCTGGTCGACGCTGGACGTCCTGCGTCCCGACCGCCTACTACCCTCCACCACGAAGGAGTCGTGAGCACCATGTGGACACTCGTCGAGTCGCCCGTCGGCCCGCTCAAGGTCGTCGCGCACCGCGACGCCGTCACCGCCATCGAGTTCAGCGGGACGCCCGGGCCGGGGGTGTCGCCGCACTCGTCGGCCGGCATCGCCGCCGCACGCTCCGCCGGTCGTCCCGTGGGGGAGCGCGCCGACGACGACGCCCTGCTCGCTCGAGGCGGCGCGCCAGCTCACGGCGTACTTCGCCCGCGACCTCAAGGAGTTCGACCTCCCGCTGCGACCCGAGGGCTCGGCCTTCCAGCTGCGGGTGTGGGACCAGCTCCGGCTGATCGGCTACGGCGAGACCGCGTCGTACGGCGACATCGCCCGGCGCCTCGGGATGACCAACGCCGCCTCGCGGGCGGTGGGACTCGCCAACGGCCGCAACCCGATCCCGATCGTGATCCCCTGCCACCGCGTCGTCGGCGCCAACGGCACCCTCACCGGCTACGCCGGCGGCCTCGAGCGCAAGCAGCTCCTCCTCGGCCTCGAGCAGGACGCCCTCTTCTAGGCCGAGGGGTCACCCAGTCAGCCTCTTCCGCGGCGTGTCGCGGAGGAGCTGACCCCTCGCTCACTCGGCGGCGCGGCGCAGGCTCTCGGACAGCCGCTCCGCGGCGGCGAGCACCGCGGGGGCGTGCATCCGGCCGGGCTGGCGCGAGAGCCGCTCGAGCGGGCCGGAGACCGACACCGCCGCGATGATCTTGCCGGAGGGGGAGCGGACCGGGGCGGACACCGAGGCGACCCCCTGCTCCCGCTCGCCCACGGACTGGGCCCAGCCGCGCCGGCGGATGCCGGACAGCGCGGTGGCGGAGTAGGCGGCGTTCTGCAGGCCGCGGTGCATGCGCTCGGGGTCCTCCCAGGCGAGCAGCACCTGGGCGGCCGAGCCCGCACGCATGGTCAGCTGCGACCCGACGGGGATGGTGTCGCGCAGCCCCGAGGGACGCTCGGCGGCGGCGACGCAGACGCGGTAGTCGCCCTGCCGGCGCCACAGCTGCGCGGACTCGCCGGTGATGTCGCGCAGCCGGGCGAGCACCGGGCCGGCGGCGGCGAGCAGGCGGTCCTCGCCGGCGGCCGCGGACAGCTCGGAGAGGCGCGGGCCGAGGACGAAGCGGCCCTGCATGTCGCGGGCCACCAGGCGGTGGTGCTCGAGGGCGACCGCGAGCCGGTGCGCGGTGGGCCGGGCCAGCCCGGTGCCCGCCACGAGACCGGCCAGGGTGGCCGGTCCGGACTCCAGTGCCGACAGCACGAGGGCGGCTTTGTCGAGTACGCCGACTCCGCTAGAGTTGTCCATACTCTGATAATGCCGTCTCGAATACTGGAAAGCAAGTCACGATCGGTGACACCATGAGGCGGTTCCCGGGCGGATTTCCCGGAGGCCAGGAGACGTCGGACGAAGGAGAGCAGTGATGGGCAGGACCCTGTCGGAGAAGGTGTGGGACGAGCACGTCGTCCGGACGGCCGAGGGCGAGCCGGACCTCCTCTTCGTCGACCTGCACCTCATCCACGAGGTCACCTCGCCGCAGGCCTTCGAGGGGCTGCGGCTGGCCGGCCGCCCGGTGCGCCGGCCCGACCTCACGCTGGCCACCGAGGACCACAACGTGCCCACCCTCGACATCGACAAGCCGATCGCCGACCCGGTGTCGCGCACCCAGGTCGAGACCCTGCGCAGGAACGCCGAGGAGTTCGGCGTCCGGCTGCACCCGCTCGGTGACGTCGAGCAGGGCATCGTGCACGTGGTCGGCCCGCAGCTCGGCCTGACCCAGCCCGGCATGACGATCGTGTGCGGCGACTCCCACACCTCCACGCACGGCGCGTTCGGCGCGATCGCGTTCGGCATCGGTACGTCGGAGGTCGAGCACGTGCTCGCCACCCAGACGCTGCCGCAGGCGAAGCCGAAGACGATGGCGGTCACCGTCAACGGGTCGCTGCCCGCCGGCGTCACCGCCAAGGACCTCGTGCTCACCCTGATCGCCCACACCGGCACGGGTGGCGGCCAGGGCTACATCGTCGAGTACCGCGGCCCGGCCATCGAGGAGCTCTCGATGGAGGCGCGGATGACCATCTGCAACATGTCGATCGAGTGGGGCGCCAAGGCCGGGATGATCGCGCCCGACCAGACCACGTTCGACTACGTCCAGGGCCGTCCCGAGGCGCCCCAGGGTGCCGACTGGGACGCCGCGGTCGCGCACTGGAAGACCCTGGTCACCGACGACGACGCGACCTTCGACGAGGAGATCGTGCTCGACGCCTCGCAGATGACGCCGTTCGTCACCTGGGGCACCAACCCCGGCCAGGGCGTGCCGCTCGGCGCCAACGTGCCCGCGCCCGAGGACTTCGAGGACGAGGGCGACAAGGTCGCGGCCGAGAAGGCCCTGCAGTACATGGGTCTGACCGCCGGCACCCCGATGCGCGAGGTGCGCGTCGACACCGTGTTCGTGGGCTCCTGCACCAACGGCCGCATCGAGGACCTCCGTGCCGCCGCCGAGGTGATCAAGGGACGCCAGGTCGCCGCCGGCACCCGGCTGCTCGTCGTGCCCGGCTCGGTCCGGGTGCGGCTCCAGGCCGAGGACGAGGGCCTCGACGTCGTCTTCAAGGAGGCCGGCGGCGAGTGGCGTGGCGCGGGCTGCTCGATGTGCCTGGGCATGAACCCCGACCAGCTCGCTCCCGAGGAGCGCAGCGCGTCCACGTCCAACCGCAACTTCGAGGGACGCCAGGGCAAGGGCGGGCGCACGCACCTGGTGTCGCCGCTGGTGGCGGCCGCGACCGCGGTCACCGGCACGCTCGCCTCACCCGACGACCTTCCGCCCGTCGCGACCCAGGAGGACTGACCGATGGACAAGTTCACCCGCCACGCCGGCACCGGCCTGCCGCTGCGCCGCAGCAACGTCGACACCGACCAGATCATCCCGGCCGTCTACCTCAAGCGGGTCACCCGCACCGGCTTCGAGGACGGGCTCTTCGGTGCTTGGCGCAACGACCCCGAGTTCGTGCTGAACCGCCCCGAGCACTCCGGTGCCACGGTGCTGGTCGCCGGTCCCGACTTCGGCACCGGCTCGTCGCGCGAGCACGCCGTGTGGGCGCTTGATGGACTACGGCTTCAAGGTCGTCATCTCCAGCCGCTTCGCCGACATCTTCCGCGGCAACTCCGGCAAGGCCGGCCTCGTCGCGGCCCAGGTGACGCAGGACGTCGTCGAGCAGCTGTGGAAGCTGATCGAGACCGACCCGACCACCGAGATCGTCGTCGACCTCGAGCAGCGGACCGTCCAGGCGGACGCCCTCACCGCGCCGTTCCAGATCGACGACTACACCCGCTGGCGGCTGCTGGAGGGCCTCGACGACATCGGGATCACGCTCTCGCACGCCGACGACATCGCGCGGTTCGAGAAGAGCCGACCGGCCTGGAAGCCCGCAACTCTCTAGGTTTCAGCGACCCGAACGCCTGTTTTCCCCAAAATGCAAGGGCAAACAGGCGTTTGGTGATTGTGGCGAGCCTCTCAATTGCCTAGCGTGCGAGGCAGAAGTCGAGCATGGGCTCGACAATTCCACGTTCACGAAAGGGAAGCCAGTGAACAAGAGTCAGCTGATCGACACCCTCGCCGCACGTTTCGAGGGCAACCGCAAGCAGGCGGCGCACGCCCTCGAGTCGGTCCTCGACACGATCACGCGCGAGGTCGCCAAGGGCGAGAAGGTCGCCATCACCGGCTTCGGTTCGTTCGAGAAGCGCGTCCGTGACGCACGCTGGGTGCGCAACCCGCGCACGGGCGAGCGCATCAAGGCGAAGAAGACGGCGATCCCGAAGTTCAGTGCGGGTGCGGACCTCAAGGCGGTCGTGTCCGGTGCCAAGAAGCTGCCGAAGCTGACCCTGGCGACGGCCACCAAGGCGGCGGCCCCGGCCAAGAAGGCCACCGCGACGAAGGCGGCCCCGGCGAAGAAGGCTCCTGCCAAGAAGGCACCGGCGAAGAAGGCACCCGCCAAGACCGCCGCCAAGAAGACCACGGCCACCAAGGCCGCCCCGGCCAAGAAGGCCCCGGCGAAGAAGACCGCGACCAAGGCGGCGCCGGCCAAGAAGGCGCCGGCCAAGAAGACCGCCGCCAAGAAGGCGCCGGCCAAGAAGACCGCTGCCAAGAAGGCGCCGGCCAAGAAGACCACCACGGCGAAGAAGACCGCCGCCAAGAAGGCCTGACGCTCGCGCCGGATCGCCGGCTCGCGCACCAGCCACGACGGGTCGCCCCCTTGCGGGGCGGCCCGTCGTCGCGTCTCAGGCCAGGGTGAGGATCTGCAGCTGCGTGACCGTGGGCCGCTCGCCCGAGGTGTCGACGGACAGTCGCACCCGCTGGCCCGGCCGCAGCAGCCGCAGGCCGGTGCCCTCGAGCGCCTCGGCCGCGAAGGGCAGCTCCACGCCGTCGTCGAGCAGCACCGCACCGGACCGGGTGCCGTCGTCGTACCGGGAGACCGTCGCCTGCATGGCCCGAGCCTAGCGTCGGCTAGAACAGGTCGGCGGTGACGCGCGAGCTGCGCGGGCCGATCCCCAGCCGCAGCGCGGCGGCGAGGTCGTCGGGGGTGTCCACGTCGCGACGCAGCCGGTCGAGGTCCTCGAGGTCGATCTCGACGGCGCCCCACGAGCGGTGCTCGACACGAGACCCCGGGCCGAAGGCCGGCCGGAACGAACCGGTGTCCTCGGCCGAGAGCATCGTCGTGCCGACCCGGTCGGCGTCGGCGACGAACGCCGACCGGTGCTCGGCCGACTCGGCCAGCGCACGGTCGAGGTCGTCGGGCCGCAGTGCCGGGAGGTCGGCGCACAGGGCGGTGGGCCGCCGACCGGGGCAGCGTCGTGCGAGCTCGGCGGCGGCCTGCACCAGCGAGCCGTTGAGGTCGTCGGTGGTGCCGTCGGGCATCACCTCCGCGCCCATGGCTCGCAGGCTCGCTGCGAGCCGGTGGTCGTCGGTGACGGCGAGCACCACGTCGACGAGCCCGGCCCGCAGCGCGGCCTCGACGGTGTCGGCGGCGAACGCGACCGCCAGGCTGCGGCGTACGTCGTCCCCGAGCCGGCCGAGCCGGGACTTGGCGAAGGCGGGCGGTTTCACGGGCACGATCACGCCGAACCGCGGGCTGCTGGAGGTCATCGCGACGATCCTGCCAGGTGGACCGCGTCGCGACCCGCCGGGTGGCCGGAGCCCGGACCTGCGCGCCGGCGGCACACCGCCGAGTAACCTCAGGCGGTACCGGTTCGCAGGACGAGGAGAGTGCAGCGTTGTCCTACCCCCGCAAGCTCCAGGAGCGACGAGGCCTGGCGTTCGGGTTCTGCGTCCTCCTGGTGGAGCCGCTGCTCCGGCTGCTGACCCGGCATCGTTGGATCGACGGTGAGAAGCTCCCCGCGCACGGAGGCTGCGTGGTGGCGAGCAACCACGTGTCCCACCTCGACCCGTTCACCTTCGCCCACTTCGTCTACGGGCACGGCCGGATCGTCCGCTTCCTCGCCAAGGCCGAGGTCTTCGACCTGCCGCTGCTCGGGCGGCTGATCCGGGCCACCGGCCAGATCCCGGTCTACCGGCTCACCAGCGACGCCCAGCTGGCCTTCCGGGCCGCGGTGAAGGCGGTGGAGGAGGGCAAGTGCGTCGTGGTCTACCCCGAGGGGACGATCACCCGCGAGCCCGACCTGTGGCCGATGACCGGCAAGACCGGCGCGGCCCGCATCGCCCTGGCCGCCGGGGTGGACGTGATCCCGGTCGCCCAGTGGGGACCGCAGGACATCCTGGCGCCGTACGCCAAGCGCCCCCGGCTGTTCCCGCGCAAGACGATCGAGGTCAAGGCCGGCGACCCCGTCGACCTCGACGACCTGCGCGACCTGCCGCTGACCCCCGAGGTGCTCCGCGAGGCGACCGCCCGGATCATGGACGCCATCACCCACGAGCTCGAGGACATCCGGGGAAGCAAGGCGCCCCTGGTGAGGTACGACACCAAGACGCACGGGGTCCGCCAGATCGGCAACCCCAACGCTCCCGAGAAGCACCGCAGACGGCACCACCGGACAGGAGAGAGCTCATGACGAAGGTCGCGGTGATGGGAGCCGGGTCGTGGGGTACGGCGTTCTCCGTCGTGCTCGCGGACGCCGGCAACGACGTCACGCTGTGGGCCCGCCGCGAGGACCTCTGCGCGACGATCAACGACAAGCGCGAGAACACCGACTACCTCCCGGGCATCGAGCTGCCCGACACGGTGCACGCCACCCACGACGCCGCGGAGGCGCTGGCCGGGGCCGCCGCGGTGTTCTTCGTGGTGCCGTCCCAGACGTTCCGGCAGAACCTCCGCGACTGGGTGGACCTGATCCCCGAGGACGCCCTGCTGGTGTCGCTGATGAAGGGTGTGGAGCTCGGCAGCCTCAAGCGGATGAGCGAGGTCATCGCCGAGGAGACCGGCGCCGACCCGCGCCGGATCGGCGTCGTCAGCGGCCCCAACCTCGCCAAGGAGATCGCCCGGCGTGAGCCGGCCGCCAGCGTGGTCGCCTGCGTCGACGAGGACAACGTCACCACGCTGCGGGCGCTGTGCCACTCCGCGTCGTTCCGTCCCTACTCCAGCACCGACGTGATCGGCTGCGAGCTCGGCGGTGCCTACAAGAACGTCATCGGCCTCGCCGTCGGGATGGCGGTCGGGCTCGGCTTCGGGGACAACACGACCGCCTCGGTGATCACCCGCGGCCTCGCCGAGACCGCGCGCCTGTCGGCGAAGTTCGGCGCCGACCCGATGACGCTGATGGGGCTCGCCGGCCTCGGTGACCTGGTGGCCACCTGCTCCTCACCGCTCTCGCGCAACCGCACCTTCGGCGAGAAGCTCGGCCAGGGCATGACGACCGCGGAGATCACCGCGTCGACGCGCCAGGTCGCCGAGGGCGTGAAGTCGTGCTCGTCCCTGCTCGACCTGGCGCGCAGCGTCGACGTCTACGCCCCGATCGTCGAGGCGGTGCACTCCGTCGTCGAGGGGGAGATGACCGCCGCCGACATGCTCACCGCGCTGATCTCCAAGGAAGCCAAGCACGAGCGCGACTGACGGATCAGGACGGCAGCGTCAGGTCGTCCAGCGCCGCGGCGAGGTCGTCCCACAGGTCGTCCACGTCCTCGATTCCGACCGACATGCGCACCAGCCCGTCGGGGATGGTGGCCGGCTCGGACTTCCAGCGGCGGCGCCGCTCGAAGGTGGACTCCACGCCGCCGAGGCTGGTGGCGTGCACCCAGAGCGAGGTCTTGCGGGTGAGCAGGTCGGCGGCGATCGCACCCTCGGCGAGCACGATCGAGACGATCGCACCGAAGCCGGGGTAGCGCACCTCGGCGACCGCCGGGTGGCCGGTCATCCGCCGCACCAGCTCCTGGGCGTTGGCCTGGGCCCGCTCCAGCCGCACGTGCAGGGTGCGCAGGCCGCGCAGGGCCAGCCACGCCTCGAGGGTGCCCGGGGTGGCGCCGATCATGTCGCGTCGGTGCTTGAGCACCCTGAACAGCTCGTCGTCCCGGGTCACCACGGCGCCGAGCAGGACGTCGCTGTGCCCGGCGATGAACTTCGTCGCCGAGTGCAGCACGATGTCGGCGTCCTGCGCCAGCGGCTGCTGCAGCAGCGGCGTGGCGAAGGTGTTGTCGACCACGACGTAGGCGCCGGCTTCATGGGCGGCGGCGACGATCGCGGGGATGTCGGCGACCTCCAGGGCCGGGTTGGTCGGTGACTCGACCCACACCAGCGCCGCGTCGGCGCAGGCCTTGACCACCGCGTCGGTGTCGGTGATGTCCACGAGCTCGGCGGTGATCCGGCCGCGGGCCTCCAGGTCGGCCATCTGCAGGACGCTGCCGTTGTAGGCGTGCCGCGGCGCGACCACCTTGCTTCCCTGTCCGACCAGGTCGAGCAGGGTCGCCACCGCGGCGAGCCCGCTGGCGAACGCGAGGCAGCGGCCTCCCTCCAGGGCGCCGAGCGCCTCCTCGAACGCCGTCCAGGTCGGGTTGCCGTAGCGGCCGTACTCCGTGTCGCCGCCCGCGACGTACGTCGACGCCATCGTGAGGGGCGTGTTGAGCGGGCTGTCCGGCTCGTGCGCCGGACGGCCCGCCGTGACGGCGAGCGTGCCGGGCCGGAGCGGTCGTCCGGCGGGGGGCGTGGTGGGTTCGGGGGACATGCCTCCACCCTACGAGCGCCGGTCCGGGCGACGGGTAGGGTCTTGGCACCATGGACGAGCAGCCCCCTCCCGGCCAACTTCTCGCCGACGCCGCCGCCCCGGTGTCCCAGACCCGCAAGCCGCGCATCGCGGTGGTCTTCGGGGGCCGGTCCAGCGAGCACTCCGTCTCCTGCTCGACGGCCGGGAGCGTGCTCCAGGCGATCGACACCGACCGCTACGACGTGGTCCCGGTCGGGATCACCCACGAGGGCCGGTGGGTGCTGGAGTCCGCCGACCCGGCGCGGCTCGCGATCACCGCCGCCGACAGCCTGCCCGAGGTGGACGGCAGCCGCGCCACCGTCGCGCTGGCCAACCAGTCCCACAGCAGCGAGCTGGTCGTGCACGAGCCCAGCTCGGTGCCGCGCACGCTGGGCGAGGTCGACGTCGTCTTCCCGCTGCTGCACGGCCCCTGGGGCGAGGACGGCACCCTCCAGGGCCTGCTCGAGATGGCCGGGGTCCGCTACGTCGGGGCCGGCGTGCTCGCCTCCGCCGTCGGCATGGACAAGCACTACATGAAGATCGTCTTCCAGGCGCAGGGGCTCCCGGTGCTGCCCTACACCGTGATCACCCCCCGGGGCTGGGACGCCGACCGGGCCGCCTGCCACGAGTCGGTCGACTCGCTGGGCTACCCGGTGTTCGTGAAGCCCTGCCGGGGCGGCTCCAGCTTCGGGATCAGCAAGGTGCACGACGCGAGCGAGCTCGACGCCGCCGTCGAGGAGGCCCGCAAGCACGACCCCAAGGTCCTCGTCGAGGTCGCGGCCGAGGGTGGTCGTGAGATCGAGTGCGGGGTGATCCAGGGCTTCGGTGCCAACCCGCCCGACACCAGCGTCGTGGCCGAGATCAGCATCGGCGGCGAGCACGAGTTCTACGACTTCGCGGCGAAGTACCTCCCCGAGGAGCACACCCGGCTCGACGTCCCCGCCGACGTCTCCGAGGGCGTCGCCACCCAGGTGCGCGAGCTGTCCGCCCGGGCCTTCGAGGCGCTGTCGTGCGAGGGCCTCGCCCGGGTCGACTTCTTCCTGCTCCCCGACGACCGGCTGGTGATCAACGAGATCAACACGATGCCGGGGTTCACCCCGTCGTCGATGTTCCCGCGGATGTGGGCCGCCTCGGGCCTGGACTACCCCGCGCTCGTCGACCGCCTCGTGCAGCTCGCGCTGCACCGCGACACCGGTCTGCGCTAGGCCGTGTCTGCAAGAGCGGCCTAGCCGCAGCGGGCGACCTGGTCGGTGTGCTGCTTGAGCGACCCGGCGAGGCCGACCATGGTGGCGGCCGGCGGGAAGTAGTCGGCCGGGATCGTGACCCGGACCCCCGGCGTACGTCCGATCGTGGTCATCGTGATGTCGGTGGCCGCACCGGTGATCTGCTCGTCGGGGATGAACCAGGCCACCCCGTTGGTGATCTGGCAGCTCGACAGCTCGTCGAAGCCGGCCGGCTCGGGCACGCCGCAGGTCAGCACGACCGCAGGCTCGCCCCACGCCGCGGCCGCGGCGTCGGACGGGTCGACGGGCCGGCGCTCGAGCCCGGCCACGAGCTCGGGCAACGCCTGCACGAGCTCCGCGCACGCGGCCGCGTCCTCGTCCGGGAGGTCGGGGGTCTCGACCGCGACCGGGCCGGACGAGCAGCCGGCCAGCAGCAGGGCCGCACAGGCGACGGCGCCCACGTTCGCGAGAACGGGGCGCCGTCGAGGCATGCAGGAGGTCGGCGTCAGATGTGGACGACCGGGCACGTCAGGGTGCGCGTGATGCCGGAGATGTTCTGCACCTTGGCGACCACGAGCTTGCCGAGCTCGTCGACGTTGCGCGCCTCGGCGCGGACGATCACGTCGTAGGGACCGGTGACGTCCTCGGCCATCGTGACGCCCTTGACCTCGGCGATCTCGGCGGCCACCTCGGCGGCCTTGCCGACGTCGGTCTGGATCAAGATGTAGGCCTGAACCACCATGCTGGTCTCCTGGGGTCTCGGGATGGGGACGCCGTTCCCGGCCAACCTATCGTGCAGCGCGCCCCCGTCGGAACACGGACCGGCCATCCGTTTGAATGGCGTCCATGAGCACCCCGGCGATCACCGCGACCACCACCCTGGCGGACCTCGGCGAGTTCGGGCTGGTGGCCGAGCTCGGCCGCCGGTTCGCCCAGGGCGAGCACGTGCTGATCGGTCCCGGCGACGACGCCGCCGTCGTGGCGTTCCCCGGGGGCCGGGTCGTCGTCTCGACCGACGTGCTCGTCGACACCCGGCACTTCCGGCGCGACTGGGCCTCGGCCGAGGACATCGGGCACCGCGTCGCCGCGGCCAACCTGAGCGACATCAACGCCATGGGCGGCGTGGCCACCGCGCTGACCGTCGCGCTGGCCGCGCCGTCGGACCTGCCCGCCGAGTGGGCGCTCGGCCTCGCCGACGGCATCGCCGAGGAGGCCGCCCTGGTGGGCGCGAGCGTGGTCGGCGGCGACGTCACCGGCGCCGACCAGGTGATGGTCTCGGTGACCGCGCTCGGCGTGGTCGACGGCGAGCCGGTCCGCCGCTCGGGGGCTCGCCCCGGCGACGTGCTCGCGCTGGCCGGCCGGCAGGGCTGGGCCGCCGGGGGACTGGCGGTGCTCGGCCGCGGCTTCCGCTCGCCCCGCAAGCTCGTCGACGCCTACCGCCGGCCGGAGCCGCCGTACGCCGCCGGCGCCGAGGCCGCGCGCGCTCGGGGCCACCGCGATGATCGACGTCTCCGACGGGCTGGTCGCCGACGTGGGCCACGTCGCGGAGGCCAGTGGCGTCGCGGTCGACATCACGACCGCCGCGTTCGAGCTCGCCGAGCCGCTCCAGGCGGTCGGTGCCGCGCTGGGGGCGGACCCGATGCGGTTCATCCTCGGCGGCGGCGACGACCACGCCCTCGCGGCGACCTTCCCGGCCGGGACCGTGCTGCCCGACGGCTGGACCGTGATCGGCACCGTCGCCGAGGGGAGCGGCGTCACCGTCGACGGCGGCGCCTACGAGGGCCCGACCGGCCACACCCACTTCTGACGGGGCCGGTCGGGGCGACGGCCGGGGCAACAAAAAAGCCGCCCCGAGGGGCGGCTCCTTCGTCGTGCGTGCGGGTCAGCGGGTGACCTTGCCGGCCTTGAGGCAGCCGGTGCACACGTTGAGGCGCTTGGGCGCGCCGTTCACCGTGGCGCGCACGCGCTGGATGTTCGGGTTGAAGCGACGCTTCGTAATCTTGCGCGACCACGGCCGGTTGTGACCGAAGCCCGGGCGCTTGGCGCAGATGTCACAGACGGCAGCCACCGTGAACTCCTGGGATAGCTAGGCTAACGAGTACTCGAGTGCCCGCACCTGTCCGCGGGCAACCGCACAAGAGTATCCGATCCCGCCGGTCGGCTCCTAATCGGCGGCGGCCGCGGGCGACCGGGCGGCCGCGCACCGGAGGATCCCGGGTCGTGGCCGGTGGTGGACGCTACCCTGACCCGCGGCGGCCGCCGGGCCGCTCCTGCCGACGCGGCACGGGACCACGCCAGAGGACTCCGGGAGGTGCACGTGGCCGACGCTTCCCAGGCCGCCACGCTCGACCTCCCCACCGTGCAGAGGTTCGCCGAGGTCGCCCTCGCCGCGCTCGCCGCGGCCCGCGAGGAGATCGACGCCCTCAACGTCTACCCGGTCCCCGACGGCGACACCGGCACCAACCTCTTCCTCACCTTCGAGTCGGCCCGCGACGGCCTGCTCACCGCCGAGCCCGCCGGTGACCTGCGCGCTGCGCTCGCCGGGTTCGCCCGCGGGGCGCTGCTCGGCGCCCGCGGCAACTCCGGCGTGATCTTCTCCCAGCTGGTCGGGGCGCTGTGCAAACGGCTGTCCGAGGCGGGCCCGGACGACCGGTCCGCGACGGTCTTCGCCGAGGGGCTGGTCCGGGCCAGCGACGCGGGGTACGCCGCCGTCGGCACGCCGGTCGAGGGCACCATCCTCACCGTCGCCCGGGCCGCGGCCGAGGCCGCCACCGTGGCCGCGCAGGTCGAGCGGCACCGGCTCGGGCACGTCGTCCGGGCCGCCGCGGCGGGTGCCCGCGAGGCCCTGGCGCACACCCCCGAGCAGCTGAAGGTGCTGCGCGACGCCGGGGTCGTGGACGCCGGCGGCCGCGGTCTGTGCGTGGTGCTCGACGCCGCCGAGACCGCCGTGACGGGCAAGCGCCCGGTCAGCGCGGCCACGCCGTTCGGCACCCACGCGATCCCGGTGCCGCTGCCGACCGGCGACCTCCAGGAGGGCGGCCCGTCCTACGAGGTGATGTTCCTGCTCGATGCCGACGACGCGGCGATCCCGGTCCTGCGCGCCGGCCTGGCCGGCCTCGGCGACTCGCTCGTCGTGGTCGGTGGCGACGGCCTGTGGAACGTCCACGTGCACGTCGACGACGTGGGCGCCGCGGTCGAGGCCGGCATCGTCGCCGGGCGTCCGCACCGCATCCGGGTCACCCACTTCGCCGAGCAGGTCGGCGCCCGCGCGCACCGGCCCGGCGGCGTCGAGCGGCGCGGCCGCAAGGTCGTGGTCGTCGCGGCCGGCGACGGGCTCGGCCGGCTCTTCGCCGAGGCGGGCGCCGCCGTGGTCGTGGGGGGTCCGGGCCGGCGGCCGTCGACCGGCCAGATCCTGGACGCCATCGGCGGGTGCGGCGGCGCGGAGGTCGTGCTGCTGCCCAACGACCGCGACAGCGTCCCCGCGAGCGAGGCGGCCGCCCAGACCGCCCGCGACGAGCTCGGCGTGCGCGTCGCGGTGATCCCGACCAACGCCCAGGTGCAGGGGCTCGCCGCGATGGCCGTGCACGAGCCCGGTCGCACCTTCGAGCAGGACGTCCTCGAGATGACCGCCGCCGCCCGGCACGCCCGCTCCGGCGCGGTCACGGTGGCCGTCCGCCAGGCGATGACCTCGGCCGGCCCGTGCGAGCCGGGCGACGTGCTCGGTGCCATCGAGGGCGACTTCGCCGTGGTCGGCTCCGACCTGCTCGACGTCGCCACCGTCGTGCTCGAGCGCCTCCTCGGCGGTGGCGGTGAGCTCGTCACGCTCGTCGCGGGGGCCGACGGGGCCGAGCTCGCGGAGCGCTGCGCGACGTACCTCACCTCGACCCGGCCGACCGTCGACGTGGTCGTCTACGACGGCGGCCAGGACCGTTACCCCCTGCTGGTCGGCGTGGAGTAGGAGGACAGCCCGATGCCGCCCGTCACCTGGGACTCCAAGATCTCCGCCGTCGCCGGCTCGGCCGCGAGCAAGATCGAGAAGGCCTTCGGCTACCGCACCGTCGGCGAGCTGCTCAGCCACTACCCCCGGCGCTACGTCGACAAGGGGAAGGTGTCCGACCTCGAGCACCTGACCCTCGACGACCACATCACCTTCGTCGGCCGGGTCGTCCGGTCGCAGCAGAAGTCCTACCCCGACCGCCGCCGCGGCGGCATGGCCTACCGCCTCGAGGTCGTCGTCGCGACCGAGCACGACCGGCTGGCGCTGACCTTCTTCGACAAGAAGAAGCACCTCGCCGACTGGCGGGCCCGCACCGTCGTGGAGGGGAGCACCGGGCTGTTCTCGGGCAAGGTCGGCCGGTTCCGCGACGACTGGCAGCTGACCAACCCGCAGACCAAGATCTTCGGCGCGGGCGAGGAGGACGACGCCGGGATGGCGCTCGCGGAGTTCGACGCGATGCCCAGCCTGCTCACCATCTACCCCGCCACCGCCACGGTGCAGTCGTGGCAGATCGGTGACGCGATCACGCTCGCGCTGCGGATGCTCGACGACGTGCCCGACGTGCTCCCCGACGACGTACGCCGCGAGCACGGTCTGCTCGACGCCCGGCAGGCGCTGGAGTGGATCCACCGGCCCGACAGCTGGGAGGAGAAGGGGGCGGCCGAGAAGCGGCTCCGCTTCGACGAGGCGTTCGTCACCCAGGCCGCGCTCGCGCAGCGGCGCGCGGTGCTGCGCGCGCTCGCCGCCGAGCCGCGCACCGGCCGCGCCGGCGGTCTCCTCGACCGGTTCGACGAGCGGCTGCCCTTCACCCTCACCGAGGGCCAGCAGCAGGTCTCCGAGGAGGTCCTGACCGACCTCACCGCGGGCCACCCGATGCACCGTCTGCTCCAGGGCGAGGTCGGCTCGGGCAAGACGGTCGTGGCCCTCCGCGCGATGCTGCGCGTGGTCGACTCCGGCGGCCAGGCGGCGCTGCTCGCACCGACCGAGGTGCTCGCCCAGCAGCACCACCGCTCCATCGTCGGCATGCTCGGCGACCTCGCGGCGGGCGGGATGCTCGGCGGCGCCGCCGACGGCACCCAGGTCGCGCTGCTGACCGGGTCGATGGGTGCCGCGGCCCGCAAGTCGGCCCTGCTCGACGCGGCGTCCGGCGCCGCAGGCATCGTCGTCGGCACGCACGCGCTGCTGGAGGACAAGGTCCAGTTCGCCGACCTCGGGCTGGTCGTCGTCGACGAGCAGCACCGCTTCGGCGTCGAGCAGCGGGCCGCGCTCACCGAGAAGGCGGGCGCCACCCCGCCGCACGTGCTGGTGATGACCGCGACCCCGATCCCGCGGACCGTCGCGATGACGGTGTTCGGCGACCTCGAGACCTCGACGCTCGTCGAGCTGCCCCGCGGGCGGGCGCCGATCCAGACCAACGTCGTGCCGCTGCGCGACCACCCCGACTGGATCGGGCGGGTGTGGGCGCGCGTGCGCGAGGAGGTCGAGGCCGGCCGCCAGTGCTACGTCGTCTGCCCGCGCATCGACGACACCTCGGCGAAGGAGACCGCCGAGGAGGCGCTGGTCCCGCAGGAGGGCCCGACGCCGGCGCTCGCCGCAGTGGCCGACATCGCCCCGATGCTCGCGACCGGGCCGCTCGAGGGCCTGCGGGTCGGCACCATGCACGGGCGCCTGCCCGCCGACGAGAAGGACCGCACCATGCGCGCCTTCGCCGACGGCGAGCTCGACGTGCTCGTCTCCACCACGGTGATCGAGGTCGGCGTCGACGTCGGCAACGCGACCGCGATGGTGATCCTCGACGCCGACAGGTTCGGCGTCTCGCAGCTGCACCAGATGCGTGGACGCGTCGGCCGCGGCGGGCACCCCGGGCTGTGCCTGCTGGTGACCCAGGCCGAGGCCGAGACGCCCGCCCGGGTCCGGCTCGACGCGGTGGCCGCGACCGCCGACGGGTTCGAGCTGTCCCGGCTCGACCTCGAGCAGCGCCGCGAGGGCGACGTGCTGGGCGCCTCCCAGTCCGGTGCGCGCTCCGGCCTGCGGCTGCTGTCGGTGATCCGGCACGAGGACGTCATCGCCCGGGCCCGCGTGGATGCCGAGCGCGTCGTCTCCGACGACCCGGCGCTCGAGCGCCACCCCGACCTCCTGCGCGCCCTCGAGCGCCTCCGCGAGACCGAGCAGGCCGACTTCCTGGAGAAGGCATGACCAGCCTGTCGGTGAGCGCCCGGTGACCCGGATCATCGGCGGGTCCGCCGGGGGCCGCCGCATCAAGGCGCCGGCAGGGGAGAGCACCCGGCCCACCTCCGACCGGGTGCGCGAGGCGCTGTTCTCCTCGCTCGAGTCGGGCCTGGGGTCGCTCAGCGGGCTGCGGTTCCTCGACCTCTACGCCGGGTCCGGTGCGATCGGCCTCGAGGCGCGCTCGCGCGGCGCCGGGGTGGTCACCTGCGTGGAGCAGGACCGCCGCACCGCGGCGCTGATCCGCGACAACGTGCGCACGCTCGGGTTCGGCGGCGTCGACGTGGTGGCCCACCCGGTCGGCCGGGCCCTCGCGCAGCCGCCCCGGGCGCCGTACGACGTGGTCTTCCTCGACCCTCCCTACGCCCTCGCCGTCACCGACGTGGAGACCGACCTCGCGGCGCTGCGCGACCACGGCTGGCTGTCCTCGGGCGCCCTCGTGGTGGTCGAGCGGGGCAGCCGCGGACCGGCGCTGACCTGGCCCGACGGGTTCGCGGGCGACCGGGAGAAGAAGTACGGCGAGACCGTGCTTTGGTACGGTCACGCAGCACCTGCCACCCCCTGACCGTCTGCCGGTCGCGCCGTCCCCCGAAGGAGCAGCCGTGCGCCGAGCCGCGTGCCCGGGGTCGTTCGACCCCGTGACCAACGGACACATCGACATCATCGCCCGCGCGGCGATGCTCTTCGACGAGGTCGTCGTGGCGGTCGGGGTGAACAAGTCCAAGCGGCGCCTGTTCAGCGCCGAGGAGCGCATCGAGATGCTGACCGAGTCGTGCGCCGGCTTCGACAACGTGCGCATCGACAGCTTCGACGGCCTGCTGACCGACTTCTGCCGCGAGCACGACGTGGTCGCGATCGTGAAGGGGCTGCGCGCGGTCAGCGACTTCGACTACGAGCTGCAGATGGCGCAGATGAACTCCAGCCTCGCCGACATCGAGACGGTGTTCGTGCCGACCAGCCCGGAGTACTCGTTCCTGGCCTCCAGCCTGGTCAAGGAGGTGGCCGCCTTCGGGGGCGACGTCTCGTCGCTCGTGCCCGCTCACGTGCTCGCCCGCCTGACCGACCGACTTGCGGTCGACCGCCCGGACATGTGACCTTTCAGGGCTGGGTCCGTATCGTCGACTGGCGACACCGTCGTCTCCCTGGGGAGGGAGCATCCGCCGAAGGAACTCGGCGAACAAGAAAGGGAACACGTGGACGTGCACGCGAAGCTCGCCGAGATCCGGCGGGTGGTCGAGGACGCTCGGTCGATGCCGATGTCGGCGTCCGCCGTCGTGAACCGCGCCGAGCTGCTGGCGCTCCTCGACGAGCTGGGCGGTGCCCTCGACGCGGCGTTCAGCGACGCCAGCCGGGTGGTGGCCGACCGTGACTCGGTGGTCGACGACGGCCGCAAGGAGGCGGAGCGGATCCTCGAGGACGCCCGCAGCGAGCGCGAGAGCATCGTCTCCGACACCGAGGTCTACCGGGTGGCCAAGCGAGAGGCCGACGAGCTGCTCACGGCGGCCCACCGGGAGTCCGCGGAGCTCCGCAAGGAGACCGACGACTACGTCGACAGCAAGCTGGCCAACTTCGAGATCACGCTCGAGAAGACGATGGAGGCCGTGCGCCGGGGCCGCGAGCGGCTCGCCGGCCGCACCGACCTCCACGACCTCACCGACGACGAGGTCTCCAAGATCCAGCTCCCGGAGCACCTGGAGGGCTGACCGGCCGGGGGGCGGGCCGCGCTGGCGGCCGCCCGCCGTTTTGGTCGCGGGGGACTCCTTTCGGTACGCTTGCCGACGGTTCTGCGTGCGCGCATCCCGCGTGGACGTGGGGCCGGAGATCTGTTCTGCCCGATGACGATGAAGGACCTTCTGTGCGTCTCGACCCGAGAGCGCCGCTCGTGCTCGACACTCGCGAGCTCGGCCGCCGCCCGGGGTCGCAACGCACGACGACCCTCACCGCACCGGCGCCGGCAGACATGGGCATCGAGGTGCTCCGCGTCCCCGAAGGGTCGCCGATCGAGATCGCGCTGCGGCTCGAGGCGGTCATGGAGGGTGTTCTCGTGACAGGCACGGCCACGGCCGGCCTGGAGGGAGAGTGCGTGCGGTGCCTGGAGCCGATCCACGACGACGTCGAGGTCGACCTCCAGGAGCTCTTCGTCTACGAGGAGAACGACACCGCGTCGGACGAGGAGGACTCCGGTACCAGCCGGCTGGAGGGCGACCTGCTCGACCTCGAGCCACTGCTGCGGGACGCGGTGGTGCTGTCACTGCCGTTCCAGCCGCTGTGCCAGGACGACTGTCCGGGCCTGTGCACCGAGTGCGGTGCGCGGCTCGCAGACGACCCGGGCCACCAGCACGACGAGCCGATCGACCCCCGGTGGGCGGCGCTCACCGAGCTGACGCAAGACGATCAAGCCGGGACCCCGGCCGACAAGAGGAGTGAGTGAAGTGGCTGTTCCGAAGCGGAAGATGTCGCGCAGCAACACGCGTCACCGTCGCTCGCAGTGGAAGGCCGTCGCGCCCTCGCTGGTGAGCTGCGCCAACCCCGCCTGCGGCGCCAAGCACCTGCCGCACCGTGCGTGCCCCGAGTGCGGCCAGTACGGCGCGCGCGCGGCCCGTCGTCAGGTCCTCTGACGACCACGGTCGGGTGTCAGTCGTGAGCGAGTCGTCCTACGACGGCTTGCGCGAGGCGCTCGGTGATCCGGTCCTGGACGCCGAGCTCCTCGAGCGATCCCTCACCCACCGGTCCTACGCCTACGAGAACGGCGGGCTGCCGACCAACGAGCGGCTGGAGTTCCTCGGCGACTCCGTGCTCGGCGTGGTCGTCACCGACACGCTGTTCCGCGCGCACCCGGACCTCTCCGAGGGCCGGCTGGCCAAGCTGCGGGCCGCGGTCGTCAACGCCCGTGCCCTCGCCGAGGTGGCCCGCACGATCGGGCTCGGCCAGCACATCATGCTCGGCCGCGGCGAGGAGACCACCGGCGGCCGTGACAAGGCGTCGATCCTGTCCGACACCGTCGAGGCGGTCATCGGCGCGGTCTACCTCTCCGGGGGGTTCGAGGCCGCCAACGACGTCGTCCACCTGCTGTTCGACCCGCTGATGGAGAACGCCGCCCGGCTCGGTGCGGGCCTGGACTGGAAGACCAGCCTCCAGGAGCTCTCGGCGGGTCACTCGCTCGGCGTGCCCGAGTACGTCATCGAGGACGACGGTCCCGACCACGAGAAGACCTTCACCGCGCAGGTCCAGGTCGGCGACGAGCTCTACGGCCACGGCACCGGCCGCTCCAAGAAGGAAGCCGAGCAGCAGGCCGCCGAGACGGCCTACCGCGCGATCGCCGACAAGCACGGCGACGTGCACCCGGCCGCCTCGGTCGACGGGCCCACGCCCGACACCGCCTGAGGCGGTCGGCCGACCGTGCCCGAGCTGCCCGAGGTCGAGGTCGTCCGCCGCGGCCTCGAGGCCCACGTCGTGGGCCGCACCGTCACCGCGGTCGACGTCCTGCACCCGCGTCCCGTGCGCCGGCACGCGGCCGGGGCGGCCGACTTCGCGGACCGGCTCGCCGGACGCCGGTTCCTCGCGGCTCGCCGTCGCGGCAAGTACCTCTGGCTCCCGCTCGACAGCGGCGACGCGCTGCTGGGTCACCTCGGCATGAGCGGGCAGATGCTGGTGCAACCGGCCGGCGCCCCCGACGAGCGGCACCTCCGGGTGCGGTTCCACCTCGACGGCCCCCACGAGCTGCGCTTCGTCGACCAGCGGATGTTCGGTGGCCTGGCCCTGTCGACCGGGGGAGCGGAGCTGCCCGGCGAGATCGCGCACATCGCCCGCGACCCGATGGACCCCGAGTTCGACGACGAGCTGTTCTCCCTGCGGGTGCGCAAGAAGACCTCCGGCATCAAGCGGATCCTGCTCGACCAGGGCGTGGTCTCGGGGGTCGGCAACATCTACGCCGACGAGGCGCTCTGGCTCGCGCGGCTGCACGGCGACCGGCCCGGCAACCGGTTGCGTCGCGCCGACGTGGTCGAGGTGCTGGCCGGCGTCCGCGCGGTGATGCAGTCCGCCCTCGCGCAGGGCGGCACGTCGTTCGACGCGCTCTACGTCAACGTCAACGGCGAGAGCGGCTACTTCGACCGCTCGCTCCAGGCCTACGGCCAGGAGGGCGAGCCCTGCGCACGCTGTGGCACCCCGATCGTGCGGGTGTCCTTCATGAACCGTTCGTCCTACTTCTGCCCGGTGTGCCAGCCGCGCCCGCGGCGCTCCCGCTCCCGCTGAACGGCGTCGGGCACCGTCCCGGTCCAGTCGATCGGGGTCCACGGCTCGGAGGGCACCCACTCGCTCCCGCAGCCCGCGCAGGCGAACAGCATCTCCCCGTCGAGGCGCTCGCCGGTGGCGTCCCAGGAGCACACCGAGCGGCAGGCGGCGATCTCCAGCGGGCGGGTCATGGCCCGCACGCTACCCGTGCGATCCGCCGGGATTGACCCACCCCGGTGCCCGTGGGACTCTTGAAGACGAGCACCCCCATCTCCACCGGCTGGGACCCAGCCTGCCGCGGGTGTGCCGCCCCCTCTTTCATCCACCGGAGGACCCATCCATGGCCAAGGCGCTCCTCGGCTACATGAGCAGCACCGACCCTCGCATCGTCACTCAGCTCTCCGCTGAGAACCGCCGTCTCCGTCAGCAGGTCGCCGACCTCGAGGCCCACGTGCTGCGCCTCCAGGTCGAGAACGACACCCTCGCGGCCGCGGTCCACGACGAGCCCCTGCTCACCCTCGAGCACGCCTGACCCACGTCCCGGCGCGCGGTCGGCGCGCCGTACGTCCTGTGTGGGCGTGACGTCTGCGGGCAACTCTCGTTGAACCTGGTGGCCCACCCGGGCCCGAGGCGAGAGGGTCCCGATGATGCACAGCCGCCACACCCGTCCCCGTCCCCGTCTGCTCGCGCTCGCCGGGCTCGCCGCCGTCGGCCTCGTCGCGACCGCGGCCCCCGCCCAGGCGCACGGTGACCACGACCGTCTCGAGCAGATCCGCGAGACGGTGTCCGCGGACTCCAGCATCCCGCTGGTCACCAGCGACAACGTCTCCCTGGTCAGCAACCAGCCCGGCACGGCCGGCATCTCCGGCTGCTTCCTGCGCACCGACGAGCTCTTCGTCACCTCGGGGCTCGACTCGGTCCGGGTGTACGACGTCTCCGAGCCCGCGTCTCCGCAGCAGGTCGGCGTGCTCCCGAACCTGGTGTTCGAGAACGAGGCGATGAACTGCGGTGAACGCCGCACCAAGGACGGCATCCGCCGCTTCGCGCTGATCGGCGTCGACCTCTACCAGGCCTCGTCCTCGGACCCCCAGCACGTCAACGTCGGCGGCAACGAGCTGGTCGTCGTCGACGTCACCGACCCGGCGCACCCGACCATCGCCTCGCGCACCCCGGGGACGACCTCGACCCACACCGTCGCCTGCATCGACGAGACCGACTGCCGCTACGCCTACTCCGCCGGCGACAGCGGCTCGGGCACCTTCTCGATCTTCGACCTCACCGACCTCGCCGCGCCCGTCGAGCTCGACTCCGACCCGGCGACGCCGGGCACCCAGGCGTTCGCGTCCCCGACCGCCGGCCACAAGTGGAACTTCGACGGCGCCGGCTACGGCACGCACACCGGCTTCGACGGCTCCGCGATCTTCGACGTGACCACCCCGACGCAGCCGCGACTGGTCACGACCACCGGTGCGGCCGGGCGCGGCGAGGACCCGGCCTTCGCGGGCTACAACGACTTCATCCACCACAACTCGTTCCGGCCCAACGCCCAGGCGTTCAAGCCGGGGGCCGCCCCCTCCTTCGCCAACGGCAACGTCCTGCTGGTCACCGAGGAGGACTACGAGCAGCCCGACTGCAGCCAGGCCGGGTCGTTCCAGACCTGGCACGTGAAGTCGCTGGACGGCACCCCCGACGCGATCGTCCCGCTCGACAAGGTCGAGCTCGCCGACCTGGGCAGCTTCCCGTTGCCGGCGTACGCGTTCTGCTCCGCGCACTGGTTCGACTACCACCCGTCGGGGATCGTGGCGGTCGGCTTCTACGGCGGTGGCCTGCAGCTGGTCGACGCCCGCGACCCGCGCGACCTCAAGCCGTTCGGCCACGCCACCTGGGGCGCCTCCGAGGTGTGGGACGCCTACTGGGCGCCGGTCTACACCAAGTCCGGTGTGCGCACGAGCAAGAGCACCAACCTCGTCTACACCGTGGACCTGGTCCGGGGCCTCGACGTCTACCGCGTGGACCTGCCGGGCTCGACCACGGTGACCAACCCGGTCAGCCTCGGCGCTCCCAACCCGTTCACGACCCTGGCGTGGCCCGAGCAGGGCGTGCCGCTGACCGTGGTGCTCCTGGCCCTCCTCGGTTCGGGCTACCTGCGGCGCCGGGCGGGCTCGTCGGCCGCGGAGCGCGCCGGGACCTGACCGGCGGTGGTGCCCTCGCCGGAGGCCCGCTGCTTGTAGGCTGGGCCCGCTGATCTTCCCCACGGCAGCGCCCGAGCAGTTTGTCGTCGTTCAGCTGACCCACCGGCGACCCGTGAGGAGCACCACCTTGTACCTGAAGAGCCTGACGCTCCGCGGGTTCAAGTCGTTCGCGTCCGCGACGACCCTCCAGCTCGAGCCGGGGATCACCTGCATCGTGGGACCCAACGGGTCCGGCAAGTCCAACGTCGTCGACGCGCTCGCCTGGGTGATGGGCGAGCAGGGCGCCAAGTCGCTGCGCGGCGGCAAGATGGAGGACGTCATCTTCGCCGGCACCTCGGGCCGTCCGCCCCTGGGCCGCGCCGAGGTGGCGCTGACGATCGACAACGCCGACGGGGCCCTGCCGATCGAGTACTCCGAGGTCACCATCAGCCGGACGATGTTCCGCAACGGTGGGTCGGAGTACGCCATCAACGGCCAGTCCTGCCGCCTCCTCGACGTCCAGGAGCTGCTCTCCGACTCCGGCATCGGCCGCGAGATGCACGTGATCGTCGGGCAGGGCCAGCTCGACTCGATCCTGCACGCGACCCCGGAGGACCGGCGTGGCTTCATCGAGGAGGCCGCCGGCGTCCTCAAGCACCGCAAGCGCAAGGAGAAGGCGCTCCGCAAGCTCGACTCCACCGACGGCAACCTGACCCGGCTCGGCGACCTGCTCAGCGAGATCCGCCGCCAGCTCAAGCCGCTGGGCCGCCAGGCCGAGGTCGCCCGCCGGGCAGCGGTGGTGCAGGCCGACGTGCGCGACGCACGCTCCCGGCTGCTCGCCGACGACCTGGTCACCGCCCGGACCGCCCTGGAGCAGGAGCTCGCCGACGAGACCGTGCTGCTGGAGCGGCGCGCCGAGGTCGAGGCCGCGGTCGAGCAGGCCCGCCAGGCCGAGGCCGCGCTCGAGGCCGCCCTGCGCGAGGACCTGCCGGCGCTGGCCCGGGCGCAGGAGACCTGGTTCGCGCTGTCCGGGCTGCGCGAGCGCCTCAAGGGCACGGCCGGCCTCGCCGCCGAGCGGGTGCGCAACGCCGCGGAGACGGCCGGCGAGCAGCAGGCGTCCTCGGGCCGTGACCCCGAGCAGCTCGAGGCCGAGGCCGAGCGGGTGCGCGGCCAGGAGCGCGAGATCGCCGCTGAGGTGGAGCGCAACCGCGCCGGCCTCGACGACGCCCTCGCCGCCCGCGCGGAGGCCGAGACCGCCCACCAGGACGAGGAGCGCCGGGTCGCCGGGCTGGTCCGCGCCGCCGCGGACCGCCGCGAGGGGCTCGCCCGCCTGCACGGCCAGGTCAACGCGCTGCGCAGCCGGTCCGCCGCGGCCGCCGACGAGCTCGGCCGGCTCACCGGCGCCCGCACCGAGGCGCTCGCCCGCGCCGAGCGGGCCCAGCGCGACTTCACCGCGCTCGAGACGAAGGTCGCCGGGCTCGACGCAGGGGAGGAGGGCCTCGACGCCGAGCACGAGGGCGCCGCGTCCCTGCTCTCCGACATCGAGGAGCGGCTGGCCAAGACCCGCGAGGAGGTCCAGGCCGCGGAGCGCGACCGCTCGGCGCTGACCGCCCGCAAGGAGGCCCTGGAGCTCGGCCTCGACCGCAAGGACGGCGCCGGCGCCCTGCTCGCCGCCACCGACTCGGTGTCCGGCCTGCTCGGCTCGGTCGCCGCACTGCTGTCGGTCCGCTCCGGCTACGAGACCGCGGTCGCGGCCGCGCTCGGCTCGGCCGCCGACGCCGTCGCCGTGGAGCACGTCGACGCTGCCGTCGGCGCTCTCGGGCACCTCAAGAGCGAGGACCTCGGCCGCGCCGGGATCCTGCTCGGCGGCGCCGGGCACGACCCCGACGACCGCGACTGGCCGGGACTGCCCGCGTCGGCCAGCTATGCCGTCGACGTCGTGGACTGCCCGGAGGCGCTGCGCCCCTCCCTGCGCCGGGTGCTGTTCAAGATCGCCGTCGTCGACGGCCTGACCGAGGCCCGCGACCTGGTCCGCGACCTGCCCGACGTCACGGCCGTCACGCGCGAGGGTGACCTCCTCGGCGCGCACTTCGCCTCCGGCGGGTCGTCGAGCCGGCCCAGCCTGATCGAGGTCCAGGCGGCCGTCGACGAGGCCACCGAGCGTCTCGAGGCCGCCACCCACCTGTGCGAGCGGCTCGGCTTCGACCAGGCCCGCCTGGAGGAGGAGCGCTCGCAGGCCCAGCGCCGCGTCGACGTCGCGCTGGCCAAGCTCCACGAGTCCGACGCCACCCTCGCCGCGGTCGCGGAGGAGCTGGGTCAGCTCGGCTCGCTGGCCCGGTCCGCCAAGGGCGAGGCCGAGCGCCTCGCCACCGCGATCGCGGCCGCCGAGGAGTCCCGCGACCAGGCCCTGGCGGGCCTGGCCGACCTCGAGGAGCGGCTCGCCGCCGCCGAGGACGCCCCGGAGGAGGAGCCCGACACCGCCGAGCGCGACCGGCTCGCCGAGCAGGCCAAGGCCTCCCGCGCCCACGAGATGGACGCCCGGCTGGCGCTGCGCACCGCGGAGGAGCGGGCCCGGGCCCTGGCCGGCCGCGCCGACTCCCTGCTGCGCTCCGCCCGTGCCGAGCGCGAGGCGCGGGCCAAGGCGGCGGCCCGGCGCGAGCGGATGATCCGCGAGGGCCAGGTGGCCGAGGCGGTCGCGCGGGCCACCGCCGTGGTGCTCGAGCGGCTCGAGGTCTCCATCGCCGCGGCGGCCGACGAGCGCACCGCCGTGGAGCAGTCCCGGCGGGGCCGCGAGGAGGAGCTGATGACGGTCCGCGCGCGGCTGCGCGACCTGTCCCGTGAGCACGACGAGCTGGTCAACACCGTGCACCGCGACGAGATGGCCCGCACCCAGCAGCGGATGCGCATCGAGCAGCTCGAGGAGCGCGCGCTGGAGGAGCTCGGCCTCGACGTCGAGGCCCTGGTCGCCGAGTTCGGCCCGCACAACCCGGTGCCGCCCGTGCTCGCCCCCGGCGAGGGCGACGGCGCGGACAGTGCGGCGAGCGACGACCGTGATCAGGACGGCGAGGCGCCCCAGCCGGTGCCCTACGTCCGCGAGGAGCAGCAGAAGCGGCTCCGGTCCGCCGAGCGCGCGCTGTCGATGCTGGGCAAGGTCAACCCGCTGGCGCTCGAGGAGTTCTCGGCGCTGGAGGAGCGGCACAAGTTCCTCACCGAGCAGCTCGAGGACCTGAAGAAGACCCGCCGCGACCTGCTCGACATCGTCCGCGAGGTCGACGAGCGCGTCGAGCAGGTCTTCACCGAGGCGTGGGAGGACGTGCGCACGGCGTTCGACTCCGTGTTCTCCCGGCTCTTCCCGGGCGGCGAGGGCCGGCTGGTGCTGACCAACCCGTCCGACATGCTCAACACCGGCATCGAGGTCGAGGCCCGCCCGCCGGGCAAGAAGGTCAAGCGGCTGTCGCTGCTGTCCGGCGGCGAGCGGTCGCTGGTCGCCGTGGCCTTCCTGGTGGCGCTGTTCAAGGCCCGCCCGTCGCCGTTCTACATCCTCGACGAGGTCGAGGCCGCGCTCGACGACACCAACCTCGGCCGCCTGCTGGAGATCTACGAGGAGCTGCGCGAGAACAGCCAGCTGATCGTCATCACCCACCAGAAGCGGACCATGGAGGTCGGCGACGCGCTCTACGGCGTGACCATGCGCGGCGACGGCGTCTCGGCGGTGATCAGCCAGCGGCTGCGCGAGTCCGAGCCCGCGTAGTGGCCGCTCCCGAGGACGCCGCCCGGCAGCGGCCGCCCCGGCCGACCCGCGACGACTACGTCGTCTGGCGGCAGGTGACGACGCGCTGGGCCGACGACGACGTCTACGGCCACATGAACAACGCCGTCTACTACGAGCTGTTCGACACCGCCGTCAACGCCCACCTGCTCGAGGCCACGGGCGTGAACATCCGGCAGCTGCCGGCCGTCGGCGTGGTCGCCGAGACGTCCTGCCGCTACTTCCGCGAGATCGGCTTCCCGGCGCCGGTGGACACCGGCCTGGTCGTCGAACGGGTCGGCACGTCCTCGGTCATCTACCGCATCGGCCTCTTCCAGGGCGACGGCGACGAGGCCGCGGCCGAGGGGCGCTTCGTGCACGTCTACGTCGACAACACCTCGGGCCCGGGGCAACGGCCGGTGCGGCCGCTGCCCGACGAGATCCGGGCCGTCGTCGAGGGGCTGCGCCGTCCCACCGGCTGAGCGCGGCGTCCACCAGGTGAGCCGCTGGGATTAGGACCGCCTCGGGCCGCCTGGCACGATGGAGAGGTCCGTCGTCCTCGTACTAAGGGATTAGGTGTGATCCGCTCGTGATCTCGATCATCGTCACCATGCTGGTCATCCTGCTGCTCGCCGGGCTGGTGGTCGTCTACGTCGCCTACCCGCACCGCGGGGAGGACGTGCCCAACCTGCCCTGGGTCGGCGACGCCATGAAGAAGGGCGTCGAGGCGCTCCCCACGCTGGACAACCAGCGTGAGCGGGAGCACTCGCACCTGTAGCCGCCCGACACCCGTGCGGGCCCCCTCTGGTTGGATGCGTGCGTGGAGTATCTCTGGCTGATCATCGCCGTTGCGGTCGTCCTGGTGGGCGGCATCGCCGGCCTCGTCACGACCCGTCACCGCGGCCGTCGTCCCGACCGCCCCCTGGAGGCCAAGGACGTCCCCGACGTCATCGCCCCGGCCGAACCCACGGTCGGCGAGGACGCGGAGACACCCCGGGACACCGCCACCCGCACCGTCGAGGACGCACCCCTCCCGACGATCGAGCGGCCCGAGTCCACCGCGAGCCGGCTGGTCCGGCTGCGCTCCCGCCTCGCGCGGTCGCAGAGCCCGCTGGGGCGCGGTCTGCTCGCCCTGCTGTCCCGCGACGTCATCGACGAGGACACCTGGGAGGAGATCGAGGACACGCTGCTCACCGCGGACGTCGGTGTCGCGCCCACCCAGGAGCTCGTCGACCGGCTGCGCACGCGGGTGAAGGTGGAGGGCACCACCTCGGCCTCGATGCGCGACATCCTGCGCGAGGAGCTGGTCACCCTCGTCGACCCCAGCCTGGACCGCGCCCTCCACGTCGACCGCGCCGACGGCAGGCCCGGCGTGGTGATGGTGGTCGGCGTGAACGGCACCGGCAAGACGACGACCGTGGGCAAGCTGGCCCGCGTCCTGGTGGCGGAGGACAAGACGGTCGTGCTCGGTGCGGCCGACACCTTCCGCGCGGCCGCGACCGAGCAGCTCGCGACGTGGGGCGAGCGCGTGGGCGTCTCCACCGTCCGCGGCCCCGAGGGCAGCGACCCCGCGAGCGTGGCCTTCGAGGCCGTCCGCACCGGGCTCGAGCAGGAGGCCGACGTCGTCATCGTCGACACCGCCGGGCGCCTGCAGAACAAGGCCGGCCTGATGGACGAGCTGGGCAAGGTCAAGCGGGTGGTCGAGAAGCAGGCGGCCGTGTCCGAGGTGCTGCTCGTGCTCGACGCGACCACCGGCCAGAACGGCATGACCCAGGCCCGGGTCTTCTCCGAGGTCGTCGACGTCACCGGCATCGTCCTCACCAAGCTCGACGGCTCGGCCAAGGGCGGCATCGTCGTGGCCGTGCAGCGCGAGCTCGGCGTCCCGGTCAAGCTCGTCGGGCTGGGGGAGGGCGCCGACGACCTGGCGCCGTTCGACCCCGAGGCCTTCGTCGACGCGTTGCTCGGTGGCCCTGACGGGTCGGCGCGGTGAGCGTCGGGACGCTCGCCGAGGGCTGAGCCCGGGTCAGTCCTCCCGGCGGATGCCGCGCAGGGTGAACTCCACCATCGCCGGGACCTCGTCCATCGTCGGCATCGGCCGGCCGGTGACGGTGCGGGCGATGATCACGCCACCGAGCCACTGCACGGCGCTGTCGATGTCCGCGTCCGCACGCACCTCGCCACGCTCGATGGCGCGCTCGAACGTGCGGTGCGCCTGCTGCTCGCGGCGCTCGGTCGAGGAGCGGTAGAGCGCCCCGATGCGCTCGTCGCGGATCGACTCCGTGATCGACATCCGCAGGAAGCCCCGGCCGGTCGGGGTGTTCACGAACGCGATCACCGCCCGGTAGCTCGCCTCGAGGTCCCCCGCGATGGAGCCGGTGTCGGACTCGGGGAACTCGTCGCTGTAGAGCGACTCCATCGCCGCGACCGCGAGGTCCTCCTTGGACGGCCAGCGGCGGTAGACGGTGGCCTTGCCGACGCCCGCCCGGGCGGCCACCTCGTCGACGGTCGTCTTGTCGAACCCTCGCAGGAGGAGCAGCTCGGAGGCCGCGCGGATGATCTTGGTGTCGGTCTCCGGGTCCCGGGGCCGGCCCCGTCCGCGCCGTCGGGGAGCGTTCTGGTCAACCATGCTTCGTAACGATACGGGTAGTTCCGAAACTGTCCATGCCGGGGTCGCGCCGGAATGCCCCGACACATGCCCGTAACACAACGCCGGGAAGCGTCACCTGGGCGCAACGTGGGCAGGCGCGGGGTGAAACATCGCCCGGCCAGAGTTCTGGCCATCAGACGTCGGCCGGGGGGACAGCGCCGTCGACCGGGTGACGTCGCCTGCGATCTCTGACTATCTGGAGGTAGTCCATGGACTACGGCTTGCAAGCCTGGATGCTGATGTCGGCATCTCTCGTCCTGCTGATGACGACACCCGGCCTGGCGCTCTTCTACGGCGGGATGAGCCGTTCGAAGTCCGTGCTCAACATGATGATGATGTCGTTCTCGGCGGTCGGCGTCATCGGCATCGTCTACGTGCTCTGGGGCTGGAGCATGTCGTACGGCAGCGAGGACGTCGCCCTGCTGTTCAACAACCCGTTCGAGACCTTCGGCCTGAACGGGGTGGAGGGCGCCGGCTACCTGTCGGTCGGCTTCCAGCTCACCTTCGCCGTCATCACGGCCGCCCTCATCAGCGGCGCCGTGGCCGACCGGCTGAAGTTCTCGGCCTGGCTGCTGTTCATCCCGCTGTGGGTCACCTTGTCCTACTTCCCGCTCGCCCACATGGTCTGGGGCGGCGGCTTCCTCAGCGGGGTCCAGAACGGTCTCGCCGACCTGGTCTTCTCCGGTGACGGCGGCGCCGCGGTGGCGCCGATCGACTACGCCGGCGGCACGGTCGTCCACATCAACGCCGGTGTCGCCGGCCTGGTGCTGGCGATCCTGCTCGGCAAGCGCCTGGGCTTCGGCAAGGAGCCGATCCGCCCGCACAGCCTGCCGCTCACGATGATCGGCGCCGGCCTGCTCTGGTTCGGCTGGTTCGGCTTCAACGTCGGCTCCTGGGTCCCCGGGGACCTGACCGGCGACGAGGCGGGCGCCTACTGGCTGGCCGAGTCCAGCCTGGTCTGGCTCAACACCACCGTCGCCACCTGCGCGGCGATGATGGGCTGGCTGCTTGATCGAGAAGATCCGCGACGGCAAGGCCACCTCGCTCGGCGCCGCCTCCGGTGTCGTCGCCGGCCTGGTCGCGATCACCCCCGCCTGTGGCGCGCTCAGCCCGGTCGGCTCGATCATCCTCGGTGCCGTCGCCGGTGCGGTCTGCGCCCTGGCCGTCGGCCTGAAGTACAAGCTCGGCTACGACGACTCGCTCGACGTGGTGGGCGTCCACCTGGTGGGTGGCCTGGTCGGCACCGTCGGCATCGGCTTCCTCGCCGTCAGCGGCGGCCTGTTCTACGGTGGCGGCATCCGCCAGCTCGTCGTCCAGGTCCTGGTGGCGCTCTTCGCGGTCGTCTGGTCCGCGGTGGCGACCCTGGTCGTGGGCCTGGTGGTCAAGGCGATCCTCGGCCTGCGGGTCACCGAGGAGGACGAGGTCGAGGGCATCGACTTCGCCGACCACGGCGAGTCGGCGTACGACATGAGTGGCACGACCGGGGCGACGTCGCGACGTCCCTCGGTGCTGACGGAGAGCACGGCGACCAAGGAAGGGGCCAACGCATGAAGCTCGTCACCGCGGTGATCAAGCCGCACAAGTGGGAGGACGTCCGCGAGGCGCTGGAGACCTTCGGCGTGGCCGGCATGACGGTCAGCGAGGTCAGCGGCTACGGCCGGCAGAAGGGCCACACCGAGGTCTACCGCGGCGCGGAGTACGACATCGCGCTCGTGCCGAAGATCCGCCTGGAGATCGTGGTCGAGGACGCCGACACCGACGACGTCGTCGAGATCATCGTCAAGACGGCGCAGACCGGCCGGATCGGCGACGGCAAGGTGTGGGTGCAGCCGGTCGACTCGGTGGTGCGGGTCCGCACCGGCGACCGCGACGAGGCGGCGCTCTAGCCTGAAGAGATCAGGATCATGACGGGCGCCGGTCCGTGGCTTCGACCACGGACCGGCGCTCCGTCCGGCTCAGAAGCAGGTGACCAGCCCCGATGACCGCCGCCGAGCGCGCCGAGCGGAGCCGCACGGCCGACGCCCTGTGCCGCACCGCCCTGGAGAAGGCCCTCGACGGACGTGACGACACCGGGGTCGCGCTGGTCGCGGTCGGCGGCTACGGCCGCGGCGAGCTCGCCCCGGCCAGCGACCTCGACGTCGTGCTGGTGCACGACGAGGCCGTCGACGTCGCCGAGGTGGCCGGCACCGTCTGGTACCCCCTCTGGGACGCCGGGCCCAGGCTCGACCACTCGGTCCGGGCGCTGACGGAGGTCACCGCGGCCGCGCGCGGCGACGTCCGGGTCGCCCTCGGGCTCCTCGACGCCCGGCACCTGGCCGGCGACCCCAACCTCACCCTCCGGCTGCGCACCGAGGTGCTGGCGCACTGGCGCCGTGACGCCCGGCGCCAGCTGCCCGAGCTGCACGCCATGGTCGAGGCCCGGGCCGAGCGCCTCGGCGAGCTCGCCCACGTGGCCGTCCCGGACCTCAAGGAGTCGATGGGCGGGCTGCGCGACGCCACGGTGCTCAAGGCGCTGGTCGCGACCTGGCTGGTCGACGTACCGCACACGGACCTCGAGCGGAGCCGGCGCCAGCTGCTCGACGTGCGCGACGTGCTGCACTCCGTCGCCGGCCGCGCCACCGACCGGGTGGCGCCCGAGGCCTGGCCCGAGCTGGCCGGGCGGCTCGGGCTCGAGGACGCCGAGGCGGCCCAGCGCCTGGTCCGCGAGCTCGGTCGCCGGATCACCCACCTGTCCCGGCTCACCTGGCGCCGGGTGGACGCCGTGCTGGCCCGGCCGCCGGTGACCAAGCGCCGCGCCCCGGACCTGACCCGCGTCGCGCCGGGCGTGGCGGTGACCGGCGGCGAGGTCGTGCTCGAGGCGCGGACCGACCCGGAGGCCGACCCGCGGCTGCTGCTCCGTGCCGCGGCCGAGGCGGCCGAGCGCGGGCTCGTGCTGGCCCCGGCCACCGCCTCGCGGCTGGCCCGCACCGCGGCCGTGGTCCCCGAGCCGTGGGACGCGGAGGCGCGCAACCTGCTGACCCGGCTGCTCGCCGCCGGGCCCGGGCTGCTCCAGGTCTGGGAGACCCTCGACGAGACCGGGGCCCTGGAGCGGCTGCTGCCCGAGTGGGAGCGCGTCCGGCTGCTGCCGCACGCCTCGGTCGTGCACCGCTTCACCGTCGACCGGCACGTCGTCGAGACCTGCATCGAGGCGTCCCGGATGATCCGCCGGGTCGCCCGGCCGGACGTGCTGATGGTGGCCGCGCTGCTGCACGACATCGGCAAGGGCGGCCTGCTCGACCACAGCCTGGCCGGGGAGCCCCTGGCGGGAGAGGTGGCCACCCGGTTCGGCTTCGACGAGCACGAGCAGGCACTCGTGCGGCGGCTCGTGCGCTGGCACCTGCTGCTCGCCGAGACCGCGACCACCCGCGACCTCGAGGACCCGGCGACCGTGCGCCTGGTGGCCGAGCGGGTGCAGGACACCGAGACGCTCGACCTGCTCGAGGTGCTGACCGAGGCGGACGCCAAGGCCACCTCGGCCAAGGCCTGGACCGCCTGGCGCGCCACCCTCGTCGCCGACCTCGCCCGCCGGGTGCGGTCCTCGCTCGGCGGTGGCGCCCCCGCCACGGTGCCCGACGTGGGCGGCGCCGACGTCGCCGTCCCCGACCGGGTCCGCGCCGACCCCCGCCTCGCCGAGGTGCGGGTCGCGGCCACCGAGCACGGCTCCGCCGTCACCGTGGTGTCGGGGGACCGGCTCGGGCTCATCGCCGACGCGGCCGGCGCCCTCGCCGTACAGCGGCTGACCGTGCGCGCCGCCCGTGCCTGGACCCAGGGCGACTTCGCCGTCTCGGTGTGGGAGGTCGCCGAGCGCGACCTCGACCCGGCGATCGTGCGGGAGCGCTTCGAGGCCGTGCTCGCCGGCCGCCTCGACCCGCGGGCCCGGCTCCGGCCCCCGGCTGCCGACGGGCTCGAGCCGACCGTGCTGGTGCGGCACGGGGCGTCCTCCGACGCCACCGTGATCGAGGTGCGGGTCGACGACCGGCCCGGCGTGGTGCACGCCGTGTGCCGGGCCCTGGCCGACCTCGACGTGTCCGTGCGGTCCGCGCACGTGACCACGCTGGGGCCGCAGGCGGTCGACGTGTTCTACGTCGTCGAGCCCGGCGCGGCGGCCCTCGCCGACGACCGTTCGGCCGCGGCGGTCCACGCGGTCCGGAGCGCGCTGTCGCCGACGGTTACGCTAGACGTCTGACCTGACGCCCGTGCGGCCGCGTGCTGCCATCGACGAGGACTGACCACCATTGTTCGCAACACTCTCCGACCGCCTTGCTGACACCTTCAAGAACCTGCGTGGCAAGGGGCGGCTGTCGGAGGCCGACATCGACGCGACCGCCCGGGAGATCCGGATCGCGCTGCTCGAGGCCGACGTCGCCCTGCCGGTGGTCAAGCAGTTCGTGGCGGCCGTCAAGGAGCGTGCTCGCGGCGAGGAGGTCAGCGGTGCGCTGAACCCCGCCCAGCAGGTCGTCAAGATCGTCAACGACGAGCTGGTCACGATCCTCGGTGGCGAGACCCGCCGGCTGCGGTTCGCGAAGAACCCGCCGACGGTGATCATGCTGGCCGGCCTGCAGGGCGCCGGCAAGACGACCCTGGCGGCCAAGCTCGCGCTCTGGCTCAAGGAGCAGGGCAACAGCCCGCTGCTCGTCGCCGCCGACCTCCAGCGGCCCAACGCGGTCAACCAGCTCCAGGTCAACGGTGAGCGCGCCGGTGTGAAGGTCTACGCCCCCGAGCCCGGCAACGGCGTCGGCGACCCGGTCGCCGTGGCGCGCGGCGGCGTGGACGAGGCGCGACGCACCCTGCACGACGTGGTCATCGTCGACACGGCCGGCCGTCTCGGCGTCGACGCCGAGATGATGAAGCAGGCGGCGGACATCCGCGACGCCGTACAGCCCGACGAGGTGCTCTACGTCGTCGACGCGATGATCGGCCAGGACGCCGTCAACACCGCACAGGCGTTCCTCGAGGGGGTCGGCTACGACGGCGTCGTGCTGACCAAGCTCGACGGCGACGCCCGCGGTGGTGCCGCCCTGTCGATCGCGTCGATCACCGGCAAGCCGGTGATGTTCGCCTCGGCGGGGGAGAAGCTCACCGACTTCGACCTCTTCCACCCCGACCGGATGGCCTCGCGCATCCTCGACATGGGTGACGTCCTCACCCTGATCGAGCAGGCCGAGAAGACCTTCGACGCCGAGGAGGCCGCCAAGGCCGCGGCCAAGCTGACCGGTCAGGGCGGCGAGTTCACCCTCGACGACTTCCTGGCCCAGATGCAGCAGATCCGCAAGCTCGGCTCGCTGTCGAAGATCATGGGCATGCTGCCCGGGATGGCGCAGTTCCGCGACCAGCTCGAGAACTTCGACGAGCGTGAGATCGACCGGATCCAGGCGATCATCCAGTCGATGACGCCGGCCGAGCGGGCCAACCCCAAGCTGATCGACGGCTCGCGCCGCGCCCGCATCTCCAAGGGGTCCGGCACCCAGGTGTCCGACGTCAACCAGCTCGTGGACCGGTTCTTCGAGGCCCGCAAGATGATGATGTCGATGGCCAAGGGCGGCGGCATCCCGGGCATGCCCGGGATGCCGGGGATGCCCGGCATGGGCGGAAAGCGGTCCAAGGCCAAGCAGGCCCCCAAGAAGGGCAAGTCCAAGCGCGGCTCGGGCAACCCGGCCAAGCGCGCGGCGGACGAGAAGGCCGCCGCCCAGAAGGGCGCCGCGGGCAACGGCGCCGGCGGCAACCCGTTCGGGCTCCCCGACGGCGCCGACGAGGACTTCGACCCGTCGTCGCTCGAGCTGCCGGCGGACCTGTCCAAGTACCTCAAGTGACCCCTTCGCCGATGTCGGTAGCCCGAACGTGGCCGGGAGGTCACGCGCCGGCTACCGACGTCGGTAGCGGAAGCAGTCGCTGACGTAGGGGAAGACGACCGTGCCGTCGGCCCCCGCCACCCGGGTGCCCAGGGCGTGCACCGCGGCGAGCACGGCGTCCCGGTCGTCGCGCACCGCGACCGGGGACCACGACGACGCCAGGCGCACCAGGTCGTCGACGCTGAGCGACTGCTCGACGCCGAACTGCGCGTTGTCGGCCCGCTCGAAGCCGTCGATCGCCCTGGCCTCGACGGACGGGCCGTGGTCGTCGGGGTTCCAGATCATCTCCGGCGTCCCCACGATCTCGCCCAGCTCGTGCAGCCAGTCGACCCCGTCGGACCAGGAGTGCCAGGCCAGCGCGAGCAGTCCGCCCGGCCGGAGCACGCGCGCGCACTCCGGCTCGGCACGCGTCGGGTCCACCCAGTGCCAGGCCTGGAACGAGGTCACCGCGTCGTAGGACGCGTCGGCGTCGTCGAGCGACTCCGCGGAGCCCACCCGGGTCTCGATCCGGGCCGCCACGTCGGACGGCAGCCGCTCGGAGGCCGTGGTGAGAGCGGCGAGCATCTCGGCGGACGGGTCCACGGCCACGACCGTGTGCCCGAGCCCGGCGAGGGTGCGGGTGCCGAGACCGGTGCCGGCGCCGAGGTCGAGCACGCGCAGCGGCTCCTCGGGGCGACCGAGCATCCAGCCGACGGCGTCGGCCGGCCAGGGTGGGCGGACCGCGTCGTAGGTGGCGGCGCCGGCCCCGAACGACGTGCGCCGTGCCTCGACGGTGTCCGGGTCGCTGAAGTGCGTGGTCTCGTCGTCCATGGCCCGAGGCTAGCGAGCCGGTCGGTAGGGTCGCCGCCATGAACGCGCTCCGGTTCCGTGGCCCGGTCCTGCCCGACGGCGAGAGCCGCGACCTGTACGTCGTGGACGGGCGGGTCACCTACGAGCCGGTCGCCTCGGCCGAGCTGGTCGCCGAGGGGTGGATCGTCCCGGGGCTCGTCGACGCGCACTGCCACATCGGGCTCGACGCCCACGGCGCCGTACCCGTCGAGGTGCAGGAGGAGCAGGCGCTCGCCGACCGGGCCGCCGGGACGCTCCTGGTCCGCGACTGCGGCTCGCCCGCGGACACGCGCTGGATCCAGGAGCGCGAGGACCTCCCGCGGCTGATCCGGGCCGGCCGGCACATCGCGCGCACCCGGCGCTACATCCGCAACTACGCCCACGAGATCGAGCCCGAGGACCTCGCGTCGTACGTCGCCCGGGAGGCCGAGGCGGGGGACGGCTGGGTCAAGCTGGTGGGGGACTGGATCGAGCGGGACGCCGGCGACCTGACCCCGTCGTGGACCCGGGAGTCGCTCGACGCGGCGATGAAGGCCGCCCACGACCGCGGCGCCCGGGTGACCGCGCACGTGTTCGGCGAGCACGCGCTGCCCGACCTGATCGGGGCCGGCATCGACTGCATCGAGCACGGCACCGGGCTGTCGACCGACCTGATCGACACGATGGCCCGCAACCGCGTGGCCCTGGTGCCCACGGTGACCAACCTGGAGAACTTCCCGAAGTTCGCCGAGGCGGGCCGCGAGAGGTTCCCCGACTACGCCGACCACATGATGGTGCTGCACGCCTCGCGCAAGGAGACGATCCGGGCGGCCTACGAGGCCGGCGTGCAGGTCTTCGCCGGCACCGACGCGGGCGGGGTGCTGCCGCACGGGCTGATCGGCGACGAGGTGCGCGAGCTGGTGGACTACGGGCTGACCCCCTTCGACGCGCTCGGTGCGGCGTCGTGGCGGGCCCGGTCGTGGCTGGGGCTCGACGACAACCTCGCCGAGGGGACGACCGCGGACTTCGTGGTCTTCGACCGGGACCCGCTCGCCGACCTCGGCGTGCTGCGGAGCCCGGCGCGGGTGGTGCTGCGCGGCCGCGTGGTCGGCTAGGACCGGAGCGAGCGGACCAGCGCGACGAGGTCGTTGACCACGCCGCGCACGACCGGCAGGCGCGTCATCCGGGCCAGCTTGTCGACCAGGGGCACGGCCTGCGCGACGAGCACGCGGGTGCGCCGCTGGCCGGGGCTCGAGTCGTGCACCCAGAACAGCACGACGCCCATGTGCATCAGCCACAGCAGCTCGGGCATCTCCGCGCGCAGGGCCGGCGCCAGCTTGAGGTCGGAGCCGTCGAGCACGGTCGCGAACAGCGACACGCTCGCCGCCCGCGCCCCCTGCGACTCCTCGCTGAACGGGGAGAGCGGGCTGGTCGGCTCGGCGGCGTTCTTGAAGAACTTCCCCGCGAACTCGTGGTACGGCGCGGCGACGTCGACCCAGGCGTCGAGGACGCCGGCGAGCCTCGCTGCGAAGGCGGTCTCCCGGGACAGCACGTCCTCGGCCGCGGCGGCGTGCTCGACCTGGACCCGGTCGTAGAACGCCTGGACCAGGTGCTCCTTGGAGCCGAAGTAGTAGTAGGCGTTGCCCAGCGACACCCCCGCCGCGTCGGCGACAGACCGCATGGTCGTCTTGTCGTAGCCGCCGGCCCGGAACAGGTCCAGCGCCGCCGCGACGATCGCCTGACGGGTCTGCTCACCCTTGGGGGAGCGGCTGGCAGCTTCCGGCACAGTCGACAGGGTAGTCACCTCCCGCCACGGGGCTGAGCAGGCCGCGCAGGCCCGCGACGCTGGTCGCGACCGCCCGGGCGACGGGCAGCCACTCGGGGCGGGCCAGCCGCTCCGCGAGCGCGCGGTGGCCGGCGGTGGCCCACAGGCACATCACCCAGGCGTGCTCCTCGGTGAAGACGCGGCCGTCGTCGGCGACGACGGTGATCACCTCGAGCGTGCGGGCGTGGTCCAGGAGCGGGAAGCGCCGGCGGGCCTCGGCCGAGCCGGCCGGCGACCAGGTCGAGCCGGACCCGGGGCGCCTGCCCCGCGAGCCAGTCCCGGAAGCGGGCGCACAGCGGGCAGTCCGCGTCGTACAGGACGGTGACGCCGGTGACCTCGGTCGCGGCGTCCGGCTCAGGCACCGGTGGTCCCGGGCTGCGGGGCGTAGGCGTAGCCCTGGTGCGGCACCGGTGCGGTGCGCAGGGCGTCCAGGCGGCTGCGCCGGCGGATGCTGTTGAAGACGTAGACGTTGAAGAAGTGCACGAACCCGAGCACGAGCATCACGATGCCGATCTTGACGCTCAGCGTCTCGACCAGGCCGCGCAGGTCGCGCACCTCGGTGCCGACCCGGAGGTAGAGGGTGACGAAGCCGAGGTTGAGCAGGTAGAAGCCGACGACGAGCAGCCGGTTGACCGCGTCGGCGAGGTCGTCGTTGCCGTCGAAGACATCGGCCAGGAAGACCCGGCCGTTGCGGCTCAGCGTGGTCGCCACCCAGACGGTGAGGGGGACGGCGACCAGCAGGTAGCTGAAGTAGGTGAGGACGGTCATGCTCATGGTCTGCTCCTGTTTTGAACGTGTTCAACTCCGTGGTCCGGACGCTAGCACGAGAAGTTGAACGTGTTCAAGAATCACTGAACGGCTCTGCCCGTCGGGCGGATTGGAGGTGGGGACGACCGGCATGGCAGAATGTGCCGCTGAGTCGTGCGCTTCCGGACCCTCTCACCCGGCTGCCGCCGACACCACGCAGCCTCCTCCGCCTGGCCCCACCTGGCGCGAGGGTGCTCACCCACCACAATTCGTCAAGGAGACACCACACTCGTGGCCGTCAAGATTCGCCTGAAGCGCATGGGCAAGATCCGCGCGCCGTACTACCGCGTCGTCGTCGTCGACTCCCGCAAGAAGCGGGACGGTCGCGTCATCGAGGAGATCGGCAAGTACCACCCCAAGGAGGAGCCGTCGGTCATCGAGGTCAACTCCGACCGGGCGCAGTACTGGCTCGGCGTGGGCGCCCAGCCGACCGAGGCCGTCGAGGCGCTGCTCAAGGTCACCGGCGACTGGCAGAAGTTCAAGGGCCTGCCGGGTGCCGAGGGGACCCTCAAGGTGGCCGAGCCCAAGCGCGACAAGGCCGAGATCTTCAACGAGGCGCTCAAGGACTCGGCCAACGAGCCGAAGGCCGAGGCCGTCACCAAGAAGTCCGCCGCCAAGAAGGCCGACAAGCCGGCCGACGACGCTGCCGAGGCTCCGGCTGAGGAGACCGCGACCGAGGCTCCGGCCGAGGCCGCTGCCGAGGCCCCCGCCGAGGAGGCCCCGGCCGCCGAGGCTGCCGACGCCGACAAGCCCGCCGAGGCCTGAGCACCATGCTGGCCGAAGCGCTCGAGCACCTCGTCCGGGGCATCGTCCGACACCCCGACGACGTGACCGTCCGCGACAAGCAGCTGCGGCGCGGGTCGCTCCTCGAGGTGCGCGTGCACCCCGAGGACCTCGGCAAGGTCATCGGCCGTGGCGGCCGCACCGCGACCGCCCTGCGCACCGTGATCGGCGCGCTGGCCGGCAAGGGCGGCGCCCGCGTCGACTTCGTGGACGTCGACCGTCGGCGCTGACCGCGACGCGGGCTGAGCATCGGAACGGGAGGCTGCCGTCACGGCAGCCTCCCGTTCTGCCTTTCCCACCAGACCAACTCCTGGAGAGCACTCGGATGAGCACCACGCAGGTCGTCGTCGGCCGGATCGGCAAGCCGCACGGCATCCGCGGTGAGCTGTCGGTCGAGCCGCGCACCGACGAGCCCGACCGCCGCTTCGCCGTCGGCACGGTGCTGATCACCGAGACCCCGCGCGGCTCCGCGCCGCACGGTGCCGGCCGGCCGCCGTCGCTCACCGTCGAGACCGTCCGGTGGCACCAGGACCGGCTGCTGGTCCGCTTCGAGGAGATTCCCGACCGTACGGCGGCCGAGGCTGCACGAGGCCTGGTGCTCGCCGCCGACGTGCCGCTCGACGAGGCACCCGAGGACCCTGAGGAGTTCTACGACCACCAGCTGGTCGGGCTCCGGGTCGACACCACCGACGGCGCGACCGTCGGCGAGATCGCGTCCATCCAGCACGGCGCGGGCCAGGACCTCGTGGTCGTGCGCACGCCCGACGGCGGCGAGGTGCTGGTGCCGTTCGTGACCGCGCTCGTGCCCGAGGTCGACGTCCCGGGCGGCCGCATCGTGGTCGCCGACCGGCCCGGCCTGCTGACCCCGCTCGACGAGGGCTGAGCCGTGCGGATCGACGTCGTCACGATCTTCCCCGACTACCTCGCCCCGCTGTCGCTGTCGCTGCCCGGCAAGGCGCAGGACGCCGGGCTGCTCGACGTGCACGTGCACGACCTGCGCACGTGGACCCACGACCGGCACCGCACCGTCGACGACACGCCGTACGGCGGTGGCGCCGGCATGGTGATGAAGCCCGACCCGTGGGGCGAGGCGCTCGACGCCCTCGTGGCCGAGGGGGAGCCGCCGGTCGTCGTCGTACCCACGCCGTCGGGGGAGCCCTTCACCCAGGCCCTCGCCGAGGAGCTGGCGACCCGGCCGCGGCTGCTGTTCGCCTGCGGGCGCTACGAGGGGATCGACCAGCGCGTCGTCGAGCACGCGCGCACCCGCTGGGAGGTGCGCGAGGTCTCCATCGGCGACTACGTCCTCAACGGCGGCGAGGTGGCCGCGCTGGTGATGACCGAGGCCGTCGTCCGGCTGCTGCCGGGCTTCATGGGCAACCCCGCCTCGCTCGCGGAGGAGTCGCACGGCGCCGACGGGCTGCTGGAGTACCCCGTCTACACCAAGCCGCCGTCGTGGCGCGGCCTCGACGTGCCCGACGTGCTGTTCTCCGGCCACCACGCGCAGATCGCCCGGTGGCGGCGTGACCAGGCCCTGCGTCGTACGGCGCAGCGCCGTCCCGACCTGGTCGAGCGGCTCGACCCGGACCGGCTCGACGAGCGCGACCGGGCGGCCCTCGCCGATTTCGCCGACGAGTGACCGCTGTGGCAGACTGGATCGTCGATCCGTCGCGTCACCGACCGCTCGTCCCTCGTGGACGGGGGTCTGCGGGCCACCTGCCACAGGGGGCGTTCCGCACGGCGCAGAGCACGGGTCACCCCAGATCACGAGACTGAATCCGTGGCTGACCTGTGGCGCCCACGAGGAGACTGACATGACCAACGTCATCGACACAGCTCGCACGCGCCGTCCAAGCGCGACGGACATCCCCGAGTTCCGCGCCGGTGACACCCTCAAGGTGCACGTCAAGGTCGTCGAGGGCAACCGCTCCCGCGTCCAGGTGTTCCAGGGTGTCTGCATCCGCGTCCAGGGCTCCGGCGTCGGCCGCACCTTCACCGTCCGCAAGGTCTCCTTCGGCGTCGGCGTCGAGCGCACCTTCCCGCTGCACTCCCCGATCTTCGACAAGATCGAGGTCGTCACCCGCGGTGACGTGCGCCGCGCCAAGCTCTACTACCTGCGCGACCTCCGCGGCAAGGCCGCCAAGATCAAGGAGAAGCGCGAGGCGGCCCCGACCAGCTGAGCAGCTGGAGGCTAGGCTCGCCGGGTGACGGACACCCACGGCTTCGAGGACCGCGGCCCCGCCGACACGTCGGATCACACCGACCACGTCGAGCCGGGGCCGCGGTCTTCTGTGTCCCCGGGAAGACGGGTGCCGTCGCACGCCCGGCACCGGGAGCGGACGCACCTGCCGCTGTGGCAGGAGAGCCTGCTCCTGCTGGCCGTGGCGATGGTGCTGGCGGTCGGCATCAAGGCCCTGTTCCTCCAGGCGTTCTACATCCCGTCGGGGTCGATGAACGACACCCTGGTCCTCGACGACCGGATCCTGGTGCAGAAGGTGTCCTACTGGGGCGGCGGTGAGCCCGAGCGCGGCGACATCGTCGTCTTCGCCGACCCGGGCGGGTGGCTCGACGGCGCCGCCGAGTCGACCGCCACCAACCCGGTCACCCGGGCGCTGGAGCTGTTCGGGCTCTACCCGACCGGCGGGCACCTGGTGAAGCGCGTGATCGGGGTCGGCGGCGACCGGATCACCTGCTGCGACAAGAGGGGCCGGATCCTCGTCAACGGGGTGCCCCTCAACGAGCAGGCCTACCTCGCGAAGGGTCAGCGGCCCTCGATGATCGACTTCGACATCACCGTCCAGGACGGCTACCTGTGGGTGCAGGGCGACAACCGCTCCAACTCCGCCGACTCCCGCGTGCACCTCGGCGACCCCGGCGGCGGCCAGGTCCCGGTCGACGACGTGGTCGGCAAGGTGTTCTCCGTGGTGTGGCCGCTCGACCACGCCACGCTGCTGCACCGGCCCGCCACCTTCGACGCGGTCGACTGACCCTTTCCCGCACGGGTCACAATGGGGCTGTCATGAGCGCACTTCCTCGAGGACTCACCGTCCGCCGCGACGCCGGGCTGTACGGCTACGAGCGGGCGCTCCGCCGGGCCGGCCTGGAGCCGGTCGCCGGCGTCGACGAGGCCGGACGCGGGGCCTGCGCAGGCCCGCTCGTGGCCGCGGCGGCGATCCTGCCGGAGGGGCGGCGGGGCCAGGTGCCCGGTCTGGCCGACTCCAAGCTGCTCACCGCCAAGGCACGCGAACGCTGCTACGACGAGGTGCTGAAGCGCGCGCTGGCGTGGTCGGTGGTGGTCGTCGAGCACGACGAGTGCGACCGGCTCGGCATGCACGTCGCCAACGTGGAGGCCCTGCGTCGCTCGCTGGCCCGGCTCGACGTACGCCCCTCCTACGTGCTCACCGACGGCTTCCCCGTCGACGGGCTGGAGGTCCCGGGGCTCGCGGTCTGGAAGGGCGACCGGGTGGCCGCGTGCATCGCCGCCGCCTCGGTGATCGCCAAGGTGACCCGGGACCGGATCATGGCCGGGATGCACGAGCGCTACCCGGTCTACGACTTCGCCACGCACAAGGGCTACATCACCGCGACCCACACCGCGGCGCTGGAGGAGCACGGTCCGTGCGAGATCCACCGCCGCCGGTTCGTCAACGTCCGGCGGGCGGCCTACGTCGCCGCGGGTGAGGCGGTGCCGGACGAGCTGGCACTCGTCGGCAAGAATGAGGCAGTCGAGCTGGATCACGTGGAGGTGGGGTCATGAGCGCCGAGGATCTCGAGAAGTACGAGACCGAGATGGAGCTCCACCTCTACCGCGAGTACCGCGACGTGGTGGGGATCTTCAAGTACGTCGTGGAGACCGACCGGCGCTTCTACCTGTGCAACCAGGTCGACGTGAAGGCGCGCACGGAGGCCGGCGACGTCTTCTTCGAGGTGTCGATGACCGACGCCTGGGTCTGGGACATGTACCGGCCCGCCCGGTTCGCCAAGAACGTCAAGGTGCTGACCTTCAAGGACGTCAACGTCGAGGAGCTCGCGCCCGCCGAGATCGAGCTGCCCAAGAACTGACGCCGTCGCCCGGGTGGCGCCTCGCGCGCGCCGGGTCCTGTCCACAGCCGGGCCCGCGGGCTGGCTCTCCACCGGCCCGCGCCGACCCCCGCTTTCCGCCGGGTGCGGCGGCCGAGGGTGTCCTCCAGGAGGTCACCCATGACAGCGACGGCACGGCAGAGAGAGTCACTCGGGGCGTACGGCGAGGCGGTCGCCGCCCGGCACCTGGTCGAGCAGGGCATGGTCGTGCTCGACCGCAACTGGCGCTGCGACGCCGGCGAGATCGACCTGGTCCTCCGCGACGGCCCGGTCCTCGTGGTGTGCGAGGTCAAGACCCGGCGCGGCCTGGGCTTCGGGTCGCCGCTCGAGGCGGTCACCGCCACCAAGGCCGCGCGGCTGCAGCTGCTCGCGGCCCGCTGGATGGAGCACCGCGGGCTGCGTCCGGCGGAGGTGCGTGTCGACCTGGTCGGCGTGCTGGCCACGGGCCGGGGCGCGGCCTCGGTGGACCACGTGCGGGGGGTGGCCTGATGGGGTTCGCCACCGCGCGCACGATCTCGCTGAGCGGCGCCACCGGCCACCTCATCGACGTCCAGGTCGACGTGTCGGCCGGCCTGGTCGCCACCGCGATGGTCGGCCGGCCCGACGCGTCGATCAGCGAGGCCCGGGACCGCTGCCGGGCCGCCCTCACCAACAGCCGCTACGCCTGGCCGGTGACCCGGCGGATCACGATCCTGCTGTCGCCGGCCGACCTGCCCAAGCGGGGCCCGCACTTCGACCTCGCGATCGCGGTGGGGGTGCTGGCGGCGGCCGGACCCACCGCGTCCGCCTCCGCGGGCGAGATGGAGGGCCCGCCACCCCTGACGGCCGCCATGCTGGCGGGCTTCGTGTTCGTCGGCGAGCTGTCGCTCGACGGCAGGCTCCGCTGCGTGCCGGGCGTCCTGCCGATGACGATGGCCGCGCAGGCCCAGGGCATCACCCGCGTCGTCGTCCCCGAGCCGCAGGCCGAGGAGGCCGCCATGGTGCCGGGCATGGAGGTCTACGGCGTGCGCTCGCTGGCCCAGGTGGTGGCCGTGCTCCGCCACGAGGAGGTGCCCGACGCCCCACCCGTCGAGCCGATGGCGAGCGGTCCGCTGCTCTCCTGGCGCGGCGCCGAGCGGATCAGCGACCTCGACCTCGCCGACGTGCTCGGGATGGCCGACGCCCGGTTCGCGCTCGAGGTGGCCGCCGCCGGCGGGCACCACCTGATGCTCAGCGGACCCAAGGGCGCCGGCAAGACGACGCTGGCCGAGCGGATCCCCGGGATCCTGCCCGACCTGTCGCTGGAGGAGTCGCTCGAGCTCACCGCGATCCACTCGCTGGCGGGCACGCTCGACCCCGGCCGGCCGATGATCCGTCGCCCACCGTTCTTCGCGCCGCACCACTCGGCCTCGCGCACCAGCCTGCTCGGCGGTGGCACCGGGCGGGTCCGCCCCGGCGAGCTGAGCCGCGCCCACACCGGGTGCCTGTTCCTCGACGAGTTCCCGCTCTTCCAGGCCGACATCATCGAGGCGCTGCGGCAGCCGCTGGAGAGCGGTGAGATCACCATCGCCCGCGGCGAGGAGTCCGCGACCTACCCCGCCCGCACCATGTTCGTGATCGCCTGCAACCCCTGCCCGTGCGGGGAGTACCACCCCACCCAGCGCGACCACCGGTGCACCTGCACCGAGGTCCGGCGGCGCGACTACCGCAAGAAGATCGGCGGCCCGATCGCCGACCGCATCGACATCACCCGTCACGTCGAGCCGGTGCGGCCCCACGAGATGCACGACCCGCTCTCCGTGCCGGAGCCGTCGGCCGCCGTGCGGGCCCGGGTCGTCGCCGCCCGCGAGCGGCAGGCCGAGCGCTACGCCGGGACGCCGTGGCGGCTCAACGCCGACCTGCCCGGACCGGTGCTCCGGGAGCGGTTCCCGCTCACCGAGCAGGCCCAGCGGCGCCTCGACACCGAGCTCTACGCCGGATCGTTGACCCGCCGCGGCGCGACCCGGGTGCACCGGCTGGCCTGGACCGTCGCCGACCTCGCCGGCGGGACGGCCGCCCCGGGGCCGGCCGAGCTCGACACCGCGCTGCGGCTGCGCACCGGCCGCCCGCTGGAGCTGCGGGCCCTGGTGCGGGAGGACGCCGGATGACCGCGCCCGACGACCGCGACCGGCTCGCCCGGGTCGCGCTGAGCCGCCTCGCCGAGCCGGGCGACCTCCGCGTGCTGCGGCTGGTCCGCGAGGTCGGCGCGGCCGGGCTGGTGGACCTGCTCCGCGAGGAGCGCGACGGCCGCGGCGTGCACACCGACGTCGCCGAGCGGCTGCGCGGCCTCGACCCCGAGCGCGAGCTCGCGGACGCCGCAGGCCTGGGCATCCGGTTCGTCTGCCCCGGCGACAGCGAGTGGCCCACGCAGCTCGACGCGCTGGACCGGTGCGACCCGCTCGACCGGCAGGGCGGCGCACCGGTGGGCCTCTGGGTGCGCGGTCCGCTCGACCTCGCCGCGACCACCGGGCGCGCGGTCGCCGTGGTCGGCTCGCGGTCGGCCACCACCTACGGCGCCGACGTGGCGGGCGAGCTCGGCCACGACCTCGCGCGGGCCGGGGTGAGCGTGGTGTCCGGGGCGGCGTTCGGGATCGACGCGGCCGCCCACCGCGGCTGCCTCGCCGGCGACGGGCCGACCGTGGCCGTGCTGGCCTGCGGCGCCGACCGGGCCTATCCCGCCGGCCACCGGAGCCTGCTGGACCACCTGGCCGCGACCGCCCTGGTGGTCAGCGAGGTGCCTCCCGGAGCGGCGCCCACCCGCAACCGCTTCCTCACCCGCAACCGGCTGATCGCCGCGCTGTCCCTCGGCACCGTGGTGGTCGAGGCCGCGGTGCGCAGCGGGGCGCTCAACACCGCGACCTGGACCGCCCGGCTCGGACGGGTGCTGATGGGGGTGCCCGGGCCGGTCACGAGCGCGCCGTCGGAGGGCGTGCACGAGCTGATCCGCTGCCGGGAGGGGCTGCTCGTCACCCGGGCCGCCCACGTGCTCGAGCTCGTCGGCGCGGTGGGCGACGACCTGGCGCCGGTGCCGCGCGCCGAGGAGACGCTGCGCGACCGGCTGCCGGCCGTGCAGCGCCGCGTGCTGGAGGCGGTGCCGGTCGTGCGGGCCGCCGGCGTCGACTCGATCGCCCGCACCGGCGGCCTGTCGGTCACCGCCACCTCCCGGGCCCTCGAGGCGCTGCTCGCGGCCGGGGCCGTGGAGCGTCGGGCCGACACCTGGCGGCTCGCCGCGCCAATGGCCGGGCGCGACGACCCGCCTCCCTAGACTCGCGGGATGGACGAGGCCGAGGGACGCCCCGCCGACCCCGGGCTGCCCGAGCCGATGGTCGCGGTGCTGGCCGACTACGAGCGGCACCTGGTCGCCGAGCGCGACCTGACCCCGCACACGGTCCGGGCCTACCTGGGCGACGTCTCCGGCATGCTCGAGCACGCCGCGCGCCTCGGCCACGTGGACGTGACGACCCTGGACCTGCGTGCACTGCGCAGCTGGCTGGCCAGCCAGCAGACGCTCGGCAAGGCCCGCACCACGATGGCGCGGCGCGCCACAGCGGCCCGGGTCTTCACCGGGTGGCTGCTGCGCACCGGGCGCACCGAGACCGACGCGGGGGCCCTGCTCGGCTCCCCGAAGGCACGGCGCACGCTCCCACCGGCGCTCCGTGCGGACGAGGCGCGGGCGCTGCTGGAGGCGGCCGCGACCCGGGCCGACGACGGCAGCCCGGTCGGGCTGCGCGACGTCGCGGTCCTCGAGCTGCTCTACGCCACCGGCATCCGGGTCGGCGAGCTGTGCGGCCTCGACGTCGACGACCTCGACCACGAGCGCCGGGTCGTCCGCGTGCTCGGCAAGGGCCGCAAGGAGCGCACCGTGCCCTACGGCGGGCCCGCGCAGCGGGCCGTGGACACCTGGCTGCGGCAGGGCCGGCCGGCGCTGGCCCGGCCCGGCTCCGGCCCGGCGCTGTTCCTCGGCAGCCGCGGCGGCCGGGTCGACCAGCGGGCGGTCCGCACGATGGTGCACGCCCGGCTGGCCGATGTGCCCGGCGCGCCCGACCTCGGCCCGCACGGCCTGCGGCACACCGCCGCGACGCACCTGCTGGAGGGCGGGGCCGACCTCCGCTCGGTGCAGGAGCTGCTCGGGCACGCCTCGCTGGCCACCACCCAGATCTACACGCACGTGACGACCGACCGGCTGCGGGCCGCCTTCCGGCAGGCGCACCCCCGGGCCTGACCTCCTCAGCCGGTCCGGAAGAGCGCCGCGTCGCCACGGGGCCGCTCCTCGGGGGCTGCTGCACGCGCCCAGGAGGGGAACGAGCCGGGCGCGTCCACGCCGGGCGCCGTGACGCCCGGGCCTGTGGCGACCCCGCCCAGCGGCAGCAGCCGCACCGGGCCGCCACCCACCAGGGTGAGCGGGTCGAGGTAGGCCTCGCCGGCGAGCAGCCCCCAGTGCAGGCAGGTCCGCGGCGCGCAGTGCGAGCCGCCCGTCTGGAGCCGCCCGAGCCGGTCGCCGGCTGCGACCAGGTCGCCCACGTCGACGGACGCCTCGACCGGCTCGTAGGTGGTGCGGGTCGCGCCGTGGTCGACCACCACGACGCCGCGGCCGGCCAGGTTCCCGGCGAAGGTGACGGTGCCGGCCAGCGCCGCCCGCACCGGCTGGTCCGGGCTGCCGGCCAGGTCCACGCCCCGGTGCCCGGCGCCCCAGCGGGTCGCCGGTGGGTCGAACCCGGCCACCACCTCCGGAGCGGGCACCAGCGGCCAGACCGCCGACCCGGCCGGGGCGGGGGAGCGGTCGCCGGCGGCGGCCCCGGCCGGGGCGGGGTGCGCCCCACCCAGGACGACCAGGACGGCCACCATCAGGACGGTCCGACGGAGCGCGCTTCGGGAGGGGACGGGCAGGTGAGGGAGCAGATGCATGCAACGGAGCCTGCTGCAGGGCCGGGTCCGCGTCCCACCGTCGCGGCCCGCCTGGGGACCGGGTGGAGCATGCCGCCGCTGGGGACGGGAACGGGCGTCGGCGCGATTGGCGGGTCACCGGCGAAGCGGGATAGACTCGCCGGAGCAACCCGTGCATGCGGGTTGACTTCGCGCGCTCGACACCGCGGTCCTCCGCGGGCGACCGTCCCTCAGTCTCCCGGCTCCGGCCGGGGGTCAGGACGGCGCCGGGCGCCAGGGCAGGCAGCACCCGCTCGCCTGCGACAACTGAGAGCCGACCCTCCGGGCCGGCGGCCGGCCCGTGCCGACCGTCCGGACGAGGGGTCACGAGAACGGAAGAGGGACCGACAGCCATGGCCGTCGTCACCATGCGCCAGCTCCTCGAGAGCGGCGTCCACTTCGGGCACCAGACCCGCCGCTGGAACCCGAAGATGAAGCGCTTCATCATGACCGAGCGCAACGGCATCTACATCATCGACCTGCAGCAGTCGCTGGCCTACATCGACCGCAGCTACGCCTTCATCAAGGACACCGTCGCCAAGGGCGGCACCGTGATGTTCGTGGGCACCAAGAAGCAGGCCCAGGAGGCGATCTCCGAGCAGGCGACCCGCGTCGGCATGCCCTACGTCAACCAGCGCTGGCTGGGCGGCATGCTCACCAACTTCCAGACCGTGCACCAGCGGATCAACCGCCTCAAGGAGCTCGACGAGATCGACTTCGACAATGTGGCCGGCAGCGGTCGCACGAAGAAGGAGCTCCTCCAGATGAAGCGCGAGCGCGACAAGCTGGAGAAGACCCTGGGCGGTATCCGTGAGATGACCCGTACGCCGTCCGCGGTGTGGATCGTCGACACGAAGAAGGAGCACCTCGCCGTCGAGGAGGCCCGCAAGCTCCGGATCCCGATCATCGGCATCCTGGACACCAACTGCGACCCCGACGAGGTCGACTTCCCGATCCCGGGCAACGACGACGCCATCCGCGCCGTCGGCCTGCTGACCCGCGTGGTCGCCGACGCCGTCGCCGACGGTCTCATCGCCCGCTCGGGCGCGAAGTCCGGTGCCGGCGAGACCGCCCCGGGCGCCGAGGAGCCGCTGGCCGAGTGGGAGCGCGAGCTCCTGCAGGGTGACGCCGACAAGGCCGCCACCGAGGCCACCGGCGGCGACGCCGCCACGGAGGCCCCGGCCGCCGAGGCGACCGGTGCCGCCACCGAGGCCACCGAGGCTCCGGCGGAGCCCCAGGCCGCTGCTGCCGAGGCCCCGGCCGAGGAGACCCCGGCCGAGGAGACCGCGACCGAGGCTCCCGCCGAGGGCGACGAGGCCAAGGCCTGACGTTCCGGTGAGCGCGGGCGCCCCCACGCGAGGGGCGCCCGCGCCGCCCGGACGGTCCGCCCGCGGCTCGTCCACACCCCCACCCCAACTCAGCACGAGGGAGTGCACCAGACATGGCAATCACCGCTGCCGACGTCAAGAAGCTCCGCGACCAGACCGGCGCGGGCATGATGGACGCCAAGAAGGCGCTGACCGAGGCCGACGGCGACTTCGAGAAGGCCGTCGAGATCCTGCGCGTCAAGGGCCAGGACAAGATGAAGAAGCGCGGCGAGGAGCGCACCGCCTCCTCCGGGCTGGTCGCCACCTCCGGCGGCGCGCTGGTCGAGATCAACAGCGAGACCGACTTCGTGGCGAAGAACGAGGAGTTCGTCGCCGTCGCCCAGCAGATCGCCGACGCGGCCAACGAGGCCAAGGCCGGCGACGCCGAGTCGCTCAAGGCCGTCAAGCTCGGTGACAGCACCGTCGGCGAGGTCGTCGACGGCCTGGCCGTGAAGATCGGCGAGAAGATCGAGCTCGGCCGGGTCGCCTACTTCGACGGCCCCGTCGTCACCTACATGCACCGTCGCGCGGCCGACCTGCCGCCGGCCGTCGGCGTGCTCGTCGAGTACGAAGGCGACAACGAGGACGCCGCCCGCGGCGCCGCCATGCAGGTCGCGGCCATGCGCCCGACCTACGTCTCCCGCGACGAGGTCCCCGCGGACCTGGTCGAGAAGGAGCGCGGCATCGCCGAGGCCACCGCTCGCGAGGAGGGCAAGCCGGAGCAGGCTCTGCCCAAGATCGTCGAGGGTCGCGTCAACGGCTTCTTCAAGGAGGTCGCCCTCCTCGACCAGCCGTCGGTGCAGGAGAGCAAGAAGTCGGTCAAGGCCGTCCTCGACGAGGCCGGCGTCACCGTCAAGCGCTTCGCCCGCTTCGAGGTCGGCGCCTGACGCTCTGAGCCGTTAGGGTTCAGGACAACGATCGACGCAGGGAGGCCGGTTCCGTGGAGCACACCCACTCTTCCGGGGCCGGCCTCTTCTGCTGCCCGCAGCCGCACCTTCGAAGGGAATGCCCGTGACGGCCTACCGACGTGTCCTGCTCAAGCTCTCCGGTGAGGTGTTCGGCGGTGGCCAGGTCGGGGTCGACCCCGAGGTGGTCAGCGCGATCGCCCGCGAGATCGCCGCGGTGGTCCGCAGCGGCGTCCAGGTCGCCATCGTGGTCGGCGGCGGCAACTTCTTCCGCGGCGCCGAGCTCCAGCAGCGCGGCATGGACCGCTCCCGCGCCGACTACATGGGCATGCTCGGCACGGTCATGAACTGCCTCGCGCTCCAGGACTTCCTCGAGAAGCAGGGCGTCGAGACCCGCGTGCAGACCGCCATCGCGATGGGCCAGGTCGCCGAGCCCTACATCCCGCGCCGGGCGATGCGCCACCTCGACAAGGGCCGCGTCGTCATCTTCGGCGCCGGCGCCGGCATGCCGTACTTCTCCACCGACACGGTGGCCGCCCAGCGGGCCCTGGAGATCCACGCCCAGGTGATCCTGATGGGCAAGCAGGGGGTCGACGGCGTCTACGACTCCGACCCCAAGAACAACCCCGACGCGGTGAAGTTCGACGCGCTCAGCTACGACGAGTTCCTGACCCGCGGGCTCCAGGTGGCCGACGCGACCTCGGTCAGCCTCTGCCGCGACAACGACATCGACATGATCGTGTTCAACCTGTCCGTCGAGGGCAACATCGCCCGTGTCGTCGCAGGTGAGAAGATCGGTACGACGGTCGCCCGGGACGTCTGAGCACGCCCCGACCGCACCGACCGTCGACGAACGACCCACACTCAAGGAGCAGCCGTGATCAACGACACCCTCAACGAGGCCGACGCCAAGATGAAGAAGGCCGTCGAGGTGACCCGTGAGGACTTCGCGGCGATCCGCACCGGCCGGGCCAACCCGTCGATGTTCCACAAGCTCGTGGCCGACTACTACGGCACCCCGACCCCGCTGCAGCAGCTCGCGTCCTTCACGGCGCCCGAGCCGCGCGTGATCATCGTGGCGCCCTACGACATGAGCGCGATGACCGCCATCGAGAAGTCCATCCGCGACTCCGACCTCGGCGTGAACCCCACCGACGACGGCAAGACCATCCGCGTCGTCCTGCCGGAGCTCACCGAGGAGCGCCGCAAGGACTACATCAAGATGGCCAAGACCAAGGCCGAGGACGGCAAGATCTCGGTGCGCAACATCCGTCGCAACGCCAAGCAGGCGCTCGAGAAGCTCGAGAAGGACGGCGAGGTCGGCAAGGACGACGTCACCGGCGCCGAGAAGCGCCTCGACGGCCTGACCAAGAAGCACACCGACGAGATCGACGAGATGCTCAAGCACAAGGAAGCCGAGCTGCTCGAGGTCTGACCCCGGTCGGATCCCCAGCCACGTCGATGAGCACGCCCGACAGCAACCCCGTCGCCGGCGGTCAGCCGCCCGCGTCGGAGCCGGCCTCCGTGACCGCACCGGCGCCGAAGCAGAGCCGCGCCGGCCGCAACCTCCCGGCCGCGGTCGGCTCGGCGATCGTGCTGCTCGGTGGGATCGCCGCCTCGCTCTTCTTCTGGAAGGCCGGGTTCATGATCATCGTGGTGGCCGCCGTGGTGGTCGCCGTCTGGGAGCTCGGGCAGGCGTTCGCGAGCCGCGAGATCCGGCTGGTCCGCGAGCCGCTGCTGGTCGGCGGCGTGGCCATCGTGCTGTCGGCGTACGTGTTCGGGACGCCGTCGATGGGCACCGCCACCGCGGTCACCGTGCTGGCGGCCATGCTGTGGCGGCTGCGCGGGGGAGTGGCGGGCTACGTCCGCGACGTGACCGCGACGGCGTTCACGGTGTTCTACGTCCCGTTCCTGGGCGCCTTCGTCGCGCTGATGCTGGCCGAGCCCGACGGCGCGCTCGCGATCGTCACGTTCATCCTGGTCACCATCGCCTCCGACATCGGCGGGTACGCCGCGGGCGTGCTCTTCGGCAAGCACCCGATGGCCCCGGTCATCTCGCCGAAGAAGTCGTGGGAGGGCTTCGCCGGCTCCACGCGTGTCCTGCGTGCTGGTGGGCTTCGCCACCGTCGTCTACCTGCTCGACGGCGACCTGGTGGGTCGGCGTCCTGCTCGGCCTGATCGCGGTGGTCACCGCGACCCTGGGCGACCTGTGCGAGTCGGTCATCAAGCGCGACCTCGGCATCAAGGACATGAGCCAGATCATCCCCGGGCACGGCGGCCTGATGGACCGGCTGGACTCGCTGCTGGCCACCGCCGCCCCGACGTACCTCCTGCTCCACTACCTCGTCTTCTGAGGGAGGTCGGGTCGTCGACCGGCCTGGCTAGAGCCGGCAGGCGGGGGTGCCGCCCGGCAGCCGGTGCCGGTGGCGGGCCACCCAGCGGTACGCCGGCTCGGCGACCAGGAGCCCGGGGCGGGAGCCGAGGAGCGTCCCCACGACGCGCCACCACGGGCGGCTGGTGCGCAGGTAGGCGGCGATCGCCGACGCCCCGGAGGCGTGCTCCGCGCCCGACACCCACTGCACCGCCGCCTCGCACTGCGCCGCGGTGAGGCCCAGCGCCGGCAGGTCCGTGCGCTGCCACGGCACCACGGCGGCCGCCGAGGGCGCCCAGCGCTGCAGCCACCGGGCGGAGGAGGAGCAGAAGGCGCAGTCGCCGTCGAACACGAGCATCACGTCCCCATCCTGTCCCACCGCCCCTGACGGATTGGGGTGCAGGGCGGCCCGGATGGGACACTGGGTGACGCCATGACTGAACCGGTGAAGACCCTTCCCCTCGTCTTCGACGAGCCGCGCGGCCGCAAGAAGCCCCCGCGCCACCTCGCCGACCTCTCCGCCGCCGAGCGCAAGGAGCTGGTCAGCGGGCTCGGCCTGCCCGGCTTCCGCGCCAAGCAGCTGTCCACGCACTACTTCTCGCGGCTGGTCGACGACCCCGCCGAGATGACCGACCTGCCCGCCGCCGAGCGCGAGCAGCTGGTCGCCGGGCTGCTCCCGGAGCTGATGACGCCGCTGCGCACGCTCGAGGCCGACAAGGGCACCACCCGCAAGACGCTGTGGAAGCTGTTCGACGGCGCGCTCGTGGAGTCGGTGCTGATGCGCTACCCCGACCGGGTGACGATGTGCGTCTCCTCGCAGGCCGGCTGCGGCATGGCCTGCCCGTTCTGCGCGACCGGTCAGGGCGGCCTGCAGCGCAACATGTCGGCGGCGGAGATCGTCGAGCAGGTCGTCGCCGGCGCCCGCTCGCTGGCCCGCGACGAGGTGCCCGGCGGCCCCGGCCGCGTCAACAACGTGGTGTTCATGGGCATGGGCGAGCCGATGGCCAACTACAAGGCCGTCATCGGCGCGGTGCGCCGGCTCACCGACAAGGCGCCCGACGGGCTCGGCATGTCCGCGCGCGGCATCACCGTCTCCACCGTCGGGCTGGTCCCGCGGATGCGTCAGCTCGCCGAGGAGGGCATCCCGGTCACCCTGGCGCTGTCGCTGCACGCACCCGACGACGAGCTGCGCAACGAGCTGGTCCCGATCAACACCCGCTGGTCGGTCCACGAGGCCGTCGAGGCGGCCTGGCACTACGCGTCCACCACCAAGCGCCGGGTGTCCATCGAGTACGCCATGATGCGCGACATCAACGACCAGGCCTGGCGCGCCGACCTGCTCGGCGACGTGCTCACGTCGTACGGCGACTGGGGCTGGGTGCACGTCAACCTGATCCCGCTCAACCCGACGCCCGGCTCCAAGTGGACGGCTTCTCGTCGTGAGGACGAGCGCGAGTTCGTGCGCCGGCTCGAGGCCAAGGGCGTCCCGACCACCGTGCGCGACACCCGCGGCAGCGAGATCGACGGCGCCTGCGGACAGCTCGCCGCCCACGACGACTGAGCCGTGGCGCCCGGATACTACGACCGCGAGGCCGCGGTGTACGACGAGTCGCGTGGGGGTGCGGAGCGGGCCCGCAACGCCGCCGCCGCGGTCGCGACGCTGCTGCCGCCGCGGCGGTCGGCTCCTCGACGTGGCCGGCGGCACCGGCATCGTCTCGGCCGAGCTCGCCGCCCAGGGGCGGGACGTGCTCGTGGTCGACCTGTCGATCGGGATGCTGCGCCTCGCGGCCGAGCGGCTCCCGGGCCGGGTCGCCGCCGCCCGCGCCGACGTGCTGCCCGTCGCCGACGGCTCGGTCGACGCGGTGACCGCGATCTGGGTGCTGCACCTGCTCCCCACGGAGGTCGCCGACCGCGTGGTCGCCGAGGCGGCCCGGGCGCTCCGGCCGGGTGGGCGCCTGGTGACCACCGTCGACAAGCACCGCGCCCACGGGCGCGACGGCGGCGACGCCGACCACCGGGACCGCGTGCTCGCGGTCGCCGCCCGGCACGGGCTGCGGCCGGCCGGCGAGGCCGCCTTCAGCGGCCGCAGCCAGTGGGGCTCGGCCGGCGACGGCGACCCGGTCTTCCCGCTCGTGGCCCTCGTCAAGGGCTGACGCCGTTCAGCGGCGGGGCGCGTCCACGTTGACCGTGGGGATCCCGCCACCGGCGCGCGCGATCACGGCGACCGAGGGCTCGTCGGTGGGGTTGCTCTCGCGGTGCACGGTGAACGCCGGCACGTGCACGAAGTCGCCGGGGCCGGCGTCGAGGTAGCCCTCATCGCCCTCGAACTCCAGGCGCAGGATCCCCGAGACGACGTAGAGGCTGCTCTGGTTGCGGTCGTGGTGGTGCCAGCCGGAGACCGCGCCGGGTGCGGTCACGACCCGGCCGGCCCACAGCAGCGGGACCTCGAACGCACGGCTCCGCTCCATGCCCGGGGTGGGGTCCGCGGCAACGAGGTCGCCGGCGCGGAAGACCCGGATCGGTTCGCCCATGAGGTCAGTCTGCACCCGCCAGCAACCCGGCGACCTCGGCCACGTCGTCGACGAGGTGCACCTTGTCGGCCATCGCCCGGTCCCGCGCGAGGGTCTCCAGCAGCGGCCACGCCGGCAGCTCGGTCGTCCAGTGCTCCACGCCGACCAGCACCATCGGGGCGACGTCGGCGTCGGCGGCGTAGTAGTTCTCGCACGCGTCCTGGAAGACCTCCTGCACCGTGCCCGGCCCGGCCCGGCAGGAAGACCACACCGGCGTCGCACAGGTGCAGCAGCACGTCCTCGCGGATGGCGTTCTTGAAGTACTTCGCGACGTGGGTGGCCAGCGCGTTGGGCGGCTCGTGCCCGTAGAACCACGTGGGCACGCCGAGCGAGTCGCCGCCCTGCCACCGCGCCCGCACCGCCAGCGCGGTCTCCGCCCAGGCGCGCACGGAGGGACGGTACGTCGGCACGGCGGCCAGCATCGCCAGCGCCTCGTCGAGCGCACCGTCGTCGTGCGGGGCGAGGGCGGCGCCGAGGTTGGCCGCCTCCATCGCGCCCGGCCCGCCGCCCGTGGCCACGGTCAGGCCGGCCCGGGCCAGGTCGCGGCCCAGCCGGGCGGCCGCGGCGTACTCGTCGGCGCCCCGCTCGACCGCGTGACCGCCCATCACCCCGACCAGCCGGCGGGACGCGGCGAACTCCGTGAGGGCGTCGTCGATCGCGTGGTCGTGCAGCGCCTGCGCGAGCTGGTCGGCCAGGTCGGTGCTGCCGCGCGACCAGGCGTAGGCGCCGGCGTCGGGCGTGGCGTCGTAGCCGTCCGCCAGCCCGGCGTAGAGCTCGTCGGGGGAGTAGAGGGCTGCGCGGTAGGGGTCGACCGGCACGTGCGGCACGCGCGGGAACAGCAGCGCACCGTGCCGGCGCAGGTGCTCCTCGGTGTCCGGGTCCAGCCGGCAGCCGAGCAGCAGCGCTCCGCGCGCGTCGAGCCTCCGGAGGACGTCGCCGCGCTCACGGAGGTCGAGCGACTGCAGCCGCCAGTGCCGCATCGACGTCGCGCCGGCCGCGACGAGGCGGTCGAGCTCTTCCAGGGTCTCGACCTCACGGGTCGCGGGGCGTCGGTCGGGCACGCAGGAAACCTACCCGCGGCACCGAGGGGTCACTCGTGCAGCGACACGCCGCGCAAAGGCCTGCACAAGTGACCCCTCGCGCTAGAAGGCGGAGCCGAGGAGCTCGCCGTAGAGCGCGTGCTCGTCGGCGACCTCCGGGTCGAGGCCGCGCGCGCGGAACCAGGTGCAGACGTTGACGCAGTCGCGCATCAGGAAGTCCATCCCGGTGGGGTTGGCCACGATGTCCACCGCCTGCGGGAGGTCGATGACCACCAGGCGCTCGCCGGCGGCCAGGATGTTGTAGGGCGACAGGTCCCCGTGCGCCACCCCGTGCCGGGCCAGCTCGGCCATGGCCCCGCGCAGCTGCTCGAAGTAGGACCGGAGCAGGTCGCCGCGCGGACGGGTCTGCGCGAGCCGCGGCGCGGCCTCCCCGTCGACCGAGACGAACTCCATGAGGATCTCGGTGCCGTCGATCTGCACGGGGTAGGGGACCGGGACGCCGGCCTCCCAGAAGCGCTTGAGCGCCTCCCACTCCGCCCAGGCCCACTGGCCCGCGGCGACCTCGCGGCCGTGCGCGGTCTTCTTGGCCATCGCCCGGGTGTCCCGGGAGTTCCGGGTGCGGCGGCCCTCGGTGTAGCTCGAGCTGCGGTGGAAGGAGCGGTGCTCCTCGGTGCGGTAGCGCTTGGCGGCCATCACCACCGACTGGGTCGGGTCGTCGGGCACGGCGCGCTCGACGAGGAAGACGTCGGCCTCCTTGCCGGTCTTGAGCACGCCGAGCTCGGTGTCGAGGGCGGCCTGCGAGGTCACCACCCAGTCGGGGCGCGGCTCGGGACCGCGGCACAGCGGCTCGACGCTGAACCAGGTGGTCCAGCGCTGGTCGTCGTCCGGGTCGTCGTAGGTCTGGAAGTCGAAGACGAAACGCTCGTCGAGCGCGTCGGGCTCAGCCCAGCGGTCGGCGGCGGGGAACTGCGAGGAGTGCATCGGTGTGGTGGCTCCGGAAGTGAGAGGGACGGGAGGTCGCGGGCATGCGAACGACAACGACACGCATCTGGCTCCTCCTCTCATCCGGGCGGCTCCACGAGGGAGCGACCCACCGGTCACGTGATCACCAGGGTGGGGCCACCACCACCGGGCTGGCAAGCGGTTTTTCCGCTCTGCTTCGCGGCGCCGCGCCCCGGCCTAGACTCAGGCCCTCTCGTCACCGCTCTCGGAGGTCCCGTGCCCTTCCCCGCCGCCGCCCGCAGGCTGGCCTCCCTCGCCGCCGTGGCGGCGCTCGCGGCGGGCACCACCGCCCCCGCGGTCGGCGCCGCCGAGGCGGGCGCGACCACGGCGAAGCCCGGGGCGCCGGGCATCGGGGACCCCTACTTCCCGGTCGACGGCAACGGCGGCTACGACGTGCGGCACTACGCCGTCGACGTGCGCTACACCCTGGCCACCGGGGCGCTGTCCGGCTCGACGACGCTCACCGCCCGCGCGACGCAGGACCTGTCGCGGTTCAACCTCGACCTGGTGCTGGACGTCGACTCGGTGCGGGTCGACGGCGTCCCGGTCGGCGCGACCAAGGCCAACCGTCACGAGCTCGTGGTGACACCGTCCGGCCCGATCCGGGCCGGCACCGTGTTCACCGTCGCGGTGGACTACCACGGGTACGCCGCAGGACGTGAGCAGCCGCGGCGTCATGCCCTGGATCGCCTCCGAGACCGAGGCGCTCGCCACCAACGAGCCGCAGATCGCGCCCTGGTGGTTCCCCGCCAACGACCACCCGCGCGACAAGGCCACCTTCGACATCGCCGTCGCTGTCCCGGCGGGGCAGCAGGCGATCAGCAACGGCGACCTGGTCGCCACCACCTCCGCCGGCGGCTGGGACACCTGGCGCTGGCGGATGGACCGGCCGATGGCGACCTACCTCGCCTTCTTCGCCGCCGGAAGGTTCCAGACCGAGAGCGGCGTCGCGGACGGCCTGCCCTACTTCAACGCCGTCTCGGAGGGGCTGGAGCCGAGCAGCCGGACCAAGGCGATGCGACTGATGCGTCGCAGCCCGGGCATCGTCCGCTGGCTGGAGACCCAGCTCGGCGACTACCCCTTCAGCTCGACCGGCGGGGTGACCACCTCGCTGTTCGCCGGCTTCGCGCTGGAGAACCAGGGCCGGCCGACCTACCCCTTCCTCGGCAACGGCGGCTACGCCCGGGCCGTCGTGGTGCACGAGCTGGCCCACCAGTGGTTCGGCGACCACGTCTCGGTGGGGCGCTGGCGCGACATCTGGCTCAACGAGGGCTTCGCGTCCTGGTTCGAGTGGAGGTACGACGAGGCGCACGGCGGCCGCTCGGCGCAGCAGACGATGCTGTCGCGCTACGACGGCTACGCCGACGACGACAGGATGTGGGAGGTGCGCATCGGCGACCCGGGCCCGCGGAGCCTGTTCGACTTCGCGGTCTACGAGCGGGGCGCGATGGCCGTGCAGGCGCTGCGCCACCGGATCGGCAACGCCGACTTCCGGCGGCTGCTGCGCACCTGGGTCGTCGAGCACGGCGGCGGGACCGGCCGGGTGGGCGGCTTCCAGCGGCTCGCCGAGCGGGTCAGCGGCGAGCCTCTCGACGGGTTCTTCGACGCCTGGCTGAGGACCGGTCGCAAGCCGGCCCGCACGGAGGCCAACGGGCTGCGCTAGAAAGGACCATGGTCGACTACCGCGCGCTGCACGAGAAGAGCATCGACGACCCGGAGGGGTTCTGGGGCGAGCAGGCCCGCCTCGTCGACTGGATCCGCAAGCCGAAGCGGGTGCTCGACGCCGACCGGCCGCCCTTCTACCGGTGGTTCCCGGACGGCACCCTCAACACCTGCTACAACGCCCTCGACCGGCACGTGGTCGCCGGGCACGGCGACCGCACCGCGCTGATCTACGACAGCCCGGTCACCGGCACGAAGCGCTCGTTCAGCTACGCCGAGCTCGTGGAGCAGGTGGCCACCTTCGCCGGGGCCCTGCGCGGGTTCGGCGTGGAGGCCGGCGACCGGGTGGTGATCTACATGCCGATGATCCCCGAGGCGGTCGTCGCGATGCTCGCCTGCGCGCGGCTCGGCGCCGTCCACTCGGTCGTCTTCGGCGGCTTCGCCCCGCACGAGCTCGCGGTCCGGATCGACGACGCGCGGCCCAAGGTGGTGCTGACCGCCTCGTGCGGCATCGAGCCCTCCCGCGTGGTCGAGTACAAGCCGATGATCGACCGCGCGCTCGACCTCGCCGAGCACGCCCCCGACACCGTCGTGGTCAAGCAGCGGCCGCAGGCCGAGGCGACCCTCGTCGACGGGCGCGACCACGACTGGGACCTGGTCATGAAGGCGGGCCGGACGGCGCCGGCCGAGTGCGTCGAGGTGGCGGCGACCGACCCGCTCTACGTCCTCTACACCTCGGGCACCACCGGCAAGCCCAAGGGCATCGTCCGTGACAACGGCGGCCACGCCGTCGCGATGGCCTGGTCGCTGCCCCACATCTACGACGTGCACGCCGGCCAGGTCTGGTGGGCGGCCTCCGACGTCGGCTGGGTGGTCGGCCACTCCTACATCGTCTACGCCCCGCTCATCAACGGCGCGACGACCGTGCTCTACGAGGGCAAGCCGGTCGGCACCCCCGACGCCGGCGCCTTCTGGCGGGTGGTCGCCGAGCACGGCGTCGAGGCGCTGTTCACCGCACCCACCGCGATCCGCGCCATCAAGAAGGAGGACCCCGACGCCCGGCTGCTCGCCGAGCACGACCTGAGCCGGTTCCGGACGCTCTTCCTGGCCGGTGAGCGGCTCGACCCCGACACCTACACCTGGGCGACCGAGGCCCTCGGCGTGCCGGTGGTCGACAACTGGTGGCAGACCGAGACCGGCTGGCCGATCGCGGCCAACCTCCGCGGCCTGGCGCCGATGCCGATCAAGCCGGGCTCGCCGACCGTGCCGGTGCCGGGCTACGCCGTGGAGGTGCTCGACGAGCACGGCCGCCCGGTCCCGGCGGGCACGGAGGGCGCCATCTGCCTGCGACTGCCGCTGCCCCCGGGCACGTTGCCCACGCTGTGGGGAGACGAGGAGCGCTACGTCGCGTCGTACCTCTCGGCCTTCGACGGCTACTACCTCTCCGGGGACGGCGGCTACGTCGACGAGGACGGCTACCTCTTCGTGATGGGCCGCACCGACGACGTGATCAACGTGGCCGGGCACCGGCTCAGCACCGGCTCGATGGAGGCGGTCATCGCAGCGCACCCCGCCGTGGCCGAGTGCGCGGTGATCGGCGTGGCCGACCCGCTCAAGGGCCAGCTGCCACGCGCCTTCGTGGTGCTCAAGGCGGGGGTGAGCGACGACCCCGACGACATCGGCCGCGAGCTCGTCGCCCTGGTGCGCGAGGAGATCGGGCCGGTGGCGGCGTTCCGCGACGTCACCGTCGTCGGCGGGCTGCCCAAGACCCGGTCGGGGAAGATCCTGCGCAAGACGATGCGCGAGATCGCCGACGGCAAGGAGCCGGCGGTCCCGTCCACGATCGAGGACGCGGGCGTGCTCGACGTGCTCCGGCCGAGCCTGCGCCGCGAGGGCTAGTTCAGGCTGTCGTCGGCCCAGGGGGCCGCGTGCCGCGGTGCGGCGGTGCGCAGGCGCTGCCGGGGGACGCCGGCGCGCATCAGGTGGTGCGCCCGGGCCAGGTCGACGGGACGGGACCACAGGTAGCCCTGGCCCATCGTGCAGGCGGCGCTCTTGAGCCAGGCGGCCTGCTCGGGCAGCTCCACGCCCTCGGCGACGGTGGCCAGGTGCATGGTGCGGCTCATCGCGATGATCGCCTCGGTGACCGAGGCGCCCTCGCGGCCGTCGCAGACGTTGTCGACGAAGGCCTTGTCGACCTTGAGGATGTCGACGGGCAGCCGGGAGAGGTAGGCCAGCGAGCTGTAGCCGGTGCCGAAGTCGTCGATGGCGACGTGCACGCCGAGCTCGCGCAACGCGGCGAGCCGCTCCACAGCGCCGGCCATGTCGTCGAGCAGCACCGACTCGGTGATCTCCAGGACCAGGTGCTGGGGGGAGAGGCCGGACTCCTCGAGGGCGCCCACCACCCAGTCGACGAAGTCGGCCTGGACGATCTGCTGGGCGGCGACGTTGACCGACATCGTCGGCTGCTGGAGCGGGGTGTGCAGGCCGACGGCGGCGCGGCAGGCCTCGCGCAGCACCCAGGCGCCGAGCTCCACGATCAGGCCGCTCTGCTCGGCGATCGAGATGAACGCCTGCGGCGCGAGCAGCCCGCGGGTGGGGTGCTGCCACCGCACGAGCGCCTCGAAGCCGGTGATCGTCTCGGTGCGCAGGTCGACGGTGGGCTGGAAGTGCAGCACGAACTGCTGCTCGCGCAGGGCGGTCTGGAGCTCGCTGCGGATCGCCAGGCGCTCGAGGGCGAGCTGGTGGAGCCCGGCCTCGTAGTGCGCCCACGTGCCCTTGCCGCGGTCCTTGGCCCAGGCCATCGCCACGTCGGCGTTGCGCAGCAGGGCGGCGGGGTCGGTGTCGTCGTCGGGGCAGACGGTGATGCCGATGCTGGCCCGGGTGGAGACGGCGGTGTCGTCGACCCGGAAGGGCTCGGCGAGCCGGGTGAGGATGCCCTGGGCGATGCGCTCGGCGCCGGCGGCGTCGCGGCCCTCGAGCAGGATGGCGAACTCGTCGCCGCCCACGCGGGCCACGGTGTCGGTGGGGTCGAGCGCGGTGAGCAGCCGGGCGCCGAACTCGACGAGCACCTGGTCGCCGACCGCGTGCCCGCGGCTCTCGTTGACGTGCTTGAAGTCGTCGATGTCGCACACGAGCACGGCCAGCGGCTCGGCCCGGAGCAGGTGCCGCTCGGCCGCGTGCTCGAGCCGGTCGCGGAAGAGCTGCCGGTTGGCGAGCCCGGTGAGCGGGTCGCGCAGGGAGTGCTGGGCGTGCTGGTCGGCGAGGTCGTGCCGGTCGCTCACCTCGCGCACCGTGAGCACCCAGCCGTCGATGGCCGGGTCGGCGGTGCGGTCGACCAGGGTGCCGCTGAGCACCTGGACACGGCCCTCGCCGATGTCGATGTGCAGGGTGACCTCGTGGTGACCGCTGCGCTGGGTGACCAGGTGGCGCGCGATGGTCGCGGCGTCGTGGGTGGAGAGCAGGTCGACCAGGCGGCGGCCCACCAGGTGCTCGGGCAGGATGCCGAGGACGGTGGAGGACGACGGGCTGACGAACATCAGCGTGGAGTCGTGGTCGAGCACGGTGACCAGGTCGGGGCTGCTCTCGACCAGCGCCGACATCCGCTGGGCGCCGCTGTCGCGGTCCCGATGACGCTGCAGCGCGCGCTCCATGCTGGAGTGCCGGCGCGAGAGCCGGCGCACCAGCGCGAGGCCGGCACCGGCCAGGCCGGCGAGGAGCAGGCCGGTCAGGCCGAGGGCGTAGAGGTCCGCGCTGGCCTGACGGCGGGAGACGTCCTCGCCGATGGCGGCGGTCTGCTCGCGCAGCGCCCCGAAGGCGGCCTCGTCGGTGGGCTCGGCGATCCACCGGGAGAAGCGGCCGCTCAGGGCCTCGGCGTCCGCGGCGGGGATGCCGGAGTCGGCGAGCCGCTGCACCGACCGGCCGGTGGCCGAGGCGACCTCGGCGGTGGGCCGCTTGCTCATCCCGTCGAGCGCGCCGCTGACCCGCGCATAGGCGGCGTACTGCTCGTCGACGGCGTCGTCGAGGTGGTAGACGGTCCTCAGTCCGGCGAACGCGCCGACGACGAGAACGGCCCCCACGACCACGGTTGCCCGCGCGCCGAGGCGCACGACCCGGCCCTCGTCCATCACCACCCCTGTCACGCAGGCCCCCACCCACAATCACGCGTCGCGACGACGGTAACGGCAGGAGGGGTGAAAACCGGGCATTCGCAACGCCGAAACGCCGACCGCGTCGGGAGTCTTGGAAGAGTGGGTAGCGATGCCGGTACGACCGGGCTCTCCCGGGATGTAGCGCCCGAGCCGCAGGCTCAGGAGACGAACGGCACGCCGGCGGCCGCCGCGCGCTCGACGTCGTCGTCGAGGTGCACCACCGTGCGGCCGTGGGCGTGCAGCAGCGAGGCCCCGATGGAGGCGCGGTAGCCGCTCCTGCAGTGCACCCACAGCTCGCCGGGCGGGAGCCGGTCGAGCGCGTCGTCGAGGTCGTGCAGCGGCACGTGGTGCGCGCCCTCGACGTGACCCGCCGCGAACTCGTCGCGGTTGCGCACGTCGAGGACGGTCGGCGTGGTGACGGCCTGCTCGGCGGCGAGGTCCTCCCAGCGCAGCCGCCGGTAGCCGGCGCAGGGATCCGGCTGCTCGGGCACGGGGGCGACCGCCGCGACCGCGACGTCGTCCACGCCGATGCGGTGCAGGTCGGCGAGCGCCCGCGTCAGCCGGTCGGGGTCGTCGCCGACCAGCACGAGCGGCTGCCCCCACGGCGACAGCCAGCCGAGGTAGGTCGCGACCTGGTCGCCGTGCTCCACGCCCCAGGACCCCTCGCGGTGCCCGGCGGCGTAGGAGGCCCGGTCCCGCAGGTCGACGACGCGGGCACCGCGGGCCACCGCCGCCCGGACGCCGGCCTCGTCGAGCGGGGCCGGTGCCGGCGGGGGTGGGGTCTGGTGCTGGTTGAGCCCCGCCATGTGGGCGTAGTAGCGCGGGTAGGGGCCGAAGCCGTCGAGCAGGTCACGCACGAACGCGTCCTCGTCGGCGGCGGCGAGGACCGGGTGCCGGCGCGCCTCCTCCTCGAGGGTGGCCACGCGCGTGGCCTCGGCCGTGGTCGAGGCGCAGAAGCTGCCGAAGCCGTGGGTGGGCAGCAGGAGGGTGGTCCCCGGGAGGTCGGCGAGCAGTCGCCGGACCGAGCGGTACTGCGCACGGGCGAGCGGCTCCGCGAGGTCGGCGCCGAGCAGGTCGGTGCGGCCGACCGTCCCGAAGAGCAGGCTGCCGCCGGACAGCAGGGCGGGCGCGGCCGCCGCGTCGGTGGTGACGAGGTAGGCCAGGTGCTCAGGCGTGTGTCCCGGTGTCGCGACGACCTCCACCTGGAGGTCGCCGACCTGCACCTTGTCACCGTCGAAGACGGGGGAGCGCAGGAAGCGCAGCGGAGCCGCCGCGGCGGCCAGGTGCGGCACCCGCCACCGCTCGGAGAGCTGGCGCGCGCCCGACACGAAGTCGTTGTGGACGTGGGTCTCGGCCACGGCCGCGATGGCGAGGCCGGCCTCCTCGGCGGCGGCCTCGACGGCAGCGACGTCACGGGGTGGGTCGACGACCAGTGCCCGCCTCCCGTCGTGGACCAGGTAGCAGCGGTTGCCCAGCTGGGGCACGGGGACGGTGACGACCTCGGGCACGACGACCTCCTCGGAAAGACTGTTACATGAGTAAGTTACTCATATTATGGCCGCGGCGCGCACCCGAGGGGTCCGTGTCGCGGGAGGTCGGTCGGTCAGTGGCCGCCGACGAGCGGAGCCATCGCGCGCGCGAGCCGGCTCGGCCGGCGGGTGACCCGCTCCTCGAGGTCGGCCACCGTCATCGCCCGCAGCCCCGCGTTGACGCCGAGCCACCGCAGCGGCTCGGGCTCCCAGCGGCGGGAGCGGTGCCCCACCCAGGGCAGCGTGGTGAGGTCGGTGTCGTGCCCCAGGACCAGGTCGCGCAGGGTGCGCCCCGCGAGGTTGGTGGTGCCGACGCCGTCGCCGACGTAGCCGCCGGCCCAGGCCAGTCCGGTCGTCCGGTCCAGCCCCACCGACGCGCACCAGTCGCGGGGGATGCCCAGTGCGCCGCCCCAGGCGTGCGTCCACTCCGCACCCGCCAGCGCGGGCAGCATCTCGGTGGCGGTCGCGCGCAGCCGGGCGAAGACCCGCGGCTCGCGGTCGAACTCCGGCCGGGTCCGTGAGCCGAAGTGGTACGGCGCCCCGCGGCCGCCGAAGACCAGTCGGTCGTCGGCCGTGCGCTGGCCGTAGACGATCAGGTGCCGGTGGTCGCTGAAGGTCTCCCGCTCGCCCAGGCCGATCGCGTCCCACACGGCGTGGGGGAGCGGCGCGGTCGCGACGACGAGCGAGTAGACCGGCGCCACCGCGCGTCGCTGCCCGTCGAGGGCCGGGGTGTAGCCCTCGGTCGCGCGCACCACCACGTCGGCGCGGACCGTGCCGCGGTCGGTGCGCACCAGGTGGGGCTCCAGCGCCAGGGCCCGGGTCTGCTCGTGGATGGTGCCGCCGCGTCGTTCGACGGCGCGGGCCAGGCCACGCACGAGCCGGGCGGGGTGGATCGCGGCGCAGTCGGGGGTGAAGGTGCCGCCGACGGTGCCCACCGCGTCGAGGCGGCGGCGGGCCTCGGTCGCGTCGAGCAGGCGCAGGTCGTCCTCGCCGCGGCCCCAGCGGCGGGCGTCGGCGACCTCGGCGCGGGCGGAGCGGAGCTGGGCCGCGGACCGGGCCACCACCACGGTGCCGCCCTTGCGGGCCTGGGCGTCGATGCCCTCGCTCGCCGCGACCCGGAGCACCTCGTCGACGGTTGCCCGCATCGCGCGGTGCTGGGCCAGCGCCCGGTCGCGGTCGGAGCCGGGCAGGCCGGCCAGCTTGGCGAGGCCGGCCGGGAAGAGGGCCGAGCACCAGCCGCCGTTGCGGCCCGAGGCGCCGAAGCCCGCGGTCTCGGCCTCCAGCACCACGACGCGCAGCCGGGGGTCGGCCTCGAGGAGGTAGTAGGCGGTCCAGAGGCCGGTCAGGCCGGCGCCGACCACGGCGACGTCGACGTGCGCGTCACCGGGCAGGGGTGCGCGGGGTGTCCAGTCGTCGCCGGCCGTCTGCGTGCCACAGCGAGAGGCCGGCGTACGGCCCGGGGTCCTGCTGCGTGCTCAGCGCACGCCCCAGGAGTAGGTCTGCTTGCGCAGCTTGAGGTACATGAAGGTCTCGGTCGAGACGACCTGGTCGAGGGCGCGGATCTTGGTGGAGAGCACCTCGAGCAGCGCCTCGTCGCTCTCGCAGACCACCTCGACCAGGAGGTCGTAGGAGCCGGCGGTGATGACGACGTAGTCGACCTCCTCGAGCTCGGCGATCGCGTCGGCGACGGGCTCGAGCTCCCCGCGCACGCGGATCCCGATCATCGCCTGGCAGGCGAACCCGAGCTCGAGCGGGTCGGTGACCGCGACGACCTGCATGACGCCGCCCTCGATCAGGCGCTGCACCCTTTGCCGCACCGCAGCCTCGGAGAGGCCGACGACCTTCCCGATCGCGGCGTAGGAGCGCCGCCCGTCCTGCTGGAGCTCCTCGATGATCGCCTTGGAGACGTCGTCGAGCACGACAGCGTTCCCACCGTTCTTGCCGCTTCGCGCACTCATGCCGCGATCTTGGCAGGCCCCCGCCGGGGCGTCAAAGAAATCGGGTCGAATAGTGATGGAATTCGTTGCAGGGAGGTTACGTGTCGACCGAATCCCTTGTGGCGCCTCGCCCGCTCTGACAGTATCCACAGCACTGAGTCCCGGCGCCGAACAGGTGAGGAACCGTCTGATGTCCCACGACCGTCATGCCCTCGAAGCCCTCGTCAGGGCGCAGCTGCGTACCTCCGGCCGCGGGATGAGTCGTCGCGGCTTCCTCCGTGGCGCCTCGCTCGCCGGCCTCGCCGTCGGCGCCCCCGGACTGCTCTCCGCGTGCGGCACCGAGGCGGCCAAGCAGACCGCCGAGTCCTGCAAGACGACGGACAAGTCCGCCGCCGAGAAGACGCTGGCCATCTCCAACTGGCCGCTCTACATCGACGAGAAGCGGGTCAAGGAGGGCGGTTCGAAGAAGACGATCTACCCGACCCTCGAGCAGTTCCAGGAGCAGAGCGGCATCACCGTCGACTACACCGCGGACTACAACGACAACAACGAGTTCTTCGGCATCGTGCGCAACCAGCTCGCCGACTGCCAGCCGACCGGCCGGGACATCTTCGTGCCGACCGACTGGATGGCCGCGCGGATGATCGACCTCGGCTGGATCCAGAAGCTCGACAAGGCCAAGCTGCCCAACGTCGAGGCCAACCTCGCCGAGAGCCTCCGCAGTCCGGGCTGGGACCCCAACCGCGACTACTCGGTGCCGTGGCAGAGCGGTGCTGACCGGCATCGCCTACAACGCCGAGCTCACCGGCGAGGTGCGCAGCTTCGAGGAGCTGCTGACCCGGCCGGACCTCAAGGGCAAGGTCAGCCTGCTCTCCGAGATGCAGGACACGATGCTGTTCCGCTGCTGATGACCGGTGCCGACCCGTCCGACTTCACCGAGGACGAGTACGGCGTCGCCATCGACCGGCTCGCCGAGGCGGTCGACGCCGGCCAGATCCGGGCGTTCACCGGCAACGACTACGCCCAGGACCTGGTCAAGGGCAACGTGGTGGCCTGCGAGGCATGGTCGGGCGACGTGATCCAGCTCCAGTTCGACAACCCGAACATCAAGTTCGTCGCGCCGGAGGAGGGTCTCGCCGCTCTTCAGCGACAACATGCTCGTGCCCAACCAGGGCGAGCACAAGGCGAACGCGGAGGAGTGGATGAACTTCTACTACCAGCCGGAGATCGCCGCCGAGCTGGTCGCCTGGGTGAACTACATCTGCCCGGTCGAGGGCGGCGCAGGAGGCCATGGAGAAGATCGACCCGAGCCTCGTCGACAACCCGCTGATCTTCCCCGACGCGGACTTCCTGGCGAACACCTACGACTTCATGGGTCTGGACTCGAAGACGGAGCAGAAGTACCAGCAGATGTTCGCCGACGTGATCGGGGCCTGAGATGGCCACCGGAGCGGGAGCAGACCTCCAGCTGACCGGCGTGACCAAGCGCTTCGGCGCCTTCACCGCCGTCGACGACCTCGACCTGGAGGTGGGCGAGGGCCAGTTCTTCGCCCTGCTGGGCCCCTCGGGCTGCGGCAAGACCACCACGCTGCGGATGGTGGCGGGGCTGGAGGACCCGACCGCCGGGAGCATCCTGCTCGGCGGCGACGACATCAGCCGGCTGAAGCCCTACAAGCGGCCGGTCAACACGGTGTTCCAGAACTACGCCCTCTTCCCGCACCTCGACATCTACGAGAACGTCGCCTTCGGGCTGCGCCGGCGCGGGGTCAAGGACGTCAAGCAGCAGGTGCACGACATGCTCGAGCTGGTCGAGCTGGCCGGCTTCGAGAAGCGGCGCCCGCCCCAGCTCTCCGGTGGGCAGCAGCAGCGGGTGGCCCTGGCCCGGGCGCTGATCAACAAGCCGCGGGTGCTGCTGCTCGACGAGCCGCTCGGCGCTCTCGACCTCAAGCTCCGCCGGCAGATGCAGATCGAGCTCAAGCGGATCCAGACCGAGGTCGGCATCACCTTCATCCACGTCACCCACGACCAGGAGGAGGCCATGACCATGGCCGACACCGTGGCGGTGATGAACAAGGGCCTGATCGAGCAGATGGGTGCGCCCGCAGACCTCTACGACAACCCGGCGACGACGTTCGTCTCCAACTTCCTGGGCCAGTCCAACCTGGTGCGCGCCGGCATCGTCGGCGCCGTGGGCGACGACCTCGTGGTCGACGTGCACGGCACCAAGATCGCCGCCCCCACGGCGCGGGCCCACCGCACCGAGGGCACCGTCTGGGTGGGGGTCCGCCCGGAGAAGGTGTTCCTCGCCGGCAGCGGCCTCGACGAGGGCGGCTCGAGCGACAACGTCCTGCCCGGTGGCGTGGTGACCGACGTGAGCTTCATCGGGGTCAGCACGCAGTACCTCGTGCGGATGCCGTGGGACCAGGAGCTCACCGTCTTCGAGCAGAACACCGGCGCCCGTGGCGGCTTCCGGGTGGGCGACACGGTCGACCTGCACTGGATGCCCGCCCACACGTTCCTGCTCGACGCCGACCAGGACGCCCACGCCGGTGACGAGACCTACGCCGCGCTGGCAGGGGCCACACCGTGACCTCCACCCCACGAGACTGCTCGCTCCGCTCGCACTCCCGCGGGGGCCCCGAATGAGTGTGGCCCAGCTCGGCGGGACGGTCGCCCCCGGCGGCGCCGGGCCCGGCGAGCAGGAGGTCGCGCAGGAGAAGCGTCGCGGCCGGGCCGGCTACCTGCTGCTGCTCCCGGGCATCCTGTGGCTGATCGTCTTCTTCATCGTCCCGACCATCCAGCTGGCCGCGACGGCGCTCTACGACCCCAACGGCTCGCTCGACACCGGCTACGCGATGACGTGGTCGTTCAGCAACTACGTCGACGCGATGTCGCAGTACTCCGAGCAGTTCCTCCGGTCGTTCCTCTACGCCGGGATCGCGACGGTGCTGTGCCTGCTGCTCGGCTACCCGCTGGCCTACGCCATCGCGTTCAAGTCCGGCCGGTGGAAGAACCTCATGCTGGTGCTGGTGATCGCGCCGTTCTTCACCAGCTTCCTGGTGCGCACGCTGGCCTGGAAGTCGATCCTCTCCGACAACGGCTTCATCGTGGAGACGCTCAAGACGCTGAGCCTGATACCCGAGGACGGCCGGCTGCTGGCCACGCCGGTCGCGGTGGTGACCGGCCTGACCTACAACTTCCTGCCGTTCATGGTGCTCCCGCTCTACGCCAACCTCGAGAAGATCGACCCGCGCCTGGTGGAGGCCGGCAAGGACCTCTACGCCAACGGCGTCACCGCGTTCCGCAGGATCACCCTGCCGCTGTCGATGCCCGGCGTGGTCGCGGGCACGCTGCTGACGTTCATCCCCGCGGCCGGCGACTACATCAACGCCGAGCTGCTGGGCACGCCGCAGCAGCGGATGATCGGCAACGTCATCGACAACCTGTTCCTGGTGCAGCTCGACTACCCCGCCGCGGCGGCGAGCTCGGTGCTGCTGATGGTGGCCATCGTCTTGCTGGTGCTGTTCTACGTGCGCCGCGCCGGGACGGAGGACCTCGTATGAACCGTCTCGGTCGATGGGTCAGCGACCACGTCGTGATGTTCGTGGCGCTGCTGGTGCTCGTCTACATGTTCCTGCCGATCTTCTTCGTCGTGCTGATGTCGTTCAACGACCCGACGAGCCGGCTCAACTACGAGTTCCAGGCGTTCACGCTGGACAACTGGACCGACCCGTGCTCCGAGGCCGGCATGTGCGCCTCGGTCGTGAAGAGCCTGCAGATCGGCTTCCTGGTCACGCTCTTCGCGACGCTGCTCGGCACGCTGGTCGCCTTCGCGCTGGTCCGGCACCGGTTCCGCGGCCGCGCCGCGACGAGCCTGCTGATCTTCCTGCCGATGGCGACGCCCGAGGTCGTGATGGGCTCCTCGCTGCTGGCGCTCTTCAGCAGCGCGGGCGTGGCCGGGTCGCTGGGCTTCTGGTCGATCCTGGTCGCGCACATCATGTTCTGCCTGTCGTTCGTGGTGGTGACCGTCAAGGCCCGGCTGGCCGGCCTCGACTCGCGCTACGAGCAGGCCGCGATGGACCTCTACGCCAACGAGTGGCAGACGTTCTGGCGGGTGACCTTCCCGCTGGTGTTCCCCGGCATCCTGGCCGCGGCACTGCTCGCGTTCTCGCTGTCGTTCGACGACTTCATCGTCACGAACTTCAACCACGGCAACACGATCACCTTCCCGATGTTCGTGTGGGGCGCCGCGCAGCGGGGCATCCCGCCGCAGGTCAACGTGATCGGCACGGTCATGTTCCTGGTCGCGCTCGCCCTGGTGCTCGGGGGCGGAGTGCTGCAACGCCGCCGGGCACGATGAGCCGGGGCGCGCCGGCGTCCCACCCGGCGCTGGTCGACGCCCGACCGGAGGTGTTCTGGCTCGACGACCCCGCCCGTCCCGACGTCCTCCCGGGACTCGTCGGGACCGAGGAGGCCGACCTCGTGGTCGTCGGCGGCGGCTACGCCGGCCTGTGGGCCGCGCTGCGCGCCAAGGAGCGCGACCCCGCTCGCGACGTGGTGCTGCTCGAGAAGGGCCGGTGCGGCGACCAGGCGAGCGGCCGCAACGGCGGCTTCGCCTCCGCGAGCCTCACCCACGGGTTCGGCAACGGCGTCGCCCGCTGGCCCGAGGAGATGGGCACGCTCGACCGCCTCGGCGCGGACAACCTCGCGGCGATCGGGGACGCGGTCGAGCGCTACGGCATCGACTGCCACTGGGAACGGACCGGCGAGCTGACCGTGGCCGGGGCGCCCCACGAGGTAGGTGAGCTCGCCGCTCTCGCCGCCTCGCTGGAGTCGGCCGGGCACCGCGTGGAGCTGCTCGACGCGGCGCAGACGCAGGCCCGGGTGGCCAGCCCGACGTACCACGCAGGGCTGCTGGAGCCCGACGCCACCGCGATGGTCGAGCCGGCCCGGCTGGCCTGGGGCCTGCGCGAGGCGTGCCGGGGCCTCGGCGTGCGGGTGCACGAAGGCACCCCGGTGACCGGCCGTCGAGCGCGACGGGGCGGCGATGCGGGTGCGGACCGCGGCGGGGGAGGTGCGCGCGAGTCGGGTGGTGCTCGCGACCAACGCCTTCCCGCCGCTGCTGCGCCGGCTGCGGCTGATGACCGTGCCGGTCTACGACTACGTGCTGATGACCGAGCCGCTGTCGCCGGCCCAGCGGGAGGCGGTCGGGTGGGCCGGCCGCGAGGGCGTCGGCGACGCGTCGAACATGTTCCACTACTACCGGCTCACCCGCGACGACCGGAACCTTCACCCCACGACGTCACTCGCTCCGCTCGCGACGCCGCGGGGACCCCGAATACTCTGGGGTGGCTACGACGCGGTCTACCACTACGCGAGCCGGATCGACCCACGCCTGGAGCAGGCCGGCGGGACGCACGCGCTGCTGGCGCGGCAGTTCTTCGAGACCTTTCCCCAGCTCGAGGGGCTCCGGTTCAGCCACCGCTGGGCCGGGGTGATCGACACCTGCACCCGGTTCGCGGCGTTCTACGGGACGGCGTACGACGGGCGCATGGCCTACGCCCTCGGCTTCACCGGCCTCGGGGTGGCGGCCACCCGGTTCGGCGCCGACGTGGTGCTCGACCTGCTCGACGGCGCCGACACCGAGCGCACCCGGCTCCGGATGGTGCGCGAGCGGCCGCTGCCGTTCCCGCCGGAGCCGGTCCGGTTCGCCGGCGTGCAGCTCACCCGCTGGTCGATGGGCCGCGCCGACGCGCGCGAGGGCCGGCCGAACCTGTGGCTGCGCGGCCTGGACAGGCTCGGCCTCGGCTTCGACTCCTGACCCGCCGAGTCGTCAGAGCAGGTCGGACGCGCGGGTGAGCACGTCGCGGAGCTTCTGCTCCATCTCGTCGAAGTGGGACTGGTCGCAGATCAGCGGGGGCGCGACCTGCACCACCGGGTCGCCGCGGTCGTCGGCGCGGCAGTAGATGCCGGCCTCGTAGAGCGCCTTGGACAGGAAGCCGCGCAGCAGCTTCTCCGACTCGGCGTCGTTGAACGTCTCCTTGGTGGCCTTGTCCTTGACCAGCTCGATGCCGTAGAAGTACCCGTCGCCGCGCACGTCGCCGACGATCGGCAGGTCGAGCAGCTTCTCCAGCGTGGAGCGGAAGGCGCCCTCGTTCTCGAGGACCTTCTTGTTGATGCCCTCGTTCTCGAACGCGTCGAGGTTGGCCAGCGCCACCGCGGTCGACACGGGGTGGCCACCGAAGGTGTAGCCGTGCAGGAAGCTGTTGGTGCCGGTCAGGAACGGCTCCATCAGCGCGTCGGTGGCGATCATGCCGCCGAGCGGGGAGTAGCCGGACGTGACGCCCTTGGCGAAGGTGATCATGTCGGGCTGGTAGTCGTAGCGCTCGGCGCCGAACATGTGGCCGAGCCGGCCGAACGCGCAGATGACCTCGTCGCTGACCAGCAGCACGTCGTACTCGTCGCAGATCTCGCGGACCCGCTGGAAGTAGCCGGGCGGCGGCGGGAAGCAGCCGCCGGAGTTCTGCACCGGCTCGAGGAAGACCGCGGCGACCGTCTCGGCGCCCTCGTTCTCGATCGCGACCGCGATCTGGTCGGCCGCCCAGCGGCCGAACGCCTCGAGGTCGTCACCGCGCTCGGGGGCGCGGTAGAAGTTGGTGTTGGGCACCCGGAACGTCGAGGGGACCAGCGGCTCGAACGGCGCCTTCATGCCGGGCAGGCCGGTGATCGACAGCGCGCCCTGCGGGGTGCCGTGGTAGGCGATGGCGCGGCTGATCACCTTGTGCTTCATCGGCTTGCCGGTGAGCTTGAAGTAGTTCTTGGCCAGCTTCCACGCGGTCTCGACGGCCTCGCCGCCACCGGTGGTGAAGAAGACGCGGTTGAGGTCGCCCGGGGCGTAGCCCGCGATCCGCTCGGCGAGCTCGATGGCGTTGGGGTGCGCGTAGGACCACAGCGGGAAGAACGCGAGCTCCCGCGCCTGCTTGGCGGCGGCCTCGGCGAGGTCCTCGCGGCCGTGCCCGAGCTGGCTCACGAAGAGGCCGGCGAGCGCGTCGAGGTACTTGTTGCCCTTGGCGTCCCAGATGTAGGCGCCCTCGCCCTTCACGATCACGGGCACGTCGGCGTGGTCATAGCTGGAGTGCCGGGTGAAGTGCATCCAGAGGTGGTCGCGGGCGGACCTCTGGAGGTCGGCGTAGGTCTCGTCGTCCATGGCGACCATCTTGCTCTCCGAGTCGGGCGTTCGCAAGTGAATCAGTGGGCAAACGAGGCGCTAGATTGCCCATGTCGTGCGGTTGTCCCGGTGACAACTGCGGATTCAGTGGCGAGGAGGCGGTGCGGACGGTCGGGTCCTGGTGGGCGACGTACGTCGACGGCGAGGCCGTGCGCCAGGCGTGACCCGTGCAGTCGCGGCCGATGTCGGTTGAGAATGTGACATCTGGGAGTCGATTTCGTTGCCCAGCGGGTCGCGGTCTACCGATTCCGTTGTGCGGTGGCTAGGCTCGCCGTACCGGCACCTGACCTGGATGGGATGTGGCATGGCAGACAAGGCGTTCCGCAACGTGATCAACGGCGAGCTCGTCGACGCGGCCTCGGGAGAGACCTACGACGTCATCGACCCGACGTCCGGCGAGGTCTACGCGACCGCCCCGATGTCGGGCGCCGAGGACGTCGACCGGGCCTACCGGGCGGCCGAGAAGGCGTTCGAGACCTGGGGCGACACCACGCCGAGCGAGCGGCAGCTGGCCATGCTCAGGATCGCGGACGCGCTGGAGAAGCGGACCCGCGAGTTCGTCGACGTGGAGTCCAAGGACACCGGCAAGCCGATCGGCTTCACCGTCGACGAGGAGCTCCCGCCGGCGATCGACCAGATCCGGTTCTTCGCCGGCGCCGCGCGGGTGCTCGAGGGCAAGTCGGCCGGCGAGTACCTCAAGGACCACACGTCGTTCGTGCGGCGCGAGCCGATCGGCGTGGTCGGCCAGGTGACGCCCTGGAACTACCCGCTGATGATGATGGTCTGGAAGATCGCCCCCGCGCTCGCCGCGGGCAACACCATCGTGCTCAAGCCCTCCGACACCACGCCGGCGTCCTCGACCCTGCTCGCCGAGCTCGCCGCCGAGTTCCTCCCGCCGGGCGTGCTCAACGTCGTCACCGGCGACCGTGGCACCGGCCGGGCCGTGGTCGAGCACCCGACCCCGCAGCTGGTGGCGATCACCGGCTCGGTCCGGGCCGGCATGGAGGTCGCGGGCTCGGCGGCGGCGCAGCTCAAGCGCGCGCATCTCGAGCTCGGCGGCAAGGCCCCGGTCATCGTCTTCGACGACGCGGACGTCGAGGCCGCGGCCGAGGGGATCGCCGGTGCGGGCTACTTCAACGCCGGCCAGGACTGCACCGCGGCCACCCGCGTGCTCGCCGGACCCGGCGTGCACGACGACTTCGTGGCCGCTCTCACCGAGCAGGCGAAGGGCTCGCGCACCGGGATGCCCGACGACGAGGACATCCTCTTCGGCCCGCTCAACAACGCCAACCAGCTCGAGCGCGTCTCCGGCATGGTCGACCGGCTCCCCGACCACGCCAGGGTCGAGACCGGCGGCAAGCGGCAGGGCGAGTCCGGCTACTTCTACGAGGCCACCGTGCTCTCCGGGCTGCAGCAGGACGACGAGCAGATCCAGGACGAGATCTTCGGCCCGGTCATCACCGTGCAGAAGTTCAGCGACGAGGGTGAGGCGCTGCGCTGGGCCAACGGCGTGAAGTACGGCCTGGCCTCCTCGGTGTGGACCAAGGACCACGGCCGCGCGATGCGGATGGCCAAGAGGCTCGACTTCGGCGCGGTGTGGATCAACACCCACATCCCGATCGTGGCCGAGATGCCGCACGGCGGCTTCAAGCACAGCGGCTACGGCAAGGACCTGTCCATGTACGGCCTGGAGGACTACACGCGCGTCAAGCACGTGATGTCCTACATCGGGGAGTAGACCCTTGCGCATCCTCCTGGTCGGCGCCGGTGGCGTCGGCGGTGCCTTCGTGTCCATCGCACAGCGTCGCGACTTCTTCGAGCAGATCGTCATCGCCGACTACGACGGCGCCAAGGCCGAGAAGGCGGCGGCCGCGGACGACCGCTTCGTCGGCGCGCAGGTCGACGCCTCCGACGCCTGCGGCGGTGGCACGGCTGTGCCGCGAGCACGGCATCACCCACGTGATGAACGCGGTCGACCCGGTGTTCGACATGGCGCTGTTCGACGGGGCCTTCGAGGCCGGCGCCGACTACCTCGACATGGCGATGTCGCTGTCCCGCCCCCACCCCGAGACGCCGTACGAGAAGGTCGGCGTCAAGCTCGGCGACGAGCAGTTCGCGAAGGCCGCGGAGTGGGAGCGGTCCGGCCGGCTGGCCCTGGTGGGCATCGGCGTCGAGCCGGGGCTGTCCGACGTGTTCGCGCGCTACGCCGCCGACCACCTGTTCTCGGAGATCGACGAGCTCGGCACCCGCGACGGCGCCAACCTCGTGGTCACCGACGAGGACGGCAACGAGATCTTCGCGCCGTCGTTCTCGATGTGGACCACGATCGAGGAGTGCCTCAACCCGCCGGTGGTCTACGAGAAGGACCGGGCCGACGTCGACGGTGGCTGGTTCACCACGCCGCCGTTCTCCGAGCCCGAGGTCTTCGACTTCCCCGAGGGCATCGGTCCGGTCGAGTGCGTCAACGTCGAGCACGAGGAGGTGCTCCTCATGCCGCGCTGGGTCGACTGCCGGCGCGCGACGTTCAAGTACGGCCTCGGCGAGGAGTTCATCACGATCCTCAAGGTGCTCCACACGCTCGGCCTCGACAGCACCGAGAAGGTCCGGGTCAAGGGCGTGGAGGTCTCCCCGCGTGACGTGGTGGCCGCCTGCCTGCCCGACCCCGCCACGATCGGTCCGCGGATGTCGGGCAAGACCTGCGCCGGGCTGTGGGTCACCGGCATCGGCAAGGACGGCGCACCGCGCTCGACGTACCTCTACCACGTGGTCGACAACGCGTGGTCGATGCGGGAGTACGGCCACCAGTGCGTGGTCTGGCAGACCGCGGTGAATCCCGTGGTGGCCCTCGAGCTGCTGGCGAACGGCACCTGGTCGGGCGCCGGCGTGCTCGGTCCGGAGGCGTTCGACGCGCAGCCGTTCCTCGACCTGCTCGTCGACTACGGCTCGCCCTGGGGGATCCAGGAGCTCGACACCGACCCGTCGGTCAGAAGGGGTTGACCCACCAGCCGAGGTTGACGGCGCGCTCCTGGGGGCGGCTGGCGTCCCAGCAGCTCCAGTGCGGGGTCGAGCCGGGGCCCGAGACCCAGTCGAGCCGGTAGCTGCGGAAGTTGCCGCCGGCGTGGTCGTTGCACTGCGCGGCGGCCGCCTCGGCCACCCGCGGGGTCACCGCGGGGCCGTAGAAGTAGACGATGGTGCCGAGGAGCACGAAGATCACGACGAGCATCGAGCGCCGGGCCCGCGCCGACAGGCCGGTCTGACCGGACGCTGAGATCCCCATCGGACCACCTCCTGGGCGCAACTGTAGGGACTGCGGCACCCCCCAGGGGCGAAAACGGGCAGGCTCAGGCCGTGGCGTCGAACGCCGCGGCCACGACGTCGAACGCCTCCTCGAGCAGCCGCTCGGGCATCACCAGCGGCGGCAGGAAGCGCAGCACGTTGCCGTAGGTGCCGCAGGTCAGGGTGACGACACCCTGGCTGTGGCAGTACGCCGAGATCGAGCCGGCACGGACGGGCTCAGGGGTGTGCCCGTCCGCACCGACGATCTCGACCGCCACCATGGCCCCCCGGCCTCGGACGTCGCCGATGCAGGCGTGCGCCTCCGACAGTGCGTCGAGTCTGTGGGTCATGACCTCGCCGAGCCGGCGGGCCCGGCCCGCGAGGTCGTCCTTCTGCATGGTCTCGATGGCGCCGAGGGCGGCGGCGCAGGCGACCGGGTTGCCGCCGTAGGTGCCGCCCAGGCCGCCGACGTGCACGGCGTCCATGATGTCGGCCCGCCCGGTCACCGCGGCGAGGGGGAACCCGCCGGCGATGCCCTTGGCGGTGGTGACCAGGTCCGGCACGACGCCCTCGTGGTCGCAGGCGAACCAGTCGCCGGTGCGACAGAAGCCGGTCTGGATCTCGTCGGCCACGAACACGATGCCGCTCGCCTCGGTCCACTCCCGCAGCCGGGGCAGGAACCCGTCGGCGGGGACGACGAAGCCGCCCTCGCCGAGGATCGGCTCGATCACCAGGCAGGACAGGTTGGCGGCGCCCACCTGCTTCTCGAGGAGGTCGATCGCGCGCTCGGCCGCCTCCTCGCCGTTGATCGGGCAGCGCTCGCGGAAGGGGTAGGACATCGGCGCGCGGTAGACCTCGCCCGCGAACGGCCCGAAGCCGTGCTTGTAGGGCATGTTCTTCGAGGTCATCGCCATCGTCAGGTTGGTGCGCCCGTGGTAGGCGTGGTCGACCACGGCGACGGCCTGCCGGCCGGTGAACGACCGGGCGATCTTCACGGCGTTCTCGACGGCCTCGGCGCCGGAGTTGAGCAGGGCGGACTTCTTGGCGTGGGTGCCCGGGGTGAGCTCGCCGAGCTTCTCGCAGACGTCGACGTAGCCGTCGTAGGGCGTGACCATGAAGCAGGTGTGGGTGAACGCCGCCGCCTGGGCGGTGACCCGCTCCACGACCGCTGGGGCGCTGTTGCCGACGCTGGTGACCGCGATGCCCGACGCGAGGTCGATCAGGGAGTTGCCGTCGGCGTCGACGAGGACGCCCCCGCCGGCCGCCTCGACGAAGACCGGCAGGGTCGTGCCGACCCCCGCGGCGACGTGCTCCTGACGACGGGCGAACTTGGCGCGCGAGCGGGGTCCGGGGATCTCGGTGACGAGCCTGCGCTCCTGCGCGATCCCGGGCCCTCCGACGGAGCCCCCTGCGGCATCGTTCATCCCGGCAGCCTAGAGCACCCGGAACCCTCCGCGCCACGGATCAGTGTCGGAATTTCCGGTTGGACGAGTGAAACAGTCGTCGAAACCGTGAACACCCATGGATTCCGTCGTGGCCCGTCGCGCTCGGGCAAGATGGTGGGGTGACCTCCACCCCCGCTCCCCGTGACGTCGTGGTGCTCGGGTCCACCGGCTCGGTGGGCACCCAGGCGCTGGACCTGGTCCGGGCGCACCCCGACCGGTTCCGTGTCGTCGGCCTGACCGCCGGCGGAGGCAACCCCGACCTGTTCGCCCGGCAGGTCGAGGAGTTCCGGCCCGCCTTCGCCGACCTCGGCGAGGAGGCGTCGTGCGCGGCCGCCGCGCTCGAGTGCGACGTCGTGCTCAACGGCATCTCCGGCGCCGTCGGCCTGCGCCCCACCCTGGCCGCGCTCGAGGCCGGCAACACCCTCGCGCTGGCCAACAAGGAGTCGCTGATCATCGGCGGCCCCGTCGTCACCGCCAAGGCCAAGCCCGGCCAGATCGTCCCGGTCGACAGCGAGCACAGCGCCCTCGCGCAGTGCCTGCGCGGCGGCCGGTTCGACGAGGTGCGCCGCCTGGTCCTCACCGCCAGCGGCGGCCCCTTCCGGGGGCGCTCCCGCGACGAGCTGCACGACGTGACCCCCGCGCAGGCGCTGGCGCACCCCACCTGGGCGATGGGACCCCTGGTCACCATCAACTCCGCGACCCTGGTCAACAAGGGCCTGGAGGTGATCGAGGCGCACCTGCTCTTCGACCTCCCGTTCGAGCAGATCGACGTGGTGGTGCACCCGACCTCGGTGGTCCACTCGATGGTGGAGTTCCACGACGGGTCGACCATCGCGCAGGCCTCGCCGCCCTCGATGCTGATCCCGATCGCGCTCGGCCTCGGCTGGCCGGACCGGGTGACCGATGCCGCCCCCGGCATGGACTGGACACGGCCCGAGACGTGGCAGTTCTTCCCGCTCGACGACGAGGCCTTCCCGGCGGTGGCGCTCGCCCGCGCGGCGGGGGCCCGCGGCGGCACCGCGCCGGCGGTCTACAACGCGGCCAACGAGGTCTGCGTGCAGGCCTTCCTCGACGGTGAGATGCGGTTCACCGACATCGTCCCCACGATCGAGCGCGTCCTCCTCAGCGCCGATCAGGGTCACGACGTACCCTCGAACCAGACGGATCTGACCGTCGACGACGTTCTCGCCGCGGACGCCTGGGCACGCGCCCGCGCCGCCACCGTCTGACCGGACCTCACGAAGGAAGAGCTCGATGCTGACCGTGCTGATGTACACGCTGGGCGTGGTGCTCTTCGTGCTCGGCGTGGCCGTCTCGATCGGCCTGCACGAGGTGGGGCACCTGGTGCCCGCGAAGAAGTTCGGCGTGAAGGTGACGCAGTACTTCGTCGGCTTCGGCCGCACCCTGTGGTCGCGGCGCCGGGGCGAGACCGAGTACGGCGTCAAGGCGATCCCGCTCGGCGGCTACGTCAAGCTCGTCGGCATGCTCCCGCCCGGTGACGAGGAGCGCGTCGACGCCGAGGGGCGGATGAAGATCCGCAAGTCCAACACCGGCATGTTCACCCAGGTGATCTCCGACGCCCGCGCGGCGGAGTACGAGCTGGTCGAGCCCGGCGACGAGGACCGGCTGTTCTACAAGCTGCCGTGGTGGAAGAAGGTCATCGTGATGGCCGGCGGACCCACGGTGAACCTGGTGCTGGCCTTCCTGCTCTTCGGCGCGGTCTTCATGATCCACGGCGCGACCGTCACCACCACCACGATCGACGAGGTCTCCGACTGCGTCATCGCGGTCACGCCCGAGACGCTCGACCAGCCGCAGCGCAAGTGCACCGCCGACGACCCGGTCGCGCCGGCCAAGGCCGCGGGGCTCCAGCGCGGTGACGAGGTGCTGTCGTTCAACGGCACCGAGGTCACCTCGTGGGAGCAGTTCAGCGGGCTGATCCGGGCCAACGACGACGGCCGGGCCACCATCGTCGTGGAGCGTGACGGCCGGCAGGTCACCACCACGACCAGCACCACCGTGTCGGCGCGGCCCGGCACCGCCGACGCCCCGGACGAGATCGTCAAGGTCGGCTTCCTCGGCGTCGTGCCCGAGCAGGTGCTCGAGCGCCAGGGCCCGGTCTTCGTCGTCACCACGATGGGCACCTACACCTGGGAGACGGTCAAGGCCCTCGGCCAGATGCCGGTCAAGCTCTGGCACGTCGGCCGTGCCGCGCTCGGTCTCGAGGAGCGCGCCGCCGACAGCCCGATGAGCGTCGTGGGCGCCAGCCGGGTGGCCGGCGAGGTCGCCTCCGAGCACACCATCCCGCTGGGGGACCGGTTCTTCGGCCTGCTCGCCCTGCTCGGCGGGATCAACCTCTTCGTCGGCATGTTCAACTTCGTGCCGCTGCTGCCGCTCGACGGCGGCCACATCGCCGGAGCCCTCTACGAAGCGGTCCGCCGCGGAGTCGCCCGGCTGTTCCACCGCCCGGACCCCGGCTACTTCGACACCGCCAAGCTGTTGCCCGTCGCCTACGTGATGGCCGGTGTCATCCTGGTGATGAGCGTCGTGCTCATCTACGCCGACATCGTCGTACCCGTCCAGCTCGGCTGACGGCGCCCACCCGCAACCAACGAAAAGGACCACCGTGACCTCGATCGACCTGGGGATGCCCGCCGCGCCGCCGCCGGTGCTCGCGCCGCGCCGGAAGACCCGCCAGATCAAGGTGGGCAAGGTGCTCGTGGGCGGCGACGCCCCGGTCTCGGTGCAGTCGATGACGACCACGCTGACCTCCGACGTCAACACCACGCTCCAGCAGATCGCCGAGCTCACCGCATCGGGCTGCGACATCGTGCGGGTGGCCTGCCCGTCGCAGGACGACGCCGACGCGCTGCCGGCCATCGCGCAGCAAGTCGCAGATCCCGGTGATCGCCGACATCCACTTCCAGCCGAAGTACGTCTTCGCGGCCATCGACGCCGGCTGCGCCGCGGTGCGGGTCAACCCCGGCAACATCCGCAAGTTCGACGACCAGGTCAAGGAGATCGCGGCCGCCGCCAAGGACCGCGGCACCTCGATCCGGATCGGCGTCAACGCCGGCTCGCTCGACAAGCGGATCCTCGACAAGTACGGCAAGGCGACACCCGAGGCGCTCGTGGAGTCGGCCGTCTGGGAGGCGTCGCTGTTCGAGGAGCACGACTTCCACGACTTCAAGATCTCGGTGAAGCACAACGACCCCGTCGTCATGGTGCAGGCCTACGAGATGCTGTCCGAGCGCGGTGACTGGCCGCTGCACCTCGGCGTCACCGAGGCCGGCCCGGCGTTCCAGGGCACCATCAAGTCGTCGGTCGCCTTCGGCGCCCTGCTCAGCAAGGGCATCGGCGACACCATCCGCGTCTCCCTGTCCGCGCCTCCGGTCGAGGAGGTCAAGGTCGGTCTGCAGATCCTCCAGTCGCTCAACCTGCGCCCGCGCAAGCTCGAGATCGTGTCGTGCCCGTCGTGCGGCCGCGCCCAGGTCGACGTCTACAAGCTCGCCGACGAGGTGACCGCGGGCCTCGAGGGCATGGAGGTCCCGCTCCGCGTCGCGGTGATGGGCTGCGTCGTCAACGGCCCGGGGGAGGCCCGCGAGGCCGACCTCGGCGTCGCCTCCGGCAACGGCAAGGGCCAGATCTTCGTCAAGGGCGAGGTCATCAAGACCGTCCCGGAGTCGAAGATCGTCGAGACCCTGATCGAGGAGGCCATGCGCATCGCCGAGGAGATCGGCGAGCCGGCCGAGGGCGGGTCCGGCGGCGCCACCGTCACCGTCGGCTGAGCACGCGCTTGCGCGCCACCAGCCGGACCGACGCCACCGCGCCGCTGCTGCGCGACCGGGACTTCCGGCGCTACGTCGGTGCGCGCGGGCTGTCCGTCCTCGGCACGATCACCACGCTGATCGCGCTGCCGGTGCTGGTCTACCGGCTGACCGGCTCGGCGTCGATGACCGCGCTGGTCACCGCGCTCGAGGCCGCGCCGTACCTCGTGTTCGGGCTGCTCGCCGGTGCCCTCGGCGACCGCTGGAACCGCCGCACCGTGATGGTCACGGCCGACCTGCTCGCCGCCGTCGTGCTGGCCAGCGTCCCGGTGGCGCACTGGCTCGGCGTGCTGACGGTGCCGCACCTGCTGGCGGTGGCCTTCCTCGCCCCGTCCCTCGCGGTGTTCTTCGACGGAGCCGTCTTCGGGGCGCTGCCGACGCTGGTGGGCCGACGCCGCATCGGGCAGGCCAACTCCTACGTCTGGACCGTCCAGGGCGCGGCCGAGGTGGTCGTGCCGGCGGCGGTCGGCCTCGTGCTCGCCGTCCTCCACCCCGCGACGCTGCTCGCCTTCGACGCGTTGACCTACGTCGCCTCGGCGGTCCTGATCCGGGGGATCGGCGGCCCGATGCAGGACCCCGACCGGGTCCCGACCGCGTTCACGGTGCGCCAGGTCGGCGCCGACATCGGGGAGGGCCTGCGCTACCTCCTGCGCCACGCCGGCATCCGCACGATGACGATCGTCGGGTTCACCCAGTGCGTCGCCGGGGGCGGCTTCGTGTCGCTGATGGTGGTCTGGGCCGACCGGCAGCTCGACGTCGGCACCGAGGGCCTGCGGTTCGGCATCGTCTACGGCGCCTGGGCGGTCGGCGGCATCCTCGCCTCGGTCGCGCTGCCCCGGCTGCTGCGCGGCACCACCCCGGCACGGATCACCCTGGCGGCGCTGCCGGTGTCGGCCGTGATCGGCGTGGTCACGCCGGTGTGGCAGACCTGGTGGGTCGGCGCGCTGTCGCTGCTGGCCTGGAGCGTCTTCTACACGATGGTGGTGATCAACTCGATCTCCTACCGTCAGCAGGTCACCCCCGAGCCGTTGCTCGGCCGGGTCAACACCGCCGGCCGGATGCTGTCGTGGGGGCTCGGCTGGACCGGAGGCGCCTTCCTCGCCGGGGCGCTGAGCGGCTGGCTCGGGGTGCAGACCACGCTGTTCGTGGTCACCGCTGCGTCGTTCGTCGGGGTCGCCGTCGCCTGGACCTCACCGCTGGTCGGTGCCCGAGAGCCGGCGGTTGAGTGAGAAGAGCCGGCCCAGCACCGGCATCAGCACGATGTTGAGACCGTGCAGGACCCCGATGATCAGCAGGATCCCGCCGACCCGGGCGGTCTCGACCTTGAGCTGGGCGGCGCTCACGTCGGGTCCCCACTCGTAGGTCGTCTCGAAGTTCACCGTGAACATGATGTAGGCCGCGAAGATCAGGTAGTAGACGATGTCGGTCAGCACGATGTAGCTCTTGCCGGTCAGCGGGTTGTCGTGGAACACGTCGGCGGCGTAGGCCCTCCCGAACCGCTTGATGAACGGTCCCAGCCAGAGGGCGGTCGCCACCAGCACGCCGGTCGTGAAGAGCTCGAGGGTCCACCAGGGCATGGCAGGTCGTCCGTTCTCGTAGGGGGTCAGGATGAGGGCGACCGCGACCAGCACGGCCAGGGCGGCGACGCCGGTCGTGACGGCGCGTCGCCTCGCCCGGCGTCGCAGCCGGTCGTCGTCGATGCTGCCGCGCACCCGCGCGAACAGGTCGGGGGAGGGCTGACCGCTCGTGTCCGAGCCGAGCGTGGCGCGCAGGCGGTCCTCGAGCTGGCTCATCGGAGTTCTCCTAGCTGGGCCGACAGGTTCCGCAGACCCCGGGTGAGGTGGGTCTTGACCGAGTTGCGTGAGAGGCCGAGCGTCGCGGCGATCTCGTCGACCGGGAGGTCGAGGTAGTAGCGCAGCACCACGCAGTCGCGCTGCCGGCGTGGCAGGTCGCGCAGCGCGCCGACCACCTCGGCGACGTCCTCCCGCACCGTGACGTGGTCCTCGGCCGAGCGCGGGTCGGGCTGAGCGGGCGGCCGGTGCCGCATCGAGACCAGGCCCCGGCGGTTGTGGTCGCGGGCGAGGTTGATGACGATCGAGCGGAGGTACGCCGCCGCCTTGTCGTGGTCGCGGATCCGGTGGCCGCTGTGCGTCAGCCGGATGAACGCCTCCTGCACGAGGTCCTCGGCCGCGGTGATGTCGTCGACGAACCAGCGCGCCATCTGCACGAGGCGGGCCGACTCGGCGTGGTAGAGCCGCTCGACGAGCGCGTCGACGTCGGGCACGCCGTCGACGGTGTCGACGGGCACCCCCAGCTCGGCGCCTTCCAACGTGGTCATCACCCCTGCGGACGCACGTGGCGGCGCCCCGGGTGACACGGCGACCGGATTTTTTCGGTGGTCCGGACCGGGTCACCCGCACGGTGCGGGAGCCACGTCTGTCTTCGTGAACACACACGAGCATGCCTGCAGGAGGGGATGGACATGAGGGGATTCGACAAGCCGGGCCCGGTGGGGGCACGGGGGGCGCGGGGGCGGGCAGGCCGGCGCGCCGGCCTGCCCGCCGGTGGGGGCTCGCGATGAGCGGGTGGCTGCGACCGGTCGGCGCCGGGCTCGCGCTCGGCGCCGGCTGGGGGGTGCTCGCCCGGGTCTACATGCGGCTGGTGAGCACGGTTCCGAGCTTCAGCTGGAGCGGCACGCTGTTCATCATCGGGATGGCCGCGCTGGCCGGCGCGGCCCTCGGGGTCGTGCAGGCCGCTCGGTGGCGGCGGGCGCGCCGTTGGTGGCGGGCGGCCGCCCTCGGGGCGCTGCCGCTGTTCGCGGGCCCCGGCATGCTGCTGCTGCCCGCGGTGGTCGTCGGGGGCTGGGCCTGGAGCGGCCGGGGCCCGGTGCTGCTGCGGGTCGTGGCGGCGTTGCCGCTGCTGGCGGTGCCGCTCGTGGTGTGGCAGGGGCTGGAACCGATCGACCGGTTGCTGCTGTCGCCGGTGACGGTCTTCGGGGGGTTCTGGCTCGTGTCGGTCACCCTCGCCGCGGCGGGAGCGGTGGTGTTCCGGCGGTGGCCACAGCGGGTGGTCCGGGAGGAGCCGGTGGGGGCCTTCATGGCCTAGGCTCGCGGCGTGCTCAAGACTCAGCACGGACTGAGGCTCCTCGGCCCGGACGACCTCCCCGCCATGGAGGCGCTGACGGCACGCGACCCGGTCGTCAACGTGTTCGTCGACTACCGGGCCCGGCTGACCCGGCTCGACCCGCGCTGGCTCGGCGGCGAGGTCTGGGGCTTCCACGTCGACGGCCGGCTGGTGTCGGCCTGCCACGCGGCGGCCAACCTGGTGCCCGTCGAGGCGGGACCCGAGGCGATCGAGGCCTTCGCCGCGCGGGCCGCCTCCCAGCCCCGCCGTTGCGCGACCCTGGTCGGACCGGCGGGTCAGGTCGACCCGATGTGGGAGCTGCTGACCCGGAAGTGGGGGAGCGCCCGGGAGGTTCGCCGGCACCAGCCGCACCTCGAGATGCGTGCGCCGTCCGCGGTGGCGGCGGACCCGCTGGTCCGGCGTACCACCTCCGCCGACCTCGACGCGCTCTACCCGGCCTGCGTCGCGATGTACACCGAGGAGGTCGGCGTCTCGCCCGAGGCCGGCGGGGGCGCCACGCTCTACCGCGCCCGGGTCGCCCAGCTGATCTCGAAGGGCTGGTCCTTCGCCCGCATCGAGGACGGCCGCGTCGTCTTCAAGGCCGAGGTCGCCGCGGCCAGCCCCTACGCCTGCCAGGTGCAGGGCGTCTGGGTCGCGCCCGACCGACGCGGTGAGGGCCTGGGCACGGCGGGGATGGCCGCCGTCGTGCAGGCCGCCCTCGCCGACGTCGCGCCGGTCGTGTCGCTCTACGTCAACGAGCACAACGTCGCCGCCCGCAAGGTCTACGCGACCGTCGGCTTCGAGCAGACCGCCGAGTTCACGACCGTGATGTTCTGACCGGAGGTCACGCATGAGCCGTCCGCCCGCCGTCGCGCTGGCGCCCCAGGTCTGGCGGATCCCCACCGTCGGACGCGACTACGTCAACTCCTTCGCCTTCACCGACGACGACGGCAGCGTCACCCTCGTCGACTGCGGGCTGGCCAAGGCTCCGCCGCGGATCGTCGCCGGGCTCGCGGCGATCGGCAAGCGGCCGGCCGACGTCACCCGGATCCTGCTCACCCACGTGCACCCCGACCACGCCGGCGGCGCCGCCGAGATGTCCCGGCAGACCGGCGCCGACGTCTGGGTCCACGAGGGCGACCACCCCTCGGCGACCTCCGGCACGGTCGCGCAGAAGGCCGACCAGCGCTACCTGCTCGGGCGGCTCTTCTCCCGGCTGCCCGACCCCGGCTTCGAGCCGTTCACGCCGGGTCCGCTGCTCCGCGACGGTGACGTGCTGCCGGTGGCCGGTGGGCTCCGGGTGGTGCACACGCCGGGGCACTCGCCCGGTCACGTGTCGTTCCTGCACGAGCCGACGCGCACCCTCATCACCGGCGACTCGATGTTCAACTTCAACTTCCGCGGCCTCACCCTCTCGCCGCGGTTCCTGTGCTCGGACTTCGCGCTCACCCGGCAGACCGCCCACCGGCTGGGCGAGCTGGACTACGACGTGGCGGCGTTCACCCACGGGGCGGAGATGACCGACAACGCCCGCGAGCGGATCCGGGGCTACCTCGCCCGGCTCTGAGGCGGTAACTGGTTCGCGGCGACCGGGAGCCGCCGGATAGCCTTCTCCCATGATCTGCGGATGTCGAGCCTGTTCGTGCGCACCCTCCGGGACGACCCCGCGGACGCCGAGGTGCCGAGCCACCGGCTGCTCGTCCGTGCGGGCTACATCCGCCGCGCGGCGCCGGGCATCTACTCCTGGCTGCCGCTCGGGCTGCGGGTGCTGCGCAACATCGAGGGCATCGTCCGCGAGGAGATGGACGCCATCGGCGCCCAGGAGCTGCAGTTCCCCGCGCTGCTGCCCCGCGAGCCCTACGAGGCGACCGGCCGCTGGACGGAGTACGGCGACAGCATCTTCCGCCTCAAGGACCGCAAGGGCGGCGACTACCTCCTCGGCCCCACCCACGAGGAGCTGTTCACGCTCGTGGTGAAGGACCTCTACTCCTCCTACAAGGACCTGCCCGTCTGGCTCTACCAGATCCAGACGAAGTACCGCGACGAGGCGCGTCCCCGCGCGGGCCTGCTGCGCGGCCGCGAGTTCGTGATGAAGGACTCCTACTCCTTCGACACCACCGACGAGGGCCTCGACCGGTCCTACGCCGCGCACCGCGAGGCCTACGTCAAGACGTTCGACCGGCTCGGCTTCGACTACGTCGTGGTCAAGGCGACCTCGGGCGCGATGGGCGGCTCCAAGTCGGAGGAGTTCCTCGCGACGGCCACCAACGGCGAGGACACCTACGTCCGCTGCACCTCCTGCGACTACGCCGCCAACGTCGAGGCGGTGCAGGTGCGCGCACCCCAGCCCCTGCCCTACGACGACGCCCCGGCCGCCCACGCCGAGCAGACGCCCGGCACCCCGACGATCGAGACGCTCGTCGACCACCTCAACGAGGCGTTCCCCCGCGACGACCGGCCCTGGCACGCGGGTGACACGCTCAAGAACGTCCTGCTGCTGCTCAAGCACCCCGACGGCACCCGCGAGCCCTTGGCCATCGGCCTGCCCGGCGACCGCGAGGTCGACCAGAAGCGCCTCGAGGGCCAGCTCGAGCCGATCGAGGTCGAGGCGTTCGACGAGTCGGAGTTCGCCAAGCACCCCAGCCTGGTCAAGGGCTACATCGGTCCCGGCGCGCTGGGGGAGAAGAGCGAGTCCGAGATCCGCTACGTCGTCGACCCCCGCGTCGTCGAGGGCACCCGCTGGGTCACCGGCGCCGACGTCGACGGCAGCCACGTCCTCGACCTGGTGGCCGGCCGCGACTTCACCCCCGACGGCACCATCGAGGCCGCCGAGGTGCGCGACGGTGACCCCTGCCCCAACTGTGACGGCACCCTCGAGACCGCCCGCGGCATCGAGATGGGTCACATCTTCCAGCTCGGCCGCAAGTACGCCGACGCCCTCGACCTGCGGGTGCTCGACGAGAACGGCAAGCTCGTCACGGTCACCATGGGTTCCTACGGCATCGGCGTCTCCCGCGCCGTGGCCGCGATCGCGGAGAACACCCACGACGAGCTCGGCCTGGTGTGGCCGCGCGAGGTGTCGCCCGCCGACGTGCACCTGGTCGCCACCGGCAAGGACCAGGCGGTCTTCGAGGCCGCCCAGACGCTCGCCGACGACCTGCACGCCCAGGGCCTCACCGTCCTCTACGACGACCGGCCCAAGGTCTCGCCCGGCGTGAAGTTCAAGGACGCCGAGCTGATCGGCGTGCCCACCATCGTCGTGGTCGGCAAGGGCCTGGCCGACGGCGTGGTCGAGGTCAAGGACCGGGCCACCGGCGAGCGCGAGGACGTCGCCGCCGACCAGGTCGCCGCGCACGTGGTGCGGGTCGTCCGTGGTTGAGGCGGTCATCTTCGACTGGGGCGGCACGCTGACCCCGTGGCACACGGTCGACTTCGAGGAGGAGGCGCGCGCGCTGGCGCTCGCGGCGGTCGGGGTCTCGACGACCTCGGTCGCCGAGGCGGCGGAGGCGCTGCGGCGCGCCGGTGACGTGGTCTGGGGCCGCAGCCGCGACCACCACACCAGCGCGACGGTGGCCGACCTGTTCCTGGAGGCCGGGCTCAGCCACGACGAGTCGCTGCTCACGGCGTACCGCGAGTTCTGGGCGCCGCACACCGGCACCGACCCCGACGTCGCGCCGCTGTTCGAGGCGCTGCGTGGCGACGGCATCAAGGTCGGGGTGCTCTCCAACACCGTGTGGCCGCGGGCCTGGCACGAGGAGTTCTTCGACCGCGACGGCGTGCTCCACCTGATCGACGGCGACGTCTACACCAGCGAGATCCCGTGGACCAAGCCCGCGCCCGAGGCGTTCCGTGCGGCGATGGACGCGGTCGAGGTGGACGACCCGGCGGCCTGCGTCTTCGTCGGCGACCGGCTCTTCGACGACATCTGGGGCGCCGCCAACGCGGGGATGCGCACCGTGCACGTCCCGCACAGCGACATCCCGCGCACCCAGGTGGGGCACAGCGAGGGGGAGCCCGACGCGGTCGTGCACCGGCTGGCCGAGATCTACGACGTGGTCTCCCGCTGGCGCGTCTGAACGCCTGCACGAACCGGCACCTGCGCAAACCTGCACAAGATACGCCGGTTGGGGGGTTCCCCGACCGGACGTCCTCCGGCAGGATCGTCGGGTCCGGGCGGATGTCCCGGGCATCTCGGACAGACAGGACTCACGCCATGATGCGACTCCGCTATCGCGCCGCGGCCCTGGCGGGCACCACCATGCTCGCCCTCGCCGGGACGGTCGTCCCCGCCCAGGCCGCCCTCCCCACCGCCGACCGGGGACCCGCCTGCTTCGAGCCCTCCTCCGTCGGGGCCGGCGGCAGCGCCGCCGCCCGCGGCGGCCAGGGCTTCGGCGACCGCGACCACCGCGACATCACCCCGGCGCAGCAGCGCGCGATCGAGGCCCGCACCGACAAGATCCTGGCCAACAAGGGCAAGCCCGGCACCGGTGGCGGTGGCGCGGGTGTCGCCCAGGCGGGCAACGTGCCGGTCTACGTGCACGTGATGGCTGACGCCAGCGGTGCCGGGAACGTCAGCGACAGCCAGATCAGCCAGCAGATCGCGGTGCTGAACAAGACGTACGGCGGCCAGGAGTCGGGGACCGCCTCCAACACCGGCTTCACGTTCACGCTGGCCGGCATCGACCGGTACTACAACACCCAGTGGCACCAGGACAAGAGCAGCTCGACGTACCGCTCGCAGACCCGCCAGGGCGGCGCCGACGCGCTGAACATCTGGCTGGTCGACTTCGCCTACCTCGGCATCGCGACGTTCCCGTGGGACTACAGCCGCAACCCGGGCGTCGACGGGATCCGGGTGCACTTCGACTCGCTCCCGGGCGGCAGCATCGCCAACTACAACCTGGGTGAGACCGCGACGCACGAGGCCGGTCACTGGCTCGGGCTCTACCACACCTTCCAGGGCGGTTGCACGAGCACCAACGACGAGGTGAGCGACACCCCGGCACAGGGCTCGGCGACCAACGGGTGCCCCGAGGGCCGCGACTCCTGCTCGCTGGCGGGGCTCGACCCGATCCACAACTACATGGACTACTCCTACGACTCCTGCTACACGGAGTTCACCGCGGGCCAGACCACGCGGATGCAGCAGATGTTCGGCGCCTACCGCGCCTGACGCAGCGACCCGGGTCCGTCCCGGCCGAGGGCCGGTCCGCCACCGCGGGCCGGCCCTCCGGCGCTGCGGCAATTGACCCGGTTTGACCAGATGTGTCCGAGACACGCCGATTCGCCTCGATCGGCAGGTGCACGGTTTCGCCGGGTCGCACCGCCACGATCGTGCTGCCGGTGCAGCCGCCCGGCCCCTTTTTCGTGTGAAGGATCTCCGATGACCCCAACCTGGCTCCGCCGCCAGGGCGCCGCGCTCGCCGGTGCCGTCGTCCTCGTCGTGGCCGGGGGGATCGCCCCCGCGCAGGCGGCCCTCCCCGTGAGCGAGCGGGCACCGGCCTGTCTCGACCCGCACACCCTCGGCGCGGGCGCCAAGGGCGGACACGCCCGCGACAAGGACCACCGCGACATCTCTCCCGCCGAGCAGCGGGCGATCGAGAGGCGCACCCAGCGGATCCTCGCCGCCAAGGGTGCCTCCGCCAAGGGCCTCGCGGGCCGTCCCCTCGACGGCACGACCGTCCCGGTCTACGTGCACGTGATGGCCGCCGCCGACGGGACCGGGGACGTCACCGACACCCAGATCGCCCAGCAGATCGACGTGCTCAACAAGACCTTCGCAGGCGCGGAGTCCCGCGAGGCATCGGACACCGGGTTCACCTTCACCCTGGCCGGCACCGACCGCTACTTCAACGACGCCTGGCACAACGACCAGAACAGCAACCAGTACCGCAAGGCCACCCGGCTCGGCGGCGCGAACGCGCTGAACATCTGGCTGGTCGAGTTCAACTACCTCGGCATCGCGACCTTCCCCTGGGACTACGCCAACCAGGGCGCCATCGACGGCATCCGGGTGCTCTGGAGCAGCCTGCCCGGCGGCACGGAGAAGAACTACAACCTCGGGGAGACCGCGACCCACGAGGCCGGGCACTGGTTCGGGCTCTACCACGTGTTCCAGGGCGGCTGCAAGGAGTCGCAGGGCGGCGACATGGTGGCCGACACCCCCGCCCAGAGCGCCGCGACCAACGGCTGCCCGGACGGCCAGGACTCCTGCGCCGGTGGCGGCCTGGACTCCATCCACAACTACATGGACTACAGCTACGACTCCTGCTACGACCAGTTCACCGCGGACCAGACGACGCGGATGGACGAGATGTGGACGGCGTACCGCTCCTGAGGCGCGCCTGACATCCTGGACCCCGCACCCCGTCCTCTCTCCCAGGAGGGCGGGGTGCGGCTTTGCCGGCCGGGCCCCGGCAGCGGTGCGGTCAGCCCAGCTCGGGCACGCCCGGGAACGCCGCCGGCTCCGCGCCGAAGGTCAGCCCGCGCACGGCGGCGTCGGTGAGGGCGTCGATCGCCCACTGCCGGTTGGCTCGCGCGGTGCTGCCGACGGCCGCGGCGTAGACCTCGGCGCAGCGCTGCTCGACCTCGGCGGCGGCCCGCCGGCACTGCCGCGCCGTCTCCGCGGGCGTGGGCAGCTCGTAGCTGACCTCCGCCTGCACCGGCTCGGCGCCCGCCGCCCGCACCATCGCGACGACCTGGTCGCGGCGGCCGCGGTGGATCGTGTACGCCGTGCGCAGGTCGGCCGCCAGCGTCGGCTCGGACGACGACGAGACCCGGCCGCCGAGCACGCCGTAGACGTAGACCGCGGCGTGCTCACCCGCCAGCGTGGTCTGCAGCGCCTCCTCCGGCGTCACGGCGCACCCACCTCGGGCAGCGGGGCGGTGCGCAGCAGCACCGCGTGCTGGGCGGCCGAGGCGGCCATGCTGGCCAGCACCCGGGCGAACGCGCCCGACTCGGCGGCGAAGGCGCTGCGCTTGTCCACCAGGGCCAGGTCGTCCTCGTCGCGGGACAGCGCCCGCAGCGCCCGCTCCGGGTTCCGGGGGGCGCGCGGCGTCCGGTCGGTGTCCTCGGCCCGGGGGGCGTCGGTCGACGGCGAGGAGCCGGGCGAGGAGTCGTGTGGGGGCACCGGTTCGTCGGGGGCGGCGTCGCGGAGCAGCGCGACGTGCGCCTCGTGCGCGGCGCGGGTGTCGGTGAGCAGCGCGGCCAGCTGCGGGTGCCGGGCCACGGTGGCGTCGATGCGGTCGAGCAGCCGCTGCTCGTCCGCGAGGACGGTCGCGGCGAGGGCGACGTCCGGGTCCGGCTCGGGGGCCCGTGGGCGGGCGTCACGACGCGACGGCGCGTTGGCGGCGTTGGGGGTGCAGCCCGCGGCCAGTGCGACCGACCCGGCGGCCGCGGCGAGGGTGGCCCGACGGGTCACCTGGGGGCCGGGGAGGACGTGCACCGGGCGACTCTATCGGGACCGCCGGGGCGGCCCCGCCGCGGTCAGCGGGCAGCCGCAGGTGGGCTAGGGTTGAGGCCACCACAACAGCAGACGCAGGAAGGACGCCCGTGAGCACCGAACAGACCCGGGACCGACTTGCAGGGGTCCTCACCGACCCGTTGAGCGCTGTGGGCCTCGACCTCGAGGCAGTCGACCTCACCCCCGCCGGCAAGCGACGCCTCCTGCGCGTCGCGGTGGACAAGGACGGTGGCGTCACCCTCGACGACATCGCCGAGGCGACCAAGGAGGTCTCCCGGCTGCTCGACGAGTCCGACGTCATGGGCGTGCAGCCCTACACCCTGGAGGTCACCTCCCCGGGCGTCGACCGGCCGCTCACCCACGCCCGTCACTGGCGGCGCAACGAGGGCCGCCTGGTCAAGGTCACCCTGCGCGACGGCGGATCGGTCACCGGCCGGATCACCGGCAGCGACGAGACCGCGGCCACGCTCGACGTCGACGGCACGACGCAGCAGGTCGGCTACGCCGACGTCGCCAAGGCCAAGGTCCAGATCGAGTTCAACCGGAAGGAGAGCTGAGCACATGGACATCGACATGACGGTGCTCCGCGCGCTCGAGCGCGAGAAGGAGATCTCCTTCGACATCCTCGTGGAGGCGCTGGAGCAGGCGCTGCTCACGGCGTACCACAAGACCCCCGGCGCGGTGGACAAGGCGCGGGTCGTCCTGGACCGCAAGTCCGGCCACGTCACGGTGCTCGCCGCCGAGACCGACGACGAGGGCAACGTCGTCTCCGAGTACGACGACACGCCCGACGGCTTCGGCCGGATCGCGGCGACCACGGCCAAGCAGGTCATCCTGCAGCGGCTCCGCGACGCCGAGGACGACATCAAGTTCGGTGAGTTCTCCGGCAAGGAGGGCGACATCGTCTCCGGTGTGATCCAGCAGGGTCGCGACCCCCAGGACGTCATGGTGGACCTCGGCCGGCTCGAGGCGCTGCTGCCCACGGCCGAGCGGGTGCCGGGGGAGAGCTACGCCCACGGCGAGCGCATCCGCTGCCTGGTGGTCAGCGTCCGCAAGGGCATGCGCGGACCGCAGGTGATGCTGTCGCGCTCGCACCCCAACCTGGTCAAGAAGCTGTTCGCCCTCGAGGTCCCCGAGATCGCCGACGGCACCGTCGAGATCTGCGGGATCGCGCGGGAGGCGGGCCACCGCACCAAGATCGCGGTCCGCACCTCGGTCCCGGGCGTCAACGCCAAGGGCTCCTGCATCGGCCCGATGGGGCAGCGGGTGCGCAGCGTGATGAACGAGCTGCACGGCGAGAAGATCGACATCGTGGACTGGTCGGAGGACCCGGCCGAGATGGTCGCGCACGCGCTGTCGCCGGCGCGGGTGACCAGCGTGGAGATCGTCGACCTCGCGGCCCGCTCGGCCCGCGTCGTCGTCCCGGACTTCCAGCTGTCGCTCGCCATCGGCAAGGAGGGGCAGAACGCCCGCCTCGCCGCGCGGCTCACCGGCTGGCGGATCGACATCCGCTCCGACGAGGCGCCGGTCGCCCCGCCGGTCGCCCCACCGGTCGCGCCGCCGGTCGCCCCACCGGCTGCACCGTAGGTCGGTTCGGTCCCAGCGCCCGGAACCGCTAGACTGAATGACGGTGGTCAGCCGTCCCGACCTCCCAGGAAGTGCAAACGTCGCATGTCCCCACGCAGTCAGGGGTCCGTCCGCACGTGCCTGGGGTGTCGTCAGCAGGCCGCCAGGCATGAGTTGCTGAGAGTTGTCGCTGTGGACTCCGGGTCCGGCCTCGCGGTCGTCCCCGACCCCGCGCGGCGGCTCCCGGGCCGTGGGGCGCATCTGCACCCCACACCCGCGTGTCTCGACCTCGCGCTTCGCCGACGAGCATTCCCACGGGCCCTCCGGGTCGCGGGTGCGCTCGCCAGCGGACCGGTGGAGGAGTACGTCGGCAGCCTCACGCAGCACACACCGCACGACGTCCGTTGACCGACAGAAATTGGAGCATCAGCTCATGAGCACTCGATGAGTACTTTCCGATGAGCATGCACACCAGCTAACGGTCCGACCACCCTTCTGTGGCTCGGGCCAGAAGGAGAAGCGTGGCTAAGACCCGAGTCCACGAGCTCGCCAAAGAGCTCGGCGTCGAGAGCAAGGTTGTTCTCGAGAAGCTCAAGGAGATGGGCGAGTTCGTCAAGTCGGCCTCGTCGACGATCGAGCTTCCCGTCGAGATGAAGTTCAAGAAGACCTACGGCCAGGAGCTGGCCGCTTCGGCTGCCCCGGCGGAGTCCGCTCCGGCCGAGAAGGCCCCGGCCAAGAAGGCACCCGCCCCGAAGGCGCCCCAGAAGGCGACGGAGAAGGCGGCTGAGCAGGTGGCGGAGGAGCCGACCCCGTCGGCCGCTCCCGCCGAGTCCGCTCCGGCCGCTGCGACCGAGGCTCCCGCCCCGGCCGCGAAGGCTGGTCCGCGGCCCGGTCCGAAGCCGGCCGCGCCGGCCGCTCCGGAGACCCCCGAGGTTCCCGCAGCCCCCGCCGCGGAGGCCCCGGCCGCCGCTGAGGAGGGCACCGACGGTGCTGTCGCTGCGTCCGCCGGCCCGAAGCCGGCGGCTCCCCGGCCGTCCGCCCGCCCCGGCGCCCCGCGCCCGGGCAACAACCCGTTCTCCTCGACGCAGGGCATGGGTCGCCGCCCGGCGGCCCCGCGCCCGACCGAGACGCCCGGCGACCGTCCGCCCCGGCCCCCGGCCGGCCGCGACGGCGGCGCCCCGGGTCGCACCGGCGGCCTTCCCGCCGGCGGTGGCCGTGCGGGCATGCCGCGCCCCAACCCGGCGATGATGCCGAAGTCCCCGGCCGCGTTCGGCGGCGGTCCCGGTGGTCGTCCCGGTCCTGGTGGCCGCGGTGGTGCTCCGGGTCGTCCCGGTGCCCCGGGCCGCGGTGGCGCGCCCGGTCGTGGCGGCGCTCCCGCGGGTGCCGGTGCTCCGGGCCGCGGTGGCTTCGGTGGTCCCGGCGGCGGCCGTCCCGGTGGCGGTGGCCGTCCCGGCCAGCGCGGCCAGACGCAGGGCGCCTTCGGTCGTCCCGGCGGCCCGTCGCGCCGTGGTCGCAAGTCGAAGCGCGCGCGTCGTCAAGAGTTCGAGGCGATGCAGGCACCGACCATCGGTGGCGTCCGCGTCCGCAAGGGTGACGGCGAGACCGTCCGTCTGCCCCGTGGCGCCTCGCTGACCGACTTCGCGGAGAAGATCAACGTCGACGCCGCGTCGCTGGTGCAGATGCTGTTCTCGCTCGGCGAGATGGTGACGGCGACCGAGTCGGTGAACGACGAGACCTTCGAGCTGCTCGGTGACGAGCTCAACTACGTCGTGCAGATCGTGTCCCCCGAGGACGAGGACCGCGAGCTGCTCGAGTCCTTCGACCTCGAGTTCGGTGAGGACGAGGGCGACGAGGAGGACCTGTCGGCCCGCCCGCCGGTCGTCACCGTCATGGGTCACGTCGACCACGGAAAGACCAAGCTCCTCGACGCGCTGCGCAACGCCAACGTCGTCGCCAAGGAGGCCGGTGGCATCACCCAGCACATCGGTGCCTACCAGGTGGCCACCGAGGTCGACGGCGACGAGCGCCGGATCACCTTCATCGACACCCCGGGTCACGAGGCGTTCACCGCCATGCGTGCCCGTGGTGCCCAGGCGACCGACATCGCGGTGCTGGTGGTCGCGGCCGACGACGGCGTCATGCCGCAGACGGTCGAGGCGCTCAACCACGCCAAGGCGGCCGGTGTGCCGATCGTGGTCGCGGTCAACAAGATCGACAAGCCCGAGGCCGACCCGGCCAAGGTGCGCGGTCAGCTGACCGAGTACGGCCTGGTCCCCGAGGAGTACGGCGGCGACACCATGTTCGTCGACGTCTCGGCCAAGTCCGAGCTCAACCTCGACGGCCTGCTCGAGGCGATCGTGCTCACCGCCGACGCCTCCCTGGACCTGCGGGCCAACGCCCACCAGGACGCCCAGGGCCTGGTCGTCGAGGCGCACCTCGACCGCGGTCGCGGTCCGGTGGCGACGGTGCTCGTCCAGCGCGGAACGCTCCGCGTCGGCGACTCGCTCGTCGCGGGTCCGGCCTACGGCCGGGTGCGCGCCATGCTCGACGAGTACGGCGACAACATCGAGGAGGCCGACCCGTCGCGTCCGGCCATGGTGCTCGGTCTGACCGCCGTCCCCGGCGCCGGCCAGAACTTCATCGTGGTCGACGACGACCGGATGGCACGCCAGATCGCCGAGAAGCGTGAGGCGCGGGAGCGTGCGGCCATGCAGGCCAAGCGTCGCGTCCGCCGTACGCTCGAGGACTTCATGAAGTCGATGGAGTCCGGCGAGACCCAGGAGCTGAACCTGATCCTGAAGGGCGACGTGTCCGGTTCGGTCGAGGCCCTCGAGGACTCGCTGGCCAAGATCGACGTCGGCGACGAGGTCAGCCTGCGGGTCATCGACCGCGGTGTCGGTGCGATCACCGAGACCAACGTCGACCTCGCGGCGGCGTCCGACGCCATCATCATCGGCTTCAACGTCCGGCCCCAGGGCAAGGCGACGGAGATGGCCGACAAGGAGGGCGTCGAGATCCGCTACTACTCGGTCATCTACCAGGCGATCGAGGAGATCGAGGCGGCCCTCAAGGGGATGCTCAAGCCGGAGTTCGAGGAGGTCTCGCTCGGCCAGGCCGAGATCCGCGAGATCTTCCGTTCCTCGAAGATCGGCAACATCGCCGGCTGCATGGTCACCAGCGGTGTCATCCGTCGCAACGCCAAGGTGCGCCTGATCCGCGACGGCGCGGTCGTCGTGGAGAGCGCCGACCTGTCGTCGCTGCGGCGGGAGAAGGACGACGCCTCCGAGGTCCGCGAGGGCTTCGAGTGTGGTCTGGTCATCCGCGGCTTCAACGACATCAAGCAGGGCGACATCGTCGAGGCCTTCGAGATGAAGGAGATCCCGCGGTCGTAAGCGAGTCGACTCCGCCGACGCAGCGAGGTGGACGTGGCGAGGGGTCCGTTGCCGAGAGCGAAGCGATTGGCAACTGACCCTCGCTGACCCCAGGCAGGGAGGCGCGGACTGCCGAGCACCAGAGCCGCAGTCGGGACCGGTGGCACCGACACCTCACCACCATCGAACGCAACCACCGAATCGCAAGCACAGCACGATCCGACGAGGAGAACGAAGTGAGCAGCCCACGGGTGCGCAAGGTCGCGGACCGGATCCAGGTGATCGTCGCGGAGATGCTGGAGCGGCGCATCAAGGACCCCCGGCTGGGCTTCGTCACCGTGACCGACGTCCGGGTCACCGGTGACACGCAGAACGCGTCGATCTTCTACACCGTGTTCGGCGAGGGCGAGGAGCTCACCGCCAGCGCCGCCGCGCTCGAGTCGGCCAAGGGCCTGATCCGCAGCGAGGTCGGCAAGCAGCTCGGCATGCGGCACGTGCCGACGCTGGAGTTCATCCACGACGCGCTGCCCGAGACGGCCCGTCACCTCGACGACCTGCTGGCCAAGGCCCGCGAGTCCGACGCGGCGGTCGCCGCGGCGTCGGCCGGGGCGACCTACGCCGGCGAGGCCGACCCCTACAAGAAGCCGCACACCGAGGACGACGACGACCTCGACGACAGCGGCGACGAGCCCGACCGGGCGTGACCGCTCCGGTGGACGCGGGGCTGGTGGTCGTCGACAAGGCTGCCGGGATGACCTCGCACGACGTGGTCGCCCGGGTGCGCCGGCTGGCCGGCACCCGCAAGGTCGGCCACGCCGGCACCCTGGACCCGATGGCCACCGGGGTGCTGCTGCTCGGGGTCAACCGCGCGACCCGGCTGCTCGGGCACCTGATGCTGACCGAGAAGGCCTACGACGCCACGGTGCGGCTCGGCGCCGGGACGAGCACCGACGACGCCGAGGGCGAGCTCGGCCCGGTCGCCTCGACCGAGCACCTCACCGAGGACGACGTCCGCTCCGCCGCCGGCGCCTTCGTCGGCACCCTCCAGCAGGTCCCGTCCGCGGTCTCGGCGATCAAGGTCGACGGGCAGCGGGCCTACGCCCGGGTCCGGGCCGGCGAGGACGTGCAGCTGGCGTCCCGCGAGGTCACCGTGCACGAGCTCGTCGTCACCGACGTACGTCGTGAGGGCGAGTGGGTCGACGTGGACCTCTCGGTGCGCTGCAGCAGCGGCACCTACGTCCGGGCGATCGCCCGCGACCTCGGCGCCGCGCTCGGCACCGGGGGACACCTCACCGCCCTGCGCCGCACCGCGGTGGGGCCGTTCACCCTCGACGACGCCCGCACCCTCGACGACCTCGCCGACGGGTTCGCGATGGTCGACATCTCCGACGTCGCCCGGCGCTGCTTCCCGTCCCACGACCTCGACGCCGACCAGGCGCGCGACGTGAGCTTCGGTCGCGCGCTCGCCGTGGACCTCGGCGGGGACGGGGGACCGGTCGCGGTCTTCGCCCCCGGAGGCGCGTTCCTGGCCCTCTACCGGCAGGACGGCGAGGTCGCCGCCCCTGTCGCTGTCTTCACCGGCTGACTGGCATGCTGTCCCGCGTGACTGACCTGTGGCGCTCGCTCGACGAGGTCCCGGCCGACCTGGGCCGCACCGTCGTCACGATCGGCAACTTCGACGGCGTGCACCTGGGCCACCAGCACGTGGTCGCCCGGGCGCGGGAGGTGGCCCGCGAGCTCGGCTCGCTCGACGTGGTCGCGGTGACCTTCGACCCGCACCCGATCGCCGTGCTCCGCCCCGAGCACGCCCCGCCGACGCTGACCACCATCGAGACGCGGGTGCCGCTCCTCGGCGCCGCCGGCGTCGACGACGTGCTGGTGGTGCCGTTCTCGCGCGAGGTGGCCGGCTGGTCGCCGGAGCGGTTCGTGCGCGAGATCCTGGTCGACGCCCTGCACGCCCGGGCGGTCGTCGTGGGCGCCAACTTCCGCTTCGGGCACCGGGCCTCCGGGGACCTGGCCACCCTGGTCGAGCTCGGTGACCGGCTCGACTTCACCGCCGAGGGCATCCCGCTCGACGGCGGTCCGCAGGTGTGGTCCTCGACCTACGTCCGCAACTGCCTCTCCGCGGGCGACGTGGAGGGCGCCGCGGAGGCGCTCGGCCGTCCGTTCACGGTGCGCGGCGTGGTCGTCGAGGGCGACAAGCGCGGCCGGGAGCTGGGCTACCCCACGGCCAACGTGCCGACCATCGGCGTGCACGCGGCGCCGGCCGACGGCGTCTACGCCGGCCGGCTGCGCCGCCTCGACACCGGCGAGGAGCTGCCGGCCGCGATCAGCGTCGGCACCAACCCGACCTTCGCGGGGGACCGGCAGCGCCGGGTGGAGTCCTACGTGCTGGACCGGAACGACCTCGAGCTGTACGGCGTCGAGGTGGAGGTGTCCTTCGTCGCCCGGATCCGCGGCATGCTCCGCTTCGACAGCGTCGAGGAGCTCGTGGAGACCATGCACGACGACGTCCGCCGTACCCGTTCGCTGGTCGGGGACGCCGGATGACCGACACCCAGCCGCTGTCCGGCGACGCCGCGGCGCTGCACGCGACGGAGCGGTGGTTCGTGCAGCACGGGCTGCCCTACTTCGTCCCCGAGGAGCGCGAGGCCGCCCGCTCCGCGCTGCACTCGCGCCGCACCCTGGTGATGCTGGTCGTCACCGCCCTGGTCGCGCTGGCCGGCGGCGTCGTGCTGGCCACGGTGCTCGGCGACGCCGCGATCGCGCCGTCGCTCCCGATGCTCGTCGTCGGCCTGGCCGCGCTGGTCTTCGCCGCGACCACGCTCCGGGCCCGCTCGATCGTGGGCTGGGCGGTGGGGCGGACGCTCGGCAGCCTCGGGCTGCTCCTGCCCCTGGCGACCAGGGCGTTGCCGCTGCTGATGCTGTTCATCACCTTCCTCTTCATCAACGCCGAGGTCTGGCAGCTCGCCGCGAGCATGAGCGCGGCCGTCCTGTGGCTGACGGTGATGCTGTTCGGGCTGTTCGCCGTGGCCTTCCTGGCCGTCCGCCTGCCCGAGGAGCTCGACAACGTCGACGCCCACATCGACGAGGCACGACTCGTCGAGGCCTGCCGGCGTACGCCGCTGGAGGGCCTGGCCCGGGAGACCGACGCCACCGAGCAGGCCCGGACGAAGGTCCGCGTGACCGGCTTCGAGCGGGCCAACCTGGTGCTGGTGCTGGTGATCGCGCAGGCCGTGCAGGTGCTGCTGCTGGCGCTGTGCGTCTTCACGTTCTTCATGTTCTTCGGCGCACTGGTCATGGAGCAGAGCGTGCAGCTGGCCTGGACCGGGCAGGAGACCCTGCGCAGCGCGCCGGTGCTCGACCACCTGTCGCTCGAGCTGTTCCAGGTGTCGGTCTTCCTGGCGGCGTTCTCGGGGCTCTACTTCACCGTCTGCGCGGTGACCGACGAGGCCTACCGCGACCAGTTCTTCACCGAGGTCAAGCGCGAGCTCGAGCGCGCGGTCGGCGTGCGCGCCGTCTACCTCGCCCTGCGCGACCAGCGCTGAGACAACGATTCGTCTGCGATCTCCGGGGTGTTCCCCGCGGGGCGATCGCAGACGAATCGTCGGTGGAGCGTGGTCAGGCGTCGAGGTCCTGCTCGACCATCGCCGCGATGGTGTCGACGGCGCCCTCGTCGTCGCCGCTGACCTCGACCGAGTCGCCCTTCTTCGCGCCGAGGGTCATGATCAGCAGCGCCGAGCTGGCGTCGACCGGGCTGCCGCCGGTCGTCGTGAGCGTGACGGTGCTGCCGAGCGACCCGGCCTTCTCGGCGATCAGGGCGGCGGGGCGGGCGTGCAGGCCGACGGCGGAGCCGACGGTCACGGTCTTGCTGGGCATGGGTTCTCCTTCGGTGGGGGTGGGTCAGGCCGGCTGGGCGATCTCGTCGAGCTCCTCGATCTCTTCCTTGCTCTCGGTGAACTGCTTCAGGACGATGACCAGGGTCGCCGCGACCAGGACACCGGCAGCGAGGGACAGCAGGAACCCGAGCACGTTCCCCACCGCGAAGAGCACGAAGATACCGCCGTGCGGGGCCCGCAGGGTGACGTCCATGGTCATCGCCAGAGCCCCGGTCACCGCGCTGCCGGCCATGATCGAGGGGATCACGCGCAGCGGGTCGGCGGCGGCGAAGGGGATCGCCCCCTCGGTGATGAAGGACGCGCCGAGCAGCCAGGCGGCCTTGCCGTTCTCGCGCTCGGCCTCGGTGAACACCTGGGGCCGGACGACGGTCGCCAGGGCGAGCGCGATGGGGGGCACCATCCCGGCGAGCATGACCGCGGCCATGATCAGCAGCTGGGGGGCGTTGCCGGTCGCGGTGGCGGCTGCCGCCAGCCCGGTGGTCGCGAACAGGTACGCCGTCTTGTTCAGCGGGCCACCCATGTCGAAGGCCATCATCAGGCCGAGCACCACGCCGAGCGCCACGCCGGCGCCGCCCTCGGCCATGCTGGTGAGGCCGTCGTTGAGCGCATCCATGAGCGCGCCGAGGGGCTTGGCCAGGACGACCAGCATGATCAGGCCGGCGACCAGCGTGGTCAGCAGCGGGATCACCAGCACCGGCATCAGTCCGCGCAGCCAGCCCGGGACCTTCCGGACCGCGATCCAGTGCGCGATGACACCGGCGAGGACACCGCCGATGATGCCGCCGAGGAAGCCGGTCTGCGGGGTGCCGAAGCCGCCGAGGTCGATGGCGATCGCGCCCATGACGAACCCGGGCGCGATGCCGGGCCGGTCGGCGATGGCGTAGGCGATGTAGCCCGCCAGCGCCGGCACCAGGAACTTGAAGGCCGTGGCCCCCAGCACGAAGCACATCGAGCCGAGGTAGGCGAAGAACGACGAGTCGAACAGGGCGTGCTCCAGCCCGTTCTCGGACAGGCTCGGCAGGTTGAAGAGAGTGTTGTTGGTGGCGATCTCGCCCGCCGGACCGACGATCTCGTAGCCGCCGAACAGGAACGACAGCGCGATCAGCAGGCCGCCGGCGGCGACGAACGGGATCATGTAGGAGACGCCGGTCATCAGCACCCGGCGGATGCGCAGGCCCCAGGACTCCTCACCCGTCGACCCGCTCGCGGCGTCAGCGCCGCCCGCGCCATCGGCGGATCCTTCGACCCGTGGGGCGTTGGGATCGTCGATGAACCGGAGCGCCTCGGCGATCATCGCGTCGCCGTCGTCGATGGCGCGTTTGACGCCCGAGGCGACGACCGGCTTGCCGGCGAAGCGGCCGCGGTCACGCACCCCGACGTCGGCGGCGAAGATCGCGGCGGACGCGGCGGCGATCGTCTCGCGCGGGAGGGGGGTCGAACCGGCCGACCCCTGGGTCTCGATGTGGATGTCGACGCCGGCCCGCGCCGCGGCGGCCTCGAGGGCCTCGGCCGCCATGTAGGTGTGGGCGATGCCGGTCGGGCAGGCCGTGACGGCGACGATGCTGCGCCGGGCAGCGGGCGCGGCCTCCGTCGTCGGCGCGGCCGACGCTGCCGGGGCTGCCGGACCGGCCGGGGCAGGCTCCTTCAGCTTGACCACCGACATGACCAGCGCCACGACGTCGGCGGGCGTCTCGGCCCGGCGCAGGCCGTCGGTGAACTCCGGACGCACCAGGGCGCGGGCGAGCTGGGTGAGCACCTCGAGGTGGGTGGCGTCGCCGCCCGCGGGCGCGGCGATCAGGAAGGCGAGGTCGGCCGGGCCGTCCTTGGCGCCGAAGTCGGTGCCGGGCTCGAGACGGGCGAAGGCGAGGGTCGGGACGTCGACGTGCTCGGTGCGGCAGTGCGGGATCGCGATGCCCCCGGGCAGCCCCGTCGACGAGGTGGCCTCCCGGGCGAGGGCGTCCTCGGTGAGCCCCTCGGGGGAGGCGGTCCGGCCGGCCTGGGCGACCAGGTCGGCCAGGCCGCGGATCACCGCGGTCTTGTCGTCGCCGAGCGAGACGTCCAGCCGGACGAGCTCCTCGGTGATGATCGATCCTGACGTGTCGTTCATGGTGTTCCTCGCTGGGAGAGGGGGATGGAGAGCTCGGCCACGTCGACGAGCTCGGGGTGGACCGAGTCCGGGGTGGGGATCGTGGTCCCGGGTAGTGCTGCTGCGGCGCTGCCGTAGGCGACGGCCAGGCGCAGCCGTTCGGCCGGCGCGGCGTCGCGGAGCGCGCCGAGCAGGTAGCCGAACAGACTCGAGTCACCCGCACCGACCGTGCTGACGACGGTCGTGGGGGGTGGGGTGGCGTGCCACGCGCCGTCGGCGGTGACGAGCACGGCGCCGGACCCGCCGAGCGTGGCCAGCACCGCGGTGACGCCCCGGTCGACCAGGACCTGGGCGGCCGTCGCGGCGACGGACGGGTCGGCCTCGATGGAGGCCGGGTCACCGCCGGCCAGCGAGGCCAGCTCCTCGGCGTTGGGCTTGAGCAGGTCGGGCGCGGCCACGTCGAGGTGGGCGAAGATCGCCTCCAGCGGCGCGTCCGAGGTGTCCACCGCGATGCCGACGTCGAGGCTGCGCAGGTCGGCGACGAGCGTGGCGTACCAGTCGTCGGGGGCCCCGGGCGGCAACGAGCCGGCCAGCACCACCCAGCGTGCCTGCGCGGCCCGCTGGTGCAGCGCCCGGCGGAGCCGGTCGAGGGTGGACGGGCCGGCGGTGGCGCCGGGGGAGTTGATCTTGGTGGTGGTGCCGTCGGGCTCGGTGATCGTCACGTTCATCCGGACGTCGCCGGCGGGCGGCTCGGGACGGCAGTCGATGCCGTCGCGCAGCAGCTCGAGGACGTAGGGGTCGTCGGACTTGGCCGGCAGCACGGCGATGGTGGGGACACCCGCGGCCACGGCGGCCCGGGAGATGTTGACGCCCTTGCCGGCCGCCTGCGAGGTCACCGCACGGGCCCGGAGCACCGCCCCGCGCTCGAGCGTGGAGGTGAGCTCGATCGTGCGGTCCACGCTCGGGTTGGGGGTCAGGGTGACGATCATGCGACGACCACCTCGATGTCGTGGGCGGTGAGGGTGGCACGGTCCTCGGCGCTGAGGCCGCGGTCGGTGACGAGCACGTCGACCTGCTCGAGGTCGCCGAAGCGGACGGTGCTCTCGTGGCCGATCTTGGAGGAGTCCGCGAGCACGATGACCCGCTGCGCGCTGCGCAGCATGGCGCTCTTGGCGGCGGCCTCGCTCTGGTCGGGGGTGCTCAGCCCGTGGGCCAGGCTGAGCCCGTTGGTGCCGACGAAGGCGACGTCGGTGCGCAGCCGGTCGATGGCGGCGACGGTCTCCTCGCCGACCGCGGCCTGGGTGGTGCGGCGGACCCGGCCGGGCAGCAGGTGCAGGTCGACGTTGGCGCGCCCGGCGAGGCGGCCCGCGATGGGCACGGCGTTGGTGAACACCGTGAAGCTGACGTCGAGGGGGAGCAGCCCGGCGAGACGGGCGGTGGTGGTGCCGGCGTCGAGCAGGACGCTGCCGCCGGCGCTGGGCAGGAAGGCGGTGGCCGCCATGGCGACGCGGTCCTTCTGGTCGCCCTGGGCGAGGTCGCGCTCGTTGACCGCGACCTCGAGGACGCTCAGCGACGCAGCAGGGATGGCGCCGCCGTGCACCCGGCGTACGATGCCAGCACGCTCCAGGGTGGAGAGGTCGCGGCGGACCGTCTCGGTGGTCACCGTGAACCGGTCCGCCAGCTCGGTGACCGACAGGCGGCCGCGCTGCGTGAGCAGGTCGGCGATGGCCTGCTGGCGTTCCTCGGCGTACACGGGTCCTCCTCGATGTGGATCTGCGTGTCTGTTGTTTTACGCCCGAATGTGTTGACTGTCAAGCATCCCCGGGGGTTTACTTCCGTCATGACGCAGACCTCGACCACTGCCGCCGGCACTCCGGCCCAGCTCACCGGCACGCCCGTCGTCCCCGGTGTCGCCTTCGGTCCCGTGCTGGTCGCGCGCACGGAGCTGTCCGCCGCCGCCGTCACCGCCTTCGAGGGCACCACGCTCACGCCGGAGGACGCGATGAGCCGCTACGACGCGGCCGTCGCCACCGTCTCCGGCCGGCTCGCCGACCGTGCCGCGACGGCGCAGGGGTCGGCCGCCGAGGTGCTCACCGCCACCGCCGGGCTCGCCCGTGACCCGGGCCTGCGCGGCGCCGTGTCCGGACGGGTCGACGGGGGCGACCCTCTGCTCGACGCGCTGCGCGCCAGCGTCGACCAGTTCGCCGCGCTGTTCACCCAGATGGGCGGTCTGATGGCCGAGCGCGTCACCGACCTGCGCGACCTCGAGAAGCGCCTGACCGCCGAGATCGTCGGCGAGCCCGAGCCCGGCGTACCGACCCCGGACGTCCCGAGCGTGCTCGTCGCCGAGGACCTGGCGCCCGCCGACACCGCCGGGCTCGACGCCGAGCAGGTCCTCGCCCTCGTCACCGAGCGGGGCGGCCCGACGAGCCACACCGCGATCATCGCCCGCCAGCTCGGCATCCCCTGCGTGGTGGCCGTGCACGGGGCCATGGGGCTCTCCAGCGGCACCCAGGTCCTCGTCGACGGCACCACCGGCCAGGTCGACGTCGAGCCCGACGCCGACGAGGCGACCGCGCGGGTCGCGGAGGCCCGCGAGTCGCGGGCGGCGATGGAGGCCTGGACCGGTCCGGCCCGCACCAGCGACGGAACGCCGGTCAAGGTGCTCGCCAACGTCGCCGACGTCGCCTCGGCCGAGAAGGCCGCCGCGGGTCCGGTCGAGGGCAGCGGCCTGTTCCGCACCGAGCTGTGCTTCCTCAACCGCAAGGACGAGCCGACCGTGGAGGAGCAGGCCGAGCTCTACGCCGGGGTGCTCGCGGCGTTCGGCGAGGGCCGCAACGTCGTCATCCGCACCCTCGACGCCGGCTCCGACAAGCCCCTGGTCTTCGCGACCCACGAGGGCGAGGAGAACCCCGCCCTCGGCGTGCGTGGCCTGCGGCTGTCCTTCGGCAACCCCGGCCTGCTCGAGCGGCAGCTCGACGCGGTCGCCCTGGCGGCCGAGCGCACCGGCACCTCGCCGTGGGTGATGGCGCCGATGGTGGCCACCGTCGACGAGGCCAAGACGTTCGCCGAGCAGGTGCGGAGCCGCGGCCTCAAGGCCGGGGTGATGGTCGAGGTGCCGAGCGCCGCGCTGCTGGCGCACCGGTTCCTGGAGCAGGTGGACTTCCTGTCGATCGGCACCAACGACCTGACGCAGTACACGATGGCCGCCGACCGGATGGCCAGCGACCTGGCGCACCTGACCGACCCCTGGCAGCCGGCGGTGCTCGCCCTGGTGGCGATCACCGCCGAGGCGGGCAAGCAGGCCGGCAAGCCGGTCGGCGTCTGCGGCGAGGCGGCCGCCGACCCGCTGCTCGCGGCCGCGATGGTCGGCATGGGCGTGACGTCGCTGTCGATGGCGGTCGCCGCGGTCAAGGCCGTCGGCGCCCAGCTCGCCGAGGTCTCGATGGACACCTGCGAGGCGGCCGCCGAGGCCGCGCTCGCCGCCAGCGACCCCGCCGCCGCGCGCGCCGCCGTCCGCGGCGTCGTCACCGGCTGACGGTCACCGGCGTCCCGTTCAGCACGGCGTTGCCGCTGACGTCGAGCCGTTCGGGGTCGGTCAGGTCGTTGATCGAGACGCCGGGCACCTCGACGGCGTTGCGCAGGCGTACGCCGTCGCGGCGGTGGCCGTAGCCGTGCGGCAGGCTCACCACCCCGCGCATCATCGTGTCGGACGCGGCGACCTCGACCTGCACGCTGCCGACCCGGCTGGTCACCGTCACGGTCGCGCCGTCGTCGATGCCCCGCGCGCCGAGGTCGTCGGGGTGCATGAGCAGCTGGTGCCGCGGCCTGCCCCGGGTGAGCCGCTCGCTGTTGTGCATCCACGAGTTGCAGTCGCGCTGGTGCCGCCGTCCGACCAGGAGCAGCTCGTCCGGGTCGGGGGCGGGTGTCGCGGCGAGCCGGGCCAGGTCGTCGAGCACCAGCGGCTGGGCCAGGTCGATCCGCTTGTCCTTCGTCTGCAGGCGCTCGGGCAGGCACGGCTGGAGCGGGCCGAGGTCCACCCCGGGCCCGGCGGCCACCAGCTTGCGGACCGACAGCCGCGGCCGGTCGGTGCGCAGCAGCAGGTCGATCGTGCGGGTGGGGGAGAGCCGCAGCCGCGCCTGCTGCACGAGCCGGGCGCGCCACGGCCGCTTGCGCTCCATCCGCGCCGCGGTGCGCAGCGCGATCTCGCGGTAGATCTCCCAGTCGTGCATCGCCCCGGCCGGCTTGGGGAAGAGCGCGGGGGTGAACCGCGCGGTGTTGCGCACCGCGAGCACGTGGAAGACCAGGTCGTAGTGGTCGCGCTCCAGCGCCGAGGTCGGCGGCAGGATCACGTCGGCGTGCCGGGTGGTCTCGTTGACGTAGAGGTCGACGGCGGCCACGAAGTCCAGGCCCGCGATCGCCTCGTCCAGACGCCGGCCGTCGGGGGTCGAGGACACCGGGTTGCCGGCCACGGTGAGCAGCGCGCGCACCTGGCCCTCGCCGGGGGTGAGGATCTCGTCGGCGAGGGTGGCCACCGGCAGCTCGCCCGCGAACTCCGGCAGCCCGCGCACCCGGCTGCGCCACACGGCGTGGTGGCCGCGCCCGATCAGGCCGCGGCCCACGGCGTCGATCGCCGGCCGGGTCAGCATCACCCCGCCGGGCCGGTCGAGGTTGCCGGTGAGCGCGTTGAGCACCTGCACCGCCCACTGGGCGACGAGGCCGAACTCCTGCACCGAGACGCCGACCCGCCCGTAGACCGCGGCGGCTTCGGCCGTCGCCAGGTCGCGCGCGACCCGGCGTACGACGTCGGCGGGGACGCCGCTCATCGTCTCGGCGCGCTCGGGGGTGAACGGCGCGACCGCGGCGCGCACCGCCTCGACACCGTCGACGTAGCCCGGCACCGACTCCAGCCCCTCGTCGAGGACCACGTGCAGCAGCGCGAGCAGGACGAACGCGTCGGAGCCGGGGCGGACGAAGTGGTGCTCGTCGGCGACCTTCGCGGTCTCGGTGCGCCGCGGGTCGAGCACCACCATCCGGCCGCCGCGCGCCTTCAGGGCCCGCAGCCGGGCGGGGAAGTCGGGCACGGTCATCAGGCTGCCGTTGGAGGCCATCGGGTTGCCGCCGAGCACGAGGAAGTACTGCGTGCGGTCGAGGTCGGGCACCGGGAGCAGCAGCTGGTGGCCGTACATCAGGTAGGCCAGCAGCTGGTGGGGGAGCTGGTCGACCGAGGTCGCGCTGTACTTGTTGCGCGTGCGGAACGACCGCACCATCGCCGTGCCGTGGGTCATCGAGCCGAGGCTGTGCACGTTGGGGTTGCCCAGGTAGATCGCCAGCGCGTCGCGGCCGTGCTCGTCGATCGTGCCGGCCAGCCGGTCGGCGACCAGGTCGAGCGCCTCGTCCCAGGACACCTCCTGCCAGGTGTCCGCCTCGCCGTCGCGTCCGCGGACCCGCCGGACCGGACGGCGCAGCCGGTCGGGGTCCTCGTGGACGTCCTGGAGCGCGATCGCCTTGGGGCAGACGTGCCCGCGCGACAGCGGGTCGTCGGGGTTGCCGCGCACGTCGGTGATCCGGCCCTCGTCGAGGGTCACCACCAGCCCGCAGATCGCCTCGCACAGGTTGCACACGCCGAGTCGCCGCTCCATGAGCGCAGTCTGGCACCCCCCGGACGGGAGGACGCAGGGACGAGGACGACAAGGCGGGCACCGCGCGGCCTCGATTGGGAGTTCGACCCTGCGCTGGGATAACCTTGACCGGTTGCCCGTAGGGGCGACTTCTGCCGTGCAACGGCCGCGGAACCAGAGTGCCCGGGTGAACAGGCCCCGGCGCGCCGCGCAAACGAGAAGTGAGAGGAGCTGCGCGTGTCCATCGGCACCGACGCGGAGACCAAGAAGAAGATCATCGCCGAGTACGCCACCAAGGACGGGGACACCGGCTCCCCCGAGGTCCAGGTCGCGCTGCTCAGCCACCGGATCTCGCACCTGACCGAGCACCTCAAGGAGCACAAGCACGACCACCACAGCCGTCGTGGTCTGCTCCTCCTGGTCGGTCAGCGTCGTCGCCTTCTGAACTACATGCAGAAGGAAGACATCAACCGCTACCGCTCCATCGTGCAGCGCCTCGGCCTGCGTCGATGACCTCGGTCTGACCGAGGGAGCACCGAGCGGCACCTCGGAGACCGGGGTGCCGCTCGTGTCGTACCCGGGACCGACTCGTTAGGGTCGGACCCGGCACAACTGAAGATCCAGCACTCACCGAAGCAGGAGCGACCGCGGACGTCTGGCCCGGTCCTCGGTAGTGGCCCTCGGGTCCGCCCCCTCCCCAGGAGGGAGAGCGGCCGCCGCGGGCCTCGATCGAAGACCGGCCCCGCACAGGTAAGGCGCCCCGCGTGCTCGCTCCGGACGCTTCCGGAACGAACACAGGAAGGGGAACCCCATGGAGGGACCCGAGATCTACGCCGTCGAGACGACTCTCGACAACGGCAAGCACGGCAAGCGCACGGTCAAGTTCGAGACCGGGCTGCTCGCCCGCCAGGCCGCCGGCTCCGTCACGGCCTACCTCGACGACGAGACCATGCTGCTCTCGGCCACCACGGCCGGGAAGCACCCCAAGGACCACTTCGACTTCTTCCCCCTGACGATCGACGTCGAGGAGCGGATGTACGCCGCGGGCCAGATCCCCGGCTCGTTCTTCCGCAGCGAGGGTCGCCCGGGCGAGGACGCCATCCTCACCTGCCGCCTCATCGACCGTCCGCTGCGCCCGACCTTCAAGAAGGGTCTGCGCAACGAGGTCCAGGTCGTCATCACCGTGATGGCGCTCGACCCCGACCACCCCTACGACGTGCTCGCGATCAACGCGGCGTCGCTGTCCACCCAGCTCTCCGGCCTGCCGTTCTCCGGCCCGGTCGGCGGCACCCGGATGGCGCTCATCGACGGTGACTGGGTCGCGTTCCCCACCCACAGCCAGCTCGAGGACGCCGTCTTCGACATGGTCGTGGCCGGCCGCGTCACCGAGACCGGCGACGTCGCCATCATGATGGTCGAGGCCGAGGCCACCGAGCAGACCTGGGACCTGGTCCGCTCCGGCCGGCAGGCGCCGACCGAGGAGGTCGTCGCCGGCGGTCTCGAGGCCGCCAAGCCGTTCATCAAGCAGCTCGTCGAGGCGCAGGCCGAGCTGGCCAAGCAGGCCGCCAAGCCGGTGCAGGACTTCCCGATCTTCCTCGACTACGAGGACGACGTGTACGCCGCCGTCGAGGAGGCCGCCATGGCCGACCTCAAGCCGGCGCTCGCCGTCACCGGCAAGCTCGAGCGCGAGGCCGCGCTCGACGCCGTCAAGGACGCCGTCCTGGAGAAGGTCGGCGCGTCGTTCGAGGGTCGCGAGAAGGAGGTCGGCGCCGCGTTCCGCTCGCTGACCAAGAAGCTCGTCCGCGAGCGCGTCCTGCGCGAGAAGGTCCGCATGGACGGCCGTGGCCTCACCGACATCCGCGACCTCTACGCCGAGGTCGGCGTGATCCCGCGGGTGCACGGCTCGGCGCTGTTCGAGCGTGGCGAGACCCAGATCCTGGGCGTCACCACCCTCAACATGCTGACCCTGGAGCAGAAGCTCGACACGCTCTCCCCGGAGAAGACGCGTCGCTACATGCACAAGTACGTCTTCCCGCCGTTCTCCACCGGTGAGACCGGCCGGGTCGGCTCCCCGAAGCGCCGCGAGGTCGGACACGGTGCGCTCGCGCGCCGCGCCCTGCTGCCGGTGCTGCCGACGCGTGACGAGTTCCCCTACGCCATCCGCCAGCTCTCCGAGGCGATGGGCTCCAACGGCTCGACCTCGATGGGCTCGGTCTGCGCGTCCACGATGTCGCTGCTGCAGGCCGGTGTCCCGCTGCGCGCGGCCGTCGCCGGCATCGCGATGGGCCTCATCTCCGACGAGGTCGACGGCAAGACCGAGTACGTCGCGCTGACCGACATCCTCGGCGCCGAGGACGCCTTCGGCGACATGGACTTCAAGGTCGCCGGCACGCGTGAGTTCGTCACCGCGCTCCAGCTCGACACCAAGCTCGACGGCATCCCCGCCGAGGTGCTGGCCGCCGCGCTGACGCAGGCCAAGGACGCGCGCCTGTCGATCCTGGACGTGATGTCCGAGGCCATCGACACGCCCGAGGAGATGTCGCTGCTCGCGCCGCGGATCATCACCGTGAAGATCCCCGTCGACAAGATCGGTGAGGTCATCGGCCCCAAGGGCAAGATGATCAACCAGATCCAGGACGACACCGGTGCGCAGATCAGCATCGAGGACGACGGCACCATCTACATCGGTGCCACCAACGGCGAGTCGGCCGAGGCCGCCCGCACGATCATCAACGGCATCGCCAACCCGACGATGCCCGAGGTGGGCGAGCGCTACCTCGGCACGGTCGTCAAGACCACCAACTTCGGTGCGTTCGTGTCGCTGCTCCCGGGCAAGGACGGCCTGCTGCACATCAGCAAGCTCCGCGCCCTGGCCGGCGGCAAGCGCGTCGAGGCGGTCGAGGACGTCCTGTCCGTGGGCCAGAAGGTCCAGGTCGAGATCGGCGAGATCGACGACCGCGGCAAGCTGTCCCTGATCCCGGTCGTCGAGGAGGCTGACTCGGACAAGTCCGACGAGGCCGCCGAGGCCGACGCGGAGTAGTCAGGACCTCTTGGCCATCTCGGCAGCACAGCAGAAGCCCGGCACGACCCGCACCCTCCTCTCCGAGAAGGACGGGGGACTGGTACGACGTACCGTCCTCCCGGGAGGGCTGCGGGTCGTGACCGAGGCGATGCCCGGCGTCCGGTCCGCCGCCATCGGCGTGTGGGTCGGCGTCGGGTCGCGCGACGAGTCCCCGACCCTGTCGGGGGCGTCGCACTTCCTCGAGCACCTGCTCTTCAAGGGCACGCCCTCGCGGTCCGCGCTGGACATCTCCGTCTCCCTCGACGAGGTGGGCGGGGAGTTCAACGCCTTCACCGCGAAGGAGTACACCTGCTTCCACGCGCGGGTGCTCGACCAGGACCTGCCGCTCGCGGTCGACGTCCTCGGGGACATGGTCACCTCCTCGACCCTGTCCCACGACGACGTCGAGGCCGAGCGTGAGGTGATCCTCGACGAGATCGCCATGCACGACGACGACCCCGACGACGTCGTCAACAACCTCTACGCCGAGAAGGCGTGGGGCTCCTCGCCGCTCGGGCGCCCGATCGCGGGCACGGTCGAGTCGATCAAGGCGCTCAGCCGCGCGCAGATCTCGCGCTACTACCGGTCGCGCTACGCCCCCGAGAACATGGTCGTCGCGGTCGCGGGCAACGTCGACCACGCCACCGTCGTACGCCTGGTCCGCAAGGCGTTCTCCCGGTCCAACTTCCTCGCCGACACCAGCGTGCGGCCGCAGCCGGTGCGCCGCGGCGAGCGCGCCCGGCGCAGCACGACCGGCGAGGTCGTGGTCAGCCGGCCGTTCGAGCAGGTCAACCTGGTGCTCGGCGTCAACGGCCTGGTCCGCACCGACGACCGCCGCTACGCCCTCGGCGTGCTCAACGCCGCCCTGGGCGGCGGCACGTCGTCACGGCTGTTCCAGGAGGTGCGCGAGCACCGCGGCCTGGCCTACTCCGTCTACTCCTACGCCGCGCACTACGCCGACGCCGGCGCCTTCGCCGTGGCGGTGGGCTGCCTGCCGTCCAAGGTCACCGAGGTGCTCAGCGTGGTCCGCGGCGAGCTCGGCCGGCTGGCCGACGAGGGGATCACGGCCGAGGAGCTCGAGCGCGGCAAGGGCCAGCTCCGCGGCGGGCTGGTGCTCAGCCTCGAGGACTCCGCGTCCCGGATGGCGCGGATCGCCAAGGCCGAGCTGCTCTACGACGAGCTGCCCAGCCTCGACGAGGTGATCCGCCGGGTCGACGAGGTGTCGCTCGACGACGTGGGCACCCTCGCGCGCAGCCTCTTCGGCCAGGACGAGACGCTCGCCGTCGTCGGGCCGTTCGACGCGCTGCCGCTCTGAGGGCCTCCGGTCAGGGCAGCAGCCCGACCACGACGCCGGCGCAGGCCACCGCCCACAGCACGCTGCAGAACGTGCCGATGATGAACCGCTCGGCGACGCCGCCGCCGGTGGGCGCGCCCGTCGCGGGGCCGGTCTGCGGGCCGGCCTGGGCACCGGTCGTGCCGCTGTCGGACTTCAGCTCGGAGTAGCGGCCGAGCCCCTTCAGCGCGAGCACCACCGCGATCCCCTCGGGCCAGCCGGCCACCAGGGCGGCGAACACGCCGGCGCGCTCGAAGGAGCCGATCCAGGCGCCACCGCGCAGCACCCGGGCGGCGTCCTGCACGCCGCCGGGGCCGGGGCCCTCGCGGTCGGCGAGCCGCAGCACGGCCGCGGTCACCGGGCCGCCGCCGAGCACGGCCACGACGGCCATCGGCACCAGCAGCGACCGGGACACCAGGCCGTAGCTGTCGGCGACCGGGCCGCCCAGCAGCGCGACCAGACCGAGGACGGCGACGCCGACCACCACGGTGCCGGTGGCGAGCTGCGCCGGCAGCCGGGTCGCGGGGAGCAGCCAGGTGGCCACGCAGGCCAGCACCAGCACGGCCACCAGCAGGACGACGAGCGCACTCATGGCAGCAGCGTGCCCCACAGGTCGGCGGCGAGGGCGCGGGCGCGCCGCTCGTCCACCAGCCCGGCCGCCCGCGCCCGCTGGGAGACCGCCGACTGGCTGATCCCCAGACGCCGGCCCGCCTCGGCGTACGACAGCCCCGTGCCGAGCAGGTCGTGCACCTCCCAGCCGCCGGCCGTGCGCCGCTCGAGGACGCCGGCCCACAGCCCGAGGACCGTCTCGAGGTGGTCGGCGGCGGTCTCGTCCGGGTCGGCCACCACCGCGAGGCGGTGCACGTCGGACTTGGCCCGGGTGACGGCCTCCCGGGCGCGCACGAACGCGGCGCCACGGCCGGCCCGGGTCTCGGCCGGGAGCGGGGTCTCGACCTCGCCGATGCCGATGCCGAGGTGCCAGCCGCCGTCCCGCAGCACGCGGGCGACCACCTCGACCGCGGTGCCCGCGTCGTCGACGACGCCCTGGAGCTCGTCGCCGGCCGTGCGTTGGAACGGGCGCATCGGCGGCCGCGGCAGGGCGGGGGAGTCCAGCAGGTCGACCAGGGTCGGCACGGTGTCGCCGTGGAGGCGGCTGTCCCGTTGGTCGAGGGTGAGCACGGTGACCCGCACGGTGAGGCTCCCTTCAGGTCAGAACCTGATGTGAATGACTATTAGACCACAACCTTCTAAGGCGTCGATTCAGGTCCACGCCTCGGGTGCGAGGGTCGGCTGCCCGCTCGACCACCGGTCCGGGCCAGGGCCGGGTCGCCGGGGAGCGCCCACTACGGTGGTCTGCGTGGCAGAGCAGAAGATGCGCGTCGGGGTCCTCGGCGCCCGCGGCAAGGTCGGCACCGAGGTGTGCCGGGCGGTCGAGGAGGCCGACGACCTCGAGCTCGTCGCCCAGGTCGAGGCCGGCGACGACCTCGCGGTGCTGGTCGAGTCCGGCGCCGAGGCGGTCGTCGACTTCACCCACCCCGACGTGGTGATGGACAACCTCGAGCACTGCGTGCGGCACGGCATCCACGCCGTGGTCGGCACCACCGGCTTCGACGACGCGCGGCTCGACCGGCTGCGGGGCTGGCTGGAGGAGTCCCCGGGCACCGGCGTGCTGGTCGCCCCCAACTTCTCCATCGGCGCGGTGCTGATGATGCGGTTCGCGGCCGAGGCCGCGCCCTGGTTCGAGTCCGTCGAGGTGGTCGAGCTGCACCACCCCGACAAGGCCGACGCCCCGTCCGGCACCGCCACCCGCACCGCCGCCCTGATCGCGGCTGCCCGCCGCGAGGCCGGCTCCGGCCCGGTGCCCGACGCCACCTCGACCGGTCTCGAGGGGGCCCGCGGCGCCGACGTCGAGGGCATCCGCGTGCACGGTCTGCGCATCCGCGGCCTGGTCGCGCACCAGGAGGTCATCCTCGGCGGCCTGGGCGAGACCCTCACCATCCGGCACGACTCGCTCGACCGGGTGTCGTTCACCCCGGGCGTGCTCCTCGGCCTGCGCCGGATCGCGGACGCCCCCGGACTGACCGTGGGCCTCGAAGCGTTCCTCGGGCTCGACTGATGCGCCCCATGCTGCGGGCGACGATCGCCCTGATGGTGGTCATCGTCGTCTTCTACGCCGTGCTGCTCGCGTTCCGGGGCATCGCGCTGATCCAGGACGGCGGGCCCGCCGCCGTGCTGCTCGGGCTCGCCGTCCTCGTCGTGCCCCTGCTGGGCGTGGCCCTGGTGCTGCGCGAGATCCAGTTCGGCCGCGAGTGCGCCCGGCTGGCCGACGCCCTCGCGGCGGAGGAGGGGCTCCCGGTGGACGACCTGCCGCGACGCCCGTCGGGCCGCGTCGACCGTGCGGCGGCCGACGAGCAGTTCGCCCGGATGCGCGAGGAGACCGAGGCCGACCCCGACCGCTGGCAGAGCTGGTTCCGGCTGTCGCTCGCCTACGACGCCGCGGGCGACCGCACCCGCGCCCGGGCCGCCGCCCGGCACGCGATCGAGCTGCACCACCGCCTGGACCGCGCCGCCTAGAACGGGTTGCAACCTTCTGCAGCGCAGAAACCTGAACCCGGCCGGTGGTTCACACCGGTCGCCGGCATCCACCAGGGTGGTCGGTGGAGGCTCACTCACCCCGGCCTCCACTCTCTCGGGAAAGGTGCCGCATGCGCACGACTGCAGGACTGGGCGTGGCGACGTTGATCGTCGCCGGCCTCGCGACGGCCACCACGGCCGTGGCCGCCCCCACCACCACCGGCCGCCAGGCCGACCCCGCCGGCGACCTGGCCCGCTCCGCGGTCACCGCCGTCCGGGCCCACCCCGGCGTCGCCAAGGTCGGCGACGACCAGGCGTTCGCGGTGACCGACGCACTCGTCGACGCCGACGGCACCAGCCACGTCCGGCTGGACCGCACCTACGAGGGCCTGCGGGTGCTCGGCGGGGACCTCGTCGTGCACCGCGCCGCCGACGGCGCCTGGAGGGGCGTCTCGCAGTCCCTGGAGGTCACCCCCGACCTCGCGGTGACGCCCACGGTCACCAGGTCCGCGGCCACCGACCGGGCGCTCGCGCCGAGCAAGGTGACCCGCGCGATCAGCGGGGAGACGGTGCGGACCGCTCCCGAGCTCGTGGTGGACGCCACCTCCGGCAGCCCCCGCCTCGCCTGGGAGGTGCTCAGCGGCGGCGTCCAGGACGACGGCACGCCCAGCCGCCTCGCGTCGTACGTCGACGCCCGCACCGGCGCGCTGCTGCGCACCGAGCAGCAGATCCAGACCGCCGACGGCAGCGGGCAGTCGCTCTACGGCGGCACCGTCCCGCTGACGACCACGGCCGTGTCCGGTGGCTTCCAGCTCAAGGACGCCACCCGCGGCAACACCTACACGACCGACATGAACAACAAGAGCGACTCGATGGTCTGCCAGCTCTTCGGCAGCGGGTGCGCCACCGGCACGATCTTCACCGACGCCGACAACCTGTGGGGCACCGGCACCACCGCCAGCCGGCAGTCGGCGGCCGTCGACGCGCAGTACGGCACCGACGTGACGTGGGACTACTACAAGTCCGTGCACGGCCGGAACGGCATCTTCGGCAACGGCTCCGGCTCGTTCAACCGGGTGCACTACGGCAACGGCTACGTCAACGCCTTCTGGGACGGCACCAAGATGACCTACGGCGACGGCGACGGCGTCAACTACGGTCCGCTCGTCTCGCTCGACGTCGCCGGCCACGAGATGAGCCACGGCGTCACCGAGCACTCCGCCAACCTCACCTACAGCGGCGAGTCCGGCGGCCTCAACGAGTCGACCTCCGACATCTTCGGGACGCTGGTGGAGTTCTACGCCGCCAACGCCAACGACCCCGGCGACTACCTGATCGGCGAGGAGTTCGACCTCAAGAACCACGTCGGCTTCCGCCGGATGGACAAGCCGAGCAGCGACGGGAGCTCCTACGACTGCTACAGCACGACGGTGGGCAGTGCCGACGTGCACTACTCCTCGGGCGTCGGCAACCACTTCTTCTACCTGCTGGCCGAGGGCTCCGGGGCGAAGACGATCGGCGGCGTCGCCCACAACAGCCCGACCTGCAACGGCTCGACGGTCACCGGCATCGGCCGGGACGCCGCGGGCAGGATCTGGTACCGCGCGCTGACGGTCTACATGACGTCGAGCACGAGCTACTCCGGTGCCCGCACCGCGACGCTGAACGCGGCACGCGACCTCTACGGCGCGGGCAGCGCCCAGCAGAACGCCGTGGCCGCCGCGTGGAGCGCGGTGTCCGTCGGCTAGCTCCCACAGACCCACCCAGGGGAAGAGGGGCCGTCACCGTCTCGGTGGCGGCCCCTCGTCTGTGCCGGTGTCGGTGCCGGGCGGCATGATGACGGCCATGCCCACCGACGTACCGAGCAACTTCACCATCGTCACCCTCGGGGTCGCCGACCTCGAGCGCTCCGCCCGGTTCTACCGCGAGCTGGGCTGGGAGCAGCGCGGCGACCTCGCCGAAGGCATCACCTGGTTCAGGACCTCCGGCACCTGGCTGGGCCTGTTCGGCCACGACGCGCTGGCCGAGGACGCCGGGCTCGACGCGGTGCCCGCCGAGGACCTGCCTGCCTACCGCGGGATCACGCTGGCGATCAACCTGCCCAGCGAGGCCGCCGTCGACCTGGCCTTCGCCCGGGTCCACGAGGTCGGCGGACGCATCGTCAAGCCGGCCACGCCGACGGACTGGGGCGGCTACTCCGGCTACTTCGCCGACCCCGACGGGCACCTGTGGGAGATCGCCCACGCCCCCGGCTTCCCGGTCGACGACCAGGGCCGCATCGAGATCGGCGGCTGAGCCGGGGGCGCGGGTTCGTCCTACTCGGGGGGCAGGCCCTTCCCACGGCGCGCGTAGAGGTCGAGCACGGTCTGCCGGGGGATCACCCCGCACCGCTGCGCCCAGGCCTCGTAGCGCGCCTCGAGGTCGGCCACCAGCTCCGGGTGCTCGGCGGCACGGTCGTGCTGCTCGGTCCGGTCCACCGACAGGTCGAACAGCTCCCAGGGCAGCCCGTGCTTGCGCACCAGCTTCCACGAGCCGGAGCGGACCGCGGAGTTGCCCTCGTGCTCCCAGAACAGGTCGGCCTCGGGGCCCTCGCCGCCGCGCAGCGCGGTCAGCATGCTGCGCCCCTCGGCCGGCGGGACGGCGACGTCGCCGCGGCGCTCGGGGTAGGCCGCCCCGGCGGCGTCGAGCACCGTCGGCAGCACGTCGACCAGCTGGAACGGCCGGTCGAGCACGGGCCGCACCGAGGCGTCGATGCCCTCGGGCCAGCGGACCAGCAGGGGAGTGGCGATGCCACCCTCGTGCACCCAGTGCTTGTACTCCCGGAACGGGGTGTTGGACAGGTGCGCCCAGGACCGGCCGTAGCTCTGGTAGGTCGCCTCGCTGCCGGGCATCAGCCCCGGGACGTTGCCCGGCACCACGGTCTCGCCCTCCCGGGTCTGCTCCTTGAGCGGCACGAACGCGGTGACGAAGTCCTTCACGGACTCAGGCGGCATCTCCTCGGCGCAGCCGCCGTTGTCGGAGAGGAAGACCACCAGGGTGTTGTCGAGCCGGCCCAGCCGCTCCAGGGTGTCGAGCACCTGGCCGACGCCCTGGTCCATCCGGTCGACCTGGGCGGCGTACACCTCCATCCGCCGGGCCTCCCACGCCTCGGTGCTCGGCGTCCCCGGCGTCGTCCCAGGCCGGCACCCGCGGGTCGCGCTCGGCGAGCTCGGTGCCGCCGTCGAGCAGGCCCTCCTTCACCAGCCGGTCGAGACGCTCCTCCCGGAGCGTGTCCCAGCCGGCGTCGAAACGGCCCTGGTAGCGGTCGATGTCGTCCTGGTGGGCGTGCAGCGGCCAGTGCGGCGCGGTGTAGGCGAGGTAGAGGAAGAACGGGTCGTCGGCCCGGTCGCGGTCGTGCTCCTCGATGAACCGCACCGCCTGCTCGCTGGTGGCGTCGGTGTAGAAGAACGACGGGTCCTCGCCCTCCTCCTCGACGTTGGTCTCCTGGCGGGTGAGCGTGCGCGGCTGGTAGAAGCTGCCCGCGCCCTCCAGGGTGCCGAAGAACCGCTCGAAGCCGCGCCGGGTCGGCCAGCTGTCGTTGGGCGTGTCCATGTCGCTGGAGAGGTGCCACTTGCCGGAGAGGTACGTCGCGTAGCCGGCCTCCCGGAGCGCCTCCGCGATCGTCACCGACTCCTCCGCGAGGTCGCCGGGGTAGCCGTCCGGTGCGTCGTCGAAGTTCAGGATCCCGACGCCCACCTGGTGCGGGTGCAGCCCGGTCATCAGCGACGCGCGCGAGGGGCTGCAGCGCGCGGTGTTGTAGAACTGCGTGAGCCGCACCCCCTCGCGGCCGATCCGGTCGATGTGCGGGGTCTGGATCTCACCACCGAAGCAGCCGATGTCGGAGTAGCCCATGTCGTCGGCGAGGATCACCACGACGTCGGGACGTCCCCTGCTGCTCGGCAGTGCTGCGGTCCGGGCTGGTCGGGGAGGTCATGCGCCCACTTTCTCGAGGGAGTCGTCGATGGTCGCGTGGTCGGAGCCGTGCAGGTCGCGGCGGTAGGTCTCGGGCAGGAAGAACAGCGACACCAGGGTGATCGCGGCCATCACCATCACGTAGACCGCGGCCGGCCAGGACTCGTTGCCGGCGTTGGCGACCAGCGTGGTGCACACGAGCGGGGCGATCGCGCCGGAGGGCAGCACGCCGAGCTGGTAGACCGTCGACATGCCGCTGTAGCGGACCCGGGTCGGGTAGAGCTCGGCGAAGAGCACGCCCTCCGGACCGAACATCGTGCAGGCGGCGAGACCCCAGCCGACCACGATCGCGATCGTGATCAGCAGCGAGGAGCCGGTGTCGATCATCGCGAAGATGGGGAACGCCGAGACCAGGGCGAGCGCGGCGCCGGCCATGAAGACCGGCCGGCGGCCGATGCGGTCCGAGATCTTCGCCGAGGCGAGGATCGCGAAGAACCCGACGACGGCCGCGACGAGCAGCGCGTTGAGCGCGACCGAGCTGGCCAGGCCGAGCACCGTCACGACGTAGGTGACGAGGAAGGCGTTGTAGACGTTGAAGGTCACGCTCTCGCTGATCCGGGCGCCCATCGCCAGCAGGGTCACCTTGGGGTGGCGGCGGACGACCTCGAGCAGCGGCACGCGGGCGCGGCTGTCGTCCTCGACGAGCTCGCGGAAGGCCGGCGGCTCGGCGATGCGCAGCCGGATGAACAGGCCGATCGCGACGAGCACGATGCTGGCCAGGAAGGGGATGCGCCAGGCGTACTCCACCAGCGCCTCGTCGCCGAGCAGGCCGAGCGCCTTGACCGAGCCGGTCGAGAGCAGCAGGCCGATCGGCACGCCGAGCTGCGGCCAGCTGCTGAACCAGCCGCGACGCTGCTTCGGCGCGTGCTCGACGCACAGCAGCACCGCGCCGCCCCACTCGCCGCCGAGGCCGATGCCCTGGAGCATGCGCAGCAGCACCAGCAGCAGGGGAGCGGCGACGCCGATCGCTTCGTACGTCGGCAGCAGGCCCATGCAGAACGTCGCGAGGCCCATGATCATCATCGTCACGACGAGCATCGGCTTGCGGCCGAGCCGGTCGCCGAGGTGGCCGAAGATCACCCCGCCGAGCGGGCGGGTGACGAAGCCGGCGGCGAACGTCGCGAACGCCGCGATGGTGCCGGTCACCGGGTCGAACGCCGGGAAGAACTCGGCGTTGAAGACCAGCGCGGCCATCGTGCCGTAGAGGAAGAAGTCGTACCACTCGACGACCGAGCCGATCAGGCTCGCTGAGGCGACCTGCTTGATCGAGGCCTCTGGCACCTCGCGGCCGTCCACGACGACTCTCTTGCCCATGCTGTGCTCCGTTTCTGATACTGTCCCGCTGTTAGGGACAGATAGCCAATCATCGGGACACAGCATGGACGTCGCGCAGGTGGTTGTCAAACATGACTGAGTTACTAGGTTTAAAGGTGGCGACGTGAGCGAGAGCGTGCGACGTGTGGTGGGGCTCCTGGACACGCTGGCCCGGGCCGAGCACGACCTGACCGTGCGCGAGCTGGCCGCGCAGGTGGACCTGTCCAAGAGTGCGGCGCAGCGGATGCTCAGCGCGCTGGTGGAGACCGGTCTGGCGGTGCAGGACCCGACCTCGCGACGTTACGGGCTGGGCCCGCTGACCCTGGTGCTCGGCACGGCCTACCAGCGTCGCATCGACCTGCGCTCGCTCGCCGCCGGCCCGATGGCGGCGCTGCGCGACCTCACCGGCGAGACCGTCGGCCTGTCGGTGATGGTGGGGGAGGAGCTGCTGCACGTCGACCAGGTGGAGAGCCGCTCCGAGCTGCGCCGCACCTTCGAGATCGGCAAGCCGCTGCCGCTGTGGGCGGGCGCGCCCAGCCGGGTGCTGCTCGCGGACCTGCCCGACGAGGACGTCGAGCGGATCGTCCGGGCGCACCGGCCCTCCAGCGTGGTGCCGGCGGCACCCCCGAGCGCCGAGGCGCTGATCGCGTCGGTGCGGGAGTGCCGCCGGCGCGGCTGGGGCGTCGCCCAGGAGGAGACCATCCCCGGCGTGAACACGGTGGCCGCGCCGGTGCGCCGCCAGGACGGCGGCACGGTGGCGACGATCTCGATCACCGGGCCGGCCAACCGGGTGGACCCGGAGCGCATCGCGGCGATGGTGCCGGACCTGCTCCGGGCCACCGGCGAGGTGAGCCGGCTGCTGGGGTACGCCGGCTAGGGCGCCGGCCGGATCGACTGGGTCTCGAGGCTCGCCGTCCCGCCCCGACTTCGTCGTGGCCGGACGGCTCGCACCTCGACCTCACCGTCGCTGGTAGAGGCCGACTTCGTCGGCCTCTACGGCTCGACGGTGACCTTGATCGCCTCGCCGTTCTTCACGATCTGGAAGGCGTCGAGGACGTTCGTCCAGCGGGATGTGCCGGGTGATCAGGTCCTTGACCGGCACCTGGCCGGTGGAGATGTACTCGCAGCGCCCGCTTGTTGTGCTCGGGTGCCGAGCCGTTGGCGCCGTGGATGTGCAGCTGGCGGTAGTGCACCAGGTTGGAGTCGCACTTGATGATCGGGTCGGTCTTGGGCAGCCCGCCGAAGAACGAGATCCGGCCGTTGCGCGCGGCCATCGAGATGGCCTGCTCCTGGGTGACGTTGGCCGCCGTCGCGGTGATGATCACGTCGGCGCCGCGGCCGCCGGTCAGCTCCATCACCCGCGCGACCACGTCCACCTCGGCGCCGTTGATGGTCTCGTCGGGCTGGACGGCGTCGGCCGACATCTTCAGCCGCTCGGCGTTGACGTCGACGAGGTAGACCGGGCCGGCCTTGTGCACGCCCCGGGCGATCCGGATGTGCATGCAGCCGATCGGGCCGGCGCCGAACACCACGACGGTGTCGCCCTCCTCGATGCCGAGCAGCTCCTGGGCGTTGATGGCGCAGGCGAACGGCTCGGCGGCGGACGCCTCGTCGTAGCCGACGTTGTCGGGGATCCGGTTGAGCCCGTCGACCTTGAGCACCTCGCGCGGCACGATCATGTACTCCGCGAAGCCGCCGTCGTACTGGTAGCCCACCGAGGTCTGGTTCTGGCAGACCGCCATCCAGCCCTTGTCGCACTCGTAGCAGTCGCCGCAGGGCACCGCCGCGATCACCTGGACGCGGTCGCCGACCTGCCAGCTCGCGCCGTAGGTCGCGTTGACGTCGGCGCCGACCTCGACGACCTCGCCGGCGATCTCGTGGCCGATGATGCGCGGCGGGGTGAGGTTCTGGTGGCCGTTGTAGAAGATCTTGACGTCGGTGCCGCAGGTCGAGCAGTTCCGCACCCGCAGCTTGACCTCGTCGGGACCGCACTCGGGCTCGGGCACGTCCTCGAGGCGGACGTCCTCGGGGGCGTAGAAGCGCAGGGCCTTCATCGATTCCTCCTGGCTCGACATCCGGATGGTGCGGAGAGCGTACCACCGTTTCCCTGGTTTTCTCTTCGAATATGTTGCCTTGACCCCTTGACGGAGGCATTTTCGGGGAGATATACAGGCAATCAAAGATTTCGCATGACGTGCGTCACACCGGTCGAGCGGCCTCAGCGACGGAGTCACGCGAGAGGACGACCTGCACCCGCTGGTGCCGAAGAAGGAGTGAGCATGGCCACCGCCACCGAGGCGCCGACGTCTCGTACGTCGTTGCGCGTTCATGTGCAGAAGTTCGGGACGTTCCTGTCCAACATGATCATGCCGAACATCGGCGCGATCATCGCCTGGGGACTGCTCACCGCGTTCGTCATCCCGGACGGGTGGACGCCCAACGAGAAGATCGCCAGCGTCGTCGGACCGACGATCTTCTACCTGCTGCCCGATCCTGATCGCCTACACGGGCGGGAAGCTCGTCTACGGGGTGCGTGGCGGCGTCGTCGGCGCCGTGGCGTCATGGGCGTGATCCTCGCCACCAGCGACGTGCTGTTCATCGGCGAGGAGGGCAACGCCGCGCCGATGTTCCTCGGCGCGATGATCATGGGCCCCCTGACCGCGTGGACGATGAAGAAGATCGACTCGATCTGGGACGGCAAGGTCAAGCCCGGGTTCGAGATGCTCATCGACAACTTCTCCGCCGGCATCTGGGCGGCCGTGATGACGATCGGGGGCATGTTCCTGCTGGCGCCGGTCCTCCGCGAGGTGATCGCCTGGCTCGGGTCGGCGGTGGAGTTCCTGGTCGACAACAGCCTGCTGCCGCTCGTCGTCGATCCTCATCGAGCCCGCCAAGGTGCTGTTCCTGAACAACGCGATCAACCACGGCGTGCTGACGCCGCTCGGCATCCAGCAGGCGGCCGAGCAGGGGTTCTCCATCCTGTTCCTGCTGGAGGCCAACCCCGGACCGGGATTCGGCCTGCTGCTGGCCTACTGCTTCTTCGGCAAGGGCATCGCCCGCGCCTCGGCACCGGGAGCCCTCATCATCCACTTCTTCGGTGGCATCCACGAGATCTACTTCCCGTACGTGCTGGCGAAGCCACGGCTGATCCTCGCCATGATCGCCGGCGGCATGACCGGCATCACCATCAACATGGTGCTCGACACGGGCCTCCGGGCCCCGGCCGCCCCCGGGTCGTTCCTCGCGGTGCTGGCGCAGATCCCGGCCGGCATGTACGTCGGGGTCATCCTGTCGGTCTTCGGCGCCGCCACGGTGTCGTTCCTGGTGGCTTCGTTCCTGCTCAAGATGGACCGGTCCGAGGACGAGGGCGACCTGGCCGCGGCGACCGCCGAGATGGAGGAGATGAAGGGCAAGGCCTCGTTGGCGTCCTCGATGCTGGTCGGCACCGCAGCCCCGCACGAGGGCCCCATCAGCAAGATCGTCTTCGCCTGCGACGCCGGCATGGGCTCCTCGGCGATGGGCGCGTCGGTGCTGCGTCGCAAGGTGCAGGCGGCGGGCTTCGCCGACGTGACGGTGGTCAACCGCGCGATCCAGAACCTCGAGGACGAGTGGGACCTCGTGGTCGTCCACCGCGACCTCGCCGACCGCGCGCGGATCCGGACCCCCTCGGCCGCGCACGTGACCGTCGACAACTTCATGAACAGCCCTCGGTACGACGAGGTCGTCGAGGTCCTGCGCCGCAACAACACGCCCGGCGGCGGCTCGGCGGCGGACGAGGGACTCGCGGAGTCGGGCAACCTGCTCGCCGACGAGTCGGTCGTGCTGCTCGGCCGGGCCACCACCCGCGACGACGCGATCACCGAGGCCGGGCAGCTGCTGGTGGCCAGCGGGGCGGTCGACGCGTCGTACGTCGACTCGATGCACGAGCGCGAGCAGTCCGTCTCGACCCACATGGGCAACGGGCTGGCCATCCCGCACGGCACCAACGAGGCGAAGCCGTTGATCCGGCGTACGGCGCTCTCGTTCGTGCGCTACCCGGACGGGATCGACTGGAACGGCAACCCGGTGAAGTTCGTGGTCGGCATCGCCGGGGCGGGCGACGACCACCTGACGGTGCTCAGCCAGCTCGGTCAGGTCTTCGTGGACCAGGCTCGCGTCGCCGAGCTCGAGGCGGCGGAGTCCGTGGCCGACGTGCGGCGGATCCTCGGCCAGGTGGGCTCGGCGCCCGCGGGTGCCGGCGGCTGACACCCGGATCCAGGTCAGGACGGGCCCCGCGCCGGACCGGTGCGGGGCCCGTCCCGTGCTCAGACCAGGCGGACGAGCGCCGCCGCGGCGGCGGCGACGAGCACCACGACCAGGAACGGCGCGCGGAGCAGCAGCGCCACGACGGCCGCCCCGAGCCCGACCAGCCGGGCGTCCACGGTGATCCCGGCCGGCCCGCCGCTGAAGACCTGCACCGCGACCAGCGCGGACAGCAGCGCGACCGGGAGCAGGTCGGCGACCCGCTCGGCCACCGGGTGGGCGAGCACCGCCTGCGGGACGGAGAGCCCGGCGAGCTTGAGCAGGTAGCAGCCGACACCGGCGACCAGGACCGCCACCCAGACCGCGCTCATCGGTGCCCACCCCCGGGGAGGTCGTCGTGCTGCGGGAACTCCGTGGGGTCGGCGCGGTGGCTGGCCACGCCGACCAGCAGGGCCACCCCGCCGGCGGCGAGGACGGGCACGCCGACGGCGGTCACCGGGGTGAGGCCGAGCGCCACGGCCACGGACAGGGCGGCCACGAGGCGGTTGCGGGGGTCGCGCAGCCGCGGCCAGAGCAGGGCCAGGAAGGCGGCGCCGACGGCGGCGTCGAGCCCGAACGTGCGCGGGTCGCCCAGGGCGTCGCCGGCCACCGCGCCGAGCAGGGTGCCGAGGTTCCACAGCGTGAAGACGGCGAGGCCGGTGCCGAGGAAGCCGGTCCGGGCCGCCGACCTGGTCTCGCGGGTGATCGCCATCGCCGTGGACTCGTCGATGACCAGGTGGGCGGCGGCGAGACGACGCCAGCCGCGGTAGCCCAGCTGGGGGGCGAGCCGCAGGCCGTAGAGCGTGTTGCGGGTGCCGAGCATCAGCGCGGTCGCGGCACCCGAGAGGGGGGCGCCGCCGGCACCGATCACGCCGATCAGGGCGAACTGCGAGGCGCCGGTGAAGACCAGCAGCGACAGGACACAGGTCTGCCAGACGTCGAGCCCCGAAGCGACCGAGATCGCGCCGAAGGAGAGGGAGTAGGCGCCGGTGGCCAGCCCGACGGCGATCCCGTCGCGCAGGATCGCGGCACGACCCGGGTCAGGCGACGGGGCGGGGGAGGCGCTCACGCGCCCGAGACTACGAGTGGTGGCGGCGAGGCCGGTGCACCAGGGCGGCGGCGGTGAGGATGCCGAGGGCGAGCCCGATGCCGACTCCCGAGCCGGTGGGAGTCGGGACCGGTGTCGCCACGGCGAGCCACACCCCCACGCCCAGGGAGCAGGCCACGGCCACGAGGACCACGATCATCCGGTAGAGCGGCGGTAGTGGTCCGAGCACGGTCTCTCCTGACTGCTCCGGCGTCCGGGACCGACGTGGTCCCTCATCCCCATAGACGAACGAAGCCACCGATTGGTTGCCCGCAGAGCGCCCCGGGCAAACCTCGCCGCTCGGTCAGACGTCGGCGAGGTCGGTGTGCAGCCGCACCTGCTTGACCCGGACCGAGCCGTCGCCGTGCAGGTCGAGCTCGCGGTGGGCGCCGTCGGTGGCCCAGCCGGCGCCGGTGAGGAAGGCGCGGCGGGCGTCGTCGGTGCTGGCCAGCCAGATCACCGCGGTGCCGAAGCGGTCGGCCTTGAGCGTCTCGGCGCACGCCTGCACGAGACGGGAGCCGTGGCCGTGCCGGGTCTGCTCGGGGTCCACGGTGAGCTCGACGATCTCGCCGTCGGCGACCGGGTCGGAGTCGGGGTCGCTCGCCGGGCCGGTGACCGCGAAGCCGCGGACGGTGTTGCGCTCCAGCGCCACCAGGACCCGGTTGCGGGCGTCCTGGGGGCGGGACAGCGAGGCGGCCCAGGCCTCGGCGAAGTCGGCCGGGTCGAGGGCGGCGAGGACCTCGTCGGGCAGCAGGCCGGCGTACTCCTGCCGCCAGGCGCGGACCTGCACCGCGGCGATGGCGGCGGCGTCGTCGGCCCAGCCGACCCGCACCGAGACGTCGGCCGTGGGAGTGCTCATGCCTGCGATCCTTCCAGGAGAGCCCGTGTTACACCTCATCGGCAGGGATGTGCAAAGGGTGTAACAGATCCTTGCTAGGCTGGGGGCATGTACGGCAACGACTTCACCCCGCCCGGCCAGGCCGAGACTGTCAGTCCCCAGAGCGAGCTCCGGGGCGGTCCCGACACCGGCCGGGGAGACGAGCACCTCGAGGACTTCTGGCGGGTGCTCGACGCCGACGGCCGGGTGGAGCCGCGCGACGTGATGCCCGAGGGCTACCGCAAGACGCTGATCCGGCAGATCGCCCAGCACGCGCACTCCGAGATCATCGGGATGCAGCCCGAGGGCAACTGGATCAGCCGTGCGCCCAGCCTGCGCCGCAAGGCGATCCTGATGGCCAAGGTGCAGGACGAGGCCGGGCACGGGCTCTACCTCTACGCCGCCGCCGAGACCCTCGGCGCCGACCGGGCGGAGCTGCTCGACCTGCTCCACTCCGGGCGGCAGAAGTACTCCTCGATCTTCAACTACCCGACCCAGACCTGGGCCGACATCGGCGCCATCGGCTGGCTCGTCGACGGCGCCGCGATCGTCAACCAGGTGCCGCTGTGCCGCTGCTCCTACGGCCCCTACGCCCGCGCGATGATCCGGGTCTGCAAGGAGGAGTCGTTCCACCAGCGGCAGGGCTTCGAGATCCTGCACACGCTGTCGCACGGCACCGCCGCGCAGAAGGCGATGGCCCAGGACGCGGTGGACCGCTGGTGGTGGCCGAGCCTGATGATGTTCGGGCCCGTCGGACGATGCTTCGCCCAACTCCGCCCAGTCGATGGCCTGGGGGATCAAGCGGTTCTCCAACGACGACCTGCGCCAGCGGTTCGTCGACATGACCGTGCCGCAGGCCGAGGCGCTCGGGCTGACCCTGCCCGACCCCGACCTGGCCTGGAACGAGTCGCGCGGCCACTACGACTTCGGCGAGATCGACTTCACCGAGCTGTTCGAGGTGATCAAGGGCAACGGCCCCTGCAACCGCGAGCGGCTCGCGCACCGGGTGCGCGCGCACGAGGAGGGCGCCTGGGTGCGGGAGGCCGCTGCGGCGTACGCCGACAAGCGGGCCGCGCGCGTCACGGAGGGAGCGGCATGAGCGCCCGGGAATGGCCGTTGTGGGAGGTGTTCGTGCGCAGCAAGCGCGGGCTCAACCACGTGCACGTCGGGTCGCTGCACGCACCCGACGCCGAGATGGCGCTGCGCAACGCCCGCGACGTCTACACCCGCCGCCAGGAGGGCGTCTCGCTGTGGGTGGTGCCCGCCGCGGCGATCACCGCGTCGAGCCCGGAGGAGAAGGACTCCTTCTTCGACCCCGCCGGCGACAAGATCTACCGGCACCCGACCTTCTACGACATCCCCGAGGGGGTCGAGCACCTATGAGCGACCCCGTGCGTGCGGCCTACGTCGTGGCCCTGGGTGACGACGCGCTCGTCGCCGCGCAGCGGATGGGGGAGTGGATCGCGGCCGCCCCGCAGATCGAGGAGGACGTCGCGCTCGGCAACATCGCGCTCGACCTGCTCGGCCAGGCCCGGTCGCTGCTGTCCTACGCCGGCTCGCTGGAGGACCCGGCCCGGACCGAGGACGACCTGGCCTACTTCCGCGACGAGCGGGAGTTCCGCAACGTCCAGCTCGTCGAGCGCGGCTGGGGCCGCGAGCGTCGCGACTTCGGGGTCGCGATGGCCCGGCTGCTGATCCTGAGCACCTACCAGCACGCGCTCTACTCCGCGCTGGTCACCAGCACCGACGAGACCCTGGCGGCGGTCGCGGCCAAGGCGGTCAAGGAGGTCGACTACCACCGCGACCACGCCACCATGTGGGTGCTCCGGCTCGGTGACGGCACCGAGGAGTCCCACGCCCGCGTGCAGGCCGCCCTCGACGAGGAGTGGCGCTACGTCGACGAGCTGTTCGACGGCTCCTTCGTGCGCGCCGGAGCTGGTCGACGCCGGCGTCGCCGTCGACCCCGCGACGCTGCGCGCGACCTTCGACGCCCGGGTCGCCACGGTGCTGCACGAGGCGACCCTGACGCTGCCGGAGGTCACCCCCGCGGTGACCGGCGGCCGCCGCGGCGTGCACACCCAGGAGATGGGCTACCTGCTCGCCGAGATGCAGCACCTGACCCGCTCGCACCCGGGGGCGACGTGGTGATCTCGACAGGCTCGATCACCCGGGACGACCGGGTGGTCGAGCCTGTCGAGACCACGACCCGGCAGGCCGCCTGGGACGTCGCGGCGGCCGTGCTCGACCCCGAGGTGCCGGTCGTCACCATCGAGGACCTGGGCATCCTGCGGTCCGTCGAGGTGGACGAGGCCGGCGCCGTGCGGGTCGCCATCACCCCGACGTACTCCGGCTGCCCGGCGATGGACACCATCCGCGCCGACCTGCTCGCCGCCTTCGCCGAGGCGGGCTACGCCGACGTGCGCGTCGACTTCGTGCTGGCACCCGCCTGGACGACCGACTGGATGACCGAGGAGGGGCGGCGCAAGCTCGAGGAGTTCGGCATCGCCCCGCCGACGGCGCGACCGGCGCGACGGCCTGGTCTCGCTGACGCTGTCGGTGCGCTGCCCGCAGTGCGGCTCGCCCGACACCCGCGAGCTGAGCCGGTTCGGCTCCACGGCGTGCAAGTCGCTGTGGGTCTGCAACGCCTGCCGGGAGCCGTTCGACCACTTCAAGGCCCACTGACGCCGCCGACGCGCACCGACGAGAACTGAGACCCGCCAGCCGTGAGCACCAGCCACTCCGTCTTCCACCCGCTGACCATCGCGTCGATCGACCCGGTCACCGAGGACTCGGTCGCGATCACGTTCGACGTGCCCGAGCACCTGCGTGACGACTACGCGTTCACCCAGGGCCAGCACCTCACGATCCGCACCGAGCTCGCCGGCGACGACGTGCGCCGCAACTACTCCATCTGCTCTCCGGTCTCCTCGGGCGTGCTGCGGGTCGCGGTGAAGCGGCTGCCCGGCGGCGCCTTCTCCGAGCACGCGCTGGACGTGCTGAAGCCGGGCGACGTGCTCGAGGTGATGACCCCGAGCGGGCGCTTCTTCACCGAGCTCGACCCGGAGCACGAGAAGCACTACGTCTGCATCGCGGCGGGGTCGGGGATCACGCCGGTGCTCTCGATCGTGGCGACCACGCTGGAGACCGAGCCCGGCTCGCAGGTGACGCTGCTCTACGCCAACCGCACCCACAAGACGGTGATGTTCCTCGAGGAGGTCGAGGACCTCAAGGACCGCTACCGCGAGCGCTTCCACCTCGTGCACGTGCTCTCCCGCGAGCCGCAGGAGGTCGACCTGTTCTCCGGCCGGCTCGACGCCGACCGGCTCCGGCGGATCGTCGACACCGTGCTGCCGGTGGACACGGTCGACGAGTGGTTCCTGTGCGGTCCCTTCGAGATGGTGTCGTCGCTGCGCTCGATGCTGGTGGCCGCCGGTGTCTCCAAGAAGGCCGTGCACGCCGAGGTGTTCCACGTGGAGTCCGCCCCGCCGGTCCGGCGTACGCCGCATCCGGGCGACGCGGCACCCGAGGGCGGCGCCGAGGTGACGATCACCCTCGACGGGCGCACGTCGAGCTTCCGGCTCGCCGCCGACGGGCCCTCGGTGCTCGAGGCCGCACTGGCCGTGCGCGCCGACGCGCCCTTCGCCTGCAAGGGCGGGGTGTGCGGCACCTGCCGCGCCAAGGTGGTGCAGGGGTCCGTCGAGATGGACACCAACTGGGCGCTGGAGCCCGACGAGGTCGAGAAGGGCTACGTGCTGACCTGCCAGTCCCACCCGACCAGCGACACGGTGGTCGTCGACTACGACGCGTGACGACGTAACGCGCACGCTGCCGGCTCGTTGGAGGTCACGGCGGGGCACCCCCGGCTCCGCCGTCCCGGCGAAAGGCACACCATGCGACGCACCCACGTCCTCGCTTCGGTCCTCGCGACCGCCACTCTCCTCGGCGCGGGCAGCCTGACCCCCGCCACGGCCATCGTGGGCGGCTCCACGGTCCCCGACGACCGCTACGCCTTCATGGCGTCGGTGCAGACCAAGGGGTCCACCGGCAGCGACGGCCACTTCTGCGGTGGCTCGGTGATCGCCGCGCAGTGGGTGCTGACCGCCGCGCACTGCATGGTGGACGAGAAGCCGGGCGACCTCCAGGTCGCGGTCGGCCGGACCGACCTCGAGGACGCCTCGCGGGGACAGACGCTGAGCGTCGACCGGGTCGTCGTGCACCCCGACTACGAGGACACGGGCACCTTCGACGCGGCACTGGTCCACACCACGACACCGATGGACGCGCCGACCATCGCGCTCGCCCCCCTCGGCAACGACGAGCTCGAGCAGAGCGGGGCCGCGATGACCGTGGCCGGCTGGGGCACCGAGTTCTTCGGCTCACCGTTCATTCCCTCGCGGCTGAAGTCCGTCGACGTCCAGGCGGTCGCCGACGAGGACTGCACCACCAACGAGACCCAGGGGTTCGCCGCCGACTCCGAGGTGTGCGCCGAGACGCTCGGCGGTGACTCCTGCCAGGGCGACTCCGGGGGTCCGCTGTTCGGCACGCTGGCCGACGGCCGCCGGGTCCAGGTGGGCATCGTCAGCTACGGCCTCGGCTGCGCCGTCCCGGCGTTCCCCGGCGTGTACGGCGAGGTCAACAACCCGTCGGTCCACGACTTCATCACCTCCACCACCGGCGTCGCGTCCGCGACCAAGGCGGCCCGGTCCAAGCGGAGTCGCTGAGGCCCGGGAGCACCCGGCGTCGGGTAGTTTGACCGGGTGCAGCAGTACCTCGACCTCCTCCAGCGGATCCTCGACGACGGCGTCCAGAAGGGCGACCGCACCGGCACCGGCACGCTGAGCGTGTTCGGCCACCAGATGCGCTTCGACCTGCGCGAGGGCTTCCCGCTGGTCACCACCAAGAAGGTGCACACCCGGTCGGTCTTCGCCGAGCTGCTGTGGTTCCTGCGCGGCGACACCAACGTGAAGTGGCTGCAGGACCGCGGCGTGACGATCTGGGACGAGTGGGCCGACGAGAACGGCGACCTCGGCCCGGTCTACGGCTACCAGTGGCGCTCGTGGCCGACGCCCAGCGGCGCCCACGTCGACCAGGTCGCCCAGCTCGTCGACAACCTGCGGCGCGACCCCGACTCGCGCCGGCACATCGTCTCGGCGTGGAACGTCGCCGACATCCCGCAGATGGCGCTCGCGCCCTGCCACGCGTTGTTCCAGTTCTACGTCGCCGACGGCCGGCTCAGCTGCCAGCTCTACCAGCGCTCGGGCGACGTCTTCCTCGGCGTGCCGTTCAACATCGCCTCCTACGCCCTGCTGACCCACATGGTGGCCCAGGTGACCGGGCTCGAGGTCGGCGACTTCGTGCACACGCTCGGCGACGCGCACCTCTACTCCAACCACCTCGACCAGGCCCGGCTCCAGCTCACCCGCGACCCGCGGCCGCTGCCGACCCTGCGGCTCGACCCACAGGTGACCGAGCTCGACGCCTTCGACCTCGAGCACATCAGCCTCGAGGGCTACGACCCGCACCCGGGGATCAAGGCCCCCATCGCCGTATGAGCGAGCCGCGCAAGAAGGTGATCATGGTCGCCGCCGTGGCCGACAACGGCGTGATCGGCCTGGGCGGCGACATCCCCTGGAGCATCCCCGAGGACCTCAAGCACTTCCGGGCCACCACCACGGGCAACACCGTGCTGATGGGGCGGGCGACCTTCGACTCCATCGGGCACCCGCTGCCCTACCGCACCAACGTCGTGGTCACCCGCCAGCCGGACTGGTCGGCCGACGGCGTGCTCGTCGCGCACTCGGTGGAGGAGGGCATCGCTCTCGCGCAGGGCGCCGACGGCGACGTGATGGTGATCGGCGGCGGGCACGTCTACCGCGACGCGATGCCGCTGGCCGACGCGCAGGTCCTCACCGAGGTGCACCAGTCGCCCGAGGGCGACACCCACTACCCCGACTTCGACCGGGGGGAGTGGACCGAGGTGCGCCGCGAGACGCACGACGGCTACGACTTCGTCTGGCTCGAGCGCGCCGGCTGACCGGCCGCGTCCGGTGCCTCACCCACGCGCTGTCGCCGCGTGCCTGATCTCCTTCTCGACCGCCTTCGCGAGGTCGGCCACCAGACGGGAGTGCCAGGCCTCGTGCGCGTCGAGGTCGCTCACCAGGGCGTGGCAGTCCGGACAGGTGTCACCGGCCACCGGGGTTGCGTCCTGTTCCACAGCTCCGCACCTCCTCGTGTGTCCTTGACTCCACGGTGCCACGCGCGCGGGTGGGCGTCCACGGCCGATTCGGGGGGTGCTCCGGCTAGCGATAGCCTGTCGGTCATGACGCTCGCCCCCGGTCCCTTCGGTCGCGTGCTGACGGCGATGGTCACCCCGTTCGACGCCGACGGGCAGCTCGACCTCGACGCCGCTGCGCGTGTCGCCGCGCACCTCGTCGACCACGGCAACGACGGCCTCGTCGTCTCCGGGACGACGGGGGAGTCGCCGACCACCACCACCGAGGAGGACGGCCGCCTGCTGCGCGCCGTCGTGGAGGCCGTGGGCGACCGCGCCACCGTGGTCGCCGGTGTCGGCACCAACAACACCGCCCACTCCGTCGAGCTGGCCGTCCAGGCCGAGAAGCTCGGCGCCGACGGCACGCTGGTCGTCACGCCGTACTACAACAAGCCGACCCAGGAGGGCCTGGCCGCGCACTTCGAGGCGGTCGCCGACGCGACCGGCCTGCCGGTGATGCTCTACGACATCCCCGGCCGCACCGGCACCACGATCGCCGAGGAGACCTACCGGCGGCTGGCCGGCCACGAGCGCGTCGTCGCGGTGAAGGACGCCGTCGGCGACCTCTGCCGCGGCGTGCGGATCATGGCCGAGACCGGGCTGGCGTTCTACTCCGGCGACGACGTGCTCAACCTCGGCTGGCTGACCCACGGCGGCAGCGGCGTGGTCTCCGTCGTCGGTCACGTGGCCGGCCGCGAGTACGCCGCGATGGTCGACGCCGTGGACCGCGGCGACCTCGACGCCGCGCTCGCCACCTACCGCTCCCTCGTCCCGGTCGTGGACGTGATCATGAACCGCGCCCAGGGCGCGATGACCGCCAAGGCAGCCCTGCAGCTGCTCGGCGTCCTCGACGGGCGTCACGTCCGTCTCCCGCTCGTCCCCGCCGGCGACGACCTGGTCGCCGAGATCCGCACGGTGCTCCAGAGCGCCGGACTGATGGAGGACCTCTCCCCGAAATGAGTTCTGAATGAGCCGTCCGCACCCCGAGCTGTCCGCACCCGGCCCGCTGCCGAAGAAGGGGCTGCGCGTCACCCCGCTCGGCGGCCTCGGCGACGTCGGGCGCAACATGACCGTCTTCGAGTACGACGGGCGCCTGCTGATCGTCGACTGCGGCGTGCTGTTCCCCGAGGACCACCACCCGGGCGTCGACCTGATCCTGCCCGACTTCGAGTCGATCCGGGACCGGCTCGACGAGGTCGAGGCCCTCGTGCTCACGCACGGCCACGAGGACCACATCGGCGCGATGCCGTACCTCCTGCGCGAGCGCCAGGACATCCCGCTGGTCGGCTCCCAGCTGACCCTCGCGCTGCTGATGTCGAAGCTGCGCGAGCACCGGCTCAAGGAGACCGCCCAGCACGTGGTCAAGGAGGGCGACCGGATCAGCTTCGGGCCCTTCGACCGCGAGTTCGTCGCGGTCAACCACTCGATCCCCGACGCCCTCGCGGTCGCGATCCGCACCGGCGCCGGCACCGTGCTGCACACCGGCGACTTCAAGATGGACCAGCTGCCGCTCGACGGCCGGATCACCGACCTGCGCGCGTTCGCCCGGCTCGGCGAGGAGGGCGTCGACCTGTTCATGGTCGACTCGACCAACGCCGAGGTCCCCGGCTTCACGACGTCGGAGAAGGACATCACCCCGGTGCTCGACCGGGTCTTCCACCAGGCCAAGGACCAGCGGATCATCGTGGCCTGCTTCGCCTCCCACGTGCACCGCGTGCAGCAGGTGATGGACACCGCCGTGGCGCACGGCCGCAAGGTGGCCTACGTCGGCCGCTCGATGGTGCGCAACATGGGCGTCGCCCGCGACCTCGGCTACCTCACCGTGCCGCCGGGGGTGCTCGTCGACGCCAAGGAGCTCGCCGACTACCCGCCCGAGCGGACCGTGCTCATCTCGACCGGGTCGCAGGGCGAGCCGCTCTCGGCGCTGTCGCGGATCGCGCAGCGCAACCACAACTTCGTGCACATCGAGGAGGGCGACACCGTCGTCCTGGCCTCGTCGCTGATCCCCGGCAACGAGAACGCCGTCTACCGCGTCATCAACGGGCTGTCCCGGTGCGGCGCCAACGTCGTGCACAAGGGCAACGCGCTCGTGCACGTGTCCGGCCACGCGTCGGCCGGCGAGCTGCTCTACTGCTACAACATCGTCAAGCCGCGCAACGTGATGCCGGTGCACGGCGAGATCCGCCACCTGCGGGCCAACGCCGAGCTGGCCCGGGCGACCGGCGTGCACGACAAGGGCATCGTGATCGCCGAGGACGGCGTGGTCGTCGACCTGGTCGACGGCAAGGTCCGCATCGCCGGCAAGGTCGACTGCGGCTACGTCTTCGTCGACGGCTCGTCGGTCGGCGACATCAGCGAGACGCTGCTCAAGGACCGCCGGATCCTCGGCGAGGAGGGCTTCATCTCGGTGATCGTGGTGGTCGACTCGGTCAGCGGCAAGGTGGCCGGTGGTCCGGAGATCCACGCCCGCGGCTTCGCCGAGGACGACGCGGTGTTCGAGGACATCAAGCAGCCGGTCATCGACGCGATCAACGCCGCCCTCAACGAGGGTGTCGACGACACCTACCAGCTGCAGCAGAACATCCGCCGGGTGATCGGGCGCTGGGTGTCCAACCGGCACCGCCGCCGCCCGATGATCATCCCGGTCGTCGTCGAGGCCTGACCCGCCCACCGGTCGGTGGCGTGCGGCTCGACGAGCCGCACGTCACGACGCGGACCGCACCCGCTGGCCGCTGTGCAGGTCGCGCTCGCCGAGGTCGAGCACCCGGTCCATCCGGTCCAGGCCCACCCGGCCGTGGGTGATCCAGAGCACCGACCGGCCGTCGTCGCGGCCGAGCAGGTCGTCGGCGAGCGACTGCGCCGTGGCCGTGTCGAGGTGCGCGGTCGGCTCGTCGAGCACCAGCACCCGGCGGGCGCCCAGGACCGCCCGGGCGACGGCGATCCGGGCCCGCTCGCCTCCCGAGACCCCGGTGTGGCCGTCGCCCAGGAAGGTGTCGAGCCCGGCGGGCAGGCCGGCCACCCAGGGCGTGAGCCGGGCACGGTCGAGGGCGGCCAGGATCTCGGCGTCGGTGGCCCCGGGCCGCGCCAGCCGCAGGTTCTCGCGCAGCGTCGAGGCGAAGACGTGCGGGTCGTCGTCGACGAGGCCGACGGTGCGGCGTACGTCGGCGAGCGCGAGCCGGTCCAGCGGTGTCGCGTCGAGGGTCACGGTGCCGGCGTCCGGGTCCAGGAAGCGCAGCATCAGGGCGGCCAGGGTGGACTTGCCCGACCCGGACGGGCCCACCACGCCGACGCGGGCGCCCGCGGGCAGGTCCAGGTCGACCCCCGTCAGCGCCGGGGCGTCACCCCAGCCGGCGTCCACCGCGCCCAGCAGCACGTCGCTGCCCGGACCCGCGGGCCGTGCGTCGGCGGGGTCGGTGACCGCGGGCTCGAGCCCGGCGAGCGCGTCGAGCCGGAGCCGTGCGGCCCGCACCCGGACGGCGAGCGGCCCGACGTCGGCGAGCGGCAGCAGCACGTCGAGCAGGGCCAGCGGCAGCAGCGCCAGCAGGGCCAGCATCGGGCCGGAGAGGGCGCCGGCGGCGTACGCCGGGGCGCCCGCCTCCAGCACGGCGACGACCCCGGCCCCGGCCGCGACCACCGCCACGGCCCGTCCGGTCGCGGCGCCGGCCGCGGCACCGCGCGCGGCCCGGGCGAGGGTCCCGCCGGCCGCGACGACGGCTGCTGCGGCGCGGTCACCGGCCTGCCAGGCGCCGAGGTCGGCGGCGCCGTCGAGCACCGCGGCCACGCGGGCGGAGAGCCGGCCCCGGGCCGCGACGAAGGCCCGCTCGGCCCGTCGCGCCGAGAGCCAGGACAGCAGCAGCGCGGCGCCGCCACCGACGAGCGCCGCGGCCGCCACGGGAGCGGCCGCGGCGGGAGCGACGAGCGCGGCGAAGCCGACCGTGCCGGCGACCACCAGGGCGCCGGAGGCCAGCGGGGCGCGCACCCGCAGGTGCCCGTCGAGCGCGGTGTCCACGTCGTCGACGACCGAGCTCAGCACGTCGCCCCGGTGCGGTCCGAGCCGCCCGGGCACCAGCGGCACGAGCCGGTCGTAGACCGCCGCGCGCTGCTCGGCCAGCAGCCGCAGCACGGCGTCGTGGGAGACCAGGCGTTCGACGTAGCGCAGGGCCGGGCGGGCCAGGCCGAAGGTGCGCACCCCGACGATCGCCCCGATCAGCAGCAGCACCGGCGGGTGCTCGGCCGAGCGGACGATCAGCCAGCCCGCGGTGGCGGTGAGCGCCACCCCGGCGGCGCCGGCCAGGGCGCCGAGCACGATGCCGAGCAGCAGCCGGCGGCGTACGTCGGGTTCGGCCACCGCGGTCGACGGCGCGTCCGCTCGGCTCCCGGGGACGTCATACGTTCCGGGGGTCGTGGCCCTCGGAACGTATGACGCAGGCGGGGCGGCGGGGGGCTCGACCGGTGCGGGGGCGGGCAGCGCCACCACGTGGTCGGCCAGCGCCACCAGCGAGTCCCGGTGCGCGACCACGACGACCGCACGGTCCTCGGCGAGCCGGACCAGGGTGTCGGCCACCACCGCCTCGGTCTCGGCGTCGAGGTGGGCGGTCGGCTCGTCGAGCAGCACCCAGGGCCGGTCGGAGACGACCACGCGGGCCAGCGCGAGCCGGGCCCGTTCACCGGCGCTGAAGGACGCACCGTCCTCGGCGAGCACGGTGTCGAGCCCGTCGGGCAGCGACGCGACGTGGTGGGCGAGCCGGACCTGCTCCAGCGCCGCCCAGACCTCGGCGTCCCCGGCGTCGGGGCGGCCCAGCCGCACGTTGTCGCGCACGGTGGCGGGCATCAGCCAGGGGCGCTGCGGCATCCAGGCCACCTGGTCCGGCCAGCTGGGTGGCGTCGCCGGTGACGGTGCCGTCGACGAGCACCTCGCCGGCCTCGGGGGCCAGCCGTCCGGCCAGCACCGCGAGCAGCGTCGACTTGCCGCAGCCGGACGGCCCGGTGACGGCGGTCAGCCCTCGCGGTGCGAGGTGCAGGCTCAGCCCGGCGAGGGCCGACGCGGTCCGGCCGGGGTAGCGCACCGTGACGTCGCGGAGCGCGACGCCGGGGCCGCCGGTGCGGAGCCGGGTGACGGGTCTGGCGTCGTGCGCCTCCCGGGCCTCGGTGAGCAGCGCGTCGGCGGCCTCGAAGGTGGCGGTGCCCTCGGCCGCGGCGTGGAACTCCGCGCCGACGCGGCGCAGCGGCCAGTACGCCTCCGGGGCGAGCAGCAGCACCACGAGCGCGGTCTCGAGGTCCAGGCCGCCGGTGGCCAGGCGGAGCCCGACCAGCACGGCCACCAGCGCGACCGACAAGGTGGCCACCAGCTCCAGGACGGCCGAGGACGCGAAGGCCAGCCGCAGGGTGTCGACGGTGGCGCGCCGGTAGCGCTCGGTGACCTCGCGGATCCGGGCGCCCTGCGCGGTGGCCCGGTCGTAGGCGACCAGCGTGGGCAGGCCCCGGACCAGGTCGAGGAAGTGCCCGGACAGCGACGACAGCAGCCGCCACTGCCGGTCGGCGCGGTCGCGGGTGGCCAGACCCACGAGCACCGCGAAGACGGGCACCAGCGGGAGCGTGAGCGCGGCGGTGAGCGCGGCCGGCACGTCCTGGCTGGCCATCGCCAGCAGGGTCGCCGGGGGCAGGACCACGGCCAGCACGAGCGCGGGCAGGTAGCGGGTGAGGTAGGGCTCGACGGCCGCGACCCCGCGGGTGAGCAGCACGGTGAGCTCGCCGGTGCGGTGCCGGGAGAGGCCACCGCCTCCGAGCTCCAGCGCCGCGGCGACCAGCCGGCCGCGCAGCGCGGTGCCGACCCGGCCGGAGGCCGTCGCCGCGGACAGGTCGGTCAGCCAGCCGGTGACGGCGCGCAGCGCAAACACGGCGAGCACGCCCAGGCCGGGCCCGCGCAGGTCGCCGCCCTGCACCGCGTTGGTGACCAGGCTCGCCAGCGCGAACGCCTGGGCCACCAGCAGCAGCCCGCCGACCGCGCTGCCGAGCACGACCCCCACCAGCGCGGCCCGGGCCGGCCGGAGGTGGGGGAGGACCCGCGTGTCCGGGCCCCGGCGTCGGCTCATGACGTGGGCTGCGAGGCGGCCGCCACCGGGGTGGGGATGTGGTGGGTGCTGATCCGCTTGCGGAACACCCAGTAGGTCCACCCCTGGTAGAGCAGCACGATCGGCGTGAAGACCACCGCGACCCAGGTCATCACGGTCAGCGTGTAGTCGGTCGCCGACGCGTTGGTGGTGGTCAGCGACCAGGCCGGGTCGAGCGAGGACGGCATCACGTCGGGGAAGAGCGCGGCGAACATGCCGGCCACCGCCAGCGCGATCGCGACGAAGGTGCCCAGGAACGCCCAGCCCTCGCGGGCCTGGCCGGCCGCGGCCAGGCCGCCGACCAGGGCGGCCGCGGCGAGCACGAACAGCACCAGCGACGCCGCGTCGCCGGTGTGCACCTGGGTCCACAGCAGGAACGCCACGGCGGCCACGGCCGCGGCGACGCCGACCCGCAGCGCCAGGGAGCGGGCCCGGTGCCGGATGTCGCCGTCGGTCTTGAGCGCGACGAACAGCGCGCCGTGGGTCAGGAACAGCAGCAGGGTGGTGAGCCCGCCGAGCAGGGCGTACGGCGAGAGCAGGTTGAAGAAGCCGCCGACGTACTCCTTGTCGGCGTCGATCGGGACGCCGCGCAGGATGTTGGCGAAGGCCACGCCCCACAGCAGCGCCGGCACGGTCGAGCCGACGATGATGGCGGCGTCCCAGCGCGCCCGCCAGCGGGCGTCGTCGCGCTTGGCGCGGTACTCGAAGGCGAGGCCGCGCACGATCAGCGCGACGAGGATCAGCAGCAGCGGCAGGTAGAACCCGCTGAACAAGGTGGCGTACCACTCCGGGAAGGCGGCGAACGTCGCGCCGCCGGCCACGAGCACCCAGACCTCGTTGCCGTCCCACACCGGGCCGATCGTGTTGATCAGGACGCGCCGCTCGGTGTCGTTCCTGCCCAGCACGGGCAGCAGCATCCCGACGCCGAAGTCGAACCCCTCGAGGCAGAAGTAGCCGATCCAGAGCACGGCGATGAGGCCGAACCAGACGGTGGTCAGTTCCATGACGGTGTCTCTCTGTCGCTCGGTCGTGGGTCAGTAGGCGTAGGCGAGGGGCTGGTCGCCGGGCTCGCCGAGCTTGGGGTTCGGTGGCTCCTCGAACGGGTCGGCCCCGCGCTTGATGTAGTGCAGGAGCAGGCCGATCTCGATGACGGCCAGGACGCCGTACAGCAGGGTGAAGGTGATCAGCGAGGTGAGCACCTCGCCGGCGCTGACTCCCGGGGAGACGGCCGAGGCCGTGGTCATCAGCCCGAACACCGCCCAGGGCTGGCGGCCCATCTCGGTGAAGATCCAGCCGAACGAGTTGGCGGCGACCGGCAGCAGCGGCAGGGCGATCGCCAGCCACAGCCAGCCGCGCCCGGTCGGCGCGCGTCCGCGGCGGGTGCCCCACAGCACGGCCAGCGCACCCAGGGCGGCCAGCCCGCCGAGGCCGATCATCAGCCGGAAGGCCCAGTAGGTCACCGGGATGACCGGGGTGTAGTCGCCGGCGGAGTAGTAGGTCCTGCCCGGGTCCTGGCCGTAGGTCTCGCGGTACTGCTCGCGGAGCTGGTTGATGCCCTGGACCTCGCCGTCGAAGCTCCCGGTGCCCAGGAAGGACAGCAGGCCGGGGATCTTGATCGAGAACTTCTCCTCGCTGCCGTCGAGCGACCCGACGGTGAAGACCGAGAAGCCGGCCGGCGCCTCGGTCTCGTAGAGCCCCTCCGCGGCCGCCATCTTCATCGGCTGGACCTCGGTCATGATCTTGCCCTGCACGTCGCCGGAGATCGCGACGCCGAGCCCGCCCAGCAGGGTGACCACGGCGCCGAGCCGGACGGCGGTGCGGTACATCGGCCGGTCGGCGTCCGGGGTGCTGCGCCGCCGCAGCAGGAAGAACGCGATGCCGAGCATGAACGCGCCGCCGGTCATGTAGCAGGCGGTGACCGTGTGCGGGAAGGTCACCAGCTGGACCTTGTTGAACAGCACCGCCCAGAAGTCGTTGAGCTCGGCGCGGCCGGTGTCGGGGTTGTAGGCGTAGCCGACCGGGTTCTGCATCCAGGAGTTGGCGGCGAGGATGAAGTACGCCGAGAGCAGCGTGCCGATGTGCACCAGCCACATGCAGGCGGCGTGCAGGCCGCGGGGGAGCCGGTCCCACCCGAAGATCCACAGGCCCAGGAACGTCGACTCCAGGAAGAACGCCAGCAGCCCCTCGATCGCCAGCGGGGCGCCGAAGATGTCGCCGACGAACCGCGAGTAGTCGCTCCAGTTCATCCCGAACTGGAACTCCTGCACGATCCCGGTGACCACGCCGATCGCGAAGTTGATCAGGAAGAGCTTGCCGAAGAACTTCGTCAGCCGGAGGTACTTCTCCTTCGCCCGTGCGCACCCACGCGGTCTCCAGCCCCGCGACCAGCGCGGAGAGGCCGATCGTGACCGGGACGAAGAGGAAGTGGTAGACGGTGACGATGCCGAACTGCCATCGGGCGATGTCGAGCGGGTCCACGTGAGCTCCTGGGTTTCACCGACAGGGACGGAACTACTACACAGCGTAGTAGATACTACGACGTGTAGTACTTTGCCGACAGGGTCTTTAGACTCAGGTCCCATGGCACCGAAGTCCCGGATGGGCGAGCTCGAACGCGCGGTCATGGACCAGCTCTGGTCCGGTGCGCCCGCGGGCGCGCCCGACGGCTGGTGGACGGTGCGCGAGGTGCACGAGGCGCTGGCCGAGCGCCGCGACATCGCCTACACGACCGTGATGACGGTGATGCAGCGGATGGCCGGCAAGGGGCTGGTGGAGCAGCAGCGTGACGGGCGGGCCTACCACTACCGCGCGGCCGACTCGCGCAGCGCGATGACCGCCGGGCTGATGCGGGAGGCGCTCGACGAGTTCGCGACCGGCGACCGCCGTACCGCCCTGGTCGCGTTCGTCGACGAGGCCAGCGACGAGGAGCGCCGGGCGCTGCGCGAGGCGCTGGAGGCGCTCGACCGGCCGTGACCCCGCTCGCGCTGGTGCTGCTCGCCGCGGTGCTGGCCGCCCCGGTGCCGGCGCTGCTCGCTCGCGCGCCGGCCGTGCGCCGCGCCCCGCGCGCCGCGCTGGTGCTGTGGCAGGCGGTCGCCCTCGCGGCCGTGCTGGCCGCGCTGGGCGCGGGTCTGTCGCTGGCGACCGTGCCCGCCCAGCACCCGGCCGTGGTCGCCGCGGCGCTGGTGCTCACGCTGACCGTGCTCGCGCGGCTGCTGCTCAGCGGGCACCGCGTCGGCACCCGGCTGCGGGCGACCCGCCGCCGGCACCGCGACCTGGTCGACCTGCTCGCCGCCGACGACGCGGGCGTGCGGGTGCTCGACCACGAGGCTCCGATGGTCTACTGCGTGCCCGCGCTGACCGGCTCGCGCGTCGTGGTCAGCTCCGGCGCCCGGGCCCGGCTCGACGCTCCGGAGCTCGCCGCGGTGCTCGCGCACGAACGGGCGCACCTGCGGGCCCGGCACGACCTGGTCGTCGAGGCCTTCACCGTGCTGCACACCGCCTACCCGCGGCTGGTGACCAGCCGTCCCGCGCTCGGCGAGGTGCGGCTGCTCGTCGAGGTGCTCGCCGACCGGGCCGCCCGGCGCCGGCTCGGCCCGGCACCCGTGGTCCGCGCCCTGGCCGCCCTGGTCGACGCGACCACGCCGCCGGCCGGCCTGGCAGCGGGCGGCGGTGGCGCCGACGGGGGAGCGGGGCTCGTGGCGCGGGTCGACCTGCTCACCGACCCCGACCCGCACCGCGCGCTCGCGGCGACGCTCTACGCCGCCGCGGTCGCCGTGGTCGCGCTGCCGACGGTCTTCCTGGCCGTGCCCTGGCTGGGCTCGCTGGTCTGACCGGCGCCGGGACGTCAGCAGCGCGCCGGGATCTCGCGGATCCAGCCACCGTCGGTCTCGGGTGGTCGAGCCGCCCCGGGTGGTCGAGCTTGTCGAGACCACTGCCTGCGGCCTGGTCGGTTCGGAACTCCGGCCTGCGGTCGAGCGGGTTGAGCCGGACCTCCCAGGGTGTCGCGTGCAGGAGCGTGTGGTGCGCCCGGCAGAGCAGCACCAGGTTGTCGAGTGAGGTGTCGCCGCCGTCGGCCCAGTGCTGAAGGTGGTGGGCGTCGCAGGCGAGCGGTTGGCGCTTGCAGCCGGGGAAGCGGCAGTGCTGGTCGCGGAGCACGAGGGCTTTCCAGATCGCGGCGGTGACCAGGCGTTGGGTGCGGCCGACGTCGAGCACTTCGCCGAGGGAGCCGAGCACGGCCGGGATCACCTCGGCGTCGCAGGCCAGCCGCCGGACGGCGGTGATCGAGAGGTCGTCGCCGGTGTCGAGGGTCGCGGCCCCGAGCCCCTCGCGGAGCTGGTCGAGGGTCACGGTGACGGTGAGCCGGGGCTTGGCGCCGTGCTGCTCGGGCAGCAGCCCCTCGGCCTCCTGGGCCTTCAGGCAGGTCTCCGACGAGGGCGTCCCAGGTGCGGGCGCCGTGGTCGCGGGTGTCGCGGCCGGCCTCGCCGCAGTCCGGGTCGGTGCCCGGCAGCGGTGCGGCCAGCGCGTGCAGGGCGGTCTTGATGATCGCGGCGTCCTCGACCGTGCCCCGGCCGCGGACCCGGACGCCGCCGAGGCCGTCGTCGGCGATGGTGAGGAACCGGCCCAGGTGCGCCGACCGCTCCAGCCGGTCGAGCGCGGCCTCCTCGGCGCGGGCGGTCCCGTCGGGGTCGAGCACCTCGAGCAGGTGGTCGCCGGCCTTGCGCAGCTCGGAGGCGTTCAACGAGGCGGCCTGGTCGAGCAGCACCCGCTCCGCCTCGTCCCGGAGCGACGGGTCGACCGGCAGCCGGTCGATCACCGCCACGATCACCTCGGCGTGCTCCGGCGACACGTCCCCGGCGGTCAGCGCGAGCAGCGTCGCCGTACGGATCACCGCACAGCCCCCGGGCGGTGCGCAGCAGCCGCTGCCCGTGCCCGCGCCGGCCGCCCGACACCGCGGTGAGGTAGTCACCCGGCGACACCCACCCGGCCGTCTTGGCGGCCTCGGTGGCCTCGACCTCGGCCGCCACCTGGGCCTCCACCGCGGCCACCAGCGACCGGAGCCGCTCCAGCTCGACGGTCACGTCCAGCAGGTCCTCAGGACGGGCCGCCGCCCACAGCGTCTCGGCCAGGGCGGCCATCGACTCCCGCGCGCTCGCGACCAGCCCGGCGGGGCCGGCGGCTGCGAGGTCGGGGGAGTGCGTCATGTCGACACTCAACCAGCGACCACCGACAGTTTTCGAACGTCTGTGTGCTGAGGCTGAGGCGACACCTGGACGCGGGCGCGGTTGGGCGGCTCGGTGAAGGGGTCTTGCCAGACCTGCCACTCCTCGATAGATTCCTATCGTTACTCGATAGATAGGAGACAGCCCATGAGCAGGTTGACCATCCTCGCGCTCCGTCTGGTCATCGCCGGAGGGCTCGTGGGCTCGCTCTTCGTGCAGACCGTGATGGTGCCGCTGCTGGCGATCGACATGAGAGGGGCCGACCCCGAGGTGCTCGACCTCCGCACGCCGCTCATCGTCATCGTGGTGCTCGGCATCGTGACCGTCCAGGTCGTCATGGTGTGCGTCTGGCGCCTGCTGACGATGGTGCGGCGGGGCACGGTGTTCTCGCACGCCGCCTTCCGGTACGTCGACGTGGTGATCGGCGCGGTCACGGTCGCCTCCCTGCTGCTCTTCGGACTCGGGGTGCTGCTCGCGCCCGGCGAGGCCGTCGCGCCGGGCGTGGTGCTCCTGATCGGTGGGGCGGGCGGGCTCGTCGCCGGGATCGCCCTGGTCGTCCTCGTGATGCGGACGCTGCTCGCCCAGGCCGTCGCCCGTGACGCCGAGGCGAGCAGCCTGCAGGCCGAGCTCGACGAGGTGATCTGATGCCGATCGTCGTCGACGTCGACGTGATGCTGGCCAGGCGCAAGATGGCCGTGGGGACCCTCGCCGAACGGGTGGGCATCACGCCGGCCAACCTGGCCGTGCTCAAGAACGGCCGCGCCAAGGCGGTCCGCTTCACGACCCTCGCCGCGATCTGCGAGGTGCTCGAGTGCCAGCCCGGGGACCTGCTGCGCTGGGAGCCCGACGGGGCGCGCGTGACGGGGCGCCCGAGGAAGCGGTGCCCGGAGACGCCACGCGCCGCCCCGGCGTGTGAAGCGTGGGACGGGAGTGACGATCGCCTAGATTTGTGACCATGGCGACCCGTACGTCTTCCCCACCGGCGTCGTCGAAGAGCAAGACGTCTCGTTCGAGCTCTTCGAAGACCCGGTCGTCCGGTAGCCGGTCCCGCAGCACGTCCGCGTCGAAGGGACGGTCGAAGTCGACCCGTCCAGCGCCGCGAGCCGTGCGGAACGGCACCGGCCCCATTGCCACGCTCTTCGGCGGGCTGGGCCGCGGCCTGGCCGCCGTCTGGCTGGGCCTCGCGCACCTGATCGGCGCCGGCGTGCGCAAGGTCGGGCACACCGCGCGCGAGCTCGAGCCGGAGCACCGGCGCGACGGGGCCGGCCTGTTCCTCATCGGGCTGGCCGTCGTGGTCGCCGCCGCCGTGTGGTGGCAGCTGCCCGGCAGCGTGGGTGACTTCACCCGCACGGTGGTCAACGGCTCGGTCGGCCTGGTCGGCTGGTTCGTGCCGCTGCTGCTCTGCTTCGTCGCGTGGCGCAACCTCCGCGACCCCGAGACCAACGGCCCGATCGGCCGCCAGCTGATCGGCTGGGCCGCGCTGCTGTGCGGCGTGCTCGGCCTGATCCACATCGGCAACGGGATGCCCGAGCCCGCCCGCGGCGACATCGACGCGCTCCAGCAGGCCGGCGGCGCCATCGGCTTCGTGATCGCCTCGCTCTTCGTCGACCTGCTGCGCAGCACCCTCGTGGTGGTCCCGCTGCTCACCCTGCTGGCGATGTTCGGCGTCCTCGTCATCACCGCCACCCCGCTCTACCAGGTGCCCGAGCGGCTCGCGGAGCTCCGCGACCGGATGCTCGGCCGCGTGCCGGAGGAGCAGGAGGAGGCGTCCCCGACCGAGGACACCGCCCCGCTCAAGCGCAGCCGCCCACGCCGCCGGGTCGGCTCGATGGCCGAGGACGACGTCGACCCCGACCTCGGCGACGCGCCGTACGACACCCCGGTGCTGGAGGAGCGCGCGCTGCTGGGCCGGAAGAAGAAGCCCGCTGCCGCGACCCCCGACGAGCCGGCCGAGCCCGCCGCCGGCGCGGAGGAGAAGGTCGAGGCGCCGCCGCACACGCCGCTCCCGGCCCGCGTCGAGCAGCTCGCCCTGTCCGGCGACATCACCTACGCACTGCCCGGCAACGAGATGCTCAAGCCCGGCAGCCCGCACAAGGCGCGTTCCAAGGCGTCCGACGACGTGGTCGGCCGGCTCACCGAGGTGCTCGAGCAGTTCGACATCGACGCCCAGGTCACCGGCTACATGCGCGGTCCGACCGTCACCCGCTACGAGGTCGAGCTCGGCCCCGCGGTGAAGGTGGAGAAGGTCACCGCGCTCGGCAAGAACATCGCGTACGCCGTCGCCTCGGCCGACGTGCGCATCCTCTCGCCGATCCCCGGCAAGTCGGCCATCGGCATCGAGATCCCCAACACCGACAAGGAGATCGTCTCCCTCGGCGACGTGCTCCGCTCGCCGATCGCCCGCAACGACCACCACCCGATGGTGGTCGGGCTCGGCAAGGACGTCGAGGGCGGCTTCGTGGTCGCCAACCTGGCGAAGATGCCGCACCTCCTGGTCGCGGGTGCCACCGGCTCCGGTAAGTCCAGCTTCGTCAACTCGATGATCACCTCGCTGCTGATGCGGTCCACGCCCGACGAGGTGCGGATGATCCTGGTCGACCCCAAGCGGGTGGAGCTCAACGTCTACGAGGGCGTCCCGCACCTCATCACGCCGATCATCACCAGCCCCAAGAAGGCCGCCGAGGCCCTCCAGTGGGTGGTCCGCGAGATGGACATGCGCTACGACGACCTCGCCGCGTTCGGCTTCCGCCACGTCGACGACTTCAACAAGGCCGTCCGCGCCGGCAAGGTGCAGGTGCCGCCGGGCAGCGAGCGCGTGCTCGCGCCGTACCCCTACCTGCTGGTGGTCGTCGACGAGCTCGCCGACCTGATGATGGTGGCCCCGCGCGACGTGGAGGACGCCGTCGTCCGGATCACCCAGCTCGCCCGGGCCGCCGGCATCCACCTGGTGCTCGCGACCCAGCGACCCTCGGTCGACGTCGTCACCGGTCTGATCAAGGCCAACGTGCCGTCGCGGCTCGCGTTCGCCACCTCGTCGCTGGCCGACAGCCGGGTCATCCTCGACCAGCCGGGCGCGGAGAAGCTGGTCGGGCAGGGTGACGGGCTGTTCCTGCCGATGGGCGCCGGCAAGGCGGTCCGCGTGCAGGGCTCGTGGGTCACCGAGGCCGAGATCCACCACGTGGTCCAGCACTGCAAGGAGCAGCTCCAGCCGACGTACCGCGAGGACGTCACCGCTCCGGCGCAGTCCAAGCGCGACCTCGACGACGACATCGGCGACGACCTCGAGCTCGTGGTGCAGGCCGTCGAGCTGGTCGTGTCGACCCAGTTCGGCTCGACCTCGATGCTGCAGCGCAAGCTGCGCGTCGGGTTCGCCAAGGCCGGACGACTGATGGACATCCTGGAGAGCCGCGGCGTCGTCGGCCCCAGCGAGGGCTCCAAGGCACGCGACGTGCTGATCAAGCCCGACGACCTCGACGCCGTGATCGCGACCCTTCAGGGTGAGCAGTGAGGGGAAACCTGTGAGCGCCATGCACCACGAGGCACACGAGGGACGCCCAGAAGGACGTCCCGAGGAGCCGACCGACCTCGACCCGACCCGTGACACGACCGCCCTCGCCCCGAGGTCCGTCGTCGTACGCCGCAACGCCGGTCTCGCCGCCGCGGTGGGGGCGGCCGCCTCGGCGGTGGCCATCGCCTACCTGTGGCGCGCCGTCCAGGGCGGCTCGCCGCTCGACTGGGCGCTGTGCGCGGTGATCGCGCTGCTGGCGGGCTTCCACCTGTCCGGGCTGCTCGACGCGCGCACCCCGCTCGTCGTCGCCGACGAGCTCGGCGTCCGGATCCGGCTCGGCGCGCAGTGGCGCGGCCTGCCCTGGGACGCCGTCGCCGCCGTCGAGGTCCAGCCGCGCCGCGGCCTGTTCCGCGACGGCCGCCTGGTCTTCCGCCCGCACAGCCTCGAGCGTGCGCTCGACGGCCTCGAGACGCAGGGCCGGCGCAGCGCCCGCCTCAACCAGAAGATGTACGGCGCCCCGCTGGCCGTGCCGCTGGGCCTCACCACCCGCACCACCGGCACCCACGCGGGGCTCGCCGACGACCTGGCCGCGCTCGCCCACGGGCGCGCCACCGTCGAGCTGCTGTTGCCGACACCGGCCGAGGAGGCCGCGCCCGCGCAGCCGCTCGACGCCGACGAGGCCGTGGAGACCCCGGCCGACGAGCCCGCCGTGCTGGTCGAGCCCACCGCGGTCGACGAGCCCGTCGAGCCGCCCGTCGTCACCCTCGACGACGGCACCGGCGACGAGGAGCCGCGCGCACCACGGCGCAGCCTGGTCGGCAGTCTCGGCACGATCGTCTCCCGCGTCGCCAAGGGCCGCAGCCACGACGTGGACGGGGGAGAGCCGGCGCTCGACACCGAGCCCGCGGGAGCACCGCTGGCGCCGGCGGCGCTCGCCGTACCGCTGCGCGACACCCGCCGCGGCCTGCGCGCCGAGGTCACCCGCGACGCACCCGCCACCACGCTCGGTGCCACCGCCCTGCACGAGGACGCGGTGGAGAGCAAGCGCGGGCTGCCCGAGTCGCGCGAGCTGCGCCGCCCCGGCAGCGTCGACCTGGTCTTCGAGCGGGTCCCGGCGGTGTCGCTCGTCGAGGGCACGGTCCGGCCGATCTCCCGCCTGGGCGACCCGGTCGAGCCGCTGGTCATCGACGACCTCGCCGCCGAGCCGGCCGCCGACCCGGTCATCGGTCCCGAGCTGGCCGCGGCCCGCACCCGGGTCGGGCTCAGCGTCGACGAGCTGGCCGAGCGCACGCGCATCCGGCCGCACGTCATCGAGTCGATCGAGGTCGACGACTTCGCGCCCTGCGGCGGTGACTTCTACGCCCGCGGACACCTCCGCACGCTGGCCCGTGTGCTGGGCCAGGACCCGGCACCGCTGCTCGAGCGCTTCGACAACCGCTACGCCACCGCCCCGATCAACGCCCGCCGCGTCTTCGAGGCGGAGCTCGCGACCGGGATGACCGGCAGCATGCGCAGCACCGTCGGCGGCGGCCCCAACTGGGCGCTGCTGGTCGGGGTGGTGCTCAGCCTGGTGCTGGTGTGGGGCGTGGTGCGGCTGTTCGCCACCGAGACCCCGGGCCCCGACGAGAGCCTGCTGCCGAGCCCGACCCCCGTGCTCAACGGGTCCGCCGGCGTCGACCGTGAGTTCCCGGGCTCCGGGGGCGGCATGGCCGCGAACGCGCCCGGGAGGCGCCTCCCGGTGACGCTGGTCGCCACCCAGGCCGGCTCCCGGGTCGTGGTCCGCGACGGTGAGGGCCAGGTCGTCTTCGCCGGACCGCTGGTGATCGGGGAGCGCAAGTCCCTCAAGGTGCACCCGCCGGTGCGGGTCCAGGCCCGCAACGCCGGGGCCATCGAGGTGCAGGTCCGGGGCAAGGACCGGGGCCCCGTCGGCGAGCTCGGCGAGCCCGGCCGGCGCACCTTCACGCGCACCGCGCGCTGACCCGCGCGGGCGCCTCGGCCCCGCCTGAGTTCGCGCCGGCGGGGTCCGCCACGTCATACTCGATCACGGTCATGACTACCTCTGCAGACACCTCCCTCGCCCCGTCCCACGGCACCGTCGCGCTGGTCACCCTCGGGTGCGCCCGCAACGAGGTCGACTCCGAGGAGCTCGCCGGCCGGCTCGAGCTCGGCGGCTTCCGCCTCGTCGACGACGCCGCCGACGCCGACACGGTGGTGGTCAACACCTGCGGCTTCGTCGAGGCGGCCAAGAAGGACTCGGTCGACACCCTGCTGGAGGCCTCGGACCTGAAGGCGTCCGGCACCACCCAGGCCGTCGTCGCGGTGGGCTGCCTGGCCGAGCGCTACGGCAAGGACCTCGCCGAGTCGCTGCCCGAGGCCGACGCCGTCCTCGGCTTCGACGACTACCCCGACATCGCGGCCAAGCTGCGCTCGATCCTCGACGGCGAGCAGCACCACCCGCACACGCCGCAGGACCGCCGCAGGCTGCTGCCGATCTCCCCGGCCGCCCGCGACGCGAGCAGCGTCGTCGTGCCCGGCCACACGATCGCGGCGCCCGACCTGCCCGGCGACCTGGCCCCCGAGTCGGGCCCGCGCGCGGTGCGCCGTCGGCTCGACGGCGGCCCGATGGCCCCGCTCAAGCTGGCCAGCGGCTGCGACCGCCGCTGCTCGTTCTGCGCGATCCCGTCGTTCCGCGGCTCCTTCGTCTCCCGGCGTCCCAGCGACGTGCTGGGGGAGGCCCGCTGGCTGGGCGAGCAGGGCGTCAAGGAGCTGTTCCTGGTCAGCGAGAACTCCACGTCCTACGGCAAGGACCTCGGCGACCTGCGTCTGCTCGAGACGCTGCTGCCCGAGCTGGCCGCCGTCGACGGCGTCGAGCGGGTGCGGGTGTCCTACCTCCAGCCGGCCGAGACGCGCCCCGGCCTGGTCTCCGCGATCGCCGGGACGCCGGGCGTCGCGCCGTACTTCGACCTGTCCTTCCAGCACGCCTCCGCCGGTGTGCTCCGCCGGATGCGCCGCTTCGGCGACCCCGACAGCTTCCTGGCGCTGCTCGAGCAGATCCGCGCGCAGGCGCCGCTGGCCGGGGTCCGGTCCAACGTGATCGTCGGGTTCCCCGGCGAGACCGAGGAGGACCTGCAGACCCTGTGCGACTTCCTCGAGGCGGGCCGTCTCGACGTGGTCGGCGTCTTCGGCTACTCCGACGAGGACGGCACCGAGGCCGCGTCGTACGACGGCAAGCTCGACGAGGACGAGATCCGCGACCGCACCGAGCACGTCAACCGCCTGGTCGAGGAGCTCACCGCGCAGCGCGCCGAGGAACGTTTCGGCGAGCGGGTCGTGGTGCTCGTGGAGAGCTTGGAGGAGGATGGGGTGGTCGGCCGGGCCGCCCACCAGGGTCCCGAGGTCGACGGCACCACCACGCTGACCGACGTCCCCGCCGGAGTGCGGGTGGGTGACCTGGTGGCCGCCGTGGTCACCGGGTCGGACGGCGTGGACCTGGTGGCCCGCGCCGAAGGGAGCGCCGCGTGAGCCAGTCCGAGACGACCGAGCAGCCGACGGTCAGCAACTGGAACGTCCCCAACGCGCTCACCACGCTGCGCATCGTGATGGTGCCGTTCTTCGCGTGGGCGCTGCTCGTCGACGACGGCCAGTCGGTGCTCTGGCGCACCGTCGCCTTCGCGCTGTTCGCGGCCGCCATGATCACCGACAAGATCGACGGCGACATCGCCCGCAAGCACAACCTGGTGACCAACTTCGGCAAGATCGCCGACCCGATCGCCGACAAGGCGCTCACCGGGATGGCGTTCGTCGGGCTCTCCATCATCGGTGACCTGTGGTGGTGGGTGACCGTCATCGTGCTGCTGCGCGAGTGGAGCGTCACGCTGCTGCGGCTGTCGATCATGAAGCACGTGGTGCTCGCGGCCAACCGCAGCGGCAAGGTCAAGACCGTGCTGCAGACCGTCGCGCTGGGTCTGTTCATCCTGCCGCTGCTGCTCGTGGACGGCTGGCTCGAGGTTCCCGGCCAGGTGGTCTGGTACGTCGCGGCGGTGCTGATGGCGGCCGCGGTCGCGATGACGATGTGGTCGGGCTACGAGTTCTTCCGCGACGCGCGCGCCCAGCACCGGACCGCCCGCCGGGCCTGACGTCCGGGCTTCGCCAACTCGTTACTTTCCGGACCTCCCGGTGGCCCCGATACCCGCATAGGGTGTGCCGGTCACCTATCTCGGGAGGATCCCCCGTGGCCAAGCCTTCGCGCGCCCACACGCGTGCACTCACCGCCCTCACCCTGGGCGCACTCGCCGCCGGCACCCTGGCGCTCAGCCCCCTCGCCGCGGCGAACCCCGCCGGCACCGGCCTCGTCATCAGCGAGGTGTACGGCGGCGGCGGCAACTCCGGCGCGCCTTACACCCACGACTTCGTCGAGATCTTCAACCCGACCTCGTCGACGGTGCAGCTCGCGGGCACCAGCGTCGCCTACTTCAGCTCCTCGGGCGGGCCCGGTGGCGCACTCGACCTGACCGGGCAGATCCCTGCCGGCAAGCACTTCCTGGTGCAGATGGCGCCGGGAGCGGGCAACGGCGTGGCCCTGCCGGCACCGGACGCGACGGGCACGGCCGCGATGTCTGCCTCGAACGGGCGCGTCGACCTGCTCCAGGGGACCACCCTGCTGGACCGCGTCGGCTACGGCACCGCCAACGCCTTCGAGGGCACGGCCGCGGCTCCCGCGCTCACCAACAGCACCTCGGCCCAGCGGTCGCCGTCGTCCGGCACCGACACCGACCAGAACCGGGCCGACTTCGTGACCGGTGCGCCGACTCCCGTGAACAGCGGCGCGGCCGACCCCGATCCCGACCCGGAGCCGACCGGGGACTGCGGTGACGCCGCGACCCCGATCCACGACATCCAGGGCTCGGGCACCGCGTTCGACCCGGCGCAGGGTGGCGTGCAGACCGTCGAGGCCGTGGTCAGCTCGGCCATGCTCGGCGGGATCTGGGTGCAGGAGGAGGCGGCCGACGCCGACACCGACCCGGAGACGTCCGAGGGCCTGTTCGTGTTCCTGTCCGGCCAGGCTGCTCCCGCGGAGGGATCCGTCGTGCGCGTGACGGGCACCGTCGAGGAGTTCGGCGGCAAGACCCAGCTCTCCGACGTCACCGCGCTGCTCGACTGCGGTCCCGCGGCGACGCCGGTCGAGGCCACCGAGGTGACCTTCCCCCTCGACGCTCCCGGTGACCTGGAGCGCTACGAAGGCATGAAGGTCCAGCTCACCGACGAGCTGGTGATCAGCGAGTACTTCAACTTCGACCGGTTCGGCGAGGTCCTCGTCGGCCTGCCGCCGGGCGGCCAGGACCGCTTCTACACCCCGACGGCCATCACCGAGCCGGGTGCCGAGGCCCAGGCCCTCGCCGCGGACTACGCCCGGCGCGTCATCACCATCGACGACCGGTCCACCCGCTCGAACCCCTCGACCCTCCCGCACCCGGGCAACGGTGAGCCGTTCAGCCTGACCAACCGCTTCCGCGGCGGTGACACCATCACCGGCATCACCGGCGTCGTCGACGACGCCTTCGACCTCTACCGGCTCCAGCCGACCGAGTACGGCGACTACACCAGCAAGAACCCGCGCCCGGAGTCCGCACCCGCCGTGGGCGGCGACATCCAGGTGGCGAGCTTCAACGTGCTCAACTACTTCCTGACCCTCGACGCCGGCACCAACCAGTGCGGTCCGGACGTCGACCAGGACTGCCGCGGCGCCAACGACGAGACCGAGCGCACGCGCCAGCGGGCCAAGATCGTCGCCGCGATCGGCGAGCTCGACGCGGACGTCGTCGGGCTGATGGAGATGGAGAACACCACCGGGGTCGAGCCCGCCGCCGACCTGGTCGCCGGGCTCAACGCGGTCGCCGGGGCCGGCACCTACGACTACGTCGACACCGGCGTGGTCGGCACCGACGCCATCCGGCTCGGCTTCCTCTACAAGCCCGGCTCCGTGCAGCTCGCGGGCGACTTCGACGTGCTCGACTCGAGCGTGGACCCGCGCTTCGACGACACCAAGAACCGCCCCATGCTCACCCAGACCTTCGACACGGTCCCGGCCGCGGGTGAGCGCAGCGAGCGCTTCACCGTCTCGGTCAACCACCTGAAGTCGAAGGGCTCGTCGTGCGCCGACGTCGGCGACCCCGACACCGGGGACGGCCAGGCCAACTGCGCCGCCACCCGGACCGCTGCCGCCGAGGCGATCGTCGACCACCTGGCCGGCGACCCGACGGGCAGCAACGACCCCGACCACCTGATCATCGGTGACCTCAACTCCTACGACCACGAGGACCCGATCCGCGCCCTCGAGGACGGCGGCTTCATCGACCAGGTCAAGCGGTTCGGTGGCGAGCGTGCCTACGGCTACGTCTTCGACGGCCAGGTCGGCTACCTCGACCACGGGCTCGCCAACGCCTCGCTGTCGAGCCAGGTCACCGGCACCGCGGAGTGGCACATCAACTCCGACGAGCCCGACGTCCTCGACTACGACACGTCGTTCAAGCCGGCCGCCGTCGACGCGATCTACGCGCCCGACGCCTACCGGTCCTCCGACCACGACCCGGTGCTGGTCGGGCTCGACCTGGTCAGCTCCGCGCTCGCGGTCTCGGTCACCCCGACCAAGGTCGTGGCCGGCAAGACCCGCCCGACCGTGCACGTCGAGGTGACCAGCCCCGACGGGAGCGTCGTGGACGACGGGCTGGTCGTCGTGCGCGAGGGCGACCGGCTGCTCGGTGCGCTGACCCCGCACGACGGCGAGGTGCGCATCCCGCTCGGCACCTTCGACGAGCCGGGTGAGGTCACCCTGTCGGTGACCTACGACGGCGGCTCGGCGCCGGCGGGCAGCCAGGACGTCACGTTCACGGTGCAGCCCGGCAAGTAGGGCTGACCCGGCACGACCACGGACGGGCCGTCACCGCTGCGAGGCGGTGGCGGCCCGTTCGAGCTGGATGGCCGCACCCACCAGGGTGAGGTGGGAGAACGCCTGCGGGAAGTTGCCGACGAAGCGCTTCTCGACCGGGTCGTACTCCTCCGGCAGCAGCCCGACGTCGTTGGGCACGGTCAGCAGCCGCTCCATCAGCGCGCGGGCGTCGTCGACCCGTCCGGCCAGGGCGTACGCCGAGACCAGCCAGAACGAGCAGGCGAGGAACGGGTGCTCGTCGCCGCGCAGGCCGTCGACCCCGGTCTCGGTGCGGTAGCGGAGCAGGAAGCCGTGCTCCATCAGGTCCTCCTCCACCGCGGCGATGGTGCCGAGCATGCGCGGGTCGTCGCCCTCGACGAACCCCACGGTCGGCAGCACCAGCAGCGAGGCGTCGACCGCCGTGGTGTCGTAGTGCTGGGTGAACGTGTTGCGCTCGGGGTCGTAGCCCTTCTCCAGGATCTCCGCGCGGACCTCGTCGCGCAGGGCGCGCCAGCGGTCGACCGAGCCGGGCAGGCCGTGCTTCTCGACCGCCCGGACCGCACGGTCGAAGGCGGCCCACACCATCACCCGGGAGTGGGTGAAACGCTGCTGCGGACCGCGGATCTCCCACAGGCCGTGGTCGGGCTCCTCCCAGGTCTCGGCCAGCTCGTCGACCAGGGCGCGCTGCAGGGCCCAGGAGTCGTCGTCCTCGGCGAGGCCGATCTCGCGGGCCGCCTCGAGCGCGGCCATCACCTCGCCGAGCACGTCGGTCTGCCGCTGGCCGACCGCGCCGTTGCCGACCCGGACCGGGCGGGAGCCGGCGTAGCCGGCGAGGTGGTCGAGCTCGCGCTCGGGGAGCTCGCGGCCGCCGTCGACGGCGTACATCACCTGCAGGTCGGCGGGGTCGCCGGCCACGGCGCGCAGCAGCCAGTCGCGCCACAGCCGGGCCTCGTGCTCGTAGCCCGAGGCCAGGAACGCCTCCAGCGTGAGCGCCGCGTCACGCAGCCAGCAGAAGCGGTAGTCCCAGTTGCGCTCGCCGCCGAAGTCCTCGGGCAGCGACGTGGTGGGCGCAGCCACGATGCCCCCGGTGCCGCCGTGGGTGAGCAGGCGCAGGGTGAGCAGGGACCGCAGCACGGCCTCCCGGTGCGGGCCGGTGTAGCTGCACCGGTCGGCCCAGTCCTCGTAGGCGTCGGCGGTGTCCTCGAGCCGGCCCTCGAGCGCCAGCGGCTCCGGCATCGGGTGGTGGGAGGGCACCCACGTGCAGGTGAACTGCAGCTCCTCGCCGGCGTGCACGTCGAACTCGTCGGCGTGCACGTGGTCGACCGAGTGCGGCAGCCGGTCGGCGCGCAGGATGATCCGGTCGGGACCGGCCACGGCCGTGATGACCTCGGTGCCGTGGTTGTCGGCCCGGTGCACCCACGGGCGGATCCGGCCGTAGCCGAAGCGCACCACCCACTCGTGCCGCATCCGCACGGTGCCCTCCACGCCGGTGACCCGGCGGACCAGGTCGGCCCGGCGGTCGCCGATCGGCATCACGTCGAGGACCCGCACGGTGCCGGTGTCGGTGGTGTACGTCGTCTCCAGCACGGCCGTGTGCCCGACGTAGCGGCGGCTGGTCTCCGCCTCGCCGGCGGGTCCGATCAGCCAGCGGCCGTTCTGCTCGTCGCCGAGCAGGGCGGCGAAGCAGGCGGGGGAGTCGAAGCGCGGCAGGCACAGCCAGTCGACCGAGCCGTCCCGGCCGATCAGGGCCGCGGTGCCGGTGTCGCCCACGACGGCGTAGTCCTCGATCGGCAGCGGCATGCCCGCCACCGTACCGGGGCAGACCACGCCAAACGGTGTCCTACGCTGCTGCCATGGACCTCGGTGCGCAGCTGCACGCGGAGCTGCTCCTCCGCGGGCAGACCGTCTCCTCCGCCGAGTCCCTGACCGGCGGGGCGGTCGCCCAGACCCTGTCGGCGACACCGGGGGCCAGCGCGACCTTCGTCGGCGGGGTGGTGTCCTACGCCACCGCGGTCAAGGTCGCGGTGCTCGGGGTCCCGGAGTCGCTCGTGGAGGAGCACGGCGTGGTCTCCGCGGCCTGCGCCACGGCCATGGCGCAGGGGGTGCGTGCGCTGCTCGGCACCGACTGGGCGGTGAGCACCACCGGGGTCGCCGGCCCCGACCGGCAGGAGGACAAGCCGGTCGGGCTGGTCTACGTCGGGCTGGCCGGACCGGACGGCGCCCGGGCCGCCGAGCTGCACCTGACCGGGGACCGGGCCGGCATCCGGGCGGCCGCGGTCGAGGCCGCGGTGTCGCTGGCGCTGGAGGCGGTGCGCGCCGTCGGTGCGACCGGCTAACGTGTTTCCCGACGTTGCCGCACGGGAAGTTTTCGTCGGACGGTAGCGTTGGCCTATCACGTTCCACCCGTCGGGGACTCCGACGACGACTGGCAAGCGGAAGGAGAAGCACATGGTCCTCTTCCGACGCCTGCTGGGCGAGGTGCTGCGGTCCCAGCGCATGCGGCAGGGCCGCACCCTGCGCGAGGTCTCCGCCGACGCCCGGGTGAGCCTCGGCTACATCTCGGAGATCGAGCGCGGCCAGAAGGAAGCCTCCTCCGAGCTGCTCGCCTCGCTGTGCGCGGCGCTCGACGTGCCGCTGTCGGAGATCCTCTCCGAGGTCAGCGACGCGGTCGCCCTCGAAGAGGCAGCCCTGGCCATGCAGCTCGAGGGCGTCACCCTCGAGGCGACCCGCATCGACACCCGCTCGATCGACGCCGGCTCCGCCGACGCCGGTGCGCGGCCGGGTGACGTGGTCGCCTCCGCCGCCTGAGCCGGGTGGGACACCAGCAGGACCTCGTCGACCGGGTCGTCGACGACCTCTCCGCCGACCCGCGCGTGCGCGGGCTCTGGCTGACCGGCAGCTTCGGTGCCGGGGTGGCCGACGAGCACAGTGACGTCGACGTGTTCGTGCTCGTCCACGAGGCCGCGCTGGCGTCCTACGTCGACGGCTGGCTCGACGAGGTCGCGCCGGCGTACTCACCCCTGCTGGCCCGCCGCCTGGGCCACGCCCCGGTCTTCCACCACGTCCTCGACGGCTGGCTGCGCTGGGACGTCGTGGTCGGCGGCCCCGCCCAGCTCGGCGACCTCGACGCCGACGCCGTGATCGAGCTGGTCAACCGCGACGGCGTCCGGCTCTCCTCGCTCACCGCCGGGCGGCCCGAGTCGGCCACCGTGCTGGCGATGACCGAGGAGTTCCTGCGCGTGCTCGGGCTGCTCCCGGTCGTGGTCGACCGCGGCGAGCTCGTCACCGCCGCCAGCGGTGCGCTGATGCTCCGCCAGATGCTCACCACCCTGCTCCGCTACCGCGTCGAGGGGCCACGGATGAGCGGCGCGCTGCACCTGAGCCGGGTGCTCCCGGCCGACGAGCTGGCGGCGCTGGCGGCGCTCCCGCCGGTCTACGCCGAGCGCGGCGCGGTCGTGCGCGCCCACGTGGCGGCCGCCGGGATGTTCCTGCCGGTCGCCCGTGACCTCCTCGGCTCCGACCACCCGCGGGCCCTCGAGGACGCCTGCTGGGCGCACCTGCACGACCGGCTCGGCGTCGAGCGCCCCGCCTGACGCCGAGGGGTCAGCTCTCCAGGGGTTCCGGCGGCGTGTCGCGGCCCAGGTGACCCCTCAGCGCCACCACGCCGACCAACGGTGCGGCGGCCATCAGCACGAACCCGGTGGCCAGTCCCGCGGCCGAGGCCAGGGCGCCCAGCACCATGGGCCCCCCGGTGAGCCCGACGTCGATGAACAGGCTGACGCTGGCCGCGGCACTGCCCCGTTCGGCGGCCGGCACCGTGCGGAACACCAGGCCGAAGATCGCGGGCGTCATGAAGGCCGACCCGAGCCCGCAGACGAGCGCGCCGGCCAGCAGCCCGCCGGCCGTCGGGACGGCGCCGACCAGGACCATGCCGGCGCCGGCGGCCAGCAACGCCCCCGTCGCGAGCGGTGCCGCCGGGACCCGGTCGGGCAGCCGGGCGAACACGAGCCGGCACACCACCACCGTGCCGCCGAACACGGCCAGCGCCAGGGACCAGGGACGCACCCCGATCTCGCGGGAGAGCAGCACCGAGAAGGCCATGAAGCCCGACATGGTCAGCAGCGCCAGGGTCATCGCGACACCGGGCAGCACCGTCGCCGGGTGCAGCAGCGGCGTCGGGGGAGCGTCGGGATCGACGGCGCCGCTGGTCTCGGGCACGGCGGCGGCGAGCACCGCGGCGAGGGCCACCACGCCGCTCGCGCCGAGCCAGGCGGCGGCGTACCCGCCCGCCGACTGCAGACCCTGGCCGAGCAGCGGGCCGACGGCGATGCCGGTGTAGAGCGCGAGCGAGTTCAGGCTCAGTGCCTCCCCGGCCCGCGCCGGCGGCGCCAGGTCGGCCAGCGCGGCGAACCCGGCGACGAAGTAGCAGGCCTCGGCGGCGCCGAGCAGCAGCCGGACCAGCACCAGTGCCCACACCGAGTCGACGAGCAGGTGTGCGGTGGTCACCAGCGCGAACGCCACGGCGCCGCCGACCAGCAGGGTGCGGCGGCCGTGCCGGTCGGTCCAGCGGCCCAGCCACGGCCTCAGCAGCAGCGTGGTGAGGCTGAACGAGCCCATCGCCAGGCCCACCTGGAGCGGGCCCGCGCCGAGCGGGCCGGTGAGGAACAGGGGCGTGGCGGCCAGGAGCACGCCGGCGCCGGTGAAGTAGGCCAGGTCGGAGGCGGTGAGGAGCACGAACGAGCGGGTCAGCAGCGGCTCGGCCACGGACGTGAGGCTACGCCTCCGGCTGGCAGGTCGGGCACCAGTAGGTCGCCCGCTCCTGGCTGTCGGGGCCCTGCATGCTGACCCGGACCGGCGTGCCGCAGCGGCGGCACGGCTGCTTGTCGCGGCGGTAGACCCAGGTGCGCCGGCCGCGCCGGGTGTCACCGGTCGTGGTCTGCTCGACCCGCTCCTTGTTGGCGTCGAGCACGACGTGGGCGCGGCGCACCAGCCGGTCGAGCGAGGCGACCTCGGCGACCGGCGTCCACGGGTGCAGGCCGGCGAGGAAGCAGAGCTCGGACTTGTAGAGGTTGCCGATGCCCGCGAGGTTGCGCTGGTCGAGGAGCGCGTCGGCGACGGCCCGGTCGGGGGTCTCCGACAGGCGGCGCACCGCCTCGTCGGGGTCCCAGTCGGGGCCGAGCAGGTCGGGCCCGAGGTGCCCGACGACCTGGTCCTCGTCGCCGCGCGGGACCACCTCGACGACCCCGAGGGCGAAGCCGACCGCCGACCACGGCTCCGTCTCCAGCACCACCCGGGCCTCGTGGGCGGGCCGGCGCCAGCGGGTGCCGGGACGGTAGAGGTGCCAGGCGCCCTCCATCTTGAGGTGCGTGTGCAGCGTGTGGTCCTCGCCGATGCGGGTCAGCAGGTGCTTGCCGCGGGCGACGGTGCCGACCACGGGCCGGCCGGCCAGGTCGAGGGTGGCGTGCTCGGGCACCCGGAAGTCGACGCGGGTGAGCACGTGCCCGGTGAGTGCCTGGTCGAGGTGCCGGGCGGTGCGCCAGACGGTGTCTCCCTCGGGCACGTCAGCTCCCGGCGCGCAGCCGGAGGCCCCGAGGGGTGACCACGAAGCCGGCGTCCTCGAGCGCGCGCCGCAGCACGCCGGCCCGGTCGCTGCCGGCCAGGATGCTGTCGCCGTCCGCGCGCTCGACGGTGAGCCGGCCCAGCGCGCCCTGCCGGACGGCGGTGGCCAGCGAGCCGAGCGCGGAGGCCAGGGCGTCGGCGTCCTCGGTGAAGGTCAGCAGCGTCTTGCCGCCGCGCTCGACGTAGACCGCGAGGGCGCCGTCGACGACCACGACGAGGGCGCCGGCCTTGCGGCCGGGCCGGTGCCCGGCACCGGTCGCGGGGGCACCGGCCGACGGGGCGTCCGCGCTCCGCTCGGGGCGCTCGGGCCAGGGCAGCGCCGCGCCGTAGGGGTTGGCCGGGTCGGTCGCGGCCAGGGTGACCGCCGACCGCTTGTCCGGCTCGCCGTCGGTGCCGGCGTCGGCCCCGGAGAGCTCGCGGGAGAACGAGCGCAGCCGGTCGACGGCGCCCGGGATCCCGAACTGGGCGGCGCCGAGCGAGCCCACGAAGTAGCCGCGCCGGCAGCGGCCGGAGTCCTCGAAGGCCGAGAGCACCTTGTAGACCCCGGCGAAGCCGCCGGGCACGCGCTCGCTGGTGACGGCACCGCGGGTGACCACGCCGTGCCGTTCGAGCAGCCCCTCCGCGGAGGCGTGGGCGCGCCGGGTGGCGTCCTCCTCGATGACGGGCAGCACCGACCAGCGGCCCGCGGCGGTGGCCGGACCGGTGCGCGAGGGCAGGTCGGGCGGCCCCTGACCCCGCGGCGGCTGCCGCTGCGGACCCGGGGCGGCGGGCGGCGGGACTTGTGGGCGGTGCGGCCGCCGGAGACGAGTGCCCGCACCGGTGCGAGGGTGTCGTTGGTGAGCCGGCCCGACCAGACCAGGTCCCAGAGCACGGCCTCGAGGCGGCGGTCGTCGACGGGAACGTCGCTCAGCTGGTCGCTGGCGCCGACCGTCGTGGCGAGCTGGCGGAAGAAGTAGGCGCCACCGCCCGCGAGGGCCTCGAGCACGGCGTCGTGCAGGGGTGTGGTCTCCAGGTCGCCGGCCAGCTCGGCGGGGTCGGGCAGGGTGAGGTGCGCCGTGTCGGCGAGGTGCAGGGAGACCCAGCCGTCGGTGCCGGGGAGGCTGCCGTGGCCGGCCCAGATCACCTCGCCGGTCGCGGTGAGCTCGTCGAGGAGGGCCGGGTGGTAGTCGACGACCCGGCTGCCGAGCACGAGCGGCTCGAGGGCGGAGGCGGGCACGGCGCAGCCGGCCAGCTGGTCGACGACGGTGAGCACCCCGTCGACCCCGCGGAGCCGGCCGCCCACGTGCTGCCACACCGGCAGGAAGCGGCCCAGGGTGGCCGGCTCGACCGGCTCGACCTCCTTGCGGAGGGCCGCGAGCGAGCGGCGCCGCAGCCGGCGCAGCACGTCGGCGTCGCACCACTCCGCGCCCGCGCCGGCGGGCCGGAACTCGCCCTCGAGCACCCGCCCCTGGGCGGCCAGCCGCTGCAGGGTCTGCTGCACGACGGCGACGCCCAGGCCGAGCCGGGTGGCGACGTCGGCGACGGTGAACGGCCCGTGGGTGCGGGCGTAGCGGCCGACCAGGTCCGCCAGCGGGTCCTCGACCGGTTCGGTGAACACCTCGGGCGTGCCCGGCGGCACCGGGACGCCGAGCCCGTCGCGGAGCCGGCCGACGTCCTCGACCGCCGCCCAGCGCTCCTCGCCGGCGAGGCGCACCTGGACGACCCGGCGGGCGGTGCGCAGCAGGTCGAGCCAGCCGGCCGGGTCGCCGGTGGCGCGCTCGGCGACCTCGGCGGTGGTGAGCGGGCCGAGCAGCCGGAGCAGGTCGGCGACGCCCTCGGCGTCGCGGGCCCGGCGGTCGTCGGTGAGCCGCTGGAGCTCGCGCTCGAGCTCGGCCAGCGAGTCGGGGTCGAGCAGCTCGCGCAGCTCGGCCCGGCCGAGCAGCTCGGCGAGCAGCCCCTGGTCGAGGCTGAGCGCGGCGGCCCGGCGCTCGGCGAGCGGGGTGTCGCCTTCGTACATGAACGCGGCGACGTAGCCGAACAGCAGGCTGCGGGCGAACGGCGACGGCTGGGTGGTGGCCACCTCGACGATGCGGATGCGGCGGGCGGCGACGTCGCGCATCAGGTCGGTCAGGGCGGGCACGTCGTAGACGTCCTGCAGGCACTCGCGGACGGCCTCGAGGACGATCGGGAAGGAGGGGTACTTCGTGGCGACCTCGAGCAGCTGCGCGCTGCGCTGGCGCTGCTGCCACAGCGGTGAGCGGCGGCCCGGGTCGCGGCGGGGCAGCAGCAGGGCGCGGGCGGCGCACTCGCGGAACCGGGAGGCGAACAGCGCGGAGCCGCCGACCTCGGTGGTGACGATGTGCTCGATCTCGTCGGGCTCGAAGACCACGACCTCGGCCCCGGGCGGTTCCTGGTCGGTCTCGGGCAGCCGCAGCACGATGCCGTCGTCGCCGGGCAGCACCTGGGCGTCGATGCCGTAGCGCTCGCGCAGCCGGACGCCGATGGCCAGCGCCCACGGCGCGTGCACCTGGGCGCCGTACGGCGAGTGCACGACGAGCCGCCAGTCGCCGAGCTCGTCGCGGAACCGCTCCACGAGCACGGTGCGGTCGTTGGGCAGCGTGGTGGTCGCCTCGCGCTGCTCGGCGAGGTAGGTGACGAGGTTGGCGGCCGCCCACGCGTCGAGGCCGGCGTCGCGGCAGCGCGCGGTGGCCTGGTCGGCCGGGAGCGCGGACAGCTCGCGGGTGAACGCGCCGATCGCGGCGCCGAGCTCGGCGGGGCGGCCGAGCTGGTCGCCCTTCCAGAACGGCAGCCGGCCGGGCTGGCCGGGCGCGGGGGAGACCAGCACCCGGTCGTGGGTGATGTCCTCGATCCGCCAGGACGTCGCGCCGAGCGCGAAGACGTCGCCGACGCGGGACTCGTAGACCATCTCCTCGTCGAGCTCGCCGACCCGGGCGGCCTTCTCGCCGACGAGGAACACGCCGAACAGGCCGCGGTCGGGGATGGTGCCGCCGCTGGTGACGGCGAGCCGCTGCGCGCCCGGCCGGCCGGTGAGGGTGCCGGCGACGCGGTCCCAGACGATCCGCGGGCGCAGCTCGGCGAACTCGTCGCTGGGGTAGCGGCCGCTGAGCATGTCGAGGATGGCGTCGTAGGCGGCGCGGGGCAGGCTGGCGAACGGGGCGGCGCGGCGGAACACGGTGAAGAGCTCGTCGGCGTCCCACTCGTCGACCGCGGTCACCGCGACGACCTGCTGGGCGAGCACGTCGAGCGGGTTCGCCGGCACGTGCAGCGACTCGATCGCACCGACCCGCATCCGCTCGACCGACACGGCGGTGTGCACCAGGTCGCTGCGGTGCTTGGGGAGCAGCACGCCGCGGGAGACCTCGCCGACCTGGTGGCCGGCCCGGCCGACCCGCTGCAGGCCGCTGGCCACCGACGGCGGGGACTCGATCTGGATCACCAGGTCGACCGCGCCCATGTCGATGCCGAGCTCGAGGCTGGAGGTGGCGACCACGCAGGGCAGCGCGCCGCGCTTGAGGTCGTCCTCGATGAGGGCGCGCTGCTCCTTGGACACCGAGCCGTGGTGGGCGCGGGCGATCACCACGTCGGCGCCGTGCGACTGCCCCGACTGCGCCATGATCGCGGCCGGTGGCTCCCCGGTGTCGTCGGTGAGGCCGCCGGCGCGCTCGGTGGCGATCTCGTTGAGCCGGGCGGTGAGCCGCTCGGCGAGCCGGCGGGAGTTGGCGAAGACGATCGTGGAGCGGTGCTGCTCGACGAGGTCGACGACGCGCTCCTCGACGTGCGGCCAGATGGAGCCGCGCCGCTCCCCACCGGCGGCGGAGCCCTCGGCGGGCTCGTCGGAGGCGACCCCGAGCTCGGTCATGTCCTCCACGGGCACGACGACCTGGAGGTCCCACTCCTTGGTGGACTGCGGGGCGACGACCTCGACCGCGCGGGGGCCGCCGAGGAAGCGGGCGACCTCCTCGATCGGCCGGACCGTCGCCGAGAGCCCGATGCGCTGGGCGGGGCGCTCCAGCAGCTCGTCGAGCCGCTCCAGCGACAGCGCCAGGTGGGCGCCGCGCTTGGTGCCGGCCACCGCGTGCACCTCGTCGACGATCACCGTCTCGACCCCGCGCAGCGACTCGCGGGCCTGCGAGGTGAGCATCAGGAAGAGCGACTCGGGGGTGGTGATCAGGATGTCGGGCGGGGTGGTGCCGAGCCGTCGACGGTCGGCGGCGGAGGTGTCGCCCGAGCGGACGCCGACGGTGATCTCGGGGACGGTCTCGCCGAGCCGGTCGGCGGTGTGCCGGATGCCGGTCAGCGGCGCGCGGAGGTTGCGCTCCACGTCGACGGCGAGCGCCTTGAGCGGGGAGACGTAGAGCACCCGGCAGCGGTGCCGCTTGTCGTCGGGCCGCGGCTCGGTGGCGATCCGGTCGAGCGACCACAGGAACGCCGCCAGCGTCTTGCCGGAGCCGGTGGGCGCGACGACGAGCGCGTTGCGGCCCGCGGACACGGCCTGCCAGGCGCCGGTCTGGGCCGGGGTGGGCGCGGCGAAGGCGGCCTCGAACCAGGTGCGGGTGGGCGCGCTGAAGACGTCGAGCACGTCCGTCGTACGACCCTTGTCAGCCACCTGACCATCCTGCCGTACGGCACCGACAGGACCGTCGCGGTGGCATCATCGGCAGGTGGCCGCACGGACCCCGCAGACCTACCTCGACGTCGCCGACGCGGCCTGGCGCTGGGTGCTGGACCAGGTGCGCTGGGAGGACGGGCCGTGGTTCCCGGGCATCGTGGACCCGGCGGCGGACCTGGCAGCGGTGCCCGAGATCCCCGAGGACCGCGACAGCCTGCACAGCGGCGTCGGCGGGCTGGCCCACGTGCTCGCCGAGATCCGGCTGGCCCGGCCGTGGACCGCCGAGGAGCAGCGGCTGGCCGACGGGATCGCCGAGCGGCTGCGCGCGGGATCGGCCACCAAGACCGACAGCACCTACTTCGACGGCCTGGTCAGCGACATCGGCGCCCTCACGGCGCTGGACGCACCGGGGACCGACGCCGCGGTGGCACGACTGACCGAGCTGGCCACGCCCGACGGCTGGCCGCAGGCGATCGTCGGGCCGCCCCGTGCTCTCCCCGACAGCCGCATCCACGACGTCACCCTCGGCACGGCCGGCGTGCTGCTCGGTGCGCTGTGGTGCCGGCAGCGCGGCGTGCCCGGCGCCGATCCGCTGGCGCGGCACGCGGTCGAGGTGCTGCTGGCCGAGGCCGAGGAGACCCCGACCGGCACCAACTGGCGGTTCGTCCCGCAGCGGTTCTACGTCGAGGGCGGGAACACCCAGATGCCGAACTTCTCCCACGGGCTGGCCGGCATCGCCGCCGCGCTGGCCGTCGCCGGTGCCGAGCTCGACCGCCCCGACGTCGTCGAGGCGGCCCGCAGCGGCGCGGCTCACCTGCTGTCACTGGGCGAGGTGAGCGACCAGGGGCTCCGGGTGCCGCGCTACCTGCCGACGGACCTGAACGACGAGGACGAGTTCACCTACACCTGGTGCCACGGCACCGCCGGTACGTCGCTGCTGTTCACCGCCCTCGACCGGGCCGGCGTCGCGGACGTCGCGGGGGAGACGCCGCTCGCGTGGCACCGTCGCTGCCTGCACGGCATCCGCACCTCCGGGCTGCCGGAGCGGCTCTACCCCGGCTTCTGGGACAACGACGGACGCTGCTGCGGCACGGCCGGCGTCGCGGACGTGTTCCTGGACTCCTGGCAGCGCGCGGGGCACGCGCCGGACCTGGAGTTCGCGCTGCACCTCGCCGACGTCCTCGTCGAGCGCGCCGTTCGCGAGGGGGAGCACGCGTGCTGGCGGTTCGTCGAGCACCGGGCCGCGGACCCGCTGCTGCCGCCGCGCGTGGGGTGGATGCAGGGCGCGGCCGGGATCGCGGCGGTGCTGTTCCGCGCCGCACGCCTGCTGCGCGAGGGGGACGACGCGGCGTGCCTGCCCCGGCTCGACACCTGGTGGGCGCTCCCGCCGGCGTCCTGACCCCGGGTCAGCGACAGACCGCGACGTCTCCGTGGTTCCCCGGCTCCCGAACCACCCAGATGTCGCCCTCTGAGGATGAGGGCCGTCGTCGACCTGAGGCGATCGGCTCAGGCGTGCAGGCCGCCGTCGCTGTCGATCAGCTGCCCGTTGACCCAGCCGCCCTGCTCGGAGCACAGGAACGACACCAGCGAGGCCACGTCGCTCGGCGTGCCGCCGCGTCCGAGCGGGGTCGCGGCGGCGACGTGGTCGCGCAGCTCCTCGGTCATCCAGCCGGTGTCCACGGGACCGGGGTTGACCAGGTTGGCCGAGACCTTCAGGTGGGACAGCTCGCGGGCGGCGGCGAGCACGACCCGGTCGAGCGCGCCCTTGCTCGCGCCGTACGGCACGTTGCCGACGACCGCGTCACTGGTGAGCGCCACGATCCGGCCCCGGCCGACGGCGTCCTCGGGGAACCGCGCGGCGAGCTCCTTGATGAGCAGCCACGACGCCCGCACGTTGACCGCCAGGTGCCGGTCGAAGCTCTCCACGTCGGTGTCCAGCAGCCCCGAGTCCACCGACTCGGCGTGCGAGAGCACCAGCACGCTGACCGGCCCGAGGGCCCGCTCGACCTCGTCGAAAAGGGCCGCGGGCGCCTCCACCTGGGTCAGGTCGGCGGGGACCGTGGCGGTGCGCGCGCCGGTGCTGCGGATCGCGTCGGCGACCTGCGCGGGGTCGTCGGGCCGCGGACCCCAGGGCATCCGCTCGTCGTACGGCGACCAGTGCGTCGTCGCGACGTCGAACCCGTCGACGGCGAGCCGGACCGCGAGGGCGGCGCCGAGGCCGGCGAGGCGCCCGACGCCGGTGACGAGTGCGACGCGTCGTGTCATGCGCGGCACTCTCCCACACGGCCCGACGACCGCCGACGAGCGTGCGGACGGAAAGTCGGGTGAATACCGTCCCCGGCCGGGACTAGGGTCGAGCACGTGCCGCACACCACGCCCGAACCCGCCACGTCGCTCGCCCCCGACCGGTCCACGTCGCTGATCCGGGCGACCGGGCTGCGCAAGTCCTACGGCGACTTCGAGGCGGTCCGCGGCATCGACCTCGACGTGCCGGCCGGCGAGGCGTTCGGCTTCCTCGGCCCCAACGGCGCCGGCAAGTCCTCCACGATGCGCATGGTCGCCGCGGTGTCGCCGCCGACGTCGGGCGAGCTGCGCATCCTCGGCATGGACCCGGCCACCCAGGGCCCGCAGATCCGGGCCCGGCTCGGCGTCTGCCCGCAGGAGGACACCCTCGACACCGAGCTCAGCATCCGCGACAACCTCGTCGTCTACGGCCGCTACTTCGGGCTGTCCCGGGCCGAGTGCGCCTCCCGCGCCGACGAGCTGCTGCGGTTCTTCCAGCTCACCGAGAAGGCCGGCCAGAAGGTCGACGACCTCTCCGGCGGCATGAAGCGCCGGCTCACGATCGCGCGCAGCCTGATCAACCAGCCCGACCTGCTGCTGCTCGACGAGCCCACCACCGGCCTCGACCCGCAGGCCCGGCACGTGCTGTGGGACAAGCTGTTCCGGCTCAAGCAGCAGGGCGTGACCCTGGTGCTCACCACGCACTACATGGACGAGGCCGAGCAGCTGTGCGACCGGCTGGTCGTGATGGACAAGGGCGAGATCGTGGCCGAGGGCTCGCCGCTCGCGCTGATCCGCGAGCACTCCACCCGCGAGGTCACCGAGCTGCGCTTCGGGGTGGGGGAGCACGAGTCGCTCGCCGAGCAGGTCGCCGACCTCGCCGCCCGCGTCGAGGTGCTGCCCGACCGGCTGCTGCTCTACACCGAGGACGGCGAGGAGGCGCTGGCCAAGGTGCACGAGCGTGGCCTCCGGCCGGCCGCCGTGCTGGTCCGGCGCTCCACGCTCGAGGACGTCTTCCTCCACCTCACCGGACGGACCCTGGTCGAGTGAGCGCCCCGACGACCACCGGCCCCGCGACCGACGCCGCTCCCGGGCACCTCGAGCGGATCCTCCGGCAGACCGACTACTGGATCACCGTCTACAAGCGCACCTGGCGCGCGTCGGTGTTCAGCTCGTTCGTGATGCCGCTGTTCTACGTCCTGGCGATGGGCGTGCTGCTCGGCGGCTTCGTCGACGACGGCGGGGCCGCGCTGGAGGGCGCCCCGTCGTACCTCGCCTTCATCGCCCCCGGGCTGGTGGCCGCGCACGCGATGCAGACCGCGACGGGCGAGACGATGTACCCGGTGCTCGGCGCGATCAAGTGGAACAAGACCTACGTCGGGATGGTCGCCACCCCGCTGACCCCCGCCGACGTCGTCGCCGCCCACCTCGGCTTCGTGCTGTTCCGGGTCGCCACCGCCTGCGGGGCGTTCCTGGTCGTGCTGGGGCTGTTCGGCCTCTTCGAGTCGGTCGTGGGCGTGGTGCTGGCGTTCTTCGTGCAGCTGCTGGTGGGGCTGGCGTTCGCGACGCCGCTCTACGGCTTCAGCGCCGGCGTCAAGGACCCGACGCCCGTTCGCGGTGATCTTCCGCGTCCTGATCATGCCGCTGTTCCTGTTCTCCGGCGCGTTCTTCCCGGTCTCCAACCTGCCCGACGGGATCGAGTGGCTGGCCTGGGTGTCCCCGCTGTGGCACGGCGTCGACCTGACCCGGATGCTCACGCTCGGCACCGTCGACGCGGGGCTCGCGCTCGTCCACGTCGTCTACCTGACCCTGCTCGCGGGGGTCGGCTGGTGGTGGGCCGTGCGCCGGCTGACCCGGAGGCTGGTGCACTGATGGCCGTCCTCACCACAGCCCTCTCCGGCAGTGGCCAGCACTCCCGCTGGTCCCCGTCGTGGCGCCTCGTGCTGCGCAACTACATGGCCCACCGGCGCAGCAAGGTCTTCTTCCTGACCGGGTTCCTCGAGCCGGTGCTCTACCTCTTCTCGATCGGCATCGGCGTCGGCCAGCTGATCGACTCGTTCGAGTTCAACGGCCGCACCGTCGAGTACGCCGCCTTCGTGGCGCCCGCGATGCTCGCCGCCTCGGCGATGAACGGCGCGGTGCTCGACTCGACGTTCTCGATCTTCTTCAAGCTCAAGTTCGAGAAGCTCTACGACGCGGTGCTCGCCACCCCGATGACCACCCGCGACGTCGCCCGCGGCGAGATCACCTGGGCGCTGCTGCGCGGCGGGGTCTACTCCGTCGGCTTCCTGGTCGTGATGCTGCTGATGGGGCTCGTCGAGTCCTGGTGGGCGCTGCTCGCGGTCCCGGCGACCCTGCTGATCGGGTTCGGCTTCTCGGCGGTCTGCATGGCGCTCACGACCTACATGCGCTCCTGGCAGGACTTCGACCTCGTCACGCTCGCCGTGATGCCGCTGTTCCTGTTCTCGGCGACGTTCTTCCCGGTCACCGCCTACGACGGCGTGCTGCGCTGGGTCGTGGAGGCGAGCCCGCTCTACCGCGGCGTCGTGCTGTGCCGGGAGCTGACCACCGGGGCGCTGTCGTGGGACTCGGCGGTCTCCGTGGTCTACCTGCTCGTGATGGGCTTCGCCGGGCTGTACGTCGTGTCGCGCCGCCTCGACAAGCTGCTGCTGCACTGAGCCTCCGGGGCGACGGCTCAGCTCGGGCCGAGCATCTTCTGGTACCACTCCACGTCGATCCACTGGTCGAACTTGTAACCGACCTCGCGCATCGTGCCCGACGTGCTCGAACCCGACCGCCTTGTGCAGGGCCACGCTGCCCGGGTTGGGCTGGGCCACCAGCGCGACCGCCGTGTGCACCCCCGACTTCGCCATCGCGTCGAGCAGGGCGGGGTAGAGCAGCCGGCCGATGCCCTGACCGCGCACGGACGGGTCGAGGTAGATCGACGTCTCGCGGGTCAGCTCGTAGGCCGGGCGCGGCCGGTAGGACCACGAGTAGGCGTAGCCGACCACGTCGTCGTCGCCGTCGACCGCGACCAGCAGGTGGTCGCCCTCGTGGTTGCCCTCCAGCTTCTCGTGCCAGTAGGCGAGCGTCGGCGCCTCCAGGTCGAAGGTGGCGATGCTGTTGGCGACCTCGTGGTTGTAGATCGTCGCGATGCCGGGAAGGTCGTGCTCGGTGGCGGGGCGGATGGTCACGGGGGAGCCCATGGGGTCATCCTCCCAGGTGGGGCCACCGGCCGGAATCCGCGTCCACCCGGCGCACGACGTACGTCACATTCGCGGCTCCCGCGTAGGGTCGTGACCGTGCGACACACGGAGTTCTGGGAGCGGATGGAGCAGGCACTCGGGTCCTCGACCTACGCCCGGCACTGGTCCGACCAGCACGTGATCGGCTCGCTCGGCGGGCGCACGGTCACCGAGGCGCTGGCGGCGGGGGAGACCCCCAAGACGGTCTGGCGTGCGGTGTGGGAGACCCTCGGCCTGCCCGCGAGCGAGCGATGACCCAGCCCGACGACCCCGCGGCGCGCGCCGGGCGCCGGATCGCCGGCTGGGTCGGCGCCGGCACCCGCGACGTCGCCTCCGGGCTGGCCCGGGGCGTGGCCGGCGGGATTCGCTGGCCCGACCACGAGCTGCGACGCGTGCAGCGCCGCACTCTCGGCACCCTGGTCGTCGCCCAGTCGCTCGGCGGCGTCGGCATCACCATCGGCATCGCGGTCGCCGCGATCCTGGCCGAGCAGCTCTCCGGGTCGGCACGGCTCGCGGGCCTCGCGCAGACGATGCAGGTGCTGGGCGCGGCCGTCGCGTCCTTCCTGCTCGCGCACCTGATGGGCCGCCGCGGACGCCGGCCGGGCCTGGTCCTCGGCTACGTGCTCGGCGCGGCCGGGGCGGCGCTGTGCGTGGTGGCCGGCGTCGTGGAGTCCTTCGCCGTCCTGCTGGTCGGCGCCACCCTGCTCGGCGCCACCACCGCGGCCAACAACCAGTCCCGCTACACCGCCACCGACCTCGCGCCGCCCGACCGGCGCGCGCGCTCGCTCTCCCTCGTGGTGTGGGCGACCACCTTCGGCGCCGTGGCGGGGCCGAACCTCACCGGCGTGGCCGGGCGCGCGGCGCGCGACCTCGGCCTGCCCGGGCTGGTCGGCCCGTTCCTGTTCGGCCTGGTCGGCATCCTCGCCGCGGGGGTCGTCGTCGCCGTCTTCCTGCGCCCCGACCCGCTGCTGGTCGCCCGTGAGGCCGCGGTCGCCCGCGGAGCCGGGGTGGTGCGTACGTCGACGTCGTGGGCCCGGGTCCGCGCGGTCGTCCGCGAGCGTCCCGGCGTCCGTGCCGGCGTGGCCGCCCTCGCCCTCGCGCACGCGGTGATGATCTCGGTGATGGTGATGACCCCGCTGCACATGCACCACGGGGGCGCGACGCTCGAGGTGATCGGCATCGTGATCTCCGTGCACGTGCTCGGGATGTTCGCCCTCGCGCCGCTGGTGGGCTGGGCCGCGGACCGCTTCGGCCGCCCGCCGGTGCTGACCGCCGGTGCCGGGGTGCTCTTCCTCGCCCTGCTGCTCGCCGGAGCCTCCCCGTCGGGTGCCTCGTGGACGATCGGCGCCGGTCTGTTCCTCCTCGGGCTGGGCTGGTCGCTGTGCACCGTGGCGGCCTCGACGCTGCTGTCGGAGTCGGCGCCTCTCGATGCGCGCACCGACGTCCAGGGCGCCGCCGACCTGGTGATGGGCCTGGTCGCCGCGGCGGCCGGGGTGGTCGCGGGCGTGGTGATGGAGGGCTTCGGCTACGTCGCGCTCAACGTCTTCGCCGCGCTGCTGGTGACCGGGGTCGCGACGTCGGCCGAGCTGGCCCGGCGCACCCGGGCCGACCGGCCGGGCGCCGCCGCCCCTCCGGTCTAGCGGGGTCCGGCGCCGGACCGCCCCGGCCCCGCGACACGCCCGCGCGTGAATCCGGGATCGAACACATGTTCGGGCTAGGCTGGCGGGGACGCCAGGTCGGGAGGACCCCTCCACAGGTCCGCGGGCCGGGGTCGGAAACTGTCGGAAGGCCCGCCTAGGGTCACTCCCGATGAAGAAGACAGCAGGCTCCGCTTCGAGGCGGACAGACGGACGGGTGACATCCATGGCTGGTGGAGACCGCGACAAGGCGCTCGACGCAGCGCTCGCGAACATCGAGCGGCAGTTCGGCAAGGGATCGGTGATGCGGCTCGGCGACGAGACCCGCGCACCGCTCGAGGTGATCCCCACGGGTGCGATCGCCCTCGACGTGGCCCTCGGCATCGGCGGCCTGCCGCGCGGCCGCGTGGTCGAGATCTACGGTCCGGAGTCCTCCGGAAAGACGACCGTCGCGCTGCACGCGGTGGCCAACGCCCAGGCGGCCGGCGGCATCGTGGCGTTCATCGACGCCGAGCACGCCCTCGACCCCGACTACGCCAAGGCCCTCGGCGTCGACACCGACGCGCTGCTGGTCTCCCAGCCCGACTCCGGTGAGCAGGCGCTGGAGATCGCCGACATGCTGATCCGTTCCGGCGCGCTCGACCTCATCGTCATCGACTCCGTCGCCGCGCTCGTGCCCCGCGCCGAGATCGAGGGCGAGATGGGTGACAGCCACGTCGGTCTCCAGGCGCGGCTGATGAGCCAGGCGCTGCGCAAGATGACCGGTGCGCTCAACGGCGCCGGCACGACGATGATCTTCATCAACCAGCTGCGCGAGAAGATCGGCGTCATGTTCGGCTCGCCCGAGACCACGACCGGTGGCCGGGCACTGAAGTTCTACTCCTCGGTCCGTCTCGACGTGCGCCGCATCGAGACGCTCAAGGACGGCCAGGAGATGGTCGGCAACCGCACCCGGATCAAGGTCGTCAAGAACAAGGTCGCCCCGCCGTTCAAGCAGGCCGAGTTCGACATCATGTACGGCCAGGGCATCAGCCGCGAGGGCGGCCTGATCGACGTGGGCGTCGAGGCGGGCCTCGTCCGCAAGGCCGGTGCCTGGTACACCTACGAAGGCGACCAGCTCGGTCAGGGCAAGGAGAACGCCCGCACCTTCCTGCGCGACAACCCCGACCTGGCCAACGAGCTGGAGAAGCGGATCCTCGAGAAGCTCGGGGTCGGCCCGCAGGTCAACGCCGAGGCGCCGCCGGCCGAGCCCACCGGCATCGACTTCTGAGCGCGTGTCCTCCGACCGCACCACCTCGGGGGACGTCCGTCTCGGAGTGGAGACGTGGCTCGCGGCCCAGGGCGTCCAGCACCCTGGGCCGGAGCCGCTGCCCGAGGACACCGCGGCGCTCGGTCCCGAGGCCGACCACGAGGCGGTGGCCCGCAAGATCCTGCTCGACCAGCTGACCGGGCAGGCCCGCAGCCGCTCCGAGCTGGCCGGCAAGCTGGCCGGCAAGGGCGTGCCCGACGAGGTCGCCGACCGGCTGCTCACCCGGTTCGAGGAGGTGGGCCTCGTCGACGACGAGGCCTTCGCCCGGTCCTGGGTGCAGTCCCGGCAGAGCAGCAAGGGCCTCGCGCGGCGCGCCCTGGCCCAGGAGCTGCGGCGCAAGGGCGTCGACGACGAGGTGGCCCGCGAGGCGCTCGACGAGGTCGACCCCGACGACGAGGTGGAGGCCGCGCGCGTGCTGGTCCGGCGCAAGCTGCGCTCGGTGGCACGGGTCGACCAGACCACCGCGGTCCGCCGGCTCAGCGGGATGCTGGCCCGCAAGGGCTACCCCGCGGGCGTGGCCTTCCGGGTGGTGCGCGAGGAGCTCGACGCGGCGGGTCGCGAGACCGACGACCTGCTCGACGGTGGCGACCCGGACCTTTCTTGACCGGTCCCCGTGGGAGACCTAGCCTCGAAATGCACCACTGAAGCTCCGGGGGACCGGAGGCTGAGAAGACAACGAACCCGGCACCGCCGGGCCGCGCTCCACCAGTCGTTCCTGCCGACGACCCCCGTCCGACCCCTGCCTTTCCGGGGGCGTGACGGGATACCGGTCGTGGGTTGCGCCGACCGCGGGCGCGAGGAACAGGAGCGCGTCCCATGGAGTCCACCACGCTGGCCGAGCTGCTCGTGGGGGTCCTCGGGGTGGTGGTCCTGCTCGCGGTGGCGACCGTGGTGCTCCTCCTGGTGCACCGGCAGCGCTCGTCCGCGCGCGAGCACCAGCTCCACCAGGACCTGCACGAGCAGCGTCAGGACATCGAGCGGCGCGAGCACCGGATCACCGAGCGCGAGGAGCGGCTCGACGGCGAGCAGCGGCACCTCGACGAGCGGTCCCACCAGCTGACCGAGGCCGAGGGCGCCCTCGAGGCCCGGCGGGCCGAGCTGCTCGACCTGGAGGCCGACCGGCGGGCCGTGCTCGAGGGCGTCGCCGGGCTCACCGCCGAGGAGGCCCGCGCCGAGCTGATGGCCGCGGTGGAGGCCGATGCCCGGCGGTCGGCGGCCCTGCTCGCGCGCGACATCGAGAAGGCCGCCACCGACGAGGCCGAGAAGAACGCCCGCAAGGTGCTGGCCACGACGATCCAGCGGCTCGCCTCGGAGCAGACCAGCGAGTCGGTGGTGGCGGTCGTGCACCTGCCGTCCGACGACATGAAGGGCCGGGTGATCGGGCGCGAGGGACGCAACATCCGCTCCTTCGAGCAGATCACCGGCGTCAACGTGGTCATCGACGACACCCCCGAGACCGTGCTGCTCAGCTGCTTCGACCCGGTGCGCCGCGAGATCGCCCGGCTCACCCTCGAGGAGCTGGTCGCCGACGGGCGGATCCACCCGACCCGGATCGAGGAGGTGCACGCCCGCTCGGTGCAGGAGGTGGACCGGCTGTGCGTGCGGGCCGGCGAGGACGCGGCTTTCGAGATGGGCATCACCGACCTGCACCCCGAGCTGGTGGCCACGATGGGGCGGCTGCGCTACCGCACGTCCTACGGCCAGAACGTGCTCAAGCACCTGGTCGAGTCGGGGCACGCGGCCGGCGTCCTGGCCGACGAGATCGGGCTCGACCGCGCCACCTGCGTGCGCGGCGCCTTCCTGCACGACATCGGCAAGGCACTCACCCACGAGGCAGAGGGGTCGCACGCGCTGGTGGGTGCCGACCTGGCCCGGCGGTACGGGGAGTCCGACGACGTCGTGCACGCCATCGAGGCGCACCACAACGAGGTCGAGCCCCGCACCGTCGAGGCGGTCATCACCCAGGCCGCCGACGCGATCAGCGGCGGTCGCCCGGGCGCGCGGCGCGAGTCCCTGGAGGCCTACGTGCAGCGGCTGCACCGGCTCGAGGAGATCGCCGCGGCCAAGCCCGGCGTCGACCGGGTGTTCGCCATGCAGGCCGGCCGCGACGTGCGGGTCATGGTCAAGCCCGGCGAGGTCGACGACATCGCCGCCCAGGTGCTCGCCCGCGACCTGGCCAAGCAGTTCGAGGAGGAGCTGACCTACCCCGGTCAGATCAAGGTCACCGTGATCCGCGAGTCGCGGGCGACCGAAGTGGCGCGGTAGCCGGTGGCCGTCCCGCGCGGGTGCCACGTCGTCGTACGCCGTGGCGGCACGACCGCCGGTCCCGTCCCGGTGATCCACGCGGTGCGGCACGCGGGGGAGTCGGTCCTCGGCGCGACCCGGCGGGCGCTGCGCGAGGCCGGGCTGGCGGGCGTCGAGCCCTGGGCCGTCGACCTCTCCGGGCGGGTGGCCGTGCTCGCCGTCGAGGCCCCGGCGGGCATGCCGCTGGACCACCTGCCGCACGACCGCGGCGACGAGGCGGTCGCGCTGGCGGTGACGATGCCCGACGTCCGGCCGTCGTTCCGCGAGGTCGCGGCGTCCGGCGCTCCGGAGGATCCCGAGGCACGGGCGGCGGCCGGCCGGTGGTGGGCCGTCGAGGTCGAGGGCCGCCAGGTCGGCTCCGTGCAGGTCCGCGCCGAGGGTGACACCGTCGTCGTCGACGTGGTGGCAGGAGACCCCGGGCTGTGGGTGCGGGGGAGCGGCACCCGGATGCTCTGGCAGTTCCTGCTCGAGGTGGTCCGGCCGCAGCACCCGGCCGCGACCACCTACCGCGCCGCCCTCTCGCGCCCCGACGGCGCGGTGCTGCGGATGCTCGGCTCCCTCGGGTTCGAGCCCGGCCCCGGGTCCGACCGCACCCTCGACGTACGCCGGGTGCTCGGCCGCCCGCAGCAGCTCGATCCGGAGGAGGCTCGACCGGTTACCAGCGGGTAATATAGGCTCGCCGCATGTCGAGCGTGCTCAGCCTGTACACCCGGGCCACCCAGCTGCCCCAGGGTCACCGGATCTTCTCGTTGCTCTTCAGCCTCAAGGCGCCCTACTTCGGGACCGTCCGGCCGCACTTCCGCGAGCTGCGGCCCAACTACGCCGAGCTGACCGTGCGCAAGCGTCGCCGGGTGCACAACCACATCGGCACCGTGCACGTGATCGCGATCTGCAACGGTCTCGAGGCGGCGATGGGAGCCCTCGCCGAGGCGACCGTGCCGCCGCACAAGCGCTGGATCCCCAAGGGGATGGAGGTCGCCTACACCGCCAAGGCGACCAGCGACATCACCTGCATCGCCGAGACCGACGCCGCGCAGTGGGACGGTGACGACCCCGACGTGCCGGTGCGGGTGCGCGGCGTGCGCGACGACGGCACCGTCGTCGTCGAGGGCGTCATCCGGCTGTGGGTGACGGAGAAGCCGGCGCGCTGAGCCAGCTCACGCCTCCCCGCCGGTGCCGGGTGCACCGACGACGGAGACCTCGAGCGGCTTCTTCTCGCCGACGAAGCGGTGCTGCACCCAGGTGGCGACCCAGGTGAGGACCAGGTTCGTCGCGATGTAGAGCGAGGCCACGACCAGCACGGTCTGGAGCTGGTTGCCGAACTCGCCGTAGATCTGCTTGCCGACGAAGGTGAGGCCGGGCGCGGTGATGTAGTAGCCGAGGCTGGTGTCCTTGAGCGCGACCACGCACTGGCTGATGATCGCCGGCAGCATGATCTTCACGCCCTGGGGGAGCAGCACGATCGTCATCACCTGCGTCTTGCGCATGCCGATCGCGTAGGCCGCCTCGCCCTGGCCGTGCGGCACGGCCTGGATGCCGGCCCGGAACACCTCGGCCAGCACCGACCCGTTGTAGAGGGTGAGCCCGAAGACCACCGACCAGTAGGCGCCGAAGCCGTCGCCGACGCCGAAGGCGTAGAAGATGAAGATGATCAGCAGCAGCAGGGGCACGGCGCGGAAGAACTCCACCACCAGCCAGCACGGCCACCGCACGAAGCTGTGCTCGGAGAGCTTGCCGACGCCGAAGACGAGCCCGAACACGACGGCGAAGATGATCGACAGGAACGCCATCTGCAGCGTCTTGAGCAGCCCGTCCACCAGCAGCACCTGGATGTAGGCCGGGGTGAGGAAGGGCTCCCAGAGCTCGTAGGCGAACTGGCCGGTGGCCCACATCCGCCAGACGAGCAGACCGATGAGAGCGGCGAGCACCACGGAGCCGATCACGGCGTAGAGGCGGTGCCGGGCCCGGGTCCGCGGACCCGGGGTGTCGAACAGGACGCTGCTGCTCATCGGCTCACCCTCCAGCGACGCTCGAGGCTGATGGCTCCTGCCGACATGACCTCGACGATGATGATGTAGCCGATCGCGAAGGTCATGAAGATCAACCAGCGGTCGTCGGCGTTGTTGTTGGTGATGCCGCGCATCCGGGCGGTCGCCTCGGCGAGGCCGAAGGCGGCCGCCACCGAGGTGTTCTTGGCCAGCGCGATGAGCACCGAGGCCAGCGGCGGGACGGTCGCCCGGAAGGCCTGGGGCAGCACGACCTGGGACATCGTGGCGCCGAAGGTGAGGCCGATCGCGCGGGCGGCCTCGGCCTGCCCGAGCGACACCGAGTTGATGCCGGAGCGGATCGCCTCGCACACGAAGGCGGAGGTGTAGATGGTCAGCGCGATCACGCCCTTGACCAGGAACGGCGTCTTGACCAGCAGGTCCAGGGTCGGCGCGGCGATGAAGACGAGCACGAAGATCAGCAGCAGCGGGGTGTTGCGCACCACCGAGACGTAGACCGTGCCGAACTTCGCCAGCACGCCCACGGGGCCGACCCGCATGCGCGGCCAGCAGGGTGCCGAACACCAGCGAGGCGAGCCCGGAGAGCACCGCCAGCTGGATGGTGACCCAGAAGGCGTTCAGGACCAGTCCCGGGTCGTTCGCGATGTCATCCACGCCGTGCCACCTCCTCGTCTACGCGTCGTCGTGCTGTCGCGTGCTGCGGTCCGTCGTACGGCGCCGGGGAGGCGCCGTACGACGGACCGCGAGGTCGTGCGAGCGGGGCTCAGGCCTCGCAGGCGTCGAACTCCGGCTGCTCCGGCGTGTCGACGCCGGACTCGCCGAGCGTGGCCTCGAACGCCGACTCCCAGTCGCCGTTGTCGTAGGCCTCGTTGATCGTGTCGCTGATCCACTGGCACATCTCCGGGCTGTCCTTGCTGTAGCCCACGCCGTAGCGCTCCTCGGAGAACGGGTCCACCACGACCTTGAGGTCGTCGGGGTGCTCCGCGACGTAGCCGAGCAGGATCGCGCCGTCGGTCGTCATCGCGTCGACGGTGCCGTTGAGGACCTGGTCCACGCACTCGGAGTAGGTGTCGAAGCCGCGCGGGGTGGCGCCCTCGGCCTCGATGTTGTCCAGCGACGTGGAGCCGGTCACCGAGCAGACCTCGGTGCCCTTGACGTCGTCGAGGCTGTCGATGTCGCTGTCGGCGGGCACCATCAGCTGCTGGCCGGTGATGTAGTAGGGGCCGGCCTGCCCGACGACCGCGCGGCGCTCGTCGGTGATGGAGTACGACGCGATGACGAGGTCGACCTCACCCTCCTGGAGGAACGGCTCGCGGTTGTCGGAGATCGTCTCCTTCCAGGTGATGTCCTCCGGCGCGATGCCGAGCGAGGCGGCCAGGATCTTGCCGATCTCGGGGTCGAAGCCGACCGGCATGTCGTCGGTCGCGCCCTTGAAGCCGATGCCGGGCTGGTCGTACTTGACGCCGATGGTGACCTCGCCGCTCTCGGCGAGCTCCTTCATCTTGGTGCCGTCGTCGAAGTTGTCGGCGGCGTTCTCGGCGACCTCGTAGTCGCCGCCTTCGCTGCTGTCGCTGGTGCCGGCTTCACCGCACGCGGCGAGCGCGAGTGCGAGGCCGACGGCGGCGACAGCGGCCCTGGTCCGGGTGTATCGCATCGTTGTCTCTCCCTTGGTTGCGGCCCGAGGTTCCCCCTGGCCAGTTCGTGGAACTGAAAAGTCGTGTCGCGGTGCGCCTTCGTCAGTGCTTGAGGATCTTGCCGAGGAAGTCCTTGGCGCGGTCCGACCGAGGGTTGGTGAAGAACTCCTCCGGGGTGTTCTCCTCGACGATCTGACCGTCGGCCATGAACACGACGCGGTTGGCGGCGGTGCGGGCGAAGCCCATCTCGTGGGTCACCACCACCATGGTCATGCCGCCCTGGGCGAGGTCGACCATGACGTCGAGGACCTCCTTGATCATCTCCGGGTCGAGCGCCGAGGTGGGCTCGTCGAAGAGCATCACCTTGGGCTCCATCGCCAGGGCGCGGGCGATGGCCACGCGCTGCTGCTGGCCGCCGGAGAGCTGGGCGGGGTACTTGTCGGCCTGGTTGGCGACGCCGACCCGGTCGAGCAGGGTGCGGGCCTTCTGCTCCGCGTCGGCCTTGGCCATGCCGCGGACCTTGATCGGCCCGAGGGTGACGTTCTCGAGGATCGTCTTGTGCGCGAACAGGTTGAACGACTGGAACACCATGCCGACCTCGGCGCGGTGGGCGGCCAGTGCCTTGCCCTCGGCCGGGAGGGGCTCGCCGTCGAGGGTGATCGTGCCCTTGTCGATCGTCTCGAGGCGGTTGATCGCGCGGCACAGCGTCGACTTGCCCGACCCGGACGGGCCGATGACCACGACGACCTCGCCGGTCGCGATGGACAGGTTGATGTCCTGCAGGACGTGCAACTGGCCGAACCACTTGTCGACATGGTCCAGGACCACCAGCGGGGTGCTCATGCCTGGGAACCTAGCGAGTCAGTGCCCTCCCTGACCATTCGCGACGGACATATGTAACGCAGAGTTGTCAGACCGTGACCCCCTCGCGGACCGGTCCGGGATCGTCGCCGGCGCTGTGCTTGAATCCGAGGACGGACCGCATCCTCCGCACGATTCTCCCGGAAGAGAGGTGTCGACGTGGCGCGCAAGCTGCCTCTGGGCGACCCGCTGACCAAGATCAAGGACACCGCCTTCGGCGCGGTGAAGGACCCGAAGGGCACCTCGGGCCGGCTGATCGGCCAGGCCAAGGGCGTCGCCACGGTCGGCCTCCACCTCGCCGAGGGGGTCGCGTCCCACGTCGCCGGCCAGGTGACCTCGCGCACCCGCGGCCGCCGGCCCGTCGACGCGCCCCGGGCCGAGCCCGCGCCGCGCACCCCCACCCCTGCCGCGGAGACGCCGGCCGCGGAGGCGCCCGCACCGGTGACGCCTGTCCGGGTGGACGCGCCGGGCGAGCCGGTGCCGACGGCCGAGGACCGGGAGGCTGCGCACGCCGCGACCCCGGCTGACGTCGCGAAGAAGGTCGCCGCGAAGGCGCCTGCGAAGAAGGCCCCGGCGAAGAAGGCTCCCGCGAAGAAGGCCCCGGCCGCGAAGAAGGCCCCCGCGAAGAAGGCCCCGGCCGCGAAGAAGGCCCCGGCCAAGAAGGCCGCCGCGAAGAAGACGCCCGCCAAGAAGGCCCCGGCCGCGAAGAAGGCCCCGGCGAAGCGCAGCCAGGGCAGCCCGAGCGGCAAGCTGCCGCCGCGGACTGTCCCGGCCACCCCGCCGCCGGCGCCGGCCGTGGTGGAGCCGAACCCCGAGGCCCGTCCCGCCGACTGAGCCTCGGGCCGCTAGACCAGGTGGGTCGCGGCGATCTGCTCCCCGACGGTCTCGAGGAGCCGGGCCGCGTCGCGCATGCAGGTCGCGGGGTCGGGCTCGACGTCGAGCAGGGCGTAGGCCGCGCCGATCCCCGCACCCGTGAGGGTGGTCTCGTCGAGCGTCCGGCGCCCGCAGACCGCGACCACGGGTACGCCGTGCCGGCCGGCCGCGACCGCGACGCCGACCGGGGCCTTGCCGTGCAGCGACTGCGCGTCGAGCGATCCCTCGCCGGTGACCACCAGGTGGCAGCCGGCGACCCGGTCCTCGAAGCCGAGCAGGTCCAGCATCAGCTCGATGCCCGGGCGCAGCGAGGCGCCGAGCAGGCCGAGCGCGGCGAAGCCGACGCCGCCGGCGGCACCCGCGCCGGCCCGGTCGCGCACGTCGGCCCCGGTGGTGGCCGCGACCACGTCGGCCCAGCCGGTCAGGGCCCGGTCGAGCCGCGCGACGTCGTCGGGTGAGGCGCCCTTCTGCGGACCGTAGACCGCGGCGGCGCCGTGCGGCCCGGTCAGCGGGTTGTCCACGTCGCAGGCGACCACGATGTCGGTCTCGGCCAGCGCCGGGTGCAGGCCGTCGAGGTCGAGCCGCGCGAGCCGGTCGAGCCCGGCGCCGCCGTCGGGGACGGGGTTCCCGTCCGCGTCGAGCAGCCGTCCACCGAGGGCGGCCACCATGCCGGCCCCGCCGTCGGTGCTGGCGCTGCCGCCGATGCCGATGACCAGCGAGCGGCAGCCGGCGTCGAGCGCCGCGGCGACCGCCTCGCCGAGCCCGCGGCTCGAGGCGTCGAGCGCGGACGGCGTGCCGCCCGGGAGCCGGGACAGCCCGCACGCGTCGGCCATCTCCACGACGGCCGTGCCGTCACGGCGCGCGTAGGCGGTGCGGACCGGCTCGCCGGTGGGGCCGGTGACGGTGACGTCCACGCGCTCGAACCCCGAGGCCAGGGCGGCGTCGAGGGTGCCGTCGCCGCCGTCCGCCACCGGCAGGGTGAGCCACCTCGACCTCCGGGCGGACCCGCCGTACGCCGGTGGCCACGGCCTCCGCGACCGCCAGGGCCGGCAGCGAGCCCTTGAACTTGTCGGGGGCGACCAGGACGCGGGTCGTTCGGGTGGTCATGGCGGCCATCCAAGCAGAGCGGCCGGATTCGGCCCGGTCCACCGGCCCGCCGTACCCTGGACCGGTCATGACTGCAGCCACGCCCCGCACCTATGAGGTCCGCACCTACGGGTGCCAGATGAACGTCCACGACTCGGAGCGGCTCACCGGGCTGCTGGAGGACGCGGGCTACGTCGCCGCTCCGTCCGACGAGCAGGCCGACGTCGTCGTCTTCAACACGTGCGCGGTGCGCGAGAACGCCGACAACAAGCTCTACGGCAACCTCGGCCACCTCGCGCCGGTCAAGGCGGCCAGGCCCGGCATGCAGATCGCCGTCGGCGGCTGCCTGGCGCAGAAGGACCGCTCGACCATCACCGAGAGGGCGCCGTGGGTCGACGTCGTCTTCGGCACCCACAACATCGGCTCGCTGCCGGCGCTGCTCGAGCGCGCGCGGGTGCAGGAGGAGGCGCAGGTCGAGATCCTCGAGTCGCTCGAGGTCTTCCCGTCGACGCTGCCGACCAAGCGCGAGTCGGCGTACGCCGCGTGGGTGTCGATCTCGGTCGGCTGCAACAACACCTGCACGTTCTGCATCGTCCCGGCGCTGCGCGGCAAGGAGAAGGACCGCCGCCCCGGCGACGTGCTCGCCGAGGTCCGCGCGCTCGTCGCCGAGGGGGTCAGCGAGGTGACGCTGCTCGGGCAGAACGTCAACACCTACGGCGTGGAGTTCGGCGACCGGTTCGCGTTCGGCAAGCTGCTCCGGGCGTGCGGCGAGATCGAGGGGCTGGAGCGGGTCCGCTTCACCAGCCCGCACCCGGCCGCGTTCACCGACGACGTGATCGCGGCGATGGCCGAGACGCCCAACGTCATGCACCAGCTGCACATGCCGCTGCAGTCGGGCTCGGACAAGGTGCTCAAGGACATGCGCCGGTCCTACCGGCAGGAGCGGTTCCTCGGGATCATCGAGCGGGTCCGCGCCGCGATGCCCGACGCCGCGATCACCACCGACATCATCGTCGGCTTCCCCGGCGAGACCGAGGAGGACTTCCTCGAGACGATGCACGTCGTGCGCGAGGCGCGGTTCTCGGGTGCCTTCACCTTCCAGTACTCCAAGCGCCCCGGCACGCCGGCCGCGGTGCTGGAGGACCAGGTGCCCAAGGCGGTCGTGCAGGAGCGCTACGAGCGCCTGGTCGCGCTGGTCAACGACATCGCCTGGCAGGAGAACCGCCGTCTCGAGGGCAGCGTGGTCGAGCTGATGGTCGCCGAGGGGGAGGGCCGCAAGGACGAGGCCACCCACCGGCTGTCCGGCCGGGCCCGCGACAACCGCCTCGTGCACTTCACGCCCGTCGACGCGGCCGGTGCGCCGGTCGCCGTACGGCCCGGTGACGTGGTCGAGGTCGAGGTGACCTACGGCGCGCCGCACCACCTGGTCTCGGACGCGCCGGTCCGCTCGGTGCGACGGACCCGCTCGGGCGACGCCTGGGAGGCACGCACGTCGCTCGGCTCCTCGGGGCAGACGACCAACGGGGCCCGTGGCGTGTCGCTCGGCCTGCCCACGGTCGGCGTACCCCCGCCGCTCCCCGACGCTCCCACCTGCCGCTGAGGAGTCAGTTCTTCAGGCCTTCTGGCGGCGTGTCGCTGCACGAGTGACCCCTCGGCAGCGCGTCCGCCCGGGCCTCAGAAGCCGTGCGTGACGATGGGCGGCACCGCGCCGTCGCGGAGCGCGGTCAGCACCGCGAGCTCGTGAGGTACGACGGGGTCGGGGAGCCGGTCGAGGGGGAACCACCGCAGGTCGGCGCACTTCTCGGGCTCGACGATCCGCGGGTCGCCCGACCACGCGGTGGCGGCGAAGAAGTAGTCGACCCGCTCGTCGACGGCCAGGCCGGTGCCGTTGGTGCGCTGCATCGCGCAGACCGGCGACAGCGCCACGTCGGTGACGCCGACCTCCTCGCCGGCCTCGCGGGCGGCGGCGGCGAAGACCGACTCACCCTCCTCGACGTGCCCGGCGGCCGCGCACGCCCAGTGCTCGTCCATGTAGCCGGTGCCGCGGCGCAGCTGCAGCAGCACCTCGCGGGCGGAGTCCTCACCACGGAGGAAGACGACGTACGCCGCCGGGACGACGCTGAAGCGGCCGGGCTCGGGGACATGGCGCGAGGCTAGCCCCGGCTCAGGACTCGTCGCGGCGCGGGTGGGGGTTGGCGGCGCGGACGTCGTCGTGGGAGGGCACCTCGGCGGTGTTCTCCTCCACCTCCTGCTCCTGCCGGTGCACCTCGCTGCTCGGCCGGGCCTGACCAGGGTGGGTCTCGGCGTCGCCGTCGGTGCGGCCCTGCGCGGACCCGCTGGTGCCGGTGCCCTCGACGCCCTCGAACGGGCCGGTGCGCTCGCTGCTCACGCCGAGGTCGCCGCTCAGGCCCTCGTCGCTCTCGCCGCTGGGGTTGGCCATCTGCCCGGGGGTGCTCACGACTCTTCCTCCTCCTCGTCGGCCTCGTCGCGGACGTCCTCGTCCTGCGGGGTCGTCTCGGGCTCACCGGCCTCGTCGTAGGTCGTGCCGGTGTCCTCGGAGACCCCGCCCTGCTGGTCGTTGGACATGTAGTCGCCCGGGTTGGCGTCGCCGGCCGGGGCCTCGCCCACGAAGGCGTCGTCCTGGCCGGGCTCGGTGTCGGGCTCGTGCTTGGGGTCGGTCATGCGAGCTCCCTCTGCTGGTCCATCGGGCTGGTCCGTCGCGCTCTGTGCGTCCAGTGTCACTCGCCGCCGGAGCCGTCGGACGGCTGGTCCAGCGCGGTCTCGGCGTTCTCGGCCTGCACCGGGTGCTCCTGGGCGTGCCGGTGGTCCGGGTCGGCCCCGGAGTCGGGCCCCGGCTCGCCCTCGGGGGTGCCGGGCGAGGGGATGGTGGACGGCCCGTCGGGGGTGCCGCTCGGGTGCACGTCGGGGTCGGGGCCGCTCGGGGCCGGGTCGACGGAGCCGGTGGGGTTCACGTCGGCGTCGGGAGCGTCCTGCCGGAGCGGCCCGCCCGGGGGCGTCGGTGCGTCCAGGTCGGTGTGGGCCGCGTGGTTGGCGGGCCCACCCTTCACGTGCTCGTCGCGATCGGTCATGGGTGCGCCGTACCCGGTGCGAGGTGGCGGAAACGTGGTCTCGACAAGCTCGACCACCCGGGGCCGCTCGACCACCCGGCAGGTCAGCGCGCGGGCGGCGGGTTCTTCGGGAAGTCGTCGTCCTTGCCGTCGAGCTTGTCGAGCGCCTCCTGGGCCTTGGTCTTGCCCTGGGCGATCTTGTCGGTGTGCTTGTGGCCGGTCTTCTTGTCGACCGCCTGGGCGGCCTTGTCCATGCCCTGGGTGATCTTGTCGCCGTGCTGGTCGACGGCCTTGGTCAGCTGCGCCTTCGCCTTGTCCAGGAATCCCATGTCCGAGCCCCTTTCGTCGGGTCCTCTGTCGGGGCACCCTGTCGGTGGTGCGGCCCGGCGTTTGCCAGACTCTCTTCCATGATCCGGGACGACACAAGGGGGCCCGCGGTGCCGCCGGTCGTCGCCGTGGTCGGCCCCACGGCCGCCGGCAAGACCGACCTCTCCCTCGACCTGGCCGAGGCGCTGGGCGGCGAGGTGGTCAACACCGACTCCATGCAGCTCTACCGCGGGATGGACATCGGCACCGCCAAGCTGCCCGAGGCCGAGTGGCGCGGCGTCCCGCACCACCTGCTCGACGTGCTGGAGGTGACCGAGCCCGCCACGGTCGCGGAGTTCCAGGGCTGGGCCCGCGCGGCGGTCGACGACTGTCGCGCCCGCGGCGTCACCCCGGTGCTGGTCGGCGGCTCGGCGCTCTACACCCGCGCGGTGCTCGACCGCTTCGACTTCCCCGGCACCGACCCGGTCGTGCGCGCCGGCCTCGAGGCGTTGCTCGAGAGCGAGGGCGCGCTCGCGATGCACGCCCGGCTGGCCGAGGTCGACCCGCTCGCGGCGACGGCGATCATCCCCACCAACGGACGCCGCGTGGTGCGGGCGCTGGAGGTCGTGCAGATCACCGGCCGGCCGTTCAGCGCGTCGCTGCCGCGCCAGGAGTACTTCTACGACGACGCGGTGCAGGTCGGCGTCGACATCCCGCGCCCGGTCCTCGACGAGCGCATCGAGCTGCGCGTGCGCCGGATGTGGGACGCCGGCCTCGTCGACGAGGTGCGTGGCCTGGCCGAGGCCGGCCTGCGCGAGGGCCGGACCGCGCAGCGGGCGCTCGGCTACCAGCAGGTGCTCGCCTTCCTCGACGGCGACATCAGCGAGGAGGAGGCGCTCGAGCAGACCGTGACCGGCACCCGGCGCTTCGCCCGCAAGCAGGACGCGTGGTTCCGCAAGGACGCCCGGATCACCTGGGTGGGCTGGGACGACCCCGAGCGGGTGGCGCGCGCCGTCGCCGCCGTACGTCGCCTCGACTGACTGCGACGACTGGACCGACCGGGGTTGGGTAGGGAACAGACAGGCCTGAAATCGGGAGGAACCCTCATGACCCCACGTCCACGCCGCGCCCCCGCGGCGCTCGCCACGCTCACCGCGCTCTGTCTCGCGGCCGCCGGCGTCACCACTGCGACGGTGCAGACCGCGTCGGCGGCCGGCACCCCGCACTACTCCACCAAGACGCCGACCAGCACCGGCTACGGCGGTGCGGTCAGCTCCGTGGACCCCGAGGCGTCCCGGGTCGGCCTCCGCGTGCTCAAGCGCGGCGGCAACGCCGTCGACGCGGCGGTCGCCACGGCGGCCGCCCTCGGCGTGACCGAGCCCTACAGCGCCGGCGTCGGCGGAGGCGGCTACTTCGTCTACTACGACGCCGAGACCGAGGAAGGTGCGCACCATCGACGGCCGGGAGACCGCGCCGCAGGACATGCCGCGCGACGCGTTCATCGACCCGAAGACGGGGGAGCCCTACCCGTTCACCCCCGACCTGGTCACCAGCGGGGTGTCCGTGGGCGTGCCGGGCACGCCGGCCACCTGGGACCGGGCGCTGGAGCGCTGGGGCTCGCTCGACCTGAAGCAGGCGCTGCGCCCGGCCGCGCGGCTCGCCGACCGCGGCTTCGTGGTCGACCAGACGTTCCGCGACCAGACCAAGGACAACCAGGAGCGGTTCGAGGCCTACACGACCACGCCCGACCTGTTCCTGCCGAAGGGCAAGGCGCCCAAGGTCGGCTCGGTGTTCAAGAACCCCGACCTCGCCGACACCTACCGCCTGCTCGGCCGGCGCGGCACCGAGGCGTTCTACGGCGGCAAGCTCGCCCGCGAGATCGTCTCGGCGGTGCGCAAGCCCCCGAAGAGCAAGAAGACCGACCTGCCGGTGCCCAAGGGCTTCATGCGGGTCTCCGACCTCGCGGCCTACGAGGCGCTGGACCAGAAGCCCACCAAGAGCGACTACCGCGGCCTCGACGTCTACGGCATGGCGCCGAGCTCCTCGGGCGGCACCACGGTGGGCGAGGCGCTCAACATCATGGAGAAGTACGACCTGGCGTCGATGTCGCCCGAGGCGGCCCTGCACCACTACCTCGAGGCGACCGCCCTGGCCTTCGCCGACCGGGCGAAGTACGTCGGCGACCCGGCCAAGGTCGACGTCCCGGTGAAGGACCTGCTCAAGGACCGGTTCGCGCGCGAGCGGGCCTGCCAGATCAGCGAGACGAAGGCGCTGACCAAGCCGGTGGCCGCCGGCGACGTGTCGAGCTACGACGGCGACTGCGCCACCACCGGCCGCACGGCCGACGGCACCGCTCCCGACACCGAGAACGTCGAGACCACCAACCTCACCGTCACCGACAAGTGGGGCAACGTCGTGGAGTACACCCTCACCATCGAGCAGACCGGCGGGTCCGGGATGCTGGTGAAGGACCGCGGCTTCCTGCTCAACAACGAGCTGACCGACTTCTCCACCGAGTTCGTCAAGGGCGACCCCAACCGGATCCAGCCGGGCAAGCGCCCGCGCTCCTCGATGTCGCCGACGATCGTGCTGGCCGACGGCAAGCCGGTGCTGGCCCTCGGCTCGCCGGGTGGCTCGACGATCATCACCACGGTCACGCAGATGCTGTTCAACTACGTCGACCGCGGCATGAGCATCCAGGAGGCGATCGCCGCGCCGCGCGCGTCGCAGCGCAACACCGCGGCGGTGACCGCGGAGCCGGAGTTCATCGAGACCTACGGCGACCTGCTGACGCCCTACGGCCACACCCTGGCCCCGTCGGGTGACGCGTTCACCTCGGCGGCCGAGATCGGGGCGGCCACCGCCATCGAGTTCAAGAAGAAGGGCCGGGTCACGGCCGTGTCGGAGCCGACCCGTCGCGGCGGCGGCTCGGCGCTGGTCGTCTCCCGCAAGCGCTGACCCGGGACGGGGCGGCTGGTCAGCCGGCCAGCCGCTCCGTCAGGTCGGTCACCGCGCCGGGGGCCGCGTGCAGCACGAAGACAGCCGCGTCGCAGGACGTGCAGCAGAACCCGTCGGGTCCGTCGGTCGGCACCAGCACGCGGTCGTCGCCACAGTCGGGGCACCGGGCCACCGTGCCGTGCAGCATGAGCACCTCTGAGCTCTCCATGACTTCACGGTGGCACTTTCCGCCGACGGATTCGTGAGCCACGCCCGGACGTCCGCCTCCAGGTCTACGATCCGGCCATGGCCGACACCTACACCGTCGAGCGGTCCGCGACCGTCTCCGCCCCCGCCGAGCGCATCTACGAGCAGATCGTCGACTTCCACCGGTGGCCGGCCTGGTCGCCCTGGGAGGACATCGACCCGGCCATGAGCCGGGACTACTCCGGCGCCGAGCGGGGTGAGGGAGCGGCCTACGCGTGGTCGGGCAACCGCAAGGCCGGCGAGGGACGGATGGAGATCGTGCGCGCCGTCGACGCCGAGCGCGTCGACATCGACCTGCAGTTCGTCAAGCCGTTCAAGGCCCGCAACGACACCTCGTTCGTGCTCAGCCCGCAGGCCGACGGCAGCACGCTGGTGCGGTGGACGATGACCGGCCGGAAGACGGTGGCCACGAAGGTGATGGGCCTGTTCTCCAGCATGGACAAGATGATCGGGCCCGACTTCGAGAAGGGCCTCGCCCGCCTCAAGCAGGCGACCGAGGGCAGCGCCTGACCCGCCCTACACTCGAGGGATGAGCGCCACCTTCCCGTACCTCAAGGGTCACGGCACGGAGAACGACTTCGTGCTGCTGCCCGACCCCGACGGGACCGTGCACGGCGACCTCGAGCCCGCGCTCGTCGCCCGGCTGTGCGACCGGCGCGCCGGTCTCGGCGGCGACGGCGTGCTGCGCGCGGTGCGCACCGCGGCGTACGACGACCCGGACGCCGTGGCCGCGCGGGACCGCGCCGAGTGGTTCATGGACTACCGCAACGCCGACGGCTCGACGTCGGAGATGTGCGGCAACGGGATCCGGGTGTTCGCGCGCTACCTCGTCGAGCACCAGGGCGCCGACCCCACGCAGCCGCTGCCCATCGGCACCCGCACCGGGGTGCTCACCGTGACCTTCGACGCCGACGGCCAGGTCACCGTCGACATGGGCGAGCCCCGGGTGCTGGGGGAGACCAAGGTGGCGGTCGGCCCGGTCGGCTGGCCGGCCACCCACGTCTCGATGGGCAACCCGCACGCCGTCGCCTTCGTGGAGTCCCTCGACGACGCGGGCCCGCTGCTCGAGGCCCCCGCTCACGACCCCGCGGTCTACCCCGACGGCGTCAACGTCGAGTTCGTCGTGCGCCGCGGTCCGCAGCACCTCGCGATGCGGGTGCACGAGCGCGGCTCCGGGGAGACCCGCTCGTGCGGCACCGGCGCCTGCGCGGTGATGGTCGCCGGGGCGCTCGCCGACGGGGCGGCGCGGAATACGCCGTACCGCGTGGACGTTCCCGGAGGGACACTGCAGGTGACCTGGACCGACACGGACCGGGTCCTGCTCACCGGCCCCGCCGTGCTCGTCGCCCAGGGAACCTGGCTGGACGCGACGTAAATTGGCTGGTCGCCGGCGATCATCTCGTGCGAACCTGAACGGACATATGACGAACGCACACACGCACCCCACCCCGCAGCCCGAGGACTTCGACCTCGACGCCGAGCTGGCCGACACCGACGCCTGGGACGAGCCCGAGGACGCCGACTTCGAGTCCGGCTACGCCGACGAGGACCCCGAGGAGACCCTCGGAGAGGCCGACGGCACCACGGGCGACTACGACCTCGCCGAGCGGCACGCGCTGCGCCGCGTCGCGGGGCTGTCGACCGAGCTCGAGGACATCACCGAGGTCGAGTACCGCCAGCTCCGGCTCGAGCGGGTCGTGCTCGTCGGCGTCTGGACCGAGGGCTCGGTCGAGGACGCCGAGAACTCCATGGCCGAGCTCGCGCTGCTCGCCGAGACGGCCGGCTCCGCAGGTGCTCGACGCGCTCTTCCAGCGCCGCCAGAAGCCCGACCCCGCGACCTACATCGGCCGCGGCAAGGTCGAGGGCCTGCGCGAGATCGTCCAGGCGACCGGCGCCGACACCGTCATCCTCGACGGCGAGCTCGCGCCCTCGCAGCTGAGGAACCTCGAGGACAAGGTCAAGGTGAAGGTCGTCGACCGCACCGCGCTGATCCTCGACATCTTCGCCCAGCACGCCAAGTCCCGCGAGGGCCAGGCCCAGGTCGAGCTGGCCCAGCTGAACTACATGAAGCAGCGCCTGCGCGGCTGGGGTGGCAACCTCTCCCGCCAGGCCGGTGGCCGGGTCGCCGGCGGCGCCGGCATCGGTGGCCGTGGTCCCGGTGAGACCAAGATCGAGACCGACCGGCGCCGGATCAACACCAAGATCGCCAAGCTCCGCCGCGAGCTCGCGCACATGCGCACCACCCGCGACACCAAGCGCTCGGAGCGCAAGCGCCACCAGATCCCGTCGGTGGCGATCGCCGGCTACACCAACGCCGGCAAGTCGTCGCTGCTCAACCGGCTGACCGACGCCGGGGTGCTCGTCGAGGACTCCCTGTTCGCCACGCTCGACCCGACCACGCGGCGCACCCAGACCTCGGACGGGCGGATCTACACGATGTCCGACACCGTCGGGTTCGTGCGGCACCTGCCCCACCAGCTGGTCGAGGCGTTCCGCTCGACCCTGGAGGAGGTCGCCGACTCCGACCTGGTGCTGCACGTCGTCGACGGCTCGCACGCCGACCCCGAGGGCCAGCTCGCCGCCGTCCGGGAGGTGTTCGCCGAGATCGGCGCCGACAAGGTGCCCGAGCTCGTCGTGATCAACAAGGCCGACGCGGCCGACCCGATGGTGCTCGCCCGGCTCCGTCAGCGCGAGCCGCACTCGGTGGTCGTGTCCGCCAAGACCGGCGAGGGGATCGCCGACGCGCTGCGGATGGTCGAGGACGACCTGCCGCGCCCGGGCGTCCTGTTCGAGGCGCTGCTGCCCTACGAGCGCGGCGACCTGCTCAACCGGATCCACACCTCGGGCGAGGTCGAGCACCTCGAGCACACCGGCGACGGCACCGTCGTGCGCGGCCGCGTGCACGAGGCGCTGGCCGGCGAGCTCGAGCCCTACCTGACGACCACCGCCTGATCCCGTGACGTACGTCGAGGCGCACGCCCGCGACCTGGACCGCCCGGCCGACGAGGCCTGGGCGGTCCTGTCGCGTGTGGGGGGAGACCCGCGCTGGTGGACGCCGCTGCCGCTGTGGCAGCTGCGCGGCCTGGCCGACCGGGTGGTGGGCGGCCCCGGGTTCCGGCTGGGTGGGCCCGGCACCGTGCTCTCGGCCGGGGACGAGGTGGACTTCTGGTCGGTCGAGTCGGCGGACTTCCCGGTGCTGCGGCTGCGCGCCCTCACCCGGCTGCCCGGCACCGCCCACCTGGTGGCCTCCGTGGAGACGCTCGGGGCCGGGTCGCGACTGGTGCTGCGATCGGAGTTCGACCCCGCAGGGCCGGTCGGGCACGCCTACTGGTGGGCCAACCTGGCCGCGCACCGGCTGGTCTTCGGCCGGCTCGCCGACCGCTGGGCGGACCTGCTCAGCGACCCTCGCTGAGGTAGCCCCGCACCGTCGCCCAGGCGGCGTCGGGGGAGCTCGCGTCGCTCAGGTGCGGGCGGAACAGGTCGGAGGCGAGGTCGAGCAGGCCGAGCGCGGTGCGCTCGAGGTTGCCGGTGGAGAGCAGCGCGGTGAGCGCGAGCCCGACGGCGGGGTAGGCCTGCTCCACCCGGCGGAACGGGTTGAGGTTGTCGAGCGCCTCCGGCCGCTCCGCCGGCACGTGGCGGGCGAGCAGCACCAGGAAGTGCCGCAGTCCGTAGCGGTGCACGAAGTCGATGCCGGAGAGCTTCTCGCCGCGCCGGTGCCGCTGCACCCCGACGAGCAGCGCCGTGAGCAGCTGGCCGACCAGCCAGGCGTCGGTCTCCTCGGGCGAGCCGGCGCCGTCGGCCGACGCCTGCACGACCGCCTCCATCCGGGCCCGCAGGTCGCCGCCGTCGATCAGGATGGCGTAGCGGTTGACCTTGGCCAGCGCGATCTGCGCGGGGGTGAAGACGGCGAGCTCGACGACGTGCCCGTCGTCGTACACACCCTTCACGCCGTGCTCGGTCTCCCGGAACACCAGCACCAGCCGTTCGTGGCCCGGCAGCCAGGACACGTCGCGGCGCAGCGACTCGGCTGCGTCGGGGTGCGCGATCACGAAGAAGTCGTGGTCGGACCAGGCGTCGGCGCCGCCCGCGAACGAGCCGACCGCGACCAGCCCGAGCACGCCCGGGGTGGAGCGCAGCGAGGCCACCAGGGCCTCGCCGAAGGCGGCGTACGACGTGGGGTCCATGAGAGTCCTCCCGTGGGTGCGACGGGTCAGGCTCTCACGGACCCCCGCCGCCTCACATGCCGAGGGTCTGCCAGGGGCCCCAGATCGCGAACGACAGACCCTTGCTGGCCTGCACGTTGACGAAGAGCGTCTTGCCGTCGGGGCTGAACGTCGACCCCGCGAACTCGTCGTCGGTGCGGTCGACCGGAGGCGTGCCCGGGTCGTTGTCGGGGTCGGTGTAGAGCTGGTTCCAGGCGATGTTGACCAGCTCGCCGTCGGGCCGCAGCGCGCGGACGTAGTTGTCGTTGCCGCCGTCCTCGCAGACCACGATCGTGCCCCGCCGGGTGGTGACGTTGTCGGGGAAGTCGAGGGTGTCCGGGCCCGGCGACTCGAACACCATGGTGAGCGTCTCCGCGCGGGTGTCGTAGGCCCAGATCTGGCCGGTGCCGTTGCCCCAGCCGCCGACGCTGTCCTGCATCACGGTCTCCTCGCCGCCACCCTGGGTGGAGGTGAAGAAGACGACGCCGTCCTCGTAGGCCTGGCCCTCGAGCCGCGAGAAGTACGCCGCGCCCTGCGCCCAGCCCTGCGAGCTGACGAAGGTCAGCGCGGTGTCGTTGGAGGTCGGCGCGGTCTGGCCCGGGGTGTAGTCGAAGGTCGGGTCGGGCTCGGCGATCGGCACCCACTCCACGTCGAAGGTGGCGCCCCGCTCGTGGTGCGCCTCGAGGTGGGCGTTGTCGGTGCCGACGACCTTGAGCATCTCCAGGACGCCGTCGTTGTCGAGGCGGCCGGTCTCCATCGGGTCGGTCGCGGGGGTGTAGCGGTAGAAGCCCGAGGGGAACGCGAAGTTGTCCTCGGTCAGGTAGAGCGCGCCGCCCTCCGGGTCGAAGGACACCGCCTCGTGCGGGAACCGTCCGGCGCTGGTCAGCGGGGCGGGCGTCCAGGCGGCGTTGGCGTCCTTGTCGGCGGGCACCTCGAAGACGTAGCCGTGCGGCTTCTGCAGCCCGGTGTTCGACGCGCCGGTGAAGTCGGGGCCGACGTCGGGACCGTTGACGGTCTCCTCGCAGGTGACCCAGCTGCCCCACGGCATGATCCCGCCCGAGCAGTTCATCATCGTGCCGTTGAGGCTGGTCCAGGCGTCGACCACCTTGCCCTGACGGGTGGTCTGCACCGTCGTCGTGCCGCCGCCGGCCTTGGCGTCGTACGGCGTGCGCGGACCGAACGCCCCGGGGCTGCCGTTGACCTCGTGGTTGCGGACCAGCAGCACCGTGTCGTCCGGACCGTCGAAGGCGCCCATGCCGTCGTGGCGGCCGGGCAGCCGGGTGCCGTCGGGGAGCACGACCGGCTGCTCGGTGTCGTGGAACGAGCGGTAGCTGAAGCCGCGGGGGAGGTGCAGGCGCACCGCGCCGTCGCGCTTGTCGCGGACCGGGACGAGCCCCGTGCGCACGGCTCCGGCGGGCACCACGGCCCCGGACGCGGAGCTCACGAAGCCTGCGAACGGGCCGCCGAGGGCGGCGACGGCGAGGCTGCTCTTGAGCAGCGTGCGGCGCTCGATGCTGGTCTGCCGGATTGTCATGGATCCTCCCGAGGTGTCAGTGGTCCGGGTCACACTACTCGGCACGCAAATCGGGCTGGACCAGGGTTGACAGGGCGCTGTGACGTCCGGCACGTTGGGTGATGTAACCGTTTTCAGAAACCGGTTACAGCATTCAGACGAAACGGGCAGACCACCACTCGGGAGGTGTTGTGCGCCCCACGATCCGCGACGTGGCCCAGCAGGCCGGCGTGTCCATCGCCACCGTGTCCCGGGCGCTGCGCGACTCCGGCAGCGTCCGCCAGGACACCCGGGCCCGGGTGCTCGAGGCCGCCGAGCGGCTGCAGTTCACCCCCAGCCGCCTCGGGCGTCAGCTCGCCGAGCGCCGGCACGCCGCCAACGGCATCGTCTTCCCCGACCTGTCCGGCCCCTACTACGCCGAGGTCGTGCTCGGCTACGAGGCGGTCGCCTCCGAGCGCGAGCGCTCGGTGCTGATCCTGTCCACCCACGGCCGGGCCGCCGCGCCCGCCATGGTCGAGGACCTCGCCACCCGCTGCGACGGGATGGTGATCATGGGCCGGACCGTCCCCGACGAGGTCGTCGAGCGGCTGGTCGCCCGCGGCATGCCGGTCGTGCTGCTCGCCCGCCCGCCCATCGGCGAGGTCGACTCGGTCAACGCCGACAACCGCGGCACCGCGGTGCTGCTCGGCAGGCACGTGCTCGAGCGCGGCGCCCGGCGGATCACCTTCGTCGGTGACCCCGACGCCTCCCCGGACGTCGCCGACCGCTGGGCCGGGGTCCGCGAGGCCGCGTCCGGCGTCCGCGGCGTCGACCTCGGCGTGCTGCCCAGCGACGGCCTCGGCGAGGACGCCGGCGCCGCCGTCGCCCGCGAGGCCCTCCGGCACGGCGAGGACGAGCTCCCCGACGCCTTCGTCTGCGCCAACGACGAGCTGGCGCTCGGCCTGATGGCCGAGCTGACCACCGCCGGCACCGCCGTGCCCGACCGGGTGATGGTCACCGGCTGGGACGACGTCATGGCCGCGCGCTACGCCGGCCTCACCACCGTCCGGCAACCCATGCGTGCGTTGGGCGGCACCGCCGCCCGGCTGCTCGACGAGCTGGTCACGGGCACTCGGACCGCACCGCGCCACGAGCTGCTCCCCACCGAGCTGGTCATCCGGACCAGCACCGCACCATCCACGAAGTGAAGTGAGAGGAATCCGATGAGTCGAATCCGTCGACCCGCCCCCCGACTGGCCGGCCGCACCCTCGCGGTGCTCGCCGTCGCCAGCCTGGCCCTGACCGGGTGCGGCCGCGAGAGCGCGAGCGAGGACGGGGGCCCCGGCCAGACCGAGGCGATCGCCGAGGGCGAGGCCACCGGTGACATCGAGGTCTGGGCGATGGGCACGGAGGGCGAGATGCTCGGTGACTTCGTCGCCGACTTCGAGGAGGCCAACCCCGACGCGGACGTCAAGGTGACGGCCGTGCCCTGGGAGGCCGCGCACGACAAGATCTCCAACGCGATCGCCGCGGGGGAGACCCCCGACGTCAGCCTCATCGGCACCACCTGGATGGGTGAGTTCGCCGAGGCCGGCGGGCTGGAGCCGACCCCGGAGGGCCTCGTCGACGAGGCCGACTTCTTCGAGGGCGCCTGGGGCTCGACCGTCGTCGGCGACACGTCGTACGGCGTGCCGTGGTACGTCGAGACCCGCGTGCTCTACTACCGCACCGACCTGGCCGAGAAGGCCGGCTGGAGCGAGGCGCCGGCCACGTGGGACGACCTCAAGAAGTTCGCCACGGACATGCAGGACAAGGGCGGCGCGGAGTACGGCCTGAACCTCCAGCCCGGCCAGACCGGCTCGTGGCAGACGGTGCTCCCGTTCGCGTGGTCCAACGGCGCGGCGGTGACCTCCGACGACGGCACCGAGTACACCATCGACTCCCCGGAGATGACCGAGGCGCTGGAGTACTACAAGTCCTACTTCGACGAGGGCCTCTCCAACGACCGCACCCTCGACCCGGGCGAGCTCGAGAGCGGCTTCGCCGACGGACAGGTCGGCGCGTTCATCTCCGGCCCGTGGCACACCGGCCTGGTCGAGGACGCCGGCGTCAGCCAGGACGACTACGCCGTGGCCCCGCTGCCCGGCAAGGACAGCGGCCCGGGCACGTCCTTCGTCGGCGGTGGCGACCTGGCGGTCTTCTCCGACTCCGACAACAAGGAGGGCGCCTGGAAGCTGGTGCAGTGGCTGGCCGACCCGGAGACCCAGTCGGCGTGGTACGACACGATCGGCGACCTGCCGGCCGTGCGCACGTCCTGGGAGTCCGGTGAGCTGGCCGACGACCCGCAGCTCTCGGTCTTCGGCGAGCAGCTCGACAGCACCCTGGCCCCGCCGGCCGTGCCGAGCTGGGAGCAGGTCGCGGCGGTCGTGGACAGCAACGTCGAGAAGGCCGTCAAGGGCGCCATGCCCGTCGACGAGGCCGTCGCCGACATGCAGAAGCAGGCCAGCTCGATCGGCACCGGCCTGTAGTCATGGCCACCACCACCACGACGCCGACGCGTGCGGGTGCCGACCAGGCACCCGCACGCGGGGCCGACCCGATGCGCCGCCAGCAGACCATCGCGGCCTGGCTGCTCGCGCTGCCGTTCCTGGCGCTGTTCCTGGTCTTCACCGCCGGGCCCGTGCTCGCCAGCCTCGGGATGAGCTTCACCGACATCAAGCGCACCGACATCCGCACGCCCTTCGCGGTGGGCTTCATCGGGATCGACAACTACGTCCAGCTGCTCGGCGACCCGCTGTTCCGCAAGGTCATGGTCAACACGGGTCTGTACGTCGTGCTCGGGGTGCCGCTCACGATGGCGATGGCGCTCGCCGTCGCCGTGATGCTCAACCGGGTCACCCGGCTGCGCGCGCTCTTCCGGGTCGGCTACTACCTCCCGGTCGTGACCAGCATCGTCGCGGTGTCCGTGGTGTGGAAGTTCCTGCTGCGCCCGGAGAGCGGGCTCGTCAACAGCCTCCTCGGTGCGGTCGGGCTGCCGCAGCCGGAGTGGCTGGACAACCCGCACCTGGCGCTGCCCTCGCTGGTCGTGATGGCGGCCTGGCGCAACCTCGGCACCCTGATGATCATCTTCCTCGCCGGCCTGCAGACCATCCCCGACGAGGTCAAGGAGGCCGCGCAGGTCGACGGCGCCACCGGCTGGCAGGTGTTCCGCCGGATCACGCTGCCGATGCTGAAGCCCACGCTGCTCTTCGGCGCGGTGATCACCTCGATCGGCTACCTCCAGTTCTTCGAGGAGGCGTTCGTGATGACCAAGGGCGGACCGCTCGACGCCACCCGCTCGGTCACGTTCTTCGCCTTCGACCAGTTCGCGTTCGGCAACTACGGTCTGGCCGCCGCGGCGAGCTACCTGCTGTTCCTCGCGGTCGTGGTGCTGACCTTCCTGCAGTTCAAAGTCTTCGGTGAGAAGGACTGAGCACGATGACGACCTCCGCTGCCACACCGACGCCCGTCCCGGCGCAGGCCCCGCTCGACGACCTGCCCGTGAGCACCGGCCCGTCCAAGCAGAGCAAGCGCCCCGACCAGGGCGGTCCCGGCACCTACGTCGCCCTCGGGCTCGGCCTGATCCTGATGGTCATCCCGTTCCTGTGGATGGCGATCTCCTCGATCAAGCCCGAGTCGGAGATCCGCTCCATCCCCCCGACCTGGTGGCCCGAGTCGGTCACCCTGGACAACTTCCGTGAGCTGTTCACCCGGCTGGACTTCACGACGTACTTCTTGAACTCCGTGCTGGTGGCCACCGCGGTCACGGTCGGCAACATGCTGTTCTGCTCGATGCTCGGCTACGCCCTCGCCAAGCTGGAGTTCCGCGGCAAGAAGCTGCTGTTCGCGCTCGTGCTCGGCACGCTGATGATCCCCGGCGTGGTGACCTTCGTGCCGCTGTTCGTGCTGACGGTCAACCTGGGACTCGCCAACACGCTCACCGGGATGGCGCTGCCGTTCCTGGCCGGCCCGTTCGGGGTGTTCCTGATGCGGCAGTTCATCCTCAGCCTGCCCGACGAGCTGATCCAGGCCGCCCGTGTCGACGGCGCCGGCGAGCTGCGGATCTTCTTCTCCGTCGTGATGCCGCTGTGCTGGCCCGCGCTCGCGACCCTCGGCATCCTCACGTTCCTGACCTCGTGGAACAACTTCCTGTGGCCGCTCGTGGTGGCCACCAACGAGGACAAGTACACCCTCCCGGTCGCCCTCGCGCTCTACGCCGTCGGCCAGAACGCCACCCAGTACGGCCTGCTCCTCGCGGGCTCCGTCGTGGTGGTCATCCCGGTGATCGCGGTGTTCCTGTTCCTGCAGCGCCACATCATGCAGGGCATCTCCATGACCGGCATCAAGTAAGTCCCCAGACCCTGCACGTCCGACCAACTTCTCGGGAGGAACCGACATGCACGAAACCCACCCCACGCGCCGTAGGCGCAGGCGGCTGCTCGGCGCCGCCACCGCCGTGGCCACCGTCGCAGGCCTGGTCGCCGGCGTCGGCGCCACGACCGGCAGCGCCGCGGCCGCGGACAACGACAAGGTGCTCACCAAGTACGCCGCCGCCACCTGGCGGTCGTTCGAGGCGATGGTCGACCCGGGCACCGGGCTGCCCGCCGACAACATCGACGGCAACCTCAAGGGCGGCTCGCGCAGCGGGTTCACCTCGCCGACCAACATCGGTGCCTACCTGTGGAGCACCGTCGCCGCCCGCGACATCGGGCTGATCGACGCGCGCGAGGCCCGGCAGCGGATGGCACAGACGCTGGAGACGACCGCCGGGCTCGAGCGCAACGAGGCCAGCGGGATGTTCTACAACTGGTACGACCCGGCCACCGGCGACAAGCTCAAGATCTGGCCGGAGAACGGCAACCCGGTCAAGCCGTTCCTGTCCTCGGTCGACAACGGCTGGCTCGCCACAGGTCTGCTGCTGACCGCGCGAGCCGTCCCGGCGCTGGCCGACGAGGCCGACGCGATCCGCGAGGACATGAACTTCGCCTGCTACTACAACCCGGCCGAGAACGCCCCCGCCGGGCAGATCCGCGGCGGCTTCTGGGACGAGGACCCGAAGGAGACGGCGCCGGTCAAGGGCGCCTACTGCGGTGGCCCCGAGGTCTGGTACACCGGCCACCACTACGGCGCCTTCAACACCGAGCCCCGGATCGCCTCCTACCTGGGCATCGCCGAGGGGCAGATCCCCGACGTGCACTACTTCGGCACCTACCGCACCTTCCCCAACGACAACTGCGACTGGGCGTGGACGGAGACCAAGCCGGTCGGGGAGTGGAAGGAGTACATGGGGGTCCGCGTCTTCGAGGGCGCGCTGCCCTACCGCGACCTGAACGTCGTCCCGACCTGGGGCGGCAGCATGTTCGAGGCGCTGATGGTGCCGCTGTTCGTGCCCGAGGAGACCTGGGGCCCGAAGTCGTGGGGCGTCAACCACCCGCTCTACGTCGAGGGCCAGATCGAGCACGGGATGTCCGAGGCCGGCTACGGCTACTGGGGCTTCTCCCCGTCGAACAACCCCGCCGGCGGCTACCGCGAGTACGGCGTGGACCAGCTCGGCATGGACGGCGGCGGCTACACCTCCGACCAGGAGCGCACGGCCGTCGACCAGCCCTACGACGGCTGCCGCGCAGGGCTCACCCGCCCCGACCGAGTACGGCGACGGCGTGGTCACCCCGCACGCCTCCTTCCTCGCGCTGCGCTACGCCGAGGACGCCGCGCTCGCGAACCTGGCCAACCTCAAGGCGGACTTCGAGGCCTACGGCCCGGGTGGCTTCTACGACGCCGTCGCGGTCCGCAGCGGCCAGGTGTCCAAGAAGTACCTCGCCCTCGACCAGGGCATGATCATGGCCGCCCTCGGCAACCGGCTCGCCGGTGACGACATGCGTGACTACGTCTCGCGGGGGGCGATGGAGAACCACCTGCGCCCGATGATGCGCATGGAGGAGTTCGCGGCGGGGCGCCGGTAGTGGCCTCTCGCCCCAACATCCTGCTGGTCGTCGCCGACGACCACGCCGCGAACGCGGTCGGCTGCTACGGGGGCCCGCACCGGGTCACCCCGCAGATCGACCGCGTCGCGGCGGCGGGGATGCGGTTCGACGCGTGCGGCTGCACGAACTCGCTGTGCGCGCCGAGCCGGGCCACGATCCTCACCGGGACCTACAACCACCGCAACGGCGTGACCACGCTGTCGACGGAGTTCGACAACCGGCAGCCGACGTTCCCGGAGATGCTCCGGGACGCCGGCTACCGGACCGCCCTGTTCGGCAAGTGGCACCTCGGGCACGGGCCCGAGCACGACCCGCGCGGCTTCGACACCTGGGAGGTGCTGCCGGACCAGGGCGACTACGTCGACCCGGAGTTCCTCCTGCCCGACGGCACCTCGCACGTGCGGCCGGGCTACGCCACCGACCTGATCACCGACCTGGCGCTGGACTGGCTGGGCGAGGTCGAGGACGGGCCGGAGCCCTGGTGCCTGCTCGTGCAGCACAAGGCGCCGCACCGTCCGTGGATCCCCGCGGAGCGGCACCGGCACCTGTTCGAGGACGGCTTCGAGCCGCCGTCGACGTTCTTCGACGACTACGACGGCCGCGCGTCGGCGGCCCGGGAGGCCCGGATGCGGGTCGCCCGGGACCTGACCGCGGAGGACCTCAAGGCGGAGCCGCCCACCGGCCTCGACGACGAGGGCCACGCCCGGTGGGCGCTGGACCGCTACCTCGCCGACTACCTGCGCTGCGTCGTCGCCGTCGACGAGGGTGTCGGCCGGCTGCTCGACCACCTCGACGCCACCGGGCAGGCCGAGGACACCGTGGTCGTCTACACCAGCGACCAGGGCTTCTTCCTCGGCGAGCACGGCTGGTACGACAAGCGGTTCATGTACCGGGAGTCGCTCGAGTCGCCGTTCGTCGTCCGGTACCCGCCGCTCGTAGCCGCCCGGCTCGACCAGCGACGCACTCGTGCTCAACGTCGACTTCGCCCAGACGTTCCTGGAGCTGGCCGGGGTCGACGCCCACCCGCGGATGCAGGGACGCTCGCTGGTGCCGCTGCTCGGCGGCGCCGACCCGGCGAGCGTCGGCTGGCGCACCGAGACCTACTACCGCTACTGGGAGCACCTCGACGGCAGCCACCACGTCGCCGCGCACCGCGGCATCCGCACCGCCGACCGCAAGCTCGTGCACTACTACGGCAGCGGCTGCGGCCAGCCCGGTGCCTCGACCGAGACGACCCCGGTCGAGTGGGAGCTGTTCGACCTCGTCGCCGACCCCGACGAGCTGCGGTCGGTCCACGACGACCCGGCGTACGCCGACGACGTGGCGCGTCTCACCGCCGCGCTCGACCGGCTCGCCACCGAGCTCGGGGACGACGTCCCCGGCACACACTGACCTCGCACCCGACAAGAAAGCAGGAGACAACCGTGACGACTGACGCCCGCACCGACTGGGAGCAGCGGATCGGCATCCGCAGCGGCCAGGCCGCGATCGGCCAGGCCCCCCGGCTGGCCGCGCCGACCGGCCTGCGCGCCACCGCCGGCGGAGGCCAGGTGACGCTCGACTGGGACGCCGTGCCCGGCGCGATCGGCTACCAGGTGCACGTCTGCGACACCGCCGACGGCGAGCTCGTGCCCGTGGACCACCACGGCATGGACGTGAAGGCGGTGCCGCACCCGCCGTACGTCGACACCACCGGCACCCCCGGCCAGGAGCGCTGGTACGCCGTGACCACCCTGTCCGACATCGCCGTCGAGGGCGACCCGACCGAACGCGTCGCGGCGACCCCCGGCACCGAGCGCGGCGCGGTCACGCTCGCCGTCGACGCCGCCGGGTCGGCCGGCACCCTGGCCCGTCCCTGGCGCCCGATGATCGGCAGCGAGCACCTCTCGCACGCGGTGTCCACCGACACCACCGGCGGGCGGGTGATCGGCGAGGAGCTCACCTCCGCGCTGAAGGCCGCCGTCGCCGAGCTCGGTGTCAAGACCGTGCGTGCCCACGGGATCCTCTGCGACGACCTCGCGGTCTACACGGAGGTGGACGGCGACCCGGTCCACGACTTCTCGGGAGTGGATCGGGTCTACGACCACATCCGCAGCCTCGACCTCTACCCGGTCGTCGAGATCTCCTTCATGCCGCACGACCTGGCCAGCGACCCGTCCAAGACGGTGTTCGACTACGGCGCGATCGTGTCGCCGCCCAAGGACTGGCAGCGCTGGTACGACCTGGTCCGCGACCTCACCGCGCACCTCGTCGAGCGCTACGGCCGCGAGGAGGTCGTCGAGCACTGGTCCTTCGAGGTGTGGAACGAGGCCAACCTCGAGGTCTTCTGGTCGGGCACCCCCGACGAGTGGATGAAGATGTACGACGTCACCGTCGCCGCCGTGCGCGAGGTCGACGAGCGCCTCGTCGTGGGCGGGCCGTCCTCCGCGGCGGCCGGCTGGGTCGAGGAGCTGCTCGCCCACGTGGAGCAGTCGGGCGCGCCGCTCGACTTCGTCTCCACCCACACCTACGGCAGCCCGCCGCTGGACTTCCGGCCCTCGCTGGAGCGCTACGGCCGGGCCGGCACGCCGATCTGGTGGACCGAGTGGGGCGTGACGCCGACGCACTTCAACGAGGTCAGCGACGCGGTGTTCTCCGGGGTGTTCCTGCTCCGGGGGATGGCCTCGGCGATGGACCGGATCGAGGCGCTGTCCTACTGGGTGGTCTCCGACCACTTCGAGGAGCTCGGCCGGCCCCCGGCCCTGCTGCACGGCGGCTTCGGCCTGCGCACCGTCGGCGAGCTGCGCAAGCCGCGCTGGTGGGCGCTGGCGCTGATGGAGCGGCTCGACGACGCGCGGCTCCCGGTCACCCTCGCCGGTGACGGCGGCGGCTCGCTGGTGGAGGCGATCGCCACCCGCGGCGAGGCAGGCTCCGTCTCGGTGCTGGCCTGGAACATGACGCTCGACCAGAGCAAGGCGGCCGGCGCCGCGGAGCTCGACCGGTCGGTGGTCGTCACCGTCGACGGGCTCGTGCCGGGTGCGACGTACGACCTGACCCAGGAGGGCGTGGACGCCGACCACTCCAACGTCGCCGGCACCTGGGGCGCGCTCAAGGACGCCGACCAGGCCTGGCCGACCGACGCGCAGTGGGAGACCCTGCGCGCGGCCGACCGGCTCGAGGAGGTGGCGCCGGCGACGACGGTGACCGCCGACGAGGCCGGCACCGTGACCGTCGAGGTGACGCTGCGGATGCCGTCGATGGCGTTCCTGCACCTCAGCCCGACCACGGGCGGCTGACCGTCTGGTGGCGCGGTCGTCGGGCAGGTGTCACCTGCTCGACACGACCGCGCCACCTGGGGCCGACACGGTGGGCGCCATGACCTCTCTCCATCGCCGCCGTCTCCTCCAGGGCACCGCCGCCGGAGCCGCCGCGCTCGCGCTCCCGGGCGCGCCGTCCGCTGTCGGTGCAGCGGCCGCCCCGTCGCTCGTCCGCAGCCGGATCGGGCTCCAGCCGGGCGTGCAGTCCGGCGACGTCACCTCGGGCTCCGCGGTGCTGTGGGCGCGCGCCGAACGCCCCGGCCGACTGGTGGCGTCCGTGCGTTCCGGCAGCTTCCGCCGCCGCGTACGGGGCGCCTGGGCCACCGACGCCTCCGACCTGACCGCCAAGGTGGCGCTGCGCGGACTGCCACCCGGTCGCGACTACACCGTGGAGCTGGCCTTCGAGGACGAGGACGGCAACCTCGGGGAGCCGGGCGCGCTGGGCTTCCGGACCGCCTCGGTGCAGCCCTCCGCCACGAGCTTCGTGTGGACCGGCGACACCTGTGGCCAGGGCTGGGGGATCAACCCCGACCTCGGTGGGCTGGTCGGCTACCGCGCCATGCACGAGACCCGACCCGACTTCTTCGTGCACGCGGGCGACACGATCTACGCGGACGGGCCGATCGTCGCCGAGGTGACCGAGCCGGACGGTCAGGTGTGGCGCAACCTCGTGACGCCGGAGGTGTCCAAGGTGGCGGAGACCCTGACGGAGTTCCGGGGCCGGCACCGCTACACGATGCTCGACGACAACGTGCGCGCGATGTACGCCGAGGTGCCGGTCGTCGCCCAGTGGGACGACCACGAGACGACCAACAACTGGTGGGCCGGGGAGGTGCTCACCGACCCGCGCTACACCCAGGAACGCCGGGTCGACGTGCTCGCCGCACGGGCCCGGCAGGCCTGGCAGGAGTACATGCCGATCGCCGACCCCCGCGCGCACGCCCGAGGGGACGGGTTCGCCCCGGCCCGGATCTACCGCAAGATCGAGCGCGGGCCCCTGCTGGACGTCTTCTGCCTCGACATGCGCACCTTCAAGGACCCCAACACCCCCGGCCTGGAGGCGGAGCGCACCGAGATCCTCGGGGCGGAGCAGGCCGACTGGCTGGTCCGCGAGGTGGCCCGCTCGCGCGCGACCTGGAAGGTGATCTCGGCCGACATGCCGCTCGGCCTGGTGGTGCCCGACGGCCCGGTCGACCAGGAGAGCCTGGCCAACCGGGATCCCGGCGCGCCGCGTGGCAAGGAGATCGAGATCGCCGAGGTGCTGGCGGCGTTCAAGCGGCACGGCGTGCGCAACGTCGTGTGGATCACCGCCGACGTGCACTACTGCGCCGCGCACCGCTACGACCCGTCCCGGGCGGCGTTCACCGACTTCGACCCGTTCTGGGAGATCGTCGCCGGACCTATCGCGGCCGGCACGTTCGGCCCCAACCAGCTCGACGCGACCTTCGGCCCCGAGGTCGTCTTCAGCAAGGTCGCGGACTACCCCAACCAGTCGCCCCGTGGGGGCAACCAGTTCTTCGGGCACGCCGCGGTGGCCGCCGACGGCCTGCTGACGATGAGCCTGCGCGACGCGAGCGGGGCGGTGCTCTGGAGCCAGGACCTGCCGCCGGAGTAGACCGGGGATCCGGGCCTGGGGACGGCGCCGCTCCTGCGGGGGCGGCGCCGGTTAGGGTTCTTCGGTGCCCGAGACGACCCCGACCCCGACCACCTCGGTGCGGGACGTGCTCGCGGGCGCGGTCGCCGAGCTCGGGGGCGAGGAACGCCCGGGCCAGATCCGGATGGCCGAGGCGGTCGCCCGCGCGCTGAGCACCGGCGAGCACCTGCTGGTCCAGGCCGGCACCGGCACCGGCAAGTCGCTCGGCTACCTCGTGCCCGCGCTGCTGCACGACCGCCGGGTCGTGGTGGCCACCGCGACGCTGGCGCTCCAGCACCAGCTGGTCGAACGCGACATCCCGGCGCTGCTCGAGGCCGCGGAGCACCTGCTGCCGGCCAAGCGCCGGGACACCCCGACGTACGCCGTCCTCAAGGGCCGCTCCAACTACGCCTGCCTGCACCGCGTGCGCGAGGGCGTTCCCGACGACCAGGGTGTGCTCGTCGACGTGCCCGAGGGGTCGATGGGCGCCGAGGTGCTCAAGATGCGCGCGTGGGCCGAGAAGCAGGCCGAGAGCGGGGGACCGGGCGACCGCGACTCCGCCCCCAAGCACACCGACCGGCTGTGGCGGCAGGTCTCGGTCAACCACCGCGAGTGCCTCGGCGCGACGCGCTGCCCGTTCGCGACCGAGTGCTTCGCCGAGCGGGCCAAGGAGAAGGCCGCGCAGGCCTCCGTCGTGGTCACCAACCACTCGCTGCTCGCGATCGACGCGATCGAGGGCGTGCCGATGATCCCGGAGTACGACGCGGTGGTCATCGACGAGGCGCACGAGCTCACCGCGCGGGTGACCCAGGCCGCGACCGACGAGCTCTCGGTCGGCGACATCGAGCGGGCCGCCCGGCGCTCTCAGAAGCACGTCGAGAGCACCGAGGCCGACGACCTCGCCGACGCCGGAGACGCGCTGCGGTCGGCCTTCGAGGGCTGCGAGGAGGGCCGGATCGACGCGGTGCCGGTCGAGCTCGCCGACGCGCTGGCGCTGGTCCGTGACTCCGCCCGGGCGCTGGTGTCGGCGTTCCCCAAGGAGCAGTCCGGTCCCGGGGAGAACGCCGACCCGGGCCGCACGCAGGCCCGCGGCTGGGTGCAGGAGATCTTCAAGATCGCCGAGCGGATGGCGGCCGACCTCGAGTCCGACGTGCTCTGGCTCTCCCGCCGGATGGGGTCGGGCGGCGGCCCGGGCCGCGACGTGCTCTGCGTGGCCCCGCTCCAGGTCTGGGGCCAGCTGCGCTCCAAGCTGCTCGCCGAGAAGACCGTGGTCTTCACCAGCGCGACCCTGATGCTCGGCGGCGACTTCGCCTCGGTGGCGACCAGCATCGGGCTCAAGCCGTCCGAGCGGGTCGACGAGCACGCCGACGACCCGGTGCCCGACGACGTCGAGGCGGCCGAGGTGCCCGACGTGGAGGAGGCCCACGACCACCGCGAGCCCTGGGTGGGCATCGACGTCGGCTCGCCCGTTCGACTACGCCCGCCAGGGGATCCTCTACGTCGCCCGGCACCTGCCGCCGCCCGGCCGCGACGGGCTGGGGGAGAAGCAGCTCACCGAGATCGTCGACCTGGTCGACGCCGCCGACGGCCGCACGCTCGGGCTGTTCTCCTCACGGCGTGCCGCCGAGGCAGCTGCCGAAGCGGCCCGCGCGCGGCTGCCGCACCTGACGATCATGGCCCAGGGCGAGGCCCAGCTGCCCGAGCTGGCCCGGCTCTTCGTCGAGGACCCGCACGCCTGCCTGTTCGGCACGCTGTCGCTGTGGCAGGGCCTCGACGTGCCCGGCGACACCTGCCAGCTCGTGATCATCGACCGGATCCCGTTCCCGCGACCCGACGACCCGCTGATGTCGGCCCGCCAGCGCGCCGCCGACAAGGCCGGCGGCAACGGCTTCATGGCGGTGGCCGCCACCCACGCCGCCCTGCTCCTCGCCCAGGGTGCCGGCCGGCTGATCCGCACCACCTCCGACAAGGGCATCGTCGCGATCCTCGACCCGCGCCTGGTGACCGCGCGCTACGGACGCTTCCTCGCCGACTCGCTGCCGCCCATGTGGCGCACCACCGACCGCGACGTCGTGCTCACCGCGCTCAAGCGCCTCTCGGCCTGACGTCGGGCGCCGCAGCCCCCGCGGGGTGTGCGTCGTTCCGCCGGGTGGTCTCAGTCCTCGTACAGCCGGATGTCGACCATCAGCTCATCGGCGAGCCCCTCGAGCATCGACCCCAGCGTCTCAGTGCTGGTCGTCGGCGGGGCGGTGAGCACAGCGCGGGCCTCGAACAGCGTCCCGCCGGCCATGGGTGCCTCGCGGACGTCGGTGGTCAGCTGTTCGATGCTGACGCCACGGGCGGCGAGGGCGGCGGAGACCTCTGCCACGATGCCGGGGTGGTCGGCCCCGAGCAGCTCGAGATGAAGTCGGACGGACTCGCGCCCGACAGGCTCGTCGGTTCGCTCGAGGACCACCTGCAGACCCTGCGTCTTCCAGCGCCGTGAGGTCCGCGGCCAGCGCGTCGAACCGTTCATCGGGGACCGACACCAGCACGATCCCGGCGAACTTGCCCGCCAGCCGTGACATCTGACTGCGCTTCCAGCTCGCGCCGTGCGCATTGATCGGGGCTGAGATGGCCGAAACGAGACCTGGCCGGTCTTCGCCGATCACGGTGAGGATGAAGGTGGCCATCCACGCAGGCTACGAGACCCGGGGCACAGAAGTCTCGAGCACGGCCGGCCAGCTTGATCCGCTGTCAGTTCCCAGCGGGCGGCTGGGGACCAGCACGACTTCGTCCTGTTGCCGAGTGGGAGAAGGTGGGATCCTCGACCCTGTCAGGCAGCGACCGAGAAGCGGCGAGTCGCCTTGGTCGTGACTCACGTGAGGGGATGCGGTGAGGTGAGCGCTTCCGGCGCCGGGGAGACGGGGGGAGTCTCGGGCCGCGTCCCGGCGGCGGAGATCGCCGCGGAGCGCGTGGCCCAGGTCCGTGAGAGCCCCCAGCACCGGCTCGAGCTCTTGAGGTCGTCCTACTTTCCGACCCCCGGCACCGAGCCGATGCATCTTCGCTACAAGCGGGCGGCGCTTGCCTTCATGGGGTGGCAGCTGCAGCGCGGTCTGTTGAACCCGATCGGAGACCCGTGCCCCGGCAGCCCGTGGTGGCGGGCCGTGAACGAACGGCTCCTGCGTGACACCTGCGAGGCGCGCCTGCGCGTTCTCGGCCACCCCGGTCCGGCCTCGTCTGCGAGCGTCGAGTCGTCGGTGCACTTCGCCTCCCGCCCGACGCCGCTCAGGTGGTACGCCGCGCACAACATCACCATCGTGAGCGCCTACCTCGACCACCATGACCTGGCCGAGCGGGAGAACCGCGTCGAGCGCTTCTTCATCAACCTCGTGCTGGTGCGACTGCTCTACGCCCATGCCCTCGTCGCGGCTCCACGGCTGGCGCTGTCCTGGCTCGCGCCGGTTGCCCGATGGCTCGGCGATCCGCGGCGAGCGATGACGGGCATCTTCCTCTCGGTGTCGCGGGTCCTGCCCGACGTCTACCCGCTGGACGGCGACCTCGACGACTACATCGCCGGCGAGCACACCGTCGGTCGTCTGCTGGACCTCGGCGTGATCGTGCCCCGGCTCGGCGACCTCTACCGCTGGTCGGCGACCGAGCTGCAGATCCCCGAGCTTGCCGGCCTCGTCCGCCTCGGCGTGCCGGCTTACGCGTGGGATCCCGCCGACGGGGAGCCGTGGGCGCCCCGGCCGTCACGCCTGGTCCGGGTGGTGCGCCGGGCACTCCCGCCGAATCCACAGCTCCCGACCAGCCCGCGGCCCTAGAGTGTTGCCGACGCGCCAGCTGAGGACCGGCACCCGAGGAGGGCCCGATGGGCATCGAGCTGAACCACACCATCGTGCACGTGAAAGACAGGTGGGCGGCGGCCCGTGATGTCGGGCGGGTGCTCGGTCTGCCGGAGGCGACGGCATACGGTCCGTTTGCCGAGCTCAAGCTGGACAACGCCGTGAGCCTGGACTTCATGGACACCGAGGGCGAGATCCACGGCCAGCACTACGCCTTCCTCGTCGGCGAGGACGAGTTCGACCGCGTCCTCGCTCGCCTGCGAGACGAAGGCCGCCAGTGGTGGGCCGACCCCTTCAAGCGCCACCCGCAGGAGATCAACCACGGGGACGGCGGCCGCGGCCTCTACTGGGAGGGCCCGGACGGGCACTGGCTGGAGATCATCACCCGCCCGTACGGCGGGGGATGAGGCCGGGACCGCCAGGTTCTCGCGGTGGCACCGGGCTTCCCTGCGGGCTGGCCCGGTCGGGCTATGGGCAGCGCCGGTACCGCGGCGTTGACTCGAATCAGGTCGGCTGGTCGACCACGGCCTAGGTTCGACCAGGCTGCGGCCTACGGACATGACCTAGGAGGTATCCGATGGGACAGCCACGTGACCTCATGAACCAGGCCACCGCAGCGGTGCTGGCCGGCGATCTCGAGGCATTGCGTGCCATCTACGCGCCGGACGTGGTCGCCACCACGCCCGACGAGGGCGAGCTGCACGGCATCGACCGTTTCATCGAGTGGAACCAGGGCTTCGTCGGATCGTTCACGGACCGGCAGTACATCCCGCTCTACGAGCACGAGACGGCGGAGTGCGCGATCGACCAGGGCGACTTCATCGGCACGCACACGGAGCCGCTCGGACTGCCCGATGGCCAGACAGTGCCCCCGACGGGCAAGCAGATCAGAATGCGCGCGGCAGACGTCGCCACGGTGCGCGACGGTCGAATCGTGCGCCACGACTTCTACTTCGACCAGCTGGACATGCTCGTCCAGCTCGGCCTCATGGAGGCGCCCGCCGGCACCACCACGACCTGACCCAGGCGCGTGTCGAACCGCGGATCGTCAACCTGGGTTGACGTCGCCTGCCTGTCAACTACGGTTGACAGATGAGCCAGAGGACGCTCGTCGACTCCGCCGCCGGGGACGACCCCGGCACCGGTCTGAGGGCCGTCCGCTCCCTGCGCGAGCTCGCCGACCGCCTCGAGACCCTGCAGGTGTCCCGAGCCCGGGAGCTCGGCTGGTCCTGGCAGGAGGTGGCTGACGCGCTGGGCGTCACCCGGCAGGCAGTCCACAAGAAGCACGGCAGGAGGAGCTGATGTTCGAGCGGTTCACCAAGGAGGCCCGGTCGGCGGTCGTCGGCGCGCAACAGGTGGCGCGCGACACGGGGTCCCGCAGCATCGACACCAGGCACCTGCTCGTCGCCCTCGCGGAGGATCCAGGGTCGGTGCGCCGCGCCCTCCGGGAGGCCGGAGCCGACGTCGAGGACCTCGCCGCGAAGGCGCGGGCCGACCTGCGGGCCGGGGGCCTCGACGGCGACGCACTGGCGGCCCTGGGCATCGACCTGGACGCCGTACGCCGCCAAGCGGATGCGGTCTTCGGTCCCGACGCACTGCAGCGGGCGGGCCGGGCGCCGGGTGGTCACATCCCGTTCACGCCGGATGCGAAGAAGGCGCTCGAGCTGGCGCTGCGCGAGGCGATCCGGTTGCGGCAGAAGAGCATCCACGCCGGTCATCTCCTGCTCGGCATCCTGCGGGCTGATAGCCCCGGCCGGGCGCTTCTGGTGCGGGCCGGGGTCGACACCGACGTGCTCCGCGAGGCGCTCGAGGAGCAGACGCGGGCTGCCTGAAGGACGGTTCCGCCAGCCGGTCGGGCGCTCGACTGGTGACAGCAAGAAAGGAGCGGCACCGACCGCTCCTCGCATCTCCAAGGTAACCCGCGGAGGGGGGCTTGCCGCAAGGCCCCCCTCCTGCCGCAGAATCGCCGACTCGAAGGCAGAACGTCGGAGGGGGCTGGACTGTGACCGAACATGCCGTGCTGATCGTTGGGGGAGGGCCCACGGGGCTGATGCTGGCCGGCGAGCTGGCGCTGGCGGGGGTCGACGCTGCCATCGTCGAGCGGCGCGCCAGCCAGGACCTCCCCGGCTCGCGCGCCGGCGGTCTGCACGCACGAACCATCGAGGTCCTCGATCAGCGTGGCATCGCCGATCGGTTCCTCGCGGAGGGACAGGTGGCACAGGTCGCCGGTTTTGCGCGGGTCGCGTTCGACATCAGCGACTTCCCTACGAGGCATCCCTACGGGCTCGGGCTGTGGCAGAACCACATCGAGCGCATCCTGGCCGGCTGGGTCGACGAGCTGGCCGTGACCATCTACCGCGAACGTGAGGTGACCGGGTTCGCGCAGGACGACACCGGCGTCGACGTCGAGCTGTCCGACGGCCGGTCGATCCGCGCGGACTACCTCGTCGGGTGCGACGGAGGACGAAGCCTCGTCCGCAAGGAGGCCGGCATCGAGTTCCCCGGGTGGGATCCGACGACCAGCGCCCTGATCGCCGAGGCGGAGATGGCTGAGGAGCCGGAGCTGGGCACGCGCCAGGACGCCGCCGGTCTCCACGGCCTCGGCAGGGTCGAGTACGAGATCCGCGACGGCAAGGTGATCTTCGCCGACCACGGGCCGGTCAGGGTCATGGTGACCGAGCAGCACGTCGGGTCGAAGAGCGAACCCACCCTGCACGACGTAAGCGAGGCGCTCATCGGCGTGTACGGGACCGACTACGGGATCCACAGTCCCATCTGGATCTCCCGGTTCACCGACATGACCCGTCAGGCCGCGGCCTACCGGAAGGCACGAGTGCTGCTGGCCGGCGACGCCGCACACGTGCACTCCCCAGTGGGCGGGCAGGGACTCAACACCGGCGTGCAGGATGCGCTGAACCTGGGGTGGAAGCTGGCCCAGGTGGTCAAGGGCGTGTCGCCGGACAGCCTTCTGGACACCTATCACGACGAACGCCACCCGGTCGCTGCCCGCGTGCTGCGCAACACGATGGCGCAAGTCGCTCTCAACCGCCCCGGCGACGCGCGCCTCGATGCCCTGCGCGACACCGTCGCCGACCTGTTGAGCATGGACGAGCCGCGCAAGCGGTACGCCGCGATGATGTCCGGCCTGGACATTCACTACGAGCTCGGCGAGGGACACCCGATGCTCGGCCGTCGGATGCCCGATCTCGACCTGGTCACCGCGGAGGGGCCGCGCCGGGTCTTCACCCTGCTTCACGAGGCCCAGCCGGTCCTGCTCAACCTCGGCGAACCCGGTGGATTCGACATCACGCCGTGGGCGGATCGGGTCCGGCTGGTCGATGCCGACTTCGGCGGCACCTGGGAGCTTCCGGTGCTCGGCAACGTCGCAGCTCCTTCTGCGGTTCTGATCCGGCCCGACGGATACGTCGCCTGGGTGGGAGATGGGACCCACGTCGGGCTCGAGGACGCGCTTACTCGCTGGTTCGGGCCGCCCGCATAGCCGCGTTGCGCGTGTGCCAGTACCCCCATGACGAAGCCCTGGCGGCGTAGGGCCGCGGCGCTTCAGTGAGCGATGCCCTCAGCGCGGGACTTGAGGCCGGCCGCCTCCGTGGCGAGGTATCGCTCGGTGAGCCTTCGGTACAGCCGTCCCACGACGCCCCCGACCGCCCCGCTCATCACGACTCTCAGCTCGACCCGGGTGCCACCGTCGGGCAGCGGTGCGCACTCGTGGTGCGCAGACACCGAGCTGCCGGGTTGCCGCTGCTCCCAGGTGAAGGCGCTGCCGGGTTCGAGCGCGGTCACCGTGTAGGTGCCGGTCGGGATCCGCGGCTGGGAGATCTCGACTCGCGACCCGACGGCGAGGGGACCGGCGTCCAGCAGCCGGACGCTGCTCACCGAGTCCGTCCACTGCGGCCACCGTTCGACGTCGACGAGCACCTGCCACACCCGGTCCGGCGAGGCGGCCACATCGATGCTGGTGCGCTGCTCCACGCCGTCCATCGTCGCAGAGATCGGGATCGCCCAGGGACAAGCCATCCCGTCCCTCAGAACTCCTCGACGGGCCGAATCTCCACGACGGGGTGAGCCCGGGTGAGAACCTGGGCGGCCTCCACGAGCGCGTCGGAGTCGTGCACGTTCGTCTGGCACCCTTGACAAGATTTCTTGTCAAGCGCATGGTGGCGTCATGCAGGACGTCGAGGTCATCGAGAGCGCGGAGGCAGCCGCCGCCGCGCTGGATCCGGTCCGGGCCCGGCTGCTCGGCGAGCTGGCCGTCCCGGCCTCCGCCGCCGGGCTCGCCGCCCGAGTCGGCATCGCGCGCCAGAAGGTCAACTACCACCTCAAGGCGCTCGAGGCGCACGGCCTGGTGGAGCTGTCCGAGGAGCGCCGGCACGGGGGCATCACCGAGCGGGTGCTGCAGGCGTCGGCGGCGTCGTACGTCGTGTCGCCGGCGGCCGTCAGCGCGTCCGCGGCCGACCCGGACGCCAACGCCGACCACCTGTCGGCGGGCTACCTCGTCGCGCTGGCCGGCCGGCTGGTGCGCGAGGTCGGCGCCCTGGCGCGCCGGGCCGGCGCGTCCGGCAAGCGCCTGCCGACGCTGACCATCGACACGCAGATCGGCTTCCGGTCGGCCGCCGACCGGGCTGCCTTCGCGGACGACCTGACCGCCGCGGTGCTCGACCTGGCCGCTCGCTACCACCACGACGACGGGCGCCCGCACCGGCTCGTCGTCGCCGCCCACCCCCTTCCTGAGGAGAACTCATGAGCACGACCCCGAACGTCCCGTACCGCCTGGAGTTCAGCGTCGAGGTCCCGGGCACCCCGGAGCAGGTCTGGCAGGCCATCGCCACCGCCAAGGGCATGAGCGCCTGGTTCCTGCCGACCGAGATGGAGGAGCGCGAGGGCGGCTCCCTGCACTTCACCATGGGCCCGGAGATGGGCTCGGACGGCCAGGTCACCGGCTGGGACCCGCCGCGCCGCATCGTCTACGAGGAGGACTGGGCCGCCCTCATGGGCAAGGACCCGGATGCGCTCAGCCCGCTGACGTCGGAGTTCCTCGTCGAGGCGCAGTCCGGCGGCACCTGCGTCGTGCGCGTCACCAGCAGCGGCTTCGGGACCGGCGCCGACTGGGAGTCGGAGTTCTGGGACGACATGGGCCCCGGCTGGATGCCGTTCTTCGACAACCTGCGCCTCTACCTGTCGCACTTCCCCGGCCAGGAGGCCACGCAGCTGGAGGTCACCGCCTCCCACCCCGGCGACGCGGAGGCGCTCTGGTCGACCCTGCACGACGCGCTCGGGCTGGGCGACGAGGGCGCGACGGTCGAGGTGCGCGGCGCCACCGGCACGGTCGAGCGTGTCGGCGAGCGGCAGACGCTGGTCCGGCTCACCGCGCCGGTGCCCGGGATGCTCAGCGTCTTCGCGTGCGGACGAGGGCGACGGCAAGGCGACGGCGGGCGTACGGGCGTACCTGTTCTCCGCCGACGCGGCGGACTACGTGCGGCGCGAGGAGCCGGCCTGGCAGGCCTGGCTGCAGGGGCTCTCCGTCCCGGCCTGATCTTCTGCGCGGAACCGCCTCCGCGGCCGGGGCGCCCATCACGCCCGCCGACTCCGCGGTGGCTTCGACATCGTCCGGTCGAGGTTCGGCCTGCGGGATCTGTAGGCGGAGGGTGAGTCCTGGTCTATGGCACTGGGAAGTCTTGGGGGGCTCCTTCGCCGGTGGAGCCGTCGACCGCTTCGCGGAGGAGGTCGGCGTGGCCGGTGTGGCGGGCGTACTCCTCGATCATGTCGGCCAGCAACCGACGCAGGCTCATCCCGTTGTGGGTCGGCTGATCGAGCTCACCGTTCGACAGCGCCTCGGTGAGTGAGGCTCTGGAGCGGTGCACCGCGTCGACCCACAGTGCGCGCAGGGCCGGCGGGGTGTCGTCGGTCGCGGTGCGCCACGGCCAGTCCTCCCAGTCGGTCTCGAGATCGAGCCTGTCGAACGGCGCCATGACCGGCCGGCCCGCCAGGCGGTGTTGGAAGTAGAGTTCCTCGACCCAGGCCAGGTGCTTGAGCAGTCCACCCAGCGTCACCGACGAGGGAGCGAGTCGCAGGGCCATGCCTTCGGCGTCGATGTCGGCGCATTTCCAGGCGAACGTGAGCCGGTTCCGCTCCAGGGTGATCAGGGCGGTGTCAACCTCGTCACCGCGAAGGAACCGTTCGACGTCCCACTCTGGCGGCTTGCCGGCGGTGAAGCCCGGGGGAATCCTCACGACTGACCACCTGGGTGGGCGGACGGTGCTGCCTCATGTGGGCGCGGACCGTCGATGACCGGAGTGCGGGGGAGTGTGGCAACCATGCCGGGGATCGTAGGCGCGGTTCCGGACGAAGCCCGTCCGCATAGCACTCGTCGTCGCGTGGGGCAGGGACTCGCAGAAACCTAGGTTTCGCCCCCGATGTCGAGCTCGTAGGCCTCGTAGACCAGATCGGAGCCGCGCTGCCGGTGACGGACGAGCAGTCCGAGCAGCGCCGTACCAAGCCGACGAACTCCGTCCACGTCCTCCTTGCTCCCCGACGTGCGTGCGCGGCCGATCAGATCATCGATCAGCCCCCTGATCTGAGTGTGCTCCCGGGAGAGCGACGCCACCGCGCCGGAAAGCCGTGGCGCGGTGGCAAGAAGATCGCCGTACAGCCCGCCTTGCCCCTCGGTGATCTCAACGTGCTCCCGAAAGTCAGCGGAAAGCTCCACAAGCGCGACGTGGACGCGTTCAGCCCAACGCGCATGACCTTGAGGCGCCGGCCCGGCCAACGCGTCTTCCAGCGCGCCCATCGAACCCCGCAACTCGGCGCGCTGTCGACGTAGGGCGTCCAGGAGGTCCCGGTCTGGCGTGGACGAGTTCTGTTCCATCGAGGCCTCCATGAGCGGATGTCGCGCTGAGCCCCTGCCGGTTTCGCGGTCCGGTCCGGCGTGGACCACCCAGGCAGTCAATCGTCGGGGCGCTGATAGCGCGCCCGCAAGGGCCTCAAGGGACCTGCCGCTGAAGCAGCCTGTCGGAATCGCATCCCCCGAGTCCGCCGTGCTCGACTGTGAAGATCTCGATCGAACGGTTGCCATAGTGTCCAGCTCAGGCGCTACGTTGTCGCGCGTGACTTGGCAGACCCGGGCAACCGCGTTCACATGGACCGTTCACGAAGGTCGGCTGCTCGCCGTACTGCACGAGCGCATGGGCGCCGAGGTGTGGGAGGTGCCCGGAGGGCACCTTGATGACGGGGAGACGTTCGAGCAGGCCGCTGCACGGGAGACCCGTGAGGAGACGGGGATCGCCGTCCGCGTCCAGGACCTCATGGCCACCTGCGTGCACGAGTGGCCGGAGCGTCGTCAGCGGCGACTGATCATGTTCTTCAGGGCTGTCCCGGTGCAGGTGGAGGTGCCTCGCGCGGGTGACGTGGGCATCGTGCGCGCCGAGTGGGTCGATCCGGGTCAGCTGACGGCCGAGTCGACCTCTGCGTTCCTGCACCCCCTTCTGGGCCTGGCCGTCGGCGACTCCGACGCGATTTCGTGCCCGATCATGTTCCGAGCCGAACACCGACGGGACGCGTCGGGACGTTGGCGTCCCTACCTGGTTCCGGACGTCCCGCCTCCCGGTTTCTGACGCCACCAGGCCACGACTCCGGCCCGCTCGGCCCAAGCGCACGCCCGGAGAGCTGATGAGCGGACGCAGGCCGCGTGGGCACCAGACCTCATCGGGCAGACTGACCGGCGTGGACACACTCGCCAGCACACAGGTGTACGCCAATTCGTGGTTGGCGGTTCGCGAAGACACGGTCCGTCGCTCGGACGGGTCGACCGGCACCTACACAGTTGTCGACAGCACTGACATATCGCTGATCATCCCGGTCGACGGGGACCGATTGCATCTGGTCGAGCAGTACCGGTATCCAGTCGGCGGTCGGCGCTGGGAGTTTCCTTCTGGAAGCGTCGATGAGCGGTTCGACGAAGACGCGGCGGCGGTGGCCGTACGCGAACTGCGGGAGGAGACAGGACTCCTGGCCGCCGGACTTGCTCCGCTCGGCACGCTGGACGTCACGCCGAGCACCATGAGCCAGCGGTGCAGCGTCTTCCTGGCGACCGGCCTGACGCACGGCGAACCTCAGCGGGATCCGGAGGAGCAGGGCATGCAGTCGGCCTGGTTTGCCCGTAGCGACGTGGAGCGGATGATCAGCGACGGCACCATCTCTGACAGCAAGTCCATCGCGGCGTACGCGCTGCTGCTCACGAGCGGGGCGTTGTCGCGCAGGTGAACCGTTGCCGGGCGACCCGCACAGGCACTAGACCAGCTGGTCGCGGCGGCGGGTCAGGTAGGCGGTCTCGGCGGTGTTGCCCGCGAGCTCGATGGCTTGGTCGTAGGCCGCGCGTGACTCTTGGCTGCGGCCCAGCCGGCGCAGCAGGTCGGCGCGGGTCGCATGGTAGGCGTGATAGCCGGCAAGCTTGTCGTCGAGACGGTCGACGGCGGCCAGCGCCACCTCCGGGCCGTCGAGCTCGGCGACCGCGACGGCCCGGTTGAGGGCGATGACCGGCGAGGGGTCGAGGCGGACCAGCTGGTCGTAGAGGGCGACGACCTGCGACCAGTCGGTGTCGCGTGCTCCGCGCGCGGAGGTGTGCACGGCGTTGATCGCTGCCAGGATCTGGTAGCGACCCGGAGCCACCCCGGCAGCCAGGCGCTCGCGCACCAGCCGATGCCCCTCGGCGACCAGCGTCGCGTCCCAGGCCCCACGGTCCTGCTCGTCGAGGGTGACCAGCTCGCCGCTCGGCGAGACCCGGGCGGTGCGGCGGGCCTCGGTGAGGAGCATCAGCGCCAGCAGCCCGGCCACCTCACCGTCCTCCGGCATGAGGGCACGGACCAGGCGCGTGAGCCGGATCGCCTCGGCGGTCAGGTCGTGACGGACGGGATCGGTGTCGGGGCCGGTCGCCAGGTAGCCCTCGTTGAAGACGAGGAAGAGGACGGCGAGCACGCCGGAGACACGTGCGGGGAGATCCTCCGCGGACGGCACCCGATAGGGGATACGCGTCGCCTTGATCTTGGCCTTCGCGCGGGTGATCCGCTGTCCCATGGTGGCCTCTTGCACCAGGAAGGCACGGGCGATCTCGGGCACGGTCAGACCGCCGACCATGCGCAGCGTCAGCGCCACGCGGGTCTCCATCGCGAGCGCCGGGTGACAGCAGGTGAAGATCAGCCGGAGCCGCTCGTCGTCGATGGCGCCGAGAGGCTCGGGCGGGTCGTCGTCGTACAACCTCTGAGCCTCCTTCTGCTTGTCGTCGCGCTTGTTCTCACGCCTGATCCGGTCGATGGCCTTGCGGGTGGCGGTGGTGGTCAGCCAGGCGCCGGGGTTGGGCGGTACGCCGTCGGCCGGCCACCTCTCGACGGCGGTCGCGAACGCCGAGGCGGCCGCCTCCTCGGCGATGTCGAGGTCACCGAAACGCCTGGTCAGGGCGGCGACCACCCGGGCCCACTCCTCGTGGTGGACGCGGGCAACCGCCTCCCGGGCCCCGGCGCCGTTCACAGGAACGGTCGCACCTCGATCTTCCGGTTGCAGGCCTTCGAGCCCTCGGCGGCGAGCTTGAGCGCTACGTCGAGGTCGGCGGCCTCGATGATCCAGAAGCCGGCGAGGTACTCCTTCGACTCCAGGAAGGGGCCGTCGGTCACCACCGTCTCGTCGCCCCGGTTGTCGATGACGGTGGCCGGGTCGGGCGACCCGAGGCCGCCGGCGAAGACCCAGTGACCCTCGGCCCGGAGCCGGTCGTTGAACGCGTCGATGTCGGCCTCCTCGGTCGGAGTGGCCAGGCCGGTGCCGTCGTCGATCACGGAAACCAGGTACTGCATCTCGGATCATCTCCTGTGGTTCGGGGGCGCCCTTCCTGGGCGGCCGCTCACCCCTGCAACGAACACCTCTGCCCCGATCCGACACCGCCTCCCGGATCCATGGCAAGGACTTTCCGGTACGCCGGTCGCGCCGGGCCGCCCCAGGCTTCGATCTCCTCCACCAGCCCGCGCGGCAGCCCGTACGCCGCAGCCATGGCCGGCTCGTCGAGCTCAGCGCGACGAGCGGATCGCCCGCGGCTCCATGACCTCCGGCGCGATGTTCTGGTCGGCGGCCGGGTGCTCGACGAGGGCCAGGATCCGGCTTGCCATGAAGCGGGCCGTGCGCACCGGTGTGCCCGTGCGGGTCACCTCGGACACGGTGACGATCCCGCGTGCGGTCTCGATCTCGACCCGGCGCCCGTTGCGGCTCGCGACGATGTCGTAGGTGCGGACCTCACCGCCCGCATCGATGACGATCTCGACACGATCACCACGCACACCTTCACGGTACCCCCGCCGGGCAGCCCGGCAGGGGCGCGACGGACGGCCTGGGCGTCAGGTGTCGAGGTCGGCCAGGCCGGCAGACGGGTCGGCGTCCTGCTGCTCGCGCCGCTCGTGCAAGCGCTGCTGAGCAGCCGACAGATAGGCCAGGCAGGGCGCGTCGCTCTCGGGGTGCTTCTCGTGCAGGTGGAAGATCCACCGGTCCATCGCCGCCATGAAGCCGTTGTCACCGCCGGAGCGGTACGCCGACCAGTTGCGCTCGCCCCTGACGACGCACACGGTGCAGCTGATCTTGTAGACGAACTGCTGGTCCGCGTCGAGATCGATCCTCACGCTCGCCAGGGGGCCGGCCTCGGCGGCGGCCTTCCTCTCACGAGCGGATCGGCTCGCCGTCATGTCGCACCTCGGATGTGGTCGGGACGTGGAGCCTACTGCGTGGGGCGCTCGTGACTCGACCCGCGTCGCGCGCCGTTCAGGGCACGACCTCAAGGGTGACGTCGCACGTCGCGCCGGCGTGCAGGTCCTCCGCCCGGCGCACCTGCTTCTTCACGGGAAGCACCATCGTGCCCGTGGCGGACTCGGGGAACAGAGAGGTGCGCCAGGTCGTGGACCCGATGCGGACCTCGACGCGGACGCTGCCGAACCCCTCGCGAGGGCCCGCCTCGAGCGTGATCTCCTCGGTCAGCTCGGGTGGCACCCGCAGGAAGTGCCACGACCCCGGGTCGCCGGGAGAGTGCTCCCAGAGCTCGCTGCGGAAGACGTGCCGGACCATGTGTCGGATCCTCGCACCGACGGGTTGGCCGCGCGCGGACCACCGGGGAGAGTGGGGGGATGGAGACACGCAGGCTCGGACGGCTGGAGCACCAGAGCTCGGTGCTGATCTACGGCGCCGCGGCGCTCGGCGAGGTGACGCAGGACGTCGCGGACGCCTCGATCCAGGAGGCGCTCGACGGGGGGATCAACCACGTCGACGTGGCGGCCGGACTACGGCGACGCCGAGCTGCGGCTCGGGCCGTGGATGAGGGAGATCCGCGACCGGGTGTTCCTGGCCACCAAGACCGGGCTGCGCGACCGGGAGTCGGCCTGGCGCCAGATCAACGAGTCGCTCGAGCGGCTGCAGACCGATCACGTCGACCTGCTCCAGCTCCACGCGGTCGGCGACCTCGCCGAGCTCGACCGGGCCACGGGTCCCGGACGGTGCGCTGGAGGCGGCCGTCCGCGCGCAGGAGGAGGGGCTGGTCGGCGCGGTCGGCATCACCGGCCACGGCCACGCGGCGCCGGCCACCCACCTGGAGGCGCTGCGCCGGCACCCGTTCGCCACCGTGCTCACGCCGCTCAACCCGGTGCTCTGGCGCAACGCGTCGTACGCCGCCGACTACCGCGCGCTGGTCGACGAGGTCCGGCGTCAGGACGTCGGTCTGATGACCATCAAGACGGTGTCGCGTCGCCTCTGGCCCGAGGCCTCGGACCATGCCTACGCGACGTGGTACGAGCCCTACGACACCCAGGCCCGCGTCACCGCGGCGGTGTCGTGGGTGCTCGCGCACGACGAGGTGACCGGCATCCCGACCGCCGGCGACGTCCGGCTGCTCGGCATGCTGCTGGAGGCCGAGCGGCACCGCATCCCCGCCGACGAGGCCGAGCGGCAGCTGGCGGACGACCCGGTCTACGAGTCGCCGTTCGTCAGCGCGGAGGCCTGGAGGCCTCAGGTCTCCAGGGTCCGCAGCTCGAGGCCCGAGGCGGTCCGCATTGCCGTCAGCGTGTCGAGGTAGGGAGTGACGTCGACCTCCCGGTGCAGCGAGCGCAGCTGGTGCGGGTCGTCCGCGAGGTCGTAGAGCTCGTGCTCGCCCTTGTCGTGGTGGTCGACGAACACCGTCGATCCTTCGCGGAGGAGCGCCCAGCCCAGGTGGGGGTTCTCCACCAGGAGACGCCGGCGCCAGCCGGACCAGTCGCCGGTCCGCAGCGGGGCCAGCATGGAGCGGCCCTCGAGCGCGCGCCCGTCGTCGGGGTCGAGCCCGGCGGCCTCCAGCGTGGTCGGCATCAGGTCGACCTGGCTGACCAGCGCGGTCGACACCCCCGGCTCGATGCCCGGGCCGCGGACGAGGAAGGGCACGCCGGCGGACTCCTCGTAGGGGTGCTCCTTGCGGAACAGCCGGTGCTCGCCGAGCAGGTAGCCGTTGTCCGAGACCAGCATCACCAGTGTGTTGTCGAGCTGGCCGGTCGACCGGAGCGCCCGGACGACGTCGCGGACCTGGTCGTCGAGGTCGCGCAGCTCTTCCAGCAGGCCCTGCCGCGCCCGGCGCATCCGCTTCGGGTCCTGGGGCGGCAGGTCCCGCATCCACGTCGGCTTGTCGTCCATGGCGCGCTCGTTGAGCGACGGCGGGTCCCACTCGAGGCCGTCGTAGTCGTGCTCGTGCCGTGGCGACGGGGTGTAGGGGTGGTGCGGCGTGGTCGGCGAGAACACGGCGAACCACGGCCGGTCGACGTGCCGGGTCACGAAGTCCACCACCTGCCCGCCCGCGAACGCGTCCGAGCGGCGCCGGTCCTCCGCGACGTCGAGCACCCGGCCGTCGACGTTGTACGGCGTGCTGTCGGGGTCGAACCGCGCCACCCAGCGGTCCCACCCCGGCGCGACGTACTCCGGCATCGAGCCGTGCGCGTTGAGGTACTTGCCGAAGTAGCCGTTGACGTAGCCCGCCGCGCTCATCCGGGTGGCCACCGTGTCCTGCTCCAGCCCCTGCCGCACGAACACCGGCAGGGTGTTGTTGGTCAGGCACTGGTGGGTGTGCGGGTAGGTCGAGGTCTGCATCGACGCCCGGGCGGGGCCGCACCAGGGCACCGCGCTGTAGCCGCGGCGGAACCGCACCCCGGGCTCCGCGACGAGGCGCCGCGTGTGCGGCATCGCCCGCAGCGTCCGGCGGGGCTGGTCGTCGGTGATGATCCACAGCACGTTCGGTCGCGGGTCCATGCGACGAGAGCCTAGGTGGGGCGGCGGCTCAGCCCAGCCGCGACGCCCCGTCCCAGCCGCCGGACGGGGCCGGGATGCCGAACACAGCCGCCACCGTGGGCGCGACGTCGAGCGTGCGCGCCGGCTCGGTCGACGTACGCCCCGGCACCACCACCGACGCCCCGCCGCTGACGAAGAACGGGATCGGCTCGGTCGTGGGGTGGCCGTGGTTGCCCGGGATCGGGTTGGACAGCACCTCGGGGTCGCTGAACCGCCAGCCCGCCTGGCAGTAGGCCACCAGGTCACCGGCCTCCGGGCCGAGGCGCAGCTCGGCCGGGTCGTGCAGCGACAGCACGCCGGGCACCGGGGCCGCGAGCTCGCGCATCCGGGCCACGGCCGCGTCGCGGGCGGCCGGGTCGCCGGTCCAGTAGAGGAGGTCGGCGCCGCCGTTGTCGGCGATCTGCACCTGTCCGGCGAGCATCGGGTCGGCGTCGAGCACGGGTGCCAGCGACACCAGACGCTCGGGACGCGACCAGTCCATCGAGTGGTCGGCCAGCACGATCACCACCGAGCGCTCCCAGCGGCCGGTCGTGTGCAGCATGTCGACGAACCGGCCCACCTGCTGGTCGGCCGAGAGCAGCGCCGCGGTGCGGGCCGCCTTGAGCGTCGTACCGGTGAGGTCGGAGTGGCCGACCCGGTCGCAGTCGCCGAGGTTGACGAAGACCAGGTGCGGGTCGAACTCGTCGACCATCGCGATCGCGGCGTCCATCGTGAACTGGTCGGGCGCGTGACCACTGACCGGGACGACGGGCGCCGGCTCCCAGCGGTGGGTGGCGCGGGTGCCGAAGATGCCGAAGAGGTACTCCTTGGACAGCACCGTGCCGGTGGTGAAGCCGGCGGCGTCGAGCTGCTCGATGACGGTGGGGAAGCGCAGGTCCTCGGGCCGGTCGAGGTTGCGCACGGTCGCCTCGGCGCGGTCGTAGACCGCGTTGGCCGGCACGCCGCTGCGGTCGGGGCGCACGCCGGTCATCATCATCACGTGGTTGGGGATGGTCTCCATCACCGGCAGCGAGCGGGCCCGCGGGAAGCTCGTGCCCTGGTCGCGCAGCGCGGCCAGCCGGGGCGTGGTCAGCGTGCCGATCTCGTCGGGGCGGCAGCCGTCGACGACCAGCACGTAGACCCGGTCGGCGCCGTCGGCCGCCGAGGCGCGCGGTGCGCCGACGGCGCTGGAGAAGAGGTACGTCGCACCGCCGGCCGCGCCGACCTTGAGCAGCGTCCGCCGGTCGATGTGCACCGGCGCGCTCATGCGACCGGCCCGTCGACGGGGCGGACCCGCTGGGTGGCGGCGTCGGTCGCCCAGGACGCCGTCCACGAGGAGGCCGCCGACCGGTCGGCCCGGTCGCCGATCTTGTAGTAGTCCATCTGCGTCCTCGCGCTGGTCACGTCGAGCACGGAGTAGCCGTGGTCGTCGAAGTTGAGGTACTTCACGTGCCGGTTGGCGGTCATGATGGCGGCCTCGACGCCGAGGCTGGAGGTGCGCGGCGGGCTGCCGGTGATGTCGTCGAGGTTGTTGCTGGTGATGCTGGTGCAGACCAGCTCGGTGCCGACCGACCGGCCGGCGGGGTAGGTCGAGGCGTCCAGTGGGAGGTCGCACGCCCAGCCGGAGTGGATGTCCCCGGTGAGGAAGACCGTGTCGGTGATGCCGCGGTCGGCGAGGAACGCGAACACCTCGCGACGGTCGTCGGTGTAGCCGTCCCACTGGTCGACGTTGTAGGGCAGGCCGTCCTCGGGCAGCAGCCCGGTCACGTCGTTCAGCGACGCGGTGAGGTCGGCCGGCAGGGGCGGGAAGACGACCGGGGCGATCATCACCGGGTTGCCGACCAGCTTCCACTGCGCCCGGTCGCTGGCCAGGGAGTCCTTGAGCCACTGCATCTGGGCGTCGCCGGTGATCGTGCGGTCCGGGTCGCTGACCCCGCCGTCGGCCGACGGGACCGGGGCAGCGGGCTGGGCGGCCTGCTGGTCGCGGTAGCTGCGCAGGTCGAGCATGCTCAGCTCGGCGAGCGTCCCGAACCGCAGCCGCCGGTAGAGCCGGGTGCCGTCGCCGACGTCGGCGCTCGCGCCCATCCGCACCGGCATCCACTCGTCGAAGGCCCGGTGCGCCTGCTCGCGGCGGGCGAGGTAGTCGCCCTCCTCGGGCTGGTGGTTCTCCGCGCCGGCCCGCCAGGCGTCGTTGGTGACCTCGTGGTCGTCCCAGGTGACGATGAACGGCGCCGCGGCGTGCAGGTCCTGGAGGTCGGCGTCCCGCTTGTACTGCGCGTGCCGCTGCCGGTAGTCGGCGAGGGTCACCATCTCCCGTGCGGGCTCGTGGGGCCGGACGTCGATGTTGGAGGGCCCGTAGCCGTACTGCCCCGGGGCGTACTCGTAGACGTAGTCGCCGAGGTGGATGACCGCGTCGAGGTCGTCGCGGGCCGCGAGGTGGCGGTAGGCGGAGAACCAGCCGGCCTGCAGGTTGGCGCACGAGACCACGCCGAACCGCAGCCGCTCGGGCGACGCGGTCGGCGCGGGCGCCGTCCGGGTGCGGCCGGTGCGGCTGGCCGTGCCCTGGAAGAGGAAGCGGAAGAAGTACGTCGTGGCGGGCGCGAGGCCGCCGGCCTCCACCTTCACGGTGTGGTCGCGGCTCGCGTCGGTGCCGACCCGCCCGTCCGCCACCACGTCCCGGAAGCGGGCGTCGCGCGCCACCTGCCAGCGGACCTGCACCGCCGGTCCCACGCCCGAGCCCGGCGTCGCCGCCGCGGTCGGGGTCAGCCGGGTCCACAGGACCACGCTGTCCGGGTGCGGGTCGCCCGAGGCGACGCCGTGCGCGAAGTAGCCGCTGCCGGCAGCGCCCGCCGGACGGGCCGTCGCCAGGCCCAGCGCGCCCGTCGCGGCGGCGCCGGCCGCGGAAGCCGCGAGCAGGGTGCGGCGATCGATGCTGAGGTCACGTCGTGATTCGGTCACTTAGGTACTAATGACCCAACCCACCGAAAGGTAACGGCCTGACGGCGACTTTCACCTCGCGTTCACCAGGTCGTCCGCACCGGGACGCCTCGCGGCGCCCGGATACCGTCGACGGGTGACCCGGACCACAGTCGTGCGCAGGGCGGTCGTGGCCGCCTGCCTGGTCACGGTCTGCGCCTGTACGGCGGAGCCCATGACCCGGCCCGCGACACCCGGTCCGTCGACCCTCGCGAGCGGTCCGTCCTCCGACGTGCCGGCCCGGAGCGCCCCGACCGGCGCAGCCTCGCCACCTGGCCCGGAGGGCCGCACGTGCACCGAGCCGCTCGTCGTCGTGCACCACCACGCCCGCCGCCCGCTCCGGCTGAGCGAGCGAGCCGCCCGCGCACTGGCGGAGAGCGGGCGGACGGTCGGCTCGGTGCAAGCGGTGGTCCGCGACCGGTCCGCCCTCGGCGTGCTCCCCGCGCACGAGGTCGACCCCCGGGTGCGGGCCGCGACCGTGGCGGGCGTGCACCCGCTCCGGCGGCCCGCGGCGTACCCGCTCCGGGTCGCGGCCGCGACCTGCCCACCGCGGCCGACCACCCTGACCGTGGTGGGCGACGTCATGCTCGGGCGCGGGGTCGCCGAGGCGGCGGCCGGGGACCACGGTCGCCAGCTCCGGCCGACCGCACCACGGCTGCGGTCCGCCGACCTGACCGTCGGCAACCTGGAGAGCACGCTGTCCCGGGCGGGGGCCCCGACCCAGGGCGGCGACTCGTTCGCCGCCGACCCGGGCGTGGCGACGGCGCTGGTCGATGCCGGGTTCGACGTGCTGAGCCTGGCCAACAACCACGCGGGCGACTTCGGGCCGCTCGCGCTGCGGCGCACGGTGGAGCGGCTCGCCGGCGCGGGGCTGGCCACCTTCGGGGCCGGCCGCGACCTCGCCACCGCCCGCAGGCCGGCCGTCGTCGACGTGCGCGGCACCCGCTACGGCTTCGTCGGGTTCAACGCCATCGGCGAGACCCCGGAGGCGGGTCCGGGCCGCACCGGGGCGATGTCGGTGAGCATGCCGCCGCGCACCGGTCCGCTGGACCGGCAGGAGCTGGACCGGTTCCTGCGCGACGTACGACGGCTGGACCGCCGCGTCGACGTCGTGGTCGCTCTCCCGCACTGGGGCACGCAGTACACCAACCGGCCCGAGCCGGTGCAGCGTCGCGTCGCCCGGGCGGTGGTGGCCGCCGGGGCCGACCTGGTCGTCGGCGGCCACCCGCACTGGGTGCAGGGGGTGTCGAGCGTGCGCGGCGCGGTCGTCGCGCAGTCGCTGGGCAACTTCGTCTTCGACATGGACTTCATGGCGGAGACGCTGGCCGGCGTGGTGCTCGAGACGACGTGGTGGGGTGACCGGCTGGTGGCGGCCGAGCTGGTGCCCTACCGGATGGACGCGTCGTTCACGCCGCGCTTCGTCCGGTGGCGCGACGGGCTGCCCACCCTGCGCCTGCTCGGGGAGACGAGCGGTCCGGCCTACCGGTTCTGAGCGAGCCACGCCCAGGCGAGCCGGCCGGTCCGGCCGAGCTGACGTGGCGAGACGACCGAGGCGACGTCGCGGGCCGAGTGGTAGGCCGCATAGCTGGTGCTGCCGAACCGCACGACCGGGTAGCCGGCCTTCTCGAACGACCAGTGGTCGCTGGCGGTGTTCTCGCACGGAGTCGTGGGCACCCCGAGCCGGCGGGCCGTCCGCAGCACCGTCCGCTGCACCACGTCGGGCGACAGCGGGCCGGTGCACACCGGCACCACGGTGCCGACACCCACGCGGTCCAGGGACGCCATCGCGCGCAGGGCCCGGCGTTCCGCGGCCCCCATCGTCGCGACGTAGCGCCGCGACCCGAAGTGGTGCTGGTCGTCGCCGGGACCGCGTGGCTCCTCGGCCCCGAACGCCACGAACACGGTCGGCAGCGACGGCTCGTCGGCGGCCGCGAGCCGGGCCAGCTCCAGGAGCACGGCGACGCCGCTGGCGTTGTCCTCGGCGCCCGGGGCGACGGCCACCGTGTCGAGGTGGGCGCCGACCACCCGGTGCGGCCGGGTGGCGTCGAACCCGGCCGGGGCGGCCTCCACGTTGAACGAGCGGCCGGCGTCGACGGGCACGCCCCACGAGTCGCCGGCGGGCACCGGGAACGACGGCCGCGCCACGTCGTACCCGAGGTCGCGGAACCTGGCCGCGACCCAGCGACCGGCCCGACGGTAGGACGCGTCGGTGGCGAGCCGTGGACCGATCCGGTCCGCGAGGTGCCGGACGTCGGCCACGGTCCGGGCGACGTCGAAGCGCACCGGTGGCGGGTCCGTCGACGGGGCAGCGGGCGGGGAGGTGGACACCGCGCCGGACGGGGTCGGCGCCGGTCCCGTCGGGGTCGACGTCACCGGCGGGCTCGCGGCGGGAGAGCGGGAGGAGGTGGCGGCGGGGTCGGGTGGCGCGCCGGTGCAGCCGGTCAGCGCGCCGAGGGCGAGCCCCACCGCTGCGGCCCGCCAGGAGCGGGCGCTGCGCCGGATCTCGACCGCCACCATGCTGCGAGCGTACGAGCAGTCGTGCCGCGGGCTGCAAGGATGAACCCATGGCCTCCCTCTTCGTCATCAGCGACGTGCACGGTTACGCCGCCGACCTCCGCGAGTCGCTGGCCGGTGCGGGCCTCGTCGACGCCGAGGGCAGGTGGACCGGAGCGGACGCGCACCTGTGGGTGCTCGGCGACCTCCTCGACCGGGGGCCCGACGGGATCGGGGTGATCGACCTGGTCCGGTCGCTGCAGGGCCAGGCACCCGAGCACGTGCACGTGCTGATGGGCAACCACGAGGCCCTGGCCCTGGGCTACAAGCTCTTCCCCGACAGCCGCTTCGGCGACGTCTGGGCGTTGAACGGCGGTCACGAGTCCGACCAGCAGGGGCTGACCGACGACCACGTCGCGTGGCTGCGCTCGCTGCCGGTGATGGCCCGGCACGGCGACTACCTGCTGATGCACTCCGACACGACCGACTACCTCGAGTGGGGCGACTCCGTCGACGACATCAACAGCACGGTGACGACGCTGCTCGCCGGCGACGACGCCGAGGCGCTGTGGGAGGTGTTCGCCACGCTCACCAGCCGCTACGACTTCGCGGGCAGCGACGGGGCGCGGGTCGCCGAGGACGTGCTGGCCGGGCTCGGCGGCGAGGTGATCGTGCACGGGCACAGCATCATCGGCACCCTCACCCAGCAGCCGTCGGAGAGCATCGAGGGCCCGATCGCCTACGCCAACGGTCTGGTCGTCGCGATCGACGGAGGCCGCTACGACGGGGGCCCGCTGCTCCTCGTCGAGCTGGCCTGAGCGCCCGCCGGACCCGTCGGGTCAGACCCGGCGCAGGACGGCGGTGACCTTGCCCAGGATGGTGGCGTGGGTGCCGTCGATCGGGTCGTAGGCGTCGTTGTGGGGGAGCAGCCAGACCTTGCCGTCCTTGCGCTGGAAGGTCTTGACGGTGGCCTCGCCGTCGAGCAGGGCGGCGACGATCTCGCCGTTCTCGGCGGTCTGCTCCTGGCGCACCACGACGTAGTCGCCGTTGCAGATGGCGGCGTCGACCATCGAGTCGCCGACCACCTCGAGCACGAAGAGGGTGCCGTCGCCGACGAGGGTGCGGGGGAGCGGGAAGACCTCCTCGACGCGCTCGTCGGCCAGGATCGGGCCACCGGCCGCGATCCGGCCCACCAGCGGGACGTAGTTGGCCTCCGGCATCGCGTCGCCGACCCCGGTCTCGTCGACCGTGCCCTCCAGGGCGGCGTCGGGGTCGAACACCGACAGCGCGCGGGGCCGGTGGGGGTCGCGCTTGAGGTAGCCCTTCTCCTCGAGCACCCGCAGCTGGTGGGCGACCGAGGAGGAGCTGGTCAGGCCGACCCGCTCGCCGATCTCGCGCATGCTGGGCGGGTAGCCGCGGTGCTCGATGGAGTCCTTGATGACGGTCAGCACCCGCTGCTGCCGGGGGGTCAGGCCGGTCGCGTCCGGCGGTCCGTCGGGGAGCTCCGCGACTTTGCTCTTCTTGCCTGCCATGACCGTTCCTCTTCTCGTCGAGCGGGTGCGTCCACCGTAGTGCGAGGAGACCGGCAGGTTCAAACACATGTTCGAACGGCGTGTCGTGGTTGGCTGCCGCCATGGTGGACGCGATCCGGGGCAGTGGTGACGTGGCAGTGGTGACCGGCGGCGGTCGCGGCATCGGGCGCGGGATCGCCGAGCGGCTGGTGGCGCGGGGGTACGCCGTCGTGGTGACCGACCTCGACGCCGAGGCCGCCCGCCGTACCGCAGCGGAGGTCGGGGCCGTGGCCGGGCTCGGTCACGACGTCCGCGACGAGGCCGCCCACGCCGAGGTGGCCGCCGCCGCCCGGGAGCACGGCCGGCTGGTCGCGTGGTTCAACAACGCCGGGGTCGGGGACGACGGCCGGCTGGCCGACCTCACCTCGGCGTCGGTCCGGCGGCTCGTCGAGGCCAACCTGCTCGGCACGGTCTGGGGCACCCGCGCCGCCCTGGCGGCCTTCGGTCCGGACGGGGGAGACGTGGTCAACACCGCGTCGCTGTCCGGGCTCGGCCCGGTGCCGGGGCTCTCGATGTACGCCGCCACCAAGGCGGCCGTGGTCTCGCTGACCACCTCGGTCCACGCCGAGACGCCGCGCTCGGTGCGCGTGCACGCGGTCTGCCCCGACGGCGTCGACACCGCGATGGTCGAGGCGATGGACCCGCACGGGATGGCCAAGGAGCTCAACCACTCCGGGGGGCGGCTGCTCACCGTCGACGAGGTCGCCGAGGCCGCGGTGGCGATGATCGGCTCGCGGCGCGTCGTGCGCTCGCTGCCCGGCTGGCGCGGCGGCCTGGTGCGCGGCACCTCCCTGGCGCCCGGTGTCGCGATGTTGGGGCTGCCGCTCTTCCGGTGGCTCGGCCGCCGCACCCAGCGCCGCTTGGTTCGAACATCTGTTCGTCCAGGTGCTTGATTCGTTCGAACAGGTGCTCTAACGTCGCACATGTGTTCGATCGAACAGGCATTCGACTCCGACTGACGGTCGGGGAAGGGCCGGTTCGAGAAACTGTCGGTGGACCTCGGTACACCTTCGGACATGGACACCGCCGCCGCATCCTTCCCCCGGAGGTCTGAGATGAGCACCCTCGCCGCCACTCCCGGCTTCGCCCCGCGTCGCCGCCCGGTCGTTGCGCCGCGCCGCCTTGCCGCGGTGCCGTCGGTGCCGGCCACGCCCGCCGCCCCCGCGGTGCGGCTGACCCGTCGCGGCCGGCTGGTGCTCACCGTGCTCTTCCTCGGCGCGCTGATGGTCGTGCTCACCGTCTTCGGTGCCACCTCCGCGGCGACCGGCGAGGCCGGTCGGCCGGTGCCGACCCGCACCGTCGTGGTCGACGAGGGCGACACCCTGTGGGGGATCGCCGCCGACGTGGCCGGTCCGGGCGAGGTGCGCGAGATGGTGCACCGCATCCAGGAGCTCAACGCGCTGTCCGGCTCCGGCGTGGCGATCGGCCAGGAGCTCGCCGTCCCGGTGGGCTGAGCGCCGACACACACGTGCCGCCGACCTCCTCGACCCGGGTCGCTGGCATACGGGGAAGAAGGACGGGGCCGCTGGTGCGGCTCCGTCCTTCGTCTTCTGCCGCGGGGTCAGTGCACGCGCTGGGTGGCCGCATCGGCCAGCCGGCGCAGCTCGGCCCGGGCCGGCTCGGCGAAGTCGCCGGCCGCCAGGGCCTCGAGGGCCTCGCCGGTGAGCGCCTCGATCCGGCGCTCCACGTCGGCTGCCGCGCCGGACCGCTCGATCACGCCGCGCAGGTCGGTCACCTCGTCCGCGGTGAGCGGGCTGCCCAGCCGGGCGTCGAGCCGGGCGGCCTCCTCGGCGGGCGCGGCGTCCAGGGCGAGCGCGACCAGCACGGTGCGCTTGCCCTCGGAGAGGTCGTCGCCGGCGGGCTTGCCGGTGACGTCGGGGTCGCCGAACACGCCCAGCAGGTCGTCGCGGAGCTGGAAGGCCTCGCCGAGCGGCAGCCCGAATGCCGAGAGCTCCGCGAGCGCGGCGGGGCCGGCACCGGCCAGGGTGGCGCCCACGTGCAGCGGGCGCTCGATGGAGTACTTCGCCGACTTGTAGCGCAGCACCTTCATGGCCAGGTCCACGTCGGACTCGGCGCGGGCCTGCACCGACACGTCGAGGAACTGGCCCGCGATCACCTCGCTGCGGGTGTGGTCGAAGACCGCGAGCGCCGCGCGGACCAGGTCGTCGGGCAGGCCACAGCGGCGCAGCAGCTCGTCGGACCAGGCCAGCAGCAGGTCGCCGAGCAGGATCGCCGCGGCCGCGCCGTACTGCTCGGCGGAGCCGGTCCAGCCGAGCTCGCGGTGCCGGGCACCGAACATCGTGTGCGTGGCGGGCCGCCCGCGCCGGGTGGCGGAGGCGTCCATGTAGTCGTCGTGCACCAGCGCGCTGGCGTGCAGCAGCTCGAGGGCGGCAGCGGCACGCACCAGCGCGGCCTCGTCGGGCACGTCGTCGCGGATGGCGCGGTAGCCCCAGTAGCAGAACGCCGCCCGGAACCGCTTGCCGCCGCCGACGGCCTCCCGCGCAGCCGTGACGAGCTGCTCGGCGTCGTCGCCGAGCGGGGCCAGCCGGACGGCCTGCTCGTCGACGAAGGTGTCGAGCTCCGCCTGGACGGCGGCACGCAGTTCGGCGGGGTCCCAGGTCACCGGCGCAGCCTACTTCGGTGCACGCCGCGTGGACGGGGCCGGTCGGCGGGGAGCCCGCCCCCTATCCTGGCTGCATGGCTCTCGGACTGCCCTCGCGGATGCCCGGCGGTGCGCCCACCGTCCGGGACCTGATCGCTGCCGGTGAGCGGTCCTTCTCGTTCGAGTTCTTCCCACCCAAGGACCTCGAGGGCGAGCGGCAGCTGTGGCGGGCGCTGCGCGAGCTGGAGGTGCTCAGCCCGACCTTCGTGTCGGTGACCTACGGCGCCGGCGGCTCGACCCGCGACCGCACGGTGGACATCACCGAGCGGATCGCCCAGGACACCTCGATGACCCCGCTGGCGCACCTGACCTGCGTCGACCACTCGGTGCGCACGCTCCGCTCGGTCATCGGCGCCTACGCCGGGGCCGGCGTGCGCAACGTGCTCGCGCTGCGCGGCGACCCGGCCGGGGGGCCGTCCGCGCCCTACGTCCCGCACCCCGAGGGGCTGCGCTACGCCGTGGAGCTCGTCGAGCTGACCAAGTCGCTCGGCGACTTCTGCGTCGGGGTGGCGGCCTTCCCGGAGGCGCACCCGTCGGCGGAGTCGGCCGACGCCGACGCGCGGGTGCTCGCCGCGAAGGCCCGGGCCGGGGCGGACTTCGCGATCACCCAGCTCTTCTTCCGGCCCGAGGACTACTTCCGCCTCGTCGACCGGGTGTCCGCGCTCGGCGTCGACATCCCGATCATCCCGGGCATCATGCCGATCACGAACCTGGCTCAGATCACCCGGATGGCCGAGCTGTCCGGTGCCGCGCTGCCGGACGAGACCGTGGCACGGGTGGCCCGGTTCGAGGGCGACCCGGCCGCGGTGCGTGCCGAGGGCATCGCCGTGGCCACCGAGCTGTGCGACACCCTGCTCGAGGGCGGGGCTCCGGGGCTGCACTTCTACACCCTCAACCGGTCCAAGGCGACCCGCGAGATCTTCGCCGGCCTGCGGACGGCCGTCGGCTGATGGCCGACCCGGGCACCGCCCCGCTGCCGCAGCCCACCGTCACCACGGTCGGGGAGGGCTCGGCCTCGGGCACCCCCGACGTGCTGCGCCTGCACGTCACCGTCCGGCACCGCGCCGACTCGATCTCCGAGGCGCTGGCCGGCTGCGCGTCCGCGGTGGAGGCGGTCGGTGCGGTGGCCCGCGGCTACACCGACCCCGAGAGCATCTCGAGCCGCGGCCTGCACGTGGGCCAGTGGCAGGACGCCGAGGGAACGTCGTCGGGCTTCAACGCCCAGCACAGCCTCGAGATCGTCTGTCCCGACCTCGACCGTTCCGGTGAGCTGATCGAGGCGCTCGCCGAAGCGGTGGACGGCCGGCTGCGGGTCGACCACGTCGAGCCCTTCGTGGCGGTGACCACCGAGATGGCGACCCTGGCCCGCCGGCGGGCCTTCGACGACGCCCGGGCCAAGGCCGACGAGCTCGCCGCCCTGGCCGGGCAGCGGGTCGAGTACGCCCTCACCGTGGTCGAGGGCGGCGCCGCCGGAGGCGACCACCCCCTCGGCCGGGCCCTCGTCGCGGGGGCGCAGACCTCCTTCGAGCCCGGCACGGCCACCATCGGGGTGACCGTGACCGTCACCTGGCTGACCCGGCGCGTTGAGCCGGGCGGCCTGTCGCGTCAGGTGGTCGCGTTCGGCGAGGTTGGGCGCCCGTCGGGCCGCCTCGGCGTAGAGCCGTGCCGCGGTCGCGAGGTCACCGTCACGCTCGTGCAGGTACGCCGCGACCGCGGCGTGGCGGGGCAGGGTCGGGTCGAGCTCCGCCAGGGCGGCCAGGCCGGCCCGCGGACCGTCGGCCTCGCCGACGGCGACGGCGCGGTTGAGCCGGACCACCGGGCTGTCGGTGAGGCGCACCAGTTCGTCGTACCACTCGACGATCTGCACCCAGTCGGTCTCCTCGGCCGTCCGGGCGTCGGCGTGCAGCGCGGCGATGGCGGCCTGGGCCTGGAACTCGCCCAGCCGGTCGCGGGCGAGGGCTGCCTGGAGGATGTCGACGCCCTCGGCGATCAGGCGGGTGTCCCACAGGCTGCGGTCCTGCTCGGCGAGCGGCACGAGGCTGCCGTCGGGGCGGGTCCGGGCCGGGCGCCGCGCGTGGTGGAGCAGCATGAGCGCGAGCAGCCCCGCGACCTCCTCGTGGTCGATCACGGCGGCCAGCTGGCGGGTGAGCCGGATCGCCTCGGCGGCGAGGTCGACGTCGCCGGAGTAGCCCTCGTTGAAGACCAGGTAGAGCACGCGCAGCACCGTGGCGACGTCGCCGGGCTGGTCGAACCGGACGCCCGAGACGGTCCGCTTGGCCCGGCTGATCCGCTGGGCCATGGTCGCCTCCGGCACGAGGTAGGCCTGCGCGATCTGCCGGGTGGTCAGGCCGCCGACGGCGCGCAGCGTGAGCGCGACCGCCGACGACGGGGTCAGGGACGGGTGGGCGCACAGGAAGTAGAGCTGGAGCGTGTCGTCCACCGCCGCGCCGGGCCCGGGCGCCGGCTCGGTCCTCGACGAGCTCCTCGCGCCGCCGCCGGGAGGCGTCGCGCGCGCGGCGTCGAGGAACTTGCGCCAGGCCACGGTGACCAGCCAGCCCTTCGGGTCCCGCGGCGGCTCGTCCGGCCAGACGCGCACCGCCTCGACCAGGGCGTCCTGCACGGCGTCCTCGGCCGCCGCGAAGTCGGCTCCGCGGCGGACGAGGACCCCGATCACCGCGGGCGTGAGGCTCCGCAGCAGGGCCTCGTCCATCGACGTCACTCCGTGACGGTCGGCGGCGCGCGTCAGGAACGGGCGCACCTCGAGCCACTCGTGGATCGGCTTCCCGCCCGCGCCCGGAGCCGCCGACAGCTCGCCGGCCAGCTCGACCGCGCGCTCGTAGGTGTCGACGTCGATCACCATCCAGCCGGCGATCAGGTCCTTGGTCTCCGCGAACGGGCCGTCGGTGACCGGCGGCCGGCCCTCGCCGTCGTAGCGGACGAACGTGCCCTCGGGGGAGAGCGCCTGGCCGTCGACGAACTCGCCGGTGCCCTCGAGCCGGGCGGCGAAGTCGTGCATGTACTGCACGTGGGCCGAGATCTCCTCCGGCGTCCACTGGTCCATCGGCACGTCGTTGACCGCCGCCGGCGCGCCGCGGTAGTGCTTGAGCAGCAGGTACTTGGCCATCATGTTCTCCTCGATGCGGTACGGCCCATTGTGGCCGCGTTCACTCCAGGGACGGAGCCGTTGGTCGATTCTCGACATGATGTCGCGACGAGTTCCAGTGGGATCTCGATCCGGTCAGGAATCGAGAAGCGCCACGGTCTCGGCGCGCCTAGCCTCGTTGCGGAGGGGCGGCGCGGCGCCGGCCCCCAGAGGAAAGGAACCCGACCATGCCCGCCAAGAGTGCCAAGACCGAGTCCGACGGCTTCAGCGCCGAGGAGCGCGCCGCGATGAAGGAGCGCGCCGCCGAGCTGCGCGCCGAGGGCAAGAAGGGCGCCAAGAAGGCCGACGGGCTGCAGGCGGTCATCGACAGGATCGCGGAGATGGCGCCGGAGGATCGTGCGCTCGCGGAGCGCGTGCACGTGGTGGTGACCGGCACCGCCCCCGAGCTGACCCCGAAGACCTGGTACGGCATGCCTGCCTACGCGAACGCGGACGGCAAGGTCGTCGTCTTCTTCCAGGACGCGGGCAAGTTCAGCTACCGGTACTCGACCCTGGGCTTCCAGGACGCGGCGAACCTCGACGACGGCGACCTGTGGCCGGTGTCCTACGCGCTCCGACAGTGGAGTCCCGCGGTGGAGAAGAAGGTCGTCGAGCTGGTGAAGGCCGCGGTCTCCTGACCGGTGCCGCGGGTGACGGGGGGTGGGGCACGGGCGGACCAGTCGCTGCCGATGAGACCGCGTGGGCTCCTGCGTTCATCAGTCGAGACCGAAGAACGCCAGGCATTCGTCGACGCCCGCGACAACCACTCGATCTGCCCAGCCAGACGTCATCCACTGCTCCCGGGTGAGCCGCAGGTGGGCCATCTCTCCGGCACTCTCGCCGCGCCGGTGGGCGGTGACACCGTTGTCGACGTAGCCCAGTGCTCGGGAGACAGCCAACGACGCGTGGTTGTCCGTCCACGCCGAGGTGATGGCGAACCGCGCGCCGAGTGGTCCGAAGGCGAGTGCCAGCACGGCGGCCCGCATCTGCTTGCCCAGGCCCTGGCCACGGGCCGCGCCGGTCAGGAACGACGACGAGTCCACCGTCCGCAGCCTCGCGAAGTCGTCCCCTTCCAGCCCCTGGTACCCCACGAGCTCACCGTCTCGAAAGACGCCGAAGCTCAAGGCCCACGACTCCGGGCGCCAGCTGCCCCGTGCTCGCCAGTAGTCCTGGTGCACCACCACTCCGCGGTTCCGGCCGCGATCCAGGCCGGGATACGACGTCGAGGAGGGGTCCTGCTCGACGTCATCGGGAAGGATGGCGGCGAGCGGGGCGAGGTCGGCCTCGGTCAGGTGCCTGAGAACGAGATCATGCGTGGCGAGGCGGAGGTCGAACATCGGCCAGTAGCGATGGTCCATCTCGGGACTGTAAGCCCGGGGCGCGCGACACGCCGTCGACCCCGTAAGGGCGAGGAAGGGCGGGCTCCGGTTGGCGCGGATCTGGGGCGACGATCTCCAGGTACGTCTCAGGTCCCAGGGCGAGCAGCTTGTTGTGGGTGCCTTGCCCTTCGTGCTGTCCTCCACCAGCGGCGCGGACGCCGAAGCGTTCTTCGACGGCATCCACCGCGGCGCGGAGATCCGGGGCCGCGTAGATGATGTGGTCGATTCGCATCCTGTCCTCCCACGTGACATGCACACGGATGCACCCCGGTCAGGCCTTGCCGACCTGCTCGGCGACCACGGCGGCGGTGAGCGCAGTGAACGGCAGCCCGGTGGCGCCGGCGACGCTGGCCCCGGCGGCGTAGACGCCCGGCACCGGGGTGGCGGTGCCGAGCTTGTGGCCCAGCGTCGCCCGGCCCTGCCAGAGCACGCCGTACGGCGAGCCGCCCCAGGCGGCGACCTGCTCGCGGGGCGACCGGTCGACCCGCACCTGCACCTGCGCACGGACGTCGATCTTGCGGCGGGCCAGCGCGGTGAGCACGTCCTCGGAGAGGCGGCCGCGGCCGAGCACGGTCCAGGCCGCCCCGCCCTCGGGGGCGGTGCCGCCGGTGCGCACGACCAGGGTCGGGTCGCCGTGCAGCACGACCTCGTGGGGCAGGTCGGGCAGGTCGCCGACCAGGCCGAGGTGGGAGACCACCGGGGGGAGGGCCGGCATGGTGCGGCGGACGTGGTCGGCCAGGGCCGGCAGTCCGCGCGGGTCGACCGCGCAGACCACCACGTCGGCGTCGAGGTCGCCCGCCGAGGTGGACACCGCGACGGCCCGGCCCTCGCGCACGACGACGTCGCGCACCGTCGTACCGAGCAGCACCTCGACGCGGCGCTCGCCGAGCCGCTTGGTCAACGCCTGGGCCAGGAGGCCCATCCCGCCGGGCACGGTCCAGGTGCCGAAGTTCTGCTCGACGTAGTCCAGCAGGCCCAGCCACGACGGGACGTTGCGCGGGTCCTGGCCGTCCATCGTGGCGTGGGTGAGGGCGAGCCTGCGGAGCCGCTCGTCCTTGCGGAACGCCTTCTGCACCACCTTGTGCAGCGTGGTGCGGGTGCGCAGCAGCGCACGGGTGGCCTGGTCGAGGTGCTCGGGGGAGTAGGGCCGCTCGAAGTAGCCGCGCCGGAGCAGGTCCCAGGGGCCGGCGAAGGAGTGCACGTGGTCCACCCAGGCGCGGCCCGCCCCGGAGCCGAGCGCCTCGTCGACGGCGTCGAGCTGGGCCGAGCGGCTGCCCGAGGGCATCGGCAGCACGGTGCCGTCCTCGAAGCGGTGCTCGCGCATCGGCTCGACCGGCACCAGCTCCAGCTCGCGCTCGAGGGGCCGCCCGGACTTGCGGAACAGGTCGCGGACGACGGCGGGCAGGGCGGTCGAGGACGGGCCGGTGTCCCAGCGGAAGCCGTCCTGCTCGACGAAGCCGACCGCGCCGCCGAGCCGGTCCAGCCGTTCGACCACGGTGACCTCGTGGCCGAGCTTGGCCAGCCGGGCCGCGGTGGCGGTGCCCCCGATCCCGCCGCCGACCACCACCACGCGTGCCATGCGGGTGAGCCTAGGACCGTACGTCGGGCGGCACCTGCACGGGGCCGAAGCCGGTGCCGAGCTCGGCGTCGAGGAAGCGCATCATCGCGGCGTTGAGGTCGCCGACCCGCTCGCCGGGACCGAGCAGGTCGGAGACGAGGCGGCAGAAGGTGCCTGCCCCGCTCGGGCCGACCAGCACGCAGGCGTCCGCGGTGTCCTCGGTCGCCGTGGTGAGGTGCGCGCCGTCCCAGCGCACCGGCAGGGTGCGGGAGACCTCGGTGACCCGCCGCGGCGCCATCCCGATCGCGCGCGAGACCCGCTGCGCGTCGAGCACGGGCAGCGCCCAGGCCTCGAGCTCGGCGACCGTGACGCCCGGGTCGTGACCGGCCACGCAGCTGAGCTGGAGCAGCGTGAACGCCGCCGTGTCGAGTGCCTGGGTCTGGGTGACGATGCCGGCGGCCGAGCGGCTGTTCAGCTCGGTGGGCCGGAAGCCGTCGCTGCCGAGGATGCCGTCGATCCCGAAGGCGCCGCGGTAGCCGACGCGCTCGCGGAGGTGCTCGCCCGTGCGCCGGGCCAGGTCGCGCATCTCCGCGCGGTCGTCGGCCGGCGGGTCCCAGGTGGTGCCCTGCCCGCCGTAGACGAACCGGCGGTCCTCGCCGCGCAGGATCGCCAGCTCGACCGGTCGGAACGTCGCGGTGCCGTCGGGCAGCACGATCCCGTGGATGCTGCACGGGACGCCGTCGAGGAACGGCATCACCCGGACCCGGTCGCAGCGGGGTGCGAAGAAGGCGAGGGCCGCCGCGCGGTCGCGGGCGTCGACGACCCAGCGGGTGAAGTCGCCGCCGCCGTTGAAGCCGTCACGGGCGTCGCCCGCCCAGACCACGCCGGCACCCTCGTCGAGCTCGGCCGAGGCGCGGGAGAGGGCGGCCGGGTCGACCGGCACCACCCGGGCGGACGCGTGCGGGGCGCCGACCGAGGCCCAGATGTCCTCGGCGAGGAGCTTGTCCTCCAGGGCGTACCACGCGGCGGGCCGCCCGCCGAGCACCGCGCGGCCGTCGATCGGCTCGGTGTCCACGAACGGGCCCACCAGCCAGGCCGCCTCGCCGGCGGGGTCGTAGGCGCGCACAGCGGCGCGCACCTCGGGCGGGAGGTTGCGCGCGAGTGCGTCGTCTGCCCGCAGCTGCTCGGTCATCGACGCGTAGGCCGGGACGTCGACGACCACGATGTCGGCGTCCTGCTCGCCCGGCACCGGCCCGGCCCCGATGCCGGTCGCCACCAGCAGCGGGCGCTGCGCCCCCGCGTCCCGGAGCAGGTCGACCCAGCCGGTCATCGCCGCCAGCGGTGCCAGCGCGGCGATGACCTTGCGGTCCCGCACGGTCGCCGCGAGGTGGTCCCGCCACGCGGCGCGCTGCTCGTCGTCCCCCAGGTCCATGGCGCTCAGCCTAGGGAACGGCGCTGTCCTCGCGGGCCCGCCACCGGCGCCAGCCGCGCCGGATGCGGCGCACCAGCAGGACGATCGTGGTCACCCCGAGCGCGAGGAGCAGCAGGCTGACCGCCAGCGCGATCCAGGGGTAGGTGACCGCGAGCAGCACCACCCCCACGACGGAGAGGTCCTCGCCGAGACTGGTTCCGACGTTGGTGACCGGCTCGGGGGAGGTGTTGATCGCCAGTCGCAGCCCCGCCTTCACGCCGTGGGAGGCCAGCGCGGTGCCGCCGCCGAGGACGGCGTAGACCGCCTGCTCCAGGCTCGACACGTCGCCGGCCAGGAGCAGCGCGATGATCGCGCCGACGGTCGGCCGGATCGCGGTGGAGACCGCGTCCCAGGAGGAGTCGAGGTAGGGGATCTTGTCGGCCACGAACTCGACGGCGAAGAGCACCCCGGCGACGACCAGCACGTCGGTGCGGGCGAGCACGTCGGGCACCTGCCCGAGCCCCCAGACGCGGTCGGCGAGGCCCAGCACGAGCACGACCAGGTAGGCGTTGACGCCGCTCGCCCAGCCGCTCGAGACCACCAGCGGGAGGAGTTCCACGCCGGACATCGTAGGCGCGGCCGCGGGACCTGCCGGGGATCTGAGTACTTGTACGGATACGTCCACCCGGGCGCCCGGCCAGGATGGTGGTCACGGGAGCGCACCGTCCCAGGCCTTCACGGGGGTGGGTCTGGGGCGGCGCTCCCGGCCGGCGGCCCGCTGTGACCAGTGACGCAAACTGGACCAACGGACTAAAACCCGGTCGAAAAGCCTTGACGCCGCCCGTGCGCGCCGGGTTGGCTGGGCCCCGGCCCGGTGACCCCCCGGGACTGTTCTCGGGAAAGGGGCGCGACGATGCCGCGCACGTTCAGTCATGTCCGGCGAGTCGGGATCGGCGCGGCGACCGCGTCCCTGGTGCTCGCCGGGCTCACGCTCACCACGCCGCAGGCCGCGGCCCAGGACTGGAGCGAGTGCCTCCAGGGCTCCTCCGACACCCAGGCCACCTTCGAGCGGGCCGCCCGGGTCAGCGGCGTGCCCGCCGACGTGCTGCTCGCGGTGGGCTACCTCGGCTCGCGGTGGAGCCAGAACGACGGCGCGCCGAGCACGTCGGGCGGCTACGGCGTCATGCACCTGACCGACCAGCCGGTGACGGCCGAGTCCAGCGCCGCGAAGGGCGACAGCAACCGCGGGCTGCCCGACCGGGCCGGCTCGCTGCCCCTGGCCGCCGAGCTCACCGGCATCGGCGCGGCGCGGCTGCGCAACGACGCGGTGGCCAACATCTGCGGCGGTGCCGCCGTGCTCGCGTCGTACCAGCCGGGCACCACCGCCCAGCGTCCCGCCGCCTGGAGCAAGGCGGTCGCGCTCAACGCCGGCACCGCCGCCCGGGACGAGGCCCTGCACTACGCCGGCATGGTCTTCGACGTGCTCCGCACCGGCGCCACCGAGACCACCGACACCGGTGACACGGTGACGCTGTCCGCCCAGCCCGCCGCGACGCTCGACACCGAGGCCGTCGAGGACTCGCGGCTGCTGCTGCCGGGTGTCCAGGAGCTGGAGTGCCCGACCACGATCGAGTGCGCCGTGGTCGAGGCGCAGTACCGCAAGACCGGCCCCGCGCCGACGCAGTACGTCAACTACGACCTCGCCGACCGGGAGAAGGACCTCTCGATCGACTACCTGGTCGTGCACAACACCGAGTGCACCTACGACGTGTGCACCAAGCTGATCAAGGGCGAGGCCGAGCCCAACCGGTTCGTCTCGTGGCACTACACGATCCGCTCCAACGACGGCCACGTCGACCAGCACGTCGCCAACCGCAACGTCGCGGCGCACGCCGGCAACTGGTACCTCAACATGCACTCCATCGGTGTCGAGCACGAGGGCAAGGCCGGGCAGCCGGGCCAGTGGTACACCGAGGCGCTCTACCGCTCCTCGTCCGAGCTGGTGAAGTACCTCGCCGACAAGTACGACTACGAGCTCGACCGGGCGCACGTGGTGGGTCACGAGGAGTTCGGCTCCTCCAACTACAAGTGGGACCCGGGGCCGTACTGGGACTGGGAGCACTACATGGAGCTCCTCGGCGCGCCGATCCATCCCGACCGTCGCAGCCAGAGCAAGGTCGTCACGGTCAAGCCCGGCTTCGCCGACAACCAGCGGGCGCTGGACGGCTGCTACGGCGCGGGGCAGACCTGCCCGGCCTTCGGCACCAACTACGTCGACGTGCGCACGGCGCCGAGCGACACCGCGCCGCTGGTCGAGGGCTCGACCGACCTGGTCTCCGACCGCAACGCCCGCGCCGTCGCGGGGCACAAGTTCTACGTCGCCGACCGCCAGGGTGACTGGCTGAAGGTGTGGTGGGACGGCCTCGAGGGCTGGATCAAGAGCCCCAAGGACGACGCGGTCGTGGTGCCCTCGCAGGGCGAGGTCGTCGAGGCGGCCGGGGACGCGGCCGTCACGGTCTACGCCCGGGCCTACCCGGAGGCGGAGGCCTACGTCGGCACGCCGGTTCCCTACCAGGGTCAGCCGACCCTGATCGGGGCGGACAACAAGACCACGGTGAAGCTCCAGCCCGGCCAGCAGTACGTCATCGGCGACAAGACCGTGCCGGCCGACTACTACTACGCCAAGTCGTTCGACAACTCGATCGAGGGCGACAAGACGGTCATCACCGGCGACCAGGTCTACTACCAGGTCTGGGTCGGACACCGCTTCGGCTACGTCAAGGCCGAGGACGTCAAGGTGCTCGACGGCCGCTGACCTGCGCAGCACACGAAGAGGGCCGCCGCCCGGGTCTCCGGGCGGCGGCCCTCTACGTCTGGGCGTCGATCGCCCGGCCGAGCGCGTCGGCGTCGCGCCCGACCACGGTGGTGCCGTCGTCGGCGGTGAGGATCGGTCGCTGGATGACGCGCGGGTGGGCGGCCATGGCGGCCAGCCAGGCGTCCCGGTGCTCCGGGTCGCGGGGCAGGTCGATGCCCGCCTCGCGCGTCTCCTGCTCGCGGGCGACGTGCCAGGGCTCGACCCCGAGCCGGTCGACCACGGCGCGGAGCTCCTCGGCGGTCGGCGGGTCGTCGAGGTAGCGGCGGACGGTGTACGCGATCCCGGCCTCGTCGAGGGCCGCCGTGGCCGACCGGCACTTGGAGCAGGCGGGGTTGACCCAGATCTCCACGGCGCTCAGTCGACCGGGGTCTCGACGGCGCCGGTCATCGCGACCAGCTCCTGGAAGCTGGTGCTGAACACCGCGGCCGGGTGGCCGGCCGCGGCCCACACCTCGTCGTACTTGCGAAGCCAGGGGTCGATCCAGGTCGGCACCGGCGCCGGGTGGCCGATGGGGGAGACCCCGCCGATCACCTGGCCGGTGTGCTCGCGGACGAACTCCGGGGTCGCGCGCCGCAGCGACGGCACCCCGATCCGCTCGGCGACCGCGGCGGTGTCGACGCGGTGCGCGCCCGAGGTGAGGATCAGCACCGGCCGGCCGTCGGCCCCGTCGCCGGTGGAGAAGAGCAGGCTGTTGGCGATCGCGCCCACCTCGCAGCCGAGCGCCTGCGCGGCCAGCGCGGCGGTGTGCACCGAGTCGGGGAGCACCACGATGCGCCCCGCGCCGCCGCGTCGCTCGAGCTCGTTGCGGAACCTGCCGATGGCGGGGTGCTCGGTCCCCGGGATGCTCGTCTCGTCGTTCACCCGGGCGACTCTAGCGAGCGGTCCGGCGTGGTCCCGGTCAGTGGTGCAGGGTGCCCTGGATCGCGCCGGCCGGGTAGGTCTGGTTGTGGACGTTGACGTAGTAGCGACGGGGATGCTCGGTGATCCGCCCGACCAGCCGCGGGGCGACGCCGGTGGTGCACCGGGCGCCGCCGGTGACGCTGCCGGTGAGGTCGACCTTGACCGCGCCGTCGCTGGCGCGGTGGATGTGCGCGGCGGTCGGGGTGCCGATCCTGGACCAGGTGATCTCCGCGCAGACCCGGCCGGCGGAGCGGTTCAGCCGGACGGTCGCGTGACCGGTGCCGTCGGGGTCGCCGGTGGCGTGCAGCGCGGTGTCGAGACGCACACCGGCGACCTGACCGGCGGCGTCGACGGCCGCGGTGCCGGCGGTCAGCGAGGTGACCGCGAGGGCCGGGACCGCGAGCAGGGCGAGGGCGGCGCGGGAGCGCGGAGGACGGAAGCGGGGGACAGGCATGTCGTACCTCCCGGGTAGGACTCGTCCTCACTCTCCGCCCGCCCCCGGGGCCCGGCAATAGTCCGTCGGCACCGGTTCCGGTCGAGGTGTTGAGCACCGTCGGAAGGGCGGTGTACCGTTCGGAGTGTTCGAACAGGTGTTCGAACGACCATCGCTCCGGTGGGGGTGACCTCGACCCCCACCTCCACCGGGGCGACCCCGTCCGGCGCGAGCCGCGGGGGAGCTGTCACCAGTGCCGTCCGGCGGGGTCGAAGGGGTCGGGACGAGCGAGCGAGGAGTGGGCAGATGCGACGCTACGACGACCCCGTGGAGGTCCGCCGGGGCCTGGTCGAGGGACCCGGCGGAGCCCAGGAGGGACCCGAGCAGTTCCTGTGGCGGGGACGGCTGTGGAAGGTGCGCGACGTGGTCGCGCACTGGGTGGAGACCGGGCCCTGGTGGCAGTCGCCGGGCGTGCACGCGGTGCTCGGGTCCGACGAGCCGACCCGGGAGCAGAGCCAGGGAGCGCTCCGGACCGACCTGCTCGCCGAGCGCGAGGTCTGGCGGGTCGAGGCGGCCCGCGGCCTGAGCAGCGCCCGCGGCGGCGCCGGCGTCTTCGACCTGGTCTTCGACTGGGCCGACGGCAGCTGGCAGCTGGTCCGGTGCGAGGACTGAGGGGAGGACGACGATGACCACCATGCACCCGGGGCACCCGGGCGGCACCCGGGCCACCCCTTCGACGTGCCCGCGGCCAGCCACGCCTACCTCGCCCGTGCGGCCGCGTCGCTGCGCGAGGCGATCACCACCACCGAGGTGCCGCAGCGCTACGCCCAGGCGCACGTCGCGGCGCTCCGGGCCACCGCCGCGCTGCTCGCGGCCCGGGCCACCCCGCTCACCGCCCGGTCGCGCCGCCGTCCGGCCCAGAAGAACGCCTGGGTGCTCCTCGCCGAGGTCGCGCCCGAGCTCGCCGAGTGGGCCGCGTTCTTCTCGGCGGGGGCGGCCAAGCGGGCCGCGGCCGAGGCCGGCTCGCAGCGCGCGGTGACCGAGCGCGAGGCCGACGACCTGGTCCGCGACGCCGACCGGTTCCTCGGCGTGGTCGAGGAGTCCCTCGGCCTCACCCGGCACGTGCCCGTCCAGGAGCACCTGCCCACCGAGGCGGTCCTCTATGCCTGATCCCTTCGTCCACCTGCACGTCGCGTCCGGCTACTCCCTGCAGTACGGCGCGTCCCACCCGCACGTCCTGGTCGAGCGGGCCGTCGAGCAGGAGATGGACACCCTCGCCCTGACCGACCGCGACGGCACCTACGGCGCGGTCCGGTTCGCCAAGGCCTGCCTGCAGGGCGGGATCCGTCCCGTCCTGGGGGTCGACCTCGCCGTCGCGCCGTCCGGGCTGCTCCCCGGCCCGGCCGGGACCGGACCGGGACGGGGACCGGACCGGGGCCGGGCGCCCCGCAGCCCGGCCCGGGGCGGGGCGTTCCGCGACCCCGGGCCGGACCGGGGCGGGCTGCCCCGGGTCACCTTCCTGGCCGCGAGCAAGCGGGGCTGGGCGACGCTGTGCCGGCTGGTGTCGGCCACCCATCTCGCGGGGGAGCGCGGCCACCCGGTCACCAGCCGGGAGATCGTCGCCGAGCACCTGGCCGGGGCCGGCTCCGACGTCCTGGTGCTGCTCGGCCCCGGCTCCGAGCTGGGCCGGGCCACGACCCTGCGCCGGCACGACCTGGCCGGCGCGGTGCTCGCGTCGTGGCGCGAGGTCGTCGACCCGGCCGACCTGCTGGTCGAGGTGGTCTCCCACCGGCTGCCCGGGTCCGGCCCCGGCTCCTCGCCGCACGCCGCCCGGATGCTCGGCCTCGCCCGGGAGCACGGCCTGGGCGCGGTCCTCAGCAACGCCGTCCGCTACGCCGACCGGACCGACGCCCCCACCGTCGACGTCCTCGACGCCGCCCGCCGGCTGGTGCCGCTCGACCTGCGCCACCTCGACCGCGGCAACGCCGAGGGGTTCTTGAAGTCCGGCAAGCAGATGGCCGACGTGGCCGACGAGGTCTGCCGGTTCGCCGGGGTGGAGGGCGGCAGCGGCAGCGCCGCCCGCCGGCTGCTCGCCCACACCCGCGCGGTCGCCGACCGGTGCGCGGTCGACCCGCGCGCCGACCTCGGCCTGGGGGAGGTGCACTTCCCCGAGCTCGAGACTGCGGACGGGGCCGGCGGTGCCCACACCGCCGACGCCCTGCTCCGGGCCCGGTGCGAGGCCGGGATCGGGCGCCGCTACGGCAACGCCCCCAAGATGCGGGTCTGGAAGCGGCTCGACGACGAGCTCGACGTGATCAGCCGGCTCGGCTACGCCTCCTACTTCCTCACCGTCGGCGACGTCACCGAGCTGATCCGCACGATGGGCGTGCGCTCGGCCGCGCGCGGGTCCGGCGCCGGCAGCCTGGTCAACTACCTCCTCGACGTCTCCGGGGTCGAGCCGCTGCGGCACGACCTGCTGATGGAGCGCTTCCTCTCCCCGCTGCGGCAGGCGCTGCCCGACATCGACATCGACGTCGAGTCGGCCCGGCGGCTCGAGGTCTACGAGGCGATCCTCGACCGCTACGGCGGCGAGCGGTGCGTGTGCGTCTCGATGATGGACACCTACCGCGTCCGGCACGCGGTCCGCGACGTCGGCGCCGCCCTGGGCATGCCGCTCGGCGAGATCGACGCGATCGCCAAGGCGTTCCCGCACATCCGTGCCCGCGACGCCCGGGTGGCGCTGCGCGAGCTGCCCGAGCTGCGCGCCTCGGGTCTGGGGGAGGAGCGCCTCGACCTGCTGTTCCGGCTGGCCGAGCGGCTCGACGGGCTGCCCCGGCACATCGCGGTGCACCCCTGCGGCGTGCTCCTCTCCGACGCCACCCTGCTCGACCGCACCCCGGTGGAGGCCTCCTACGCCGGCTTCCCGATGAGCCAGTTCGACAAGGAGGACGTCGAGGACCTCGGCCTGCTCAAGCTCGACGTGCTCGGCATCCGCATGCAGTCCTCGATGGCCCACGCCGTCGCCGAGATCAGCCGGGTCGACGGGGTCGAGATCGACCTCGACGACGAGGCCCAGGTGCCCTTCGACGACGAGCCGACCTTCCGGATGATCTCCAGCGGCAAGACCCTCGGCTGCTTCCAGATCGAGAGCCCCGGGCAGCGCGAGCTGGTCGGCAAGTCCGGCATCGACACCTTCGAGGAGGTCATCACCGACATCTCGCTGTTCCGGCCCGGGCCGGTCAAGAGCGACATGATCACGCCGTACCTCAACGCCAAGCAGGGCTGGCGGATGCCGCACTACCTCCACGACGACCTGCGCCCGATCCTCGGCCAGACCCACGGCGTGGTGGTCTTCCACGAGCAGGTGATCGAGATGATCGCGCTCTTCACCGGCTGCACCCTGGCCGAGGCCGACGAGGCCCGCCGCGCCCTCGGCGATCCCGCCGGGATGGCCCAGACCAAGCTGTGGTTCTTCCCCCGGGCGGTCGGCCGCGGCTACTCCCGCGCGCTGGTCGAGGAGGTCTGGAAGGTGCTGGAGGCGTTCGCGTCGTTCGGCTTCTGCAAGGCCCACGCCGCGGCGTTCGCGCTGCCCACCTACCAGTCGGCCTGGCTCAAGACGCACTGGCCGGCGCACTTCCTCGCCGGGGTGCTCACCCACGACCCCGGCATGTACCCCAAGCGGCTGATCCTCGACGACGCCCGGCAGCTCGGCATCGCGGTGCTCGGTCTCGACGTCAACCGCAGCGAGCAGGCCTACGTCGTGGACGGCTCGACGACGGCTACGGGATCCGGCTGGCGCTGGCCGAGGTCAAGGGGATCTCCGAGGCCGAGGTGCTGCGGGTGGTCTCCGCCCGGCCCTACCAGTCGCTGACCGACTTCTGGCAGCGTGCGCGGGTCTCCCGCCCGGTCCTCGAGCGGCTGGTGCTCGCCGGCGGGTTCGACGCGGTCTACGACATCGGTGACCCGGTGGGGGTCCGCCGCCGCGGCCGGGTCACCCGGCGCGACCTGCTGCTCCAGGTGGCCGACCTCGACCGGCACACCCGGGCGGTCGACCGGGCCGCCGGCCGGGGCCGTGGCCGCGGGCTGTCCGGCGGTGTCGCCCTTCCCGGCGGCCGGGTCGGCGCGGCCGCGCGGGCCGACGAGGCGGCGCGGGCCAACAGCTCCGACGACCAGGTCCGCGACCGGCAGCGCGCCGGGCAGGCACCCCGGCCGGCGGGCGCCCGGTCCGGGCGGGAGCCCTGGGAGGGGCCCTCCGACCCGGCCGCCGTCTCCTCGCTGCACCCGAGCCGGCAGAAGGCCGGCGTCTGGGAGCAGGCGGCCCGGCAGTCGCAGGCGACCCGGAAGGCCGCCCCGGTCACCTCGGTCCAGCTCGCCCTCGACCTCGGCGACGCCCCGGTCGACGGCGAGGTCTCCGGGCTGCCGGAGATGAACGCCTCCGAACGCGTCCGCGCCGAGCTGGAGATCCTCGGTCTCGACGTCAGCCGGCACGTCGTCGACTTCTACGCCGGCTTCCTCGACGCGCTCGGGGTGACCCGCTCGACCGACCTGCTGCACCGCCGCAGCAAGTCCGAGCTGCTCGTCGCCGGGGTCAAGGTCGCCACCCAGACCCCGCCGATCCGGTCCGGCCGCCGGGTCGTCTTCCTCACCCTCGACGACGGCACCGGTCCGGTCGACGCCACCTTCTTCGAGGACGCCCAGGGCCCCTACGCCGCGACCGTCTTCGGGTCCTGGCTGCTGCTGGTCCGCGGCGAGCTGCGCCGCACCGGGCGGCACGGCGTCTCGCTCCGGGCGACCGGGTGCTGGGAGCTCTCCGCGCTGCACGACCTCTGGCAGCGCGAGGGCCTCGACGCCGTGCGCGCGGCCATGGCCGCGGTGCCCGCGGGCTTCGCCGGCGAGGTCGCCCTGGAGAAGGCAGAGGGGGCGACCCGGGGCGCGGCCGAGAGCCGGGCCACCCGGCCGGTGGTCGCGCGTCCCCCGACGAACGGGACCGGGGACGGGCCGGCGAGGGTGCGGGCACGGCCGGCGGGATGGGACGGCGCCGGGTGCTGGTGCACTCCAGCGGCTTCCGGATGTCGCCGTACGCCGACATCAAGCCGGCCGGCGAGGACGCCAAGACCGCACCCCGCAAGCTGTGGCACTCGTCCCCCGGCAGCTCAGGCGCGTAAAGCATGAGCACGAGCAGGGGCCTGGCCCCTCACCCTCTAGGGTTGGCCGCATGTCGGGAGACCAGCGCACCCCCCAGCAGTCGAGCCTGCAGCGGCGCAGTGCCGCGCGCACCGCGGTGGTCTGGGACGCTCTGCGCGACGTCCTCACCCGGGCCGGGCAGGAAGCCGGCGACGGGTCCGGGACGGCACAGGTGGTCGACATCGGCGGCGGCACCGGCGGTCTCGCCGTCCGGGCCGCCGAGCTCGGCCATCGGGTCACGGTCGTCGACCCGAGTCCCGACGCCCTGGCGATCCTGGGCCGGCGGGCCGCCGAGTCCGGGGTCGCCGACCGGGTCACCGCCCAGCAGGGCGACCTGGGCACCCTGGGTGACCTGGTCCCCGCCGGGGGAGCCGACGTGGTGCTCTGCCACGGGGTGCTCGAGATCGTCGACGACGTCCCGGCGGCGCTCGCCGCGATCGCCGGGGTGCTCCGCCCCGGCGGGGTGCTCAGCCTGCTGGTCAACCAGCGGCACGCCGCTGTCATCACCCGGGCGATGGCCGGCCACTTCGGCCAGGCCCGGGCGCTCCTCGACCAGGCCGGCTCCGGCTCCGGCTCCGGCTCTGGGCGCCGGTTCACCGCTGAGGAGATCGCCACGGTGCTCGACGCCGCCGGCTTCGACACCGAGGCGATGCACGCCGTCCGGGTCTTCGTCGACCTGGTGCCGAGCTCGCTGGTCGACCTCGAGCCCGGGGCGGCCGAGCGTCTCGTCGAGCTCGAGCAGGCCGTCGCCGACCGGCCCGAGTACCTCCCGCTCGCCACGCAGGTGCACGCCCTGGCCGTCCGCCGCTGACCCGGCGCGTCCCCGGGCGCCCAGGGAGCCGGTCATGAGCGGCCGGACCGCCGACCTCGCGTGGGCCTCGCGGGCCTGCCCGGTCCTGCACGTCGACATGGACGCCTTCTACGCGTCGGTGATGGTCCGCGACCGCCCCGACCTCCAGCAGGTGCCGGTCGTGGTCGGCGGTGGGCACCGGGGCGTGGTGCTCTCGGCCAACTACCTCGCCCGCGAGCACGGCGTCCGGTCCGCGATGCCGATGACCCGGGCCCGGCGGGCCTGCCCGGCCGCGGTGGTGGTGCCACCCGACTACGACACCTTCAGCGCGGTCTCGTCGTCGGTGATGGAGACGTTCCGGCAGGTGACCCCGCTGGTGCAGGTGCTCTCCCTCGACGAGGCGTTCCTCGACGTGTCGGGGTCGCTGCGCCGCTACGGGTCGCCGTACGCCATCGCCGAGCACCTGCGGGCCCGGATCCACGACGAGCAGCGGATCACCTGCTCGGTCGGGGTGGCCAGCACGCTGGGCACCGCCAAGCTCGCCTCGCGGCGCGCGAAGCCCGACGGGGTGGTGGTGGTGCCACCCGAGGAGGTCACCACGTTCCTGCACCCGCTCGGGGTCGAGGAGCTGTGGGGAGTGGGGGAGAAGACCGCCGCGATGCTGCACCGGCTCGGGCTGATGACGGTCGGCGACGTCGCCCACACGCCGCTGCCGACGCTGCAGCGGGCGGTGGGCCCGGCGATGGGCACCCAGCTGCACCAGCTCGCCTGGGGGCACGACCGGCGCACGGTCACCGCCCGGCGTGGCCTCGAGGAGCCCGACAAGAGCATCGGCGCCGACGAGACGTTCGGCCGCGACACCGACGACCACGAGGTGATCCGCCGCGAGCTGCTGCGGCTCTCGGCCAAGGTGGGGGTGCGGATGCGCGCCGCCGAGGTCGCCGGCCGCACCGTGACGCTCAAGGTCCGCTTCGCCGACTTCACCACGATCACCCGCACCCGCACGACCGGTGAGGCCACCGACGTGACCCAGGAGATCTACCAGACGGCGGCCGACCTGTTCGCGGCGCTCGGTCTCCAGCGGGCCCGGATCCGGCTGGTCGGGGTCCGCGTCGAGGGCCTGGTGCCGCGGTCCCGGGTGCAGCGTCAGCTCGTCCTCGGCGCCCGCGAGCACGGCTGGTCCGAGGCCGACCAGGCCGTCGACCGGGCCGTGCTGAGGTTCGGGGACCGGGCCGTCCGACCGGCCACGCTGCTGCGGGGAGACCGCGTGTGACCCCGGGAAAAGCCGCGGCCCCCGGTCCGTCTCGAGATCGGACTGGGGGCCGCTGGTTGCCGGTGCATCGGGGGGCTGATGCGCCAGCTCCACGGTCAGCAGGGGGGCTTGCCTCCCGTGGGTGGGGAACATGTGCTCACACCGTCGTTCCTCCCAAGAACGGCGCTGCAAGACAGTCACCAAGAACTTCGGCAACCTGATGGCCATCCTTGATAGTCCGAACGAACTATTTCGAAAAAGCCGTCCGGCCAGCCGTCGCCAGATCCCGGCGGCGAAGACGAAATGGTGGAAAGGTGACCTTAGTTCGGTCATGCTGGAACCGGCATGGACTCACCCAAATCGTCACCGTCCTCACCGACGGCGGGATACGGAAAGCGACCATGAGCATGGATGCAGGGCCCGAAGCGCGCGCTGTCCGGGAGTTCGAGGCCCCGCCGCGCCACTGGTCCGAGCTGTCCCTCGACGGTCTGCGGGGCTACCGCCGCCGGCTCGCCGACGAGGAGGAGCGCGTCTCCTACTGGCGCCGGCTCGTGCACGCGCGCATCGACGTGCTCGAGGCCGAGGCGCACCACGAGCGTCCGCTGCACATCGACGAGCTGATCCGGGTCCTCGGCGACACCGGACAGGGCCGCGGGCGCACCGCGCTGGTCAGCGTCCACGCCGCCGACCCGTTGCCGGACCTGCCGATCCTGCAGGAGATGTGGGTCACCGAGCTCGACCCCAACGACGCCGAGGCGGTGGCCGACGCCCTGCGCCGGCTCCGGGTCGCCGAGAAGCAGCTCACCGACTACCGCAAGGCGCTGCACGGCCGGCTCGACGACGCGACCAAGGAGCTCATCGGTCGCTACCGCGAGGACCCGCCGAGCGCTCTCGTCGCGCTGGCGCGTCCGCACACGCGCACCGGGGGGCTGTGATGGCCCAGCTCGAGCAGGACTCCGTCCTCCTGCTGTGGAAGGAGTACCAGCAGACCGGGGACGCCGCGCTGCGCAACCGCCTGGTCATGCAGTACGCCCCGCTGGTCAAGTACGTCGCGGGCCGCATGCGCACGCGGCTGCCCGACACCGTCGACCAGGACGACCTGGTCTCCGACGGCGTGCTCGGCCTGATGGACGCGGTCGAGCGCTTCGACCCGGGCCGCGGCCTGACCTTCCAGACCTTCGCCGTGCCCCGCATCCGCGGCGCGATCATCGACGGCATGCGGGCGATGGACTTCGTCCCGCGCTCGGTGCGCGACAAGCTCCGCGCCGTGCAGAGGGCCCAGGTCGCGCTCGAGGAGCGGCTCGGCCGCAGCCCCGAGATCGAGGAGGTCGCCCGGGAGACCGGCATGCCGCTGCAGCAGGTCCGCGACCTGACCAAGCAGGCGTCCGGCAACCACGCGAACCTCGACGACTTCGACCTCGCCGACGAGCTCGCCTCGGCCTCCGACCACGCCGTGGAGACCGGCGACGACAACGCCCTGCTGATGCGGGTCGTGCAGGAGCTGGCCGAGCGCGACCAGGTGGTCATCGCCCTCTACTACTTCGAGGGGCTCACGCTCGCCGAGATCGGCGAGGTGCTCGGGGTCACCGAGTCCCGCGTGAGCCAGCTGCACAGCCGGGCCACCGCGACCCTGCGCACCAAGATCGTCGCGCTCGAGTCCGCCTGAGCCCCGGCCGCCGTCTCATCGGGTGGGAGGCCATGTGAAATTTTCCGGGTCGGGTACCGCCGCCTTGAACTGCTGCCTAGACTGAAGGCACAACGAACGCTGGCGGGAGGTAGCCGTGCCGCTCTCTGAGGAAGAGTTGCGACTGCTGGAGCAGATGGAGCGCGCGCTGGTCGCGGAGGATCCCAAGCTCGCCTCGACCATGCGGGGCTCGCGGTTGCGTCACCGACAGCGCCGACGTGCCTACATCGCCGCCGGCGCGTTCCTGATCGGCGTCATCGTGCTGATGACCGGCGCCGTCACCTCGCAGACAGTCGTCGGCATCGTCGGCTTCGTGGTCATGCTCGGAGCGGCCTACGTCGCGCTCACGTCGTGGCGCGGGCAGACCAGCGCACCGGAGACCGAGTCGCCGCTCGACCCGCACGCTCCCTTCACCCTCATCGACGGCGGCCGCAGCAACAAGCGTGGCGCCAAGCCGGCCCGCGGCCGGTCCGGCCAGCACGGGACGATGATGGAGCGCTTCGAGCAGCGCTGGCGCCGCCGCCGCGACCAGAACGGCTTCTGACCCACGGACCCAGGGCAACAGCGAAGGACCCGGCCACCAGGCCGGGTCCTTCGTCGTTCCGTGCGGGCTCAGATCGCGTGGTCCACGCCGAGCTCGTCGAGGCGGGAGCCGGCCCGACGCCGCCGGGCCCGGTCCGCGGCGCCCCACCGGGCGGTGAGCGAGGCGGGCAGCCAGGTCGCGCGGGTGCGGCTCTGGCGGCTGGCCCCGGCCCGCAGCGCGGCCACGCACGCGTCCACGTCGTCCCGGGCGGCCGCCACCTCGGCCGAGGAGGGCGGGACCTCCCGGGCGTAGCGCGCCATCTCGACCAGCCGCACCAGTCGCTCGAGCGACCGTGCCGCCTCCGGGTTGGCGTCCGGACCGCGCGCCTCGGCGCGGGTCAGGGCGTCCTCACCGGCGCCGGGCCGCCCGAAGGACCGGACCAGGTCGCGCGCGCGGCGGCGCACCGACACGGAGTCGTCCCAGGCGATGCCGAGGTCGACGGCGGTGTCGCGCACCTCCGCCCACGACGCCTCCGCGAGCAGTGCCGGGCTGGTCGCGGCCTCCCAGCGCCGCCGACGCGTCCAGCTCCGGGCAGTGCGGGGGAGCAGCGCGAGCAGCCCCGCCACCAGCGCCACGACCAGCCCCGCCAGCAGCCCGTCCAGGTTGCCGCCGCCTCCGCCGGACCCGGAGCCCGCGGCCGCCGAGGCCGACGGCTGGTCGATGCGGTTCTGCTGGTTGGGCAGCGGTGCCGTCGACGTGGTGGGGTTCGCCGGGTCCGAGGGGTTGACGTCCTGGCGGGTGTAGCCGGGAACCGCCGTGGCCCGGATGCCGGGGGTCGGCTCGAAGCGCACCCACCCGACGCCATCGAAGTACATCTCCGGCCACGCGTGCAGGTCGTGGGAGCTGTAGACGTAGGTGCCGGCCCCGGCGCGCTCGGGTCGCAGGAAGCCGACCGCCACCCGGGACGGGATGTCCAGCGAGCGGCCCAGCACCGCCATGGCCGTGGCGAACTGCTCGCAGTAGCCGGTCTTGCCGTCCAGCAGGAAGCGCTCCAGCTCCGCGAGGCCGTTGCCGGGCGCACGGTCGGTGGAGTAGACGAACCCGCCGTCCACCCGGAACCACTGCTGCAGCGCCACGGCCCGCTCGAACTTCGTGGGGGCCGCGGCGGTGACCTCGCGCGCCAGGTCGCTGACCGACTGCGGCAGCTCCGGCAGCTCGGTCATGTCGCCGAAGACGGTCGCCGGGGCGGGACCCGCGTCGGCCAGCTGCTCGGCCGTCGGGGTGATCCGCTGCGCCTCGAGGGAGTAGCTCAGGCCGGCGGTGTCCTGGTCGCGCGCCATCGAGATGAAGTCCAGGGTCCTGCGGTCGTAGCGCCAGTCGCCCGTCGCGTTGATCGAGGTGACGGGGTAGGGGGTGGGCAACCACTTCGACCGGAACTCGGGGTTGACGTCGACCCGCCACGGGAACGTCTCGCGCTCGACGCCGGCGCCGAGCCCGGGCGCCTGGGAGACCAGGCCCTCGGCTCGCTGGGTCTCCGGGACGTCGCGCTTGGACGGTCGCCAGGCCTCGCCGTCGAAGCTGTCCAGCACCGTGACGCGCAGGTAGGACGGGTCGGGGTCGTCGGTCGTGACCCGCAGCAGGTCCAGGTCCACCGGACGGTTGAGGTCGCGTTGCATGTCGGTCATCGGGTTGGACAGCGACACCGTGTCGCCGCTGCCGCCGGGCCCGTTGCCGAACCCCTCGAAGAAGCCGATGGACAGGGTGGGCACGAGAAGCGGGACCACCACCGCGAGGCCGGTCGCGGTGACCCCGATCTTGCGTGCGGACGACCACAACGCCTGGCTGCTCACCTCGGTGGTCTGGGTGTCGAACAGCGGTCCGCCGGACACCTGCCGTCCCCAGCTTCCGAGCCGGGTCGCCTCCTGCGCGGCGATCAGGGCGAGGAAGCACAGCGCGGCCAGCGCGAACTTCAGCCAGGGCACGCCGCCGTCGAGGATGCTGATCGGGGCGGTGTACGCCGCCAGCAGGGGGAGCCCGGCCACGGGAGCCCGGCGCAGCCCGCAGGCGATGAAGTCGACGACCAGCAAGGTGGCGGCACCGGCCACGATCAGCAGCGGGGCGAACCCCGCGACACTGGCCGGCACCGGGGCCGCGAAGGCGCGCGCGACCTCGGCCGCCTCGGACAGCACCGAGCCGGTCAGCGCCAGCGAGTCCCCGGTGGGCAGCCAGCCGCCCCACGCCTCGGCACCGGCCCACCGGTGGTGCAGCCAGCCGGCCACGACCAGGATCTGCAGCAGCAGGACCACCAGCGCGGGCAGCCGGGTGGCCCGCAGGAGCGCACCGGTCGCGGCGACGACGAGGGCCGCGCCCGCGAGGGGGACCATGTAGCTGCTGGACCGTTCGGAGAAGGGCGTCCAGGCCAGCAACGTCAACCAGGTGGTCAGCGCGGCCAGCCCCGACACCAGCCAGGTGCCGGGCATCCCCAGGTGCCGGAGTCGGGTGCTCACGAGACCCCCCGGGACAGGTCGGGCCCGCGGGTGGCGTTGCGGGTGCGGCCGAGCAGCCCGAGCTCCTGCCAGACCTGGGGGACCGGGTCCCGGGGGCCGGCGGAGACGGCGCGCCAGCCGTGCGCGGTCAGCCACGGCACGGCCGGGACGGGGCCTGCCGACGCGCGGCCCCAGCCCGACACGTCGAGGGTGTAGGCCATCGCGGCGGCGGCCGAGTGCCGCATCCGGGTCAAGGCGGGCTGGTCGTGCTCGGCGATGGCACCGAGCACGCCGATGAGCAGGCCCGAGTGGCCGCCGTCCTGGAGCCACTTCACGTCGATGTGCGGGTGGCTGACCTCGGTCACCACGGCGAGCGACTCCAGCAGGGGAGAGGTGTCGGCTGACCCGTGGGCGCCGTGCTCGTGCCACTGGGGCGCGGTCTCCTCGCCGGCGGCGGTGACCAGCCGGACGTTGAAGCCGCGCTGCACCAGGTGCACCCCGATGGAGGCCGCCACCACCACCGCGTGCTCCAGCGACGACGCGGCGCCGGAGCCGGCGTGCGCGATCTTGCGGTTGTCGAGGAAGAGGGTGGCCCGTGACTGCCAGGGCTGCTCCTCCCGCCGGACCATGAGCTCGCCGGCGTGCGCGCTGCTGCGCCAGTGCACCCGGCGCAGGTCGTCGCCGCGGCGGTACTCGCGCACGGTGACGTCCTCGGCGCTGCCGCTGGCGAAGGCGCGCGGCCGGTTGTCCCCGGATCCGGTCCAGGCGCCCGACAGCGGCACCGGCGGCAGTGCGATCACGCGCGGCGTGACGACCAGGGACGAGGTGCTCTGGAAGGTGCGGTCGAGCTCGACCATGCCGAAGGGGTCGCTGAGCCGGACCTTCATCGGGCCGATGGTGAACTTGCCGCGCACGTCGGAGCGCACCAGGTAGCCGACCTCCCGCTTCCAGCGCGGACCCATCCGGTCCACCACGAACCGGGGCCGGGTGCCCAGCACGTAGGGGATCTGGTCCTCGAGCAGGAGCAGCCCGGTCGGCATCCGGCCGTCGTTGGTGAGGTCGACGGTGACGCGCGAGGGCTGGCCCGCGGTCACCTGGGTCGGGGACAGCGAGCGCACCAGGCCGAGCCGGTAGCGGCTGCGGCCCAGGAACCAGGCGGTGGCGAGCGGAAGCAGCAGGAGCAGCGCACCGACCCGCACCAGCTCGTCGTAGCCGAGGAACATCGCGCAGAGCGTCGCGGTGGCCCCGGCCGCGAGGAAGGCCCGCCCCCGGGTGGTCAGCGCGGAGAGTGCCTCACGCATCGTGGTCCGCCCCTCAGGAGGAGCTGCGCCGGCTCTCGGGCATCGCCACGCCCGCCACGATCTGGCGCAGCGCGGCCTCGGGGGTGCGCCCGCTCATCGAGGCCTCCACCGTGGGCAGCAGCCGGTGCGCGAGCACCTGCACCGCGAGGTCCTGCACGTCGTCGGGGATGACGTAGTCGCGGCCCGCGATCGCGGCGGTGGCCTTGGCGGCCCGCACCAGGTGCAGGGTGGCCCGCGGGGACGCGCCGAGCATCAGCTCGGGGGAGCGGCGGGTGGCGGTCGCGATCGCGACGGCGTAGCGCTGGACCGCCTCGGAGACGTAGACGTCGCCGACGATCCCGATCAGCTTGCGGATCTCGGCCGCGTCGGTGACCGGCTCGAGGTCGTCGAGCGGGTTGGAGCGGGTGTGGCTGTCGAGCATGGCGATCTCCGCCGCCTCGACGGGGTAGCCCATCGACACCCGCGCCATGAAGCGGTCGCGCTGGGCCTCGGGAAGGGCGTAGGTGCCCTCCATCTCGATGGGGTTCTGCGTCGCGATCACCATGAACGGCGACTCGAGGTGGTACGTCGACCCGTCGACCGTGACCTGCCGCTCCTCCATGCACTCCAGCAGCGCGGACTGCGTCTTGGGGCTGGCCCGGTTGATCTCGTCGCCCACCACGATGTTGGCGAACACGCCGCCGGGTCGGAACTCGAACTCGCGGCTGTCCTGGTTGAACACCGAGACGCCGGTGACGTCCGAGGGCAGCAGGTCGGGGGTGAACTGGATGCGGCGCACCGAGCAGTCGATGGTGCGGGCGAGCGTCTTGCTCAGCATCGTCTTGCCGACGCCGGGCACGTCCTCGATGAGGAGGTGCCCCTCGGCGAGCAGCACGACCATGGCGAGCCGGGCGACCTCCGGCTTGCCCTCGATGACCTGCTCGATGCCGGCGCGCACCAGGCCGGTGACCCGGGCCAGCGTGTCGAGGTCGGCCCCACCGGTCCTGGTGGTGCTCCCGTGCGTCTCCGAACCTGTTGAGGTCACGCGATCCTCTTCTCTGTTGCCCGCGGCCCGCTGTGGCGGCCGCATCCCCCTGATAGGTGGACGTAGTCAACCCCATGCCGTGGGCGCTGTCACCGATCGCCGCACGCCGGGGGTCGCAACCGACACCAAATCGTTTCCGTCGCCTCCAGTGTGCCGTCCTCGTCCACATCCGCGCCTGACTCACGCGGGCTCTCCGCCGGTCACTCCACCGTGCCCTCCACCGGTCCCCACCGCGTCCTCCACTCCGCCCCACCCGCCGCTCCACCTGTCCTCCCCGGTGCTCCACCGCGGGCCTCCCAGGCGGGAACGCGCCGGCAGCTCGCCCGCAAGCACGAGCGGGGCACAGGCGCCCGGGGGAGCGGGAAACCCGCGAGAACACGCGTCGGAAACCTCCAAAATGGTTGACGGTGGAGGGAAGTGGAGTAGAGTGGGGCGCAGTGGAGGAGAGGGAGCCTTCTTCGCATCGGACCGGGGCGGGAGGTGCCAATGTTCTTCGGCACCTACACACCGCGGCTCGACGACAAGGGGCGTCTGTTCCTCCCGGCGAAGTTCCGGGACGAGCTTGCGGAGGGTCTAGTGGTCACACGAGGGCAGGAGCGCTGCCTCTACGTGTGGTCGATGGACGAGTTCGCCAAGCTCACCGAGCGACTGCGTGAGGTGCCTGTCACCAACAAGGCCGCACGGGACTACGTCCGCATGTTCTTCGCCGGCGCCTCGGACGAGACGCCGGACAAGCAGGGCCGCGTGACCATCCCGCCGATGCTGCGGGAGTACGCGTCGCTGTCGAAGGACTGCATCGTCATCGGGGCGATGAACCGGATCGAGATCTGGGACAGCGCCTCCTGGCAGACCTACTCCGACGCGCAGGAGCAGGCGTTCGCGGATCTCTCCGAGGACGTCTTCCCCGGCCTCTGACCGGCACCACCCGCACGACAACTCAACAACGGGCTCACCAGGTCGCCGGGCGAGGTCTTGCGTCCGCTCCCTCGGAGCCGTCTGGCACACCTTCCCCGGTGCCAGAAGGCAACTTCCCTCCGGGACGGGCGGACGCTGGACCTGGTTCGGCGAACACGGTGAGCCCCCTGCCAGACACGCACATCTGCAACCGGGGCCCTGGTGGCCCTCGAGGGGTCGAGCCACATGAGCATCAGTCTTCCCGGACGGGCGTCCGCACCCGGACGCCTCCGGTCACCGTCCGTCCGCCCGCTGCCACGACCGGTGCGCCGGGTGCGGCACGAGGTCCGCGACGGCGTCGCCGTCATGGTCTTCTCCGCGGCCGCGTCCACCGCACTCGCGGGAGCCATGCTCCTGCTGGTCACGCTGGCGGGCTAGGCGGACCATGGACACCCCTCGCCACGTCCCGGTGCTGCTCGACCGGGTCGTCGCTCTCGTGGCGCCTGCCCTGACCGCGCCGGGCTCCGTGCTCGTGGACGCGACGCTGGGCCTCGGCGGGCACACCGAGGCCGTGCTGGAGCGCTGCCCCGAGGCCCGGGTGGTCGGCATCGACCGTGACACCCACGCCCTGGAGCGCAGCCGCGCCCGCCTCGCGCCGTACGGCGACCGGGTCACGCTCGTGCACGCGGTCTACGACGAGATCGCCGAGGTGCTCGACGACCTCGGTCTCGCGCACGTCGACGGCGTGCTCTTCGACCTCGGGGTCTCCTCGATGCAGCTCGACGTGCGCGAGCGCGGCTTCGCCTACGCCGAGGACGCGCCGCTCGACATGCGGATGAACGACACCACCGGCCCCACCGCCGCCGACGTGCTCAACGAGTACCCCGTCGAGGAGCTGACCCGGATCCTCAAGCAGTACGGCGAGGAGAAGTTCGCGCGCCGCATCGCCGAGGCGATCGTCCGCGAGCGGGCCCGCGAGCCCTTCACCCGGTCCGGTCGCCTGGTCGAGCTGCTCTACGACGCGATCCCGGCGCCGGCCCGACGCACCGGCGGACACCCGGCCAAGCGGACCTTCCAGGCCCTGCGCATCGAGGTCAACGACGAGCTGTCGGTGCTGCGCCGGGCCCTGCCCGCCGCGATCGAAGCGGTCGGCGTCGGCGGCCGCGTGGTCGTCATGTCCTACCACTCGCTGGAGGACCGGCTGACCAAGCAGGCCTTCGCCGAGGTGACCCGCAGCGACGTGCCGCCGGACCTCCCGTTCGTGCCCGAGGGCAGCGAGCCGGCGTTCCGGCTGGTCACCCGGGGGTCCGAGAAGGCCACCCAGGAAGAGATCGAGCAGAACCCGCGCGCCGCCTCGGTGCGGCTGCGGGCCGTGGAGCGCACCAGCACGACCCGAGGGGGAGCGGCATGAGCCAGCCCGTGTCCAACCAGCTCGCACAGCGCAGCCGGGTGCCGCGCATCGCCGAGGCGGCCGTCGAGCGGGCGCGGCTCACCGTCGTGCCCCGGGGCGTCACGCGGGCGCCGCGGGTCCCCTTCGTCGCGCTCGTCTCGCTGCTGCTGGTCAGCGGCGTCGCCGGCCTGCTGCTGTTCAACACCTCGATGCAGCAGGCGTCGTTCCACGCCACCGCCCTCGAGCAGCAGGCCCAGATCCTCGCCGCCGAGGAGCAGTCGCTGCAGATGGAGCTCGAGATGCTGCGCGACCCGCAGCGGGTCGCCGCCGAGGCGCGGGCGATCGGCATGGTGCCGCCGGCCAACCCGGCCTTCATCCGGCTCTCCGACGGCCGGGTGCTCGGCACGCCGACCCCCGCGGTGCCCGAGGACGGCATCCGGATCGCGCCGCTGCCCACGCTCAAGCCCAAGAACCTCCGCCCGGACCCGGTCATCGTGCCCGCGCCCGAGACGGCCGCCGACGACAAGGCCGCCGACAGGGCCGACGACGCCCGCAGCGACCGCGGCCGTGACGGCGCGGCGGGCGTGGCCCAGGCCGACCAGGACGGTACAAAGAACCAGCGGGACCGGGAGGGACGGTCCGCCGGCCAGCAGGGGAGCGATCGTTGACGCAGGGCAGGCGGCCACACCCCGGCCGGCAGCAGCCTCGGCGGCCGTCGGCGGGGCAGCCGGCGGGGGCCGGACGCCCTCGTCCGCAGGGCCAGGCCCGCCCGCAGGGCGGGCCCCGACCGCGTCCCCGGTCCGACGAGCGGTCGCATGCACAGTCCCGGCCCCGGCCGCGCCCCCAGACCCGGCGACGCCGCCGGCCCGGCCCGCTGCGCGGCGCCTCGGTCGTGCGGCTGCGCATCGGGCTGATCCTGATCACGATGGTCGTCTCGGTGTTCGCGGCACGGCTCTTCCAGCTCCAGGGCATCGACGCGGCCGTCTACGTCGCCAAGGCCGAGGCCGAGGGCGGGGTGGTCAGCGTCGACCTGCCCGCGACGCGCGGATCCATCACCGACCGCAACGGCACCCCGCTCGCCGAGTCCGTCGACGGGCTGATGCTCGTCGCCGACCCGACCCTCACCCGGGACGACGCCAGCGAGATCGCGACGATCATCGCCCGGCGGCTCTCGGTCGACTACTTCGAGCTGCTCGAGCGGCTGCGGAAGCCCGACACCCGCTTCCAGTACCTCGCCCGCCGGGTGCCCTCCACCGTCGCCCGCGCCGTGCTCGCGGAGATCGACGCGCGGGGCTTCTCGGGCGTGAGCAGCGAGCGCGACCCGGTGCGTGACTACCCCGGCAAGGACGTCGCGGCCAACCTCGTCGGCTTCATGAACGCCGAGGGTCAGGCCGCCGAGGGCGCGGAGCTGATGTTCGACCAGCGGCTGCACGGCGTCGACGGCTCCGCGACCTACGAGCAGGGCTCCGGCTACCGGCTTCCCCTCGGCGACAACGAGACGGTCGCCCCGCAGAGCGGCGAGGACGTCGCGCTCACCATCGACCGCGACGTGCAGTGGTACACCCAGCGCGTGCTGCGCACCGCCGTGCAGGGATCGGGCGGCGAGTCCGGCTCGGCGGTGGTGATGGACACCCACAGCGGCGAGCTGCTGGCGCTCGCCGACTACCCGACGTACGACGCCAACCAGCCCACGCTCGCGCCGGAGACCGACCTCGGCGCCCGCTCCCTGCGCGACGCCTACGAGCCCGGCTCGGTCAACAAGGTGCTCACCGCCGCCGCGCTGGTCGACGCAGGCCTGGTCTCCCCGGACACCAGGATCAACGTGCCCGCCGCGCTGCCCCGGCCCGGCGAGGCGCCGCTGACCGACTACTTCCCGCACGGGCGCCTGCGGCTGACGATGACCGGCGTGATCGCCAAGTCCTCCAACATCGGCACGGTCCTCGCGGCCCGCCAGATGAAGGAGAAGCCCTACTACCGCTACCTGCGCAGCTTCGGGCTCGGCGCCCCGACGGGCCTGGGCGTGGAGGGCGAGTCCGCCGGCGTGCTGCCGAAGCCGAAGTCCTGGGGCTCCCTCACCAAGGACACGATCTCCTTCGGCCAGGGCGTCGCGGTCAGCGCCGTGCAGATGGCCGCGGCGGTCAACACCATCGCCAACGGCGGCGTCTACGTGCAGCCCAGCCTGGTCAAGGGCCGTGCCACCACCTCGGCCGGCGTCGAGGTCGGCACCGACACCGCCGGCCGGCACCGGGTGGTCAGCGAGGAGGCCGCCGCACAGGTCGCCCAGATGATGGAGGCGGTGACCGACCTCGACGAGGGCACCGCCCCCGGCGCGGCGATCCCCGGCTACCGCGTCGCCGGCAAGACCGGCACCGCGCAGCGGGTCGGCGAGACCTGCGGCTGCTACGACGGCACCTTCACCGTCTCGTTCGCCGGCTTCGCGCCGGCCGACGACCCGCGCTTCGTGGTCTACGTCGTCGTGCAGAACCCCACCAACAACGGTGGCGGCGGCTCGGTCGGCGGCCCGGCGTTCCGCAAGATCATGACCCACCTGCTGCAGAAGTACGCCGTCCCGCCGACCGGCTCGGTCGCCCCCCGGCCCGTCGTCGAGTGGTGACGGAGCGGTGCGCAGACACCGCCCGCGACCTCGGGGTCAGGTCCGGGCCGACCACACGTCACTTGTAGCCTCTCGCCTGTGGCTGGACCCTCAGGCGTGATCCCGACGCGACCCCGCAGCCCCCGGGAGACGCCGCTGCGGACCGTCGCCGAGTGGCTGTCCGACTCGTTGCTGGAGATCCGCGCGAGCGACCCCGCGGGCGTGGTCACCGGCCTGGCCATCAGCTCGCAGCGGGTGCAGCCCGGCGACCTCTACGTCGCCCCGGCGGGCGCCCGCGCGCACGGCGCGTCGTTCGCGGACCAGGCCGTCGCGGCCGGGGCCGTCGCGGTGCTCACCGACCCGGCCGGGGCCGACCTGTGCGACGCGGCCGGCGTCCCCGTGCTGGTCGTGGCGCACCCGCGGGCCGTGGTCGGCGACCTCGCCGCCCGGCTCTACGGCCGTCCCGCCGAGCGGCTCCGCCTCGTCGCCGTCACCGGCACCCAGGGCAAGACCACCACCACCCGCCTCGCCGAGGCCGCGCTCACCGAGGCCGGCGTCCGGGCCGCGGTGGTCGGCACGGTCGGCACCCGGGTCAACGGCACCGACGTCGCCACGTCGCTGACCACCCCCGAGGCGCCCGACCTGCACGCCCTCTTCGCCGTGATGGCCGAGGAGCACGTCGAGGCCTGCGCCATGGAGGTCTCCAGCCACGCCCTGGTGATGGGCCGCGTGGACGGCGTCGTCTTCGACGTCGCCTGCTTCACCAACCTCGGCCGCGACCACCTCGACTTCCACGCCGACGAGGAGGAGTACTTCACCGCCAAGGCCGAGCTCTTCACGCCGCGGCGCGCCCGCCTCGGGCTGGTCAACGTCGACGACGAGTACGGCCGCCGGCTGGTGTCGGAGGCGACCGTCCCGGTGCGCACCTTCTCGACCACCGGCCGCGACGCCGACTGGTGGGCCGACGAGGTGCGGGTCGAGCCGGGCGGCTCCAGCTTCACCGTGCACACCCCCGACGGGGGCACCGTGAGCGCCCGGGTCCCGCTGACCGGCGACTACAACGTGTCCAACGCCCTGTGCGCCATCGCTGCGCTCGCCGAGGCCGGCTTCGACCCGGCCACCGTCGCGGCCGGGCTCGCCGCCTCGTCCGGCGTCCCGGGCCGCCTGGAGCGGGTGGACGCCGGCCAGCCGTTCCTGGCCGTCGTCGACTACGCCCACAAGCCCGACGCCGTCACGGCCGCGCTCACCGCGCTGCGCCCGCAGACCGAGGGCCGGCTGCTGATCGTGCTGGGCGCCGGCGGCGACCGCGACCCGGGCAAGCGGCCGCTGATGGGCGAGATCGCGGCCCGGCTCGCCGACGTGCTCGTGGTCACCGACGACAACCCGCGCTCCGAGGACCCCGCCGCCATCCGGTCGGCGGTGCTCGCCGGCGCCGGCGAGGTGCCCGCGGACGAGCGGGCCGAGACCCACGAGGAGGGCGACCGGCGCGCGGCCATCCGGCTGGCGGTGTCGCTCGCCGGGCCGGGGGACGTGCTGGTGGTGGCCGGCAAGGGCCACGAGACGGGCCAGGAGGTGCACGGCACCGTGCACCCCTTCGACGACCGCGACGTGCTGCGCGAGGAGCTGAGCGCCCGATGATCCCCATGACGCTGCCGGAGATCGCCGACGTCGTCGGCGGCACCGTGCACGACGACACCGGCGTCACCGTGTCCGGCCCCGCGTTCATCGACAGCCGCGTCGCCCACCGCGACGGACTGTTCGTGGCCGTGGCCGGCGAACGCGTCGACGGCCACGACTACGCCCGTACGGCGGTCGACGCCGGCGCCGCGGCCGTGCTCGCGCAGCGCCCCGTCGGCGTGCCGGCCGTGGTGGTCGACGACGTGATGGCCGCGCTCGCCACCCTGGCCCGCCACGTCGTGGCGGCCCTGCCCGACCTGACCGTCGTCGCCCTCACCGGCTCGCCGGGCAAGACCAGCACCAAGGACCTGCTCGCCCAGGTGCTGGCCCGCGCCGGCCGCACCGTCGCCACGTTCGGCTCGTTCAACAACGAGCTCGGCATGCCCCTGACCGCCCTGCGGGCCGACGCCGACACCCGGTTCCTGGTGCTCGAGATGGGCGCCCGCGGCATCGGCCACATCCGCGAGCTGTGCGAGATCGCGCCGCCGCACGTCGGGCTCGTGCTCAACGTCGGCAAGGCGCACCTGGGCGAGTTCGGCTCCCAGGAGGCGATCGCGCAGGCCAAGGGCGAGCTGGTCGAGGCGGTCCGGCCCGGCGGCACGGCCGTGCTCAACGCCGACGACCCGCTGGTGTCGGCGATGGCCGCGCGCACCGGCGAGCGGGTGCTGACCTTCGGTGAGTCCGCCCGCGCCGACGTCCGCGTCGAGGGGCTGACCACCGACGCGATGACCCGGGCGTCGTTCGACCTGGTCACCGCCGACGGCCGCGCCCCGGTCTCGCTGCGCGGCCTGGGGGAGCACCAGGCCGGCAACGCCGCGGCCGCCGCCACCGTCGGCCTGGCCGTCGGCATGCCGCTGGACCTCGTCGCCCGGGCGCTCTCCGAGGCCGACCACGTGTCGCGCTGGCGGATGGAGGTCCACGAGCGCGCCGACGGCGTGACCGTGGTCAACGACGCCTACAACGCCAACCCCGACTCGATGCGCGCCGCGCTGAAGTCGCTGGCCGAGATCGGCCGGGCCCGGCCGGAGGGGCGCACCGTCGCCGTCCTCGGCGAGATGCGCGAGCTGGGCGCGTCGGCCACCGAGGAGCACGACGCGGTTGGCAGACTGGCCGTGCGCCTGGACATCCACCAGCTCGTCGTGGTGGGGGAGCCGGCGCGACCGATCCACCTGGGTGCGTGCCTCGAGGGTTCCTGGGGCGGTGAGTCCGTCTTCGTCGACGACAACGACGCGGCTCTCGCCTGGCTGCGGGAGCACCTCGGCGCGGGCGACGTCGTGCTGCTGAAGGCGTCCCGCGCGGCAGCGCTCGAACGGGTGGCCGACGCACTGCTGGAAGAGGAGAACATCCGATGAGGGCAATCCTGCTCGCAGGGGGCCTGTCACTGTTGTTCACCCTGCTCGGCACCCGGGTCGCGATCCGCGTGCTGGTGGCGAAGGGCTACGGCCAGCTGATCCGCGACGACGGACCGACCACCCACCACACCAAGCGCGGCACCCCCACCATGGGCGGCCTCGTCATCATCCTCTCGGTGGTGCTGGCCTACGCGCTGGCCAAGCTGATCACCCAGGACGTCCCGTCCTGGTCCGGGCTGCTGCTGCTCTTCCTGCTCGTCGGGCTCGGCACCGTCGGCTTCCTCGACGACTACATCAAGATCGCCAAGCAGCGCAGCCTCGGCCTGCGCAGCAAGGCCAAGATGGCCGGGCAGACGATCGTCGCCGTGACCTTCGGGACGCTCGCGCTGACCCGCCCCGACGCCCGGGGCGAGACCCCGGCGTCCACCGCGATCTCGTTCACCCGTGACATGGAGCGGTGGACGCTGCCGGCCTTCCTCGTGGTGATCCTGTTCCTGGTGATGATCGCGGGCTCCAGCAACGCGGTGAACCTCACCGACGGCCTGGACGGTCTCGCCACCGGCGCCTCGACCATGGTCTTCGGCGCCTACACGCTGGTGAACATCTGGCAGAACAACCAGTCGTGCGTGCTCAGCCCCGGGCCGAAGTGCTACGAGGTGCGCGACCCGCTCGACCTCGCGGTGATCGCGGCCGCACTCACCGGTGCCTGCTTCGGCTTCCTGTGGTGGAACGCCTCGCCCGCCAAGATCTTCATGGGCGACACCGGCTCGCTGGCCCTCGGTGGTGCGCTGGCCGGCCTGGCGATCCTCACCCGCACCGAGTTCCTGCTCGCGATCCTCGGCGGCCTCTTCGTCATCCAGACCCTGTCGGTCATGCTCCAGGTCGGCTACTTCAAGATCAGCGGCGGCAAACGGATCTTCCGGATGGCCCCGCTGCACCACCACTTCGAGCTCAAGGGCTGGGACGAGATCACGGTGGTGATCCGGTTCTGGATCATCACCGGCCTCTCCGTCGCCGCCGGCCTGGGCATCTTCTACGCCGAGTGGGTCTCCGGTGCCTGAGGTCGACCTCGCTCGGACGCAACGACTCCTGGGACGGCGTGCACGCGGTCGTCGTCGGCATCGGCGCCTCCGGGTTCGCCGCCGCCGACAACCTGATGCACGTCGGCGCGTCGGTCACCGTGCTGGCCGAGTCGGCCACGCCCGTCCAGCAGGAGAAGGCCGAGCTGCTCGAGGTGCTCGGGGCGACCGTCCGGATCGGCACCGGCGCCTCGGCGACGCTGCCCGACCGGGTCGACGTGCTGGTCACCTCGCCGGGCGTGCCGCCCACGGCGCCGGCGCTGGCCGCGGCGTACTCCCGCGGCGTCCCGGTCTGGGGCGAGGTCGAGCTGGCCTGGCGGCTGCGCGACCCCGAGCACCCCGGCCGCTGGCTGTGCGTCACCGGCACCAACGGCAAGACCACGACCGTGCAGATGCTCGACGGCATCCTGCGCGCCGCCGGGCGTGAAGTCGATCGCCTGCGGCAACGTCGGGCTGCCGGTCGTCGAGGCGGTCATGGACCCCGAGCCCTACGCCGTCTACGCCGTCGAGCTCTCCAGCTTCCAGCTGCACTACACGCACACGATGGCGGCCGAGTCGGCCGCGGTGCTCAACGTCGCCGAGGACCACCTCGACTGGTACACCGGTCCCGACGGCATGGCCGACTACGCCGCCGACAAGGGCCGCATCTTCGAGCGGGTGCGCACCGCCTGCGTCTACAACGTCGCCGACCCGGTCACCGAGCAGCTGGTCCGCGACGCCGACGTCGAGGAGGGCGCCCGGGCGATCGGCTTCACGCTCGGCACCCCGGGTGTCGGCATGGTGGGCCTGGTGGAGGACATGCTGGCCGACCGCGCGTTCATCGAGGAGCGGGCCAGCACCGCCGCCGAGCTGTGCACGCTCGGCGACCTCGCCTCCGACGCCCCGCACTTCGTGGCCAACGCGCTCGCCGCGTCGGCCCTGGCCCGGTCGGTCGGCGTCCCGCCGGCGGCCGTCCGCGAGGGGCTGCGCGCCTTCACCCCCGACGGGCACCGGATCGCCGAGGTCGCCGAGGTCGACGGCGTCCGCTACGTCGACGACTCCAAGGCCACCAACCCGCACGCGGCCAAGTCGTCGCTGCAGGCCTACGACCCGGTCGTCTGGGTCGCCGGCGGCCTGGCCAAGGGCGCGTCGTTCGACGACCTCGTCGCCGGCGTGCACGACCGGCTGCGGGGCGTGGTGCTGCTCGGCCGCGACCGTGCGGTGATCGCCGAGGCGCTCGCGCGACACGCCCCGGATGTCCGGGTGATCGAGGTCGAGGGCGGGGACACTTCTGCCATGGACCGCGTCGTCGGTGCCGCGGCCGACCTGGCCCAGCCAGGTGACACGGTGCTGCTGGCCCCGGGATGCGCGTCCATGGACATGTTCGCGAACTACGGCGCTCGCGGGGATGCCTTCGCCGAGTCGGTCCGCCGCCTCCGCGACCGGTAGCCCCCGGGCACCCGGTGGTCGGGCTTGTCGGCAGACCATCCGCACCGGACTCAGGAGCAGACGTTGACCACGACGGCAGGGGACCCGCGCATCGGTCCCGACGTCGACCGCGACGCAGGCCACCGGCCCGTCGCCGGCTGGGTCGAGTCGGTGCGCCACGCGCTCGACCGGCCGCTCACGTCGTACTACCTGCTGCTCGGCGCCTCGACGCTGCTGCTCACCATCGGGCTGATGATGGTGCTGAGCGCGTCGAGCGTCTACTCCTACAAGCTCTACGGCAACAGCTACCACGTCTTCCTGCGCCAGCTGACCTGGGTCGGCCTGGCGCTGCCGATCGCCTTCGTGGTCTCGCGGCTGCCGCACAGGCTGATCCGCGCGTTCGCCTGGCCGGCCATCCTCGCGGCCGTGCTCGCCCTGGCGCTCACGTTGGTGCCCGGACTGGGCTACGAGACCAACGGCAACCAGAACTGGCTCTCGATCGGACCGCTGCGGCTGCAGCCCTCCGAGCTGGCCAAGCTCGCCGTCATCCTGTGGTGCGCCGACCTCTACGCCCGCAAGGAGAGGCTGCTCGGCGACTGGCGGCACACCCTGATCCCGATGGTCCCGGTCGCCGGGCTGGTCGTGGGCCTGGTCGTGGCCCAGAAGGACCTCGGCACCGCGCTGGTGCTGTTCGCGATCGTGCTCGGGATGCTCTGGGTGGTCGGCGCCCCGGCCCGGCTGTTCGTGCTCGGCCTGTGCAGCGTCGGCGTGCTGGTGCTCTGGCTGGCCACCACGAGCGCCGAGCGGCTGGAGCGGCTCACCAACTTCGCCGACCCGTTCAAGGACTACGAAGGCGCCGGCTGGCAGTCGGCCCACGGGCTGTTCGCGATGTCGAGCGGCGGCCTCTTCGGCAAGGGCATCTCGGCCAGCCAGCAGAAGTGGGGCACCCTGCCCGAGGCCCACACCGACTTCATCTTCGCCGTGCTCGGCGAGGAGCTCGGCCTGGTCGGCACCCTGCTGGTGCTCGCGCTCTTCCTGACCATCGCCTACGCCGGCATCCGGGTCGCGCTGCGCACCGAGGACCCGTTCGTGCGCTACATGTCGGCCGGGATCACCATCTGGCTCACCGTGCAGATGATGATCAACATCGGCATGGTGCTCGCGCTGCTGCCGGTGATCGGCATCCCGCTCCCGCTGGTCTCCTACGGTGGGTCGGCGCTGCTGCCCTCGCTGGTGGCGCTCGGCCTGCTGGTGTCGTTCGCCCGCTCCGAGCCGGGTGCCAAGGCGGCGTTGCGGGCCCGGCGCCGCCGCCGTTCGCCCGCGGGGGTGACCGCCGGGGGAGGCCCGGCACGCCGGGGGCGATGATGGGGGCCGAGACCGTCCACGCGACGGACGTCGCGACCGACCACGCCGATCTGCAGGACAAGGATTCATGAAGGTACTTCTCGCCGGTGGGGGCACCGCGGGGCACACGTCCCCGCTGCTCGCCACCGCCGATGCGCTGCGCCGTCTCGAGCCGGGCGTCGAGGTGACCGCGCTGGGCACGCCGCGCGGCCTCGAGACCCGCGTCGTCCCCGAGGCGGGCTACCCGCTCGAGCTGATCCCCACCGTCCCGATGCCGCGGCGCCCCAACGCCGACCTGGCCCGGCTCCCGGCCCGGCTGCGCGGCGCGGTCAAGGCGGCGCTCGAGGTGGTCGACCGGGTCCGCCCCGACGTGGTCGTCGGCTTCGGCGGCTACGTCTCGGTGCCGGCCTACCTCGCCGCCCGGCGCCGCCGGCTGCCGCTGGTCGTCCACGAGGGCAACGCGCTGCCGGGCATGGCCAACAAGCTCGGCGTCCGGTTCACCCACCACGTCGCGACGAGCTTCCCCGACACCCCGCTGCGGCACGCGCGCTACGTCGGCCTGCCGATCCGCCGGATGATCTCCACCCTCGACCGGGCCGCGCTGCGCGCCGAGGCCCGCGCGACCTTCGGCCTCGACGCCGACCGCCCCACCGTGCTCGTCACCGGCGGCTCGCTGGGCGCCCGCCGGCTCAACGAGTCGCTCGCCGCCGCCGCCCCCGCGCTGGCGCAGGCCGGCGTCCAGGTGCTGCATGCCGCGGGCCTCTCCAACGAGGTCGTCCCGCAGGGCCGCGACCACGGTCCCGCCGACCAGCCGCCCTACGTCGTGCTGCCCTACATCGACCGGATGGACCTGGCCTACGCCGCCGCCGACCTGGTGGTGTGCCGCGCGGGCGCCAACACCGTCACCGAGGTGGCCGCGACGGGCCTCCCGGCCGTGTTCGTGCCTCTGCCGATCGGCAACGGCGAGCAGGACCACAACGCACGGCCCGTCGTGGACGCCGGCGGTGGCCTGCTCGTCCAGGACGGCGCCTTCACGGCCGAGTGGGTGGCCGCCTCGGTGCCGGCCCTGGCCACCGACCCCGACCGGCTCGCGGCGATGTCCTCGGCGGCGTCGGGACTGATCCCGCGCGACGCCGACGAGCAGCTCGCCCGGATGGTGCTCGACGCGGCGCGGGGGAGTGCCTCGTGAGGGTCCCCGTCCCCGAGGTGCTGCTGCCGGCCGACCAGCTGGGCAAGGTGCACTTCGTCGGCATCGGCGGCGCCGGCCTGTCCGGCATCGCCCGCATCATGCTGGCCCGCGGCATCACGGTCAGCGGCAGCGACGCCAAGGAGTCCCGCACGCTCGAGGCGCTCCGCGCGCTCGGTGCCCGCTGCCACGTCGGGCACGCCGCCGAGCACGTGCAGGACGCCGACACGCTCGTCGTCTCCACCGCGGTCCGCGAGGACAACCCCGAGGTGGTCGAGGCCCGCGACCGCGGGCTGCGCCTGCTGCCGCGCTCGGCTGCGCTGGAGTCGGTCATGCAGGGACGTCGCGTGGTCGCGGTGGCCGGCACCCACGGCAAGACCACGACCACCTCGCTGCTCACCGTCGCGCTGCAGCACTGCGGCGCCGACCCCTCGTTCGCGATCGGTGGCGAGCTCAACGAGTCCGGCTCCAACGCCCACGACGGCAGCGGGGAGGTCTTCGTCGCCGAGGCCGACGAGAGCGACGGCGCGTTCCTCGTCTACTCGCCGTACGCCGCCCTGGTGACCAACGTCGAGGCCGACCACCTCGACAACTACGGCACCGAGGAGGCCTACCACGCGGCCTTCACCGAGTTCCTCGGCCGGATCGACCCCGACGGCTTCCTGGTCGCCTGCGTCGACGACGAGGGCGCGGCCGACCTGGTCGCGCAGGCCCGCGAGCGCGGCATCACCACCGTCGCGGTGGGCGAGTCGCCGACGGCCGACCTGCGCGCGGAGTCGATGGTCTTCCGCGGCTCCACGTCGACCTTCACCGTCGTCGACCGGGGCCGCCGGCTCGGCGAGGTGTCGCTGCAGATCCCGGGCCGCCACTACGTCCTCGACGCGCTCGCCGCGCTCGCGGCCGGGCTGCGGCTGGGGTTCTCCTTCGCCGACCTCAAGCGCGGGCTCGAGGCGTTCTCCGGCACCCGCCGCCGGATGGAGCTCAAGGGCCAGGCCGCCGGGGTCCGGGTCTACGACAGCTATGCCCACCACCCCAACGAGATCGCGGGCGACCTCCAGGCCGCCCGCGCCCTCGCCGGCGACGGCCGGGTCGTGGTGGCCTTCCAGCCGCACCTGGTCTCGCGCACGCGGATCTTCGGCGCCGCGATGGGACGCGAGCTCGGCGCGGCCGACGAGGTCGTCGTGATGGACGTCTACGTCGCCCGCGAGGACCCCGAGCCCGGCGTGGACGGCGAGCTGGTCGCCTCGCACGTGCCGCTGCCCGAGGACCGGGTCGCGTTCGTGCCGTCGTGGTCGGCCACGCCGGCCGCCCTGGTCGAGCGGGCCCGGCCCGGCGACCTGGTGCTGACCCTGGGTGCCGGTGACGTCACGCTGGTCGGGCCGGAGGTGCTCGAGCTGCTCGCCGAGCGGGAGGACGCCGGTGCCGACGCGGACCGGTGACCCCGGCGAGCGCCGCGACGAGCGGCTGGACGAGCGCACCGTCCAGCTGGCCCGGAAGCGGTTCGCGCGGCGCCAGTGGGCGCGCCGCTGGCTGGCCTGGCGGGTGGTGCTCGCCGCCCTCGCCGTGCTCGGCGTGGTCGTGGGCGCACTCTGGCTGGTCTTCTTCTCCGCCGCCCTCGCGGTCTCCGGGGTGAAGGTCGACGGCGCCGGGGTCCTCGACCCCCGGGAGGTGCGCCGCGTGGCGGCCGTCCCGACCGGGTCGCCGCTGGCCACCGTCGACCTCGAGGCCGTCGCGGCACGGGTCGAGCGGCTCACCCCGGTGCTCGACGCCGACGTGTCGAGGGCCTGGCCCGACCACGTCCGCATCGACCTCACCGAACGGGTCGCCGTCGCCGTGGTCGAGCGCGACGGCCAGGTGGAGGGCGTCGACGCCGACGGCGTGATCTTCCGGCGCTACCCCTCGCGGCCGCCGAGCCTGCCGCTGGTCCGGATGAGCCCGAGCACCCAGTCCGACGCGCTGGCCGAGGCCGCCCTGGTCATCGCCGCGCTGCCGGCCGACCTGCAGGCCCGGGTGCAGTTCATCGCGGTCCGCACCGTCGACACCATCTCGCTGCGGCTGCGCAACGGGCGCACCGTGCTGTGGGGGAGCGCGGAGGACTCCGACAACAAGGCCAAGGTGCTCGCAGTGCTCCTCGACCAGCAGGCCTCGCTCTACGACGTGAGCGTCCCCGGCCGACCCGTCATCCGCAAGTAGCGCCGAGAGGTCACTCAGCCACCCCTTCTGCCGGCGTGTCGGGCACGAAGTGGCCTCTCGATCCAAAAACACGCGCGGCGCGCGGCGTGTTTGCACAGGCCCGCCACCCGGGTCGCCTAGTTTCTTCTTTCAGCACGAGGTTGACATAACTATAACCCTCTACTTCAGGGTTAGGGTTCATGGAAGGCCTCGCGCACTTCCCCACCGACATACACCGTCTGCCCGAAGGCCGGTCCGCACCGCGGTCCACCTCGTCGGGCAGCCCGAGCAGTGAGAGGCACCTGCCGTGGCAGCACCGCAGAACTACCTGGCCGTGATCAAGGTCGTAGGTATCGGTGGAGGTGGAGTCAACGCCGTCAACCGGATGATCGAGGTCGGCCTCAAGGGCGTCGAGTTCATCGCGATCAACACCGACGCCCAGGCCCTGCTGATGAGCGACGCCGACGTCAAGCTCGACATCGGCCGTGAGCTGACCCGGGGCCTCGGCGCCGGGGCCAACCCCGAGGTCGGCGGCAAGGCCGCCGAGGACCACGCCGAGGAGATCGAGGAGGTCATCAAGGGCGCCGACATGGTGTTCGTGACCGCCGGCGAGGGCGGTGGCACCGGCACCGGTGGCGCGCCCGTCGTGGCCCGCATCGCCCGCTCGCTCGGCGCGCTGACCATCGGTGTCGTGACCCGCCCGTTCTCCTTCGAGGGCCGCCGTCGTGCCAACTCCGCGGAGGAGGGCATCTCGCAGCTCCGCGAGGAGGTCGACACCCTCATCGTCATCCCCAACGACCGGCTGCTGTCGATCAGCGACCGCAACGTCTCCGTCCTCGACGCGTTCAAGCAGGCCGACCAGGTGCTGCTCCAGGGCGTCTCGGGCATCACCGACCTGATCACCACCCCCGGCCTGATCAACCTCGACTTCGCCGACGTGAAGTCCGTGATGGCCAACGCCGGCTCCGCCCTGATGGGCATCGGCTCGGCCCGTGGCGAGGACCGCGCGGTCGCGGCTGCCGAGATGGCGGTCTCCAGCCCGCTGCTCGAGGCCTCGATCGACGGCGCGCACGGCGTGCTGCTCTCCATCGCGGGTGGCTCCGACCTCGGCCTGTTCGAGATCAACGAGGCCGCCGCGCTGGTGTCCCAGGCCGCGCACGAGGAGGCCAACATCATCTTCGGTGCGGTCATCGACGACGCGCTCGGCGACGAGGTGCGGGTCACCGTGATCGCGGCCGGGTTCGACGGCGGCATGCCCAAGCGGCGCGACAGCGGCACCGTGCTGCGGCGTGAGCCGGCCCCGCAGCAGACCCAGGCCGACACCCGGGCCGCCGCCAAGCCCGTCACGCGGACTCCGGAGCAGCGTCCCGGCACCCCGGCCCAGGTGACGTTCAACCCGTCGGTCCCCGAGCCGGCGCGTGAGAGCGGCACCCGTCCGCAGCCGAGCCGCCAGGTCCCGGCCCCCGCCCAGCAGCAGCAGCCGGCGGCCCAGCCGCCGCGCCAGCCGCGGCCGGTGCAGTTCGACGACGACGAGCTCGACGTCCCGGACTTCCTCAAGTAGAGGGCCTTGTTCGTCTACCAGGACACGCGCGCCCGCGTCGACGTCGCGTTCACGGACCGCCACGGAGGAGTCAGTGGCGGTCCGTACGCGTCGCTCGACCTCGGGGACCGCTCGGGTGACCTCGCGGCCAACCTCGGCCGCCTCGCCGAGGCGTTCACCGGTGACGCCGACGCCCCGCTGGCGCTGATGCGCCAGGTGCACGGCGCCGACGTGGCGGTCGTGGGTGCACGGCCCGACGATCCGGCCCCGGAGGCCGACGGGCTGGTGAGCGCCTCGCCGGGGGTGGTGCTCGTGGTGCGGGTGGCCGACTGCGTGCCGGTGCTCCTCGCCGATCCCGAGCAGGGGCTGGTGGCGGCCGTGCACGCCGGGCGTCCCGGCCTCGTCGCGGGTGTGGTGCCGCGCGCGGTCGACGCGTTGCGCGACCTCGGCGCGCGCCGGCTGGTCGCCTGGGTCGGCCCGCACGTGTGCGGCGGCTGCTACGAGGTGCCCGAGCAGATGCGCTCCGACGTCGCCGCGGCCGTCCCCGAGGCGTACGCCGAGACCTCGTGGGGCACGCCCGCGGTCGACATCGGCGCCGGGGTGGTCGCCCAGCTGCGCGCCGCCGACGGCCTGGAGGCTCCGGTGGAGATCGTCGAGGTCGGCCGGTGCACCCTGGAGGACGACGACCTGTTCTCCTACCGCCGCCAGGGCGTCGAGTCCGGCCGGCTCGCCGGCGTCGTGCGGGTGCGGCCGTGAGCGCGGCGGCCGGCGACGACGCCGCGCGTCGCGACGAGGTGGCCGCCCGGCTCGCCGCGGTCCGCGAGCGGATCGCCGGCGCCTGCGCCGAGGCGGGGCGCTCGGCCGACGAGGTCACCCTCACCGTGGTCACCAAGTTCTTCCCGGCCTCCGACGTCCGGCTCCTGGCCGACCTCGGCGTCACCGACGTGGGGGAGAACAAGCACCAGGAGGCCGAGGCCAAGGCCGCCGAGTGCGCCGACCTGCGGCTGCGCTGGCACTTCGTCGGCAACCTGCAGAGCAACAAGGCGGCCGCGGTGGCCGGCTACGCCGACGTGGTCGAGTCCGTCGACCGGGCCAAGCTGCTGCCGGGGCTGTCCAAGGGGGCGCACCTGCGCGACGCGACGGTCGACTGCCTGGTGCAGGTGAACCTCGACGCCGACGCGGGCGCCGGAAGCGGGCGGGGCGGTGCCGCCCCCGGCGACGTACCCGCGCTCGCGGAGCGTGTCGCCGCGACCGAGGGTCTGCGGCTGCGCGGTGTGATGGCGGTGGCGCCGCCGGGGGAGGACCCCCGTCCGGCGTTCGAGAGACTTGCCCGGCTGGCCGACGAGGTCCGCCGGGTGGACCCTGCTGCGACGTGGGTCTCGGCAGGGATGAGCGGCGACCTCGAGGACGCCGTGAGGACAGGTGCGACACACGTGCGGATTGGGTCTGCGGTCCTCGGACCGAGGCCTCCCGGACGGTAGGGTCAGAGCACGCCAGCAGCACCAGGTCGACGGGACCGCGGTGCAGTACCGGAAGGCAAGAGTCATGGGCAGCGCGATGCGCAAGATGGGTGTGTACCTCGGCCTGCTCGAGGACACCGAGCGCTACGACGACGAGTACTACGACGAGTACGACGAGCAGCCCGCGCGACAGGGCCGCGAGCCCCGCGACGTCGAGCCCGCTCGTCCCGCCCCGGTGGCCAACATCGCCGAGCGCCGGCGTCCGCAGGCAGGTCCGACCGCAGTGGTCGCCGAGCTGTCCCGGATCACCACGCTGCACCCGCGCACCTACAACGAGGCGCGCACGATCGGCGAGAACTTCCGCGAGGGCGTGCCGGTGATCATGAACCTCTCCGAGATGGACGACGCCGACGCCAAGCGTCTCGTCGACTTCTCCGCGGGCCTCGTCTTCTCGGTGCGCGGCAGCATCGAGCGGGTCACCAACAAGGTGTTCCTGCTCTCGCCGCCCAACGTGTCGGTGGCGGCCGAGGACAAGCAGCGCATGGCCGAGGACGGGTTCTTCAACCAGAGCTGAGGTTCCCGCCTCTGCCGGGGTGTCCTGGGGTCCGTCCCTGGGACACCCTGACTAGACTCCACCATCGTGTACCTCGTCGGATCGATCATCGACACGATCCTGTTCATCTTCCTGGCGCTGATGCTGATCCGCCTGGTCGTGGACTGGGTCCAGATCTTCGCGCGCTCCTGGACGCCCACCGGACCGGTGCTGTTCGTCCTGGAGATCGTCTACTCGATCACCGACCCGCCGATCCTGTTCGTGCGCCGCTTCGTCCCGCCGCTGCGGATCGGCAGCGTCGCGCTCGACACCAGCTTCCTGATCGTCCTGGTCGCGGTGTACCTGCTCCAGATCCTCAACCGGATGATCTTCCTGAGCGCATGAACACCGTCCCATCGGCCTGTCGGAGTGTGACGAACCGACCCGGCCACGGGTAGGCTGCCGAGGACCAGATGGTCTCGCCCCGCTGGACGGCGCTCCGGAAGTTCGGAGTACGGTGGGCCTGACCCGGCCGGCACCACCACGAGGCCGCTACAAGCAGCAACACTGACGACAACGAGTAAGGGTGAGGTCATGCCGCTGACGCCTGAGGACGTGAGCAACAAGCGCTTTACTCCGGTCCGCCTCCGCGAGGGTTACGACATGGGCGAGGTCGACCAGTTCCTCGACGAGGTCGAGGCGGAGCTGGCGCGTCTGACGCGTGAGAACGACGACCTCCGCAGCAAGCTCTCCGCGGCCCAGCAGGGCGGCGCCCCGGCTGCTGCCGCCGCACCCGCGCCGACGCCGGTCAAGGAGCCCGAGCCCGAGCCGGTCAAGGCCCCCGAGCCCACCCCGGCCGCCGCGGCCGCCCCGGTCGAGACCATCAAGGTCGCGACGGTGGCCGACGCGTCGAGCGCCGCCGCCCGCCTGCTCGAGATCGCCACGCGCAACGCCGACGAGCTCGTCGCCGACGCCAAGGACCAGGCCGACAAGATCGTCGGCGAGGCCCGCACCAAGGCCGAGCGCCTCGAGGCCGAGAGCAAGGTCAAGGCCGACCGGATGGAGTCCGACGCCCGCACCCGCTCCCAGATGCTCGACTCCGAGACCGCCGAGCGCCGCCAGCAGCTCTTCGGCGACCTGGAGAAGGAGAAGGACAAGCTCAACTCCGAGGTCGAGACGCTCCGCTCCTTCGAGCGCGAGTACCGCAGCCGCCTGAAGTCCTACTTCAGCCAGCAGCTCGAGGCTCTCGACAACAGCGGCGAGGGCGGTGGCGCGCTCGCCACCAGCGACCACTCGCCCAAGCGGCTCAAGTCGCTGCTCGGGGACGACTCCGACAACAGCTGATCCACCCGCTCCTACGACGAGGCCGGGCCCCCCACGCGGGGGGCCCGGCCTCGTCGCACGTGCGGGTCAGACCCGGGTGACGGTGAACGCCAGACCGAGGTCGTCGTCGCGGACGACCGCGTCCCCCTCGAGCCGATCGGCCTCCTCGACCGTGGTGGCCAGCACCTCGCCGCGGATCAGGCCGTCGTGCTCGCGCAGGGCGGCCGCGGTCTCGTCGCCGGCGCTCCAGCGCAGCGCGATCCGGTCGCTCACCTCGAAGCCGCTGGCCTTGCGCGCCTCCTGCACCAGCCGGACCACCTCGCGGGCCAGGCCGGCCCGGACCAGCTCGGGGGTGAGCTCGAGGTCGAGGGCGACGGTCTCGCCCTGCTCGTTGACCACCGACCAGCCCTCGCGGGGGCGCTCGGAGACGATCACCTCGTCGGGGAGCACCTCGACGTCCTCGCCGTCGACGGAGACCGTGGCCCGGCCCTCGGCCGACAGCGTGGCGGCCAGCGCGGCCGCGTCGGCGGCGGCGATCGCGGCCGCGACGACCGGCGTCTGCTTGGCGAAGCGCCTGCCGAGCGCCCGGAAGTTGCCCTTGGCGGTGAAGTCGACCAGGCCCTCGCCGGCGGAGGACAGCGGCTCGATCGTGCCGATGTTGAGCTCCTCGGCGACCTCGGCGCGCAGCTCGTCGCTGAGCCGGGCGTGCGCCGAGGAGGCCACCAGCGCCCGGCGCAGCGGCTGCCGGGTGCGCACCTTGGCGTCGGCCCGGGCGGCCCGGCCGAGCTCGACGAGACGGCGGGCCAGGGCGACCCCGGCGGACAGCTCCTCGTCGACCGCGGCCTCGTCGTACGACGGCCAGGAGGCGAGGTGCACCGACGAGGGCGCCGACGGGTCGACCGGCCGGACGACGTCCTGCCAGACCCGCTCGGTGATGAACGGCACCAGCGGCGCCATCAGCCGGGTCACCACGTCGAGGGTCTCGTGCAGCGTCGCCAGGGCGGCCGGGTCGCCGTCCCAGAAGCGCCTCCGGGAGCGGCGGACGTACCAGTTGGACAGGTCGTCGACGAACTGCGCGAGCAGTCCACCGGCCCGCTGGGTGTCGAAGTCCTCCAGCGCCGCGGTGACCTGGCCGACCAGCCGCGCGGTCTCGGCGTGCAGCCACCGGTCGAGCACCGGCCGCTCCGCCACCGGGGGAGCCCCGTCGGCCGGCGTCCAGCCCGCGGTGCGCGCGTAGAGCACGTGGAACGCCACGGTGTTCCAGTAGGTCAGCAGCACCTTGCGCACGGTCTCCTGGATGGACGCGTGGCCCACCCGCCGCGACGCCCACGGCGAGCCGGAGGCGGCCATGAACCAGCGGACCGCGTCGGCGCCGTGCTGCTCCATCAGCGGCATCGGCTCCAGGATGTTGCCGAGGTGCTTGGACATCTTCCGGCCGTCCTCGGCCAGGATGTGGCCCAGGCACAGCACGTTCTTGTACGACGACTGGTCGAACACCAGGGTGCCGATCGCCATCAGCGTGTAGAACCACCCACGGGTCTGGTCGATGGCCTCGCAGATGAAGTCGGCCGGGTAGGCCTGCTCGAACCGCTCCGTGGAGCCCGGCTTGTGCGGGTAGCCCCACTGCGCGAACGGCATCGAGCCGCTGTCGAACCACGCGTCGATGACCTCGGGCACCCGGCGCGCCTCGCTCTGGCAGGTCGGGCAGGCGAAGGTGACGTCGTCGACGAACGGCCGGTGCGGGTCGAGCCCGGACTGGTCGGTGCCGGTGAGCTCGGAGAGCTCCGCCAGGGACCCGACGCACGTCTGGTGGCCCTCGGCGCAGCGCCAGATCGGCAGCGGGGTGCCCCAGTAGCGGCTGCGCGAGAGCGCCCAGTCGATGTTGTTGTGCAGCCAGTCGCCGTAGCGGCCCCACTTGATCGTGTCGGGGTACCAGCTGGTCTTCTCGTTCTCGCGCAGCAGGGCGTCCTTCACCGCCGTGGTGCGGACGTACCAGGACGGCTGGGCGTAGTAGAGCAGCGCGGTGTGGCACCGCCAGCAGTGCGGGTAGGTGTGCTCGTAGGCGACGTGGCGGAACAGCAGGCCGCGGGTCTCGAGGTCCTTCACCAGGTCGGTGTCGGCGTGCTTGAAGAACTGGCCGCCGACCAGCGGCACCGAGTCCTCGAAGTGGCCGTCGGGCCGCACCGGGTTGACCACCGGCAGGCCGTAGGCCTTGCACACCACCATGTCGTCCTCGCCGAAGGCGGGGGACTGGTGCACCAGACCGGTGCCGTCCTCGGTGGTGACGTAGTCGGCGAGCACGACGTAGTGCGCCTCGTCCGGGCCCTGCCCACTACTTCCCTCCGGGAAGGCCACCAGCTCGAAGGGGCGCTGGTAGGCCCACCGCTCCATCGCGGTGCCGGGCACCTTCTCCTGCACGGTCCAGCCCTCGCCGAGCACCTGTGCGAAGAGCGGCTCGGCGACCACGAGGGTCTCCTGGCCGTCGGTGGCCACGACGTAGTCGACGCCGGGGTTGGCCGCGACCGCGGTGTTGGACACCAGCGTCCAGGGCGTCGTCGTCCAGACCAGCAGCGAGGCGCGGCCGGCCAGCGGGCCGGAGGTGAGCGGGAGCCGCACGTAGACCGAGGGGTCGGTGACGGTCTCGTAGCCCTGGGCCAGCTCGTGGTCGGACAGCCCGGTGCCGCAGCGCGGGCAGTACGGCGCGACGCGGTAGTCCTCGACCAGCAGGCCCCGGTCGTGGATCTGCTTCAGCGCCCACCACACCGACTGGACGTAGTCGGGGGTCATCGTGACGTAGGGGTCGTCGGTGTCGACCCAGAAGCCCATCCGGTCCGACATCTCCTCGAAGGCGTCGACGTGCCGCAGCACGGACTCACGGCACCTCGCGTTGAACTCCGCGACGCCGTAGGCCTCGATGTCGCCCTTGCCGGAGAAGCCGAGCTCCTTCTCCACGGCGAGCTCGACGGGGAGGCCGTGGCAGTCCCAGCCGGCCTTCCGGTCCACCTGGAAGCCCTGCATGGTCTTGAACCGCGGGAAGACGTCCTTGAAGACACGCGCCTCGACGTGGTGGGTGCCGGGCATGCCGTTGGCGGTGGGCGGGCCCTCGTAGAACGTCCAGCGGGGACGGCCGCCCGCGGCGTCGACGGACTGGGCGAAGGTCTGGTCGGACTCCCAGAACGCGAGCACGTCGTGCTCCATCGCGGGGAGGTCCACCTGCGGGGGGACCGGGGTGTAGTCGTTCACTGCTCGTCCTTCACTGGCGGCGTCGGCCGTCGATCTCCAGGTGAAGGGACGAGCCCGGCCGTCCGGCCGGTCCCGCGGTACCACCCTCCTTGGCGTCCCGCCGGTCCTGGCCGGGGCGCCCGCTCGTGGTCCACCGCTGCCGGGTCTACCCGTCACCCAGGGGTCGGGTGACGCTCTTCCGACGGCTCGGGGGTGATCTTCGCTCCGGACAACACCCCCGGGCTCTCACCGTCCCCGGGTCGCTGCCGGCTGTGCTCGGAGCTACTCGTCCCGTCCACGCCTTGCGGTAGCCACGATTCTGCCAGACGGGCCACGCCCGCCTCATCCCGGTTTCCGCCGGGGCGTCCACCCGCGGGCCGGTGCCGACCGTGGGGGAGGCGCCGCCGGGCGCAGAAAGTTATACGAACGTGCGCGCGGTTGGTTGTCTGGCCCGGGGGTCGGGTCTATCCTCGCGGCACGCGTGTGGCTCCTGCCACACGTGCCTTTCGTATCCAGCCCCTCCGGGTTGGGTGCTCACCGGCTTCGAGGGGGCCAGGTCCATGGCACGAGCGACGGCACGGAAGATCGCCGGCAAGACGGCGGCGGCTGCGAAACGCGTGGCCTCCGGCGCCTCCCGGAAGGCGACCGCGAAGAAGGCGCCTGCCACCAAGAAGGCCGCCGCCACCAAGGCCCCGGCCAAGAAGGCCGCCACGAAGGCCCCGGCCAAGAAGGCCGCCGCGAAGGCCCCGGCCAAGAAGGCCGCCGCGAAGGCGCCGGCCACGAAGGCCGCCGCGAAGAAGGCTCCCGCCAAGAAGGCACCCGCGAAGAAGGCACCGGCCAAGAAGGCCGCGGCGACCAAGGCCCCGGCCAAGAAGTCAGCACCGGTGAAGAAGACGACCGCGAAGAAGGCTCCCGCGAAGAAGGCGACCGTGTCGGCTCCCGCGAAGAAGGCTCCCGCGAAGAAGACGGCGGCGAAGAAGGCCGCCGTCCAGAAGGCCCCGGCCAAGAAGGTCACCGCCGCCCGGACGGGCAAGAAGCTGGCCGTCAAGGCCGACGAGAAGCCGTGGACCAAGAAGGAGCTCGACGAGGTCCGCGGCGACCTCAACACCGACCGCGACCGGCTCCGCTCCGAGCTCAACCTCGCCGAGCACGAGCTCCACGACCTGATGCGCGACGCCGGCGACGGTGCGGGCAACGACCAGGCCGACGTGGGCTCGACGACGTTCGAGCGCGACCACGAGATGAGCCTGGCCAACAACGCCCGCGACATGCTCAGCCAGACCGAGCGCGCCCTGGGCCGCATCGAGGACGGCACCTACGGCGTCTGCGAGCGGTGCGGGGAGCCCATCGGCAAGATGCGGTTGATGGCGTTCCCGCGTGCGACACTGTGCCTGTCATGCAAGCAGCGCGAGGAGCGTCGCTGACCAGCGACGAGACCACCCCCACCCGACCGACCACCCGGACGCGACAGCTCACGCTGTTCGTGCTGGTCGCCGTGCTCGGCTACGCCGCCGACCTGGCCACCAAGGAGCTCGCCCTCGAGCGGCTCGAGCCCGGTCAGGGCGTGCCGCTGGTGGGCGACTGGTTCGGCCTGTTCCTGACGTTCAACAGCGGCGCCGCCTTCAGCCTCGGCACCTCCTACACCCTGGTGCTCTCGTGCATCGCGATCGTCGCCGCCGGGGTGACGCTGTGGAGCGTGCGCCGGCTGCGCAGCACCGGCTGGGCCATCGGGCTCGGGTTCCTGCTCGCCGGCATCCTCGGCAACCTCACCGACCGGGTGTTCCGGGAGCCGAGCCCGCTGCGCGGGCACGTCGTGGACTTCCTGCGCTTCCCCAACTTCCCGGTCTTCAACGTCGCCGACATCTGCATCAACATCGCGGCGGCGTTCATCATCGTCCAGGCGCTGCGCGGCATGCGGGTCGACGGCACCCGCGACGGCCACGCGCCGGTCGCCACGGGCGACGACGGGGCACCAGGCACATCGGGGGCACCGACGGCCCCTCCGGGGTGCGGGAGCCGTGACGGCCGCACCTCAGGGGGCGGGCCGGGCCGAGCACCGCTCGGTCAGCGTGCCCGACGGTCTCGCGGGGGAGCGCCTCGACGCCGCCATGGCCCGCGTCTTCGGCTTCTCCCGCACCCGCGCCGCCGAGCTGATCGCCCTCGGCAACGTGCTGGTCGACGGCAGTCCGGCGTCCAAGTCCGAGCGGGTGATGGCGGGCAGCACCATCGACGTGGAGATCCCCGCGACCGTCGACCCGGTCGCGGTGGTGCCCGAGGCCGTCGAGGGGATCAAGATCATCCACGACGACGACGCGCTGGTCGTGATCGACAAGCCCATCGGCGTCGCGGTCCACCCCAGCCCCGGCTGGACCGGGCCGACCGTCGTCGGTCACCTCGCCGCGGCGGGCTTCCGGATCGCCACCAGCGGGGCCGCCGAGCGCCAGGGGATCGTGCAGCGGCTCGACGTCGGCACCTCCGGGGTGATGGTGATCGCCAAGTCGGAGTACGCCTACTCGCGGCTCAAGAACGCCTTCCGGTCCCGCACCGTCGACAAGACCTACCACGCACTGGTGCAGGGGCACCCCGACCCGCTGCGGGGCACCGTCGACGCCCCGATCGGCCGCAACCCCAAGCACGACTACAAGTTCGCGGTCCGCGCCGACGGCAAGCACAGCGTCACCCACTACGAGACGCTCGAGGCGCACCGCTTCGCCAGCCTGCTCGAGATCCACCTCGAGACCGGGCGGACGCACCAGATCCGGGTGCACATGGCGGCGCTGAAGCACCCGTGCGTCGGTGACCTCACCTACGGCGCCGACCCCACCCTCGCGGCCCGGGTCGGGCTGGAGCGGCAGTGGCTGCACGCCGTACGCCTCGGCTTCGAGCACCCCGACGAGGGGGAGTACGTCGAGTACGAGTCCAGCTACCCCGACGACCTCGCGCGCGCCCTCGACGCCATCCGCGATGCCTACTGACCTCGACGACGTGACCTTGCGGCCCGCCGCCGAGGGCGACGCGGGGCCGCTGGCCGAGCTGTTCTGGGACGCCCGCGAGGCGGCCTACCCCGCGATGCCGCGGAGCATCCACACCCGCGACGAGGGCCGGCACTGGTTCCGTGAGGTGCTCGGCCTCGAGCCGCGGACGATCCCGATGCCCGCGGACCGCCAGACCTGGGTGGCCGAGCACGGCGACGCCCTCGTGGGCTACGCCGTGGTCGACCCCGAGTGGCTCGACTCGCTCTACGTCCGGCCCGACCTCACCGGGCAGGGGATCGGCAGCGCGCTGCTCGATCTGGTCAAGGGTCTGCGTCCCGACGGGTTCGGCCTGTGGGTGTTCGAGACCAACACCCGCGCCCGGGCGTTCTACGAGCGGCACGGCCTGCACGTCGTACGCCGCACCGACGGCTCGGACAACGAGGAGAAGCAGCCCGACCTGGAGATGGCGTGGTTCGGCGCCGACCCGGTCGCGGGGGTGCGCCGGCGGATCGACGAGCTCGACGACCGGCTCGCCGCGGTGCTGACCGAGCGGGCGGCCCTCACCGCCACCGCGCAGCGGCTCAAGCCGGTGCCCGGGCACGAGGGGCGCGACCCGGGGCGCGAGGCCGAGATCGTGGACCGGATGGCGCGCACCTCCGCACGGCACGGCGACCGGCTCGGCCCGGAGCGGCTGGCCCGGATCATGCACGTGGTGATCACCGAGAGCCTCGACGCGGCCGACTGACCCCGACGGGGCCGCTGCCGGCGTCGACTACGGTGGGCCGGCACCGACCCTCGACCTCCCGGAGACCCGATGGCCTCGATCGTCCTGCCCGACGACGTCCGCGCGCTGCTGACCAAGCCCAACCCGGCCACCATCACCACGCTGCGCCCCGACGGTCAGCCGGTGTCGGTGGCCACCTGGTACCTCCTCGACACCTCGGCGGCGGGCGACCGGATCCACGTCAACATGGACCAGGGGCGCAGGCGGCTGGAGTACCTCCGCCACGACCCCCGCGTCGCCGTGACCGTCCTCGACGAGGCGGGCTGGTACACCCACGTCTCGCTCACCGGACGGGTCGTGGAGATCGCCGAGGACGCCGACCTGACCGGGATCGACCGGCTGGCCCGGCACTACACCGGCCGGGACTACCGCACCCGCGACCGGGGCCGGGTCGACGCCTGGATCGAGGTCGACGGGTTCCACGGCTGGGGCAAGGCGGCGCGCTCCTGACCGGGGAGTGCGAGACGCAGGGATCCTGTCGGTGCCGGGTGGTGGAGTGGGCTCCGACCGACCGGGGCGTCTCCCACCGGAGCCGACCGCGGTGTCGTAGGCTGGCGACCTTCCCCAAGAAGTTCGGCCGGGCCACGTGCACGGTCCGGTTTAGCGCGCGCGCAGGAGTGTCCGGAAGGGGCCAAAGACTCAGATGCCAGGCGGGTCGACAGACGGTTTCGTGCACCTCCACGTGCACACCGAGTACTCCATGCTCGACGGGGCGGCGCGGCTCGGTGCGCTGACCGGACGGGCGGCCGAGCTCGGCATGCCGGCGGTCGCGATGACCGACCACGGCAACGTCTTCGGGGCCTACGAGTTCTACCGCAAGGCCAAGGCCGCGGGGGTCAAGCCGATCATCGGCATCGAGGCCTACATGGCCCCCAACATCTCGCGCTTCGACAAGAAGGGCGTCAACTTCTACGACGGCGGCCCCGACGACGTCTCGGCCCGCGGCGCCTACACCCACATGACCCTGCTCTCGGAGAGCACCGAGGGCATGCACAACCTGTTCCGGCTCTCCACCGGCGCCTGGCGTGACGGGTTCTTCAAGCACCCCCGGATGGACCGCGAGCTCCTCGCGCAGCACGGCCGGGGCATCATCGGCACCACCGGCTGCCCGTCCGGCGAGGTGCAGGTGCACCTGCGCTACGGCAACTACGCCGCCGCCCGCCAGGCCGCTGCCGACTTCCAGGACATCCTCGGCCGGGAGAACTACTTCCTCGAGCTGATGGACCACGGCCTCGACATCGAGAACCGGGTCCGCGACGGCCTGCTGCGGCTCGCCAAGGACCTGCGGATCCCGCTGCTGGCCACCAACGACTCCCACTACGTCATGCGGGAGGACGCCAAGTCCCAGGAGCACCTGCTCTGCATCAACTCCGGCAGCACGATGGACGTGCCGGCCGGCGACGGCCCCGGCCAGCGCTTCGCCTTCAGCGGCGACGGCTACTACCTCAAGTCGGCCGAGGAGATGCGGGCGCTGTGGGTCGACAAGTACGACCTGCGCGAGGCCTGCGACAACACCCTGCTGATCGCCGAGCGCTGCGACGTGTCGTTCACCGAGGGCAACGGCACCTACATGCCGCGCTTCCCCTGCCCGCCCGGGGAGAACGAGGACTCCTGGCTGGTCAAGGAGGTCGAGAAGGGCCTCCGCTTCCGCTACCCGGGCGGCGTCCCCGACGAGGTCCGCAAGCAGGCCGAGTTCGAGATCGGCGTCATCACCCAGATGGGCTTCCCCGGCTACTTCCTCGTCGTCGCCGACTTCATCAACTGGGCCAAGGACAACGGCATCCGGGTCGGCCCTGGCCGTGGCTCCGGTGCCGGCTCGATGGTCGCCTACGCCATGCGGATCACCGACCTCGACCCGCTCCAGCACGGCCTGATCTTCGAGCGGTTCCTCAACCCCGACCGTGTCTCGATGCCCGACTTCGACATCGACTTCGACGAGCGCAGGCGCGGCGAGGTCATCCGGTACGTCACCGAGAAGTACGGCGACGACCGGGTCTCCTACATCGTCACCTACGGCACGATCAAGGCGAAGCAGGCCGTCAAGGACTCCTCGCGGATCCTCGGCTACCCCTTCGCGATGGGCGACCGGATCACCAAGGCGATGCCGGCCGCGGTGATGGGCAAGGACGTCCCGCTCAAGGAGATCTTCGACCCCCAGCACAAGCGCTTCGGCGAGGGCGGCGAGTTCCGCTCGCTCTACGAGTCCGACGGCGACGTCAAGCGCGTGGTCGACACCGCCATCGGCATCGAGGGCCTCAAGCGGCAGTGGGGCGTGCACGCCGCGGGCGTGATCATGTCGAGCGAGCCGCTGATCGACGTGATCCCGCTGCTCAAGCGGCCCGCCGACGGCGCGATGATCACCCAGTTCGACTACCCCACCTGTGAGGGCCTCGGCCTGATCAAGATGGACTTCCTCGGGCTGCGCAACCTCACGGTCCTCGACGACGCGGTGAAGAACATCTTGGCCAACCGCGACGTCGACGTGGTGCTCGAGGACCTCACGCTGACCGACGAGGCGACCTACAAGCTGCTCCAGCGCGGCGACACCCTCGGTGTCTTCCAGCTCGACGGCGGCCCCATGCGCGCGCTGCTGCGCAGCATGCGTCCCGACACCTTCGAGGACATCTCCGCGGTCGGCGCGCTCTACCGGCCCGGCCCGATGGGCGCCGACTCCCACAACAAGTACGCCCGCCGCAAGACCGGCCGCGAGGCCGTGGAGGCGATCCACCCCGAGCTCGCCGAGCCGCTCGAGGACATCCTGGGTGAGACCTACGGTCTGATCGTCTACCAGGAGCAGGTCATGGCGATCGCCCAGAAGCTCGCGGGCTACAGCCTCGGACAGGCCGACATCCTGCGCCGCGCCATGGGCAAGAAGAAGAAGGAGGAGCTGGACAAGCAGTTCGCCGGCTTCTCCGCCGGCATGCAGGAGCGCGGCTACTCCATGGCCGCGGTGAAGACCCTGTGGGACATCCTGCTGCCGTTCTCGGACTACGCCTTCAACAAGGCGCACTCGGCTGCCTACGGCCTGGTGTCCTACTGGACCGCCTACCTCAAGGCCAACTACCCCGCCGAGTACATGGCCGCGCTCCTGACGTCCGTCCGGGACGACAAGGACAAGATGGCGATCTACCTCAACGAGTGCCGCCGGATGAAGATCCAGGTGCTCCCGCCCGACGTCAACGAGTCCGCCGCCAACTTCACCCCGGTCGGCCGCGACATCCGCTTCGGCCTGACCGCGATCCGCAACGTCGGCAGCAACGTGGTCGACAAGATCGTCGAGGGTCGCGAGCTCAAGGGCCGCTACGAGGACTTCAACGACTTCATGGACAAGGTCGACGCGCTCGTGTGCAACAAGCGCGTGATCGAGTCGCTCGCCAAGGCGGGCGCGTTCGACGACATGAAGCACCGCCGGCGGGCCCTGGTCGCGATCCACGAGGAGGCGGTCGACCGCTACGCCTCGATGAAGAAGGACTCCGGCTCTGGTCAGGACTCCCTCTTCGACTCCGTGTTCGACGAGGGGGGGATGGGCGGCGCGGAGCCGATCTTCGACATGGCCGTGGCGATCCCCGAGATCGACGAGTGGGACAAGATGACGCTGCTCGGCCACGAGCGCGACATGCTCGGGCTCTACGTCTCCGACCACCCGCTGCTCGGCCTGGAGCACATCCTGTCCAACGGCACCGACTGCACGATCGGCCAGCTGCTGCTCGACGAGGAGCGGCCCGACGGCTCGATGATCACCGTCTCCGGCCTGGTCACCTCGGTGCAGCGCAAGATCACCAAGCGCGGCGACGCCTGGGCGATGGTCTCCCTGGAGGACCTCGAGGGCGCCATCGACGTGCTGCTCTTCCCGAGCTCCTACCAGCTGGCCAGCACCCTGCTGCAGGAGGACGCGATCATCACGGTCAAGGGCCGGCTCTCGCGGTCCAAGGACCAGCCCGAGCTGCACGGGCAGGAGGTCAGCGTCCCCGACCTGACCGACGGCCCGTCCGGTCCGGTGGTCATCTCCATGCCGTCCACCCGGTGCACGCCGCCGGTGGTGGAGCAGCTCAAGGACGTCCTGGGCACCCACCCCGGGGTCACCGAAGTACGGTTGCGGCTGATGACGAAGTCCGCGACCACCGTGATGAAGCTCGACGACCGCCTCCGGGTGGCGCCGAGCCCGGCCCTGTTCGCCGACCTCAAGGCGCTCCTCGGGCCGAACTGCCTGGCCGGATGACGAGCCCCTCGTCGCCCCTGCCACCGCCGCTGCACGAGGAGCCGGCCGGCCCCGACGTGTCCGGCCCGGGCGGTGGAGCACGCAGCGGCGGTGCGCTGCCCGACGTGGTCGCCGTGCTCGGCACCTACGTCGCCCTGGGCGTGGTCGCGGGGCTGCTCTGGTGGGCGCTCTACGACCCCGCCGAGTTCACCGTCGTGCGCGGGGGAGGCGTGACGATGGGCGAGGTGGATCTCGGCAAGCGCTTCAACGCCGACGCCTGGTACGCCGTCATCGCCGGCGGCCTCGGCCTGGTCTCCGGCACCGTGGTCAGCTGGTGGCGCTCGCGCGACCCGCTGCTGACCACCGTCCTGGTCCTGCTCGGCTCGGGGGTGGCCGCCGGGGTGATGAGCGTGCTCGGCGGCTGGCTCGGCCCGGCCGACCCGCAGCAGCTGGTCGCCTCCGCCGAGGTCGGTGCCCGGCTCGCGGTCCCGCTCAGCGTGGACGCGACGGTCTGCTACCTCGTCTGGCCGGTGACAGCGCTGATCGGCTGCCTGGTCGTGCTCTGGTCGCCGCCGACACCGCCCGGGTGAGGGTGCGCGTTCGCCCTGTGTCCCGCCCTGTCCGCGACTAGGCTGGACCCGGACCCGCGGGGCACCCGAGCCACGCGGACACGGAGGAGTCCACATGCCGGAGCAGCTGCCCCCCACCGGTCCCGGGACCGGGCCGACCACCCCTGAGTACCTCGGCGGCCCCGCCGGGACGACTCGCACCGGCCCGCGCTGGGCGCTGGTCGGCGGTGCGGCCGTGGCCGTGGTGGCCACCGTGGCGGTGGGCGGCTGGGGGCTCGCCCAGCTGATGTCCGCCGACGGATCCCCGGCCGACGCCGTACCGGCCGACGCCCTCGCCTACGTCAGCATCGACCTCGACCCGTCGGCCGGGCAGAAGATCGCCGCGATCCAGACGCTGCGCAAGTTCCCGGCCCTGGAGAAGGAGCTCGACCTCGGTGCCCGCGACGACGTGCGCCGCTGGCTGTTCGAGGACGCCTTCGACGACGGCGCGTGCAAGGGCGTCACCTACGACGACGACGTCGCGCCGTGGATCGGCGACCGGTTCGCGGTGGCGGCGGTGCCCGACCAGGGCAACACGGTCGCGCCGCTGTTCGTCGTCCAGGTCAGCGACCAGGAGGCCGCCACGGCCGGCATCGAGGCGCTCGCCGCGTGCGACGACGAGACCGTCGGGGTGGCCTTCGCCGGCGACTACGCCGTGCTGATGGAGGAGCAGGCCGATGCCGACTCCTACGCCTCGGCCGCGCAGGCCTCGTCGCTCGCGGACGACGCCGACTTCCGGACCTGGACCGAGCGCGCCGGCGAGCCCGGGATCGTCAACGCCTACGTCTCCGCCGAGGCGCCGGCCCGGATGACCGACGTGGCCGCCGACCTGGCCGGCGAGTCGGTCCCCGGCGAGTCCACCGACAGCCTGCTGGGCCAGGACGTGGCCCGGCTCTACCGCGACTTCGAGGGCGCCGCCGGCGTGATCCGTTTCGACGACGGCCGGGTGGAGGCGGAGATGGTGACCCGGGGGATGCCCGGCGGGGTCGCGCCGGTCAGTGACCCGGGCGCGCCCTCCCTGGCCGAGCTCCCGGCGACGACGGCCGCCGCCTTCTCGGTGTCCTTCCGCGACGGCTGGCTCGACGAGTGGGTCACCTCGCTCGGCGACGTGTTCGGCGGGGGAGCGGCCGGCGGCGGGTCCGAGGACCTCTGGAAGGACCTCGAGGCCGGGACCGGGCTCCAGCTCCCCGAGGACCTCGAGACGCTGCTCGGCGACGGGCTGCGGGTCTCGGTCGACGGCACGGTCGACGTCGGGGCGCTCTCCGGCGCCGACGTCCCGCAGGCGCCGGTGGGCGTCCGGATCCACGGCGACGACGCCGAGATCACCCGCGTGATCGACACGCTGCTGGCGCAGGTGCCGCCCGGGGAGGCCGACGCGCTCGTGCGCAGCCGGGGCGACGGCTACGTCGTGCTGGGCCTCGACCAGGCCTACGTCGACCAGCTGGCCGGGTCCGGCGGTCTCGGTGACGTGCCGGCCTTCCGCGACGTCGTCCCGGAGCCCGACCGGGTCGCCGGCGGTGTCTTCGTCAACTTCGACGCCGAGGACTGGGCCACCCGCGTCGCCCGGGAGGTCGTCCCGGACGAGCCCGAGATCGAGGCCAACCTGGCGCCGCTCGACGCGCTCGCCCTGACCACCTGGCTCGACGACGAGGACGTCCAGCACGCCGCCTTCCGCCTCAGCACCGACTGACCCCGCGACAGGCCACTTCCCCACCTGTCTCGCCGGTGTGTCGTGCGTGAAGTGGCCTGTCAGCGGCGGATGGTCGCCACCGTCGCGTGGGTGGCGGCCACCAGGGCGGCGGGGGAGAGCTCGATCTCCATCCCGCGCCGTCCGCCCGAGACGAACACGGTGGGGTGGTCCAGGGCCGACGCGTCGACCACGGTCGGGTGCGCCCGCTTCTGGCCGAGCGGTGAGATCCCGCCGACGACGTAGCCGGTCGCGCGCTCGGCGTCGGCCGGGTCGGCCATCACCGCCTTCTTGCCACCCGCGGCGGCGGCGACCGCCTTCAGGTCGAGCTGGCCCGACACCGGCACGACGCCGACGACGAGCCGGCCGTCGACGGACGTGAAGAGCGTCTTGAACACCCGGCCGGGGTCGACCCCCATCGCCTCGGCGGCCTCACCGCCGTACGACGCGGCGGCGGGGTCGTGGTCGTAGGTGTGCACGGTGTGCGCGACGCCGGCCCTGCTCAGCGCCACGGTCGCCGGCGTGCCACCGGCCTGCTTCTTGGCCACGGACGGCGTCCCTAGTTGGGGGACCAGCTGGTCCGGGCGACCTCCGTCGCCGGCAGCGAGGGGATCGCCCGCATCGCGCGCATCTCCTCGAGCAGCGCGTGCCGGAGCATCACCAGCCGGTCGAGCGGGCTCTCGGCCTCCAGCAGGGCCTGGCGCTCCTGCAGGGTGAGCAGGCACGTGGCGGCCAGGCTGTAGGAGAGGTGCTCGGGGTCGCGGGGCAGGTCGCCGTCGAGGACGTCGTCGCCGCGCAGGTCCGAGAGCTGCCGCCGGTACTCCTCGAAGGTCTCACGGGTGCGCTGCGCCTCGTGGACGCCCTCGGGGTCGTCGCTGCGGGGCTCGTCGACCGTCTCGACGTCGCCGACGAGATAGCTCGCCCGAGGTGTCCAGGGCGTCGAGCCGCAGCCGCCGGCGCCCGACGACCTCGATGTCGAAGCGGCCGTCGGGGTAGGGGTCCACGGACGTCATCTGCACCACGCAGCCGACCCGGTGGACGGACTGGACGCCGTGGGAGCCGACCTCGTAGCCCTCCCGGATCGCGACGATCCCGAAGAGCCGCTCCGGCTTCTCGGAGATCGACAGCAGGTGGTGCACGAGCGACCGGTAGCGGTCCTCGAACACGTGCAGGGGCACGGTGACGCCCGGGAACACCACGGCGTTCATCGGGAAGATCGGGAGCTGGACCTGCACGGTTTCAACCTACTCACATCCGCTGGTCCTTCACGGGTCCGTCCGCGTGTCAGCCGGCCCGGAGTGCGCCGATCGTGCCCCCTTAGACTGGAGGGCATGATCCGCCGAATCGACCTCAGGGGCCGCGAGGCCGCTGACTACCGCACCGTGGTGCCGCGTGCAGAGTTCGACGTCGAGGCCGCCCTCGACGTCGTGCGTCCGATCTGCGACGCCGTGCGCCATCGCGGGGTCGAGGCGATCATCGAGTTCGGAGCGAAGTTCGACCACGTCGAGCAGACCGACATCGTCGTCCCGCCGTCCGCCCTGACCGAGGCGCTGGACGGCCTCGACCCCGCCGTGCGTGCGGGCCTGGAGGAGTCGATCGCCCGGCTGCGTCGCACCTGCGAGGCCGAGCTGGAGCACGACAAGGTCACCCAGGTCGTGCCCGGCGGCACGGTCACGCAGCGGATGATCCCGGTCGAGCGGGTGGGCCTCTACGTCCCCGGCGGCATCGCGCCGCTGGTGTCGAGCGTGGTCATGAACGTGGTGCCCGCCCAGGTCGCCGGGGTCGGCTCGATCGCGCTCACGTCGTCGCCGCAGCGCGACACCGGCCTGCCGCACCCCACCATCCTGGCCGCCTGCGCGCTGCTCGGCGTCGACGAGGTGTACGCCGTCGGCGGCGCCCAGGCGGTCGCCATGTTCGCCTACGGCGCCGGGCCGTGCCGCAAGGTCGACCTGGTCACCGGTCCGGGCAACATCTACACCGTCTCGGCCAAGCGGCTGCTCAAGGGCGTCGTCGGCATCGACTCCGAGGCCGGCCCGACCGAGATCGCGATCCTCGCCGACGACACCGCCGACCCCGCCTTCGTCGCCGCCGACCTGGTCAGCCAGGCCGAGCACGACCCGATGGCCGCCTCCGTGCTCGTCACCACCTCGCCGGCGCTCGCCGACGACGTGGAGGCCGAGCTCGACAAGCAGGTGTCGGTCACCCGCCACGTCGATCGGGTCCGCACCGCCCTCGGCGGCGAGCAGTCCGGCATCGTGCTGGTCGACGACCTCGAGCAGGGCCTGGCCGTGGTCAACGCCTACGCCGCCGAGCACCTCGAGATCCAGACCCGCGACGCGTCCGCCTGGGCCGCCCGGGTGGTCAACGCCGGCGCGGTGTTCGTCGGCCCGTTCTCCCCGGTCTCCCTGGGCGACTACGCCGCGGGCTCCAACCACGTGCTGCCCACCGCCGGCTGCGCCTGCCACTCCGGCGGGCTGTCGGTGCGCGCGTTCCGCAAGGCCGTGCACGTCGTCGAGTACGACCGGTCCGCCCTGCGCGACGTCGCCGACCACGTGGTGCACCTGGCCGAGGCCGAGGACCTCCCGGGTCACGGCAGCGCGGTGCGGGTGCGGTTCGCCGGGACCGGACGAGACGCCTGATGGAGCTTCCTCTGCGCGAGGAGCTGCGGGGGATCGAGCCGTACGGCGCACCGCAGCTCGACGTCCCCGTCGCCCTCAACGTCAACGAGAACCCCTACCCGCCGAGCGAGGCGGTCGTGGCCGACGTGGCCGCGGCGGTCGCCGACGCCACCCGCACGCTGAACCGCTACCCCGACCGGGAGGCGTCGGCGCTGCGCGAGGCGCTGGCCGACTACCTCGGCCACGGGGTGACCCCGGCCCAGGTGTGGGCCGCCAACGGCTCCAACGAGGTCATGCTCCAGCTGCTCCAGGCGTTCGGCGGCCCGGGCCGCACGGCGGTCTCGTTCGCGCCGACGTACTCGATGTATCCCGAGTACGCCCGCGACGCGATGACCGGCTGGGTGGTCGGCCACCGGGCCGAGGACTTCTCCCTCGACACCGAGCACGCCGTCTCCGTGATCAAGGAGCACCGGCCCTCGGTGGTGCTGCTGCCCTCGCCCAACAACCCGACCGGCACCGCGCTCCCGACCGACACGGTGGTCGCGGTCTGCGCGGCGACGGCCGAGGTCGGCGGCGTCGTGGTGATCGACGAGGCCTACGGCGAGTTCCGGCGCAGCGGCACGCCGAGCGCGCTCGAGCTGCTGCCGACCACGCCCAACCTCGTGGTCTCGCGCACCATGAGCAAGGCCTTCGCGCTCGCGGGCGCCCGGCTCGGCTACCTCGCGGCGTCGACGGAGATCGTCGACGCGCTGCGCGTGGTGCGGCTGCCCTACCACCTCTCGGCCGTCACCCAGGCGGTCGCGCTGGCGGCGCTGCGGCACCGTGACGAGCTGCTCGGCCGGGTCGACGACCTGCGCGCCGAGCGGGACCGGACCGTGGCCTGGCTGCGCGAGCGGGGGCACACGGTCGCCGACTCGGACGCCAACTTCGCGCTGTTCGGGACGTTCCCCGACCGGCATGCTGTGTGGCAGGGCCTGCTCGACCGCGGGGTGCTGATCCGCGAGACGGGCCCCGACGGCTGGTTGCGGGTGTCCATCGGGACACCCGAAGAGATGACAGCGTTCAAGAACGCACTGGTGGAGGTAGTGGGATGACGCGGCGGGCACGCATCGAGCGCGAGACCAAGGAGTCCAAGGTCCTCGTCGAGCTCGACATCGACGGCACCGGGCGCGGCGACGTGCACACCGGCGTCGGCTTCTACGACCACATGCTCGACTCGTTCGCACGGCACTCGCTGATCGACCTGACCGTGCAGACCGAGGGCGACACCCACATCGACGCCCACCACACCGTCGAGGACACCGCGATCGCACTCGGCGACGCGCTCCGCGAGGCGCTCGGCGACAAGCGGGGCATCCGCCGCTTCGGCGACGCCACCGTGCCGCTCGACGAGGCCCTCGTGCAGGGCGTCGTCGACGTCTCGGGCCGGCCCTACTGCGTGCACACCGGGGAGCCCGACGCCCAGGCCTTCGTCACCATCGGCAACGACGGCTACCTCGGGTCGCTCACCCGGCACGTCTTCGAGACCCTGGCCTTCCACGCCCAGATCGCCCTGCACGTGCGGGTGCTGTCCGGCCGCGACCCGCACCACCTCGTGGAGGCGCAGTTCAAGGCCGTCGCCCGGGCGCTGCGCGACGCGGTGGCAGTGGACCCGCGCGAGACGGGCGTGCCCTCCACCAAGGGCAGCCTGTGACCGATGCCCCAATGACCGGCACCGGACCGGCACCGGGACCGGCGGCCGGACCGGCCCCGTCGGTCGTCGTCCTCGACTACGGGTCGGGCAACGTCCGCTCGGCCGTGCGCGCCCTGGAGCGGGCCGGCGCCGCGGTGACGCTGACCGCCGACCGGGCGGCCGCCCAGGACGCCGACGGGCTGGTGGTGCCGGGCGTCGGCGCCTTCGCGGCCTGCGTCGAGGGCATCCGCGCGGTGAAGGGCCACGAGGTCATCGGCCGCCGCCTCGCCGGTGGCCGGCCGGTGCTCGGCATCTGCGTCGGGCATGCAGGTGCTGTTCGCGCACGGCGTGGAGCACGGCGTGGACACCGAGGGCCTCGACGAGTGGCCGGGCGTCGTGGAGCGCCTGCGCGCCCCCGTCGTACCCCACATGGGGTGGAACACCGTCGAGGTCGCCCGAGGGCACCCGGCTGTTCGCCGGCGTGGAGGGGGAGCGGTTCTACTTCGTGCACTCCTACGGCGTGCGCGAGTGGGTGCTGCGCACCAACGACCGCACCCGCGCGCCGCTGGTGACCTGGGCCGAGCACGGCGGCGACCGGTTCGTCGCGGCCGTGGAGAACGGTCCGCTGTGCGCGACGCAGTTCCACCCGGAGAAGTCCGGCGACGCCGGCGCCCGCCTGCTGGCCAACTGGGTGGCCTCCCTGTGAACCGCCGAGGAGTCACCCAGTCAGCCCTTTCCGCGGCGTGTCGCTGCACGAGTGACCCCTCGGCGCGGCCGGCGTGAGCAAGGAGCGGGCCCGGCGCCGGGCCGAGCGGGAGCGGGAGGCGGCGATCCGCACCGCGGCGCGGGCGGCCGAGGCCGAGCGTCAGGAGCGCCGCGCGGCCCGCACCCGCACGCTCAAGCGGCACACCACCGACCTGCTGCCCCGGCTGCGGCCCGTCGGCCGCGACACCGGGGTGCTGGCCCGGCGGCGCCGGGTCCGGCGCGGGCTGCTCGTCGCGCTGCTGCTCGCGCTCAACGTGCTGGTGTGGGTCGTCCGTCCCGACTGGGAGGCACGGCTCGCCGCACTGGTGGTCAGCCTGCTGGCGTTCCCGGTGCTCCAGCTGCTGCTCGTCCGCCGCTGACCCGGCCCGCCCTCAGGGCAGGTCGGGGTGCACCAGCCAGACGTTGGGCTCCCAGTAGGTCACCAGGTCGGCGTCACGGTCCACGTGCAGCGTGGACAGCCCCTCGGGGAAGACGAACTCGCCGGACTCGGGGAAGACCAGGCCGGTCCAGCTCTCCCACTCCTTCACCGTGCCGGTGATGCGCATCGACTCGGGCAGCGGCCGGGTGACCCGGGCGCCGAGCCGCTCGTGGACGCGCATCCACGGGTCGAGGAGCTGGCCGTCCTCGCGCCGCCAGGTCACGTAGCGCTCGATCGGGGTGAGCGGGTAGCGCTCCTTCCACGACGGCCGCACCGGCGCGACCAGGTGGGTCAGGCCGTGCCGCTCCGCGAGCGTGCGCATCGCGCCGAGGATCTGCGCGGCGAGCCCCCGCTCGCGGCCGCCGCGCGGCGTCTCCGCCGCCAGGGCGCACAGGGTGTTGCGTGCCGGTCGGTCGGGGGCGTCGTCGAACGCCTGGCGGATGACGCTGTCGATGCCGTCGGGCAGCGTCGCGTCGTCGCCGTCCCAGGCGATCGGCGCGGTGTGCCCCTCGGCGACGACCTGGTCGGCCTGCTCGTCGTACAGCACGAACTGGAAGTCCGGCAGCTCCGGCGCCAGCCGTCCCCAGTAGGCGTTGAGCACGTCGCCGTGCAGGTTGTACTCCGGCCACACGTCCTCGGAGTCGATGCCGCGCTCCCAGAGGTCGGGGCGCTCGGTGGCGGTGTAGAGCGTCGGAGTCATGGCGACATCGTGGGCCACACGACAGCGCGCCGCCCGTGATTTTCCGCAGGTCGCGCCCTCCGGTGCCGATGTGAGGCCCGTCGCCGGCGGTCAAACGCCGGAAATGTCTGCTTCACGCCGGCCTGCGCCCTAGGGTCGGCACGGTCGCAGGTCCGCGGCCCAGCTCGAGAGCGAGGATGCACGTGAGCACGCCCACGGTCGACGACCCGACGTCCGACACCAGCGCCGTCCCCGAGGTGGCCGACGTGCTGAGGCAGGGGCTGGTCCGCAGCCACTTCCAGCCGATCCTGCACCTCGACTCCGGCCGGGTCGCCGCCTTCGAGGCGCTCGCCCGCGGGCCCGAAGGCTCCCTGCAGAGCCCGTTCGCGCTCTTCGGGGCCGCCCGCGAGGCGGGACTGCTCGCCGAGCTCGACGAGGCCTGCCGGGCCGCGGCCTTCCGCGGTGCGGTCGAGCACCACCTGGTCGCGCCGCTCGGCCTCTTCGTGAACGTCGAGCCGGAGGTGCTCGACTCCGCGCCGCTCGACGACCTGCTGACGATCGCCGAGAGCGCGCCCGCGCGGCTGCGCGTCGTCGTGGAGATCACCGAGCGGGCGCTCGCGCTGCGGCCGGCCGAGCTGCTGCGGACCGTCCAGCGGGTGCGCGACCTCGGCTGGGGCGTGGCGCTCGACGACGTCGGTGCCGAGACCGCGTCGCTCGCGTTCATGCCGTTGCTGCGGCCCGACGTGGTCAAGCTCGACCTGCGGCTCACCCAGGACCGTCCCGGCCCCGAGGTGGCCGAGATCATGAACGCGGTCAACGCCTACGCCGAGCGGACCGGCGCGCTGATCCTCGCCGAGGGCATCGAGACCGAGCGGCACCTGGCCGCGGCCCGGGCGCTCGGTGCCACCCTCGGCCAGGGCTGGCTCTTCGGGCGGCCCGTCCCGCAGCCGGCTCCTGTCGCCGTGGACGACGTGCACGAGCTGCGGCTGCTGTCGCCGGTCACCACCTCGGCCTGGGGCCCGGACGCCGCCTCGCCCTTCGCCTGCCTTCCCCCCGGCACGCAGCTGCGTCGTTCCTCCAAGCGCCTGCTCGTCGAGATCAGCAAGCAGCTGGAGCGTGAGGCGATGCGGGTGGGCGAGACCTGCGTGACTGCGGCGACGTTCCAGCACGCACGGCACTTCACCGTCGCCACCGAGCAGCGCTACCGCGACCTCGCCGACCGGGTGGGCTTCGTCTGCGCCGTCGGGCAGGACCTGTCGGAGGAGCCCGCGGCCGGCGTGCGTGGGGCGACGCTGTCCCCGGACGGACCCGGTGCTCGGCGAGTGGGACGTGACCGTCATCGGGCCGCACTTCGCCGCTGCCCTGCTGGCGCGCGACCTCGGTGACGACGGTCCCGACATGGACCGCACCTTCGAGTACGCCCTGACCTACGAGCGCGACGTCGTCGCCGCTGCCACGCACTCGCTGCTGAGCCGGGTGCGGCCGCACGGGGCAGAGCCCGTCAGCCCCGTGACCGGCCCCGCGCCCGCCGCCCCGGCAGAGCCCCGCGCCCGGGTCGAGGAGCCGCTCGACCTGTCCACCGTGCCGTCGCAGTCGGTGCTGCGGGCGCTGTCCGCGACGACCAACGGCGTGAGCATCGCCGACATGACCCGCCCCGACCATCCGCTCGTCTTCGTGAACCCGGCCTTCGAGGCGCTCGCCGGCTTCCCGGCGACGGTGCTGCTCGGCCGCAACTGCCGGATGCTCCAGGGGCCCGACACCGACCGCGCCGCCGTCGCCCGCATCCGCGCCGCGATCCGGGCCGGCGTCGAGTGCCGCGAGCTGCTGCTCAACGTGCGGGGCCCGCACCGCGAGCCGTGGTGGAACGAGGTGCACCTCTCGCCGGTGCACGACGAGCACGGGCGGCTGGTGCAGTACGTCGGGCTGCAGAACGACGTGACGGACCGGGTCGAGGCCGACCGCGCCCTGAGGCGGGCCTCGGACCAGGCCCGCTCCTACCTGGCGCGGATCGAGCAGCTCGCCTACACCGACGCGCTGACCGGCCTGATGAACCGGCGCCGCTTCGAGGAGCAGGTCGAGGTCGCGCTCTGGGACGCCCGCGTCGCCGACGCTGCGCTGGCCGTGCTCTTCATGGACCTCGACGGCTTCAAGGCGGTCAACGACGAGCTGGGCCACGCGGCCGGGGACGAGGTCCTGCAGGCGATCGCGGCCCGGCTGCGGCGAGCAGGTCCGTCGCACGGACCTGCTCGCCCGCCTCGGCGGCGACGAGTTCCTGGTGGCCCTGTGCGGGCTGTCCCCGGCGACCGCCGAGCAGGAGGCACGCCGGATCGCAGCCGGACTGGCCGAGTGCGTGCGCGAGCCCGTCGAGGTCCGCGGTGTCCAGGTGGCGGTCGGGGTGAGCATCGGGATCAGCACCTACCCGCACGACGCGGAGGACTTCGGCCGCCTGGTGCACGCGGCCGACCTGCGCATGTACGACATCAAGGACGGGTCGGCGTCCGCCCGCTGAGGTCAGCGGGTCGGGAACCCTGCCCCGGCCAGGGCGTCCTTCACCTCGCGGACGCTGAGCGTGCCGAAGTGGAAGACCGACGCGGCCAGCACGGCGTCGGCGCCGGCCTCGACGGCCGGGGGGAAGTGCTCGGCGGCACCGGCACCACCGGACGCGATCACCGGGATCGACACCTCGGCGCGGACCAGCCGGATCAGGTCGAGGTCGAAGCCCTCACGGGTGCCGTCGGCGTCCATCGCGTTGAGCAGGATCTCCCCGGCGCCGAGCGCGGCGGCCCGGCGGGCCCAGTCGACCGCGTCGAGGCCGGCGCTCCTGCGGCCGCCGTGGGTGGTCACCTCGAAGCCGCTCGGCGTGCCGTCGGCTCGGCGGGCGTCGACCGAGAGCACCAGCACCTGGTTGCCGAAGCGGTCGGCGATCTCGGCGACCAGCTCGGGGCGGCGGATCGCGGCGGTGTTGACCGCGACCTTGTCGGCCCCGGCCCGCAGCAGCCGGTCGACGTCGGCGACGCTGCCCACGCCGCCCCCGACGGTGAGCGGGATGAACACCTGCTCGGCGGTCGCCGACACGATCTCCATCGTGGTCGCACGTCCCTCGTGGGAGGCGGAGATGTCGAGGAAGGTGAGCTCGTCGGCGCCCTCGGCGTCGTAGCGCTTGGCCAGCTCGACCGGGTCGCCGGCGTCGCGCAGGCCCTGGAAGTTCACGCCCTTGACCACCCGGCCGCCGTCGACGTCGAGGCAGGGGATCACCCGGACGGCGAGGCTCACGTCGTCGCCCGGGTGAGGGCGAGCGCGTCCTCGAGGGTGAAGCGGCCCTCGTAGAGCGCGGTGCCGATGATGGCGCCCTCGACCCCCTCGCCGACCAGGCCCTGCAGGGCCTCGAGGTCGGCCAGCTCGGTGATGCCGCCCGAGGCGACGACCGGCCGGTCGGTGGCGGCGCAGACGTCGCGCAGCAGCTGGAGGTTGGGGCCCTGGAGCATGCCGTCCTTGTTGACGTCGGTGACCACGTAGCGCGCGCAGCCCTCGCCGTCGAGGCGGGCCAGCACGTCGTAGAGGTCGCCGCCGTCGCGGGTCCAGCCGCGGGCGGCCAGCGTGCGGCCGCGTACGTCGAGGCCGACGGCCACCCGGTCGCCGTACTCCGCGATCGCGCGGGCGCACCACTCCGGCTGCTCGAGCGCGGCGGTGCCGATGTTGACCCGGCGGCAGCCGGTCGCCATCGCGGCGGCGAGCGACTCGTCGTCGCGGATGCCGCCGCTCATCTCGACCTTGATGTCCAGGGTGCCGACGATCGTGGCGAGCAGGTCGCGGTTGTGGCCACGGCCGAACGCCGCGTCGAGGTCGACGAGGTGGATCCACTCGGCCCCGCGGTTCTGCCAGTTGAGCGCCGCCTCGACGGGGTCGCCGAAGTGCTTCTCGGAGCCGGCCACGCCCTGCACGAGCTGCACCGCCCGGCCGTCCGCGATGTCGACGGCCGGCAGCAGCTCGAGGCGATGTCCTGAGCTTGTCGAAGGGTGGTGGCTCATGGCTCCAGCCTAGGAGGCGTGCGCCGGCGTCCCGCACCGCGTCCCCGCATCCGGACGACGCCCGGGGCGCGTTTCCGTCGGGGAGCTCAGAACCCGAGGGAGGCGCCGGTCAGCAGGGCGACGGCGTCGTCGGGACCGGAGAGGGTGACGCGGGCCTCGGCCTGGCGGCCGAACGCGAACAGCGTCACCTCGCTCGGCAGACCGCTCACCACGACCGGCTGCGAGGCGTCCTTCAGCACGACCCGCGACCCCGTGGTCGCGTTCTCCAGCGTGACGCCGGCCGGCGCGTTGCGGACCAGCGGCTTGCCGGCGGAGCGCACCATCGACCACAGCAGCTTCTGCTCGTCGTCGGAGAGGTCGCGAGGGGCCCAGTCGGGCTGCGCGCGCCGGATGTCCTCGTGGTGCACGAAGAGCTCCAGGGTGTTGAACATCGCGTCGAGCCGGGGCACGGCGTAGGGCGACCACCTCGGCGGCCCGCCGCGCAGCCGCTCGACGAGCACGGTGAAGTCCTGCGCGGCCATGCGCCGCATCTCCCGGTCTGTCAGGCCCGCCAGCGGGGACAGCGCGATCCCCACCGCGCCGGGGCTGCGCTCGCGCACGAGCAGGTGCACGACCAGGTCCTTGACGGTCCACCCCTCGCACAGCGTGGGCTGGTCCTCGCCGACCTGGAGGGCGGTGTCGCAGAGGGCGGTGCGCTCGGTGCGGGACATCCGTGCCGACTTCGTCATACCTCGATCGTAGGCTGGGGCGGTCCCACCCCGTCCGCAGAGGAGCCCCGTGAGCAGCACCCGTTCCGGCCGCGCCAGCCTGTCGTCGGTCACCGCGGGCAGCACCATCCGCGACGGCTTCGCGGTCATCGGCGTGGCGATCCGCCGGGAGCCGTGGATCTTCACGGTCTCGACGCTCGGCAGCGTGCTGTTCGGGGCGCTCACCGTCGCCGACGCGTGGGTGCTCGGCTGGGCCACCGACCACGTCGTGCTGCCGGCGTTCCGGACGGGGGAGTACGACGGCGGCGGCCTCGTCACGATCCTCGCGCTGTTCCTCGGCGTCGCGATCCTCCGCGCCGTCGGCATCGTCGCGCGCCGCCTGGGCGCGGGCGTCATGCAGTACCGCATGCAGGCCCACCACCGGCGCGAGGTCACCCGGCAGTACCTCAAGCTGCCGATGGAGTGGCACCAGCGGCACCCGACCGGCCAGCTGCTCTCCAACGCCAACTCCGACGTCGAGGCGGCATGGGCCCCGATCGCGCCGCTGCCGATGGCGGTGGGCACGGTGGCGATGATGGTGATCGCGGTCGTGCAGATGCTGCTCACCGACCTGGTGATGGCGCTCGTCGGCCTGCTGGTCTTCCCGCTGGTGATCCTGTCCAACATCGTCTTCCAGCGGCTCCAGTCGCCGCTGATGACCCGCGCCCAGGCGCTGCGCGCCGAGGTCAGCGAGGTCGCCCACGAGTCGTTCGACGGCGCGATGGTCGTCAAGACCCTCGGCCGCGAGCAGGAGGAGGCCGACCGGTTCGCCCGCAAGGCCCACGATCTCCGCGACACCAACGTCAAGGCAGGCCGGGTGCGGGCGGTCTTCGACCCGGTGCTCGAGGCGCTGCCCAGCCTCGGCGTGCTCGCCGTCCTGGCCGTCGGGGTCGCGCAGGTCCTGGCCGGCCGGGCCGACCCCGGCGACGTGGTCACGATCGGCTACCTCCTCACCATCGTCGCCTTCCCGATCCGCTCGCTCGGCTGGCTGCTCGGCGAGTTCCCGCGCAGCGTGGTCGGCTTCCAGCGGGTCTCCGCCGTGCTCGCCGCGACCGGGGAGATGGAGTACGGCGAGGCGCGTCCCGAGCGGGTGCCCGCCGGGGCCACGCTCGACGTGGACGACCTCGCCTACCACTACGCCGGCGGCCCACCGCTGCTCGACGGGCTGACCTTCACGGCCGCGCCCGGACGCACCGTCGCCGTCGTCGGCGCCACCGCGTCGGGCAAGAGCACGCTGACCTCGCTGCTGGTGCGGCTGGTCGACCCCGACGCCGGCGCGGTCCGTCTCGACGGCACCGACGTGCGCGACCTCGCCCACGGGGTGCTGGCCCGGCACGTGTCCCTGGTGCCGCAGCAGGCGTTCCTCTTCGACGACACCGTCCGCGGCAACGTCGCGCTCGGCGCCGACGTGACCGACGACGAGGTCTGGGCCGCGCTGCGCACCGCCCAGGCAGACGGGTTCGTCGCCGCCCTGGCCGACGGGCTCGACTCCCGGCTGGGCGAGCGCGGCACCACCCTGTCCGGCGGTCAGCGGCAGCGGCTCTCGCTGGCCCGCGCCCTGGTGCGCCGGCCGCGGCTGCTGATCATGGACGACGCCACCTCGGCGGTCGACCCCGAGGTCGAGGCCCGCATCCTGGCCGCCCTGCGCGGCCGCCCCGACGACCCCGCGGGCGCCACCGTGCTGGTGGTGGCCTACCGCAAGGCGACGATCGCGCTGGCCGACGAGGTCGTCTACCTCCGTGACGGCAAGGTCGCCGACCAGGGCACCCACGGCGAGCTGCTCGCGCGCAGCCCCGGCTACGCCGACCTGGTCAACGCCTACGACGTGGAGCATCCCGAGGGCCACGCCCCGACCGACGACGAGGTGAGGGTGCCGTGAGCACGACCGACGACCCGGACCAGCGGCACCGTCCTCGACACCGGCGAGGAGATCGGCGCCTGGCAGACCATCCGGCGCGGCGTCGAGCTCTCCCCGGAGCTGCGCGTCGGCCTCGGCGGCACCCTCGCGTTCGCCGTCCTCGCCACGCTCGGCCGCGTCGTCGTGCCGATCGCCGTCCAGCAGACCCTCGACCGCGGCCTGGGGGCGGAGGGTGGGCCCGACCTGTCGTTCATGGGCTGGATGGCGGGTGTGGCCGCGCTCGCCATCGTCGTGACCGGCGTGGCGTCGTACTTCATGACCGCCCGGCTGTTCACCTCCGCGGAGCGGGGCCTGGCCACGCTGCGGATCAAGGCGTTCCGGCACGTCCACGACCTGCCGCTGCTCACGCAGAACACCGAGCGCCGCGGCGCCCTCGTCGCGCGGGTCACCTCCGACGTCGACCAGGTCTCGCAGTTCCTGATCTTCGGCGGCCTGATCGCGGTGGTCAGCGTCGGCCAGATCGCGGTCGCGACCGTGGTGATGCTGTTCTACTCCTGGCAGCTGACGCTGGTGGTCTGGATCTGCTTCCTGCCGCTGTTCTTGTCGCTGCGCTACTTCCAGCGCAAGCTGTCCGACGCCTACGGCGTGGTGCGCCGGCAGGTGGGCGTGATGCTCAGTGCCGTGTCCGAGCCGGTCGTCGGCGCGTCGGTGGTGCGGTCCTACGCCATCGAGGCGCGCACCCAGGAGCGCATCGACACCGCGGTCGAGCGGCACAAGCGCGCGAGCACCCGGGCGCAGGGCCTGACCGCCTTCTCGTTCTCGCTGGGCGGCGTCTCCGCCGGCCTCGCCAACGCCGGCGTGCTGATCTTCGGCGTGATCCTCGGCGTCGACGACCAGCTCACGGCCGGTGAGGTGCTCGCCTTCGCCTTCCTCGTCACGCTGTTCGTCGGGCCGGTGCAGATGGGCACCCAGGTGCTCACCGACGCCCAGAACGCCATCGCCGGCTGGCGCCGGGTGATCGGCATCCTCGACACCCCCGCCGACGTCGTCGACCCGGGGCCGTCCGGCGCGGTGCTGCCCAAGGGCGCGGTGTCGATCACCTTCGAGGACGTCACCTTCGCCTACCCCGGCGGCCGGCCGGTGCTGCACGACGTCGACCTCGAGGTCGCGCCCAACACCCGGCTGGCCGTCGTCGGCGAGACCGGGTCGGGCAAGACCACGCTCGCCAAGCTGCTGACCCGGCTGATGGACCCGACCACGGGCACCGTCCGCCTCGACGGGGTGGACCTGCGCACGGTGCCGTTCTCGTCGCTGCGCGAGCGCGTGGTGATGGTGCCGCAGGAGGGCTTCCTCTTCGACTCCTCGCTGCGGGCCAACGCCCGCTACGGCCGGCTCGACGCCTCCGACGACGACATCCGCCGGGCCGCCACCGAGCTCGGCCTCGCCGACTGGCTCGACGGGCTCCCGCACGGCCTCGACACCCCGGTGGGCCAGCGCGGCGAGTCGCTGTCGGCGGGGGAGCGGCAGCTGGTCGCGCTGATCCGGGCACACCTGGCCGACCCCGACCTGCTGGTGCTCGACGAGGCGACGTCGGCGGTCGACCCGGCGCTGGAGATGCGGATCGGACGCGCCCTCGAGCGCCTCACCCGCGGCCGCACCTCGGTGACGATCGCCCACCGGATGTCGACCGCCGAGAACGCCGACGAGGTGGTCGTCGTCGACGCCGGCCGGATCGTGCAGCGCGGTCCGCACGCCCGGCTCGTCGCCGAGGGCGGCGTCTACGGCCGTCTGCACACCTCCTGGGTCGCCCAGCAGCACCTGCACTGAGCCGACAACGATTCGTCTGCGACTTCCGGGGTGATCCACGCGGGTCGGTCGCAGACGAATCGTTGTCAGCCGGGTGGGAGACTGGGGCGGTGAGCTCACTCGACCCCGCGATCGCCGACCTCCTCAAGCGTGACGCCGACGGGCTGGTGCCCGCGGTGGTGCAGCAGCACGACACCGGCGAGGTGCTGATGGTCGGCTGGATGGACGACGAGGCGCTGCACCGCACGCTGACCACCGGGCGCGCGACGTACTGGAGCCGGTCGCGCCAGGAGCTCTGGGTCAAGGGCGAGACCTCCGGCCACCGGCAGTGGGTCAAGGCCGTCCGGCTCGACTGCGACGGCGACACCCTGCTCGTCGCCGTCGACCAGGAGGGGCCCGCCTGCCACACCGGCGACCGCACCTGCTTCGACGCGCGCGACCTGCCGGTGGCCGTGGCCGCGGCCACCGGCAGCTCGGAGGGCGCGTGAGGGACCGCAGCTTCGGCCCGACCGTGCTGGTGGGCCTCGCCGCGTCGGCGCTCACCGCCGTCGCGGCGGCGCGTGACTGGGCGCGCGCGTCCGGTGACAACGCCGGGGTGTCGGTCGACGCGGCCGCCCGGGGCACCGACGCCGCCCCGCTGGCGCTGGCCCTCGCCCTGGTCGCGCTGGCGTCGTGGGGCGTGCTGCTCGTGCTGCGCGGGCGCACCCGCCGGGTGGTGGCCGTCGTCGGCGCGCTGGCCGCGGCCGGAGTGGTGGCCGCGGTGGTGTCGGCCTTCGGCAGCGCCCAGGACGTCGCGGTCGAGGCCGTCCAGGGTGCCGGGGCCACCAGCGACACCTTCGTCACGTCGCTGACGGCCTGGTACTGGACGACCGCTGTCGCCGGCGTGCTCTCGCTGGCCGCCCTGGTCGTGGCCGTCGTCCGGGCACCGCGGTGGCCGGCGATGGGCAGCCGCTACGACGCACCCGCCGCCCGCCGGGAGGCGCCCGCCACGGAGGAGGACCTCTGGAAGGCGATCGACCAGGGACACGACCCGACCGCCTGAGCCACCCCCTATCATGTGAACCGGCCCGACGAACCGCTCACGAGGAGTACCCCGCACATGGCGCACCACGGCAACACCCCCGCAGCCTGGACCGGCGTGATGATCATCCTGGTCGGCTTCGTCGTGGGCGGCATCGGCATGGTCATCGACCAGTGGACCCTGTTCTGGGTCGGCGTGGCGCTGGTCCCGGCCGGCGCCATCGTCGGCAAGATCATGCAGAAGATGGGTCTGGGCGCGGAGCCCGCGTCCCACTGACATGGACCGCGTGACGGCCGACTCCCGACACCCGGGTCGTGCCGTCCGTGCCCCGCGGCTGGCGCGGGGTCCGCACACCGGTGCTCGTCGCCGGCGGCCTGCTGGCCGCGAGCGTGGCGCTGCACCTGCGCGACCCGCACCAGGCCGGGTCCTGGGGCTTCTGCCCCTGGCTCGCGCTGACCGGCACCTACTGCCCGGGCTGCGGTGGCCTGCGCGCGGTCAACGACCTCACCCACGGCGACGTGCTGTCGGCCGCGAGCAGCAACCTGCTCTTCGTCGGGTCGCTGCCGTTCCTCGCCGTCTGGTGGCTGCGGTCGGTCGCCGCCGGCTGGCGGGGCAGGCCCCGACCCGTCAGCGACCGTGCGGCGTACGTCGCCCTGGCGGTCGTGCTGTCGCTCACCGTGCTGTTCTGGGTGGTGCGCAACCTGCCGTTCGCGGCCTGGCTGACCCCCTAGGGACGTCCCGAGGGGGCCACCCGAGGAGTCAGGACGACTCGAGGTTGAAGGTCGTCACGCCGTTCTGGATCAGCAGCAGGTTGACCACCGTCATCACCAGGCCGATCACGCAGCCGATGATGCCCAGGACGACGCCGGCCTGGGCCATGCCGGCGCCGGTCAGCCGGCCGCCGCTCTGCTCGATCTCGGTCTTGGCCGACCGGCCGACCAGGATCGCGGCGATGCCCACCAGGCCGAAGAAGGCGCAGCAGAGCCCGAGGACGGGCGACAGGATCCCGATCACCAGCGCGACCACGGCCTTGCCGGAGTTGCGGGGCGGGCCGTAGCCGGGAGGGGCGCCGTAGCCGCCGCCGGAGAAGTCCCCGCCGCCGTCGCCACCGGGAGGGGGCGGTCCGCCGTACCCGCCACCGGACGGCGGGGGAGCGCCGTAGCCGGGCGGCGTGGACTGGGACGGGTCGCCGCCCTGCTCGGGCGGCGGCGGTGGCGGTGTGTAGCTCACGGTGCTGGTCTCCCCACGTGTGGGAGGGCCGGCAGGCCCTCGGTGCGCCCACGCTAGTGCCTGGCCGGGCGGGAACCCGCGAGCCGACGCGGAGCAGGGGTCAGATGTCGACGCCGGTGTCGGAGCCGATGAAGGTCCCGGCCGGGTTGGCCAGGGCCACCACGATCGCGGCGATCACCAGCAGGCCGACGAGCACGGCCACGGCGCCCGTGGCGATCCCGGCGGTGGCCAGGCCGGCGCCGCCCTGGTGGCCGCCCGAGCGCCGGATCTCCGAGCGGGCCTTGGCCCCCAGCACGATCGCGACGAGACCGAGCACCCCCAGGCCGCAGCACCACGACAGCACCAGCGTGGTCACGCCGACCACCAGCGACGCGGTCGCCTTGCCGTTGGTCGGCGGAGCCACGGCGTACTGCGGCTGGTAGTGCTCGCCGGGCGGCGGGCCCGGCTGAGGACCCGGCTCAGGACTCGGGGGCGGGTAGGACATCGTGGGTGCTCCAGTGATCGCGGGGCGGACCTCCCGGCGGGGCGCCAGCCGGGTGCATGAGAGTCTAGAGACTCTGGACTTCCCACCCGCTGAGAGAGGAACCCCGTCGTGAGCAGGTCCGTCCTCGCCGAGATCGTCGACGGGGTGCGCGAGGACCTCGCCGTGCGTGAGGCCGCCACCTCCCTCGAGGAGCTCAAGGCCGCGGCCCGTCGCGCCACCGACGCCCTCGACCCGATGCCGGCCTTCCGTGCCGACGGCGTCAGCGTGATCGCGGAGGTCAAGCGGTCCAGCCCCAGCAAGGGTGCGCTGGCCACCATCACCGACCCCGCCGCGCTGGCCGCCGACTACGAGGCCGGTGGCGCCGCCACGATCAGCGTGCTCACCGAGCAGCGTCGCTTCGGCGGCAGCCTCGACGACCTCAGGGCCGTGCGCAAGGCGGTCGCGATCCCCGTGCTCCGCAAGGACTTCATCGTCACCTCCTACCAGCTGTGGGAGGCGCGGGCGGCCGGCGCCGACCTCGCGCTGCTCATCGTCGCCGCGCTCGACCAGGCCACCCTCGTCGGCCTGCTCGAGCGTGCGGTGTCGATCGGCCTGACCCCGCTCGTGGAGGTCCACGACGAGGAGGAGGTCGAGCGCGCCCTCGACGCCGGCGCCACCCTGGTCGGCGTCAACGCGCGCAACCTGCGCACGCTCGAGGTCGACCGCAGCACCTTCGAGCGCCTCGCGCCCCGGATCCCCGACGACGTGGTGCGGGTGGCCGAGTCCGGCGTCCGCGGCCCGCACGACGTCTTCGAGTACGCCAAGCAGGGCGCCGACGTCGTGCTCGTCGGCGAGACCCTGGTGCGCGGTGACAACCCCCGCGACGCCGTCGCCGACCTGGTCTCCGCCGGCTCGCACCCGGCCCTCAAGCAACGCGAGGCGGAACGATGACCTCCCAGCCGGTCACGCGGCGACGGCACGTTCGGCCGCTTCGGCGGCCGGATGATGCCCGAGGCCCTCATGGCCGCTCTCGACGAGCTGACCGTCGCCTGGCAGGACGCCATGGCCGACCCCGAGTTCACCGCCGAGTTCGAGCGGCTGCTCCGCGAGTACGCCGGGACGCCGAGCCTGCTCTTCGAGGCGACCAAGCTGTCGGAGGTGGCCGGCGCCCGCATCCTGCTCAAGCGCGAGGACCTCCTGCACACCGGCGCGCACAAGATCCGCAACGTGCTCGGGCAGGCCCTGCTCACCAAGCGGATGGGCAAGACCCGGGTCATCGCCGAGACCGGCGCCGGTCAGCACGGCGTGGCCACCGCCACCGCCTGCGCCTACCTCGGTCTGGACTGCGTCGTCTACATGGGCGAGGTCGACACCGAGCGGCAGGCGCTCAACGTCGCGCGCATGCAGCTGCTCGGCGCCGAGGTCGTCGCGGTGAAGTCCGGCTCCCGCACCCTCAAGGACGCGATCAACGAGGCGATCCGCGACTGGGTGGCGACCGTCGACCACACCGCCTACGTCTTCGGCACCGCGGCCGGTCCGCACCCGTTCCCGTCGCTGGTGCGCAGCTTCTGCCGCGGCATCGGCGACGAGGCCCGGGCCCAGTGCCTCGAGCTCACCGGCGCCCTGCCCGACGCGGTCACCGCCTGCGTCGGCGGCGGCTCCAACGCGATCGGCATGTTCGCCGGCTTCATCGACGACCCGTCGGTGCGGCTGTTCGGCTTCGAGGCCGGCGGCGACGGCTTCCCGGGCAAGCGCCACGCAGCGACGATCAGCGCGGGGGAGTTCGGCGTGCTGCACGGCGCCCGCACCTTCGTGCTGCAGGACGAGGACGGCCAGACCGTCGAGTCGCACTCCATCTCCGCCGGGCTCGACTACCCCGGGGTCGGTCCCGAGCACGCCTTCCTCGCCGAGTCGGGCCGTGCGTCGTACCGTCCCGTCACCGACGCCGCCGCGATGGACGCGTTCGCGCTGCTGAGCCGCACCGAGGGCATCATCCCCGCGATCGAGTCGGCCCACGCCGTGGCCGGCACCCTCGAGCTCGCCAAGGAGATGCCGGGCAGCACGCTGCTGGTCAACCTCTCCGGACGCGGCGACAAGGACATGGGTACGGCGGTGGAGTACTTCGGGCTCGGAAAGGCTGACGCATGAGCCACGAGCGTCTCGAAGGCCTTCGCCGCCGCGAAGGCCGAGGGCCGGGCCGCGCTCGTGGGCTACCTCCCGGCCGGCTTCCCCGACGTGGACGGCGGCATCGAGGCGATGCGGCTGATGGTCGAGAACGGCTGCGACGTGATCGAGGTCGGCCTGCCCTACAGCGACCCGGTGATGGACGGCCCGACCATCCAGGCGGCCGCGCAGCGGGCCCTGGAGGCCGGCACCCGCACGGCCGACGTGCTCCGCACCGTCGAGGCGGTCGCGGCCACCGGCGCGCCCACCCTGGTGATGACCTACTGGAACCCCGTCGAGCGCTACGGCGTCGACCGGTTCGCCGCCGACCTGGCCGCCGCCGGCGGCGCCGGGCTGATCACCCCCGACCTGGTCCCCGAGGAGGCGCACGCCTGGGTCGCGGCCGCCGACGCGCACGACCTCGACAAGGTCTTCCTGGTCGCGCCGTCCTCGACCGACGCGCGGGTGGCGCTGACCGCGGCCGCCTCGCGCGGCTTCGTCTACGCCACGGCGGTGATGGGCGTGACCGGCGCGCGGGAGAGCAGCAGCGATCTCGCCGCCCCGCTGGTGGCCCGCACCAAGGCCGTCACCGACCTGCCGGTCGCGGTGGGGCTCGGCGTCTCCAACGGCGACCAGGCGGCCGAGGTGGCCCGGCACGCCGACGGCGTCATCGTCGGCTCGGCGTTCGTGCGCTGCCTGCTCGACGCCCCCGACCGCGCGGCCGGGCTCGCCGCCCTGGCCGAGCTGACCCGCGACCTCGCGGCAGGGGTACGGCGTGCGTAGCCCCACCCTCGCGACCGCGGTCGCGGCGACCGCGCTGCTGCTGTCCGCCTGCTCCGTCGGCACGCCGCCGTCGGACGGGCCGGTCGCCAACGTGACCGTGCAGGACGACGACGGAATGTTCGGCGCGGTGCTCACCGAGCCCTACACCGCCCCCGACGTCCCGCTCACCGCCACCGACGGCGCCGACTACCGCCTCGACCGCGGCACCGCCGAGGCCGGCGACGAGCTCACGCTCGTGTTCTTCGGCTACACCCACTGCCCCGACATCTGCCAGGTGGTCATGGCCGACATCGCCTCGGCGCTCACCCGGCTCGACGAGGAGCAGCGCGCCTCGGTCGGGATGCAGTTCGTGACCACCGACCCGGCCCGCGACGACCGGGCCACGCTGCGCGCCTACCTCGACCGCTTCGACCCCGGGTTCGGCGGCCTCACCGGCCCGCTGGACCGCATCGTCGAGGCCGGCAACGCCCTCGGCGTCCCGGTCGAGAAGGGCGAGAAGATGCCGTCCGGCGGCTACGAGGTCAACCACGGGACCCAGGTCGTGGGCGTGCTGCCCGACGGCACCGCCCCGATCGTGTGGACCGAGGGCACCGGCCCCGAGCGGATCGCCCAGGACATCGACACCATCCTCACCGACGGAATCCCCGCTGGAGCCACCTCGTGATGACCCCGTGATCCTCGCCAGCATCCCCAGCCCCGCCCAGGGTGTCTGGCACCTCGGGCCGCTGCCCATCCGTGCCTACGCGCTGTGCATCATCCTCGGCGTCGTCGTCGCGGTGTGGCTCGGCGAGAAGCGCTGGGTGGCCCGCGGCGGCAAGCCCGGCCAGGTCGGCGACATCGCGATCTGGGCCATACCGTTCGGCCTGGTCGGCGGCCGGCTCTACCACGTCATCACCGACTGGCGGCTCTACTTCGGCGAGGGCCGGGAGCCGATCACCGCGCTCTACGTCTGGCAGGGCGGCCTCGGCATCTGGGGCGCCGTCGCGCTCGGCGGCGTCGGCGTGTGGCTGGGCTGCCGTCGGCACCGGGTGAAGTTCCTGCCCTTCGCCGACGCGATCGCGCCGGGGATCGTGATCGCCCAGGCCATCGGCCGCTGGGGCAACTGGTTCAACCAGGAGCTCTACGGCCGGCCGACCACGCTGCCGTGGGGCCTGGAGATCGACCCGGAGCACCGCGAGGACGGCTACGCCCAGTACGAGACCTTCCACCCGACGTACCTGTACGAGTTCTTCTGGAACCTCGGCGTCGCCGGGCTGGTGATCTGGGCCGACCGCAGGTTCCGCCTCGGCTACGGCCGGGCCTTCGCGCTCTACGTGATGGGCTACACCGCCGGCCGCGGCTGGATCGAGTACCTCCGCATCGACAAGGTGCAGGAGGACGACGTCCTCGGCCTGCGGCTCAACGTGTGGACCTCGATCGTGGTGTTCCTCGGCGCCCTCGCGTTCTTCCTCTGGTCGCGCGCCCGGCACCCCGGTCGCGAGGAGCAGGTGCTGCTCGACCCGGAGCTGGACGACGACGAGGCCGCGCTCGCCGCCGACGCCCCGGACGCCGACGACGCCGCGGTGGCCCCCGAGGCCACCGACCGGTCCGAGCCGCCGGGCCGGTGAGGGAAGCCTCCCCTTCGGTGAAACCGGAGGGCACCTCGGGCTAGTTTTACGACCATGAGCACGCACGCCGCACCTGCGTCCGGGCGGAGCACCCGAGGTCGACCACGAGCACGCCGACGTCACCGGCGGCTGGCTCCGGCCGGCCGTGTTCGGGGCGATGGACGGTCTGGTCTCCAACCTGGCGCTGATCGCCGGTGTCGCCGGCGGCACCCGGGCGGCCACCGACTCGACCGCGGTCGTCCTCGCCGGCATGGCCGGTCTGGCGGCGGGCGCCTTCTCGATGGCGGCGGGGGAGTACACCTCGGTCGCCAGCCAGTCCGAGGCCGCCCAGTTCGAGATCGACAAGGAGCGCCGGGAGATCCTGGCCAACCCCGAGGCCGAGACCCGCGAGCTCGCCGCAGATGTACGTCGAGAAGGGCCTCGACCGCGACCTGGCCGAACAGGTGGCCCAGCAGATCCACCGCGACGTCGACAACGCCGTCCACGTGCACGCCCGCGAGGAGCTGGGCGTCGACCCCGCACGACCTCGCCTCGCCGATGCTGGCCGCCGTGTCGTCGTTCGTCGCCTTCGCCATCGGCGCGCTGGTGCCGGTGCTGCCCTACCTGCTCGGGGCCGACACCCTGGTGCCCGGCCTCGTCGTCACCCTGCTGGCCCTCTTCGCCTGCGGCGCCGTGGTCACCCAGGTGACCACGCGGTCCTGGTGGTACGGCGGGCTGCGCCAGATGGTGCTCGGCGGGGTCGCCGCCGCCCTCACCTACGGCTTCGGCGCCCTGGTCGGCACCGGCCTGAGCTGACGGTCCACCCGGCCGTCCAGCCCGCGGTCCGCGGCCGGGCCTGGTTACCGGCCGGTGTTGTAGGCTTCCAGCACCGCATGGGCCAATGTCGTCCCGCGCATTTTTCAGATGAGCTGCACCGGCCGCCTCTCGGGCACGGTGCCACGACGACGGGAGAATGCCGCATGCATGCATTCCCGCCGCCCCAGGGTCTCTACGACGGACGCCACGAGCACGACGCGTGTGGCGTCGCGTTCGTCGCCACCCTGACCGGCGTTGCCAGCCACGACATCGTCGCCAAGGCCATCACGGCGCTGCGCAACCTCGAGCACCGTGGCGCCACCGGCGCGGAGCCCGACACCGGTGACGGTGCCGGCATCCTGCTGGGCATCCCCGACCGGTTCTTCCGCGAGGTGGTCGACTTCGAGCTGCCCGGCGCCCGGTCCTACGCCGTCGGCACCGCGTTCCTGCCCGGCGACGAGGGCCACGTGGCCAAGACGCGGCAGCAGATCGAGGACATCGCGGTCGAGGAGGGCCTCACCGTCCTCGGCTGGCGCGACGTGCCCACCGACCCGTCGATGCTGGGCGCGACCGCCGTCAGCGTGATGCCGACCTTCAGCCAGCTCTTCGTGGCCGCCACCGGCGCCCGGGTCGTCGGGATGGCCCTGGAGCGGCTCGCCTTCTGCCTGCGCAAGCGCGCCGAGCGGGAGACCGACGTCTACTTCCCGTCGCTGTCGTCGCGCACCATCGTCTACAAGGGCATGCTCACCACCGACCAGCTCGACCGGTTCTACCCCGAGCTCACCGACGAGCGCGTCGAGTCCGCGGTCGCCGTGGTGCACTCGCGCTTCTCCACCAACACGTTCCCGAGCTGGCCGCTGTCGCACCCGTTCCGGTTCATCGCCCACAACGGCGAGATCAACACCGTGATGGGCAACCGCAACTGGATGCGCGCCCGCGAGGCGCTGCTGCGCAGCGACCTGCTGGCCCGCCCCGGCGCCCCCGAGGGGTCCGGCGGCGACCTCGACCGGCTCTTCCCGATCTGCACCCCGGGCGCCTCGGACTCCGCGTCGTTCGACGAGGTGCTCGAGCTGCTGCACATGGGCGGCCGGTCGCTGCCGCACTCGGTGCTGATGATGATCCCCGAGGCGTGGGAGAACCACGCCGAGATGGACGCCCAGCGCCGGGCGTTCTACCAGTTCCACGCCTCGATGATGGAGCCGTGGGACGGCCCCGCCTGCGTCGTGTTCACCGACGGCTCCCAGGTCGGCGCCGTGCTCGACCGCAACGGCCTGCGGCCCTCGCGCTACTGGGTCACCGACGACGGCCTGGTCGTGCTGGCCTCCGAGGTCGGCGTGCTCGACATCGACCCGGCGACCGTCGTCCGCAAGGGCCGGCTGCAGCCGGGCCGGATGTTCCTCGTCGACACCGCCGAGCACCGGATCATCGAGGACGAGGAGATCAAGGGCGAGCTCGCCGCCGAGCACCCCTACGACGAGTGGCTGCACGCCGGGACGATCCACCTGGACGACCTCCCCGACCGTGAGCACATCGTGCACACCCACGCCTCGGTCACCCGGCGCCAGCAGATCTTCGGCTACACCGAGGAGGAGAAGCGCGTCCTGCTCACGCCGATGGCGAGGACGGGCGCGGAGCCGATCGGCTCGATGGGCACCGACAGCCCGATCGCGGCGCTGTCGGACCGGCCCCGGCTGCTGTTCGACTACTTCTCGCAGCTGTTCGCGCAGGTGACCAACCCGCCGCTCGACGCGATCCGCGAGGAGCTGGTGACCTCCCTGGCCGGGACCATCGGCCCCGAGGCCAACCTGCTCGAGCCGACCCCGGCCTCGTGCCGCCAGGTCGTGCTGCCGTTCCCGGTGATCGACAACGACGAGCTGGCCAAGCTGCGGCACATCAACCGCGACGGCGACCTGCCCGGCTTCATCACCCACGTCTCCCGCGGTCTCTACGACGTCGAGGGCGGGGGAGCGGCGCTGGCCGCCCGGATCGACGAGATCTGCGCGGAGGTGTCCGCGGCGATCGCCGACGGCGCCCGCATCATCGTGCTGTCCGACCGGCACTCCACCGCCGAGCTCGCCCCGATCCCGTCGCTGCTGCTCACCGGCGCGGTGCACCACCACCTGGTGCGCGAGAAGACCCGCACCCAGGTCGGCCTCGTCGTCGAGGCCGGCGACGTCCGCGAGGTGCACCACGTCGCGCTGCTGATCGGCTTCGGCGCGGCGGCGGTCAACCCCTACCTCGCGATGGAGACCGTCGAGGACCTCGCCCGTGACGGTCACTACGTCGACATCGAGAGCGAGAAGGCCGTCAAGCACCTGGTGAAGGCGCTCGGCAAGGGCGTGCTCAAGGTGATGAGCAAGATGGGTGTCTCGACCGTGGCGTCGTACACCGGCGCCCAGATCTTCGAGGCCGTCGGCCTGTCCCAGGAGCTGGTCGACCGCTACTTCACCGGCACCACCAGCAAGCTCGGCGGCATCGGTCTCGACACGGTCGCCGAGGAGGTCTCGCGGCGGCACCGCAAGGCCTACCCCGTCGACGGGCTCGCGCCCGCGCACCGGTCGCTCGAGATCGGCGGCGAGTACCAGTGGCGCCGCGAGGGCGAGCCGCACCTGTTCGACCCGGAGACGGTGTTCCGGCTCCAGCACGCCACCCGCGCCGGCCGCTACGACATCTTCAAGCAGTACACCGCTCGCGTGAACGAGCAGTCCGAGCGGCTCATGACGCTGCGCGGCCTGTTCAGGCTCAAGGAGCAGCGCTCGCCGATCCCGATCGAGGAGGTCGAGCCGATCTCCGAGATCGTCAAGCGGTTCTCCACCGGTGCGATGTCCTACGGGTCGATCAGCCAGGAGGCCCACGAGACGCTGGCCGTCGCCATGAACATGCTGGGCGGCAAGTCCAACACCGGCGAGGGCGGCGAGGACGCCGACCGTCTCTACGACCCCCAGCGGCGCAGCGCGATCAAGCAGGTCGCGTCGGGCCGGTTCGGCGTGACCTCGGAGTACCTCACCAACTCCGACGACATCCAGATCAAGATGGCGCAGGGCGCCAAGCCCGGCGAGGGCGGCCAGCTGCCGGGCCACAAGGTCTACCCGTGGGTGGCCAAGACCCGCTACAGCACGCCCGGTGTCGGTCTCATCTCGCCGCCGCCGCACCACGACATCTACTCCATCGAGGACCTCGCCCAGCTGATCCACGACCTGAAGAACTCCAACCCGTCGGCGCGCGTGCACGTCAAGCTCGTCGCCGAGGTCGGGGTCGGCACGGTCGCGGCCGGCGTCTCCAAGGCGCACGCCGACGTGGTGCTCATCTCCGGCCACGACGGCGGCACCGGCGCGTCGCCGCTGACGTCGCTGAAGCACGCCGGCGGCCCCTGGGAGCTCGGCCTCGCCGAGACCCAGCAGACCCTGCTGCTCAACGGGCTGCGGGACCGCATCGTCGTGCAGGCCGACGGCCAGCTCAAGACCGGGCGCGACGTGATCATCGCGGCGCTGCTCGGTGCCGAGGAGTTCGGCTTCGCGACCGCACCGCTCGTCGTCTCGGGCTGCATCATGATGCGGGTCTGCCACCTCGACACCTGCCCGGTGGGCGTGGCGACGCAGAACCCCGTGCTCCGCGAGCGCTACACCGGCAAGGCCGAGCACGTGGTCAACTTCTTCACCTACATCGCCGAGGAGGTGCGCGAGCTCCTCGCCGAGCTCGGCTTCCGCACCCTCGAGGAGGCGGTCGGCCACGCCGAGCTGCTCGACGTCGAGCAGGCGGTCGACCACTGGAAGGCCTCCGGTCTCGACCTGACCCCGGTGCTGCACGTGCCCGCCCTCCCCGAGGGTGCTGCGCTGCACAACACCGTCGGCCAGGACCACGGGCTCGACAAGGCGCTCGACAACGAGCTGGTCGCGCTGGCCGGGCCGGCCCTCGAGAACGGCGAGCCGGTGCGGGCGCAGCTGCAGATCCGCAACGTCAACCGCACGGTCGGCACGATCCTCGGCCACGAGGTGACCAAGCGCTACCAGGGCGCGGGGCTGCCCGACGGCACGATCGACCTGACGTTCACCGGCTCGGCGGGCCAGTCGTTCGGCGCCTTCCTCCCGCGCGGCATCACGCTGCGCCTCGAGGGCGACGCCAACGACTACGTCGGCAAGGGCCTGTCGGGCGGCCGCATCGTGGTCCGTCCCGACCGGGCCGCGACCTTCGAGGCCGAGCAGCAGATCGTCGCCGGCAACGTGATCGGCTACGGCGCCACGTCCGGCGAGATCTTCTTGCGGGGCCAGGTGGGCGAGCGCTTCTGCGTGCGCAACTCCGGCGCCAGCGCGGTCGTGGAGGGCGTGGGCGACCACGGCTGCGAGTACATGACCGGCGGTCGCGTGGTCGTGCTCGGCCCGACCGGCCGCAACTTCGCCGCCGGCATGTCCGGTGGTGCGGCGTTCGTGCTCGACCTCGACGAGGGCCGGGTCAACCCCGAGCTCGTCGAGCTCGCCGCCGTCGACGGTGACGCGGCCGACGAGCTCGAGGGCCTGGTCCGACGGCACCACGAGGAGACCGGCTCCCCGGTCGCGGAGGCGCTGCTGGCCGACTGGCCTGCCGCCGTACGCCGCTTCACCGAGGTGATGCCGACCGACTACAAGCGGGTGCTCGCCGTCCGCGCGGAGGCCATGGAAGAGGGCCTCGACGAGGACGAGACCGCCGCGAAGATGATGGAGGCCCTCCATGGCTGATCACGTTTGTCTCCCCGCTGCGGACAGCTTCCAGCAGTCCGCAGCCATGATGGAGGGCTCTGCACATGGCTGACCCGAAGGGATTTCTCAAGGAGGGCCGCGAGGTCGCGGCCCGGCGTCCGGTCGATGAGCGGGTGCAGGACTGGAACGAGGTCTACCCCGGCGGGGCGGGCCGCGCGCTGCTGCCGATCATCACCAAGCAGGCCGGTCGCTGCATGGACTGCGGCATCCCGTTCTGCCACCAGGGCTGCCCGCTGGGCAACATCATCCCGGAGTGGAACGACCTGGTCTGGCGCGACGACTGGGAGGGTGCCACCGAGCGGCTGCACGCGACCAACAACTTCCCGGAGTTCACCGGGCGGCTGTGCCCGGCGCCGTGCGAGACCGCCTGCGTGCTCGGCATCAACCAGGACCCGGTGACGATCAAGAACGTCGAGGTCGCGATCGCCGACAAGGCCTGGGACGCAGGCCTCGTGCGGCCGCAGCCGCCGGAGTGGCTGACCGGCAAGACCGTGGCCGTGGTCGGGTCCGGCCCGGCCGGTCTCGCAGTCGCGCAGCAGCTCACCCGGGCCGGCCACACCGTCGCGGTCTACGAGCGCGCCGACAAGGTCGGCGGGCTGCTCCGCTACGGCATCCCCGAGTTCAAGATGGAGAAGAAGCACCTCGACCGCCGCCTCGACCAGATGCGGCGCGAGGGCACGGTCTTCCGGGCCGGTGTCGACGTCGGCACCGAGATCACCGGCGACCAGCTCCGTGAGCGCTTCGACGCCGTCGTGCTGGCGGTCGGCGCGACGGCGGCGCGGGACCTGCCGATCCCCGGACGCGAGCTCAAGGGCATCCACCAGGCGATGGAGTTCCTGCCGCAGTCCAACCGTGCCTCGCTCGGCGAGGAGGTCGAGGACCAGATCACCGCGACCGGCAAGCACGTCGTGATCATCGGCGGCGGCGACACCGGGGCGGACTGCCTCGGCACCTCGCACCGGCAGCAGGCTGCGTCGGTGACGCAGCTGGAGATCATGCCGCAGCCCGGCGAGGAGCGGCCCGCGGGCCAGCCCTGGCCGACCTACCCGATGCTCTTCCGGGTCTCGTCGGCCCACGAGGAGGGCGGCGAGCGGGTCTACTCCGTGTCGACCAAGGAGTTCCTCGGCGACGACGAGGGCAACGTCCGGGCGCTGCGCCTGGTCGAGGTCGAGATGAAGGACGGCCGGTTCGCCGACGTCGAGGGCACCGAGCGGGAGATCCCGGCCGACCTGGTGCTGTTCGCGATGGGCTTCACCGGCCCCGAGCAGGACGGTGTCGTCACCCAGCTCGGCGTCGACCTCGACGAGCGCGGCAACATCGTGCGCGACGCGTCCTACATGTCGAGCGTGCCCGGCGTCTTCGTCGCCGGTGACGCGGGCCGGGGCCAGTCGCTGATCGTCTGGGCCATCGCCGAGGGCCGCGCCGCGGCCGCCGCGGTGGACACCCACCTCACCGGGGCCACCACGCTGCCGGCCCCGATCAAGCCGACCGAGCGCCCGCTGGTGGTCTGAGCCACGGCGCCGCGGATGAGACGGGATTGGATCGTTCAAGTCCGCGGCGCTAGGCTCGGCGGGTGCGTAGAGCAAAGATCGTCTGCACCCTCGGTCCGGCCACCTCCACCCCTGAGTCGATCCGTGCCCTGGTCGACGCGGGCATGGACGTCGCTCGTCTGAACATGAGCCACGGCAGCCATGCCGACCACGAGAAGGTCTACGCCATGGTGCGCCAGGCCTCCGACGAGAGCGGCCACGCGATCGGCATCTTCGCCGACCTCCAGGGGCCCAAGATCCGGCTCGGCAAGGTGGCGGCCGGCCCGGTCCAGCTCGAGGAGGGCGCGTCGTTCACGATCACCACGCGCTCGGTCCCGGGCGACGCGGAGATCTGCTCGACGACGTACGACGGGCTCCCGGGCGACGTCTCGCCCGGCGACCAGGTCCTCATCGACGACGGCAAGGTCCGCCTCGAGGTGACCGAGGTCGACGACACCGACGTGCAGACCCGCGTGGTCGTGCCCGGCCCGGTGAGCGACAACAAGGGCATCAACCTGCCCGGCGTCGCGGTCTCCGTGCCGGCGCTGTCCGAGAAGGACAAGGAGGACCTGCGCTGGGCCCTCCACATGACGGTCGACTTCATCGCGCTGTCCTTCGTGCGCTCCGCCAAGGACGTCGAGGACGTCCGCGACGTGATGCGCGAGGAGGGCGTCTTCCTCCCGGTCATCGCCAAGATCGAGAAGCCGCAGGCGATCGACAACATCGAGGAGATCGTCGACGCGTTCGACGGCTTCATGGTCGCCCGCGGTGACCTGGGCGTGGAGTGCCCGCTCGAGAACGTCCCGTTCCTGCAGAAGCACGTCATCGACGTGGCACGCCGGCACGCCAAGCCGGTCATCGTCGCCACCCAGATGCTCGAGTCGATGATCTCCTCGCCGCGGCCCACCCGCGCGGAGGCCTCCGACGTCGCCAACGCGGTGCTCGACGGCGCCGACGCCGTGATGCTCTCCGGCGAGACCAGCGTGGGGGAGTGGCCCACCGAGACCGTCGAGGTGATGTCGCGGATCATCGAGTCCACCGAGGACCACGGCCTGGCCCGGATGACCGCGATCGACTGGCAGCCGCGCACGCGTGGCGGCGTCATCGCCAAGGCCGCCGCCGAGGTGGCCGAGCGCGTCGGCGCGAAGTACCTCGTCGCGTTCACCCAGAGCGGTGACTCGGCCCGCCGGCTCTCGCGCTACCGCGGCACGATCCCGATGATCGCCTTCACGCCCGTCGCGGCGGTGCGCTCGCAGCTCGCGCTGTCGTGGGGCATCGAGACCTTCAAGGCGCCCCAGGTCGAGCACACCGACGAGATGGTGCGCCAGGTCGACGAGCACCTGCTCCGCGTGCACCGGGTCCAGGAGGGCGACCTCGTCGTCATCATCGCCGGCAGCCCGCCCGGTCTGCCGGGCTCGACCAACGCGCTGCGCATCCACCGGATGGGCGACGCCATCAACGAGGTCGCGCCGGCCTACCGCCGCCCCTGAGCCCGCACGGGTCGTGCGTGCCACGCCTCCCGTGAGGGAGGCCTGGGCCGCACGACCCCGGATGCTCGGGTGCCCCGGGTGGGATTCGAACCCACACTGGACGGTGTTTGAGACCACGGCCTCTGCCGTTGGGCTACCGGGGCGAGAGCAGGGCAACGGTACCGGAGACGACCCTTGCTCAATCTGTAGTGAACGACTACAGTTTGAGTCCAGAGCCGCAGGACCGGTCCGAGGGAGGGTGAGATGGTGCGAGCACTGCTGGCCCGGCTGGCAGGCCAGGAGCGCGCCCGGGCCAACGCGCGCAGCGCCGCCACCGAGCTCTCCCGGCTCCGCGTGGAGCGCGAGGACGTCGAGCTCTACCTCGCCGCACGCCGCGAGCGTGTGAGCCGCACCGCATGAGCTGACCGCGGACGTGCGGGTCCCCGCCGGCCCGGATAGCCTGTGCCCGTGAGCGTGCAGCCAGGATCCCCGTCGCGTCGGGTCGTCATCGCCGAGGACGAGGCGCTGATCCGGCTCGACCTCGCCGAGATGCTGGTCGAGGAGGGGTACGACGTCGTCGGCCAGGCGGGCGACGGCGAGAAGGCGATCGCTCTCGCCGAGGAGCTCCGCCCCGACCTCGTGGTCCTCGACGTCAAGATGCCCAAGCTCGACGGCATCGCCGCGGCGCAGCGGATCGCCGAGCAGCGCATCGCCCCGGTCGTCATCCTGACCGCCTTCAGCCAGCGCGAGCTGGTGGACCGCGCCCGCGACGCCGGAGCGATGGCCTACCTGGTCAAGCCGTTCACCCAGCGTGACCTGGTGCCGGCCGTCGAGATGGCGGTCTCCCGCTTCGCCGAGCTGCAGATGCTCGAGGCCGAGGTGGCCGACCTGTCCGAGCGCCTGGAGACCCGCAAGGCCGTCGACCGCGCCAAGAGCGTCCTGCAGCGGCAGCTCGAGCTCAGCGAGCCCGACGCCTTCCGGTGGATCCAGAAGACCGCCATGGACCTGCGGCTGTCGATGCGGCAGGTGGCCGAGGGCGTCATCGCGCACGGCCCGTCCGTGGCCGGCGGCCCAGCGACCGACACCGCGGCCGACCCCGCCGCCGGGCCCGTGGACTGAGCCGTCCCCGGATCCGCCCATCCCGGACCTTTCGGGCACGGCGGCGACGGTCGTCACGCCCGCGTCCCGGGCCAGGTCACGAAATGGCAACGACCCCCCACCAATTTGCTACGAGCCTCCCTCCACCCCGGCGTTTTGACGCTAGGTTCGCTCTCGCAAGAGACGTCTCCCCGAGCCCTGACGGGGTGCACGTTTTCCTCTCCTGATGACGGAGGCTCCATTGATTCGCCCCACTCGCGCCTGGCGCACGGCGATGGTTCTCGCGACGGCGTCGCTGGTCCTCACCGCCTGCGGCAGCGAAGAACCCGCTGACACGGCCACCGACACCCCCACCGACGAGACCAGCGAGAGCAGCGAAGCTCCCGTCGCCGGTGACGGCGTGCTGACCATCGGCACCCTCCTCCCGCAGACGGGCGACCTCGCCTTCCTCGGCCCGCCGGAGTTCGCCGGCGTCCAGGCTGCTGTCGACGACATCAACGCCGCCGGCGGCGTGCTCGGCCAGCAGGTCGTGCAGAAGAAGGCCGACTCCGGTGACGGCACCCCCGACATCGCGGGCGCGCAGACCGACAAGCTCCTCGAGGCCAACGCCGACGTCGTCGTCGGTGCCGCCGCCTCGGGTGTGTCGCTCTCGGTGATCAACAAGATCACCGGCGCCGGCGTGGTCCAGTTCTCGCCCGCGAACACCTCGCCGGCCCTGGACGACCCCGAGACCGACCCCGAGAACCTCTACTTCCGCACGGCGCCCTCCGACGTCCTCCAGGGCGCGGTCCTCGCCAACACGGTCGTCGAGGACGGTCACTCCAACGTCGCGATCCTGGCCCGCCAGGACTCCTACGGCGAGCTCCTCGCCTCGGAGACGGAGAAGGGCCTCGAGGCCGGCGGTGCCACCGTCGTCGCCAAGACGCTCTACTCGGCCGACGCCACCAACTTCACCGCGGAGATCAACGAGATCGCCGCGACGAAGCCGGACGCCATCGTGCTGATCGCGTTCAACGAGACCACCAAGATCATCCCGACGATGATCGCCAAGGGCATCGGCCCCAAGGACCAGCAGGTCTACTTCGTCGACGGCAACACCGCCGACTACTCGGGCGACTTCCCGAAGGGGACCCTCGAGGGCGTCAAGGCGACCTACCCCGGCGCCGAGCTGACCGGTGACTTCCGCGAGCGCATGCTCGAGGCCGACCCGAAGCTCAAGGACTTCACCTACGGTCCTGAGTCCTACGACGCGGTGATGCTGACCGCGCTGGCGGCCATCGCGGCCGACACCGACGACCCGACGACCTTCGCCCCGAAGATCATCGAGGTCTCGGCCGAGGGCACCGAGTGCACCTCCTTCCAGGAGTGCTCGGACCTGCTCGCCGACGGTGAGGACATCGACTACACGGGCGTCTCCGGACCCTGCGACCTCGGTGAGACCGGTAGCCCGACCAAGGCGACCATCGGCATCTTCGAGTTCGACGCGTCCAACACGTACAAGAACCTCAAGTACGTCACCGGCGTCATCTGATCCACCGCTCCACCCGACGAGGGGTCCGGCCGCCAGGCCGGGCCCCTCGTTGCACGTCCACGACGCAACGAGGGCCGCACCCCTGGTCGGGGTGCGGCCCTCGTGACGGGCGGTGGCCGGCTACTTCGCCAGCGTGCCCAGGTAGAGCTGGATGACCTTGGGGTCGTTGATCAGGTCCTTGCCGCTCGCGGTGTAGGCGTTGCGGCCCTGGTCGAGGACGTAGCCGCGGTCGCAGATCTGCAGGCAGCGACGGGCGTTCTGCTCGACCATGATGACCGAGACGCCGGCGCGGTTGATCCGGCGCGTCTGCACGAACACCTCGTCCTGCATGACGGGGGAGAGGCCCGCCGAGGGCTCGTCGAGCAGCAGCACCGACGGCTCCATCATGAGCGCGCGGCCCATCGCGACCATCTGCCGCTCACCGCCGGACAGCGAGCCGGCCCGCTGCGACTTCCGGTCGATGAGCGCCGGGAAGAGGTCGCCCACGAACTCGAAGCGCTTCTTGAACGACTTCGGCCGCTGGTAGACGCCCATCTCCAGGTTCTCCTGGATGGTGAGCGAGGGGAACACGTTGTTCGTCTGCGGGACGAACCCGATGCCCTTGGTCACCAGGGTGTCGGCGCGCTGGTTGGTGATGTCATCACCCTGCAGCGTGACGGTGCCGGAGTTGATCTTCACCAGCCCGAAGAGGGCCTTGAGCAGCGTGGACTTGCCCGCGCCGTTCGGCCCGATGATCCCGACGAGCTCGTTCTCCTGGCAGTAGAGATCGGCGTTGTTGAGGATGTTGACGCCGGGCAGGTAACCGGCGATCAGGTTGTCGGCGCGCAGGACGGCGCCCTCGGCGGCTGCGAGGTGCTCACTGCGGTCGACCTCGGGGGCACCGCTCTGGGTGGCTGCCTCGGTCACGGCTGCTCCTCCTTGTGCTCGGTGAAGATCTCGGCCTGCGCCTCGGCGAGGATCTCTTCCTCGAGGTCGGTGATGTCCTGGTCGTGGTGCGAGCCGAGGTAGGCGTCGATGACCCGCTGGTCGCCCATCACGGAGTCGGGCGGGCCCTCGGCGATCACCTCGCCCTGGGCCATCACGATGACCCAGTCGGAGATGTCGCGGACCATGTCCATGTCGTGCTCGACGAACAGGACGGTGCGGCCCTCGTCACGCAGCGACTTCACGTGGCCGAGCAGCGACTGCTTCAGCGCGGGGTTCACGCCCGCCATCGGCTCGTCGAGCATGACCAGCTCGGGGTCGGCCATCAGCGCGCGCGCCATCTCGAGCAGCTTGCGCTGGCCACCCGACATGGTGCCGGCGAAGTCGTCCTTCTTCTTGATCAGCAGGAACCGCTCGAGGAGGCCCTCGGCCTTCTCGGTGACCTGCTTCTCCTGGCCCCGCCAGGTCTGGAAGAGCCCGCCGAGGAAGCGCTCACCGGTCTGGCCGGTGGCGCCCATCCGCATGTTCTCCATGACGGAGAGCTTGGCGAGCACCTTGGTCAGCTGGAAGGTGCGGATCATCCCCATCCGGGCGACCCGGTACGCCGGGACGCCGTCGAGCGACCTGCCGTTGAAGGACCACTCGCCCGCCTGCGGCTTGTCGAAGCCGGTCAGCAGGTTGAAGAACGTGGTCTTGCCGGCGCCGTTGGGCCCGATCAGGGCGGTGATGACGCCACGCTGGATCTCCACGTGGTCGACGTTGACCGCGACGAGGCCGCCGAACTGACGGCGTACCCCGTGCGCGACCACGATCGGGTCGGGCTTCTTGGCGCCGGGCTCGTGCGCGACGTCGGCGAGCGCCTCGCGGGCGGCCGACGCGCCGGCGGTGTGGGCTTCTTCGGACCCGGCCCCCTCGGGCTTGGTCGCAGTGAACTCAGCGGGCATCGATCGCCAGCTCCCTTCGGTCTCCGAAGATTCCTTGTGGTCGGAAGATCATCAGCAACATGAGCGCCAGGCCCATGACGATCAGACGCATCAGGCTGGCCTGCGAGCTGTCCATCAGCCAGGTCGGGATGAACGGGTCGGGCCCGGACGTCCACGCGTCGAACAGCAGGTCGAGGAAGGTGATCAGGAACCAGAAGATGATCGAGCCGGCCACCGGTCCCAGGACGCGCGCCGCGCCACCGAGCAGCAGCACGGTGTAGGCGAAGAACGTCACGTCGGTGGCGACCCAGGTCGGGTTCATGACCGTCTTCTGGAGGGCCACGAAGAAGCCGGCGAACGCGCCGAACACGCCGCCGATGACCAGCGACTGCATCTTGTACATGTAGACGTTCTTGCCGAGGCTGCGCACGGCGTCCTCGTCCTCACGCACACCCTTCATCACGCGGCCCCACGGGCTGCGCATGAGCAGCCACACGACCAGGCAGCCGACGGCGACCAGGATCCAGCCGAGCAGCAGCAGCCAGAAGTCGTACGCCCGCCAGGCGGTGACGCCGAGGTCGATCCGCCCGCTGAAGGGGTTCATGTCGGCGAAGGTGTTCTCGAAGTTGATGACACCGTCCTGGCCGCCGAAGTACTTCAGCAGCGTGACCGAGCCGATCGTCTGCCGGATGATCTCCGAGGCCGCGATGGTCACGATCGCCAGGTAGTCCGCACGCAACCGCAGCGTGGGGATACCGAGGATCAGGGCCAGGATGACCGTGAAGAACAGCCCGGCCACGATCGCCAGCCAGAACGGCTGGTTCCAGGTCGCGACGAACGACGCCATGGCGTAGCCGCCGATCGCCATGAAGCCGGCCTGACCGAAGTTGAGCAGGCCGGTGTAGCCGAAGGTGACGTTCAGGCCGATGGCCGCGAGGGCGTAGACGACCGCCGTGGGTCCGAGCCCCTGCTGGAGGCTCTGCGCGATGATGCTTCCCCAGTCCATGTCTCTCCTCCCTCTAGCCGACCCGCTCGGCGCGCCCGAGCAGACCCTGCGGTCGCACGAGCAGCACGGCGATGAGGACGACGAGCGCACCCACGAACTTGAGCTCCGCGGGGATGAACAGCGTGGACACCTCGATGAAGATGCCGATGATGAACGAGCCGACGAGCGCGCCCCAGACGCTGCCGAGGCCGCCGAGGACGACCGCGGCGAACACGAGCAGCAGGATCTTGAAGCCGACCTGGTAGTCGAAGCCCTGCGTCATGCCGAGCAGCACGCCGGACAGGCCGGCGAGACCGGCTCCGACGGACCAGACGACCGAGATGACCCGGTCGACGTTGATGCCGGAGGACGAGGAGAGCGCCGGGTTGTCGGCGACCGCCCGGGTGGCCTTGCCGATCCGGGTGCGCTGCACGGCGATCGACACCGCCACGAGCACGATGGTCGAGAAGATGATCACGCCGACGTCCTTGGGCGTGATCAGGATCGGGCCGATCTCCCACGGGGACGGGCTGGTCCACTGGGAGTAGTTGTTGTTGTCGGCTCCGGCGAGGTACTGGAACACGTTGCGCAGGAAGATCGACAGACCGATGCTGACGATCATCGCGGCGATCAGGCCGGTGCCGCGCCGGCGCAGCGGCTTCCACAGGATCTTGTCCTGGAACCAGCCGAAGGCGGTCGAGGCGATCACGGCCACGATGATCGCCGTGACCATCGTGACGTTGGTGCCGCCGATGGTGAGGTTGCCCGACAGCCGGTCGACGCCGAAGGCGACGATCGCCCCGAAGGTGATCAGCTCGCCGTGGGCGAAGTTCGTCAGTCCCGTCGTACCGAAGATCATCGACAGGCCGAGCGAGGCCATCGCCAGCACCAGGGAGAAGACCAGGCCGCCGACGGCGAGCTGGAGGCCCTGGGTGAACTTGCCGGAGGCGCCGCCGGTGTCCTCACCGATCGGGAAGGTCACGAAGATGTCGGCGTCGAGCTTGATCTCGTAGGTGAGGGTCAGCTGGTCGGGGTTGCGGAGCGCCGCACCCTCGGGCAGGGACTCCTCGTCGAGCTTGACGGTGTAGGTGTTGCCCAGCACGTCGATGGAGCTGCCGGGCAGCTCGATGTCGAAGACGCCGGTGGCGTCGCTGGTGGCTTCGCCGACCACCTCGCCGGCGTCGTCCTCGACGGTGATCTTCACGCCTTCGACGGCGGTGGGCGGGTCGTTGCGACGGTCGGTCAGACACCCCTGGATGTGGATGGTGTCGTCGTCACGTGGCTCGGGCTTGACGCAGGTCTCGGCTGCGGCGGACGACGAGGGGGTGGCGGCGGACGCTGCACTCCCTCCTGCCATCACGAACGCAGCGAACACCAGTGCGAGCAGCGCGGCGATGCTTCTCGGGCGGGCGTGCATGGGACTCCTGTCGCCTCGGCTTCTGGGCTCTCGACTGGCGGGACTATAGCGACAGTGAGTACGTCGGGCGGCCCTCCGCCCGGCGATGCTTCGCTGCCGACGTCCCTCCACGCCAACTCGAACCCTAGAACCATCGGGGCCTTCGTGGGGAACAAAACCGGCAACAATGCGGTCACGCGTCCCACCCGCCCCGTGACGACCGTCTCGCGTGTGGCGGGCGGCCGGCCCGGTCAGCGGAACGCCACGACCAGGGCGGTGAGCAGCGGCGCCACGACGAGGCCGGGAAGCATGTCGCCGACCGGGACCTGCTTGATCCGCAGCAGCCGCAGGGCGACCCCGACGAGCATCAGCCCGCCGGTCGCGGTCAGCGCAGCCACGTGGGCCGCCGGCAGCACGTCGCCGAGCACCGCGCCCAGCACCGTCAGCGAGCCCTGCACGGCGATCAGCGCCAGGACGCTGGCGCCGACGCCCCAGCCGAGCGAGGCGGCGAAGGCGATCGAGGCGAACCCGTCGAGGGCGGCCTTGAGGTAGAGCTGTTCGGCGCCGTTGCCCAGGCCGTCGTTGATCGACCCCAGCACGGTGAGCGGACCGACGCAGAACACCAGCGACGCGGTCACGAACCCCTCGATGAAGCGCTGCCGCTCGGCGCCGTCACCGGTGCCCGAGGAGCGCCCGGCCGAGCGCTGCTGCAGCTTGCGCTGGAGCCAGGCGCCGAAGCGCTCCAGCCGGTCCTCGATGCCGAGGACCGAGCCCGCGATCCCACCGATGATCAGCGAGCCGAGCACGATGAGCATCGGGGCGCTGGACCCGACCGCGTCGGTGAGGGCGGTGTCCTGGACGGCGACCGCCGCGCTGCCGGCGATGAGCAAGGTGACCAGGCCGAGCCCGTCGGTGACCACGTCGCGGGTGCGCTGGTGCAGCCGGTGCCCGACGAGCACGCCGATCACGGTGCCGACGAGCACGGCGACGACGTTGACGAGGGTGCCGATACCGGGGAACACCGAGGCTCCTTCCGTGCCGACCTGGGCGACCGAGGTGGATGAAACCCGGACTACCCAAGTGTCCGGTCTTGGGCGTAATCTCTCACCTCGGTCCGGTTCGCGCAGTCTCGGGGGCCTCCAGCCACCGGATCGGTCGTGGGTGTGGCCCACGATCTCTCGTTTGGTCGCCGGTTGCCCGGCTGGGAAGAGGTGCCCCGTGTACCGCAGTGCTGTGCTGGTCCGCGACGCGGTCCCGACCGACGTCGAGGCGCTGCGCCTCGTCTTCGCCGGCAGCGCCGGGCCGGTGCTCGACGAGCACCCGGGCGAGGCGGCCACCGCGATCGCCTCGATCGCCGCCGACCCCGACCAGCGCCTGCTGGTGGCGCTCTTCGAGGGCCGGGTCGTCGGCGCCGTGCAGCTGATGCGGGCGCCGGTGTCCCCGCTCCAGTCCGCCTCCGCGATCCACGTCGCCCACCTGCACGTCCTCGACGAGTGCCGACGCCACGGCGTCGGCACCGCGCTGATGGAGGCCACCGTCTCCTGGGCGGAGGAGAAGGACACCGCCCACGTGCTCGCGGCCGCGTCGGTGAGCTCGCGCGACGCCAACCGCTTCATGGCCCGGCTCGGGCTCACCCAGCTCGCGGTGGTCCGCGCGGCGTCGGTGCAGACGCTGCGCGCCAAGCTGCCCGTCGAGCCGCCGCCGGTCTGCCTCACCGACAGCCGGCACCACCGCACGGTCGGCCAGGTGCTGGCCCGTCGTCGCTCGCTGCGCCGGGCCCAGGCCAAGGCCACCTGAGCGGCCGGCGGACGGCGCGGCCGGGCCGCCCCGACCGTCGTACCCCGTCGGTGGCGGCTACTAGGGTGGCCGTGTGCCTGACACCGCCACCCCTGACGCTACCGCCGACGAGCGTCCCCGCCTGCTCCTGCTCGATGGCCACTCGCTGGCCTACCGCGCCTTCTTCGCGCTGCCCGTCGAGAACTTCTCCACCAGCACGGGCCAGCCCACCAACGCGGTCTACGGGTTCACGTCGATGCTCATCAACGTCCTGCGCGACGAGACGCCGACCCACGTCGGGGTCGCCTTCGACAAGTCCCGGCAGACGTTCCGGCTCGCGGAGTACTCCGAGTACAAAGCGAAGCGCAACAAGACCCCCGACGAGTTCAAGAGCCAGCTGCCGCTGATCCAGGAGGTCCTCGACGCCCTCCGCGTCCGGCACCTCGAGGTCGACGGCTACGAGGCCGACGACATCATCGCGACGCTCACCACCCAGGCGCTCGCCCAGGGCTTCGAGGTGCTGCTGCTGACCGGCGACCGTGACTCGCTCCAGCTCGTCACCGAGCACTCGACGGTGCTCTACCCCATGCGCGGCGTCTCCGACCTGGCCCGGATGACCCCGCAGGCGGTCGAGGAGAAGTACGGCGTGACGCCCGAGCGCTACCCCGAGCTGGCCGCCCTGGTCGGCGAGGACTCCGACAACCTGCCCGGCGTGCCCGGGGTCGGCCCCAAGACCGCCGCCAAGTGGATCAGCACCTACGACGGCCTCGACAACGTCATCGCGCACGCCGACAAGATCACGGGCAAGGCCGGCGACTCGTTCCGCGAGCACCTCGGCGACGTGATCCGCAACCGCCGCCTCAACGCGCTGGTCCGCGACATGGACCTGGTGGTCACCCCGACCGACCTGGCGAAGCAGCCGTGGGACCGGCAGGAGGTGCACACCCTCTTCGACGGCCTGGAGTTCCGGGTGCTCCGCGACCGGCTCTTCCAGACCCTGGAGTCCGAGGAGGAGGTCGAGGAGGCGACGTTCGACCTCGACCTGACCCGGCTCGCCCCCGGTCAGCTGGCCGGCTGGCTGGAGAAGCACTCCAGGCCCGGCGAGCTCGTCGGCCTGCAGGTGCAGGGGACCTGGCACAGCGGCAGCGGCGACGTGTTCGCGCTGGCGCTCGCCACCGGCGACGAGGCGGCGGCCTGGCTCGACGTCGAGCAGATCACCCCGGAGGACGACGAGGTGCTCGCCACCTGGCTGGCCGACGAGCGGTTCCGCAAGGTGCTGCACGACGCCAAGGGCCCGATCCTGGCGATGGCGGCCCGGGGCTGGCGGTTCGCCGGCCTGGAGCGCGACACCGCGCTGTCGGCGTACCTCGCCCGCCCCGACCAGCGCTCCTACGACCTGGCCGACCTGACCCTGCGCTACCTCAAGCGCGAGCTCAAGCTCGACGCCGCCGACGACGGCCAGCTGAGCTTCGACAGCGTCGGCGACGACGCCGCGGGTGACACCGCCATGCTCCAGGCGTGGACGGTGCTCGAGCTCGCCGCCGCCCTCGACCAGGAGCTCGACCAGAGGGGCGGCACCCGGCTGCTCGGCGAGATCGAGCTGCCGCTGATCGGCGTGCTGGCCGAGATGGAGCGCATCGGCGTGGCCGTCGACGTCGAGCAGCTGCAGAGCCTGGAGGCGCACTTCGCCGGCGAGGTGAAGCTCGCCGCCGACGAGGCGTTCGCGGTGATCGGCAAGGAGATCAACCTCGGCTCGCCCAAGCAGCTCCAGGTGGTGCTGTTCGACGAGCTCGAGATGCCCAAGACCAAGCGCACCAAGACCGGCTACACCACCGACGCCGACGCGCTGCAGGCGCTCTACGTCAAGACCGAGCACCCGTTCCTGCTGCACCTGCTCCGGCACCGCGACGTCTCGCGGCTGCGCCAGACCGTCGAGGGGCTGCTCAAGACGGTGGCCTCCGACGGGCGCATCCACACCACGTTCAACCAGCTGATCGCCGCGACCGGACGGCTCTCCTCGACCGACCCCAACCTGCAGAACATCCCGGTCCGCACCGAGGAGGGGCGCCGGATCCGCGAGGCGTTCGTCGTCGGCAGCGGCTACACCACGCTGATGACCGCCGACTACAGCCAGATCGAGATGCGGATCATGGCGCACCTGTCCGAGGACGACCTGCTGATCGAGGCGTTCCGGTCCGGCCGCGACTTCCACGCGGCGACGGCCGCGCGCGTGTTCGACGTCGACCCCACCGAGGTCACGACCGAGATGCGGGCCAAGATCAAGGCGATGAACTACGGCCTCGCCTACGGCCTCTCCGCCTACGGTCTCTCCCAGCAGCTCGGCATCGACGCCGGCGAGGCCCGCGGGCTGATGGACGAGTACTTCGAGACGTTCGGCGGCATCCGCGACTACCTCAACGGCGTCGTCGACGAGGCCCGCCGCACCGGCTACACCGAGACCATCTACGGCCGCCGTCGCTACCTGCCCGACCTGACCAGCGACAACCGGCAGCGCCGCGAGATGGCCGAGCGGATGGCGCTCAACGCGCCCATCCAGGGCTCGGCCGCCGACATCATCAAGGTCGCCATGCTCCGCGTCGACGAGGCGATCCGCGAGGCCGGTCTGACCTCGCGGATGCTGCTCCAGGTGCACGACGAGCTCGTGTTCGAGGTGGCCGCGGGGGAGGAGCAGCAGCTCGAGGCGCTGGTCCGCAGCCAGATGGCCGGTGCGGCCGAGCTGACCGTGCCGCTCGACGTCTCGGTGGGCACCGGCGGCTCGTGGCACGAGGCGGCCCACTAGGGGAGCCGGCCCGGGTCAGTCCTGGGCGGGGACCGCGGTCACGGGCCGCCGCGCGGCGCCGGCCAGCAGCACCCCGAGCAGCAGCGTGTCCACGACGAGCACCACCCGCAGCAACGAGGCCACCTCGCCGGTGAACGGCGCCGCGACCGCGACGACGGCGAGCGCGGCCCAGACCCAGGCCACGGCATGCTGCCGCTGCCGCGCGAGCACGTTGTAGACCATCAGCTGGAGCATGGCGAGCACCGTGCCGAGCAGGGCGAAGACCCAGAGCAGGTCGCCGATCTCGGCGTACTCCGGTCCGCCGACGAAGATCACGCCGAGCTCCGGCAGCAGCGCGACCCCGAGCACGGTGGCCATCCCGATCGCGAAGACCATGGCGAGCGCCATCAGGTTCATCCGGCGGGCGGACTGCGGGCTCGACATCGACGGGAAGACGATCACCACGACGAACTGCGGCAGGAACAGCACGGCCTTGGTGAGGATCAGGCCGCCGGCGTAGAGGCCGGCGGAGTGCTCGTCCAGGACGATCCGGGCGGCGACGACGTCCACGTTGGTCAACGCGAAGAAGGCCAGCAGGGCGTGGGAGTTGTGGAAGGTCTCGTGCAGCACCCCGCGTCGGTTCGTGGGAGCCGCTGCCGGGGCGGGAGCCGGGACCCCGTCGCGGTCGGTCCGGCGCAGGGCCCACCAGCCGACGAGCACGGGCACGAAGGCGCCGAGCGCCACTCCGGTCATCGCGGCGAGGGTGTCGGGCTCGACGGCGAGCGCGATCGCGCCGAACGCGAGCCGGCCCACCCCCGCGGCCAGGTAGACCCCGGCCAGCGGGCGCCACCGCCGCTCGCCCTGGAGCACGCCCGCCTGGCCGCCCATCACGCTGAGCGGCACCACGGTCACCGCGATCAGGGCGGCGAGGGTCCAGGAGTCGAGGTTCAGCACCGCCGAGACGACGGGGGAGAGGAGCAGTGCGACCACGCCGAGGACGGCGGAGCAGCGGTACGTCGTCCGCATCACCTCGGCCTCGATGACGGCTCGCTGCTCGGGGGCGGCGGCGATGCGACGCGCGCCGGTCGCCTGCAGGCCGAGGGAGAGCACGTTGAGCACGAGCAGCAGGCCCATGACGGCGGCCAGCGCGCCGTACTCGACGGGGCCGAGCACGCGGGCGGCGACGATGGTGAAGCCGTAGGTGGTGACGTTCTGGACCGCCATCGCCACCGCGATGACCAGGCTCCCCGACAGCCAGGTGGTGCGGGTGCGGCTCGTGGTCACGTGCTGAACCCTAGGACAGCGACCCAGCCCGAGGGACGGGGACCGGCGGACCGGGATCGGGCCGGCGGTGTCCGATCTGTGCGGAGACGGCAACATTTCTGCAACATTTTGCTGTTGCCTCGGTGTTACCTCTCAGTACGTATAGTCTCCGATCGCCGTCTTCAAGGGAGGGGACGCCGCCGAGGCCGCCATCGCGCGTAGCCCGGTGTTTTTGTGTGGAGGGAGCGCGCCAGCGTGCGTAAGACATTGCTGGTCGGCGGGATTCTCATCGTGGCGGCGGTCGTCGTCGTGGTGCTGAGTGACCTGTTCGACCTGAGACTCGAGGCGACAGCACTGTTCGGCCTGGCGGTGGGGGCGGTCCTCGCACTCGTGCCCGACCAGAGCCCTGTGATGCGGCTCGTCGGCTTCGCCGCCGGCCTGGTCGCCGCCTGGGTGGGTTACCTGGTCCGCGCCGGCTTCCTGCCCGACAGCGTCTCCGGCCGCGCGGTCAGCATCGTGCTGGTCCTCGCCGTCTGCGTCGCCGTGGCCGCGTTCAGCGCCGGCCGGGTGCCGCTGTGGTCCACCCTGCTCGGCGCCGCCTCCCTGGTCGGCGCCTTCGAGTACTCCTACTCCGCCGCCCCGCCCGAGGTCATGTCGACCTCGGTCAGCGCGGTCACCTCGCTGCTGATGACCGCGGGCATCGGGTTCCTCGCCGGCGCGCTCACCGCGCCCCGCGAGGAGCGCGCGCCGCGGCGCGAGCGCGCGACCGCCCCCGCGGCCACGGACCGCTTCGACGACATGATGGAGACCGCCAAGTGAGCAACCGACTCAGCGTCCCGCTGCGGATCGCGGCGGTCACCGCTGCCTCCACGATCGCGGCACTCTCGTTCGCACCCGCGGTCTCGGCCGCCGAGGGCGACGTCGAGGTGGTCAACACCGAGACCGTGCAGGTCTACACCGACGCCACCGGCGCGGTGCAGACCAAGCGCGTCTACGAGCAGGTCGCGATGACCGGCACCGGCACCGTCGACCTGTCCAACCCGATCGAGACCGACGGGCTGCGCAACCTCGACGGCTTCGGCGGCTTCGACGTCGAGGACGGCAACCAGGTCACGACGGTCGACGTCGAGGGCTCGCAGCGCCTGCGCACCGTCAGCGACTACTCCGGCGACCTCCCCCTCGAGGTCGAGGTGCAGTACTTCCTCGACGACAACCGGGTCGAGCCCGGCGACGTCGTGGGCGCGGACGGCAAGCTCGAGGTCCGCTACACCGTGCGCAACGTGACCTCCACCCAGCAGGAGATCACCTTCACCGACGGCTCCGGCGGCGAGGTCACCAAGACCGTCGACGTGCCGATCCCGATGGTCGGCTCGCTGTCCACGGTCGCCCCGTCGAACTTCACCGACGTGCAGTCCGACCAGGCCAACATCGCCGGTGACGGCAAGGGCGGCACCAAGCTGTCCTTCACGATGACGCTCTTCCCGCCGCTCGGCTCCGACACCGCCGAGTTCGGCTACACCGCCAACATCAGCGACGGGGTCGTCCCCCGCGCGGACATCTCGGCCCTCCCCGTGAACCCGCTGGCCAGCCCGACCTTCAAGACGGCGGCGGACAGCTACCAGGGCGGTGCGTCGACCGGTGAGGAGCTCGCCGACGGCGCCACCCAGATCGACACCAACCTGCTCAAGCTGCGCGACGGCGCGGGCGACCTGCTCGCCGGCCTGATCCAGCTGCGCGACGGCTCCAGCGAGCTCGAGGCCGGTCTCTCCGGCAAGGCGGCCCCCGGCTCGCGCGAGCTCGCCGACGGTGCCGGTCAGCTCGACGACGGCGTGGCCAAGCTCGACGACGGTGCCGGTCAGCTCGACGACGGTGCCAACCAGCTCGACGACGGTCTCGGCCGGCTCAACTCCGGTGCGCGTCGTCTCGCCGCCGGCACGAGCGAGGCGTTCGCCGGCAGCAAGGACCTCAAGGCCGGTGCCAAGCAGCTCGACGGCGGGCTGACCCAGCTCGGTGGCGGTGTCGACGACCTCGACGCGGGCGCCAACCAGCTCGCCGACGGGCAGAAGGCGCTCGCCGCCGGTCTGAAGACCCTCTACGACGGCGTCGACACGCTGCCGGAGAGCGTCAAGGAGACGCTCAAGACCGACCCCTCCTACAACGCGCTCCTCGACGCCCTCAAGTCGATCGCGGCCGGTGTCGGCAACCGCACCGACGCCCCGACCACGCCGACGCTGCTCGGTGGCATCAACGCCATCCAGTACGGACTGCGTCACCCCGCCGGCTATGCCGCGAACGACTGCATCGTGGCTCTCGGTGGCGGAACGCCCACGCGATGCGGCGCGATGGATGGTGTGGAGTTCGTCGCTGAGCAGCTCGCTCAGGGTGCGACGGATCTCAACCAGCTCAAGCCGGTCCTCAGTGGCCTGAACTCCATGAACGCCTGCCCGGGTGCTCCCAGCAGCTACCTGCCTCCGCCCAACCCGCCGACCAACGAGTGCGAGATGGTGGCCACGCTCTACTACGCGCTGTTCGGCGCGTCGCCCGCGCCGACAGGTGCCCAGGGCAAGGTCAACGCGGCGGCGTCGGCTCTCCAGAAGATTCAGCAGGGCGTTCAAGTCCAGCTCCTCGCAACCAATACCGGAGGCCTCGACCGGCTCCGTGCGGGGCTGTCGAACGGCAACCCGGCGAACTGCCTCGCTGCCAAGGCGACTCCTGACAAGTCGGACGACTGCGGCATCAAGGAGGCGGCGACGTTCCTCCAGGTCGCGGGCATCCCGATGCTCGTCGACGGGATCACCAACAGCATCAGCGACGAGCTGAAGGCCGGCATCGGCGAGCCCACCAAGGGCTGCGACCCCGAGGCGACGCTGCGCTGCGCGGCGGCCGCCCTGGCCGACGGTGGCACCCAGCTGACCGACGGGATCGACAAGCTCGTGGCCGGCGTCGTGCAGCTCAGCGAGGGTGGCCAGCTGCTGGCTGCCGGTGCGGGCGACCTGTCCGACGGCCTTGGCCAGATCGACGACGGTGCGGGCCAGCTGGCCGACGGCACTGGCGAGGCCAAGGCCGGCACGGCGAAGCTCGCAGCCGGTACGGGTGACCTGACCGACGGCACGGGTCAGCTCAAGGACGGCTCCGGCCGCCTGGCCGCCGGGGCGGGCGAGCTCGCCGACGGTCTGCAGGACGCCGCCAACGGCTCGACGCGGCTCACCGACGGCCTGGAGCAGGCCGCCGACGGCGCGCCGCAGCTGGTCGACGGTGCGCAGCGTCTGTCCGACGAGGGCACGAAGAAGCTGGTCGGCGCCGGTGAGGACACCGCGCAGAACTACGGCGAGCTCTTCGCGACCATCGAGGCGGGCTCCGAGCGGGCCCAGGCCGAGAACATGGCCTACGGCGCCCCCGAGGGTGCGATGGGTCTGACGGCGTACAGCTTCGTCATCCAGGGCGAGAACGGTGAGGGCGGCCGCAACCTGGCCCGCGGCCTCACCGGGCTCGCGATCCTGGGTGCCGGGGCCGGCGCCTTCGCGTTCCGCCGCGGTCTGATCTGAACCAGTAGCACCACCGCAGGGGCGTCGCCGTGAGGCGGCGCCCCTGCGGCGTTCCCGCTCACGGTGGCAGCCGCGACCACTCCCGCCGGGCGGGACGCCGGAACTCGGGCCTGCGATCCACGGGGTTGAGCCTGACCTCCCACGGCGTCGCGTGGAGGAGCGTGTGGTGCGCCCGGCAGAGGAGGACGAGGTTGTCGAGTGAGGTGTCGCCGCCGTCGGCCCAGTGGGTGAGGTGGTGGGCGTCGCAGGCGAGCGGTTGGCGCTTGCAGCCGGGGAACCGGCAGTGGGCGTCGCGCAGCACGAGGGCCTTCCAGATCGCGGCGGTGACCAGGCGTTGAGTGCGGCCGACGTCGAGCACTTCGCCGAGCGAGCCGAGCACGGCCGGGATCACCTCGGCGTCACACGCGAGCCGGCGTACGGCGGAGATCGACAGGTCGTCGCCGGTGTCCAGGGTCGCGGCACCGAGCCCCTCGCGGAGCTGGTCGAGGGTGACGGTGACGGTGAGCCGTGGCTTGGCGCCGTGCTGCTCGGGCAGCAGCCCGTCGGCCTCCTGGGCCTTCAGGGCAGGTCTCGACGAGGGCGTCCCAGGTGCGGGCGCCGTGGTCGCGGGTGTCCCGGCCGGCCTCGCCGCAGTCGGGGTCGGTCCCCGGCAGCGGTGCGGCGAGGGCGTGCAGGGCGGTCTTGATGATCGCGGCGTCCTCGACGGTGCCGCGGCCGCGGACTCTGACGCCGCCGAGGCCGTCGTCGGCGATGGTGAGGAACCGGCCCAGGTGCGCGGACCTCTCCAGCCGGTCGAGGGCGGCTTCTTCGGCGCGGGCGGTGCCGTCGGGGTCGAGCATCTCGAGCAGGTGGTCGCCGGCCTTGCGCAGCTCGCTGGCGTTCAGCGAGGCGGCCTGGTCGAGCAGCACCCGCTCCGCCTCGTCGCGGATCGACGGCTCGACCGGCAGCCGGTCGATCACGGCCACGATCACCTCGGCGTGCTCCGGCGACACGTCACCGGCGGTCAGCGCGAGCAGCGTCGCCGTACGCGAACCGCACAGACCCCGGGCCGTGCGCAGCAGCCGGGCCCGTGGCCACGCCGTCCACCTGACACGTGGGTGAGGTAGTCACCCGGGGACACCCAGCCCGCTGTCTTGGCCGCCTCGGTCGCTTCGACCTCGGTCGCGACGTGAGCCTCGACTGCCGCCACCAGCGAACGCAGCCGCTCCAGCTCGACGGTCACGTCGAGCAGGTCCTCGGGTCGGGCCGCGGCCCAGAGTGTCTCGGTGAGCGCCTCGACGGTCTCCCGGGCGTGCGCGAGCGCAGCCGCGGGGCTGGTCGGCGGGGCGTGGAGCGTCTCCATGGAAAGACTCAACCAGAGCGCACCGACAGTTTTCGAACAGCTTGTCGACCTGCTTTCTGTTGAAGGTGTCGCGGAGACTGGTGGCTTGGTGGTGCTTGCGTCGCGCGCTAGGACGCCCGCCGGGGTGGCGAAGGCCACACGTATTGCGGAGGACCACAGGGACTCGCGTAATACGCGAGACGCGTGGTGCCGGTGTGATCTCGTAGGTAAAGTCACGCGGGCTTACCCGTAACCACTCAAAGGGGGAACCCCATGAGCGCCAGACCTGTGCTCGGAGCCGCAACCGCGGTGCTCCTGACAGGCACGATGCTCGGCCACGTCCCGGCCGCGCACGCCGGAGACAACGACCGATCCGATTGGGACGGCAGGCGGGTCGTCCAGCTGCCCGGCGCGCCCGACGGACCCGTGCACGTCTACGGCGGTCGGCGGGATCGTCGCCCGCAACACCGGCGACGACACCTGGCGGTTGCGCGTCGGCTCGGTCGACAGCGGCTACGCCAACTCGGACTTCCTTCCGGCCACGGTGACCCGCTGGCAGGCGGCCACTACCGCCACGTCCGTGACGGTCGGCGCCTACGTGGACGGCGACCGCCTCCGGCCGTTCACGACCTCGCCGGGCGGGACTTTCGCCAATCTGCCCGTCGCGGACGCCGGACCTATCGGTGCTCGACATCGGCACCGACACTGCCGCGATGGTCGCCAACGGCGACACCTGGCACCAGCACTTCGACGCTACGTCCTCCGGCATCGGCGGCGACCCGGATCATTGGGAGTCCTACCCCGACCCCAACGTGGACGGGGTGCCCGGCGCGGCCGGGCAGCGGTTCGGGTTCACCGGGCGTCGACCTACTCACGTTCTGGAACGACCCCAACGGTGACCTGCGGGCCGCCCGGCGGCCGCTGCGCGACCCCGCGGCTGCGTTCTCGGCGCCGCAGACGATCGCTACCGGCGGCGAGAAGGTCGTCCGGTTCGTGGAGACCTCGGTGGGGCCCTCCCTTCCTGATCACGCAGGCACCCGACGGCACGGTCTCGCTGCGCGCCTACCAGGACGACCGCGGACGGGATTCGTGTTCAGGACCCCCACGCAGCTGGCCGGCCCCGTCGCAGCAGGTGAGCCGGTCACGGAGCCGCAGGTCGCTCCTGAGCCGGCGGCGGCATCCTGACGGTCGGCTGGGAAGAGCGGGGCGTCAACGGTGGCGGGCTCGTGCTGTGGCAGCAGGACCGCCCGTTCTCGTCCTACCTCGAGCGGCCCACCCTCGTGCCGGGCACCCGCGACTCGGACGCCCGCGTGGTGACCTCCCCGCGGGGCTCCCTCGCGGTCGCGCTCCGGCGCGACGACGAGAACGCGATCGTGCGCGTCAAGCACCTCCCGGCGGGCAAGACGAAGTGGACCGACGGCATCCGACTCGTCTCCCCGAAGCCGATCGCACGTCGGCTGCCTGGGCGATCGGCGCGCCGCACGGCCAACCAGGACCTCACGCGTCGCGGTCAACGACACCGTGGGCGTCTACGGCTTCCGGTTCGACGCTCCCCGGCCCCACACGAAGATGGTCAAGCCGGTGCGGACGGTGCAGCGCACCAAGACGTACCGGATCGGCTGGAACACGTCGTGGTCGTTCGCTGACGACTGGGGCGTCCGCGCCCGGGTCGACAAGGGCCGCACGTACGGCCCGTGGAAGCTCGTCAGCACGGACGACGGCGCGAAGTCGAAAGTCGTCACCCGGCCGCGGGGCAAGACCTACTGCTACCAGGCGCGTGGTCTGCTCTCCGAGCAGTACGTGACGCCGTGGTCGAAGCAGCGGTGCATCACCGTCAAGAGGTAGACGCTCCACAAGGACAGACGGCCCGGACCTCCCTCTCTCTCGCGGGGCCCGGGCCGTCGTCATGTCCAGGGGTCAGCCCTTGCTCGCCGCGCCGTCGTTGAGGGCGGTCAGGGCTTGAACAGCGGGGCCGGACGGGAGTGGTCTCGACAAGCTCGACCACCCGGGCCACGAGCTCGACCACCCGAGCCACGAGCTCGACCACCCGAGGAGTCAGGGGAGCTCGGCGGCGATGATCGCGGTGCCGGGGATGAGGGCACCGCGCTCGGGGCCCCAGCCGCCCCACACCCGGTCGTGCCCCTCGGGCCACTCCGGCTCGACGAGGTCGGTGATCCGGAAGCCCGCGCCGGCCAGCAGGGACACCCAGTCGCCCAGGGTGCGGTGGTGCTCGACGTAGCGCGCCTCGCCGGTCTCGGCGTCCTCCTCGACGTAGGGCGTGCGGTCCCAGTAGGACTGGGTCACCACGAGGCCCTCGCGGGTCGGGTCGTCGGGCATCGACCACCGGATCGGGTGCGTGATCGAGAACGCGAACCGGCCCCCGGGGCGGAGCACCCGCGCCACCTCGTCGACGGTGTGCCCGATCTCCTCGACGAACTGGAGCGCCCCGAACGACGAGAAGGCGATGTCGAAGGACCCGTCCGCGAACGGCAGGTCCGTGGCGGTCCCGCAGACGACCGGCACCCGCAGCCCGTGCTCCTCGTCGATGCGACGGGAGTGCTCGAGCTGACGGAAGGAGAGGTCGAGTCCGACGGCGCGGGCGCCCCGGGTGTGCAGCCACCGCACGCACTGGGCCGCGCCGCAGCCGATCTCCAGCACGTCGCAGCCCGCGACGTCGCCGAGGATCCCCAGGTCGCCCTCGTCGACGCCCTCGGGCCCCCAGACGAACCCGATGTCGCGCAGGAAGGCGCCGTGGGTGGCCTGGTACTCGTCGGCGTAGGCGTCCCAGTCGCGCTGGTTGGCCCGGCGGGTCTCGGGCTCGGACACCTTCCGGCGGACGGGCTGGACGCCGGCCGGCATGTCGCTCACCGGGGCTCGGCGGGCTCGACCACCGGGGGCTCAGCGGTCGCGGGGCGCCGTCGCCCGCCGGGGATGCGGTTGGCGAGCTGGCTCAGCGGCTCGACCACGTCGTTGAGCGCGGCGACGGAGGCGTGCAGCTCGGGGATGAGGCGGGTCAGCTCACCGAGCCGGGGCCCGATGTGCTCCAGGGTCGTCCCGAGGGCGACGAGCTGGTCGAGGGTGCCGCCCTCCGCGACGAGCTTCTCCACGAAGCCGTCCTCGGTCAGGAGCCGGTCGAGCAGCCCGTCGTCGGCGAGCAGCCGGTCGAGGACCCCGCCGCGCCGGGTGACCCGGTCGAGCGCGCCCCCGGCGGCGAGCAGCCGCTCGAGCGGGCCGTCCTCGGCGACGAGCCGCTCGACGGTGCCGCCCTCGTCGAGCAGCCGGGAGACCGGTCCGTCCTCGTCGAGCAGGCGGTCCAGGGTGCCGCCGGGAGCCAGCGCCCGGTCGAGCGGCCGGCCGGGCTCGAGCGCGGCGGCGAGCGCGTGCAGCACGCGCGCCGGGCCCTGGGGGTCGGTGAGCGCGGCGGCCAGGCGGTCCACGAGGCCGCCCTCGCCGATCAGCAGCATCGCGCGGTCGGCGTACCCCTCGGGCCGTCGCACCGGACCGTCGGGCGCCACCAGCCGGCCGAGCGCCAGGGTGGTGTCGACACCGGCCACGGCGAGCCGCGCCGGCAGCGTGACCAGGTCGAGCAGAGGCATGCGACGAGCCTAGGGCAACCGTCTGCCAGCATCGGGGCATGGAGGTCTACGACATGACGCCCCTGGCCGGCGGCCACGGCGGGGAGACGTTCCTGGCCACCTCGGCCGGGGAGCGCACGGTGGTGCGGATCTACGCCCACCGCGGCGCGAGCCGGGGTCCCGACGCCGTCGACGTGGACGCCGCCGTGCTGCGGCTGGTGCGCGGGCTGCTGCCGGTCGCCGAGGTCCTGGAGGTACGCCGACCCGACCCCGCGCTCGGTACGCCGGGACTCCTGGTCACCTCGTTCCTGCCGGGGGAGCGGCTCGACCTCGTGCTGCCCGGGCTGGACGCCGCCCGCCGGGCGGTGCTGGGGGAGCACCTCGGCGACCTGTTGGCCCGGCTGGCGCAGATGCCCACTGCTGCGCGGCGGGCTGTTCGCCGACGGCGACCTGCGGATCGCGCCGGTGCCACGGGCGATGGAGGACCTGCCGAGCTGGGTGGAGAGCCACCGCGGCTCGAGCGCCCTCGCCGACTGGCCGGAGGCGGACTTCGCGGCCCTGCTGAGGCTCGCCGACGACGCGCAGGGACTGCTCGACCGGCTGGACCGGACCTGCCTCGTGCACTCCGACGTCAACCCCAAGAACCTCCTGGTCGACCCCGACTCGCTGGCCGTCACCGGTCTCGTGGACTGGGAGTTCGCCCACGCCGGGCTGCCCGTCACCGACCTGGGCAACCTGCTGCGCTTCGAGCGGGACCCGGCCCTCGCCGACGCGGTCGTGGAGCGCTTCCGGGAGCAGGTGCCGGACGCCGGCCCCGACGTCCTGGACCTCGCCCGCGCGGCCGACCTCTACGCGCTGGTGGACCTGGCCGGCCGCCGCGGCGACAACCCGGTGGCCGACCGGGCGCACGCGCAGCTCGCGGCGATCGCGCGGACCGGCGACCTGCACGCGGTGGCCGCACCGGGCTGAGTTGGACTCTCGCGGCGTCCCCCGCGTATCCTGGACGGTGCGCAGGAGTCTGCTGGAGTCTCAGACGGAGCAGCCTCTCGCTCGCTATCTCCCCACCCGACGGTTGAGCGTCGCGGCGGGAGTCACGACAGGGTAGTGAAACAGGACTTCTCGCGCGTCCGCACAACTCCATTCCATCCAAGGACTTCATTCCCTTATGACGATCACCCCCGCTCTTTCGGACGCGCCGCAGATCGCGGTCAACGACATCGGGTCCGAAGAGGACTTCCTCGCCGCCATCGATGCCACCATCAAGTACTTCGACGATGGGTCCATCGTCGAGGGCACCATCGTGAAGGTGGACCGTGACGAGGTCCTGCTCGACATCGGCTACAAGACCGAGGGCGTCATCCCCTCGCGCGAGCTCTCCATCAAGCACGACGTCGACCCCTCCGAGGTCGTCGAGGTCGGCGACAAGGTCGAGGCCCTCGTCCTCCAGAAGGAGGACAAGGAAGGCCGCCTGATCCTGTCCAAGAAGCGCGCCCAGTACGAGCGCGCCTGGGGCACCATCGAGCAGGTCAAGGAAGAGGACGGCGTCGTCACCGGCACCGTCATCGAGGTCGTCAAGGGTGGTCTCATCCTGGACATCGGCCTGCGCGGCTTCCTCCCCGCCTCCCTCGTCGAGATGCGTCGCGTCCGCGACCTCCAGCCGTACGTCGGCAAGGAGCTCGAGGCCAAGATCATCGAGCTCGACAAGAACCGCAACAACGTGGTCCTGTCGCGTCGTGCGTGGCTCGAGCAGACCCAGTCCGAGGTCCGCCAGGGCTTCCTGACCCAGCTCCAGAAGGGTCAGATCCGCAAGGGTGTCGTCTCCTCGATCGTCAACTTCGGTGCGTTCGTGGACCTCGGCGGCGTCGACGGTCTCGTCCACGTCTCCGAGCTGTCCTGGAAGCACATCGACCACCCGTCCGAGGTCGTCGCCGTGGGCGACGAGGTCACCGTCGAGGTCCTCGACGTGGACATGGACCGCGAGCGTGTCTCCCTGTCGCTGAAGGCGACGCAGGAGGACCCGTGGCAGCACTTCGCCCGCACCCACCAGATCGGCCAGATCGTGCCGGGCAAGGTCACCAAGCTGGTGCCCTTCGGCTCGTTCGTCCGCGTCGAGGAGGGCATCGAGGGCCTGGTGCACATCTCCGAGCTCGCCGAGCGTCACGTCGAGATCCCCGAGCAGGTCGTCCAGGTCAACGACGACGTCATGGTCAAGATCATCGACATCGACCTCGAGCGTCGCCGGATCTCGCTGTCGCTCAAGCAGGCCAACGAGAACCCCGTCACCACCGACGCGGAGGAGTTCGACCCGACGCTGTACGGCATGACCGCGTCGTACGACGAGCAGGGCAACTACATCTACCCGGAGGGCTTCGACCCGGAGACCGGCGAGTGGCTCGAGGGCTTCGACGAGCAGCGCGCGGCCTGGGAGGAGCAGTACGCCAAGGCGCACGCCCGCTGGGAGGCCCACGTCAAGCAGCAGGCCGAGGCCGCCAAGGCCGAGGTCGAGGCCGGCGAGGCCACGTCCTACTCCTCGGACAGCACCTCGGCGCAGCCCGCCACGGGCGGCGCCCAGCAGGCCGAGACCGGCGGCTCGCTCGCCTCGGACGAGGCGCTGCAGGCGCTCCGCGAGAAGCTCACCGGCGGTCAGTGACCTGACCACCCGCCTCGCTCGCGAGGCACAGGGCAACGACGAGGGCCCGGACACCAGCAGGTGTCCGGGCCCTCGTCTTCGTCGGTGTCAGCCGACCGGCGCGGCCCGGTCGAGGGGCTCGACGGTGCTGACCGCGGTGAGGGTGCCCCGGGCGTCGTACACCTCGGCGCCGGCGTCGAGACCGCCGTCGGCCGCGGTGACCGTGAAGGTCTGCGGGCCGACCATGGGGCTCACCAGCCGGTAGGCGAAGGTCCGGCCGACGAGGCCGGCTCCCTCCCGCCGGAGCAGCTCGCCCATCATCAGGGCCTGGAGCGGGCCGTGCACGACGAGGTCGGCGTAGCCCTCCTGCCGCACGAAGCCGTGGTCGTAGTGGATCCGGTGGGCGTTGTAGGTGAGCGCGGAGAACCGGAAGAGCAGCGCCTCGTCGGCCCGCAGGGTCAGGTGCGGCCGGGTGACAGGTGCGTACGGACGGTCCGGCGCGGGTGCGGTGGGGAGCGTCGAACCCTCGCCCCGATAGACGATCTCGTAGTCGTCGACCACCACCAGCTCACCGTCCTGGCGGTAGTCGTTGCGGACGGTGACGAAGGTGAGCGGGCCGCTCCGGCCCTCCTTCTCCTGCGTGCGTACGACGTGCGTGGTGCGCGTGGCGGGGCGGCCGAGCACGAGCTCGCCGTGCGTGGTGACCCTCCCGCCGGCGAACATCCGGCGCCGACCCGGACCGGGGGGAGCGGGGATGCCTGACGTCGGGTGGCCGTCGGGGCCGAGGTCCGCCTGCGGCCGCCGGTCGAGCAGGTGGGTCCAGTGCCACAGCGGCGGCAGGGTGCGCTGCGGGACGTCGGTGCCGAGCAGGTTGGCCAGCGCCTCGGCGACGTCGTCGCTGACGACCCCGGTGCGCTCCACCCGGTCGGGGGATCCCGTGCCGGTCACACCGTCCCCCGCTTGACGAGCTGCCGGGCGATCACGTTGCGCTGGATCTCGTTGGTGCCCTCGCCGACGATCATCAGCGGGGCGTCGCGGAAGTAGCGCTCGACGTCGAACTCGGTCGAGTAGCCGTAGCCGCCGTGGATCCGCACGGCGTCCAGGGCGATCTCCATGGCCGCCTCGGACGCGAACAGCTTGGCCATCCCGGCCTCCAGGTCGGCCCGCTCGCCCGCGTCGTAGCGGCGGGCGGCGTGCAGCGTCAGCTGGCGGGCCGCGGTGAGCTTGGTGGCCATGTCGGCCAGGTAGTTGCCGATCGACTGGTGCTTCCAGATCGGCACCCCGAAGGCCTCCCGCTCCTGGGCGTAGGCCAGGGCGTCCTCGAGGGCGGCGCGCCCGACCCCGAGCGCCCGGCCGGCGACCTGGAGCCGGCCGACCTCCAGACCGCGCATCATCTGCGCGAAGCCCCGGCCCTCCTCCTCGCCGAGCAGCGCCGACGTCGGCACCGCCATCGACTCGAAGACGAGCTCGCAGCTCTCGACGCCCTTGTAGCCGAGCTTGGGCAGGTCGCGGGAGACGGTCAGCCCGTCGGGCCCGGTCTCGACGAGCAGGATCGACGATGCCCGCGGTGCCGCGGCTCCGCGGTCGGGTCGGTCATGCACAGCAGCGCGATCAGCCCGGCGTGGCGCGCGTTGCGAGATCCAGGTCTTCGACCCGTTCACGACGTAGCCGTCGCCCTCGCGCCGCGCGGTCGTGCCCATCGCCTGCAGGTCGGAGCCGCCGCCCGGCTCGGTCAGCGCCATCGTGGCCCGCAGCTCGCCGGTGGCCATCCGCGGGAGGTAGGCGTCCTTCTGCTCCTGCGGTCCCGAGGTCGGCGATCAGCTTGGCCACGACCGTGTGGCCGCCCATGGCGCCGGCCAGGCTCATCCAGCCCCGGGCGAGCTCCTCGGTGACGAGGACGTAGCAGGAGGTGCTCACCTTCGCCTCGCCCCAGGGCTCGTCGATGGCCAGGCCGTAGACGCCCAGCCGCTTCATCGCGTCGATGAGCTGCTCGGGATAGGTGTTGGCGTGCTCGAGCTCCCGCACGACCGGCTTGACGTCGCGGTCCACGAACGCACGGACGACCTCGACGATCGCCTGCTCTTCCTCGGGCAGACCTTCCATGGGCGTGCTCCTCCTCAGGACGGGGTCGGGGGGCCGACGAGACGGCGCCGGAGCAGCGCGGCCCCGTCGGCCCAGGTGAGCTCGGCCGGGTCCACCCCGGAGCCCGCCAGGCAGGCCTCGACCTTCTCGCCGAGCTCCTCGTCGGTGGGCGGGCGCTCGGGGGAGCCCGGCGGGTGCTGCAGCGAGGCGGTGACCACCTCGGTGTCGGTGTGCAGCTCGATCTCGACCTGACCGGTCAGCAGGGACTCGCCGCCGTCGTCGGACAGCGTGGTCTCCACCAGCCCGACCAGCCGGCGGGCCTCCTCCCGGCGTACGCCGGCGTCGGTGAACGCCTCGAAGCCGGGGTGGGCGTCGAGCACGGTGGCCGCCAGGGCGTACTCGAGGCTGAACTTGCCCTGGAGCCCGTCGTCCGGGCGGTGGTGGATCAGCGGCTGGACCGACGCCGCCGGCGTCCGCACCCGGATGCTGCGCACGGTTGCCGGGTCCATCCGGGCGCCGTCGCGGGCGTCCAGCGCGGTCCGGAGGGCGCTGATCGGGCGCTGGAGCGCGTAGCAGGCGGGGTAGAGCTTGATCGCGAGCCCGCCGGGGACGGCCGGGCCGTCGAGGCGGACCGCGGCCGGGTCGCCGCCGACGAGCAGCAGCCAGTCGTCCATCGCCGCCGGGTCCGCCGACGCCCCGGCTGCGGCGAGGGCCGCGGCGCGGAGGCCGGCGTCCACGGCCAGGCCCACCTGCAGCGACTTGGCGTCGGTGCCGAAGGCCCGCTGGACGCCGCCGGCCGCGGGCACGGCGAGGGCCAGGGCCCGCGCGACACCGTCGACGTCGAGCCCGTGAGCCCGTGCCCCGATCACCGCCGCCCCGAACACGCCGGCCGTGGTGGTGGCGTGCCAGCCGGCGGAGTAGTGGCGCCATCCGAGCGCGGTGCCCACCCGGGCCATCACCCCGGCGCCGGCCAGGTAGGCGTCGGGTCCGCCGTCGGTGGCGAGCGCCGCCGGCACGCAGACGGTGCTGATGTGGGTGGTCGAGGGCATGTGGAGGTCGTCGAAGTCGACGACGTGGCTGGCCGCTGCCCAGCGGCCCGCCTCGTCGAGAGCCGCGCCCACCCGGAGGATCCGGTGCTCCCGGGCGACGAGCCCGACGGCGAGGGTGTCGCGGAGGGCCCGCTCGGCGAGCGCCTGGTCGGCCTCGTCGGGAGCCAGCGCGACCGCCCACGCGGCCAGCCGGGTGGCCACCGTGCTCATGCGGCGCCCTCCCCGCCGTCGAGGCCGAGCTCGGCCAGCACGGCCGCCGTGTGCTGCCCGACGGTCGGGATCTGCCCCATCACCGGCTCGTCGCCGTCGAGCGTGGCCGGGGGGACCAGGGCCTTCAGCGGGCCGCCGGGGGAGTCGACCTCCCGCCACCGGTCCCGCGCGGCCAGCTGCGGGTGGTCCGCGAGGTCCGCCACCTCCCGCAGCCGGGCGTTGGCGATCCCGGCGCGCTCGAGCCGGTCGAGGACCCTTTCGGCGGGGAGCGCGGCGAACACCGACTCGATCGCCGCTGTCAGCTCGTCGCGGTGGGTCACGCGGAGCGTGTTGGTGGTGAACCGCGGGTCGTCGGCCAGCTCCGGCCGCTCGAGGACGGTGGCGCAGAACGTCGCCCACTCGCGCTCGTTCTGGATGCCGAGGAACGCGCGTTCACCGCCGGCACACAGGAACGGGCCGTACGGCGCGATCGAGGCGTGCGAAGCGCCGGACCGGACCGGCGGGCGACCGCCGTACGCCGCGTAGTAGAGCGGGAAGCCCATCCACTCGCCGAGCGCCTCGAGCATGGAGATCGGCGACCGTCGCGCCCTGGCCGGTGCGCTCGCGCTCGGATGAGGGCGGTGAGGATGCCGGTGTAGGCGTACATCCCGGCCGCGATGTCGGCCACGGAGATGCCGACCTTGGCCGGCTCGTCGGGGGAGCCGGTGACCGACAACAGGCCGGCCTCGCACTGCACGAGCAGGTCGTAGGCCTTCTTGGTGGTGTAGGGCCCGCCGTCCCCGTAGCCGGAGATGGACGCGTGGATCAGCCGGGGATGCTCGGCCCGCAGCGTCTCCGCGTCGAGACCGAGCCGCTCGGCGGCTCCGGGGGCGAGGTTCTGCACGAACACGTCGGCCTTCGCGACGAGGGCCTGCACCGCCGCCCGCCCCGCGTCGGTCTTCAGGTCGAGGGCGACCGACTCCTTGGAGCGGTTCAGCCAGACGAAGTGGCTGGACAGACCCCGGACGGTCTCGTCGTAGCCGCGCGCGAAGTCACCGGTCCGGGTCGCTCGACCTTGATCACGCGGGCGCCGAGGTCGGCCAGCTGCCGGGTGGCGAAGGGGGCGGCCACCGCCTGCTCGAGCGCGACGACGGTCAGCCCCTCGAGGGTCAGCACGAGGCGTCTCCTCCCGAAGAAATGTACGGCCATATTAAGAAAGTGCCGTACAAGGTGTCAACGCTCAGTCGGAGCCGGCGCCGCCCTCGTGCACGGACACGGACGGCTCCAGGCCCTCGGCGCCGACCACGGCCCGCCACGCCTCGAAGCCGGTCTGGAACGCGACGATCCCGGCCTCCGGCAGCGATATCTCGATCGCCTCGAGGATCTCCTGAGGGGTGACGCCCAGGTCCAGGGCGACCCGGATGTGGCTCTGGATGTGGCCCTGGGAGGCGCGCATCACGGTGAGGCTGACGATGAAGATCAGCTCCTTGGTGCGGCGGTCCAGGGTCCGCTGCTCGAGGTAGGCCGCGTTCACCAGGCCGTTGGTGGCCTGCAGCACCTCGTAGTCGTGCCGGGCCATCACCTTGTGGTAGTCGAGCACGTAGCCGCGCGAGCGGGCCATCTCGTCGATGTAGGTCTGCTTCTCGTCCTCGGTCGCCATCGGTCTCTCCTTCTTCTCGGTCGTCGGTCGGTCAGGTCAGCCGGGTCCCGGCCCGGCCCTCGACGTAGGCCGCCACCTCGGTGTGGTCGGCTCCGGCGTCGAGGGTGCGCAGGGCGGCGGTCCACTCCTCGAGCGCGCTCGCGCCGATGGGGACCGGGGTGCCGGTCTCGTGGGCGAGGTCCAGCGCCGTCCGCAGGTCCTTCACCATCAGCTGGAGGCTGAAGCCGGAGTCGAAGGCACGGGAGAGCACGAACTTCTCCATCTTCACCTCGGTGGCGTGGTTGCGGCCGGTGGACCCGTTCAGCACCTGCAGCATCACCCGCGGGTCGAGGCCGAACGCCTTGCCGACGCTCAGCACCTCGGAAGCACCGACGAGCCCGATCGCCGACAGCAGGTTGTTCAGCGCCTTCATGGCGTGACCGGCGCCCGCAGGCCCCACCCGGGTCACGTCGCGGCCCATCGGCTCCAGCAGCGGGAGGGCATCGGCGTACGCCGCCTCGTCGCCGCCGACCATGATCGAGAGCTCCCCGGTCACGGCGCGGGCCACCCCGCCGGACACCGGCGCGTCGAGGAGTGCGACGGCGGCCCGCGCCGCGCGGGCGGCCAGCGCGACGGTGCTCGCGGGGCGCGACGAGCTCATGTCGACCACGCGGCTGCCCGGCCGGAGGTCGTCGAGCAGTCCCGCCGGACCCACGAGCACGTCCTCGACGACCGTACTGTCCGGGAGCATCAGCACGACGTCGTCGGCCGTCGCGGCCGCCGACGCCAGCCCGGCGACGGCGAGCGAGGACGCGCCGAGGTCCCCGGCCACCGCGCGCGCCCGGTCGGGGTCCGCGTCGGCGACCCGGAGGGCGGCGCCGGCCGAGGCGAGCCGGGCCGCCATCGGGCGTCCCATCGCGCCGACCCCCACGAAGAGGACGGATCTTCCGGTCAGGTCGGTGGGCACAGCGGCCTCCTCGAGGTGGGTGAGCGGGGGACGGGTCGTGGTGCCGTGCGGCCGACCAGCACCGCGCAGCCGAGGGCGCCGAGCAGCAGTACGCCCACGAAGCCGACCACGCCCGGCCAGTCGGCGGCCTGGTAGGCGAGGCCGCCGGTCGCGCCGCCGAGGCTGCTGCCGGCGTAGTAGCTGAACAGGTACAGAGCGGACGCCTGGGCGGGCGCCGTGGTCGCACGGCTGCTGAGCCAGCTGCTCGCGACCGAGTGCGCGGCGAAGAAGCCCACCGTGTAGACGACCAGGGCGACCAGCACCAGCGCGAGCACGTCGGGAAGGGACGCGGCGATGGCCAGCAGCGCGAGCAGGATGCTGCCCTGCATCACGACGGGGCGGCCCCAGCGGTCGCCGAGCGAGCCGGCGACCGTGGAGCTGACCGTGCCGGCCAGGTAGGTCACGAAGACCAGGCCCACGAAGGTCGGGGGGAGGGCGAACGGCGCGTCGAGCAGCCGGAACCCCAGGTAGTTGTAGACGGTGACGAACGCGGACATGAGCAGGAAGCTCACCAGGCAGACCCGCCGCACGCCCGGGTCGCGCAGGTGGTCGCGCAGGTGCCCGGCGAGCGTGCGGAGGGGCACGCGTCCGGTCTCCGCCACGACCGGGGCGGGAGCAGCAGCCGGAAGCCGACCAGGCAGAGCAGCGACACCACGCCGACGGCGGCGAGCGCGACGCGCCAGCCCGCGAGGTCGACCACCGCCCCCGCGACCAGCCGGCCGGAGAGCCCGCCCACGGTGTTGCCGGCGATCAGCACCCCCATCGCGTCGCCGAGCGACCGGGGGCTCACCTCGCGGGCGAGGTGCGCCATCGCCAGCGCCGGGATGCCGGCCATGGCCACGCCCTGCAGGGTGCGGAGCACGAGGAGGGTCTCGAAGGACGGGGCCAGCGGCGCGACCAGCCCCAGCAGCGCGGACGCCGTGAGCGACACGGTCATCACCCGGGTCCGCCCCCAGGAGTCGGCGACGGCGCTGACCGGCACGATCGCCAGGGCCAGCGCCCCGGTGCTCACCGAGAGGGTCAGGCTCGACGCCGCGGGGGAGACCGCGAACGTCTCGGAGAAGGCGGGGAGCAGCGCCTGCACGGCGTAGAGGAGCACGAACGTGCCGGCCCCGGCGCACCACAGGGCGGCGCAGATCCGGCGGAACTCGGGGGTCCCGGCGACGTGGCCCGCGACCGGTCCAGGGCGCCGGGGCAGCTGCGCCGGAGCCACGCCGGTGGGTCGGTGCGAGGCCATGATGCGACGCTAGGAGGTGGGCCGATGATGCGTCCAATGCATGATTCGGCGTCATATGATGCACGGATGCATGAGCGCATACAGTCCTCCGTCGTCCGGGATCTCGCAGCGCTTGACGACTTCCTCAGCGTGGTGCGCACCGAGCACGTGACCCGTGCCGCGGAGGAGCTGGGCGTCCCGCAGTCGACGGTGAGCCGTCGGATCGCGCGGCTGGAGGCGACGCTCGGCGTCCCCCTGTTCGTACGCCGCGGGCGGCGGCTGGAGACGACCCGGGCCGGGCGCGCCTTCGCCGTGACCGCGGAGCGGGCGCTGCGCGACCTCGAGCGCGGGGTGGAGGAGGTCGTAAGCGCCCACGACGCGCGGTCGGGGACGGTCGCGCTGGCCTTCCTGCACACCCTCGGGGTCGAGGTCGTGCCCAGGATCGTCAAGGAGTTCCGCCACTCGCACCCGGGGATCCGCTTCCAGCTCGTGCAGGAGGGGAGCGAGGCCGCGGTGGCAGCGCTGCGTGCGGGAGAGGTCGACGTCTGCCTGACCTCGCCGTTGCCCGAGGGGCCGGGGATGACCTCGGTCGCGCTGCACCGGCAGGCGCTGTGCCTCACCGTGCCGCGGGACCACCCGCTCGCGGACCGCGAGGAGGTGGACCTGGGGGTGGTGGCCGGCGAGCCGTTCATCGGCTTCAAGCGCGGCTACGGCCTGCGCCGCATCAGCGACCGGGTCTTCGGCGACGCCGGGTTCGCGCCGGCGCTCGCGTTCGAGGGGGAGGACGTGGGGACCGTCCGCGGCCTGGTCGCCGCCGGGCTCGGCGTCGCCCTGCTGCCCCGGCAGGGTGCGGCCACGGTGGCCGGCGTCGCGGAGGTGCGCGTCGCCCGCCCGGCCGCCGAACGGGTCATCGGGGTGTGCTGGCTGGCCGACCGGCCGCTGCCGCCACCGGCGCGAGCGTTCCGCGACTTCCTGCTCGACCGCGGCGCCGGCCTGATGACCGAGGGCGCGCCCGCCTGAGGGAGGCCCCCGCCGGTCCGCCGCCCCCCGGGTGTGACCGTTGACACACGTATGCGTCGTTCCTAATATGGCCGTACCAATCGCGCAAATGTCTTGCCATCTCGGAGCAAACTCCGGCGCAGGTGGCGGGCCGCGCGCCGTCGAGCATCAGCGAGGTCCCATGGCTCCCTCCGCCCCGGTCGCCCGGAGTGAGGCCGCCTACCGCACGCTGGCCGCCGAGCTGCGGGCCGGGATCGTCGCCAAGGACTTCCCGGAGGGCCGCCTTCCCACGGAGGCCGAGCTGGCCCGCACGCACGGGCTCAGCCGGCAGACGGTGCGACGGGCGTTCCAGGAGCTGGTGGCCGACGGGCTGGTCTACCGGGTGCCCGGCCGGGGCACCTTCGTGGCCGAGCACGCCGGGCAGTACCTGCGTCAGTTCGGCTCGATCGACGACCTGATGGGCCTCTCCGTCGACACGGAGTTCGACCTGGTGCGCCCGCTGCGGCGGCAGGTCGACGTCGGCGCGGCGGGCCGCCTCCGGCTCGAGGAGGACCTCGTCTGGACCGTCGTGTTCCGCCGGGTGCACGAAGGGGTGGCGTTCTGCCTGACCACGGTGCACCTCCCGCCGGCGGTGGGGAAGGTGCTGGCCGAGGTGCCCGAGGTCCTCGAGCCCTCCGTCACGAGCCGGGTCACCGTGATCGGGCTGCTGGACACCCGGCTGGAGAGGCCGATCGCGGAGGCCGAGCAGAGCATCACCGTCTCGCCGGCCTCGCCCCTGGCGGTGGAGCAGCTCGGCTGCCCTCCCGGCCTCCCGCTGCTGCGCATCGAGCGGACCTACTTCGACGCCGACGGCACCCCGGTGGAGCTCGCCCAGAGCGAGTTCCTCCCCGAGCACTACTCCTACCGGGTCAAGCTCCGGCGCAGCATCTCCCGGTGACACCGGCGTCGCCACGGCCGGACCGACCGACTCACGCAGCGAGCACGACCACAACGCAACACGAGAGGAATGAGCGCAATGCGCAACGAACGACCGGGCAGGACCCTTCTCGGGGCCGCGGCGGTACTGACTCTGGCGGTGGGCGCATCGGCGTGCGGTGGCGCGCGGAGCGAGGCCGGCGGGGGAGGTGACGACCAGTACACGATCAAGTTCTCGCACGTGGTCACCCCCGACACCCCCAAGGGGCAGGCGGCGGAGAAGTTCGCCGAGCTCGTCGACGAGGGCTGCGGCGACCAGATGACCGTCGAGATCTACCCCAACTCCGAGCTCTACGGCGACGAGGACGAGCTCCAGGCGCTCCAGTCCGGCGCCGTGCAGATGCTCGCGCCGTCGAGCGCGAAGTTCACCACCATCGCGCCCCAGCTCCAGGTGCTCGACCTGCCGTTCCTGTTCGACTCGGTCGAGGACATCCCCGAGATCGTGTCGCCGGACTCGGCCGCCGGGAAGGCGATCTACGAGAACCCGCAGCTCGCCGACCGCAACGTGAAGGTGCTGGGGCTGTGGGACAACGGGCTCAAGCAGCTGTCCTCCAACGACGAGATGACCCAGCCCTCGGACCTCAGCGGTCTCCGGTTCCGCATCCAGCCGTCCGACGTGCTCCAGGCGCAGTTCGCCAAGTGGGACGCGCAGACCACGCCGCTGGCCTTCGCGGAGGTCTACAACGCCCTCCAGCAGGGCGTGATCGACGGGCAGGAGAACCCCTACTCCAACATCGAGTCCCAGAACATGCACACGGTGCAGAAGCACATCACCGAGTCCGACCACGGCTACATCGGCTACGTGCACACCATCAACAACGAGTTCTTCGAGTCGCTGCCGGCCGACCTCCAGGACTGCGTCACTTCTGCCGCCGACGAGGCCGCGGCCTACAACCGTGAGATCGCCGCCGACCTCAACGAGGAGGCCAAGCAGGCCATCCTCGACGCGGGCGGCACCAAGATCACCGAGCTGACGCCCGAGCAGCGCCAGGCGTTCGAGGACACGGTCGTGCCCGCGGTGTGGAACCAGTACGCCGACGTGATCGGCCAGGACCTGGTCGACGAGCTGCTCGCCCAGCGGCAGTAGCCCACCACCCGACGCAAGGGGGGCGGTCCGTCGCGGCCGCCCCCGGCCCCTGGAGGTCCCATGTCCCGACTCGACTCCGTGCTGACCAAGGTGGAGAACGTGCTGGCCGCAGGCTCCCTGGCCGCCGCCGCCCTCATCGCGATCCTGGCCGTCCTGCTCCGGACGTTCTTCAACGAGCTCCTCTTCTGGTCCGAGGAGGCGATCATCTACCTGGTCATCTGCTCGACCTTCCTCGGCGCGGTGATCACGCTGCGCCACAACGAGCACGTCAACGTCGACGTGATCGCCGTGTTCCTCAAGGAGCGTGGCAAGCGCGTGATGGCCATGATCGCGACGCTGGTGTCGTTGACCTACTTCGGCGTGGTCGGCGCCTTCGCGTGGATCCTGATCTTCGAGCCGCAGACCCGGGACACGGTGACCCCGGCGCTCGGTCTGCCGCTGTGGGTGGTGACCCTGCCCCTGCCGATCGGCTTCACGCTGATGTTCGTGCGCTCGCTCGAGGTGCTCGTCCGGCTGTTCCGCGGGCTCGACCCCTACCCGCACGCCGCCCGGACGCTGCTCGAGGCCGAGGGGGGCGAGTCCCTCGACCTGCCTGACGAGGGACGGGGTCGTCCGGCGAAGGGGGCATCCGATGAGTGAGGCCGCCGTTGCGCTGGTCGTGATGCTGTTCGCGCTGCTGTTCTCGTCCGCTCCGGTGGCGGTGGCGCTGGGCCTCTCGACGTTCAGCTACTTCTACTACTTCACGACGATCCCGCTCACGCAGATCCCCGAGACGCTCTTCAACGCGCTCAACACCTTCCCGTTGATGGCGATCCCGTTCTTCGTCCTGGCCGCGACCATCATGAGCCGGGGTGGGATCAGCGAGAGGCTGACGACGGCCGGGGTGGCCGTGGTGGGCAACTTCCGCGGCGGGCTCGCGATGACAGCCGTGATGTCGTGCGTGTTCTTCGCGGCGATCTCGGGCTCGAGCCCGGCCACCGTGGTCGCGGTCGGCACCCTGCTGATCCCGGCGATGATCCGCAGCGGCTACGGCCGGGACTTCTCCACCGGTCTGATCGCGACGTCGGGGTCGCTGGGCATCCTGATCCCGCCCTCGATCCCGTTGATCGTCTACGGCATCGCCACCGAGCAGTCCATCGGGGACCTGTTCATCGCCGGCGTCGTCCCGGGCCTGGTCGCGGGCGCGATGCTGATGGTGATGGTGATCGTGATCTCGCGGCGGCGTGGTTACGGGACGGGCGAGCACGCCGTGCAGATGACCCGGCAGGAGAAGGTCCGTGCGTTCCGCGACGCCGGCCTGAGCCTTGTCCTCCCGTTGCTGGTCCTGGGCGGGATCTACGGCGGTTTCTTCACCCCGACCGAGGCCGCCGCGATGGCGGTGTTCTACGCGCTCCTCATCTCGCTGCTCGTCTACCGCGAGATCGGCGTGAAGGACCTCGGCGACATCCTGCTGGCGTCGGCGCGTACGTCGGCGATGGTCATGTTCATCATCGCCAACGGGATCCTGTTCTCGTTCGTGCTGACCTCGGAGCGGATCCCCAACGACGTCGCCGAGGCGCTGCTGGCGCTCGACCTGGCGCCGTGGACCTTCCTGCTGATGGTCACGGTGATCCTGCTGATCGCCGGCTGCTTCATGGAGACGTCCAGCGCGATCCTCATCCTGGCGCCGATCCTGCTCCCGATCGCGCTCGAGCTGGGGATCGACCCGATCCACCTCGGCATCATCATGGTGATGAACCTGGAGATCGGGATGGTCACGCCACCGCTGGGGCTCAACCTGTTCGTGGCGAGCGGTCTGTCGGGGATGAGCGTCCTGCGGGTGGCCCGGGCGGCCCTGCCGAGCGCGGCCGTGCTGCTCGTCGGGCTGCTCTTCGTGACGTACGTCCCGAGCCTCAGCCTGGCCCTGCTGGACCGCTGACCTCCGGACGGGGCGACCCGACCGTGACAGGGCCCGGACACCGAGCAGGTGTCCGGGCCCTCGTGCGTCGTGGCTCAGGCGAACCGCGAGCGGGGGTCGAAGGAGTCGGGGACGTGGCTGCGCGGCGCGGTGCGCGCGCGGTCGGGGCGGCCGTAGCCGTCGTTGTCGACGAGGGCCCACCAGGCGACGCGGATCAGCGCGACGACGGCGGCCAGAGCGAGGATCAGGATCACGGTGGTCATGGCAGTAATCCTGCGCCGAGTTAGATCCTGCCACCAGTGGCAGATATGCCGTAGTGCATTGATTTTCTGCCAACCTCGTGCCAGGCTGTGGTCATGCGCAAGGTCGTCGCGCATCGTCCAGGAAGGCGTCGAGCCGTTCGGGCTCGGCTCGATCTGCGAGGTGTGGGGTGAGCCCGACCATCCGCGAGGACGACTGCCCGCACGTTCGACTTCACCGTCTGCACCCCCGAGCCCGGCCGGGTCCGCGGCGCGACCGGCTACGACATCGTCGTGGAGCACGGGCTGGAGGCGGTCGAGGACGCCGACCTGGTCTGCATCGTCCCCAAGCGTGAGTACGTCGAGAACTCGCCGGCCGCCATCGAAGCCGTCCGGGCCGCCGCCGCGCGCGGGGCCACGATCTTCGCGCACTGCACCGGCGCCTTCCTGCTGGGCGAGGCCGGCCTCCTCGACGGCCGCTCGTGCACCACCCACTGGCGCTACGCCGACGAGTTCGCCGCGCTCTACCCCGAGGCCAGGCTCGACCCCGACGTGCTCTACGTCGAGGACGGCCACGTCCTCACCGGCGCCGGCTCGGCCGCGGGCCTCGACGCGGCCCTGCACCTGCTCCGCAGGGTGTTCGGCGCCCGCGTGGCCGCGACCACGGCCCGCCGGATGGTCGTGCCGCCGCACCGTGACGGCGGCCAGGCGCAGTTCGTCCGCACCCCGGTGCCGGTCTGCGACGCCGAGACGCTCGGCCCACTGCTCGGCTGGATCACCGAGAACCTCCACGAGGACCACGCCGTCGACGACCTCGCCCGCCGGGCCGCCATGTCGCCACGCACCTTCGCGCGCCGCTTCCGGGCCGAGACCGGCACCACCCCGCACGCGTGGATCACCAGCCGGCGGGTGATGCGCGCCGAGGAGCTCCTCGAGACCACGGACCGCTCGGTCGACTGGATCGCCTCCGAGGTCGGCTTCGGCAACGCAGCCACCCTGCGGCACCACTTCACCCGGGCCCGGTCGGTCAGCCCCCAGCAGTACCGCCGCACCTTCAGCGAGGCCGGCTGACGCACGGCCGCCGCCGGGGTCCCGGCTAGCCTGGCCCGGTGTCCGAGCAGAGCCGCGCCGAGGTCGAGCGCTTCAACAACCTGGTCTTCGCCGCCGTTCTCGGTGCCCTGGTGCTGTCGTTCCTCGACGGCAACGCGCTGGTCCTCGGTGCCGAGCTCGCCTGCCGGGCCGTCGTCGTCGTGCTCGTGGTGGTCGCCCTGGTGCGGTTCCGGCGCGACTACTTCGTGCACTGGACGAGCTGGCTGACCACGGTGATCGCCGTGCTCAGCCTGAGCCGGTTCGTGCAGGCGTTCACGATCGGCTGACCGGCCACTCCCGCCGTGCTCCCCGCGAACCCGGGCCACGGAAACCGTTGACAGGGGAGCGGACCACCGCGAGAGTTTGGTCTAGTCCAATGGTTCACTCAATCTCGGGAGTGTGAGCATATGCGGCCGTCCCGGCTGTGCGCGGTGTCCGTCGTCCCCCTCCTCCTCAGCGCCGCCCTGGTCGCGCCGGGGACCTCGACCGCCGCGGGTGCCCCCGCCGGCGCGGGCGGCCGCACCGCCGGCTGCCCGGTCGCGGACGACGCGCCCAAGCGGCAGATGCGCGGCGACTGGATCGCCAGCGTCGTCAACATCGACTGGCCCTCCCGGCCGGGGCTGACCCCGGCCCAGCAGCAGGCCGAGCTCGAGGGCTGGTACGACCAGGCGGTCGACCGCGGCCTCAACTCCGTGGTCGTCCAGGTCCGGCCGACGGCCGACACCTTCTGGCCCTCCGACCTGGAGCCGTGGTCGCGCTACCTGACCGGCACGCCCGACGGTGACCCCGGCTACGACCCGCTCGCCTTCGCGGTCGAGGAGGCCCACGAGCGCAACCTCGAGTTCCACGCCTGGTTCAACCCCTACCGCGTGTCGATGAACACCGACCGCAGCCAGCTCGCCCCCGACAGCCCCGCGGCCCAGCACCCCGACTGGGTGATCGCCTACGGCGGCAAGCTCTACTACGACCCGGGCCTGCCGCAGGTGCGCAGGCTGACCGAGGACGTGATCCTCGAGGTGGTCGAGGAGTACGACGTCGACGGCGTGCACTTCGACGACTACTTCTACCCCTACCCGGTGGCCGGCCAGTCCTTCGCCGACGACGCCACCTTCGCGACGTACGGCGGCGACTTCCCCGCCACGTCGCAGGGCCGCGCCGACTGGCGGCGCAACAACACCGACCTGCTGGTCAGTGAGCTCGACGAGCGCATCCACGCCGCCAAGCCGTGGGTGAAGTTCGGGGTCAGCCCGTTCGCGGTCTGGCGCAACGCCGGCACCGATCCCGAAGGGTCCGCCACCACCGCGGGCGCGCAGACCTACGACGACCTCTACGCCGACACCCGCAGGTGGGTGCGCGAGGAGTGGCTCGACTACGTCGCGCCCCAGGTCTACTGGAACATCGGCTTCGCGCCTGCCGACTACGGCGTGCTCGTGCCCTGGTGGTCCGACCAGGTCGCCGGCACCGACGTGCAGCTCTACATCGGCCAGGCGACCTACAAGGTCGGCACCTCCACCCAGGCGCCGCAGTGGATGGACCCGGGGGAGATGAGCAAGCACCTCACCCTCAACCGCGACCACCCCGAGGTCGACGGCGACATCTACTTCTCCGCCAAGGACGTCCGGGCCGACCGCCTCGACCACTTCGACCTCCTCCAGGCCGAGCACTACGCCCACCCGGCCCTGCTGCCGGTGACCGAGGGGGTGCCCGGCCACGCGCCGCGCCCCGTCACCCGGCTCGACGCCGACCGCACCGCCGACGGCGTCGAGCTGTCCTGGCGCGGCACCGGGACGTCGTACGCCGTCTACCGGGTGGAGGGCCGACGGGTCTCCCGCTGCGACACCGCCGACGCCACCCACCTGGTCGGCACCGTGCGTGGCGAGACGTTCCTCGACACCACCGCGCCCGACGGCCGGGTGAGCTACGTCGTGACGGCGCTCGACCGGGCCTACCGGGAGAGCCGTCCGGGTCGCACGGTCTCGGTGCGGTGAGCCGGGTGGCCGTCTCGCGCTCGGGGCGTCGCTGGCGCCCCGAGCCCCGATGTTGTACCAATGGTCCATGACCACCGTGGACCCGGGGCCGGCCCCGACCAAGCAGCAGCACGTGCGCGAGCGGCTCGAGTCGCTGATCGCCGGGCTGGTGCCGGGGGAGCCGCTGCCGGCCGAGCGTGACCTCGCCCGCGAGCTGGGCGTGGCCCGGATGACGCTGCGTCGCGCCGTGGACGTGCTCGTCGAGGACGAGCGGCTGATCCGCCGCCGAGGTGCCGGCACGTTCGTCGCGGGCGCCAAGGTCACCCAGCGGCTGGCGGCCACCTCGTTCTCCGCCGACATGCGGGCCCGCGGCCTGCGGCCCGGCAGCCGCACCATCGAGGCGCGCCGGTTCCCGGCCGGGATGATGCTGGCCGGGCTGCTCGACGTGCCCCCGCAGACCGACGTGCTGTTCGTCCGCCGGCTGCGGCTGGCCGACGACGAGCCGATGGCGCTCGAGGACCTGCACGTGCCGGCGACGGTGGCGCCCGGGCTGACCGGGGCGGACCTCGAGGGCACGTCGTTCTACGACCTGCTCGCCGACCGCTACGACGACCCGGTCGTCTCCGGCACCCAGACCGTCGAGCCCGCCCTGGTCGGGGCGGAGGAGGCGGCGCTGCTCGGGGTCGACCCCGGGTCGCCGGTGTTCCTGTTCGAGCGCACCTCCCGGGTGCGCAGCGGTGGGGTCGCCGAGTTCGTCCGGTCGACCTACCGCGGCGACCGTTACCGGATCGTGGTCGACATCTTCCCGCCCGACCCGGCCCAGTAGCGGCGATCCGTCGGACGCGGTGGCTCCGGGGTCTTGACGCGGGCGCGACGCCGTGGCAAGAATCGACCATAGGTCTAGACCTATGGTTCACACGTGCTCGGGTCTCGGGCGCGCACGACGAAAGGGTGGAGTTCATGAGGGTGTGCGGGATCGGTCCGGCACGGACCAGGAGGAGCGCCTCGCTCGCGGTCGGGGTGGCGACGCTCGCGCTGCTGACGGCGGCCTGCGGCGGCGGCTCGGGCAGCTCGAGCGAGATCACGGACGCCGAGGGTGACGTCTCGGCCGACGGTGAGAAGCTCACCGTCTGGATCATGGAGGGCACCAACCCCGACGCGGGTCCCTACGTCGACGACCTCAGCGCCGCCTTCGAGGAGGAGACCGGCGCGACGCTCGACGTGCAGTTCGTGCCCTGGGCCGAGGCCCACGACAAGTTCGTGAACTCCATCGCCGGCGGCACCACGCCCGACGTGGCCGAGGTCGGCACCACCTGGACCCCCGAGTTCGCCGACGCCGGCGCGCTCACCGACCTCACCGACGTCGTGTCCGAGGCCGACCTGGAGAGCGACCTCGTCCCCGGCCTGGTCGAGGCCGGCACCGTCGACGAGGGCCTCTACGGCATGCCCTGGTACGCCGGCGTCCGCTCGGTCGTCTACCGCACCGACGTCTTCGAGAAGGCCGGCGTCCAGCCGCCGACCTCGTGGGACGAGCTGGTCGAGGTGGGCGAGCAGATCGAGAAGTCCGACCCCGACCTGCTCACCTTCCCGGTCGCGGGCGACAGCGAGTACGGCGTCTACCCGTTCATCTGGGGCAACGACGGCGACATCGCCCAGCAGGACGGCGACAGCTGGACCAGCACGATCGACTCGCCCGAGGCGCAGGAGGGCATCACCTTCTACACCGACCTCGCCAAGAAGCACGGCTTCTCGAGCCCGGCGGCGACCACGTGGGACGAGGCCGACCTCTCCGACGCCTTCAGCCGCGGCGACGTGGCGATGATGATCGCCGGGTCCTGGACCCCGGGTGCGCTCACCGAGGCCAACCCCGACCTCGAGGGCAAGATCGGCGCCTTCCCGATCCCGGGCCCCGACGGCGGCGTGTCGCCGTCCTTCCTCGGCGGCTCGCACCTCTCGGTCTTCGAGACCGCCGAGAACAAGGACCTCGCCTGGGCGCTGGTCAAGCTGATGTCGACCGGCGACCTCGCCGAGAAGTGGAGCCAGCAGTCCGGCTTCTTCCCCGGCACCGAGACGCTGCTCAACGAGGTGCAGGAGGCCGACGACCCGGTCGTCGCGCCGTTCGCCACGCAGATGGTCGAGGGCGGCGCCAGCCTCCCGGTGACCCCGCTGTACGGCCAGGTGCAGGGCAAGAAGACCGTCGCCGCGATGCTCCAGTCGATCCTGTCCGGTGACTCCTCGGTGGCCGACGCCTCGGCGCAGGCCGCCCAGGAGATGGACGAGATCTTCAGCCGCGGCTGACCCGTCCACGGATGACCACCACCCCACCCCGGGTCCAGCCCGCGCCGGCCTCCGTCGAGGCCCCGCCGGCCGTCCCCCCGCCGCGACCGGCACGCCGGTCGCGGCGGGGCGGCGGCCTCACGCCCGGCTGGCTGCCGTGGCTGCTGCAGGCGCCGGCGCTCGCCGTGCTCGGCGGGCTGCTGATCTACCCGCTGATCCGGGTGGGCGTGCTGGCCTTCCAGGACTTCGGGCTCCGCGAGCTGGTCACCGGCGAGTCCACCTGGGTCGGGCTGGAGAACTTCCGCGAGGTCCTCACCGACCCGCTGCTGTGGAAGGTGGCGCTGCCCAACACCGCCGTCTTCGCCTTCGTCAACGTCTTCCTGACCGTGGCCGTCGGCACCGCGGTCGCGCTGCTCCTGGCCCGGCTCGGCGGCTGGGCGCGCGGCGTGCTGACCAGCGCGATCATGGTGGCCTGGGCGATGCCCGCGGTGACCGGCACCTACGTCTGGGTCTTCCTGTTCGACGCCCGCGACGGCTTCGTGATGCAGACGCTCGGGGCGTGGGGGCTGGTGGACCCCGAGACCACCAACTGGTTCACCGAGCGGCTGCCGTTCTACGCGATCGCCACCGCCAACGTCGTCCACCACGGCTTCCCGTTCGTCGCGGTCACCGTGCTCGCCGGCCTGATGACGGTGCCGAAGGAGATGCTGGAGGCCGCCGCGCTCGACGGGGCCGGACCGGTGCGGCGGTTCCGCTACATCACCGTGCCGGTGCTCAAGCCGGTGTTCGCGGTCGTCACGATCCTGTCGACGATCTGGGACTTCAAGGTGTTCACGCAGATCTACCTGATGCCGGGCGGCGCGGGCACCAACCGCGAGGTGCTCAACCTCGGCACCTGGTCCTACATCACCGCCATCTCGCAGAACCGCTACGGCCTCGGCGCCGCGATCGCGGTGCTGCTGACGCTGCTGCTGCTGGTGATCACGATGGTCTACCTGCGCACCCTGTTCAAGCAGGAGGAGCTCTAGTGCAGACCGCCGCCCGCTCGCTGTCCTCGCGGTTCTGGCTCGCCGTCGGCTTCCTGGCCGTCCTGGGCTTCAGCCTCGGCCCGGTGCTGATCATGCTCAAGACGGCCTTCGACGCCCGGGCCAACGCCGGCTCCCGGTCGCTGATCCCCGCCGACCTCACCCTCGACAACTTCGCGTTCGTGCTCGACGAGGGCAACTTCGTCACCTACCTGCGCAACTCCCTGCTGGTGGCGCTGGCGACCGTGGTGATCTCCGGCGCCCTGGCGCTGCTGGCCTCGGTGGCGGTCTCGCGCTTCAAGTTCCGCTTCCGCACCTCGGTGCTGGTGATGGTGCTGATCGTGCAGATGGTGCCGCTCGAGGCGATGGTGATCCCGCTGTTCATCCAGGCCAAGACCCTCGGCATGCTCAACCACCTGTTCGGCCTGGTCGTCGTCTACGTCGCGTTCAGCCTGCCCTTCGCCATCTGGACGCTGCGCGGGTTCGTCTCGGCGGTGCCGCGCGAGCTCGAGGAGGCGGCGTACGTCGACGGCGCCTCCTGGCCGCGGATGTTCTGGTCGGTGCTCTTCCCGCTGGTGGCCCCGGGCCTGGTCGCGACCAGCGTCTTCTCCTTCATCACGGCGTGGAACGAGTTCGTCTTCGCGATCACGTTCCTCAACGACCAGTCCTCCTACACCGTCGCGGCCGGGCTGCGACAGTTCTTCACCCAGTACGGCACCAACTGGGGCGCGGTGATGGCGGGCTCCACGCTGATCACGCTGCCGGTGATGATCTTCTTCATCATCGTCCAGCGCCGGCTCAGCGACGGCCTGGTCGCCGGGGCGGTGAAGGGATGAGCTCCCCGACCACCCGGGCGCTCGCGCTCTCGGTGCTGCTGCCCGGCTTCACCGGCACCACGCCGCCGCCGTGGGTGCGCCGCACCCTGGCCGAGGGGATGGCCGGCGTCTGTCTCTTCGGGCAGAACGTCGAGGGGCCCGACCAGCTGCGGGCGCTCACGCGCGCACTGCGCACCGAACGACCCGACGTGCTCGTCGCGTCCGACGAGGAGGGCGGCTCGGTCACCCGGCTCGACGCCGGGCTGGGGTCACCCGTGGCCCGGAGCCGCCACCCTCGGCGCCCTCGACGACGTCGACGCCACCCGCGCGGTGGCGCGCGGCCTCGGCCGGCAGGCCCGCGCCGCCGGGGTCGACCTGGTGCTCGCGCCGGTGCTCGACGTGAACTCCGAGCCCGACAACCCCGTCATCGGGGTGCGGTCCTTCGGGGCCACGCCCGACCTCGTCGCCCGGCACGGCGTCGCGTTCGTGCGCGGCCTCCAGGACGCGGGCGTGACGGCCTGCGCCAAGCACTTCCCGGGGCACGGGGCCACCCGCACCGACTCGCACGTCGGCCTGCCCGTCGTCGACGTCGACGAGGCCACCTGGCGCGCCCGCGACCTGCCCCCGTTCGCCGCCGCGGTGGCCGCCGGGGTGCCCAGCGTGATGACCGCGCACGTCGTGGTCCGCCGCCTCGACGCCGAGCCGGCCACCCTCAGCGCCCCGGTGCTCCGCATCCTCCGCGAGGAGCTCGGCTTCGACGGGGTCGTGGTCAGCGACGCCCTCGACATGCGCGCCATCGCCGACGGGGTCGGCCGCGCCGGGGGAGCGGTCCGCGCGCTCGCCGCCGGGGTCGACCTGCTCTGCGTCGGCAACCCGGTCTTCCCCGACGGCTACGACGAGGAGGCCGTCCTCGAGGAGATCGTCGACGCCGTCGTCGCCGCGGTCGACGACGGCACCCTGCCGCTGGCCCGGCTCGAGGAGGCGTCCCGCCGGGTCGCCGCGCTCGACCGGGCCGACCCGGACGGTCCCGACGAGGCCGGTGACCGCGACGCCATGCTCGTCCAAGGGGCCGCGGTGGCCAGGCGCGCGCTCACCGTGACCGGCGACGTCCGGGTCGACGGCGACGCGCTGGTGATCGTGCCGCGCCCGGTGACCGGCTACGCCGCCGGGCACAAGCCCTCCGCCCTGCTCGCCGAGCTGCAACGCCGCCGTCCCGGCTGGACCTACGTCGAGGTGGCCGACGAGCAACGCGCAGCCGCTGAGGCGCGCGCCGCCGGCGGCCGTCCGGTCGCCGTGGTGGCCGAGGGCGCCGACGGCCGCCGCACCGCTGCGCTGGCGGGGGCCGTCCTGTCCGCCGCGCCCGACGCCGTCGTCGTCTACGGCGGGCTCCGGCGCGCCGACGACCCCGGCACCCGCACCGTCCACACCCACGGCACCGGCGCCGCCACCGCGGTCGCCGCCGCCGACGTACTGCTCGGAGAGGGCACCCCATGACCCACGTCGGAGTCGACCTCGGCAAGACCGGCTGCCGCGCCGTCCTCGACGAGGGCGGTCGGCGCGCCGACGCCGAGGGGCCCGGCGCGCCCGGCCTGGCCGACCCCGGGGGAGTCGACCGCGCCGAGGAGGCCGTCCGGCACGTGCTCGACCGGGTGCTCGCCGACGGCACGGCGCCCGACTCCCTGGTGGTCGGCGCGGCCGGTGCGGAGGCCGCGCCCGAGCAGGCCCGCGACCTCGCCGACCGGCTCGCCCGCAGCCTGCCCGGCACCGCCGTGGGCGTCGCCTCCGACTCGGTGACCGCCCACGCGGGGGCCCTCGCCGGGCAGGCCGGCACCGTGCTCGCCGTCGGCACCGGCTCGGTCGCGCTGGCGGTCGACGGCACCGGCCGCCGCACCCAGGTGGACGGCTGGGGCCCCTGGCTCGGCGACGAGGGCAGCGGCGCCTGGGTCGGCCGCGAGGCGCTGCGCGCCGTCCTGGCCGCCCGCGAGGGCCGCGCCCCCGAGACCACCCTCGCCGCGGCGGCGGTCGCCCGGTTCGGCGACCTCGACCTGCTCCCGCGCCGCCTCCACGCGTCCGGCAGCGCCGCGAGCACCACCGCCTCCTTCACCCCCGACGTGGTCGCCGCGGCCGGCAGCGGCGACGCGGTCGCCCGGTCGATCCTCGGCCAGGCCGCCCGGCACTGGGTCGAGCTCGCCACAGCGGCCGCCCGCGCCGCGGGCACCGACCGGGTCGCCGTCGTCGGCGGGTTGGCCACGGTGCCGGACCTGCGCGAGCTGTTCACCGCCCTGCTGCCCGGCGACCTGAGCCTGCACGCCGACCCCGGCACTCCCGTCGAGGGCGCGCTCCTGCTCGCCGCTCGCACCGACCTCCCGCACGAGTCCGCCGTCGTCCGGGTCGCCGCTGCCGGACTTCGCCCCGAGGCGGGCACCAACGACGTCGACGGGCTCGCCACCGAGCAGGTCCGGGCCGACCTCGCCGACCTCGACCGCCGCAGCCCCGGCGACGTCGTCGAGGTGCTGCTCGAGGCCGAGGCGACCGTGCCCGCCGCCCTGGCGGCCGCGGCACCCGCTCTCACCGAGGCCGTCCGCCTCGCCGGCGAGGCGCTGAACCGCGGCGGACGGCTGCTGTACGTCGGCGCCGGCACCCCGGGCCGTCTCGCGGCGCTCGACGCCGCGGAGTGCCCGCCCACCTTCGGCACCCCGCCCGAGCGCGTGGTGGCGGTGCTCGCGGGAGGACGCGACGCCGACCGCACCGCCATCGAGGGTGCGGAGGACGACGCCGACGCGGGGGAGAAGGACCTGCTCGCGCTGCAGCCCGGACCCGACGACCTCGTGGTCGGCATCACCGCGTCCGGGCGCACCCCCTACGTGCTGACCGCCCTCCGGGCCGCCCACCGGGCCGGCGCCGCCACCGTCGCGGTCGTGAACAACCCCGGCAGCGTGGTGGCCGCCGCCGCCGACGTCGCGGTCGAGCTGAACACCGGCCCCGAGGTGCTGTCCGGGTCGACCCGGCTCAAGTCCGGCACCGCCCAGAAGATCGCCCTCAACGTCATCTCGACCGGTGCGATGGTGGCCCACGGCAAGACCTACGGCGCCTGGATGGTCGACGTCCTCGCCTCCAACGAGAAGCTCCGGTTGCGCGCTCGTCGCATCCTGCGCGAGGCCACCGGTGCGGACGACGCCACCGCGGTCGCCGCCCTGGAGGCCTCCGGCTGGCGCACCAAGCCCGCCCTGGTCGCCCTGCTCGCGGGGGTGTCCGTCGACGACGCCGTCGCCGCGCTGGCCGCGCACGACGACAGGGTCCGGCCGGCGCTCGCCGCGCTCGGCGGCCCCGGAGACCCGACATGATCGTGGTCGCGGTCGCCTCGGGCACCTCCGCCGACGGCCTCGACGTCGGCGTGGTCGACCTCGCCGTCGACGGGGACGCGGTGGCGGCCCGCGTCCTCGACACCTGGACCGAGCCGTGGCCGGCCGGGCTCGCCGAGCGGCTGCTCGCCGTACTGCCCCCCGCGACCACCACCGCCCGCGAGCTGGCCGCGCTCGACACGGAGGTCGGCCAGGCGGTCGGCGCCGTGGCGGCCGCTGCCGTCGCCCGCGCCCCGGGCACCCCGGCCCTCGTGGTCTCCCCGGGCCAGACCGTGCACCACGAGGTGGACGGCGACCGGTGCCTGGGCACCCTCCAGCTCGGCCAGCCCGCCTGGGTCGTCGAGGCGACCGGGCTGCCGGTCGTGTCCGACCTGCGCACCCGCGACGTCGCGGCGGGCGGCCACGGCGCCCCGCTGGCCGCCGTCCTCGACGCGCTGTGGCTGGCCGGCGGCACCGGCCCCCGGGTCGCGCTCAACCTCGGCGGCATCGCCAACGTCAGCGTGGTGGCCCCCGACGGCGGCACCCTCGCCTGGGACACCGGACCGGCCAACTGCCTGCTCGACGTGGCGGCCGCCCGGGCCAGCGACGGCCGGCTCTCCTGCGACGTCGACGGCGCGATGGCCGCCCGCGGCCAGGTCGTCCCCGGGCTGCTCGACGCGCTGCTCGCGCACCCCCACTACGCGCTCGCCCCGCCCGTGTCGACCGGCCGGGAGACCTTCTCGGCGGCCTACCTCGACGGCCTGCTCGCCGAGCACGGCCACCCGGCCTGGGACGACGTCCTGGCCACCCTGGTGGCGCTGACCGCGACGACCGTCGCCGACGCGGTGCGCCCGCACCGGCCCGTCGACGTGGTCGCCTCCGGCGGCGGGACCCGCAACCCGGTGCTGATGGCCGCCCTCGCCGAACGGCTCGACGTGCCGCTGCGCACCAGCGACGAGCTCGGGCTGCCGGTCGACGGCAAGGAGGTCGTGCTCTGGGCGCTGCTCGGCTTCCTCACCTGGCACGGCGTACCGGTCAGCACCGCCCCGGCGGGCACCCGACCACCCCGCGTGCTCGGCCGGATCAGCCCCGGCGACGCGCCCCTCGTCCTGCCCACCCCGGTCGCGGCGCCGACCCGGCTCGTGATCCCCACCCCAGCAGAGGAGCGGACCGCATGAGCACCCGACGGCTCGGCGTCTCGGCCGCCCTGGTCGACGGCGTCCTCCGGCCCGGCGACGTCGAGGTCGACGGCGACACGGTCTCCCGGCTCGGGCTGCCGCCGGCAGCCGGCGGCCGGATCGCCGCCCCCGGCTTCCTCGACCTCCAGGTCAACGGCTTCGCCGAGGTCGACGTGATGGCCGCCGACGTCGACGGCATCGAGCGGATCTCCACGGCCCTGACCGGGTTCGGCGTCACGTCGTGGCTGCCCACCCTGATCACCGCCCCCGACAGCGGCACCCGGCGCGCGCTGGGCGTGCTGCGCGAGGCCCTGCACCGCGCCCCCCGTTCCGGTACGCCGGGGGCGCAGCCGCTCGGCGTGCACCTCGAGGGGCCGTTCCTGAGTCCCGAGCGGCTCGGGACCCACCCGCCCGAGCACCGCCGCGACCCGCACCTCGACTCCCTGGACGCCTGGCGCGCCCTCGCCCCGGTGGTGGCCGTGACCCTCGCCCCCGAGCTGCCCGGCGCTCTCGACCTGGTGGCCAAGCTCAGCGCCGACGGGGTGCTCGTCTCGCTCGGCCACTCCGACGCCACCGCCGCCGAGGCGCACGCGGGGTTCGACGCGGGCGCCCGCACCTGCACCCACCTGTTCAACGCGATGAGCCCGCTGCGGCACCGGGACCCGGGGCTGCCGGGGGTGGCGCTGACCCGACCCGACGTCACCGTGCAGATCATCGTGGACGGCCACCACCTCGCCGACGACGTCGTCCGGCTGGTCTGGGCCGCGGCCCGCGGCCGGGTCGTGCTGGTCACCGACGCCACCGAGGCCTCCGCGCGCGAGGAGGGCGAGTACGCCATCGCCGGCGTCCCCGTGGAGGTCCGCGAGGGCGCGGTCCGCAACGAGCAGGGCGTGCTCGCCGGCAGCGCGCTCACCCTCGACGCGGCCGTCCGCAACGTCTGCGCGCTCGGCATCGACGTCGCCGAGGCGCTCACCGCCGTGACCGCCACCCCGGCCGCCCTGGTGGGGCGGCCGGACCTCGGCCGGCTGCACCCCGGCGCGCGTGCCGACATCGTCGTGCTGGAGGACGACCTGCGCGTCCGGGAGACCTGGGTCGGTGGCCACCCCGTCCCGGCGACGGGGGAGCGGGGATGACCAGCTTCCTCGAGCGCGAGATCGCGGAGCAGCCCGCGGTGGCGGCCCGGCTCCTCGACCGGCTGCTGCCCCGCCTCGACGAGCTGCGCGCGCACCTGACCGGTCGGGGCGCCGAGCAGGTGCTGCTGGTGGCCCGCGGGTCCTCCGACAACGCCGCGCGCTACGCCCAGTACCTCTGGCAGACCGGGCCCGGTGTCACCGTCACGCTGGCCACTCCGAGCCTGACCACGGTCTACGCCCGACCGCTGGACCTGCGCCGGCACGCCGTGGTCGCGGTGTCCCAGTCCGGACGCTCGCCCGACGTGGTGGCCGTGGTCGAGCAGGCCCGCGCGGCCGGGCGGCCGACCCTGGCGGTCACCAACGACCCGGCCTCGCCGCTCGCCGCGGCCGCCGAGCTGGTGCTCGACCTCGGCGCGGGTGAGGAGCGGTCGGTGGCCGCGACCAAGACCTACACCTCCTCGGTGCTCGCCCTCGCCGTGCTCGGCTGCGCGCTGGGCGAGCCCGGTGCGCTGCCGGTCGACGACCTGCGCCGGGTGCCCGACGCCCTGGACGCGGCGGTCACCGGCGCGACCGGCGTCGACGCGGCCGCCGCGCTGATGGCGTCGGTCGACCGCGCGGTCTGCGTCGGCCGCGGGCTGAACCTCTCCACCGCGCACGAGACGGCGCTCAAGGTCACCGAGCTGACCGGGACCCTGGTGGCGCCGTTCTCCCCGGCCGACCTGATGCACGGCCCGGTCGCCGCGGTCGGTCCGCACGCGCCCGCGCTGCTCGTCGCCCCCGACGAGCCGGCGAGCGCCAGCGTGCTCGAGGCGGTGCCCGAGCTGCGCCGCCGGGGAGCCCCGGTGGTCGTGCTCGGCTCCGGTCCGCAGCAGGACGCGCTCGTGGTCGGCCTGCCGGCCGCAGCGAGCCTGCCGGGCTGGCTGACCCCGCTCACCAGCGTGGTGCTCGGCCAGCAGGTCGCCTGGCGCGCCGCCGTGCGGCGCGGCGTCGACGTGGACCGGCCCGGGGACCTCTCGAAGGTGACGCTCACCCGCTGACCGGCGTCGGTTGCGATACTGCGGGCATGCGTGTGGGACTGACGGGCGGGGTCGCCTCGGGGAAGAGCACCGTCTCGGCGATCCTGGCCGAGCTCGGGGCGGTCGTGGTCGACGCCGACCTGCTGGCCCGGGAGGTGGTCGCGCCGGGCACCCCGGGGCTGGCCGCCGTGGTCGCGGAGTTCGGCGAGGGCGTGCTGGCGGCGGACGGGTCGCTGGACCGGCCGGCGCTCGGGGCGGTGGTCTTCGCCGACGAGGCGGCCCGCCGGCGCCTCGAGGCGATCGTGCACCCGCTGGTGCGGGCCCGGGGCCGTGAGCTGGAGGAGGCGGCGCCGCCCGGTGCCGTGGTCGTGCACGACATCCCGCTGCTCGCCGAGACCGGTCAGGCGGCGGCGCTTCGACGCCGTGCTCGTCGTCGACGTGCCGGTGGAGACCCAGGTCGAGCGGATGGTCTCCCAGCGCGGCATGAGCCGTGCGGACGCCGAGGCCCGGATCGCGGCGCAGGCCACCCGCGAGGAGCGGCTGGCGGTGGCGACGTACGTCGTCGACAACACCGGGACACGCGAAGACCTCCGCGACAGGGTCACGGAGGTCTTCGAGAAGCTCACCGCCCGCTCGGGGGAAGACGGGCGGTGAGGTCGGGGGTCAGGCCGCCAGGTCGGGGTCGGCGAGCTCGCGGAGCCGCTGCAGCGCCTCGCGCTCGAGCTGGCGCACCCGCTCGGCGGAGATGCCGTGCTTGGCGCCGATGTCGGCGAGCTTGTGCTGCCGCCCGTCGACCAGGCCGTAGCGGGACCGGATGATGTCGGCGGCCCGGTCGTCGAGCAGCTCGACCAGGTGACCGAGGCGGTCCTTGGACTCCACGTCGAGGAACGTGCTGTCGGGGCCGGGCGCGGTCTCCTGGGCGATCAGGTCGCCCAGCGAGGTGTCGCCGTCCTCGTCCACCGGGGTGTCGAGGCTGACGTGCTCGCGTCCCCAGCTGAGCAGGTCGATCACCCGGTCCACGTCGAGGCCGAGCTCCTCGGCGATCTCCTGCGGCTCCGGGTCGCGGCCGAGCTGGCGCTCGAGGGTGCGGCGCGCGGCGCCGACCTGGTTGAGCTCCTCGACCACGTGCACGGGCAGCCGGACCACGCGGGCCTGCTGCGCGATGCCGCGGGTGATCGCCTGACGGACCCACCAGGTGGCATAGGTGGAGAACTTGAAGCCCTTGCGGTAGTCGAACTTCTCGACCGCGCGGATCAGGCCGGTGTTGCCCTCCTGGACCAGGTCCAGCATGGGCATCTGGCTGCGGCCGTACTTGCGGGCGATCGAGACGACCAGGCGGAGGTTGGCCTCGATGAAGCGCTGGACCGCGCGCTCGCCCTCCTCGACCATCCACTCGAGCTCTTCCTGGGTGGCGTACTTGGGTGCGCCGCCCTTCTTGCGGCCGACGCGACCCTCGTCGAGCAGGTGCTGCGCGAGCAGTCCGGCCTCGATGGCCTTGCTCAGCTCCACCTCGGTGACCGCGTCGAGCAGCGGAGTACGCGCGATCTCGTCGAGGTACAGACCGACGCTGTCGCGTCCCTCGATCTCGCGTGTGTGCGTGCGACTCGTTGCCACGTGCGCTCCCTTCCCTGCGTCGCCAGGGGGTACCCACCGGTAGCCCCTGTACTCCTCCCAACGGATGAGGGCCCGTCGAGATTCCCGGATTCCGGGCGTCGGACCCTCAGGACCTTCTTGCCCCGTACGACGACCGGCAAGCGTCAGAAGTTGCCTTCGAACGGGGAATTCAGGGACTTCTCAGGGACCGGACCCGGTGAGCGTGGTTCGCGCGGGCCGGGGGACCGGATGGGTGGGTCAGGGAGGTCCGAGGCGGCGACGCCGCGGTAGGCCAGCTCGGCCAGGTCGTCGGCGTCGGCCCGGCTGTCGTTGACCAGTGCCACGACGAGCAGGTCGGCGTCCGGCAGGTAGCGCAGCGTGGAGCGGAAACCGGGAAGGAACCCGCCGTGACCCCAGGTGGTGGTGCGGTAGTCGCGTTGCTGGATCTCCAGGCCGAGGCCGTAGTTGCTGGTGCGGGGGTGGTGCGGCCCCGGGGAGGTCATCGTGGCCAGGGCCGCGTCGTCGAGGAGCCGACCCCGGAACAGCGCGTCCCCGAACGCGACCAGGTCGCCGCGGTCGAGACCAGTGCACCGGCGGCTCCTTCCGAGGTGTCCTGGGCCGGCCACGGCCCGCCGGTCTCGACGTTCTCCTGGTCACCGTCGTCGTCGACGTCGAAGAAGCCCGGGATCACGGGGGGCTCGTGCTCCGCGCCACCGGTGCCTGCGACGTAGGTGTCCCGGAGCTCGAGCGGCTCCAGGATGCGGGTGCGCACCTGCTCCGCCCAGGACACCCCGGTGGCCGCTCTGATCACCTCGCCGAGCAGGACGTAGTCGGTGTTGGAGTACGCGTAGTCGGTGCCGGGATCGAACTCGGCGCTGCGCCGTGCCGCGAGCGTGATGATCTCGGACGGCCTCCACACCCGGTCACGGTCCTCCTGCAGCCGTCGGCCGAACCCCTCGATCCGGGTGTAGTCGGGGACGCCCGACGTGTGGTTCAGCAGTCGCCGGACGGTGATCCGCTCCGCCCCGGGGAAGTCGGGCAGGTAGTCGATGAGCGGGTCGTCGAGGCGCAGGCGGTGCTCGGCGGCCAGCTGGAGCACGACGGTGGCGACGAACACCTTGGTGATGCTGGCGACCCGGAAGTGGTCCCGTGCGGTGACCTCGGCACCGCCCCCCGGCCTCCGAGTGCCGCTGCTGCCGATCCAGGTCAGCCTCGGGCTGTCGACCGCGAGGACGGCGGCGGGCGCTCCGGCCCGCTGCCGCCACCCGTCGAGCGTCTGCTGCAGCCCGGTCGCCCCGAGCGGTTCCCGGTCGGCGCAGCCGACGAGCGGGACCAGCAGGCCGGCGGCGAGCAGGACACCGACGGTGCGGCGGAGTTGGCTCAGGGTGGTCACGACGGATGTCCTTCGACGGTGTGGTCAGGTGATGTCGGTGCGGGCCAGGCGCGTGACGCCGGCCAGCAGGACCAGGAGAGCGACGCCGGCGAGCAGCAGGGCGCCGCCCCAGATCGGCAGCACTCCGGGAAGGTCGCCGGCGTTGGCCAGTGCGGCGGTGGCCCCGGTGAGGGTCCACGGGAGGAAGTGACGGTCCAGGGAGCCGACGACGAGGCTCTCCACCGCGAGCAGCCAGGCCACCGGGACCAGCACGGCAGCCGCCTGCGAGCGGAGGACCAGGGCGCCCACCCCGACCCCGAGGAGCCCGTAGGCGGGGTAGGCGAGGAGCAGCCCCAGGACGCGCCAGACGATGTCGGCGTTGAGCAGGTCGGGCCGCACCGCGCCGGTCGGTATGCCGACCGCGAGCGTCGTGGCCAGGCCCAGCAGGCCGAGGCCGAGCCCGACCAGCGCGGCCGTCACGGCCTTGGCGACGACCAGGGGGGTGCGTGCCGGCGTCTGCAACAGAGTGGTGGCGAGCGTGGCGTGGTGGTGCTCGCCCGCGATGACGAGCGCGCCGACGACCACCGCCAGGAGCGGGCCACGGCTGGTCGCGTCCAGCACGCCGAGCATGGCGCCGATGGTGCCCAGGGAAGGTCGTCCCTGCCGCCCCGCGCCGACCACGGGCGCGGGTCAGTCGCCGGCCGGGCCCGGGGCGCCGGCGCGGCCCACCCGGTCCAGCACCCAGGCCAGCGTGAACGCCCGGTCACGCCAGGCGTTGTAGCGCCCGCTGACCCCGCCGTGGCCGGCGGACATCTCGGTCTTCAGCAGCACGTCGTCGGTGTCGAGCGCGACCGCCCGCAGCCGGGCCACCCACTTCGCCGGCTCGACGTAGAGCACCCGGGTGTCGTGCAGCGAGGTCTGCGCGAGGATCGGCGGGTAGCGCTTGGCCTCGACGTTCTCGTAGGGGCTGTAGCCCTTCATGTAGGCGTAGACCTCGGGGTCGTCGAGCGGGTTGCCCCACTCCTCCCACTCCACGACGGTCAGCGGCAGCGACGGGTCCAGGATCGAGGTGAGCGGGTCCACGAAGGGGACGTCGGCCACGATGCCCGCGAAGGCCTCCGGTGCGAGGTTGGCGACCGCACCCATCAGCAGACCTCCTGCGCTGGCCCCCTCGGCGACGAGCCGGTCGGCCGACGTCCAGCCCTCGGCGACCAGGTGCTCGGCGCAGGCCACGAAGTCGGTGAAGCTGTTGCGCTTGGCGAGCAGCTTGCCCTCGTCGTACCAGTGCCGGCCCATCTCGCCGCCGCCCCGCACGTGCGCGATGGCGAAGCCGACGCCGCGGTCGAGCAGGGACAGCCGCGAGATCGTGAAGTAGGGGTCCATCGAGTCCTCGTAGGACCCGTAGCCGTAGATCACGAACGGCGTGCTGCCGTCGCGCGGTGACCCGGCGGGGAGCACCAGCGACACCGGCACCCGGGCGCCGTCGGACGCGGTCGCCCAGGTGCGGTGCTGCTCGTAGCGGTCGGGGTCGAACGGCCCGAGCTCGGGGTGCGGGAGCACCGGGGTGCGCTTGAGCAGGGTGAGCTCGCGGGTCTGTACGTCGAAGTCGTAGACCGCGGCAGGCGTCGCCATCGTCGTGTAGCCGAGCCGGATGGTGGGCTGGTGGAACTCGGGGTTGCCGCCCGCGCCCACGGTGTAGACGGGATCCTCGAAGCCGACGAGGTAGTCGTCCCCGAGGCCCTCGTCGGTGACCTCGATGACCCGCAGCTGGGTCAGCCCCTCGCTGCGCTGGGAGACCACGAGGTGGCCGGCGAAGGCATCGACGTCCTCGAGCCGGACCGCCGGGTCGTGCGGGATCAGCGGCTCCCACTGCTCGTGGCCGGTGGCGTCGAGCGGGGCCTTCGCGAGCGCGTAGTTCTCCGCGTCGTCGTTGTGCAGCACCAGCAGGCAGTCCTCGCCCGCGATCACGGCGTGCTCGACGCCGTACTCCACGCCCTGGCGACGCGGCGTGACCACCCGGAACTCGCCGGTCGGGTCGGCGGCGTCGAGGATGCGGTACTCGGTGGTGGTCTTGGAGCCGGACCCGATCACCAGCAGCCGGTCGCTGCGGCTGCGCCCGACCGACGTCCAGAACCGCTCGTCGGTCTCGTGGTGGACCACCACGTCGTCCTCGACCGGGCTGCCGAGGACGTGCCGCCAGACCTTGTCGGGGCGCCAGGACTCGTCGACGGTCGTGTAGAAGACCGTCGTGCCGGCGAGGTCCCAGGTCGCGCCGCCGAGGGTGTCGGGCACCTGGTCGGGGAGCAGCTCGCCGGTGGTCAGGTCCTTGACCTGGAGCAGGAAGCGCTCGTGGCCGACCGTGTCGGTGCTGAACGCCAGCAGCCGGCCGTCGGGGCTGACCGAGGCCATCCCGAGGGAGAAGAAGTCATGGCCCTCGGCGAGCTCGTTGACGTCGAGCAGCACCTCCTCGCCGGGCACGTCCACGTCGGGGGAGAGCTGCGGCGGGGTCCAGTCGTCCGGGCCGGCGGCGGGGCAGCGGCAGCTGACGCCGTACTGCTTCCCCTCGATCGAGCGCCCGTAGTACCAGTGGCCGCCGATCCGTGAGGGCACCGACAGGTCGGTCTCCTGGGTGCGCGCCTTGATCTCCCCGAAGATGGCCTCCCGCAGGCCGGCCAGGTGCGCGGTCCGGGCCTGGGTCCAGGCGTTCTCCGCCTCGAGGTAGGCCAGCGTGTCCGGTGACTCCTTGTCACGCAGCCACTCGTAGTCGTCGACGAAGGTGTCGCCGTGGTGGGTGCGCGCGTGCGGCACCGTGCGGGCGACGGGCGGGCGGACGTCTGCGGGGTCGGACATGCGCAGAACGTATCCGGACCCGCCGCGCGCGGCCGCAGGCGGGCGCTTCGTCCACAGGTCGAGCCACATCCTGTGCAGAACCGAGCCCTGCTTGTGGACGCCAAGCACCGTTCTGTGGACGACACGCCGCTCCGCGAAAAACTTCGTCGCGGAAGGCCCAAAGTCCCTTGCCCGGCAGGGCTTCTCGGGGCGTAGAAATGCTCCACGCACTCCCGCAAGGGGGAGCGTGGCCAGAAGGGAACCGAGGTCCAGCAGGCGGGGCAACCCGCTTCGTGAGCCGCTGACGAGGCTGACGGGACCAGACGGGCCGGACGGTCGGTCGGTGGTCGTCGCACCGGTCGGTGGGGCCCTTTGAAACTCATACTTTCGAAGGGCCCCACACCTGTTTCCGCACCTCCCATGGTGGCCGGACCCTGTGCATTTGACCAGGGCGCTCGGCCAGCGTCGCCTCAGCCGGCGTCGGTCGGCGCCGGGGGAGCGTCGCCCTCCTCGGCGGGGTCGGGGCGCGTGCGCACCGAGAGCCCCGGGTCGTCGGCGAGGAAGGTGCGGACCGGTCCGGGGCCGGTATCGGCCGTCTCGAACCGCACGGTCACCCGGCCCACCCCGGAGCCCCACACCCAGCCCGGTCCGTGGTCGACGTGCTCGACGTCCTGGCCGGGCGACCAGCGCCGGGCGCGCTGCACCGACGACAGGTCGGGCGGCGGCAGGTCGGGCGCGCCGGCGGGGACCGGGTCCTCCTCGGGGAAGACCACGGCGGCGTCCTCGAACAGGTCCTGCTGGATCCAGTCGGCCAGGCCCGAGACACCGACGCCGAGCAGCCGGACCCCGCCCGAGGTGTCGACCTCCGCCAGCAGCGACTTGGCCAGCCGGGTCACCACGCGGGTGCTGTCGGTGGGGCTCGGCAGCGTGGTGGAGCGGGTGTGCGTGGTGAAGTCGTGCAGCCGCACCTTGACGGTCACGGTGCGCCCGGAGAGCCGGGCCTTGCGGAGCCGCTCGGTCACCCGGGTGGCGTGCCGGTCGATCAGGCCCTCGAGCAGGCGGCGGTCGACGAGGTCGCTGTCGTAGGTGTCCTCGACGCTGATCGACTTGGCCTCGCGCTCGGCGACCACCGGCCGGTCGTCCAGCGCGCGGGCGAGGTGGAACAGCGAGACGCCGTGCGCCTGCCCGACCAGGCGGACCAGCTCGTCCTGGGAGATCGCCTCGAGGTCGGCGACGGTGTGCACGCCGACGCGGCGGAGCCGTTCGCGGGTGGCCGGCCCGACGCCGGGGATGACGCCCACCTTCATCGGCCGGATCAGCTCCTGCTCGGTGCCCGGCGGCACCACCACCAGGCCGTCGGGCTTGTCGAGGTCGCTGGCGATCTTGGCCATGAACTTCGACGTCGCCACCCCGACCGACCCGTGCAGCCCGCCGGTCACCTCGGTGACACCGGCCTTGAGCTCCTCGGCGATCGCGGTCACGCCCTCGACCGACAGGTCCGTGTGCCGCGACGCCTCCAGGTCGACGAACGCCTCGTCGAGCGAGAGCGGCTCGACCAGCGGGGAGAGCTCGCGCAGCAGCGCCATCACCGCACGGCTGGCCTCGCGGTAGGCGTCGAAGCGGCCGGTGAGGAAGGCCGCGTGCGGGCAGCGCGACCGGGCCTCGGCGGTCGACATCGCCGAGCGCACCCCGAAGGCGCGCGCTTCGTAGGACGCGGTCGCGACCACGCCGCGACCGCCGACGCCCCCGACGATGACCGGCTTGCCCCGCAACGACGGCTTGTCGCGCTGCTCGACAGCGGCGAAGAAGGCATCCAGGTCGACGTGCAGGATCGTCGGCGCGGCTCGGGGTGGTCGCACGGGCTCATCATGCCTGCGCGCACCGACCACGCCGGTTCCGGTCCCCAGCCCCGGGTCGTACGTCGGGCCTCCACCGGCGCACCGGAGCCGCCGACGGCAGGCGACCCGAGGGAGCAGGGTCCTGGCCATGGACGAGATCCGCGAGCTTCGCGCGAAGAACCCCGCCGACCTGCTGGCGATGGTGCCCTATCTCCTGGGCTTCCACCCCGAGGACTCGGTCGTGATGGTCAGCCTGGGCGCGGCCGGCACCCCGGTGCACGCCCGCCAGGACCTGCCCGGCCGGCCCGACGAGATCCCCGAGGTGGTCGACGACCTGGCCCGCGTCGCCGTCCGCTCCGAGGTCGACCGGGTCGTCGTGGTCGTCTACTCCGACGACGAGCAGCTCGGTGACACGGTCGGCCGCGAGCTGGGCCGCGTCCTCGGCGACGCGGGGGTGGGGGTGCCGCTGGTCCTGCGGGCGGACGGCGACCGCTGGTTCTGCCTCGGCGACCGGGACGGCTCCTGCACGCGGGACTGCCCGCCCGACGGCACGCCCTACGACCTGGCCCGGCACCCGCTCACCCTGGAGGCCGTGGTGGACGGGCGGGTGGTGCACGCCAGCCGGGAGGCACTGCGCGACAGCCTGGTCGCCGTCGACCCCGACGAGGTGGACCGGGTGGCCGCCGCGGTGGCGGAGGCGGAGGGGCGGCTGCGGGCCGCCGGTCACGGGCACCTGGTCCGGGAAGGTCGCTGGGTGCAGCACCGGGTGGCCCGGTTCCTCGAGGACGGCCGGCGACTCGACAGCCACGACGTCGGCCGGCTCGTGGTCGCGGTCGGGTCGGTCGACGTGCGCGACGTCGCCTGGGCGCAGATCGGCCACGCCGACGCCCGCCGCCACGTCGACCTGTGGCGCGACGTGGTGCGGCGCAGCCCGGGCGAGACCCTCGCCGCACCGGCGGCCCTGCTGGCCTTCGCCGCCTGGCTGGCGGGCGACGGCGCACTGGGCTGGTGCGCGGTGGAGGTGAGCCAGGAGGCCGAGCCCGGCTACGGCCTGGCGGGACTGGTCACCCAGGCCCTGGCCGCCGGGGTGCCGCCGAGCGCCTGGGTGCCGGTCGGTCCCGAGGCGCTGCGCCTGTTCGCCGGGTGAGCCGCGGTCCAGCGCATGCTCCGGGCAACCGCGGGGCACTAGGCTCGCGACATGGGCGAAGAGGTGGCACAGCAGGAGTTCTCGCGCGAGGACCGCACCCGTTACCGGGAGAAGGTCCGGCGCTGCCTCGACGTGTTCGCACGCATGCTGCGCGAGTCCCGCTTCGACGCCGACTACCCGATGACCGGGCTCGAGATCGAGCTCAACCTCGTCGACGACGCCGGTGACCCTGCGCTGAAGAACGTCGAGGCACTCGCGGCGATCGCCGACCCGGACTTCCAGACCGAGCTCGGCCAGTTCAACCTCGAGATCAACGTCCCGCCGCACCAGCTCCGCGACCGGGGCTTCACCGAGTTCGAGAACGGCGTACGCCGCAGCCTCAACAACGCGCAGGACAAGGCGGCCGAGGTCGGCGCCCACATGGTGATGATCGGCATCCTGCCGACTCTCTCCGCCGGGCACATGAGTCCCGCCTCGCTCAGCTCCAACCCGCGCTACCAGCTGCTCAGCGACCAGATCCTGGCCGCCCGCGGCGAGGACATCGTCATCGACATCGGCGGTCCCGAGCGGCTGCGCACCACCTCCGACTCGATCGTGCCCGAGGCGGCCTGCACCAGCACCCAGCTGCACATCCAGGTCAGCCCCGACGACTTCGCGGCCTACTGGAACGCCTCCCAGGCGGTGTCGGGTGTGCAGCTGGCCATCGGCGCCAACTCGCCGTTCCTGCTCGGTCGCGAGCTGTGGCGGGAGACCCGGATCGCGCTCTTCGAGCAGGCCACCGACACCCGCAGCGAGGAGCTCAAGGCGCAGGGCGTGCGCCCGCGGGTCTGGTTCGGCGAGCGCTGGATCAACTCGATCTTCGACCTGTTCGAGGAGAACGTCCGCTACTTCCCGGCGCTGCTGCCGATCATCGACGACGAGGACCCGCTCGAGCGGCTCGAGGCGGGGGGCACCCCCACGCTTCACGAGCTGCGGCTGCACAACGGCACGATCTACCGGTGGAACCGGCCGGTCTACGACATCGTCGACGGCACCCCGCACCTGCGCGTCGAGAACCGGGTCCTGCCGGCCGGGCCGACCGTCGCGGACACGATGGCCAACGCCGCCTTCTACTTCGGGCTGGTGCGCACGCTGGCCGAGCACGAGCGGCCGCTGTGGTCGCAGATGTCCTTCAGCGCCGCCGAGGAGAACTTCCACGTCGCCGCCCGCCAGGGCATCGAGGCCCAGGTCTACTGGCCCGGGCTCGGCCAGGTGCCGGCCACCGAGCTCGTGCTGCGCCGGCTGCTGCCGATGGCGCAGGCGGGCCTCGACTCGTGGGGCGTGCTCCCGGAGGAGAGCGAGCGGCTGCTCGGCATCATCGAGCAGCGCTGCCTGACCGGGCAGAACGGCGCCTCGTGGTTCGTCGACCGCTTCCACGCGCGCAGCGGCAGTGGCGACGGCGACCGGCTCGACGTGCTCCGCGCGACCCTCAACGAGTACCGCGCGCACATGCACACCAACGACCCGGTGCACACCTGGGAGTGAGCCCGGCTCAGAGCCGCAGCCGCTTCCACTCCCGGCTCTCGCCGGTGACGACGTCCCGCCAGCCGTAGCGGGTCACCACGTGGCAGCCGTCGAGCGGCCGGCCGTGCATCGCGAACGCCGTGCGGGCGGCGGACAGCCAGGCGAGGTCCACGTCGAAGGGCTCCGGGCCACCGGCCCGGGTCAGCCACACGTGCCGCAGCGTCGCGTCGGTGCGCTCCAGCAGGGCGGACAGCACGTCGGTGCGCAGCGCGCCGTCGAGGACCGGCAGGTCGGCCGTCCGGGCCACGAACGCGTCCCGCTCACCGCCGAGCCGGCCGAGGTGCACCACGGTGTCGAAGACCCGCCGCGTCTCGCGCTGCCGGAGCAGTCCCACCTCCCGGCGGAGGAGCTGCCCGACGTCCGGGGGCGTGTCCCGGGACGGTGCCGGGGTCCTGGTCGCGATCACCTGACCAGGATGTCGGGGGCACACGAATCGTGCGCCACGTCGTCCACAGGTGGCGCCGCTGTGCCCCGGCTGGATACGGTCGTCCCAGCCTGCGTGTCCGCAGGTAGGTCGTGACATCGCTGAGGAGGACGGTCAATGGGGACCATCGTCGTGGGATACGTGCCCAAGCCCGAGGGGCGAGCGGCGCTGCGCCGGGCCGCCGAGGAGGCCAAGCTCCGCGACATGCGGCTCGTGGTCGTCAACTCGCACCGCGGCGGTCGCGAGTTCGACGCCGACGACGCGATCGAGTCCGAGGCCCAGCTCGAGGAGGTGCGCAGCACCCTCGAGGAGGCCGGCGTCGAGCACGAGGTCCGCCAGCTCGTCCGCGGTCTCGACCCTGCCGACGACCTGGTCAACGTGGCCACCGAGGTCGGCGCCGACATCATCGTGATCGGCCTGCGCCGCCGCTCGCCGGTCGGCAAGCTGATCCTCGGCAGCAACGCCCAGCGCGTGCTGCTCGACGCCCCCTGCCCGGTGCTGGCGGTCAAGGCCAGCGAGTAGCCGCCGGCCGACGACGACGCGGGCGTGGTTGCGACCGGCTCCGTCGGGCAGGATGAGCCCATGGCCCTCCAGATCGCCCAGGACGCCCACGCCGACGAGGTGCTGACCGGCAGCCCGTTCGCGCTGCTCACCGGGATGCTGCTCGACCAGCAGTTCCCGATGGAGCACGCGTTCCGCGGCCCGGCCAAGATCCTCGACCGGTTCGGCACCCTCGACCCGGCCGCGATCGCCGCGGCCGACCCCGAGGAGTTCGCCGCCCTGTGCGCGACCCCGCCCGCCGTGCACCGCTTCCCGGGCTCGATGGCCGCGCGGGTGCAGGCGCTCGCGGCTCAGGTCGTCGACGAGTACGACGGCCGCACGGAGCGGATCTGGGAGGAGGCCGGCTCCGGCAAGGAGCTGCTCCGCCGGCTCCAGGCGCTCCCCGGCTTCGGCAAGCAGAAGGCGCAGATCTTCGTCGCGCTGGTCGGCAAGCAGCTCGGCGTCCGTCCCGACGGCTGGGAGGAGGCCGCCGGGTCGTACGCCGAGGCCGGGTCGTTCCGCTCGGTGGCCGACGTGGTCGACGGCACGTCGCTGGAGAAGGTGCGCTCGTTCAAGAAGGAGAAGAAGCGCGCCGCCGCCGAGTCCTGACAATTCGTCCGGCACCGACCTCGGGGTCCTTTCTTGGTTCCGACCGTCGACGTGTCACAATGGATGAGCGGCTCTTGACGTGTACGGGCTTTGCCGCGCCCGACAACCGCTGTACGAGAGGTAGTTCGTGTCGACAGCCACGTCCCGCAAGCTCCCTGCCGATGTGCTCGCCCACCCCGACATCGTCGCGCTGATCGACCAAGGCAAGGCCACCGGACACGTGACCTCCGACGCGTTGCGGACCGCCACCGCGGCGGTCGTGCACACGCCGGCGCACCTGAAGGCGCTGATGCGCTACCTCGGTGAGCAGGACATCGACGTCGTCATGTCCGCCGAGGACACCACCTCCCGCAAGCGGGTCGCCGCCGCCTCGAGCGCGCGCAGCACCGTGAAGGCGACGACCAAGAAGGCCGCCGCCAAGAAGGCTCCGGCGAAGAAGGCCGACGCGGCCGAGACGGCCGAGACGGCCAAGGCCGCCGCGCCCGCCAAGAAGGCCGCCACCAGGACCACCGCCAAGAAGACCGCCGCTGCCGCGAAGGCGACGACCGACGCCGAGTCCAACGGCGTCGTCGGTGCGGACGGCAAGAAGGTCCTGCCGGACGTGCCCGACGAGCAGTTCGAGAAGGACCTCGCCGCCGACCCGAGCATCAAGGAGGACGAGAAGGAGGCCGAGAAGGCCGGCTTCGTCGTCTCCCAGGCCGACGACTCCGACGAGCCCGAGCAGCAGGTCATGGTCGCCGGCGCGACCGCCGACCCGGTCAAGGACTACCTCAAGCAGATCGGCAAGGTCCCGCTGCTCAACGCCGAGATGGAGGTCGAGCTCGCCAAGCGGATCGAGGCCGGCCTGTTCTCGGAGGAGAAGCTCGCCAAGGGCGGCAAGGTCTCGGCCAAGGTGCTCGACGAGCTCGAGTGGATCTCCGAGGACGGCCGCCGCGCCAAGAACCACCTGCTCGAGGCCAACCTCCGGCTGGTCGTCTCGCTGGCCAAGCGCTACACCGGCCGCGGCATGCTCTTCCTCGACCTGATCCAGGAGGGCAACCTCGGTCTGATCCGTGCGGTCGAGAAGTTCGACTACACCAAGGGCTACAAGTTCTCCACCTACGCGACCTGGTGGATCCGGCAGGCGATCACCCGCGCGATGGCCGACCAGGCCCGCACCATCCGCATCCCGGTGCACATGGTCGAGGTCATCAACAAGCTCGCCCGCGTCCAGCGGCAGATGCTCCAGGACCTGGGCCGCGAGCCCACCCCGGAGGAGCTGGCCAAGGAGCTCGACATGACCCCCGAGAAGGTCATCGAGGTCCAGAAGTACGGCCGCGAGCCCATCTCGCTGCACACCCCGCTCGGCGAGGACGGCGACTCCGAGTTCGGTGACCTGATCGAGGACTCCGAGGCGATCGTCCCGGCCGACGCGGTGTCGTTCACGCTGCTCCAGGAGCAGCTGCACGCGGTGCTCGACACGCTCTCCGAGCGCGAGGCCGGCGTGGTCTCGATGCGGTTCGGCCTCACCGACGGCCAGCCCAAGACGCTCGACGAGATCGGCAAGGTCTACGGCGTCACGCGCGAGCGGATCCGGCAGATCGAGTCCAAGACGATGTCGAAGCTGCGCCACCCGTCGCGCTCGCAGGTGCTGCGCGACTACCTCGACTGAGGCGTCCCCGCGACGCCGTACGGCGCCCGTCCCCACCACCTGGGGCCGGGCGCCGCGTCGTTTCTCCGTGGAATGCAACCCCCGGGCCCGGGCTCGCGTCTTGGCTGCAGTGAGGACCTCGCAGGGAGGTGCTCGAAGCGCCTCGGGGCGGATGACTCCAGGAGAACCACCATGCACAGCACGACCACCAAGCGCGCTCTGGTCGCGGCCGCCGGCCTCGCCCTCACCGCCGCGATCGCCGGCCTCGCGGGCACCACCCCCGCCGTCGCCGCCACCGGCACGTTCGCCGACGCCCGCGGGGACGTCGCCCACGGCGTCGACCTCGAGTCGGTGAAGGTGGTGAACGAGAAGAACATCCGCGTCGTCGTCCAGCACGCGGACCTGGTCCGCTCCTTCAGGAGCGGCGCCAGCATGACCGTCTACCTCGACACCGACCGGAGCGAGGCCGGACCCGAGTTCGGCTTCGCCGGGGTCCTGTTCGAGGGCGGCGACTACGGCCTGCTGCGCACCGTGGGCGACGGCTGGAAGCTGCAGGACCGGGCCGTCCCGCTCACCTGCTCCTACCGGCTGCGGCTCGACTACGCCGCCGACGTCACCCGGATCCGGATCGCCCGCGGCTGCCTCGACGACCCCGGCGCCGTGCGCGTCGCCGTCCGGGCCGGCGGCGAGCAGGCCGACGGCGACATCGTCCGCGACTGGCTCGACGCGCCCCGTGCCCTCACCCCCTGGGTGGCGCGCGGCTGAGTCGCCGGACGCGGTCCGGCCCCCGTCGCTAGCCGGCCGCCACCAGGGCCACCGCGACAGACGCGCGGTCGGAGAAGGGAGAGGCTGACGAACTGCTGGTGGCTGCCCCACGAGCTCTCGTCGTCGACGACGTCGTTGAGGCCGCAGCCCCCGCCGACGTCGACGTTGGCCACGCCGGAGTCACGGTCGAGGAACCACACCGTGCTGCGCGCGTCGGGTGCCGGGCAGGCGACGTTGACCTCGCGGGTCACCTCGCTGGTCTCCCCGTCGGCGTAGGTCACCGTGAGGGTGACGGTGTGCCGTCCGCCCTCGGTGTAGGTGTGCGAGGGGTCCATCCGCGTCGACGTGGTGCCGTCGCCGAAGTCCCACGCCCACTGCACGCCGCCGGCGCGGACGCCGGAGAAGTCGATCTTCGTGGGTGTCGCCTGCGCGACCGGGTCGTTGCTGACCGCGGGCTGCGGGCTGGCCGGGGCGCCGTGGTAGGTCACCCGGGACAGCTTCTGCCGGCCGTCGAGGCTGAAGAAGCCGCCGCCGTAGTCGAGCAGGTAGAGCGCGCCGTCGGGACCGAACTTGGCGTCCATCCAGCTCATCAGCTGGTTGTCGCCCTGGCCGCCGGGCACGATCTTGCGCAGGTCCTCGGCGAAGGCCGGCCGGCCGCCGTCGTGGACCGTGGCCGGGTCGAGCGGTCACGGCGAGGCGGTTGTTGGCGTTGGACTGGTCGCCGATGAACCACTTGCCCTCCCAGTAGGACGGCCACGCGACGTCGCTCGCGTCGTCGACCTGGGACTGGCGGTAGGTGGGGCCGGACATGACGGCCTGGCCGCCGCCCTTGATCCAGGGCTCGGTGTAGGTCGCCTGCGAGGCTTCGTACGTCGGGACGCCGCTGCCGTCCGCGCGCACCGGGAAGACCGGTCCGCCGCCGCCGGGGGAGTACCAGATGGCGTTGTCGCGGGCCGGCGGGATGTCCACCAGGCCGGTGTTGCGCGGCGAGGTGTTCTTCAGGTTGTCGCAGTCGTACCAGCCGGCCGGCTGGGTGGCGTCGGTGTTGCTCCGGTCGCGGTAGGGCTGCCGGTTGCCCATGCAGTAGGGCCAGCCCTGGTTGCCGGCGGAGGTGATGACCGTCGCCGTGTCGTACTTCGCCGGGCCCCAGGTGGGGCTGGGCTGCGAGGCGTCGGGGCCGACCCAGCCGGCGGTCAGCCAGTCCTTGTCGGCGTCGATGGCCAGCCGCGAGATGTTGCGGACGCCCATGACGTAGATCTCCGGGCGGGCCTTGCCACCGCCGCCCTCGGCGCCGGTGAACAGGTTGCCCGCGGGGATCGTGTAGCCGCCGTCGTCCTCGGGGTGGATCCGCAGGATCTTGCCGTTGAGGTCGTTGGTGTTGCCCGACGGTGCGGCGGGCGTCCTGGAAGGACATGCCCTTGTAGTCGGCGGTCCAGTTGTTGCCGGAGTAGCCGCTCGAGCCCTGCGAGGAGTTGCTGTCGCCGGACCCGACGTAGAGGTTGCCGGCCTTGTCGAAGGCCATGCCGCCGCCGGCGTGGCAGCAGCTGTGGATCTGGGTCGGCCAGCTGAGCAGGTCCGTGCGGGTGCTCTGGTCGATGCTGTCCGCGACGGGGTCGTAGGTGAACCGCGAGACGGTGCGCTGCCCGATCCGCAGGTCACGGTCGATCGACTCGTGCGGCATCCAGTAGGCGTAGATCCAGTGGTTGGTGGCGAAGTCGGGGTCGAGCGCGATGCCGACCAGGCCCTCCTCGTTCTTCACCAGCTCGGAGCCGCTGCCGCGGTTGCCCATCACCTCGAGCGTGGTGAGCAGCTTGGTGGTCCTCGTGCCCGGGTCCCAGCGGTGGATGGTGCCGCAACCGAGGCCCACGTCGGGGTCGTCCCACGACACGACCGGGCCGGTGGGGCAGGCCGCCTTGCCGATGTAGAACACCGAACCGTCGTCGGCGATGCTCAGGCCGTGCGGCTCGCCGACCTGGTCGAGGGTGCCAGCGGTGTTGGGCCTGGTGAGCCGCTCGACGGTGTAGTTGGAGGCCACCGTCGCCTGGCAGTCGCCACGCACCATCCCGGCGGTCCACTGGACGGCGCCGAGCAGGTGGCTGCGGAAGTCGCCGGCTCGCGAGGTCAGCCGGCGGCCACGAGGGCCACCGCGACGGCACAGAGCCCGAGGCCCACGCCTTGGGCTCTGTGCACGCGCTCGCGCAGCACCAGCGCTGCGAGCAGCACCGTCGTGGCGGGGTAGAGCGACGCCAGCACCCCGGCCACGGTCAGGTAGCCGCGCTGGGTGGCCAGCAGGAAGGCGCCGGTCGCGACCGCGCCGATCGGCCCGGCGAGAAGGGCCCAGCGCACCGGTCGTCCGCGTGGCACCCAGGCCGCCTGCAGCAGGCTTGCGAGGAGGATCACCACGGGCACCGAGACGGCCTGGGTGAGGGTCAGCGGCCACAGCCCGGCCGAGGCGGGGATCTGGCCGAGCGCGGCGAAGAGCAGCCCGAAGCTCAGCCCGGCCAGCACCCCGTCGGTGAGGCCGTCGGCCAGCGCCCGGCGTCCGGGCGGGGTGGCGCCCTCGACCCGGGTCAGGTCGTCGGCCGGCACGCTGGCCACCAGCCAGATGCCGGGCATCGCGGCGAGGACGCCGAGCCAGACCAGCACCGACACGCGTTCGCCGCCGACCGCGCCGGCGGCGACCGGGACCAGGGCGGCACCGACCGCGGACACCGGGGCGACCACGCTCATCCGGCCGGTGGAGAAGCCGCGGTAGAGGAAGCCGGTGCCGGCGCCGCTGCCGACTCCGGCCAGAGCGGCCCAGGCGTAGTCGGCGCCGGTCGGGGAGCCGTCCACGAACACGGCGACAAGGGCCACGCTGACGGCCGACGACAGGTTGCCGAGGACGGCCACCGCCCAGGCCGACGCCCGCCGGGACACCAGGCCGCCGACGAAGTCCGACAATCCGTAGGCCACCGCCGACACCAGGGCGAGGAGGACCGTCATCAGGTCAGCACGGCTCCGACGACGAACACGCTTGCGGCGAGCACGGCCGCACCGAGCTCGATGAGCAGGGACAGTCCGGCTGCCTTGAGCGCGTGCCGGGTCGACGGGCCGGCGCTCTCGCGGCCCACGCGTTGCACCTCGGCGAGGTAGACGCCGAGCACGAACCCGATGAACAGCCCCACGACCGGGATCACGAAGAAGCCCACCAGCCCGAGCAGCCCGCCGACCAGCAGGGTCCGGTTGGGGACGCCGGCGGCCTTGAGGCCGCGGCCGGGTACGGCGTACTTCACCACGCCGCCCGCGACCAGGAGCACGGTCGCCACCGAGAACGCCGTCCAGGCGGTGACCGAGCCGTCCTGGACGGCCCACACGAGCACGGCCGCGAGGATCAGCAGGGTGCCGGGGAGGACCGGCACGACCACGCCCACGACGCCCACCAGCACGGCGAGGCCGACGAGGATCTCGGTGGTGGTCACGAGGTCACCCTAGGGGCGCGGCTGTCCGCAGACGCGCAGAGCCCCGGCCGAGGGCCGGGGCTCTGTCACATGTCGTGGTCGACGGACGTCAGATCTCGCCGTCCGGCGCGACGGTCGGGGTGGTGGAGAGCTTCTCCGTCTCGTCGTGGACGTGGACGGCGACCTGGCGGAGCTTGTCGCCGTGCTCGCGCGCGTGGTGCGCGCAGAAGAGGAGCTCGCCCCCACCGGACAGCTCGACGCGGAGGTAGGCCTGCGCGCCGCAACGGTCGCAGCGGTCAAGGGCCGAGAGCGGTGTTCTCGGGGCAACTGCAGTGGTCACTAGAGGCCTCTTTCCTTCCTGGTGTCCTGCACAACGTAGCGGGAGCTCCCAATGTTCCTTGAGACCTTCGCCCGTCATCGGACACAACATCCAATCACGCCTGACGCTTCCCACCGGTGGTCGGTTTCTCCCCTGAGACCGGGTGACCCTTCCCACATGACTTCGTGCGGCCTGCTCTTGTCTGGTTGTTCGTTCCCAGTGTGACGCGGGCTGGGTCCTCAGAGTTGCCAATCCACAGAACTTGAAACCTTCGTTGCCGCATCGTGACACCGCGGCCGGTTGGCGTGGCGCACCGGGTGCTCCGGCGTGTCGCCGGTAGATTCTGACGGGCAGGCCCGAGACCGCCCGGGCGGGCCCGCCGGGACCGTCGGAACCCGCCCGTATCCTCACCGGACCAGCCCCGGGCCCCAAGGAGAGACGTGCCGCCCCGCACCGCCGGAGGAACGACGATCGACAACTCGTACAACGCCCACCACCTCCTCGTCCTCGAGGGGCTGGAGGCCGTCCGCAAGCGGCCGGGCATGTACATCGGCTCCACCGACACGCGTGGGCTGATGCACTGCGTCTGGGAGATCATCGACAACGGCGTCGACGAGGCGCTCGCCGGCGTCGCCAACCGCATCGAGGTGATCCTCCACGCCGACGGGTCGGTCGAGGTCCACGACAACGGCCGCGGCATCCCGGTCGACAAGGAGCCCAAGACCGGCCTCCCCGGCGTCGAGGTGGTCTTCACCAAGCTCCACGCCGGCGGCAAGTTCGGCGGCGGCTCCTACGTCGCCACGGGCGGCCTGCACGGCGTCGGTGCGTCCGTGGTCAACGCCCTCTCCTCGCGGGTCGACGTCGACATCGAGCGCTCGCCCTCGGTGCAGGGCATGTCCTTCCAGCGCGGCAACCCCGGCATCTTCGACGGCGAGGGTCCCGCCGCGACGTTCACGCCGCAGTCCGGCCTGACCCGCAAGGGCGGCCGGGTCAAGAAGGGCGTGACCGGCACCCGCATCCGGTTCTGGCCCGACCGGCAGATCTTCACCAAGGACGCCACCTTCGTCTACGACGAGCTGGTCACCCGGGCCCGGCAGACGTCGTTCATCGTGCCGGGCCTGGAGCTCGTCATCCGCGACCTGCGCGGCGACGAGCCGCGCGAGGAGAGCTTCCGCCACGACGGCGGCATCGCCGAGTTCTGCGAGTTCCTCGCCTCGGACGAGCCGGTCAGCGAGATCCTCCGGCTCGAGGGCCACGAGCGCTTCACCGAGACCGTGCCGCTGCTCGACGACAAGGGTCACATGACCCCGCAGGACGTCGAGCGCGACCTGATGGTCGACGTGGCGCTGCGGTGGGGCACCGGCTACGACACCGAGATCCGCTCCTTCGTCAACGTGATCGCCACGCCCAAGGGCGGCACCCACGTCTCCGGCTTCGAGCAGGCCGTGACCAAGACCTTCAACGAGGCGCTCCGGGCCTCCAAGCAGCTCAAGACGGCCGAGCCCGACGTCATCAAGGACGACGTGCTCGAGGGCATGACCGCCGTCGTCACGGTGCGCCTCGCCGAGCCGCAGTTCGAGGGCCAGACCAAGGAGGTGCTCGGCACGCCGGCCGCCCGCAACATCGTGCGCAAGGTGGTCGCCGCCGAGCTGAAGAAGTTCCTCACCTCGACCAAGCGGGCCGACAAGGCGCAGGCCAAGCAGGTGTTGGAGAAGGTCGCCAACGCCTCGCGCACCCGCCTCGCCGCGCGGCAGCACCGCGAGACCCAGCGCCGCAAGAGCGCGCTCGAGTCGAGCGCCCTGCCCTCCAAGCTCGCCGACTGCCGCTCCAACGACATGGACCGCAGCGAGCTGTTCATCGTCGAGGGTGACTCGGCGCTCGGCACGGCCAAGCTGGCCCGCAACTCGGAGTTCCAGGCGCTGCTGCCGATCCGGGGCAAGATCCTCAACGTCCAGAAGGCGTCCATCGGCGACATGCTCAAGAACGCCGAGTGCGCCTCGATCATCCAGGTGGTCGGCGCGGGCTCGGGCCGCACCTTCGACATCGACGCGCGGCGCTACGGCCGGATCATCTTCATGGCCGACGCCGACTCCGACGGCGCCCACATCCGCTGCCTGCTCACCACGCTGTTCTTCAAGTACATGCCCGACCTGATCAAGGAGGGCCGCGTCTACACCGCGGTGCCTCCGCTGCACCGGATCGAGCTGTCCAACCCCAAGAAGGGGATGGACAAGTACGTCTACACCTACTCCGACCCCGACCTGCAGCGGAAGCTCGCCGAGCTGAGCAAGAAGGGCGTGCGCTGGAAGGAGCCGGTCCAGCGCTACAAGGGTCTCGGTGAGATGGACGCCGACCAGCTGGCGGAGACCACCATGGACCCGATGCACCGCACCCTGCGGCGGATCACGGCCGACGACGCCGACGCCGCAGCCCAGGTCTTCGAGCTGCTGATGGGCTCCGACGTCGCCCCGCGCAAGGACTTCATCGTCCAGGGCGCCTACGAAGTCGACGCCGACGCGATCGACACGTGAGCGACCCCGGCGAGATCGCGGTCGCCAAGGAGCGCGCCGCCCACGAGCTCGCGCCCATCGACGCGGCGTACGCCGCCGGGGAGATCGACGAGGCCACCTGGCACGCCCGGGTGGGCGAGATCGTCGAGGCGGGCTACCTGACGGCAGCGACCCCGCAGGGCCAGTCCGGCCACAGCGGTGACGACGCCCGCTGGGAGCACGCCCGGCGGCTGGTCCTCGACGCCGTGGAACGGCGGGGCACCTTTCTCGACGTCGGCTGCGCCAACGGCCTGCTGATGGAGTCGGTGCACCGCTGGTCGCAGGAGGAAGGTCGGGCGCTCGAGCCGTACGGCGTCGAGATCTCCGCGCCGCTGGCCGACCTGGCCCGGACCCGGTGCCCTCAGTGGGCGGACCGCATCTGGACGGCGAACGCCAACGGCTGGACCCCGCCGCACCGGTTCGACGTGGTCCGCACCGGCCTCGACTACGTGCCGGCCGACCGTGGCGCGGACTACGTCCGGCACCTGCTCACCGCGGTGGTCGCCCCGGGCGGGAGGCTCGTGGTCGGCACCTACAACGAGGAGCGCGACCGCGACACGCTCGCCGACCTGGTCCGCTCGTGGGGTTTCGTGGTCGCCGGGTCGACGACGCGCGAGCACCGGCACCCGGCCCTGGCCTACAAGGCGTTCTGGGTCGACTCCGAGCCGCCCGGTAGCTGATTCCCCGGACCGTCCCGTCGAAGATGGCTAGCCTGTGCGACGTGGGGAACCAGCCTGATGACCGCACTGCCCTCGGGTCGGACGTACGCGAGATCGCGACGTCGCTCGGCGCGGCCTGGACCGCGCACGCGCAGCGACGCGCGACCCGCGAGAGGGCGACACGTGACGCGATGCTGGCGTCGGACGCCGACCGGGACACCGCGGTCCAGATCCTCACGGTGGCGTTCTCCGACGGCAGGCTCTCCTCGAGCGAGCTGGAGGACCGGACGGGCAGGACCCTCGCGGCCCGGACCCACGGCGAGCTCGACGCCGTGCTCTCTGACCTCGGCGGGCTGCGGCTGCCGGTCAGGAGCCATCCCGTGCGCAAGGCGGTGTTCTGGCTGGTCGCCTTCCTGTTCTCCCCGTTCGTGCTGCTCGGCGGGTTCGCTCTCGCCTTCGGGGTCGATGCCGGCGACCGGTTCGGCGGGGTGTTCTTCCTGCTCCTGACGCTGCCGGCGCTGTTCGCGCTGCGGCGCTGGACCTGGCCGCGCAGCTGACCGGAGCGCCGCCCATGCAACCTGTGCGGGGGTGGTCGCGTCTTGGAGGTGTGCCCAGCGGGGCACGGCCCGGCAGGGCACCGTCTGAAGACCAGGAGCGAGAAGGACATGTTCAAGACCATCACCGGCACCGCCGCCCTGTCGGCCGCCGCCGTCACCCTCGGGCTCGCCGGCCCGGCCTCCGCCGCGAGCATCGGCGTCAAGGACCCGCAGGACACCTTCCACGGCTCGGACCTGCGAGCCGTCCAGCTGATCAACAACGACCGCAACGTCGTGGTCGTCACCAGCCACACCAACCTGCGACGCGACCCACGGACGGGCTCCGGCGGCGCGGTCTACCTCGACACCGACCCGGGCGACAAGGGCCCGGACTTCGTCTTCGTCGGGGGCTTCTTCGAGGGGACCGACTACCAGCTCGTGCGGACCGAGGGCTTCGGCGTGAAGAGGTGGGGTGCGCCGGTGCACGGTTCCTACGAGATGACGGTCGACTACGCCCGGGAGCGGGTCCGGATGCGCATGTCCCGTGCGGCGCTCGGCAACCCCGAGGAGGTGCGCATCGCCGTCCGGGTCGCGGGCACCCGCACCGACGGCACCAGCACCGGTCTCGTGGACTGGCTCGGCGAGCCCCGCAGCTTCACCCCGTGGGTGGCACGGGGCTGAGCGGCCCTTCGTCGACGCGGTGGGGCGTCGAGCGGTCCGGCACGGCACAGTGGGCGATGCCCACCTCGAGCAGGGCGCGCAGCCGCCGGTCACGGTCGGGACCGCCGCTCGTCACCACGCCGTCGACGGTGCACCGGACCATGGTCGGGGCACAGTGCTTGGCGAAGGTCCGCGCGTTGATCCGTCCGCGCACCCCGAGTCGCTCGACCCAGGCGACGGCACCGGGGATCCGCTCGAGGGCGAGGCGGGCCTCCAGCCGGGTGGCGACCAGCTCGGTCCCGGCGTCGGCGCAGAGCTGGTCGGCCTGGAGCAGCCCGCCGGCGAGCACCCGCTGCGTCGGTTCGGGCAGGTCGACGATCTCCTGTGCGGCGACGGCCACGGCGACGGTGAGCCAGGTCCGGTCGTCCCCGCGCCGGCCGACGACCGAGGAGATGAGCGGCAGCAGCTGCTGGCGGCCAGCGTCGCTGGTGAGGTCGTTGACCTCCCTCGCCAGCTGCCCGAGCAGGGGATGGGTGCACGAGGGGTGGTCGCTCCACCGCTCGCCCGCGAGCAGCGACGCGAGCTCCATGAAGCACGCGCCCCGTCGTGGCGTGCGGTGTCGGCCACGTGACAGGACCGGAATACCGTCGGGAACACCCGAGGACCTCATCGCCACCTCCTCCTCCCTCGAGGATGCGCCGCCACGCTGCTCCGATCAACGGTCGACGGGCGAGATGACACAGACGGACCATCTCCGGCGCAGACCGGGGCACGATGAGGCTCAGATGCGGCGGGCGAGCAGACCGGTGTCGACGTCGTAGACGAAGCCGCCGACCTCGACGCTGTCGGGGATCAGCGGGTGGCTGCGCACCTTGCGCACGTCGTCCTCCAGGGCCGCCTCCTGGTCCTCCACCACGCCGAAGGTCTGCCACGACGCGTCCTGGCCGGCCGACTCGCCGACCCGGCGGCGCAGGTCGTCGAGCGTGCTGCTCGCCATCGCGCACCGGGTGTGCGGGACCACGAGGATGCGCTGCACGTTGAGCAGGTGCACCCCGAGCACGAGCGCCTCCAGGGCGGCGGCGGTGACCCGGCCCCCGGGGTTGCGGAAGATCTTCGCGTCGCCGGGCGTGAGCCCGAGCATGCCCAGCGGGTCGATGCGGGAGTCCATGCAGGTGACCACGGCGACCCCGGCATGGGCCACGCCGTCGAAGCCGCTCAGGGCGAACGTCTCGGCGTAGGTGCGGTTGGCGGCCAGCAGGTCCTCGAACGCGTCGGTCACGAGCCGAAACCTACCGGACCCGGGCCCGGTCGTTCGGGGGTGCTCACTCCGCGGCGGTCGCGACCGTCCAGCGCCACCGGCGCAGCCCCGTGGCGGCCTTGCCGCAGGACTCGGCCCGCTCCTGGCCGGTGGGCGCGGAGACGACGTCGACGTGCCACTCCCGGCCGTCGTGGTGGCGCACCGTGGTGGACCAGGCGTGCTCGCCGGTGGCGGTGTGGGTGGAGACGTCGAGGGCGTCGAGCCGGCTCTCGCCGATGGCGCGACGCACCGCCAGCTCCGCGACCTGGGCGGGACCCGGCCAGGTCGACCGGCCCCGGCTGCCGTCGAGCACCGTCGCGCCCGCGTCGGCCTCCGTCAGCAGGGCGGCGGCGCCGTCCACGGTGAGCCACCCGTGCAGCGTCCCGGCCGGGAGCAGCACCGCGGTGGGGGCGAACCGGTGGCCCGAGGTGTGGGTGACCTCCCAGACCCGGCCCGGGTGGAGCTCCGCGGCCCCGAGGGCGACCGGCCGTCCGCGGACGGCGCAGCAGACGTCCCGGGTGCCGTTGGTGCACACCAGCAGCTGCGGCCGGTCGAGCACGGTGAGCGAGGGCAGCGAACGGCGTACGGCGTCGAGGTCGCCGTCGCGCAGCGCCGCCCAGTCGAGGGCCAGCACGTCCTCGGGGGCGGCGACGGTCCCCGACAGCAGCCAGGACGAGCCCGGCCGCGTGTGCGCCACGAGCACCCGGCGCGGGTCGCGGCCGTGGAGGGCGTGCTCGTCGGCGTGCCGTCCGGGACGGCGCACCAGCACGGGCCGCAGGGCGTGCGCCGCGGCTGCCTCCTCGATGGCCGACCCGATCGCGGGGTCGAGGTGGCTGGCGGTGAACGCCTTGGCGCCCCAGGGGCCGCTCTGCTCCAGGGCCACCCAGCCCACCGCCTCGGGCGCTGAGCCCTCGAGCTGCTCGCCGGCGGCCTCGGCTCCCGCCGAGCAGGTCGTCCCGGCCTCGGTCATGCGGGACCCCACAGTGTGTCGGCGGTCGCCACCTCGCGGGTGCGCGCGGTGCGGAAGGCCAGCACGGCCAGCACCGCCGCGACGGCCGCGCAGACCGCGGCGCCCCAGAAGACGGTCTGCAGCTGCGCGAGCCCCGCCTCCTTGAGCAGCCGGGTGTAGTCCGCGCACTGGGTGCCCGACGCGCAGACCTCGGCCGGCGTGGGCAGGTCGACCTGGACGGCGTAGTAGCGGCGCAGGCCGAGCGTGGTGAGCGCGCTGATCCCCACGAGCATGCCGACCATGCGGGCGACCACGAGCAGCGCGCTGGTCACGCCGTGCACGGCGTCCGCGGTGGCGGCCAGCAGCGCGGCGTTGACCGGGGCGAGCGCCAGCCCGAAGCCCAGTCCGGCGGCGACCAGCGGGATGGTCGAGACCGGGTCGTCGAGGCTGGTCAGCCCCCACTGCGCCATCCAGACGAACCCGGCCGCGGCCAGCACCATCCCGGCCGCGGTCACCACGCCGGCAGGTGCGCGGCGGGTGAGGTAGCCGCCCAGCAGGGCGCCCACCGGCAGCGCCACCAGCAGCCGCACCAGGACGAGCGCGGCGAGCAGCTGGGAGTCGGGGTAGACGGTGAGCCGGGCGAAGATCGGGATGTCCACCAGGGCCGCGATCAGCGCCGCCCCGACGAAGAAGCTCACCGCGAGCGCGCCCCAGGCCGGCGTCGCGCGGAGCGACCCGTGCGGGACCAGCGGGTGCGCGCTGACCCGGTTGCGCCAGACGAAGCCGGCCGCCGCGAGCGCCGAGCCGGCCAGCAGCCACGGCCCGGCGGGGGAGAAGACCGAGACCTCGGGGTCGGCGGTGGAGAAGGCCAGGATCACCCCGGACAGGGCGGCGGCGAGCAGGGCGGCGCCGGGCAGGTCGATCTCGGCGGCCACCGCCCGCCAGGACCGCACGTCGACCAGCGGCGACCGGGCGGTGAGCAGCCGCGCCGCGAGCGCCGCGAGCAGCACCAGCAGAACCAGCCCGAGCGGGGTCAGCCAGCGCGAGTCACCGGCCACCGGCACGAACGCGAGGCCGAGGGTGACGTCGGTCGCCAGGACGGGCGGCTCGAGCATCACCAGGGTGAGCGCGACGACGGCCAGCACCGCGAGGAGGGCGCCGACCACGTCGAACCGACCCGTCCGGGCGGGCTCGGGTGCGGCGCCTCGCACCCGTCGGATCGCCACCGCGAGGACGAGCCCCGCGGCCAGGTTGAGCGCGAAGATCGCGTGCCAGGTGCCGACGGCGAGCACCACAGCGCCGTACAACGGGCCGACCACGCTGCCGAGCTCCTGCACCGCCCCGACGACGCCGAGGGGTACGCCGCGGCGGGCCGGCGGGTAGAGGTCGGCGACGAGCGCGAGCGTGGCCGGCACCAGCCCACCGGCGCCGACGCCCTGGAGGAACCGGCCGGCCACCATCGTGGTCAGGTCGTAGGAGGCGGCGGTGACCAGCGAGCCGAGGGCGAACACCACCAGCGAGCCCACCAGCACCGGCAGCCGGCCGCGCAGGTCGGCGATCCGGCCGATCAGCGGGAGCACCGCGACGTAGCCGAGCAGGAAGCCGGACACGATCGGCGCGGCGCGCTGGAGCTCGTCGATGGCCAGGCCGACGCCGGTCATCATGTCGGGCAGCGCCAGCACGACGACGTAGGTGTCGGCGGCAGCGAAGCCGACCGCGACGGCGGCCAGCGTCAGCAGCGTGCGCTGCGCCCGGCTCGGCGCCGTCACGGCGCCGAGATGTCCTTGTCGGTGCCGTACTGGTCGAAGTCGATGGTGTAGGTGACGGCCCCGGCCTTGGGGTAGAACGGGCCGGTCATCACCACCCGCGAGAGCTGGTTGCCGTCGTCGAGGGTGAAGGTCGCGTCGAAGTCGGCGTCGGCCTGGGCGCTGGGGATCACCCCGGCGACCACGTCGCCGGGCAGGGTGCCGCTGAAGGTGGAGAGCACCTCCTTGCCGTCGCGGACGTCCTTGCCGGCCTCGAGGTCCTCGACCGAGGTGAGCAGCGAGGACAGGCCGTCCTCGGTCGACATCAGCTGGGCCGGGTCGGGCGCGGTGTAGTCGGCGGGGTCGATCTCGGCGTAGTCGGTGGTGAAGGGCAGCACCGCCCACACCGTGCCGTCGACGGCGATGACCGCCGCCTTGGCGGTGAGCCCGCCGGCGGACACCTGGATGTCGCCCTCGAAGGCCGGGTCGTGGGTGCCGATGCCGTCGGCGGCGAGCAGTCCGTTGACGTCGGCCGGGAGGTCGTCGGTCGCGAGGACGACGTGCACCCCGGACGTCTCGTCGAGCGCGGTCTTGGCCGCGGCCATCCGCTCCTCGGGGCTGAGCTCCTCGGCGGCGTCGCCGTCGCTGCAGGCGGCCAGCAGCAGGGGAGCGAGCAGGGTGACGGCGAGGGTGCGCGAGGGCGTCATGGCGTCAACCCTGCCACCGCACCGGCAACCGGACCGGCGACGGCCTGGATCGGCTGCGCGCCGGGCACGCCGGAACCGTCACGACGGCCGGTCGGCTCGGGCAGGTCGACCGGGGCGCCGCTGGACGCCGCCGCCCGGGCCGGACCGTTGCCCGCCCAGGCCAGGACCAGGGTGTCCTCGCCCTTGAGGAACCGGTGGCAGCGGACGCCGCCGGTGCCACGCCCCTTGCTGGGGTACTCCGACCAGGGCGTGACCTTGAGGGCGCCGGGCTCGGTGCCGGGCAGGGCGGTGCTCGACCCCGACGCGGTGACCACCACGGCGTCCTCACCGGGCACGAACGCGCCGAAGAACAGCGCCTGCTGGCCGGCGGCCAGGCGCACCCCGGCGATGCCGCCGCCGGTGCGGCCCTGCGGCCGCACCGCGCCGGCCGGGAAGTGCAGCAGCTGCGCGTCGGTGGTGACGAAGCAGAGCTCCTCCTCGCCGGTGGCGAGCTCGACCACGCCGACGACCTCGTCGCCGTCGGCGAGCCGGACGACCTCCCAGGCGTCCTTGTTGGAGAGCGTCTCGGGGTTGACCCGCTTGACCACGCCCTGCCGGGTGCCGAGCGCCAGCCCGGGGCCCTCGTCGGTGAGGGCACAGAGCGCGAGGACCCGCTCGCCGGGCTCGAGGGAGAGGAACTCGCTGAGCGGGGCACCGCCTTGCAGGTGCGGCGCGTTGGCCGTGCCGGGCAGGGCGGGGAGGTCCAGCACGTCGAGCCGCACGACGCGGCCCTGCGAGGTGAGCGCCCCCACCTGGCCACGGGCGGTGGTGCGGACCGCGGACACGACCACGTCGTGCTTCGCGCGGCCGCCACCGTCGCCCGGCGTCTCGGTGTCGCCGGTGCGGGCGAGCAGCCCGCTGGAGGAGAGGTAGACGAAGCAGGGGTCGTCGGCCACCTCGAGCGGCACGGCCGCCGTGACCGACTGGCCCGCCGAGGCCAGCAGCACCGTGCGGCGCGGGGTGCCGTAGGTCTTGGCCACCTCGGCCAGCTCGTCGGAGACGACCTTCCGCAGCCGACCCTCGTCGCCGAGGATCTCGTCGAGGGCGGCGATGGTCTCCTCGAGCTCGGTGCGCTCCTTGTCGAGCTCGATCTTGGAGAACTTCGTCAGCCGGCGCAGCGGCATGTCGAGGATGTAGTTGGCCTGGATCTCGGTCAGGTCGAACACCGACATCAGCCGCTCGCGGGCCTGCTCGGAGTTGTCGCTGGAGCGGATCAGCTGGATGACCTCGTCGATGTCGAGGATCGCGAGCAGGAGTCCCTCGACCAGGTGCAGCCGGTCGGCCGCCTTGCCGCGGCGGAACAGCGAGCGTCGGCGTACGACGTCGAAGCGGTGGCCGAGGAAGACCTCGAGCATCTCCTTGAGGCCGAGCGTGCGCGGCTGGCCGTCGACCAGGGCCACCGCGTTGATCCCGAAGGAGTCCTCCATCGGGGTCTGCTTGTAGAGCTGCTCGAGGAGCGCCTCGGGGTGGAAGCCGTTCTTGACCTCGATGACGAGCCGGAGGCCCTTCTCGCGGTCGGTGAGGTCCTTGACGTCGGCGATGCCCTGGATCTTCTTGGCCTGGACCAGGCTCTTGATCCGGTCGATGACCTTCTCCGGGCCGACGCCGTAGGGCAGCTCGGTGACCACGATGCCCTTGCGGCGCGGGGTGACGCTCTCGACGCGGGCGGTGGCCCGCATCCGGAACGAGCCCCGGCCGGTCTCGTAGGCGTCGCGGATGCCGTCGAGGCCGACGATCTTGCCGCCGGTGGGCAGGTCGGGGCCCGGGATGAACCGCATCAGGTCGTCGAGCCCGGCCCGGGGGTGGGTGATCAGGTGCCGCAGCGCCTGGACCACCTCGACGAGGTTGTGCGGGGCGATGTTGGTGGCCATGCCGACGGCGATGCCGGCGGCGCCGTTGACGATCAGGTTGGGGATCGCCGAGGGCAGCACGGACGGCTCGAGCTCGCGGCTGTCGTAGTTGGGCTTGAAGTCGACGGTGTCCTCGTCGATCGAGCCGGTCATCGCGATCGCGGGGGCGGCCATCCGGCACTCGGTGTAGCGCATGGCGGCGGGCGGGTCGTCGGGCGAGCCGAAGTTGCCGTGCCCGTCGACCAAGGGCACCCGCAGCGACCACGGCTGCACCATGCGCACCAGCGCGTCGTAGATGGCGCCGTCGCCGTGGGGGTGCAGCCGGCCCATCACCTCGCCGACGACGCGGGCGCTCTTGACGTGGCCGCGGTCGGGCCGCAGGTTCATGTCGGCCATCGTGTAGAGGATCCGCCGCTGGACCGGCTTGAGACCGTCACGGGCGTCGGGCAGGGCGCGGCTGTAGATGACCGAGTAGGCGTACTCCAGGAAGCTGGTGCGCATCTCGTCGCCCACGTCGATGTCGAGGATGTGCTCCTCGAAGTCGTCGGGGGGAAGGGTGCTCTTGCCGCCACGTGCCATGCCGTCATTCTCACCTGCGCCGCCGACGCGTCTCGCGGGGGCACGCCGGGGGCGGTGTGAGATGCCTCGAAACGATAGATTCTCCGGGTGAGCGCAGCGGAGACGACCACCGGCGGCAAGACCGTCCGCGCCGCCGACTACCCGCGGCACTGGGAGGCCGACGTGCTGCTGCGCGACGGCCAGGCCGCGCACCTGCGGCCGATCGAGCCCGCCGACCGCGAGCTCCTCGTGGAGTTCTACGAGAAGGTCTCGGCCGAGTCGAAGTACCTGCGGTTCTTCGCGCCGATGCCGCACCTCTCGGAGAAGGACATCCGGCGGTTCACCGAGGTCGACCACCACGACCGGGTCGCGTTCGTGCTCACCGTGGCCAAGAAGATGATCGCCGTGGGCCGGTTCGACCGGCTGCCGGACAAGCCGGGCGAGCCGGTGATCGCCGAGGTGGCCTTCCTCGTCCAGGACGCCCACCAGGGCCGCGGGATCGCCCAGCTGCTGCTCGAGCACCTGGCCCAGGCCGGCCGCGAGCGCGGCATCGACAAGTTCGAGGCCGAGGTGCTGCCGGAGAACCAGAAGATGATCCAGATCTTCCGGGAGGCCGGCTACGAGGTCGCCGGTGGCTACCAGGACGGCGTGATGCGCCTGGAGTTCTCCATCGACGCGACCGACACCTCGGTCAACGTGATGCAGGCCCGCGAGCACCGGGCCGAGGCGGCGTCGATCCAGAACTTCTTCAACGCCCGCAGCGTCGCGGTGATCGGCGCCTCGCGGCGCCAGGACACGATCGGCCAGACGCTGGTGCGCAACCTGGTGCTGGGGGACTACCAGGGCCGGGTGTACGTCGTGAACCCCGCCGCCACGTCGGTCGCCGGCCTGCCGGCGTACGCCACGGTGGGCGACATCCCCGACACCGTCGACATCGCCGTCGTGGCGGTCCCCTCGGACGCCGTGCCCGACGTCGTCCTGGACTGCGCCGCCAAGGGCGTGCACGGGATCGTCGTGGTCTCCTCCGGCTTCGCCGAGACCGGCGAGGAGGGCCGCCAGCGCCAGCGCCGCCTGGTCGGGCTGGCCCGCAGCTACGGCCTGCGGCTGATCGGACCCAACTGCCTCGGCATCATCAACACCGCGGGCGACTACTCCCTCAACGCCTCGCTCGCGCCGGTGATGCCGCCGCGTGGCCGGGCCGGCTTCTTCTGCCAGTCCGGCGCGCTCGGCGTCGCGATCCTCGAGAAGGTCTCGCGTCGCGGGCTGGGTCTCTCCACCTTCGTCAGCGCCGGCAACCGTGCCGACGTCTCCGGCAACGACCTCCTGCAGTACTGGGAGGAGGACGCCAGCACCGAGGTGGTGCTGCTCTACCTGGAGTCGATCGGCAACCCGCGCAAGTTCAGCCGGATCGCGCGCCGGGTGTCGCGTCGCAAGCCGGTGATCGCGGTGAAGTCCGGCCGCAGCACCCAGGGCGTGCCGATGGGTCACGCGGTCCGCTCGATGGCGGCGCCGCAGGCGGCCGTCGACGCGATGTTCCGGCAGGCCGGCGTCATCCAGGTCGACACGCTCGACGAGATGTTCGACGTGGCCCAGCTGGTCGCCCACCAGCCGCTGCCGCGCGGGCGCCGGGTCGCCGTGGTCGGCAACTCCGACGCGCTCGGGCTGCTCGCCGCCGACGCGGCCGCCTCGGTCGGGCTGATCGCCAAGGAACCGGTGGCGCTGGGGTCCGACGCGACCGCCGAGGACTTCGAGGAGGCCCTGGACGCGGCGATCGACGACCCCGAGGTCGACTCGGTGGTGGCGGTGTTCATCCCGCCGCTGAACACCAGCGGCAACGAGGTCGCCCACGTGCTCGCCGCGGTGGGGGAGCAGTCCGACAAGCCCCTGGTCTCCACGTTCCTCGGCGTCGAGGGCATCCCCGAGCTGCTCCGGGTGCCCGACGTGGCCGGCAGCACGGCGGGACGCGGCTCCGTGCCGTCCTACCCCGCGGTCGAGGCGGCCGTGCGCGCGCTGGCCCGGGTCGTCGACTACGCCGAGTGGCGGCGCAAGCCCGAGGGCGAGCTGGTCGCGCCCGACGAGGTCGACCTGGTCGCCGCCCGCCGGATCGTCAACCGGGCCCTGGTCGAGGCCCCCGAGGGGCGTGACCTGGGCTTCGAGGAGCTCGTCGGCATCCTCGCGGCGTACGGCATCGAGCTGTGGCACCGCGAGGCGGTCGCGACCGAGGACGAGGCCGTCGCCGCGGCCGAGAAGCTCGGCTACGACGTCGTCCTCAAGGCCACCGCCGAGCACCTCCGGCAGCGTCCCGACCTGGCCCACGTGTGGCGCAACATCGACACCGAGGCCGAGATGCGCGACGCCTGGCAGACCATGCAGGGGGTCATCGACCAACCCGAGGCGGCCGGCTTCATCGTGCAGAAGGTCGCCGAGCCCGGGGTGCCCGTGACCGTCGGCGGGATGGAGGACCCGCTGTTCGGCCCGGTGGTGTCGTTCGGCGTCTCCGGGGCCGCCACCGAGCTGCTGGGCGACCGGGCCTACCGGATCCCGCCGATGCACGGCGGCGAGGCGGCGGAGATGGTCCGCGAGATCAAGGCCGCGCCGCTGCTCTTCGGCTACCGCGGCAGCGAGGTGGTCGACGTGGGCGCGATCGAGCGGCTGCTGCTGCGCCTCGCCCAGCTCAAGAACGACCTGCCGCAGGTGCGCTCGATCGAGCTCAACCTGGTGCTGGTCGGCGCCGAGGGGGCGACGGTGCTCAACGCCGTCGGCCGGGTGGAGCCCGTCTCCGACGCCCGCTCCGACTGGTTCACCCGCCGGCTGAGCACCCAGGCCGGGGACACCCTGCACGGCTAGTCCACCGCTCCGCGGCGGTGGGATGATCGCTGGCATGACGGCTCTGGGCGCCGCTCTGGACGTGTTGCCGAAGGTCGAGCTGCACTGCCACCTCGAAGGAGCGATGCGTCCCGAGACGGTCGTCGAGCTGGCCCGCCGCAACTCCGTGCGGCTGCCGACCTCGGACCCGTCGGAGCTCTACCGCTACCACTCGCTCGACGGCTTCCTCCGCGTCTTCTGGCTGGTGCAGTCGACCCTGGCCCGCCGCGAGGACTGGGCGCGGCTCGGCTACGAGAGCGTGCTCGACGGGGCCGCCCACGGCGTCGTCCACCGGGAGGCGTTCTTCACCCCGGCGCGGCACCTGGCGGCGGGACAGGACCTCGCCGACATCGTCGCCGGCCTCGACGAGGGCCTGAGCGCCGCCGAGGAGTCGACCGGTGCCACCTGCCTGCTGGTCGCGGACATGGACCGGGCGTTCGGCCCGGAGGCCGGGCTCGCGCTGGTGGAGCGGCTGGTCGAGCTGCTGCGCGCCTCGGCGCCCGGGATGGACCGGGTCGTCGGCGTCGGGATGGACTCGACGGAGCAGGGGATCGACCCGGTGTCGTACCTCCCGGCCTACACGGCGGCCCGGGCCGCAGGGTTCCGGCTCACCGCCCACCAGGGCGAGAACTCCCCGCCGTCGGCCATCGCCGCCTGCCTGGACGTGCTCGGCGTCGAGCGGGTCGACCACGCGGTGCCGATCCTGGACGACGCCGAGCTGACCGCGCGGGTGGCCGGCGAGCGGATCCCGCTCACGGTGTGCCCGACCTCCAACATCCGCATCGCGAACGCGTTCCCGCGGCTGGAGGACCACGTCTACCCGCGGATGCGCGAGGCCGGCCTGCTGGCCACGGTGAACACCGACGACCCTGCGCTCATCGACCTCGACCTGGGCACGGAGTACGCCCTGGTGGCCGAGGCCTTCGGCTGGGGCTGGACGGAGATGGTGCAGGTCGCCCTCGACGGGGTCGAGGCCTGCTGGCTCGACGACGACGCCAAGGCGGCGCTGCGCGACCGGGTGAGCACCGCGGCGTCCACGCTGGCGCCCCGCGGCTGACCACCGCCTCAGCAGGCGGGCAGGGTGTGCCGCAGCAGCGCGTCGGTCGCGGCCAGGAAGCGTGGCGGCAGCGCCTGCTCAGAGGCCGAGTCGCCCAGCCGGGCCGGGACGAAGCCGTGCTCACCGCCCTCGATCGTCACCTCGACCGCGGACCCCTCGACACCGGCGTTGGTGGTCGCGGAGGCGACGAAGCAGGTGGCCGGGGCCTGGGTCCCGGCGCGCACCTCCCCGACCAGCACGTCACCGAGCGGTGCCGCGGCCAGGTGGGTGTCCTGGAGCGCGGTCACGAACACCGGCGCCGCGCTCGCCCCGGGCACGACGTCGTCGACCCGGTCGGCCAGGTCGGGGGAGAGGAACGCCCGGTCGGGGCGGGTGGGCTCGATGGTGTCGAACCCGTCGTCGCCCGTCTCGGCCCGCACGACCACCTCGGGCCCGACGACCGCGGCCACCGTCCAGGCGAGCTGCTGGCGCTGCAGCAGCCAGCCCTCGACCGTCAGGTCGCAGATGGCGTGGCCGGTGTCCCGCGGCCCGTAGCGCTCCAGGCGTACGACGACCTCGTCGCCGTCCACGTCCACGCCCGCCACGCCCGGGGCCGGGGCGCACATGCCGTTCCACAGCGACGCCTCGCCCTCGGCGGGGGCGTGCTCGAGCAGTGCCGCCACCGCGCGCCGCACCTGCGCTGCCAGGTCCACCGTCTCCTGCGCGGTCGGTGCCTGGTCGGCCGTCGCGGTCCGGTGCGCGACCAGCTGCGCGACGTCGAGGGGCGCGTGGTCCTCGTCGGAGAACACGAACACCGTGACCGGCGCGGTGCTCTCAGGCTCCGCCGAGGTGAGCTCGGTCCGGGTGCCGCAGCCGGCGAGGAACCCGACCGCGAGCACAGCGGCCGTCGCGACCCCGACGTGCTGCCGCCTCGATGACATGCCGTCCCCCTCCGGTGGTGCGTCCCGGGCATCGTCAGCCCTGCACCTCGGACGCGGCACGTGCCACACCGGTTCCCGGTCGACTTCGGTGGTCAGCGAGCGAGCGATCGTTGCGAGGGCGCGCTCCAGCGGGGCAGGGCTCAGCGGTCGAGAAGGGCCGCAGGCGTGCTCCGGGTGGTCGAGCTTGTCGAGACCACGTCCGAGGAAGTGGGTGCCGGTGCGCGTCGACGCGGAACCGGTAGCCGTGCGGTGTTCGCCAGACGTGCACGCCTGGCTCGGGTTGTCGGTGTCGCCAGCCGGGGCCGTGGGTCTTGGTGCGGTGCTCGAACCGGGTGAGCTTGCCGAGGTTCCCGATCCGGGTCTGCGGTTCATCGGGTGGTCGAGCGTCCCGGGTGGTCGAGCTTGTCGAGACCACGGCGTCGTGTGGTCGACGTCCATCCGGCGGTGACGTCGAGGGCGACCAGGGGAACGCGCTGGCGGGGGTGCGGAGGTGGAGCTGCTCGCGCAGCCGGGTCGGGCACCTCGTAGGAGTCGACGGGTACGTCGGCCTCGAGGTCGATCACCGGCTTGATCGTCACGTGGGAGTGGCGGAGGAACTCGCTGGCCTGGCCGAGGGTGATCGGGCCGACGCCTTCCATCCGGGCGACGCCCGCGCCGGTCTCCATCGACTCGCGGGAGACGTGCACGTAGAGCGTGGCCGGTGGGAGCGGGATCGCTGTCGGGTGCGGTGGTTTCGAGACGCTCGCAGGCTCGCTCCTCAACCACCGAAGGCTCGCGGGTGGTCGAGCTTGTCGAGACCACGTCACCGGGCAGCTCGTACTTGCGGAGCAGGGCGAGGGCCCGGGCCGGGTGGGCGAGGATGCCAAGGGCCTTGGAGCGGCGGACCCCGACCGGGCTGGTGTCGCCTTCGAGCTCGAGGATCTGGGCGAGCCGGTCGACCATGGCGACGAGGTAGATCACCTCACCGGCGGTGGCCTTGGCGATCAGGGTCTTCAGGCCGTGCTCGGTGGACTGGCCGGTGACCACGAACCGGTCCAGCTCGGCGGCCTCACGCCGGGCTTCGGCGGCAGCGGGGTCGGCGGCGATGATGCGGGCCTCGAGCAGGTCGACGAACCGGCCCCACGGCAGCGTCGCCAGGTAGGGCGTCGTCGTCCGGTCCACGTCGCGGGCCTGCGCGAGCGTCAAGCCCGGTGGCGCGGGTGCGCTTCGCGACGTGCCGCGCCTGCCAGGCACGCACCGTGCCGGCCTCGAGTGCCGCCCACAGCAGCGGCAGCCGGTGCCGCAGGTCGAGCGCGTCGGCGATCAACGTCGCCGCCGCACCGACCGACCGGCCGGTCAGGACCGCCAGCTCGGCGGCGCAGAACTCACCCGCCTCCGGGGTGCCGAACCCACCGAACCGACGCGGATCGCTCCATCCCGGCGAGGACCGGGCGGGGCTCCAGCGACTCGGCCGGGTGCAGGTCGGCCCACTGTGCGGCGAGCGACCAGCTCACGGCATTCGGCGGCGAGGAGGGCGGCGTGGTTCGCGACCAGGGCATCGGCGAGTCCCTGCCCGTCGAGGTCCTCCACCGCTGTCGCCATACGAAGAACCTAGAGGCGACCACCGACAGTTTCTGCAGGTCAGGGCCGGTGTAGACCCGGGCCGGAACGCCTAGCGCGCGGCTTCCGCCTGGGCCGCCCCGAGCGTTCTGTGCGTGCCGGCGAAGGTGGCGGTCATGTCGCCCGGGTCTCGGAACTCGAGCCGCCAGCCGGTGTACACCTTGCTGATCCGCCACCGCCGGTCGCCCGAGTCCGTGCACGAGTAGGTTCCGCCGTCGTCTCGGAAGACGAGCGGCTCGGTCGGCCTGCGCCGCGATCCAGTTGTCATCAGGTGGTCCCACCCTCGTGACCGGCGACTACTGACGTCCACGCCGGAGATACCTCACCGTACGCCCGATCGGCACCACTCGAGTGTCCGAGCTCGCATCCGTGGACGCCTTCCCGGGCGCACGCCGGGCGCGTAGGTTCGAAAGCAGGAGTCCGTCCACCTCTCGGGTCCGAGCACCGACAAGAGGCGAGACGACATGACCAAGCGTGCCGGTGTCGAGGCGATGACGAGAGACGCGGTCGACGGGCGGGGGCTTCGCCGGGCCACCGGACTGCTCTTCGTGGTGGGGGCACTCACGTTCGGGGCGGCGGCGACCGTGCTGTCGTCGGCGTTCGACTGGCCCGACATCCTCCGCGAGCCGGCCGACGTGGTGCTCCCGGAGTTCGTCGAGGGCGGCACGAGCCTGGTGTGGATCTGGTTCGCGACCGCGTGGACCTACGCGATCCTGATCGTTCCGATCCTGTTCCTGCCGACGGTGCTCGGGCGACGCGACGATGCCCTGCTCCGGGCGGCTACCTACCTCGGAGCCACCTCCGTCGTCCTGTCCCTGGTGGGGTTCCTGCGCTGGGTCTTCGTCGTGCCGCCGTTGGCGCACTCCTACGTCGACGGTGACGCCACGACGAAGGCGGCGGTCGCCGCGGCCTGGACCGCACAGCACCAGTTCGGCGGAGCCTTGCTCGGCGAGCACCTCGGACAGCTGCTCGCCATCGCCTGGTCGGTCAGCCGTCTGCCTGGTCATCCTGCGGACGCGCGTCCTGCCCCGCTCACTGGGCGTCGCCGGCCTGGTGGTCAGCGCGGTCTACCTGCTCAACCAGGGCGACATCCTCGCCACCGCCGTTCCGGGCTTCCCGGTCTGGGATCTCGCCGGGTTGCTCGGAAGCACCGGTTGGGGACTGTGGGTCGCCGCCCTCGGGGTCACGATCCTGCTGCGTCCCGACTCGACGAGTCAGGCGTCGCGGAGGCGGACCAGGGTCCAGACGTTCTGACCGTCCACGAACTCGTGGCGCAGCTCGTGCACGGCCGCGTCGGCCAGGGCGAGGCCACGGCCGCTCTCGGCCATCAGGTCCTCGGGCATCCGGGTCTCGGGCAGCCCGGTGACCTCCGGCCCCGAGTGGACGAGCACACCGACCAGCCGGTCGTCGAACACCTGGAGCGTGAAGGAGTAGACGACCGTCTCGGCCTCGGGGGAGTGCTGGACGACGTTGCCGGCGATCTCGATGATCGCCATCTCGATCATCGAGACGTCGACCTCGCTCACCTCGGGGAAGTCGGCGCGCGCCTCGGCCAGCAGCGAGTGCAGCAGGTCGATCGTCTCGGGCACCGCGAGCCCGCGGACGGAGTACTCACCAGCCATCGGACGCTTCCTCCACCGTCTCGTACGGTCGCAGCACCCGGTCGAGGTTGGTCAGCTTGAGCACCGTGATCACCTGCTCGTTGGCCCCGGCGATGCGCAGGTCGCCGTGCGCCTGGCGGGCCTTCTTCAACGCCGCGATCAGCGCGCCGAGGCCCGACGAGTCCATGAACGGTACGGCGGTGAGGTCGACGAGCACGTGGGTCGCGCCCGCCTCGACGACCGCCTCGATCTCCGACTTCAGCCGCGGCGCGGCGACCATGTTGAGCCGCCCGTCGAGCCGCACGGTGACGATCTTGCCCTCGACGTTGCTCGTGTCGATCTCCATGTCAGGCCACCAGCTCCTCGGTCGGTTCGGGTGCGCGGAACGCCGCGGCTTGGAAGATCACGCTCAGGATGACCAGGTCGTAGGCCACCCAGACGATGTTGACGAACGTACCGACCGGGGCGTTCGAGGCACCGGTCCACAGGCGCAACACGCCGACGACGCAGGCCAGCAGCAGGACGCCGACCGCCACCGTCTGCGGCACGATCAGCCGCCACGGGAACGGCGCGCGGGCCTGCCGTGTCTTCGGCGTCACCACGAAGCCGAGCGGCCGGCCGAAGAACACGTTGGCCACCGCCGTCGTGCAGGCGCGGATCCACAACGGGAACAGCGCCATGGAGTACTGCTGGCCGCGCCACGTCTTCACGCCGTAGCCGACGACGAAGAACAACAGCTGGTTGGCGATCATGAACGGCACGAAGTGGGTCAGGAACTCGTAGCCGAAGGCGTTGACGGGCAGCACCCCGAAGCAGAGGTAGATCACCGGGGCGGCGATGAACACCACCGCGGCGAAGCCGGAGAGATAGCTCCACATCGTCGCGAAGTACATCAGCCGCTGCCCGACGGTGAGCCCCTTCTGCACCAGGGGGTTCTCGCGCAGCATCACCTGCAGCGTGCCCTGCGCCCAGCGCAGCCGCTGCTGGAGCATCGTGCGGAGGTCCTCGGGCGCGAGGCCGTCGGCCAGCTGCTCGTGGTGGTAGACCGACTTCCAGCCGAGGGCGTGCAGCCGCATGCAGGTCGCCATGTCCTCGGTGACCGACACGGTGGCGAGCGGCATCATCGGCTGTGCCTCGTCGTCGCGGTCGACGTCGACGGCGCGGACCAGCTCGCGCACCGACTCGATGGCGCCGAGCGGGGACCAGTCGCGGTCGGCGAGCCGGTCGAGCGCGTCCTCGTCGACGACCAGGACGCCCAGCTCGGCGTCGGTCTCGACCCCGAGCTCGCCGATGGCGCGCAGGTCGGCCTCGATGGCGCGCATGTCCTTGGCCACCAGCGAACGCGCCGCGGTGTCGACGCGCTGCTGGAACGCGTAGGTGACGTCGGCGACCGGCTCCCCGGCGGCTATCGCGCGGCGCGCGTCGTCGACGGCGCTCTCGACGGCGGAGAGCGTGCCCAGCGCGGGGTCCTGCGTGCGCCGGGCCTCGCGGACCACCTTGGACATCACCTTCGACGCGGTGCGCAGGGCGTCCTTGACGGCGTCCTCGGTCGCCCGCACGTAGCCGACGATGCCGAGCTGCATCAGCGCCTCGCGACGGAGCACGGCGTTGGAGCCGCAGAAGAAGGCGGCGTTCCAGCCGTCCTTGCCCTGCTGGATCGGCCCGTAGAACAGGGGCGCCTGGCTGCCGAGCGGGTCGGACTCGGTGACGTTGACGAAGAACTGGGGCGTCTGCACCAGCGCCACCTCGGGGTCCTGGAACCAGCCGAGGGTGCGGTCGAGGATGCGCGGGTCGGGCACCTGGTCGGCGTCGAGGATGAGCATGAACTCGCCCTCGGTCATGAACAGCGCGTTGTTGAGGTTGCCCGCCTTGGCGTGCCGCGGCCGGTCGGTCCAGTCCTCGGTGCGGGTGAGGTAGCCGATGCCGTGCGCCTCGGCGGCCGCCCGCATGTCGGCGCGGTCGCCGTCGTCGAGGATCCAGGTCTCATGGGGGTGCTCGATCGCGAGGGCGGCGCGCGCGGTGGCGATGACGAGCTCGACCGGCTCGTTGTACGTCGTGATGAACACGTCGACAGTGGCGCCGGCCGGAGGCGGTGGCGGCTCGCCGCGCTCCTTCACCCGCCACATGGTGAGCCCGAAGAGGTAGGCGTCGACGAGGGCGTAGGTCTCGGCCACCACCAGGGGCACCGCGATCCACCAGTTGGCCCAGTTGACCGAGAACAGCCAGCGCCACCCGACGTACCAGGTGCCGAGGACGAGGGTGAGCACGACCAGGACGCGGATCAGCAGCCGCTTGCCCGGATAGCTCCGGATCAGTCCGTCCCCCGAGGAGCTCACGGATCTCTCCTGACCACGATGCAGGTGATGTCGTCGGACGCCTGGTGCTCGCGCGCGTAGCCGGCGACGACCTCCACGCACTCCTGCGGGTCGGGGTAGTCGACCACCGTGACGCGGGCCGCCTCGATGGCGTCCTCGATCGTGTCGAAGAGGTCGAGCAGCCCGTCGCTGAGGCAGATGAAGGTGTCGCCGGGCTCGAGGGTGATCTGCGAGGCCGCGCGACGGAAGTCGAGCAGCCCCAGCGGCATGCCCTGGGAGTCGAACCGGACCGCCCGACCGTCGGCCCGGACCACGCCCGCGATGCCGTGGCCGGCGTCGACGTAGCTCAGCACGTGGGCCTGGTAGTCCAGCCGGGCGACGAACATGGTGATGAAGCTGTTGATCTCCTCCAGATCGTCCGCCATCGAGAGGTCGGTGCGGTGCACCGAGGTCTCGAGGTCGTTGAACTGCGAGGTGCCGCGGAGCACCGCCCGGGCGCCGGCGCCGACCAGGGCGGCCGGGATGCCCTTGCCCATCACGTCGGCGACGACGAACTGGTAGCCGTCGCGCGCCTCGAACCAGTCGTAGAAGTCGCCACCCACGGCCGCCGCGGGGACGCACGTGCCGGCCACGGTGTAGCCGGGGAGGTCCGGGACGTGCCGGGGGAGCAGCCGTCGCTGCACGTCGCCGGCGCGGTGGAGCTCGTCGGTGAGGGCGAGCTCGGCCTCCGCGATGTCGGCGAGCAGCCGGAGCATCTCGAGCTGGAGGTCGGTGAAGTGCCGCGGCTTGTCGTCGGCGATGCACAGCGAGCCGACGCGCACACCGGCCGGCGTGGCGAGCGGCTGCCCGGCGTAGAAGCGGAGCCCGTCCTTGACCAGCCGGGTGTCGCGGAAGCGCTCGTCGCTCTCGGGGTCGTCGACGACGAACGGTGTCGAGTCCAGCACGGTGTAGCGGCAGAACGAGTCCTCGATCGGCATCTCCCGCGCGCCCACGCCGATCTCGGCCTTGTTGAACTGGCGGTCCTCGTCGATCAGGGAGACGACCACGGTGGGAACGTCGAACATCTGCTGGGTCAGCCGGACGATCCGGTCGAAGCGCTCCTCGGGCGGGGTGTCGAGGATGCGGAGCCCGGCCAGGGCCTGGAGGCGGGTCTCCGAGGCAGCCTGCTGCTGGGCGGCGTCGGCGGCACGCGAGTCGGGTGCGGCGCTCACGAAGGTAAAAGGTATAGGACTGTGGCCTATGTCCGGTGTCCCGACGCCGGCAGCGGCGCGGGACCGTCGCGCGTGAGACACGCCACCCCGGCAGCGTGGTAATTCGCTAGCGGGCACTTTGGTGCTTACCCGAGAATGGCCCGGTGAGCGACGCCATCACCCCGTCCAGCACCGACGACCTGGTCCCGCCCGGCCTCGACCCCCTCGTGAAGCGGCTCTTCGTCGGCATCGCCCTGTCGGCCCTGGGCAGCGGGCTCACCATGCCGTTCCTCTACGTCTACCTGGCCGAGGTGCGCGGTATCCCGACGGCGACGGTGGGGCTCCTCTTCGCTTTCATGGGCCTGCTCGGCTTCGTCGGGTCGCCGATCGGCGGCACCCTGATCGACCGCTTCGGCCCCCGCCCGGTGATGATCGTCGGCCTCACCGCCGAGGCCGTCGGAGTCGCCTCCCTGGCGCTGGTGGAGAACGCCTGGCACGCCCTGGCCGTCGCCACCTTCATCACCCTCGGCACGGTCGGGCTCTACCCGGCCGCGACGGCGATGCTGACCCGGCTGGTGCCGGAGGACCGGCGGCAGCGGGTCTACGGATTCCAGTTCATGCTGATGAACGCCGGCCTCGGCGTCGGAGGCGTGGTGAGCGCGGTGCTGGTGCGCACCTCCGACCCGTCGTCGTTCGAGCGGCTCTACCTCCTCGACGCCCTGTCCTACGTCGCCTACATCGCCGTCGTGGTGAGCCTGCCCCGCGGTACCGGTGCGATGACCCGGGCCGAGGAGCGTGCGGAGGGCCCGCAGCCGGGCTGGTCGACCGTGCTCCGGGACCGCACCCTGCTGCGGGTCGTGCTGATCTCGATCGTGGTGATCACCTTCGGCTACGCCCAGTTCGAGGCGGGCTTCGCGGCCTACACCGTGGACGTGGCCGGCATCCCGGCGCACTACCTGGGCTGGGCGTTCGGAGCCAACACCGCGGCGATCGTGCTCGGTCAGCTCGTCACCCTGCGGCTCATCAAGGGCCGCCGGCGCAGCCGGATGCTGGCCCTGTGCGCCGCCATCTGGTCGGTGTCGTGGGCGATCATCGCGCTCAGCGACGCCGTCGACGGCTGGACGTCGGTCGCGCTGGTGGTCGTCGGGCTCGGGGTGTTCGGCCTCGGCGAGACGCTGTGGGCGCCGCTGGCCCCCGCGATCGTCAACGACCTCGCGACCGAGGAGCTGCGCGGTCGCTACAACGCGCTCCAGGGGATGACCTGGACGGTGGCGATGATCGTCGGCCCGGCGCTGGCCGGCCTGCTGATCGGCAACGACCTCGCGCACGTGTGGGTCGCGTGCACGGTCGGGGGCACGGCGGTCGGGGCCGTGCTGCTGCTCCGGCTCCGCCGGCACCTGACCCCTGCACAGGACGGTCTGGTGGTGCCGGAGATGCGCCTGGCCGCATGACAGACTGCAGGGCATGAACAACCCTGCCCTCGGGCTGCGCGAGGCCATCGAGAAGTCCGGCTACTACCCCGACGTGGTGACCGACGCGGTGCTCAAGGCCGTCGCCGGGGAGCCGGTGGTCTCGCACCTGGTGCACCACGAGCCGACGATCGACGAGCGCGACGAGGTGCGCCGGCACATGAGCGTGCTGGTGCTGACGCCGAGCCGGCTGATCCTCGCGCACACCGACGAGCACGCGCCCGACGACCTGCTGCCCGCGCCCTACACGTCGACGTCGACCGAGGCGGTCGCGGTCAGCGCGATCCGCTCGGTCGTGGTCAACCGGATGGTGGCCAACCCCGCGTCGTACGCCGGCAAGCCGATCCCGGCGCCGGGCGCCAACGAGGCCGTCCTCACCATCGGCTGGGGCGCCGTCGGCCGCATCGACCTGGAGCCGGCCGGGTGCGCCGACCCGGAGTGCGACGCCGACCACGGCTACACCGGCGTGGTCACCTCCGACGACTTCTCGCTGCGGGTCAGCGCCGCCGCGGAAGGGCCGGAGGCGGTCGCCGGCCTGCTCGACTTCGCCGACGCGCTGTCGGCCCGCACCGGGAGTGCCGGCGTCCTCTGATGACCGCGAGCCCCGGGGCCTGCTTCACCCTGCCCGCCTACGCCGACCGCTCGCTGGGTGACGTGCTGCCCGCCGTCGCGGTCGCCCTCGGCGTCGACGCCGGGCTGGGCGTCCCCGCGGGGCTCGAGCTGCCCGAGGCGCAGAGCTACGTGGTGTTCCTCGTCGACGGCCTCGGGCACGAGCTGCTCCGGGACCACCCCGAGGAGGCGCCGTTCCTGCACGCGCACCTCGGTGTGCCGGCCACCGTCGGCGTGCCGTCCACGACGGCCACCAGCCTCACCTCGTTCGGCACCGCGCTGCCCCCGGGTTCGCACGGGGTGGTCGGCTTCACCAGCCGGATCCCCGGCACCCACGACCTGCTCAACGCACTGCAGTGGAGCTCCAAGGTCGACCCGCGCCAGTGGCAGCCGCATCCCACCGCCTTCGACCACCTGGCCGCGGCCGGGGTGCGCGCGACGGTGGTCAACAAGCGGGACTTCGCCAGCTCCGGGCTGACCGTCGCCGGCTCCCGGGGCGCGGAGTTCGTCGGCGCCGACCGGGTCGGCGAGCGGCTCGCGGCGGTGCAGGAGGCCGCCCGGCGGGAGCCGTCGGTCACCTACATGTACGACGGCGACCTCGACTGGACCGGGCACCGCTACGGCGTCGCGTCGCCGCAGTGGGAGCAGCAGCTGTCGATGATCGACGCGGCCGCCGAGCACCTGCGCGAGACGCTGCCGGCCTCGACGCGCGTCGTGGTCGTCGCCGACCACGGCATGGTCGACTCGCCGGGCGACCGCCGCGTCGAGGTCGACGACCACCCCGGCCTGCTCGACGGCGTGGTGGTGCTCGGCGGGGAGGCCCGCTTCCGGCACGTCTACTGCCGGGCCGGTGCCCTCGACGACGTCGCCGCGGCCTGGCGCGAGGTGCTGGGGGAGCGGGCCGAGGTGCTCACCCGCGACGAGGCGATCGGGCTCGGCTGGTTCGGCGCGGTCGACCCCGGCGTACGGCCCCGGCTCGGTGACGTCGTCGTCGCCTGCCGCGACGACTTCTCGGTGATGTGCACCTCGGCGTTCCCCTACGAGACCCAGCTGCTCGGCCTGCACGGCTCGCTGACCAGCGCGGAGATGCTGGTCCCGGTGATCGTGCTCTGACCCGTCGGTGACGCACCGGCGGTCGGTCGTCGACCGCGGCGCCGGGCATGGCAGGATTCCGCCTCATGGCCGAGCTGCAGTTCTTCACGGGCACCATGGACTCCGGCAAGTCGACGCTGGCCCTCCAGACCAACCACAACCACGCCGCCCGCGGGCGCTCCGGCCGGATCTTCACCAGCCACGACCGCGCCGGCGCCGCGACCCTCTCGAGCCGGCTCGGGCTGCAGCACGACGCCATCGAGGTGCCGGACGACTTCGACTTCTGGCAGTACGTCGTCGACGCGCTCACGCGCGGCGAGCGGGTGGACTACCTGATCTGCGACGAGGCCCAGTTCTACACGCCGGCCCAGATCGAGCAGCTCGCCCGGATCGTCGACGAGCTCCAGATCGACGTGTTCGCCTTCGGCATCCTCACCGACTTCCGGTCGCACATGTTCCCCGGCTCCTCGCGGCTGGTGGAGCTGGCCGACCGGATGAACGTGCTCCAGGTGGAGGCGCTGTGCTGGTGCGGCAAGCGGGCCACCCACAACGCGCGCACCGAGAACGGCGCGATGGTCACCGAGGGCGAGGTCATCGTGGTCGGTGACGTCGACTCCTCCGGCGACGCGGCGCCGCCCGAGGTCGGCTACGAGGTGCTGTGCCGCCAGCACCACCGGCGCGGGCTCACGGCCGGCCGGGCGCAGGCGGTGTCGATGATCGGCGAGCCGCTGCCCTTCGGCGACAGCCGCCTCTGAATAGGCTCGGGGACGTGGACCCTCTCCTTTCCCCCGGCGACGCCGCCGGCCTGGTCGGCTCGGCCACCTTCCTCGACGTGCGCTGGAAGCTCGGCACCAGCGACGGTCACGAGCAGCACCTCGCCGGGCACGTGCCCGGGGCGGCGTACGTCCACCTCGAGACCGACCTCGCCGACCCGGTCGGTGACGGCTCGCGCGGCCGGCACCCGCTGCCGGACCCCGAGCGGTTCGCCGCCGCGATGCGCCGGTGCGGGGTCAGCGCCGACCGCACCGTCGTGGTGTACGACGACGTCTCGGGCACGTCCGCGGCGCGCGCCTGGTGGCTGCTGGTGCACCACGGCCACCCGGACGTGCGGCTGCTCGACGGCGGCTGGAGCACCTACGTCGCGGCGGGCGGCCCGGTCGCGACGGGGGAGGAGTCGCCCGCCGAGGGGGACTTCGTCGCCGGCCCGGGCGTGCTGCCGGTGCTGGACGCCGACGGCGCGGCCCGCGTCGCCCGCGACGGCGTGCTCATCGACGCCCGCGCCCCCGAGCGCTACCGCGGCGAGACGGAGCCGGTCGACCCCGTCGCGGGGCACATCCCCGGTGCGGTCAACGTGCCGACGGCCGCCAACCTGCGGGACGGCCGGTTCGCCGGCCCCGACGAGCTCGCGTTGACCTACCGCGCCGCGGGCGTCGAGCCCGGGCGGCCGGTCGGCGTCTACTGCGGGTCGGGCGTGACCGCGGCGCACGACGTCTTCGCGCTGCGGCGGCTCGGGGTCGACGCCGCGCTGTACCCCGGGTCCTGGAGCGCGTGGGTCGCCGACCGCGACTCGGCCGGTCGCCACCGGCGACCAGCCCTGACCGTGACCTGCGGGCGCTCCGGCTCGTTGAGCACCGCAGGGTCGGGGGTTGGCGGTTCGTCCAGGGGTCCAACCCCCGACCCGACAGCCGTCGGCTAGGCGCTCGCGCGGGTCCGCACGGGCAGCACCGGCTCGGCCACCGGCACCGGCGCGAGCTGCGCCAGCATCTCGTCGAACATCGCCGCGGCCGTCGCCACGTCGAGCCGGCCCGCCTCGATGCCCGACCAGCCCAGCTCGGCGGCACCGTCGAAGACCACCTCGGCCGCGGGCACGGCGCCGGGGGTGAGCACGGTCCGCGACCCCGCGCCGGCGGTCCGGTGCTCCTCGCAGTCGCACTCGGCCCGCAGCACCAGGCTGGTGAGGTCCGACCCGGCGTACCGGCGCAGTGTCACCCGGGTGCCCCGGGCGAGGAAGTGCAGCACCGATCCGTCGGGCGGGCGCAGCCACAGCTGCACCGGGACGGCGTGGCTGGCGGCGAGGACGGCGTGGCCGCGCCCGGACAGGGCGGCGACCCAGGCGGCGAAGGTGAGCGGGGTGGTCGTCATGCGGAGGTCCTGTGTGCTGGTGGTCCGTGCGGACCGGGCGGCTGGGCAGCGGTGAGGCACCAGCCGGGGGCTGGTGTCAGCGGCAGCGACAACACAGGTGATGCATGGTGGGTCCAGGGTGCCCGAGCGCCGGGCGGCTTGTCAGCCGCGTCTCAGCATCCGGGCCGGGTCACCAGTGCACGCCCTTGAGCAGCCGGGCCAGGATCAGCTGCTGCGGGCTCGGCGGGGTGGATGCGTCGGCGGCGTCCGCAGTCGCGTCGCCGTCGGCGTGGGCCCGGGCGGCCGCGGAGTCCGGGAACACCTGGTAGGCCAGGTGCAGCAGCTTGAAGGTCGACTTCGGCGCGACCGTGTGGGCCACGGCGCCCAGCGAGCCGAGCACGGTGTTGACCTCGTGCGGCCGGTCGGCGAGCGCGTCGAGCACCAGGTCGGCCGCCTGCGCCGGGGTGATCGTCGGGAACCGGTCGTAGAGCCGGGTCGGCGCGATCATCGGCGTCTTCACCAGCGGCATGTGGATGGTCGTGAACGAGACCCCGTCGCCGACGAGCTCGGAGCTCACCACGTTGGACCAGGAGTCCAGGGCGGCCTTGGACGCGACGTACGCCGAGAACCGCGGCGGGTTGGTCTGCACACCGATCGAGCTGACGTTGACGATGTGCCCGGACCCCTGCTCGCGCATCGCCGGGAGCAGTCCCATCACCAGCCGGATGGCGCCGAAGTAGTTGAGCTGCATGGTGCGCTCGAAGTCGTGGAACCGTTCGTGGCTGAGCGCCAGCGACCGCCGGATGGACCGGCCGGCGTTGTTGACGATGAAGTCGACCGAGTCGTGGTCGGCGAGGACCTGCTTGCACAGCGCGTCGATGGCCTCGAGGTCCGACAGGTCGCAGGCGTAGGTGTGCGCCTCGCCGCCGGCCGCCTCGATCTGGGCGCGGGTCTCCTCCAGCTTGTCCTTGCCGCGGGCGACGAGCAGCGGCACGCCGCCGGCCTGCGCGACCTTGAGCGCGGCCACCCGGCCGATGCCCGAGGAGGCACCGGTGATGAGCACCCGCTTGCCGCCGAGGGCCGCGGTGAGGCCGCGGTCCCGGGCGGTGTCGGTGTCGAGGTGCTCCTCCCAGTGCGCCCACAGCGCCGGCGCGTAGCTCTCCAGGTCGGGCACGGAGATGCCGGACCCGGCGAGCAGGCGCTCGGTCGCCCGGGAGGCGTAGGTGGTGGGGAAGCTGACGTGCTCGAGCACCTCGGGCGGGACGCCGAGCCGGCCGATCGTCTCGCGCAGCGCGAGCTGCACGGGGGCGGCGTGCAGCAGGTTGCTGACCAGGTTGGCCGGGCGCAGGGCGCGGGGGAGCAGCCCGGTCGGCAGCACCCCGGTGACCCGCCGGTCGACCGGCACCGCGAACCGGGGCGCCTTCGCGGCACCGGCCAGCGTGTTGACCACCTCGGTGGTGGGCTGCGGCTCGGGGTTGACCAGGTGGAAGGCCTGACCGTCGTGGCCGGGCAGGTGCGCCAGGTGGTCCATCGCCGAGGCGACGTAGTCGACGGGCACCACGTTGGTGTCGCCGAGGTCGACGCCCACCAGCGGCAGCCAGGCCGGGAGGTTGTCGCGCATCCGCTTGAACAGCGGGAAGAAGTAGTAGGGACCGTCGACCTTGTCCATCTCGCCGGTCTCGGAGTGCCCGACCACGACGGCGGGCCGGTAGACCCGCCAGGGAACCGTGGACTCCTCGCGCACGATGCGCTCGGACTCGAACTTGGTGCGGTGGTACGGCGACGGCAGCGACTGGCCGACGTCGAACATCGTCTCGTCGTAGGTGCCGTGGAAGTCGCCGGACGCCGCGACCGACGACACCTGGTGGAAGGTGCCGACCTCGAGCGCGCCGGCCAGCTCGAGGGCCGCGCGGGTGCCGCCGACGTTCAGCGCCTCGTTGAGCTCGTCGGAGGCGGTCATGTCGTAGATCGCCGCCAGGTGGAAGAAGTGGTCGATCTCGCCGCGGTGCTCGCGGATCCAGGCGCGGCTCACGCCGAGACGCGGCCGGGTGAGGTCGCCCTCCACGGGGACGACGCGCTCGTCGGCGCCCCAGCGGCGCAGCAGTGCGTCGAGCCGCGCGCGCGAGCCGGGGCGGACGAGCACGAAGATCTCGCCCTCGCGGTGGTCGAGGAGCTCGGTGACGAGGTGCCGTCCGATGAAGCCGGTCGCGCCGGTCACGAAGTACGCCATGCCCGAGTATTACCGACGGGTAACTTTTCTGTCCAGGAACTCTGGTGTGCTCTCCGCCTCTCGTCCGCTCCGGAGGGTGTCGAGGTGCCCGACCGGGGCTGACAGTGGGGACATGCAAACGCCTCGTCATCGACCGGGGGCCGTCCTGGCGCTCGGCACCCTGGCCGCGGCCACGCTGGTCGGCTGCGGCGCGGACAGCAGCGCGCCGCCCTCGGGGTTCTGCAAGTCGGTGGGCACGCTGACCGCCACCGTCGAGCAGATCAACGCCGACTACCTCAGCAAGTCGACCATCCCGGCGGCGCAGGAGTCGCTGAAGACGATCGACGCCGCGGTCGCGAACCTGTCGGACACCGTCGAGGCCGAGTTCGCCGACGACGTGGCCGCCGTGGAGAAGGCCACCAAGAGCCTCGACGAGGCGGTCGCCACCGCGGTCGAGGAGACGGTGCCGGCCAACGTGGACGCGGCGCGGACGGCGCTGGCCGACCTCACCAGCGCGGTCGAGACGCTGTCCGAGGACACCTCCGAGGCCTGCTGACGGATGCCGGACGCGTGCCCCACCTGCGGTCGCCGAGGTGGAACGATCGGCCCATGAGCACGCCCGAGGACGTCTACACCCACGGCCACGCGGAGGCGGTCCTGCGCTCGCACCGCTGGCGCACCGCGGAGAACTCGGCCGGCTACCTGCTGCCCCGGCTCCGCGACGACGCGCGCGTGCTCGACGTCGGCTGCGGGCCCGGCACGATCACCGTCGACCTCGCGCGCCTCGTGCCGCCGGGGGTCCGTGGTCGGGCTGGACCGCTCCGAGGATGTCGTCGCCGAGGCCCGGGCAGCCGCCGCGCAGGCCGGGGTGACGAACGTCGAGCTCGCGGTCGGCGACGTCTACGCGCTCGACCACGACGACGACAGCTTCGACGTGGTCCACGCGCACCAGGTGCTCCAGCACCTGAGCGACCCGGTGGCCGCGCTCCGCGAGATGGGTCGGGTGTGCCGGCCCGACGGCCTCGTCGCCGTACGGGACAGCGACTACGCCGCCTTCACCTGGTGGCCGGCCGTGCCGGAGCTCGACGAGTGGCTGGGCCTCTACCGCGAGGTCGCCCGGGGCAACGACGCCGAGCCGGACGCCGGGCGCCGCCTCAAGGGCTGGGCCCGGGCCGCCGGCCTCGACGTGGTCGCCTCGACCGCCGGGGTCTGGTGCTTCTCGACACCGGAGGACGTGGCCTGGTGGGGCGAGATGTGGGCCGAGCGGGTGGTCGGCTCCGGGATGGCCGACCAGGCGCTGGAGCGCGGGCTGGCGAGCGCCGACGACCTGGCCCGGCTGGCGCGGGGATGGCGCTCGTGGGCCGCGTCGGAGGACGCCTGGTTCACGGTCCTGCACGGCGAGCTGCTCTGCACACCGCGTCCTGAGGGATCGGCGGCTCACGCGCCGGCGGCGAGTGGAAGGTGGTCCACCGGCACGGGGACACGCTTGTCGACGTGCTCACCTCGGAGGCGGGCTCCACGCGGGGTGGGCGTAGAGGACTCTGCGTCGCCGGGGCGGTTGCAGCAGCTCGATCCGCAGGACGGGTCCCGCCATCAAGGGCCACGGGTGGACGTCGTCACGCCCGCTCAGGTCGTGGACGATCCGCAGCTCTGAGCCCTCCAGGAAGACGCAGCCGGCCAGCAGCGAACCGCCGATCGAGGTGGATGGGTCGCCGACGACGATCTCGATCCGCTCCTCGCGTCCGACGTGGGGGAGCAGCGCGTCCCGGGCTTCCGCCTGCCAGCCCGCGGGCCAGTCGATGTCCACGCACACCACTGTGCCACGGGGCCGCGGCGAGCACGTGCCTGTGCGACGAGTCGATCCCAGTCCTGAGAGGATCCGGTCTCTTGCAGATGAATCCGTCAGCGGTGGCGTGCAACCTCCCGGCCGTCTCATCTCGTTCATAGGGGATGGAGCGAATGACTGATGCGTGACGAAGCGGCGTTCGTCGAGTTCGCGCAGGCGGTGCGGAGCCGGTTGCGCCGCACCGCGTACCTCATGTGCGGCGACTGGGACCAGGCGTCGGACCACGTGCAGGAGGGGCTGATCCGGGTCTACGTCGCATGGCCGCGGCTGACCCGTGCGGGTGGCGAGTACGCCTATGCCCGCAAGGCTGTGGTCAGCGCGTTCATCGACCACGCCCGCCGTCGGTCGAGCACCGAGGTCGCGGGCCATCGCGACCCCGACGTGCCGTCCGGGCAGGACGTCGCCGAGTCCGTCACTGCGCGTGCCGCGCTGATGTCGGCCCTCGCCGACCTGCCCTCGCGACAGCGTGCGTGCGTGGTGCTGCGCTACTTCGAGGACCTCAGCGTCGTCGACACGGCGACGGTCCTCGGCTGCAGCGAGGGGGGTCAAGACCAGACTACCGAGCGGTCTCGCTCAGGTCGATGTTCGATGGCTCGCCGCTCGGCGAGCTGGTGACGGAATGAGTCGACGAGACCTGCTGCGCGACGTCACGTCCGCGTACGACGACGGCGCTCCTGCTCAGGGGCGGGCCGACGCCGGGTACGCCGCCGCCGGCTGACGCCGTGGGAACGGCGACGCGGTCGTCGTCGGCGATCGTCGCAGGTCGGCGCCGGGATCTCGAGGCGGCAGGCGTCCCCACGCCGGACGCACCGACGCTGCACTGGCCGACGCGCCGCAGCGGTCGAGGGGACGACTACCGCGTGCTGGCGTGACCGCAGATGGGCGCATAGGAGTCTAGCGCGCCGGTGATCGCGCTGGTGGATCGCCACGACACAAGGATTCGCTGCCCTCGCTCGCGTCCGACCTGGGGGACGAGCAGCACCGGCCGATCTGGCGCGATCCGCTGCTGGTCACCAGTCTGCCGGGATGAGTCGGATGCCCTCGAGACTGCGCGGCTGTTGACCTGGCAGCACCCGACGGGCCGGTCGAGTGGGCCGCCGCGACCGCCGTCTCGGACGCTCGGACCCGATGCGCGGCTCTGCGGTGGCCACGAAGCCCGCACACGCCGAGCGCGATGACCCCGAGGCCGATCCAGACCCAGCCACGGTGCGTCACGCACGCCGCTGCCAAACCAGCCAGGCACCTCCGATCTCAGCCAGTGCCGCCACCACGAACAGGATCAGCGAGCGCGTCGATCGTCATGGCGGGATCCTCGTCAGCCGAGCCAGCGAGGGCGGCTGCCGACCGTGATGTCGTGAATGCAATTACGAACTGTTCGAAAACTGTCGGTACGCTCTGGTTGAGTCTTTCCATGGAGATGCTCCCGGACTCACCGACCAGCCCGGCTGGGGTGCTGGCGGGTGCGCGGGAGTCGGTGGCGGCGCTGACCGAGACGTTGTGGGCGGCGGCCCGTCCCGAGGATCTGCTCGATGCGAAGGTGGAGCTGGAGCGGCTCCGCTCGGTGGTGGCGGCGGTCGATGCCCAGGTGGCGGCCGAGGTCGAGGCGACCGAGGCGGCGAAGACGGCCGGGTGGGTGTCGCCGGGCGACTACCTGACGAGCGTGTCGGGTGGTCGGCGTGGGCACGGGCAGCGGCTGCTGCGCACGGCCCGGGGTCTGTGCGGTTCTCGTACGGCGACACTGCTCGCGCTTACGGCCGGAGACGTCTCGCCCGAGCACGCCGAGGTGATCGTGGCGGTGATCGACCGGCTGCCGGTCGACTCGGGCCTGCGGGACGAGGCGGAGCGGGTGCTGCTCGACCAGGCCGCGTCGTTGAACGCCTCCGAGCTGCGCAAGGCCGGCGACCACCTGCTCGAGGTGCTCGACCCCGACGGGACCGCCCGCGCCGAGGAGGCCGCCCTGGACCGGCTGGAGCGGTCGGCGCACCTGGGCCGGTTCCTCACCATCGCCGACGACGGCCTCGGCGGCGTCCGGGTCCGCGGCCGCGGCACGGTCGAGGACGCCGCGATCATCAAGACCGCCCTCCATGCATTGGCCGCACCGCTGCCGGGCACCGACCCGGACTGCGGCGAGGCCGGCCGCGACCTGCGCGACCACGGCGCCCGCACCTGGGACGCCCTGGTCGAGACCTGCCTCGAAGGCCCAGGAGGCCGAGGGGCTGCTGCGGGAGCAGCACGGCGCCAAGCCGCGGCTCACCGTCACGGTCGACGCTCGACCAGCTCCGGGACGGCACTCGGTGCCGCGACCCTGGACACCGGCGACGACCTCTCGATCACCGCCGATCCGCCGGCTGGCCTGCGACGCCGAGGTGATCCCGGCCGTGCTCGGCTCGCTCGGCGAGGTCCTCGACGTCGGCCGCACCCAGCGCCTGGTCACCGCCGCGATCTGGAAAGCACTCGTGCTCCGCGACGCAGCACTGCCGGTTCCCCGGCTGCCGCCGCCAACCGCTCGCCTGCGACGCCCACCACCTTCAGCACTGGGCCGACGGCGGCGACACCTCACTCGACAACCTCGTGCTGCTCTGCCGGGCGCACCACACCCTCCTGCACGCGACACCCTGGCAGGTCCGGCTCAACCCGCTCGACCGCCGGCCCGAGTTCCACCCGCCACCAGGCCGACATCGGGCGTCGGACGGATGGATCCGAGCTCGAAGACCACGCGACACAAGTTGACCGGGTGTGTCCCATTCCGGGTCAGGTGAACACGGGAGGCCCGACCCCTGTCGAAACGCCGTTAGCATCGCCGCGTGTCCAGTGATGAGACCGACCAGTTCGCACTCGCCTCGGAGCGCGAGGCCCTGGAGAACTTCCTCGATGCCCAACGCGAGGGGCTGATCAGGAAGATCGAAGGCCTCGATGACGCTACGGCGCGACAAGCACCGACCGCGAGCTCGTTGTCCCTGCTGGGGCTGGTGAAGCACGCCGCGACCTGGGAGCGCCGCTGGTTCCAGGTCATCATGGGCGGTCGCGAATCCGGTGAGGACTGGCCCACCGTCAGAGGCCAGAACGAAGCCACGTTCATGCTCGGTGAGCACGACACAGTGGACTACTGGGTCGCGTATTACCGGGAGCAGATCGCGCAGTCCCGCGCTGTCGCGGCTTCGATGGAGCTCGACAGTCCATGCGCGCGTTCGGACCTCATCGGGTGCAACGTGCGCTACGTCCTGTTCCACATGATCGAAGAGACAGCGCGCCATGCCGGCCACGCGGACATCATCCGCGAGGCCCTCGACGGCTCACGCGGAATCTGAGCCTGCCTAGACGGGGGCGAGTGGCATCCGGGGTGTGTCGGGGAGGGTCACCGTGATCGGCTGACCTGGCACGACCTCGCCGCCGCGTTCGACGACTGCCATCACTCCGGCCTTGCGAATGACCGGCGCGGTCGCGCACTCCGGCGAGCCGGTCGACGGCGCCGGCTCGTCGGTCGGCGTCCCGTCCGCGCGGGACAGCACGACCTTGAGCAGCCCGGGCCGAAAGGCGTTGATCTGGGCGCAGGGATTGCGCAGGCCGGTCAGTCGCACGACGGGACCGCCGAGATCGAGCAGAGTCCCCGTCGGCAACCCGAGCAGGTCGAGGTCGGCGGTGAGGACGTTCTCCCCGAGATCGCCCGGCCCCAACTCGTAGCCCATGGCCCGGGCGTCGTCGAAGACCTCGGCGTGGAGGAGGTGCACCTGGCGCAGGTTGGGCTGGTTCGGGTCGCGACGCACGCGCGACCGATGCTGGACCAAGGTCCCGGCGTGGGCATCACCGAGTACACCGAGCCCGGCCACGAGGGTGATCGACTCGGCCGGCACCTTGCTGAACCGGTGGGTCTCGTCACGACTGACGGCAACGACACGGGACGCGGGCATACGGTCATCCTCTCGCGTCGCCCACGCCCAGCCTTGGCCGGCGACCTCTCGGGCAGTCATGGGTGCCTCCCTGCCGGAAGGCCGGGGCTACTCGCCCTTGCCGCCGCCGAACATGATCTCGTCCCAGCTCGGGACCGAGGCGCGGCCGCGCTTCTTGGGCTGCTTGCGGACCGGCTCCTCCTCGGCAGCCGGTGCTTCCTCGGCCGCCGGCTCCTCGGGCTTCTCGGGAGCGGGGGTGCGGGCCGGGCGCTCGCTCGCCTGGGTGGCGATCCAGTCGGCGTCGCCGGCGGCCGCGGGGCTGGGGTCGGCCGGGGGCCGGACCGCACGGGCGCTCTGGGTCAGGTCGACGGTGCTCTCGTGGTCCTCGTCGCGCCCGGTCGCCGAGGGGTCGCTGACCAGGTCGATGGCGTCCTCGCCGAGCGGAAGCTCGTCGTCGGCCGGCACGGCCGAGAGCCGACGGCCGGAGGCGGACGTGCGGGGCTGCGGACCCTTGCTCGCGGACTGCTCACCGACCAGCCAGCGCGCCTCCTCGTCCTCGGCGATGACGTAGCGGCCGGGGGCGTCGAAGATGAACTCGGCGTGCCGCGTGGTCTCGCCCGAGCGGTAGTCGGCGACGAGCGTCCAACGGCCGTCCTCGCGCCGCCACGCGTCCCACTCCACGTTGGCGGGGTCGACGTTGCGGGAGCGGAGCCGCTCGGCGACCGCGTCGCCGAGCAGGCGGGACGAGCCCTCGCCGGCCTTGCGACGGACCGAGGCCCGCTGCGCGCGGTCGGCGATGTGGGCGCGCTCGGCGAGCACCGGGGTGGCGTAGCCCATGATCTTGTCGAGGCTGGTGGAGGCGGCGGCCGCCACGCTCTCGGGGGTCTCGCCTGCCCGGATGCGTGCCTGGATGTCGCGGGGTCGCAGTGCGCTCTCCATGGTGATCTCCAACTGGCCGAGGCGGGCGTGGTCACCTCGAAGGGCGGCCCGGAGCTTGGCGTCGGCAGCGAGCGTGAACTCCTCGCCCGAGTCGCTGACCAGGACCAGCTTGGTCCTGTCCTCGGTCAGCCCCACGAGCGTGAGGTCCTGCTGCTCCATTGCCGGCGCGTGCTCCCTGTCTGTCTGACGGCGCAGGAGTGGTCCTGTCCGTTCCGCCGAGCCTACTTCAGCGGTGGTGCTCCCGACGGCACTGCCGCGCGTGGCGCCGATACGCTTGCGCCATGCAGTCCGCCTCGCCGGACCCGAGCGTGCTGCTCACGGTCCTCGACCTGGTCGGCATCTTCGTCTTCGCGATCTCGGGTGGCCTCGTCGCGGTGCGCAAGGACCTCGACATCTTCGGCGTCCTGGTGCTCGCCGGTACGACGGGGCTGGGCGGCGGGTTCCTCCGCGACGTGCTCATCGGCGACCTACCACCGGCCGCCCTCGCCGACTGGCGCTACCTGCTGGTGCCCGTCGCGGCCGGGCTGGTGACCTTCTGGTTCCACCCGACGCTGGGCCGGAGGGAGCGGCTGGTCAACGTCTTCGACGCCGCCGGCCTCGCGCTGTTCTGCGTCGTCGGCGCGCTCAAGGCGCTCGACTACGGGCTCGGCCCGGTGCCGGCCGCCCTGATGGGCATGCTGACTGCGATCGGAGGCGGCATCCTGCGCGACCTGCTCGCGGGCCGCGTGCCGGTGGTCCTGCGCGGCGAGCTCTATGCCACCCCGGCGCTGCTCGGGGCGGCCATCGCCGTGGTCGGCGTGAAGGGCGGGGTCGAGGCGTCGCTGGTCGCGGTGCCGGCGGCCCTGGTCTGCCTGGTGTGGCGGCTGCTCGCGATGCGCCGCGGCTGGAACGCCCCGCGGCCCAGCGGCGCCGCGAGCACCTGACTCACCAGCCCATCGTGCCCGGGGACCCCTTGAACGGGCCGACCACCCGGGAGGTGACCCAGCCGCCGTAGAAGCCGCCCGGCTGGGGGACCACGACCTCGCCGTCCACGGTGCACCGGTCCATCGGGCCGGCGTAGAGCGCCACGTGCCCGACCAGCGGACCGAAGTCGCCGCTCGGCTCCGGGTAGCCCCACGCGGCCCGCGGGGCGATCGCGTCACCTGACGCCACGTCGAAGTAGACGGCCCGTCCCTTCCACTCGCAGAACGACGAGCCGCCGGCGGGCCGCAGTGCGCCCTCGACGAAGTCGGCCTCGGGGAGGTAGTACGTGGGCGGGTGGCTGGTCTCCAGCACGCGGTAGGCCGCCCGGGTCGAGCAGATCGTCCGGCCGCCGAGGACGACCTCGACCAGCTCGGAGGTGCGCTCCAGCCGCGGCGGCCGGGGGTAGTCCCAGACCGACTCCTGGCCCGGACCCGGCTGCTCGGGCGTGGGCCGCCTCATCGGCCGAGCACCCGGTCGAGGTAGGCGTTGGCGAACACCCGGTCGGGGTCCACACGGTCGCGCACGGCGGCGAAGTCGTCCCAGCGCGGGTACGCCGGCGCCAGGTCCGCGGCCGTGCGGGTGTGCAGCTTGCCCCAGTGCGGCCGGCCGTCGTGGGCTCTCATGACCGCCTCCATCTCCCGGAAGTAGGCCGTGTGGTCGGTGTGCGCGTTGACGTGGAAGGCGAGGTAGACCGACTCGCGCCCGTGGGCCATGGAGAGCCACACGTCGTCGGCCGGCGCGTGCCGGAGCTCGACCGGGAAGCTGATCGGCCAGCCACCTCGCTCGATCGCCCGCCGAGCCTCCACGAGGGCGGTCATGCCGGCCGCGCGCGGCACGGCGTACTCCATCTCGCGGAACCGCACCAGCCGCTCGGAGACGAAGACCCGGTGGGAGGCGTCGGTGTAGGACCGTGCGCCCAGCGCGCGCGAGGAGGCCCGGTTGAGCGCGGGCACCAGCCGGGGGACCGCGTTGCCGAGCCGGTTCACCAGGCCGAAGGCGCGGTTGGCGAGCAGGTCGTCGTCGAGCCAGGCCCGGGCGCGCGACAGCGGCCGGGGCTCGTCGACGGTCCGGTCGTTGCGCTTGCACAGCGCGCGGTCGGTGTGCGGGAACCAGTGGATGTCGACGTGGTGGTGGGTGTCGACGAGGTCGTCGAAGCCGGCGACCACCTCGTCCCAGGTCATCGGCGTCTCCTCGGCCGCGAGCAGGAACGCCGGCTCGACGTCGAAGGTGACCGAGGTGACGACGCCGACCGCGCCGAGGCCGAGCCGGGCCGCGGCGAACAGGTCGGGGTCCCGGTCGGCCGACACCGAGACCACGGAGCCGTCGGCGGTGACCAGCTCCAGGCCGGCGACCTGCGAGGACAGCGACGCCCACCGGCCGCCGGTGCCGTGCGTCCCGGTCGCGATCGCCCCCGCGACGGTCTGCCGGTCGATGTCGCCCAGGTTGTGCAGCGCCAGGCCGAGGTGGTCGAGCAGCGCGTTGAGCTCGTGCAGCGGGGTGCCGGCCCGCGCCGTCACCGTGAGCGCGTCCCGGTCCACGGCGGTGACGCCGACCAGCCGGTCGGGCCGCAGCAGCAGGCCGTCGGTCGCGGCGATGTCGGTGAAGGAGTGTCCGGAGCCGACCATCTTCACCGCCAGCCCCTGCTCGCGGGCCGCGCGCACCGCCGCGGCGACCTCGCCGGCGTCGGTGGGGGAGCGCACCAGCGCGGGGTGGGCGACCGTCAGACCGGACCAGCTCCGCCAGGTGCGGGAGGTCCCGTCGCGGACCGAGGTCGCCATGGCGGTCAGGGTAGTCCAGGCACTGGAACGGCCCGCGGTTTCTGCGACCTGGGCATACTGAGGAACATGCTCACCCGCACCGTGGCAGGGACCGTCAGTGGCGTCCGCCGCGAGATGGGTGAGCGGCTCTTCGCCCGGGTCGCCGGACCGGAGGGGCCGCGGCGGCGGGACCGCATCCACGGCAGCGAGGGCCCGCGCTGGTTCGCCGACGACAGCGCGATCCGTCGCGTGCACGGTGACGCCTCCATGTTCACCGGCGGCATCCGCGCGCTCCTGCTGCAGTCGCTGCACCCGCTCGCGATGGCCGGCGTCGTCGACCACTCCGGCTTCGAGGGAGACCCCTGGGGCCGCCTGCAGCGCACCAGCCACTTCCTCGCGGTGACCACCTTCGGCACCGCCGCCGACGCCGAGGCGATGGTCGCGGCCATCCGCCGGGTGCACGACACGGTGGTCGGCACCGCGCCCGACGGCCGGCCCTACGCCGCCTCCGACCCGCACCTGCTCGCGTGGGTGCACGTCGCGGAGATCGACAGCTTCCTGACCGCGCACCAGCGCTACGGCGCCGCGCCGCTCGACCAGGAGGGGCGCGACGCCTACGTCGCCGAGACCGCCCGGGTCGCCGAGGCCCTCGGCGTGGTCGACCCGCCGCGCACCGAGGCCGAGCTGGCGGCGCGCCTCGAGGCCTACCGGCCCGAGCTCGAGGCCACGCCGGCGGCCCGCCGGACCGCTCGCTTCCTGCTGCTGCGCCCGCCGCTGCCGGTGCTGGCGCGGGCGCCGTACGCCGTCCTCGCGGCGACCGCGGTCAGCATGATGCCGCGCTGGGCCCGCCGCGAGCTGCGGCTGCCCTACCTCCCCGTGACCGAGGCGACCGCCGTGCGCGCAGCCGGCACCGTGGCTACGAGGACGATCCGGTGGGCGATGACGCCCCCGCCCCCGAGCGGGACCGTGCCCGAGCCGCAGCCCCAGCCATGAGCGCCGCGAGCGCGCCCACCAGCCCCGAGACGATCGGCACCCAGTAGGACTGCGAGGCGCCGGCCCGGTCGATGACCTGACCCGCGAGCGCGGCTCCCGGCGCGATCCCCGCCGCCATGCCGGTGTGGATGATCGACATGCCCTCGGTGAGCCGGGCGGCAGGGACGACCTCCTCGGTGAGCGCCATCAGCGCGATCAGGGTGGGGGAGATCGCGAAGCCTGCCACGAAGAGCACCGCGGTCATCGCCGCGAAGCCGCCGAGGAACGGCAGCGGGAGCACGGAGACCGCGAGGGCGACCATGCCCCAGCGGAAACGGCTGGCATTGGAGGCCCGCCAGGCCACCGCGCCGGTCAGCACGCCGGACACCAGGCTGCCGAAGGCCCAGGTGGCCAGCAGCGGGCCGCTGGCCGACGTGGTGCCCAGCTCCTCGGAGAACGCCACCGTCGCGACCTCCACCGACCCGAAGACCGAGCCGAGGGCGGCCGACGCCACGACCATCGGCACCAGGGTCGACCACGGCATCCGCGGTCGCGCCGACCGGTCCGGGTGCCGCGGGTGCCGGGGCGGCTCGGTGCCGCGCTGCGCCGCCAGCACGAGGGTGCCGGCGACACCGGCGACCACGGCCGTGCCGAGCCCGGCGAGCGGGTGCACCGCCGTGGCGAGCAGGGTGACCAGGGTGGGGCCGAGCATGAAGACGACCTCGTCCATCACCGCCTCGTAGGCGAACGCCGTCTGCAGCTGCGACTTGTCGGGCACCAGGTAGGTCCAGCGGGCCCGCACCGCCGAGCCGACCACCGGGATCGACCCGCCGGCCACGAAGGCGAAGAGGTAGGCCGAGGCGGCACCCCGGTCGGTCTCGACGCTCCACATCAGCAGCGACAGCGACACCCCGGACACCAGCGCCCCGGCCGGAAGCACCCGGCTCTGCCCGAACCGGTCGGTCAGCCGGCCCTGCACCACGGCCATCAGCGCGTTGGCCAGGATGTAGGCCGCGGAGACCGCGCCGGCCAGCGAGTAGGACCCGGTGCGGGTCGAGACCAGCAGCACGATGCCGAGGCTGACCATGGAGATCGGCAGCCGGGCGACCAGACCGCTGGCTGAGAAGGCGAGGGCACCGGGCAGGGACAGCACCCGGCGGTATCTGCTGAGCATCACCGGGATCGTAGGCGCCCCCGGCCCGCCCTCGCCCCCGCTCCCGCCGGTGGGCGGACGCGGTCTGCCCCGGGGGTTCCGGCCGACTCCTTAGGATGACGGGTATGCCCCCCGAGATCGCGCCGTACGACGCACTGCTGCTCGTGTCCTTCGGCGGTCCCGAGAAGCCCGACGACGTCGTGCCCTTCCTCGAGAACGTCACCCGCGGACGCGGGATCCCGCGCGAGAGGCTGGAGGAGGTCGGCGAGCACTACTTCCAGCTCGGCGGCCGCAGCCCGATCAACGACCAGAACCGTGCGCTGATCGCCGCGATCGAGGAGGACCTCCGCTCCGCGGGCGTGGACCTCCCGGTCTACTGGGGCAACCGCAACTGGGACCCCTTCCTCGTGGACGCGTTGCGGCAGATGGCGGCCGACGGCGTGCGCCGGGCGGCCTGCTTCGTCACGAGCGCGTACTCGTCCTACTCCGGGTGCCGGCAGTACCGCGAGGACCTCGCCGAGGCTGTCACCGAGGTGGGGGAGGGCGCCCCACGGCTCGACCGGCTCCGGCACTACTTCAACCACCCCGGCTTCGTGGAGCCGATGGTCGACGCCACCCTGGCCGCGCTCGCCGACCTGCCCGACGCGGTCCGGCACGACGCCCACGTGCTGTTCGTGACGCACTCGGTGCCGACCGCGATGGACGACCGCAGCGGCCCGCCGACCGCAGGCGGCAACCTCTACGTCCGGCAGCACCGCAGCGTCGTGGACGAGATCGTCGAGCGGGTCCGCCAGGAGACCGGCCACCGCTACGCCTCCGAGCTGGTCTTCTGCTCGCGCTCCGGGCCGCCGCACGTGCCGTGGCTCGAGCCCGACGTGAACGACCGGATGGAGGAGCTCGCCGGGGCCGGCGCCCGCGCCGTCGTGCTGGTGCCCATCGGCTTCGTCTCCGACCACATGGAGGTCATCTACGACCTCGACACCGAGGCCGCTGCGACCGCCGAGAAGCTCGGCATCGACTTCGCGCGCGCGGCCACGGCGGGCCTCGACCCCCGGTTCGTCTCGATGGTGCGCGACCTGCTCGTCGAGCGGGCGGCCGTCGAGCGCGGCGTCGAGGTGGAACGCGCCGCGGTCGGGTCGCAGCCGCCCTCCCACGACGTCTGCCCGGTCGGCTGCTGCGCCAACCTGCGCGGACCCCGCCCCGCCCTCTGCGGACAGGACTGAGATGACCCACCAGGAGCCGAGCACCGGGTACGACGACCTGCTGACCCTCGCCGTCGACGTCGCCCGGGAGGCCGCCGCGCTGGTCGCGGAGCGCCGACGGGCCGGCGTCGAGGTCGCGGACACCAAGACCAGCCCGACCGACGTGGTGACCGAGGTCGACCACGCCGCCGAGGAGCTGATCCGCACCCGGCTGCTGAAGGCCCGCCCCGACGACGGGTTCGTGGGCGAGGAGGGGTCCAGCGACACCTCCGCCAGCGGGGTCACCTGGGTCGTCGACCCGATCGACGGCACCGTGAACTTCCTCTACGGCATCCCGCAGTACGCCATCTCCATCGCCGCCCGGATCGGCGACGAGGTCGTCGCGGGGGTCGTGGTCGACGTGGTGAAGGGGGAGACGTTCACCGCGACGCGGGGTGGGGGCGCCCACCTCGACGGCCGGCCGATCGCCGTCCGCGACGTCGTGCCGCTCGGCCAGCGGCTGGTGATCACCGGCTTCAGCTATGAGCGCGACACCCGGATGGCGCAGGCCGCGGCCGTGCACGAGCTGCTGGGCCGGGTGCGCGACGTACGCCGTCTCGGGTCGGCCGCCCTCGACCTCTGCTACGTCGGGTGCGGCCGCGCCGACGCCTATGTCGAGGAGGGCCTCAACGAGTGGGACCTGGCCGCCGGCGGGCTGGTCGCCGAGGAGTCCGGGGCGCGTCTGGCGGTGCGTCCCGGGGTCGGTGGCAAGCAGTGCGTGATCGCCTCGCCGGCGGGCGGATACGAGGAGTTCGTCGCCGCTGTGGAGGACTGCGGCTTCCTGGCGGACTGACCGGGAATACGCGGGGTCGTCGCCCTGTTGGGCAGGCTGCGACAGCGGATTCGACGCCGTCTCCTGTGAGACTGGCGACACCATCCGGAATGGCCGTGCGCTGGCCCCCTCCGATGGTGCACAATCCGCCACGCGACGAACGCATCGCAGCGGGCTTGGCCGGGCCTGCTGTGATCAGTACGGCAGACACCCACGGGGCCAAGAGAGGCACGAATGGCAACTGACTACGACGCACCTCGCAAGAACGAAGAGGACCAGGGCGAAGAGAGTCTCGAGGAGCTCAAGGCCCGGCGTCACGACAAGAACTCGGGCAAGGTCGACGAGGACGAGGCGGAAGCCGCCGAGTCCTTCGAGCTGCCCGGTGCAGACCTCTCCCACGAGGAGCTGGCCGTCGAGGTCCGCCCTCGCCAGGAGGACGAGTTCACCTGCATGAGCTGCTTCCTGGTGCACCACCGCAGCCAGCTCGCGGACGAGAAGAAGATGATCTGCCGCGACTGCGCCTGACGCGCCGGATGGTCTCGACAGGCTCGATCACCGGGCCGACGCGAGACCACCGCACCCAGCAGAGAGAAGGCCGGGACCCCGACGGGGTCCCGGCCTTCTGCCGTGCTGGGTGCCTGAGTGTCTAGACCTCGACGTCCTCGAGGTTGGACGGCAGGTGCCCGGTGGACTTGCGGTAGTAGTCGGCCGCCTTGCGCGAGGCGAACATCCGGGCCAGCCCGACCGCGACACCGCTGACGGTCGCCCACGCGACCGCCTCGGCCACGGAGACGTCGGGGTGGGCGGGGTTCTGCGGCGGCGGCTTGCCGGTGGCCAGCTTCCAGGTCGTGGTGAGCGCCTTGCGGGCGGCGAACGTCGCGCCGACCGTCGCGCCGAGGCCCATCAGGCTCCACATCTTCGATCCAGCCAAGGCCTGCTCCTTCGTCATGGGGTGCATCGAGCGGTGCGACGGCCAGTCTGCCAGGACGGGCCGTCCGTCGACCTCACCGTTCCCGCTCCGGGACCGGGTCAGTCCTCCGGGACGTCGTCGTCCGTGCGCGCACCGGACGGGGCACCGGCCGCGACCAGCGCCGCCACCAGCCGGTCGGGCCGGCGCGTCGAGACGAGCCAGTACGGCGCCGGGTCGTGCGGGTCCTCGATCGGCACCTGCACCGACCGGGCCAGGTAGGGCCGCAGCAGCAGGTAGGCCCGCGCGTCGGCGTCGACCCCCGCGAGGCGCCGGCTGCCCGCCGCGTCCAGCGCCACCGGGACGCCGAGCTGGTCGACGGGGATCTGCGCGCGGCCGGCGTGGAACGTGCTGCCCTCGACCCGGAGCCGCGCCCCGCCGTACGTCAGGAAGAGGGCGACCAGCGCCGCGGTGAGCACCCCGGTGGCGGTGAAGGCCACCCAGGCGGGGGTGGCGACGAGGAACGCGATCAGCACGCTCGCGAGGAACATCGTGCCGAGGGCCCACCAGCGCAGCGGCACGCGCAGGCGCTCGACGTAACCAGGGGAGGACGCGCTCACGAGGGGACATCCTCCCAGCCGGGTCCCGACCGTCGATGGGTAGGGTCGCGGGCATGGTCGAGATCCTCGTGCAACGCCTCGACGACGGGGTCCCGCTGCCGTCGTACGCCCATCCCGGTGACGCGGGCGCCGACCTGACCACCACGGTCGACGTGCGGCTGGAGCCGGGGGAGCGCGCGATGGTGCCGACCGGCATCGGGGTCGCGCTGCCCGAGGGGTACGTCGCGCTGGTGCACCCGCGCTCGGGCCTCGCCGCCCGCTTCGGCGTCTCGATCGTCAACTCCCCGGGCACCGTCGATGCCGGCTACCGCGGCGAGGTGAAGGTCATGCTGGTCAACCTCGACCCGGCCTCGCCGGTCGAGCTGCGTCGCGGCGACCGGATCGCCCAGCTCGTCATCCAGCAGGTCGAGCGCGCCCGCTTCGTCGAGGTGGACCGACTGCCCGACTCCGTGCGCGGGGACGGCGGGTACGGTTCGACCGGTGGGTTCCTGAGCGTCGTCCCGGACCCCGACGACACCCCGCACGAGTCCCCGGAGGAGACGCAGTGAAGTTCCGGCGCAAGCAGTCCGAGCAGGTCGAGGCCGACAGCGGCACGACCGACGCTCCCGGTGCGCAGGACGCGGCCGCCGAGGAGCGCGGCCCCCGCGCCGACGGTCCCTGGGACCTCGCCGAGACCGACTACGACGAGGACGACACCAGCAGGCTCGACCTCGGCAGCCTGATCGTCACCCCCCGCCCCGGGCTCGACCTCCAGCTCCAGGTCGACGAGCAGAGCGGCCAGGTGGTCGCGGTCGTGCTCGCCGGCGAGCAGGGCGCGGTGGAGCTGCGTGCCTTCGCGGCGCCCCGCAACGGCGACATCTGGGCCGACGTGCGCAAGCAGATCGCCGCCGAGGTCACCCGGCGCGGCGGGACCGCGTCCGAGCACGACGGCCACTGGGGCCCGGAGCTGCGCGTGGTCCTCAACGTGACCACCCAGGACGGCCGCACCGGCCAGCAGCCGTCGCGGGTCTTCGGCATCACCGGCCCGCGCTGGCTGCTGCGCGCCACGCTGTTCGGACAGCCGGCGCTCGAGCCGCAGGACGACGGCGTCGTGGAGTCCGCGATGCGCGACGTGATCGTCCGCCGCGGCAGCGCGCCGCACGCCCCCGGCGAGGCCCTGCCGCTCACCGTCCCGCCCCACCTCGCCGCGCAGATGCAGCGACCCGAGGCCTGAGTCCGGACACCTGCACCGCGCCGTGCCGGGACCGGATTACATTGGAGACATGACAGAGGTGACCAGTCGGCTGCGCCGGAGCCTGAGCCGGTGGGCCAACGGCGAGGAGCGGGACGCCCAGGAGCTGCAGAAGGACGTCGCCAAGGCGGGCTGCTGCCCGATCATGGAGGCGGCCGACCGGTCGCGCGTGGACATCCAGGGCAGCCTCCGCACGGTGACCCTGCGCCCCCGCGGCGGCGTCCCCGCCCTGGAGGCCGAGCTCTACGACGGGTCGGGCACCATCACGGTCGTGTGGCTGGGCCGGCGTCGCATCGCCGGCATCGAGCCGGGCCGGCAGATCCGGGTGCTCGGACGCATCGGCCTGCAGGACTCCCAGCGGGTGATGTTCAACCCGCGCTACGAGCTGAGGTAACTCCCTTGTCCCACGAAGAGACGGCCGGGGCCGGACACGTCGGCGCCGACACCGTCGAGTCGGTCGTGCGCCACCAGCTCTCCAAGGCACTCGGGGGCAAGCGCGGCATGCTCGAGGCGGCCGTGCCCACGATCGCCTTCACGGTGTCGTACCTGACCACCGACGACCTCCGCACCGCCCTGTGGATCAGCGTCTCCACGGCCGTCGCCCTCCTCGTGGTCCGCATCGTGCAGCGGTCCACGCCGCAGTTCGTGCTCAACAGCCTCGTCGGCATCGGCATCGGGGCGCTCTTCGCCTGGCGCAGCGCGCAGGGTGGCGGCGACGCGTCCGACAACGCCCTGGCCTACTTCCTGCCCGGCATCATCTACAACGGCGGCTACGCCCTGGTGTTGCTGTTCACCGTCGTCATCGGCTGGCCCGTCGTCGGGTTCATGGTCGGCTCGGTGGCCGGCGACCCGACGGCCTGGCACGACGACCCCCAGGTGGTGCGGCTGTGCCGCAACCTCACCCTGATGCTCGTGCTGCCCTGCATCATCCGGGTGGCGGTGCAGGCACCGATCTACCTCGCCGGCCGCGGCGCGGAGGACGCCGGGCCGATGATCGCGGCGCTCGGCGTGTCCAAGATCGTCATGGGCTGGCCGCTCCAGGTGGCCGCGCTCGGCGGCATGGTGTGGCTGCTCGCCCGCAACCACACCCCGGTCGAGACCGACGACCAGGAGCCGGCGGCCGAGCCGGCCTGACCGGCACCCTCGCCCGGGGTCAGGGCCGGTGCTGCTCCGGCGCGAGCAGCGACTGCAGCTCCTGCTCGGAGTCGGCCGAGGCCACGAAGAGCAGCTCGTCGCCCGACTCGACCGGCTGGTCGGGGTCCGGGGTGTAGACCTGGCCGTCGCGCAGGATCGTCACCAGCGAGCAGTTCTCCGGGAACGGGATCAGCCCGCAGGGCTTCCCGACGTACGGCGAGTCGACCGGCAGCGTGAGCTCGACGAGGTTGGCGTTGCCCTGGCGGAAGGTGAACAGCCGGACCAGGTCGCCGACGGTGACGGCCTCCTCGACCAGGGCCGACATGATCCGCGGCGTCGACACGTTGACGTCGACGCCCCAGGCCTCGGTGAACAGCCACTCGTTGTTGGGGTGGTTGACCCGGGCGACGGTGCGGGGGACGGCGAACTCGGTCTTGGCCAGCAGCGAGGTGACCAGGTTGACCTTGTCGTCACCGGTCGCCGCGATGACCACGTCGCAGGACTCCATCCGCGACTCCTCCAGGGAGGAGAGCTCGCAGGAGTCGGCCAGCAGCCACTCCGCGTCGGGGACCCGCTCGGGCTTGAGCGCCGCGGGGTCCTTGTCGATCAGCAGCACCTGGTGGCCGTTGCCGATGAGCTCCCGGGCGATCGAGCGCCCGACGGCGCCGGCCCCGGCGATGGCGACGCGCATCAGTCGGCCTCCGGTCCCTCGTTGAAGACTTTGTAGACGTGGTCGGCGTTCTCCTCGCGCATCACGAGGTGCAGGAGGTCGCCCTCCTGGATCACCGACTCGCGGGTGGGCAGCATCCCCTCGCCGAGCCGGTCGATCCAGGCGATCCGGCTGCGGGACTGCTCCTGGAACTTCACCGTGCGCTGGCCGACCCACGCCTCGTTGACCGGGACCTGGTCGAGGCGGATGGTGCCGGACGGGTCGCGGAAGTCCGGCTCGGCGCCGGCCGGCAGGATCCGGCGCAGCACCTGGTCGGCGGTCCACTTCACGGTCGCGACCGTGGTGATGCCGAGCCGCTGGTAGACCTCGGCGCGTCCGGGGTCGTAGATCCGGGCCACCACCTGCTGGATCCCGAACGTCTCCCGCGCCACTCGCGCGGCGATGATGTTCGAGTTGTCACCGCTGGACACGGCAGCGAACGCGTCGGCCTTCTCGATGCCGGCCCGGTCCAGGACGTCCTGGTCGAAGCCGACGCCGGTCACCTTGGTCCCGTGGAACGTGGGGCCCAGCCGACGGAAGGCGTCGGGGTTGGTGTCGATGATGGACACGGTGTGGTTGCGGTCCTCGAGGCTGCGCGCCAGCGTCGAACCGACACGGCCACAACCCATGATCACGACATGCACGGAGCAGACGCTACCCGACGCATCGGGCGGTCGTGCGAAGGTCCGGCGAGCCGTGGTCTAGCCTCAGGTGCTGTGGGTGTCGGCGACGTATCTAAACGGATCCTCCTGGGTCGCAAGCTGAGGAGCACGCAGCTCGGGGAGACCCTGCTCCCCAAGCGGATCGCCCTTCCGGTGTTCGCCTCCGACGCGCTGTCGTCGGTCGCCTACGCACCGGACGAGGTCTTCATCATGCTGGCCGTGGCCGGCGCCGCGCAGTACGTCTGGTCGTGGAAGATCGCGCTGGCCGTCGCCGTCGTGATGCTCACGGTGGTCGCGTCCTACCGGCAGACCGTGCACGCCTACCCCTCGGGTGGCGGCGACTACGAGGTGGCCACGGTCAACCTCGGCCGCCGGGCCGGCATGACCGTGGCGGCCGCGCTGCTCGTCGACTACATCCTCACCGTCGCGGTCTCGATCTCGTCGGCGGCGTCGTACGCGTCCGCGGCGCTGCCCTCCCTCAAGGACCACGAGGTGCTGGTCGCCGCGATCGCGGTGGCCGTCCTGTCCGCGCTCAACCTGCGCGGGGTGCGGGAGTCCGGCACCTTCTTCGCGGTGCCGACCTACCTCTTCATGGCCGGCATCCTCAGCATGTGCGCCTGGGGCTTCATCAGGCTGCTCAGCGGCACCCTGCCCGACGTCGAGAGCGCGGACCTGGTCATCACGCCCCAACCGGGCTGGGAGGAGCCGCTCACCACGGTGGCGCTGATCTTCCTGCTCGCGCGCGCCTTCTCCTCGGGCTGTGCGGCGCTCACCGGTGTCGAGGCGATCTCCAACGGCGTGCCGGCGTTCCGCAAGCCCAAGTCGCGCAACGCCGCGACCACGCTGCTGCTGCTCGGGCTCATCGCGGTCACCATGATGATCAGCGTCATCGTGCTGGCCAAGCAGATGGGCATCAAGTACGTCGACCCGCACCACATCGAGAGCCTCACCACCGCCACCGGCGAGCCGATGCCACCCGGGTTCGACCAGGACGTGGTGATCGCCCAGATCGCCCGCGCGGTCTTCGACCACTTCACGCCGGGCTTCTACTTCGTGGTCGCGATGACCGGCGTCATCCTGGTGCTGGCGGCCAACACCGCCTTCAACGGCTTCCCGGTGCTCGGCTCGATCCTGGCCCAGGACGGCCTCGCCCCGCGCCAGCTCGGCTCCCGCGGCGACCGGCTCGCCTACAGCAACGGCATCCTCTTCCTCGCGGTCATGGCGATGATCCTGATCTGGGCGTTCGACGCCGAGACGACCAAGCTGATCCAGCTCTACATCGTCGGGGTGTTCGTCTCCTTCAACCTCAGCCAGCTCGGCATGATCCGGCACTGGACCCGGCTGCTGCGCACCGAGACCGACCCGGCGTCACGCCGCCGGATGATGCGCTCGCGGGCGATCAACACCTTCGGGCTCGGCCTGACCGCCGTCGTGCTGGTGATCGTCCTGGTCACCAAGTTCCTCGCCGGCGCCTGGATCACGATCCTGGCGATGGGCGCCTTCTACGCGATCATGCTCGGCATCAGCAAGCACTACGAGAAGGTCACCACCGAGCTCCTCGTCGAGGAGGACGACCAGGTGCTGCCGACCCGGGTGCACGCGATCGTCCTGGTCTCCAAGGTGCACAAGCCGACGATGCGGGCGCTGGCCTACGCCAAGGCGGCGCGGCCCAACGTGCTCGAGGCGGTCATGGTCGACACGGACCCGGGGGTCACCGGGCGGGTCCTCGAGGACTGGGACGCGCGCCGGATCGAGGTACCGCTGAAGGTCCTCTACTCGCCGTACCGCGAGATCATCAAGCCCATCGTCGACTACACCCGCAGCATCCGCGACGCCAACCCGCGGGGCGTGGTCGCGGTCTACATCCCGGAGTACGTCGTCGGCCGCTGGTGGGAGCAGCTGCTGCACAACCAGACCGCCCTCCGGCTCAAGGGCCGGCTGCTGTTCACCCAGGGCGTCATGGTCATCTCCGTGCCCTACCAGCTGCGGTCGTCGCTGATCGCCAAGGAGCGGGCCGAGCGCGAGCTGTCCAAGAGCCGTCCGGGCGACATCCGCCGCGGCGTGCTCAACAACAAGCCGGACGGTCGCGCCGGCGGCGACCGCCGGTGACCCCGGACCGACGCTCGCACCGGTCCCGCCGGCCCCGCGCGAAGCAGTCCCGCGGGCGCTCGCTGGTGGGGGAGACCTACGACGTCACCGTCGGTCCGGTCGCCCACGGCGGGTTCTGCGTCGCCCGGCACGACCCCTCGGGCGGCACCGACGGGCCGGGGCGGGTGATCTTCGTCCGGCACGCCCTGCCCGGTGAGCAGGTCACCGTGCGGGTGACCGAGGGCGACGAGGGCTCGCGCTTCCTGCGCGGTGACGCGGTGGCCGTGCTCGAGGCGTCCCCGGACCGGGTCGAGGCGCCCTGCCCGGTCGCGGGTCCGGGCCTGTGCGGCGGCTGCGACTTCCAGCACGTCGCGGTCCCGGCGCAGCGCGCGCTCAAGGCCGCGGTGGTGCGCGAGCAGCTCCAGCGGCTCGCCGGACTCGACGTGCCGGTCGAGGTCGAGGCGGTCGAAGGGGACGTCGACGGGCTCCGGTGGCGCACCCGCGTGCAGTTCGCGCTCACCCCCGACGGGCGTCGCGGCTTCCGGCGGCACCGCTCGCGCCACGTGGTCCCGGTCGAGGACTGCCTGATCGCCCGGCCCGACGCACGCGTCGAGGTCGAGGGCCACGCCCCCGGACGAGGGCACCGTCGTCGAGACGGTCGACACCGCAGCGGGCCGGCACGACTTCGAGGTCGCGGCCGACGGCTTCTGGCAGGTGCACCCCGGTGCCCCCCGTGTGCTGGTCGAGACCGTCCAGGACCTCCTGGCGCCCCGGCCGGGGGAGCAGGCGCTCGACCTGTACGCCGGGGTCGGGCTGTTCTCCGCCTTCCTCGCCGACCGGGTCGGCCCCACCGGGGGCGTGCACGCGGTCGAGGGCGACCCACTGGCCTGCGAGCACGCGGTCGCCAACCTCGCGGCGTACCCCTCGGCCACCGTCACCCAGGGCGCGGTGGACCGGGCGCTCGCCGACGACGGTTCGGGTCTGCTCGCGGGCGCCGTCGACCTGGTCGTGCTCGACCCGCCGCGCGAGGGCGCCAAGCGGGCCGTGGTCGAGCAGGTCGTGGCCCGCTCGCCCCGGGCGGTCGCCTACGTCGCCTGCGACCCCGCCGCGCTGGCCCGCGACGTGGCGCTCTTCGCCGAGGGTGGCTACCGGCTGGAGGCGCTCCGCGCCTTCGACCTGTTCCCGATGACCCACCACGTCGAATGCGTGGCACTGCTGGAGAGAATCGGCCCTGACCTGCGACAACATGGATCAGTGCGAAGTCGCTGACCTCCGCGAACCCGCCTTATGGCGCACTTTGGGCTCGCTTCGCGCTCTGGAGCGCCTTATTCTGCGCTGGGGAACCACGCGCGTCACGCGTAGCGAGGCAGGCGCCGGGCCGCAGTCAAGCGGCGCCACGGTTGGGAGTCGTCGCGATCTGGGACGTTGCCGCAACAGTGCAGACCTCTCTTGTCCCCGTCACTCGCGGCTGAAGATGTTGAGCAGGGATGATGCCGCCCCGGGACACGAGCAAGCGCCCGTGTCCCGGTCCGGCCGAGCGGCGAGGCGGATCATGCAAGCGTCAACGCATCACAGCCGGAGCAGCCCTCGCCAGGAGGGCGCCGCCCATGCGCGCTGGCCGGCTACCCCGCGACGCGAGTTTCGGCGAGGACGCCGAACGGCGCCAAGAACTCGGTCAGGGCGGTCACCAGGGCCTCCGGCGCCGCCTCGGCGACCCAGTGACCGGTCCCAGGAACCACGAGGGTCGTGACGTCTTCGGCGATGGCCGACAGTGCCCCACCTACGGCTCCACCCCAGCTCGCCTCACCACCGATGCCAAGGACAGGCATCGTGAGCTTGCGGGAACCGCGCTCCCCGTTCTGCGCCATGGTCTCGTCCCACGCACGGTAGAAGCCGAAGCTGCCGGTCAGCGCCCCTGCCGCGGACAGGCCCGAGACGTAGTAGTCGATCGCAGCATCGGGCACCTGGCCCCCTTGGACGGCGAACTCGTAGCCGAAGAAGATCGCTTCGCGGCCTTCGACGAGCTGCTCGGCGATGTCGCCGGCACGGTTGAAGGCGATGTGCCACAGCTTGTTGTTGACCTCTCGGGGGGTGAAGAGAGGCGGTGAGTGATCCGGTGTCGGCGGCCCGGGGACTTCGGCGAGTGCCACCCGGTCGACGCGGTCCGGGTAGTCGGCGGCGAGTGCATAGCTGATCACCAGTCCGGTGTCGTGACCGACCACTGCGAACCTGTCATGGCCCAGCTCGAGCATCAGGGCCGCGAGGTCAGTGGCGAGCGTTGCGGAGTCATACCCCTCCTGGGGCTTGGCGCTCAGGCCCATGCCGCGCTGGTCCACGGCGACCACCGTGTAGTGCTTGGCAAGTTCTGGCATCACGTGGCGCCAGGCGTACCACGTCTCTGGCCACCCGTGCACCAGGAGCAGCGCAGGGCCGGAACCACCGATCACCGCGTGCTGGCGGATGCCGTTCGCGTCGATCAGCTGGCTCTTGAACGTCGTGGTGAATCCGTCCGGAAGGTCGGGGGCCTGGGAGACCGAGCCGAAGGCGTCGGATTCCGGATACGGTGACAGTGCGGTCATGAGGGGTCCCTTTCTCATCTTCTGTGGAGGTCGTCACCGGGGCGGTGACGACACCTCGATCCTTCGCTTTCGCTGGTCCTCCCCGCGCCCGTCGACACCCGGGTCCGGCACCGGGACTCCTCGCCCGGTGGGCGACCTACGAGCGTCACGGGGTGGTGCCGAAGGGGCCAGGGAGTTGAGGTCCAGCCGCAGCGACTCGGCCATGGCCCAGGCGTTGGGCAGCGTGAAGACGTCGGCGCCGCCGAGCCGGTCCTTCCAGCGGGGCACGAGCTCATCCGCGGTCTGGGCGGCGACGGCGTCCAGGTAGGCGCGGAAGACCGCCCAGGCGTTGCCCGGTGTCGACGGGAGCCATGGTGGCGGCGAGGTCGACGCTGGACAGTGCAGCCTCTGCTGTCACCCGGAGGTCGGTCATGTACTCGAGCTGCACGCGAACGTCCTCGGGGGTGCCTGGACGTGTCACGTGCCCGCTGACGAGGTGGTCGAAGTCGTAGGCGAGGGCCTGTTCGTGCGCACTGGATGTACCCGGGCACGTAGGCGGACAAGGCGAGGTTGGAGAACGGCACCCAGCCGGGAAAGATGACGTCGACCAGCATCAGCACCCGTTGGTTCGGGGCGTAGATGAAGCTGTTCCCCTCGCTGTGGTTCGGTCCGGGGTACGCCAGCTCGCAGGCTGTGGTCGCCGGCGTCGATGTCGAGGGTGTCGTCGAACACCTCCGTCGGTGGCGGCCGGTGCGCATCCGCCAGCAGCTCGAGCCGCTGGGCGGTCGCGCTGTGGGCGTACCGGGTGGCTGTCTCGGGGTAGATCGACATGGCCCCGCAGTGGTCGGAGTGATGGTGGCTGTAGACCACGTGGGTGACGGGCTTCTTGGTCACGCGGTCGATGGCACGCAGGATGTTGTTCCCGAGGGTGGGCGGCGCGTCGACAGCGATCACACCCTCGTCGGTGACGACGAACATGGTCTGGTAGCTGCCGTCGCCGAGCCAGAAGATGCCGTCGGCGAGCTCATCCAGCACGTACCCGGCTTCAGGCACCTCGGGGCCCTTGGCGGCGTCGGGCACTGGGGCTGTGGGTCGGCTCCGACGCTGCTCGGCGTCGGAGCTGAAGTCGGGCACGCGCGACGCGGCCGCTGGGTTCTCAGTGATGGTTGACACGGGTCCTCCGTGTGGACGTCGGTTCTTCCGGCCAGGCGGCCGATGGACGACAGCGTGAGTCAGCGGGGCCCGTGCCCGCGCCCGGGATGCCCCTGGTCCCGCCCCGGGAGCCGAGAACGCGAAGCGGGGACCGACGGCTTGATGCCTGGTCGGTCCCCGCAGCGCAACGGCGGTTGCTCGCTGGTGCTGATGTCAGTCCGTGTGACGTTCGGCCGCTGCGCGGTACGGGGCGAGGAACTCCGTCAGGACCTCGAGCAGCTGGGTGGGCGCTTGTTCGGCGACCCAGTGCCCGCCGGGAATGACCGCGGTCGTCACATCGGTGGCGGTGGGCTCCATGCCATGTCCGACGAACTCGCCCCAGCTGTCCACACCGCCGATTCCGACGACCGGGATCGTCAGCTTGGTGGCCTGCCGCACCGCGCGGTTCTGGTTGAGGGTGGCGTCCCAGGCTCGGTAGAGCCCGAAGCTGGCCCGCAGGACGGACCTGTCGCGGGTGTAGAGCTTGATGTAGTAGTCGATGGCCGAGTCGGGCAGCGTCGCCCCGCCGCCCTGGATGGCGTACTCGTAGCGGTAGTAGGCGTCGGCGTTGCTGCTGACCATGTCCAGGATCAGATCGTCGTTGACCCTGTTGAAGGGGATGTGCCACAGCTTGTCGTTGAGCGGCTCGGGCACGAACATCGGCGGCGCCGGGGGCTCCTCGAGACTGCCGACTCCCGGAGGGCCGGGAATCTCGGCGAAGGCGAGGCGATCGACACGGTCGCGGTGGTCAGCGGCCAGGGCGTAGGAGATCACCGCTCCGGTGTCGTGACCAACCACGGCGAACCGCTCGTGTCCGAGCTCGGTCATCAGCGCGGCCATGTCGTCAGCCAGGGTGCCGCGTCGTACCCGTCAGCGGTCTTCTCCGTCCGGCCGATGCCACGCTGGTCGACGGCGATGACCGTGTAGTCCTTCGCCAGTGCTGGCATCACGCGACGCCAGGCGTACCAGTTCTCGGGCCAGCCGTGCACAAGCAGCAGGGGTGGGCCGTCGCCGCCGATCACGCGGCTCACGGAAGACGCTATTCTGAGCGCTGAGCTGTCGAGCATTCGGACTTCACCCGTGACTTGCGCGCCTGGACGGCCTCTGCCTGGCAGACGGCGCTGCAGGACAATGGCAGCAAGGGACGGCGATGTCACTGCCGCGAGATCCGATGCGGTTGCACGGCCGCAGGACCGAGTGCACGGCGCTCGACACCTGTGTCGCAGTGGCTCGGGCGGGCGACAGCCAGACCATGGTGTTGCGCGGCGAAGCCGGCATAGGAAAGACCGCCCTGCTCGAACACGTCGCCAGCGGCAGCACGGACTGTTGGGTCCTCCGGGCAGTGGGCATCGAATCGGAGATGGAGCTGCCCTTCGCGGCGGTCCATCAACTGGTCCAGCCGCTCATCGAGGGCCTGGAGAGCTTGCCACCACCGCAGCGGGAGGCCCTCGAAACTGCATTCGGACTCACCTCCGGAGAGCCGCCTGACCGCTTCTTCGTCGGGCTCGCCCTGCTCAGCCTGCTCTCTGCCCAGGCCGAGGGTCGGCCGGTGGTCTGCTTGGTCGACGACGCCCAGTGGCTGGACCGGGCCTCGGCTCAAGCACTTTCCTTCGTCGCGCGACGTCTCCACGCGGAGCCAGTTGCGATCGTCGTTGCCGAGCGCGACGGGGATGCCCCGAGTGAGTTCGAGGGGCTGCCTGAGCTGCGTCTCAGGGGGTTGTCAGAGAGGGACGCGGCACTACTTGTCACCTCGTCAACCCTCGGCCCGTTGGACAAGTCGGTCCACGAACGCGTCATCGCCGAGGCGCATGGCAATCCGCTCGCCCTGCTCGAGCTCCCGCGTGGGCCATCGTCGTCCGCCCTGGCAGGTGGATACTCGGTCGCGGGCAGGCTGCCCCTGCCCAGCCGAATCGAGGCGAGCTACCGGCACCGGATAGACCTGCTTCCCCATGACACGCAGCACCTGCTGTTGCTGGCGTCGGCCGATCCGGTCGGTGATCCCAGCTTGTTCTGGCGGGCGGCCTCCGTGCTCGGCATCCCGTTGGACGCAGCAGGGCCCGCGGAGGCGGAGGACCTGCTCGAGATCGATACACGAGTGGGATTCCGCCACCCGCTTCTCCGTTCCGCGATCTACCGGGCCGCATCGCCGGAAAGGCGCCGCACGGCACATCGAGCGCTGGCCGCGGCCACCGATCCCGAGAGCGACCCCGACCGCCGTGCCTGGCACCGCGCCCAGGCCGTGTTGGGTCCCGACGAGGACGTGGCCGCCGAGCTGGAGAGGTCTGCCGGGCGGGCGCGGACTCGTGGCGGGCTCGCTGCTGCGGCCGCTTTCCTGCAGCGCTCGGTCGCACTGACACAGGGCCGCGCGCAACGTGCCGACCGAGCGTTAGTGGCTGCCGAGATGAGCTTCCAGGCTGGTGAGTTCGATGCGGCGCTCCGTCTGGTGGCGGCAGCAGAGGCCGGACCGCTCGACGAGCTCGGTCTTGCCCGCTTGGGTCGGCTGCGGGCCGAGGTTGCGTTCGCCCAAGACCGTGGCGGTGAGGCTCCACTACTGCTGCTCGAGGCTGCTCGGAAGCTGGAGGTGCTCGATGTACGTCTGGCACGCGACACGTACCTCGACGCGTGGGCTGCAGCGCTCTTCGCCGGCCGGCTGGCCCGTGAGGGGGGCAGCCTCGTGGACGTCTCCCACGCCGTGGCAGGCGCCCCCGACGCCGTGGCCCCGGCGTTACCGCGCGATCTGCTCGTGGAAGGCCTGGCGCTGGTCTTCACCGACGGACGCCCCGCTGCAGTGCCCGCGCTCCGGCGCGCGGTCGCTGAGTTCGCCGGTCCCGGTGTGGCCGAGGAGGACATGCTCCGGTGGGGCTGGTTGGCATCGCGCGCAGCAAACCTGGTCTGGGACTACGACCGGGCGCTCGAGATCAGTCTGGCAACCGTTCGGATCGCCCGTGAGTCGGGGGCACTCGAGGCCCTTGCCGTCGTGGACAACGCGTGCGGGCAGACCGCCGTGATGGGCGGAGACTTTGCGCTGGCCTCGATGCTGATCGGTGAAGTGGACACCCTCAAGGAAGCGACCCACACCCGGATCGCGCCGCACGCTGCGCTTGCGCTCGTCGGACTCCGTGGTGAGGAGTCGCGTGCCTCCGAGCTGAACGCAGGTGTCATCGCCCACGCGACTGTCCACGGGCAGGGGACTGCTGTCCAGTACGCCCGGTGGGCGAACTCCGTGCTGATGAACGGCCTCGGCCGCTATGAAGAGGCGCTCGAGGCGGCCGCGGAGGCGAGCGAGCACACACCGGAGCTGTACATCGCATCGTGGTCGCTGAGTGAGCTGATCGAGGCTGCCACGCGGACGGATCGCGCGGACCTGGCGAGCGACGCGCTCACACGGCTGGCTACGCACGTCGAAGGCTGCGACTCCGACTGGGCGCGGGGGATCCATGCCCGGTCGTCCGCGCTGCTGAGTGAAGGTGACGCGGCTGAGTCGCTGTATCGCGAGGCGTCGATCGCCTGAGTCGAACGCAGCTCAGGCCGGAGCTCGCCCGCGCTCACCTCCTCTACGGCGAGTGGCTGCGGCGCCAGGGGCAGCGCGTCACCGCTCGCGAGCAGCTCCGTATCGCCTACAAGATGCTCACCGCGATCGGCATGGAAGCGTTCGCCGCCCGCGCCGAGCGCGAACTTCTCGCCACCGGCGAAAAGGTGCCCCGGCGCACCGTCGAGGCACGCTGTTCATCTGACGTCCCAAGAGGCTCAGATCGCCCAGCTGGCGAACGACGGCCTGACCAACCCAGAGATCGGGGCACGGCTGTTCCTCAGCGCACGGACAGTCGAGTGGCACCTAGGAAAGGTCTTCGCAAAGCTCGATGTGAGCTCCCGCAGGGAGCTGCACCGCGCACTGTCAAAGGCCGGGTTGGCCGCACTGCCGGCCTCGTGAGCAGGGGGATGTAGACAAGGGATGACGAGCGGTGAGTGCCCCGTCCCAACGTCCAGACGTGACGGTTCAGCTCGCACTAGCCCGTGAGTACCTGCGCACGTACTACGAGATGCTCGCCGCGATGGGTCCCGCCGGCTTCGCCGAACGGGCTCGCGGCGAGCTCCTCGCCACTGGCGAACGGTCCGCAAACGCGGCCTGAACGAGGGCGACGGCGAGGCGCTCACCCCCAGGAGGCACAGGTTGCCCAACTGGCGTTGTCGGCCGTGCCAGGCCCAGATCGGCGCCGAGCTGTCATCAGCCCCCGCACCATCTAGGGGCGCCACGCACGTCGCATGCTCCTGCCCGGAGGGCATGAAAGGGCCCGGCTTGTGAACGGCCACGCGCCCCGGCACCCGGGTTACCTCCAGGGTCTTCACTGGCGCGAGTGGGCTGGCAGGGACGCCAGAGTGGCCGAGACGGATGGATCGTCGAGGTCGTCCCGTCGCGGACAGGAGGTGACGCCTTCTGGACCTACACACCCGGCAACCCAAGAGGAGATGCCATGACGAGCGATGCCTCCATCCTCGAGACGATCGGTGCCCTGGTCGGCAAGGAGCACGAGCTGCGAACGACGCAGGCTGAGCCGCATGAGGACCGCGCCGGGCTCAGAGATCGGCTTCAACAGCTCGAGACGGAGCTGGACCAGTGCTGGGACCTCTTGAACCAGCGCCGCGCGCTGCGGGCCGTCGGCGCAAGTCCCGACACGGCCAGGCTGCGTTCCGCCGCGCGGGTGGATGGATACGGACGGTGAGGCAGCCGGAGCACCGTGCACACCGCTCGACGAGGCCGAGGACGAGGAGAACATGATGGACGTGCTGCCGCTCACAGCAGTTGTTGCTGCGCTGGGGATCATCCTCGTTCTGGCGTGGCGTCGAAGCAGACGGCGCGAGGCGAGTCGGCGTGAAGAGGCACTGGCGCCCGTGCGGAAGCTCGCCTTCGAAGACGTCACCGCGTTCGGGGTAGACCTCGCGAACCTGGACGCCGAGATCAGCGGTCACGAGCTCGATGAGGGTGCCACCGCCGACTACCAGCGTGCGCTGGACACGTATGAGTCGGCCAAGATCGCCGGAGACGCCCTCGCCGCACCCGACGACATCCGGCACCTCACCGAGGTGATCGAGGATGGGCGGTATGCGATCGCGTGCGTACGGGCACGCGTGGCCGGGAAACCGCTGCCGACGCGGCGTCTGCCGTGCTTCTTCGACCCCCGCCACGGACTCTCGGTCGCCGACGTTCCCTACGTCCCCGCCGACGGGGTTGAGCGTCAGGTGCCGGCCTGCGCCCTTGACACCGAGCGCGTGCATGCTGGCGCCGAGCCTGACACGCGCAAGGTGCTCGTCGGGGCATCGCGGGTTCCGTACTGGGAAGGCGGACGTGCCTACGGGCCGTACGCTGCCGGGTACTTCGGTGCGGACGCGCTGACGTGGCTGTTCATCGGGAGTCTCGCCTTCAGCGACGTCGGAGGGAACAGCAGCGACGAGGCCACGGACAGTAGCGCCGGCAGTGACGGCGACGGCGGCGGCTTCCTGGATGGTGGGGACTACTGAATCCGTCCGGCGGTCGCCATGACCCACCACGTCGAGTGCGTCGCCCTGCTCGTCCCCGGGCCGCCGGACGTATGACGTCCCGGCGCGCCGGGGGTCCGGTCCGTGCTGGTGCGGTCGCTCGATGTCATGTATCTTGACGTCAAGACAACTTGCCGCCGATCAGTCCGCGAGAAGTTAGTGCAGCCTCACTTCCGGGGCTCGTGCAGCCGTGGGCAAGATGGGCGAGAGCGATACGCCGACATCACGAGGAGATGGCTGATGCCGAGTCAGGACAGCTTTGGTGCCAAGAGCACGCTGGATGTGGACGGGAAGTCCTACGAGATCTTCCGGCTCGACAAGGTCACCGGTGACGGCGTGGACGTCGCGTCGCTGCCGTTCAGCCTGAAGGTGCTGCTCGAGAACCTGCTGCGCACCGAGGACGGTGCCAACATCACCGCCGACGACATCCGGGCCCTCGGGTCCTGGGACGCCGACGCGGAGCCCAGCAAGGAGATCCAGTTCACGCCGGCGCGCGTGATCATGCAGGACTTCACCGGCGTCCCGTGCGTCGTCGACCTCGCCACCATGCGCGAGGCCGTCGAGGAGCTCGGCGGCGACCCGTCCAAGATCAACCCGCTCGCGCCGGCCGAGATGGTCATCGACCACTCCGTCATCGCCGACGTGTTCGGCTCGCCCGAGGCGTTCGAGCGCAACGTCGAGATCGAGTACGAGCGCAACCGCGAGCGCTACCAGTTCCTGCGCTGGGGCCAGGGCGCCTTCGACGACTTCAAGGTCGTCCCGCCCGGCACCGGCATCGTGCACCAGGTCAACATCGAGCACCTGGCCCGCACCGTCTTCACCCGTGAGGTCGACGGCGAGACGCTGGCCTACCCCGACACCTGCGTCGGCACCGACTCCCACACCACGATGGTCAACGGCATCGGCGTGGTCGGCTGGGGCGTCGGCGGCATCGAGGCCGAGGCGGCCATGCTCGGCCAGCCCGTGTCGATGCTGATCCCGCGCGTGGTCGGCTTCAAGCTGTCCGGCGAGCTGCCCGAGGGCGCGACCGCCACCGACCTGGTGCTCACGATCACCGAGATGCTGCGCAAGCACGGTGTGGTCGGCAAGTTCGTGGAGTTCTACGGCGAGGGCGTCTCCGCGCTGCCGCTGGCCAACCGCGCCACGATCGGCAACATGAGCCCGGAGTTCGGCTCCACCATCGCGGTCTTCCCGATCGACCAGCAGACGATCGACTACCTCAAGCTCACCGGCCGCCCCGAGGAGCAGCTCAAGCTGGTCGAGGCCTACGCCAAGGAGCAGGGCCTCTGGCACGACCCGGCCGCCGAGCCGCGCTACTCCGAGAAGCTCGAGCTCGACGTCTCCACCGTCGTGCCCAGCCTCGCCGGCCCGAAGCGCCCGCAGGACCGCATCGCCCTCACCGACGCCAAGGCGTCGTTCCGGGGTGCGCTGGTCGACTACGTCGACGAGGACGAGCAGGGCTACGACGAGGCCGTCGCCGAGTCGTTCCCGGCGTCCGACTCGCCCTCGCACGCCGCCGGCAACGGCTCCGCCGCGCCGCACGACAACGTCGCGCACGGCGGCGGCGACCGGCCGCGCAACCCGGCCACCGTCACCCTCGAGGACGGCACCGACGTTCGAGGTCGACCACGGCGCGGTGACCATCGCCGCGATCACGTCGTGCACCAACACCTCGAACCCGTCGGTGATGATCGGCGCCGCGCTGCTCGCCAAGAAGGCGGTCGAGAAGGGCCTGCAGCGCAAGCCGTGGGTCAAGACCACGCTGGCCCCGGGCTCCAAGGTCGTCACGGACTACTACGAGCGCGCCGGCCTGACGCCGTACCTCGACAAGCTCGGCTTCAACCTGGTCGGCTACGGCTGCACCACCTGCATCGGCAACTCCGGCCCGCTCATCCCCGAGGGTCAGCAAGGCGGTCAACGACAACGACCTCGCGGTCGTCTCGGTGCTGTCGGGCAACCGCAACTTCGAGGGCCGGATCAACCCCGACATCAAGATGAACTACCTCGCGTCGCCGCCGCTCGTCGTCGCCTACGCGCTCGCCGGCTCGATGGACGTCGACCTGCTCAACGACCCGCTGGGCCAGGACACCGACGGCAACGACGTCTTCCTCAAGGACATCTGGCCGTCGCCGACCGAGGTCGAGGAGACCATCGGTCAGGCGATCACCTCGGAGATGTTCGCCGAGGACTACGCCGACGTCTTCGCCGGTGACGAGCGCTGGCGCTCGCTGCCCACCCCGGAGGGCAACACCTTCGAGTGGGACGCCGACTCGACCTACGTCCGCAAGGCGCCGTACTTCGAGGGCATGCCCGAGGAGCCGACCCCGGTCGAGGACATCGAGGGCGCCCGCGTGCTGCTCAAGCTCGGCGACTCGGTCACCACCGACCACATCTCGCCGGCCGGTGCGATCAAGAAGGACTCGCCGGCGGGCAGCTACCTCGCCGAGCACGGCGTCGAGCAGCGGGACTTCAACTCCTACGGCTCGCGTCGCGGCAACCACGAGGTGATGATCCGCGGCACCTTCGCCAACATCCGGCTGCGCAACCAGCTCGCGCCGGGCACCGAGGGCGGCGTCACGCGTGACTTCACCAACGGTGGCGAGGTCACCACGGTGTTCGAGGCGTCGGAGCACTACATCGAGGCCGGTACGCCGCTGGTGGTGCTCTCGGGCAAGGAGTACGGCTCCGGCTCGTCGCGCGACTGGGCCGCCAAGGGCACCGCGCTGCTGGGGGTGAAGGCGGTCATCGCCGAGTCCTACGAGCGGATCCACCGCTCCAACCTGATCGGCATGGGCGTGCTGCCGCTGCAGTACCCCGAGGGCCAGAACGCCGAGTCGCTCGGGCTGACCGGCGAGGAGACCTTCTCCATCACCGGCGTGACCGCGCTCAACGACGGCACCACGCCCAAGACCGTGAAGGTCAAGGCCGACGACGTCGAGTTCGACGCCGTGGTGCGGATCGACACGCCCGGTGAGGCGGACTACTACCGGCACGGCGGCATCATGCAGTTCGTGCTGCGCAACCTGCTCAAGGGCTGAGCCCGCTGCAGCTGAGTGACATCGACCCGAGGGTGGTGGCCGTCCTGGCCGCCACCCTCGTCGTCGGTGCGGCCGTGCAGGGGCTCGTCGGTCTCGGGCTGGGCCTGGTCGCCGCGCCGGTGACGATGCTGCTCGAGCCGGACCTGATGCCCGACCTGCTGCTGTGGCTGGTGCTGCTGTTCCCGATGGTCACGCTGCTGCGCGAGCACCAGGAGATCGACTGGCGGGGGCTGGGCTGGTCGCTGCCGGCGCGGGTGCCCGGCACCGCGGTGGGCGTGGCGCTGGTGGCGACGTTCTCCAAGGACGCGCTCGGCGTCGTGGTCGGCGTGATGGTGCTGCTCAGCGTGCTCCTCACCGCCCGGGCCGTGGTGATCCCGGTCAACCGCGCGACGCTGGTGACCGCCGGCTTCACGTCGGGGGTCACCGGCACCGCCACGTCGATCGGCGGCCCACCGATGGCCATCCTGCTGCAGCACCGCACCCCGCGGCAGATCCGCACCACGCTGGCGGTCTACTTCCTGCTCGGGGCGGCGTTCTCGCTGACCGGGCTCCTGCTCAGCGGGCACCTCGACCTCGGGGTGGTGCTGCTCGCGCTGCTGCTGACCCCCTGCCTGGCCCTCGGGCTGCTGCTGGCCCGGCTGCTCCGCGGCGTCGTGCCGAGGCACCAGGTGCGGGTGGCGATGCTCGTGGTCTGCGGTCTGTCGGCGGCCACCCTGCTGGTGCGCAGCGTCCTCTGACGGTCAGGACGCGGCGCGCTGGAGCTCGGCGGCGGCCTCGAGCACGTCGTCGAGCTGCTCGGCCGTGACCGAGCGCAGGTCCACCAGCACCTTCATGTGCGGTTCGGTCCGCGGCGTCACCGAGAACACCTCGGGCGCCGCGGCCAGCAGCCGCTCCCGGTGGTCGAACCCGCACCGCACCAGCAGCACCCCGGGTTCCTCGTGCCGGGCCACCAGCCGCCCACCGAGGTACCACCCCCGCCGGCCGTCCCGCACCGCCTCCCGGACGCCCTCGAGCTGTCCCGCCGCGACCCGCCACCTCGTCGATGTCCATGACCCCAGCATGGCGGCTGCGGGGTGCGCGCAGCTTGATCGTGCTTGCGACCCCACCTTTTCGGGCCCCTGGCGCGTGGAAGGGGTGACAGGGTGAGACCCGAGGAGGATCCCGACCGATGAGCACCGACCTGCGCGCCGAGCTGACCGACGCGGCCGCGCGCGTGCCCACGCGCCCGGCCCCCGACGGCCTGTGGCAGCGAGGGGTACGGCGCCGTCGGCGGGTGCGGGCGGCGCGCGGTGCCGCCCTGGCCGGCGGTGCGCTGGCCGTCGCTCTCGTCGCGGGAGTGCTGCCGTGGCCGGGGGACGATGGGGCGCCGCAGCCCGTGGACGGACCTGGCGACGCAGGCGCGATCCCGTCGCGCCTGGTCACCCCGCCGACCCGGCTGGAGGGCACCGCGGAGCATCCGATCGGCCCGCTCGCCGTCATCGCGGGGGCGGAGCGGCGGGGCTGGTGGTGGGCTGCGGGATCCAGCAACGGCACCGTCGGGGTGTCGGCCACGACGGGGGAGTACCGCTTCCTCGACCTGCCCGGCTCGGTCGAGCCCGAGGACGCCGCCTTCGACGCCAGCGACTCGCTGGCGCTCTCGCCCGACGGGCGGTCGGTCGGCTACTGGCTGCGTCACCCCGACGACGCCGGGCTGGGTGGGCGGCTGGGCGGTCTACGACACCGTTACGGGCGAGGTGCTGGAGCATCCGGTCGGGAGCGACGCCGGCCTCGACCCGCGGGTGCTGGCGTGGACCAGCGACGACGAGCTCGTGGTCGGCTACGGCGTGGTGACCGAGCGCAGCCGTGACACGGTGGCCTCCACCCGGAGCAGGACCGTGCTGTGGGACGTGACCGCACCCGACGAGGCGACCCCGCTGCCGCGCTCGCTGGCCGACGTCTCGTGGGTCGTGCCGACGGGCGGTGGCTTCGCCGCGCTGTCCGGTCGCACCCTGACCGTCTGGGAGGCAGGTGCCGCCGCTCCCACCCGCGAGGTCCCGGTCACCGGTCGGCGGCACGGCGTGGAGGGGACCGTGTCGGCGGATCTCGGCGCGCTCGCGATGGTGGAGCAGTCCTACGACGGAACCGGCGCCGAGCGGCTGCTGGTCGGGCCGGTGCGACGCTCGGGGGTCGTCCTCGCCCCGCTCTCGGTGGACCTGCGGGTCTTCGGCGTGCTCGGGTGGAGCGACGACACCCACGTGGTGGTGCGGGCCTCTCGACCGGAGGCGACACAGCGGACCGGCGCCTACGCCGTCGATGTCCGCACCGGCGAGCACCGGCTGCTGGTCCGCGAGGACCGGCTGAACTGGATCGGGGCGCCGCGCTACGCCACCGACCTGTGGGCCCGGCCCGCCGTGCCGCGGCCGGAGCCAAACGGCCCCGTCCCGTGGTGGGTGTACGCCGGCGGGGCGAGCGGGCTGCTGATCGGCGCCTGGGGCGTGCGGAGGTGGCGACGTGGCGGGGCGTGACCACGCGGAGACGCCTTCGACGACTTCGTCGCCGCCCGGTACGCCGCCCTGGTGCGCTCGGCGACGCTGCTGTGCGGCGACCACCACGACGCCGAGGACCTGGTGCAGGGCGCGCTGGTCAAGGCGGTCGGCGTGTGGCACCGGATCGGCGACGACCCGGAGCCGTACGTCCGCCGGATCCTGGTCAACGACAACATCTCGCGCTGGCGGAGGCACCGAGGCGCGGGTGGTGCCAGCGAGCGGGTCCGACGACGGCCGCGCGGCGTCCGCACCCGACACCGACACCCGGCTCGACCTCGAAGCCGCGCTCGCGGCGCTCCCGCCCCGGCAGCGCACCGTCGTCGTGCTGCGGTACTTCGAGGACCTCACGGAGCGGCAGACCGCCGACCTGATGGGCACCAGCGTCGGGACGGTGAAGTCACAGGCGCGCGACGCGCTCGCCGGCCTGCGCCGGGTCGTGCCCGACCTGACCGTCCACGAGGGCGCGCCGGACCAGGTGGCACGATGACCGGATGCGCAGCGAGACCAGGAGCTACCGGACCGGATCCGACGACGTCGTGCTCGACCTGACCCGCGACTGTGCGACCTTCGTGGCCGACGAGCAGGACGGCCTGCTGCACGTCTTCGTGCCGCACGCCACCGCGGGCGTCGCGATCCTGGAGACCGGCGCCGGCAGCGACGACGACCTGCTGGCCGCCCTGGACGACCTGCTCCCGGCCGACGACCGGTGGCGGCACCGGCACGGCACCCCGGGGCACGGCCGCTCCCACGTGATGCCGGCCCTGGTGCCGCCGTACGCCACGGTGCCGGTGCTCGGCGGGCGGCTCGCCCTCGGCACCTGGCAGAGCATCTGCCTGGTCGACCTCAACGTGGACAACCCGGACCGCGAGGTGCGGTTCTCGTTCCTGCCCGGGTGAGTCAGTAGCCGCTCGTGGTCGGCACCCCCACCTCGACGAGGTACCAGGCCGCCGAGGTCAGCACGACGACGACCAGCACGGTGAACAGCAGGCCGCCGGCGGCCGGGAGCAGCCACCCCGAGGTCGCCGGGCCGTGCAGCACCACCAGCTTGGTGACCAGCGCGCCGTAGAACAGGCAGCCGAGCAGCGAGTGCAGCAGGGTGCGGGTGTCGTGGGCCTGGAAGCCGAAGGACCACAGGCAGTTGTAGGCGACCGGCAGGGTCAGCAGCACCACCAGCGCCCCGTTGGCGTGGTGCACGGCGGCCACCCCCGGGGGCGCCGGGCGCCCCAGGCGGCCGTAGAGCCACAGCGCGGTCACGAGCTGGACCAGGCCCAGCACGCCGGCGACCAGCGCGAGCCAGACCTTCATGGCGACGACCGAGCCGAACCCGAGGGTGAAGGTGTCGCGTCCGGTGGGCTCGTGGACCGAGCCGTAGACCCCGAGGGCGACCGCGACGAGCGCACCCGCCACGATCGCGGCCGCCGAGGCGGCAGCCAGGGGTGTGGTCCGGGTCGAACGGTTCATGGTGGGCTCCCGACACGATCATGTCGGGAGCCCGCCTGCGCTCACAACGGCCCGGTGGGATGGTTCCGGGTCAGCGGTCGACCTTCATCTCGCCGAGCTCGTTCCAGCCGTCCTGGTCGACCTCGGTGCTGACGATCCGCGGCGTGGCCGCGAGGTACGGCGGCAGGTCCTGCTGGGCCTTCTTGAAGTGGTCGGACCCGACGTGCGCGCCGCCGGCCTCGCCGTCGCGGAACGCCTCGGTCAGGACGTACTCGTGGGCGTCGTCGAGGCTGCGCGACCACTCGAACCACAGGCAGCCCTCCTCGGCGCGGGTGGCCTCGGTGAACTCGCGGGAGATCTCGGGCCACCGGTCGGCGTGCTCGGGCAGGACCTGGAACTTGGCGGTGATGAAGATCATCGCCCCACCCTAGGCGTTCCCAGTGGACCTCCAGTCGCGTCCCAGCGGCCCACCAGGGCGGCCGAGCAGCCTGGTCGTCGTCCAGTCAACGACGACGTCCGGAGACCACTCGCATGTCCCGCTTCCTCTACCGACTCGGCGGCGCGGCCGCCGCCCACCCCTGGCGCACGATCTGCGCCTGGGTCCTCGTCGCCGCGGCGGTCATCGCCGTGTCGGCCACGTCCGGGGGGACCCCCCAGGACGACTACGACGTCCCCGACGCCCGGGCCCAGGTGGGCGTCGAGATGCTGCGCGAGCACGCTCCCGACCAGGGTGGCGCCTCGGCGCAGGTGCTGCTGCACACCACGGACGGCACCGCCGTGCCCGCCCCGGTCCTCACCCGGGTCCAGGACGACCTCGCCGGCCTCGCCCACGTCTCCGGCGTCACCCCGCCGCGGATGTCGCGGGACGGCGACACCGCCCTGCTCACCGTGCTCTACGACGTGCCGGTGACCGACCCCGACCTGATGGGCCGGATGGAGCCGCTCGAGGAGGCCACCGCGACCGCCGAGGCCGCCGGCCTCCAGGTCGCTCTCGGCGGCGAGGTGCCCGGCAGCGCCGCCGCCCCGATGGACGGGCGCGGCGAGCTGATCGGCATCGTCGTCGCGCTGGTCCTGCTGGTCGTGGCGCTCGGCTCCGTGGTCGCCGCCGGCCTCCCGGTCGCGATCGCGCTCACCGGTCTCGCCGTCGGCTCCGCGGGCATCGGCCTGCTCGCCGCCGTGATGGACGTCAGCACCGCGGCGCCCACCGTGGCCAGCATGGTCGGCCTGGGCGTCGGCATCGACTACGCGCTGCTGCTGGTGACCCGGCACGTGGAGCACCTCCGCGCCGGCCACGACGTCCGCGAGGCGGCCGCCCGGGCCGTCGCCACCGCGGGACGGTCGGTGGTCTTCGCCTCGGCCACCGTGCTCGTGTCGCTGATGGGGCTGCGGCTGGCCGGGCTGCCGGTCTACTCCTCCTTCGGCTTCGCCACCGCGATCGGCGTCGTCTCCGTGATGGCGGCCGCGCGTCACGCTGGTGCCGGCGCTGTGCGGGCTCGCCGGGCGCCGGGTGCTGCCGCGCCGGGTGCGCCGGGGGGTCTCGACAGGCTCGACCACCCGCACCACCCGCGCCACCCGGGAGCCGCTGACCGCCCGGTGGGCCGCCCGCGTGGGCCGCCGCCCGCTGCCCTGGGCGCTCGCCGGGGTGATCCTCCTGGTCGCGCTGGCCGCTCCCTCCCTGGCGATGCGCACCTGGCCGCAGGACGCGAGCAGCCAGTCGAAGGAGCTCACCACCCGGCAGGCCTACGACCTGGTGGCCGAGGAGTACGGCCCCGGCGCCAACGGCCCGATGACGCTGGTCGTCGACCTCGCCGAGATCCCCGAGCCCGACCTCGAGGCGCTCGCCGGCACGGTGGCGGCGGTCGACGGGGTCGCCACCGTGTTCCCGCCGGTCGCTCTCGCCCGACGCCGCGGTCGCGGTGCTCACCCTCGAGCCAGACTTCGGTCCGACCGACGAGCGGGTCGGCCCCCTCGTCGACGGCCTCCGGGCCGCCGTGCCCGCCGGGGTCGAGGTCACCGGGACGACGCCGCTGTTCGCCGACATCGCCGTGCTGCTGGCCGAGCGCATCTGGCTGGTCATCGGCTTCGTCGTCGGGGTCTCGGTGCTCCTGCTGATGATGATGTTCCGCTCGGTGGTCGTGCCGCTCAAGGCGGCGGTGATGAACATGCTGTCCATCGCCGCGGCGTACGGCGTGCTGACCGCGGCGTTCCAGTGGGGCTGGGCCACCGACCTGCTCGGGCTCGACCACGCGATGCCGGTGTCGAGCTGGGTGCCGATCCTGATGTTCGCGATCCTCTTCGGCCTGTCCATGGACTACGAGGTCTTCCTGCTCTCGCGGATCCGCGAGGACTGGCTGGCCACCGGCGACGCCCGCGGCAGCGTGGTGCGCGGCCTGGCCGCCACCGGGCGGGTGATCTCGGCCGCCGCCGCGATCATGGTCGCCGTCTTCCTCGGCTTCGCGACCGAGACCGACGTGGTCGTGAAGATGCTGGGCTTCGGCATGGCGGTCGCGATCGTCCTCGACGCCACCGTCGTCCGGATGGTCCTGGTGCCCGCGACCATGGCGATGCTCGGCCGCTGGAACTGGTGGCTGCCCGGCTGGCTGGACCGGCTGCTGCCCACCCTCGACGCCGAGGGCGCCTCGCACCTGCCCGACGAGCGGCCGCACGCCGCGCTCGCACCCGTCGACGACCGCACCGACCACGACACGACGACGCCCGCACGCCCGCGGGTGTCTGACCGCCAGACCGACGACACGAAAGACAGGGGAACCACGATGAGCGCCACCACCCAGCACACCTACCCGCCGCAGCTGCGGCTCCCGGGCCAGACCGCGGCGCCGGAGGGCCCCGTGGACATGCTGATGATGTACGTCATGCACCACGCCTTCCGGCGGGACCTGGCCACCTTCGAGGCCGCCGTCCGGGCGACGCCGTCGTCGGACCGGGTCACCTGGTCACGGCTGGCGGAGCGCTGGGCCCTGTTCGCCCGGGCGCTGCACCACCACCACAGCGGGGAGGACGCCGGGCTCTGGCCGGCCCTGCTGGAGAGGTCGGGACCCGAGGACCGGGCCACGCTGGAGGCGATGGAGGCCGAGCACGCGGAGATCGACCCGCTGCTCACCGGCTGCGCCGACGGCTTCGACCGGCTGGCCGCCGATGACGACGAGGACGCCCGCGCCGCGCTCGCGGTGCGGGTCACGGCGACCCGGGAGAGCCTGGGCCGTCACCTGCGGCACGAGGAGACCGAGGCGATGGCGATCCTCGAGCGGGTGCTGACCGACGAGGACTGGCACCGGATCGAGGAGGAGCACTTCCGGTCCGACGACTTCGGCTTCAAGGAGGTCGTGGCGATCGTGCCGTGGGCGGCGTACGGCGTGCCGCGCGAGCACCACGCCCGGGTCTTCCGGGCCACCGGGCGGACGTTCTGGCTGGTGTGGCTGGCCACCCGGACCCGGTTCGCCCGCGCCGAGCGCCGGACGTTCCGGCACGTGCAGCAGCCGGTGGCCCTCTGAGGTCAGAAGCCGTAGCGCTCCCGCTGGTCGAGCAGCCACTGCTCGGCCAGCGGGATCCGCCAGGCCCGGCACTGGGCGAGCGCGGCGTCGGCGTGCCGGGTCGCGATCGCGTGCTCACCGGTGCCGGCGGCCGCCATCGCGAGGTAGGCGTCGACCGGTCCGACCGCGACGCCGGAGCCGGCGCAGCCCATCATCCCGGCGTGCGGCGCGAGCAGCCGGTAGGCGGTGGCGGCCAGCGGGTGGTCGTCGAGGGCGACCGCCGCCTCGGCGGCCTGGCACCACGGCAGCAGCGAGAACCAGGTGTCGGCGCCGAGCTCGGGCTCGTGGTCGGCGCGGTAGGCGCGGGCCTCCTCCGGGCGACCGCTGCGCACCAGGAAGGCGAGCACGGAGGCGTCGAGCGGCAGGATGTTCTCCTTCACCTGCGGCCGGAGCATCTCCAGCACCTCCTCGGGCCGGCCCTGCCACATCAGGGTGCTGAGCACCGCGCCGGCGACGGCGTCGTCCTGCTGGGACAGACCCATCCGGGTGCCGGTCTCCGCGAGGTGCGCGGTCAGCTCCGCGGCCCGCTGGTGCTCGCCGCGCATCGCCAGCCAGGGGATCTCCAGGCTGTCGAGCACCACCAGGGCGTACAGCGCCCGGTGCGCCTCGGCGCCACGGCGGGCCGCGGACGTCAGCTCCTCCAGCAGGTCGACCTCGCCGAGCTCGCCCGCCGCGACCGCGCGCACCGTCTGCGCATAGACCAGCGCGCGGGCGTCGCCGAGCTGCTCGGCGATGTCGAGCGCCTCCTGCGCCAGCGCCGCCCGGCGGTGGACTGTCGAGGGGCGCCAGACCGCGACGAAGGCGTTCTGGCAGGTGCTCATCAACAGGGTCGGGTCGCCGATCCGCCGGGCGATCGCCACGGCCTCCTCGGCGAGCGCGTCGCGCTCCTGGGGCGACGAGCCGTAGTAGAGCTCGCCGGCCAGGCTGAGCATCACCCGGCAGCGGAGCTCGCTGTCGGTGTGCGGCAGTGCGTCGAGCGAGCGGCGCAGCGCGTCGACGACCACGGCGTCCACCTCGCCGTGGTGGGCCGCCTGCCACAGTGCGTCGATGCTGGTCATCACCGCGACCCGGGCGAGCGCCTCGGGGTCCGCCATCCGGTCGGCCACCGCGATCGCCCGGTGCACCAGTGGCCGCAGGTTGAGCCAGTCGCCGGCGGCCTTGTAGGCCAGGCCGAGCTCCACCAGCACGGCGTGCTCGTCCTGCGGGGTCGTGGCGGGGTCGTCGTGGAGCGCCTGGAGAGCGGCGTCGAGGAACGCGAGCGCCTCCTCGTAGGCATAGACGGTGAGGGCGGCGTGGGCGGCCTCGCGGTCGGCCCGCCAGGCCCGGTCGGCGTGCCCGGGGCCGGCGGCGTGCCAGTGCCGGGCGACCTCGCCCTCGCGGCCCGGCCGGCCGTCGAGGGCGGACGCCACCCGGGCGTGCCAGCGGGCGCGGCGGGTGCGGGAGGTGCCGGCGTAGACGGTGTCGCGGACCAGGGCGTGGGCGAACCGGAAGCGGCCGACGCCGTCCTCGCGGGCCAGTCCGGCGGCGACCGCGACGTCGAGGGCGTCGAGCACGTCGTCCTCGTCCTGCCCGGCCGCGTCGGCGACCGTCTCCAGGTCGAAGAAGCGGCCCACCACGGCGGCCACCACCAGCGCGGAGCGGGTCGCGTCGGGCAGCCGGTCGAGGCGCCGGGAGACGACGTCGGTGACCGCGTGCGGCGGGTCGGGCTCGGCGAGCAGGGTCTCGAGGTCGGCGGCGTCGTCGACGAGGCGGGCGTACTCCACGAGGAAGAACGGGTTGCCGTCGGTGCGGGTGCGCAGCGCGTCGGCCTGACCGGCGGAGGGACGGCGTGCGGACACGGCCTCGACGACCCGGCGTACGTCGGGGCTGGCCAGCCCGGCCAGGTGGAGCCGGAGGCCGTGCCGGCGGGAGAGCTGCTCGGCGACGCCGGCCAGGGCACCCGTCGGGGTGGGCCGGTCGCGCCAGGTGGCGACCAGGGTGAGCCGGCCGCGGTGCACCGACTCGAGCAGCAGGCCGAGCACCCGCAGCGACGAGGAGTCCGACCAGTGCAGGTCGTCGAGGAGCACCAGCACGGGCCGGTCCTCCGCGGCGGCCGCCACCGCACGCACGATGTCGTCCCAGGCCCGGAACTGGCTGCTCTCGGCCCCGCCGACGGCCGGCGCCGCGTCGGTCGGGAGCACCCGACCGAGGCCGTCGAGCACGCTCGCCCAGGGCCACAGCGGCGGGGCGCCCTCGTCCTGGGAGCAGCGTCCGACCAGCACCGTGCAGCCGCGGTCGTCGGCGGCGGCGGCCAGCTCGGCGAGCAGCCGGCTCTTGCCGATCCCGGGGTCCCCGACGACCGAGGCGAAGGTCGGCGTCCCCTCGGCGGCCTCGTCGAGCAGGGTGACCAGGGCGGCCAGCTCCTCGTCCCGGCCGACCATCGGCCACGGACTCACCGGGCCGGGCAAGGGGCGCGGGGGAGCGGGCGCCGGTGGCGTCACGGGGACGGTCTCCACGACCGGCGCCTCGCGTGGCTCCGGGAGCCAGTCGAGCGAGGGGTCCTGGCGGAGCACGGCGGCCTGCATGTCGCGCAGCTCGGCGCCGGGCTCGAGACCGAGCTCGTCGGCGAGCAGGGTGCGGACCTGCCGGAGCACGTCGAGGGCGTCGGCCTGCCGGCCCGACCGGGTCAGCGCGAGCGCGCGGAGGGCCCACAGCCGCTCGCGCAGCGGGTAGGTCGTGGTGAGCGACTCCAGCTCGGCGGCCACGGTGGCGTGCCGGCCGAGCCCCAGCGCCGCGACCGCCCGGTCCTCGAGCGCGACCAGGCGCAGCTCCTCGAGCCGGACCCGTTCGGCGGAGGCGGCGGGGGCGTCCTCCAGCTCGGGGTAGGGGGTGCCGCGCCACAGCGCGAGGGCGTCGTCGAGCCCGGCGAGCAGCTGCTCGAGCTCGGCGGGGGAGCGGCCCGGTCCGGCGCCGGCGGGCACCACCGCGGTCGAGCCGAGCCGCTGGTGCGAGCTGCCGACGGCTGCGTCGAAGCGGGTGGTGTCGAGCCCGTCGGCCGGGACGCGCAGCGCGTAGCCGGCCGACTCGGTCACCAGGACGGTCGCGGGCGTCCGGGCGGCCCGGTCGGGCTCGAGCGCGCGGCGCAGGCCGGCGACGTACCCCTGCAGGGTCGTGCCCCACTGGGCGGGAGGGGCGTCGGCCCAGAGCAGGTCGACGAGCGTGTCGGCCGGGACGGGGCGGCCCCGGTGCAGCGCGAGCCCGGCCAGCAGGGCACGCTGCTTGCGCGTGCCGAGGTCGACCGCGGTCCCGTCGAGACGGGCCTCGGCTGCTCCCAGCACGGACACCTGGACACTCGCCGGCACACGCGCAGGATAGGGCGCGGAAGGTCGGCCGGTCGTAAAATCCGGCAGAGTCGAACAGATGTTCGAACGCGGCGTATGATCGCCGCATGGCCCCCTCCACCCCCTCACCACCGGGCCGCGCGGTCGCGCCACCGGGCTGGCCGCGCCAGGTCCGCCCGCCCGGGGCACCCGGGTGGGAGCGGACGGCGGTCGGCTGGCTGCTCGACATCTGCCCGCCGGAGTACCGCGGCTATCCGGTGCTGCGCCGCCACGACGTCGTGCTCGCCCGTTTCGCGGTCCTGCACGTGGAGGCGTGCCAGGCCGCCGTGCACCGGGGGCTCAGCGAGGCCCGGGGCGTGCTCCGCGACGTCGCCGACCACGACACCGTCGACGCCGCGGTCGAGACCTGGCAGGCCGAGTCGGCCCGGCTGCTGGCCGAGCGCCGCGCGGTCGGCCTGGTCGAGGAGGCCTTGCGGGGCAAGCGGTTCGTCGCGCGGCTCTAGCCGACGTCGCCCCTGGTGTCATGATCGCCGTAGGAGCCGGCCACGACGGGGAGGTGTTGAGATGGCAGAGCTGGTCCGGACCAACGACCCCGGAGTGATCTCGGTGATCGAAGGGTTGCTGGCCGGGGCCGACATCCCCTACCAGGTCACCGACCGCAACATGAGCATCCTCGAGGGTTCCATCAGCGCGATCCGGATCAGGATCCTGGTGCCCGACGAGCACGAGGCAGAGGCGCGTGAGCTGCTGACCGACGCCGACCTCGGCAACTGGCTGCGCCCCTAGCTGCCGCCCGCAACGGACGCGCGGGACATCGTCGGCGGACGGCGCTACGGTCCGGGCATGACCGACTTCTCCGGTGAGGACCTCCGGGGCTCACGCTTCGACCGCGTGGACCTGAGCGGCTCGGAGTTCCGCGCCAGCGACCTCAACGACACACTCTTCCGCGGGGTCGAGCTCAGCCGGGTCGTGATGCGCGGCGTCGAGCTGGCCCACGTCGACATCCACGGCGAGCTCCTCGACGTGACGGTCAACGGCGTCGACATCGGTCCGCTCGTGGAGGCCGAGCTCGACCGGCGCCACCCCGACCGGGCGAAGATGCGCCCGACCGACGTGGCCGGGTTCCGCACGGCGTGGGACATCCTCGAGGGGCTCTGGGAGCAGACCGTCGCCCGGGCCCGTCGCCTGGACCCCCTGCTGCTGCACGAGTCGGTCGACGGCGAGTGGTCGTTCATCGAGACGTTGCGGCACCTGGCGTTCGCCACCGACTCCTGGGTCGGGCGGGCCATGCTCGGAGACCCGTCCCCGTGGCACCCGCTCGACCTGCCCTGGGACGAGATGCCCGACACGCCGGGCGTCCCCCGCGACCGCGACGCGCGGCCCTCCCTCGACGAGGTGCTCGCGCTGCGTCGGGGCCGGATGGCCACGGTGCGCGAAGTCCTCGACGGGCTCACCGACGCGGCGTTGGCGGGGGAGACGACCCCGGTCGAAGGTCCGGGCTGGCCGCAGCCCCGGAGCTATCCGGTCCGGGAGTGCCTGGCGATCGTCCTCAACGAGGAGTGGCAGCACCGGCTCTACGCCGAGCGCGACCTCGATGCCCTGGAGGCGCGCACAGCTAGGCCGCCACGCCGCGCACCCGTCGAGGTCCCGCACCGGCCGGGCCGATGCCTACGCTGTGCCGATGGCGGTGAACCGGAGTCGCAAGGCCACCTGGGCGCGCCGACGCAAGCGCCGGATGGACAGCGTCGAGCACGACCTCAGCCCCGAGCAGTGGAGCGCGCTCAAGGCGGCCTGGGGTGGCTGCGCCTACTGCGGCGCCACCGACAAGCCGCTGCAGCGTGACTGCGTGCAGGCGCTCTCCCGCGGCGGGCGCTACACGCTCGACAACATCGCGCCGGCCTGCGGCTCGTGCAACGCCAGCAAGGGCAACGACGAGGTGACCGGCTGGCTGCGGCGCAAGCGCCTGGACGAACGGACGTTCCTGGTGCGCCACCACGAGATCCGGACGACGCTCGGCCTGGCGTCGCCGGAGGTCGTGACGTCGGGCGGTCAGGACGACGAGGAGAGGATGTCGTCATGAACCTCGACGTCGACCGCATCCGCAGCGAGTTCCCGGCCCTCGACGAGGGGATCGCCTACTTCGACGGACCCGGGGGGACGCAGGTGCCGCGCCAGGTCGCCGACGCGATCGCGCGCACGATGACCTCCGGCATCTCCAACCGCGGGACGGTCACGGCGGCGGAGGCACGCGCCGAGGAGGTGGTCGTCGCCGCCCGGCAGGCCGTGGCCGACCTGCTCGGCTGCCACCCCGGCGGGGTGGTCTTCGCGCGCTCGATGACCCAGGCGACGTACGACGTCTCGCGGGCGCTGGCCAAGCAGTGGCGGCCCGGCGACGAGGTCGTCGTGACCCGGCTCGACCACGACGCCAACATCCGGCCGTGGGTGCAGGCCGCGGCCTCCGCCGGGGCGGAGGTCCGCTGGGTCGGTTTCGACCCGGCGAGCGGCGACCTCGGCGTGGACGACGTCCGGGCGGTGCTCTCGGAGCGGACCCGGGTCGTCGCCGTCACCGGGGCGTCCAACGTCCTCGGCACCCGGCCGGACGTCCCGGCCATCGCGGAGGCGGTGCACGAGGCCGGTGCCCTGCTCTACGTCGACGGGGTGCACCTGACCCCGCACGCGCCGGTCGACGTCGCGGAGCTCGGTGCGGACTTCTACGCGTGCTCGCCGTACAAGTTCTTCGGCCCGCACCACGGGGTCGTCGCGGCGGCGCCGGAGCTGCTCGAACGGCTCGACGTGGACAAGCTGCTGCCGTCGACCGACCTCGTCCCGGAGCGCCTCGAGCTCGGCACCCTGCCCTACGAGGTGCTCGCGGGCACCACGGCCGCGGTGGACTTCATCGCCGCGATCGCCTCGGACGCGCCCGAGCGGCGCACCCGGGTGCTCGAGTCCATGCGAGCTGTCGAGGAGCACGAGGACCACCTGCTCGACCGGCTGCTCACGGGCCTGCGGGGGACCGACGGGGTCCGCCTGCACGGTTCGCCCAAGCGGAGCACGCCGACGGTGTTCTTCTCGGTCGAGCGCCGCAGCCACCGGGAGGTCTACGAGCACCTCGCGTCGGTGGGCGTGAACGCCCCGGCCAGCTCCTTCTACGCCATCGAGGCGTCGCGGTGGCTCGGCCTGGGCGACACCGGCGCCGTGCGCGCCGGCCTCGCGCCCTACACCAACGCCGACGACGTCGACCGGCTGCTCGCCGGCGTCGCCGAGGTCGCCCGATGAGCGCCGGCGGGCGCGGGGTCCTCGTCACCGGCGGCTCGCGTGGCATCGGGACGGCGATCGCGCGGGCCTTCGCCGAGCAGGGTGACCGGGTCGCCGTCCACTACGGCACCTCGGCGGACGCCGCCGCGGAGGTGCTCGGCTCGCTGCCGGGCGAGGGTCACGTCACCGTGCAGGCCGACATGGCCGACGCCGACGCCGTCCGGTCGGCGGTGGACACGGCTGCCGGCCGGCTCGGCCGCCTGGACGTGCTGGTGAACAACGCCGGGGTCTTCCTCGCGCACCCGCCGCTCTCGACGTCGTACGACGACTGGCAGGCGACCTGGGCCCGCACGCTGGCCACCAACCTCACCGGCGCCGCCAACGCCACCTTCTGCGCGATCCCGCACCTGCAGGCCGCCGGCGGCGGCGCGGTCGTCAACGTGTCGAGCCGGGGTGCCTTCCGGGGCGAGCCGGACTGCCCGGCCTACGGCGCGTCCAAGGCCGGTCTCAACGCCTTCGGGCAGTCGATGGCACTCGCCCTGGCGCCGCACGGGATCACCGTCGGCACGGTCGCGCCCGGCTTCGTGGACACCGAGATGGCGCGGGAGGTCCTCGACGGTCCCGGCGGCGACGGGGTGCGCGCCCAGTCTCCGTTCGGGCGGGTGGCGCGTCCCGAGGAGGTCGCCGCGGCCGTGCTGTGGCTCGCCTCGCCGGAGGCCCGGTTCTCCTCGGGCACGATCATCGACGTGAACGGCGCCTCCTACCTGCGCAGCTGAGGCCCGGGCTGGATAGCGTCGGCCGCGTGACCGACCAGAGCACGGCCCCCGTCCTCTCGATCGTCCCGGTGCCGGGGGAGGGCGCCGAGGACGTCCTCGTCGGGCCGGACGGCGCCGTCTTCACCGGTACGGCGGACGGCTCGGTGTTCCGGATCGCGCCCGGCGGCGCGCGCATCGACTGCGTGGGCCGCACCGGCGGACGGCCGCTCGGTCTGGAGCTGCTCCCCGACGGGCGGCTGCTCGTCTGCGACGCGTGGCTCGGCCTGCTGGCCCTCGACACCGGCACAGGACGGCTCGAGGTGCTCAGCCGCTTCGTGCACGGCCAGCGGATGCGCTGCGTGAACAACGCGGCCGTGCACCCCGGCGGCGACATCTGGTTCTCCGACTCCACACGCGTGCACGACATCGACCACTGGGAGGCCGACATCGCGGAGAACACCGCGACCGGGCGGCTGCTGCGACGCAGGCCCGACGGGACCGTCACGGTGGAGGTCGACGGGCTGCGGTTCGCCAACGGCGTCGCGCTGTCCGCGGACGGCGCCTTCGTCGCGGTCGCGGAGTCGGCCGGGCGCAGCGTGGTGCGGCGATGGCTCACCGGCCCCCGGACCGGCCTGGTGGACCACCTGGTCGCCGACCTCCCCGGCTACCCCGACAACATCGCCCTCGGCACGGACGGCCTGGTCTGGGTGACGATCGCCTCGCCGACCGACCCGGTCGTGGAGCGGGTGATGCGCGCGCCGATGGCGGTGCGCAGGCTGGCCACCCGGCTCCCCGAGCGGCTGCGCCCGGCGCCGCGGCGTACGGCCCGGGTGATGGCCTTCGACGACGACGGCCGGGTCGTGCGCGACATCTCGCTCGACGCCTCGCGGTTCCACATGGTCACCGGCGTGCGTGAGCACCACGGGACCGTGTGGCTGGGCAGCCTCCTCGAGCCGGCCGTCGCGTCGTTCAGCCTGAGGCGCTCAGTCTCCCCGCCGGTCACCCTCGGGAGTCGTGGACGCTGAGACCCAGCCAGCCGGCGAGCTCCTCGATCTCCGCGTCGACGTCGCGCCGCATCGCCTTGGTGAGGCGGACGTCCTCGTGCAGGGCGGCGACCCGCAGCACGCCGGCCTTGCGGTCGGCCTTGGCGTCGAGCTTGCCGACCAGCCGGTCGTGGTGGAGCACCGGCAGCGCGAAGTAGCCCCAGCGCCGCGAGGCGGCCGGCTTGTACATCTCCAGGGTGTACTCGAAGTCGAAGAGGGCGAGTGCGCGCGCCCGGTCGTGCACGAGCCGGTCGAACGGCGAGAGCAACGCGGTGCGTCCGGTGAAGGGGCGGTCGAGCGCCTCCGGGTCGACCCGCCACTCGCCGGGCACGCCGTCGATCGTGGCCGGCTCGCCCGCGTCGCCGACGTGGTAGGGCTCGATCGGCATGTCGGTGAAGCTCGCCCGGGCGATGCCGAGCGACCTCAGACGCCGCTCGGCACGGGCGCGCAGGGCCGCCTCGACCGGGAGCGGCTCGAGGTCCGCGGGGTAGACGCGCTCGGGCAGGTCCCACAGCCGCTGACGTCCCTGGCGGCCGGCGATCGCGACCTCGCCCCGCAGCACCAGGATCTCCAGCATCTGGGTGATGTTGCGGTTGTTGGTCCATCCCGTCGAGGGCCACGGCACCACGCTGGTGTCGGCGATGTCGCGCGACAGCAGGGGGCCGTCGCTGCCCAGCCGTTCCAGGATGTCGCGACGGAACCGGTCGTTGTCGCGCAGCCACTGCCGGGTGGTGTCGTAGGCGGGTCGGTGCTCCGCGCCGGCGAGCATCAGCGCCATGTCCTCCATCGGGCGGACCAGCGCGTCGAACTCGGCGAGCGTCCGGTCCTGCTCGACCGCCCGCTTGAGGTCGTCGGGCCGGTAGGTCGACCCGAGCCGGCCCCAGGCGACGAGGTCGGCGCTGGGCGCGATCGCCGCGGTCGGGTCGATCTGCAGGAAGGTGAGGTGCCGCACGACGTCCACCAGGTCGGTGGGTCGGGGCGAGTCCAGGAGCTGGGCACGGACGGCGATGCGTCGTGCCTCCGCGCGGTCGAGCCGGTGAGCGTCCACGCGGGGAGCCTAGGGGTTCCCGCCGACAGGCCCCGGCGATCGCCCGGCGCGGCGGACGGTCCGTTCCGGGCCCCCGGGGTCAGCCGTGCTCGGAGTCGGCGTAGCGGTCCAACGCGGAGGCCCACATCCGGGCGATGATCCGGCCCATCGGCCCGTGATGGAGCAGGAACAGCAGCGGCTTCTGGCGACGGGCGTCGGTGTTGTCGTACTCGACGTGCAGGCGGCTTCCTCCGCCCGCCGCCGGCACGATCCGGACCACGCCGTCCCCGCCGCCCCCGTAGCTGCTCTCCTCGACCGCCCAGCGGATCACGTCCGGTTCGGACCAGTCGTAGCGGGCGACCACCCAGAGCGGTGAACCAGAGGAGCTCTCGCGCGCCACAGCCCAGGTCTCACCGTGGTCGCGCAGCTCGTACCGCTTCGGGTCGAGCGTGCGGCTCCACGTCCGCAGCCGACGGTCGGTGAAGTCGGTCAAGGCGCGCCGGGCCTGCTCCGGCGACGCCTTGGTGTCGACGACGAACCGCACCCGCTCATTGGAGCACCTGCGGCGCGACCGTTCCACCGGCCCGGGACTTTGGCCCCGTGCCGCGACCGTGCGAGGAGACGAATACTGGGGCCGGCGGGGGTGTGAAGGCGGGACCGAGACCATGAGCCACTCGACCGAGCGTCCACCGACGTCGGCGGACTCCGGCGACGCACGGCTGACGCCGGCCGCGATGCTGGAGTCGCTCGGCCTGGCCGTCATCGCCACCGATCCGGACGGGCACATCGTCCTCTGGAACGCGGCCGCCGAGACGTTGTACGGCTGGGCGGCGTCGGACGTGCTGGGGCGCGACATCACCGACGTCACGGTGCCCCGCATGTCGCAGACGGTGGCGACCGAGATCATGGACGCCCTCCGGCACGGGGTGCCGTGGTCGGGCGGCTTCCTCGTGCAGCGCCGGGACGGGGTGCTGTTCCCCGCCCTGGTGACCGACGCGGGCGTCTACCACGATGGCGCCCTGGTGGGCGTCGTCGGGGAGTCCATGCACCTCGGCACCGCGCTCCGGCCGTTGCTGGAGCGCTCGAGCGACGCGGCGATCATGCTCTCGGCGGAGGGGTTCGTGAGCTACGCCAGCCCGGCCGTCACGAGCCTGTTCGGCTGGGAGGCCGACGACCTCGTCGGCAAGGTCCTGACGGACCACGTGCACCCGGAGGACCAGGAGACGTTCCACGAGCTGCTCCACCCCGACGGGGACCTCGGTCGCGAGCGCGTGGGGGAGATCCGGGTGCGCTCCGGCGACGACTGGAGCTGGGTCGAGGCCGCGGTCAGCGACATGGCGGCCGATCCCGAGGTCCGTGGGCTCGTGTGCAACCTGCGCCGCAGCGAACGGCTGACCCGTCTCGACGAGCGTGAACGCCTCATCACCGCGATGCACGTCGACGTGCTCCAGGACCTGTTCGCCGCGACGCTCGAGCTCGACCGGCTGCTGCTGCGGGCCACGTCGGGGCAACGACCCAGGCTCGAGTCGGCCATCGACTCGGTCAGTCGCGCCATCCGGCTCCTGCGGGAGGCCGTCAGGCCGCCGGAGCCGTGACCCACGCTGACGAGCGGGTCGGAGCCCATGGCGGTGGGGCACCGCGCGGCTCTAGTCTGCGTGATCATGGCAGGCATCGTGCTTCGTGTCCGGCTCGTCAGCGGTGACAGCCTGGACGTCACCTACGACGACCCCGAGGCCGGCAGTGCGGACGAGGTGACCGACCACGTCATCTGGACGCTCGCGCAGGACTCCGGGGTGCTGCGCTGCCGACATGGCGACCGGCTCCTCGTGCTGTGTGCCCGAGGCGTGGCGGCCGTGGAGATCGCCCCCCGGGGCGCCGTCCTGTAGGAGGGTCAGCCACCGCGCCGGGGGACCGGTCAGCCGTAGGAGCGGGTGCGGAAGTTCCAGACGAAGTCGAAGTGCGAGTCGTACTGCTGCCACACCTCGGCGCGCGGGATCATGATCGTGACCTCGTCGTTGAGGAACGACAGACCCGACCAGTTCTCGGAACCGGTCCACACGATCTTGCGCTGCTGGCCCGCCCAGGTGCCGTTGACCGACATCCACTTCTCGTGGGTGAACTGCTCCCACGGCGTCTCGCCGAAGCCGGTCTCGGGGTTGTCGTCGAGGTCCAGGTCGGCGCTGCGGATGGCCACGCCGCCCGCCTTGAGGATCCGCTTCACGTCCTTGCTGGGCTGGCTGAGGATCGCCTTGATGTTGCAGCCCTTGCGGCTCAGGTCGGCCACCTTGCGGGCCAGGTAGCGGCCGCGGTCGCCGACCCAGGCGTACATCGTGATGCGGACCTGGGTGCCTCCCGCGCAGGAGACCTTCGCCAGGCGCCTGGCCACCGGGTCCTTGGGTCCACGCGCCACGACCGCGCCGAAGTCGGTCACCAGGTCGCCGTTGACGAACTTGCGGTGGACCTTCTTGACGCGCCGGTCCTGGGCGAGCTGATGGTGGATGAAGCTGTAGTCGCGGAACATGCCGGACCGGTTGGCCTGGGTGAACAGGTCGTTGAAGTGCGTCTTGGCGGCGTAGCGCGCGATGTTGGTCGACCCGACCATCACGACGTCCCGGGCCTGGCCGGTGTCGGAGAACAGGTAGAACTTCATGTGCTGGTTGCCGGCGCCCTTGCGGCACGACTGGTAGCAGACCTTGAGGTAGCTGGGCTCGGGGTGCTTCTCCTCGCCCTTCTCCTTGCTGCGGGGGTGGCAGGCGTCCTTGTAGTGCGGGTCGATGTTGCTGCCCAGCACCCGGCGCAGCCGCTGCGTGGTCTTGGAGATGAAGTTGTCGTTGATCACCATCTGGATCGACACGTTGCGGTTCTTGCACGCGTCGATGAGGGCGTTGGTGATGTCCGCGCGGCTGTGCGAGTAGGTCGCGATCCGGATGACCGAGCCCCGCTCGGCGCTCTCGATCGACTTGCGGATGTGCACCATCGACCGGTTGATCGCCTCGCGGTCGCCCGCAGGGTCGTTGAAGCGACCTCCCGTCTCGGGCGTGTAGGCGTGGGCCGCCCCCGCGCCGAGGCCGGTGATCACGATCAGCAGGCTCAGCACCAGCATGCCGGTCTTCTTCGTCACGAGGGGAGCTCCCGAGGGTTCGTGGTGGCCCCACCTCGGGACCACGCTGTGCACACGGACCGCACGACTTTCTCATACCGGCGGTCGGTCGTCTCGACCAGCATGCCGATGGCTGGACAAACCTCGACCGGTCGGCGCGGCCGTTTCAGAGGCGACGGGTGTGGTGCTTCCAGAGCATCTCGAAGTGCCCGGCGTACTTCTTGTGCACGCCACGGCGCGGGATGGTGATGGTCACCTCGTCGTTGACCTCGGACTTGTCCGACCAGTTCTCCGACCCGGTCCAGACGACCCGCAGGGGGGCGCCGGCGTAGGTCCCGTTGAGCGCCATCCACTTCTCGTGGGTGAAGTGCTCCCAGGGGGTGTCGTCGAACCCGGTCTCGAGGTCGTCGTCGGTGTTGAGGTCGGCGCTGCGCATCTGCACGCCGCCGCGGCGCAGGATCCGCTTCACCACCGTGCCGGCCCCGCTCAGGATCACCCGGACCACGCAGCCCTGGCGGTCGAGCTCGGCGGCCTTCTTGGCGAGGTACTGGCCGCGGTCGCCGACCCAGGCGTACATCATCACCCGGACGACGGAGTGCCTCTCCTGGCCGTAGCCGGCGGGGGCGTCGCAGCCGACCTGGTTGAGGCGCAGCCACACCGGGTCGTTCTCCTTCTCGATGCGCGGCACGATCGCGCCGAACTCCGAGGTGAGGTCCCCGTCGACGACCACCACGTGCGGCTCGGGCACGGCCATGTCGTGGGCGAGCTGGTTGTGGATCGCGCTGTAGGCGGCGTAGGAGACCGGCCGGTTGTTCATCGTGAACAGGTCGTTCCAGTGCGTGCGCGCGGCGAAGCCGGTGAGGTTCGTGGAGCCCACCATCACCACGTTGCGCGCCTTGCCCGTCTGCGAGAACAGGAAGAACTTCATGTGCTGGTTGCCCAGCGGCCGGTCGAGCCGGCAGGCGCCGCCGCAGATCTTGACGTAGCTCGGGTAGGCCCACGGCTTCGCGAACTTCTTCGGGTCGCGGGGGTTGCAGCCGTCGTCGAAGCGCGGCAGCAGGCTGGTGCCGAAGGCGCGGCGCATCGACCGGGTCTGCCCGGAGGTCCAGTTGTCGTTGAGCACGAGCTGGACGGCGACCTTGCGCTCGCAGGCGTCGAGCAGGGCCTGGGTGACGTCCGGACGGTCCAGGGAGTACGTCGCGATGCGGATCAACGAGTGCTTCGGCGCGTGGTCGATCGCCCGCCGGATGTGGATCATGGTGCGGTCCTGGGCGTCGAGCTTGCCCATCGGGTTGTTGAACAGGGGGCCGGGATCCGGCTCCCAGGCCTGCGCGCTGACCGTGCCACCACCGACGAGCACGACCGTGGCGAGCACGACCGCGAAGAGCTTCCTGAACACGACACCAATCCCTGAATCCCCTTGGGACGACCCGGCCGGGGTGCGGGGGCCGTCGTCCGACACCCCGACAAGGTAAAGGACTTCTCGCCGGTCGGGGCGTGAATCGCCGAAGCGTGACCTGCTTCTCGGCGTGGTCGTGCCCACCTGGAGGGTCACGGCGACGCGGCGTGACCCGTAGACTCGAACGCTGACGACCCCGACCCTGGGAGGAACCCGGATGGGACTGCTGGACCGGATCACCGGCCCACACGACCTGCGCGACCTCACCGACGAGCAGCTCGACGAGCTCGCCGCCGAGATCCGCGACCGGCTGGTCACGACGTGCTCACCGCGCGGCGGCCACCTCGGGCCCAACCTCGGCGTCGTCGAGCTGACGATGGCGCTGCACCGGGTCTTCGACTCCCCGCGCGACCGGGTGGTCTTCGACACCGGCCACCAGGCCTACGTGCACAAGATGCTCACCGGCCGCGCCGGCGACTTCGACTCGCTGCGCCAGGAGGGCGGCCTCTCCGGCTACCCCAGCCAGTCGGAGTCCCCGCACGACATCGTCGAGAACTCGCACGCCTCGACCGCGCTGTCCTACGCCGACGGGCTCGCCAAGGCCTACGCCATCCGCGGCGAGGACCGCCACGTGGTGGCGCTCATCGGCGACGGCGCCCTCACCGGCGGGATGGCCTGGGAGGCGCTCAACAACATCGCCGCGGGCCAGGACCGCAAGCTCGTCATCGTCGTCAACGACAACGGCCGCTCCTACACCCCGACCGTCGGCGGACTGGCCACCCACCTGGCCACGCTGCGCACCAACCCGCGCTACGAGCAGGTGCTCGAGCTGGTCAAGAAGCGGCTCAACGGCGTCCGCGGCGTCGGCCCCGCCGTCTACGACGCGCTGCACGCGGTCAAGAAGGGCATGAAGGACGCGCTCGCGCCGCAGGGGCTCTTCGAGGACCTCGGGCTGAAGTACGTCGGCCCGATCGACGGCCACGACCGGGCCGCCGTGGAGCAGGCGCTCGCCCAGGCCAAGCGGTTCGAGGGGCCGGTCATCGTGCACGTGCTGACCCGCAAGGGCTTCGGCTACGACGCCGCCGAGCGTCACGAGGCCGACCAGTTCCACTCGCCCGGGCCGTTCAACGTCGAGACCGGCGAGGAGAACCCCAAGGGCCGCATCTGGACCGACGTGTTCGCCGAGGAGATGGTCGCCCTCGGCGGGGAGCGCCAGGACCTCGTCGCGATCACCGCGGCGATGCTGCACCCGGTCGGGCTGCACCTGTTCGCCGCGCAGTACCCCGAGCGCACCTTCGACGTCGGCATCGCCGAGCAGCACGCGGCCACGTCGGCGGCGGGTCTCGCGATGGGCGGCCTGCACCCGGTGGTCGCGGTCTACGCCACCTTCCTCAACCGCGCCTTCGACCAGGTGCTGATGGACGTCGCGCTGCACCGGTGCGGCGTGACCTTCGTGCTCGACCGGGCCGGCGTGACCGGGGACGACGGCGCCAGCCACAACGGCATGTGGGACATGTCCGTGCTCCAGGTCGTCCCGGGGCTGCGGCTGGCCGCCCCGCGCGACGCGACCCGGCTCCGCGAGCTGCTGCGGGAGGCCGTGCAGGTCGACGACGCCCCGACCGTCGTACGGTTCCCCAAGGGGCCGCCCGACGACGACGTGCCCGCGATCGACCGGGTCGGCGGCTGCGACGTGCTGGTGCGCAACGGCACCAAGGACGTGCTCGTCGTCGGGGTCGGCTCGATGGCCTCGGTCTCCGTCGAGGTCGCCGACCGTCTCGCCGCCCAGGGCATCGGCGTCACCGTGGTGGACCCGCGCTGGGTCAAGCCGGTCGACCCCGCACTGGTGGACCTCGCGCGCGAGCACCGGCTGGTCGTCTGCGTGGAGGACAACGGCATCGTCGGCGGCGTCGGCTCGGTGCTGCTGCAGACCCTCAACGACGCCGGGGTGGACACCCCGGTGCGCCTGCACGGCATCCCGCAGGAGTTCCTCGACCACGCCAAGCGGGCCCGCATCCTCGAGCAGGTCGGCCTCACCGCGCAGGCCCTCGCCCGCACCATCACCGAGGAGATCGCCGAGGGGTCACTCAGTCAGCCAGATCCGCGGCGTGTCGCGGACGATCTGACCCCTCACTCGACCGCCGGGCGAGACACGGACCTGCGCTAGCGCCACCGGTCTCGGAATGTGGCAAGGTGCTGGGCCATGAACGTGTTCCGCACGAAGTCCGTCGAGCAGTCCATCGCCGACACCGACGAGCCCGACCACCAGCTCCGGAAGAACCTGCACGCCGTCGACCTGGTGGTCTTCGGCGTCGGGGTGATCATCGGGGCCGGGATCTTCGTGCTCACCGGCACGGTCGCGGCGTCCAACGCCGGCCCGGCCATCGCGCTGTCCTTCGTGATCGCGGGCGTGGCGTGTGCGCTCGCCGCGCTGTGCTACGCCGAGTTCGCCTCGACGGTGCCGGTCGCCGGCAGCGCCTACACCTTCTCCTACGCCACCTTCGGTGAGCTCGTCGCCTGGATCATCGGCTGGGACCTCGCCCTCGAGTTCACCATCGGCTCCTCGGCGCTCGCGGTCGGCTTCTCGGGCTACCTCCAGGAGCTGCTCGCCGGGACGGCGTTCGAGGTGCCGGCCTCCCTGGCGTCCGCCGAGAACGGCATCATCAACCTCCCCGCCGTGGTGATCTCGCTGCTGGTGATGATGGTGCTGATCTGGGGGATCAAGCTCTCCAGCAGGATCAACCAGATCGTGGTGGCGCTCAAGCTGCTCGTCGTCGCGGCCGTGATCATCGTCGGCATCGGCTACGTCGACACCGCGAACTACACGCCGTTCATCCCCGAGTCGCAGCCCACCGAAGGCGCCCAGGGCAGCTTCAGCCAGCTGCCGCTGATCACCAGCCTGCTCGGCATCGACCCCGCGGTCTACGGCCTCGCCGGGGTCGTGGCGGGCGCCTCGATCGTGTTCTTCGCGTTCATCGGCTTCGACATCGTCGCGACCACGGCCGAGGAGGCGCACAACCCCAAGAAGGACGTGCCGATCGGCATCCTCGGCTCGCTGGCCATCGTCACCGGTCTCTACATGGCGGTCAGCCTGATCATCACCGGCATGCAGAACTACACCGACATCGACCCGGAGGACGCCGCCCCCCTCGCGACCGCCTTCGACGCGGTCGGCGTCGCCTGGATGGGCAACCTGGTCGCGGTCGGAGCCTGCGTCGGCCTGACCGTCGTGGTGATGATCCTGATGCTGGGCCAGACCCGGGTCGCGTTCGCGATGTCCCGCGACGGGCTGTTGCCCACGGGCCTGGCCAAGGTGCACCCGAAGTACGGCACGCCCTCGCGGGTCACGCTGATCACCGGCCTCGCGGTGGCCGCCATCGCCGGCTTCGTCGACCTCACCACGCTGGCCAACCTGGTCAGCATCGGCACGCTCTTCGCGTTCGTGCTGGTGAGCATCGGCGTGGTGGTGCTGCGCCGGACACGCCCCGACCTTCCGCGGGCGTTCCGCACCCCGGCGGCTCCGCTCGTGGCCACGCTCTCGGTGGTGCTGTGCGTCTACCTGATGCTGAACCTCACCGGCGAGACGTGGATCCGGTTCGTGGTCTGGATGGCGATCGGGCTGGTCGTCTACTTCACCTACGGCTACCGGCGCAGCCGGCTCGGCCGGCGGGAGGCCGAGGCGAAGGCCGCCTGACCTCCCGCCCGCCGGGCCGGGCCGCCGTCAGCGGTCGATGTTCGTCATGTCGCCGTAGCGGTCGCCGGCCACGGCGTCGCGGGGGACCGCCTCGTCGAGGCGGGCGAGGTCGGCGGCGTCGAGGTGGACCTGCGCCGCCGCGACGTTCTCCTCGAGGTACTTCACGCGCTTCGTGCCGGGGATGGGCACGACGTCGTCGCCCTGCGCGAGCACCCAGGCCAGCGCCAGCTGGCCCGGCGAGGCGCCCTTCTCCTCGGCGATCTCGCCGACCCGGCGCACCAGCGCCAGGTTGGCGTCGAGCGCCTCGCCCTGGAAGCGCGGGAAGTAGCCGGTGCGCCGCGAGTCGCCCTCGCCGAGGTCGGCGGAGCCGGTGATCGTGCCGGTCAGCAACCCGCGCCCGAGCGGGGAGTAGGGCACCAGGCCGATGCCGAGCTCGCGGAGCAGCGGCAGGATCTCGTCCTCGAGGTCCCGGGTGAACAGCGAGTACTCCGTCTGCAGCGCCGTGATCGGGTGCGTCGCGTGCGCCTTGCGGATGTTGGCGGCGGAGGCCTCGGACAGGCCGAGGTGCCGGACCTTGCCGGCCTCGACCAGCCCGGCCATCGCGCCGACGGTCTCCTCGATCGGCACCGTCTGGTCGACGCGGTGCTGGTAGTAGAGGTCGATGTGGTCGACGCCGAGACGCTGCAGGGACGCGTCGCACGCCTGCCGGACGTAGTCGGGCCGGCCGCTGATCCCGAGGTACTCGCCGTTCTCGCCCCGCACGTTGCCGAACTTGGTGGCCAGCTGCACCTCGTCGCGGCGGCCCTTGATCGCCCGGCCCACCAGCATCTCGTTGGTGAACGGGCCGTACATGTCGGCGGTGTCGAGGAAGCCGACGCCGAGGTCGAGCGCGCGGTGGATGGTGGCCAGCGCCTCGTCCTCGTCGCGGGTGCCGTAGAACTCCGACATCCCCATGCAGCCGAGGCCCATCGTGGAGACGGTGAGGGCGTGGGCGCCGGTCCCGAGGGTGCGGACGCCCAGGTCAGTGGTGTGCGTGTCAGTCATGCACCCCACTCAACGCCCTCGAGCGCGCCCGGCGCCAACCGGGGCACGGATCCGTCAGGTCGCCGGGTCGCCGACGGGCACCACGAACGACTCCGAGTCGGTCGGCACGTCGCCCTGACTCACCACGTCGCACGCCCCCGTGGGCACGTCGCAGGTCAGCATGTCGAACGGATAGGTGTCGGGATCGGCCAGGCTGCTGATCCCGAACACCATCGCGGTGTCGTCGTCGACCCAACCGGTGACCACGGCGAACGGGTGCCCGGGCAGTGAGGGGGTGACGTCGGCGCCGGTCGTGGTGTCGTAGACCGCGATGTTGTCGTCCTCCTCCACGCCGAGGAAGCGGCCGTCGGGGGAGAGCAGACCGTTCGAGGAGTTGGCCATCGTGGGCGCACTCACGTCGATCTCGTCGGCCACCTTCATCGAGGCACCCTGCCCGGCGTCGACCAGGTAGGCGATCCGCCCCGCGGCCACGTCCTCGATGGCATAGGCGATCGGCTCCTTCGCGGACGGGTCGGCGGGCGGCTCGTGATCGGCGAGAAGGGTGATACCCCCGGCGGCCACGTCGTACCGGGCCAACCCCTCGACGGTGCGCCAGTACGCCGACCCGTCGTCGACCGCGAACACCTCGGCGCCCTGGTCGCTCGGCTCCCGGGACGGGCCGGCCGCGGTGTCGTCGATGCGGGCGAGCACGCTCATCGACCCGGTGTCGTAGACGACGTACTGCGGGCGGCCGTCCTCGGCGCGGTCGACCCACGCCACCAGGGAGCCGGTGTCGTCCGCGCGGAGCCGGTTGTTGGACGTGAAGCCGATCCGCTGCGAGTCGGTCCCGTCGAACAGGAACACGTCACCCTTGGGGTTCGTGAACACGAAGCCGTCGTCGGTCTGCACGTAGGAGGCGACGGGCCCACCGACCGGGAACGTCTGGTTGCCCCAGTGGATGACGCCGTCCAACGCGTAGCCGGCCCGCCGCTCGGCGAACGGGGACATGGTTCCTGCTGCGGGGGTGTCCTGGTCCTGGGCCACCAGGTCGGGGAGGAGGAAGGAGCTGCCGGCGACCACGGCGACGCCGGCGGCGACCAGACCGGTCGTCACCCGGTGCCGGCGGACCCGGCGGTCGCCCGAGCGGATGATCGCGTCGAGGTCGAGGTCGGGTCCGGGGACTGCGTCGGCGCGCTCGTGGAGCACGCTGGTGAGGAGGCCGGTCATCGGGTCACCGCCAGTTCGTCGAGGGGGAGCAGGTCGGCGTCACGGCCGAGGTGCTCGCGGAGCTTCTTGATCGCCTGAGCCACCTGGCTCTTGACCGTGCCGACGGCGCAGCCCATCGCGGCTGCGGTCTGGGCCTCGGTCAGGTCTTCGTAGTAGCGGAGCACGACCGCGGCGCGCTGCCGCGGCGGCAGCTGCTGGAGGGCCGCCCACACCCAGGCCCGCGTGTCGGTGTCCACCTGCGGTGCCGCGATGCGGTCGGGCAGCTCGTCGTGCGGCTGCTCGTGCCAGGACTTCCTGCGCCGCCAGGAGATCGCGGTCGTGGTGATGGCCCGCCGGGTGTAGGCCTCGGCGTTGGCCACCTCGCGCAGCCGCGGCCAGGCGACGTACGTCTTGGTCAGGGCCTCCTGGAGGAGGTCCTGGGCGAGCGCGTGCTCACCCACCATGAGGTACGCCGTGCGGTGCAGCGCCCCGGATCTCGCGGCCACGAACTCCGCGAAGGCGCCGGCATCTCGCGCCATCGGTCCCCCTTCTTCTCGGGGCCGTCGTGGCCCCACTGCACGGTAGACGCATCGAGGGCCGCGGATGGTTCGTCACCGCACCGATCTCTGTCGCAAGACGGATGTGCAGGCCCGGTGCGTGTCCTACCGTCGTCCTCGTGACGATCGCCGCGGCCCCGCAGCACGCCGCCCACCCCACACCGGTGCGGCGCCGCTGGGCCGCGCCACCGCGTCTCGACGTCGGCATCGCCGTCGTGTTCGTGGTGCTCACCGTCGCCGAGGCCGCCCTCAACGGCAGCATCGGCTCGCCGGTGCTGCACGTGCTGGTGGCCGGGGCCGCGATGGCGGCGGTCGCCTGGCGGCGGGTGTTCCCCATCCCCGTCGCGCTGGTGGCCGTGCTGGCCAACCTGGTGATCAACCCCAACCACGAGTTCTCGACGCTGCTCTGCCTCGTGCTGCTCTCGTACACGATCGGCGTCGAGACCCTGCCGCCACGCAGCTGGGTCGGGCTCGCGGTGATCCTGCTGCCGTTCGTGGGCGGGATGGCGCTGCGCGGCCTGGTGCCCAGCGACGTGGCCGCGGCGCTGGTGTTCCTGGTCGGGCCGTGGTCGGTGGGGACGGCGGTCCGGCAGCGGTCCGCCTCCGCCGCCGAGGCGATCGCCCGCGCGGACCGGCTGGAGCGCGACCGCGAGCTCGCCGAGGAGCGTGCCGCGGTCGAGGAGCGCACCCGGATCGCCCGCGAGCTGCACGACATCGTGTCCCACTCGATCAGCGTGGTGACCATCCAGACCCAGGCGGTGCGCCGGCGGCTCGGGCCGGACCACGCCGCCGAGGCTGCCGACCTGGCCGCCGTCGAGGCGACCGCCCGGGAGGCGCTCGCCGAGATGCGACGGCTGTTCGGCGTGCTGCGCGCCGAGGGCGAGGCCGTCTCGCTCGCCCCCCAGCCCGGCCTCGGTCAGCTCCGGCGCCTCGTCGACCAGGCCGGCGGCGGCGGGATCGACGTCCGGCTCGAGATGACCGGCGAGCCGCACGACCTGCCGCCGGGGGTGGACCTCACCGCCTACCGGATCGCGCAGGAGGGCCTGACCAACGCGCTGCGCCACTCCGGTGCCACGACCGTGACGGTGCGGGTCGGCTACCACCCCGACCGCCTCACGGTCGAGGTCGAGGACGACGGCGGCGGGGTCGCCCGCGCCGACGGCGACGGCCACGAGACCGGGCACGGCCTGGTCGGCGTGCGCGAGCGGGTCGCGCTCTACGACGGCACGGTGGCCCTGTCCGACGTACCGACCGGAGGGACCCTGCTCTCCGCCCGACTCCCGATCCAGGAGCAGCCATGACCACGGTGGTGATCGTCGACGACCAGGGCATGGTCCGGGCGGGGTTCCGCTCCCTGCTCAGCGGGGAGCCCGGGCTCGAGGTGGTGGGGGAGGCCGCGGACGGCGAGGAGGCCGTCGAGGTGGTCACCCGGCTCGCGCCCGACATCACGCTGATGGACATCCGGATGCCGGTCCTCGACGGGCTGGCGGCCACCCGGCGCATCGTCGGGTCCGGCGTCGCGACCCGGGTGCTGGTGCTGACCACCTTCGACCTCGACGAGTACGTCTTCGAGGCGCTGCGCGCCGGGGCGTCGGGCTTCCTGCTCAAGGACGCCCCCGCGGAGGAGCTCGCCGCGGCGATCCGCACCGTCGCGCGCGGCGACTCGCTGCTCGCGCCCGGGGTGACCCGCCGGGTGATCGACGCCTTCGTCCGCCGCGCCGCGCCGGCCGCTCCGGCGCCGGACGGGCGTCTCGACCTGCTCACGCCCCGCGAGCTCGAGGTGCTGGGCCTGCTCGCCCGCGGCCTGTCCAACCTCGACATCGCCACCCGGCTCTTCGTCTCCGAGGGGACCACCAAGACCCACGTGAGCAACGTGCTGGCCAAGCTGGGCCTGCGCGACCGGGTGCAGGCGGTGATCTTCGCCTACGAGCACGGCGTGGTCGTGGCGGGCGAGCGCGGCCTCCAAGATCTGTCGCACGACTGAGCCGGATCTCCGTCGCGCGCCGGATCCGGTCGAGACGGCGGCGGGACAGCCTGGGTGTCACCAGGAACCAGTCCCCAGGAGGAACGCCATGACCACGCTCGACCCCAGCACCGCCCAGGCCCTCGACCTCACCGCTCCGGCCACCCGCACCCCGTCCAGCGCGCTGCGCGTCCGTCGCGCCTTCCTCGTCGCCGCCCCGGTGCTCGCCGGCCTCTTCGCCGTCGTCGGTGCCTACGCCGATCCGGCGGCCGGGATCATGGACGACTCGTTGTACAAGCTCTACGCCGACAACCCCGGGCCGTTGCAGCTCAAGTCGCTCGGCTTCCACTGGGCCTACGCGTTCTGGATCGCGCCGGCCCTGCTGATCGCCCCCTACGTCCGCGGCCGCGGCGCCTGGCTCGCCAACATCACGGCCTTCATCGGCTTCGCCGGGATGACCACGCTGCCGGGGCTGCTCTTCATCGACTGGTACGACTCGGCCATCGGCCAGCTCTACGGCGCGGAGGCCCCGGCGCGTGTCTTCGACGTGATGACGCAGATGTGGGGCGTCGACGTGTTCCGGATCCCCGGGCTGCTCGGGTTCCTGCTCGCGCTGCCGCTGACCGCGCTCACCCTGTGGCGGGCCGGCCTGGCGAGGTGGTGGGCGATCCTCCCGGTCGTCGCCGGCTTCCTCGCCTTCACCCTCAGCAACGTCATGTGGTGGGGCTGCGTCATCACCACCGTCTGCTTCGCGGGCTTCTCCGTGGTCCTTGCGAGGGCGACCCGCCCCTGAACGACGCCGAGGGGTCAGCTGTGCAGCGACACTCCGGCGGAGTGCCTGCACAGCTGACCCCTCGCGCTGTCAGTGGAAGGTGCGGCCGGTGACCTTCTCGGAGATGCCCTCGCGGTCGAGGAGCTGGGTCAGGCCACCGTTCCAGAACGAGAAGCCGGCGCCGGTGATCATCGCCAGGTCCAGGTCCTCGGGCGCCGCGACGACACCCTCGTCGAGCATCCGGCGGGACTCGTCGGCCAGCGCCGAGAGCGTGCGCTCCCGGACCTCGTCGGCGCTGAGCGCCGTACCGTCCTCGGGGGCGGCGAAGATCTCGGCCACCTCCGGGTCGACGGAGAAGTCCGGCAGGTAGACGCTGGACTTGCCGGCCGCCACGAGCGCCTGCAGGTTGGGCGAGACGTAGAACCGGTCCGGGAACGCGCCGTGCAGCGTCTCGTTGTTGTGCAGCGCGATCGCCGGGCCGACCAGGGACAGCAGGAAGAACGGCGGCATCGGGGCAACCCCCGCGAAGGCGCCGTCGGCGACGGGGAGCGGGGTGCCCTCGTCGACGATCCTGCCGACCTCGCCCATGAAGCGGCCGAGCAGCCGGTTGACGATGAAGGACGGGCTGTCCTTGACCAGGATCGTCGTCTTCTTCAGCGCCTTGCCGGTGGCGAACGCCGTCGCCAGCGTCGCGTCGTCGGTCTGCTCGCCCTTGACGATCTCGAGCAGCGGCATCACCGCCACCGGGTTGAAGAAGTGGAAGCCGACGACCCGCTCGGGGTGCTCGAGGTCGGCCGCCATCTCGGTGATCGACAGCGAGGAGGTGTTGGTGGCCAGGACCGCCTCGGGCGACACCACGGCCTCGACGTCGGCGAAGACCTGCTTCTTGATCTTCATCTCCTCGAACACCGCCTCGATGACGAAGTCCGCGTCGGCGAACACCTCGGCCTTGTCGACCGCGCCGGTGACCAGGCCCTTGAGCCGGTTGGCCTTGTCCTGGTTGACCCGGCCCTTGCCGAGCAGCTTGTCGATCTCGGCGTGCACGTAGCCCACGCCCTTGTCGACGCGCTCCTGGTCGAGGTCGGTGAGGACCACCGGCACCTGGAGGCGGCGCGCGAACAGCAGCGCGAGCTGGCTGGCCATCAGGCCGGCGCCGACGATGCCGACCTTGGTGACCGGGCGGGCCAGCGACTTGTCGGGCGCGCCCGCGGGCCGCTTGGCGCGCTTCTGCACCAGGTCGAAGGAGTAGAGGCTCGCCTTCAGCTCCGGCGTCATGATCAGGTCGGCGAGCGCCTCGTCCTCGGCGGCGAACCCCTCGTCACGCGTGGCCGTCCTGGCCGCCTCGATCAGCTCGACCGCACGGTACGCCGCGGGGGAGGCGCCACCGGTCTTGGAGTCGGCGATCGACCGGCCCTTCGCCACGGCGGCGTCCCACGCCTCACCGCGGTCGACCTCGGGCCGCGCAGGCGTGACCTCGCCGGTCAGCACCCGGGCCGCCCAGAGCAGCGACTGCTCCAGGAAGTCCGCGCCACCGAACTCGGCGTCGGCCAGGCCCGCCGCGAAGGCGGCGTGCCCGGTGAGCGTCCGGCCCTGGTTGAGCGGGTTCTCGAGGATCAGCTTCACGGCGGTCTCGGCGCCGACCAGGTTGGGCACCAGCCAGGCGCCGCCCCAGCCCGGGACGAGGCCGAGCATGACCTCGGGGAGGCCGAGCGCCGGCGCGCTGTCCTGGACGGTGCGGTAGGTGCAGTGCAGCGCGACCTCGAGGCCGCCGCCGAGCGCGAGCCCGTTGACGAAGCCGAAGGTCGGCTTCGTGCCGTCGCCGAGCTTGCGGAAGACGCCGTGCCCGAGCTGGGCGATCAGCTTGGCGTCGTCGCGCCCGCCCAGCCCGGTGAGACCGGACAGGTCGGCGCCGGCGGCGAGGATGAACGGCTTGCCGGTGACGCCGATGGCCACCACGTCGTCCCGCTCCAGCGCGGCGTCGAGCGCCTCGTTGAGCGAGCGCAGCGACTTCGGGCCGAAGGTGTTGGGCCGGTTGTGGTCGAGGCCGTTGTCGAGGGTGATCAGCGCCATCGTGCCGGCGCCGAGCGGCAGCACGACGTCGCGCGACTTGGCCTCGGTCACGACCTCGTCGGCGGACATCTGCGCACCGCGGTCGAGGAGGGCCTGGAACTCGGGACCGGTGTTGGTGGTGGCCATCAGGCTGCCTCTCCCTGGTAGTGCGGGTTCTCCCAGATCACGGTGCCGCCCATGCCGATGCCGATGCACATGGTGGTGACGCCGTAGCGGACCTCGGGGCGCTCCTCGAACTGGCGGGCGAGCTGGTTCATCAGGCGTACGCCGGACGAGGCCAGCGGGTGGCCCATGGCGATCGCACCGCCGTAGGGGTTCACCCGCGGGTCGTCGTCGGCGATGCCGAAGTGCTCGAGGAAGGCGAGCACCTGCACGGCGAACGCCTCGTTGACCTCGAACGCGCCGATGTCGTCGATGGTGAGACCGGCCTGCGCGAGCGCCTTCTCGGTCGCGGGGATCGGCCCGGCGCCCATCACCTCGGGCTCGACGCCGGTGAAGGAGAAGGACACCAGCCGCATCCGCACCGGCAGGCCGAGCTCGCGGGCGGTCTCCTCGTCGGCGAGCAGCGCCGCGGTGGCGCCGTCGTTGATCCCGGCGGAGTTGCCGGCCGTCACCCGGCCGTGCGAGCGGAACGGCGTCTTCAGCGCGGCGAGGTCCTCGAGCGTCGTTCCGGGGCGGGGCGGCTCGTCGGTGCTGGCCAGGCCCCAGCCGGCCTCCGCGGTGCGGATCGCGACCGGCACCAGGTCGGGCTGGATCCTGCCGTCGGCGTAGGCCCGCGCGGTCTTCTCCTGCGACCGGACGGCGTAGGCGTCGGCCCGCTCCTTGGTGATGGAGGGGTAGCGGTCGTGGAGGTTCTCCGCGGTGTTGCCCATCGAGAGCGCCTCGGGGTCGACGATCTTCTCCGAGATGATCCGCGGGTTGGGGTCGACCTGCTCGCCCATCGGGTGCCGGCCCATGTGCTCCACGCCGCCGGCGATCACGACGTCGTAGGAGCCGAAGGCGATGCCGGAGGCGGTGGTCGTCACGGCGGTCATCGCGCCGGCGCACATCCGGTCGATCGCGTAGCCGGGGACGCTGCGGGGCAGGCCCGCGAGCAGCGCGGCGGTGCGGCCGATGGTCAGCCCCTGGTCGCCGATCTGGGTGGTCGCCGCGACGGCCACCTCGTCGACCCGCTCGGGCGGCAGGCTGGGGTTGCGCCGCATGAGCTCGCGGATGCACTTGATCACCAGGTCGTCCGCACGCGTCTCCGCGTACTGGCCCTTGGCCTTGCCGAACGGGGTGCGCACCCCGTCGACGAAGACGACCTCTCGCAACTGTCGGGCCACGAAGGGGCTCCTTTGTTCCATGGGGGAGTCGATCAGCAGACGACCTGATGCTACTGGCTGGTAACAAAGGCGGGTAGTGATCCGGCTGTGGGCCCGGTCACGTGCCGGTCGCGCCAAGTCCTGCCAGGGACCGCCCCGAGCCGCTAGCGTCTCCCGCAGGAGCAGGCTTCGAGAACGGGGAGATCCATGACCGAACCGCAGGACCCGCCCGAGACCCCGTCGGCACCCCCGCCGCCACCGGCGTCGGGAGACGCGGCACCGCCGCCCCCGCCGTCGCCCGGCGGCGACGACGGGCCGCCACCGGGCTACTACCCGCCCGCGGGTCCCGGCGGCGGCGGCTTCAGCGTCGGGCATCGCGTTCGGCTGGGGCTGGAAGAAGTTCCGGGAGAACCTCGGCCCGCTCATGCTCGTCGCGCTCGTCATCGTCGCGGTGCTGGTCGTCCTCGGGATCATCCGGGTCGCGGTCGTCGCCGGCACGGACGCGGCGATCGACCCGACGACCGGCCAGGTGGAGAACGCCGGCCTGTTCGGGACCTCGCTGTTCTTCGGGCTGCTGCTCGCCCTGGTGCAGTTCGTGGTCAGCGTCGTGGTGTCCGCCGGCATCATCAAGGGCGCGCTCGACATCACCCAGGGCCGGCCGCTCGAGATCGGCACCATGTTCCGGGGCTTCAGCCTCGGCCAGCTCGTGATCGCGGCCATCCTGACCTCGCTGCTGACCTTCGTCGGCCTGATCGCCTGCATCGTGGGCGCGTTCGTGGTGGCGTTCTTCCTGTCCTTCACCACCTACTTCATCGTCGACGAGGGCCAGTCCGCCACCTCGGCGATCAAGGCCAGCTTCGACTTCACCAAGGCCAACGCCGGGGACCTCCTGCTGCTGTTCCTCGCGATCATCGGCGCGAACATCCTCGGCGCCTGCCTGTGCGGGGTCGGGCTGCTCGTCAGCGTGCCGGTCACGATCCTGGCCCAGGCGTACGCCTACCGGGCGCTCCGCCGCCAGCCGATCACGCCCTGACCGTGGAGGTCGTGGCCCGGCCGGTCAGAGGTGCTTGAGGGCCTCGCGCCGGGAGAGGCCGGAGAGCCGGTCCTCGTGGTCGGCCACGAAGGCCCGCACCCACGCGGGGTCGGTGCGGGCGTGCTGCCGCAGCGCCCAGCCGACCGCCTTGCGGATGAAGAAGTCCCGTCCGTGCCGGGAGCCCTCGAGGTTCTCGGTCAGCGCGAACCGGAGCAGGTCGACGTCGGTGGCGGCCTTGCGCCCGAGCTGGCAGATGACCGCCGTACGCCGCAGCCACAGGTCGTCGTCGACCGCCCAGGCCCGCACCACCGGGGTGACCCGCTCCGGGTCGGCGGCGAGGATGTCGCCGACCAGGTGGGTGGCGATGTCGTCGACGACGTCCCACCAGGCGCCGGTGACGAGCAGGTGGCGGTAGAGGGTGAGCGTGTCCAGGTCCTGGTAGGCGCGGTAGAGCGGGTGTCGCGCAACGGCCAGGGCGGCGTACCACTCCTCGCGGTACTCCGCGCCGTCCCAGAGCTCGCGCACCACGGCCTCCCAGGTGGGCCGGTCCGGGAGTGGATGTGCCGCCACCACCGCCCGGGTGAGTGCCCGGAGCGGCACCGAGGTCACGCCGCGGTAGGGCAGTGCGGACTTCATGTAGGCCTGCATCCCGGGGGCGCGCGAGGGGTCGCCCGCCCCGGCGATCCTGCGTCGGAGCTCGTCCACCAGATCGGGCATAGTGAGCACCGTAGTTGCGTTGGGGGTGAGGACCGGGGATCACGGGAGGTGGCATGACGGACAGCTACGGAGCGGCACGCTCGGTGCACATCGTGGACGACGTGCCCGAGCTCGACGACCCGACCGGCCAGGCCGCGGGGCCCGTCCTCGTGCACGCGCTCGACGGCTTCCTCGACGCCGGCAACGCCGGGTCACTGGCGGTGCAGCACCTCCTCGCGGGTGACGCGGGCCGCGTCGTCGCGAGCTTCGACGTCGACTCGTTCTACGACTACCGCGCCCGCCGGCCGCCGATGACGTTCCTGGAGAACCGCTACCAGGACTACGACGCCCCGCGGCTGGTCGTGCGCGTGATGCGCGACGCGCTGGGCACGCCGTACCTCCTGCTGCACGGGCCGGAGCCGGACACCCGTTGGGAGGGCTTCGCCGCCGCGGTCCGCGAGGTGGTCGAGCACTTCGACGTGCGGCTGACCGTCTCGCTCGGGTCGGTGCCGATGGCGGTGCCGCACACGCGTCCGGTGATGCTGACCAACCACGGCACCTCGGCCGACCTGCTGGTGCAGGAGAACGTCTGGCGCGGCCAGATCCGGATCCCGGCCAGCGCCCAGGCGCTGCTGGAGCTGCGGCTGGGGGAGTGGGGCCACCCGGCGATGGGCTTCGTGGCGCACATCCCGCACTACGTCGCCCAGTTCGACTACCCCGCCGCCTCCGCCACGATGCTCGAGTCGGTCGAGGTCGTGACCGGACTCGAGTGGGACCTCGGCCCGCTGCAGGAGGCGGGGGAGACGCGGATGGGCGAGATCGCCGCGCAGATCGCCGACTCCACCGAGGTGCGCGACGTGGTCGCCGGCCTCGAGCAGCAGTACGACGCCTTCCACCGCCCCGGCACGCCCGGGTCCGACGAGACCGCGCTCCCGCTCGCCGAGGAGCGCGACCTGCCGACGGGCGAGGAGCTGGGCGCGGAGTTCGAGCGCTTCCTGGCCGGTCTCGACCGCCGCGACGACGAGTAGACGCAGAAGGAGCCACCTCCCCGTGCCCAGATCCGCCGAGGAGCTCGTCGAGCTGCTCGACCTCGAGACCATCGACGTCAACCTCTACCGCGGCACCCAGCCCGACACCCGGCTCCAGCGGGTCTTCGGCGGCCAGGTCGCGGCCCAGGCGCTCGTCGCGGGGGTCCGCACCGTCGAGGCGCCCAAGACCGTGCACTCGCTGCACAGCTACTTCCTGCGGCCCGGCGACCCCAGCGTGCCGATCGTCTACGACGTGGAGCGGATCCGTGACGGCCGGTCGTTCTCGACGCGCCGCGTGGTCGCCCGCCAGCACGGCCGCGGCATCTACTACATGACGCTGTCCTTCCAGGTGCCCGAGGAGGGCTTCGAGCACCAGGACGCCATGCCGGACGTGCCGAGCCCCGCCGACGCGCCCGACCTCAACGAGCTGCTGCGCAAGCAGTCCGACCGGGCCGCGGAGCACTGGATGCGCGAGTGGGCCAGCCTCGAGCTGCGCTGGGTCGGCGACTCCCGGCCCGGCGGCGCGCTGCCCACCGACGAGCGGCCCGCGCAGGTCCGGCTGTGGATCCGCACCAACGGCCGTCTCGACGACTCGCCGCTGACCCACCTGGCCGCGTTCACCTACGCCAGCGACCTCACCCTGCTCGGCTCCTCGCTGGTGCCGCACGGCGTGCAGGTCGCCGACCCGGCGGTGCAGTCCGCCTCGCTCGACCACACCATCTGGTTCCACCGGCCCTTCCGTGCCGACGAGTGGCTGCTCTACGACCAGGCCTCGCCGTCGGCGTCGGGGGCCCGCGGCCTGGCCATCGGCCGGGTCTTCACCGAGGACGGCCGGCTCGTCGCGAGCGTCGCCCAGGAGGGCCTGATCCGCCCGGTCGGCTGAGCAGGGCCGGGCCTCCCGCGCCCCGCCTGAACTACACCCGTGTAACACAGACAAGCCTCAGATCGCGGTACAGACACGCCGATGATGTGGTTACATCTGAGCGTTTCTGTGGCGACTGGGAAGTAGTGGGACATGCGTGTGAGAAGTGTCAGGAGGGCCGCGCTGGGCGTCGGCATCCTCGGTGCCGTGCTGTCCGTCGCCGCCCCGGCGTACGCCGTCCCGGTGCCCGACTACGAGATGCCCTTCGCCTGCGGGCAGGTGTGGGAGGGCTCGACCCGCTCCAGCCACAGCCCGAGCTACTACTCCGTCGACTTCAACCGTGACCCGGACTACCGCGAACCCGCCGTGGCGGCGGCGCCCGGCGTCGTGACCCGGGTCGAGGACCTCGGCAGCCGCAGCTACGGCCGCTACGTCATCGTCGACCACGGCAACGGCGACAGCAGCCTCTACGCCCACCTCGACGCGCTCTGGGTCAAGACCGGCCAGCGCGTCGACCAGGGCAGCGTGCTCGGGCTGGTCGGCACCTCCGGTGGCTCCTCCGGCCCGCACCTGCACTTCGAGGAGAAGCTCAACGGCCGGGTGCAGAAGCCCTGGTTCCACCAGGCCGAGTTCGTGATGCCGGCGACCCTGGCCTCGAAGAACTGCGCGGACGCCCCGGTGGTCGGGGACTGGAACGGCGACGGCGTCGACGAGGTCGCCGTGTTCCGCCGTACGGCGACGTCGAAGTTCCGGCTCGCGCAGACCGGCGCCCCGCCGACCGTGGTCGGCTTCGGCCTCGGCACCGACCAGCCCGTCGTCGGCGACTGGGACGGCAACGGCGTCACCGACCTCGGCATCCGCCGGCAGAAGGGCAACCGCTTCTGGCTCCAGATGGCCGACGGCTCCACCCAGGTCGTCCCGTTCGGCGCCCGCCCGGACCTCGCGATCAGCGGTGACTGGGACGGCAACGGCGCCACCGAGATCGGGATCTGGAAGCCCGCCCAGGCCCAGTTCGTGCTGCGGCACGCCGACGGCACCAAGGCCAAGGTCGTGCTCGGCGACGTCGACGACCTCCCGGTGACCGGCGACTGGAACGGCGACAAGGTCACCGACCTCGGCGTCTTCGACCCCGGCACCGCCACCTTCACGCTGCGCACCGTGGGCGCCGACGGGCTGCCGGTGCTGACCCCGGTGGTCTTCGGGATCTCCACCGACCTGCCGGTCACCGGCGACTGGGACGGCAACGGCATCACCGACGTCGGCATCTGGCGCCCCTCGACCGGGACCTACGAGCTGCGGGTGACGCCGCCGGCGGCCCGCACGGACGCGACCGTGACCGCGGTGAAGTTCGGTCGCAAGCGCTGACCCCGACCGGGCCGGTCGCGACGGGGGTTGCGACCGACCCGGTCAGCGGTTCAGCGGGGGACCGCGCGTCCGAGCAGGTGGGGTGCCCCGGTGCGCGGGTCGCTCAGCGAGAACGCGTAGCCGTCCCCGACCCGCGTGGAGCCGAAGGCCACCCTGCCCGGCAGCAGGATCGGCTTCTTGAAGGCCACCTCCACGGTCACCGCCTCGGGCAGTCGGCCCTGCAGGGCGGCGAGGCAGCGCGCCTTGCTCCACATGCCGTGCGCGATCTGGCGGGGGAACCCGAAGGCCTTGGCGGTCAGGCCGTAGAGGTGGATCGGGTTGTGGTCGCCGGACACCGCGGCGTAGCGCCGTCCGAGGTCGCCGGGCAGCCGCCACTCGACACCGCCGGGCGGGACCTCCTCGAAGGTGCGCCCAGGATCCTGCCCGGAGGCCTCGGCCTCGCGGTCGCCACCGCCGAGCCGCAGCAGGGTGGAACGGGACTCCCAGACCAGCTCGCCGGCGCTGTGCACGTCGACCACGATGTCGAAGACACGGCCCTTGGGGTGCGGGCGCAGGTCGGCGGGGCGGGCGGTGACCTGGAGCCGCTCGTCCGGTGAGATCGGCCGGTGCTGGGTCAGGGCGTTCTCGAGGTGGACGGTCCCGATGGCCGGGAACGGGAACGACCGGTCGGTCATGATCGCCATGTGCAGCGGGAACGCGAGCATGTGCGGGTAGGTCACCGGCAGCGCCTCGGTGAGCGGGAAGCCGCAGACCTCGGCGTACGCCGCCACGCGGGACCGGTCCACGGCCACGTCGTGCCGGGTCAGCACCAGGTCGGGCAGCGCCGACCCGGTGCGCCGGACGCCCGGCACCTGGTTGAGCACCGGCACCGCGGGGAGCGCCGCCCGCAGCATCATCGGCAGCGTCGCGGGCGCCTTGTCGAGCACCCGGGGCTCGGACGAGGCGGACATCAGGCGCCCAGCATCATCTGGCCGCAGACCCGCACCACGTTGCCGTTGACGGCGGTGGAGGCGGGGCCGGCGAACCAGGCGATCGTCTCGGCGACGTCGACCGGCAGGCCGCCCTGGGAGAGCGCGTTGAGCCGCCGGCCGACCTCGCGGGTGGCGAAGGGCACGGCCGCGGTCATCTTGGTCTCGATGAAGCCGGGGGCGACGGCGTTGACGGTGATGCCGTCGGGCAGGTCGTCGGCGAGGCTGTCGACCAGGCCGATCACGCCGGCCTTGGAGGCGGCGTAGTTGGTCTGGCCGAGGTTGCCGGCGATGCCCGCGATCGACGCGACGCCGATGATCCGGCCGTTGGCCTTGATCAGCTTCTGCGCCAGCAGCTCGGTGGTGATCCGCTCCGGAGCCGTGAGGTTCACCGCGATCGCCGAGGCGAAGCCGTCCTCCTTCATGTTGGCCAGCCGCTTGTCGCGGGTGATCCCGGCGTTGTGCACGACGATGTCGACGCCGCCGAACTTCTCCTTGACGTGCTGGGCGATCCGCTGCGGCGCGTCCTTGGTGGTGATGTCGAGGGTCAGGTGGTCGCCCCCGAGCTCGGTGGTGACGGCCTGCAGCTCGCTGGCCGCCTGCGGCACGTCGACGCCGAGCACCGTCGCGCCGTCGCGGTGCAGCACCCGGGCGATCTGCTCGCCGATGCCGCGGCTGGCGCCGGTCACGAGGGCGACCTTGCCGGCGAGCGGCCGGGTCTGGTCGGCGACCTCCTCGGCCGCGTCGGTCGGGCCGTGGCTGCCGATGCGCACCACCTGGCCGGAGACGTAGGCCGACTTGGGGGAGAGCAGGAAGCCGAGCGTGGAGGCGATCGCCGTCGGCTTGTCGTGCGCCTCGGCGGCGACGTACACCAGCTGCACGGTGCCGCCGCGGCCGATCTCCTTGCCGAGCGAGCGGGTGAAGCCCTCGAGCGCGCGCTGCGCGACCCGCTCGGCGCCGTGCACCGACTCGGGCGGGGTGCCCAGCACGACCACCCGCGGGCAGGTGCCCAGGCTGCGCATCAGCGGGGTGAAGAACTGCTGGAGCGCGACGAGCTGGTCGCTGGAGGTGATCCCGGTGGCGTCGAGGACGAGCCCCTTGTAGCGCTCCTCCGGGGTCGCGGTGCTCACGTGCGCGATGCCGAGGGAGTCCAGCGCGGCGACCAGCGACTTCTCCAGCCGGCCGTCGCCGCCGACGACGACGGTGCCGTCCACCAGCGGGGAGCCGGGGGACCAGCGGTCCAGCCGGACCGGGTTGGGCAGCCCGAGGTTCTTGGCCAGCAGCTGCCCGACCGGGGTGTGGATCAGGGACTGGTACCTGTCGCTCATCGCGCGCTCCTCGTCAGTGGGTGGCGGGGCCCGTCGGGCCGGCCGCCGTACTGTTGTAACGGGTGGTGTAACTCGGAGTCCACATTTCGTGACGTGGCCCTCACTTGGTTCCGCTACCCCTCGTTACCGGCAAGTATGTACACACGCCGGCGGGTCGCGTCCTCGCGGCCGCGCCCGTCATCGAAGTGGAGGAGCCCAGATGCAGAGCAGCACCCGTCGGGTCGCCGTGGTCGGCGGCAACCGGATCCCGTTCGCCCGCTCCAACACCGTCTACGCGCACGCGTCCAACCAGGACATGCTGACCGCCGCGATCGACGGGCTGGTCGCCCGCTTCGACCTCCAGGGTGAGCGGCTCGGCGAGGTCGTCGCCGGCGCGGTGCTCAAGCACAGCCGCGACTTCAACCTGACCCGCGAGGCGGTCCTCGGCTCGCGGCTGGCGCCCGAGACACCGGCCTACGACATCCAGCAGGCCTGCGACACCGGCATCCAGGCGACGATCCAGGTCGCCAACAAGATCGCCCTCGGGGTCATCGACGTCGGCATCGCCGGCGGCACCGACACCACCTCCGACGCGCCCATCGCGGTCAACGAGCGGCTCCGCAAGATCCTGCTCGAGGCCAACCGGGCCAAGACGCTCCAGGGCCGGCTGGCCGCGCTGGCCAAGGTGCGGCCGGGGCACCTCGCGCCGTCGATCCCGCAGAACAGCGAGCCGCGCACCGGGCTGTCGATGGGTGAGTCCGCCGCGCTGACCGCGCTGGAGTGGAACATCGGCCGCGAGGAGCAGGACGAGCTCGCGGTCGCCTCGCACCACCACCTCGCCGCGGCCTACGACCGTGGGTTCCTCGACGACCTGGTGACGCCCTTCCAGGGTCTCGAGCGCGACCAGAACCTGCGCCCGGACTCCTCGGTGGAGAAGCTCGCCACCCTCAAGCCCGTGTTCGGCCGGGGCGACGCGGCGACGATGACCGCCGCGAACTCCACCCCGCTCACCGACGGCGCGTCGGCGGTGCTGCTCTGCTCCGAGGAGTACGCCGAGGCGCAGGGCTGGGAGCCGCTGGCGTTCCTGACCTTCTACGAGACCGCCGCGGTCGACTACGTGCACGGCGGCGAGGGCCTGCTGATGGCCCCGGCGTACGCCATGCCGCGGATGCTCGCGCGCGCCGGCCTGACCCTCCAGGACTTCGACTTCTACGAGATCCACGAGGCGTTCGCGTCGCAGGTGCTCGCCACCCTGAAGGTGTGGGAGGACCCGGTGTTCTGCAAGGAGCGGCTCGGCCTCGACGCACCGCTCGGCCCGGTCGACCGCGACAGGCTCAACGTCGCCGGCTCCTCGCTGGCCGCGGGGCACCCCTTCGCGGCGACCGGAGGGCGGATCGTGGCCACCCTGGCCAAGCTGCTCGCCGAGAAGGGGTCGGGTCGCGGCGTCATCTCGATCTGCGCCGCGGGCGGCCAGGGCGTCACCGCGATCCTGGAGCGCTGAGGCCCGGCCCTACAGTCGGGCACCTCGCCTTCCGATACTGACGACGAGGACGTTGTTTCGGATCGGGGGAGAGACGCTGATGTCGGCTCGGGCGGGGCGCGGTTCGGCGTGGGCGGTGGGCGTCTCCTCGCTCGTGTGCGTCGTCCTGTTCTCGCTCGCGGTGACACACCCGCCGCCCGGGCCGGGGCTGGTCGTCGCGTCCGTGGTGGTGTTCACCCTGCTGGTCACCGGGATCGCGACGTTCGCCCAGCACGGGATCCGCGAGGCCGGAGCCGTGCGGAGGCTGGAGCGGCAGTTCGTCGCCACCGCGGCGACCAGCGGTGGCTGGGTCTACGTCATCAACCCCGACGGCCGGTTCGTCTACTCCAGCGACGCCAGTCGCGAGTTCCTGGGCTACGAGCCGGCGGAGCTGGTCGGCCGCGAGGCGCGGTCGCTGCTCAGCCCGATGGACGCCCCGCATCTCGACTCGCGGGTGAGCGAGGCACCCCAGCACGTGAACGTCATCGTCGTGCGAGGTCGGCACCGGGACGGACGCGACCTCTGGTTCGAGGTCACCATCGCCCCCGTGTTCGGCGACGACGGCCGCGACATCCTCGGCTTCGGGGGCACCGCCCGGCTGGTGACCGACGGCCGGCACCCGGCGATCCTGCGCGAGATCCGCCGCCGGGAGGCGGCCGAGCTGCTGCGCACCGAGGACCTGACGATCGCGTTCCAGCCGATCATCGAGGTCGAGACGGGACGCATCGTGGGCGTCGAGGCCCTGAGCCGCTTCTCCTCGCGACCGAAGGACACGCCCGACGTGGTGTTCGCGGAGGCCTTCGACGCCGGCCTGGGACTCGAGCTGGAGCTGCTCGCCGTACGTCGTGCGCTGCTCGAGTCACGGCTGCTGGACCCCTCGTTGTACGTCGCCATGAACGTCTCCCCGGCCGTGCTGGCCAACCCCGCCTTCACCGACGCGCTCCAGGCCAGCGGCGTGGACCTGACGCGGGTGGTCGTCGAGGTGACCGAGCACGCGTCGGTCACCGACTACAGCAAGCTGGAGCGACCCCGGCAGCGGCTCCGCGACCTCGGCGCGCGGCTCGCCATCGACGACGCGGGCGCCGGCTACTCCTCGCTGCGGCACATCGTCAGCCTCTCGCCGGACATCATCAAGATCGACCGGGCGCTCGTCGCCGACGTCGACACCGACCGGGCCCGGCGGGCCCTGGTCATGGCGGTCGTGGTCTACGCCCTGGAGATCGGCACCACCATGGTCGTCGCCGAGGGCGTCGAGACCGCCGAGGAGCTCGACACCCTCAAGAGCCTCGGGGTCGATGCCGCGCAGGGCTACCTCACCGGGCGACCGACGACGTCGCACGAGGAGTGGTTCCGGTGGGGCACGGAGGTCCGCCCCGCCTCGCCGTGAAGCACTCAGGTCGGGTCCTGGCCCGGCCGATGAACAAGGCGGGGTGTCTCGGCCGCACCCGCCACAGTCCGGTCTCGGAGAACCGCAGCACCACCACATCGTGAAGGGAAGACGTGACGAGCCCGGAAGAGGCGACCCGCGAGCGGGTCGAAGAGGTCGAGAGCCTGGTCCGCTACGAGGCGCGCAAGGCCCTGACGCTTGCGCGCGACATGCTCGCGGAGGACGTGCTCGCACCCGACGACGTGCTCTACCAGCGGCTGCGGCTGGCCAAGGCCTCGGCACAGGCGCGGCTCGGGGAGACCGCCGACGGGGCCCGGCTCCTGCGTGAGGTGAAGGTCTGGGCGGAGACGCACGACGAGACCACCCTGCTGGCGATGAGCCACCGGCGGCTCTCCATGCTGTTCCGGCGCGTGGGCGACCCCGCCCTGATGCTCGAGCACGCCGTGACGGCGGTCGAGCTGCTCGACGAGGACTGCGCCCCCGCGCTGCGCGCGGACCACCTCCTCGGTCTCGCCGACGCGCTCGGGGCCAGCGAAGAGTTCGACAGCTCGATCCGGCGCTACCACGAGGCCGGCGAGCTGGCCGACTCCTGCGACGACGTCTGGCTGCGGCACGCGGTGCTCAACAACCTGTCCTACACGCAGTTCGAGGCCGGGCTCAGCGAGGCCGCCGTCGCCACGGCCGAACGGCTCCTGGAGCAGACGGCGGCGCACGGGCAGGCGCTGATGAGCCACAACGCCGACACGGTCGCGCGTGCCTACATGTCGGTCGGCCGCTACGCCGAGGCGGCAGCCGTGCTGGAACCTTTCTGCCAGGACGAGGAGTCGGAGGAGGACTGTGACGGCGTGGCGCTGGGCCTGCTCACCCTCGCCGAGGCCAAGCGCCTCGGTGGCGACCTCGACTCGGCCCAGGAGGCCCTCGACCGGGCCGGCGTCCTGATCGAGAAGTTCGGTCTGGAGGGCCGCCGGCCCGAGGTGATGCGCGAGCAGGGCGAGCTGTTCGCCGCCACCGGTGACCACGAGGCCGCGTTCCACACCTACAAGGCGTTCCACACCGCCGACGTCGAGATCCGCGCACTCCAGCGCGACGGCCGCGCGCGGACGCTCAACGCCATCTTCGAGGCGACGGAGGCCCAGCGCAGCCGCGACTTCTTCCGCGAGCTCGCCGTCCGCGACCCGCTCACCGGGCTGCACAACCGCCGGCACCTCGACGCCTCGCTGGCCGAGCTGCTGGCGGGTCTTCGGACCGGCGCGGAGAGCGTCACCGTCGGCCTGGTCGACCTCGACCACTTCAAGCGCGTCAACGACACGTTCTCGCACGCGGTCGGCGACACGGTGCTGCAGCGCGTCGCCGCTCTCCTCGAGCACGCGGCCGCGTCGGTCGAGGACGGGATCGCTGCGCGCATGGGCGGCGAGGAGTTCGTCCTCGTCCTGCCGCACCTGACCCGGGACGCCGCCGTCCCGCGGTTCGAGGCGCTGCGACGCTCCCTCGCGGAGCAGCCGTGGGGCGAGGTGACCGCCGGTCTGTCGGTGACGGCCAGCATCGGGATCGGGTCCGCGCCCGAGGACGGGCTCGACAAGGCGGAGATCCTCGCCGAGGCCGACCGGAACCTCTATCGCGCCAAGCGGGCGGGCCGCGACCGGGTGGTCGCCTGACGGGACGTTGCCCGCGGGTCAGGCCTGGGGCGCGCCGACGGCCATCGCGATGCTGCTCGCGACCAGGTGCTCCTTGACCTGCTCGCGGGAGAGCGTGGCCACCGTGGGGATGCCCGGCGCCGCCTCCTTGACGAGCATCCCGACCCGGGCCAGCTGCATGCCGCCGAGCCCGGCGGCGTAGAGCGTGTTGGCCAGCAGGTGCACGTCGTCGGTGTGGAACCGGCCCGCCTCGATGCCCGCCTCGATCGCCGCGGCCACCCGGGCCAGGCAGGTGCTGATGCCCCGGCCGAGCCGGAACATGGCGCCCTCGCTGATCTCCTCCAGCAGCTCGGGACCGGGCCGGCGCATCAGGGTCAGCGCGCAGTCGACGAAGGCCGGGAACTGCAGGCCGAAGTCGATGAACGCCTCGGTGATCCCGCGCAGCCGCGCCACCGGGTCGGCTCCGGGTCGGTCGGCGGCCTCCAGCCGCCGGTCGAGCTCCTCGAGGTAGCCGACCAGGGTGAGCGCGAACAGCTCCTCCTTGCCGGAGAAGTGCCGGTAGATGATGGCCCGGTTGATGCCCACCGCACGGGCGATGTCCTCGATCTGCGCGTCGCGGACGCCGCGGGCGTCGAAGAGGTTGCGCGTCGCGTCGAGGATCTCCTTCTCGCGGCGCCGGCGCCGGGCGGCTGCGGCCGTGCGACGACCGTCCGGGGCGGCCCCGGTGGCCTCGCCGGAGGCGGTGGGAGAGCTCGTCATGGCGTCATCGTACGACGGGTGCGACGCCGAGTGTCACAGGTCGTACACCCGGCTCAGCCCTCGTCGGGGCCGTCGACCAGCGGGGCCAGGGCCTTCACGGTGGCGATCGTGTCGGCCTCGTCGGCGGTCTTGTCGTCGCGGTAGCGCAGCACGCGCGCGAAACGCAGCGCGAGCCCGCCGGGGTAGCGGGTGGACCGCTGCAGCCCGTCGAAGGCGATCTCCACGACCTGCTCGGGGCGCACCTCGACGACGTAGGACGAGCGGCCCGTCTCCAGCGCCAGGAACCGGTCGGTCTGCCAGGCCAGCATCTCGTCGGTCATGCCCTTGAACGTCTTGCCGAGCATCACGAAGCCTCCCGACTCCGGGTCGCGGGCGCCGAGGTGGATGTTGGACAACCAGCCCTCGCGCCGGCCGCTGCCCCACTCGACCGCGAGCACCACCAGGTCGAGGGTGTGCCGGGGCTTCACCTTCACCCAGGCGGCGCCACGCCGGCCGGCGGCGTAGGGCGCGTCGAGGTCCTTGACCACCACGCCCTCGTGACCCGCTGCCACGACGTCGGCGAAGACCTGGCGTGCCGCGTCCGGGTCGGCGGTCACCGTGCGCGGGACGAGCGCTGCCTCCGGCACGAGGCCGGCGAGCCGGGCCAGCCGCTCGCGTGCGGGGGCGTCGACGAGGTCCTCGTCGTCGACCAGCAGCAGGTCGAAGAAGTAGGAGGTGAGCGGCACGGACGCGCGCAGGGCGTCGACGTCGACCCGGCTTGCGGTCCGGGCGCCGGTCTCCTGGAACGGCCGGGGGCGGCCGTCGCCGTCGAGCGCGATCGCCTCCCCGTCGAGGACCAGCCGCTGGGCGGGCAGCCCGTTGACCAGCTCGACGACCTCGGGCACCCGGTCGGTGATCTCGTCGAGGCTCCGGGTCCACACGCGCACGTCGTCGCCGTCCTTGTGGACCTGCATCCGGATGCCGTCGAGCTTGCCGTCCACGGCGACCTCGGCCGCACCGTCCGGGCCGGCGAAGCCGGCGAGCGCGGCGTCGAGGTCGGGCGCGCTGGAGGCCAGCATCGGACGGACCGGGCGCCCGACCTCGAGGCGGAACCCGGTCAGGCCGGCCTCCCCGTCGCGCAGCGCGGCGACGGCGACCGGGGCGGTGGCCCCGGCGAACATCGCGGCACGGCGTACGGCGGCTGCCGGCACCTGGGCGGCGGCGGCGACCGCGTCGAGCACCAGGGCGTCGAGCGCCCCCTGCCGGAGCTCGCCGGTGACCAGGCCGCGCAGGTAGAGCTGCTCCTCGGCGGTGGCCCGGCCGAACAGGTCGGCGACCTGCTGGTCGCGGACCGCCTTGGACCCGGCACCCGCAACCGTGGAGAGCGTCTCGAACGCGGCGTCGACCTCGACCACGTGCAGCGTGGACGTGTCCGCGGGCTGGGGGAGGGACTGGAGACCGCGCCAGCCCAGGCCGGTGCGGCGCTGCCGCAGCGCACCGCCGAGGTAGAGCACGGCGACCGCCACCACCTCGTCGCCCTCGTCGCCGGCCCGGCGCACGACGTCGGCCAGGGCCTCCACCTTGGCCTTGCGGGACCGGGTCGCCCGGACGGCGGTGTGGGCGGCGACGAGGTCGGCGAGCAGCATGCCGCACATTCTGGCCCGTCCCACCGACGATCTACCCTGACCTCGTGCCGACCATCGACGCCGATGCCGACCCGCGGGCGGCGCGCGTGACCCCACCGGCCGACGGGCTCACCCGCACCTGGCAGCCCGACTGGCCCTGCCCGATGCGGCAGGTGCTCGCGATCCTGCGCCGCGGCGCGGGTGACCCGACCTTCCGCACCGACGACGACGGCACCGTGTGGCGCGGGGTGCGCACCCCCGAGGGGCCGGCCACCCTCCGGCTCCGGCAGGACCCGGACGGCACCGTGCAGGCGACGCGCCTGGGGGAGCGGCGCGGAGTGGGTGCTCGCCTCGGTGCCGGCCATGCTGGGCGCCGACGACGACCCGTCCGGCTTCGTGCCCCACCACGCCGCGGTGGCCGACATGCACCGGCAGCACCCGCACTGGCGGATCGCGCGCACCGGCCTGGTGATGGAGGCGCTCGTCCCCGCGATCATCGAGCAGAAGGTGACCGGCCAGGAGGCGTTCGCCGGCTTCCGCACGCTCGTGCACCGCTTCGGCGAGCGCGCCCCGGGCCCGGGCGTCGAGCGTCGGCTGTGGGTGCAGCCCGCCCCGGCGACGGTGCGCGGCATCCCGTCCTGGGAGTGGCTGCGGATGCACATCGACCCGGCGCGCTCGCGGGCGGTGGTCGGCGCGGCCCGGGTGGCGCCCGCGCTCGAGCGCACGGTGGGTCTGCCCGGAGAGGAGGTCGACCGGCGGCTGCGCAGCCTGCCCGGCATCGGCGTCTGGACCGCCGCCGAGGTGCGCTTCCGGGCGCACGGCGACGCCGACGCGGTGAGCTTCGGCGACTACCACGTCGCCAAGAACGTCGGCTGGGCGCTCACCGGCGAGGCCGTCGACGACGCCGGGATGGCCGTCCTGCTCGAGCCCTACCGGCCGCACCGCTACCGGGTGCAGCGGCTGGTCGAGCTCGCCCGGGCCGGCCGCCCGCGCCGGGGGCCGCGGATGGCGCCGCGCACGCACCTGCCCACCTGACCCGCGCGGCTACGGTACGTCGCATGTCCGCTCCGCCGCGACGGTCACCGGCTACGACCGCACCACCAAGGCGCTGCACCGGTGCCGGGAGCCTGCGGCGGTTCCGGTTCGGCGGCGGCCTCCTCCTCGATCGCCGTCACGTCGACGTCGAGCTGCTGGAGCAGCCCGGCGTCGCGCTCGGTGTCGACCTGGCGCGAGAGCGCGCACTCGGCCTGCTGGGCCCGGTCGTGGTCGCCGCGGCTGCGCAGCGACCTGGTCACGGTCTCCTTGTCCACCTGCATGGGTCTCCCTCCCCAGGGGTCATTGCCTGGAGAGTGCCCAGCGTCACGTGCTTCATGCACCCGGCGCGCGTACGCGATAGCCGGCGCTTGCGCGGGGGTGTGGACCGTTGCCACCCGGCACACCCCATCCCGACGGTCCATAACCCCGCGTTACAAGCGGTCTACAGCAGCGGCCGGAGCGGGGCGAGCACCATCTCGGTGAAGCGCTTGTGCACGCCGCGGGCGTGCCACTCCGCGGCGGTGAGCTCCTCGGCGTTGGTCAGGTCGCTGCGGTAGATCCGCTCCATCTCGGCCGCGAGCCCGGCGTCGATGAACTCGACGTTGACCTCGTAGTTGCCGGTCATCGACAGCCGGTCGATGTTGGCGGTCCCGACGGTCGACCAGCGACCGTCGATCGTGGCCGTCTTCGCGTGCACCATCGCGCCGCCGTAGCGGAAGATCCGCACCCCGGCGGCCAGCAGCTCGCCGTAGTAGCCGCGGGAGAGCCAGTCGGCCACCACGTGGTTGGACGTGCGCGGCACCAGCAGGCGGACGTCGACGCCGCGGCGGGCCGCCGCCACGAGCGCGTCCACGAAGTCGTCGTCGGGGATGAAGTAGGCGTGCGTCATCCAGATCCGGGTGGAGGCGCGGTTGATCGCCTCGAGGTACATCCCGCGGATGGGGAACATCCACAGCCGCGGCACGTTGCGGTGCACCCGGATCCGGGGCTCCCAGTCGGCGGTCGCCTCGAGCAGCAGCGGACGGGTCCCGTGGCGGGGCCTGCGGTGCAGGTTCCAGAAGTCCGCGAACGCGCGTCCGAGGTCCCACACGCCCGGGCCGGTGATGCGCACGTGGGTGTCGCGCCACTCGGTGGCGTACGCCGTCCCGACGTTGTAGCCGCCGACGAAGCCCACCTCGTCGTCGACGACCATGATCTTGCGGTGGTCGCGGCCGTAACGGCGCAGGTCGAAGAACCGCCAGCCGGCGGTGTACACGGGGTAGGCGAGGACGCGCATGCGCGGGCCGAACCGCTTGAAGCGCGGGTCGACGACGGCGTTGGCGAAGCTGTCGTAGATCGCGTAGACCTCGACCCCCCGGCCGGCCGCGTCGGCGAGCGCCCTCTTGAACTGCTCGCCGACCTCGTCGCCCTTCCAGATGTAGGTCTCGAAGAGGATCCGGCGCTGCGCGCCCGCGATCGCGGCCAGCATGTCGTCGTAGAGGTCCTGGCCGAAGGTGTAGGTGGTGACGGTGCCGTCGCCGATCGGCACCGGCCGCGGCTCGGTCGTCGGGAACGGCTTGGGCTTCTTGCCGCGACGCCGGTAGGAGTCGACCAGGGTGAGCACCAGGGCGAGCGCGAGCTGGAGGCCGAGCACGGACAGCAGCACCCGTCGCGCCGTCCCGGACAGGGACGGCCAGATCTCGCTCGGTCGCCGGCTCACGGGGTGAATCTATCCAGCCCGGGTGTGCGGACTCGGCCGGTGGATGGTCTCACCCACCATCCGCCGTAAAAATGGCGTAATTCCGGAGATGGATCGCTTTTCACGACTCACTTGTACCTACCCTGATGCATCGGAGCCCAGCGGGCTGCCACGGCGGTCGGTCTGGGGATCGAACGTGGGGAGCGGCTGATGGTACGCAGCATTGTCGGCTCGAGCATGAAGTTCCCTCTGCTGGTGGCGGGACTGGTCCTCGGCTTGTTCGCCGCGGGCGTCACCCAGCTCCGCGAGATGCCCGTGGACGCGCTTCCGGACTTTGCGCCGGTCTACGTCGAGGTGCAGACCGAGTCGCTCGGTCTCTCCGCCATCGAGGTCGAGCAGCTGATCACGGCGCCGATGGAGCAGATGCTGCTGAACGGCGTCCCGTGGTTGCAGGAGATCTCGTCGGAGTCCATCCCCGGCCTCTCCTCGATCGTCATGGTGTTCGAGGAGGGCACCGACCCACTCGAGGCGCGTCAGGTCGTCCAGGAGCGGCTCGGGCAGGCGCGAGACCTTCCGCGCGTCTCCACGGCCCCGGTCATGCTCCAGCCGCTCTCGTCGACCAGCCGGGTGATGATGGTGCGGGTCGACTCCGAGGAGCTGTCGCCGATCGAGCTCTCGGTCATGGCGCGATGGACCCTCAAGCCTGCGCTTCAAGGGATCCCGGGTGTCGCCAACGTCGCGATCTGGGGCCAGCGCGAGCAGCAGATGCAGGTCCAGGTCGACCCCGAGAAGCTCGCCGCCGAGGGGGTCACCATCCGGCAGGTCCTCACCACGTCGGCGAACTCGCTGTGGGTCTCGCCGCTGAGCTTCGTCCGCGCCTCCACCCCCGGGACAGGCGGCTTCATCGACACGCCCAACCAGCGGCTCGGGATCCAGCACGTGCTGCCGATCTCGGAGCCGGAGGACCTGGCCCGCGTGGCCCTCGAAGGCCGTGAAGGCGAAGCGGTCCTCGGGGACGACGGCCGGCCGGTGCTGCTCGGCGACGTGGTCACCGTCGTCGAGGACCACCAGCCTCTGATCGGTGACGCCGTCGCGGGGGAGACCCAGGGGTTGATGCTGGTCATCGAGAAGTTCCCCGAGGCGAACACCACCGAGGTCTCCCAGGGAGTCGAGGACACGCTCCAGCAGCTGGCCCCCGGTCTGACCGGTGTCGAGTTCGACACGGCCGTCTTCCGTCCGGCGTCCTACATCGAGACGGCCATGGAGGAGATCGGCTGGCTCGCGCTGCTCGGGCTGGTGCTCCTCTTCCTCGTCATCGCTCTGCTCTACGACTGGAGGGCGGGTGTGGTCACCGTGGTGGCCCTGCCGTTGTCGCTCGTCGCGGCAACTCTCGTGCTGCACCTCCGTGAGGCTTCGATGAACGGCCTGCTGCTCGCCGGGCTCGCGGTTGCCGCTGCGGCTGTCATCGACGACGCGATCGTGGACTTCGACAACGCGCGTAGCCGGCTTGCGGAGCGCGAGGCGGGCAGTGACCAAGCGGCCACCCTGGTGCTCGCGGTCCAGGAGATGCGGCGGCCCATGGTGTTCGCGACGCTCGTGGCGCTCGCAGCGGCCGTGCCCGTGTTCTGGGTGGGACTCCGCGACGGTCTCGACGCCGACCTCTTCCTGCCGGCGGTCGTGTCCTACACCCTGGCGGTGCTCGCCTCGCTGGTGGTCGCGCTCACGGTCACGCCCGTGCTCACCTTCTTCCTGCTGCGCGGCCGCCCGATGGGTCGAGGCGCGTCGCCGGTCGCCGGGCGCCTCGAGACGACGTACGGCAACGTGCTGGTCCGCGGGGTCGCGCGTCCGGCGGTGGCGGTGACGGCTTTCGGGGTCATCGCGGTCGCCGGCATCGCCGTCGCGCCGATCCTGGAGCGGGACATGAGGCCGCACCTGCAGGAGCGGACCCTGCTGGTGCACTGGGAGGCGGCACCCGGCACCTCCTACACGGAGATGAGCCGGATCACCTCGCGGGTCGCCGACGAGCTCAGGACCGTCGCCGGCATCGAGAACGTCGGAGCCCACGTGGGGCGCGCGCTGACCTCGGACGAGATCTCCAGCGTCAACAGCGGGGAGCTGTGGCTCACCATCGCGGCCGGGGTCGACCACGACCAGACGGTCACCGCGGTCGAGGAGATCGTCTCCGGCTACCCGGGTATGGCGCACGACGTGCTCAGCTACACCGACGAGCGCACCGCGGAGCACGGCGTCGGGGCCACCGCGCCGGAGCAGGTCGTGGTGCGCGTCTTCGGCCAGGAGTACGACGTGCTGCGGGAACGGGCCGCGGACGTGCAGACCGCCCTGCAGGGAGTCGACGGCACCGGTGTCGTCACCGTCGGGCAGCAGCCCGAGGAGGCGCAGATCGAGATCAAGGTCGACCTGGCCGCCGCCCAGGAGTTCGGGCTCACCCCGGGAGAGGTGCGGCGGGCGGCAGCGACGCTGGTGTCGGGCATCGAGGTCGGCAGCCTGTTCGAGCAGCAGAAGATCTTCCAGGTGGTCGTCCTCGGCACGCCCGAGAACCGCCACGACCTGAGCGCCGTCAACGACCTCATGATCGACGCGCCGACCGGCGAGGCGGTCCGGCTCGGAGACGTGGCCGACGTGGCCATCACCTCGTCGCCGACCGCCGTGCGCCACCACGCGGTGTCCAGGTACGTCGACGTGACCGCAGCCGTCGCGGGCCGGTCGGTGGCGGACGTCGTCACCGACGCCGAGGCGGCGCTGGCCGGCGTCTCGTTCCCGCAGGAGTACCACGCCGAGATCCTGGGCGCCTATGCCGCAGAGCGGGACAGGCTGCTCGAGGTCCTCGGGTTCGCGGTGGCGGCTCTCATCGCCATGTTCCTGCTGTTCCAGGCCTACCTGCGGAGCTGGAAGCTCGCGGCCCTCGCGTTCATCGGGCTTCCCCTCGCGCTGTCGGGCGGCATGCTGGCGGCGGCAGCGAGCGGCATCGGGCTCGGCCTGGGCAGCCTGCTCGGCGTGATCGTCCTGGTCGGGATGTACGCCCGCAACCTGATGGCGCTCTTCGGCCGCTACCTCGTGCTCTCCCGTCCCGACGGGCAGCGTCCCGGTGTCGGCGTCGTGGTCCGCGGCGCGCGCGAACGTTTCGTGCCGATCTTCGTGTCGGCGGCAGCGGTGGTCGCACTGCTCGTCCCGTGGCTCGTCCTGGGCACCGGGCCGGGCCTCGAGGTGATCGAGCCCATGGCCGTCGTGGTGCTGGGCGGCCTGGTCACCACGACGGCGATGAGCCTGTTCTTCCTGCCGTTGATGTACCTCCGGATCGCTCCGCACGCGGACACGACCGACCTGGACGCACCGATCGACCGTCACCCCGCCCAGCCCGGCGTCGCCGTCGGCTGAGCAGCACCCACAGGCATTGCGGAGGTGGAGAGATGGAGCATGAGAAGCAGTCCCGACTGGTGACCGCCCTGATGGGTGGGGGGATCGTCGTCCTGGGTGCGGTGCTGGCCGCGTCGCTCGCGCTGCTCAGCCCCGCCGAGGGTGAGGACGACACCCACGCCGGCGAGGCGCCCGCCCACGTCGAGCCGATCGCCGGGACGGACATGTCCCGGGTCACGCTGACGGCCAAGGCGGTCGAGCGGATCGACCTGAGGACCACGACCGTCCAACGGGAGAAGGTGAAGCGGCAGCAGCGTCTGGTCATTCCCTACGCCGCCCTGCTCTACGACGCCGACGGTGCCACGTGGACGTACACCAGTCCTGAGGCCCGCGTGTTCGAGCGGGCACCCGTCACGGTCGACTTCATCAAGGGAGACCGCGTCGTGCTCACCGAGGGCCCGTCCGCGGGCACCAAGGTCGTCACGGTCGGCGCCCAGGAGCTGCTCGGGGCCGAGTTCGGCGTCGGGCACTGAGCCGTACCGAGGGGGTGCAAGCAGATGATGCGCTGGATCGTCCGGACCAGCCTGACCTACCGCTTCCTGGCGGTAGCGGCCGCCCTGGCGCTCATGACCCTGGGCGGGACGCAGATCCGGGACACGTCCGTGGACGTGTTCCCCGAGTTCGCGCCGCCCCGCGTCGAGGTGCAGACGGCATGCATCGGCCTCAGCGCCGGAGAGGTCGAGGAGCTCATCACGGTACCGCTGGAGCAGAACCTCCAAGGCGTGCCCCGCCTCGACGTGATGCGGTCGAAGTCCGTGACCCAGCTCTCGTCGGTCGAGCTCATCTTCGAGCCGGGGACGGACCTGATGGACGCCCGCCAGCTGGTCCAGGAGCGGCTGGCCACGATCCAGCCCACCCTGCCCAGCTGGGCGGCGCCGCCGGTGATCATCCAACCGCTCTCCGCGACCAGCAGGGTGATGAAGATCGGGTTGTCGTCCGAGGAGATGTCGATGATCGACCTCTCGATGACGGCGTACTGGAAGGTGCGGGCCCGGCTGCTGGGTGTGCCCGGCGTCGCCAACGTTGCGATGTGGGGCCAGCGCCGCGAGATGATCTTCGTCAACGTCGATCCGGCGGCGCTGCACGCCAGCGGGGTCACGCTCGAGGACGCGATGACGGTGACGTCGACGTCCCTCGACGCGGGTCTCCTCAAGCACGTGAGCGGCACCCTCGTGGGGACGGGTGGCGCGGTCGAGACGCCCAACCAGCGGCTCGGCGTCCGGCACACCCTGCCGATCGTCACCGCTGACCAGCTCAAGAGGGTGGTGGTCGGCAGCTCCCCCGAGGGTGCACCCATCCGCCTGGGCGACATCGCCGAGGTGAAGCGCGGCTTCCAGCCCCTCAGCGGCGACGCGGTGATCAACGACGGCGAAGGGCTCATGCTGATCGTCGAGAAGCTGCCCTGGGCGAACACCCTCGACGTGACCAACGGGGTCGAGGAGACCCTGGCCCAGCTGGCGCCCGGCCTCGAGGGCATCGTGGTGGACAGCACGATCTTCCGTCCGGCGACCTTCATCGAGATCGCGATCGAGAACCTGACCAGCGCCCTGTTCATCGGTTCGGTGCTCGTCATCATCATCTTGCTGCTGTTCCTGTACGAGTGGCGCAGCGCCCTGATCAGCGCGATCGCCATCCCGCTGTCGCTGCTGGCCGCGCCTGCTCGTGCTCGACTGGCGGGGCACGACCATCAACACGATGGTCCTCGCCGGCCTGGTCATCGCGGTCGGCGTGGTGGTCGACGACGCCATCATCGACATCGAGAACATCGTGCGTCGACTCAGGCAGAACCGCGCCGCCGGCGTACGCACCAGTGCGCGCGTCGTCCTCGAGGCCTCCGTGGAGGTGCGGAGCGCGATCACCTACGCCACCTTGATCAACGTCGTCGCCGTCGTGCCGGTGCTGTTCCTCGACGGCCTGACCGGTGCCTTCTTCCAGCCACTCGCCCTGGCGTACGCGCTGGCGGTCCTGGTGTCGATGGTGGTGGCGCTCACCGTGACCCCCGCCCTGGCGTTGCTGCTGCTGGGGAGCGCGCCCCTCGGGACGCGGCAGCCTCCGCTCGTCCGGCTGCTCCAGCGTGGCTACTCCGCTGCCCTGTCCGGTCTCATGCACCGGACCCGGCTGCTCCTCGCCGGTTTCGCCGTCGTCGTGGTCGCCGGGGCGGCGGCCGTCCCCGCCCTCGGCCAGTCCTTGTTGCCGGACTTCAAGGAGCGGGACTTCCTGATGCACTGGCTCGGGACCCCGGGGACGTCGCACCCCGAGATGATCCGGATCACCACCCAGGGCAGCAAGGAGCTGCAGGAGCATCGACGGAGTCCGCAACTTCGGCGCCCACATCGGCCAGGCGAGCAACGCCGACGAGGTCGTCGGCATGTACTTCGGCGAGAACTGGATCAGCGTCGATCCCGCCGTCGACTACGACGAGACACTGGCCGACATCCAGGAGACGGTCGATGGCTATCCGGGGCTCTACCGCGACGTCCAGACCTACTTGAAGGAACGCATTCGCGAGGTGCTCACCGGCTCCAGCGACGCAATCGTGGTCCGGGTCTACGGCGACGACCTCGATCAGCTGCGGGAGACCGCCGAGAAGGTGCGCGCGAAGATGGCCGCAGTCGAGGGCACGGCCGAGGTGCACGTGGCGCTCCAGGTCGACGAGCCCCAGATCGAGGTCGAGGTCGACCTGCTGAAGGCTCAGGAGTACGGACTGAAGCCGGGCGACGTACGTCGGGCGTCGGCGGCGATCTTCGGGAGCGAGGAGCTCGGCGACCTGTGGGTCAACGGGCGCGTCTACGACATCCGGATCTGGGGCGTCCCGGACCGGCGCGGCGACCTCACGGCCGTCGAGGAGATGCTGCTCGACACGCCGGACGGGAGGCAGGTGCCCCTCCGGGAGGTCGCCGACGTGACCGTGTCGCCCACTCCCAACCTGATCGAGCACGAGGACCTGTCGAGGTTCCTCGAGATCAGCTCCAACGTCAGGGGCCGGGACCTGGGCGCCGTGGCGCGGGACATCGAGGAGGCCGTGGCGTCCGTCGAGTACCCGCAGGGCTACCACCCCGAGGTGTCGGGCGAGTTCGCGGAGAGGCAGGCGGCGCAGCGGCGGCTGCTCGCCTGGTCAGCCGTCGCGGGGCTGGTCATCCTGTTCCTGCTGCAGATCGCGTTCCGGAGCTGGCGCCTCGCGCTGGTGGCGTTCCTGACCCTGCCAGCCGCCCTCGTCGGCGGCGTGCTCGCGACGTACTTCGCGGACGGGACGATCTCGCTGGGCTCGCTGGTCGGCTTCCTCACCGTGCTGGGCATCGCGGCCCGCAACGGCATCATGCTCATCAGCCACTACCAGCACCTCCAGCGGGAGGAGGGCGAGGCATTCGGGCCGGCACTGATCCTGCGTGGGGCGCGGGAACGGCTGGCGCCGATCCTGATGACGGCCCTCGCGACCGGCCTGGCCTTGCTGCCCCTGGTCGTCGCGGGCAGCATCCCCGGCCACGAGATCGAGCACCCGATGGCCATCGTGATCGTGGGCGGGCTGGTCACCTCGACGCTGCTGAACCTGTTCGCGGTCCCCTTCCTCTACCTCAGGTTCGGCGGACCGCGTCGGACGGCCGCGGCGGGCGGCCCGGTCGCCGAGCCTGCGTGACTGTCGGAGGCCCGTCGTACGCTGACGTGCATGAGGCCTGTCACCGATCTCCAGCGCCGTGTCGCGCCCTTCAAGGTCGAGTCCGACTACCAGCCGTCGGGCGACCAGCCGACCGCGATCACCGACATCGAGCGCCGGATCCGGGCGGGGGAGCAGGACGTCGTCCTCCTCGGCGCGACCGGCACCGGCAAGACCGCGACCGTGGCCTGGGCCGTGGAGCGGCTGCAGCGGCCGACCCTGGTGATGCAGCCCAACAAGACGCTCGCCGCCCAGTTCGCCAACGAGCTCCGCCAGCTGCTCCCCAACAACGCGGTCGAGTACTTCGTCTCCTACTACGACTACTACCAGCCCGAGGCCTACGTCCCGCAGACCGACACCTACATCGAGAAGGACTCCTCGATCAACGAGGAGGTCGAGCGGCTCCGGCACTCGGCGACCAACTCGCTGCTCACCCGGCGCGACGTGATCGTGGTGTCGACGGTGTCCTGCATCTACGGCCTGGGCACCCCGCAGGAGTACGTCGACCGGATGGTCCGGCTCAAGGCCGGCGAGGAGTGGGACCGCGACAAGCTGCTGCGCCGCCTCGTCGAGATCCAGTACAACCGCAACGACATGTCGTTCACCCGCGGCACCTTCCGGGTCCGCGGCGACACCCTCGAGGTCTTCCCGGTCTACGAGGAGCTCGCGATCCGCATCGAGTTCTTCGGCGACGAGATCGAGCGGCTGATGACCCTGCACCCGGTCACCGGCGAGGTCGTCACCGAGGACACCGAGCTGCACATCTTCCCGGCCACCCACTACGTCGCCGGCCCGGAGCGCATGGAGCGCGCCATCCGCGGCATCGAGCTCGAGCTCGAGGACCAGCTCGCGGCGTTCGAGAAGCAGGGCAAGCTGCTCGAGGCGCAGCGGCTGCGGATGCGCACGACGTACGACATCGAGATGATGCGTCAGGTCGGCTCCTGCTCCGGCATCGAGAACTACTCGATGCACATCGACGGTCGCAGCCGCGGCTCCGCGCCCAACTGCCTCCTCGACTACTTCCCCGAGGACTTCCTGCTCGTGGTCGACGAGTCCCACGTCGCGGTGCCGCAGATCGGCGGCATGTACGAAGGCGACATGTCCCGCAAGCGCAACCTGGTCGACCACGGCTTCCGGCTGCCGAGCGCGATGGACAACCGGCCGCTGCGCTGGGAGGAGTTCCTCGACCGGATCGGCCAGACCATCTACCTCTCCGCGACCCCCGGCAACTACGAGCTGGCCAAGGTCGGCGGCGTCGACAACGTCGTCGAGCAGATCATCCGGCCGACCGGGCTGATCGACCCCGAGGTGGTGGTCAAACCGACCAAGGGCCAGATCGACGACCTGATCCACGAGATCAACCAGCGCACCGAGAAGAACGAGCGGGTCCTGGTCACCACGCTGACCAAGAAGATGTCCGAGGACCTCACCGACTACCTCCTCGAGGCCGGCATCCGCACCCGCTACCTCCACAGCGAGGTCGACACCCTCCGCCGGATCGAGCTGCTCCGCGAGCTGCGGATGGGGCAGTACGACGTGCTCGTCGGCATCAACCTGCTCCGCGAGGGCCTCGACCTGCCCGAGGTGTCGCTGGTGGCGATCCTCGACGCCGACAAGGAGGGCTTCCTGCGCTCCGACAAGTCGCTGATCCAGACGATCGGCCGCGCCGCCCGCAACGTGTCGGGCCAGGTCGTGATGTATGCCGACAAGATCACTCCCTCGATGGAGAACGCGATCGAGGAGACCAACCGCCGTCGCGAGAAGCAGGTGGCCTACAACACGGCGAACGGCGTCGACCCGCAGCCGCTGCGCAAGAAGATCGCCGACATCACCGAGATGCTCGCCCGCGAGGACGAGAGCACCGAGGAGCTGCTCAAGACCTGGCAGCAGCAGGACCCCAAGGCGAAGAAGGCGCCGGTCCCGGGCCTGTCGCGCGAGTCCGGCAAGCACGCCGCCGAGCTCGCCGGCCTGCCCAGCGCCGAGCTGGCCGAGCTCGTCCAGCAGCTCACCGAGCAGATGCACAACGCCGCGGCGGAGCTCCAGTTCGAGGTCGCGGCCCGGCTGCGCGACGAGATCCAGGACCTCAAGAAGGAGCTGCGGCAGATGGTCGAGGCGGGAGCCCGCTGACGCCCGAGGAGCTCGCCGCTCACGCGCTCGGCAAGCCGGGCGCGTGGCCCGACTCGCCCTGGGAGGGCGACACGGTGGCCAAGGTCGGACCGGCCGGCGCGGGCAAGATCTTCGCGTTCCTCGGGAGCGACGCCGTCGGGGTCAAGTGCGGCGCCGGGCGCGAGGGACCGGCCGACGAGTGGCTCGACCGCTACCCCGACGACGCGTCGGTGATGGCCTACATCGGCCGCTCGGGCTGGAACACCCTGCGCATCGACGGCGGCATCCCGGACGACGAGGTGCTCGCCGCCGTCGACGAGTCCTACGCGCTCGTGGTGGCCAAGCTGCCGCGCAAGCACCGTCCCTAGCGAGTGGAGAACCGATGAGCCTGACCGTCCAGATCTCGTTCGACTGCGCCGACCCCCACGCCCTGGCGGGCTTCTGGATCGAGGTGCTCGGCTACCGCTACGACGACCCGCCGCCCGGTTACGCCACCTGGGACGAGGCGCTCGACGCGCTGGACGTCCCGCTCGAACGGCGCAACGACGCCTCGGCTGCGGTCGACCCCGACGGACGCGGCCCCCGGTTGTGGTTCCAGAAGGTGCCCGAGGGCAAGACCGCCAAGAACCGCGTCCACGTCGACGTCCGCGCGGCCGTGGGGCTCACCGGCGACGAGCGGATGGCGGCGCTGGAGGCGAAGGCCGAGCGGCTGGTCGAGCTGGGGGCGACCCGGGTGCGCCGCTTCGAGCCCGACCAGGCGATGAGCGCCGGCTTCCTGGTGATGCTCGACCCCGAGGGCAACGAGTTCTGCCTCGACTGACGCCGGCGGCGTGCGGCCGGGTCTCGCCACACGACCGGTTCGCCGACGTGTGCCGAGGTCTGAGAGACTGTGCGCGGAGGGGAGTATTCCTTCGCAACGTCGTCGTCAGCACGGCACGGACCCGATGCACGTCACAGGCCCGTCCCGGCGTCGTTGGCCCCGAACCTGGGTATGACCAGGGGCGGAAGAGACCTCCGGAACATGCTGCCTGTCCCCGTGGCACCGGAGGGTGCCGCGCCCGTCACGCTGTCCGGAGGAGTCAAGTTTCGTGGATGTTCCCACCTGGGTCTGGTGGACGACGATCGTCGTCACGATGGCCATCTTGTTGTTCGACGTGATCATCGTCGGCCGGCGCCCGCACGAGCCGTCGATGAAGGAGGTCTCGGCCTACCTCTCGGTGTACGTCGGGCTGGCCATCCTGTTCGGGATCGGGGTCTGGGTGTTGGCCGGGCACCAGTACGGCACCGAGTTCTTCGCGGGCTGGCTCACGGAGTACTCGCTCTCCGTGGACAACCTGTTCATCTTCATCATCATCCTGTCGAAGTTCGCCGTGCCCAAGGAGTACCAGCAGACAGCGCTGATGGTCGGCATCGTGCTCGCGCTGGTGATGCGCGGCATCTTCATCGCGGTCGGCGCGGCCGCGATCAACAACTTCAGCTGGATCTTCTACCTCTTCGGCGCCTTCCTCATCTACACCGCGGTGAAGCTGTACCGCGAGGCGCACGAGGACGATGACGACAGCGACTACGAGGAGCCCCGGATCGTCAGGTGGGCGGAGAACAACCTGCCGGCGACGAAGGAGTACCACGGCGCGAAGATCTGGGTGAAAGACAACGGCAAGCGCCTGATCACGCCGATGTTCATCGTGATGCTGGCGCTCGGCATGACCGACCTGCTCTTCGCGCTCGACTCGATCCCGGCGATCTACGGCCTCACCCAGGAGCCCTACCTGGTGCTGACCGCCAACATCTTCGCGCTGATGGGTCTGCGCCAGCTCTACTTCCTGCTCGGCGGCCTGCTCACCCGGCTCATCTTCCTGGGCTACGGACTCTCGGTCCTGCTCGGCTTCATCGGCCTCAAGCTCGTCTTCCACGCGATGCACGAGAACGAGGTGCCCTTCATCAACGGCGGCGAGCACATCGAGTGGGCGCCGGACATCCCGACCCTGCTCTCGCTCGGCGTGATCATCGGCATCCTGGCGGTCACCACGGTGGCCAGCCTGGTGGTCTCCAAGCGTCGCGGCGAGACGGTCTCCGTCGGTGGTGGCGACAGCCACGAGGCGAAGTAGCCCACACCCGGGCATGAGGCCGGCCGAGTCCGGGTAGATCTTCGCCATGAGCGAATCCCTGGACCTCGGCCGGCCCACCTCCGGCGACGTGATCGACCTGATCCTCGACGACCACCGCCGCTTCGAGGCGCTGCTGCGCGACCTCCGCGACAGCAGCAGCGACCGCGACGCCGTCCGCCGGGCGTTCGCGGCGCTGCACGTGGCGCACGCCGAGGCCGAGGAGCACGAGGTCTACCCGACCCTGCGCAAGAAGGACGCGATCTCCGAGCACGAGGCCGAGCACGGTGAGGAGGAGCACGCCGAGGGCCACGAGGCGCTGCTCAAGGTGCTGGAGGCCGACGACCTGGAGGGAGAGGACTTCGACGACCTCGTCGAGGAGCTCGCCGCCGCGGTCAACCACCACCTCACCGAGGAGGAGCTGACCATCCTCAACCCGGCCCGCGAGGAGGTCGCGGCGCAGGTGCGGGAGCGGCTCGGCGCAGCCTTCGCGACGGCCCGCAACGCCCAGCTCGACGACGACTGCGGCCGGGTCGAGAACGTCCGGTCGATCGTGGAGAAGGCCGAGAAGCAGGGCCTGCTCAGCGAGGACTGAACCGGCCGGCGGCGACCAGCCGCTCGACGCGTTCCGGAGGCATCGGGGCCTCCTCGATCGCCGCGTTCCCGCCCTCGGGGGCGTGCAGCATCCAGCGTGTCCCGTCGTCCTCGACCTTCCGGGTCGCGAAGCCCACGTGGTAGACCCGCTCGCCCGGCCGGGCGAAGAAGTAGAGGTCGCCGGGGCGGACGTCGTCGAGCGGCACCGGGGCCAGGTCGGGCGCCGCCGCCTGGTCGAAGGCGTCGCGCGGCACCAGCCTGCCGTGCCGCCGGTAGGTGTGGTGCACCAGCCCCGAGCAGTCGAGGCCCCACGGGCCGGTGCCGCCCCACAGGTAGCGCAGCCCGAGGTGCTCGCGCGCCGTGGCGAGCACCGCCTCGGGCGTCCACGCGTCCTCGACCGGCGGAGACGTGCCGTCGGCCTCGCCCAGGTGCGCGCGTCGCACCCAGCCGGGGTAGCCGGCCTCGTGCGCCGACGACGCCTGCCACGGTGCGGCCACCCGCACCCAGTCGTCCCGCTCCTCCAGCACGACCGCCGGCTCGCCCTCGAGCAGCTGGGTCAGCGTGCGACCGTGCAGCCCGAGGCGTCGCTCCGCGGTGCCCTCGGCGTCGAGGACGGCGACCCAGGCGGCCGGGTCGGGGGAGTCCGCCACCGCCGCCACGTCGAGGTCGCGGGGCGCGTCCGGGGACGTCCACACGGTCGCCACGGAGACGGTGACCCGCAGCGCGGGACGACGGCTCATCGCAGACCCTCGATCCCGAGGCCGGGTCCGTCCGGCAGCACCACGGTGGCGCCGTCGTAGGTCAGGCCGCCGACGTACGGCGACTCGCGGGCCCACCAGGCGGCGTCGAGGTCGGCCACCACGGTCGTGCCGCAGGCCGCCGCCAGCGAGGCGGCGGCGCCGAGCCCGAGGTGGGTCTCCATCATCGAGCCGACGGCGGTGCCCATGCCGTGCGCCCGGGCCAGGTCGAGCAGCACCCGGCCGGTGGAGAGGCCGCCGCACTTGGCCAGCTTGACGTTGACCAGGTCGGCGGCCCGGCGCCGGATCACCTCGACGAGGTCGCGCAGCCCGTAGACCGACTCGTCGGCCATCACCGGGGTGCCCACCCGGGCGGTCACCCAGGCGAGCCCGTCGAGGTCGGCCGCGGCGACCGGCTGCTCGACCAGCTCGACGCCGAGGTCCTGGTCCTCGAGGGCGGAGATCACCCGCACCGCCTCCCGCGCCGACCAGCCCTGGTTGGCGTCGAGCCGGATGCCCACGTCGGGTCCGACCGCGGCGCGCACGGCGGCGACGCGCTGGGCGTCGGTGGCGGCGTCGGTGCCGACCTTCATCTTCAGCACGCCGAAGCCGTCGGCCACCCGGGCGCGAGCGGTGTCGGCCAGTGCGTCGGCGTCGCCGGCGGCGAGCGTGACGTCGGTGGGCACCCGGTGGGTGGTGGAGCCGAGCAGCACCGGCAGGCTGACCCCGCGCCGGCGGGCGACGAGGTCGTGCAGCGCCACGTCGACGGCGGCCTTGGCGCCATGGTTGGCCGCCACGGCGGCGGACACCGCGCGGCAGGTGGCGGCCAGGTCGTCGGCGTCGGTGCCGACCACGGCGCTCGCCAGCGGACCGGTGACGCAGGCCTCGGCACCGGCCAGCGACTCGCCGGTGACCTGCCAGACCTGCGGCGCCTCGCCCCAGCCGGTGACGCCGTCGCTGTCGGTGACGCGGACGACCAGCGCCTCGGTCGTCTCGGTGCGGCGCAGTGCCGTGACGAACGGGGTGTGCAGCGGCACGCTCACCCGCTCGGCGGTCACCTTCACGACGGTGCTCATCGGGCCCATCCCTCCCAGACGGTGCGGCTGACGTCGGCGATCAGCGCCGACGCGGTCTCCTCGGGCAGGTCGACGGTGGTGAGCACGACCAGCACGTAGGCCGGCCGGCCCTCGGGACGCACCAGCGCCACGTCGTGGCTGACCCCGTCGACCCAGCCGGTCTTGTTGGCGACGTAGGTCCCGGGCGGCAGTCCCGCCGGGACGCCGTCGCGGTGCTCCTGCCGGGCCAGCACCGCCTCGATCTCGGCGCAGGTGCTCTCCGGGGCCAGCGTCCGGGCCGCCACCCCGCGCAGCACCAGCCCGAGGTCGGCGGCGGTGACCACGTTGTCCAGCCCGGCCTCGCGCGCGACGGCGTCCTCGATCCCGCGGGGCAGCACCGTGGTGTCCGAGCAGCCGGCGTCGCCGAGCACCTCGGCCACGGCGCCGGCGCCCACCCGCTCCAGCAGCAGGTTGGTGGCGAGGTTGCCCGAGTGCGTGGTGGCGTGCTCGGCGAGGAAGCGCAGCGAGCGGGCACCGCCCACGGCGTCCCAGGTCTCGTCGTCCTGGTCGTCGCCCTGGTCCAGGGAGTACGGCGAGCCGTCGGCCGCCGACGCGAAGCGGTTGTGCACCTCGACGGACCAGTCGAGGTCGAGGTCGCCGCCGGCGTGCAGCCGGTGGGCCGCGACGAGCAGCGGGAGCTTCATCGTGCTGGCGGCGTAGTGCGCGACGTCGTCGCGGCGGCGCAGGTGGACGTCGCCGTCGAGGTCGCCGAGCCACACCGACACGACCGGGGCGCCGCGGCGGCCGTCGGGTCCCGCCCCCTCGACGGCGGCCGCGACGAGGGCGTCCACGCGTCCGGGCACGGTGTGGTCGAGCAGGCTGGGATCGGTCATCGGCTCAGCGGAGCAGCAGCCGGACGGCCACGTCGAGGGACCGGGACACCTCGTCGGCGGTGGCGCGACCGGTGACCCACTGCACGAGGCTGGCCAGCCAGACGTCGCTGATGACCTTGGTGATGGCCAGCTGCTCGTCGGTCGGGGGACGGTCCCCGGTCTCGCCCGGCTCGCGGATGGCCCGGGTGAGCAGGCGGGTCACCTGGCGGCCGACCGCCCGGCTCTCGTCGGCGACCGAGGCGTCGGCGAACATGAACGCGCGGGTGAGCGCCTCGGTGAGGTTCGGGTCGCGCTGCAGGGACTGGGTGGCCCGGCCGAGGACGGAGGCGACCCGGTCGGCCCGGCTGTCGCCCGGGATCGGCTTGTGCTCGAAGCTCGCGTTGGCCTGCTCGAACTCCCGCGCCAGCGCCGAGACCAGCAGGTGGATCTTGGACGGGAAGTAGCGGTAGAGCGTGCCGAGGGCGACGTCGGCCTGCTCGGCGACCGCCCGCATCTGCACCGCGTCGAAGCCGCCCTGCGACGCCAGCGCGATGGTGGCGTCGAGGATCCGCCGGTGCCGGGCGCGCTGCGCGTCGGAGCCGAGGTCCTCGTGGGTCAGCGAGGTCGGGGTGCTCAAGGGCCGGTCATCCCTCCCGGACGTCTGATGGGCCGTCCGTAGGCTAGCAAGGCGTTCTGCGATCATAGGAACACGTTTCAGTCCGACAGGGGCTGGTGTCGGACGTCTGGGAGGTCGGTGTGCGGGTCGCTCTGCTGTCCTACCGCAGCAAGCCGCACTGTGGAGGCCAGGGCGTCTACGTCCGCCACCTCAGCCGCGAGCTCGCCGCGCTCGGTCACGAGGTCGAGGTCTTCTCCGGACAGCCCTACCCCGAGCTCGACCCCGGCGTCCGGCTGACCGAGGTGCCCAGCCTCGACCTCTACCGCGAGCCGGACCCGTTCCGGACCCCGCGGCCGGGGGAGATCCGCGACCGGATCGACCTGCTCGAGGTCGCGACCATGTGGACGGCCGGGTTCCCCGAGCCCCGCACCTTCAGCCACCGCGCCGCGCGGGTGCTGCGCGAGCGGCTCGACGACTTCGACGTCGTGCACGACAACCAGACGCTCGGCTACGGCATGCTCGACATCGAGCGGGCCGGGCTGCCGCTGGTGACGACCATCCACCACCCGATCACCTTCGACCGCCGCGTCGATCTCGCCGCCGCGACCACGTGGCGGCGCCGGCTGACGCTGCGCCGCTGGTACGGCTTCCTCCGCATGCAGGGCAAGGTCGCCCGCCGGCTGTCCCGCATCCTCACCGTCTCCGCGAGCTCCGCCCGCGACATCGCCGCCGACTTCGGCGTGGACCCCGAGCGGCTCCAGGTCGTGCCGCTCGGCGTCGACGCGGTCTTCCGGCCCACCGACGAGCCGCGGGTGCCCGGGCGCATCGTCGCGATGGCGAGCGCCGACACCCCGATGAAGGGCACCGGCACCCTGCTCGAGGCGTTCGCCAAGCTGCGCACCGAGCGCGACGTCGAGCTGCTGCTGGTCGCCCGGCCCAAGCCCGGCGGCCCGACCGAGCAGCTCATCGAGCGGCTCGCGATCGGTGACGCGGTGAGCTTCGTGCACGGGGTCACCGACGAGGAGCTGGCCCGGATCGTCGCGTCCGCCGAGGTCGCCTGCGTGCCCTCGCTCTACGAGGGCTTCTCCCTGCCCACCGTCGAGGCGATGGCCTGCGCCACCCCGCTGGTGGTCAGCCGGGCCGGCGCGATCCCCGAGGTGGTCGGCCCCGACGGGCTCTGCGCCGACCTGGTGACCCCCGGCGACGTGGGGGAGCTGGTCACTGCCCTGGAGAACCTGATCGACGACCCCGACCGACGGGCCCGGATGGGCGCCGCCGGCCGCGAGCGCGCGCTGGCCGAGTTCAGCTGGCGGTCCGTCGCCCAGACCACCGCCGCGGCGTACCGCGAGGTGATCGCGGCCGCCGGCCGGCCCGTCCCGCCCCTGACCGACGAGGAGACCGCCGATGCTGACCGTTGACTTCGACCGCCTGGGCCTGCGGCCCGGCGACCGCGTGCTCGACATGGGCTGCGGCGCCGGCCGGCACGCCTTCGAGATGTTCCGGCGCGGGGGCGACGTGGTCGCCTTCGACCAGGACGGCGACGAGCTCGCCGGCGTGCTGGAGCTCTTCGGCGCGATGCGCGAGGCGGGGGAGGTGCCCGCCGGCGCCGACGCCGACATCAAGCAGGGCGACGCGCTGGCGATGCCCTTCGCCGACGAGGAGTTCGACCGGGTCGTCGCCTCGGAGGTGCTCGAGCACATCCCCGACGACCGCACCGCGATCGCCGAGCTGGTCCGGGTGCTGCGCCCGGGCGGCACGATCGCCGTGACCGTGCCGCGCTGGCTGCCGGAGAAGGTCTGCTGGGCGCTCTCGGACCAGTACCACGAGGTCGAGGGCGGCCACGTCCGGATCTACACCGGTCGCGAGCTGGTGGGCAGGCTCGAGGAGGCCGGCCTGGAGCTACGTCGGCCGCGACCACGCGCACGGCCTGCACGCGCCGTACTGGTGGCTCAAGTGCGCGGTCGGCGTCGACAACGACAGCCACCCGCTGGTGAAGGGCTACCACCAGGTCCTGGTCTGGGACATCATGAAGCGCCCCGGCTACAGCACCGTCACCCGGCTGGCCGAGCGCGCGCTGAACCCGCTGATCGGCAAGAGCCTGGTGCTCTACCTGCGCAAGCCCGACCCGACCGAGGAGGGCGCACGTGCCGACTGAGCTGCCCGAGCTGCCCGGACTGGTCGACGCCCACGCGGTCGCCGCGACCGCCGCGTCGATCGCCTCGATGCAGGAGCCCGACGGCGCGATCCCGTGGACCACGGGCCAGCACGTCGACGTGTGGAACCACGTGGAGGCCGCGATGGCGCTGCTCGTGGGAGGCCAGGTCGAGGCGGCCGAGCGGGCCTACGACTGGTGCCTGGCGACCCAGCGGTCCGACGGCTCCTGGCCGATGCGGCTGGTCGCGGGCCAGGTCGAGGACCACTCCGCCGAGACCAACATGTGCGCCTACCTCGCCGTCGGCGTCTGGCACCACTGGCTGGTGCGCAGCGACGAGCCGTTCGTACGACGGACGTGGCCGGCGGTCCGGGCGGGCCTCGACTTCGTGGTGGGGCTGCAGCTGCCGTTCGGCGGGATCGCCTGGTCGCAGGAGCACCCCGCGGCCGGCGGCCCGGTCGCCGACGGGGCCCTCCTCGCCGGCAGCTCCAGCATCTTCCAGGCGCTGCGGGCCGGGCTCGCGCTGTCCGAGCTGATGGAGGACCCGCAGCCGGAGTGGGAGCTGGCCGCCGGCCGTCTCGGGCACGCGCTCCGGGAGCACCGCGACCTCTTCCTGGACAAGTCGACGTTCTCGATGGACTGGTACTACCCGGTCCTCGGGGGCGCCGTCCGCGGGCCCGACGCCGACGACCTGCTCGCGTCGCGGTGGGACGACTTCGTGGTGCCGGGCCTGGGCATCCGCTGCGTGGACACCAACCCCTGGGTCACCGGGGCGGAGACCTGCGAGCTGGTGCTCGCCCTCGACGCGGTCGGGGACCGCGACCGCGCCCACGCGCTGCTGGCCGACATGCAGCACCTGCGCACCGACACGGGCGGCTACTGGACCGGCTACGTGTGGCCCGACGACGCCGTCTGGCCGCGCGAGGAGACGACGTACACCGCGGCCGCGGTCGTGCTCGCCGTGGATGCGCTGTCGATGACCACACCGGGGTCCGGGATCTTCCGGGCCACCTCGATGCCGGCCGGCTTCCCCGAGATCGGGCTCGAGTGCGGCTGCGCCGACGCGACCGCGCGGGAGCCGGTGGGCTGATCCGGGCGCCTCCCGGTGCGCGCGAGCCGGCGAAAGGGCGCATACTGGAGGCAATGAGGAAACAACCCGCCGCCCAGCGGCGCTACCTTCCCGGCAGCCCCTTCCAGGCCCCACCTCCGGTGGAGATCGAGGAGTTCGCCGTGGAGGACCGCGTCACCCACGACACCTACGGCCTCGGGCAGGTGGTGGAAGCCGACGAGGTGGCGGTGATCGTCGACTTCGGCGGCCATCACGTGCGCGTGGTCAGCCCGTTCACCAAGCTCTCCAAGCTCTGACCGGGCTCTGACCGGGCTCTGACCGGCGTGCCCCCGGACCTCCGGGGGCACGCCGGCGCCACCTGTCGGGGTCCCGCCCGGCCGCTAACCGACCGGGTCGCCGGCGTCGCCCTCGACGCGGCGCAGCACGCGCATCGACCCGAGCGCCTCGACCTCCTCGAAACCGCAGGCCAGCGCGCGCAGGAAGACCCGGTAGGGCGGCTGACCGCCGTCGGCCGGGTCGGGGAAGACGTCGTGCACCACCATCACCGCGCCGTGCGCGACCCAGCGGCCGAAGCCGGTGTAGTCGTTGCCGGCGTGCTCGTCGGTGTGGCCGCCGTCGACGAACAGCAGCGACAACGGCGTACGCCAGTGCGCGCTGACCGTCGTGGAGCGGCCGACGACGGCGACGACCTGGTCCTCGAGCCCCGCCTCGGCGATCGTGCGCCGGAAGGCCGGCAGGGTGTCGAGCCGGCCGAACACCGGGTCGGCCAGCGACGGGTCGTGGTACTCCCAGCCGACCTGGTTCTCCTCCGACCCCCGGTGGTGGTCGACGCTGAAGACGGTGCCGCCGGTGGCGCGGGCGGCGGCGCCGAGGTAGACCGCCGACTTGCCGCAGTAGCTGCCGACCTCCAGGGCCGGACCGTGCGGCAGCCGGTCGAGCGCGACCCGGTGGAGCAGGGCGCCCTCGTCGTCGGGCATGAAGCCCTTCGCGGCGCGGGCCAGGGCGAGCAGGTCGGGCGGCATCTCGCTCATCGCGCCTGCCTCGTGAGACCCGCGGCCGCCGCGGCGAGAGCCGCGTCGTGGTTCCACCGCAGGAACCGGTCGACGCCGCGGACCACGGCGGCGGTGCGGACGGAGGGGAAGACGTCGAAGGCGTGCTGGGCGCCGGGCAGCTCGGCGTAGGCGACCGGCTGCGTCGACACGGCCCGCAGCCCGGCCACGAACCGGCGGGCCTGCTCGACCTCGACCAGCGAGTCGCGGGCCCCGTGGATCACGAACATGGGAGGCGCGTCGGCCCGCACCCGGAGCAGGGGAGAGGCCTTCTCGAACGGCCCGAGGTCCTGCGCCGGGTCCTCGAACAGCACCCGCGGGCCGAGGAAGAGGTCGCGCATCTGGGCCGCCCGCCGGGTCCCGATCGACCCGGCGAGGTCGTAGACGCCGTAGAACGGCACGGCCGCCTGCACCGAGGTGTCGGCGTCCTCGAAGCCGGGCTGGTAGTCGGGGTCGTTCTGGGTGAGCGCGGCGAGCGCGGCGAGGTGGCCACCGGCCGACCCGCCGGTGACGGCCAGGAAGTCCGGGGTGCCGCCGTGCTCGGCGATGTGCTCGCGCACCCAGGCGATCGCCCGCTTCACGTCGACGATCTGGGCCGGGAACGGGTCGCGCGGGCTGAGCCGGTAGTTGATCGCGACGCACACCCAGCCGCGCGCAGCCATGTGCATCATCAGCGGGATGGCCTGGGTGTCCTTGTTGCCGACCGTCCAGGCACCGCCGTGGACCTGGAGCAGCACCGGCGCGTCGTGCAGGTCGACGCCGCGCTGCCGGTAGACGTCGAGCAGCCCGCGCCGGCCGTGCCTCCCGTCGTAGGCCACGTCCTTGGTCACCTCGACCTCGTCGTCGCGCACCCGGAACGGCCAGGCCAGCTGGGAGAGCGGCGTGGACAGGTCGAGGTCGGTGTAGTTCTCGCGCAGCCGGTCGAGGTAGTCCGCACCCAGCGTCTCCGCCAGGGCCGCGTCCACGTGACGCTGGGCGGCGGCCGACTGGGCGACGAGCGAGCCGAGGCCGACGGCGCTGCCCGCCGCGAGCGCGAGCCCGGCGCGGCTGGGCCGCGCGTGCAGCAGCTCGCGGGCGGCGTCGGCGGCGGTCAGCGCGAGCAGGTGCGGGGCGAGCTCGCCGGTCAGCCAGCCGGCCGCCATCGACGGGATCCCGGCGCGGTAGCCGGGCACGGGCCGCACGGCGTTGGCGGTCAGCGCGGCGGTGAGGACCTGGCGGAGGAGGTACGTCCGGGGCACCTCGTCACTGTAGAGGGCGGACTGGAACGTGTTGCAGCCCAGTCCGCGCGGTGGCCCGGGACCGCGCGGGGGCTCAGGTGCCGGTGTCGCCCTCCCAGGTGGCCAGCCGCCCGCTGCGGTGGACGGCCCGGATGCGGCGCTCGGCCGCGCCGCGCTGCTCCGGCTCGGTGAACACCAGGAGCACGTCGTCGGTCTGCATCTGGGTGCTCGCCCGCAGCGCGCTGGTGGTGCCGTCGCGGGCCAGCAGCCCCAGCGTCGAGCCGTGCGGGAGCCGCAGCTCCCCGACGTACACCCCGTGCAGCCGGGAGCCGGGCGCGACCCGGATCTGCAGCAGGTCGGTGCCCAGCCGGTAGAGCGAGCCGGTGCCGACGGAGAGGTCCAGGGGCGTCGCGGTGGCGTAGTGCCGGGTCGGCGCGAACCAGCGCCGGGGGAGGAGCCGGGCGATCCGGCCGGACTGCGCGACGGCGAGCGGTCCGAGGACCCCCAGCACCAGCACGTAGCCCGCCGCCAGGGAGCCGACCCGCGGGTCCAGCCCGGCACCGAGGGCGAGCGCCGCCAGCACCAGCGAGAACTCGCCGCGGGTCAGCACGGTGAGGCCGATGTTGGCGCCGGCGGTCCGGCCGAAGCCGTGCACCCGGGCCGCGACGACGCCGGCGGTCACGCACAGCACGATCGTCATCACGACCGCCACCGCCACGACCGAGGCCACGTCGAGCAGCGCCGCGGGGTCGATGGTCAGGCCGAAGTGGAAGAAGAAGATCGCGCCGAAGGCGTCGCGCAGCGGGTGGGTGAGGTCGCGCAGCCGCTGCGCCTTGTTGGTCGCGCCCAGGATCAGGCCGACCATGAAGGCGCCGATCGCGTCGGACACGCCGAGCGTCTCGGCCACCCCCGCGGTGATGATGGCGAGGCCGACGAAGACCACCACCACGATCTCCTCGTCGGGGGTGTCGATGACCTTGCCCACCCACCGCGAGCCGTGCCGGGCGACCAGGGCGAGCCCGAACAGGAACGTGAACGCCGTGGCGATGCCGGTGACGGCCTCGACCGGCCCGTCCGCGCCGCCGAGGACCGGCTGGAGGAGGGCGAGGTAGAAGGCCAGGAAGATGTCCTCCATGACCGCGATGCCGAGGATCACCCGGGTCTCGGGGTTGCCGATCCGCCCGGTCTCGACGAGCAGCTTGGTCACGATCGCGGACGACGAGATGCCGACGACGGCGGCGACCACCAGCGCCTCGGCGACGCCCCAGCCCAGGCTGAAGCCGAGGGCGAGCCCGCCGCCGACGTTGAGCAGGAGGTAGACCCCGGCCGCGCCGGCGAGGCGCTTCCCGCCCGAGGTGAGGTCGTCGAGGGAGAACTCGAGACCGAGGTAGAAGAGCAGGAAGACCAGGCCGAGCCGGGCCACGACGGCGAGCTCGTCGGGGTCGGCGACGATGTCGAGGCCGGGGGTGTCCGGACCGAGGACGACCCCCGCCAGCATGAAGAGCGGGATCGTCGGCAGCCCGACGGGGACGCCGATCCGGGCCAGCAGGCCGCACACCAGGAACGCGCCCCCGAGCGCGATCAGCGTGTCCGCGGCGTGCATGGGGACCGGCACCTCCTGCGGACGTCGGACGTGTCGAGGGTCGGGGTTGGCGCGACGGCCCACGCCCCTGCCGTACCACCTGTCCCGTGAGCCAGAGGCTCGTGGCGTCCGGTCGTCAGCCCGGGGCATCGGCGTGGGCTCGTCGCTGCTCCAGTCTTTCCGGCGCCGGTCCGTTTCGGTATGGGTGCCACCACCCATCTTGGCCTCGGCAGGGGGCCGGGGGCGCCGGTCGCGTGGACGCGGTCACGCCCGGTCGGACAGGCTGGGTCCGTGACCGGGAACTCGAGCATGCCGCTCTACTGGCGGGTCTGCCTGACCAACGGGCTGGTGTTCGTGCTCGGCATCGTGGTCCTGGCCGTGTCGCCGGCGACCATCTCCTCGGACCTGCTGGTCTCCGAGGCGGTGGTCCTCGGGGTCGGCACGGTGGTGATCGTGGTGGCCAACGCCGTGCTGCTGCGCGGGACGCTGGTGCCGCTGGACCGGCTGGTGCGCGCGATGGAGTCGGTGCAGCGGCCGGACGAGCGGCCGGTGCTGCCGACGTCGGGCTCCGGCACCGTACGACGTCTGGTCGCGACCTTCGAGGCCATGCTCGACCGGCTCGACCACGAGCGCAGCCGGTCCACGGCGCGGGCGCTCGCGGCCCAGGAGGCCGAACGGCACCGGATCGCCCAGGAGCTGCACGACGAGGTCGGGCAGAGCCTCACCGTGGTGCTGCTCCAGCTCAAGCACCTCGCCGACCGGCTGCCGCCGCAGGAGGCGACCGCCCTCGAGGACGTCCGGGAGTCGGTGCGGACCGGGCTCGACGAGGTCCGCGAGGTCGCCCGCCGGCTGCGGCCCGGGGTGCTGGAGGACCTCGGCCTGCTGAGCGCGCTGGCCGCCCTGGCCACGGACTTCTCCGCGCGCACCGGCGTGCACGTCAGCCGGACCTTCGCTCCGGGGCTGCCGCCGGCGACCAAGGAGGTGGAGCTGGTGGTCTACCGGGTCGCGCAGGAGGCGCTGACCAACACCGCCCGGCACGCCGGCGCGGGCACCGTCGACCTGTCGCTGACCGTGCAGGGCGGCGCCCTGCTGCTGGTCGTGGCCGACGACGGCCGCGGCGTGCGGGGCCGGCCCGAGGGCGCAGGCGTCGCCGGCATGCGGGAGCGCGCTGCCCTCGTCGGGGGCCGGCTCGAGACAGGGTCGCACGACGGGGGCGGCACCGAGGTGCGGCTGCTCGTCCCACCCGGGGGCCGGGATGGCTGACCGGTGCGGATCCTGCTCGCCGACGACCACGCGCTGGTGCGGCAGGGCGTCCGGATGATCCTCGACGCCCAGCCGGACCTGACCGTCGTCGCCGAGGCGGGCGACGGCGCCGAGGCCGTGGAGCTGGTGCGCACCGTCGAGGTCGACCTGGTGGTGCTCGACGTGGCGATGCCCCGGATGACCGGACTGCAGGCGGCGCGCGAGATCACCCGGCGGCGCGAGGGGCTGCCGGTGCTGATCCTGTCGATGCACGACAACGAGCAGTACTTCTTCGAGTCCCTCAAGGCCGGCGCCTCGGGCTACGTGCTCAAGTCGGTGGCCGACCAGGACCTCGTCGACGCCTGCCGCGCGGCCATCCGCGGCGAGTCGTTCGTCTACCCGGGCGTGATGAGCACGCTGGTGCGCAGCTACCTCGAGCGGATGCGCCGCGGCGAGCGCGTGCCGGAGACGGTGCTGACCGGCCGCGAGGACGAGGTGCTCAAGCTCATCGCGGAGGGCCAGTCCACCCGGGACATCGCGACCGCGCTGACGATCAGCCCCAAGACCGTCGAGCGGCACCGCGCGAACATCCTCGCCAAGCTCGGCATGCGCGACCGCACCCAGCTCACCCGCTACGCGATCCGGGCCGGTCTCGTCGAGCCGTGACCCACGGCGTCGTACCGTCCGGAAAACCAGTCGCGCCGACGGCCGTCGAGGGCCACGCTGGACGCATGCAGATCGAGGAGTTCACCGCCGACGACACCGCTGTCGTCGACGAGGTCGTGGAGATGGTCCGCGAGATCCAGCAGGCGGACTCGCCGTGGGTCCACCCGGCGACGAGCACGATGTTCGGCGGGATGCTGCGGCACGGCTGGGACGGCGAGGCACCACGTGCCTTCGTCGCGCGGGACGACGAGGGCGGACGCGCGGTCGGCGTCGCACTGTTCTGGGTCAGCGAGTGGGACAACCGCGACCTCGCCTGGCTCGACGTCTCCGTCCGCCCCGACGCACGGCGACGCGGCGTCGGGACCGCGCTCCTCGAGGCGATGAAGGCGCTCGCCCGGGAGACCGGCCGCACCAAGATCGGCGCCGACGGCTGGGACGGGGACGCCGCGCTCGGGTTCGCCGCCCGGCACGGCCTCGAGCGGGCCTCGCAGGCGATCAACCGTCGCCAGGTGCTCGCCGAGGTCGACCCCGACCTGGTCGCCAAGCTGTACGACGAGGCGGCCCGCGCCGCGTCCGGCTACGAGCTGCTCCGGATCGTCGGGCCGACCCCCGACGACCTCATCGACGACGTGGTGGTCATGACCGCGGCGATCAACGACGCACCCACCGACGACCTCGACATCGAGGACGAGGTGTTCACGGCCGAGCGCGTGCGCGGCTACGAGGCGGCGGTGGCCGGCAAGCGCGAGCGGATCTACCACCTCGTCGCGCGGCACCGGGAGAGCGGCGAGCTGGCCGGCCACACGATCGTGGCGGTCGAGGAGGAGCGGCCGACGATCGGCCACCAGCACGACACCAGCGTCGTGCGGGAGCACCGTGGCCACCGGCTCGGCCTGCTGCTCAAGGCCGGGATGGTGCAGTGGCTCGCCGAGGTCGAGCCGCAGCTCGAGAGCGTCGACACCTGGAACGCCGAGTCCAACGACCACATGATCGGCGTCAACGAGCAGCTCGGCTACCGCGTGCTCGGCCGGGGCGTGCAGTTCCAGCGCACCCTCTGAGCGCTGCGCCGCACCCCTGCGGGCCAGGTGAGAGGCTGGGCGCATGAGCGCCGCCCAGCCGTCCACGCGCCCCGCGCGTCGGGTCGGTCCCGTCCTCGCGGCGGCGGCGGTGGGCTTCTGCGTGCCCGGTCTCTACCTGGCCGCCTGGGACCTCTTCGTGGAGCAGTCCACGTGCCGCACGCAGACCCTCGACAGCTGCATGGGCGCGCCGATCGCGATGACGCTCGTCGGTCTGCCGGTGCTCTACCTCGTCTGGGCGGTCGCGATGCGCGCGACCGGGGCACGGATGAGCTGGCTGGTGCCGCTCGTCGGCGGCCTCGCGCTGTTCGTGCTGGCGCGCATGGTCGGCGGCGACGAGAGCTCGCCGCTGGTCTACCTCGCGATCACGACCCTGGTCTCGGGGGTGTGGCGCGCGGCGCTCAGTCCCGGGCCGTGAGCACGACCGGGTCGCCGTCGGTCACCGCGACGGTGTGCTCGGCGTGCGCCCCGCGCGAGCCGTCGGCGCTGCGCAGCGTCCAGCCGTCGGGGTCGGTGAAGATCTGGTCGGTGGTGTGCAGGAACCACGGCTCGATCGCGATGACGAGGCCCTGCTTGAGCGGCAGCCCCCGGCCCGGCCGGCCGTCGTTGGGCACGTGCGGGTCGCCGTGCATGGTGCGGCCCACGCCGTGCCCGCCGAAGTCGGTGTTGATCGTCAGGCCCGCCTCGTGGGCGACCGCCGCGATCGCGGCCGAGATGTCGCCGATCCGGTTGCCGACCCGCGCCTGCGCGATGCCGGCGTCGAGCGCGCGGCGGCTGACGTCGATCAGGCGCAGGTCCTCCTCGCGCGGCGTACCGACGACGAGGCTCACCGCCGAGTCCGACACCCAGCCGTCGACGGACGCCGCGAAGTCGAGGCTGAGCAGGTCGCCGTCGCGCAGCGTGTAGTCGTGGGGGAGGCCGTGCAGCACCGCGTCGTTGACCGAGGTGCAGATGACCTTGCCGAAGGGCATCGCCCCGAACGACGGGTGGTAGTCGACGTAGCAGGACTCGGCGCCCTGCTCCTTGACCATCCGGTGGGCGAGGGCGTCGAGGTCGAGCAGGTTGACGCCGACGTCGGCCGCAGCGGTCACCGCGGTCAGCACCTCGGCGACGAACCGGCCCGCGGGGCGCATCTGCTCGATCTCGGTGGGGGTCCTCAGCTCGATCACGGGACGAGCGTACGGCGCGGCGGGGGAGCGGTCCTCACTCGACCACGCAGACGGTCTCCCGCTGCAGCTCGAGCTCGTCGTCGCGCACGGTCACGTCGGTGACGACCTCGACGGACCGGCCCAGGCAGTCGGTCGTGCCGATGTTGAGCGGGACCTCGTCGGGGGCCCGCGCGGCCCGGCCGGCGCGACCCGGGGGGCCGCGCTCGCCGTCGACCCCGTCGATGCCGTCCGCGCCCGCCGGCCCGGCGGGTCCGGGCTCGCCGGGGATGCCGCGCAGGCCGGTCGCCCCCTGCGGGCCGCTGATCTGGTCCTGGAAGACGGTGACGGCGCCGAGGGCGCCCAGGAACCCGCACACGAGCGCGACGACGCAGGTGACCAGCAGGTTCGGCATGGAACGCATGGCGTCACCGTAGGCGGGCGGGGTCGCTCCGGGGCCCATTGCGGCCGCGACCCGCCCGGTGCCGCCCGCGGTCCGAGAGCGCTGCGGGGGTTGCGCGCCGGTCACGATCCGCGCGTCGTCCTTGCAGAGACCGAGACCAAATGTTGTGATGACCCGGCGGAGACGTCCGACGGGGGACGACCAAATTACACGCGCGTAGTTCGGTGGTAGCCCTTTCGCGGCTCCTGTGACTGGTGTGAAACTTGATACTCATGTGACGAGTGGTGCGTGATCCGCGCGCACGTCACGTCGTCGATGGAACCAGAAATGGAGCCCGGGACATGGAGCCCCACAAGCAGCGCAACCTCGCCGTCCGTCTCGTGTCGGTCGCGCGCCGTACGACCGTGGCCGTGGTGGTGGCCGCCCTCGGCGTCGCCGTCCTCGTGCACGGCGCGCCCGACCGGGGCGCGGCCTCGCTCGACGCCCAGCGCGCCGCCAAGAAGATCGGCACCTACACCCCGGTGACCGGGGCGATCTTCAACCGCCCGATCGGCACGCCCTGGCAGCAGTACGCGATCTTCCGCCACGTGAACAAGGCGATCGACTCCGCCCCGGCGGGCTCGACGATCCGGATGGCGGTCTACTCCTTCGCGCAGGCCGGCACCGCCGACAAGCTGATCAAGGCCTACAAGCGCGGCGTCAAGGTGCAGATGCTCTTCAACGACCACGAGCGCTTCGGCCCCGAGAACCGGCTCGTGCGCGCACTGGGCAGCAAGACCAGCAACGGCTCCTTCGCGAAGTTCTGCGACGACTCGTGCCGCGGCGTGAAGGGCAACATGCACCAGAAGGTGTTCCTCTTCAGCAAGTCCGGCTCGGCCGAGAACGTCGTCATGGTCGGCTCCAACAACATGACCCGCAACAACGCGGTCAACCAGTGGAGCGACATCTACACCGTCGTCGGCGACCCCTCGCTCTACTGGACCTACGCCGGTGTCTTCGACCAGATGAAGCTCGACCGGGTCCAGACCCAGCAGTACATCCAGGCGCGGATCAACAGCTTCGGCACCGAGTTCTACCCGAACACGTCCGTCGTCTCGCCGGAGACCGACCCGATGTGGCAGCAGCTCAACCAGATCAGCTGCCTCGGTGCGGCCCCCGGCTACGGCACCCCGGCGGTGAACCCGGACGGCACCCCGGTGCTCAACCCGGACGGCACCCAGGCCCAGGCCACCGTGGTCCGGCTCTCGCACCACGCGTGGAACGGCGACCGTGGCATCTGGCTGGCCCGCAAGGTGGCCGAGCTCAAGCGCAACCACTGCGACGTCCGGATCATCTACGGCATCGGCATCGGCGGCGCGGTCAAGGCGATCCTGCAGAACAACCAGGTCCCGATGACCTACGGCACCCGCGACGGCATCCACACCCACCAGAAGGTGCTGTTCATGAGCGGCGTCTTCGCCGGCAACCCGTCGTCCCAGGTCGTGTGGAACGGCTCGCACAACTGGTCCGACGGCGCCCTGAAGCGCGACGACACCGTGCTGCGGGTGGACGGCCCCAACGCGTTCGCGCAGTACAACGCCAACTTCGAGGACATCTGGGCCAACGGCTGACCCGCTCCCGGGTGGTCGAGCCTGTCGAGACCACGTGCGGCCCACGCCTGTCGAGCCCGGTCCCGGGTGGTCGAGCCTGTCCAGACCAGCGTGCGGCCGCGCGCCCGCCCCGACGGGAGGGGTGGGCCGCACGACCGCTTTGCGGGGTCCTACCAGCCGCGCTCGCGCCACTCGGCGAGGTGCGGGCGCTCCGCGCCGAGGGTCGAGTCGTCGCCGTGGCCGGGGTAGAACCAGGTCTCGTCGGGCAGCCGGCCGAAGACCTTGCTCTCCACGTCGTCCATCAGCGAGGTGAACGCCTCGGGCGAGCCGGTCTTGCCGACGCCGCCGGGGAACAGCGAGTCGCCGGTGAACAGGTGCGGCGTCCCCGCCGGGTCGTCGTACAGCAGCGCGATCGAGCCCGGGGTGTGCCCGACCAGATGGATCACCTCGAGGGTGGACTCGCCGACCCGGACGGTGTCGCCGTCGCCGACCGTGCGGTCCACCGGCACCGGGAGCTCGGCCGCGTCCTCGGTGCCGGCGACCGTCTCCGCGTGCGTGGCCTCGACGACCTCGGGGAGGGCCCGGTGGTGGTCCCAGTGCTGGTGCGTGGTGATGACCCGGGTCAGCCCGTCGGAGCCGATCGTGGACAGGATGCGCCCGGCGTCGTCGGCGGCGTCGATCAGCACCTGCTCGTCGGTGCGGCGGCAGCGCAGCAGGTAGACGTTGTTGGCCATGTCGCTCACCGCGAACTTGGTGATCATCAGGTCCTTCAGCTCGCGGACCTCGCTCGGCCCGCCCGGCTTCACCCGGCCGTGGTAGCTCATCGGGTCACCTCCACTTCGCGATCCGGGGCAGCTCTCCTGTCGAGGACACTAGCCCGACGCCCCCGCCGCGCCCGACCAGCCACCAGGCCAGATCGCCGACGGTGCCGGTGATCTCCGGGCCCGGTCCGGAGCCGAGCTTCCACAGCCCGTCGACGTCGGTCGACGACAGCACCATCGACGGCCCGTCGAGGCCGAGCTCCTCCATCCGGCGGCCCACCACGTCCCGGCTGAACTCCTCCGGCCACTCCGCGGGCCGGTAGTCGAGCAGCAGGTCGGCGTGGTGCACCTCGAGCTCGGTGCGGCGCCGGGGGACCACCGTGCCGACCGGCAGGGACGCCGCCTCGCCGGGGAGGCGCGTGTAGGCCGCGTCGGCGGGGCCGTCGTACGACGCCGCCGCGTCCTCGAGGCGGCGGGACGACGCCTGGGCGTCCTCGACCAGGCCCCGGGCGTCATGGGCGCGCACGGTCTCCTCGATGTCGTGGTCCCGCGACTCCGAGGAGTCGTACATCGAGGCGGGCTCTCCCGCAGCCGTCCGGACCAGCACGCGGGTGAAGGCGTCGGCGTTGCGGGACAGGTGCGCGACGACGTGCGCCCGGGTCCAGCCGGGCAGCGCCGAGGGGGCCGCCAGGGCGCTCTCGTCGAGAACTGTCAGTGCTCCCAGATAGCGTGCGGTGGCGTGGAGTATCTCGTCGAGATCGGGGAACGGTGTCGAGGTGCCGGAGGTGCGCATGTGACCCATCCAACACTGCCCGGCGGGCGCCTTCCAGCGACCAAGACGGCGGGTGCGCCACCTTGCCTCCGACCGTTATCATGGCGAACACGTGTTCGAACGCAGCCGGCTGACCGGCCCGCGCACGCCGCACCTGCAGAGGACCACTCGTGGCTGACCAGCTGATCATCCGGGGCGCCCGGGAGCACAACCTCAAGGACGTCTCCCTCGACCTCCCGCGCGACGCGCTCATCGTCTTCACCGGCCTGTCCGGCTCCGGCAAGTCGAGCCTGGCGTTCGACACGATCTTCGCCGAGGGCCAGCGCCGCTACGTCGAGTCGCTGTCGGCCTACGCCCGCCAGTTCCTCGGCCAGATGGACAAGCCCGACGTCGACTTCATCGAGGGGCTCTCGCCGGCGGTGTCGATCGACCAGAAGTCGACCTCGAAGAACCCCCGCTCGACCGTCGGCACGATCACCGAGGTCTACGACTACCTCCGCCTGCTCTACGCCCGGGCCGGCCGCCCGCACTGCCCGACCTGCGGCGCCCCGATCTCCCGGCAGACCCCGCAGCAGATCGTCGACCGCGTCCTCGCCCTCGAGGAGGGCGCGCGCTTCCAGGTGCTCGCCCCGGTCATCCGCGGGCGCAAGGGCGAGTACGTCGACCTGTTCCGCCAGCTCCAGACCCAGGGGTTCTCCCGGGCGCGCGTCAACGGCGAGACCTACCCGCTGACCGAGCCGCCCAAGCTCGACAAGCAGAAGAAGCACACCATCGAGGTGGTCGTCGACCGGCTCGCGGTCAAGGCGTCGAGCAAGCGCCGGCTCACCGACTCCGTCGAGACCGCGCTCGGCCTGGCCAGCGGGCTGGTGGTCTTCGACTTCGTCGACCTGCCCGCCAAGGACCCGGGTCGCGAGCTGCGCTTCTCCGAGAAGATGGCCTGCCCCAACGAGCACCCCATCGACACCGACGACCTCGAGCCGAGGTCGTTCTCGTTCAACTCGCCGTTCGGCGCCTGTCCGGCCTGCCACGGCCTGGGCACCCGGATGGAGGTCGACCCCGAGCTGGTCATCTCCGACCCGTCCCAGACCCTCGGCGAGGGCGTGATCGGGCCGTGGTCGGGGGCGCACGTCTCCGACTACTTCCTGCGCATCCTCAGCGCGCTCGGCGACGAGCTCGGCTTCGACCTCAACACGCCCTGGGAGGACCTCCCGGCCAAGGCGCGGAAGTCGATCCTCGAGGGGCACTCCACCAAGGTGCACGTGCGGCACACCAACCGCTACGGCCGCCAGCGGTCCTACTACACCGCCTTCGAGGGCGTCCGGCCCTACATCGAGCGCCGGCACCGCGAGGCCGAGTCCGACACCAGCCGCGAGCGCTTCGAGGGCTTCATGCGCGAGGTGCCGTGCCCGACCTGCCAGGGCTCGCGCCTCAAGCCGGTCTCGATGGCGGTCACCCTCGGCGGGAAGAACATCGCCGAGGTCTGCGCGCTGCCGATCAACGAGACCGCCGACTTCCTGCGTGGCCTGGAGCTCTCCGCGCGTGAGCGGCAGATCGCCGAGCGGGTGCTCAAGGAGATCCAGGAGCGGCTCAACTTCCTGCTCGACGTCGGCCTCGACTACCTCTCCCTCGACCGGCCCTCGGGGTCGCTGTCGGGCGGCGAGGCCCAGCGCATCCGGCTCGCCACCCAGATCGGGGCCGGCCTGGTCGGTGTCCTCTACGTCCTCGACGAGCCGTCGATCGGTCTGCACCAGCGCGACAACCACCGGCTGATCGAGACGCTGGTCCGGCTCAAGGACCTCGGCAACACCCTGATCGTGGTCGAGCACGACGAGGACACCATCAAGGTGGCCGACTGGGTGGTCGACATCGGCCCCGGGGCGGGGGAGCACGGCGGCCAGGTCGTCGTCTCCGGCACGGTCCCCGAGCTGCTCGAGCACCACGACTCGCTGACCGGCCTCTACCTCTCCGGTCGCAAGCAGATCCCGGTCCCCGACGTACGCCGCCCGCGCACGCCGGGCCGCGAGCTGGTCGTCCGCGGCGCCAAGGAGCACAACCTCCGCGACATCGACGTGAAGTTCCCGCTGGGGGTCTTCACGGCGGTCACCGGCGTGTCCGGCTCCGGCAAGTCGACGCTGGTCAACGACATCCTCTACACCTCGCTGGCCAAGCAGATCTACAACGCCCGCACCGTGCCCGGCCGGCACCGCCGGATCGAGGGCCTCGACCACGTCGACAAGGTGATCCACGTCGACCAGGGCCCGATCGGCCGCACCCCGCGGTCCAACCCCGCCACCTACACCGGCGTGTTCGACCACGTCCGCAAGCTGTTCGCCAACACCCCCGAGGCGAAGGTGCGCGGCTACCAGCAGGGCCGGTTCTCGTTCAACGTCAAGGGCGGCCGCTGCGAGGCGTGCTCCGGCGACGGCACGATCAAGATCGAGATGAACTTCCTGCCCGACGTCTACGTCCCGTGCGAGGTCTGCCACGGCGCCCGCTACAACCGCGAGACGCTCGAGGTCCACTACAAGGGCAAGACGATCGCCGAGGTCCTCGACATGCCGATCGAGGAGGCGGTCGACTTCTTCGCCGCCATCCCCGCGATCGCCCGGCACATGCAGACGCTGTGCGACGTCGGTCTCGGCTACGTCCGGCTCGGGCCAGCCCGCGCCGACCCTGTCGGGCGGCGAGGCCCAGCGGGTCAAGCTGTCCACGGAGCTGCAGAAGCGCTCGACCGGCCGCACGGTCTACGTCCTCGACGAGCCGACCACCGGTCTGCACTTCGAGGACATCCGCAAGCTGCTGATCGTGCTCGGCCGCCTGGTCGACCAGGGCAACACCGTGCTGGTGATCGAGCACAACCTCGACGTGATCAAGACCGCCGACTGGATCGTCGACATGGGCCCGGAGGGCGGCAACCGCGGCGGCCTGGTGGTCGCCGAGGGCACGCCCGAGCAGGTCGCGGCCACCGCCCGAGAGCTTCACCGGCCAGTTCCTCGCGCCGCTGCTCGAAGGCACCTCGGTGCGCTCCGCCCCGCGCCGGCGCAAGACGACCGCGGCCGCCGCGACCGCGAAGCCGGCGACCAAGACGGCCGCGCGGAAGGCCCCGGCCAGGAAGGCGACCGCGAAGAAGGCGGCTGCCGCCAGGACCACGACCAAGAAGGCCGCCCGCAAGAAGGCCTGAGTCTCAGGGTGCTCTCAGCCATCGAGGACCCCGGCTGGCTAGTGTGATCTTCAACCGATCGATCACGCGAAGGGATCCGGCATGGCCACCGAGCACGAGACCCAGCCCCCGGCCGCGCCGACGCCTGTGTCCGCCTCCGGCCACGACGTCAGCCGCCGGGGCGTGATGCGCGGCGCCGCGGTGGGCGGGCTGGCACTGCCGGTGCTCGCGGCCTGCGGAGGCGGCGCGGCGTCCGGCGGCTCGTCGCGCGTCGGCGGGGGCGCCTCGGGCGACCTCGCGGCGACCGCGGACATCCCCTCCGGGGGCGGCACCGTGTTCCCCGAGCAGAAGGTCGTGGTGACCCAGCCCGCCGACGGCGAGTTCAAGGCGTTCACCGCGGTGTGCACCCACCAGGGCTGCATCGTCGCCTCGGTGGCCGACGGCACGATCAACTGCGACTGCCACGGCAGCAAGTTCTCGATCGAGGACGGCTCGGTCGAGAACGGCCCGGCGACCTCGCCGCTCGAGGAGGTCCAGATCACGGTCAAGGGCGGCGAGATCACCCTCGCCTGAACCGTCCCCGGCCCTGCGTAGGGTTGGACCGTGCCCGACCCCTCGACGTACCGCCCTGCCCAGGGCTCGATCCCGACCTCGCCGGGCGTCTACCGGTTCCGTGACCCGCAGGGCCGCGTCGTCTACGTCGGCAAGGCCAAGAACCTCCGCTCCCGGCTGACGTCGTACTTCCAGGACCTCGGCGGTCTGCACCCGCGCACCCAGACGATGGTGACCACCGCCGCGAGCGTGGAGTGGACCGTGGTCGGCACCGAGGTCGAGGCGCTCCAGCTGGAGTACTCCTGGATCAAGGAGTACGACCCGCGGTTCAACGTGAAGTACCGCGACGACAAGTCCTACCCCTGGCTCGCGGTCACCCTCAACGAGGAGTACCCCCGCGTCATGGTGGGGCGCGGTGCCAAGCGCAAGGGCGTGCGCTACTTCGGTCCCTACTCCCACGCCTGGGCGATCCGCGAGACCGTCGACCTGCTGCTGCGGGTGTTCCCGATGCGCTCGTGCTCCAACGGCGTGTTCAAGCGCTCCGCACAGATCGGCCGGCCGTGCCTGCTCGGCTACATCGGCAAGTGCTCGGCCCCGTGCGTCGACCGGGTCTCGGCCGAGGAGCACCGCGCGATCGTCGACGACTTCTGCGACTTCATGGGCGGCCAGACGGCGGGCTTCGTCAAGCGGATCGAGAAGCAGATGTACGCCGCCTCGGCCGACCAGGACTACGAACGCGCCGCCCGGCTGCGCGACGACATCGGCGCCCTCAACCGGGCGCTGGAGAAGCAGGCCGTGGTGCTCGGCGACGGCACCGACGCCGACGTGATCGCGGTGTCCGAGGACCCGCTCGAGGTCGCGGTCCAGATCTTCATCGTCCGCGGTGGCCGGGTCCGTGGCCAGCGCGGCTGGGTGGCCGACAAGGTCGACGACGCCGACACCGCGGGCCTCGTGCACGGGTTCCTCCAGCAGCTCTACGCCGACGAGTCCGGCGACGCCATCCCGCGGGAGGTGCTCGTCCCGGCGCTGCCCGACGACCACGAGGCGCTCGAGCAGTGGCTCAGCGACCTCCGCGGCGCCAAGGTGGCGATCCGGGTGCCGCAGCGCGGGGACAAGAAGGCGCTCCTGGAGACCGTCGCGCGCAACGCGCTCCAGGCGCTCGGCCTGCACAAGACCAAGCGCGCCAGCGACCTGACCACCCGCAACCGGGCGCTGGAGGAGATCCAGGTGGCGCTGGGGCTGCCGTCGGCCCCGCTGCGCATCGAGTGCTTCGACATCTCCAACCTCCAGGGCACCGAGGTGGTCGGCTCGATGGTGGTGTTCGAGGACGGCCTGGCCCGCAAGGGTGAGTACCGCCGCTTCGTGATCCGCGGCGTCGAGGGCCAGAACGACGTGGCGTCGATGCACGAGGTGATCACCCGCCGGTTCCGCCGGCTGCTCGACGAGCGGGCCGAGATGCCCGACCTCGACGGGCTGAGCGAGGGCGACGCCGAGGGACCCGCCCTGGTCGACCCCGACACCGGCCGGCCGCGCAAGTTCGCCTACGCGCCCGGCCTGCTGGTCGTCGACGGCGGCCCGCCCCAGGTCGCGGCGGCGCAGCGGGCGCTCGACGAGCTCGGCATCGACGACGTCCCGGTCTGCGGTCTCGCCAAGCGGCTGGAGGAGGTCTGGCTGCCCGGGCAGGAGGACCCGGTCATCCTGCCGCGCAGCAGCGAGGGCCTCTACCTCCTCCAGCGGGTCCGCGACGAGGCACACCGGTTCGCGATCACCCACCACCGCTCACGCCGCTCCAAGAGCATGGTGGAGAGCGTGCTCGACGACGTGCCCGGCCTCGGCGAGGTCCGGCGCAAGAGCCTGCTGCGGCAGTTCGGCTCGCTGAAGAAGCTGCGGGCTGCCACAGTGGACGAGATCGCCGCGGTGCCGGGCATCGGCCCGCGCACGGCCGACGCCATCGTGGCGGCGCTCGCCGCCCAGCCCGGTCGCTCCCGCGGCCAGGTGAGCGTCAACACCGCCACCGGCGAGATCATCGATCAGCGAGGAGGAGTAGGCGTGTCCGAGACCCCGTCCCTGTCGCCGCGCAGTCCGGGCCCCGAGCAGGCCGACGAGCGCGGTGAGCTGGTCGTCGTCACCGGGATGACCGGCGCCGGCCGCAGCACCGCCGCCAAGGAGCTCGAGGACCTCGGCTTCTACGTCGTGGACAACCTGCCGCCCCAGCTGGTGCCCGACGTGGTCCGCCTGGTCGACGAGACCCGCGGCCAGCTCCAGCCGATCGCGGTGGTGGTCGACGTGCGCTCCGGCTCGTTCTTCGCCGGCCTCCAGGAGGTGATCGCCCGACGGACGACCGGGCGGCGCACCTCGCTGCTCTACCTCGACTGCAACGACGACGTGCTGGTCCGCCGCCAGGAGGCGGCGCGGCGCCCGCACCCGCTGCAGGAGGGCGGCCGGCTCCTCGACGGCCTGCGCCGTGAGCGGGTGGTCCTCGGCGACCTGCGGGCCGACGCCGACCTGGTGATCGACACCTCCGGGCTCAACGTCCACCAGCTCACCGACAAGGTCGCCGAGGCGTTCGGCACCGAGCAGACCACGTCGATGAGGGCGACCATCGTCAGCTTCGGCTTCAAGTACGGCATCCCGGTCGACGCCGACCTGGTCGCCGACATGCGGTTCCTGCCGAACCCCTACTGGGTGCCCGACCTGCGCCACCTGACCGGCCGCGACGGCGCGGTCGCCGCCTACGTCACCGGCCAGCCGGGCGCGGAGGAGTTCCTCACCGAGTACGTCGAGCTGCTCCGCACCGTGGTCCCGGGCTACCTCCGGGAGGGCAAGCGGTTCATGACCGTCGCCGTGGGCTGCACGGGCGGAAAGCACCGCAGCGTGGCGATGACCGAGGAGATCGCGCGGCGGCTGAGCGGCCCTGGGCTCGACAGCCGGGCGGTCCACCGTGACCTCGGGCGGGAGTGACGTGGGCGTCCCGTCGACGCCCGACACCCGTCTCGACGCCCGCGCGGTGGCGCTCGGCGGCGGGCACGGCCTCGCCGCCTCCCTGTCCGCGCTCCGCCACGTCGTACGCGACCTGACCGCGGTGGTCACCGTCGCCGACAACGGCGGCAGCTCGGGTCGGCTGCGCACCGAGTTCGGCGCGCTGCCACCGGGCGACCTGCGGATGGCACTGGCCGCCCTCTGCGGCGACGACGACTGGGGCCAGACCTGGGCGCGGGTGCTCCAGCACCGGTTCCGCAGCGCGGGGGAGATGCACGACCACGCGGTCGGCAACCTGCTCATCGTCGCGCTCTGGGAGCTGCTCGGCGGCCACGTCGAGGGGCTCGACTGGGTCGGCCGGCTGCTCGGCGCCGAGGGCCGGGTGCTGCCGATGTCCGTGAGCCCGATCGACATCACCGCCCAGGTGGTGGGGCTGGACGCCATCGACCCGTGGGCGACCACCCTGGTCCGCGGCCAGGTCGAGGTCGCCTCCACCGCCGGCCGGGTGAGCTCGGTCCAGCTCGAGCCGCAGGACCCGCCGGCCTGTCCCGAGGCGCTCGCCGCGGTGCGCGCCGCCGACTGGGTGGTGCTCGGCCCCGGCTCGTGGTTCACCAGCGTGATCCCGCACCTGCTCGTGCCCGAGCTGCGCGACGCCCTGACGGCGACGAAGGCCCGCACCGTGGTGACGCTCAACCTGGAGCCGCAGACGGGGGAGACCGACGGTTTCAGTCCCGAGCGGCACCTCGAGGTGCTGCTGGCGCACGCGCCTGACCTGCGGATCGACGTCGTCCTGGTCGACGAGCGGGCGATGACCGACGAGGAGGCGCTGCGCAAGGTCGCGGCCGGTCTGGGCGCCGAGCTGGTGGTCGCCGACGTGGCCGTCGACGACGGCTCCCCCCGTCACGACCCGAGCAAGTTGGCCGATGCCTATGCGGGAATCATGAGGCAGGCATAGGGTGTGCCGCGTCCTCCAGACGAGGGGGGCGTCACCCTCTCGAGGGTTCGGGGAAAGGCTCAACACGTGGCAGGATCGGACGCATGGCGATGACGGCACAGGTGAAGGCTGAACTGGCCAGCACGCACGTAACGAAGTCCTGTTGTCGCAAGTCCGAGGTGTCGTCGATGCTCCGCTTCGCGGGCGGGCTGCACATCGTGAGCGGCCGCATCGTGGTGGAGGCCGAGCTCGACACCGGCGCCGCCGCCCGCCGCCTCCGCAAGGACATCGCCGAGATCTACGGCCACAGCTCCGACGTGGTGATGGTCTCCGGCAACGGCATCCGCAAGGGCAGCCGCTACGTCGTCCGCGTCGTGCGGGACGGTGAGGCGCTCGCCCGGCAGACCGGACTGCTCGACAACCGCGGCCGCCCGGTCCGCGGCCTGCCCCCGCAGGTCGTCTCCGGCGCCGGCTGCGACGCCGTCGCCGCCTGGCGCGGTGCCTTCCTCGCCCACGGCTCGCTGACCGAGCCCGGCCGCTCGTCCGCCCTCGAGGTGACCTGCCCCGGTCCCGAGGCCGCCCTCGCCCTGGTCGGCGCGGCCCGCCGCCTGGGCATCGCCGCCAAGGCGCGCGAGGTCCGCGGGGTCGACCGGGTGGTGATCCGCGACGGCGACGCGATCGGCGCGCTGCTGACCCGTCTGGGTGCCCACGAGTCGCTGATGGCCTGGGAGGAGCGCCGGATGCGGCGCGAGGTCCGGGCCACCGCCAACCGGCTGGCCAACTTCGACGACGCCAACCTGCGCCGTTCGGCCCGCGCCGCGGTCGCCGCCGGCGCCCGGGTCGAGCGGGCTCTGGAGATCCTCGGCGACGAGGTCCCCGACCACCTCAAGCTGGCCGGCGACCTGCGGCTCGAGCACAAGCAGGCGTCGCTGGAGGAGCTCGGCCAGCTCCACGAGCCGCCGCTCACCAAGGACGCCATCGCCGGGCGCATCCGCCGCCTGCTCGCCATGGCCGACAAGAAGGCCCAGGACCTCGGCATCCCCGACACCGAGTCGAGCCTGACGCCGGAGATGCTCGCCGAGCAGCAGTAGCCAACCCACCCGGGTTGTTACCCGCACGTACGACGGACGACCGGTGCGATGCCTCCGCCCGCGGGGGGTAGGGTCGGGTCCGAGACCGTCCCCTGCGTGACCCCCGGGGTCAGGTCGTGCCCGTCGAAGAGCTAGCGAGGAGCAACAGACAGTGACCGTTCGCGTGGGTATCAACGGCTTCGGCCGGATCGGCCGCAACTTCTTCCGGGCCGTCCAGGCCTCCGGCGCCGACATCGAGATCGTCGCCGCCAACGACCTGGGTGACCTCAAGACGATGGCGCACCTGCTGAAGTACGACTCGATCCTGGGCCGCTTCCCCGAGGACGTCTCCGTCGTCGACGGCGGCATCAAGGTGGGCGACCGCACGCTGAAGATCCTCGCCGAGAAGGACCCGGCCGCGCTGCCGTGGGGCGACCTCGGTGTCGACGTGGTCGTCGAGTCGACCGGCTTCTTCACCGACGCGACCAAGGCGCGCGCGCACGTCGACGGCGGCGCCAAGAAGGTCATCATCTCGGCGCCGGCCTCCAACGAGGACATCACCATCGTGATGGGCGTCAACCACGCCGACTACGACGCCGACCAGCACACGATCATCTCCAACGCGTCGTGCACCACCAACTGCCTCGCACCGATGGCGAAGGCCCTCCACGACGAGTTCGGCATCGTCAAGGGCCTGATGACGACCATCCACGCCTACACGCAGGACCAGAACCTCCAGGACGCCCCGCACAAGGACCTCCGTCGCGCCCGGGCGGCCGCGCTCAACATCGTCCCGACCTCGACCGGCGCCGCCAAGGCCATCGGCCTGGTCATGCCCGAGCTCAAGGGCAAGCTCGACGGCTACGCCCTCCGGGTGCCGATCCCGACCGGCTCCGCCACCGACCTCACCTTCGAGGCCGGCCGCGAGACCACGGTCGAGGAGGTCAACGCCGCGGTGAAGGCCGCGGCCGAGGGTGCGCTCAAGGGCTTCCTGAAGTACACCGAGGACCCGATCGTCTCCGCCGACATCGTCACCGACCCCAGCTCCTGCATCTTCGACGCGGGGCTGACCAAGGTGATCGGCAACCAGGTCAAGGTCGTCGGCTGGTACGACAACGAGTGGGGCTACTCCAACCGCCTCGCCGACCTGATCACCCACGTCGGCTCCAGCCTCTGAGCGCCGGCCGGCGACCGACGCTGCGATGAAGCACATCGACGACCTGGGCGACCTCCGCGGCAAGCGTGTGCTGGTCCGGTCCGACCTCAACGTGCCGCTGGACGGCTCGACCATCACCGACGACGGCCGGATCCGGGCCAGCGTCCCGACCATCCAGAAGCTGGTCGACGCCGGCGCCCGGGTGGTCGTGACCGCGCACCTCGGCCGGCCCAAGGGCGCGCCGGACCCGGCGTACACCCTGGCGCCGGTGGCCGAACGTCTCGGTGAGCTGCTCGGCCAGGACGTCGCGTTCGCGACCGACACGGTGGGGGAGTCCGCCTCCTCCGCCGTGGCCGGTCTCGCGGACGGTCAGGTCGCGCTGCTGGAGAACGTCCGGTTCAACCCGGGCGAGACCAGCAAGGACGACGCCGAGCGCGGTGCGTTCGCCGACCAGCTGGCCGGTCTGGCCGACGCGTTCGTCAGCGACGGCTTCGGGGTCGTGCACCGCAAGCAGGCGTCGGTCTACGACGTCGCCGAGCGGCTGCCGTCCGCGATGGGCGACCTGGTCGCCGCGGAGATCGACGTGCTCAAGCGGCTCACCGAGGACCCCGAGCGGCCCTACGCGGTCGTCCTCGGCGGCTCCAAGGTCTCCGACAAGCTCGGCGTCATCGACAACCTGCTCGGCAAGGCCGACCGGCTCCTCATCGGCGGCGGCATGGTGTTCACCTTCCTCAAGGCCCAGGGCCACGAGGTCGGCAAGAGCCTGCTCGAGGAGGACCAGCTCGACACCTGCCGGGACTACATGCGCCGGGCGGAGGAGGCCGGCGTCGACCTGGTCCTGCCGACCGACGTGGTGGTGGCGCCGGAGTTCAAGGCCGACTCCCCGGCCACCGTGGTGCCGGCCGACCAGATCCCGGCCGACCAGCTCGGCCTCGACATCGGCCCCGAGTCCGCCAAGGCGTTCGCGGCGGCCCTGGCCGACGCGCGCACGGTGTTCTGGAACGGCCCGATGGGCGTGTTCGAGTTCGACGCCTTCGCCGGCGGCACCCGCGCCGTGGCCCAGGCGCTCGTCGACGCGGACGGCCTCACCGTGGTCGGCGGCGGCGACTCCGCGGCCGCCGTGCGCCAGCTCGGCTTCGACGAGGCCGCCTTCGGCCACATCTCCACGGGCGGCGGGGCGAGCCTCGAGTACCTCGAGGGCAAGCCGCTGCCCGGCATCGACGTACTCTCCTGACCACCCCGGTGGCCGGCACCGCCCGCTGACGGGCGTGCCGCGACCACGACACGAAGAGGAACCCTCATGGCGAAGCACACGCGCGTCCCGCTGATGGCCGGCAACTGGAAGATGAACCTCAACCACCAGGAGGCCATCGTCCTGGTGCAGAAGCTCGCCTGGACGCTCTCGGACAAGAAGCACGACTACGCCAAGGTCGAGGTCGTCGTGGTCCCGCCGTTCACCGACCTGCGCAGCGTGCAGACGCTCGTCGACGGCGACCGGCTGGAGATCAAGTACGGCGCGCAGGACGTCTCCACCCAGGACGAGGGCGCCTACACCGGCGAGATCTCCGCGGGGATGCTGGCCAAGCTGGGCTGCTCCTACGTCGTGGTCGGCCACTCCGAGCGGCGCGAGTACCACCAGGAGACCGACGAGGTCGTCAACGCCAAGGCCAAGAAGGCGGTGGCCGCGAAGATGACGCCGATCGTCTGCGTCGGCGAGGGGCTCGAGGTCCGCAAGGAGGGCCGCCACGTCGAGCACACGCTCGCGCAGGTGGACGGCTCGCTCGCGGGACTGAGCGCCGCCCAGGTGGCCGAGCTGGTCGTGGCCTACGAGCCCGTCTGGGCGATCGGCACCGGCGAGGTGGCCACCCCCGACGACGCGCAGGAGGTCTGCGGCGCGATCCGGGCCCGGGTCGCGGAGGTCCACGGCGACGAGACCGCCGCCGCGCTGCGCATCCTCTACGGCGGCTCGGTCAAGGCAGCCAACGTCGCCGGCATCATGGAGAAGCCCGACGTGGACGGCTGCCTGGTCGGCGGCGCGAGCCTCCAGGCCGACGAGTTCGGCGGCATCTGTCGTTTCTACGACATGCCGGTCATCTGATCCCTCCTTCGTGAGTTAGGCTTTCTCACCGTGGTTATCACCTTCACCGTGCTGCTGATCCTCTCCAGCCTGCTGCTGATCCTGCTGGTCCTCCTGCACAAGGGCCGGGGCGGCGGGCTCTCCGACATGTTCGGCGGAGGTGTCTCCAGCGGGCTGGGCGGCTCCTCGGTGGCAGAACGCAACCTGGACCGGATCACGGTCGGCACGGCACTGATCTGGGCGGCGTGCATCATCGCTCTGGGTCTGCTGCTCAAGGCCGGCAGCTAGTCCGACTCGTAACCCCCGACAGGAGTCAGAAGCGTGGCAGGTGGTGGTAATGCCATCCGCGGCAGCCGTGTGGGTGCCGGACCGATGGGCGAGGCCGAACGCGGCGAGGCTGCTCCTCGTCAGCGGGTCGTCTACTTCTGTGCGCACGAGCACGAGTCCGTGATCACCTTCGCGGTGGAGGCCACCATCCCGGAGTCCTGGGACTGCCCCCGCTGCGGACTCCCGGCGAGCCTGGACTCGGAGAACCCTCCGCCGCCGCCGAAGATCGAGCCCTACAAGACGCACCTCGCCTACGTGAAGGAGCGCCGCTCCGACAAGGAGGCCGAGGAGATCCTCGACGAGGCCATCCAGTCCCTGCGCGACAAGCGCAAGAAGGGCGAGATCGTCTTCTGACGACCACCCCGATTCGTCCGCGATCGTGCGTCCGCCGCAGGCGGGGTCAGGACGGACGAATCGGGTCTGGACGGCGGCGTCGGCGTCGAGGAACCACACGGTGCGCTCCTCCCCGCTGACACCGGTCGCGGGGATCTCGTGGAGGTCGGCGCCGGCCAGGGCCCGCGCCACCGCCTCCGCCTTGCCCGCGCCCGAGGCGAGGAACCACACCTGTCGTGTGCGGTTGAGCGCCGGGAACGTGAACGTGATCCGCTCCGGGGGCGGCTTCGGTGAGTCGGTGACCGGCAGGGCGATGTCGTCCACGTCGAGCTGGGGGTGGCCGGGGAACAGCGACGCGACGTGCCCGTCGGGGCCGATCCCGAGCATGACCAGGTCGAAGCCGCCCCGGCCGTGGCTGCGGACGTCGGCGGAGAAGGCCGCCGCGGCGGCCGCCACGTCGGCGTACCCGGCGTCCGAGGCGGGCATCTCGTGCACGAGGTCGGGGTCGAGGTCGACGTGGTCGAGCAGCGCGGCGCGCGCCTGGCCGGCGTTGCGGTCCCGGCTGTCGGCGGGGACGTAGCGCTCGTCGCCCCACCACAGCTCCACCCGCCGCCAGTCGACGTTGCGGGAGACGGTCTGGCGCGCCACCTCGCGGTGCAGCGCGTCGGCGATCGTGCCGCCGGTCAGGCAGATCGCGGGGACCTCCCCGGCTGCCTGCCGCTGCTCGAGGAGGTCCAGCAGCGCCCCGGCGACGTGGCGGGCGAGCGTGGCCGCGTCGGCGTGGACCACGACCTCGGCGGGGCCGGCCACGTCAGGCCTTCGCCTTCGCCGCGTCGCGGGCGGTCTTGGCCATCCGCTTGACGGTGCGGGCGTAGACGTCGTCGGGGTCGAGCCGGCGCAGCTCCTCGGACAGCAGCTCGTCGAGCTCGCGCCGCTTCAGCGCCACCGGACGGTCGGGGTCGCCCGGCGAGGACAGCGTGGCGAGCTTGCCGTCGGTGCGGACGATGGCGATGTCGCCCTGGCGGGTGGACATCACCACCCGGGTGATCCCGGGGCCGTCGGAGCTGTGCCGGGTGACCGGCACCTTGAGCCGGTCGGCGAGCCACGCGGAGAGCAGGTCGGCGCTGGGGCTGATCCGCTCGGCGCTGACGGAGGCCGAGGTGACCTTGCCGCGGTTCTGGTCGAGCGCGGCGGCGAGCAGCGCCCGCCAGGTGGTGATCCGCGTCCAGGCCAGGTCGGTGTTGCCCGGCGCGTAGGCGTGGCACTGGGTCAGCATCGCCTTCGCCTTGCCCGTGGGTACGGCGGCCGCGTCGGTGATCCGGCGACGGGCGAGCTTGCCGAGCGGGTCGGCGGCCGGGTCGGCCGGCGCCTTGGCGGGCCACCAGACGACCACGGGGGAGTCGGGCAGCAGCAGCGGCAGCACCACCGACTCGGGGTGCTTGGTGACCGCGCCGGACAGCCGGATCATCGCGGTCTCGCCGGTCCAGCCGGAGCCGATGCCGACCTGCGCGTCCACGCGGGCGGCGCCGCGCCCGTCGCCGAGGATCACCCCGAGCACCCGGGCCGGGTGCTCGCGGGAGGCCGACCGGGCGTTGTCCATCGCCACGTCGGCGTACTCCTCGTCGACGACGAAGACCAGCGTCATCACCATGCCCATCGCGGGGCTGCCGGCCCGGCGGCGGGCCCGGAGGAACTCCGCGGCGATCCCGCTGCTGGTGGTGTCGGGGATCTCGATCATCTAGGGCCTCCTCCAGACGCGCCCGTCGCGGGCGAGCATCTTGTCGGCCGAGGCCGGGCCCCAGGTGCCGGCTTCGTAGGTGTCGGGCTTGCCGTGCTCGGCCCAGTACTCCACGACCGGGTCGAGGATCTTCCAGGAGAGCTCGACCTCCTCGTGGCGGGGGAAGAGCGGCGGCTCACCGAGCAGGACGTCGAGGATCAGCCGCTCGTAGGCCTCGGGGCTGGACTCGGTGAACGAGCCGCCGTAGGCGAAGTCCATGTTGACGTCGCGGATCTCCATCGCGGTGCCGGGCACCTTGGAGCCGAAGCGCATCGTGACGCCCTCGTCGGGCTGCACCCGGATCACCAGCGCGTTGTGCGTCAGCTCCTCGGTGGAGGTGGCGCTGAACGGCAGGTGCGGTGCCCGCTTGAAGACCACGGCCACCTCGGTGACCCGCCGGCCCAGGCGCTTGCCGTGCCGCAGGTAGAACGGCACCCCGGCCCAGCGCCGGTTCTCGACGTTGAGCGTGATCGCGGCGTAGGTCTCGGTGTGGGACGACTTCGGGATGTCCTGCTCGTCGAGGTAGCCGGGCACCTTGACGCCGCCGGCCCAGCCCTCGACGTACTGGCCGCGGGCGGTGGCGAGGTCGAGGCGGCGGGGGAGCACCACGGACCGGAGGACCTTCTGCTTCTCGATGCGCAGGCTGCGGGCGTCGAACGCCGTCGGCTCCTCCATCGCGATCAGCGCCATCAGCTGGATCAGGTGGTTCTGGATCACGTCACGGGCGGCGCCGATGCCGTCGTAGTAGCCCGCGCGGCCACCGATGCCGATGTCCTCGGCCATGGTGATCTGCACGTGGTCGACGTAGTTGGAGTTCCAGATCGGCTCGAACATGGCGTTGGCGAAGCGCATCGCCAGGATGTTCTGGACCGTCTCCTTGCCGAGGTAGTGGTCGATGCGGAAGACCGACCCCGACGGGAACACCTCGGAGACCACGGCGTTGAGCTCGCGCGCGGTCTGCAGGTTGGACCCGAACGGCTTCTCGACCACGACCCGCCGCCAGCTGTCCTGGCCCTGCTCCGCGAGGCCGTGCTCCTTGAGCTGGCCGATCACGTCGGAGAAGAACTTCGGCGGGATGGACAGGTAGAACGCGTGGTTGCCGCCGGTGCCGCGGACCCGGTCGAGGTCGAGGATGGTCTGCCGGAGCGCGTCGAAGGCGACGTCGTCGTTGAAGTCGCCCTGCACGAAGCGGATGCCCTCGGCGAGCTGCTGCCAGACCTCCTCGCGGAACTCGGTGCGGGCATGCTCCTTGACCGAGTCGTGCACGATCTGCGCGAAGTCCTGGTCGGCCCAGTCGCGCCGGGCGAAGCCGACCAGGGAGAACCCCGGCGGCAGCAGGCCGCGGCTGGCCAGGTCGTAGACCGCGGGCATCAGCTTCTTGCGGGACAGGTCGCCGGTGACACCGAAGATCACCAGGCCGCAGGGACCGGCGATCCGGGGGAGCCGGCGGTCCTGCGGGTCACGCAACGGGTTGTCGAAGGGATCCCCTTCGTTCATGCCAGCGCCTCCTGCAGGGCGGCGAGCCCGGCGTCGACGTCGGTGAGGTGCACCCGCAGCACCGGGCGGCCGTGGTCGGCGAGCACCTGCGCGTCGCCCGCCGCCTGGGCGGCGATGAGCCGGCCGAAGGTGTAGTCGCGGCCGGGTACGCCGAGGTCGGGGTCGGGCTCGGCGGTGACCTGGAGGTAGACCCCCACCGCGGGACCGCCCTTGTGCAGCTGACCGGTCGAGTGCAGGAACCGGGGACCCCACCCGAAGGTGACCGGCCGCTTCGTGCGCACGGCCAGGGTCCGCCGGGAGCCCGCGAGGTCGGCGTGCCGGAGCCGGTCGAGGTAGGCCATCACGGCGACGTAGCCCTGGTCGGGGTCGAGCTCGCGCAGCAACGCCTCGACCGCCTCGGTGAGGGATCCGGCGCCGTCGGCCCAGCCCTCGCCCAGCACGCGGACCTCGACCGGTCCGTCGGTGAACAGCGGCGGGGTGCGGTCCGGCTCGCCCTCGAGCATCGACCGGGCGGCCTTCTTGGCGCTCTCGACGTCGGGCTGGTCGAACGGGTTGATCCCCAGCAGCCGACCGGCGACCGCGGTGGCGGTCTCCCAGAGCAGCATCTGCGCGCCGAGCGACCCGCTGAGGGTGACGTCGGAGCCGTGGCTGCCGGCGGCGGGCTCCTCGGCGGCGTCGTCGGTGGGGTCGTCCGCGGGGTCGCTGACCAGGTGCACGACGGTGACGTCGTGCGGGGGCAGCGCCACCTCGGGGTCGGAGGAGTCGGAGACCACGACGGGGAGGACGCCGCGGCCCTCCTTGCCGGTGCTCTCCGCGACGAGCTGCTCGGCCCAGTCGGCGAAGCCGACCAGCCCGGAGTCCTCGTCCACGACGACCAGCTTGTCGCGGAGCGGCTCGGTGCCGGCCATCGCGGCGCCCAGGCGCAGGGCGGGGTTGGCGTCGTCGTCCTCGGCCAGCAGGTCGGCCACCGCGTCGGCCTCGTCGAGCAGGCCGGCGATGTCGGCGCCGGCGAGACCGCTGGGCACCAGCCCGAACGCGGTCATCGCGGAGTAGCGGCCGCCGACCTCGGGGTCGGCGTTGACCACGCGGTAGCCGTCGGCCCGGGACTGCTCGTCGAGCGGGGAGCCCGGGTCGGTGACGATCACGATGCGGCGGGTCGGGTCGAGCCCGGCCCGGGTGAACGCGTCGACGTACGCCCGGCGCTGGGAGTCGGTCTCGACGGTGGAGCCGGACTTGCTGGAGACGACCACCACGGTGCGCTCGATCCGGTCCGCCAGCGCGGCCGCGACCTGCGAGGGGTCGCTGGAGTCCAGCACGGTGAGCTCCACCCCGGCGGTCGCGCAGATCACCTCGGGCGCGAGGGAGGAGCCGCCCATGCCGCAGAGGACGACGTGGTCGGCGCCCTCCTCGCGCAGCTCCTCACGGAGCGCGGCGATCTCGCCGAGCAGCGGGCGCGAGGAGCGGTGCAGGCCGGTCCAGCCGAGCCGCTTGCTCGCCTCGGGCTCGGCGGCCTCGCCCCACAGGCCGGCGTCGCGGTCGAACAGCCGGCTCGCGAAGCGGTCGGCCACCAGGGCTGGGACGTGCCGGGCGATGGCCTCCGCCGCGGCGCCCGTGGCCTGGATGGCGAGCGACCCGAGCGCTCCCGTCATGACGTGGCCGCCTGGGAGTCCATCTGGCCACGGACCGTCTCGACCAGCTCGTCCCAGGACTTCACGAACTTGTCGACGCCCTCCTGCTCGAGGGTGGCGATGACGTCGTCGTAGTCGATGCCGGCCTCGGCGAGCGCGGCCATCACGGCGCGGGCGTCGTCGTAGCGGGTGGTGACCTGGTCGCCCGTGACCTCGCCGTGGTCGGCGAAGGCCTGCAGGGTCTTCTCCGGCATGGTGTTGACGGTGTTGGCGACGACGAGGTCGGCGACGTAGAGCGTGTCGGAGTAGTCGGGGTTCTTGACGCCGGTCGACGCCCACAGCGGGCGCTGGGTGTTGGCGCCGTCGGCGCGGAGCGCGGTGAAGCGCTCGGCGGCGAACTTCTTCTCGTAGGCCTGGTAGGCGAGCCGGGCGTTGGCCACGGCCGCCTTGCCCTTGAGGTCGGACAGCGCCGTGGTGTCGCCGCCCTCGCCGATGAGCTTGTCGAGGCGCGCGTCGATCTCGGTGTCCACCCGGGAGACGAAGAACGACGCCACCGAGTGGATCCCGGACAGGTCGTGCCCGGAGGCCTTCGCCTGCTCCAGGCCGGCGATGTAGGCGTCCATGACCTGGTCGTAGCGCTGCAGCCCGAAGATCAGCGTGACGTTGACGCTGATGCCCTGGCCGAGCACCTCGGTGATGGCCGGGAGACCCTCGGAGGTGGCCGGGATCTTGATGAACAGGTTGGGCCGGTCGACGGCCTTCCAGAGCTTCTCGGCCGCCGCGACGGTCGCGTCGGTGTCGAAGGCCAGCCCGGGGGCGACCTCGATGGAGACCCGGCCGTCGACGCCTCCGGTGGCCTTCCACGTGTCGGCGAGCACGTCGCAGGCGTTGCGCACGTCGGTGGTGGTCAGCTCGAAGATCGCGTCGTCCACGTGGGTGCCCGCGCCGACCAGCTCGCCGAGCTGCTCGTCGTAGCGCTCGCCGTCGGAGAGCGCCGCGGCGAAGATCGTCGGGTTGGTCGTCACGCCGACCACGGAGCTGTCCTTGACGAGCTCGGCCAGGTTGCCGGTCTCGATCCGCTCGCGGGACAGGTCGTCCAGCCAGATCGAGACGCCGGCGGCGGCAAGGGCAGTGAGACGTTCAGACATCGGAATCCTCCCGTGGGGGTTCGGTATTCAGTTGGGTACCCGCGGACGGGCGGTTCAAGGCCTGGCTCAGGCGTCGCTGGCCTGGGCGGCGCGGATGCTGTCCTCGGCGGCCAGGACGACGGCCTCGGCGGTGATGCCGAACTCCTGGTAGATCGTGGCGTAGTCGGCCGAGGCGCCGAAGTGGTCCAGGGACACGATCCGGCCGTGGGTGCCCACGACCTCGCGCCAGCCCTGGGCGACACCCGCCTCGACGCTGACCCGCGCCTTGACGACCGGGGGCACGACGGAGTCGCGGTAGGCCTGGTCCTGGGCGTCGAACCACTCGCGGCACGGCATCGACACGACCCGGGCGCGGACGCCCTTCGCGGCGAGCGCCTCGCGGGCGGCCACGGCGAGCTGGACCTCCGACCCGGTGCCGATCAGGACCACGTCGGGGACGCCGCCGTCGGCGTCGATCAGCACGTAGCCGCCGCGGGCGACGCCCTCGGTGGTGGCGAAGCCGTCGCGGCCACGGGGGAACGTCGGGACGTTCTGGCGGGTGAGCGCCAGGCCGGCCGGGCGGTCGGTGTGCTCGAGCACGGTCTTCCAGGCGGCCACGGTCTCGTTGGCGTCGGCGGGGCGGACCACGTCGAGGCCGGGGATGGCGCGCAGCGCGGCCAGGTGCTCCACCGGCTGGTGGGTCGGGCCGTCCTCGCCGAGGCCGATCGAGTCGTGGGTCCACACGTAGGTCACCGGCAGCTGCATCAGCGCCGCGAGCCGGACGGCGGGCCGCATGTAGTCGGAGAACACCAGGAAGGTGCCGCCGTAGACACGGGTGCCGCCGTGCAGGGCGATGCCGTTCATCACCGAGCCCATGGCGTGCTCGCGGATGCCGAAGTGCAGGACGCGGCCGTAGGGCTGGCCGGAGAAGTCCTTGGTGGAGCGCTCCTCGGGGATGAACGAGGGCTCGCCCTTGGGGGTGGTGTTGTTGGACTCGGCCAGGTCGGCCGAGCCGCCCCAGAGCTCGGGGAGGACCGGGGCGAGCGCGCTGAGCACCTCGCCCGACGCCTTGCGGGTGGCGACGCCCTTGGGGTCGGCGTCGAAGGCCGGCAGCGCGTCGTCCCACCCGGCCGGGAGGCTGCGGGTGCGCATCCGCTCGAGCAGCTCGGCCCGCTGGCGGAACCGGGCGGCCCAGGCGTCGTAGCGCTCCTGCCAGGCGGCCTCGGCGGCGCGGCCGCGCTCGACGAGCGCGCGGGTGTGCTCGAGCACGTCGTCGCCGACCTCGAAGGTCTGCGCGGGGTCGAAGTCGAGGATCTTCTTGGTGGCCGCGACCTCGTCCTCGCCGAGGGCGGAGCCGTGCGACTTGCCGGTGCCCTGGGCGTTGGGCGCGGGCCACGCGATCACGGTGTGCAGGTTGATGAAGCTCGGCTTGTCGGTGACCCGGCCGGCCTTCTCGATCGCCTCCCACAGCGCCTGCACGTCCTCGACGTACGACCTGCCGCCGTTGGTCCAGTCGACGTCCTGCACGTGCCAGCCGTAGGCGCCGTAGCGGGCCGAGACGTCCTCGGAGAAGGCGATGTCGGTGTCGCCCTCGATGGAGATCTGGTTGTCGTCGTAGATCAGGGTGAGGTTGCCGAGCTGCTGGTGACCGGCGAGCGAGGAGGCCTCGGCGGAGACGCCCTCCTCGAGGTCGCCGTCGCTGCACAGGGCGTAGATGTGGTGGTCGAACGGGCTCTCGCCGGGGGCCGCGTCGGGGTCGAGCAGGCCGCGCTCGCGGCGGGCGGCCATCGCCATGCCCACCGCGTTGGCGACGCCCTGGCCGAGCGGGCCGGTGGTCGTCTCGACGCCGGCGGTGTGCCCGTGCTCGGGGTGGCCGGGGGTCTTGCTGCCCCACGTGCGCAGCGACTTGAGGTCGTCGAGGTCGAGGCCGAAGCCGCCGAGGAAGAGCTGGGTGTAGAGGGTGATGCTGCTGTGCCCGCAGGACAGCACGAAGCGGTCACGGCCGACCCAGTCGGGGTTGGCGGGGTTGTGCCGCATCGCCTTCTGGAAGAGCGTGTAGGCCACCGGCGCCAGCGCCATCGCGGTGCCGGGGTGGCCGTTGCCGACCTTCTGGACGGCGTCCATGGCCAGCACCCTCGCGGTGTCGACGGCGCGCTGGTCGAGGTCGGTCCATTCGAGCTTGCTCACGTGCTGCGTTCCTTCCGGCGGGGTGCCTGGTCTGCGCGGGCGTGGCCGGGTCGCTCCCGGTGGTGCCTCCGTCACGCCCGCCAGGGGCGTCGGCGGGGCGCGGAGCTCCGGCCACCAGGCCGAGCCTACTCAGGAAGGGTGAGGAGTTGCACAGGGTGTCCGCTGGCTCCCGATGCCCTGCCGGCGGGGTCCGCGCACTAGACTCGGGCCTGCCCGGCGCGCGTCCTCGTGGCGCTCGGGCTGCATCTGTCCTCCGATCCCCGAGGTGTGCGTGACAGCCGTCGACCCCGACGTCTCGCTCAGCCGTGCTGGGCAGGCGCCGTCGACCGGTCCGGCCGGCCTCCGCGACGTCGTGGGTGCCTACGTCGGGCTGATGAAGCCGCGGATCATCGAGCTCCTGCTGCTCACGACCGTGCCGGTGATGTTCCTCGCGCAGCGGGGCGTCCCGCCGCTCGGCCTCGTGGTCGCCACCGTGGTCGGCGGCACCCTGTCGGCCGGCAGCGCCAACGCCCTCAACTGCGTCTACGACGCCGACATCGACGAGCGGATGCGCCGCACCCGGCGCCGTGCCCTGCCGCGGCACATGGTCTCGACCCGGGCCGCGCTCGTCTTCGGCCTGGCGCTCGGCGTGGTCTCGACGCTCTGGCTCGGCCTGCTGGTCAACTGGCTCTCCGCCGGGCTGGCCCTGGCCGCGAACGTCTTCTACGTCGTCGGCTACACGATGATCCTCAAGCGGCGGACCACCCAGAACATCGTCTGGGGCGGCGCCGCCGGCTGCTTCCCGGCCCTGATCGGCTGGACCGCGGTGACCGGCGAGCTGGCCTGGGCGCCGGTCGTGCTGTTCCTGGTGGTCTTCTTCTGGACGCCGCCGCACTTCTGGGCGCTGGCCATCCGCTACCGCGAGGACTACGCGGCGGCCGAGGTGCCGATGCTCCCGGTCGTCGCCGGCGCCCGCGAGGTGGCCCGGCAGATCGTGGCCTACTCCTACGTCATGGTGGCGACGTCGCTGGTGCTGTGGCCGGTGGCGCAGACCGGGTGGTTCTACCCCGTGGTCGCCGTCGTCCTCGGCGCCGCGTTCCTGGTCGAGGCGCACCTGCTGCTGGGCCGGTCCCGGCGCAGCGACGACGTCGTGGACCTCAGGCCGATGCGGCTGTTCCACTGGTCGAACATGTACCTCACCCTGCTCTTCGTCGGCGTCGCGCTCGACCCGCTGCTGACCCGGTGATCGAGCCTGTCGAGCCGGTGATCGAGCCTGTCGAGATCAGCCTCGTCCACGACGAGGGCCTGGACCCGGCGGCTCCCGCGCTGGAGCGGCGCGCCGTCCGCGCCGTGGCCCGCCGCGGCGAGGAGATCCTGCTGATGGCCACCTCCTCGGGCGCCTGGAAGTTCCCCGGCGGCGGGGTCGAGGACGGCGAGTCCGAGGAGACCGCCCTCGCCCGCGAGGTCGACGAGGAGTGCGGGCTGACGGTCACGTCCGTGGACGGCTACGTCGGGGAGGTCGTCGAGCGCTCGGCCGCCCACCCCGACGACCCGCTGCCGGTGTTCGTCCAGGTGTCGCGCTACTACGCCTGCACCCTCGGCGACGGGTCCGGCGTCACGCACCCTGTCCGCCGGCGAGCGGTCGCTCGGCCTCGTGGCCACCTGGGTCGACCTCGCCCGGGCGGTCGCCGACAACCGGGCCCGCGTGGACGGGCCGCACCGCTTCGTGCGGCGCGAGCTGCTCGTCCTGGAGCACCTGGCCGCGGCGGAGGCCGGTGAGCCTGAGCGCACCGCGCCGTCGTCACGTCGGAGTGTTCCGGCTGACCCGGCGTAGGTACTCCGCGCGCTCGTACGGGTGGTGGTCAGGTTCGCGGCCGGCCGGCGGCCGCCCGGCCACCGGCCGATGGTGGTCGAGCGCGCGTGGTCAGCACGCCCTCGCCGCGGGTCACGTCCGGCAGCCGAGGCCAGGCGTGCACCGCCACGGCCGGGACGTCGCCGCGAGCACGACCACGGGCGGCCGCGGCTCGGTGGTCAGCGGCACCGCGCCGCACGCGAGCCAGCAACGCCAGCGTCGCGGCGAGCGCGTCCTCGGGCACCTCCAGGTCGAAGCGGTGCACCGGCTCGCAGACGACCGTGCCCGCCTCGTTGAGCGCGCGTCGCGACGACCAGCCGGGCGAGGTTGCGGAAGTCGCCGGCCGTGCTCGACATCGACTTGTCGAAGGTGCCGTGGGCGTGGCTCTGCCGGGCGTAGTAGCCGGAGTGCGTCATCCGGACGCGGCAGTCGGGGATCTCCCAGCCGTGCCGGCCCTGCTCCAGCGTCGACCGGACCGCGTGCCTCGACGGCGACGAAGAAGGCCGGCGGCATCGAGCCCCGCTCGACCTCCAGGCGCGAAGCTGACCCCGACGCCGACGTCGGCCGGCTCGACCCGCAGCCCGACGGTGGCCAGGAACGGGTTGGTGGCGGTGCCGATGACCTCCACGGCCTGCCCGCACCCGAGGACGCGCTCCACGCAGATGACCGTGCTCTCGCGGAACGTGACCGCGACGCCGTACTCCTCGGCGAGGAGCGCGCCGATCACCTCCTTCTGCACCTCGCCGTAGAGCGACAGGTGCAGCTCGTGGCGGCGTCGTCCTGCCGCAGGTCGATCAGCGGGTCCTGCTCGGCGAGCTGGGTGAGGGCGACGAAGCAGCGCACCGGTGTCGGCGACGTGTGACCGCCTCGACGACCGTCGCCAGGCTGGGCCGGGCGAACTGCATCGCCGCGCGCCGACCGCGTCCGCGCTCCCCGAACCAGTCGCCGATCCGGGCCGACTCGACGCCCCGGAGGACCACGACCTGTCCCGCGCACGCCTCGGTCGCCTCGCGCAGCGCACCCCCGGTGAACACCTGGAGCCCGGTGACCTTCTCGGCGGGCCCCCGGCCCAGGTCCAGCCGGTCCCGCAGCCGCAGGGTGCCGCCGGCCAGGTGGGCGTGGACGGACTTCGCGCCGCTCGGGTCGCGCTCGATCTTGAACACGCGCCCCGAGGGCGGCCCGGAGGCGTCGGGCTCGCGCACCGGCAGCAGGTCGGCGAGGGCGTGCAGGAGGTCCGGTACGCCGTCCCCGGTCACGGCCGACCCACTGAGCACCGGCACGTGCTCGCTCAGCCGCTCGTGGACCTCGAGCGTCACGAAGTCCACGTCGGCGCCGGTGCGGTCGGTCTTGTTGACGAACACCAGGGTGGGGATGCCGAGCCGTTGCAGGGCGCGCATCAGCACCAGCGTCTGCGCCTGCACGCCCTCGACCGCCGAGACCACCAGGACGGCGCCGTCCAGCAGGGACAGCGACCGCTCGACCTCGGCGACGAAGTCCGAGTGGCCGGGCGTGTCGAGGAGGTTGACGGTGACCCCGTCGACCTCGAACGACACCACCGCCGCGCGGATGGTGATGCCACGCCGGCGCTCGAGCGCCATCGTGTCGGTGTGGGTGCTCCCCGCGTCGACGCTCCCGGGGGTGTCGAGGACACCGGCCTCGAAGAGCAGGCGCTCGGTCAGGGTCGTCTTGCCGGCGTCAACATGCGCCAGGATCCCCAAGTTCAGTGTGCGCAACCTTCACGTCCTTCTCGCAGATGGGCTGGAGGGAGGTGAAGGTCGCTCGCATCGGGGCTCCTCAGGTCGGTGTCGGTCTCATCGGAGCACGCCGCCGTGCGCGACGGCAACGGGGTTTCTGCCCAGGCACGGTTCGGGACCGACGGCCCTGCCGCACGGGGGTGGGGCGCTGACAGCCTGGGGGACATGCGACGCCGTAGCCTCGCCGTGGTGCTGCTGCTCGCCGGCAGTGGAGCGGCCGTGCACCACCTGGGTCTGACCACCGGGAGCACCCGGCAGGAGCGCCGCCGGGTGCTCCCGGGTGACGGGCTGCTCGCCCGGCCGCGCATCTCCGCCACCCACGCGACGTCGCTGCCCGCCCCGCCCGACCAGGTGTGGCCGTGGCTGCTCCAGGTCGGCTGGCACCGCGGCGGGTGGTACACGCCCCGGTGGGTCGACGTGCTGATGTTCCCCGACAACCTGCCGAGCGCCGACCGGGTGGTGCCCGAGCTCCAGGGGCTCGAGGTCGGCGACTGGGTGCCCGACGGGCCGCCCGCCACGGGCTGCGGGTTCGAGGTGCGCGAGGTCGACCCCCACCGGCACCTCGTGCTCGAGTCGACCACGCACCTCCCGCTCACCTGGCGGCGACGGGGCACCGCCCGGCTGCACTGGACCTGGGCCTTCGTGCTGGAGCCGGAGCCGGAGGGCGGCACCCGCCTCGTGTTCCGCTGGCGGGCCCGGACCTGGCCCTGGTGGCTCACCGCCGGCGGGCACGCGTTCGTCGTCCCGGCCGACCTGGTGATGAGCCGCGGCATGTTCCGCGGCCTGCGCCGCCGCGTGGACGGCCACGCACGGACCTCCGGCTAGCCTGCACGGCGTGACCGCTCGCCCCACGCCCGCCGACCTGGAGGCGGCCCGGGCGTCCGTGCTGCCCGACCTGCTCGCGCCGGGGCTCCGGATCGTCTTCTGCGGGATCAACCCCGGGCTGTGGTCGGCGGCCACCGGGCACCACTTCGCCCGGCCGGGCAACCGCTTCTGGCCGGCCCTGCACGCCGCCGGGCTCACCCCGCGCCGGTTGCAGCCGGCCGAGCAGGGCGAGCTGCTCGGCCTGGGGCTCGGTCTCACCAACGTCGTACCGCGGGCCACGGCCCGGGCCGACGAGCTGACCACCGAGGAGTACGTCGACGGCGGCGCCGCGCTCGCCCGCAAGGTCGAGGAGGTCCGGCCGGCGTGGCTGGCCGTGCTGGGGGTGACCGCCTACCGCAGCGCCTTCGGCGACCGTCGTGCGCAGGTGGGCGAGCAGGCGAGGACCCTCGGCGGGACCCGGGTCTGGGTGCTGCCCAACCCCAGCGGCCTCAACGCGCACTGGTCGGCGGACGCCCTGGCCGGAGCCTTCCGGGAGCTCGGCCAGGCGGCCGGGGCGGTCCCGGAGTCGTAGTCCGGAAATTTCTCGACTTTCCAGGCAACTTATTCCGGTCCGGCTGCGTCTAGGAAGGTGGACGGGCCGTCATCGGAGCCACGGGGGTGCCGATGACGGCCCGTCCCGTCACGTCCGGACCGTGGCCGGCGCGGCGGCACCCGCCGGCAGCGGGTCGTGCTCCCGGACGCTGACCAGCAGCCACGTCAGCGCGGCCGAGGTGAGCGCCGCCCCGAGCAGGTGGATGCCGACCAGCACGATCGGCAGGTCGGTGAAGTACTGCACGAAGCCGACCAGTCCCTGGGCCAGCTCGACCACGAGCAGCACGACGGCGGCGCGGTGCGCCCGCGCCGGGGCGTGGACCGCACGGAGCGCGAGGACCGTCGCGATGGTCAGGCCGAGCAGCAGGAACACGAAGTCGGTGTGCAGCTGGCTGATCCCGCGGGGGTCCAGCCCGTTGCGCGGGAGCGTCGAGGTCGCCGGCGTGCGGGCCGCTGCCGGTGACGACCGTGCCGACGTAGAGCACGGCCCAGCCGGCGACGAAGACCGCCCGGACCAGCCAGGTGACCGGGTCGGGCACGAGCGCCCGGGGCGGCCCGTCGCCCTCGTCGATGCGGCGGACGAGGGTGACGGCGACGCCGATCATGGCCATCGAGACGAGCAGGTGGAAGGCGACGATCCAGGGGTTGAGGTCGGTCAGCACGGTGACCCCGCCGATGAGCGCCTGGGCGGGGACGCCCAGCGCGAGCACGAACGCGAGCCGGGTGAGCGCCGGCCGGCCGACGCGCCAGGCGACCACGAAGGTCGCGATCGCCGCCGCGGCCAGCAGGAAGGTCACCATCCGGTTGCCGAACTCGATCGCCCCGTGGATGCCCAGCTCGCGGTGCGGCACGAACGACTGGTCGGTGCAGCGCGGCCAGGTCGGGCAGCCCAGGCCGGAGCCGGTCAGCCGCACGACGCCGCCGGTGACGACGATGGCGATGTTGACCACGAGCGAGGTCAGGGCGGCCGGGCGCAGCCACCTGCTGGCCCGGTCGGTGCGGTCGAGCACGGTCACTCCCATCGGAACGTACGAGCGGTCAGGACGGTGCCGGCCACGGCCCAGACGACGAGGACGAGCACGTCCACGCCCGGGAACGCGCCGTCCACCAGCGCGGTGCGCATTCCCTCGCCGAGCGCCCCCGACGGCAGCCAGGTGAGCGACCCGCCCACCCCGCCGTACGCCGAGGCGGGCAGGACGACCGCGCCGCCGGCGAGCAGCAGCAGGTAGACGAGATTGGCGGCGGCCAGCGTCGCCTCGGCGCGCAGCGTGCCGGCCAGCAGCAGGCCCAGCGAGGCGAAGGCGGCGGTGGCGCAGAGCACCACGAGCAGCGCACCCAGCAGGCCCGCCCCGGTGACCTCCGGTGACCAGCCGAGGAGGAGCCCGGCGCCGCCGAGGACGACGAGCTGGGCCGCCTCCACGACGAGCAGCGCGCCGACCTTGCCGGCCAGCAGCCCGGAGCGGGGGAGCGGCGAGGAGCCGAGCCGCTTCAGCACGCCGTAGCGCCGCTCGAAGCCGGTGGCGATCGCCAGCGAGGTGAAGCTCGTCGACATCACGGCCAGGGCCAGCACGCCCGGGGTGAGCAGGTCGACCGGGCGGCCGTCGAGGGTCAGGTCGAAGTGCCGCGCCGCCAGGATGCCGCCGACCAGCACGATCAGCGGGATGACCACGGCCAGCAGCAGCTGCTCGCCGTTGCGCAGCAGCAGCCGGGTCTCCATCCGGGTCTGGGCCGCCACCATCCGGGAGAGCGGCGCCGCGCCGGGGGCGGGGGTGAAGGTGCCCCGGTGGTCGAGCGTCGAGACTCACGAGGTCAGCTCCCGGCCGGTGATCTGGAGGAACACGTCCTCCAGGGTGCGCTGGCCCAGCGACAGCGACTCGGGCAGCACGCCGTGCGCCTCACACCACGCCGACACGGTCGCCAGCGTGGAGGCGTCGGCGGGGCCGGTGATCAGCAGGCTGTGCGCGTTGAGCGGGCGCACGTCGGTGGCCGTGCCGAGGGCGGCGCGCAGCGACTCCGGGGCGTCGGGCGGGAAGGGCTCGGTGACCACCAGCCGGATCGTGCTGGTGCCGGTGCCCCGGGTCAGCTCGAACGGGGAGCCGGTGGCGATCAGCCGGCCGTGGTCGATGACGTGGACGGTGTCGGCGAGCCGCTCGGCCTCGTCCATGTAGTGGGTGGTCAGCACGACCGTGACGCCGTCCGCGCGCATCTCCTGCAGCAGCTGCCACGTGGCGCGGCGCATCTGCGGGTCCATCCCGGCGGTCGGCTCGTCGACGAAGACCAGCTCGGGCCGGCCCACCACGGCCATCGCCAGGCCGAGACGCTGCTGCTGCCCGCCGGAGAGCCGGCGGTACGGCGTCCGCCCGCACTCCTCCAGGCCGAGCCGCTCGACCAGCAGCCCGACGTCGAGCGGGTGCGCGTGCAGGCTGGCGACGTGACGGAGCATCTCGACCGCCCGGACGCCCGACCAGGCGCCGCCGCTCTGCAGCATCACGCCGATGCGGGGGAGCAGCGCGCCGCGCTGGGCGTGCGGGTCGAGGCCGAGCACCCGGACCCGCCCGGCCTGGGCGCGGCGGTAGCCCTCGCAGGTCTCCAGGGTGGTGGTCTTGCCGGCGCCGTTGGGGCCGAGCACGGCGGTCACCGTGCCGCGGGCGACCTCGAGGTCGAGCCCGTCGACGGCCACCGTGTCGCCGTAGGTCATCCGGAGCCCCTCGACGACCACGGCAGGTCCGGTGGTCGGCGTGGACGTGGGCACATCAGGCAGTCTAGGAACCAGCAGCGCCCGCTCCCGCCCCGGGCGGCCCGAGTGTGCCGCGACTCACCCCGGCGCCCGGTCCGCGCCCGGCCGCGCCCCGGACCGGGCGGGGCGGACCGGGACCGGGTTAGGGGAGCCTTATTTGAAGTGACCCCCGCATTAACGACACAATGGTGTTGTGGAAATCCAGAGCACGACCACCCGGCGCAGCGATGCGCGGCTGCGTGGTGCCGAGCTGGGCGACGCCCCCACCCGGGAGCGCGTTGCCCGGTCGATCCTCGAGCTGGGTCCCAGCACGGCCGCGACGCTGGCCGAGCGGCTGGACCTGACCCCGGCGGCAGTACGCCGCCACCTCGACCACCTGATCGAGGAGGGGGCCGTCGAGGCGCGCGAGCCGCGCGTCTACGGCAGCCGCGGTCGCGGACGCCCCGCCAAGGTGTTCGCGCTGACCGAGACCGGTCGCGACCGGTTCGACCAGCAGTACGACGACCTCGCCGTCCAGGCCCTGCGCTTCCTGGCCGAGACGGGGGGCGACGAGGCCGTCCTGGCGTTCGCGCGCCGTCGGGTCGCCGTCCTGGAGACGCGCTACCGCGACATCGTGGAGCAGCGCCCCGACGTGGAGCCGTCCGTGGCCCTCGCCGAGGCGCTCACCCAGAGCGGCTACGCCGCCTCGGTCCGCGAGAGCCCGGTCGGGCAGCAGCTGTGCCAGCAGCACTGCCCGGTGTCCCACGTGGCCCACGAGTTCCCCCAGCTGTGCGAGGCCGAGACCGAGGTGTTCGGCCGGATCCTCGGCCGTCACGTCCAGCGACTGGCGACGATCGCCCACGGCGACGGCGTCTGCACCACCTGCATCCCCCAAGTTCCGTCCCCTGCACCCGCCACGAGAGGTTGAGCAACGATGACCACCATCGAGCAGATGAACCCTGAGCTCGAGGGCCTCGGCCGCTACGAGTACGGCTGGGCCGACCGCGACGACGCCGGGTCCATCGCCCAGCGCGGTCTCAGCGAGGCCGTCGTCCGCGACATCTCCAGCAAGAAGAGCGAGCCCCAGTGGATGCTCGACATGCGCCTCAAGGGCCTCAAGCTCTTCGGCCGCAAGCCGATGCCCACCTGGGGTGCCGAGCTCGACGGGATCGACTTCGACAACATCAAGTACTTCGTCCGGTCGACCGAGAAGCAGGCGGCGACCTGGGACGACCTCCCCGAGGACATCAAGAACACCTACGACAAGCTCGGCATCCCCGAGGCCGAGAAGCAGCGTCTCGTCTCCGGCGTGGCCGCGCAGTACGAGTCCGAGGTCGTCTACCACCAGATCCGTGAGGACCTGGAGGAGCAGGGCGTCATCTTCGTCGACACCGACACCGCGCTCCGCGAGCACGAGGACCTCCTCAAGGAGTACTTCGGCACCGTCATCCCGGTCGGCGACAACAAGTTCTCCGCGCTCAACACGTCCGTGTGGTCCGGCGGCTCGTTCATCTACGTCCCCAAGGGCGTCCACGTGGACATCCCGCTGCAGGCCTACTTCCGGATCAACACCGAGAACATGGGCCAGTTCGAGCGCACCCTGATCATCGTCGACGAGGACGCCTACGTGCACTACGTCGAGGGCTGCACGGCGCCGATCTACTCCAGCGACTCGCTGCACTCCGCGGTCGTCGAGATCATCGTGAAGAAGGGCGGCCGCTGCCGCTACACGACCATCCAGAACTGGTCCAACAACGTCTACAACCTCGTCACCAAGCGCGCGACCTGCGAGGCCGGCGCGACGATGGAGTGGGTCGACGGCAACATCGGCTCCAAGGTGACGATGAAGTACCCCGCGATCTACCTCATGGGCGAGCACGCCAAGGGCGAGACGCTGTCGATCGCCTTCGCGGGCGAGGGCCAGCACCAGGACGCCGGCGCCAAGATGGTGCACGCGGCGCCGCACACCTCGAGCTCGATCCTGTCCAAGTCGGTCGCGCGGGGCGGCGGTCGCACGTCGTACCGCGGCCTGATCCAGGTCAACGAGGGCGCGCACGGCTCCAAGTCCAACGTGCTGTGCGACGCGCTGCTGGTCGACCAGGTCAGCCGCTCCGACACCTACCCCTACGTCGACATCCGCGAGGACGACGTGTCGATGGGTCACGAGGCGAGCGTCTCGAAGGTCTCCGACGACCAGCTCTTCTACCTGATGTCGCGCGGCATGGAGCAGGACGAGGCGATGGCGATGATCGTCCGCGGCTTCATCGAGCCGATCGCCAAGGAGCTGCCGATGGAGTACGCCCTCGAGCTCAACCGGCTGATCGAGCTGCAGATGGAAGGCGCGGTCGGCTGACCCCGGCCCGCCCCGCCACGGGTGGTCGAGCTGTCGAGACCACCCCGCAACGGGTGGTCGAGCTTGTCGAGACCACCGCGCCACACCCGAGACGAAGAAAGACGACCGTAAGTGACTGTGACTGAGACTGCCCGCGAGAGCGTGGCGTCGGCCCTCGAGCAGGAGCGGGTGGCCTCCCACCTCAACCCGCCGCCGTCCTACGACCTCGCCGACCACCCGGTGCCCACCGGACGCGAGGAGATCTGGCGCTTCACCCCGCTCAAGCGGCTCGCCGGGATCCTCGACGGTGAGGCCTCCGACGCGCACCTGACCTGGGAGACCTCGCTGCCGGCCGGCGTCACGCTGTCGGAGATCAGCGCGGACGAGGCGGTCGCGCTCGGCGAGCTGGCTCCCAACGACCGTCCCGCCGCGCTGGCCGTCGCCAACGCCGGTGGCGCGGTGCTGCTCGACGTGCCCGCCGAGCTGGAGCTCGACGAGCCCGTCGTGGTCAACCTCAAGGGTGCCTCGGTCGACGACCTCGTCTGGGGCCACCTGGTGGTCCGGGTCGGGGCGCACGCCAAGGCCACGATCGTGCTCGAGCACACCGGGTCCGCCCGCTACTGCGCGACCACGTCCGTGCTCGTCGGCGACGGCGCCTCGGTCAACGTGCTCACGCTCCAGGACTGGGCCGACGACGCGGTGCACCTCGGCCGCGACGCCATCCGCGTGGGTCGCGACGCCTTCGTCCGGCACACGGCGATCTCCCTGGGCGGCGACCTCGTCCGGATGCACGCCAACGTCGAGTACGCCGGTCCCGGCGGGGAGGCCGAGCTGCTCGGCCTCTACTTCGCCGACGCGGGCCAGCACATCGAGCACCGTCTCTTCGCCGACCACACCGCGCCGCGCACCAAGAGCCACGTGGTCTACAAGGGCGCGCTCCAGGGCCAGGACGCCCACACGGTCTGGATCGGCAACGTGCTGATCCGCAAGGTCGCCGAGGGCATCGACACCTACGAGGAGAACCGCAACCTGGTGCTCACCGACGGCTGCCGGGCCGACTCGGTGCCCAACCTGGAGATCGAGACCGGCGAGATCGAGGGTGCCGGCCACGCGTCGGCCACCGGCCGGTTCGACGACGAGCAGCTGTTCTACCTGCAGGCCCGCGGCATCCCCGAGGACGAGGCGCACCGCCTGGTCGTGCACGGCTTCTTCGCGGACCTGGTCCGCAAGATCGGCGTCCCGCAGGTGGAGGACCGCCTGCTCACCGCGATCGAGGCCGAGCTGGAGAAGAACGTCGGTGCCAACCCGGGGCGGGTGAGCTGATGGCCTTCGCCCGTGCCTGCGCGCTGGCCGACGTCGCACCCGGCTCGGCGATCGCGGTCGACGTCGACGGCGTCGGCGTGGCGGTCGTCCGCAACGGCGACGACGTCTACGCCATCCACGACGAGTGCTCCCACGCGGCCATCCCGCTCTCGGAGGGCGACGTGGAGGGCTGCGAGATCGAGTGCTGGCTGCACGGCTCGCGCTTCGACCTCCGCACCGGCAAGCCGAGCGGCCCGCCCGCGACGGAGCCCGTCCCGACGTACCCCGTCCGTGTCGAGGGCGACGACGTCCTGGTCGACGTCACCGCCCCCCACAACAACGACTGAACCGGCTGATCGAGCCCGCCGAGATCACCCGAACCGAGCAAAGGAACTGAGCAACAGATGAGCACTCTCGAGATCCGCGACCTGCACGTCAGCGTCGACACCGAGGACGGCGCCAAGGAGATCCTCAAGGGCGTCGACCTCGTCATCGACGGCGGGCAGACCCACGCGATCATGGGCCCCAACGGCTCGGGCAAGTCGACGCTGGCCTACTCCATCGCCGGCCACCCGAAGTACACCGTCACCAGCGGCTCGGTGACCCTGGACGGCGCCGACGTGCTGGCGATGACGGTCGACGAGCGCGCCCGCGCCGGCCTCTTCCTGGCGATGCAGTACCCCGTCGAGGTCCCCGGCGTCTCGGTGTCGAACTTCCTCCGCACCGCCAAGACCGCCATCGACGGCGAGGCGCCCAAGCTGCGCACCTGGGTCAAGGACGTCAACGCCGCCATGGCCGAGATGAAGATGGACCCGGCGTTCGCGACCCGCTCGGTCAACGAGGGCTTCTCCGGTGGTGAGAAGAAGCGCCACGAGATCCTCCAGCTCGAGCTGCTCGACCCGAAGGTCGCGGTGCTCGACGAGACCGACTCCGGCCTCGACATCGACGCGCTCAAGATCGTGTCCGAGGGCGTCAACCGCTACAAGGACAAGGGCGACCGCGGCGTCCTGCTGATCACGCACTACACGCGCATCCTGCGCTACATCAAGCCCGACTTCGTGCACGTCTTCGTCGACGGCCGGATCGCCGCCGAGGGCGGGCCGGAGCTGGCCGACCAGCTCGAGGCCGAGGGCTACGACCGCTACGTCAAGGCCAACGCCTGACGCCGTTGCCCGCCCGCCGAGACCACGTGACCGAAGGAGGATCGAGATGACGCTGACGACGCACAGCCTTCCCGGCCTGCTGCCCGGCCTGGACCTGATCCGGGCCGACTTCCCGATCCTGTCGCGCACCCTCGCGGACGGGCACCCGCTGGTCTACCTCGACAGCGCGAACACCTCGCAGAAGCCCCAGGTGGTCATCGACGCGATGGTCGACCACCTGGAGCGGCACAACGCCAACGTGGCGCGGGCGATGCACCAGCTCGGCGCGGAGTCCTCGGCCGCCTTCGAGGCGGCACGCGACAAGGTCGCCGCCTTCGTCGGGGCGCCCTCGCGCGACGAGGTGATCTTCACCAAGAACGCCTCCGAGGCGCTCAACCTGGTCGCCAACACCCTGGCCTGGGCCCGTGGCCCGCTGGCTGTCGGGGAGGGCGACGAGGTGGTGATCACCGAGATGGAGCACCACTCCAACATCGTGCCGTGGCAGCTCCTCACCGAGCGCAAGGGCGCGACGCTGCGCTGGTTCGGGGTGACCGACGAGGGCACCCTCGACCTGTCGAACCTCGACGAGCTGATCACCGAGCGCACCAAGGTCGTCTCGCTGACCTGGGTGTCCAACATGCTCGGCACGGTCAACCCGGTCGCCGAGATCGCCCGGCGTGCCCACCAGGTGGGTGCGCTCGTGGTGGTCGACGCCGCCCAGGCCGTGCCGCAGATGCCGATCGACCTGGCGGCGATGGCGCCCGAGGAGCGGCCCGACTTCCTGGCCTTCACCGGCCACAAGGTCGTCGGCCCGACCGGGATCGGTGTGCTGTGGGGGCGCGGCGACGTGCTCGAGCAGCTGCCGCCGTTCCTCGGGGGTGGCGAGATGATCGCGACCGTCTCGATGGAGCGCTCGACCTACGCCGGCATCCCGCACAAGTTCGAGGCCGGCACCCCGCCGATCGTGGAGGCGGTGGGCCTCGGCGCCGCCGTCGACTACCTCGCGGCCGTGGGGATGGACAACGTCCGGGCCCACGAGGAGGCGATCACCGGCTACGCCCTCGAGGGTCTGGCGACCGTGGCGGGCCTGACCGTGCTCGGGCCGCAGGACGCGGCGCTGCGCGGCGGTGCGATCTCCTTCGAGCTCGAGGGCGTGCACCCGCACGACGTGGCGCAGGTGCTCGACTCGCGCGGCATCGCGGTGCGGGCCGGCCACCACTGCGCCAAGCCGGCGCACAAGCGGTTCGGCGTGCAGAGCTCGACCCGCGCGTCGTCGTACCTCTACACGACGCCGGCCGAGGTCGACGCGCTCGTCGAGGGGCTGGAGTACACCAAGACCTACTTCAAGGTGGGCTGATGGATCTCGACAGCCTCTACCAGGAGATCATCCTGGACCACTACAAGCACCCTCACCACGCGGGGCTCCGCGAGCCCTACGAGGCCGAGGTGCACCACGTGAACCCGACCTGCGGTGACGAGGTGACCCTGCGCGTGCACCTCTCCGGCGACGGCGTCGACGCCGTCGTGGAGGACGTGTCGTACGACGCCGAGGGCTGCTCGATCAGCCAGGCGGCCGCCTCGGTGATGACCGACCTGGTCATCGGCCGGACGGTGAAGGACGCGACCGCCGTGCACGACGAGTTCCTCGCCCTGATGCAGGGACGCGGCACCGTCGAGCCCGACGAGGACGTCCTGGAGGACGGCATCGCCTTCGCGGGGGTGGCGAAGTTCCCCGCCCGCGTGAAGTGCGCCCTGCTGTCCTGGATGGCCTGGAAGGACGCGACCGCGCAGATCGCTGGACGAGACCCCCACGAAGGAGCAGTCATGACCGAGGCCCACACCGACCAGCACGCCGACCTGCCCGAGGTCGACCTGGCCGCCGCCGGCGGCACGGCCACGGTGACCAAGGACGACGTGACCGAGGCGATGAAGGACGTGGTCGACCCCGAGCTGGGCATCAACGTCGTCGACCTCGGCCTCGTCTACGACGTCCACCTCGACGAGGGCTCCAACGTCGTGCTCGACATGACGCTGACCTCCGCGGCCTGCCCGCTGACCGACGTGATCACCGACCAGACCAACCAGGCGCTCGAGGGCCTGGTCAACGACGTCGCGATCAACTGGGTCTGGATGCCGCCGTGGGGTCCCGACAAGATCACCGACGACGGCCGCGAGATGCTGCGCGCCCTGGGCTTCAACGTCTGAGCGCGTGACCGCCCGCACCGTGCCGGTGCCGCCCGAGCGCCTGGTGCGCTGGTGCGAGAACTTCGGCACCCGGCACGGCACGGTGACCCTCGACGTCCGCGACGGCGGCCTGCACCTGACCGCCGAGGACGGCGAGTCGGCCGACGTCGAGCTGCCGTTCGGCCGTCGGTACGACGGGGCGGCCGACCCGGCCGCCGTGGCGGACGCCGCGGCCGCACCGCTGCGGTGGGGCGTCCTGCTGGTCCGCAAGGGCGGCTTCGCCGTCGCCGTGGTGGACACCGACCGGGTCGTCGCGTCGAAGGTCGGCCAGCGGCACGTGCAGGGCCGCACCAAGGCCGGCGGGCAGAGCCAGCAGCGCTTCGCCCGGCGCCGCGACAACCAGGCCCGCCAGGCCTACGAGGCCGCCGCCGACCACGCCCACCGGGTGCTCGTCGCGGAGACGGCCGCCCCGCTGGAGGCGCTGGTGTGCGGTGGCGACCGCGCCGCCGTCGACCAGGTGCTCGCCGACCCGCGCCTGGCCCGGGCCGCCGACGGGTGGCCGGCCGCCCTCGCCGACCTCCGGGTCGAGCCCTGGCTGCCGGTGCCCGACCCGCGCCGGGCCGTCCTCGACCAGGCCGTCGCCGACGCCCGCTCCCTCCAGGTCCACCTCCCCGCCCGCCCCCAAGGGTGAGAGGCCACCAACCACCAGGTTCTGCGGCGTGTCGCGCGCGAAGTGGCCTGTCGATCGGCCTGAGCGGCCCGGCGGCTAGGTTGCTGCGCGTGGTGGGAGAGATCGAGATCGCCGTGACCGACCCGGGGGAGCCCGACGTCGTCGCGCTGCTGGAGGGCCACCTGGCTTTCGCCGCCGAGCACAGCCCGCCCGAGGACATCCATGCACTGGACCTCGACGGGCTGCGCCACCCGGACATCACCTTCCTCGCCGCCCGCCGTGACGGCGTGCTGCTCGGCGTCGGCGCGCTCAAGGTGCTCGACCGCACGCACGGCGAGCTGAAGTCGATGCACACCCTCGCCCTCCGCCCGGGGGACCGGCGTCGGGGCGCTGATGGTGGACCGGCTGCTCGCCGAGGCGCGGGACCGGGGGCTGGCCCGGGTCAGCCTGGAGACCGGGTCGATGGAGGCCTTCGCCGCGGCTCGGCGGCTCTACGCCCGGGCCGGCTTCGTGCCGTGCGAGCCGTTCGGCGACTACGAGCCGAGCCGCAACAGCACGTTCCTGACCCGCGCGCTCTGATCAGCCGGCGTGTGCTCGACCGCCGCCGGGTTCACGTCGTACGTCGCCATGCCGTCACCGTGCCCGCCGAGAGGTCACTTCACGCGCGACACGCCGCCGGAGGCCTGGAGGGAACTGGCCTCTGCCGGGGGAGTCAGTCCTCGACGCCGCGGGCGACCAGGGCCTCACCGAGGGCGTCGGCGTGCCGGAGCGACCGCACGATCAGGGGTACGACGAAGGCGCGCGGGCTCGCCCCGAGCCCGCGCGCTCGCTGCGCCTCGCGGACCTGCTCGGCGAGCCCGACCACCACCGGAACGCACCGGATCCCGAGCGCCAGCAGCAGGCCCACCCGCTCGGGGTCGACGCCGACGCGGCGCAGCGGCCGGCACGCGGCGACCAGCGCGTCCACCAGGTCGGTGGTGCGCGTGGTGAGCGTGACCAGCGCCGCGAGCAGCACCAGCAGCGCGATGACCCCGAGCACCACGACGGCGCGTTCCCAGCCGTTGACGAGCACGTGGAAGACCGCGGCCACGCCGGCCACCCACACCAGCGGCCGGAGCTGGGCGACGGCGGTGCGCAGCGGGATCCCGGCGACGCCGTACCCCACCGTGACCACACCGAGCGCGACCACGACCTGCCAGACCTCGTCGAGGAACACCGAGGCCGCCCCGGCCAGCACCAGCGCGACCAGCTTGGCCCCGGCGGGCGCCCGGTGCAGCACCGAGGTCCCGGGGAGGTACAGCCCGATCGTGCTCACGGCGTGGCGCCCATCAGCGAGCGGTAGTGCGCCACCGCCACGCCGGGCACGTCGTCGCAGACCACCCGGCCCTCGTCGAAGACCAGCACCCGGTCGAAGTCGGCGACCAGGTCGAGGTGGTGGGTGACCAGCACGACCTGCTGGGGCAGCCGGGCCACGACCGAGGCGATCATCGAGGCGTTGCGCAGGTCGAGCAGCGTGGTGGGCTCGTCCATCACCAGCACGGCCGGCTCGGTGACGAGCACCGACGCGAGCGCGAGCAGCTGCTTCTGCCCGCCGGAGAGCAGGTGCGCGGGGTGGTCGGCGTGACCGGCCAGGCCGTAGGCCTCGAGGGCGGCGGACACGCGGGCGGCGATCTCCGGCTTGCCCAGCCCGCGCCGACGCAGCCCGAAGGCGACGTCCTCGGCGACCGTGGGCATCACGATCTGGGCGTCGGGGTCGGTGAAGCAGAACCCGACCCGGCGCCGGACCTCGCGTCCCTGCGACCGGGTGTCGAAGCCGTCGACGGTGACCCGGCCGGTGCTGGGCAGCACCAGGCCGTTGAGCAGCCGGGCGAAGGTGGACTTGCCCGAGCCGTTGGCGCCGATCACGCCGATGCGCTGCTGGGGCAGGGTCAGGGACAGGCCGGCGAGCACCTGCCGGGTGGCGGCGCCCTCGCCGTAGGTGTGCGCGACGTCGCGCACCTCGATCACCGGCACCGCTGCACCACCATCGCCACGCCCTGCCCGCCGCCCACGGCGATCGCGGCCAGGCCGAGCTCGCCGGCGTCCTCGCGGACCAGCCGGCTGAACAGGCGTACGGCGAGCACCGCCCCCGAGGCACCCCACGGGTGCCCCAGCGCCAGCGCCCCGCCCTGCGGGCAGACCCGCTCCTCGTCGAGGCCGAGCTCGTCGCAGCAGGCGAGCACCTGGCCGGCGAACGCCTCGTTGAGCTCCACCACGTCGAGGTCGGCGAGGCCGAGCCCGGTGGCGTCCAGCACCGCCCGGACCGCGGGCACGATGCCGAGGCCGGGCTGCCGGGGGTGCACGCCCGCGGTGGCGGTGGCGAGCACCCGCATCCCGGGGAGCCCCAGGTCCTCCGCGGTGCGCGCGTCGACCAGGGCCACCGCGGCCGCACCGTCGTTGACCCCGCAGGCGTTGCCCGCGGTCACGGTCCCCTCGGGGCGGAACGACGGCCGCAGCCGGGCCAGCCGCTCGACGGTCAGGCCGGCGCGCACCCGCTCGTCGTGGTCGAGACCGGCCACCGGCACCGTCTCGGCCGCGAACCCGCCCGCCGCGGCCGTGGCGGCCGCCCTCGTGTGCGACCGCGCGGCGTAGGCGTCCTGCCGGGCGCGGTCGATGCCGCGCTCCTCGGCGAGCAGGTCGGCCGCGAGCCCCATCTCGGGGTCGCCGAGGTCGGCCGGCGCGAACGGGGCGCGCTCGTAGCGTCGGGGCGGCGCCTCGCCGACAGGAGGCCAGCACCGCCAGGGCGCCGTCGACGCGGACTCGACGCCGCCGGCCAGCACCAGGCCCGGCCGGGTCCGGGCCAGGGCGGAGGCCACGTCCAGGGCGGCGAGCCCGCTGCCGCACTGACGGTCCACGGTGAGGGCGGGTACGGCGACCGGCAGCCCGGCCGCGAGCGTGGCGACCCGGGCGACGTCGCCCCCGGGACCCATGCAGTTGCCGAGCACCACGTCGTGGGGGAGCAGTCCGTCGAGCGGCTCGGTCAGGGCGGCGAGCACGGGGGCGGCGAGGTCGGCCGCGCTCACGTCGCGCAGCGCCATCCCGGCCGTGCCGATCGGGGTGCGCAGCGCGCCGACCACCACCGGCGCCTCGGCTGTCGAGGTCGGGCGGGCGCTGGTCACGGGACCACGGTATGGCCGGTCAAGGGGCGCAGCCCCTCCGCCCCGTCGGCGACGGCCGAAGCGAGCGCCGTGCGGTCCACCTTGCCGGCCGGCGTCAGGGGCAGCCGGGCCGCGTGCACCCAGCGCCGCGGCCGGGCCGTGGCGGTGAGCTCGTCGCGGGCGCGGGCCACCACGGCGTCGCGGTCCGTGGGGTCGGTGAGCACACCGACCAGCACCGCGCCGAGCGTCGGGTGCGGGACACCGATGACGACGAGCTCCCCGCGGGCGGCGGGGCGGAGCGCAGCCTCCACCTCGGCGGTCCGCACGGTCGCCCCGCCCGTGGTCACGGCGTCGGGCCGGCCGTGCACGAGCAGCCGGCCGGCGACGAGCGCGCCCCGGTCGCCGACGGTCGACCAGCCGTCCGGGTCGCGGACCAGGGGACCGGCCGCCCCGTCGTACCCCAGGCAGACGTAGGGCGAGCGCACCCACAGCTCGCCCTCGCGCGCCTCGACCTCGACGCCCGGGAAGGGGCGCAGGTCGTCGGCGTGCCCGCCCCAGCCGACGAACGACAGCTCGGCCGCGCCGTAGTAGTGGTGCACCGTCAGGCCGGCACCAAGGGCCCGGGCGGCCAGGGCGGGGGAGAGCGCGTCCCCGGCGACCACGACGGTCAGCCCGGACGGGGCGCCCTCGTCGAGCAGCCAGTCCAGCGCTCCGGGCGCCAGCACGGCGTGCGAGGCGGCGGCGACGGAGTCCGCGCGGGCCGCGCCGACCCAGGACGCGTGCACCAGCGCGAACGCGTTCATCGACGCCGCCGCCGGACCGGGCACCCACACCCGGGAGCCGGCGACGATGCCGGCGAGGTCCGACACCGCCGCGAACGACGCGACCCACGACTGCGTGCTGCGCAGCACCCGGCGCGGACTGCGGGTCGACCCCGACGTGTGCAGCGCGATCGGCTCGCCGCGCTGGTGCGCCTGCCGGAAGGTCGCGACCGGGTCCGCCGCCGCGGCCAGGTCGTGGACGGGGTCAGACAGTCTGCTGCTCCTCGGCCGGTGCGGTCGTGCGCCGGCCGGTGAGGAGGCCGGGGTACGCCGCATGCACGCCGCGGGCCACCACGGCGGCGATGACCACCTTCACGGCGTCGCCGGGGAGGTAGATCCAGCTCGCCACCGTCGCGGCGGCGGGGGAGATGTCGAGGACCAGCGCCATGCCGGCGATGCCGAGCACGTAGAGCACCACGACGCCGCCGACCAGGTTGGCCACGATGCCCCAGTGCAGCTTGTACGTCGGGCCGGCCCGCTCGCTCAGCCAGCCGACCACGAACGCGGCGACGGGCCAGCCGAGGAGGAACCCGACCGACGGGCCGGCGAAGACACCGAGGCCGCCGCGACCACCGGCCAGCAGCGGGAGCCCGACCGCGACGAGCACGAGCAGCAGCACCAGGGACAGTGCGCCGCGCCGGGCACCGAGGATCGAGCCGGCCAGCATCACGCCGAGGGACTGGGCGGTGATGGGCACCGCGAAGCCCGGCGGGGTGAAGGCGGGCACCAGCCCGAGTGCGGCGACCACGCCGGTGAACATCGCGACGAGGGCGAGGTCACGGGACGTGAGGGAGCGGGAGCGGAGGTTGCTGGTCACGCGGTGAGTCTAGGACCGGCCTTCCGAGACGCGGACGGCTGGTCCGGTCCGTGAACAGTGGTCAGAGCCGGCTGGCCGAGAACGTGTCGCACGCCTCGAGCGTCCCCGACTGCATGCCGGTGGTGAACCAGGACATCCGCTGCTGGGCGGACCCGTGCGTCCACCGGTCGGGGTCCACCCGGCCGGAGGTGCGCTGCTGGATCCGGTCGTCGCCGACGGCGCGCGCGGCGTCGAGGGCGTTGGCGATGTCCTCGTCGGTGAGGTCGAGGATGAAGGGCTCGCCGCTCTCGTCGGGCACCGTCGTGGCGTACTTGGTCCAGATGCCGGCGTAGCAGTCGGCCTGCAGCTCCAGCCGGACCGCGTCGCTGGTCGGGCCCTGCTGGGTGCGGACCTTGCCCATCGTGCCGAGGAGGTTCTGCACGTGGTGGCCGTACTCGTGGGCCAGCACGTAGGCCTCCGAGAACAGCCCGCCCTTGGCGCCGAGCTGGCCCTCGAGCATGTCCTCGAAGAAGGTGGTGTCGAGGAAGACCCGCTCGTCGACCGAGCAGTAGAACGGCCCGACGTCGGAGGTGGCGCCGCCGCAGCCGGTGTTCGTCGAGCCGGTGAAGATCGTCGTGGTCGCCTTGCGGTACGGCGTGCCGCTCTGCTCGGGCAGCGCCTCGGCCCAGAACGCCTGGATCGAGTTCACGTCGGCCACCAGCGCGCAGCTGCGGTCCTGGTTGGCGTCCGCGCCGGTCCGGCAGTTCTCGAGGCTCGACTCCGTCTCGCTGCCGGGGGAGCCGGAGGACGGGGCGCCGCCGCCGAGCTGGCTCTGCAGCAGGAACACCAGCAGCAGGATCACGAGGCCGCCGATGCCGCCACCGACCTTGAGGCCGTTGCCGCCTCCGCCGGGCAGACCGATGCCGCCTCCACCGCCGCCGCCGCGCCGGACCTGCACCTGGCTGCGGTCCAGCCGTGCCTTGGGGTTGTAGCGCATCTCGTCCCTTCCTCGTCGTCTCGTAGACTAGGGCGCATGGCACGTGAGACGCACTGACCGGCATCCGGCTTCCCGTCCCCGGTCTCTCCCTTGTAGTCCACGTCTGAGGTACCCCCTTCATGATCACCGCACACCAGATCGAAGTGCGCGCCGGTGCGCGCCTGCTGATGCAGGACGTCTCGTTCCGGGTCGCGGCCGGCGACAAGGTCGGCCTGGTCGGGCGCAACGGCGCCGGCAAGACCACGCTCACCCGCATCCTCGCCGGGGAGGGCCTGCCCGCGTCGGGCAGCGTCACCTCCACCGGGGAGGTCGGCTACCTGCCGCAGGACCCCCGGACCGGCGACCCCGAGGTGGCGGCGCTGGACCGGATCCTGTCCGCGCGCGGTCTCGACGACGTCGTACGCCGGATGCGGGAGGCCGAGCAGGACATGGCCTCCGACGACGAGGCGATCCGCGAGCGCGGCATGAAGCGCTACACCCGCGCCGACAACGAGCTGCACGCCGGCGGTGGCTACGCCGCCGAGGCGGAGGCCAAGCAGATCGCGTCCAGCCTCGGCATCGAGGACCGGATCCTCACCCAGCCGCTGCGCACCCTCTCGGGCGGCCAGCGCCGCCGGGTCGAGCTCGCCCGGATCCTCTTCTCCGGTGCCGAGACCCTGCTCCTCGACGAGCCCACCAACCACCTCGACGCCGACTCGGTCGTCTGGCTGCGCGAGTTCCTGCGCACCCACAAGGGCGGGCTGATCGTGATCAGCCACGACGTGGCGCTGCTCGAGGCCTGCGTGACCAAGGTGCTGCACCTCGACGCCAACCGGGCCGAGATCGACGTCTACAACATGGGCTGGAAGGCCTACCTCACCCAGCGCGAGACCGACGAGAAGCGCCGCAAGCGCGAGCGGATGAACGCCGAGAACAAGGCCAAGACGCTCACCGACCAGGCCAACAAGATGCGCGCCAAGGCCACCAAGGCGCAGGCCGCCCAGTCGATGCTCAAGCGCGCCGAGAAGCTCATGGCCGGCGTGGAGACCGAGCGCCGCGCCGACCGGGTCGCGCGGATCGCCTTCCCCAAGCCCGCAGCGTGCGGCAAGACCCCGCTCACCGCCTCGGAGCTGTCGAAGTCCTACGGGTCGCTCGAGGTGTTCACCGACGTCGACCTCGCCATCGACCGGGGCAGCCGGGTCGTCATCCTGGGGCTCAACGGCGCCGGCAAGACGACGCTGCTGCGCATCCTCGGCGGGCTCGACCGGCCCGACACCGGCACGGTCAACCCGGGGCACGGGCTCAAGCTCGGCTACTACGCCCAGGAGCACGAGACCCTCGACACCCGGCGCACCGTGCTGGAGAACATGCGCACCGCCGCGCCCGACCTGACCGACACCGAGGCGCGCAGCGTGCTCGGGTCGTTCCTGTTCTCCGGGGACGACGCCACCAAGCCGGCCGGCGTGCTCTCGGGCGGGGAGAAGACCCGGCTGGCCCTGGCCACGCTGGTGGTCTCCAGCGCCAACGTGCTGCTGCTCGACGAGCCGACCAACAACCTCGACCCGGCCTCCCGCGAGGAGGTGCTCGGCGCGATCCGCAGCTATGAGGGCGCGATCATCCTGGTCACCCACGACGAGGGCGCCGTCCACGCCCTCGAGCCCGACCGTGTGCTGATCCTCCCCGACGGTGTGGAAGACCTCTGGACAGAGGACTACGCAGACCTCATCGCCTTGGCCTAGACCCCACCATCGTCAGGTGGAACCAGCACGGAGAGCTCGGGGCCGGAGAGCGCCCACGGTCAGGGATCCCTGCCCGTCGAGGTGTTGGTCGGCGTCGACCCCCATTGTGCTGCCGGCACGCGTTGGTCTGGCGTAACCTGAGCTCGAGCCCTCGATGCCCGCACCCTGTCTCGTTGCGGCGGCTCGACGCAGCGTGCTCGCTGCGATCACCTGTCGACACCGCTGCTGTACCTCGTCGATCCCGTCCGACTCGTCGCCAGCGAGCTCGGACCACGCTAGTGCACGCGCGGACCGCGTTCCCATCACTGGCTGCGCGGTGAGCAGTCGTCCTCACGTCGGACGACCGATCCGAAGGAGGGGCAGGGATACACGGGAGCCGACGACGTGCGGGAGAGATTCGCACTGCGCGAACGGGGGTTGGACATGGCGGGCACCGCGAACTGGTCGCACCAGACCACCCTGGCGGCCTCGCCGATCAGCGCCTCGGAAGCACGTCGCTTCGTCTGCGATCACCTCGTCGACCACCGCCTGCTGTACCTCGTCGATCCCGTCCGACTCGTCGCCAGCGAGCTCGCGACCCACGCCTTGGTGCACGCGCGGACCGCGTTCACCATCACCCTGGCTGCGGTCGGTGAGACAGTCGTCCTCACCGTGCGCGACGACTCCGACTCGGCTCCGACACGGAGCGGGGGAGGGATACACCGGCGGCCATGCCGACCGACGTGCGCGGCCTGGAGATCGTCAATCTGGTCAGTCTGGAGTGGGGAGCCGGCACGGACGGAGGCGCCCAGACGCTCTGGGCCTCCTTCGCGATGCGGTCCGGACGGTCGTTCTGAACCGGCACGCCGCCGCGACCAGCTGGCGTAGCGCCCGTGCGAAGCCGCAGGCAGCCAGTGAGTGAGCCCTCGGCCGAGCTGACCAGGTGCTCTCGACGGACCTGTGGCGCGTTCCTCACGGTGGGGGTGGGCTCTGGCTGGGCTGGCCCCAGCCCCTACTGTGACCCCATGGACAGCACCCAGGTGGACCCGGAGGTCTTGGAGCGCGGTGGCGTGCGGCTGGAGGAGAACGGTCTCGTCGCCACCATCACGCTCAACCGGCCCGCGACCAAGAACTCCCAGACGCCGTCGACGTGGATGGCGCTGCGCGCGATCGGCGCGGCGCTCGACCCGGCCGTCCGGGTCGTGGTGGTCCAGGGGGAGGGCGACACGTTCTCCTCGGGCCTCGACCGCCGGATGCTCAGCCCGGAGGGCGTCGAGGGTGAGGCGTCGATCATGAACCTCCTCGACATGCCCGACGGCGAGATGGCCGAGTCCATCGCCGGCTGGCAGGAGGGCTTCACCTGGCTGCGCCGCAGCGACATCGTCAGCATCGCCGCCGTGCAGGGCTCGGCGGTCGGCGCGGGCTTCCAGCTCGCGCTGTCGTGCGACCTGCGGGTGCTCGCCGACGACGCGCGCTTCTCGATGCGCGAACCGATCCTGGGCCTGGTCCCCGACCTGACGGGAACAAAACCCCTGGTCGAGATGGTTGGCTATGCCAGAGCACTCGAGATCTGCGCCACCACGCGGTGGGTCAGCGCCGACGAGGCCCACGCGCTGGGACTCGCCACCGCCGTCGTACCGCGTGAGGAGCTGTCCGACGCCGTGTCCGACCTGGTGGCGGCCCTGACCGCTCCGCTGTACGGCGCGGTCACCGAGACCAAGGCACTGCTGCAGAGCGCCGCCAAGCTGGACCTCGAGGACCAGCGCCGGCTGGAGCGCGAGGCACAGGTCCGCCGGTTCCGGGAGCTCGCCGCACTGATGGGGGAGTAGCGCCGGAACCCCGGCCAGAGAGAGGGAGCCGCCCGTGTCGATGGGTTCGGGCATGGGCCCGGTCTGGCGCCACATGCGCACCGACCGGAGCCTTGCCGACCAGAAGCTCGCCCGCGACACCGTCCGACGGGTCGCGGGCTTCGCCCGACCCCACCGGAGGCTGATCGCGGTCTTCCTGGGCCTCACGGTCGTCGACGCCTCGATGGTCGTGGTGGTCCCGCTGCTGGTGAAGCGCCTCGTCGACGACGGCATCCTCAAGGACGACGGCGGCCTGGTCACGATGATCGCGCTGGCGATCGCCGGCGTCGCGTTCGTCAACGCGGCACTCGCCGTGGGACAGGGCTACCTGTCCTCACGCATCGGCGAGGGCCTGATCTACGACCTGCGCACCAGCGTGTTCGCGCACGTGCAGCGGATGTCGCTGGCCTTCTTCACGCGCGCGCAGACCGGTGCCCTCGTGTCCCGCCTCAACAACGACGTGATCGGCGCCCAGCGGGCGTTCACCTCGACGCTGTCGAGCACCGTCTCCAACTCGATCAGCGTCGTCGTCGTGGGCATCGCGATGTTCGCGCTCAGCTGGCAGGTGACGCTGCTCTGCCTGTCCCTCTTCCCGGTGCTGCTGCTGTCCTCCCGCTGGGTGGGCCGTCGCCTCTCGTCGCTCACCCGCCAGCAGATGGAGGGCAACGCCGACCTCGGCAACACGATGACCGAGCGGTTCAACGTCGGCGGCGCGCTGCTGCTCAAGCTCTTCGGCCGCCGCACCGAGGAGGACGAGGGCTTCGCGGTCAAGGCCGGCGTGGTCCGCGACCTCGGCATCAGGATCAGCCTCATCACCCGCGTCTTCGGTGCCAGCCTGATGCTGATCCCCGCCCTGGCCACCGCGCTGGTGTACGGCGTCGGCGGCCACCTGGCCATCGACGGCACGCTCACGGTCGGCACCCTGCTCGCCCTGGCCACCCTGCTGCTGCGGCTGCTCGGGCCGCTCCAGGGCCTGTCCAACGTCCGCATCGACGTGATGACCGCCCTGGTGAGCTTCGAGCGGGTCTTCGAGGTGCTCGACCTGCCCTCGATGATCCAGCAGCGGCCCGACGCGGTCACCCTGCCGCGCGACGCCGGGCGGGTGGAGTTCGAGCACGTCGCCTTCCGCTACCCGCGGGCCGACGAGGTGTCCCTGGCCAGCCTCGAGTCCGTCGCACGCACGGAGTCCCGCGACACCGGCGAGGTGCTCCGCGACGTCACCTTCACCGCCGAGCCCGGGCAGATGGTCGCGCTCGTCGGCCCCTCCGGCGCCGGCAAGACCACGATCACGCACCTGGTGGCCCGGCTCTACGACGTGACCGGCGGGACGGTCAAGGTCGGCGGGCACGACGTCCGCGACCTGACCCTGGACTCGCTCGAGGACGCGGTCGGCTACGTCACCCAGGACGCCCACATGTTCCACGACACGATCCGCGCCAACCTCGCCTACGCCCGGCCCGGTGCCACCGACGAGGAGATCTGGGCCGCCCTCGAGTCCGCGCAGATCGCCCGGCTGGTGCGCCAGCTGCCGGACGGGCTCGACACGGTGGTCGGCGACCGCGGCTACCGGCTGTCCGGCGGCGAGCGGCAGCGGCTGGCCATCGCCCGGCTGCTGCTCAAGGCGCCGTCGATCGTCGTGCTCGACGAGGCGACCGCCCACCTCGACTCCGAGTCCGAGGTGGCCGTGCAGCGCGCGCTCGACCAGGCGCTGGAGGGCCGCACCTCCCTGGTGATCGCCCACCGCCTCTCGACGATCCGCAGCGCCGACCAGATCCTCGTCGTCGACGACGGCCGCGTCGTGCAGGCCGGCAGCCACGCCGCGCTGCTGGCGGAGGGCGGCCTCTACGCCGACCTCTACCGCACGCAGTTCAGCCGCTCCGCCTGACCGACGGGGTCTCCGCTCCGGGCGCCCGGCACCGGCAGGACGTCCGGGGAGGCCGCGACTTCACCGCTGGACTTCGCGCCGATGCTTGACCTGCACCGGAATGTGTCCTTGGCTGAGCAGACCGGCCGCCGCCGGGGTGGGAACCCGACGGGGGCGGACGGGTTTCGCGCGCGGGCCGACTGGGAGCCCCGGGCACACGACAGGGCCAGCCGGCCTCAGGGAGATCATCGTGTCGAAACCGATCCACGCTCCACGGGCGCCGCGACGCGCACTCGCCCTCGTCACCGCCGCGCTGCTCGCGGCGACGGGGCTCAGCACCGTTCCCGCGGCCAGCGCCGCCGGCGACGCTGACACGCTGCAGCCGGTCCAGGCCCGCGACACCGGCCTCCGGTCCGGACGCTACGTCGTGCTGCTGAAGGCGCCCAGCGCCACGCAGTACGACGGGTCCGACCCGCGCTACGCCGCCACCCGGATGGTGCCCGGAGGCAGCTTCGACGGGCACTCGCGCCAGGTGCAGACCTACAGCCGCCACCTGGTCTCCGAGCACGACGCGCTCGCCCGCTCGGTGGGCGCCGACGTGCTGCGGCACTACACCGTCGGCAGCAACGGCTTCGTCGCCGACCTGACCGGCAAGCAGGCCTTCCAGCTCTCCTCCGACCGCGACGTGCTGCTCGTCAGCCCCGACGTCGCCCGGCAGGCCGACACCTGGAACACCCCCAGCTTCCTCGGGCTCGAGGGCAAGAAGGGCGTCTGGGCCCAGCAGGCCGGCGGCCGCGCCAACGCCGGTGACGGCGTCGTCGTCGGGGTCATCGACTCCGGCATCTGGCCCGAGTCCAAGTCGTTCAGCGGCGGCAAGCTCACCAAGAGCCCCAAGACCAAGTGGAAGATCACCCGGGTCGGCCAGAACGTGCGGATGCAGAAGGCCGACGGCAGCGTCTTCCTGGGCCGGTGCCAGCTCGACCACCAGACCGAGGCCGGGCCCCGCAAGGCCAAGAAGTGGAACGCCTCGGACTGCAACACCAAGCTGATCGGCGCGCGCTACTACCCCAACACCTTCCTCGAGACGGTGGCCCCCTCCGACCGCTCGCCCGACGAGGTCCTGTCGACGCGTGACGGCGACGGGCACGGCACGCACACCGCGAGCACGTCGGCCGGCAACCCGGTGGCCAATGTGAAGACCGAGGACGTCCGCTTCGGGGAGGTGTCCGGCATGGCGCCCGCCGCCAAGGTGGCGGCGTACAAGGTCTGCTTCGACGACAACGACGAGGACACCGGCGACTGCTTCACCTCCTCGATCCTCGAGGCCATCGACGACGCGGTCGCCGACGGTGTCGACGTCATCAACTTCTCCATCTCCGGGGTCACCGACACCGTCATCGACCCGGTCGAGATCGCCTTCGAGGGCGCCGCCGAGGCCGGCATCTTCGTCGCCACCTCCGCGGGCAACGCCGGTCCCGGCGAGTCGACGGTGGCGCACAACAGCCCCTGGCTGACCACCGTGGCCGCCTCGACCCACCACAACTTCGAGAACACCGTCGTCCTCGGCAACGGCAAGCGGATCCGGGGCGCCTCGATCTCCCAGCAGAAGCTGCCGCAGACCCGGCTGATCAGCTCCACCCGGGCAGCGGCCGGCGACGCCGACGAGGACGCGGCCGCGCTGTGCTTCCTCGGCAGCCTCGACCCCGACAAGGTCGACGGCAAGATCGTCGTCTGCGAACGCGGGATCAACGACCGCGTCGAGAAGAGCAAGGCGGTCAAGCGGGCCGGCGGTGTCGGCATGATCCTGGTCAACGTCACGCCGGGCAGCCTCGACGCCGACTTCCACTCGGTGCCGACCATCCACGTGTCCGACGAGGACGGGCCGAAGATCTACCGCTACCTCGCGCGCAAGGGCGGCAAGGCCACCGCGGCGTTCAAGCTCGGCGACGTCACCGGCAAGCGGCCGACCCCGGTGCCGCAGATCGCCGGGTTCTCCTCGCGCGGGCCCGCCCTCGCCAACGAGAGCGACCTGCTCAAGCCCGACATCACCGGCCCGGGCGTGAGCGTGCTGGCCGCCGTCTCCCCGCCCTCCAACGAGGGCCGCGACTACGACCTCTACTCCGGCACCTCCATGGCGTCACCGCACATCGCCGGCCTCGCCGCCTTCATGATGGGCGAGCGCACCGGCTGGACGCCGATGCAGGTGAAGTCGGCGATGATGACCAGCGCCAGCAGCCTGCGCGGGGCGCACGGCGGCACCGCCGCCGACCCGTTCGCCCAGGGCGCCGGGCAGGTCGAGATCCGGCGGGCGTTCGACCCGGGCCTGTTCGTCACCTCGGGCACCGCCGACTGGCGCGGCTTCCTCGCCGGCCAGGGCCTGCCCACCGGTGCCGAGCCGATCGCGGCCAAGGACTTCAACGGTCCGTCGATGGCGCAGGGTCAGGTCACCTCGTCCACGTCGTTCACGCGGGACTTCATCGCCGACCGCGCCGGCACCTGGAAGGTGAAGGTCAAGCTCAAGGGCTTCGCGGCCAAGACCAAGAAGACCGTGGTGTCCCGCGGCCAGGGCGACCGCACGTCGCTGACGCTGCGGCTCACCCGCACCACGGCACCGCTCGGCCGCTGGGCGACCGGCTTCCTCGTGCTCGACGGCCCCACCCGGGTGCGCATGCCGATCGCGGTGCGCCCCGTGTCCGTGCGGGCTCCCGCCGAGGTGAGCGGCACCGGCGTCACCGGCCGGGTGGACGTGCCGATCGTGGCCGGCTTCACCGGCAACCTCGACGTCGGGGTGACCGGGCTGGCCAAGGCGCAGTCGTTCAACGGGACCAGCACCAACATCACGACCGGCTTCGACGACGCGCAGTACTTCTGCGTGCAGGTCGCGGGCGGTTCCAAGGCGGCCCGGTTCGGCCTCGACGCGGCCAACAACGCCGCCGACATGGACCTGTTCGTCTACACCGCGGCCGACGCGGCCTGCGAGCAGCTCACCGACGTGGCCGGACAGTCGGCCACCGGCTCGGCCGACGAGCAGGTCACCCTGGAGTCACCGGAGCCGGGCTACTACCTCGTCGAGGTGGATCCTTACACCGCCGCTCCCGGTGAGCCGACGCTCAGCTGGCGCCTGGACTTCTACGACGTCAGCCCGGCCAACCAGGCCGGTGCGTTCCAGGCCGTGCCCGACCCGGTGCCGGTGACCAACAACCAGCAGACGTCGTTCGCGGCGACCTGGTCCGGGCTGGCGGCCAGCAGCCGCTACCTCGGTGTGCTCGAGTACGCCGGGGCGCTCGCCCCGACCTACGTCAGCGTGGACACCGCCACGACGCCGTAGCCGGCCGGCTGCACCCTCGACGGGCGCGTCTCCCTCTCAGGAGGGGGGCGCGCCCTTCGCGTCGAGGGCAGCCTTCTCGGACCGGTCGTCCGCCCGGTCGTCGCCCCCGGCGGCGGGACGACGCAGCTTGCGGCGCTCGTCGTAGGCCAGGTAGCCGAAGCCGAACACGGCCAGCGCCGCGAAGAACCACCACTGCAGCCCGTAGAAGAAGTGCGGGCCGTTGCTCAGGTCGGGGGTCTCGGTCACCGCGAGCGGCTCGGCCGCCTCGGGCGTCTCCGAGGCCAGGTCGACGAAGCCGCCGAGCACCTCGCCGTCCAGGGTCGGCCCGATCGTGCGGCTGGAGATCGCGCGCGTCGACCGGTCGTCGACGGCCGTCGAGTCGCCGGTGGCGTCGGCGCGCACCCAGCCGGTGACGGTGACCGGTCCGGACGGCGGTCCCGGGACGTCGGGGGAGGCGTCGCCGCGGTTCTCGGTGGCCACCCAGCCCCGGTCCACGAGGAGCAGGTGCCCGGACCCGGTCAGCTCGAGCGGGGTGACCACGTCGACCCCGGAGACGCCGTCGCGGGTCTGGTAGCGCACCACCACGCTGGCGTCCTCGTCGTAGGTCCCCTCGGCCCGCACCCGTCGCCACTCGTCCTCGGGGTCGACCGGCCGGCCCACGGCCAGCACGTCCTCGACCGGCGCGGGGTCGGCGACCAGGTTGCGCTCGGTGATCGCGTTGCGCTCCTTGCGGTCCTCGAGCCGGTGGAACTGCCACTCGCCGAGCCACCAGCAGCCGTAGGCCAGCAGCGCCACGGTGACCGCGAACAGCAGCCAGCGACGGCTGAGCATGAACCTCACGGCGACGACAGTAGCCCGGCGTCCCACCGCATCGTGCAAGGTGCTGGGGGCCTGTGCACCAGGTCACTACACTGAGCGGATGAGCACCCATGGACTGGTCGACAGGTTCGGCCGGACGGCGACGGACCTGCGGGTCTCGTTGACCGACCGCTGCAACCTGCGATGCAGCTACTGCATGCCGGCCGAGGGCCTGGAGTGGCTGCCGACCGACGAGGTCCTCACCGACGACGAGGTCGTCCGGCTGATCGACATCGCCGTGCACCACCTCGGCGTGCGCGAGGTGCGCTTCACCGGCGGCGAGCCGCTCGTACGCCGCGGCCTGGTGGACATCGTGCGCCGCACCACCGCGCTCGACCCCCGGCCGGAGACGTCGATCACCACCAACGCGCTGGGCCTCGAGCGCACCGCCGTCGCCCTCGCCGCCGCCGGCCTCGACCGGGTCAACGTCAGCCTCGACACGATCCGGCGCGAGGACTTCCTCACCATCACCCGGCGCGACCGCTTCGACGACGTCGTCGCCGGCCTGGAGGCCGCCGCCGCGGCCGGGCTGGGGCCGGTGAAGGTCAACGCCGTGCTCCTGCGCGGCATCAACGACGGCCAGGCGCCCGAGCTGCTCCGCTGGTGCATCGAGCGCGGCTACGAGCTGCGCTTCATCGAGCAGATGCCGCTCGACGCCCAGCACGGCTGGCGCCGCGACACGATGATCACCGCCGAGGAGATCTTCGCCTCGCTCGAGCCGGCGTTCGACCTGACCCCGGCCGAGGAGCCGCGGGGCAGCGCCCCGGCGGAGCTGTTCCTCGTCGACGGGGGACCGGCCACCGTGGGCGTCATCGCCTCGGTGACCCGCCCGTTCTGCGGTGACTGCGACCGGGTCCGGCTCACCGCCGACGGCCAGGTGCGCAACTGCCTGTTCGCCCGGGAGGAGTCCGACCTGCGCGGCGCGCTGCGCGACGGGGCCTCCGACCAGGAGCTCGCGGACCGCTGGCGGGTCGCCATGCTCGGCAAGCGCCCGGGCCACGGCATCGACGACGTGTCGTTCCTGCAGCCGAGCCGCTCGATGTCGGCTATCGGCGGCTGACACCGCCGACTTGATGGCACGAACGGGGGAATCTTCGCGCCCGTTCGGCTCCGGAGCGGTGCCACGCGGGTGATTGACCGGCGAGGTTGCCTACAGGTGCGCCTCGTGTGGCCGATGATGTGGACATGCGATTGTTCGCCGCTGTCGTGCCTCCGGAGAGCGCCCGTGAGGAGCTCGCCGAGGTGCTGCGCGCCGCCGGTGCGGAGTCGCGCGAGCTCGACATGGTCCAGGTCGCCGACCTGCGCATCCCGATCACCGGCTTCGGCAACGTGTCGCAGCGCGACGCGGTGCAGCTGGTGCACACCCTGACCCGGGCCGCCGCGGCCTGGCCGCGCCCCGAGCTGCGGTTCGCCGGCAGCGCGGCGCTGGAGTGGCCCGGCGACGAGTGCGTGTGGGCCCGCCTCGACGGCGACGTCGACGGCGTGCTGACCATCGGCCGGGGCGTGCCCCCGGCCGTCAAGCGGCTCGGCTTCCTGGTCGACCGGCGGGCGTTCCGCCCCTGGATGGCCGTCGGCTCCATCACCGACCACACCACGGCGCCGTTCCTCGAGCACCTGGTCGGCGAGCTCGACGAGTTCAAGGGCACCATGTGGACGCTCTCCACGATCGCCATCATGCGCAAGGTCCCGCTCGACGACAGCGGTGCGGTGGAAGAGGTCGTCCTCGACCACATCCCGCTCGGCTCCGACTGAGGCGCCTCCCGGCGAGCTCCCGTTCAAGTGCCGCACATGACTCGGGGTGTCGCGGTGTGGTCCCACTCGATCAGGGCGTCTGAGCCGCCGCGGCCGATGCTGCCCGTCGCGAAGACGCCCATGTCCAGCCGTCGGGCCGGTCAGACCGGCTGCGACTCCGCGTCGACGTCGATCAGGCCGTGGTTGGCCCGCAGCACCTTCGCCACGGCGTCGGTCGACATCGGCCGGTGCATCAGGTAGCCCTGGGCGAACGGCGCGTGCACGTGCTCGCGCAGGTGGTCGAGCTGGGCGCTGCGCTCGATGCCCTCGATGACCACGTCGAGGCCGAGGGCCTGGCCCATCATCGTGATGGAGCACAGCAGCGCGCAGGAGCGCTCGTCGCGGTCGATGCCGTCGGAGAAGGACGCGTCGGTCTTGATGATCTTGACCGGCATGTCCTGGAGGTAGCCGATCGAGGAGAAGCCGACGCCGAAGTCGTCGATGGCGAAGTGCACGCCGAGCTCCGCGATCTGGGCCATCGCCTCGATCGACACCGGGTCGTCGCCGACCATGTCGCGCTCGGTGATCTCGAGGACCAGGTGGGCGCCGCGCATCCGGTCGAGCGCGTGGCGCACCCGGTCGACGAAGTCGGGCTCGCGCAGCTGCTTGGCGGAGATGTTGACCCCGATGGTGAGCTCGCCGCCGGCGGCCTCGACCAGCTTGGGGGCGTCGCGGGCGGCCCGCTCGAGGACCACGTCGCCGAGCGGGACGATGAGGCCGCTCTCCTCGGCCACCTTGATGAAGACGTCGGGCGGCACGTCGACGCCGTTGGAGTTCCAGCGCGCCAGCGCCTCGACCCCGGTGATCCGGCCGGTCGACGCACGGACGATCGGTTGGTAGACCAGGCTGAGCTCGCCGGCCGAGACCGACGCGCGCAGCGACTCGACCAGCTCGAGGCGCTGCAGCCGGGTCTTGCCGAGCGCGCCTTCGTAGGTGACGTACTGGTTCTTGCCGCGCGACTTGGCCTCGTACATCGCCAGGTCGGCGTTGCGGAGCAGGCTCTCGGAGGTGTCACCCGGCTCGCCGAAGGCGACGCCGACGCTGGCGCTCAGCGCGAGCCGGTGACCCGCGACGTGCGCGCCCGAGGACAGTGCGGTGAGGATGCGCTCGCAGGCCGAGTCCACCTCGATCGGCCGCACGTCCTCGAGCAGGATCGCGAACTCGTCGCCACCGAGCCGCGCGACCGTGTCGCTGGCGCGGACGCAGGAGGTGAGCCGCTGGGCGAAGTCGATCAGCACCGCGTCGCCGGCGGCGTGGCCGAAGCGGTCGTTGACCGGCTTGAAGCCGTCGAGGTCGACGAAGAGCAGGGCGATGCGGGTGCCGCGCCGCCGGGAGAGCTGGAGGGCGTGCTCGACGCGGTCGAGCAGCAGGCCGCGGTTGGGCAGGTTGGTGAGCAGGTCGTGCCGGGCCAGGTGCGTCATGTCCTCGGTCAGCCGGAGCCGGGCGAAGGCGTCGGAGGAGACCGCCACCAGCGCCTCGAGCGCCTGCTGGTCGGCCGCGCGGGTGGAGCGGGCGCGGTGCTGGCCGGGAGCCACCAGCCACCGGTCACGCTGGCCGTCCTGGAGCTGGGCGCCGATCTCGTCGTGGCTGGGAGCCGCGGACCGGACCTCGACCTGCTGGAGCCGCAGCAGCCGGCGGGCGTCGTCGATCAGGGCGTCGACCACCTGGCGGGTGTCGGAGAGGGTCTGGGCGCGGACGGCAGCCTCGAAGAGCACCTCGAGGCGCCGGGCGTTCTCGGAGCCGCGGGTGACCGAGCGGGTCGCGATCAGCAGCGTCACCAGCGGCACGGCGAGCAGGAGGACCTGCCACCACTCCCCGTTGCGCTTGACGACGGCCGCGAGGTAGCCGAGGCGAGTCGAAGGGCACGAAGGCGGCGACGGCGACCAGCGTGCCGCGCTGGAACAGCTGCTCGCCGATGGGGGAGCGGTCCTCCAGCGACACCGAGATCGCGGACACCAGGAAGTCGATGCTGAAGTACGCCGTGGCGGCGAGGAGCACCGCCAGCATCTCGCGGGGCGTACCGATGTAGGCCTCGCCGCCGCGCACCCAGGTGAGGACCAGCGCCGTGACCCCGCCGCCGATGATGCCGATGCCGACGTTGAAGATCTTGACCACCCGGCGCCGGTCGCTGGTGATCTGCGTGCCGATCACGCCCAGCGACCACAGCAGCACCGACTCCTGCGGCTCCATCGTGCAGAGCATGAACATCAGCACGCAGGAGTCGAAGCCGACCTCGAGTCCCGCCCTGGCCCTTGTTGAGCACCAGGGTGAAGCGGGCGATCAGCATGATCAGCGGGACGGTCAGCAGCTCCAGCCCCGTCTTGAACGACGGCGGACCCATGGTGACGACGGCGACGACGATCGTGAGCGCGGCCAGCACCAGCACGCCGCCGTCGAACAGGCGGCTGGCCAGCGGCGTCGACGGGGTCGGCGGCGCTGGGGGCGGGGGCAGGGCGGGCTCGGGCATGGCCCCACCAGTATCAGCCAACCGATGCCCGAGGAACGGCGTTTTGACCGACTTGCCGGGGCGTGGCGGACTCAGACGTCCGGAAGTCAGCCGGCGGGCGGGACCGGCACGACCTCGCGCAGGAACTGCCGTGCGGTCAGGAAGTCGGCCAGCGTCTCGCGGTGCGCGTCGCACGCGAGCCACACCTTGCGGCGGTCCGGGGTGTGCAGCTTGGGGTTGTTCCAGCGCAGCTCCCAGGCGGCGTCCGCGCGGCAGCCGCGGGAGGAGCAGGTGAGCGGGGTCGTGGTGGGATCGGTGTCCGTCACGGTGTGCGCACCTCCGTCGTGGAGCGGGGGCCGGAACGGCCGGCGGGCAGACGAAAGGCGGTGCCGGACGACCACGGGGGAAGCCGTCCGGCACCGCCTAGACGCGAACTCAGACGGGGGAGGCTGAGCTCGCGCAGACGCGATTCTTGCATGGCGTCCGGAACAAATCCAAGAGTCAACGACCGACGCGCGTGACGGATCCGGGAGGTCTGGACCACCGGACCGACGGTTTCCGCAGGTGCGGCCGTGATGGCACGGCCGGACCCGCAGGACCGGCTCAGTCGTGGTCGGGTCCCTCGATCGCCCGGTGGGTGAGGTCCGGCGTGACCAGGTCCGGTCCACCGGGGTCCGGCCCGGCGGCGGTGTTGGCGATCACCACTGCGACGTACGGCAGGACGAAGGAGGCGGTCAGGAAGACCCACATGAACCAGTGACCCATGCTCACCACCGCGGCCAGGAAGCACAGGGTGCGGATCGTCATCGAGATGACGTAGCGGCGCTGCCGGCCACTGACGTCGGCGCTGTGGCTCTGCGTCGCGCTCGTGATCCGGACAGGCTCCGGCTCCTTGCGCACCATGCCTCCACCGTACGCCGCGGGCACCCCGGACCCCAGCGTCGGGACTAGGCTCACGAACACTGCCCGACCGACTCCCTGGAGGACCCGTGTCCAACCGCACCTACCGCGTGACCGAGATCGTCGGCACCTCGCCCGACGGCATCGACCAGGCCATCCGCAACGGCATCGAGCGGGCCTCGCGCACCCTGCGCCACCTCGACTGGTTCGAGGTCACCCAGGTGCGTGGTCAGGTCAAGGACGACACCGTCGAGCACTTCCAGGTCGGCCTCAAGCTCGGCTTCCGCCTGGAGGACGACGAGTGACCAGTGGGATTCCGGCTACCCAGCGGTAGCCGATAGCGTCACGACTTGTGAGCAGATCGGTACTCGTCACCGGAGGAAACCGCGGCATCGGCCGCGCCATCGCCGAGGCGTTCGTCGCCTCGGGGGACAAGGTCGCGGTCACCCACCGCAGCGGTGAGCCACCGGAGGGCACGCTCGGCGTCATCTGCGACGTGACCGACCCCGCGTCGGTCGAGGCGGCCTTCGCGCAGGTCGAGGAGGCGCACGGACCGGTCGAGGTGCTCGTCGCCAACGCCGGGATCACCCACGACACGCTGCTGCTGCGGATGAGCGAGGACGACTGGTCCTCGGTCATCGAGACCAACCTGACCGGGTCCTTCCGGGTCGCCAAGCGGGCGGCCAAGGGCATGCTGCGGCTGCGTCGCGGCCGGATCGTGCTGATCTCCTCGGTCGTCGGGCTGCTCGGCTCGGCGGGCCAGGTCAACTACGCCGCCAGCAAGGCCGGCCTCGTCGGCATGGCGCGCTCGATGGCGCGCGAGCTCGGCAGCCGCTCGATCACCACCAACGTGGTGGCGCCCGGCTTCGTGGAGACCGAGATGACCGCCGTGCTCCCCGAGGAGAAGCAGGCGGAGTACAAGGCGCAGATCCCGCTCGGACGCTACGCCAGCACCGAGGAGGTCGCCGGCGTCGTGCACTGGATCGCCTCGGACGCGGCCGGCTACATCACCGGCGCGGTGATCCCGGTCGACGGCGGCCTCGGCATGGGCCACTGACCCCACCCCTGTCCCACCAACGGAGGAGTACGACGCAGATGGGCATTCTCGACGGCAAGCGGATCCTGGTCGCGGGCGTCACGATGGACACCTCCATCGGGTTCGCCGTGGCCCGGGTGGCCCAGCAGGAGGGCGCCACCGTCCTCGTCTCCAACTTCGGCCGCGCGCTGGGCATCACCAAGCGGATCGTCGGGCGGCTGCCCGAGCCGGCCCCGGTGATCGAGCTCGACGTGACCGACCCCGAGCACCTCGAGCGGCTGCCCGACCTGGTCCGTGAGCACGTCGACGGCCTCGACGGCGTCGTGCACTCCGTGGCCTACGGCAACCCCGAGACGCTGCTCGGCGGCAAGTTCCTCGACGGCCCGTGGGACGACGTGGCGCAGGCCGTGCAGGTGTCGGCGTACTCCCTGAAGTCGCTGTCCACCGCGTGCCTGCCGCTGATGAACGAGGGCTCCTCGGTGGTCGGCATGACCTTCGACGCGACCGTCGCCTGGCCGGCCTACGACTGGATGGGCGTGGCCAAGGCGGCGCTGGAGTCGTGCTCGCGCTACCTCGCCCGCGACCTCGGCCCGAAGGGCGTCCGGGTCAACCTCGTGTCGGCCGGTCCGCTCAAGACGCTGGCCGCCAAGGCGATCCCCGGCTTCGAGGAGCTGGAGTCGATGTGGAGCGACCGTTCGCCGCTGGGCTGGGACGAGAAGGACACCGAGCCGACCGCGCGTGCGGTCGTGGCGCTGCTGTCGGACTGGTTCCCGGCGACCACCGGTGAGATCGTCCACGTCGACGGCGGCTACCACGCCATGGGCGCCTGAGCCGGGTTCGATAGCGTCAGCGGGTGACTTCCTCACTCGTCGAGCTCCGTGTGCTCGAGGGACCCAACCTGTACTTCCCCCGGGCGGCCATCAAGCTCACCCTCGACCTCACCGGCGTCATCGACGCCCCCGAGGACCGGGCGCTGCGCTTCGCCGCCCGGATCGGCCTGCCCCGGGCGCGCCCCGGGGTGCCCGGGAGCGGCTTCCGGCAGCGCTTCGCCGCCCGTGCGGTCGGCCGGCTGGTCCGGCACATCGCGGGTGAGGCCGGCACGACGAGGCTGGCGGTCCGGGTCCGGCCGACCCACGACGTGCACCAGATCGTGGTCGCCTACCCGTGGCGCAGCCGCAACCGGGCCGAGGCCCTCGGCCGCGCGGTGGCCGAGGTGCTCGACGCGCTGCCCGACCCGTCGCTCGACCAGCTGATCAGCGACGCGGCCGGCCGCGTGCGTGCCGCCGAGCCCGGCCCCGGCCCGACGACCCTGCGGCCGCGGATCCCGATCGTCGCCGTGACCGGCACCAACGGCAAGACCACGACCTCCCGCATGGTGGCGCACATCGCCCGCACCCACGGCCTGCACGTGGGCTGGTCGAGCACCGACGGCATCTACATCGACGGCGTGCTGGTCGAGCCCGGCGACTACTCCGGTCCCAGCGGGGCCGGCCGCGTGCTCGCGCACCCCGAGGTGCAGCTGGCCGTCACCGAGACGGCGCGCGGCGGGATCCTGCTCAAGGGCATCGGCGTCGCCTACAACAACGTCTCGGTCTTCACCAACGTCTCCGCCGACCACCTGGGCCTGCACGGCATCGACACCGTCGACCAGCTCGCCGAGGTGAAGGGGATCGTCTCGCGGATCACCCGGCCCGACGGCTGGGCGGTGCTCAACGCCGACGACCCGCGGGTGCTGGCCACCCGCACCAGCATCCGGGCTCGTCCCTGGGTGTTCTCCCGCGACCCCGACTCGCCCGCGCTGCGCGAGGTGCTCAGCGAGGGTGGCCGGGCCACCACGGTCATCGACGGCTGGGTCTGCGTGATGGAGGCCGACAACGACCCGGAGCCGCTGGTGGAGGTGGTGGACATCCCGATGACGCTGGCCGGGCTGTCCCGCTTCAACGTGGAGAACGCGCTCGGCGCCGCGTCCGCGGCGCTCGGCGTCGGGCTGCCGCGCGAGGCCGTCATCGCCGGCCTCACGTCCTTCCGCCCGGACCCCGAGCACAACCCCGGCCGGATGAACTTCTTCAGCCGTGACGACGTCAGCGTGGTGATCGACCTCGCCCACAACGAGGCGGGCCTCGAGGCACTCATGGAGATCATGAACGGCGTGCGCCGGCCCGGAGCCCGTCTGCTGCTGGGCCTCGGCGCGGTCGGCGACCGCCAGGACGACCTGGTGGAGAGCCTCGGCGAGATGGGCGCCCGCGACGCGGACGTCGCGGTGATCGCCCACAAGGCGCGCTACCTGCGCGGCCGGTCGACCGACGAGCTCGACGAGCTGTTCCGGCGCGGTGCCGCCCGGGTCGGCGTCGAGGACCTCCCGTCGTACCCCACCGAGGTGGCCGGGCTCGCGGCCCTGGTCGACCGGGCCAAGCCCGGCGACGTGGTGGGCCTGATGTGCCACGAGGACCGGCAGGGCGTCTACGACTGGCTGGCCGGGGCCGGCTTCACCGGCGACACCCCCGAGACGCTCCGCGACAAGGTGAAGGCAGCTCGCGCCTGACGGTCGCGCAGAGGTGACCACCGCCGTGCGGACGCACGACCCATGTCGTGCGGCCCATTGTCAGACCTGTTGGTGCCGAGGGGTCACTTAGTCAGGTGCGCCTGCGGCGTGTCGGTGACTAAGTGACCCCTCGGCCGACGTCCACGCCGGCTCGCGACGGGAGCGTCCGGGCGTCCGGACGGCGGTGGTCGGGACGGCGATCAGGTGCGGACTCTCGTCCTCATGTGCTGGGGGTGAAGTCGGGGTCGCCGAGGGGACGGTCGGCCTCGCCGGAGCCGGCCTGGGCCTGGTGGGACCAGTTCTCCAGCTCGGCCATCACCATCGGGTGCTTGTCGACGCACACCACGACCAGGTCGCCGGCGTTGGCGCGCGACATGGCGTGCCGGACGGCGTCGATCTCGTCGATGATCGTCTCGAGCTGCTTGCAGCGCGCGCCCTCGGCCATGCTGGTGCGGACGCCCTCGGCCACCAGGGCCGCGGTCTCGCCACGCTCGCGGCCGCGCAGCGCGACGTCCTCGCGGACCACCAGCACGTCGAAGTGCTGCGCGGCGACCGCGCCGAGCTCGCGCATGTCGTCGTCGCGCCGGTCGCCGGCGGTGGCGATGACGCCGATCCGCGACGGCCGGCCCAGCTCGCTGGTGGTGGAGAGGCTGTCGCCGACCCGGTCGACGAAGTCGCCGAGCATCCGCATGCCCGGGGCGTTGTGGCAGTAGTCGACGATGACGTGGCGGCCGCTGACCTCCACCTCGTTGAGCCGGCCGGGGGAGAGGTAGTAGCTGGTGGAGAAGGTGCGCAGGCCCTGCCGGATGTCGTGCAGCGGGGCGCCGGAGGCGAAGGCGGCGGCCGCCGCGGCCAGCGCGTTCTGCACGTTCATCCGGGCCTTGCCGCCGAAGGTCGCGGGCAGCAGGTGGGTCCAGGCCAGCTGCATCTCGCGACGGCCGTGCTTGACCACGATCATCTCGCCGCGGTCGCTCGGCTCGAGCACGAGCGCCTTGCCACCGCGGCGGCAGTGCGCGTCGATCATGTCGCGCTCCTCGGAGCCCGGCTCGGCCATCGAGAACCAGACCACCTGGCCCGAGCAGCGACGGCGCATCTCGCGGACCAGCGGGTCGTCGGCGTTGAGCACGGCGTGGCCGTCGCGGGGGACCGCCTCGACCAGGACCGCCTTGACGTCGGCGAGCTGCTCGACGGTGTCGATGCCGCGCAGGCCGAGGTGGTCGGGCTGCACGTTGAGCACCACGGCGACGTCGTTGCGCTCGTAGCCGAGACCCTCGCGCAGGATGCCGCCGCGGGCGACCTCGAAGACGGCGAAGTCGACGCGGGGGTTCTGCAGCACCATCCGGGCCGACTTCGGGCCGGACGCGTCGGCCCGGATCACCAGGCGCTCGTCGATGACCACACCGTCGGTGGAGGTCATGCCGACCTTGCGGCCCATGCCCTTGAAGATGTGGGAGATCATCCGCGAGGTGGTCGTCTTGCCGTTGGTGCCGGTGACGGCCACGATCGGGATCCGGCTGGGCGCACCGGGCGGGAAGAGCATGTCGACGACCGGCTTGGAGATGAACTGCGGCTCGCCGATCGTCGGGTGGGTGTGCATCCGGAAGCCCGGGGCCGCGTTGACCTCGCAGATCGCTCCGCCGGTCTCGCGCACCGGCTCGGTGATGTCGGGGCAGATGAAGTCGATGCCGGCGATGTCGAGACCGACCATGCGGGCGGCCTCCTCGGCGATCTCGACGTTCTCCGGGTGCGCCTCGAAGGTGCGGTCGATCGAGATGCCGCCGGTGGACATGTTGCCGGTGAGGGTCAGCTTCACCATCTCCCCGGCCGGCGGCACGTCCTGGAGCTCGTAGCCCTGCTCCTTCAGCAGCTGGATCGCGGGCTCGTCGACCTTGATCCGGGTGAGCACCTTCTCGTGGCCGACACCGCGCCGCGGGTCGGCGTTGGTCTCCTCGACCAGCTGCTCGATGGTCGTCTGGCCGTCACCGATCACGTGCGCGGGGACGCGCTCGGCGACGGCGGCGAGGCGGCCGTCGATGATCAGGCAGCGGTAGTCGCGGCCGGTGATGTAGGACTCCACGATGACCACGCCGCGGCGGGACTGCTCGTGGGCGACCGGGAAGGCCGCACGGACGTCGTCCTCGTCCTGGAGGTCCAGGCAGACGCCGCGGCCGTGGTTGCCGTCGAGCGGCTTGACCACGACGGGGAAGCCGATGCGCTTGGCGACCGTCACGGCCTGGTCGGCGGTGCGGACGGACTCCTGCTTGGGCACCGGCAGCCCGGCCGCGCCGAGCAGCCGGGTGGTGAGGTCCTTGTCGGAGGCGACGTCGACCGCGATCGCACTGGTCGCCGAGGTCATCGTGGCGCGGATCCGCTTCTGGTGCACGCCCTGGCCGAGCTGGACGAGGGAGTACTGGTTGAGCCGGATCCACGGGATGTCGCGCGAGACGGCCTCGTCGAGGATCGCCTGGGTCGAGGGACCGAAGGCGGTGCGCTCGGCGCGGAGGATGAAGCTCTCGAGCTCGCGTGCCCAGTCGAAGTCGGGGTCGCCCTCGACGAGGTGGTTCACCAGGCGTACGGCGAGGCGGGAGGCCGCGAGACCGACCTGCTCGTCGACGTAGCCGTAGATGATGTTGTAGTGCCCGCGCGAGCCCTTGACCTGGCGGGTCTTGCCGCGCCGGATGTCGTGGCCGACGATCTGCTGGAGCGCGAGCGCGACGTGCTCGGCGACGTGGCCCAGCCAGGTGCCCTCGTTGAGCCGCTCCACGAAGCCGCCCCGGCGGCCGCGCGAGCACGAGTGCTCCCGGAGGCCCGGCAGCATCTGCAGGATCTCCTCGGTGAAGCCGGGGAGCGTGTTGGTCGGGAAGTCCTCCAGCGAGCCGAGGTCGACCACCAGGTGGATCGCCTTGTCGTAGGACCACACGTTGGCCCCGCGGTAGACCCGGGTCTCGAGGATCGAGAGGTCGGGGGCGGGACGGGTGGCCGGACGGGGCTGCTCACTCATGCGGGGACTCTCCTTCGGGGTGCTGTCGGGCGCGGCGCCGCCTCAGCACGGTGGGTGAGACGTCACCGGCGGCGATGTCACGAGCCAAGCGCTTCAGGTCGCGACCTGCAACCGCGAGCTCCTCGGCCTCGGTGGGATCCACGACGGGGGCCTCGCGGACCAGCACCTTGTCGGTGAGGTCGAAGACCGCTCCTGCCGGGAGGACGTGCATGACGACGCCGGAGGCCAGCAGCGGCGCCGTACGGCGGGCCTCGTGGGCGTTGGACACGATGTTGCGGCCGTCGAAGACCGTGACGACGCCCCGGCCGAGGACCCGCATGATCTCGTGGCCGTCGACCTCGTGGATCAGGGCGCCGGTGTCCTCGTCGACCCCGATGCCGAGCAGGCCGGGGCTCTGCGCGACCAGCATCAGCAGCCGGCCGTAGCGGTTGCGCTGCCCGAAGTGCTGGTCGATGACCACGTCGCGGATCAGGCCGAGCCCGGCCGCGAGCTGCGTCATCCGCTGCTTGGGGGTCGACCCGCCCGGCCCGAACGCGACCATGTGCGAGGACTGGATGCTCGCGCCCGCGCTGGTGCCGCCGACCACGACGCCGCGCTCGTGGGCGGCCTTGATCGCGTCGCCGAAGGCGGTGCCGTTGACGATCGCGGAGAGCTTGAGCTGGTTGCCGCCGGTCATGAAGATGCCGGTCGCCGACGCGAGCCGGTCGACGAGCGCGGGGTCCTCGGCCTCCTCCCGCGTCTCGGGACGCAGGCCCAGGACCTCACCGGCGCCGAGCTTGGTGAAGAGCGCCTCGTAGACCTCGACGATCTCGGGGCCGAGGGAGGACGCGGTGGGGATGACGGCGATCCGCGCATCGGGTCCGCCGGCCAGGGCCACGAACTCCGAGAGGACGGCACGCTTGCCGAGCTTGTCCTCAGCACCTCCGATCGCGAGCAAGGGTCCGCGAGCGGTCGGTTCTGACCCATTCGACATGCGCTGAAGCCTAGGGGATGCCAGAGTGGCTCCCGTGACGGGTCATCGACGACTGATCGTGATGCGGCATGCCAAGGCGGAGCCGTTCGCTTCGACGGACCACGCCCGCGTGCTGATCGAGCGGGGCAGGACCGATTCATCCAACGCCGGCAGCTACCTCGCCGGCATCGCTGCGGTGCCCGACCACGCGGTCGTGTCGACGTCCGCGCGCACCCGGGAGACGTGGGCGCTGGTGGCCGAGGCGGCCGGCGCCGAGGTCGAGGCGACCTACGACGACGCGGTCTACCACGGCGGCACCGACGAGGCACTGGAGTCACTGCGCGCGGTGCCCGACGACGCGACCACCGTCATCCTCGTCGGCCACAACCCGACGGCCTCGGACCTGGTGCACCTGCTCGACGACGGCAAGGGCGACCCCGACGCCGTCAGCGGGATGCTGCGCGGCTTCCCGACCAGCGCGCTGGTGGTGTTCGACGTCACCGGGTCCTGGGCCGACCTCGGCGTCGAGAGCGCGCGGGTGACGGCGTTCCACGCACCCTCGCGCTGACCGGACCCCGTCGCGGTCAGCTCAGTGGTGGTGCGGGCGTGACGAAACCGGCCTCCGCGTCGGCGGCCTCGACCTCCTCGCGGCTGATGCCGAGGAGATACATGATCGCGTCGAGGTAGGGCACGTTGACGCTGGTGTCGGCCGCGCGCTGGACGACCGGCTTGGCGTTGAACGCGATGCCGAGGCCGGCGGCGGCGAGCATGTCGAGGTCGTTGGCGCCGTCGCCGATGGCGATGGTCGCGGCCGGGGCGACCCCGGCCTCGTCGGCGAAGCGGCGCAGCGCCGCTGCCTTGCCGGCCCGGTCGACGACCTCGCCGACGATCCGGCCGGTGAGCTTGCCGTCGACCACCTCGAGCTCGTTGGCGGCGGCGAAGTCGATGCCGAGGTCGGCGGCGATCCGGTCGGTGACCTGGCTGAAGCCGCCGGAGACGATCGCGAACCGGTAGCCGAGCCGCTTGAGGGTGCGCACCATCGTGCGGGCGCCGGGGGCGAGCTCGACCGCGTCGTAGACCGCGTCGAGCGCCGTGGCGTCGAGCCCGGCGAGCAGCGCCACCCGCTCGCGCAGCGACTCCTCGAAGTCGAGCTCGCCGCGCATCGCCGCCTCGGTCACCCGGGCGACGTCGTCGAGGCAGCCGGCGTGCTCGGCGAGCATCTCGATGACCTCGCCCTGCACCAGCGTCGAGTCGACGTCCATCACGATCAGCCGGACCCCGTGCCGCAGCAGCGTGGCCGGCTGCACGGCGACGTCGACGCTCTGCGCGGCCGCCTCCTCGGCGAGCATCATCCGCAGCCGGTCCGGGTCCACCCCCGAGACGTGCAGCTCGATGGCGGTGACGGGGTAGCGGGCCATCCGCTCGATGCGGTCGATGTTGGCGCCGGTGTCGGCGATCCGCCCGGCGATGGCGGCCATCGCCCGGGCGTTCAGCGGCATGCCCAGCACGGTGACGTGGCTGCGGCCCTCGGGACGGGTGCGGTTGTCACCGGTGCCGCGGTCGACGTCGACCTGCATGTCGAGCTCCTCGGCGACGCGCTCCATCGCCGAGCGGAGCGCCTTCCAGTCCCGCGGTGCGGTGACCAGCACGCCGAGCACGAGCCGCCGCCGCAGCACGATCTGCTCGATGTCGAGCACCGCGCCGCCGTACGCCGCGAGCGTGGAGAACACGGTCGACGTGACACCCGGCCGGTCCTTGCCGGTCAGCGTGATCAGGAGTGTCTTGGGGGCCTCGTCCGAGGTGACGTCAGATGACACCGGCACAACCTAGCCGTCCCACGGGAACGAGCAGGCGGCCACCAGACCCCGTCTCGCAGCGTGGTCGAGCGGCAGCAGCGCCCGCCGGCGGGTGTCCGCCTCGGCCGCGGTGACCGCGCCGCCCTCGTCCTCGAGGGCGAGCTCGACGATCACCCGGCACCGCGACGCCAGCGCCGCCAGCCGGACGGCGCGCGGGGCCATCCCGTCGGGCAGCTGGAGGTCGGTGTGCCGCCGCAGCGCCATCAGCTCGTCGGCCACCTCGGGCCGCCAGCGGGCCACCTCGAGCTCGACCAGCGCCTCGGTCGCACCGAGCAGCGCCTGTCGCAGCAACGCGTCCGCCTCCGAGGGGTCGGGCAGCTGCCGCAGCGACGTGGCCGGCATCGCCTGCCACTGCACCCCGGACCCGACCCGGTGCGGCACCAGGCCGAGGTCGGCGCCCTCGAGGACGACGCCCTCGCCGACGTCGAGCACCTCGCTGTTGAACGACGCAGGCCCGGCCAGACCGAGCGGGTCGCCCGGTGTGGGCAGGGCCAGCCCGGCCGCGGTCGCGCCCTCGACCCGCAGCAGCCCGAGCGCGAGGATCATCGGCACCGGATCGTCCTGGTCGGGCAGGCCGATCACGTCGTGGGCGGCGTCGTCCTCGACGACCCGGTCGCGTGCCTCGTCGAGGCTGGCGCGGCCCGCGGCGAAGGCGGAGAACCAGAGCGCGAACCGGGCCGAGAGCGGCAGGGGGGTGCTCACGACCAGGCAGGGTACGCCGGGGGATCGGCCGCGCCCGGACCGCCCGGTGCCGTAGGTTTGGCTCCGCCACCGGCCCACTCAACCCGAGGGAGACATGGACCCCGTTCTGGAGCTCGCCGACGTCACCGTCCGCCGCGGTCAGGCCACGTTGCTCGAGGGCGTGGACTGGACGGTCGAGGAGGACGAACGCTGGGTCGTGCTCGGCCCCAACGGCGCAGGCAAGACCACGCTGCTCCAGGTCGTGTCCGCGCAGATCCACCCGACAGAGGGCGTGGCCGGCATCCTCGGCGAGGTGCTCGGCACGGTCGACGTGTTCGAGCTGCGCCCCCGGATCGGGCTGACCAGTGCCGCCCTGGCGGAGCGCATCCCCCGCGACGAGCGGGTGCACGACGTGGTCGTCTCCGCGTCGTACGCCGTCATCGGCCGCTGGCGCGAGCACTACGACGAGCTCGACCACCAGCGCGCCGACGAGCTGCTCAGCGAGATGGGCGCGGGCCACCTCACCGACCGCACGTTCGGCACGCTGAGCGAGGGGGAGCGCAAGCGGGTGCAGATCGCCCGCTCGCTGATGACCGACCCCGAGCTGCTGCTCCTCGACGAGCCGGCCGCAGGCCTCGACCTCGGCGGCCGGGAGGACCTGGTGTCGACCCTCTCGGTGCTGGCGCTCGACGAGACGTCGCCGGCGACCGTGCTGGTGTCGCACCACGTCGAGGAGATCCCGCCCGGCTTCACCCACGCGCTGCTGCTCCGGCAGGGCAAGGTCGTCGCGGCCGGACCGCTCGAGCAGGTGATGACCGCGGACATCATCTCGGCGACCTTCGGCATGCCCCTCCAGCTGCGCCACGAGGACGAGCGCTGGTCCGCGCGACGTCAGCACCGGCACCGGACCGGCTAGGTAGGCTGCGTTCATGGAGTGGTTCCGGGATCACATGTGGGAGACCTGGACGGCCGCAGCCATCCTGCTCGGGCTCGCCGAGCTGATGAGCCTCGACCTGGTGCTCCTGATGCTCGCCGTGGGTGCCGGGGCCGGCATCCTCACCGCGCTGCTCGGCCTGCCGATCGGGGTGCAGATCATCGCCGCGATCGTGACGGCGGCCGCGATGCTGACCCTGGTGCGGCCCAACGTCGTCAAGCGGCTGCACTCCGGACCGGAGCTGACCCTGGGCCACAACGCGCTGATCGGCCGCCAGGGCCTGGTCGTCGCCGAGATCACCGCCGACGGTGGCGGCCGGATCAAGGTCGGGGGCGAGCTGTGGTCGGCCCTGCCCTACGACGACACCGTCACCATCAAGGAGGGTGCCCACGTGGACATCTTCCAGATCAAGGGCGCCACCGCCTACGTGCACCCGGTGCCCGAGATCGAGTCCGACAACTAGAAACAACGAGGGAACAGAGGAGGGGACACCATGCCTGTCGCACTGGTGCTGTTCGCCCTGCTGGCGATCTTCGTCGTCGCCGCGCTCGCCAAGGCGGTGCGCATCGTGCCGCAGGCACGAGCCGGGGTCGTCGAGCGCTTCGGGAAGTACAAGGCCACGCTGCCCGCGGGGCTGAACGTCGTCGTGCCGTTCGTCGACAAGGTCCGCTACGTCATCGACCTGCGTGAGCAGGTCGTGTCCTTCCCGCCGCAGCCGGTGATCACCGAGGACAACCTGGTGGTGTCGATCGACACGGTCATCTACTTCCAGGTCACCGACCCGATCGCCGCGACCTACGAGATCGCCAACTACATCCAGGCCGTCGAGCAGCTGACCATGACCACGCTGCGCAACATCGTCGGCGGCATGGACCTCGAGGAGACGCTGACCAGCCGCGACGCGATCAACAGCCGGCTGCGCGGCGTCCTCGACGAGGCGACCGGCAAGTGGGGCATCCGGGTCAACCGGGTCGAGCTCAAGGGCATCGACCCGCCGCCGTCGATCAAGGACTCGATGGAGAAGCAGATGCGGGCCGACCGCGAGAAGCGGGCCGTCATCCTCACCGCCGAGGGCCAGCGGCAGGCCGCGATCCTCACCGCCGAGGGGTCCAAGCAGTCCGCCATCCTCAACGCCGAGGGTGCCCGCGAGTCGCAGATCCTGCGTGCCCAGGCCGACCGCGAGTCCAAGATCCTCCAGGCGCAGGGTGAGGGGCAGGCCATCCAGACGGTGTTCCAGGCGATCCACGACGGACGCCCGGACCAGTCGCTGCTCGCCTACCAGTACCTCCAGATGATGCCCAAGATCGCCGAGGGCGACGCCAACAAGGTCTGGATCGTGCCCAGCGAGATCGGCAAGGCGCTCGAGGGCCTCGGGTCCACGATGAACAGCCTCAAGGGCATCCCCGACGAGGTCGACGGCCCCCGGACCCGGGTGGACATGGGAGTCGTCGACGACGAGCAGTCGCGCGAGGCCGACGCCTCGCTGCGGAAGGCGCACGACGAGGTGGCCGCCGCGATCGCCGCGGCCGAGGAGTCCACCCGGGGCACGGGTGGGGCGAGCCTTCCGGCCGCACCCACGGGTCTCGGCGAGGGCACCGTCGAGGGAGACCCCGGGGAGCCGTCGGCTCAGTGACCTTCCTCGAAGTCGTCGCGGTGCTGCTCGCCGGCGCCGCGGCCGGCACCATCAACACCGTGGTGGGGTCGGGAACGCTGATCACGTTCCCGACCCTCCTCGCGCTCGGCATCCCTCCGGTCACCGCCAACGTGTCCAACAACATCGGCCTGGTCCCGGGATCGCTGTCGGGAGCCATCGGCTACCGCCGCGAGCTGCGCGGTCAGCGGCCGCGGCTGATCCGGCTCGGGGCCGCGTCGCTGCTCGGCGGCGCGCTCGGTGCGGTGCTGCTCCTGGTGCTCCCGGAAGCGGCCTTCGACGCGGTCGTGCCGGTGCTGATCGGGCTCGGCTGTGTCCTCGTCCTGCTGCAGCCGCGGGTGAGCGCCTGGGTGGCGGCCCGGGCAGCCGCGCGCGGGGTCGAGCGTCCGGAGCACGGCGCGCTGTGGGTGTGGGCGCTGGTGTTCCTCGCCGGCATCTACGGCGGCTACTTCGGGGCCGCGCAGGGCGTGATCCTGATGGCGATCCTCGGGGTCGGCCTGCAGGAGTCGATGCAGCGCAACAACGCGACCAAGAACGTCCTCGCCCTGCTCGTCAACGGGGTCGCCGCGGTCCTGTTCATCGCGCTGGCCGACGTGGACTGGACCATCGCCGGCCTGATCGCACTGGGTGCGGTGGTCGGCGGACAGATCGGCGCCACGGTCGGGCGGCGTCTCCCGCCGGTCGTGCTGCGCGGCGTGATCGTGACCGTCGGTGTGGCCGCCATCACGGTGTTCCTCGTCAACTGAAGGGCGCCCGCGGGTGCGGCGGACTCCCGGCGACGGGCAGCCGTGCAAGGGCAGGCCGCCGGCACCACTAGCCTGGGTCAATGCCTTCCCCGACGCCCGACCCCGCTGAGCAGGACGACCGACCGACCTTCGCCGACCTCGGGGTCGACAAGCGGGTGCTGCGCGCGCTCGACGAGGTGGGCTACGAGAACCCCTCGCCGATCCAGGCGGCCACCATCCCGGCGCTGCTGTCGGGCCGGCACGTGGTCGGCCTCGCCCAGACCGGCACCGGCAAGACGGCGGCGTTCGCGGTGCCGATCCTCTGCCAGGTCGACCTCAAGCAGAAGACGCCGCAGGCGCTGGTCCTCGCCCCCACCCGGGAGCTCGCGCTCCAGGTGTCGGAGGCCTTCGAGCGCTACGCCTCGCACATGCCCGGCCTGCACGTGCTGCCGGTCTACGGCGGGCAGGCCTACGGCGTGCAGCTGTCGGCCCTGCGTCGCGGCGTGCACGTCGTGGTGGGCACCCCCGGGCGGATCATGGACCACCTCGACAAGGGCACCCTCGACCTGAGCCAGCTGCGCTTCCTGGTGCTCGACGAGGCCGACGAGATGCTCAAGATGGGCTTCGCCGACGACGTGGAGACGATCCTCGCCGGCACCCCCGACGACAAGCACGTGGCGCTGTTCTCGGCCACGATGCCGCCGCAGATCCGGCGCATCTCCAAGAAGTACCTCCGCGACGCCGCCGAGATCACGGTGGAGAACAAGACCGTCACGGCCGCGAACACCACCCAGCGCTACCTGATGGTCAACCACCAGCAGAAGCTCGACGCCCTGACCCGGATCCTCGAGATCGAGAACTTCGAGGGCATGATCATCTTCGTCCGCACCAAGCAGGCCACCGAGGTGCTGGCCGAGCGGCTGCGGGCGCGGGGCTTCTCGGCCGCCGCCATCAACGGCGACATCGCGCAGGCGCAGCGGGAGCGGACCGTCAACCAGCTGCGCGACGGGCGGCTCGACATCCTGGTCGCGACCGACGTGGCCGCGCGCGGTCTCGACGTGGAGCGGATCAGCCACGTCGTGAACTACGACATCCCCACCGACACCGAGTCCTACATCCACCGGATCGGGCGCACCGGCCGCGCCGGGCGCACCGGTGACGCGCTGTCCTTCGTCACCCCGCGCGAGCGGCACCTGCTCAAGGCCATCGAGCGGGCCACCCGCCAGTCGGTCACCCCGATGCCGCTGCCGAGCGTGGAGGACGTGAACACCACGCGGGTGGAGAGGTTCACCGAGTCGATCACCGAGGCGCTGCAGTCGGACAAGGTCGAGTTCTTCCGCGACCTGGTCGCCGACTACGAGCAGCAGCGCGACGTGCCCGCGGTCGACATCGCCGCCGCCCTCGCCGTCATGGCGCAGGACGGCCAGCCGCTCCTGCTCGAGCCGGACCCGGAGCCCGCGCCCAAGGTGTTCGACGGCAAGAAGTCGCGCGACCGCCAGGGCGCCTGGGACCACGAGAAGGGCCGCCGCCGCGACGACGACAAGCGGCCCCGGCGCAAGGAGTCCGGTGGCCGGCGCTCCTCGGTGCCGCTGGCGCCGTACACGATCGCGGTGGGCAAGCGGCACAAGGTCGAGCCCCGCCAGATCGTGGGCGCGATCGCCAACGAGGGCGGCCTGGGCCGCGGCGACTTCGGGCACATCGACATCCGGGGCGACCACTCGGTGGTGGAGCTCCCGGCCGACCTGCCCCCGGAGACGTGGAAGGCGCTGGAGAGCACCCGGATCTCGGGCAAGCTGATCGCCCTCACCGAGGGCGACACCGCGCCGGCGGCCGGCGGCGACACCGGACGCAAGAAGCCGCGCAGCAAGAAGCCGCGGGACTGACCGGTCAGTCGGTGCTGCTCAGGCCGCGGAAGCGGTCGAGCGCCTCGCGCGGCACGGCGCCGGGGTCGAGGTCGCGGCGGCGGTAGAGCCACAGCAGCAGGTCGGCGGCCGGCGCCTCCAGGGCCGGCACGTCGGGGGCGACACCACGGCTCATCACGACCGAGCCGGGGACGCCTCCGTCGGTGAGCGTCCAGGCGTCGCCGGTGTCGGTGGCCCGGAGGCCGAAGGTGGCCTCGAGCGGCACCAGGTCGTGCTCGCGCGCGTCGTCCTCCTCGGCGAGGGAGACGGTGAGGAACTCGTCGACGGAGTCGGCCGCGACCACGGGGTCGATGTCGAGCGTGCCGCCGGCGGCGTGCACGGCGTCCCAGGTGTGCACGGCGGCCTCCTGCACCTGGTGGCGGGTGATGAAGGCGACGTCCTGCTGGCCGGGGAACCAGGTCCAGCACGCCGCGGACTGGTCGGCGTCGGCGAGCACGCGCACCAGCCGCTGCGCCCCGGCCTCGAACGTCTCGACCAGCGCCTCGCGCCCGGGTCGCTGCGGACGCTGCGCCTCGTCGGGCGGCTCGGGGAGCCGGCCGTCGGCGATGGTCGCCCAGAACCAGTGCACCTCGGTGAGGTGCCAGACGAGGTCGGCGACGCTCCAGTCGGGACAGTGCTCGACGCGGCCGTCGAGGTTGTCGCGGGTGGCGTCGGCGAACAGCGCAGAGAAGTGGGCGATGTGAGCGGTGCACTCGGCAGCGGAGAGACTCATGCGGCCGAACCTAGCCGGGTCCACCGACCGGACGCAGCCCGTTTCAGGGACCTGCGAGGCGCTCCGCCGGGTCAGTGCCCCTGCGACAGCGCCTTGGCGCGCCGCTTGGCGGTGAGGGCGCGGATGCGTGCCATCCGGGGCCGGGTCAGCAGGAAGGCCACCACGACGAACGCGACCGCGGTCACCACCCGGGTGGGGTCGACCGCGGGGTACCAGCGCACGTTGCCGTCCTTGATGACGTAGGCCCCGGCCGGGCGTCCGCTCATCCCGAAGCCGCCGCCCTCGCCCTCCTGGCCCTTGCTGTCGTGGCCGGTGCCCCCACCGGCCCCGCCGCCGACGACCGCCGCCGGGATGACGGTGAGGCCGTCGCGCTCGTAGGGCTCGCCGTAGACCCGCTTGACCGTGATCGCGTCCTTGGCGGTGCTCATCAGCTCGTCGACCTTCATGGCTCCTCCTCACGGGCGCCGGGGGCCCGGCGCCTCACGTCCAGCCTGCGGTCGCCCGCGCGGCCACGGACAGGGCAGAAGGTCCCGCGGGTCAGCCGGTGACGTAGGCGTCGTGCCAGCGGGTGATCTCCTCGAAGGCGGCCTCGCGGACCTCCTTGCGCGACAGCGTCACGTCGTGCAGCGCGCCGTCGAGGCTGACCAGGGTCACGTGCCGGGCGAGCTTGTGGGCCCACTTCCGGATCTGCCGCACGTCGAGCACGATGTCGCGGTCGGCGACCGTCTCGTCCCACTCGCGCGGCAGCCCCGACTCCGACGAGGTGAGCACCAGGGTGGGGACGTCGAGGTCGAGCCCCCGGTGCACGCGCGCGTGCCCGCGGCGTACGGCGCGCAGCCAGCCGGCGTAGACGGGCCAGCTCTCGAGCGGCTTCCACGCCAGCTCGAAGGGCCACTCGCCCTCGTGGTCGCGGTGCAGGCTGCGGGCGTAGAAGCCGGACACCTCGCGCGGAATGGCCAGGTAGGGCCGGCGGGCGCCGATCTGGTCGATCGCCTTGGTGCCCGCCGTGCGCAGCAGCAGGCTGCCCTGCAGGTCGAGCCACGGGGCGTTGAGCACCATGCCGGCGACCCGGAGGCCGCGGTCGTGCAGCCACAGCGGCACCACGAGCCCGCCGGTGGAGTGGGCGGACACGACCACGTGGTCGTGCCCGTCGCGGGTCGTCACGCGCTCGAACGCCGCGTCGAGCTCCTCGTAGTAGGCGCTCAGGTCGGTGGTGAAGTTGGGGGTCTGGTGCGGGCGCAGCGACCGGCCGTACTTCCGCAGGTCGAGGGCGTAGAAGTCGTAGCCGCGCGAGAGCCAGTAGTCGGCGGCCGGGGTCTGGAAGAAGTAGTCGGCGAAGCCGTGCACGTGCAGCACCGCCTTGGTGCTGCGCGACCGGCCGCGGCGCCGGACCAGGGTCGCGACGACCTCGCCCTCGTCGTCGTGCGGCAGCTCGATCGTCTCGGCGTAGTAGGGCTTGCCGAGGACGTCGACCTGCCAGTCGCCGGGAGTGTGTGCCATGCGGCAATCCTGCCGCACGTGGACCAGCCGAGCGGACGGACCTACGATCCGAACATGCCGGGCCGGTCGCGGAAGGCCCGGGTGGCCGACGTGCACGAGGTCGCCCGGGCGATGCCGCACGTCACGGTCGTCGAGGAGCGGGACCGGCCGGTCTACCAGGTCGGCGGCAAGTCCTTCATCTTCTTCCGCGGTCCGCGGCCGGACGCGTTCGACCCCGCGACGGGGGAGCGCTACGAGGACGTGATCGTGTTCTGGGTCGCCGAGGAGGGCGACAAGACGGCGATGGTCGAGGACCCGTCGACGCCGTACTTCACCACCCCGCACTTCGACGGGCACCCGTCGGTGCTGCTCCGGGCCTCGCGGATCGGGGAGCTGACCCGCGACGAGGTGGCCGAGCTGGTGCAGGACGCCTGGCTCGCCCGCGCCTCCGCCCGCCGCGGCAAGGACTGGCTGGCCTCGCTCGACGGCAGTGACCGCCGCTTCGTGCGTCCCACCTGAGAGCGGCCGAGCCCGCCCGGACCAGGTCCGGGCGGGCTCGCCACGTGCGGCGCGGAGGGTCGGGTCAGAGGTCCGACCCGTCCTCGATGACGCCCTCGCGCGGGGCCGGGTGCGGGGCCGGACCCTCGGCGGCGCCGGCGTGCACGGCCTCCTCGATGCGCTTGCCTGTGTCGGCGTCGACGCTCTTCCAGTAGTCGAGCACCCGCGGGAGCAGCGTGTCGGAGACCCCGCCCAGGATGTGACCGGCGACGTTGTCGACGAACCGCGCACGTTGCGCGTCGTCCCACACCTCGCGCACCAGGGTGCCGGCCTGGCCGAAGTCGTCGTCCTCGGGCCGCAGGGAGTAGGCCGCGCGCAGCATCTCGCCGTCGGCCTCCCAGCCGTCCTCGACCGGCCCGGTCTCGTCGGACCAGCCGCGACCGTAGGAGTTGGTCGCGTAGACCGGCTGGTCGCCGCTGTGCTCGAAGGCCATCGGGCCGTCGAACTGGTAGGTGTTCGCGTCCTTCACCCGGTGCTTGTTGACCGGCAGCTGCTGGTAGTTCGGGCCGATCCGGTAGCGGTGGGTGTCGGAGTAGGCGAACACGCGGCCGAGCAGCATCTTGTCGGGGGAGAAGCCGATGCCCGGCACGACCGCGCTCGGCTCGAACGCGGCCTGCTCGACCTGCGCGAAGAAGTTGTCGGGGTTCTTGTCCAGCTTCATCGTGCCGACCTTGATCAGCGGGTAGTCGCCGTGCGGCCAGATCTTGGTGAGGTCGAACGGGTTGAACCGGTAGGTCTTCGCGTCGGCGTAGGGCATCACCTGGACGTAGAGGGTCCAGGTGGGGAAGTCGCCGTTCTCGATCGCCTCGTGGAGGTCGCGACGGTGGAAGTCGGAGTCCTCGCCGGCGATCTTGTTGGCGGCCTCCTGGGTGAGGTTCTTGACCCCCTGGTCGGACTTGAAGTGGTACTTCACCCAGAACTTCTCGCCGGCCGCGTTGATCCACATGAAGGTGTGCGACCCGTAGCCGTTCATCTCGCGCAGCGAGGCGGGGATGCCGCGGTCGCCCATGAGGTAGGTGACCTGGTGGGCCGACTCGGGGTTGTGCACCCAGAAGTCCCACTGCATGTCGTTGTCCCGCAGGCCGGTTCCGCCGCGGCGCTTCTGCGAGCGGATGAAGTGCGGGAACTTCATCGTGTCGCGGATGAAGAAGACCGGGGTGTTGTTGCCGACGAGGTCGTAGTTGCCCTCGGTCGTGTAGAACTTCAGCGCGAAGCCGCGGGGGTCGCGCCAGGTGTCGGGGCTGCCCTGCTCGCCGGCCACCGTGGAGAACCGCGCCAGCATGTCCGTCTTGACGCCGGGCTGGAACAGTGCCGCCTTGGTGTAGGCCGACACGTCCTCGGTCGTCTCGAAGGTGCCGAACGCGCCGGTGCCCTTGGCGTGCACGTTGCGCTCGGGCACGCGCTCGCGGTTGAAGTGCGCCATCTGCTCGATGAAGTGGTGGTCGTGGAGCAGGATCGGGCCGGTGTCGCCGAGGGTCAGCGAGCTGCGGTCGCTCTGCGCGGGTGCGCCGGTGCCGGTGGTCGAGCCGCCGTGCGGTCGTGCGTCGGTCGTCATGCGTCCTCCTGGGTTGCGTCGTACGGCGTGGAAGCCGCCGGTGGTCAGGTGGTGCCGGTCGAGCAGGTCGTGCAGAGACCCCAGAACGTCACCTCGGCTTCATCGACGACGAAGCCGGGCGCGTGCACCGGGAGGTCGGTGGTCTCGAGGCAGCGCGACGGGCCGGTGGCCCGTTCGACGTCACGGACGTGGCCGCAGGAGCGGCACACGACGTGATGGTGGTGGTCGCCGGTCTCCAGCTCGTAGCGCGCGGAGGAGCCGGCGGGCTGGATGCGCCGGACGAGGCCGCGCTCGGTGAGGGTGTTGAGCACGTCGTAGACGGCCTGGGTGGACACCGGGCCGACCTCGGACCGCACCCGGGCGAGCACGGCGTCGGCGCCGGAGTGCGGCGCCGCGACGAGGGCGGACATCACCGCGACGCGCTGCCTGGTGACCCGCAGCCCCTCGGCGCGGAGCACGTCCGCGTGGCCGGGGCGGGGGGCGTGGGGCATGCCTTCGACCCAAGCACGCTTTCTGGAGTCGGTCAAGAAAAGGCAGGGTCGACGCGTGGACGGGAGTCATCGTCCGGACGGGGGGAGGACCGGCGTGGACCGCTCTGCATACTGGGCTGGAGATGCCTGAGGACACCGGCCAGAAGCTCGACATCGACTGGCTCAAGACGATCGCGGGAGCCCTCGCGGCGGTCTCCTCCGCCGTGCTGCTGTCCACGCTGGGCGCTGCCGGCACCATCATCGGCGCCGCCCTCGGCAGCGTGGTCGCCACCGTCGGCGGGGCGCTCTACAGCCAGGGCCTGGTCCGCAGCCGCCAACGCCTGGTCCAGGTGCCGACCGTCGCCCGGCGCAGGGTCGGGACGGACCCCGACGGGACGCGGAGGGACCGCGTCGTGGTCGCGGTCGGGCCGGCCGACCCCGGCTGGCGAGAGCGCTTCAGGATGCTCCCGTGGAGGCGGATCTCGCTGGTCGCCGCCGCGCTGTTCGTGGCCACCCTCGTCGTCATCACCGCGTTCGAGCTCGCCGCGGGCAAGCCCGTCTCCTCGATGACCGGGGGCTCCGACGGGGACGGCCGCACCACGTTCAGCCGGCTCGGCGGCGGCTCCGGCGGCGGCACGTCGACCGACGACGACGACAAGGCCCCGGCCGACGGCAGCTCGCCGTCGGGCGGGCCGTCGAGCGTGTCATCGGACCTCGGCGTCGCCCACGGGTGAGCCGACGCGTGCCCAGCGTCGTCGCCGCCGGGCTCCACCACGCCGGTGCCGACGCCCGCTGCCACCCCCACGCCCGCCGCCACTCCCACACCCGCTGCCACCCCCACCCCAGGGCTCACGACCCCGCCGCCCGCCCAGCCCACGGCGCCCCCGTCGAACGGCTGACCTCGGGCCCGACCGTCAGCGCACGGCGGGACGGGCGTAGAGGTCGGCGATGACGTCCTCGATGGCCGGCTCGAGGATCGAGAGGTCGGCGACGTCGTACGACGCGGCGACGGCGGCGACCAGCGGCGCGGCGGAGGCCTCGGTGGGGAAGCTGAGCCACTGACGGGGACCGTCGACCCGGCGGACCGTCGCGCCCGCGACCTCGATGCGGGCGCCGTCGGGGAGCGGGTCGACGAGGTCCACCACGAGCGTGCGGGTGGAGGCGCCCTGGCTGTGCAGGGCGGCCAGCGACCCGTCGTAGACGAGCGAGCCGTGGTCGATGACCATCACCCGCGAGCAGAGCTGCTCGATGTCCTGCAGGTCGTGGGTGGTCAGCAGCAGGGTGACCTGGCGCTCGGCGTTGATCCGCCGGAGGAACTCGCGCAGCCGGCTCTTGCTGACCACGTCGAGGCCGATGGTGGGCTCGTCGAGGTAGAGGATCTCGGGGTCGTGCAGCAGCGCCGCCGCGATGTCGCCGCGCATCCGCTGGCCGAGCGAGAGCTGGCGGACCGGGGTGTCGAGCAGCTCACCGAGGTCGAGCAGCTCGCAGAACTCGTCGAGGTTGCGCCGGAAGCGGCCGGGCTCGACGCGGTAGATGCGGCGCAGCAGGTCGAACGAGTCGCGCAGCGGCAGGTCCCACCACAGGCTGGTGCGCTGGCCGAAGACGACGCCGATGCGGCGGGTCAGGTCCACCCGGTTGCGGGAGGGGTCGACGCCCGCCACCGAGAGCCGGCCCGACGTGGGCACGAGGATGCCGGTGAGCATCTTGATGGTGGTGGACTTGCCGGCGCCGTTGGGGCCGATGTAGCCGACCATCTCGCCGCGCTCGACCTCGAACGAGATGCCGTCGACGGCATGCACCTCGGTCGCGACCCGGCGGACGCGGCCGGTGCGGCGACGTACGACGAACGTCCGGCGGAGGTCCTCGACCTCGATCAGAGGGCGGGCGGTCGAGCCATCACGGGTGGTCGAGCCTGTCGAGACCATGTCAGCTCCCTGTCGATCGGTAGCGGCGGACGCCGGTGCGCCACGCCAGGGCGGCCAGCAGCCCGAGGACGACTGCGGCGACCGGCGCGGCGAATCGGGTCCAGTCGGGAAGCCCGAGCGGGTCGGGCCGGTCGAGCACGTAGAGCGAGGGGTACCAGTTGACGAAGGCGATCGGCACGAGGAAGGTCAGCGCCTTCACCACCTCGGCGGGGTAGATCGTCAACGGGAACTGGGCGAACGTGTTGCCGCCGTAGGTGAACGCGTTGGCCACCTCGGAGGCGTCGGCGGTCCAGAACTGGAACGCCGCGCCCAGGGTGAAGAGGGCCAGGAAGATCGCGGTGCCGCAGACCACGAGGTAGCCGACGGTCAGCACCTTGGTGGTGGTCCACTCCACGTCGACGGCGGTGGCCGACCAGGCCAGCACCACCGCGGCCTGGGTGATCCGGCCGAGGCGGCGCAGCGCGAACTCGTCGGCGCACATCTGGGCGTAGAGCGGCACCGGCCGGATCATCATCGCGTCGAAGGTGCCGAGCCGGATCTTGGTGCCGAGCCGCTCGATGTTGCCGAGCAGCAGGTCGGCCAGCCCGAGGCAGACCCCGGCGCCGCCGTACAGGAAAGCGACCTCGGGCAGCGTGAAGCCGCCGAGCGCGTCGATGTTGGCGAACATGATGACGATGGCCACGAAGTCCAGGCCGGTGATCGCGAACTGGCCGACGGTGAGGATCGCGAACGACGTGCGGTAGGCCATCGAGACGCGGATCCAGGTCCAGGCGAGCAGGACGTAGGCGCGCAGCGACCAGGCGAGACGGTCAACCACCCTGGACCACCACCTTGTGGCGGGCCCGGCGCAGCACCAGTCCGCAGGCGGCGAGGAGCGCCACGGCCCAGGCCGCCTGGAAGGCCAGGCCCTGCCACGCCTCGGCGCCGGTCCGCTGGCCCAGCCAGATGTCGGCCGGGACCTGGAGGAACGCCGCCCAGGGCAGTGCCATCGCGAGGTCGCGCGACCAGCCGGGGAAGAGGACGAGTGGGACGACCAGGCCGGAGAGGAACATCGCGCAGACCACCTGGAGGTTGCGGACCCCGGCGTCGTCGAGCAGCCAGAAGGCGCTGGCCGTCACCAGCATCCGGATGCCGAACGAGACGACCACCGCCAGCGGGACGGAGGCCGCGAAGAGCAGCCAGGTGCCGGGGCCGGCGGGGAAGCGCAGGTCGAAGAGCAGCGCTCCGACCAGCGTCGGCGCCACCCCACGGGTGGCCAGGTGGTAGGTGGCCCGGCCCAGGTCGGTGGCCAGCCACCAGCCCAGCAGGCCCACCGGTCGGTAGAGGTCGAGGGCGACGTCGCCGGTGCGGATGCGGGTGGCGAGGTCGTCGGTGGCGCCGCCGGACCAGACGGCGACGGTCATGATCATCGCCTGGCCCAGCCACGCGTAGGTGAGCGCGTCGGCGACGTCGTAGCCGCCGGCGGTGGGGTTCTGCTGCCACAGCGCGATGTAGCTGAAGCTGATGATCACGCCGAACACACAGTTGGTGAAGATGCCCGCGAGGGTCGCGGCGGTGTAGGTCGAGTAGCGCCGGAACGCGCGGACCGCCACCGCGACGTACAGCATGGGACCTCCGAGACCTGTGGGCACACGACGACGACCCCGAACCGCGCCGGCCGGGGAGGGGTGGTTGCCGCTGTGAGACTGTGGGTCGACAGTGTGCAGCACCTCGACCCACCCGATCAAACCTCTGAGGGGACCCGTCCGTGACCGAGCCGACCGCCAGGACCACCACCGGTGTCACCGCCAGCACCGTCGACGAGGACCCGACGCCGTGCGCGGAGCGCAACTGCCGGATCGCCACGATGATCCTGGTCGACGCGCGCGGCTGGGTGCTGCTCCAGGAGCGTGACGAGCACGCCGAGGTCGCCCCGGAGATGTGGGGCCTGGTCGGCGGGCACGTCGAGGACGGCGAGGACTGGGACGACGGCCTGGCCCGCGAGGTCGCGGAGGAGACCGGGCTCTCCGTCGACGGGCTCGAGCTGTGGTTCGACGAGGTCGTGCAGCACTCGCCGAAGGTCTCCACGCACCTGGCCGACCACTGGCGGATCTGGGTCGGCCGCGCCGACGTCACCGACGACGACATCGTGCTCGGCGAGGGGCGCCAGATCGTGTTCGTCGACCCGGACCGGGTGCGGGACGGCTCGTTGGAGCTGTCGCCGTCGACGCGCTACCTGGTGCCGCGCTTCCTCGAGTCCGACACCTACGCCCGCCTCACGTCCTTCGGTGGTTGAGGAGGGAACGAAGTGACCGTCTCGAAACCGCCGAGCTGTCGCCGAGGTTTCGAGACGCGTCACTCGTCCCTCGCAGGCTCGGCCCGAGTCGACGCTCCTCAACCTGACGCCCTTGCCGCGACCTCGCAGGCTCGGTCGCGGGGCGTCAATGCTGGTAGGTGCCGTGCACGATCGCGCGACCCAGCGTCTTGAACGCGAGGTTGAACGACACCACGGCGGGGGAGGCGTCGGCGCCCACCCCGAGGGTGTCCTCGCCGACGGCGTGCACCACGAAGAAGTAGCGGTGCACCTGGTCGCCCTCCGGCGGGGCGGCGCCCATGAAGCCGGCCTCGCCGCCGTCGTTGCGGACGTGGAAGGCCTTGCCCGGCAGGTCGCCGGAGGCGGCGCCGGTGTCGAGCGAGGTCACGTCGGCGGGCAGGTCGACGAGCACCCAGTGCCAGAAGCCCGACGGGGTCGGCGCGTCCGGGTCGAAGCAGGTGACGACGTAGCTCTTGGTGCCCTCGGGGGCCCCGGACCAGCTCAGCTGCGGCGACGTGTTCCCCTTCGCGGCCACCTGGTCGTCCTGGAGCGGCCGGCCGTCCTGCACGTCCTGGCTGGTCACCGTGAACGACGCGGTGGCCGGCAGCAGGTCGTAGGGGTTCGGGGTCACAGGGCGGTCGAGGTTGCTCACGGGGCCTCCAGGTCAGGGACGGGTCGCGTCGGCGCTAGCAGACCCCGACACTAGTCCGGCCTCTGGGCGGGTTCCAGGGACGACGGCGGGACGGGGAGAATGGCGGGCATGTACTCGGACCCCCTCCTGCTCGGCATGCTGCGCGCCATCACCCCGCTCGACGAGACCGCGATGGCCGAGGCCCGCGAGCGCCAGGCCCAGCTGACCAAGCCGGCCGGGGCGCTCGGTGCGCTGGAGGACGCCTCGGTGGTGCTCTGCGGGATCCAGGGCGTCTGCCCACCGCGCGCGCTCGAACGTCCGGTGGTCGCGGTGTTCGCCGCCGACCACGGCGTGCACGCCCGCGGGGTGACGCCGTGGCCGCAGGAGGTGACCGCCTCGATGATCGAGAACTTCCGGGCCGGCGGAGCCGCCGTCAACGTGCTCGCCCGCCAGGTGGGGGCGGAGGTCTACGTCGTCGACATGGGCGTCGCGGCCGACGTGGAGCCCGACGCGCACGTGCTGGACCGCAAGATCCGGAAGGGTACGTCGGACCTCGCCGCCGGGCCGGCCATGTCGCGCGACGAGGCGGCTGCCGCGGTGTTCCTCGGTGCCGACGTCGCCCGTCAGCTCATCGCCGCCGGCCACGACTGCCTGCTCACCGGCGACATGGGGATCGCCAACACCACCGCCTCCGCCGCGCTGGTGGCCGCGTTCACCGGCGCCGACGCGGCCGAGGTGACCGGTCGCGGCACCGGCATCGACGACAAGACCCACACGCACAAGACCGCCATCGTCTCGGTCGCGCTCGAGCGCCGGCCGCGGACCGACGACCCCCTCGAGACGCTCGCGACGCTCGGTGGCTTCGAGCACGCCGGACTCGTCGGGTTCGTGCTGGCCGCCGCCGAGGCCCGGGTCCCGGTCGTCCTCGACGGGCTGATCGCCGGGGCGGCCGCGCTGGTCGTGCAGGCGATCGCGCCGGACGCGCTGGGCTACTGCTTCGCGGGCCACCGCAGCGCCGAGCCCGGGCACCGCGTCGCGCTCCAGCACCTCGACCTTCGTCCCCTCGTGGACCTCGACCTGCGGCTCGGTGAGGGCACCGGGGCGGCGCTGGCCTTCCCGCTCGTCCAGGCGGCCGGCGCGATGCTGCGCGAGATGGCGACCTTCGACTCGGCCGGGGTGGCGAGGAAGTGACCTCGACGCCGCCGGACGACGGCTTCCCGCCGTACCCGTCGGGGCTGCGCCTCGCCGGGCGCCGGGTCGTCGTGGCCGGTGGCGGTCACGTGGCCCAGCGGCGGGTGCCCGGCCTGCTCGGGGTCGGTGCCGACGTCGTCGTGGTCTCGCCCCAGGTCACCCCCGCGGTCGAGGGCTTCGCCGCGGGCGGCGAGATCACCTGGCACCAGCGGGGCTTCGAGGACGCCGACCTCGACGAGGCGTGGTACGTCATCGCGGCCACCGACGACCCGGTCGTCAACGAGCAGATCAGCGTCGCCGCCGAGGCCCGGCGGATCTTCTGCGTGCGCAGCGACGACGCGCCCAAGGCGACCGCCTGGACCCCGGCGGTCGGCCGGCACGCCGGGGTGACGGTGGCCGTGCTCAGCAACCGTGAGCCGCGGCGCTCCGCGTCCGTGCGCGACGCGATGGTCTCGGCGCTCCGCGACGGCAAGATCGCCGCGCCGCACGACTCCGAGCGCCTGCCCGGCGTCGTCCTCGTCGGCGGTGGCCCGGGTGACCCCGAGCTGGTCACGGTGGCGGCCCGTCGCGCGCTGAGCGAGGCCGACGTGGTGGTCGCCGACCGGCTCGCGCCGCGGGCGCTCCTCGACGAGCTCTCGCCCGACGTCGAGCTGATCGACGTGGCCAAGCTGCCCCGTGGCCGGTCGGCCGCCCAGGAGGAGATCAACCGGGTCATCGTCGAGCGGGCGCAGGCGGGCAAGCGGGTGGTGCGTTTCAAGGGCGGCGACTCCTTCGTCTTCGGCCGCGGCTACGAGGAGGCGATCGCCTGCGCCGAGGCCGGCGTACCGTGCACCGTCGTGCCCGGGCTGACCAGCGCGATCTCCGTGCCGGCGGTGGCCGGCATCCCGGTCACGCACCGCGGCGTCGCCCACGACTTCACCGTCATCTCCGGGCACCTGCCGCCCGGCCACCCGGAGTCCCTGGTCGAGTGGCCCGCCGTGGCCCGGCTGCGCGGCACCGTGGTGCTGCTGATGGCGGTGCAGAACCTGCCCGCGATCGCCGCCGCCCTGCTCGACGGTGGGCGGGACGCCGCCACCCCGGTGGCGATCATCTCGGAGGGGACGATGCCGGGGGAGCGCACGCTGCTCTCCACGCTCGGGGAGGTCGGGGACACCGTGACCCGTGAGGAAGTCCGTCCGCCCGCGATCGTCGTCGTCGGCGACGTGGTGGCCGTCGCCAACCCCGAGACCTATGCCGGCCGGAGCTCATGGCCGACCTGATCGAGGTCGCCGACGCCGACGACCCCCGGCTCGGCGACTACCGCGACCTGCGCGACGTCGAGCTCCGCAAGCACCTCGAGGCGGAGCACGGGCTCTTCCTCGCCGAGGGGGAGAAGGTCGTCCGCCGGGCCGTCGAGGCCGGCTACGCACCCCGGTCGTTCCTGATGGCGCCCCGTTGGCTCGACGGGCTGTCCGACGTCCTCGACTCCACCGAGGCGCCGTGCTTCGTGGTCTCGGAGGCGCTCGCCGAGCAGGTGACCGGCTTCCACGTGCACCGCGGCGCGCTCGCGTCCCTGCACCGACGGCCCCTGCCCCGGCTCGACGAGGTGCTCGAGGGCGCGCGCACCGTGCTCGTGCTCGAGGACATCGTCGACCACACCAACGTCGGCGCGATCCTGCGCAGCGGGGCAGCGCTCGACGTCGACGCGGTGCTGCTGTCGCCACGCTGCGCCGACCCGCTCTACCGGCGCTCGGTCAAGGTGGCGATGGGGGCGGTCTTCTCGATGCCCTGGACCCGGCTGGACGACTGGTACGACGCGCTGCCCGCGCTCTCGGACCGCGGCTTCACCACCGTGGCGATGACGCTCGCCGACGACGCGCGGCCGCTCGACGAGGCGGTCGCCGGGCTCGATCGGGTGGCCCTGGTGCTCGGCGGCGAGGGGCACGGGCTGTCCCCGCGGTGGGAGTCCTCGGCCGACCGGAGGGCGATCATCCCGATGCGGGCGGGTATCGACAGCCTCAACGTCGCCGCCGCGACAGCGGTCGGGTGCTACGCCCTCCAGCGCCGCTGACGAGATCGAGCCATATCCGATGATCGGGTCCGCTGCGGCCGGTTCAGCGGGATACCCTGCCCCGTGCACTTGTTGAAGGACTTCGGCGAGCTCGGCCGGATCTACGCGGCCGTCGACTGGGCGGCGAGCCCGCTGGGGCCGATCGACTCGTGGAGCGACACGCTGCGCGGCACCGTCGACATGATGCTCGCCACCCGGTTCCCGGTGACCCTGCTCTGGGGTCCGGAGTTCGTCCTCGTCTACAACGAGGCCTACCTCGAGATGATCGCCGACAAGCATCCCGACGCGCTGGGGAAGCCGTGCCGCGAGGTGTTCCCGGAGATCATGGACTTCATCGGCCCGCTGATGGAGCAGGCCTACGCCGGCGGAGGCCCGACGTACCTCGTCGACCAGTACGTCCCGCTGCACCGCCGGGGGTTCCTGGAGGAGTGCTACTTCAACTTCGCCTACTCCGCCGTGCGCAACCGGTCGGGCGAGGTCGAGGGCGTCATCGACATCACCTTCGAGACCACCGAGCAGGTGATCGCGCGGCGCCGCCTGTGGCTGCTGACCCGGCTCAACGAGGCGCTCGCGCACGTGATGGACGCGCGCGACGTGCACGAGGTGGCGACCCGGCTGCTGAGCACCGCGACGTCGGACCTGCCGTCGGTGCACATCGAGCCCGGGGACGGCCCGCTCGCCGCACCTGAGATGCCGACCGAGCCCGGCCGCACCGTGCGCATCCCGCTCGGCTCGGTGTCGACGGAGGCGACCTTGGTGGTCGAGCTCAGCCCGCAGCTGGCGCCCGACGACGACTACATGGCGTTCCTGGGCCTCGTGGCGGCCTCGCTCACGCAGGCCCTCGAGCGGGTGCACGCCCGCTCGGTGGAGCTGCGGTCGATGGACTCGCAGCGGCGGATGTCGGAGGCGTTCCAGCTCAGCCTGCTGCCCACGCCGGTGCCGTGGGGCGGCGCCGAGGTCGCGGTGCGCTACCAGCCGGCCGCCGAGCTGGCCCAGATCGGCGGCGACTGGTACGACCAGTTCGAGCTGCCCGACAAGACCCTGATGATGGTCATCGGCGACGTCTCCGGCCACGACCAGGACGCGGCCGCGGCGATGGCGCAGGTCCGCAACATGATCCGCGGCATCGCCTACTCGGTCTACCCGGCCGCCCCGTCGAGCATCCTCCTGGGGCTCGACCACGCCCTGCTCGGGGGCGGGCTGGACGTGTTCGCGACGGCGGTGCTGGTGCAGGCGTCCCGCAACGACGCCGGCGAGCTGCGGCTGAGCTGGTCCAATGCCGGGCACCCGCCGCCGGTGCTGGTCACCCCGCAGGGGGAGGCCGAGCTGCTCGAGCGGCGGCCCGACCAGCTGCTCGGGCTCGACGGCGCCGTCCGGGCCACGCACGAGGTGGTGCTCCAGCCCGGCAGCACCCTGGTGATGTACACCGACGGCCTGGTGGAGCGTCGCCGCGAGTCGATCGGGGAGAGTCTCGACAAGCTCCGGCGGCTGCTGGGCGGCGTGCAGGACCGCAGCGCGGAGGAGATCTGCGACCTGCTGCTCGCCTCCGCCGTGGGCGTGGAGGACGACGTCGCGCTGCTGGTGCTCCGCGCCTGAACCCGATTCGTCCGTCCTCGCTCGGCGTCGGACGGACGCAGGAGCGCGGACGAATCGGGGTGCTACTCCGCGCCGGCGCCCCAGCCCTCGCCGCTGACCGGCCAGGTGGCCGGGAAGTCCCCGGCGACCTCCTCGTGCTCCTTGTGCAGCTTCTTGCGGGCACGCCGGTTGAGCCGGTCGCCGAACACGGTGCCGAGACAGTGGTCGGTCTCGTGCTGGAGGCAGCGCGCGAGCAACCCGTCGCCGGCGTAGCGGACCGGGTTGCCGTGCTCGTCCTGGCCCTCGACGACGGCGTAGTCGGGCCGCGCGAGCGGGACGAACGCGCCGGGCAGCGAAAGGCAGCCCTCGTCGCCGTCGTCGAGCTTGCGGTCCTTGCCCTCGGGCAGGAACAGCACCGGGTTGCACACGACGCCGCGGTGGTGGACACCCGTGTCGTCGGGGCAGTCGAAGACGAACACCGACCGGTCGACGCCGATCTGGCAGGCCGCGAGGCCGACCCCGTCGGCGGCGTACATCGTCGCCACCATGTCGGCCACGAGGGAGCGCAGGTCGTCGCCGAACTCGGTCACCGGCTCCTGCACCCGGTGCATCACGTCCTCGCCCCACCGGGTGATCGGGCGGACGGCTCCGTCGGTCGGCAGGGCGGGGGAGTCGGGGGAGACCGGTACGTCGGGCATGGCGGACATCCTAGGGAGCGCTCCTCGCCCTCACGCCCGGGCGCGACCGACGAAGGTGAGGTGCGCCACGCCGCGCCATCGTGGCGTGGTGTGTAACTCGCAGTTACAGTTGCCGCATGACCGCGACCCCACCACCCCGCACCGCCGGGCGGCACGGCCTGACGTCGAAGGAGAAGGCGGACCCGATCGGGTACGCCGTGGCCGTGCTCAACCGGCTCGCCCAGACCACCACGCTGGACCGCCTCGGCCTCCGCAAGCCGGCCGAGCGGGCCGTCTTCGAGGCCACCCGGTCGGGGTTCCGCACCGTGGGCGCCGTCAACCGGCAGTTCGCCCGGGCCGGCAAGCGCCGCGGCCGGCCCGCCCGGGTGCCCAGCGCGGCCGCGGCCGGGCTGTTCGACCTGACCCCCACCGAGGACGAGCAGATGCTCGTCGACGTGGTGCGCGAGCTCGCCGCCGAGGTCGTGCGGCCCGCGGCGGCCGCGGCCGACGACGCCACGGCCGCTCCCGACGCCGTGCTCGCGGCCGGTCGGGAGATCGGCCTGCCGCTGCTCGGCGTGCCCGAGGAGCTCGGCGGGATCTCCGCCGAGCGGTCCGCGATGGCGGGCACGCTCGTCGCCGAGGCGCTGGCCCACGGCGACATGGGCCTGGCGGTGGCGTCCCTGGCGCCCGGTGCGGTGGCGACGGCGCTCTCGCTGTGGGGCACCCAGGAGCAGCAGCAGACCTACCTGCCCGCGTTCACCGGCGACGACGTGCCGGCCGCCGCGCTGGCGCTCGCCGAGCCTCGCCCGCTGTTCGACCCGCTCGCACCGGCGACCACCGCGGTGCGTGACGGCGACGGCTTCGTCCTCGACGGCGTCAAGTCGATGGTGCCCCGCGGGGCCGCCGCGGAGCTCTTCGTGGTGGGCGCCGAGCTCGAGGGCGAGCACCGGCTCTTCCTCGTCGAGTCCGGCACGCCCGGCATCGAGATCGAGGCCGAGCCGGCGATGGGCCTGCGGGCCGCCGAGCTGAGCCGGCTCGTGCTGGACGGGGTCCGGGTCGAGGCGATCGGCCTGCTCGGCACCGCCGACGACTACGCCGAGTGCGTCCGGCTGTCCCGGCTGGCCTGGTGCGCCCTGGCCGTCGGCACCGCGCAGGCGGTCCTCGACTACGTCGTGCCCTACGTCAACGAGCGGGTCGCCTTCGGCGAGCCGGTCAGCCACCGGCAGAGCGTGGCGTTCATGGTCGCCAACATCGGCATCGAGCTGCAGGGCATGCGGCTGGTGACCTACCGCGCCGCCTCGCGCGCGGCCCAGGGCAAGAGCTTCGCCCGGGAGGCGGCGCTGGCGCGCCGGCTGTGCGCCGAGCGCGGCATGCAGATCGGCAACGACGGCGTCCAGCTGCTCGGCGGCCACGGGTTCGTCAAGGAGCACCCCGTGGAGCGGTGGTACCGCGATCTCCGAGCGATCGGCCTGATGGAAGGAGGCGTCCTGGTCTGAGCGGCTGGTCGAGCCTGTCGAGACCATCCGAGCCAGGAGAGAGACGATGATCAACCTCGAGACTCCCAAGAAGTTCCGCCCGCTGATCGGCAACGCCCACCAGGTGGCGATGAACCTGCTGCGGCCGAACTCCCGCAAGTACGACCGTGCCGAGCACGAGTACCCCAAGGAGCTCGACATGCTCGCCGCGATGATCGACGGGCTGTCCGACTCCGGACAGGCGAGCGGCGCCGGCGCCTCCGGCGTACGACGCAGCGACGGCGACGCCGCACCCTCGGCCGACGACGGCCGCACCAAGAACGGCGCCAACCTGGCGTCGGTGCTCTCGGTGATGGAGATGTGCTGGGGCGACGTGGGCCTGCTGCTCTCGATGCCCCGCCAGGGCCTCGGCAACTCGGCGATCGCGTCGGTCGCCGACGACGAGCAGGCCGAGCGCTTCAAGGGCGTGTGGGCGTCGATGGCGATCACCGAGCCGGGCACCGGGTCCGACTCGGCCAACATCACCACGACCGCCCGGCTCGACGGCGACCACTACGTGCTCGACGGCGAGAAGATCTTCGTGACCTCGGGCGACCGGTCCGACCACGTGGTCGTCTGGGCGACGCTCGACAAGGAGCTCGGCCGGGCCGCGATCAAGTCGTTCGTGGTGCCGAAGGGGACCCCCGGGATGACGGTGGAGCGGCTGGAGCACAAGCTCGGCATCCGCGCCTCCGACACCGCGACGATCCGCTTCGAGGGCTGCCGGGTGCCGAAGGAGAACCTGCTCGGCAGTCCCGAGATCGACGTCAAGCAGGGCTTCGCCGGCGCGATGGCGACGTTCGACAACACCCGCCCGCTGGTGGCGGCGATGGCACTCGGCTGCGCGAGGGCGTCCCTGGAGCTGACCCGCGAGCTGCTCGAGGACGCCGGTGTCGTCATCGACTACGACCGGCCGGCGCTGACCCAGTCGGCCGCGGCGGCGACGTACCTCCAGATGGAGAGCGACTGGGAGGCCGCCTACCTGCTCACCCTGCAGGCGGCCTGGATGGCGGACAACCGGCAGCCCAACTCGCTGGAGGCCTCGATGGCCAAGGCGAAGGCGGGCCGGGTCGGCAGCGACGTCACGCTGCGCTGCGTGGAGCTGGCCGGCAGCGTCGGCTACGCCGAGCACGAGCTGCTGGAGAAGTGGGCCCGCGACTCCAAGATCCTCGACATCTTCGAGGGCACCCAGCAGATCCAGCAGCTGATCGTCGCCCGCCGCCTGCTCGGCAAGACCAGCGCCGAGCTGAAGTAGGGCGCGCGCCGGGAGGCCCGACGTTTGTGACCTCCTCGCCGGGGGAACGTCCCTGCGAGGAGGTCACACATGCGCATCGGCGGAATCATCCTCGTCATCTGGCTCGTCATCGGAGTCCTGGCGGCGTTCCAGCGCGACTACTTCAGCGGTGACGACAAGAACTGCGCGGAGGCGGGCACGATCGCCCTGACCGTCGTCGCGGGGCCGCTCAACTACGTCGGGCTGAACCCCAAGGTCAAGGACTGCGAGACGCCGCAGCCCTCGCGGTGACCTCAGAAGCGCGCCTGGTCGGCCGGTGACGACCAGGGCGTGACCGGCCGGTCGTGGGCGACGCCGTCGACGGTGAGGTCGGTGCGCTCGGAGTAGAAGCAGACCCGGTCCTGCACCCAGGCGGCGTCGTGCAGCGGGTCGGGGTAGGTCCAGGCGATGTCGCGACCGGCCGCGCTGCCGTCGGCGAGCGAGAAGTAGGACGCGCGGCCCTTGTAGGCGCAGGTGGTCCGGGTCTCCGAGTCCACGAGCCGGTCCCACGCGACGTCCTCGCGCGGCAGGTACCAGCGCACGGGGAGGTGGGTCTCGTGCAGGGCGAACGCGTCGCGCGTGTCCGCCAGCGGCACCCCGTCGAGGGAGACCACGACGTGGCGGCTGCTCGGCAGGACGTCGATCCGCTTGAAGGCGTCGTGCGGGTGCCCGGTGACCGGCAGGTCCTCCTCCAGCCAGTCGAACGGCTGCCAGTCCAGGACCACCAGTCCCGCGAGGTCGGGGTCGTCGGGGCGGAACGCCGCCGCGGGGGCCACGTCGTCACCGACCCGCACGTCGAGGCTGGTGCCGGGGTCGAGGTGCAGGGCGAAGTTGACCGGCCCGAGCATCGGCGGCAGGTGGTCGGGGACCGGCACGGGCGCGGTGGGCACCAGCTCGGCGGACAGGTCCGCCTCGGGTACGGCGTACATCGGCACCACCCGTCGCGGCTCCCAGACCAGGGCGGCCCCCGTGGTGTCGCACACGGGCACGCCGCCCAGCGAGCACCGGACCCGGCGGGCGACCGGTTCGTAGAGCATCCGGTCGTGCAGCGAGAGGAGGTGAGGGCCGAGGCGGAGGGCCATGCCGCGATCGTCCTCCGGGAGTGATCGACGGTCAACGGGGGACGATGACCGCATGAAGCTCTATGCGGACGCTCCCGGTCGCCAGGCCCGCCAGGTGCTCGGCGACCTCCTCCTCGTGCTGTGGGTGGCGCTGTGGGTCAAGCTCGCCCTGGTGGTGCGCGACGCCACGCTCGCGCTCGCGGCACCCGGCGAGCAGATCGAGAGCGCCGGCACCGGGCTGGCGGGCAAGCTGCGCGACGCCGGGTCGACCGTCGGCGGGCTGCCGCTGGTGGGTGACGAGGTGCGCGGACCGTTCGACGGGGCCGGCGACGCCGCCGACCAGATCGCGGCGGCAGGCGCCGCCCAGGTCGAGGCGGTGCACACGCTGGCCTTCTGGCTCGGCCTCACGGTCGGGGCCGTCCCGATCCTCGTGGTCCTGGCCGTCTACCTCCCGCTGCGCTGGCGGTTCGTCCGCGAGGCCACGGCCGGCAAGAGGTTCATCGACTCCTCGGCGGACCTCGACCTGTTCGCACTGCGGGCGATGAGCAACCAGCCCATGCACCGGCTCGCCCGGGTCAGCGACGACCCGGTGCGGGCCTGGCGTGACGGGGACGCCCCCGTCGTCCGGGCGCTGGCCGCCCTCGAGCTGCGGGACTCGGGGCTGGCGCCGCCGGCACCCTGACGGACGGCGTCACGCCAGGGCTCGCAGGGCCACCTGCTGGGGCGCCCCACCATCTGGTGACCTCGCCGCGGACCGGGTGGCTAGATTGACCCGCATGGCGCGCACCACTCGCAAGTCCCGGCAGCAGCTGATCGTCGACGTGCTGGAGGACGCGTTCGCGCCTCTGATGACCGCCGACCCCAAGGCGTTCCGCGGCAAGTTCCGCAAGATGGCGGCCGACCCCTTCGCGTTCTACCGCGGGTCGGCCTGCCTGTTCTACGCCGACATGACCAAGGTCGAGGACCCGTGGGCCGACGACCGCACCGGTGCGGTCTGGATCCACGGGGACCTGCACGCCGAGAACTTCGGCACCTACATGGACTCCGACGGGCGCCTGGTCTTCGACGTCAACGACTTCGACGAGGCCTACATCGGGCACTTCTCCTGGGACCTGCGGCGGTTCGTGGCCAGCCTGGCGCTTCTCGGCTGGCAGAAGGCGCTGCCCGAGGACGACATCCGGCAGCTCATCGGCGCCTACCTGCGCGCCTACCTGGCGCAGGTCAGCCACTACGTGAGCTCTGACGACCAGGACGACGACTTCGCGCTCCACCTGGGCAACACCGAGGGCCCGATCAACGACATCCTCGTGCTCGCGCGCCTGTCGAGCCGGGTGGACCTGCTCGACGGGCTCACCCGCATGGAGGACGACGTCCGCGTGTTCCGCGAGGACACCGGCGTGCGGCGGCTCGGCAAGGCCGAGCGGCGCAAGGTCGAGCAGGCGTTCGCGTCCTACCTCGAGACCATCCCCGAGTCGAAGAAGTTCGACCGCGAGCTGTTCTACGAGGTCCGCGACCTGGTCGGCAAGTCCGGCTTCGGCATCGGCAGCGCCGGGCTCCCGGCCTACAACGTGCTGGTCGAGGGCTACAGCCAGTCGCTCGACAACGACGTCGTGCTCTCCATGAAGCAGGCGAACGTCCCGGCGGTGAGCCGCTTCGTCGACAGCGGGGCGGTCGAGAAGTACTTCGACCACGAGGGGCACCGCACCGTCGTGAGCCAGCGGGCGCTGCAGGTGCACACCGACCCGCTGCTCGGCCACACCAGCATCGACGGCGTCGGCTACGTCGTGGCGGAGATCTCGCCGTACGAGGCCGACCTCGACTGGGGCGCGCTCACCGAGCCCGACGAGATGGCCAAGGTGGTCCGGGACCTCGGCCGCGCGACCGCCAAGGTGCACTGCGCCTCCGACGAGGACAGCGACCAGAACCTGGTCACCTTCCAGACCGAGGAGGCGATCTCGACGGTGCTCGAGGGTCGTCGCAAGGAGTTCGTCGCGGACCTGACCGACTTCGCGATCTCCTACGCCGACACCGTGCGCACCGACCACTCGCTGTTCGTCGACGCCTTCCGTGAGGGCCGGATCGGCGGGGTCAGCGCCACCTGACCCGATACGACGCGACAAACCTGCTGTCCCAGGGCGCTCCGGACGACCGGAACGTCGCGTCGTATCGGGGTCAGCGGACCCGGTGGGCGGCGGGGGAGGCCGGGGCCTCGAGCACGCCGGGGAGGTCCCAGCCGCGGTCGTGGAAGGCGCGGGCGACCGCCTCCTCGACGATCCCGACGCGCTCGGTCGGCACCAGCGCGACGGCCGAGCCGCCGAAGCCGCCGCCGGTCATCCGCGCGCCGACCGCGCCGGCGGCCAGGGCGGTCTCCACCGCCACGTCGAGCTCCTCGCAGGACACCTCGTAGTCGTCGCGCAGCGAGACGTGGGATGCCGTGAACAGCGGCCCGGCCGCGGTGACGTCGCCGCCGTCGAGGGCCTCGACCACGGCGCCGACCCGGGCGTCCTCGGTGGCCACGTGCCGGGCCCGGCGGCGCAGCACGGCGTCGTCGAGCCGGGACAGTGCCGCCTCGTCGAGGCCGACCAGCGTGTCCACCCCGAGGTCCCGGGCGGCGGCCTCGGCCTCGGAGCGGCGGTCACCGTAGGAGCCGTCCGACAGCGAGTGCTGCACCCGGGTGTCGACGACGAGCAGCGCGAGCCCCGCGGACGCGGGGTCCCAGGGCACCTGGCGACGGGCGCCGGTCGCGAAGTCGACGAGCAGGGCGTGGTCGGCGCGGGCGTACGTCGCGATCGCCTGGTCCATGCCGCCGGTGGGCGCGCCGACGACGTCGTTCTCGGCGCGCATGCAGGCCGTGACGACCCGCTCGCGCAGGGCGTCGTCGAGGTCGGTCCCGGCCGCGTCGCACGCGGCCAGCGCGACCGCGACCTCCAGCGCGGCCGAGCTGGACAGGCCGGCGCCCAGGGGCACGTGGCCGTCCACCACCAGGTCCAGGCCGGGGACGTCCACCCCGTCCTCGCGCAGCGCCCAGAGCACGCCCGCGACGTAGGCGGCGAAGCCGTCGACGGACCCGGGCGTGACGTCGGCGAGCCGCCCCGCCCAGACGGTCGAGGACTGCTGTGAGCGCAAGCGTCACGGTGTCGTCGGCGCGACGGCTCGCGGCGACGTAGCAGGCGTGCGGCAGCGCGACGGGCAGGCAGCGGCCGCCGTTGTAGTCGAGGTGCTCCCCGATCAGGTTGACCCGGCCGGGCGCGGCGAAGACGCCGTCGGCCGGCCGGCCGTGGAGGTCGGTGAACGCGTCGGCCAGGGCGTCGGCGAGGGCGGCGGGGGAGCCCGGAGGCACGACATCGGGTCTGATCGGCACCCGCGCAACTCTAGGGCTCCGGCCGTGACCTTCGGCGGGGTCGTGCGTTGTACCTCACATGCCGGGACCCTGCCCGGCCCGAACCGGAGGATCTGCATGCGCCGCACCTCGCGCACCTCGCTGGGCGTCGTCCTCGCCGCCGCCCTCGCGAGCGTCGTCTCCCTGCCCGCCGCCGCGGCCCCCGTCGGCGGCTCGCTCACCTCGACCTCGCTGGCGCCCGTGCAGGACTTCCTGCGGGGCGAGCTGGCCGACCTCGACCTGACCGAGCGGACCACCGTGCTGGTGCACGGCACCGACCTCGCGGCCGCGGACAACGCGGTGCGGGTCGCCGGCCTCACCGAGACGATGAGCTTCGACCGGATCGGCGTGGTGGTCGCCCGCGGCACCGCTGCCCAGATCGCCGCCGCGCGGGCGGTGCCGGGCGTGACCTACCTCGAGGGCAACCAGCCCATCGAGCTCGTCGCAGACCACCTCCAACACCGCGACCCGCGGCGACGAGGCCTACCGCACGCTCACCGGCGCCGACGGCAGCGCGCTGAGCGGCGCGGGCGTCTCGGTCGGCGTCATCGACTCCGGCGTCGACCCGACCCACCCCTACCTCACCGAGGAGGACGGCACCTCCGCCGTCGTCTCCAACCAGAAGGTCGCTCTGCGACCCGTTCGAGGCCGCCTGCCAGGTGCTCGAGGTGCCGAACTCGGTCGACACCGACACCCTGGCGGTGGGCGGCCACGGCACCCACGTCGCCGGCATCGTCGCCGGCCGGCCGACCACGCTGTCGGACGGCAAGGAGATCCACGGGGCCGCACCGGGCGCCAAGCTCGTGTCGCTGTCCACCGGTGCCGCACTGGTGATCATCGGCGCCGACGCGGCACTCAACTGGGTGCTCGAGAACCACGAGGCGCCCTGCGGCGAGGGTGTGCCGGCGGCCGAGTGCCCGCCGATCAAGGTCACCAACAACTCCTACGGCCCCTCCGGCGGCGGCGAGTTCGACCCGCAGTCGGCGACCGTGAAGCTCCAGCGTGCGCTGGCCGCCGAGGGCGTCGCGACGGTCTGGGCCAACGGCAACGACGGCGGCGACGGCTCGGAGAGCTTCTCCAACCCGCCCGGCCAGGACCCGACCGGCGGCGTGATCTCGGTGGCGTCCTACAACGACCTGGAGACCGGCACCCGGGACGGCGAGGTCTCCGACTTCTCCTCGCGCGGCAAGGCCGGCGACCGGTCCACCTACCCCGACATCTCGGCCCCCGGTGACACGATCACCTCGTCCTGCCGGGTCTACCTGACCATCTGCAGCACCGGTCTCGACCCGCAGGAGGGTGGCGACTTCAACACCATCAGCGGGACCTCGATGGCCGCGCCGCACATCGCCGGCATCGTCGCCCAGCTGTTCCAGGCCGACCCCACCGCGACGCCCGGCCAGGTCGAGGACGCGATCAAGTCCACGGCCTACAAGTACTCCTTCGGTGCGCCCTACGAGAGCGCCCCGCTCGGCAGCACGTCGTACGACAAGGGCTACGGCCTCGTCGACGTGGTGGCCGCCGCGGAGGCGCTCGCTCCCTGACCCTCGCCGGGGGAACAAAAGACGGGGTCGGCCGCTTCTGCTGCGGTCGGCCCCGTCGCTCGTCGCGTGCGCTCGGCCGGCCTTTGCCAGACTGGCCCCATGAGCGCCGACGACGAGCCCACCAGCAGGGAGGAACGACTGGTGGAGCTCGCACACCAGATGTTCGACCTCGCCCGCGAGGGTGACGCGGAGCGGCTGGCCGCCTACGTCGACGCGGGCTGCCCGGTCGACCTCACCGACGCCGCGGGCAACACCCTGCTGATGCTGGCGGCCTACCACGGCCATCCCGGCGCCGTCGTCGCGCTGGCGGACCGCGGCGCCGACGTGGACCGGGTCAACGACCGCGGCCAGTCGCCGCTCGCGGGCGCCGTGTTCAAGGGCGAGGACGAGGTCGTCACCGCGCTCGTGGCCGCGGGCGCGGACCCCGACGCCGGCACGCCGACCGCCCGGGAGACCGCGGCGATGTTCGGCCGGACCGCCCTCCTCCAGGGGCCGACCGCGCCGGGCTGGACCCATCCGTGCGGTCCGGTCGCCCGAACCACGGGTACACCCAGCCTCACCCCACAGCCACGCCGTCCGGAAGGGACCCGATGACCCTCACCTCCGACCCGCGCACACCCTCCGCCGGCGGAGCCGCGCCCGGCCGCCTCCGCGGCCCCCGTCGCCGAGCAGATGGCGGCCGTCGTCACCCCGCTGTTCGGCGGCGCCCTGCCGGTCCGGCTGCGAGCGTGGGACGGCAGCGAGGCCGGTCCCGAGGGGGCGCCGGTGGTCGTCGTCCGCGACCCCGCCGCGCTGCGCCGCCTGGTGTTCCGGCCGGGTGAGCTCGGCCTCGCGCAGGCCTACGTCACCGGTGAGATCGACGTGGAGGGCGACCTGCTCGACGGGTTCCGCCGGGTCTGGCGTTCGGTGCGCGAGCACGGCGCCTCCCCGAGGCTCAGCCCCGCGACCGTCGACGCAGGGCCTGCGCACCGCCGTCCGCCTCGGCGCCGTCGGCCGCCCGCCCGGCCCCGCCGGCCTCCCAGGCCCGGCTGCGCGGGCGGCTGCACACCGTGGGGCGCGACCGGGACGCCATCGCGCACCACTACGACCTGTCCAACGACTTCTACTCGCTGATCCTCGACCCGCACATGGCCTACTCGTGTGCCTACTTCACCAGCGACGCCGACGACTACACGCTCGAGGACGCCCAGCGCGACAAGCTCGACCTGGTCGCCCGCAAGCTCGGCCTGCACGAGGCCGGGCCCGGGCACCGGCACCTCGACATCGGCTGCGGATGGGGCTCGATGTCGCTGCACCTCGCGCAGGAGTACGGCGTGCAGGTCGTCGGCGTGACGATCGCCGCGGAGCAGAAGGCGTTCATCGACGCCCGCATCGCCGAGCGCGGGCTCGCCGACCGGGTCGAGATCCGGCTCCAGGACTACCGCGAGGTCACCGACGGGCCGTTCGACACGATCACCTCGATCGAGATGGGCGAGCACGTCGGCGCCAAGAACTACCCCGTGTTCGCGGGCGGCATCCACCGGCTGCTCCGCGACGGTGGACGTGCCCTGGTGCAGCAGATGTCGCGCACCACCCGACCGGGCGGCGGCCCGTTCATCGAGGCCTTCATCGCACCCGACATGCACATGCGCCCGGTGGGAGAGACCGTCGACCTGTTCGAGCGGGCCGGGCTGGAGGTGCGGGACGTGCACGCGCTGCGTGAGCACTACGTGCGCACCGTCGACGCGTGGTACGCCACCTTCGAGGACAACTGGGACCGCGCCGTCGCCATGGTCGGCGAGGAGGTGGCGCGCGTGTGGCGGCTCTACCTCGTCGGCGGGGCCCTGGCCTTCGAGGAGGGCCGGATGGGCGTCGACCAGATCCTGATGGTGAAGCCGACGCTCGACGGGCGCAGCTCGCTGCCGGCGGTGCGCGACTTCTGATGGCCGACTTCCCCTGGGACGCCTTCCTGGCCGCGCTGCCGTTCACGCTGCTCGCCGCCGCCCTGGTGCTCGGCACCACCTTCCTCGTCGCCCTGCGGGTCGGCCGGCACGCCGTCGTCGACGTGGCCTGGGGCCTCGGCTTCGTGGCGGTCGCCGTCGCGTCGTACCTCACCTCGGCGGGGGAGGGCGACGACCTGCGCCGCGCGCTGCTGCTCGGCATGACGTCCCTGTGGGGGATCCGGCTGGCCGTGCACATCGGCCGCCGCTCCCACGGCAAGGGCGAGGACCCGCGCTACGAGGCGCTGCTGGCGCGCGCGCCCGGCAACCCGACCTGGTTCGCGTTCCGGAAGGTCTACCTCACCCAGGCCGCCGTGCTGTGGTTCGTCTCCCTGCCCGTGCAGGTCGGGTCCTTCGAGACGCCGCCGGTCGGGTGGCTGGTCTGGGTCGGCGTCGCGGTCTGGGCGGTCGGCCTGTTCTTCGAGGCGGTCGGGGACCACCAGCTGCAACGCTTCCGCGACGACCCCGCGTCCAAGGGCCAGGTGCTCGACACCGGTCTGTGGCGCTACACCCGCCACCCCAACTACTTCGGCGACGCGTGCGTGTGGTGGGGACTGTCCCTGGTCGCGTTCAGCGCCTGGCCGGGCATCCTCACCCTCGCCTCGCCGCTGCTCATGACCTGGTTCCTGGCCAACGGCACCGGCAAGCCGCTGCTCGAGAAGGGGATGTCCGCCCGCCGCCCCGGCTACGAGGACTACGTCCGGCGCACGAGCGGCTTCTTCCCGCTCCCGCCGCGTCGCTGACACCCTCCCGCACCCGCACCGCACCCACACCCACGAGGAGATCCCATGAAGACCATCTCGGAAGGTTCCATCGCGCCCGACTTCGAGCTGCCCGACGAGAACGGCCGGCCGGTCCGGCTCAGCGAGCAGGTGTTGGACGGGCCGGTCGTGCTCTTCTTCTACCCCGGCGCGATGACCGGTGGCTGCACCCAGGAGGCCTGCCACTTCCGCGACCTCGCCACCGAGTTCAAGCAGGTCGGCGCGCAGCGGCTGGGCATCAGCGCCGACCCGGTCGCGAGGCAGAAGGAGTTCACCGACACCAACGCCTTCGACTACCCGTTGCTGTCCGACGAGTCCCGTGAGGTGGCCACGGCGTACGGCGTCCGGCGGAGGCTCATCACCCCGGTGAAGCGGGCGACGTTCGTGATCGGCGAGGACATGGTCGTCCGCAAGGTGATCGCCAGCGAGATGAACATGCAGGTGCACGCCGACCAGGCACTGGCGCCCGCGCTGGCGCCTAGCCCTGGGGCACCCCGTGGACCTGGAGTTCAGCGGGGAGATGTGGTTCTGGCGCGGACCGGCGCCCTGGCACTTCGTCACGGTCCCCGAGGACGAGTGCGCCGAGCTCGAGGAGACCGCCGCCGCGGTGAGCTACGGCTGGGGCATGATCCCCGTCTCCGTGCGGATCGGAGACACCGTCTGGACGACGTCGTTGTGGCCCAAGGACGGGCGCTACATCGTCCCGGTGAAGACCTGGGTGCGCGAGGCCGAGGGCCTCACGATCGGTGACTCGGTGACCGTGCGGCTGGCCGTCGACGTCTGACCCTTCGTGGGCATCGCTGCCGGTCGGGTGACATCGTGGTCCTGTGCGCTTCGTCAACGAGTCCTCGCCCGGCTATGACCTGACCTACAACGACGTCTTCATGGTGCCGCGACGGTCGTCGGTCGCGTCGCGGTACGACGTCGACCTCTCCGCCGACGACGGCACCGGCACGACGCTGCCGCTGGTGGTGTCCAACATGACCGCCGTCTCGGGCCGCCGGATGGCCGAGACGGTGGCGCGACGCGGCGGGCTCGTCGTGATCCCCCAGGACATCCCGATCCCCGTCGTCAGCGACGTGGTGGCCTGGGTCAAGCAGCGCCACCTGGTCTTCGACACCCCGATCACGCTCGACCCGCACATGACCGTGGGCGACGCGATGGCGCTGCTGCCCAAGCGGGCGCACCGGGCCGCCTTCGTGGTCTCCGACGACGGCCGCCCGCTCGGGCGTGGTCACCGAGGAGGACTGCACGGGCGTCGACCGCTTCACCCAGGTGAGCCAGGTGATGAGCGCCAACCCGGTCACGCTGCCCGACTCGGTCGACCCGCGCGAGGCCTTCGACCGCCTCGACACCGCCCGGCGCCGGGTCGCGCCGGTGGTCTCCTCCGACGGCCGGCTGGTCGGGGTGCTCACCAAGACCGCCGCGCTGCGGTCCACCCTCTACACGCCGGCGCTGGACGCCGCCGGGCGGCTGCGGGTGGCCGCGGCGATCGGTGTGAACGGCGACGTCGCCGCCAAGGCCGCCGAGCTGGTGGCGGCCGGCGCGGACACCCTCGTGGTCGACACCGCCCACGGGCACCAGGACCGGATGGTCGAGGCGCTGCGCGCGGTGCGGGCCATCGACCCGGGCGTGCCCGTGGTGGCGGGCAACGTGGTCTCCGCCGAAGGGGTGCACGAGCTCGTCGAGGCCGGTGCCGACATCGTCAAGGTCGGGGTCGGCCCGGGAGCCATGTGCACCACCCGGATGATGACCGGGGTCGGCCGGCCGCAGTTCTCCGCGGTCCTGGAGTGCGCGGCCGCGGCCCGCGAGCTCGGCAAGCACGTCTGGGCCGACGGCGGGGTGCGCTACCCCCGCGACGTCGCCCTCGCGCTGGCGGCCGGCGCCTCCCAGGTGATGATCGGCTCCTGGTTCGCCGGCACGCACGAGTCGCCCGGTGACCTGCACGTGGACGCCGACGGCCGGGCCTACAAGGAGAGCTTCGGGATGGCGTCGGCCCGTGCGGTCGCCAACCGGACGAGCACGGACACCGCGTTCGACCGGGCCCGCAAGGGGCTCTACGAGGAGGGCATCTCCTCCAGCCGGATGTTCCTGGAGCGGGACCGTCCCGGGGTGGAGGACCTGATCGACCAGATCTGCGCGGGGGTCCGGTCCGCCTGCACCTATGCCGGCGCGCGGACGCTGGAGGAGCTCCACGAGCGAGCCGTCATCGGGATCCAGTCGGCCGCCGGGTTCCACGAGGGACGGCCGCTGCCCACCGGCTGGTGAGCCCCGGCCCGGGCGGCCGACCGGCGGCGTACGACGGGTCCTTGGGCCCTGTGCCGTGCCGACCGCGCCGCGAAAGGGTCGGACGAGGAGGTCGGACCATGACTGTCGCCACGCCCACGGTGCCCACCCTGCACCACCTCGTCGAGCGCGCCTGCCGCGCGCCCTCGGTGCACAACACGCAGCCCTGGCGCTGGCAGGTGGGGCCGCGTGGGCTCACCCTGCTCGCCGACCGCGCCCGCCAGCTGATGCGGGCCGACCCCGAGGGCCGCGACCTCGTGGTCAGCTGCGGCGCGGCACTGCACCACCTGCGGGTCGCCGCCGCGGCGGAGGGCCTCAGGGCGCTCGTGCGCCGGGTGCCGTTCGGTGACGACGACAACGTGCTCGCCGCCATCGAGTTCATGCCGGACGAGCCGGACGACGAGGCGGTGGCCGCGGCAGCGCAGATCGACCGCCGGCGCACCGACCGGCGGCGGTTCTCCTCCTGGCCGGTGCCCGAGGAGCGGCTCGACGCGCTCGTCGCGACCGCGGCGGAGCAGGGCGTCCTCGCGGTGCCCGTCACCGACGCGGAGAAGCGCCGCCACCTCGTCGACGTGGTGAACAAGGCGGCCCGTGCCCAGCAGTTCGACTGGACGGCCGTGGACGAGACGGCCGCGTGGACCGGGCGGCGCGGCGGGGACGGCATCCCGCCCGAGAGCCTCCCGCGGCGGGTGGACGTCGAGCAGCGGGACGACCCGGTGCCGTCGCGCTTCCCGAGCGGGGCGCTGGTCGACGACCTCGAGGACGCCGAGGGGACCGGCTACGACGAGAGCAGGTTCCTGGTGCTCTGCACCACCTCGGACGACACGCTCTCGCAGCTGCGGGCAGGGGAGGCGCTGAGTGCGGTGCTGCTGGCCGCCACCGCGCAGGGCCTGGGCACGGTCCCGCTCAGCCAGGCCACGGAGGTGCACAGCACCCGACGGCTGCTGCGCGACGAGATCCTCGGCGGGGTGACCTGCCCCCAGCTGATCGTGCGCGTGGGCTGGAAGCCGGTGTCCTACGAGCCCGTGCCGGCCACGCCGCGCCGGCCGCTGGCCGAGGTGGTCATCTCCTAGCCCGACCGGGGACGACGACGCGGGGCCACCGGACGCCGTGCGTCGGTGACCCCGCGTGCATGGGGAGCGGGACGGGTCAGCGGGTGCTGGCCGGGTGCTCCGTCGTCTCGGTGCTGGTCTGCTCGGAGTCGCTGCCCTCGGTGAGGAGCGGCTCGTCGGACGCCTCCACGGTGAGCGCGAAGTCGTCGCCGTGCAGGGTCGCGCCGGTGACGATCGCCTTGTCGACGGCCGCCTCGGCGTAGCGGCGACGGACCATCAGCGGGTCGTTGCGCAGGTCCTTGACCAGCGCGTAGGCCAGGCCCACCATCACGATCGCGAACGGCAGCGCCGCGACGATGGTGATGTTCTGCAGACCGGTCAGGGCCGAGTCGCCACCCACGAGCAGCATCACGGCCGCGACGGCGCCGGTGACGACGCCCCAGAAGATGACGTTGCCCTTGCTCGGCTCCAGGGTGCCGCGCTGGGACAGGGTGCCCATCACGATCGACGCGGCGTCGGCGCCGGAGACGAAGAAGATCGCCACGAGCACCATCACCAGGACGGTGGTGACGCCGGCGAGCGGCATGGTGTCGAGGAGCCCGAAGAGCTGGCCCTCCGTGGTGGCGGCCCCGCCGAGGTCGATGCCGTTCTGCTGCGCGCGGATCGCCGCGCCACCGAAGATCGCGAACCAGACCAGGCTCACCAGGCTCGGCACCAGCAGCACGCCGGTGACGAACTGGCGGATGGTGCGGCCGCGCGAGATGCGGGCGATGAACATGCCCACGAACGGCGTCCAGGAGAGCCACCAGGCCCAGTAGAAGACGGTCCAGCCGGACAGCCAGGTCGCCATGCCCTCGCCGCCGGCGGCGTCGGTGCGCGCCGACATCATCGCGAGGTCCTGGAAGTAGCTGCCGACCGCGGTCGGGATCAGGTCGAGCATGAACACCGTCGGGCCGACGACGAACACGAAGAGCGCCAGCGCGATCGCGAGCACCATGTTGATGTTGGACAGCCACTGGATGCCCTTGGCCACACCGGAGACGGCCGACAGGATGAAGGCCACGGTCAGCAGCGCGATGACGCCGACGAGGAGGCCGTTGCCGACCTTGCCGAGGCCGGCGACGATCTCGAGACCGCTGCCGATCTGCAGGGCACCGAGGCCGAGCGAGGCGGCCGAGCCGAACAGCGTCGCGAAGATCGCGAGCATGTCGATGATGCGGCCGGCGGTGCCGGTCGCGCGCTTCTCACCGATGAGCGGGATGAACGCCGAGCTGATCAGCTGCGAGCGGCCGCGGCGGAAGACGCCGTAGGCGATCGCGATGCCGACCACGGCGTAGATCGCCCACGGGTGCAGCGTCCAGTGGAACAGCGTCGTCGCCATCGCCGTCTGGACGGCCTCGGGGTTGCCCGCAGGACCGGTGCCGGGGGGCGGCGTGACGAAGTGCGAGAGCGGCTCGGAGACGCCGTAGAACATCAGGCCGATGCCCATGCCGGCGCTGAACATCATCGCGATCCAGGAGACGGTCTTGAACTCCGGCTCCTCGTCGTCCCCGCCGAGCGGGATGTTGCCGAAGCGGCCGAGCGCCAGCCAGATGACGAACACGACGAACGAGGAGGCCAGCACCACGAACAGCCAGCCGGTGTTCTTGACGCTCCACTCCAGGGCCGAGCCGGACGCGCCGCCGAGGCTCTTGGTGTCGAGGAAGCCCCAGGCCACGAAGGCGAGGGCGATGGCCGCGGTGACGCCGAAGACGACACGGTCGATCTTCGAGCCGCGCGCGTTGTCCTCGACGACCACCGGGGTCTCGAGGGCAGGGTGGACGGTGTCGTTGTCCGGCGGCGGTTGCGCCGCTACGGTCGACTTCTCGGTGCGGGTGTCGATGCTCACTCAGGTGTACGCCGCCGGGCGGGCAGCGACCCTCCGTTCGTCAGGATCGGGGACAGATGACTCGTTCGAGGCAAACAGACCTCTCCGCGGGCTTTCAACCCGAGAGGTCGGCTCGCCGCTCGATGCGAGACGGGACTCACGTGATCTCGTACCCAGAAGTAACCGTGACGAACCGGACGACGCCGTGACGCCGACCACGTGACCGGGCCGGGTCGGTCCTCGGCTCAGCCCCGCTGGGGACGGCCCCGACCGCCGCGTGGCCCCGGCCCGGCTGCTGACGTCCCCGACCGGAGGCCGGACGCGGGGGCGTGGACCGGGTCGGGCGCTTCTTCTCCGCGGGCGGGGTGTCGCCGCGGGAGCTGCGCTCGGTGCGGCCGCGGACGATGCCGATGAAGGTCTCGACCAGGGGGTCCTCGGTGTCCGTCCGCCAGGCCAGGCCGACCTGCGACTCCGGCATCCCGAGCACCGGCACCGCGACGACGTCCTTGCGGTGGTGCGCGCGGGCCACCGACAGCGGCACCAGCAGGACACCGGTGCCGGCCGCGACGGTCTCCACCTTGAGCGCCGTGGACAGGTCCGGGTCGTCCAGCACGTGCTCGTCGCGCAGGTCCTCCAGCGGGATCTCGTCGTACGCCGCGACCGGGTGCTCCGTGCCGACGACGACCACCGGGACCTCGCGGTAGAGCGGGATCACGTGGAGCCCCTCGCGGTCCTCGAGGTCGCGCACGAAGGCCATGGCCACGTCGCCGGCGCGGACCGCCCGGACCTGCTCGGCGTCCGGCACGAGGGTGAGCTCCAGGCGCGTCCCGGGGACCCGCTCGCCCCACCGCCGCCGCCACTTGTCGAGGGTGACCCCGTCCACGAACGAGACGGCGAAGGGCGGAGTGTCGGTGGGCACGGCACGAGCCTAGGTGGACGGGGTCGCGCGGGGTGGGTCCTCCGGCCCTGGTGGGCGGGACCAGGGGCCCTGCGGGCGGCCGCGTCGGCGTCCGAGACTGGAACCGAGGGAAGGACCCGACATGGCCGGTCAGCACGGAATCGTCGTCGTGGGAGTGGACGGGACGGAGGCGAGCACGTCGGCCGTGCGCTACGGCGCCACGGTGGCGCGTCTCAGTGGACGGCCCCTGCTGCTCGTCCACGTGCTGCCGTCGTTCGTGCCGGCACCGCCCATCCACCCGCTGCTCACCAGCGAGTCGATGACCGAGGTGGCCCACCACCTGCTCCGTGCCGCACGCGAGGTGGCCGAGCACGTCGCCGGACCGGACGTCACGGTGACGACCGAGGTGCGCTCCGGCAACCGCGGCCACGGCCTCGTGGAGGCCGGCGAGCACGCGCACATGGTGGTGCTCGGACACCGGCCGCGTGGTCCGCTGGGGCGGATCATGACGACGTCGGTGACCACCCGGGTGGCCACGCGGGCGCACTGCCTCGTCGTGAGCGTCCCCGAGGGATGGGCTCCGGGGGAGGAGACCGGGCACCTGGTCGTCGCTGTCGACGACATCGGGCACGCCCCCGAGCTGCTGAGGGTCGCGTTCGAGACCGCCGAGCAGCGCGGCGCCCGGCTCACTGCACTGCACGCGTGGCAGCTGCCGGTGGCCTACGACGACCTCGTCGTGGAGCGGACCGAGGGCGAAACCTGGTCCCGGGAGCTGGCGGGTGACCTGACCGCGGCCATGGCCGACCTGCGCCACGAGCACCCCCGCGTCGAGTCCGTGGTGGACGTCCGGCACGAGCGCCCGGTGACCGCGCTGCTCGCCGCCGCCGGTGAGGCCGACGAGCTGCTGATCGGCCGGCGCAGCCACGGCGCCCCCTTCGGCTTCCACCTCGGTGGGGTCGCCCGGGCGATGGTCGAGCACGCCGCGTGCCCCGTCGTGGTGGTGCCGATGCGGCCGCGCCCCGACCAGGTGCTCGACCTCGACCTGGCCGACGAGGACCTCGTCCCGCAGACCTGAGGAGTCGGGTCCGGCTACGGCTCAGCCGGGGAGCGGCAACGAGTCCAGCCCGACCAGGTCGAGGTCGTCGACGCCCGCGACGTGGAGCCCGGCGACGACGACGTAGCCCAGGAAGGCGCCGAGCATCGTCCCGGCGAGGAGGAGGATGGTCACGAAGATGGTTGCCCGGACCGCCGCCCGGCCAGTTGCTCGGAGAACGACGACCGTGCCCGACGCGTGCGCGAGGTCTGATGTGGCGGCTGGGGTCCGGGTGGTCATCTGATGGGCGGGCAGTGGATCTGCATCGCGCTCACCTCCTCCGTCCTCCCAGGTTCGAGGCGGGGACGACGGCCCGGCCAGAGGCCAAGGTCCCCGTGGACCCGACCGTCCGGGCCACTCCCTCGGCACGGCTGCGCCGTGGGGTCGAAGGACCCTGGTGGGTCGTTCCCAGCCGTTGAAGATTGGGGCGAGGGTTCCAGCGGACGGAGGGTCGACGATGTCGACGAGTGAGCAGGCCGGCGCCGGGCACCAGCCCCAGCCGATGGTGGTGGTCGGTGTCGACGGCACCCCTGACGGCGACCGGGCGCTGGGGTACGCCATGGAGCAGGCCTACCGCCTCGGCGTGGGGCTGCGCCTGGTGCACGTCACCCCTGACCCCGTGCCGTTCTCACCCATGCTGCCGGTGTTCGCGCCCGGTGCCTTCCCGGTGGTGGGCAACCGGATCCTGGCGGACGCGGCGGCCCGGGTGCACGCGGTGGTGGACGACGAGATCGCGGTCGAGCAGGTGCTGCTCGACGGTCCCCGGGCCAACGCCCTGGTGGACCAGGCCGAGCACGCGGTGGAGATCGTGCTCGGTGAGCGCACGGCCCGTCCGGGCGAGCCGTCGACGAGCGCGACCACGGAGGCGGTCATGGCCGCCGCCCCGTGCCCGGTCGTGATCGTGCCGGTGGGCTGGGCGCCCGGTCCGGCGGAGCGGGTGGTCGCCGCGGTCGACGGGTCCGCGACCGCGACCGGGGTGCTGGCCGCGGCGTTCGAGGCGGCGGAGCAGCGCGAGGTCGTGCTCCAGGTGGTGCACGCGTGGCGGCCTGCCCCGGGCTACGACACCCTCCTCGGGGTCAGCGGCGGGCTCGTCTGGGAGCGTCAGGTCGAGCCCGAGATCTGGGCCCTCGTCGCCGGACTGCGGGCCGACCACCCCGACGTACCGGTCCAGGTGCACGTGCTCTTCGACAAGCCGGCCTGCGCGGTGGCGCGGGTGGCCCGGGGCGCCGACCTGCTGGTGGTCGGACGTCGGACCGAGGACAGCAGCGGGCACCCGGCGCTGGAGTCCACGGCCCGGGCGCTGCTGCGCAACGCGCCCTGCCCGGTGGCGGTCGTGCCCGTCCCCCAGCGCGCAGGTCTCCCGCGGCAGCGCGGCCCGGTCGGAGCGGCGGCGCCGTCGCGGCACGTCACGACGGCCGGCGGCGGACCCGCCTGACCGGCCGCCGGGCACGGGGGCCCTTGGCCCCTGGCGCGACCTCGCCCGGACGGTTGGACTGGGAGCGACGACGGAGGTGGGGCAGGGATGACGCGGGAGCCACGGATCGTGGTCGGGGTCGACGGGTCCGACGCCGCCCTGGCGGCCGTGCGGTTCGGGTCGACGGAGGCGCGTCGCACGGGCTGCGCCATGCGGTTGGTGCACGTGATGCCCGAGACGGTGCCGCTCGTGCCGATGCTGCCGCTGATCAGCAGCGAGACCTTCGCCGAGGCCGGTGGCCGGGTGCTGCGGCAGGCCCGCCACGAGGCCGAGCGCACCGCCGGGCGCGACCTGGCCGTCTCCACGCACCTGCGGAGCGGGGCGCGGGTGCACGGCATCGTGGCGGAGGGCGAGGACGCCCGCATGGTCGTGCTCGGGCACCGGGACCGTTCCGGGCTCGGCCGGATCCTGACCGGGTCGACGAGCACCGGCGTCGCCACCCGGGCACACTGCGAGGTGGTGAGCGTCCCGGACACCTGGGCACCGGAGCATGCCGGCTCGGGCGTCGTGGTCGGCGTCGACCAGCTCGAGCACTCGGGGGAGGTGCTGGCGGCCGCGTTCGAGGCCGCGGGCACGAGGGGGGAGCGCCTCACGGTGGTGCACGCGTGGCGGCTGCCGAGCCCCTACGACGACATCATCGTGGAGCGCGCGCAGGGCGACGACTGGCGCGCGGGGGTCACCCGCGAGCTGGCCGTCGCCGTCGCCCCGTTCCGTTCCGACCATCCGGAGGTCGAGGTCGAGCTGGACGTGCGTCACCAGTTCCCGACCGCGGCCCTGCTCGGGGCGGCGGAGGGGGCCGCCCTGCTGGTGGTGGGCCGGCGGGGCCCCGGGGCCCCGTTCGGGTTCCACCTGGGCGGGGTCGCCCGGGCGATGATGACGCACGCGCACTGCCCGGTGGCGGTGGTGCCGATGAGGCCACGGCCGGGGGAGCGGCTCGAGCTCGATCTGGTGGCCGGGGAGGTGGCTCCCCAGCCCTGACCGGCGCCGGACGGCTCGGACATCATGGGGCGAACCGGGCATCTCGCCCCCGGTTCGGGCCCCAGACCGGGACCAAGGTCCCTGGTTGGCGCGCGCGTGCTGTGAAGGGATGGGACCACCGGCCGGAGTCGTCTTCGCCGCCCGCATCACGCATCGGGCGCGGCAGCGCCCCGGCCGGTCCACTGCCCGCACCGTCCCCGAGGCGTGCTCTCGGGGGCGTGCGCACAGGCGGGCCGGGTGCCGTGCCAGACCGGGACGAACGGCCCTGTCGCCTGCTCTGGGCTCCGGACAGCCTTGGGTGCAGAGCAGACATGGAGGAGAGCGACATGAGCGACTCCGAGAGCGCACGCGCCCAGGCCGAGGCCCAGCACGAGTCGGACGGGGCGACGAACCGGGCGCTGCGCAGCGCCCGCCGCTCGCAGCTGTGGGCGGGGTTCAACCGCTACCTGCAGAGCGAGGCGGCCCTCGCGTCGAAGGCTTCCGCCGAGGACCAGAGCACGAGGCACCGCGACAAGGACCAGCACGAGTCGGACGAGGAGCGGCAGGAGACCCCGTGACACCCGCCGACCCGTGGGCCCAGGCCCGGGCGGAGCTCGACGGGCTGCCGGGGGGCGCGGGTCTCAACATCGCGCACGAGGCGGTCGACCGGCACGTGCAGCACGGGGACGGGGCCAAGGTCGCGCTGCGTGCGCTGGCCGAGGACGGCTCGGTCACCGACCACACCTACGCCGACCTCGGCGCGCTCAGCAGCCAGTTCGCCCACGTGCTCGACAGGCTCGACGTCGCACCGGGGGAGACCGTGTTCACCCTGCTCGGCCGGCGCCTCGAGACCTACGTGACGTGCCTGGGCACCCTCAAGCACACCAGCGTGTTCAGCCCGCTGTTCGCCGCCTTCGGACCCGAGCCGGTGTGCGACCGGCTCCGGCTCGGGCGCGGCAGGGTCCTGGTCACCACACGACGGCTCTACCTCCGCAAGGTCGCCGAGGCGCGCGACGCGTTGCCCGACCTCGCACACGTCCTCCTCGTCGACGGCCCCGCCGAGCCGGGCACCCTCTCCTGGCACGACCTGGTGAAGGCCGCGCCGCCGTCGTACGCCGTCCCGCCGACCGACCCCGAGACGATCGCGCTGCTGCACTTCACCAGCGGCACGACCGGCCGTCCCAAGGGTGCGCTGCACGTGCACGAGGCCGTCATTGCCCACCACGCCACCGCCGCGGCCGCGCTCGGACTGCGTCCGGACGACGTGTTCTGGTGCACCGCCGACCCCGGCTGGGTGACCGGCACGTCCTACGGGATCATCGCGCCGCTCACGCACGGCGTCACCGTGGTCTGCGACGCCGGGGAGTTCGACGCCCGTCGCTGGTACGGCGTGCTCGAGCGGGAGCACGTCACCGTCTGGTACACCGCACCCACCGCGCTGCGGATGCTGATGCGGTCCGGCGCCGCCCTGGCCGCCCAGTTCGACCTGTCCGCGCTGCGCCACGTCGCGAGCGTCGGGGAGCCGCTCAACCCGGAGGCCGTGCTGTGGGGCCAGGAGGTCTTCCGTCGCCCGGTGCTGGACAACTGGTGGCAGACCGAGACCGGGGCGATCATGATCGCCAACCAGCCCGGCACCGAGGTCCGTCCGGGCTCCATGGGGCGGCCGCTGCCGGGCGTCGAGGCGGCTGTGCTCGCCCGCGGCGCGGACGGGCGGGCCGCCGTGGTCGACGGTCGCGTGCAGCCGCTGGAGCGGCCGGGCGAGACCGGGGAGCTCGCGCTCCGCCCGGTGTGGCCGTCGATGTTCCGCGGCTACCTCGACGACGACGAGCGCTACCGAGCCGCCTTCGCCGGCGGGTGGTACCTGACCGGCGACCTGGCCGGCGTCGACGACGACGGCTACTTCTGGTTCGTCGGGCGGGCCGACGACGTGATCAAGTCCGCCGGGCACCTGATCGGCCCCTTCGAGGTGGAGAGCGCCCTGATGGAGCACCCAGCCGTCGTGGAGGCCGGCGTGATCGGCAAGCCGGACCCGGTGGCGGGGGAGACGGTCAAGGCGTTCGTCACCCTGCGCAGCGGCTACGAGCCGACCGACGAGCTCCGGGACGAGCTGATCGCGTTCGGCCGGCGCCGGCTGGGATCGGTGGCCCCGCGCGACCTCGTCTTCGACCAGCACCTCCCGCACACGCGCAGCGGCAAGGTGATGCGCCGGCTCCTCAAGGCCCGCGAGCTCGGGTTGCCCGAGGGCGACGTCTCGACCCTGGAGAGTGCGCGATGACCAGGACCCGGCGTGCGGCCCCCGAGCCCCCACCCGTGCCCGCACCGGTCCGCAGCCCCGAGGCCGAGCGCGGCCTGCGCCTGCTGCGGGGCATGCTCGCGGTGCGGCTCTTCGAGGAGCGGTGCGTCGAGCTCTACAGCGCCGCGAAGATCCGCGGCTTCCTGCACGTGGGCATCGGCGAGGAGGCGGTGGCGGTCGGGATGACCGAGCCGCTCGGGCCGGACGACTCCGTCGTGTCGACCTACCGGGAGCACGGCCACGCCCTCGCGCGAGGCGTGCCGATGGACGCGGTGATGGCGGAGATGTACGGCCGGGTCACCGGCTGCAGCCGCGGCCGCGGCGGGTCGATGCACCTGTTCGACGCATCCCGCCGGTTCTACGGCGGCAACGCCATCGTCGCCGGGGGGATCCCCGTCGCCGTCGGCCTCGCGCTCGCGGACGCGATGCGCGGCCGGGCCGCAGCCACCGTGTGCTTCTTCGGCGACGGGGCCTACGCCGAGGGGGAGTTCCACGAGTGCGCGAACCTGGCCGCGCTGTGGCGGCTCCCGGTCGTGCTGTGCTGCGAGAACAACCTCTATGCGATGGGCACCGCCATCGCCCGCGCCCAGGCGCAGACCGACCTCGCCCTGCGGGCCTCCTCCTACGGGATGGCGTCGTGGGCGGTGGACGGCATGGACGCGCTCGCCGTCGCCGAGGCCGCCGGGCGCGCGGTCGAGCACGCCCGCGGTGGCGGCGGGCCGGTGTTCCTGGAGATGCGCACCTATCGCTTCCGTGCCCACTCCATGTACGACCCGGAGCGCTACCGCGACAAGGCCGAGGTGGCGCGCTGGCGGGAGCGGGACCCGATCGAGCTGCTGGCCGCCCGGCTCCGCGACGACGGCAGCCTGACCGACGAGGCGCTGACCACGATGCGGGCGGAGCTGCAGGAGGAGGTCGACGCGGCGACCCGGTCGGCCGAGTCCGCCCCGCTCGAGCCCGTCGAGGAGCTGACCCGCTTCGTCTACTCCGAGGGGGCGGCCCGGTGAGCAGCGGGACGGTGCAGACCACCTACCGCGAGGCCATGCGGGAGGCCATGCGGGAGGCGCTGCGCGGCGACGACCGGGTGTTCCTGATGGGCGAGGACGTGGGCCGCTACGGCGGCTGCTTCGCGGTCAGCCTGGGCCTGCTGGAGGAGTTCGGCCCCGAACGCGTCCGGGACACCCCGCTGTCGGAGTCGGCCTTCGTGGGAGCCGGCATCGGGGCCGCGATCGGCGGGATGCGCCCGATCGTCGAGATCATGACCGTGAACTTCAGCCTGCTGGCCCTCGACCAGATCCTCAACAACGCCGCCACGCTCTCGCACATGTCGGGCGGGCAGGTCGCCGTCCCGCTGGTCATCCGGATGACCACCGGTGCCGGACGCCAGCTCGGCGCCCAGCACTCGCACAGCCTGGAGGGCTGGTACGCCCACATCCCGGGCCTGAAGGTGCTGGCGCCCGCGACCATCGAGGACGCCCGCGGCATGCTCGGCCCCGCGCTCGCCGACCCCGACCCGGTGCTGATCTTCGAGCACGGCGCGCTCTACAACACCGAGGGCAGCCTGCCCCGGACCCCCCTCCCGGTCGACATCACCACCGCCGCCGTACGCCGGCCGGGCACCGACGTCACCGTGGTCTGCTACGGCGGCACGCTGCCCACCGCCCTGGTCGCGGCGGAGATGCTGGCCACGTCGGGCGTCGACGCGGAGGTGGTGGACCTGCGCACCCTGCGTCCGCTCGACGAGGAGGCGCTCGCCGCGTCGGTGCGGCGCACGCACCGCGTCGTCGTGGTCGACGAGGGCTGGCGCTCGGGCAGCCTCTCGGCCGAGATCAGTGCCCGGCTCACCGAGCACTGCTTCTTCGACCTCGACGGTCCCGTGGAGCGGGTCTGCTCCGCCGAGGTGCCGATGCCCTACGCCCAGCACCTCGAGCAGGCGGCGCTCCCGCACGCCCAGGACGTGGTGGCCGCCGCGAACCGGCTGATGGGGTGAGCCGTGGCCGACTTCACGATGCCGTCGCTGGGCGCCGACATGGACGCCGGGACCCTGCAGGAGTGGCTGGTCGCACCCGGTGACACCGTCCAGCGGGGGGACCCGATGGCAGTGGTCGACACCGACAAGGCCGCGATCGAGGTCGAGTCGTTCCAGGAGGGCGTCGTCGGCGAGCTGCTGGTCGCACCGGGCACCCGGGTGGCGGTCGGTGCACCGCTGGCGCGGATGACCACGACGCCGGACGTCGTGCCGCCACCCACCCCCGCGCCGGAACCTGCCCCCGTGCCCGCGGTCGTGCCCGCGCCGACGGCCGCCCCGGTGGACGCGCACCGGGTGCCCGACACCGCCCGGCTCGGCGCGGCGAGCCCGCCGGTGCGGCACCACGCCGCCGAGCTGGGGGTCGACCTCGCCACGGTGCACGGCTCGGGTCCCGGCGGCGCGGTGCGGCGCTCCGACGTCGACCGGGCGGCGGATGAGCGCCGGGCACGGCCCCGGGTGACGCCGTACGCCCGCAGGCTCGCGGCCGAGCTCGGCGTCGACCTGGCCGCGGTGCGTCCCGCCGAGGGCGCCGACGTGGTCCGCGCCGGGGACGTGCGGGCCGCGCACGCGGCCGGCCCCGCAGGCACGCCGCCCCCGACACCGACACCGACACCGGCCGGCCCTGTGCCGGAGCCCGTCCGGCCGGGCGGGCCGCGCGCGGTGATCGCGGCGGTGATGGCCCGCTCCAAGCGGGAGATCCCGCACTACTACGTCGCGACGACCGTCGACCTGCAGGCGACGACCGCGTTCCTGCGCCGCGTCAACCGCGAGCTCCCGGTGTCGGGGCGGATCGTGCCGACGGCCGCGGTGCTCCGCGCGGTGGCACTGGCCGCACGCGACGTCCCCGAGCTCAACGGGTTCTGGACCGACGACGGCTTCCGGCCCGCCGACGACGTGCACCTCGGCGTCGCGGTGGCGGTGCGCGGTGGCGCCCTGGTGGCCCCGGCGATCCACGGCACCGCCGACCTGCCGCTGGTCGACCTGATGGCGCGGCTGCGCGACCTGGTGGCCCGGGCGCGGGCGGGCAGCCTCACCCGGGCCGAGATGGCCGACCCGACCCTCACCGTCACCGACCTGGGCGACCAGGGGGTCGAGGAGGTGTACGGGGTGATCCACCCGCCCCAGGTCGCCCTCGTCGGGGTCGGCCGGGTCGTCGAGCGGCCCTGGGCGGTGGACCGGATGCTGACCGTGCGTCCGCTCGTGCGGCTGACGCTCTCCGGGGACCACCGGGCCAGCGACGGCAGCACCGGCGCCCGCTTCCTGAGCGCCGTCGACCGACACCTGCAACGCCCCGAGGAGCTGTGATGCTGACCCAGGCCCAGGCACGTGAGCTCGTCGGCCGTTCGGTCCGGAGGATCGTCCCCGACGCGGACGTCACCGGCACCGCGGGCGACGAGGACCTCCGGCAGGCCTTCGAGCTGGACTCGCTCGACTTCCTCGGGCTGGTCGAGATCCTGTCGGCCGAGTCCGGCGTGCGGATCGAGGAGGACGACTACCCGGACCTGGCCACCCTGGACGCCGCGGCCGCGTTCCTGAGCGCCCGCGCCGGCTGACCCGCGGGGCCGCTCAGGCGGGCTGGCCCTGTCCGAGGTAGGTGTCCTGGGCGACGGCCCGGCCGAAGCGCGCGTGGTCCTGCACGTTGAGGTCGGCGTAGGCCTCGCCGTAGCGCGGCGACCGCCTCGGCGAAGGTGTCGTCGTCGCCGAGGTAGGCGGCGATCGCGATGCGGTCCCCGGAGCGTGCGTGGGCCCGCGCGAGCGTCCACGCGCACACCTCGCCGTAGATCCGCATCGCCCGGGGCACCATCGTCTCGACCTGGGCCGAGCCCTTCCAGTCCTGGAGCTGGCGGATGTAGAAGTCCCGCGGGCGCCCGTCGAACCCGGTCACGTGCTGGGCGCCGAGGAAGATGTCCGTGGCGGCCTGCATGATCCGCTGCCCGGCGACCACGCGCTGGCCCTCGTCCCGGGGCTCCGGGTGGCCCAGGTGGGCGGCCAGGACCGAGGCTTGCGCCTCCTTGACCTGGAGGAGGAGCGGGTCGTTGTCGTCGCGGCCGAGCATCAGCACGATCCAGCAGCGCGTCCCCACGCTCCCGACGCCGACGACCTTGCGGGCCATGTCCTTGAACTCGTAGGAGCGCACCAGCTCGCGCTCACCGGGCAGCAGACCCCCCGCGTAGTCGTAGATCAGGTGCCGCAGCTCGCTCGTGCAGTCCCCGGCTGCGCCTCCGCGCCGACCAGGTCGGAGACGGGCACCAGCAGCGGCGGGTCGGCCACGAAGCGACGGCGTCCGGTCCACGACCTCGGTGAGCCGGTTGAGCGAGCGCAGGTGGTCGCGGCTGCGAGCCTTGGCGAGGTTCTTGTCGAACCGCTTGGTCGCCTGCTTGTCCATGTTGTCGGCGAGCTGGGCCCGGAACTCGTCGACGTCGAGGCGGGCGTACCACACGGCCATGTTGGTGGCGCCGGCGAAGCCACGCATCGCCTCCTGGTAGCGGCGTACGGCGCGCACCGCGATCTTGTGCACCTGCTTGTCGTCGTAGCCGTTGTGCCGGCCGGCGACGACCAGGCTGGCGACGAGCCGCTTCACGTCCCACTCCCACGGGCCCGGGAACGTCTCGTCGAAGTCGTTGACGTCGAAGACGAGCCGCCGCTCGGGCGAGGCGAACATCCCGAAGTTGGACAGGTGTGCGTCCCCGCACAGCTGCACGGTGAGCCCGGTGGTGGGGCTGTGGGCGAGGTCGGCGGCCATCACGGCCGCGGCCCCTCGGAAGAACGTGAACGGGGTCGCCAGCATCCGTTCGTGCCGCAGCGGGATCAGCTCGGGCAGCCGGGACGGGATCTGCGCGGCGAGGATCTCCACCGGGTCCGCGCGCTGGCCGGTGATCGGGTCGGCGTGGCTGCCCAGCGGCACCTGCACGCGAAGCCGGGAACCCAGCTCCGTGCTGGCCGTGACGTCCACGCCCCGGGTCGATGGGAGGGTCATGCGCCCACCCAACCCGCCGGCGCCGGGCGTGGCATCACCCGAAGCGGGTGAGGAGGTCTGCCAGACCGGGACGAAGCGGCGCCGCGGGCGACACCGGAGGGTTGCCCCGAAATCACCCGCGGGAGATGAGGCCGCACGAACCGGAGGCGGCCAGACTCCGAGACGAAGGACCCGCCTTCCGAGGAAAGGAACATGAGATGTCGTTCTGGGACGTCGTGTGGTTCATCTTCATCAGCTTTGCGTTCGTCGCATACCTCATGGTCATGTTCTCGATCCTGACCGACCTGTTCCGCGACCGTGACACCTCCGGCGTGGTCAAGGCCATCTGGGTCGTCGCCCTGATCTTCCTGCCCCTGCTCACCTCGTTGGTCTACCTGATCGTCCGCGGACGCGGCATGACCGAGCGGTCCATGCGCAGCGCGGAGGCCATGAAGGAGCAGCAGGACGCCTACATCCGTCAGGTGGCCGCGGCCTCGACGCCGGCCGACCAGATCGAGAAGGCACGCTCGATGCTCGACGCGGGAGTCATCTCGCAGGACGAGTTCGAGAGCCTCAAGGCGAAGGCGCTGGTCTGACGAACATCCCGCAGCGGCTCTCGGGGCTGCTCGACGGGCTCGAGCGGTCGTTCCCGGGGCGGTGCATCCGCTCGTTCGTCGTGTTCCAGGGCGTCGACCGCGCCATGGTGCTGGCCTCGCAGGCGTTCACCGCACTCATCCCGCTGCTGATCCTCGTCTCGGCCACCGTGCCGGCCGAGAGCGAGGACCTGGTCTCCGACGCGTTCGTGCGCCGGTTCCAGCTGGCGGGACAGGCGGCGACCGCCGTGCGGGAGGTCTTCGCCCACACGGGCTCGGGTTCGACCGGTGTCCTCAGCGTCCTGCTGCTGGTGTTCTCCGGGGTCTCGCTGTCTCGGCGCCTCCAGCGGATGTACCTGCAGGCGTGGGGCCTCGAACCGATCCGCGGAGTCCGTGGCTCGGCGTACGCCGCGCTCGGACTGGTGGCACTCCTGGTCGAGATCGGCATCCTGTCGATGTTGCGTGCGGTGCTCAGGAGCATCGACATCGGAGAGCTACCCGGTCTGCTCCCGTCGATGCTCGCCGGGACGGTGCTCTGGACGTCGATCCCGTGGCTGCTGCTCGACGGCAGGATCCCCTGGCGGCGGCTGCTGCCGGCGGGCGCGCTGACCGGCATCTCCACCACGCTGTTCGGCGTCGCGACCACGATCTACATGCCGGAGCTGATCGAGTCCTACAGCGTGCAGTACGGCCTGTTCGGCGTCACCCTGGCCCTGGTGGGCTGGCTGCTGAGCATCTCGATGATCGTGGTGACGGCCACCGTCATCGCCGCCGAGCTGGACCGGGCCGACGAGTCCTGGGCACGCCGGCTGCGTTCCCTGCTCGGCTCCGAGCCGGTCACCGACGCCCCGCGTCTCCCTCCGCAGGGATGATGTCCGGTCCGTCCGGGTCCGGCCATCATGGCCGGGTGGACAGCGCAGGGAGGAAGGCGCTCCGGGGAGGAGCAAGCCTGCTGGTCAGGGCAGTGTCGGGCGTCGCGGGTGGCCTGGTCGGCGCCTCGCACGCGGCCGTGCGGCCGGTCCGGCGGGAGGTGTCGCGGGGGCTGGACGTGGCCGTCCCGGCGGTGCTGGACGCGGTGCTGCGGCGGGTGGACCTGACCGGCATCGTGCGCCGCTACGTCGACCTCGACGCAATCGTGTCCGGGGTGGACCTGGACGCGGCGGCGGCGCGGCTGGACGTGGACGCGGTCGCGGGTCGTCTCGACCTCGACTCCGTCGCAGCCCGGCTGGACGTGGAGGCGGTGGTCGACCGACTCGACCTGACCCGGATCGTGCGGGAGCGGGTGGACCTGGACGGACTGGTGGCGGGAGTCGACGTGGACGCCGTCGCAGCCCGGCTCGACATCGACCGGGTCATCGCCCGGATCGACCTGGTCGGGCTCGCCGAGGACGTCATCGCGGCGATCGACCTGCCGGAGATCATCCGCGAGTCGTCCGCCTCGGTGGCCTCGGACACGGTGCGGGGAGCCCGGATGCAGGGGATCTCGGCTGACGAGGCCGTCGGGCGGGCGGTGGAACGCCTCCGTCACCGTCGTGTCCGGTCATGACCGTGGGCAGTGTCTCGCCGGTGCCGGAGGAGGCCCGGCCCTACCAGGGGGAGCGGGCCGGCGTGGTGACCCGCATGGTCGCCGGCATCATCGACGCGCTGGTCGTGGCGAGCGTCCTGGTCGCCTGCGTCGTGGGCGTGAACGGACTGTCCTACATGCTCGACCCCCGCGGCTTCGAGTTCACCTCGGCCGCGCCGCTGACCAGTGTCACCCTTGCCCTGGCCGTGACGGTCGGTTACCTGACGGTCGCGTTCACCACCACCGGGCGCAGCTACGGCGGGCACGTGATGGGCCTGCGCGTGGTCGACCGCAGCGACCACCGGCTGCTGGGCCCGGCGCGGGCGCTGCTCCGGGCCGTGCTCTGCGCCTTCTTCCCGATCGGGATCCTGTGGTGCGTGGGTCCCGCCCACCGATCCGTGCAGGACATCGCCACCGGCAGCAGCGTCGTCTACGACTGGAGCCCCCGGGGGCAGAAGGGGCAACGCGGGCGGCGACCGGAGTGATCCGGACGTCCCGGCAGGCTCACCCTCCGCGGATGATGTGTCCCCGGCGGGCCGGTCGGAGGCTGGGAGCAGCAGAAGGACTGCAACCAGGAGGACCGCTATGAGTGACGTGCAGGGCAAGCGTGCGGCGTCCGTGTCGATGCCGGAGCAGACGCGGGGCCAGGACGAGAAGAACCTGCCCCCGCAGGCGGCCGGGCAGCGCCGCCAGGAGACGACGCCCGAGATCACCGGATGGGTCGGCTGGATCTCGTTCGCGTCCGTGATGATGGTGCTGGTCGGTTCGTTCCAGGTCATCAACGGCCTCGTCGCGCTCTTCGACGATGGCTACTACGTCGTCACCGAGTCGCAGCTCGTGGTCAACGTGGACTACACCGCCTGGGGCTGGGCCCACCTGCTCCTCGGAGCGCTCGCCGTCGGCGCCGGCTTCGCCCTGATGGCCGGCAAGATGTGGGCACGGGTCGTGGCCATCGCGCTGGCGCTGGTCAGTGCCGTGGTCAACATGGCCTTCATCGCGGCGTACCCGATCTGGTCGCTGACGGTCATCGCCGTCGACGTGCTGGTCATCTACGCCGTCACTGCGCACGGCAGCGAAGTGAAGGCCCTGCGCGACTGATCCTCGCCCCGCACGGCCCGGCGTGACCCTCGCCCCAGCCCGACCCGGAGGCATCGCATGACCGACGTGACCGAAGTCGAACGGCTCAGGCGCAGGGTGGCCGAGCTCGAGGAGCAGCTGGAGGCGACAGGACCCCCACCACCTGCGACCGTCACCGGCCGACGGTCGCGGTGGTGGGCTGTCACGTCCGCGGTCCTGGTCACGCTCGCGTGCGTGCTGGCGCCGCTGTCCGTCGTCGCCGTGTGGGCGAGCGCCGAGATCTCCGACACCGACCAGTACGTCGCGACGGTGGCCCCGCTCGCCGAGGACCCGGCGGTGCAGAGCGCGGTGGCGGACGAGGTGACCGCGGCCATCCTCACCGAGCTGGACGTGAAGGGCCTGACCAGCGACGCGCTCGGGGTGATCGCAGCCCAGGACAACGTGCCGCCGCGGGTGGCCGACGCGCTCCCGGCACTGGCCGTGCCGATCGCCAACGGCTTCGCGAGCTTCACCCGGACGCAGGTGGGCAACGTGCTCGCCAGCCCCGAGTTCGCGAACGTCTGGGCGCAGGTCAACCGCGCAGCCCACACCCAGGTGGTCAAGCTGCTCGAGGGCAACCAGGGCGGCGCGGTGAGCGCCCAGGGTGACACCGTCACGCTCAACCTGGGTCCGGTGATCGACCAGGTCAAGCAGCGTCTCGTCGCTCAGGGCTTCGACCTCGCCGCCAACATCCCCAGCATCGACAGGTCCTTCGTGCTCGTGCAGTCCGACGCGGTCACCCGGGCACAGACGGGCTACCGGGTGCTGAACACGCTCGGGGCCTGGCTTCCACTGGTGACACTGGCGCTGTTCGTGGCCGGCGTGCTGATGGCCGGCGACCGGCGGCGGGCCCTGGTGCGGGGCTCGCTCGGCGTCGTAGCGGCGATGCTGCTGCTGGGCGTCGGGCTGGCCATGCTGAGGTTGACCTACGTCAACGAGACTCCGGCCGACGTGCTCACCGAGGCCGCTGCCGGCCAGGTCTTCGACACGCTCGTCGCCTTCCTCCGGACCGGTCTCCGCGCCGTGGCCCTGCTCGGTCTCCTGGTCGCGCTCGCCGCGTTCCTCAGCGGCCCCTCGACGACGGCCACCCGCACCCGGGCGGCGTTCGAGCGCGGCATCGGCTCCCTGCGTGGCGGCGCCGAGTCGGCCGGCTGGGACAGCGGCGTCGTCGGGGTGTGGACCTACGCCCACAAGCGCGGCCTCCGGCTGGGCGTCTTCCTGGCCGCCGGCCTGCTCCTGGTCTTCTGGACGCGGCCCACCGGCTGGGTGGTCGCCTGGACCGCGCTCGCGGTCGTGCTCGCCCTCGTCGTGGTCGAGTTCCTCGGCCGTCCGCCCCGGCAGCCCTCCGGGCTCCGCGAGCCGGACGAGGACGAGACGCCCACGGCCACGCTCCCCACCGTGCCACGCCAGGTGCCCCGAGGGCCGACCGAGGACGTGGCGGGTGAGCCGGTCGCCGATGACAGCTCCCGACGTACGACCGAGACGCAGACACCGACTCCCTGAGCACCAGGTCAGCACACGCCGCCCCAGGTCCGGGGGCGGCGTGTGTGCGTGGGCCGGTGGCCCCGCGGCGAGCAGGGAGAGACTCAGCCGGCAGAGGGGGCGGCGACGGGAGCGACCCGCGGGGCCGCCTCCGTGGTGCTCGGCCACCCGCTGGGCGGGGACGGTCACGTGCCGGGACCGGACCCGCGGCGAGCGCAGGTCGAGCTGCCGGTCGAGGGTGAGGGCGGCGTCGATCAGCGCGAGGTGCGTGAACGCCTGCGGGAAGTTGCCGATCTGCTCGCCGGTGAGCGCGATCTCCTCGGAGTAGAGACCCACGTGGTTGGCGTAGGTCAGCATCTTCTCGAAGACCACCCGGGCCCGGTCGAGCTGACCGGCGCGGGCGAGCGAGTCGACGTAGGCGAACGTGCACAGCGAGAAGGTGCCCTCGGAGCCGCGCAGACCGTCGGGCGAGGCGGCGGGGTCGTAGCGGTAGACCAGGCTGTCGGTGACCAGCTCCTCGTCCATCGCGCGCAGGGTCGAGAGCCACATCGGGTCCTGCGGGGTGATGAAGCCGAGCGGTCGACATCCGCAGCAGGGAGGAGTCCAGCACGTCGGTCGCGTAGTGCTGCACGAAGGCCTGCCGGGTGGGGCTCCAGCCGCGGTCCATCACCTGGTGGTAGATCGCGTCGCGCTCGAGCCGCCAGCGCTCCACCGGGGCGGGGCGGCCGTGCTCGGCCGCCAGGCGGATGCCGCGGTCCAGGGCGACCCAGCTCATCAGCCGGCCGTAGGTGAAGTCCTGACGGCCGCCGCGCGTCTCCCAGATCCCCTCCTCGGGCTGGTCCCAGTTGTCGCTGACCCAGTTGAGCAGCTCGGAGATCTTCTGCCAGCCCTGGTGGCCGGACTGGATTCCGCTGCGGTCGGCGAAGTAGATGCTGTCGATGGCCTCGCCGTAGATGTCGAGCTGGAGCTGGTCCGCGGCGCCGTTGCCGATCCGGACCGGTGCCGAGCCCTGGTAGCCCTCCCAGTGGTCGAGCACCTCCTCGGTGAGGTCGCTGGACCCGTCCACGCGGTACATGATGTTCAGCGGTCCGGTGCCGTCGGCGCCGGCGTCTCGTGCACCCGGTCCCGCAGCCAGGCGGCGAACGCGGCGGCCTCCTCGGTGAAGCCCATCCCGAGCAGCGCGTAGACGGAGAACGAGGCGTCCCGGATCCAGGTGTAGCGGTAGTCCCAGTTGCGCTCGCCGCCGATCTGCTCGGGCAGGCCGGCCGTCGGCGCGGCCACCAGGCCGCCGCTGGGGGCGTAGGTCATCAGCTTGAGCGTGATCGCTGACCGGTTGAGCTCCTCCCGCCAGCGACCGGTGTAGGTCGACTGGGAGAGCCAGGACTCCCAGAAGCCGACGGTCTCGTCGAAGAGCCGCTGCACCTCCGCCACCCGGAACTGCCGCGCCGGGCCGGCTGGCACCGGTGTCGAGGACGACGCCGCGCATCTGCCCGGCCCGGAGGGTCAGGGTCGCGTGCACGTCGCCGTGCTCGTCCACGTGGGCCTCGGCGAGGCGCTCGTCGTCGGGCTCCCGGACGAGGTGGACCGTCATCGAGGTGCGGGCGCCCCGGAAGACGGCTCCGTCGTCGTTGAGGCTGGCCTGGTGCGGCTCGCGGCCGTAGTCGAACCGCGGGGCGCACGTCGACCTGGAAGCTCATCTGGCCGCGGACGCAGCGGACCATGCGGACCAGCCGGTGCCGGTCGGTGGCGACCGTGCTGCTCGAGACCGGCATGAAGTCGATCACCTCGCCGACGCCGTCCTCGGTCATGAAGCGGGTGATCAGCACGGCGGTGTCGGGGAAGTAGAGCTGCTTGCTGGTGAAGACGTCGACGGTCGGCCGGACCTGGAGGTGACCGCCGCGCTCGTGGTCGAGGAGGCCGCCGAAGATGCTGGGGGAGTCGAACCGTGGCGCGCAGAACCAGTCGACGGAACCGTCCGTGGAGACCAGGGCCGCGGTCTGGAGGTCCCCGATGAGGGCGTGGTCGGCGATCAGCGGGTAGGGGTGCATGGCGGGTCTCCTCGTGTCGGTTGTCCCCCGGGGGTGGCCGGCAGCCGGGAGGCTCACCCGGCCAGGATCTTGGCCTTCTCGCTGGCGAACTCCTCGTCGGTCAGCACGCCGGAGTCGCGCAGCTCGCCGAGCTTCTTCAGCTGGTCGAGCGTGCTCTCCCCGGCGGCTGCCTCGGGGGCGGGCGGGGCCACCTCCTCGTAGGCCTGCTGCCGCTGCGCGGCCGTCTGCGCGTCCCGGCTCGGCGAACTTCGAGGCCTGGCGCCTCTGGACGCGACCGCTGACCGCGGACGCCGTACCGGCGATGGCGGCGGTGCGGGCGACACCGCGCAGGAGTCCGGGCATGACGCTCTCCTCAGGGTTGATGGGTGGGTAGGCCTCAGGTGGTGGGCTGCAGGTGTTCGGCCTCGTCGAGGGCTGCCAGGGCGTCCATCACGTCCTGGGCGGGGATCCGGCCACCGGCGATGAGCTCGCCGCCCGACTCGCGGGCGGCCGCCACGAACGGGATCGCCCAGGTGTTCTCGTAGACCAGGAGCACCGCGAGGGTGCCCGGCTCCATGGCCGAGGCCGCCTCGCGCATGTCGTCGTCGGCGAGCAGGCCGGTGCGAGCCCACGACAGGCCCGTGAAGCTGCCCAGCACCTCGGACTCCTCGTCGGCGAGGTTGACGGCGTAGACGTCGCCGGCCTTGTCCTTGCCGACCACCAGGACGTCGTAGACCCGCACGATGCCGCGCTCGACGAGGTCCAGCAGGGCCTCGGCGGCGCGGCCGGTCAGCCGGTCGCCCGAGAACTCCATCACCAGGTAGTCCACGGGTCCGTGCACGTCGATCTGTGTCATGTGCTCGTCACGCTCCTTCAGGGGTCCGGCTCGAAACACTGCTCCGCGGCCCGGGGCGGACGCATCGTCCACGCCGGATGATGTGCCGGTCGCGGGGTCAGCTTCCGGCCTTGATCTCCGAGCCGTGGACGGTGAGCGCCATGATCGCGATCACGGAGAGGACGATCATCGAGATCGACCAGAGCGGGTAGGCCGCGATGAACACGATGTTGAGGATCGCGCTCACGGCGGCGACCGCCGTACCGACGACCCGTGCCCACATCTGTCCGGCGAGCACGCCGACCCCGGCCCCGGCCACGATGAGGCCACCGATCAGGTGCACCCATCCCCAGGTGGTGTAGTCGATGTTGAGCACCAGACCGGACGGCGCGACGAGGAAGTACTCGTCCTCGGCCAGGGCGACGATCCCCGCGACGACGTGGAAGGCGCCGAGCATCAGGAGCATCATCGAGGCGAAGGCGATCCAGCCCACCCAGGCGGACGTGCCGACCTGACCCGCACGCGGGACGGTGGAGGGACTTTCGGCGTAGTGCGACATGACGGGTCCTTTCGATCGATGTCCTTCCAGGCTCCTCAGGACGCGACGCCTAGGCACCCTCCGGTGCGGATGATTGGGCGGGCGACTCGAAGCAGCGGACGTCGAGGATCTCCAGGCCACGCTGCTCGAGCCGCGCCACGACGTCGGAGATGTCCGCGTCGCGAGCCGTGGGGACGAGGACGACACTGGTCACGGTGGCGTGGCCGGCCCCCGAGGACGCGAACGCTGCCAGCAGGGCCGGGTCGAAACGGCCGGGCAGCACGACCTCGTACGACGAGCCGGCCGGCGTCCCGCACCTCAAGCATCGTCCGCCCCCTGCTCCACCTCCGCCGCCGGCTCGTCGCCGGCAGGCTGCTCGATGTCCTCCGGTCCTGGGGCGCCCACCCGACGCACCTCGACCACGTCCAGACCCAGGGCGCGCATGCGGGCCAGCAGGCCGTAGAGGGCAGCCTGGTCCGCGATGCCGTACAGCACCGTGTTGACCTCGCCCTGCACCAGGGCGAGCGCCCCCAGGTCCCGGAGGTCTTCCTCGGGGACGGTGCCCGCGACACGGACCTCGTACATCCTCTGGCCCATCGGGCGACTCCGTTCCGCGCAGTCGGTCTCTCGACGTTCGCAAGACCGGTGCCGGGACACGTCACCCCTGTGGGATGAAACCCCCCGTCCGTGCGTGATGCCGGGCTCGCTGGACCACCCCGCGGGGGACCTTCGCCCCTGTGGATTGAGCCGTTGTGGTGGTGCCGTGGACCTTGGGGGGCAGCGACGGAACACCGGAGTCCGAAATGCCAACAGGTCCAGCCACCGCCCGTCACGTGACCGGGACGAAGTTCGCCCCTGCCGCACTCGGGTCGCTGGCCCGCGACGCCTGCCGGCTGCCCGCCGCGGCTCCCGCGGACCGTGCCTCGCGAGCGCCTGCTCGAGCAGCTGGCCCAGGGTGCCGACCGCCCGCTGACGCTGCTGAGCGCGCCGGCCGGCTACGGCAAGACGCGTCCTCGCGACGGTCTGGGCGGAGGGGGAGACGAGCGCGCCTGGCTTCGTGATGGAGCTGGACGACCCGGACGGTGCTCCTGCGGCCTTCTGGATCGCTGCTCTCGAAGGCCTCCGACGTGCCGGGGTGGAGGTTCCCGACCTGGGCCGCCGGCGCGGACATCGCTCTCGCCGACCTGCCTGACCTGACCACGGTCGCCCGGACGCTGGCCGCGCTCGACCGGCCGGTCCGCTGGATCCTCGACTGCGGTGAGGTGCTGCTCCCGGCGGCCGTCGGCGTCGGTCTGCACGCGCTGCTGCGTGGTTCGCGCGGTGGGCTCCGCGTCACCCTGCTGACCCGGTCGGACCCGCCGCTTCCCCTGCACCGTTACCGGCTCGACGGGGCTCTCACCGAGATCCGTGCCGGCGACCTGGCCTTCACCCGGGCGGAGACGGCGCAGCTGATGGAGCAGGCGGGGCTCGAGCCTCACCGAGAGCGACGTGACCGCGTCTGATGCAGCGGACCGGCGGCTGGCCGGCGGGGCTGCGGTTCGCGGAGATGAGCCTCGCCGGACGGCAGGACGTCGGCCCGGCGATCCGGGAGTTCCGTGGTGACGCCGGCAACGTCGCGTCCTACCTGATGAGCGAGGTGCTGGCCAAGCAGCCGCCGGGCACCCGTCAGCTCCTGCTGCGGACCTGCCTCGTCGACGTGCTCGAACCGGGTTTGGTGGAGACGCTGACCGAGGGGCGCAGCGGAGTTCGCGAGCTGCGCTTCATGTCGCGCGGGAACGCGTTCGTCGAACCCGTGCCCGGGACCCCCTTCAGCTTCCGCTACCACCCGCTCTTCCGTGAGTTCCTGCGCAGCCAGCTCGCGTTCGAGGAGCCCGAGCCTCGTGCCGCGGCTGCACCACGCCGCAGCGCAGTGGCTGCACGCGCAGGGACAGTGGCTGCCGGCGATCCGGCAGGCCGTCCTGGCCGGACAGTGGGGTCTCGTCGGTCACTACCTCGTCGACGACCTGACTTTCGCCCGGCTCTTCGTCGGACCCCAGCGGGTCGCGCTGCACAGCCTGCTCGCGGACCTCGCGACCGCGTCGTCGGAGACCCCGGGGGCCGAGGTCGCGCTGGGCCGGGCCGCCCTGGCACTGGCCGACCTGGACCTGGCCCGCGCCGACCGGGAGCTGGCCACGGCCCGCGCCCGTCTCTACGACGAGGCGCCCGAGGGTGCGGGGACGGCCGGCCTGGCCCTCTCGGTGCTGACCGCGATCCGGGCCGGCCTCGGTGCCGACCCCGACGTCGCGCTGGACCAGGTGCTGTCCGCAGAACGGGCGCTCCAGCTCGCGCCGGGGGAGTACCCCAGCGGAGCACCCGAGGTCGCGGTCGCGATCGGGTCGGCGAAGGGCAGGGTGCTGCTCCGGCGCGGGGAGCTCACGGCAGCACACGACACCCTGGAGGAGGCGACCCGCGTGGCCGAGACCGCGCGGCTCATCGACGCCACCCACGAGCTCCAGGGGCTGACCGCCCTGGTGGAGGCGATGTCGGGCCACCTGCGCCGGGCAACCGACCTGGCCGTCCGGCTGGGCGTGCCCGAGGTCGTGCCCGGACGACGGACAGCGCGGGCAGAAGGGACGGCTCGAGGAGGCAAGGCCGCCGCGGCGCACACGCCCGCGGCCACGCTCGCCCTGGCCTGGGTCCGCACCGACGAGTGCGACGCGGCGACGGCGCAGTGGCTGGTCGGCTCGGTCGAGACGGCCCGCGCACTCCGCGGACACCGCGCTGCTGACGTCGGTCGCCGCCCTGCTGCGTGCCCGACTCGCCGCGGGGAGAGGCGAGTTCGCGCTCGCCGCGGCCGAGCTCCGCGCGGTGTGCGCCGGACGGCACGCCCACCGGGGACGACTGGTGGGACCGGAGCCTGGTGGCCGCCGAGGCCTGGTGCCTGCTGGGCGAGGGGCGTCCGGACGAGGTCCTCGCCCTGCTGGCCGACGACGAGGGCAGCGGCCACGTCGAGATCGACCTCGTCATCCGGCGGGCGCGGCTCGCCGCCGGTCAGGCGCCGCCCGACACGCCTGACCCGGTGACGAGACCGGTGCTCACCTCGGCGCCCCTGGGCGACGCAGGTCGACTACCGGATTCTCGAAGCCACCCGGGCGGTGCGTCAGGGCGACCCCGGGCGCGGGGCCGAGCACCTGGACCGGGCACTGCGGCTCGCCGGTCCCGAGCTGCTCCGGAGGCCGTTCCTCGAGGCGCCGGACGAGGTCGGCACGCTGCTCGCGCAGTCCGGCTTGTCCGCCGAGGCAACCCGTGGCTGCGGCTGCCGGACACGCGAGCCGGAGACCGAGACCGGCACCCCCGCCCGAGCGCACCGTCGCTCACGTGGACGCCGGGGCCGGGCCCGACGATCGTGGTGCCGCTGGTCAGCCCGCTGACGGGGAAGGAGCGCGAGGTGCTCGGCCTGCTCGCCGACCTGCTGACCACCGACGAGATCGCCGCGACCTTGTTCGTCTCGGTCAACACCGTCCGCAGCCACGTGCGCAGCATCCTGCGCAAGCTCGGGGTCACCCGTCGCAACCAGGCGGTCAGGCGGGCCTGGGAGCTGGGCCTGCTGCCGCCGCGGCCGGCCGCCTGAGCCGTCGTCGCCAACGGGTCATTCCGCGCCGGCGTCGCGAGCCCGGCGGGCCGCCGCGGCGGTGTGCGCGACACCGCCGGTCAGTGCTCGCCGCCAGGGCGGGACTCCCTCGATCTCGATCTCGAGGGAGAAGCTGAGGAAGGTCCGGATCAGCACGATCAGCCCCAGCACGCTCACGCTCTCCAAGGTCGCGTCGACAGCCACCGTCTTGATCAGGTCGGCGGCGACCAGGATCTCCAGCCCGAGCAGCAGCATGCCGCCGAACACCTCGCGCAGCGTGCTGACCGCCTCCCGCCGGACCCTGGTCCTGCGCCACACGCCTGCGGCGAGTGCGAAGGCCGTCACCAGGCCGGCCACGAGGACGACGACGGCGAACACCTCGAAGCCCCGCGCGCACAGCTCCATCGCGTCGGCGAACTCCATCGTCGACGTCCCTCAGCGCCGGATCACGACCTTGAGAGCCTTCGTCTCCGCGGCCCGCCCGAACGTGTCGTAGGCGTCGAGCACCTCGTCCATGGAGAAGGGGTGCGTGCCGAACCGCTCGGCGGCGAGCTTGTGCTGGGCGACCAGCTTGAGCAGCATCGGCGTGGTCGAGGTGCTGACCAGGCCCATGGTGATGGAGATGTCCGAGATCCAGAGGTCCTGGAGGGCCAGCTCGACCGGAGCGCCGTGCACGCCCACGTTGGCGACCGACCCGCCGGGTCGGACGATCCGGGTGCACGCGTCGAACGTCGCGGGCACGCCCACCGCCTCGATCGCGACGTCGACCCCGAGACCGTCGGTCATGGCCATGACCTGGTCGGCCCAGTCGGCGTCGCCGCTCGAGACGACGTCGGTCGCCCCGAAGCTGCGGGCCTGCTCCAGGCGGTTGGCGTCGAGGTCGAGGGCGATGACGCGGGCGGCGCCGTACAGGCCGGAGGTCATCATCGCGGCCAGTCCCACGGGACCGGCGCCGACCACGGCGACGACGTCTCCGGGCTTGACCCGGCCGTAGCGCACGCCGATCTCGAAGCCGGTCGGGAGGATGTCGGAGAGCATGACGGCGGCCTCGTCGGTGACCCCCTCGGGGACGCGGTAGACCGAGTTGTCGGCGAAGGGGACCCGCACCAGCTCGGCCTGGGTGCCGTCGATCAGGTGGCCGAGGATCCAGCCGATGCCGCTGGCGCCCTCGTCGGCCAGGCAGTGGGCGTAGAGGCCCTGGTGGCAGTAGGAGCAGGCGCCGCAGGCGCTGATGCAGGAGATGATCACCCGGTCGCCGACGGAGACCGTGGTCACGGCCGAGCCGACCTCGGCGACGGTGCCGACCCCCTCGTGACCGAGGATGCGACCGTCGGTGACCGCCGGGACGTCGCCCTTGAGGATGTGCAGGTCGGTGCCGCAGATCGTGGTGGTGTCGATCCTGACGATCGCGTCGGTGGGGGCCAGGATCTTCGGGTCCGGGACCTCCTCCCACGCCTTCTGGCCGGGACCGTGGTACACGAGAGCCTTCATGGGGACCTGCCTTCGCCGGGAGTGATCCCGGCCAGTCTGGACAGGCTCCGGAGGACGACGACAGGGGAGAACGTCCCGTCCTCGGCGGCCCGGGGGATCAGCCCCGCTCGAGCATGCCGCGGACGAACGCCGCCTGGCCGACGTGCTGCGCGCAGTCGTCGACGACGCTCACCAGGCGGACCCCGAGCGTGACCGGCGGGTCCCAGCGGCGGTCCACGACGCGGGCGAGGTCCTCGTCCGCGAGCCCCTCGACGTAGGCGACGGACCGGTCGTGCACGGCGTCGTGGTACGCCGCGAGCAGCTCTGCGTCGGCCACCACCGAAGCCACCTGCGCGCTGGTGTGCCCGAAGCCGTGGTCGTGGTCGTCGAGCGGGAGCGCGAACCGCTCAGCCCAGCCGTCGGCGATCCAGAGCTGGCCGGCGTCCGCGACGCCGGCGACGTGGTCGTCCTGGATCCGGGTCAGGTGCCAGACCAGCCAGGCGATGGAGTTCGCCCCGGGGTCGACCCGGGTCGCGAGCTGGTCGCGGGAGAGATGGTCGACGACGGCGTGGACGTTCTCCTGGACGCGTCCGAGGCCGTCGACGAGCAGGTCGGTCGCTGCGGTCATCCCGCCAGTCTGCCGGGTCGCCCGCGCGGACACGGGAGAGCGGGCGCCGGGTGAGCCACGGCTCAAACGTGCGAAATCGGACAAAAGCCTCAAGCGAGACCTCCGGTCCGTCGATAGTGGTGTCAGGGGTGGCTCGGTCGAGCCGGTCGGGACCCTCCGTTCACAGGGAAGTGAGCAGATGGGACGTTCGGGGGAGAGCCGTCGCGGCAGCCGGAGGGCGGGGGAGCGCGGCGCGGCGGTCGTCGAGTTCGCGCTGGTGGTGCCGATCCTGCTGGGCCTGGTGTTCGGCGTCATGGACTACGGCTTCTGGTTCAACGAGTCGCTCAACGTGCGCCAGGGTGTCCGCGAGGCGGCACGGCAGGGGGTCGTCCGCAACTACGACCACCCGGCGTGCACCGGCTCCGACGCCGCCAAGCTGGTGTGCAAGACCAAGCACCTGATCGCGCCGACCGCGGGTCAGGCCTACGCCCGGGTCGTGGTCCCCGCCGCCGGCTGGAAGCACGGTGAGCCCCTGCTGGTGTGCGGGATGGTCCGCGTCGACGGCGTGACCGGCATGGTGCCGCTTGCCCGAGGACAGGCTGGTGAAGTCGCGGGCCTCGATGTCGATCGAGCAGGACACGCCCGCCACGATCACCGCCGGTAGCTACGGCGACGTCGACCCGTCGGGCGCCGCCTGGGCGTGGTGCTCGTGACCGGCCGGGGGCTGCGGACGCGCACCGAGGGTGGTGCCGTGGCGATCCTGGTCGCGGTGCTGTCCACCGCGCTCTTCGCCGTGGCGGCCCTCGTGGTCGACCTCGGCTTCGCCCGGGACACCAGGCGGCAGGCGCAGGTCGCTGCCGACGCGGCGTCGCTCGCGGCCGGCAACGTCCTCTACGGCAACGGGAACCTGCCCAAGTTCGCCGAGGCCGTCGCCGCGGCCAAGCGGTTCGCCGCGGACAACTTCGACGTGACCGAGGCCGACTGGACGAGCTGCACCGACGGTGCGGCGCTGCGCCACCAGCCCTCGACCACGCCGTGCATCTCCTTCCAGAGCTCCGTCTCCGCGTCCCGCGACGCCACGAAGCCCGACACCGTCCGGGTGCGGATCCCGGTCCGGGAGGTGCGCACGTCGTTCGGCGCCGTCGCCGGTGTGTCGTCGATCCCGGTCGCCTCCGACGCCGAGGCCGCGCTCGAGCTCGACGTCCGGCCGTCCTGCGCGCTGTGCGTGCTCGGCGCCGGTCCGCACGACCTGCAGAACGGCGAGTGAGGTCACCGGTGGCAACATCCACTTCAACGGCAGCATCAGCTTGAACTCCGACGTACGGCTCGATCACGGGCAACACCTCTGTCGAGGGGACCGCCTCGGCGGGCACCTACTCTCCCGTCGCCGCCCGCCACCGGGCAGCCGGCGGTGACCGACCCGCTGGCGTTCATGCCGATGCCGGACTGGACGACCGTGACGGCCAAGGCCAGCACGGCCAACCCGTGCGTCGATGGACCCGGGCGCTACGGCAGCTATGCGCTTCTCCTCGTCGTGCACGCTGCCGCCCGGCCTCTACGTCATCGCCGGGTCCAGCGCGGTGTGGAACACCTCCGGCACGACCGCGTGACCGGCGTGGGGGTCACCCTCTACTTCACCTGCGGCACCGCGGCCGTGCCGACCGCGTGCTCGCCGACGACCGACGACGGCTCGACCCTGGACATGAGCGGCGCCAGCAGCCTGGCCCTGTCGGCACCCACCGACGGGCCGCTGGAGGGCCTGGCGGTCGTCTTCGACCGCAACAACGACCGAGTGCTTCGGATCGTCGGGACCGGTGGGCCCGCGATCACCGGCACGATCTACGCGCCGTCGGCCATCGTGCGTGAACGGCAACGCCTGCCGGGCTCGTTCCAGTCGATGATCGTGGTCGAGATCGATCACGCTGAACGGCAACCCGGCCTGCCTCACCTCCGGCTATGGCGCTGAACGCCAACGTCGACCTGCCGCCGGAGTCGCTGCGACTGAGTCACTGACGGGGATCATCCGGTCCGGATGAGGCCGGGCGTTCCTCGCCCTGCTCAGACTGAGCCGGGTCGCTCCGCGCGAGATCACGGTCGCGTGGCGCGGACGACGTACCGACATCGCCTGACGACGGGGTGCCCCGAATGCAGACCGAGCGGACCGCGGACCAGAGGCCGGACCGGTGACCGCCCCCGCCTCCCGTCCGGCGGTGGCCGCCGGCTCGGTCGTGCTGCCGCTGGCGCTGGCGCAGTTCGTCGCGAGCTATGCCGGCAGCAACATGAACGTCGCCATCACGACCATCGCCGACGACATCGGGACCACGGTCGTCGGCATGCAGACGACGATCACGCTGTTCACGCTGACGATGGCCTCCCTGATGATCCCGGGCAGCAAGCTGACCGACATCTGGGGCCGCAAGGTCTGCTTCATGTGGGGGCTGGGCATCTACGGCACCGGCGCGCTGCTCGCGTCGTTCTCCCAGGGGCTGCCGCTGATGATCGTCGGCTACTCCCTGCTCGAGGGCATCGGGTCGGCGCTGCTGATCCCACCGATCTACATCCTCATCACGGTGCTGTTCTCGGACACCAAGTCCCGGGCGAAGTACTTCGGGATGGTCAGCGGCGCGGCCGGGCTCGGCGCCGCCGCCGGCCCCCTGATCGGTGGTCTGGTCACCAGCGCGATCAGCTGGCGGGCGTCGTTCATCCTGCAGGTGCTGATCGTGGCGCTCGTGGCGTTCCTGGCCCGCAACCTCGTGGACCCGCCGCGTGAGGAAGCGGCGCCGCACTTCGACCTGGTCGGTGCCGTCCTGTCGGCGGCCGGCCTGTTCTTCGTGGTCTTCGGCATCCTGCAGTCCTCGACGTACGGCTGGTTCTCCTCCCGCACGGACTTCACGATCGCCGGCACCGTGGTGATCCCGAAGGGCGGCATCTCCCCGGTCTGGCTGTTCTTCGCCATCGGTGCGCTCTTCCTGCTCTGGTTCTTCCTGCACATCCGTGCGGTCGAGCGGAAGCACGACGACCCGCTCGTCTCGATCAGGCTCTTCCACAACAAGACCTCCAACCTCGGGCTGACCACCCAGACGATCCAGTGGCTCACCATGCAGGGGTCCTTCTTCGTGATCTCGGTCTTCCTGCAGCAGGTGCGGGGCTACGACGCCATCCAGACCGGTCTGATGCTCACGCCCACCACCATCGGCGTGCTCCTCGCCGCCGGTGCCGCCGGGCGGCTGGCCCGGCGGCGCGCCTCAGCGGTTCCTGATCCGGCGGGGCTTCGGCGTGACCATCGTCGGCCTGCTGCTGGTGCTCGCCCTGGGCAGGGCGGACTCGAGCAACTGGGCGTTCGTGCCGGGACTCTTCCTGGTCGGCGCCGGCATCGGCGTGATGCTCACGTCGTCGGTGAACGTCGTGCAGTCCGCCTTCCCCGAGGAGGACCAGGGCGACATCTCGGGAGTGTCGCGCAGCGTGTCGAACCTCGGCTCGTCGCTCGGCGTCGCCCTGGCCGGCTCGGTGCTCGCGGGCGCCAGCCAGGCCGGTGACGGGTCGTTCGCGCTGTCGCTGCTCATCATGATCGTGATCGCGGTGATCGGCTTCGTGGCTGCGCTGCTGATCCCGCGCGACCCGTCGGTCACTGCGGATCGTCGAGGGCAGCGAGTGCCTGACGGCGGGTGAGCGCCTCCGCCTGCAGGTCGAGCAGGCTGGCGACGACGCAGGCGCGCTCGCCGTCGGCGCGCTCCGCGTGGGCGGCGAGGACCACCTCGCGGGCCGTGGACTCGAACAGGTCCAGGGCGCGCAGGGTGTGCGCCTGCGCGGCGAGGAGGGTGTCGACCTGGTCGCGGTGGTCGTCGGCCTGACGGACCCGGCCGTAGGTGTCGGCCACCGCGGAGGAGGAGTCGATGATGCGCTCCAGGCGGCGTACGTCGTCGGTGAACCGGTGCAGGGACTCCGCCATCCGGTCGGCGGTGTCGGGAGGCCCGCCCTCGGCCTCCGTGGCGCGGACGGTGGCCTGGTGGGCGCGGGCGACCAGCCAGCGGCCGAAGCGGGTCATCTGCCAGGTGTCGAGCGCATCGCCGGACCGCAGAGCGGTCCGGCGGCCGGTGAGGCGCCACCACCGGACGACCGCGACCACAGCGGCGGTCGAGGCCGTCAGCCCGGCGGTGAGGGCCAGGGGAGCGGAGTCGACGGCGGCCGCGCCGGCGGTCGTGGCGAGGGAGGCCGCACCGACGCCGGCCGCGACCGCGACCTGCCGGCGCCGGAGCGTGTCGATGCGGTGCGCCTCCCTGCGCCCCGCGGCATCGAGGGGTCGACCGACGCGGTCCGGCACGCGGCTCAGGAGGGCGTCCGACCCGGGGGCGCTGTAGCTGCTGACCAGGTCCTCCCACCGTCGAGCGGTCTCGGCGCGCGGGACAGCCCGGTCGGCGCACGCCTCCGCCGGCGGTGGCGAGGCGGGCTCGGGGGAGGTGCTGCGACTGCTGCTCATGGTCCTGTGCGGGCTCAGGCGACCGACGTGCTGTCCGCTGCCGGCGCGGCGACCTGCCGCTGGGCGGGGATGGGGTCGTCGGCAGACGTTCGGGCGTTTGCCTTGGCTGCCTCACCCTCGCGGGCCAGGAAGCTGCCGAGCTCCTCGATGGTGCTCATCAGCGGAGCTGGGAACACGACGGTGGTGTTCTTGTCGACACCGAGCTCGATCAGCGTCTGGAGGTTGCGCAGCTGCAGCGCGATCGGGTGGGTCATCATGATGTCCGACGCCTGGCCCAGGCTGGCCGCGGCGAGGTGCTCGCCCTCGGCGTTGATGATCTTGGCGCGCTTCTCCCGCTCGGCCTCGGCCTGGCGGGCCATCGCCCGCTTCATGGTCTCGGGCAGCTGGATGTCCTTGAGCTCGACCAGGGTGACCTCCAGCCCCCACTCGGTCGTGGTGCGGTCGAGGATCAGCCGGATGTCCTCGTTGATCCGGTCGGTCTCGGCCAGGATCTCGTCGAGCGCGTGCTGACCGACGACGTTCCGCAACGTGGTCTGGGCGATCTGGTTGATCGCCGCGGTGACGTTCTCGATGGCGATCACGGACTTCACCGCGTCCACCACGCGGAAGTAGGCGACGGCGGCCACGTCGACGCTGACGTTGTCCTTGGTGATGATGCCCTGGGACTGGATCGGCATGGTCACGATGCGCAGCGAGATGCGATGGAGCACGTCGACGACCGGGATGATGATCCGGAGACCGGGGTCCCGGGTTCCCTGCAGCCGGCCGAACCGGAGGAGCACGCCCTTCTCGTACTGCTTGACGACCTTCAGCGCCAGGGCCAGGCCGACCACCACCAGGACCAGCAGCCCGAGCAGGATCCAGCCGGCGGTGCTCATCGGGACGCTCCCCGGGCTGCGTGCGCGAGCTCCCTGCACGGGCTGATGAACGACGCCCTCATGACGTCCCACCTCCCGACCGGCTCGAGGTGCTGGCCCACTGTCGGCGACCTCGGCCGGTCGATTTCCACGGTACTCCGCACAGGGGACGGCTCCAGGGGGTCGAAGGACCCGCGCGACCTGCCCACCGGCCCTGTCCAACTCGTGGCCATTTGTGCGCGGCACCAAGAGTGGAGCGTCGTCACTCCTCCCCGGCGAAGCGTTCCCAGGCGGACTGCCGGGTCATCCCGAGCGACTCTCCGATGCGCGCCCACGTCGCCCCCAGACTCCTGGCATGTCGCACCCATCCCGTGAGGGTTCGCTCCACCTGAGCCCCGGCCGCCGCGATGCGTGGGAGGTTCTGCAGGACGCGCTCGACGTCCGTCTGGGAGTCACGGAGTGCGGTTCCGTCGAGGGGCCCTCGTCGGACAGAACGCGAACAGCCCCACTTCGGGTCGAAGTGGGGCTGTCATCCG